>OZ244903.1:0-2261557 GCA_965221625.1 Dehalococcoidia bacterium
GCGCGCCAACACGAGATGCGCGTTGACCACCTCATCATCGAGCTCCAATGCGCGCAAAGCGTCGCGTTTCGCGCCGTTGTAGTCCCCGGTGGCAACTCTAACCATCGCTCGTTGACCGTAAATCATGCCAACGTTAGGGCGAAGCGAAACCGCGCGATCGTAGCTGTTGATCGCCTCGTCGAACTCCGCCTGCAAGTACAAGGCCTGACCATGTGCCGCCCACGCTCGGGCAAACTCAGGTTCGATCTCAACGATGGTCTTGAAACGCCGCTCCGCGTCTTTGTACTCGGCGCGGTCAAGTGTGCGATGCGCCGAGGAGTACATCGTCACCGTCTCCCGTCTAGCTGGAGTCGGCGTCGCGGTGGGGACAGCTGTCGGCGTGGACGCCGGGGTCGCGCTTGGCATCGGGGTGGACGTAGGGAACGGTGCGAGCGTCGGCAACGGAGTCGGCTCAATCGGCTCGGACGTCCGCACTGGTTCGCGTTCACCTTGGCAAGCGAGCGTCAACGAGGCCAACAGCACCGAACCGACAACTGATGTCAGAACGAGGTTATTCTTGCCGGACCAGTTGATGTTCATATCCGCAATGATGATACGCACGTCATGTCGCTTGAGTTTCAGCGTAAACGGACTACCACCCTGACAACAACATCTCGACCGCCAAACGACGCTCCATCTCACCGGTCTTGATCGCCACGTCCACCGTCAACAAATGTCGATGCATCGCCTTCAGTCTCTGCTCGCCTACCCGTCGTGCTTGCCGACACGTCTTGTCGATCAACCACCCTTGGTTGATGTTCAAACGTCGCGCAATCTCGCTTTGCGGTGTCCTCCGATCCAATAGGTATGCGGCGACAATCAAGAGCCTCAACTGGCGCGCCATGAGCGCAAAGATGCCTTCAATCGATTCGCCGTTCGCGATGAGCTTCTGCATTCCGTCCAGTGCCTGGCTAGTCTGCCCGTCGATGGCGGCATCCAACACGCCGAAAATCCGTGCTTCACTGGCGTCAGTAACCATCAAATCAACGTCGGAGCGCGACACCACTCGCTCGTCAACGAAAAGTGACAGTTTCCGAATCTCGCCGTCCAAACGTCGAGTGTCGTCGCCGCCAATCTCGCTCAAACGCGTTAGCGCATCGGACGAAAACTCAACGCCATGTTGTTGACTTCGCTGTCGTAACCAACTGATGCGATCACGCCGATCCGGCGGATCATGCACTTCGACCTCGGCAACCGATGCCAGTGTCTTCAACGCCTGATTGGCCATCCGCAGTTTGCCGTACTCGACGAAAATCAGGTCGTTTGTAATCTGCATCGATTCGGCGGCGATGCGCTCGCCGAACGATTGCCACTCTTTACGGACATTCGCGCCGCGCGTCTCTAACGGCTTCAACATCCCTTTGACCACCACGGCACGCCTATCGGCAAGGAATGGTGCGACTTTCGCCGCGCCGAGAACTTCGTACAGATCTACGCCCGGAGCCTCGAAAACCACGGTGTTGGGTACTCGAACGTCCGGTGGGCCGATCGCCTCAATGTGTGCCGTTAAAGAGCTGGAGACCCCGAATTCGTCGTCGCCGTGGAGCAGCCGAATCATCTCGCCTCCAGATTAATCGAAATCCCAATTTCTATAATCGAATTGAGCAACTTCAGGCCTCCTTTCTCCACCTTATCTTTCCATGCCAACCGCCATCATCGGACTCGCCGCGTCTGGGAAAACCACCATCTTCAACGCCTTAACTCGCGGCACTGTCGACAAGGGGATTTACGGCGCAACCAAATCGGTCAACATCGGCGTCGGCGAAAAACCAGATCTACGCCTCGACCGGATTTGCCATGCCTTCAATCCCCGCCGCAAAGTCCAGGCAGAAATGACTTTTTGGGACATGCCCACCGACTACGCCACCGGCGCAGTGATGGCTCGTGAAACCGTCAACTCTCTCCAAAAATCCAAGGCTCTGCTAGTAGTAGTTCGTGCATTCGAGGACCCTGCAGTCCCCCATCCAGACGGATCGGTCGATTGGATACGTGATCTTGAGAAGCTGACCTTCGAGATTCTCTTCGCCGACATCGCTCTAATCGACCGACGAATTGAGAGGATTGACGACGGCATCAAAGCGATGAAATCGGCCGAGCGAGTTCAAGCCGTTGCCAACATCGAAGCCCTGAAGTCCATCCAATCGAAACTGGAACAAGGCCAACGCCTGCAGACGTCGCAAAAGACAGATGCAGAAAACCGTGCTCTGTCAGGGACTTTCATGTTGAGTGCCTTGCCACTTGTGGTCGCTGTCAACATCGGTGAGGACATGATTGGCGCGGATGCCCAGGAGTTTCGCTCTGCCGCCATCGACGCATTGCCCGCGGGCGTCATTGACGACGCGCTGCAAATTGTCCCCATTTGCGGATCCGTAGAGGAAGAGTTGCGAACGTTGGATGAGGCCGAAGCATCCGAGTTGCGCTCCGACCTGGCGATCGCAGAAGACAGCACACTTGTCCTGATGGACGCATGTCTATCATGCCTCGCCACCAACACCTATTACACCGCGTCGGAGCGTGAAGTACGCGCATGGCATTTCCCGCTCGGCGCAACCGCACCGGAAGCCGCAGGCATCGTGCACAGCGACATGGAGCGAGGATTCATCCGCGCCGAGGTCGTCGCTTTCGAGGACTTCGCACGCTGCGGTAGCATGGTAGAAGCCCGTAAACAGGGAGTCTTGCGGCAAGAAGGTCGCAACTACGTCTTCAACGACGGAGACATCGTCAACTTCCTATTCTCCGTTTAGCCTCAGTAACTCAACACCAAATCCAACCATGGCACGCAACATTTTCATCGTTCGACTCGTCCAAGCAATTCCCGAACTTGAAGGGTTCGACCAAGTGTTGAACAGCTACTGGGATGCCGTAAGAAACCAGCTCGAACGACAGCAGATCGGAACCGGTGCCATCAGGCATATCTTCATCGAAACCGTACCGGGTCGCGGCGAAGATGCGCGGGTGGATCTGCAAGGCATGAACCCTGCCGCCCTTTCGTTGGTCCAACACCTGACTGCCAACGGTGCCGAGATTCAGGAGTTTGAGGACAAAGATCTCCTGGCGGAACTGATCGATTGGGGGATCTGCGCATCGCAACAGTTGACGTCAAACAAGGTTCGACAGGCTGTCGCTACCGGACACGCCGAGAGTGTTGGATTGCGCAACGACCATCTAGCCAAGCGATTGAATGACACGATTAAAGACGGTGATACCGCGTTGGTCTTGGCGGTTTCGAGTCAGCTCCCCATACCTGACAGCATCGAGCGTTTCATCGTATCTCCGCCTGAATTGGATCAACTCGAACGCTGGTTGCGCGCAAAGATGGAAGAAGTCCAACGCGAGATGATGGAGCGCGCTCAAGCCCAAACGGGCCAGCAATCGGGCACAAACACCGGTCAAGAACAGTCACCCGCTGGTGGGTTGTGGACGCCACCATAACCAACACCTAAATCCAGAGGAAACTGGACACCATGGTTGTCAATGCATCAACCGCACAGTCGCCGGTGGTTCGGCCGATCTTCGAGAATTCCGAAAAACCTTCGATTGCGCTCTACGTCCACATACCGTTCTGCCTCACCAAGTGCAACTACTGCGACTTCAATACCTACTCCGGCATTGAAGAGTTGATGCCAACGTTTGTAGATGCGTTGAACCGCGAAATCGAACTCTGGTCAGAGAGAATAGAACATCCTGAGGTCACCAGCATCTTCTTCGGTGGTGGCACGCCGTCGTATCTGCCGACCGATGCGATATCGCGAATTACCGAGACAATCTTCACTAACACGCTTGTACGAACCGATGCCGAGATATCGTTGGAGGCCAATCCCGACGACGTGTCGGCAAGCAAACTCGATGCGTGGTTGCAGGCCGGATTTAACCGCGTCAGCATCGGCGTCCAAACCTTCAATGATCGATTGTTGGGATCGCTCTCGCGTCGTCACGACGGTCACGCGGCCGCGAATGCAGTAGAAGCCGCGCGATCGGCAGGTTTCGACAACATCAGCATCGACCTCATGTTCGGATTGCCGAACCAGACCACTTCCGATTGGGAACTGACACTCAATAGGGCGATTGCGCTCGAGACCGAACACCTCTCGCTCTACGGGTTGCAGATTGAGGAAGGCACGCCGCTTCACCGAAACGTCCGCACGGGTGCCACGCCGAGGCCTGATGACGATTTGGCGGCCACGATGTACGAGATGGCGATGGACAGGCTCGAGTCCGCTGGATATGAGCACTATGAAATCTCCAACTGGAGCAAAACCGGTTACCATTCCCAGCACAATCTCGCCTACTGGCGCAACCGCCCATATCTCGGCGTCGGCCCCGGTGCCCATTCATCGTTGCAAGGTTGTCGTTTTGCAAACTTGAGATCGCCGAAGAAGTACGTTTCAACGTTCAACGGCGATGTACCGCATGCCGAAGGCACCATTCACGAAGGTATGTTTGCTGTTGATTTCATTGAGCTAACCACTCCGCAGATGGCGATGTCGGAGACGATGATGTTGGGCATCAGGTTGTTGGACGGCGTATCTCGCTTAGAGTTCGAAACACGATTCGGGCGAACTCTTGACGACGTGTATTCGGATGAGATTGGCGAGTTGACCCAAGCAAGGCTAATTGACGACGACGGCGATCGCATTCGCCTAACGCGGCGTGGCAAGCTTTTGGGCAACCTAGTTTTCGAACGCTTCATCTTGAGCGAATAATTATGGCGAACGAGCCTGACATGAAAAATATCAAGCGACGAGTCGATTTCCCCGATCTTTTGCAAGAAGCGACCGAAATATGGGATGAAATCTCACCATGGTGGGATGAACAGATTGGTGACGGCAATCCCGCGCAAGATCATCTCATCGAGCCGACCCAACTGAAGTTACTCGACATCAAACCCGGCCAACGCATTTTGGACATCGCCTGCGGTGCCGGTCGCTTCACCCGCCGCATGGCCGAGGCCGGAGCACAGGTGGTTGCGTTCGACCACTCCAGATCCTTCATCGATATCGCAAAATCCAAGTCGCGTGCCTATGCAGATCGCATCGACTTCCGCGTCGCCAACGCGGCTGATCCCCCAGCCATAGTGGAACTCGCCGACGAACCATTCGATGCCGCGGTTTGCACCATGGCGATCATGGACATGGCGATGATTACGCCACTCGCCCAAACGCTGCCGAACGTGTTGAAGCCTGGTGGGCGTTTCGTGTTCACAGTCTTGCACCCGGCCTTCAATTCAGACGGCACGAGGATGTCTTTCGAACGCGAGTTCAAGGCTGCTGGCGTCAACGAACGCTATGCGATATCTGTACCCGAGTATCTGCGAATCCACGCCTGGCTCGGAATCGGCATCAAGACGCAGCCGCGACCTCACCGATACTTCCACCGTCCGATCAGCGACGTTTTGAAGGTGTTCTTAGACGCCGGCATGCACTTGACTGCATTCGAGGAACCCGGCTTCCCACCCGAAGTAATCTCTGGAAGTTCTGCACTAGCTCCTCTCTGGTCCGAGTTCCCTCTCATCATGGGTGTAAGGTTGGAAGTGGCTCGCTGACCGGAGATTAGCCGACATCGAGTTTGGCGAGTGGCGGAGTGAACGATTCGGGGAATCGTTCGATAATGCATACATGTCAACTGTTGACGCCTGTGCAGTGAGCAAATGTTCGTAATTGGAACCGCCGGGCATGTTGATCACGGCAAATCAACGCTAATCGAATGTCTGACGGGCATCGACCCGGACCGACTGCGCGAAGAAAAGACGCGCGGAATGACCATAGAGTTGGGTTTCGCTTGGTTGGAGTTGGAAGACGGTGGTGAAGTAAGCATTGTCGACGTTCCCGGGCACGAACGCTTCGTCAGGACGATGCTCATGGGGGCCGGCGGTTTCGACTTAGCTCTGCTAGTAGTCGCGGCCGACGAAGGACCGATGCCACAGACACTCGAGCATCTCGCAATTCTCGACATTCTCGACGTACAAGAAGGCATCGTCGTTATCACCAAATCAGACCTCGCCGATCCCGAGCTGATAGAACTCGTGGAGATGGAAGTCGCTGAGTTGCTCGAAGGCACTTCCCTCAGTGGATCTCCCTCCGTCGCCGTCGCAGCCCAGGACGGAATAGGACTGGTTAAACTGCGACGCATGATCACGGAATTCGCCGCGCGTTATGCGCCAAGAGCCGACAACGGGCGTCCTCGCCTCTTCGTCGACCGCGCTTTCAGCGTCGCAGGATTCGGTGCCGTAGTCACCGGGACTCTCGACGGAGGCGCACTCAACGTCGGAGACAACGTCGAGATACTACCCTCTAGGACCCATGCACGCGTCCGTGGTCTGCAGAGCCGTAGGTCCGAGATTGAGGTCGCTGTTCCCGGCACTCGCGTCGCCGTGAGTTTGAGCGGCGTGTCCCACCGCGATATCGAGCGCGGCGATGCGTTGGTCAAGCGAAACCAGTTCGCAACCACTAACGTCTTCGACGCCTCAATTCGTTCGATTGTCGATGCCGCACGACCGTTAAAACACAACCACCAAGTAACCGTATACGGTGGTGCGTGGGAGGAACCTGCCACCGTACGACTGCTTGATCGGAACCAACTGAACGGCGCAGAGCATGGATGGGCTCAAATCAAGATCGCAAACCGCCGTCCAATCGTCCCTGGCGATCACTATGTGATCCGCGACAGCAACGACACTCTCGGCGGAGGCGTCGCCCTCATCGTAGATGCCCCGCGCCGACGCCGACGTGACGCGGGCGTGCTTGAACAATTACGGTTGCTGGCCGAGGGTCGCCCGCGCGACATTGTTCTGAATACCCTCTCGAGGCTGCGAGTCGCCGACTGCCAACGGCTCGCAACCTCCACTCATCTATCAATCGGACAAGTCGAAACCGAAATCGCCGATCTTCACGATGAAGGCGAGGTCGTGATCTTGCGTGCTGGATCCCCGTCTTTCTTTTCGAGTCGCACAGCAATGGATTCGATTGCCGACGATGCGAACGCAGCTCTCACCGATTTCCATCGTCGCTTCCCATTGCGACGCGGCATGCCTCGCGAGGAGTTCCGAAACCGACTCAACCTAGGAGCACCAGAGTTCGACGCTCTCATGAGCCAATCAGCACCGTTAGGCGGGATCGAAGGAGACGCGACGACAGTTCGGGCACCCGGACACTCCGTCGCGTTGACGGACGATCAGAAAGCAGATATCGATCGATTTCTATCCGTGTTGCGCGAACATCGCTATTCGCCGCCGGCTTGGAACAAAATTGATCCGGAGCTTCTCGGCTTCCTCGTTGATCGCCGCGACATAGTAACCGCGGGAGCGGAGGTCGCATTCGCATCTGAGGTCTTTGATGAGATGCGCGACCAGATCATCGCATTTTGCGAGCAAAACCAAGAGATCGCAATCAACGATGTCAGAGAGATGCTGGGTACGAGCAGGAAATACTCGTTGGCACTACTCGAACAACTGGATCGCGACAATATTACGATGCGAATCGGGGACATGCGCAGACTCAGATGACGGACGAGATCGACAAGTTGACGTTGGTATTGCATCGTCCGCCCTTCAAAGTGTCCGCCCTGTCCGCGCTCTTCCGTTCACTACAAGCGGCAGTCCGGGAAATCGCGGCGGCCGGTGAACCGACGGAGAATCTCTTTTCCGCCGCCGAAGGTCCCTTCCTGGTGACCGAAGTTGATGCCTCAGACGACGGCAGTTTAACGTTTGAGATGTGGTTCGTGGATCGTGACAACTTGCCGTTGCGAGAGCGAACCGCAGAAGCGTTCGATCGCGCCCTCTCGGAGTTGGAACGCGAGCTCGTCAACGTCTCGCAACACACCTTCTGGGGTGCTCCCGCATACCGCTCTGGACCACACGCTTCAGACAACCGGATGTTGCGGTTCATCACGGTCCTCCGTACGTTCCGTTTCGCTACCGTTACATACCGGCGAAGGAGCGTGGAGTTACGCCACGGCACCTTTGCTGTCGAACGCATTTGAGTGCGCGAATCAACCGAGACCCATGTCGTGGACTTCGTCCTCATCGAATCCCAAGAAGTGCGCGACCTCATGACGCACTGTCTTGCGAACTTCGATAGCTAACTTCTCACGCGTCGAAACCATCTCCTCCAACGGACTTTGGTAGATGGTGATCTTCGTCGGCAAACCTGCGCGATGGTGACCACCCTCAGACAGTGGCACTCCTTCGGTCAATCCGAAGACTGTATCCCAAGGTTCCAGTCCGAGATCGTGCAACTTTTCGGGCGTCGGTCGATTCTCGACTACGACGTCGACATTCTCAACCTGAAGTCGATCGAACAACTCGCTTGGCAGTTCGTGCAGGCCATCAACGACTAATCTGTCGAACTCGTCCTGCGAGACACGGCACGGCATTGGTGCGGTCAGGAGTGCCCTAGTTCAACGCCTCTTCGCGAATGGCTTTAAGAGCGTCGACATTGGGTTTGTCTGGACCATCCTTCTCATACCCGGGTACCTCAAGATAGAACGGCACGTCGGCAAAGGCGGGGTGAGACATCACACTCAAGAATCCATCGTTCCCGATTAGTCCCTCACCTATGTTGTCGTGTCGGTCGACAGATGAGCCGCGCTCGCGTTTCGAGTCGTTGGCGTGGACCGAGCGCAACAAATCGAGACCAATCTCGCGATCGAATTCTTCCATCATCGCCTCGACACCGTCTTTGCTGGATACGTCATAACCGGCGGCCCATACGTGCTGCGTGTCGAGGCATACTGCAACCCGCGGATGGTCGATCGCGTTGATGATGCGACCGAGTTCGGCAAACTTCGATCCGATGTGATCCCCAGATCCTGCCGAAGTCTCAAGCATCAACAACGAATCGCCTGGTGCTGCGCCCAGAACTTCGTGGACCCCCTCAACGAAACTGTCGAACACCGAGTCGAGGCCAGCACCCCTGTGGCTTGCAGGATGGAACACCAAGCCCAACGCGCCCAATCGCACCGTTTCAACCAACTCGGCAGCGAGGGAAGTCCGACTCTTTTCGACCAACGCAGGGTCCGGTGATCCGAGAGCCGTCAGGTACTTGGCATGGACTATGGTCGGTCCCAAACCAGCATCTGCCATCTTTTCGTGGTACTGCGCGAGTGGCTTCTCCTTGATTGCCGGAACCCGCCACATGCGGGGGGAAGCCGCGAACACCTGAACGCATTCCGCACCGATGTCGAGAGCACGGTCGATAGCCTTGTCGACACCGCCTGAGGTCGACACGTGTGCGCCAATGTACATCGATACTCCTCCCGTGAAACGTCGCTAGGCGATGCCGGAGTGCCAGACTCCGACATTGCAAGTGTACCCCTCCGACTGGTCGCGGGAATCCCTTGGGGGTTAGCCAACCGCGCGGCGACGGATCAGTCGAGGCATGCGCAGGAAACCACTAGGGTCGCGTTCTTCCCACGAAACTAGTACTTGGGCAGCGACAAACACGGAGGAGTATGTCCCAACGATGACGCCAAGCAGCAAGACGATCAGGAAGTCTCGGAGACTCTGACCACCAAACAGAAGCATGGCAAGAATCACCGTGGCTGTAGTGAAGCTCGTACCCAATGAACGGATAATCGACTCGCGAATCGATGCATTGACCGTGATCCGGAATGAACGCGAAGGAACCAACAGTACATTCTCTCGGACCCGATCGAAGATCACGATCGTGTCGTTAACGGAGTAACCGATGACGGTCAGGATGCCAACGATGAATATCGCGTTCACACTCGCGTTCAACAAGACGCCGAGAAGTGAGAACAGTCCTAACACGATCAGGACATCGTGAATCAACGCCACGACCGCCGCGATGGCGTAGCGATACGAACCAGGGACCGTCCGAAACGCATACATGATGTAAAGCATCACGAACAACGCGGCGACCGACACCGCGATGATGGCGTTTCGCACGGTGCCTTGGGCCACCGATGATCCGACCGTGACCGTTTCGAGGGTTACCGGTTCATCGCCAGTCAACGCGGTGAGTTCGGCGTCGACCACGTTCTTGCCCTCGTTGCCGAGATCATTGGTGCGGACGAAGTATTGACCGTCGCCGAGATTCTGGACGATCGCTTCTGGATGCCCGGCATCTATCAATGCCGCCTTGACCGAATCGCTTCCCGGATCGTTGGACCCGAAGTCATACGTGGTACTCGTCCCGGACACGAAATCGATGCCGAGGTTCAAACCGGGTGCCACTAGTAACACCACGGACGCGACCACGAGGACGAGCGAGATCGGTATGAATATCCTGCGTGCTGCTACAAAATCCATCGTTCAATGCCCACCCGTCTAGGACGCCGTCCCTTGTTGATCGCTTACCGGCACGAATAATCCGCTTGAAGAACGACCAATACCCGTGCGGGCGACCAAACGCAACATCAATCGGCTAGCGAAAAACGCCGTAAACATGCTCAGCAGTACACCAATGCCCAACGTCAACGCAAATCCTTGCATGATGCTCGTGCTAAAACGATCTCCGAACCAGAACAGCACGACGGCAGTGATGATGGTCGAGAAGTTACCGTCGCGTATGGACGGCCATGCCCGTTCGAATCCGGCGTTCAACGCCGCAAGCAAATCACGTCCGGCGCGCAACTCTTCTTTGGTGCGCTCAGCAATCAGGACGTTAGCATCGACGGCAAAGCCGAGGGACAGAATGATCGCTGCGGCACCTGAGAGTGTCAGCGTTACCGGTATCACCTTGAATATTGCCAGCAACATCATCGTGTACGCAAGCAGCGAGATACTGGCAACGACACCGGGAACTTTGTAGTAGGAGATCATAAAGATTACGAGCAGAACCAAACCGATTCCGCCTGCGACGAGACTTCGCCGTAATGAGTCGGCACCCAATATGGCATCTACGCTCCGCTCCTCTGAGAGCGACAACTCGGCCGGCAATGCACCAGATCTTAGCTGGATTGCCAAAGTACGTACTCGTTCGGTGGTGAAATCCCCACCCGATATGATCGCCCGACCATCCGCAATGCCTTGGCCACCCGTATTGACGGTTGGGGCAACCAACTCCACGTTGTCAAGGTAAATCGCCAACACGTCCCGATTACGAGCAACGCGCCCGGTTACCTCGAAGAAGGCATCGGCACCCGACTCATTGAAGACTATCGTCACAACCGGTGCGGGCGGCGTGCCTTCGATAGACGGGAATGCATCGTCGAGGTCTTCTGCTGATATGCCGGTAGCCTGCTCAACGAAGTAGTTCGGAGAGGAGCAACGCAGCAGCAACCATTCGGTCTCCGACAGGCCGTCAGGCGGCCACACTTCTTCTTCGTAGTCGGCCGGTGGCACCAACGGCCCACACTTGCGCTCCCGAAACTCCAACTGAGCCGTCGAGCCGATCAGAGCTTTCGCTTCCTGCACTCCGCCGGCGACAGTCCATTGAGCGATGTCACCCAAACTGCGAACTGACGCCAAGTCCCCGATGCCGACAAGCTCTGTGGTTAGATTTTCGATGTCGGAGGCCACGATATTGCCTTCGTCGTCCGTGCTTCGGGGATTCAAACGACCGGTCAATTCTGCTTCAAAGTAGATTGCATCCACTTGCCGGAAACCGCCCGATTCATCAGTCAGAAACAACAGAGTATCCGTGCCATCGCTAACCACCAGGTCGTCGAATCCTGCTGCATCGAATGCTGCTTGAACCTGTTCCGTCGTCGGCGCAACTCTCTCCGGTTGAGCAGCTTCTTCGGTGTCCGCATCGTCAGACGCTTCATCATCATTCGATTGATCGTCTGCAGCTTCGTCGCTACCCGCGTTGTCAGCCGTTGAAGTCTCATCTTCAGACTCGGAACCCGTCGTCTCGTCTTCTGTCGGAGCAGGTTCGGCTGACTCCTCCGGGACGATCAGCTCGTACTCGAATGTGGCGCGGATAGTCGCCGGATGTTTCTCCTGAAGCCGGTCTCTCCACGCTTCGGCATTCTCGGAGTCGAAATCATCGAACGCCACAATCATTGACGCGTCTTCATTGACGACTACTTCAACGCCCGTCTTGCCGAGATCGGAGGTGAAAAACTCTTCGATCTGTTCAGGTGTAATCTCACCTTCATTGATGTAGACATTGAGCGACGATTCTGCTTGCCCTGGCAGTTGGATCAGGATGCGGTCGGCTGGGTTGCCGAGAACCTGCACCGTGGGTTCGCTAACGCCGAACGCATTGACACGACTCTCGATGATCGTGCGGATCGTCTCAACATCCTCGGCGGAAGGCGTGCCTCCCTCCGGATCGACGATGTCGTAAACCAGGTGGGTGCCGCCTTGCAGGTCGAGGCCCAAACTGAGCCCCAAAAACGCGTCGTCGTTTCCGCGATCGAATTCGAAGTTGAAGACGTTGAAGTTGATCCGCGGCGTTACAATCACAATCGCCGCAACGACTACCAGCACCGCGACGAAAACCAGCCCTCTTAGATCGCGAACCACTGCAAGATTAACCGAAGATACATTGATGTCGACGGGTACGCGACAACGCCGACGCTATGCGCCATGTTTGCGGTTCAATGTCCATCATCAACGGGGCCGTGGGAGCGCGGTCGTCGCCACCAAGGCAGATAGCCAATCACAAAAAACGACTTCGATACATCCACTTGGATCGAAGCCTTAATCAGATTAGTATACCACCGCGACTTTGCCAACTTGCCTCTGCCGTTGCGTGTCGCTAATCATCGCTCTCCGAACCGGATTCGAGCCCTTTGGTTCCTGCCTCGATGTCATACGCCAAATCTGACATTCGATGTCGCGGTGTCACATCGCTTAACCTCACGCGCGCCTGCACAAGCTCTGAACCGTCCCCATCGCCACCGTTGTGTCGATGACCGTGATGGCTATCGTGATCGTGCACCTCAATGTCGTAGGCGACGTCGTGGAGATGTGTTTCACCTTCTTCCGGTTCAGCACCAATCTCTCGTAGCTTTTCGTGCTCAAGTAGGTGATCCATGAACATGATCCCGTTGAGGTGATCAATCTCGTGTTCCAACGCTTGGGCGAGTAGCTCCTCGGCCGACACTCGCCACTTTGATCCCTGCGCGTCGAGTGCCCTGGCAGTGATGCTCACTGATCGTCGTACGAGTCCTACGTAGCCGGGCACCGACAGACATCCTTCGTCGACTCCCCGTTCGCCATCGCGCTTGATTATCTCCGGATTGACCAGCCAAAATGGCTCCTCCTCCGGGAGGTGTATTGCAATCACGCGTCTCAGATCGCCGACTTGATTCGCGGCCAATCCGACACCTTCTGCATCCGCCAGGGTCTCAACCATGTCGCGCGCCAATGTACGGACGCCGACATCGATCCGTCGGACGGTCCTGCACTTGCGCCGAAGAATTGGGTCTGGGAACAATCTGATCTCGCGAATTGTCATGGGGCACCAGCTTGCATTCTAAGACTCGTTTTCTTACGACATCTCAAGCGGATCGACGTCAACCGTCCATCCTGCTGCCAACGGCACCGCGTCAAGCAACTCCGACGGTTTCTCTCCCTTGATCAAGAGCTGCCATCGGTAACGGCCCGCGCGTCGGGCGGGATACGAAGGAGAAGGGCCAGCAACCTCGAAATCAGATCCTGCGTGTCCGTCAAGGAAGTCGTCAATCCGGGTCCGTACGCTACGAGCTTCCGACTCTGCTTCTTCCCTTTGGAACGCTCCGGTTTCGATTCGGATGTAGTTCGCGAACGGAGGCAGATTGTAGTCGCTCCGAGACTTAATCTCATGCTCATAGAACGCGCGGAAGTCTTGATCGGCTGCCGAGCGAATTGCGAAATGTTGCGGTTGAAACGTTTGGATGATTGCGACGCCCGGAGTGTCGGCACGACCAGCCCTGCCCGTAACCTGCGACAACAGTTGGTACGTGCGCTCCGAAGATCTGAAACTCGGAACGGCTAGTCCGATGTCTGCCGCAACTACGCCGACTAGTGAAACGGAAGGTATATCCAATCCTTTGGCCACCATCTGAGTGCCGATCAGGATGTGATTGCCATCAGCCTCAAACTCTTTCAACAACTTAGCGTGTTCATTTGCATTCTTCGCGGTATCTGAATCCCATCTCAGAATAGGAGTCGTCGGGAAGAATCCCCGTACTGCTTCTTCAATGCCTTCGGTGCCAGTCGCACGTCTTGCGATGCCTGTGCCTCCGCAATCTCTACACTGGCGCGCGGCACGCACCGAGTAGCTGCAGTAATGGCACTGGAGCCGGCTACCACCTTCTCGGCGTTGTGTGCGATGCAGTGCTAAAGGCGTGAAACAGTTCGGACACGCACGGATCGAGCCACAGCCCAGACACTGCACGAAAGACGCAGTTCCCCGTCGGTTGATGAATAGAATCGATTTCTCACCGCGTGCCACGTTCTCTGACAGAGCATCGAGAAGTGGTCGACTGAGTGCTTCGCGGTGCCCGTCGCGAATTTCGTCGCGCATGTCCACGATGCTCGAAACGGCATGACCGTCAGATACGTTCGCATTTGATCCAAATGCAGCCACGGCAACATTGATGCGTCTCGGCAAGGACAGCAACGCAATCCCTTCGTCATTCGACGCGCGATGGTAGGTAGCTAGATCGGGAGTAGCACTTCCAAACACCAAAGTCGCGCCCGTCGCATCGCACAACCTTTCGGCAACGTCCCGAGCGTGATACCGCGGCGCGCGGTCGCTTTGCTTGTATGTCCACTCGTGCTCCTCGTCGATTACAACCAAACCGAGGTCGGTCACCGGCGCAAAGATAGCTGAGCGTGAACCGATGATCACCCTGTACCGCCCCGACCGAATCTTGTCCCACTGATCGAACCTTTGTCCCAGCGTGAGTCCGGAGTGCAGCATCGCGATGTCGCCGGGAAAACGGCTAACGAACCGATGCATCATCTGCGGCGTCATCGCGATCTCCGGCACCATCACAATCGCTCGTTTGCCACCATTGACGCAATATTCGACCGCCCGTAGGTAGACCTCCGTCTTGCCGCTGCCTGTGACACCGAATAGCAGGAACTTCGCCGCCCTCGAATCTTCAATACTCTTGACGATTGAGCGAACCGCGACCCGTTGCTCTGGGATCAGATCGTGCTTCAGTGAATCCTGGATTTCGATCCCTGACAGTGGATCACGTTCAACTCGAACCCGATCTACTTTCGCCACACCGTCATCAATAACCGCCTTGACTATACTTGATCCGAACTCTCGACTGAGATCAGACCGAGGAACCGGTAGGGCAGCTGATGCCAGGTGCCGTAATAGCGCGACTCGGCGGTGCGCGCGTCTTTTTTCGTAACCTTCGATCGCTGATTCGAGATCAGAACCCTTTAATGCAAGGTCTACAAACGGCTTATGGATGGCGCGCACCTGCGGCTGATCCCATACCGACTCCTGCCAGACAATCCCCGATCGAATTAACGCGTCTAGATGTCGCTCATTCGACCGGCCAGTCCGGCGGACCAAGCGGTCACGTCGGATCCGACCTGCGATCGGGATTTGTTCTAAGACGTCGCGTTGATCTTCGGTGATTACGACGCCGGAAAGAATGTCGTCTACGCGGGCGGCGGTTTCAGTGCGAGAAATCCAAATGTGAAGCTGCCGATTCGCCCCCGGCGGCAACATCAACGCACAAGCTCGGAATATGTTGGTCCGGTAATGGTCAGCGATCCAACGTGCAACCCCCAACTGCGGACGAAGAATATACGGACCGCCTTCGACCACTCGGTCGATAACGCGCACGTTTTCCGCTTCAAAGGTCGCAGTCAGCGATAGCGCGATTCCTTGGATGGGTCGATTTCCGAAGGGCACCCACAGTAGATCGCCAGGTTGAACATTGGCGTCGCCGGGAATCGCGTAGGTGTAGGTCCTCAGTCGATCCTGGTCGGTGAAGTCGACTGCGACTTCAACATACATATCTGCTACGCCCCTATCTCAGCGGAGCGTCAAACGTCAGGTACCCGCGCCTACGAGTCAATACGGTGCTTGAAATCCATCCTTCAGCGTCGCTCCTTGATGCGAGCGTGCCGTCCGGTGAGGCCACGGAGGTAGTAAAGCCGAGCGCGGCGCACCTTTCCACGTCTCGTTACCTTGACCGATTGCAACGTGGGTGAGTGAAAGGGCACGATCCGCTCAACGCCGATGCCATACGAAACGCGACGAACCTTGAACGTAGACCCCGGGTTCGGAATCTTCGCTTCTCGGTAGCGTCCCGCGATTACGTTGCCTTGGAATGCCTGTACACGCTCGCGATCGCCTTCACGGATTAGCATATTGACCGTCACCGTGTCACCCGGTTGAAACTCGTCAATCTCCGCTGAAGGTCGAGTCTTGAGCAGTTCCATCGCGTTCATGGCGGACACGTTCCTGTGAGGTTATTGAATGAGCTCGTGAAAGCGTGGCACACCCGAATCTCGGATGCCGATTACGAACTTAATCGGCCAATGCGCCCCAATGCGCCAACGAATCTAGTATATCCAAACTGCACTTGCACACCGTTGCGGCGGTGCTCGCGAAGGGCGCAAACCTTCACCGGTCAGCCAGCTTGGCCAGCTCCTCACCGCGACGGTATGCCGCCAGCACCGCCTCAATCGACGTGTTGCGAAAACCACCCGTCTCAAGCGCGTGCAACGCAGCCGCCGCCGTCCCCCCGGGTGACGTTACCATGTTCCGCAACTCCGCTGGATGCTTGCCCGAATCCTTGGCGAGCGCGGCACTACCCAAGATCATCTGAATCGCCAGTTTCCGTGCATCGGCCGGCGACATCCCCAACTCGACGGCCCCGTCCACAAGTGCCTCGGCGAACACAAACACATACGCCGGGCCGCTCGCACTCAAGGCAGTCGCGATATCTACCAACTTCTCGTCGTCGAAGTAAATCTGCTCACCTACTGAAGCCAGTATCGCAGCCGCAAAGTCACGGGTTTGGGAAGCAACCGAGGGGGATGCAGTCCATGCTGTGGCACCCATGCCTATCTGTGCTGGCATGTTCGGCATGACGCGGATCACACTCTTGGTACCTAAATTGTCGACTATCGTCTTCACCTGCACCCCGGCAAGTATTGACATGAATGTCGCGCCACTGACGTCACCGCGTAGCTCGTCTGCAACCTCACTCAATTGCTGAGGTTTTATGGCTAGGACGGTCAACTCCGAAACTGAAACCGCTTGCGCATTCGAATCGGCGACGTAGACCCCGTACTTTCCTTCCAGAAAACGGGCGCGTTCCGCTACCGTCTCGCTAATCCAAATCTCGACCTCCAACTGGGCGGTTCTGATTCCGGCGATGATCGCTTCCGCCATCACGCCGGCACCGATGAACGAGAGGTTCATTGGCCGGCTTCCGCCATATTGGCCATACCGCGTTTGCTGGCGAGCGAGACCGCCAACTTGATCGCCTCTTTCATACTGGTAGCCTGCGCAACGTTCTTGCCAGCAATGTCGAACGCAGTGCCATGATCGACCGAGGTCCGGATGAACGGAACACCAAGGTTGACCGATACCGATTCCTCGAAACCGTGCACCTTGATGGGGATATGTCCTTGGTCGTGGTACATCACCACGACGACGTCATACAACCCGTCGATAGCTTGATTGAACACGAAATCCGCGGGATGCGGTCCTGAGGCATCGATGCCCTCCGCGCGTGCCAACTCGATCGCCGGTGAGATCTCTTTTGCCTCGGTATTGCCTATCAAGCCATTGTCGCTAGCATGCGGATTCAACGCAGCTACTCCGATGCGCGGTGAGTCAAAGCCCCACATCTTGAAATGCTCATCCGTAATTCGGATCGCAGTGTGTACGTTCTCCGCGGTGACGAACGCACACGCTTCGGCCAGAGACTTGTGGGTCGAAAGATGCATGCATCTCAGAGTGCCGCTCACGAGCATGGTGTAAACCGTCGAGCTATCGGTCAACCGCTTGAAAACCTCTTGGTGTCCGAGGTCCGACGCTCCCGACTTTTCCCAAGATTCCTTGTTGACGGGTGCCGTCACCATGGCATCGATCGACCGCGCAAGGCACATCTTCGCCGACTCTTCGACCCAAAAATGTGATGCTTTGCCCGAATCGATCGAATGCTTGCCTTGCGGGAAGTCTGCGTGTTCGAGATCCCCTGCGCTCAAAACGTGAACTCGCCCAGCGTCGGCAGTCGCCTCGGAGGGATTGGAGATCCTTCCGACTTCGAGGTTCGCACCGATCTGTTTGGTCGCTTGTGTTACCGCTTTTTCAGTGCCCACCACGAACATTCTGGCCAGCTGTCTTATGTCAGGATCGGCCATCGCTTTCACGACGACCTCCGGGCCGATGCCTGAAGGATCCCCTAGCGTCAAGGCGAGGAGTGGTTTATCCGCGCTCATGTCAATCTCTGTTTACGTACATCGTTTCACGAAGCTTCGATGCGCCGTCAGCATTTGCTGTAACCGCAACCGTAGCATTTCATGCAGCCTTCTTCGAAGGCGATGTTTGGTAAATGGCACTCCGGGCACGACGTATCCGCCGCAAGATCTCCAGAGATGTCGCTTTCCACGCTGAAATCGACTTGGGGCATACCCAACTCGCGCGATTCCGGCGGCAACAACAGCGACGTTTGCGAGCCTAGTGCGTCAACCTGATCGATTCCGCTCGGGGGCGTACCAGCGTGCTCCAACATCACTTGCGCAATCGCATCCGGCACCGAGTTGATCCTGCGACCATTCGAAAACACCGGTTGGTCGATGATACCGATGAGCTGCTCCACAACACGCGTGGGATGGACACCGGCGCGCAAGTTCAATGAGATCATCCGAGACAACGCCTCAGCCATCGCACTGTCGTTTCCACCGGCCTTGCCGTGGTTGGTGAACACTTCAAACGGTAGACCATCGTTGGTGTAAGAGATTGTTACGTAAATCTTGCCGCGTCCAGTCGGGATCGTTACCGTCTTCGACTGCAGTACCGGAGGACGTTGCTTCGGTTCGACGAAAGCCAATTCGCCAGTCGTCGCGGATGCGGTTGCGACCGCCTGATCACTCTCTTTCGTGCCCGAGGTCAAGACTTCCTTGTCCCGGCTGCCCGCGCGGTATACGGTGATGCCTTTGCATCGCGTCTTCCAAGCCAGCATGTATGCGTCCTCGACATCCTCGCGCGTAGCTTCGTTCGGGAAGTTGATGGTCTTAGAGATGCCCGCGTCGACACTAGCTTGGAATGCGGCCTGCATCAGGACGTGAGACCTCGGCGAGATGTCCGACGATACGTGGAATAGTGCCTTGACGTCATCCGGGACATCGTCTCGATCCTGCAGCGATTCCCCGTTGGCAAGTGCGTCAAGAAGATCTTCGCTGAAAAAGTCGCGCTCCTTCGCAATTCGTTCAAGGTTGTTGTCGGCGTAGTAGAGCGTGGTGTCTCCGCCGAGGATATTGTGCTTGCGGAATGCCAAAGAGAAGATCGGCTCAATGCCGCTGGAGCAACCGGCAATCATTGAGATGGTGCCGGTGGGGGCAACCGTCAATCGGCAAGCGTTGCGCATCTTCGGGCGCGAAACGCCGTTCTCGTGCCATGCGCCGTAAGGGCCGCGCTTGTTCGCCAATGCCACTGATTCGTCGTCCGCAACATCCATGATGAAGCGCATAACGTCGGCACCGACTTGGATCGCCACGTCAGTGTCATATGGGATACCCAGCTTCACAAGGAGATCGGCGTAACCCATGACCCCGAGCCCAATCTTCCGTGTTTTCAAGTTCATGTCGCGAATTGCATCAAGGGCGTACTCGTTGACGTCGATCGTATTATCGAGGAAATGCACGGTAATGCGAACGGTGTCACCTAACCGTTCCCAATCGATCGTCGGGGTCGCCGGATTGCCGTTGCTCGAAGCGTAACCGGGACGCAACGCATCCATGCCGGCAGCATCCCGCTCGACGATGCCCGTAGCTGCCTCTCCATTTACGAAGTTAGCGAGGTTTATAGAGCCGAGGTTGCACGATTCATATGGCAACAAAGGTTGCTCGCCACAAGGATTGGTCGCCGTAATCAATCCGATGTCTTTGACCGGGCTGTTACGGTTCACTTCATCTAGGAAGATCATCCCTGGTTCGCCGTTTAGCCATGCACCTTCTATGATTTTGTCGAATACCTCGCGGGCGTCCAAGGTCCCGACCTCAATCATCTCGCTGTCAGGATCGGCCGGATCCTCGCGGAACCTCAACGGGTAGTCAGTGCCTTCCTCAACCGCTTGCATGAACTCGTCCGACGCACCAACAGAGATATTGAAATTATGGATCTCGCCTTCGACTGACTTGCAAGAAATGAACTCAAGGATGTCCGGGTGATGGACGTCCATTACCGCCATGTTCGCGCCATCGCGTTTACCGCCTTGAGTGACGAGGCGAGAGGTGGATGAAAGATAGCGCAAGGTTTCGATTGGGCCGCATGCCTTGCCGTGTGTAGTCGAGATTGACCAACCTTTAGGTCGCAGTTCCGACAGAGAGAAACCTGTACCGCCGCCGAATTTCTGCACCATCGCCTGGTCGTGAGATGCGCCGGTAATACCTTCCATCGTGTCGTTAAGCGGCAGAACGAAGCAGGCCGACAACGTGCCTAAACCCGTACCGGCATTCATCAACGTAGGTGAGTTCGGCAGAAAATCCAGACACGCCATCGTCTTGTAGAAGCGATCCGTCGTCGCTGCGATCTCGGCGTCCGATGCTCCGTATGTGCGATCACCTTCGGCTATGGCCCGAGCAACGCGCAGAAACATGCCTTGCGCGTCTTCGATGATTTCACCCGATGCGTCTCGCAGGAAGTAACGAGATTCGAGAACCGTTTTGGCGTTTTCGGTCAGCTTGACCGGCGCGATACTCTTGCCGTTCTTCAAACCACCCACATCTAAAGTTTCTGCAACACTTTGCATGATTTCCTTCCTCAGTAAGATTCAAACTTCTCAATGTCCACGTCGGCCCCATCCGTCAACACATGCCTAGTTGCGACGTCCGACACGTGTCCTCACGGCTGCCGGCAGAAACGACGCCTGCAACGCGTCTAGCTCCCGATTCGCGTCTTCGAGTCGATCAAGTTCTTCGACGAACCTCTCGGGGCTGTCGAAACCCCGATATACCGATGCGAAGCGGATGTAAGCGACCTCATCCAAATCCCTCAAACGCTGAAGCACCATCTCGCCGATCACACGCGTCTCGATCAGCTCCCGGCCGCCGTTGACCGCCTGAGAATGTAGTTCCTTCGCGATTTGATTGACGGCACCGACAGGCAGTGAGCGTTTTACGCAAGCCACCTCAATGCTTCGTCGCAACTTTCCGACGTCAAACGGCTCTACAACGCCATCGCGTTTGGCGACCTGCAGACGCCAGTTGTGCACCCGTTCATACGTCGTGAAACGGCCTCCACAGTAGAGACACTCACGACGACGACGAACCGACTCATGGCTGTCTCGAGAGTCGACCACCTTGCTGTTGGAATGTCCGCATTCGGGGCAGTGCATAGTGCCTGATTGCAGAAACCTCCTCGCCGAAAGGATCGATACGAGACACAATATCTTGTGTCGCAACGCCCAGTCAACGCAATATGTGCCAACTAGGAACAAAAAATGTTAACAGCAGATCATCGGCTTGTGCGTCCCGAAATAACAGATTTTCAGGGATTTTTGCGCCGATGTGCATCCGTAGACTCTCGCTCTGAACACGCGATGTCCGGCAGCCGTGTCATGGCTAAACGAAACACTGCGCCATCCTACCACCATCTATGACGTGGAGGGTAAACGGACGTTCTCCAAAATCAGTCGGCGCGCATGAACTGCGGGACCTCGACTTCGTCAACGTCAGGTGCTTCTTCCGTTGCCGCGTCGTCGGGATCGTCTTCGACTTCGCCCTCGTCGCTCCCCTCGCTTTCACGGAATCCGGTAGCTATGATGATGATCTTCAACTCGTTTTCCATGCGCAGATCTTGTGTGGTGCCGAAGATGATCTCAGCTTCACTGTCCACCTGACTCGTGATCGCCTCGCTAATCTTGCGCACCTCACCCATCATCAAATCCGGCCCGCCCGTGATGTTGAGCATTACGCCGGTGGCACCTTCGATGCCAACCTCCAGCAACGGTGAAGTCATAGCCGATTGAATTGCCGCTTCCGCCCGGTCGATACCATTGCCTTTGCCGATCGCCATCCAGGCGGGACCGGCATCGTTCATCACCGTGCGCAGATCGGCGAAGTCGAGGTTAATCTCGCCCGGCAACAGCAACAGCTCAGTGATTGATTGTATGCCCTGCTTCAACACCTCGTCTGCCATCCGGAACGCCACCTCCATTGAGGTGTCCGGCGATGCAACCATCAACAATCTTTCGTTAGGGATGACGATTAAGGTATCGACTTCCTCTTCAAGCCGTTCGAGCCCCTTTTGCGCTTGTGTGTCCCTCATGAAACCTTCGAAAGGGAACGGTTTGGTTACCACTCCCACGGTCAAGCACCCGAGTTCCTGCTTGGCGATGTTGGCAACTACCGGCGCGCCTCCGGTCCCGGTTCCGCCGCCCATTCCCGCGGCCACGAACACCAAGTCTGCGCCACGCAAGACCTCGCGGATCTCTTCCCGGCTGTCGAGAAAGCACTCGCGCCCGAGATTTGGATTTCCGCCAACACCCATGCCTTGCGCGATGCGATCACCCACGCGCAATCGGATGGATGCGTCGGTATGAGCAAGCGCCTGTGCGTCGGTATTCGCCGCGATGTATTCGACGCTAGGGATGCGACTTCGATACATGCGCGTAACCGCGTTCGAGCCGCCGCCGCCGACACCGACAACCTTAATATTTACAGACGGAGTGCGTCTGCGCCGACTAGGCCTTGCGACAGGGCTTACCAACTTCGATCATTGCACCCGCGGCTGGATCCGTTGAGCGCGGATCAAAAAATGAATGCCAATAGTCTAACTGTAACCCCTCAAAACGACGGCACCCCGTCAAGCCGTCGAAAGGCGTACTAAAGTGCCGAGGCGTTTCTATCGCCGCAAGATGGCGCGTAACCTTGCGCCAACCCCGCCGGTAGAGCTTACGTTGTGCGGGCCGTTGCTGGCAAGCACGACCTCAGTGACCGGTTTCGTAACCTTCCGCAACTTGACGTGATTATCCCGATCCAACCGATCCAGGGCTCGCATCACCATGCAAACGGCACCTGACATTGAAGGGTCGCTGACGTTGTCCGGTAGTCCCCTGATGTTGATAGGCTTTCGGGTCTCGACGCGTCCGCGTAGGTTCATGTTCAGTTTCGCGAACTGTGCGAATCCGTTCAGCTTCGAACCACCGCCAGTAAACACCAACGTCAGTTGATCCAACTCCGGCAGGTCCTCAATCTGTTCGATCCGTGCTCGGTACAGCATTAGGGTCTCCGATGCCCGTTGTCGCAGCAGTTTACCTACCGAAACACGCGTAATCGACTGCCCGGTTTGCCCTATGGCATCGGAGTCGCCAAGTTGGCGCGGATCAATCTCGTCGTTGCCTTCGCTCGTGTCGCCGATCAACGACCCTGCGGTTACCTTGATCTGCTCCGAGTTTTCGAACGGCAACTCGAACACATACGTCAAATCGTTTGTGAAATGGAACCCGCCCACCGGGATCGAAGTAAAGGCCAACGCCTTGCCATGGTAGTAAATGGCAATCTCGCTGTCGGTACCGCCGATGTCGACTAATACGACCCCGACCTCGCGTTCATATTCCGAGAGCAGATACTCCGATTCGGCAACCAACGTCGAACCGCCGTGAATGGGGTTGATGCCTGCTTCGCGTACCGCGGAGAACACATTCTCGTAGTGCATCATGTCCGAAACTACCAGCAACGCCTCCACCTCAAGATAGTTCGGATGCATACCGATAGGCGGTTTCATGAATTTCGAATCGCCATCGACTTGGTAACCGGTCGGTGATGCATACAGCAGGTGGTGCGAATCGTCAATCTGCGTCGAAGCCGCGATCCTGACTGCTTGCACAACGTCCTCTTCGGTCACTCCCGCCGAAAAGTCGAAATCACTCACACGACCAACCCCGGTATAGGAGTTGACGTGTTTGCCGCCGATTCCTACATATGCCCGGTCGAACTGCAGCGAAGTCTGCCGCGACACCTCTTCGATCGAGGCCTTCACCGTATCCGCAGCCAGACCGCGACTGACAACGTCTTCGCCTGCCTGGGTTACCGGACTCGGGATGGCGTTCACCGCCAGGATCTCAAATTCGCCCGAGGTGTCCCGACGCGCAACAACGCTGCACACTTTACTGCTGCCGACATCAATCGCAAGGCGAATGTCTTCGTTGTACATCTAGATTGATGCTCCTTCGAACTCTCTTGACAGGAGAATTGGGTCCTTATCAGATTCTCCGCGCTACGCGCATTTTGGCACTCCGACTGCGCGGATTGGCACTCACCTCAGATTGCGATGGAACCAATGCACCATCAATGACCGGCTCAAGAGTGCGTTGGTGTTCGCATCCGCAGACCGGGAGTCTTTTCTCGCTCGCTCCACAGATGCAATCTGAGGCGGCGTCACGGATGAAGTTTTTCACGATACGGTCTTCTAAAGAATGGTACGAAATCACCACCAACCGGCCTCCGTTGCCTAGCAGATCGATCGCTTGACCGAGTGCAGACTCCAACACTGCCAACTCGTCATTGACGGCGATGCGTATCGCCTGAAACGTCTGCGTCGCTGGATGAATTCCTCTGCGTCCGCGAGACTTGGCAGATCCTACGATCTCGGCCAACTGGACCGCGTCCTCAATCGGACGATTCCTGACGATTGCCGACGCAATTCGTCGCGACGCTCTTTCGTCGCCATATCGATATAGGATGTCTGCCAGATCCTGCTCTTGGTAGCTGTTGACGATCTCGTATGCGTCAACGTCGCCTTCTTCGGAAAACCGCATGTCCAGGGCGTCTGGTCTGCGAAACGAGAATCCCCGCGTCTCCCGATCGAGTTGTAACGAAGAAACGCCTAAGTCCATCAATATGCCGTTCACGGGAGCGAAGCCGAACCGCTGGGCGATGGCACGCATCTCCACGAAGTTTTCGTTAACAACACGCATAGCTTTTCCCCATTCCTCGAGACGAGTTGAAGCGGACGCGACCGCCTCCGGATCGGCTTCGATTCCTAGCAACTGGCCACCCGGCATTGCCGCGTTCAATATCGCCCCCGCGTGCCCGCCTTCACCAAGAGTCGCATCAATGTAACGACCGCCGGGCACGACGTCGAGCGCATCCAGCACCTCAGCGAGCAAAACCGACTCATGATACGCGTCGGTATTCGGCGTCTGCGCCTGTTTTGTCATCACGGCTCGAGTCAATTCAGCAACGTTGAGATATCATCGGCTGGCACAGTTTTGATGATTGAACTCACACATGGCGGATCGCCTCGCATCAACGCATCACCAGTTGGTAAACGCGCTCGCAAGAGTGGCGAGTGGTTTCCTAGCTACACTTTCGATTCGCATTTTAGGATTCACTCATCTCGTAATTCCACAACCCGCATCGCGTTCACTTCACCCAATCATGGAAATCGACGCGTATTCTCTTCCGAACACAACCGCCGGTGGAATAAAGATGTCCAGTTCGATCCGATTCGCTGTCCTGACCAGCAGCGATTCAGGTTTTGCCGGTTCTCGCGAGGACATCGGCGGCGATGCCGTCATCAACACCATGAACGCGCAAGGACATTCTCTGGTCCAACGTGCGCTCGAACCGGACGACGAATCAAGACTCGTCAATCGACTCAGCGAGTGGATCCAAGATGACGAAATCCAACTGATTCTGAGCACTGGAGGCACAGGATTGGGACCTCGAGACTTAATGCCTCAAGCAACCGCGAAGGTTATCGAATACGAGGTGCCGGGCATGTCCGAGGCGATGCGCGCCGCTTCGCTGCAGGTAACGGCGATGGCGATGATCTCGAGGTCAATCGCCGGCGTCGCAAACCGCACAATGATTGTCAACCTACCTGGCAACCCAAAAGGTGCAGTTGAGACTCTGGAGGTCGTGATACCGGTTTTGCCGCACGCCATCGCACTGTTGCGTGATGCCCACACCGGCGATCATCCCATCGATATAAAGCACCATTGATCTCAACCGCACCTTCACTAAACGAGGCGATGAAGTTCCACATCGTAACGTTGTTCCCCGAGGCGTTTGATGGTTCACTATCAACCAGCATCCTCGGACGAGCGATCCGCAACCGACTAGTCGAAGTCGATTTCGTCAATCCCAGAGATTTCACCGTAGACCGGCACCGCAAGGTCGATGCCCCACCTTACGGCGGCGGGCCCGGAATGGTGATGATGGTCGAACCGCTATTCGAAGCAGTCGAGAGCATCAATGCCACGTACCCAACGTCGAAACGGCCCAAATCCGTGTTGATGTCTCCCCAAGGAAAACCACTGTCCCATCAAGTAGCCCTTGATCTTGCCCAAGAAGAAGTGCTCACCATCGTTTGCGGACATTATGAAGGCGTTGACGAAAGGTTTATCGACCTCTGTGTCGACCAAGAGCTGAGCATCGGAGATTTCGTCATGACGGGAGGCGAGATCGCGGCTTCGGCCTTAATCGACGCCGTCACCAGACACGTTCCCGGTGTACTCGGAGATGCCAAATCAACATCTGTTGAGTCGTTCTCACCTTCAATCGGCGGCATGCTTGAGGGACCGGCATACACGCGGCCAGTCGAGTTCCGCGGCTTGAGGGTACCCAAAGTCCTGCTGAGCGGAAACCAAAGAGATATCACCAGATTCCGCGAACGCACGGCCGCAGAGCGTACGCTCGAACGACGCCCAGATCTCATGTCCGGTTGGGGTCCAGACCGCGAAGAAGATGGTTAGAAACCTACCCCGTCGAACTGCTTGCGTCACCCCAGTGTTTACGATTGTCTGACTTCTTCACACATGTGATTTCCCAAAACTATCTAGGAGTGAAACGACCCCGCGTTAGCGTCTCAGCCTTTCCCGATTGGAATCTGCCGGATTTCGGGTTTCATTTAAGTTTAGAAGGTTTCGCAGGTTTCGCAACGACCTGGCAGTACAAGAAGCAATCGGGCGTTAGAGAAGTAGACCTCATGCTTGCCTTCACTCGTTTGAAGGGTCCCAACGACCAACGCGATCGAAAATCTCACGTAACTTCGTTAAGGAGACGAACAATGACTAACGACCCCGATCAACCTGCGGCCAATCGCAAGGACCGCGTCGCCGCGGGGATCCTCGCGATTTTCCTCGGGGGACTCGGCATCCACCAGTTCTATCTGGGCAACATCGGCTCTGGGGTACTTCGTATCGTCCTTACGTTCACCATCATCCTGGCTCCTATCGCCGCGGTGATTGCAATCGTTGAAGGGATCCAGTACCTCACGAAATCCGAAGAAGAGTTTCACCAAACCTACGTGGTAGGCAGCAAGTCTTGGTTCTGAGGCAGAGTGCTTCGACCAATCACGGCTCAATGTCCGGCGTATTGCCTCAACGAGACCTCGCCAGCTGAGACGGCATGGGTGATGCCGACACCGTCGCGGATCAAGAGCCTCCCGAAATCGTCAACATCTACGGCGATGCCAGCGATTTGCACGGGGGAACCGGGCGAGACATTCACCACCTGAACATCTTGACCCAGTGTCTCCAACTTAGTTCGCCATTCTGGAACGATTGTCTCGCCGCGGTTGATCGCGTCGTATAGCTCGTTCAAGTAATCGACCAAGACAGCGAAAACTTCATTTCGCGCAACTTTGGCCCCGTGGAGGGATTTTTCGTTGATGCTGGTCGCCTCGAATCCTGCAGCATTCGCGTCGCTCGACTTCAAATTCAGGTTCAATCCGATTCCCAAAATCGCCGCCAGCCGGCCATCTATCGCCACACTCTCCGCAAGTACCCCACTAATCTTCTTGCCTTCCACCAAGACGTCGTTAGGCCATTTGATTGCAGAGGAATTCCCAAGAAATTTGTCCACGGTCAGCGCGCAAGCAAGCGAACCCATCATCGTGACATAGGTCAGCAATGACTCCCGGGGCGTCAGTATCACGGATAGTAGGACGTCTTCGTGCGAGTAGGAGATCCATTCCCGACCAAATCTCCCTCGACCGGCGGACTGTCGATCGGCCGCGACAATCGTCCCGTGCAATTCACTAGCGTCTTCGGATCGTTCGATCAACGCGCGGCAATCATCCATCGTAGAAGATGTTGATTTGAGGTGAAGTATCAATTTGCCGATGCGGCCGGCGAATCGGGATTGCAGCGCGGACAGGTCGGAATCTTGAACGTCGTCGCATGTCCAGTCCATAGTTGGTCGATTGTATTGTTGAGTGCGGATACACCAACCATCGTTGCTTCAAGATTCATTTCCTTCAGAACCCTCCCCATATGCAGATTAGGCAGGTCCGAGAGGAGGAATTCCTCGACTGGCGTACCTCAGTCAGAGCCGGTTTAGGTGATCACGTATCAACCGAAGATTCGGCCTACATGCGAAAGAAACGACCCGAGATCGATCGCCTCCTCGTCTGCATGGATGGCGGCACAATCGCCGGGACTGGCGGTGCTGACTCATTCGACATGACACTTCCCGGTGGAGCACAAGTGCCAGTCGCCGGCATCGCATACGTCACGACGGCCGCAACACACCGTCGGCGCGGTATCCAACGGAGCATCATGAAACGTACCCATGACGATGCCCGAGAGCGTGGGGACTTTGCGGCGATTCTCTGCGCAAGCCAAAGCAATCTCTATGGACGTTACGGATACGGCAACGCCATCCCCGCTCACGATTGGGATATCGACCTGCGGCACACCGCGTTCCGACAAGCACCATCGTGGTCCGGACAATATCTAACGCCGCAACGGGCGGAAGCTATCCCGCTCATGACTCGTGCATACGAAAATGCGCGAACCAAACTACCGGGCATGATCACGCGCACACCGGGGAGATGGGATTATGAAGTCCACCCTCGCAATAGCAAGAATGAGTTCTTCGTTATCTACGTTGAAGACGGTGAATCTCTGGCATACGCGCGCTACCAGAATACATTTGAACCTTACCCAGAGTTCGTTGGCGAGATGTTCGTCATCGAAGCTGTCGCAGCAACCGATGCCGCCCACGCTGCACTCTGGCGTTTCCTGTTCGACCAGGAGCTCGTACAGAAACTACATGCCCAAAGTAGACCGGTCGACGATCCGTTGGTCTGGATGCTCACAGAGCCGCGTCGTCTCGAGCGGAAGCTAGTCGATTGCGTCTGGCTGAAGTTACTCGACACCCCGCGCATGTTGACGTCGAGAGCCTACGAAGTCGAGGACGCTATTGCGCTTCAAATTATCGATGCTGAATCGGGGGCATCGCGGACGCTTGAGCTCGAGTGCGGCCCGGACGGTTCTCAATGCACAGAAACGAACCAAACGCCGGATCTTTCGATGAACGAGTCCGAGCTAGCCGCCATATACTTCGGCGCGGTCGAATGCACGACGCTGGTCAACTTGGGACTCGTTGAAGAGGCCGCAAGTGCCTCAGACTCCGCGCAGAGAGCGAACCGGATCTTCAAGACGTCGCGAGCAGGTTGGAACCCTTACCACTTCTGACCTTCATTCGATAGCAGCACATAGTACTTCACCATGACACCGAACCCCACCACGCCAAAAGGAGTCGAGTTTCGCACGCCTCACAAACATGAGGGGAGTCGGTTAGGTCTCTGCATGCAACGGGTTAACGGACCGATCGCGGCATCGTCGCAAGACGCCCCCGCTGAAGTTCAACTCGGCCCTCAAGCTCAATCGCGGTATCTATGTGCATACGAGTTCGAAGAGATCGTCGGCTTCGTACAATGGTCGGCTCGAGAATTGGTGTTGCCCGCAGGAACTGCCACAGTCGCGGACATATCCAAGGCTGGCGTAGTACCGACACATCGCGGAAGAGGCATTCGCGAAGAGTTGATGCGTAGATTCCTCGAAATGGCAAATGCCAGCGGTTTGGCGTTGACAGTCGCGCGTGCCAACGGATATAAAACGCTCTACGAATTTGGCTTCGGAGTCGCCGTTGAGGCCAACATCGCGACGATTGACGCGTCGGACGCTCGGATACGTTTCGATCCGGCGGTTCCGGGGCGAGTCCGTTACACGAATGCTGAGACGATTCGTCGCATCGCCCCTGAGATTCGGGGGTCAGCAAACGCGAACGCTATTTTGGAACCAACCATTGCCAAGTCAGTTCGCGATGCCACTCCCTCGCAATCCGAGTTCGTTGTGTACTCCGAAGACGAAAACGCTCTAGGCTACGCTTCATTCATCCTTGAACACAGACAATCTGACTTGCACCCGACAAGCCGCGTAAACGTGGTTGATTTCGTAGCGGCAACTCCGAGTGCCGAGATTGCCTTGTGGCAGTTCCTGTTGCAGATTGATCCTGCCGGGGAGATCTACCACGCCCGTCACTCGCGGAGATCCGCGCTTCTCTGGATGCTCGCCGATCCGCGCAAGCTATCGCTGGTCCCATACGACTTACTGTGGGGCCGAGTGGTCAACCCCGCGAATGCACTCGCCGAACGCAAGTATTCGGCCAAAGGTGAAGTTGCGATCGAAATCATCGACGACTTTTCCCGTGAAACCTCTGGGACTTACCTCCTTAACGCGGATGCCGAAGGTTGGGCTTCATGCCGACGAACAAACCGCAACCCGGACACCACGATGCCAATCTCAGCTCTCGGTGCGATTTACATGGGTGAGATTTCATTACGAAATATCGCACGCGCTGGAGCCGTCGTTGAACACCAAGCAAACTCGGTGGCGTTGGTTGATACCATGTTTGCCAATACACACGGCCGCCCTCAGGTGCCCGTCATTTGACCACCAACCATCAAACGTGTCCGTATTTGCGCCAGCACACCTAGGCAAGTGGGAAGAGCTGTATACGCGGCTGTTCGAAAGCGAATCACTGCCTTTGACGCCGGATGGCGTTTGGATGTTGGGCAACAAACCCGGCATCATTGCCATCACTCACGACAACGAACCAATCTACATCCAAGCGAGCAAAGACATCAGCCGTACCCTCGGCGAGTATCTCCACGGCGGCAATCCTAGCGACTTCCGAGCCAAACTTGCGATTGTTGAGTTAGGTGCTTCGTCGCGAACGGCGTTGGAACGCACCCGGAAAGGACCGTTGGCTGAGCGCGTCGATCGACTAATGCCGTCATTCCGATTCACCGTGGTACCGGCGACTGAAGCGATGGCAGAACGGTTGGCAGCAGCATTCACGGTAGTTGCAGATCCGCGATTGAACGGTCCGACTGCCCAAGCGAACGCCATCCTTGATGCTCTACCCCAAAACCGACCACAAGGTCAACCATCAGTCGAGAATTGAGAACTGAACTCTCCGAATATTTCCCGTTAGCACTGCTCATCGGATTCTGTGCGTTCGTCGCCTTCGTACTCTGGCGCGGCGAATACAAGATTGGTGCGTACGTCGTTCAGGTCGTCTCGGCTTTGTTCGTGTCATCCGTCGCAGGTTTCACACTTTTCGTCCTCAGCGCAGTGATGTTCACGACGTGGTTCTTTGCCGACAACACGTTCGTTGTGATCGTCGTAAATATAGTGATGTTCGCTGTCGGATCGACATGCGGTTTTGCCGTGATCAAACGTTACGGCACATCCGAAAACATCGTGAGTAGCGTCGAACTGATCGCGTCGTTGGCCCTTGGCACATTTGGTGGGGCGATCGGATTCTTGCTGTTGAAAGACGCCACATTCGGTGCCGACTTCGTAGACCACGCGTCGGGGAGTGCCGGGGCGTACTTTGGGGCACTGCTTCTCGGCAACTCGCCGTTGATCGTTGGCGGCCTCATCCGGGTGCTCCAGAACAACGAACCGTAACGGCTTTGCGAACGCGCTAACCTTGTCTCTAGCGATTCCACGCGAAGTGAGAAGAAGCTGTGGAGCAAGGATCTATGCGTATCAAAGACATCGAAGTCATCACCTTTCGTTCGAAGGTGCACGACGTCGGTACGAAGTGGGGATACGGTGAATGGTTGGAAACGCCAGTCGACGGTCACGAGTCGATTACGAAGATCGTCACGGACGAAGGTGTTTGCGGATACATGAGCGGCGGCATGGGAGGTTACTTCCGAGGTGCCACCAACGAGGAGATTGAGAACCTAATCAAGGGACTGCTGGTCGGGGAGGATCCGCTCGATCGCGAGTTGCTTTGGAACTCGATGCGCGACAACAGTCGCATCCACGAGTCAGTCATCGGCATCATTGATTGCGCATTGTGGGATCTTGCTGGCAGATTTGCCAACATGACGGTCTCGCAGCTGATGGGCAAGGCGCGCGAGCACGTTCGTGCATATGCCAGCACGTTTCCCAACATCGGCACGCCTGACGATTACGCGAACTTTGCATCCGAATGCAAAGACGCCGGATACACCGCATTCAAGGTCCACGCATACATCTATTGGGATCCAATCATTCACCAACCCGCGCCGCGCCGACCGGCTTTCCCGAAACAGGATATCGAAGTCTGCGAAGCCGTCCGAGAAGCGGTGGGTGAAGACATGACGCTGATGCTCGACCCGTGGGGAATTTACACGCTAGACGAATCGATCTACGTGGGCCGTGAACTGGAGCGTCTGGGATACTACTTTCTCGAACACCCGATGCACGAATTCCGCATCGAACCATATCGGCGTCTGTGCAACACACTGGACATCGCCGTCTGTGCACCTGAACACGCAGATCGCATGCACTACTCGCGCGCCGAATGGGTGTTGCAAGGAGCATCGGATATCGGACGCATCGACGTGAACTTCGGCGGGATCACCGCGTGCAAGAAAGCCGTCGACATGTACGAAGCATTCGGTATCCCGTGTGAGATGCACGGCGGGTGGTTTGCCAACGCCGCAATCTTGGGTGCGACTACCGAAGAGACGTGCCTGTTTTACGAACGTGGGCTGCTGCGCCCCGAATTCGACTACGATGCAACGCCGCCACACCTCAACTCCCCATGCGACCCATTGGATGAACAAGGCAACGTCGTATTGCCTCAAGGGCCGGGTCTAGGCTTCGACTTTAACTGGGACTACATAGAAAACAACCGCATCGCTTAATCGGGCAGTGCGGTCGATTGGCGAACGGTTCGACTGAGATAACTAACTCGCTCCATAATTCGCCGGTTCTCGATTAGAGCCACGGATTCCGATCATTCGATCGCTGGAACTTGCGAATGAATGGCGGGAGTTTCATTGCTTCGGGGTTGTTGACTGCGTCGTCAATAACCTTAGAATCGACCACTCGATGCTCCTCTTCAGAGCGGAAACCGGTGGCAATCACGATTACACGGATGTCATCGCCCATGTTCGGTTGTTGCGACGTGCCCAAGATGATGTTCGCCTCGCTGTCCATCTTGGCTTCAACATTCTTGGTAATCGTGTCGACGTCGAAGAGACGCATCCCAACTCCCCCGGCGATGTTGATTAGTGCTTTCTTTGCACCCGTGATATCGACGTCGAGCAACGGGCTGTCTAGCGCATCCATCACCGCGGACATCGCACCCTCCGGTTCCCGACTTGAACCGACCCCTACACCCATCCAAGCTGGGCCGCCTTCGGCCATCACGGTACGGACATCGGCAAAGTCGGTGTTGACTTCACCCGGTTCCAAGATGACCCGCGCTATCGACTCCACACCGTCCTTCAAGACCTTATCGGCCATCCGCCATGCATCCGCGGTGGACGTGCTCGGGGTGGATGCGTCCATCAACTTGTCGTTTGGGATGCGGATGAGCGTGTCGACGTAACTTTGGAGCTCCTCAACACCTTCTTGCGCTTTCCGAACCCGGTGAGTGCCCTCGAATGTGAACGGCATCGTGCAGACCCCAATCGTCAATGCCCCAAGTTGCTTGGCGATCTCAGCAACTACCGGCGCGCCTCCGGTTCCGGTCCCACCGCCCATTCCAGCAGTTACGAACACTAGATCGGCCCCAGTCAGCATTGCGGTGATCTGGTCGCGGTCCTCTTCATGACATATCCGACCCTTCGACGGATCGCCTCCGACGCCCATACCACCGGCCGTCCGATCACCGACTCGCAATGATTGCGGGACTACTGCTGTGTCCAGAGCCTGTTGATCGGTATTCATCACGATGTATTCGACCGTCTCGATCGGATCCGAATACATCCGGTTGACTGCGTTTGAGCCGCCACCACCTACCCCGACAACCTTGATATTTACGGCGAACTCGCTAGACTTACGGGGAATCTGCTTGAACCCCCATTCGTCGTGTATCTCACGGAGCATTTCTTAGTCCTTCGCTATCTCAACGAAATCTCAGCTGTGCAATGCATCGCTACATGGCATCGGAGTTTCAACGCGGCGAATCACCGTTGATCCCGACCCACGAATCGTGTTGCGGCCCGAATTACGTATTACGTTACGAGATTGCCGTATTGCGATTCAACATGGCTTCGCGCGCTTTGCTGGCGTTATCCGTTGCATCGCAGTCACCACTCTCTCAGCCACAACGCACCTGCCGGGGACCTCATGCGTTCACTATACGTAGATTTTACGCCGAACCCAAACGTCATACCCGCAGAATCCCACTTAAACTTAGGTGGCAGGCACGATTCGGTGGGAAGCGACCGACATACGGCGTATACCGCAATGGCCCACCAGATTTAGACACATCGACCAAGAAAGGGAAATTGCCACATGAACGGCTACGAAGCTGTCGCGAAAATCCTCAAGAAAGAAGCGTTCGAATGGCTCGCATGTTTCCCCTCTAACCCCATCATCGAAGCTGTCGCCAAAGAGGGAATTCGACCCATCGTGTTCCGACAGGAACGCGGCGGCATCATGGCGGCGGACGGTTATTCGCGCTTGATGGCTTCTCAAGGCAAGTACGGCGTCTTTGCGTGCCAAGGTGGACCGGGATCCGAAAACTCATTCGGCGGATTTGCGCAAGCGTGGGCCGACGCCGTCCCAATACTCTTCATACCCGACGGACCCGGAAACTACAAGACTGGCGTCGAACCCAATTTCAGCGCACCCCGGAACTTCCAGAACATTACGAAATTCGCCGCAGCGGTCACGTCCGCCGCTGACATCCCCGTGCTGATGCGGCGCGCTTCCGAAGCCCTCAAGAACGGGCGACCGGGACCCGTCATGGTCGAGATGCAGCGCGACGCCATGGGCGATGAGGTTACAAGCGGCGTTGAGGATTACCGTCCCACTTCGTCGCACCGATTCGCACCTTCAAAGAGCGACATCAAGGATGTCGCTGACAAGCTCTTGAATGCCCGTATGCCGGCGATTTGGGCTGGGCAAGGCGTCCTATACTCCGGTGCCATCGACGAGCTCCGCGAACTCGCCGAACTTACGCAGATACCAGTAATGACCACGATGCCAGGGAAGAGCTGTTTCGATGAACGGCATCCGTTGGCTCTCGGTGCCGCAAATCGCACTGCACCAAAACCAGTGTGGAATTGGTTGAAAGAGTCTGACGTCCTGTTCGCTATCGGCGCAAGTCTCACCATTACCAACTACGGCATCGACCTGCCGTCCGGTAAGTTCCTGATCCACTGCACCAACAATCCGTCTGACATCTCGAAGGAATACAGCACCGACATCGGACTGGTCGGCGACGCACGCGAGACGCTGCGCCTATTGATCGACGAGATCAAAGGGCAAATCGGAGACAGTCGTAGTGGTGACACCTCGGTCCAAGAATCGATCGCGCAAGTCCGCGCTGAATGGGAAGCCGATTGGAGCGAGTTGCTCAACTCGGACATGGTGCCCATCAACCCGTACCGATTGCTCAAAGAGATTGGCGATGCGGTTGACCACGAAAACACAATCATGACGCACGACGCCGGACACCCGCGCGACCAGATGATGCCGTTCTATACCGCGACGCGTGCGCACACCTACATCGGTTGGGGCAAGAGCACGCACCTCGGTTACGGCATCGGGTTGATGATCGGTGCCAAGATGGCGATGCCCGAACGCTTCTGCGTTAACTTCATGGGAGACGCCGCTTTCGGAATGTCAGGTCTCGACATCGAAACCTCCGTGCGTTCCCAAAACCCGATTACGACCATCGTGCTAAACAACGGCACCATGGGTGGGTACAACCGTTCATTGCCGGTGGCGATGGAGAAGTACAACGCCGGCAACATGACTGGCGACTACGCGATGATCGCTGAAGGTATGGGTGCTCGCGGAATCACGGTTACTGACCCTAATGAGATCGGCAATGCAGTTCGCGAAGCCCATCGCGAGAACTTCGAGAATGGGCGATCTGCTCTAATCGACGTTCACACTCAACAAGAGCTGAACTTCAGCATCTACGACTAGGCCGCGGCCAACCTCTCTGATGGTCGGGGTTGCGAGAGGGATCTACCGGTAGCATCGCAACATACGAAAACGTCCGGTGCCTGCCCGATTAATCATCGGAAACACCGGACGTTTGCTTCGAATGCAGGAACTTGGCGTTAGCTTCCTCTGGCTAACGCTTGCTTCACTCGATCCGCGACGTCTTGTGGGACAAACGTTTCCCAGACGTCGCCGAAGTTGTCCAAGTAGTAGACTGCGGCGGCTTCTGGCGTTTCATTGTTGTCGGTCATCCACGCCTCGGTCGCGATGTGCGTCTGGGCGGTGAAGTTCCAACGGCGGAAGAACTGCACTAACTCCGGTGCCCGTTCAATCAACGACTCGTGTACCGCGATCTTTATCTCTGCCGTTGGGTACGCACAACCTTGGCTTCCCGCCCAACATGCATCACTGTACACCGGCTCCTCCAACAGATAAAGATCCAATTCGGCAGAAGGCTTAGTCGGCCCCCACAGATAACCCAACCAGTTGTCGCCGCGCGCATACGCAGCTTCGAGATCAGCAAACAGTGCGGCACCTGAGCCAGGGTTCACCAACTCAACCGTGTCCTCCAGACCATACGCCACGACCTTATTTGCGTTGACCCTTTCGCACTCCCACCCGGGGATACACGTAACCAATCTGGCCTTGCCTTTGGAATCGGGTGTCACGAACAGCTCCATGTGGTCCGGCAGGTCAGAAACCGAAACCAACCCGGGGTTGGCGTCTTTGACGTATTGCGGCACCACAAACGCCTGCCAGTTGTCCTCAAGACTCTTGCCAACGTCGACTACGACCCCGGTCTCCATCGCCTCGTTCCAAACTTCTTGTTGGTTTGGCAACCAGATCTCCATCGTGACATCGGTGTCGTTGTTGATCAAACCTTCCCACAGCGAGATCGTGTCCCCGCTGACTGTGTCGGTCGGATAGCCGTAACCATGCTCAACGATGTACTTGGCGATCCGGGTCTGGATTTCAGCCGAAGTCCAATTTAGATCTGAGAAGACTATTGTTTCCTTGTCCGCTTCGATCGTAACCTCGACGACGACTTCCTTCTCAACTTCACGAGTTACCTCGACCTCCACCTCGCGTTCAACCTCGCGGGTGACCTCAACTTGCACTTCACGGGTCACCTCGACCTCAGTCGTGCAAGCAATTGCGAATGCGGCCATGGCAACCATGACCGACATGATGGCAAGCAATCTGGCCGACCGGATGTCGTTAATCTTTCGAGCTAGCAAATTCTCCCTCCTTTAGGGGTTTTTTCGTTTGCGCCGATGACTCGAGAGAGTCCGCAGCACGCGTCAAACGAAGAGAGTTGCTAACTCCTGGAAAGCTTACGTCCCTTCACCAGCCGAAACTCCCATCGCGATCCGCTGACGTTTCGCAAACGCTTGCGTTATGCGATCTATGATGATCGCCAAAAACACGATACCTAAACCTGCCAAGAAGGCGTTGCCAGGTTCGATCCGACCTAATGCGCGGTTCACATCTTCACCCAAACCGCCGGCACCAACCAATGAGGCTATCACAACCATCGCGAGTGCCATCAAAGTCGTCTGATTGATGCCTGCCATGATGGTGGGAATGGCCAATGGAATCTTGACACGCAGCAACAACTGCCACCTCGTGGCACCAAATGACGACGCCGCCTCAATCGTCTCTTCCGGTACCTGCCTGACGCCCAGATTCGTCAACCTCACCGCCGGCGGCACTGCGTAAATCAGCGTCGCGATGACCGCCGGGACGTTACCAAGGCTAAAGAACGCAATCGCCGGCACCAGATAGACGAAACTCGGCATCGTTTGCATTCCATCCAAAATTGGACGTATCGCAGAATCAAGCCGATCGCTCTCCGATGCCCAAACCCCAATCGGCACCGCGATGACGATCGACAGTGTAACGGTCACGACTATCAACGCCATCGTCTCCATCGCACTCTCCCACAACCCGAACAATGCGATGAGCAGCATGGCGACAGCCGAAAACACTCCCACCTTCGCTCCGGCTACACGCCAACTCAAAACACCGACGCCTGCCATGAAAGCCGGCCAAGGCACCCAGATCATCACCTCTTCCAACCAAATCAACGCCGTCAACAATGCGTTTTTGATGGCATCGAAGATAAAGCTAAGCTCTACCTGCATCCAGTCGATTAGTCGGTCGATTGCCAACCCGACATCCCTTCCGACGTCTATCGGGAACTCACGACCATCTTCCCAACCCGTGATAACGATCAACGCCAAAATCACAGCCGGGATCGATCCCCACTTCAACCAAGAAGGTGCTTTCACGAATAGGCGATCGAACAACCCGGAACTTCCCATCGAACCATCCCGAGTTTCCTTATCTGAAATCAAAGGTGTCCCTTTCTATCCTTCAAACCCATTACCTTTGTTGGGATCCAAAACGTCGGCCAGTTCCTCTAATGCGACCTCGCCGACCAAAACCCCTGCATCGTCCAAGACTGGAACACAATGGTCCGCTCGCAAACCAATCGGCACTACCTCGTCCAACACCGCGTCCTTCGTCACCGCGTCGTCGACCGCAAGCGGTACGTCCCTTACATCTTCCACGCCGTGACTAACCGCGTCATCGAAGCTCTGGATGCCGGCAGTTCCCAAGTAGCGTCCGTCGTCATCGACAACCAAGGTGTAATCCAAGTCATCCTGCAACATCTGATCCCGAGTCGCCGCCGCGGCCGCCGAACTAGGCACAATGTGGTTCGCTTCATTCATCACCGATTCCGCGGTGACCAAGGAATGCTGTCTCACGTCACGCGTGAAATCTCGCACAAACTCGTCTTTGGGATGCAAAACGACGTGGCTCGGCGAGCCTTCTTGGATGATCCTGCCCTCACGAATAATCGCCACGGTATCGCCAATCCGAGCCGCCTCCGTCAAATCGTGGGTGATGAAGATGACCGTCTTTCGCATCTCCGATTGCACCTTCAACAGTTCCTCTTGGAGATCTCGGCGAATCACCGGATCCAGTGCACTGAACGGTTCATCCATCAACATCACAGGCGCATCCAACGCGAATGCACGCGCAAGCCCGACGCGCTGTCTCATTCCTCCGCTCAGCTCATCAGGCATGCGAAGCTCTGTGCCGCCAAGGCCAACTAGCTGTACCGCCTCCTCAGCTCGACCCTCCCGACAATTGCGGTCGACTCCCTTGAGCTCGAGACCGAAAGCCACGTTGTCGATTACGTTCCGATGTGGCATCAATCCGAAATGCTGGAACACCATCGCCAACTTCGTTCGTCGCAACTCCAACAGCCCGTCATTGTCCAACGACGTGACGTCAACATTACCCAGCAACACTTCGCCACGGTCCGGCTCAATCAATCTATTGAGGCAGCGGATGAGCGTCGACTTGCCGCAGCCAGAAAGTCCCATCACCACATAGATCTCGCCTGGAACGGCGTTGAACGATACGTCCGACAGTGCCAAAACCGACCCCGTCGCTTCCAACACCTCATGCTTGCTAGCACCTTCCTCCGCCATCTCAATCCCGGTCTCCAAATCACCTCCAAAAAGCTTGTATAACCCCCTAACCTCTACACCTTCACCCGATCCAGCGTTCGCCGGCCGCTGTTCAGCTCCGATCAATACATTCGCTCCAATCCCATAAGATGACCCTTCCGCGCAACCTCTCCCAATGCACCTACTAAACCATACCGCACACGCTTTCGAGCACCTCGCGCGAGTCACCCAAATCCGAATTAGGCGGTCAATTCACGCTTGGCGGGGAACAACAGCGTCGGCGGACCTCAGTCCGTCTGCAACCGAGAACCTACGCGCGGTCGGTGATCTCAGCCATCCCCGGCGTTCCTGAACCGATGATCAGGTTCTTCGCACGATCTGGTGCACCTACGCACACGACGTAGTAGCGCGTGGCATCGTGCTGGCCGTGCAACATGACCTTTTCTTGCTCCCAAGTCGGTAGGTCGTACAGCCACCGCCACTCGTAACGAACCTTCTCAGGAACATTGAAGTGCGCCACCATCTCGCTGGCGGGTGCCTTCACATGGTGATGCAGGAACTCTCTAGCCGCACTCTTCGTATATCCGGCCGAAGCGATTGGGTTGGCGTGCGACGGTGCCAACAGCACCAGCGTCGCACCTCCTGGAGAATCATCCAGCTCGCCATGCAAGTTCGCAATGTGTGCACTGGACGCTGGACATGACGCGGCTATCGATCGCAACAGTCCGTCCGCAGTATCCACGCCTTGGTTGCCGTGGTCGTGCTCGCCACCAGTCGGGAATATCGAAACCACGTTCTGATCCGGCCCGAATCCCATGTCTACGTGGAATGGGTCCCACGGGGAATCCTCTTCGTTTTCGGCGATACAGAAACTGAACTTCCGCGGCGTGCCAATCGTGTCCATGTCGAGGACGCCGGGATACCAATGTCCGCAGTTCTTGAGGGTCAGAGTGAATCCCCGACCGATCGCGACGTTGACCTTGGACATCTTTCCTGGTCCCAACGTCGCACGTCGGTAGTTCATCCCAATCTCGTTGCGTATCGGGCCATTCACCACAATCAGTGGTGCTCCGGCCGAGGTGGACATTAGCAAACCGCGAACTTCGAACGGATCCATGTTTGAGAGTGCCCGACATGCAGCGATTACTACAGGCAGCTGCTCGGGTTGACACCCGGCCATGACGCAGTTCGTCGCAATCTTCTGCACCGTTACAATCCCGTTCCCAGGCGGCAGCGTGCAGATAACCTCTTCCGGGTCGAGCGTCGTCCCGGACAGCATCCAATCGACCTTTTCAACGGTCGGAGGAATGAGCGGGAAACCATCTCCCCAATCGCGTTCCAAGAACTCCTCGTTGAACGAGTCAAGTGCGTCGAATTGGTCATCGCCACTGAACGAGAAATGTCTCTCTTGCGCCTCCCTCAGAGCTTGGTTCTCGATCTCCTCGCCGCTGACGCCTTGAGTGAGAAGTGCCATAATGTCCCCGACTACGGGGTCGGTTTGCGCAATCGCTTGTTCGGTGGTGATGTTGTTGTAAACCAACGGGACTTCGACCCGCGGAATTGGTCCCATGCCGAATGCCTTCGCGCTTGCATCGGCGTCGTGTTGGAATCCATTCGACAGGATTACCACGGTGGGGATGCCGGCCTTCTCAAGCTCGACCATGTCGTAGACAAGCCACGACGTGCAGCTTCCTCAGTCAGCCGTACACCCAATGGCAACGTCAATCTCCGAAATCGCCTTGGTTCGTAGTTGATTCGGGAATGGCAGTGCTCCTGAATAGAAACGAATGTCCACAGACGGTTCGGCAGCACGTATCACTTCACCTGCGCGCCTGAGCGCATCATCGCCGTGCGCTTTGCCGTTCCACATCAAACCTATGACCTTGTCCTTCAAGCTCGACGGCCTCGGTGCGTAGGGGAACGCGCTTACCTCTCCGCGTTGCGGTGAAACCGGATTGACAACCTCAAGCTGATACATCTCGTAGCCTCGCACCAATCTTTCAGTAAAGAACCCCGACTACGTCACTTCCGCCGTCGAGCTCCATCTTTCCACAACGATATCAACGTAAGCCCTGCAACTCGATGCGCCGTGTCAACGAATTCACTCATTCTGTCAGTCACCACGAACGATTTATTGACGTAAACTGGCAATTGCGTGTCGGATTATTGTCGGGCACGGCGCAAGATTCACGCATGGAACCATGCATGCGTCGGCTCGACCGCACATGTCAAGGAGGAGGAGATGAACCAAATGCGCAATATCAAAGCGAGAGTATGGGCAGCATTTGCGATCGCATCTGTCGCAAGTGTCGCGGCAGCGATTGCTTGCGGATCTACCGAGACGGTCGTCCAAACGGTGGTCGTCGAAAGACAGGTGGAAGTTCCGGTTCCGCAGACCGTGGTCGTGGAGAAGGAAGTCATCGTCGAAGGCGAGACCCAGATTCAAACCGTCGTCGTCGAGAAGGAAATCGTCAAAGAGGTTGAACGACCAGTCGTCCAGACCGTCGTCGTAGAAAAGGCGGTTGAGGTCGAGGTCCCCCGACGTTCCGGCGGAGAGATCCGAGTCGCGTCCGTATACGTGCCGCCGCCACTGTATCTGCCATCCGCCCAACCGTCGCCTGAGTACTGGAAGCTCCATGTTTGGGGTATCACAGAAACCTTAATCCGTACCGATCGAGACGCACCGCCTCCGTCATATGGTTCGCCGGGCGACTCGGGCATCGCGACTGGATGGAGCATTGATGGCGATTCCATCACCTTCAACATTCGCGACGGCGTGAATTTCCATGGCATCGACATGGATTGGGGGCCATTGACGGCTGAAGACGTAGTTCACACCGTTGCTGACGCCGGCAAAGAGGGTAGCCGTGCAGCACGGGCACCAACCTTCAGCGAAGAGAACGGCAGTGGGATGTGGGACTGCGCGACGATCAGCGATCGCTCATTCTCCTGCACCATCAATCCCGAACGGTTCAGTCCCGACTTCTTCTACAACATCAGCAACGAAAACGGGCAAGTCGCTGTCCATAGTAAGCGCGTCTTCGACGAGATGGGCGAGGCACAGGCTATCTTGACGCCGCACGGCAGTGGGCCCTGGCAAGTAGTGAAGCACGTCGGCAATGATGAACTGGTTGCCAACGCAGTGATCGATCACTGGCGCGCCCCACCGCTCGCAGACACGTTACGCGTCATCGAGATTCGCGAACCGTCACAAGCAGCAGCAGCTTTGGCTACCGGCGAAGTTCACTTTGCGCAAATTCCGAGTTCGCTCGTGCTCGACACCGAGAACCGCTCTCGCGGACGACGCACTCAGATTAACGCCGGCCTTGGCGGGCAGGCGATCTATTTCGGCGGCAATTTCTGGACCGACAGAAACCACCTCACCGATGACCCGATTGAGCCACGACCAGGTTACAAACCTGACGACGAACATCCTTGGATCGGTGTCGACGCCGAGGACGAGAACGCTAGCATGGTCCGCCGTGCTCTTTCTATGGCACTGGACCGCGACCTCATCAACAAGAGCATCCTTGTCGGATTAGGCAAGCCGATCTACACGCACACCGGTTACGAACAAAGCACTCCATACTGGCAAGATCGCTGGTTGGTCGAATACGATCCCGATGGCGCGAAGGCGTTGCTGGCCGAGGCTGGATACCCAGACGGCTTTGACATGGGATTCTGGGTACCTTCCGACAGTCCATTTGTGAACCCTGAAGTGGGAGTCGCAATTGCCGGCCAGTGGCGTGAAATCGGAGTAAACGTTCAGATCGAAAACACCGCATATTCGGCGAGACGACCAACGCTCGTTGAAAGGTCTATCGACATCCCGTGGCACTTCATCAACAGTGCAGAGAATGGGCACTACGGCGACAAGTACGGACGTTGGCGTCATGGTGCCGGATGGAACTCCGGTGGCGAACTCTCGTACGACGTGATGAAGGATTGGGACACCCGATACCTTGCTCTCGACAGAAGCCAGCGCGAAGAGATCGTCGCTCTTAACACCGAGATTGAAGATTACATCCACGATCGCGCGATTGAGATACCCGTGGTGGAGCTCGTTAAGTGGTACGTCGTTGGACCTGAAGTCCTCGACTGGAAACCTTACCGCCACAACGAGAACGGTCCGAACTCGTTCGAAACCGTACTCCTTGACCGTTAGACTCGCAGCAACTTGTCGATATCGGTTAATCGTTGGCGGGGATCACGTTGTTGCTCCCCGCCAGCGTGCCTTTCGCCATTTCCGCATCGCTGACGAGACTCAGGTTTGCGGTTCCGGCTCATTCGCAATAGTCGGGGCACGACGAACGTCTCGAACGACCCAATGCGAACCTTTCTAGCCAGGCGAATCACCTACAGCATCGTTTTGCTGCTATCGACGACGATTTTCGTGTTCGTGATGTCGAGACAGGCCGGCGACCCGCGTCACCTCTTCCTCAATGAACAGACCACCGAAGCTGAATGGGTAGCATGGGGTGAAGAACTTGGTCTCGACAGGCCGCTTTATCAGCAGTACGTAATCTGGTTGGGCAACGCCATCATCGGTGATTTCGGGGAGTCGATTCTGCAACGGAGACCGGCGTTGGATGTCGTTGCCGAGAGGATCCCGGCGACGCTGGAGTTGGCCGCCGGTTCCTTCGTCTTCTCGATCGCCACCGGCATCCCGCTAGGTGTATTGTCAGCCCTCAAACGCGGCTCAATCTTCGACTACCTCGGCAGAACGTTCGCCTTGGTCGGACAAGCGGCACCTGTGTTTTGGCTCGGCATCGTCTTAGTGCTCATCTTCAGCGTCAACCTCAACTGGCTGCCCGTTGCCCGACGCGGCGATTGGCAACACTACATCTTGCCCTCAGTGACCCTGGGATGGTTGTTCGCATCAAGCTTCCTCCGACTCACCCGATCAGCAATGCTCGAGGTGCTCGATTCCGAGTTCATCAAATTCGCGCGGGCGAAAGGTGTCAACGACGCAACCGTCATCTGGAAACACGCCTTCCGCAATGCGCTCTTGCCATCGTTAACCTACGCGGGTCTATTGCTCGCCGGGCTCATTACCGGTGCCGTAATCACCGAAACCATCTTTTCGTGGCCCGGGTTGGGCAGCTTAGCCGTAACCGCGGTACTGCAACTGGACTTTCCGGTGCTCACTGCGATCGTGTGCGTCATCACCCTCGCCTACGCCGGCATGGCACTGCTTGTCGACTTCCTCTACGCCTTAGCAGATCCGCGCATACGTTTGGAGTGAGGCGCACGGACCATAATCACCTACTGCCCCGAAGTTGCGTCCGACGATCCAACGATATGAGTAACTCACGTCTCCAGCCGTCCGATCATTCTGAACTGGGCGGAAGATGCTGAAATTCTTCGCCAAGAGACTCACCTACAGCATCGCATTGGTTTTCGCGGTGATGTTGTTTGTGTTCTCGATTTCGCGATTTATTGGCGATCCGCGCGATTACTACCTGGCTAAAGTTTGGTCACATTCGCATTTCAATGGCCGCGATCTGCTAATCGAAGAAATGGCCTGGGATAAACCACTGGTCGTGCGATTTTTCGTCTGGGGCAAAGCCGCGGTGTCGGGTGAAACTTGGTTCTGGAGGTCGGATGCAGTTGCGGTACATTCGATCGATCTGATCGTTGATGCGACACCAACCACAGCGTTGTTGGTAGCCGGGGGATTCGCCTTCTCTTTCGCGTTTGGCATCCCGTTCGGCGTGTTGTCCGCCTTATCTCGCGGATCGATACTCGATGGCGTGATCACAGCCTTCGCTCGCGCTGGACGATCATTGCCAGTCTTCTGGTTGGGCATCGTTCTACTGTTACTCTTCGCCCATGTTCTAGAGTGGTTGCCGGCACTAGACGCGGTGCAGATCTGGAGTAGAGCCGAGGAGATCCAATGGCATTACTTAGTTTTGCCCACCGTAAGTATGGGTACAGTATTCGCCGCGAACCTAATGCAGATCACTCGATCGGCAATGTTCGAGGTCATAGAGTCTGAGCGTATAGCGTTCCTTAAAGCCAAAGGCATCATCGACAACAGAACTGTCTGGCGTCTGGCGGTTCGCAACGCACTGGTCACGTCCTTGGCACACTCGAGATTCCTTCCCGCAGGTCTAATCACCGGTGCTATAGTTCTCGAGTCGACGCTCGGGTTGGGAGGAGTAGGTTCTTTGGCCCTGTACGCGGTTCTCGGCGATGACTTCCCGCTACTCACTGGGATCATGTTGCTCGTCACTGCAACTTACGCCGTTCTATCACTCGTTGTCGACTTTTTCTACGCCCTTGCAGACCCGCGGATCAGGCAGGGATGACCACATGAACGATGTCTCCAGCACAGCAACAACCGCGTCTCAGGTTGCGGGCGAGGATTCGTCGCCGACGTCAAGATGGAGTGCAATTCTGCGGGTGGTACGTCGGTGGCCCATTATCCCGATCATCTTGATTTCGATGCTAGTGATTGCGGCAGCCTTTGCTGAGGTTCTGACACCATATGATCCGGAGAAGGACGATCTGCTTGCGAGGAATACGCCGCCGATGTGGCAAGAAGGCGGTGACACTTCACACATTCTCGGCACCGACCCATTGGGCCGAGACATCCTTGCTCGCATCATCTACGGCGCGCGCACCTCACTCCTTATTGCAACGATCGTGCTCTCGATCGGCACGGTATTCGGCTTAGTCGTCGGACTGATCGCCGGATACGTTGGAGGCACCGTAGATGAAATCTTGATGCGCGTCGTCGATTTCACGTTCGCGGTGCCATTCATCCTCGTCGCCCTAGTCACGGTCATCGTATATGGGCAGTCGTTCGCACTGGTCATCATCCTGCTCACGATATTCAGTTGGAACGGCGTCGCACGGCAAGCCCGCGCAGAGACGTTAAGTTTGAAGACACGCGACTACGTGGCCGCGGCATTGGTGGCCGGTGCGAGTATCTGGCGCATCCTTTTGAAACACTTGGCACCGGGGTTGATAAACACAGTAATCGTAGTCACGACGTTGCACTTGGGTGCATTGATCCTGACCGAAGCGAGTTTGTCCTTCCTAGGTGTCGGAATCCCGCCTCCCACGCCGGCATGGGGCGTGATGGTGGCTGAAGGTCGGAACTACATCTACACGGAGTGGTGGATATCATTCTTCCCTGGACTCGCCATAACGCTGACCGTGCTTGCATTCAACTTTCTCGGCGATTGGTTCCGAGACCGTTTCGATCCGCGATTAAGGCAGTTGGATTGAACGCATTAGACGCCGACAATCGAACCACTCGACTAACCGCTGGAACCGACCTTACGAACTGGAGCATCACGCGATGAAGATTGCTTGGATCGGCCTCGGGCATATGGGCAAACCGATGGCAAAGTACATTATGAACGCTGCCGACGTCTTCACTGTCCACGATTTGCGACCCGATGCGGCGATTGACATGCTTGAGGATGGCGCAAAGTGGGCGGACTCTCCTGCCGAGGCTGCGCAGGGGCAGGATCTGGTCGTTACTTGCCTGCCGATGCCGCAACATGTGGAAGCTGTCAACTTTGGTGAAGACGGAATATCGGATGGGGTCGATGAAGAAACCATCGTAATCGACTGCACCTCGAACTCGCTCGACATGGTGCGATCGATCCACGCGCGCTATGCGGATAGAGGCGTCACTTTTCTCGACACCCCGGTGAGCGGCGGCGTGGTCGGCGCGATTAAGCGCGATCTGGCTGTCTACGTCGGAGGTGACCACGATGCGTTTCAACGCATCAAGGCGGCCCTAGACGCGATGGGCGACAAGGTGATGTATTGCGGCGACATCGGAACTGGCACCGTTTGCAAGTTGAGCAACCAGCTATTCGGCGCAATCGTTGGCCAAGCTCGCATGGAGGTGTTGACCGCTGGGGTTAAAGCTGGAGTGAAACTCGATGTTTTGGTAGAGGCCATACACCAAGGCACCGGAGGCAAAAATCGGCCGTTCGAAGGTTTCGAACCACCTGTCGGCGACGGGTACGAAGAAGACGAACTCACATTCTTCTTCGAACTCGGTGCTAAAGACGTTCGCTTGGCAAATGAGATCGGACGCTCCCATCAAGTGCCCCAACCTTTGGCCAACCTAGTTGAGGCGCGCAACATCGAAGCACTAAATCGCGGATGGGGGCGCAAACGGAACGAGGTGGTTGCGGAAATTCAACAGGAGATATCGAACGTGGTGCTCAAGGAACACAGGTAGATAAAATCGAGAAGCAGCATCTAGCAATCAAGGCGAAGACAATATGATTACCGCGCCACCCGGCATCAGGACCGTCATCGACAGCATCGGAACTATGGTCGCCTCTGAAGGCGGATCTCTCGAGTTGCTCGAGTTGACCGACGACTACATGAAGATAAAGTACATCGCCGGCGTGAACGAGGAATGCCCGGAGTGCGTACCGATGACGGATGCGGTTTACCAATTCATGCGCGCATCGCTCGACATTCACGCACCTCACATCGCAACTCTCGAAGTGATTGATTGAGCGACTGAGGCGGACTGTAAGCCGAGTTCTGTCCAGCCTGCGATCAGGTTTACAACCCGTAGGGCCTTCCTCCCTGCATCTTTAGACTGGTGCGACCATCCATCTCGAGTCGCAGTTGCCCACGACCTCTAGCGGCCTACCCGGGAGTCTACGCGGGCAATCGTATTGACACTCCCCTATTTGGCCTTGCACCGGGTGGGGTTTACCGTGCCGTCAACGTTACCGCTGACGCGGTGCGCTCTTACCGCACCTTTTCACCCTTACCCAAACGCTCGCGAGAGTGCTTAGGCGGTCTGCTTTCTGTTGCACTTGCCGTCGGGTCGCCCCGCCCTGCCGTTAGCAGGCACCTTTGCCCGTCAGTGCTCGGACTTTCCTCTGCAATGCCGGATTTAACAGCATTGAAGCGGTCGCACGTCCGCCTCATCTATGTCTGAGAGTACCACACGGTGCCGATCCGGAGCGCGGCACCATCAGTTGACGAAACGTGGGTGCACGCTGACCTCATCATCCGTCACTCTGACTTCGTCGACCAAAGCACTAAGTGCTTCGCGTGCCTTCATCACGTCGTCGGAACCAACGATGTCTGCAATCAAATCCTTGACCATGCTAACGCGTGTGCGTTTGCCATCGCGTCCGGTGCCATCGGCTGATGGTTCCGCTTGCTCTTCCTCGTGCGCCTTGCGAACGCGTTTGAGCTTGTCGAGGAGCGGTTCCAAATCTTCGATGTCGCCCTTGCTCGAAGACACGAGCCTCACTCCATTCAGGAACGTTTTTTCAGCTTCCTCCAGCTGCTGTTCGAGCGAGATCTTCGCGATTGCCGGGACAATACTCTCAACTACCGACGCATCAAGGCCGCCGATCGCCCTCCGAACCTGCCCGTCAAGTTCATCAGCACGCCAACGGGGGCATTTCGGGTTTTCCTCACCGTTCCGGTTGCCACGTCGGTACTGACACTCATAAAACTCGTAATATCGATACGTCTTGACCGCCAAAGATTCGTCGCGTCGTCGCCATCGCCTGCGGCGCGTTAATCCTGGCACGCCATGTCCGCAGTGGGCACACTTCAACACGCCACCGAGTAGGAATGGTGCCTGCGTTTCGGAGAGGCGTCGTCGTCGTTGTTTGCGGAATAACTCGTTCTGGGCTTTGCGGAAGAGCGAACGCTTGATGATCGGTTCGTGATTGCCCGCAACCAAGAAACCGTAACGGGTGTAGGTTCCGGTGTAGACGCGATTCTTCAGAATAATGGAGATGGTTGCAGTGGACCATGGCTTGCCAGTCCGAGTCGGTATTCGCGCATCCGTCAACCGTTGAGCAATCAAGCGCATGCCCAACTTACGCCCATCTGACTCCGCAGCGGATTCGGCATCCGCGTCAACCCCTTCACCGACGTACCACTGAAAAACCTGTTTGACGACTTCCGCTTCCTCAGGAACCGGTTTCAAGGTGCCGTCGGCACCGCTCCGATAACCGTAGGGGGTCCGTCCTAGCACTTGACCGCGCGCTGCCTTTTCGCGGATGCGACTCCGGATTTGCTTGCGGAACCAATCGGCGTCGCCTCGCATGCCCAGCAACTCTTCGCCGTTCTGCAACGGGTCGGGAAGCTCGGGATCAGTGCAGATGACGTCTGATCCGGATCTTCTAACCAACAGCAACCGTTGAACCAGCGTCTCGAGATCGGTCGCAAGATGAGAAGAATCCGGTACGACGACCAATGCCGGACGGCCGCGACGACCTTCAATCAGCTCCATCAACCTCGCGAATTGGCGATCGCCGAACTCCGCGGAACCGTCGTAGCGTTGTCGTGTAACCGCGTTAGAACCGTCATCTTCCCTTGGGTTGTCATCGGTGCCAAGCACAGCGACGAGATGGTGACCGCCGGCGTGGCAGTACCGAATAATCTGCTCGACCACGTTGGTCGATTGCTCGGAGACTTGGTGGACGATCCCAGACAGATGACCCCATGACCCGGCTGAGGGATCCAAAGATGGCGGCCACTCGTCCGTCGACTCGGAAGCAAAGCTGACGCGGCTGTCGAATGCCCGATATCGATCAACGTAGCCAATGGCTCGCATTGGATTTATCCCACGCTAAGCGTGATTAGGTACTTGCCGCAGTGACAGAGAATCGGCTCAGTCGAGTTCTTCAAGGTATTCAACTCGCCCATCGACACCCGCTCTGAGCATCCCGCGCAGATATCTCGCTCCACTACCGTAACCGCCGTCCCGCCGTTGTTCTTGAATAGTCGCGTGTATTCGCCCAGATGACGCTTGGGGACTTCGTTTGCTGTTTCGTTGCGATACTTGAGTGCTTCGTTGTACTCCTCAGCGATCCGCGCCTGCTCGTCAGTCCCGATTTTCTTCTGCTCTTCCCACTCAATCTCCATCGTCGCAACCCGTTCCTCAAGGTCCGTCAATACTTGCCCGGCTTCGCGCGCCGCTACCCGTATCGGCTCAATCTCCTTCTCGATCGTCTCGATGCGATTGGAATGCTCCTGTACCCTCAACTCCATCTTGATTAGGTCACGAGGGTTGTTCGTGCCGTAATCGCCGTATAGTCGATCCTCCATCTCAAGTCGTCGTTGATTCTCCGATGCCCTTTCCAGTTCCAATCGCTTCATCGCCACTTCGGCCTGCAATTGGGTCCGTTTTGCCCGATCGCGTTCATCGCGCAACGATTTCAAACGATTCGCCCGATCCTGCAAGTCTTGTGTAATCTGGCTGTACGTTCTACGTTGTCGCAGCAGATCCTGGTCAAGGTCCTGAAGCGCAAGTAAGGCATCAAAGGTGTTCAAATTCTCCACTCCCGGGAACCATTCCTCGACTGGATTGACGGCGGTCGACAATACCTAACTTTATCACAACAAAACGCGTAGGGATTTTCTCCTTTCAACTCACGTCTGCCCGTCCAACAGCGACCGCGGACGGCGTTATAGATTAGACGGAGTAACTTCAATTGCCAACCCATTCCCGCAATGCTTCCTTTACCTGCATTCGTAAGAAATTCGCCCCGAACTCGCATCGTCTGCACCATCGGACCGGCGACTGGTAACGTGCAATCGGTGAAGCGACTCATCCGCGCCGGGATGTCGGTGGCGAGGCTCAACCTATCTCACGGTGAAGCCGAAGATCACCACGCCTACGTGAAAGCCGTTCGTACTGCCGCCAACGAATCCGGTGTGCCCATCGGCATCTTGGCAGATCTGCCGGGTCCTAAGTACCGCATCGGAGAGGTCGATGCAGAAGTCGCGTCCCTTGAAGGCGGCCGCGCATTCATCGATGTCGCCAATCGCCAGAAGTTCACTCTCACAACAAAGCGATTACGAACGAATTCAGAACGCGGCACCGTCTGGCCCGCAGGTCTGCACCGGGACATCAAACCGCGAGCAAAGATTCTCATCGACGAGGGTACTGTCGAGCTGCGCGTCGACGAGGTGGTTGGCGAAGAAATCGTCTGCACGGTACTAAGGGGAGGCAAGATTGAAAGCAATAAGGCGGTAACCGCCCCGGGGAATACATCCACCCTCGGTTATTTCACCGACGAGACCGTTGCGGCCCTCAAGTTCTCCATCGAAGCTGACGTAGACTTCGTCGGTCTTTCTTACATTCGCAATCGCGACGACCTCCGTGCAGTGAGAGAGAGACTAAACTCCGCCGGCCGAGATCCGCATCTCGTCTCCAAGATTGAGATTAAGGAGGCGGTTGATAATCTCGCCGAAATCCTCGACGAAACAGATGCCATCATGGTCGCCCGCGGCGATCTAGGCGTCGAGATGCCGCTCCACTTGGTACCGACGATTCAGAAACGCATAATCCGAATGGCCAACGAAGTCGGCAAACCCGTCATCACCGCCACACAGATGCTGGAATCGATGCGTGAACACCCGGAACCCACTCGCGCGGAATCGACCGATGTCTACAACGCTGTTCGAGATGGTACCGACGCCGTGATGCTGTCGGCCGAGACTTCTATCGGCAAGTACCCCAGCCGCGCGGTGCAGTTCATGGCGCGCGTCTCCAAACAAGCAGAAAAGTTCCTCGACAACGAGATGCTACGGGATCGGCGCATGAACATTGTCGACAAAGAAGGACAACACGCCCAGGTTAACTCCATCATCGCATTCGACGCCGCAAGAACCGCTGACGTTCTGCAGTCAAAGGCGATAGTAACTTTCACCGAGACAGGCGTTACCGCCGATCGCGTTGCCGCATTCCGACCACGCACGCGCATCTTCGCTCTCTCGCCAGATCCGAGAACGCTTTCTCGACTTTGCATGCGATGGGGCGTCACACCGCTCCTCGCCGAAAGATTAAGTGAACTCGATGAAATGTTCCGTTACACAGGCGAGTTGACCAAGCAACTAGGCATCGCCGCAAACGGGGATACGGTCGTCCTTGTCGCAGGCGTGCCGATCGGTCTGTCGGGAAGCACCAATCTGCTACGTGTGATCAACGTGGGAGACGACCTTTAGCGCAGCCCCGTTGAGGGCTGTCTCTACGCTCCTGCCTCGGCTTCCTGCGCTTTCGTGTCAAGAGCTGTAATCGCCGTGGTTAACTGACCACGCAGTGCTTCTATATGTCTAATTTCGCTAGCCACGCCGCCATAACACGCAGCGTTGAAGCGTGTCGTGATATCTGCCACGGGTGCGCCTTGCAGGATGGTTTCAAGTTCCCATCGCCGCTCTGATGGCGTTTCCCGCGAGTTGAACTCCATCCCGCGCTCGAGTGCCATCTCGAGAGTCTCGAAGTAGAGCAAGAACACTTCTTTGATGCCGGGATCATCTGGGTATTGCCACAAGTGTCGACTCAAACCCCGGCGCGTCAACCAATCGGGAAGCAGTCCCTTTAGCAGATCAAGGTATGAAACCTCCTCAACCTCGTCGCGTAACGATTCTCGCTCGACGCCTTCCTCACGCGTCAACCGCCGGACTAATCTCCGATATGCAAGTGCGATGACGACTATGACGACGAATAGCAGCAGGAATGTCAATGGCCATTGCAAAGCGTCCAAGACCGCCTCTACCCACTCGTTGCCGGCAGCTTCCGTAGCTTCTCGTTCTGGGAAGTCGGGTCGTTGCCCCTGACCCTGTTCCTGCTCCTGCTCCACTGGTTCGACGCTGAACAACGACTGCAGAAAACGGATGATGATCGTTATCACCCACCCGATCGCGGTCAATGGCCAATAGAGGACCCACAGAATGGCATCGACGACCCAACCCCATAGGACGTAAAGGAGGTTTAGTCCGCCCGCGCCGTACCTTCCACCGAAAAATCCCGCGATCAGTCCGACCCCGATGAAAGCACCCAGGCCGGCGAGAATAGTGCGCACCCATCGTCCCGCGATCGGAGAGTCTTGCGGCAAGCGGGCCACGGCCATGCCCCCGAGTGTCGCGACGAAGTACGGGATCAAAAGCTGTGCCAAACCGATTGGCCGGTCGACGAACTCATCCACAATGAGTCCGAATGCCAAGAGCACCAACCCGCGCTTGAAAATCCGCTTTAGATGATCCGGCGCATCGCGATCATCGCGGATGATTGTCGACGTGCGTCGCCAAATCAATACCGATAAGATCAACGCCATGACGATGGCGGCAAATCCCTCGCCAGATAGGTCGCGATTGAAAAGGTGATAGATCCAAGCGAGATCGAAAGCGAAATTCGCATCCAGTCGAGTTGTTGCGACGGCGAGATAGATCGTCGCGAGGCCGGCAGTGCCGTAGATTAGTGCCGCCGTTCCCAATCCGCCTCGCAAACCGCCGGCCACCCAAGCGGTGCCAATCCCGACGAGATATAGGAGAAAGACTGTTCCCCAATGGAGCGGGGTTTGATCCAAACCAATCCCCACGCCGATAATCCCCATGATGGCGAACGCAATGACGCTCTCCGCAACCGCGATCGCCGTGAATACCACCTGATTACGCCAATCAGACATGGTCGTACTCGCGTGTCGGTTGGTTCATGCGGGAGTTGACCTCGAACTCAGCGTCAACCAGAGACATCAGTAACTCTTCAACGTCATCATCGATCCGGAACAGCTCGCGAGCGTCCAATATCCTCAACCCAGTCACGCTTGGCGGATCCTCCCGTCCTACCCAAACAATCGAACATCGGTGTCTTGTCCGTTGCGCCAGATGCACGAATGCTGCCAACGACTCGGTCAGGAATCCCGCAACCAAAATGACCGAAGACCCTGCGGTCAGTATCGACGCTCCGCGTTCAACCACTAGATTCTCCAACGGAGTGAACGAGAGCGGCTGAACGAACGCCAACGCTTCGAGCACAGTCCTCAGATGATGCGGACCGTCCCCCGGTGGTATCGCGGCGATTACGCCACGCGTGGGTTTGACGCCGTTTGCCAACAAGCCGACGCGATATCCGAGGTCAGCACTGCGCGTCGCGATGGACGCGGCAGCCGTTACCGCCGATTCCAAGACGTCGTACTTATATCCGTGCCACGCAACGTCTACAGTCCTCGATTCGAGCATCACCACCACGTCGTTGCTCACGCTTTGGTCGTAAGTCCGAACCGTCAATTCGTCGCGTTTGGCACTCAACTTCCAGTCGATGCGCTTCAACGGGTCGCCGGGGCGGTAGTCCCTGACACTGCGTGGGCGCGACGGGTCATCCAGCAGGTTGTTGCGGCTGAGTACGTCACCGATTGGCTTCGCCGGGAGCAACTCCCAACCGTCCAAAGGCACGATTCGGGGATATACGGTCACGCCGTACGGGTTGCGCGAGTCTCGTCGAACCGTCCCGAACAAACCGAAGAGATCGCCACTCCTCAGCTCTGTCGGGCCAAGAGTGTAGTGCCCACGATGATGCGCCCGTAGTTTGTGTCGGAAACGCACACGCTCGTATCCGGCCAAACTCGTCGTCTCAACGACCTCGCTGCCACCAGCGTATGCTCGGCGTTTGACTTTCTCGTCACTCAATGGAGTCAAACCCGTCGGCACGAACTCGATCAGTTGTACCCATGGAATCGGCAACGGCTTGCGGTTTTCTAAGGTGAGTGAGATCTCGAGTTCATCACCAACGAAGACATGGGTGTCGGAAGGCCGCGCATCGTACGCGACTTCCTCCAGCGACAGTTTCGACCACAAGGTCCCGCCAGCTGATATGACGAATGCCGTTGCCCCGAGCGCGACTGTTAAGGCTGAACCGGTACCCGCCCCGATGGCGATGACGACGATCATGAGGAGCATGAATAGCTCGCCGATGACGTCCGGTGCGCGCAGGTCGCGCGTCCGCTTCTCGCGGAAGGTCCTCATCATCGGGTTGATCAACCCATCAACCTCTCGCTAAACTGTGTTAACTCCACGCCTCGGCGCGGATCGCGTTCATCGCTCGATTGGCACCGGGATTTGAGCCACTACATCGTCTACGATCTGCGCAGCGTCGCGTCTTCGCATCTGCATACTCGATTCAAGGACGACGCGATGTGACAGTACCGGTGCCGCTAATTCCTTGATGTCATCCGGCATAACATAGTCCCTGCCTTCGATGGCCGCCTTGGCTTGTGCAGCATGCTGAAGCGAAAGTGATGCTCTAGGGCTTGCGCCTAAGCGTATCTGCGCGTTGTTCCTAGTCGCTCGGACGACCGAAACGAGATACTCTCGTACGTTGTCCTCAATTCGGACGTGCTCGACGATGTCGCGTGCTTTTTCCACATCCGACGCATCTGCACAGACGTCCACGGCGACCGCAGAGTCGCCGGTCTGGAAGCGCTCCAACATCTGCGCTTCCTCGCCTTCCGACGGATAGCCGATCGAAAGCTTCAACAGGAACCGGTCCAGCTGCGCTTCGGGCAACATGAACGTGCCTTCCATCTCCACCGGGTTCAACGTCGCCAACACCAGGAACGGAGAACTCAATCCCATCGTCACGCCATCAATCGATACCTGTTGTTCCTGCATCGCCTCCAACAATGCGGACTGAGTCCTCGGCGTCGCCCGATTAATCTCATCTGCCAACAAAATCTGCGTGAAGATCGGCCCAGGCTTGAATTCGAAATCGGCGTGTCCGGCGTTGTATATGTTGACGCCTAACACATCGGAAGGCACCAAATCTGGCGTGAACTGGACTCGCTTGAAGTCCAAACCCAAGCAGGCCGCAATCGTCTTCGCCAGCGTCGTCTTACCAGTGCCGGGAACATCTTCCAAAAGAACATGACCACGGCCGAGCAATGCGATAATTGCCAACTCGATCGCGTCGTCCTTGCCGACAAACACTCTTTGAACGTTTTCGCGCACCCGTCGCGCGAAATCCTGCACGAAAGTCGCGTCTATGCCAGACCTCGATTCAACTGCACTCAAACTGACCCCGTTCGTTCGACTCAATACGGAAACCCCTCCCTACACAGCAACCATCTATCTTATTTTCGTTGCGCGACCCCAAGAGACCACAAGAGACCCCAAGAGACGCTTGCTTCAAACCTTTACAACCGGATTCACCAGCGTTCCGATACGGTCGATAGCGATCTTGACGATGTCGCCCTCACGCAACGTGAATTCGGGAGGCGGAATTGTGCCGGTTCCGGTGCATACGGTCGTGCCGTTGGGTACACGATTGTGTCGCTGCAACCAGTCTGCGAGATATACGCAGTTTCGTTTCATCTGGGAGGTGTTGGCTGAACCTTCAAACACCGATTTACCATCCCGCTCGATGCTCAGAGCAACGTCCAGCGTTTGCGCATCGCCTACGACGTCCGGCGTGGCAATACTAGGTCCAATGGAGCAAGACCTGTCGTACACCTTCGCCTGTGGCAGGTATAGCGGATTCGCACCTTCGATCGAACGACTGCTCATATCGTTTCCGATTGTGTAGCCGACAATCTCACCAGCGAAAAGCACGAACGCCAACTCCGGTTCAGGAACGTCCCATTCGGAATCGGAGCGAATGCCCAACGCGTCTCCCGGTGAGACTAAGCGGTCTGAAGTTGATTTGAAGAACGCTTCAGGTCGATCGGCGTTATAGACCTGGGCATACACATCGGGCGATCCGCTTTCCGCTTGTCGTTCCCGCATGCTATCCATATACGTCACACCGAACGCCCACACTTCCGGCGCGAAGATTGGTGGCAAAATCCGCACTGACGTGCCCAAATCCGAGAAGGACAACTCATCTCCCTCACCATGATCCAGGATTCGTGATGCCACTTCGTCGATGCCGACTCCATTGAGATGAGCAGCACGAAACAGCGATAGCGTCGAATCTGCCTCCGACGTGATGCTGGTCAGATCGGTGATCTTGCCGTCGGATATCTCAACGCCGAGGTGCACCTTATCGGAAACAAGAAACTGGTAATAGCGCATCGGTTTACCTTTCTAGTAGCCGGGAGGAATCCGTTGGGTGTCTAAACTAGTCGACCCATACGATTCCGTCCAATGGTTTCGGCATTTGGTATCACTGTACAGCAGTCCGTCCAAAAACTCTCGAGCAAGTCGTCTCGTATTCCAATACAACAGGCGTCGGAACGCCAAACACCGCCACGTGGTCGTTGACACCATTCGTTGAAACTCAACGCAGTACAAAACCTAAGATTGAAATCCATCGCCGTCGTCGCGTTTTTTGCGACGACTCTGATCGTGGGGGTTGATGACGCACAGATTCGCGCGCAGAATCCGCGTCCGCTACCGTTTGAAGATTTCTCTTACCGCGTCGAATTGGGCGACAAAATATCCCTCGATTTCGGCACACCAGTGACTGAAGTGATGGAGCGGGTCACCATGTACGTCAAACCACGCGGCACCAACACCATCGCCTCGTACTTCCACCCGGAGTTCACTCAGTCGCAGCAACTCGAAGTCAGTGCTGAGATTGACGTACAGACGCCGAGTTACTACCCCCCAGGTACGCAGTTCGACGTCAACTTTGAGTTCGTCACCGAAGCCGGACAACGATACAAATCGCAGAGCTACCTAGTGGAGCACGTCGACGAAGAGCGCGACTGGCAACGCATCGGGGACGAGACGCTCGAAATTCTTTACTACGGCATCAACTCAGCATCTGTGCGTGCACTGCTCGGCCGGATGCAAGCGATTGTTCCTGACATAGCCGATGCGCTCGGGGCAGATGAGAAGCCTCGCATGAGAGCCGTGTTGATGCCCAACTTAAGGGATCTGACGCGGTACGGCCCTCGCATCAGCCAAGCAGCCACTGACGGAACGTTTTTTGGCGGTTTCGCTTACGGACAATACAACCTCACTGTGTTAGCGTCTCCGTCTGATCACGTCCTGATACACGAGCTTGCGCATCTGCTGCTCCACCAGACAGTCGATTCGCCTTACGCCAACCCTGTCCCTGCGTGGTTGAATGAAGGCAACTCTAGCTACTGGGAGACGCGATCACGCGACGAAGCCAGACGGCACTTCCGATTCGTGGCGAGTTCCGGAGATGTACCTTCGTTCAGAACGATGAATGCGATCCCCGGACAAAGACACGACATCATTGACTTCTACGAACAATCTACCGATTTCGTCTCGTACCTAATCGAGGAACACGGGGAGCACTCCATCGGCCAAGTGCTTAGCGAATTGAATGACGGGCGTCGCATTGGCGACGCACTCATCGCTGTCTACGGGAAATCCTTGAACGAGTTGGAAAACCATTGGCGCAGCCAGTGGAATCTGCCGCCGATACCGAAACCGAACCCTGTCGAACTCACAACTCCCGTGGGACCCGTGCCGACAATTCCCGGTTTGCCGACTATCGAGACCGGTACCTTGATCATGGACGACTTTGTCGATGATCGTTCTGAAGTGTCGATTAACTCGACGCACGAGTCGCAACGGGTAGCGACGCCAAAGGTCGCGCCGACGGCACAACCAGTTCCCACCACCGCGCCGGACGCCACGCCACAAGCACAGTCCCTACAAGTGACGCCGATCCCGACCCGCCAAACTGTCTACTTCACTGGGCAACCCGGAGAAGAGTGGCCAACGCTGAAACCGAGCGCGATCATCGTATTCGTCGTCTTGGCGGCGGGAGTCATGGCGATGGTTTGGCGGCGGATGCGCTACCTGTGAGCTGTCGATTGCCTCGGGCTTTAACATCAACCCACTATGGTGTCGTCCCATCCGCCCACAATGCTCGTCTATTCTCACGAGCAGTCGCAGCATGTGTTGTCACCGACGCATCCTATGCGTCCTATACGTTTGATGCACATGCACGAGCTGATGCGTGCCATTGGTGTTCTCGATTCCGATGCAATTTCCCAACAACCCCCGCGTTTGGCAACCCGCTCCGAAATTGAACTGTTCCACGACCCCGAATACGTCGAGGTCGTCGAGGCAATCGACGCTGGTGCCATCGTGCCAGAAATGGGCATGTTCGGATTTGGTCCCGGGGACAATCCGCCTCGGTCTGGAGTATTTCGCCACGCAGCACTGACTGCCGGGGGCGTATTGATGGCCGCCGAGGCCGTAGCTGATGGTCGGATCAAGACCGCGTTCATACCGTCTGGCGGGATGCATCACCATGCGATGCACAACCGCGCCTCAGGATTCGGCATCTTCAACGACGCCGTAATCGCCATCAAGCATCTAATAGAACGAGGGTTACGCGTCTTCTACGTCGATATCGACGTGCACCACGGAGACGGCGTGCAGGCCGGGTTGTACGAAACCGAGCGCGCGATGACGATCTCGATCCACGAGTCGGGACAGTGGCTGTTTCCGGGTACGGGCGGACCCGAAGAGACAGGCATCGGAGACGGACAAGGTTACAGCGTCAACATCCCGTTGGCTCCGTTTACCGACGACGATCTGTGGCACCAAGCGTTCGATGCAGTGATACCGCCGTTATTCGATGCATTCGACCCTGACGTCTTGTTCACCCAACTCGGAATCGACACCCATCGCCAGGATCCTCTGGCACATCTTGCTCTCACAACTCAGGGACACAACGCTGCAGTGAAGAAGTTCGCGTCGATGGCGGACCATGCGCGTTGTGGTTGGATCGCTGTCGGAGGCGGCGGATACGATATGTCCGCAGTCGCTAGGGCGTGGACGATGGATCTGGCAACGATGGCAGGTTTCGATCTCCCGACAGCTGTCCCTAAAGCGTACGAGTCATTGTCCGGATTGACCACGTTTGAAGACGTTGAAGTCTATCGACTAGACCGAGACGCTCGTCGTGAGATCGTCGAGCACAACGATGCGGCGATAATAGCCGTTCAGCAACGCATATTCCCGCGCCACGGGCATTGAGGCACGCCGTACGATCCCACGCCGTACGATCCAAAGAACCGCGACACGTCAAAGGTGCGGCGCGGCTCTGCGTAGTCGACTAGACCTCGCGGAACTGACCTTCTACCGTGTCGTCTCCCGGAGGCGTGCTTGCCGAACCCGCCCCGGTGCCACCATCGGAGTGCGCACCGGTCCCATTGCCGTGGATATGCTGACCAGCCTGCATCATCGCCTGTTGAAGCTCTTCGGAAGCGGCCTTGATAGCGGATGACTCCGCGTTTTCGTCCTCCAATAGGGATCGCAAAACCCCCGTCTTGGATTGAATGTCGGATTTCACCGCATCCGGGAGATTGTCGCCATGTTCCTTAATCAGTGCTTCCGCTTGATAGGCGATAGATTCGGCGTAGTTGCGTGCTTCAACCGCTTCTTTGCGTTCTCGATCGGCATCAGCATTCTCTTCTGCCTCTCGAACTTTCGCTTTGATGTCGTCATCTGACATGCCGGAACGTCCGGTGACAGTGATGTGCTGCTCGCGATTCGTCGCCTTATCCGTAGCCTTTACCGTGAGGATTCCATTGGCGTCGATGTCGAACGACACCTCGATCTGTGGTACTCCGCGCGGTGCCGGGGCGATGCCGTCAAGCGAAAACCGACCGACTGAGGTGTTGTCAGCAGCCATCGGTCGTTCGCCCTGCAAGACATGTATCTCCACCGAATTTTGTCCATCGGCGGCGGTCGTGAACGTATCTGATTTGGAAGTCGGGATTGTCGTGTTGCGCGGTATCAGTTCGGTGCGGACACCGCCGAGTGTCTCGATGCCCCACGTTAGGGGCGTAACGTCGAGCAATAGGATGCCGGATACGTCGCCCTGCAACACTCCGGCTTGAAGCGCAGCACCGAGTGCCACAACCTCGTCGGGGTTAATCGATCGGTTAGGTTCCTTGCCGAAGATGGCACGGACGCGCTCGACGACCGCAGGCATGCGGGTCATGCCACCGACCAATATCACGTCGTCGATGTCAGACGCCGCCAAACCGGCGTCTTTCAACGCCGCTTCGCACGGCCCGACCGTTTTCTCGATCAGATCCTCAGTTAATGCCTCTACCTTGGCCCTCGTCAACGATTGAACTAGGTGCTTCGGACCAGTTTGATCCGCGGTGATGAACGGCAAGTTAATTTCCGATGTCGTTAACGACGACAGCTCAATTTTGGCGTCTTCAGCCGCCTGTCGAAGTCGTTGTGCAGCAGAAGGGTCAGTGCTCGGATCCAAGCCTTCGCGCTTGTGGAACTCTTCAACGAGGTGTTTGACCAATCGCTGATCGAAATCGTCGCCGCCCAAATGCGTGTCGCCGTTAGTGCTCTTGACCTCGAATACGCCGTCGCCAACGTGGAGTATCGTGATGTCGAATGTTCCGCCGCCGAGGTCGTAAACCGCGACATTGCGATCTCCTTCCTTCTCGAGACCGTATGCCAACGCCGCCGCAGTCGGTTCGTTCACTATTCGTAGCACTTCTAAACCGGCGATGGTCCCGGCAACTTGCGTAGCCTCGCGTTGGGCATCGTTGAAGTAGGCGGGAACTGTAATCACTGCTTGCGTTACCGGCTCACCCAATCGCTCTTCGGCATCCTGTTTCAGACGGGCTAGCAGAACTGACGAGATTTCCGCCGGCGGACGAACGTCGCCGTCAAACTTGATCCCAACGTCACCGTTCGACAGTGGAGCCAAACCGAAGGGCATCAACGTCTCGTCGGCGCGCACGAACTCGTCGTCATAGCGACGTCCAATGAAGCGTTTCGCCGAGTAGACGGTGTTTTCTGGATTGGTAACCGCTTGACGACGTGCTGTCATTCCGATCAGGCGCTCACCGGTTTTCGTGTTCTTGGCGACCACCGACGGAGTGATACGCTGCCCTTCAGAGTTCTCGATGATCTCAGGCTCACCCGCGCTCATATACGCCATCGCCGAGTTGGTTGTTCCCAGATCTATGCCAATCGCTCGTGCCATTTCTTTCTCGTTGCCTTTCCTGCAGCTGGGGTTGCCCAGCCCAATATGCGCTTTCAGTTGATCGTCGCTTTGCTCATTCGCCCGTTAATCGCCATCCGCAACGCCGATCACAACCTTTGCCACACGTACCACCTCGGCTGAATCGGCATCTTCATATCCGTCCTCGATCACTCCCACGATCTTTCCCGACAGCTCCGCCTGCGAGGGCACGGTGGTAACGACTTCGTGCCGACCAGGGTCTGGTTCGTCGCCTAGTGATTCGAATCGAACGAAGCCTTGCGATTCCAGTGCACCTGTAACGATTTGCGACATCGCTTTGAACCCCGATAGCCAGGCTTCATCCATACCATTAGACTTCGCCTCGGTGAGCGATCTGCTGAAGGAGTCTGCTACCTTCATAACCGGTTGAGCTGCTTTAAGGCGCGTTTCCTGTGCGACGCGAGCTTGTTGCTCTTGTGAATCTTCTCGGAGCATCTGAGCATCGCGAAGGTAGCGTACTGCATCAGATTGTGCGCGCGTCAACTGCGACGCAAGCTCCCGATTCTCGCTTCGAATCTCTTCCAGTCGCTTGCCGACATCCTCCAATTGTGAAGCCAGAAACCTGACCTGTGACTGAAGTTCGTTGGTCACGAACTCTAGTCGATCCCGCTCCGAAGTCACGCTCCTCAACCTCCTGCGGTCGCGGAGTCTTTGTGCGTTCGAAATCGGAATAGCGGAGCCAAACCGACGGTCCCAGTCCGGACCCCACGAGCTACTCAACCTGAAGTCCATCACTCCACCCCTAGGTAATTCAGCATCACCTTGATCTCCTCCGCAACCGCCAGTGCCGACACAGATCCGGCTACATCCTCACTGTTTTCAAGAACTGTCACCATCTCGCGCAAATGCTTCACCAACTCGAGGACGAGCGCGACGCCACTGAGGTTCAAACCGAGGTCATCCGACAAACGGCGAACTATCTGCAAGCGTTCCAAGTCCTCATCAGAATAGAGACGACGGCTTCCTTCGGTTCGAGACGGGCTAACTAATCCCTCACGGTCGTACTTCCTCAAAGTCTGAGGGTGCATGTCAGCCAACCGCGCGGCGATGCTGATGATGTAGATCGCATCGTCTCGATCGACCAGTCGTACTCGGATTCGTCTCCGGTTTTGATTGCGTCTCGCCTCCTCGGATTGCCGCGCCAACTCCCTTCGCTGAGCTTCAGCGCGAACCTTCGCTTCGGCGCGCGCGAACTGCTCTGCCTTCGGGATCAGGACACCTACATCCGGTGGTCGCGCTTCGTCGTATCTCTGTGTCAATTCAGGTCCATCCACATGTTACATCCGGGTTTCTGCTTTTCTGAAACTCCCCGACGCACAATGATATTATACTCAATGATAATCAATTTGATACAGTTAATATCAACATTACGAAAACCAGCCACACGACTGCTTCTCGCGAGACATGATCTTGAGATTGTTGCGATTTCTTTCAGATACCACTTGACAACGGGGATGCCCATCGTGTAAAAATGCACATCGAGGTGTTAAGCAGCGTGCACACGGTGCTCCGCAAGAGCGTCGTTTTACGAAATCAAGCGTCAAAAAACGAAAACAACGAAGAAGTCATGACAATCATCTACGAAAAGCGTTGTCCTCACTGCCAAGGCGACATCGTGTTCAGCATGCGTCTTGAGGGGCCGAGTCTGAAATGCTTGCAGTGCACACGAATGATCGACCGCTATCAAGCCCGCGAGATGCTTGAAGGAATGCATCGAGAAGCAGTCTGACCGGACGGGGCGAGAAGACCGAAAGCTTGCGATGCCAAGCCAAATCTGAAAGCCCCGCTCGATATCGGGGCTTTCTCACTTAAACAGAAGACGAAAACTCCCAAATCACGAGGAAGGAGAAACCAGCAATGGCGCAAATCTTTGAGAGCGCATGCCCGAGATGCCAAGGCGATCTCCAGTTCGCCATTGGTCTCACCGGACCAGAACTGAAGTGCATGCAATGTTCACGCGAAGTTACTCGAGAGCAAGCGGCAGCGATGCTCGCCGCAATCCAAGTAGCTCAGGTTAGCACCGCGTAAACGGCTCCGCTGACCGAAACTCATCGTAACGACGGCTTGGTAGGCACCTGTCTGCCAAGCCGTCTTCGTTTTTGAAAGCACCTAGGCATCGTCAAACGACCACACATCGGTTTCGGCGTTCACCACTTCAGCCTCAATCGCAGCACTCTCGACCAATTCGATCGCCGTCTGCATCAACTGTTCCACATGCCGTCGTTCGCCGCTGACTATGGCGATGCCAATCTCCGCCGATTTCCAAGAATCGTTAACATCGACCTCTGCCGACGAAATTTGGGCGCGCGTCCGCAACCTCGACACCACCGATTGAACGATCCGGCGTTTGTCTTTTAGCGAAAACGCACCATGCAAGTGGAGCGTGACCTTGGCCGTTGCACAGTGCATCGTGCGCGGTTAGTACCGAGCTGAAGATTAACCGCCGTCAAAATGCTAGGTAGGGTTCGCTCTCAACCGTCACGTAATCGCCTGGCGGGAAGTCACTTAGTGCGTCAATGTCGATCTCAGTTCCCCAGCCGGGTCCCTCAGGTACGGTCGCTCGACCATCCGAGATCGGGATCATGTTCGTCAACACAGCCTCGTATGCCCCGAGGAAGCTAACGAAAATCTCCTGCATGAATGCGTTCGGAGTCGCCAGATCGAGATGCAGACTGGCTACCGTCGAGAGCGGACCGTTCGAGTTATGCGGTGCTATCGACACGTAGTACATCTCCGCAACGGCTGCGATCTTGCGCAGCTCCGTGATACCACCAGCATGACAGATGTCAGGTTGGATGATGCCCACCGCATTCGCCTCCAGCAACGGGCGAAAGTCCCAACGTCCATACAACTGCTCGCCGGTCGACAGCGGCACTCTGACTACGTCTGAGAGTGCCTTCAACGCATCAACGTTGTCCCAGAGTATCGGTTCTTCCAGCCAAGCGATATTGAACTCCTCCAATGCCCAAGCCGCACGTCGCGCGCTCCAAGTGTCGAGTCTGCCCCGGACGTCACAAGCCAGTTCGATTGAGTCGCCGATCGACTGCCGCACGGCGCGAACCAGTTCGATGCCTTCGTGCAATCGCTCAGGGTCAATAACCTGCGGGCCCTTGAACGGATAGAACTTCATCGCTCGCCAACCGTCCTCGACCAACTCCGCTGAACGCCGCGCAAAGTCGTCAACCGTCTTTGCCCCGCCGCCATCGTCCTCATCCTCGGTCGGATCAAACCAACCATTGGCGTAAGCCTTGATGTCATCGCGAACCTTGCCGCCCAACAGCTCGTAAACCGGGATTCCGAGGGCCTTCGCCTTCAAATCACACAACGCGAGATCGATCCCGCTGATCGCGCTCATCGTCACCGGACCGCCGGTCCACGTTACCCGACGATACAAGGAGGTCCAGATATTCTCGATCTGGAACGGGTCCTTGCCTTTGAGGTACTTGGCAAAGTCCTTGATCTCAGCGGCCACCCCAGCGTCCTTGTACTGCGTGCTCGCTTCACCCCACCCATAATCGCCCGTGTCAGTGGAAATCCGCACGAAGAGCCAATTCGTCCCCGACGCCTTGTGGACGGGAGTCCGCATTCCGAACACATCAACATCCGTGATCTTCATATCGAGTCTTCGATCCTTCCTTGTTGTCAAACGCCAATCGCGGCCTGTGCCAAGAAAAACGGTCCATTGTAGGGATGTCTCAAAATCGCGACCCGCGTGACCCCGCTGAGACTATCATCCACATCTCCGTACGCACGCGCGAGATGCTCGAATGGCTCGCAATTCCTGACCTCCACCGATGCAGATTTCCACTCCGCCAGATGGCTGCTTCGTCCGCCGGTACCGTCGCTTTCAACGTGGACGAGCAACGACAAGGTGTCGTCGCCTATCAAAGGAAAACGGCCTGAGTTCAATAGGTTGGCGACAGGATCGACTTGTGTCATCACCCTAAAACGCACCGAAATCGAAGAGCGACTAATGCGCCGTGTCGCCGCGAAATCCTCCTGCCGGAATGACAATCTCGCATCATCTGTTGCGATAGCAAGATCTTCGGCACCGGCACCAAGAGCAACTTGCCGGAACGCATCCAGTAGCACCTTAGACGGCTCCATCGTCTCGAACCATTTGCCGTGTACCAAGAGCGTCTTCGCAACCGGCGCGGGATTGACGGCTCGTTGCCCGCGTATCAGATAAAACACATCTCGATTCGGCAATGAACTCGGTTCTTCACCTTTGGATTCGATTTGCTCCAACATCCGCCTGTTGAGCACGTCAATCGGCTTGGTTGCAGAAAAAATCGTCGAATTGAACGAAGAGATCTGCATCGACTTGGCATCCTTTAGCTCGATGAACTCTCCTCCCGATAGTTCATCATCACGATTGGTCGCGAGAACCAAGTCCGGGAAACTCGCCCGACCCTTGGCCACGATCATCTCGCATGGAAACTCGAATTGGCTGATTGGTTGTGCTTGCCCGAAATAGCCACGCCGTTGCATTAGTCGGGCGAAAAAGTGGTAAATCGACGAAGTCATTGCCCGCTTTGGCGGTCCAACAACAGATGCTGAGGCACAACTTGCTCTACTGGATCGACTGACCACGATTTTACGTACGGCCAAATCGCGTTGAGGCCAACGGTAAATCTGTAGTAATCGCGGTACTGCTCAACCGAGTCGGCGGTACGGAACTGAGCCAACCGATTTTCAATGCGCCCAAAATTCACGTAGTCTTTCTCCACGCCAATGCCGCGTCGACCCGTTTGACTGGCGACGCTTAACGTGGTCCCGGTTCCCGCAAACGGATCAAACACGCAGTCGCCGACACCACTGGAAGACAGGATGATCCGCAGGAGCAAAGCCACCGGTGATTGTTGCTTGTGGGTTCGCGTTCCGTCATCCTCGAACAAAGCCTCATCTCTCGCGAAATACCCCGACGTCAATTCGCGTATATCGTCCCAGACGTCCGTCACGAAAATGCCGTTCTCGCGCGGATAGTATCCCTTAGGTAGAGGCGGATCGATCCTCAACCGATTGAAAGCTCGCGCGCGTGGTTCCTTGACCGCATACGCGATAACCTGATATGCCTTGCCGAACCGCACTTGACTCGGTATGGCAGAGGTCATCTTCTTCCAAACTATGAGATTCTGGAAGTTCCAACCCGCTTCCCTCAGAACGCGCATCACTGATTCAGTATTCTTTTCTCGCTGCATAAAGTAGATCGCAGCACCCCGGGATGAGTGGTCGTACACCAACTCACACACGCGCCTCATCCACGACCAGTATTCCTCTTCGTCCATCCGGTCGTCGTGCTCTCGGTACTCTTTTCCTTGATTGAACGGCGGATCAAGGAAAGTCAGATCTATGCCACATGAAGACGTATCCCGGCTTTCGAGGTATTCGATGCAGTCGCCCAGATGGATCAAGAATCTAGACATAAGGTGGACTTGGCTGTCACGGGTTGGTTAGTCAACGAGCGCAATGTTAGTTTAAACTAGCACGCTGGTCGCGTTTCGGATATCCTCAATGGCGAAACCGCGACAACGACATCCTTCACACTCGAACGCTTACTCCCTTTGCAAGCCAGTTACCTGATTTTCTTCTAACAATTCCGATGATCGCACATATTCGCGAATTAGCATTGCGCCCCACATTCGTCGCTGTTGCGCTGGTGACCATTTCAGGAATCGCTGCGTTAGCTGTCACTTGGATGCGATCACCGGACCTCGTTTCGCAAACTGACGACGCATGGTATCCGCCATCACTTCTGACCTGTGCGGATTTTGAAGACTGGAACGCGGTGGTCGACTATCTTGATTCACACCCCATGACTGAAAACACCGTCTACCTCGATTCGAACCGTAATGGCATCCCCTGCGAGATGTTGATCCCGACCCAACCACCTGCCGAACCGCACCACCAAATTCGCTGTGACGACTTCCAGCATCGCGACGAAGCAGAGTACTTCTTCGAAAAGTACGACGCAGTTGGCGAGAACCGATACGGTTTGGACACGGACCTTGACGGTCGACCATGCGAATCGCTGCCACCACTCGACAAAATCGAACGCGTGCTGAATCGACTGAACCGAATGTGGAATGCTTCCGATCGAGGTCGCGACGACGACTTAAATTGCTCGGATTTCGTCGACTGGGGTGAAGCCAATGCTGCGTTCACCGAATCCGGCGGACCCATGATCGATCCACACAATCTCGACGCCGATAGCGATGGCGTTCCGTGTGAGTCGCTACCGGGGAGCCCAACCCGAAACCCCGGAAGCTCCGAAAATTAGTCGGATCTGGCCGGCATCGATAGTTGACCTGTAACGTCAGGAACTCTAGACCTGATCGCGGCGACGCCGGCGGCGTGCGAATCGGAGACGCATCTGGGCACGTCTCAGAGATGCCAAAGCGCGCTCTAGGTCGAGGTCTTGTGCTTGTGTTGCGATGAGTTGCTGCGCACGCAAGACTGCCTGTTCCGCTCGATCTTCGTCGATTTCGTCTTCACGTTCGGTGGCGTCAGCCAAAACCGTTACTCGGTCTGCAAGCACTTCCAAGAATCCGCCGGAAACGACGATTACCTGTTCCTCGCCATCAGCTCCGTAGCGCATCTCGCCAGGCATCAACGTCGTCATCAGTGCCGCATGCGACGGCAAGACGGTCAACTCACCTTCAGATCCAGGCGCGGTTACGTAGTCGACTTCGCCGGCGAACGTCTCACGTTCCGCGGTGACTATGCTCAGATTCATGCGCGCCATGCGTGTTTTCTCCTGCCCGAACTGATATGTCCGAGGAAGCTAAGCGACTGTCACCTGCTCCTGCATCGCTCGACCCTTCTCAACCGCATCATCGATGGTGCCGACCATGTAGAACGCCTGCTCCGGCAATTCGTCGTGCTTGCCTTCAAGGATCTCCAAGAAACCTTTGACAGTGTCCTCCCGGCTGACATACTTTCCGGGCAATCCGGTGAAGACCTCACCAACGAAGAATGGTTGGGTTAGGAATCTCTGTATCTTGCGGGCACGGGCGACCGTCAATTGGTCGTCGTCGGAGAGCTCTTCAATGCCGAGAATTGCGATTACGTCTTGCAGGTCCTTGTAGCGCTGCAAAACTCGTTTTACTCCGAACGCGGCGTCATAATGATCCTGACCAACTACCGCGGGTTCGAGAATACGCGAGTTCGATGCCAAGGGATCCACGGCCGGGAAGAGTGCCTGCGCCGCCAGAGCGCGGTCTAGCGAGACGTTTGCATCCAAGTGCCCGAAAGTTGTGACGATGCCGGGGTCAGTGTAGTCGTCAGCCGGTACGTAGACTGCTTGGAACGAAGTTATCGAACCTGCCTGCGTCGAAGTAATCCGCTCCATCAAGTCGCCCAACTCCGTAGCGAGTGTCGGCTGGTAACCGACCGCAGAAGGCATTCGTCCCAGCAGTGCCGAGACTTCCATGCCGGCCAGGATGTAGCGATACACGTTGTCGACGAACAGCAGGACGTCCTGCCCGCGCTCGTCGCGGAAGTACTCCGCCATCGTCAAACCGGTCAACGCAATGCGAGCGCGCGTGCCAGGGGGTTCGTTCATCTGACCGAAGACAAGGGCGGTTGATCCGACAACGCCCGATTCGTTCATCTCGTGCCATAGGTCGTTGCCTTCTCGCGAGCGTTCGCCGACACCAGCGAAGACGGATACGCCTGAGTGTTCCTGTGCGATGTTGCGGATGAGTTCCGTGATGATGACCGTCTTGCCAACACCAGCTCCGCCGTAGGCACCTACCTTTCCTCCACGCGGGAAAGGCGTAATGAGGTCAAGGACCTTGATGCCCGTTTCGAGGATGTCCGTGGTCCGAGATTGCTCTGCGAAGCTGGGCGGTTGACGATGTATTGGCAACCGTTCAGCATCACCAGCTACCTGCTCCTTGCCATCGATAGCGTCGCCGAGGACGTTGAAGATTCGCCCCAACGAATTCTCGCCGACCGGCACAGTGATCGGCTGACCGGTGTCGATGCATTCGACCCCGCGGGCCAGACCATCCGTAGTTCCCATCGCCAAACAACGAGCCCAGTTGTTGCCGACGTGTTGCTCGACTTCAAGCACTAGTCGTTCGCCGTCGATCTGTGTCTCGAGACCGTTGTAAATCTCCGGCAAATCGTTCGGCGGGAACTCGACGTCGACCACCGTACCGATGACCTGGATAACCTTGCCTTTGCTGCCTTGTGCCATATGTGTGCGGCTCCTATTTCTCTAAAGCCGTACCGTAGATCACTCCACGGATCCGATTCTTATCAATTGAACTCGTTCTGTATTCGTTGGGCGATTCCCGTTCATCCTTGGACGCCGGCCACGCCACCGACGATGTCTAGCAATTCACCGGTGATCGATTCTTGGCGCGCCTTGTTCAGATCCAACGTCAACTCGTCGATAAGCTCGTTTGCGTTGTCTGTGGCGTTCTGCATCGCGATCATCCGTGCTGAATGCTCGCTCGCTTGTGATTCCAATATCGCGTGATATATCTGGGTTTCGATGTAGCGTGGGGCAAGACTTGACAGCACTTCTGCCGGCGAAGGCTCGTAGATGTAGTCGAGGTACTTCGTCGCGCCGTCTTCAGCCTGACCAATGTCTTGAATCGGCAAGAGTTGACGCACCACGGGTCTTTGCACCGAAGTGTTCACAAACTGCGCGTAGACAATCGATACCGCATCAACTGAACCCGCCCTATATCGGTCGACGACGAAGGAAGAAACGTCAAGTGTCTCGCCTAACGACGGACGATCACCTACAGAAAATGCCGCGAGCAACGGCTGTCCCGTACGAGCGATGAATCGCTCGCCTTTTCGTCCTACACACACTGCGTCAAGCGGCACCGAGGCGTTCGATACCTTATCGGCTGCGGCGCGCAATATGTTGCCTACCAATGCCCCAGCAAGGCCGCGATCCGGAGTCAATAAAATCAAGAGTTCCCGTTCGACAGCGCGCTGCTGCAACAGGGCATCGAGTTCGGCGTCATCGTCGCTCAATCGCGTCGACAGGTGCGATAAAACCTCGCGCATCTGGTCGGCGTACGGACGTCCGTCACGAACCATCTGTTGCGCTCGTTGCATGCGTGATGCAGCGATCAACTGCATTGCGCTCGTGATCTTCGCCGTATTGCTGACCGAACGGATGCGGTCGCGTATGTCCTTTAGACTTGGCATCGTGTGAGATTGATTCGTGAACGGTTATCCCATTAGGTCTGCGGTCTGCTTGAATGCACCGGCAGCTTCGAGGAGTCGCGCTCCTGCTTCGTCTGAAAGATCGCCGCTGTCGCTAATCTCTTCCAAGAGGTCCGGCAAGTTCGCCGCCAAATAGCCATACCACTGCGATTCGAATTCGCGCACGCGCTCGACTGGTACATCGTCAAGCGCACCTTCGTTGGCAACGTGGAAAAGTGCCACCATGTTCTCGTAAGAGATTGGGGCATTCTCATCTTGCTTCAACAACTCGCGGAATCGCTCGCCACGCGCCAGCTGCCGACGCGTCACCGGGTCCAAATCCTCGGCACCGAATTGGGCGAAGGTTGCCAGAGCGTCGAACTGCGCCATCTCGGTCTTGAGACTTCCGGCCACTGACTTCATGCCGCCACGTTGCGCCGAAGAACCGACCCGAGTAACCGAGATGCCAGAGTTGACCGCAGGCCTGATACCGGCATTGAACAAGTCCGGCTCAAGGAACAGCTGTCCGTCCGTAATCGATATGACGTTCGTCGGAATGTAAGCAGAGACGTCCCCGGCCAAGGTTTCGATAATCGGCAACGCCGTAATCGAACCGCCACCAAACTCCGGTGCCAAACGAGCCGCGCGTTCCAATAACCGCGAGTGAAGGTAGAACACGTCACCTGGGTACGCCTCACGTCCGGGAGGCCGTCGCAGGAGCAATGACATTTGGCGATATGCCCATGCATGTTTCGAGAGGTCATCGTAGACGATGAGAACGTCTCGCCCCTTCGACATGAAATATTCGGCCATCGCGCATCCGGCATAAGGTGCCAAGAACTGCAGTGGTGCCGGATCTGACGCATTGGCGGCGACCACAATAGTGTTTTCGAGCGCACCTTGGTCGGCAAGTCTCTGGACAGTACCCGCCACCTTGGATGCTTTCTGCCCGACAGCTACGTAGACGCCGATCATGTCGGAGTCGCGTTGGTTGATGATGGCGTCGACGCATAGCGACGTCTTACCCGTCGAACGGTCGCCAATCACCAGCTCACGTTGTCCGCGTCCGACCGGGACCATGGCATCAACCACCTTCAGTCCGAATTGGACGGGTTGATTCACGGGTTGACGTGTGATGACGCCCGGTGCGATTTTCTCTACTGGTAATGTTTCCGAGGTATTCGGCGATCCTTGGCCATCCAATGGGCGACCCAACGGGTCAACAACCCGACCTAAGAGCGTATCGCCTACCGGTACTTCGAGGATGCGTCCGGTTGACCGAACCTCATCTCCTTCGCGAATGGTGAGGTAATCGCCAAGAACTACCGCCCCCACGGACTCTTCCTCTAGGTTCAACGCCAAACCCAAAACATCGTTCGGGAACTGCAAAATCTCGTTCAGTCGAACTCCGGACAGTCCGTGGATTCGGGCAATACCGTCGCCGGCTTCAACCACGGTGCCAACGTCGACCATCGTGAGTTCGCCGCCGAACTCCTCAATTTGGCGCTTTATCACCGAAGCGATATCTTGCCCTGAAGTGGTCATCGAAACACCTTTCCTTTAACCGAAACGCAGGCTTAGTTGCTCTCGCGCGTCTGTGATTTTCGATGTGTTGTCAGCACGTTCGACATGTGGGTGTGTAATCAAGACAACGGGCGTTGTGCCAGCGATTCCTGCATCGAACGCAGTCGAGATCTCGTGCTGCCATCGAACAATCGATCGCCTACTCGAGCAACGACTCCCCCGATAATGGATGGATCTACGCTCTCAGTAACTTCAATTCGTTCATGCCCCGTCATCTCTCTCAACCGCTCGACAATTCGATCACGACGTACCCCATCCAGTTCGATCGCAGTCGTCAACTCCGCGCGTCCGATGCCGAGATGAGCATCGCGCAGGTCGCGGAACTGATCACACACGTCACCGAAATGCTCAATGTCGCCATTTGCAACCATCAGCGACACCAGATTACGGACCAATGGATCGATATCACTCAACAATGTCGAGATGCCATCAAGTTTCACCGACTCAGGTACCGAAGGTGCAGCCAAGAAGACTTCGACGTCGGTTTCAGACAACACGACGCGTGCTCGTTCGAGATCGTCAGCCCAAACAGTTAAGTCGTCACGCTCCTCGGCGATGGCAAAAGAGGCCTGAGCGTATCTTCTGACGGAAGTCCTCGGCATCTTTAATGCTTACCTTGTGCGGTCAACATCAGAAATCAGTTCCTGCTCGCGTCCAAACCTTCGGCCAGCACACGGTCGATCAATTCGCGATGCGAGTTTGCGTCAAGTGATTGTTCCACGATTCGCTCAGCCGCGAGGATCGCGATGCCGGCAAACTCTCGCCGCACCTCTTCGACCGCAGCTTCGCGCTCTCGACGTATCTCGTCGCGTGCGCGTTCGATCATCTCGTCGACTTGATTGCGGGTTCGCTCGATCTCTTGTTCTTTCAGTCGTGCCGCCGCGTCGCGTGCCTCCGAAATCAGCGATTGGCCTTCTCGTCGAGCGTTAGCCAATTCCTGCTCGACCCGCTCTGCAGAGGAGGCTGCATCTGCGCGTGCACGTTCCGCAGCTTCCAGACTGTCTCGAATCCGATCCGCTCGTTGGTCCAACATTCCCGTAATCGGGCCGTAGAGGAATACTCGGAGAACGGTCGCGATGGCCAAGAAGCCGATCAAAAACGTTAAGAGCCTAGGCAGGTCTATACCTAGCGCATCCATGAGACTCTCCGTTTCGAGTTACAAATCACCATTGTCGTCGTTCTCAAGCGTCTTACGGGGGCACGAAGGTCGGCGAACACCGACATCGTTGCGACCGTGTTACGCCCGAAGTCGTGAAGACTAGACGAACAGTGTGATGATGGCTACGACCAATGCGTAAATCGCGATAGCTTCGGTGAACGCAATGGCAAGGATCATGTTCTGGCGGATTGAATCCGCGGCATCCGGGTTGCGTCCCAACGCCTCCATCGCTTTGCCCGCAAGCATGCCGATGCCAAGACCCGGACCCAACGCTCCGAGACCGATCGCCAAGCCAGCTCCGATTGGTGTCCAATCTTCCATAACGTCTTTTAGACCTCCTGGTCCAGATGGGGGTTGAATCGATCTGCGACCACCTCAGTCGCGTCGATAACACATCGCTGGCACCCGGCAACATCGCCGATCGAACGGCTCACCGAATGCAGAATGTCGGATTTTGGCACGCCCTCAAACGGGCGCGAGTAAATTTGACCGCCGGTTCCCTTGCCCAACATCAATGGCCTCCACCGGCACCGTGGTGTTCGTCCTCGGGGTGGTGATGCGGCATCACCGCGAACGCACCGAACATCAAGGTAAGCACCGAGAATATTATCGCTTGGATGAAACCGACGAAAAGCTCCAGACCAATGAATGGGATCATCCCGATTAGCGGGAAGAGGAATCCCATCGCAATCAGCAGTATCTCACCTGCGAACATGTTCCCGAACAGTCGGAAGGTGAAGCTGATCACCTTGATGAATTCGCCAATGAGTTCCAACACGCCGACGAACAGATCAATCGGGTTGCGCTTGAGAGGATTGCCGATGAACTTGTCCCAGTATCCGCCGATACCCAAAGACTTGATGCCCCAGAACTGGACGCTGATCATTGCCGTGATCGCAATTGCGAGTGTCATGTTCAGGTCCGTGCTCGAACCGCGCAGGTACGGCACCAACAACCCGGTCCGATTGCCGATCAAATCGTCATATTCGCTTGGATTCTTAGCGAAGAAACCAGAAGCCGGCGCAGTGGATGGTGCCGCGCTCTCTTCAAATCGATGAGCGATTGCCTGGGTCTCTACCAGCGTCGGGTGTGCAAGATCGGTCACGTCGTAAGCCACGATTTCGGTGAGCGAAATCTTGTAATCCTCGCCTCGTCCCAAAGGCAATAATCGGATGCCGTCGCCATCAAACACGACGAATCCTTGCTCCCCATAAGTCACCAATGCTTTGCCAAGGAGATTGCGGAAATCTTCGTCGTTCGCATGCTTGTCGACAAAGTGTCCTAACCCGGCATCAATGCCAAACTCCTCGACTTGATGGTGCAGGTCGTCAGCCAATGCCTCGTGGTGCTCCGCCGCCAGTTTCTTCTCAAACTTGTGAAGGAACCACTCGGAAGTCGTCTCTACGCGTCCGATTGTGCCGACCACCGGCAGTATTCCCAACCAGTTCGAAAAGAGCACAACCAGGAAGATGGCGGTAGCTACCGGGACGAACATTCTCCCGGCTTTGCCTGAGGTCGATTCGGCGAGTCCGATGAAGAACTCGTAGAGAATCTCCATCAGAGATTGCCACCGTCCCGGGACCTCCGACAATCTCCGCGTTGCGAGGTAGATGAGCAACAGCAACACTAGCATCGCGAACGCGAACATCACGACCGTGTTAACGAGTTTGTAGCTGCCGATTGTGCCGACGAGCTCGGATGGAATCTGGATTAGTGGGACAGCACCGCCTAAGAACCCACCGCCAAAGGCTGCGCCGAGGGCACCGCCCAATATCGAAATTACCGCCACCGCAAGTGCGAGCACTGCGATGGTGATGCCTTTAGGCGATGAGAGCAATCTCGCCACCTAGTTCTTGATTCGGCTCTATCGACATTCCCGGTCGTATGAACTATGTCAGCGGTTGCTCGCCTAACGATCAATCCTGCCAAAATCGGCAAGCATCCGCATCATTCCGACGAACGCGACCGCGATGCCTAGCAGTAGCCCCAATATCAGAAGCAATGGACTGCTTCCGATTTGACCATCCAGCCACCAGCCGAGAAGTGCACCGCCGGCGATGCTCACGCCGACGAACCACCCGATCATGGTTAGTCGCGCCAAAGTCGGGACGATGCCTCGCATTCCCTTAGGAGCACGTTCGTCGGACATCAATACCCGCCTCCGCTCACCTAAATTATAAGAACCTAAACGCAGGCTTGCCATGAAGTTTTGCGTTGCCGCTAGCACCGTGTGAGCGAAAAGATCTCCGTCCCAAAGACGTCTTCGTGCGTTCAAGGCGACGCGCGAATCCCTGCCCGAATCTCTCTCGATGCGTGTAAACTGCAATCCACAATTTCGAATGTCCGACCTCTCCGACTCTCGAGCAGCCAAATGAACTACGACTTCATTGTCATCGGTGCCGGCTCAGCCGGTGCAATCATCGCCAGCCGACTCAGCGAGGACCCCAACTCGAGCGTCCTTCTCATCGAAGCCGGCCCAGATTATCCGACCGTGGAGTCGTTGCCCATGGAGATTAAACTCGGCTACGGCTACGACCGAAACATCTGGGCGCGCACTTTCGGAAAGGACAGCAAGCACAACTGGAACTTCACCGCGAAATCCAACGAACTCAACCCCGAGATGATTGTTCCTCGCGGCAAACTTGTCGGCGGTTCGAGTGCCGTCAACGCGCAAATCTTCCTCCGCGGGATGCCAGAAGATTACGACGACTGGGCGACTTGGGGGAACGATGAGTGGTCATTCCAGAAACTGATGCCATACTTCCGGCGAATCGAAACTGACACAGATTTCGCCGACGACTTCCACGGCACCGACGGTCCGATCGTGTGTCGCCGGTGGAAACCTGAAGAATGGAACCCGGACCAAACCGCGTTCGTCGAAGCGTGCATGGCCCTCGGCTATCCGTACTTCGAGGACGCAAACAATCCTGATTCCACTGGCGTCGGACCACCGCCGTTTAACAACCCGAACGGCGTTCGATGGAGCACCAACATCGGGTACTTGGCAGAATCACGGCATCGCTTGAATCTGACGATTCGCTCCGACTGCCATGTCCACAAGATCCTCTTCGACGGCAGTGCCGCGATCGGTGCTGAAGTCGAGTCGGGCGGCGAGCTGTTCAGCGTCTACGCCGGTCAGTTGGTTCTCTCAGCAGGTGCTCTATGCTCACCTCAGATTCTCATGCTGTCAGGGGTCGGCCCCGCAGATCACATTCGCGAAATGGGATTGCCAATAAAACTCGACTCGCCGGGTGTAGGCCAAAACCTGCGCGACCACCCCCAGACATCGCTCACTTGGCGAACCAAACCTACGTTCAAACAGGATCCGCTCGCAAGCAAGATTCAGGTGAATTTGAAGTTTACCTGCCAAGGTTCACGCTGGCGCAACGACATGTTCATTCATCCCGTTTCCTGCGCCACTCAGCAAGGCATCTATCTCCTCTCCGACGAACAGCCCATCGGCATCTCGATGGTTTGCGCACTCTACCTCGCAGAATCGGCTGGCGAAGTGAAGCTGCAATCGATCAACCCGCACGTCCAGCCACATCTTGACTACAACCTGCTTGACACCGAATTCGATAAGGAGCGAATGCGCGAAGCAATCCGTCTCTGCGTCGAGATTGGCGAACAAGACGCATTTGCCGAGATTATCGACGAGTTGGTCGCGCCTACCGCCGAGGATCTGGAGAACGATGCCACGCTGACCGATTACATTATGCGTCGCGTCTCCACGAGCCACCATGCCTCTGGAACCTGCAAGATGGGGCCGGACTCAGACGAAATGGCGGTGCTGGATCAATTCGGCAACGTCAAGGGCATCAGCAATCTAAAGGTCGCCGACGCATCCAACATGCCCGATTGCATCCGAGCCAACACCAACATCACCTCAATGATCATCGGGGAACGCGTGGCCGGTTTCATCACGCAAGGAAAGTAGCCGCCAAAAAACTACGGCACCAATCCTTGAACGGCACTCGGCGACGGCGGGTATTAAGTCGAAGTCTCTTCTTCGTCGTCGATGCTGAGCGTCTCGGTGAACTCCGAAAAGACGCTTAACTTCTCTCGCTGCTCTGGGGTGACCGGTGATCCGGCCTCTTCGTGCCTACGCTCTCGTTTCGACTCACTCCCTGGTCGAACTTCGTCAACGTTCATGCGTTGTTCCAGATCTCGCGTTACCTGCTCCAACACCTCTTCGGCCACGAAAATCGGCACGTCAGCCCGAATGGCAAGCGCAATCGAATCGGACGGACGGGCGTCGATCTCGACTGACTCGCCGTTTACTTCAACCGCGATGTCGGCGTAAAACGTCGCGCGATCTAGACCACGAATGTGAATGTGTTGGATAGTGCCGCCGAGTTTCTTGATCGCTTCGAAAAGCAGGTCATGAGTCATCGGTCGTGACGGTGCTGGCGATGATCCAGGTGCCAAGATCGCAGTCGCCTCGTAAACGCCGATGATTATCGGGCACCAGCGGCGATCCTCGTGATCCTTCGGCCGCAAGATAAGGCACCGATCCGAAGAGCCATCCCGTCCGCCTCTAATCTGATGGATCTCCACCTCGATCATTTCGCTTACCCCCGTGAATTCACGATGACCGTTCGCTCAAATCCTAACAAATCACCGCGCCTTTAAACGCAGTGAGTCAAGGGTCGTGCGTACATAACTCTAATGCCGATCTATCGAAAACGCTATTGCTCGAGTGAGATACCCCTTTTTGGCTCATTTAGCGTCGCTATTCGGCTTGCGAGCCCTCATGCGTCGTTGCACCAACGATCGGTCGAGCATGACACGCCGACCGCAACCAATGCAGGTCAAACCGATGTCGGCCCCGGTTCGTCGCACGGTCCAATCGCTAGAACCACAGGGATGCGCCTTCCGCAAAGTGACGATGTCGCCGACTTCGAATGGGACGACCTCGCGGTCTCTGCGGACACCTGGCATCGAAACCAGATCAATCGTTTCCCAGCTCGATTTCGGTGCGCAACTCCACGACCGCACGGCGCGCCTCCAAAGCGAAGTCGGATCCCGATGACGCGTAGATGATGCCGCGCGACGAATTGATCAATATGTTCTCGCCGCCGGCACGCGCCGTCTCGGTCGCGTCGCCGCCTTGCGCACCCACACCGGGGATCAGAAACGGCATATCTGGGAAATCGCGCCGCAACTCCACCAACTCTCGCGGGAAGGTAGCACCCACTACCAACCCGACATTCCCACGATCTGAGATCTCTTCCACCTGTCGCGCAACAATTTCAAAGACACGCTTGCCACTCTCGACGTCAACGACGTCCTGCAGCTGGATCGAACTGGGATTGGAAGTGCGGCAAACAACGAAAACGCCCCGACCTTCGTATTCTAGGAAGGGCTGGAGCGCATCGGATCCTTGATATGCGTAGACCGTGCACGCGTCGAAGCCGTAGTTCCCGAATATCGATGCTGCATACTTCCCCGCCACATTGCCGATATCGCCCCGTTTTGCGTCGGCAACGAGGAAAACGTCGGGAGCCACGTCTCGAATGTAGGAGACGGTACGCTCCAGTGCCTTCAATCCCTCAATTCCGAGTGCCTCGTAAAACGCAAATTGGGGTTTGTAGGCAGCAATCAGATCGTGCGTGGCGTCTACGATTGCGCGATTGAACTCGAACACGTCGTCAATCGGCATTAACCTTGGATCTGGATCCAACCCCACACAGACACAACTCTCGGAAATCTCACGCGCCTCAGCAAGTTTGGATTTCATCGACTGTCTGACTTGTGTTGTCATACCGACCTTACGCTTAGTTTATGTCCAACCCAAGTATGCCGCAACGACCAACGATCACGCACAGCTTCAGCAATCGACGATCAGATCCGACAACGCCGCATCTAACGGTGCCGACGCGTCAAGACCTCGAATGGCTGTTCGTCGCATTGTTCGAAACCTATGGGCCACGCAATTGGTGGCCCACGGTCCATGGTGGCAATTTCGAACTCGTAATCGGTGCAATACTCGTCCAAAACATCTCGTGGTCCAACACCGAGCGCGCCCTCATCAACCTCCGGGACGCCGACATCTGGTCATTCGAGGCGATCGCGAAAGCCGATGAGGAGGAAATTCAAGAAGCGATTAGACCTTCCGGCTACTTCCGAGCAAAGACTCGCAAGCTGAAGGAGTTCGCCGCATTCATCATCGATCGGCACGACGGGGATTTAGGACGACTCTTCGCTTTGCCGATTCCAGAGATGCGGGAACAACTGCTGTCGGTCTGGGGTATCGGAGAAGAAACTGCGGACGACATCATCCTCTACGGTGCCAATAAACCGTCATTCGTCGTCGACGCGTACACGCGACGACTCCTCTCTCGCCTCGGTTGGAAAACCAGGAACGCGCAGTACCAAACCTACCAGGATCTATTTCACGCCCACTTGCCGCACGACGCATATCTGTTCAACGAGTACCACGCTCTCATCGACTACCACGTCGCACGCGTCTGCAAGAAGAAACCGCTGTGCAAACACTGCAACCTCGCGGATCAATGCCCGGTCGGTCTTGGCGTCAGAGAGCCGACAGCGTGATGCTGCTCGACTTGAAAACCGCGTAGACGGGTTTTCCTTTGCCGATTTCGAGCGCGGTCGCCGCCTCGCGCGTCAATTCGACAACCAACTCGGTGCCGACGTCGATGAATGCATAGGCGACCGACGCCCCTTCGGAGACGCGCGTGACGTTGCCTAGCAGGCAGTTTCGAGCACTGATGCCTTGTGGTTTGGACAACGCGAGCATTATGTCGGATGCACTGATCGACACCGTCACGCGTTGGCCTACTTGATGCGAGCCGATTGGTGCCCAAACCCGCGCATCGCCTACTCGAACCGTGCTCCGACTCGTGACTTCGCCGATAAAGACGTTGTCCAGATCGTCCAAACCCACGCGCGTCGACGCGGCAACTCTCGCCACCATATCGGCAACGGGGCCGAAAGACTCGACGCGCCCGTTTGCCAGTACCAACGCATCGCTCGCGAGGGCCATCACGTCCGACAGCGAGTGTGACACATAAACCATCGGGATACCAAAGGCTTCATGGACGTCCCGGAGGTAGGCAACAACCTCGTTCCGCAACCGGACGTCTAATGACGCAACGGGTTCGTCAAGCAGCAACAGACGAGGAGAGGAGGCAACGCCTCTGGCCAGTGCTACTCGCTGCTTCTCCCCGCCTGACAACGTTGAAGGGTAGCGATCCAAAAGATGCCAGAGTTGCAGGAAATCGCATAGATCGTCCGGATCGATCGCCCGTCTCTCAGGAGGAATCAATCGGTAACCGTATTCGATATTCTGCCTCGCTGTCAGATGTGGGAAGAGTCCGCCATCCTGTAATACGAGGACTGCGCGTGCAATCTTCGTATCGATCCTGACGTGCTCGTACGAGGAGTACATCACCTCGCCTTTGATGCGAATGAATCCCTCGTCCGGAGTCATCAATCCGACAAGACATGCCAATAGCGTCGACTTCCCCGCGCCGGAAGCACCGAACACTGCGGTAATTTCCTCGGTAAACCGACCCGCAACATTCAACTCGAAGTCGTCGACACGTTTGCGTATCTCGAATTCGAGGAACGACTCCAACGGCTCAGTCATTCGAATCTCCCCGATCATGACTTCGTCGCCGTTGTCGAGAGACGAGCAAGTTGTGGATTCCCAACGCGGCACCGCCGATCGCTATCGAGACGATTGCCAGCACCCAAGCACCGGAAAAGTCGCCAGCCGATATCCGCGAGAAGATAGCACTAGGCAACCCTTGCGTCCGACCCGGGATGTTTCCCGCGAAGACGATTGTCGCCCCGAACTCGGCAAATGCCCTAACGAATCCCAATAACAACCCTGCGGCAATCCCGCGCCTCGCCAATGGCAACATGACTTCCCACGCGGCACGCAAACGACTCGCACCCAAGTTCCTCGCAGCAAACACCAATCGCGGATCGACCTCCGCCAGACCAGCTGCGAACGATCTCACCACCAACGGGAACGCCACGACCGCCGATGCCAACGACATAGCAAACCAACTGAATGCCAAACCACGCGTCAGTTCGCCGAACGGGCCCGTCGCCCCGAACATCCACAGCAATACAAATCCCACCGCAACTGGAGGAAGTGCCAACGGCATCGAAACCACGAGGTCAACGATGAACGACAGTCGTCCGGTGCTCCGTACCAGATATCCGGCAACGAGCAACGCAGGAACACACATCAACAACGTCGCCACCAGCGCGGATTGCAGCGAAATCAAGGTTGCATCCAACCAGTCCATCACAACACCATCTTCGCGCTACGGCGTGAAACCGTGCCGTCGCAATATCGACGTCGCATCTGGACTCTCAATGTAATCGAGGAAGCTGCTGGCAACGCCGTTGTCCGATAGTGTCATTCCATAGTAGCGAGGCGCGGTAATGTCAAAATCGCTGTCGACTGTGAAAACCACCTCGACATTATCTGCAGTCAATGCGTCGGTCTCGTATACCAAGGCAAGATCTGCGTTGCCGGTGGTTGCCGCCGCAAGAGCTGCCCGTGCATCCAACGTCAACGCCAACTTCGACCTCGTTGCCTCCCATGACCCGTCTTCCTCCAAGACATTCTGCCAATACTCGCCCGCCGGTGCCGTATCAGGATCCGGCATTGCAATCCGGTCGGCGGCTTGTAACACAATGTCGCGAGATCCCGCCAATGGGCCGCCAATTCGAGCGGTCGCGGCCAAGCGATTCGACCACAGTGTCCGCATAGCCGACGCGTCGCCTTTACCCGAACGCGAAAGCGTCTCGATCGGGGTCGAGCCTGCGACTATGACTGCATCTGCGCCTGCACCTGCAACTATCTGGTTGGCGATCAGGTTTGAACCCGCGAAACTGAAATCAACCTGCATGCCTGTCGCATCGTTGAAAGCATCGCCAATCTCCTCAAGAACGTCAACTAGCGACGCCGCGGCGAAGATTAGTGCTTCTTCATCGTCCGGATTCGTTCCGCCTGTACAGGCGCAGATCGAAGCGACAACGACGACGAAAACCGCGAATAGCGTCAAGAATCGCGCCAAGTTCAACGCATCCCAATTCCCTGATAAAATCGAAATTGCATCGTTAAAGGCTAAACGCGCCGAATCCAGGTCCCAGAGACTTCGAGGTCCACATGTCCGATTCCTCGACTGAATACTCCGACGAATACTCATTCAGTGAGTTCTCTTCGCAACCGTTTTACCGAACGGTCAACTCCAAATTCGTCGACATGTCGGGTATCGTGAACTATCGCAAGATCATCGACCTCGGATGCGGTACCGGCGGAATCACCAAGCTCATCCTCGACCGCCTGTCCGGCACCAAGGAGACGGTCATCTACGCTGTAGACCACTCCGCATCCGCACTTCGCGCCGCAGTGGAAGACCTATCCGGGCGCAAAGAAGCGATCGTGCGCTTTGTGCACGCCGAAGTCCAGAACCTCGCATCCTCCGTCAACGAGCAAGTCGAAGCCGTAATCTACTGCAACTCCATCCACTACGTGCCGGACAAGCTCGCGCTCCTCAAGCAGATTCGCGAGCGGTTGCAACCCGGTGGCATGCTCGCATTCAATACATCCTTTTTCGAGGGATCGCATCCGCCCGAATCTCACGACTTCTATCGCCGATGGATGATGCGATCCTTGCGAACGCTCCGAAGCGACTACGGGCTGTTCCCTGACAAGAACGCCGACAAGACGGGTGCCCGTCAGCAACTTTCAGCAAACGAGTACACCGAGCTTCTCGACGCTGCTGGTTTCGAGAACGTTAAGGTAGAAAACATCCGAGTTGACGTGCCCGAGTCTGGTTTCCACCACATAAGCGGTTTCAGCGACTGGATAGAAGGCGTGATGCCCGGTGTACCGTTAGGCACGGGTCGGGACGCGCTCCAAAAGTCGCTCAAGCAGGTCTTCAAAGAGATGAACCTCGAAACAGTGCCACGAGTCTGGCTCGGAGTTACCGCAACCAAAGCGAAGTAACCGCGTCGCCAACGTCCGCCTGGACCCTGCGCCGACAAACGCGGATCCTGATCTAGGCGTCGATACCCAAATCCTTCATGATCTGCCGATTCCCGCCGTGCACCGACGGCTCGCGGCACCACAGATCTCGCAGCAACTTCACCGCACGCCTCGCATCCGGTGAGTCGATGCCCAGCATCTCCAATACGACGTGGTCGATCTCATGTCGGTTTTGGTCCCGCCAAGCGTAAGCAGCCGGCTGCAACTGCAACCTCGCCAAGCGATCAAACTGCTCGTCTGCCACCAACCGCGCCCACTCACCAGCATCACTGTCCTCCGCAAAGTTGGGGATGGGCAAACCGGACATCGCACCTACCCCGAGCGTTGTTCGCCCCGGTTGTGTCGTCTGTGCATATCCGAGACGCACCAGCATCCCCAAAGTCGAGTTGAACCACATCACGCACGCCTGCTTGACCGATTGGTCGGGGTGGATGAGCGACGTCCATGCTCGGCCGCCCATGCAAATGTCGGATGTGTAAGCGGCAACGAGTGCTTGCGAAGTCATTCTCAAGTTGCGCGAAACGAACCCATTACTCATGCGATTGAGCATGTTACGTTGGATACTCTCGCGTCCGCGCACTCGTTCGCCTGAGTGCGTGGGTTCAGTGAGGATGGTTGCTTGCGTCGTTGCGTTCGCCGACCAAAGCGACGGATGAACTGCGACGCTCCCCTGAGAGATCTCAGTGAATGCGAACGCGCCTCTGCCATCCCCATCAACCGGGTGCCCAATTTGGTCGTGCGTGGGCCCGATGCCGCATAGCTTGCCCAATTCACTCATTCCCAACGACGACTGATAACTCGCCATTCGCTGCGGGTCGTCCAACACATTTCCGAGCAGCTTGCTGGATGCTAACGCCAGATGCCGGCTAGCGGTGCCAACTGCAAACCAGGGATAGTCATTCGACGGAACGACTTGGCGGATCCATCCACCAACTTCAACGCCAGCAATTCGGATCAGACCCGAATCTTCCTGCGTATCGCGGACGCGCTGAACCTCCGTAACAATGGCCTGCGCTTCGGCGATCGTGCCAGGTCGCTGCGACAAGTTGACGCAAAACAGCATATTGTTGCCGATATGACGATTTTCGTCGCCTTCGTCGCCGATCACGAGCATTTCGGCGATATCGGTATCGGCCGACATCATCGAAGATCCGTCAGTTACGAACGCAATCGCCGTCAACGAGTTGTAGGTCCTCAAACAATGGCTTCGAAATCCCGCCCAAGTTTCGGCGTGTGCCGCCGACAGCGGCAGAACGGTTGCGAAGACACCGTTGCTCTCCAACTTCAGATCTGCCAGCGCGGAAAAGTCTGCCCCCATCCCCGCTTGACCGTCGACGATGGAGTTGCCACGCTTGCGCATCCGAGATCGAATCCCGCTCAGCCGTTTGGTGCTCTCCGCACGATGCGCTTCCGAAATCCCCGTAATGTCGAACATCTTGCGACCGCCTCGTGCGCGCGTGTACGGCGGGTTTTGGATGACTAGCGAGTACGCATCGTTGGGTGCTGCGACACCGCTGCCGACGCCTTCCCGCGCCGATTGCTCCACCGTCTCTCCGAAAATGTCCGACGCCTGTTCGGCTACCAAGAACTCCAATGCACCCGTCTTCCCGCCCTTAACTGGCAACGCGGCGATGCTAGTGTTCTGATAGCTCTGCTGTATCTCAACCGTTGATAGCCCTGCAGCCGTCATGTGTGCCGCCAACGGATTGATGTCCGTACCCGTGATGCCGCCCTCCATCATCCGCAGATGCAGTGCCGCAACATTTTTCCCGCCGGCAGCTTCGTAGTTCGTCCGGATGCGCTTGTATGCCGCCCTCAACAGCGTACCCGTGCCGCATGCGAAGTCAGCGATCTTCAGATTGAACACCTCATCATCGTCCGACCAGTCGTTGACGTTCATGCGATCGACCGCGATCTTCGCCAACATCGCCGCGGTCGTGGGCAAGGTGTAGTTCGCCGCTGTCTCCTTGCGGTCTTCAAGCAGTTTCGGGAAGAGCTCGCCAGCGAAATCGACATGGTCGCCCAGACCTTCGACCGTGACTTTCTCGGCGAGTTCTGCAAGATTTGTCAAGGTGTCCGCGCCTGCGCCTAGAGGAATCGCCGGAACCAGAGCATCCAACGCAGGTCCGAATATCGACCTATAGTTGTAACCGAGTATCGTCCTCCACGCCTCGCGAACGGAGGACATCGTCAAGGTCTCACCACCCAGGCTTTCGGTCCGCATTTCGCTAATCGATTTGAGACCTGACAACTCGGGCACCTTGGATGTTGCCAACAGATCATGAAGTCGAAGCGTCGACATCCAGATACAGCAGGCCAACCTTAAACCTTGCGCCACGTTCGACTGTCCCACCTTGGTCGCAATCTCCTCCGCAACGTCGACAGGCAGTTCATCGCCGAGGCCGTCCGCGAATGCGATGATGTTCTTTGCCACGTCATTTGCGTACGTCTCAATCACATGGTGAGGCGTCGCGGCGGTCTCGCAGAGATCTGCCAGGTCGTCAACGCTTCCCGACAGGTAGTTGCGCTCTGGCCAGCGTTCAATCTTGCTCGCATCGCCTTGCTGAAAGACCGCGTACTCGAGCGCAAAACCAGGGTCATTGCCGCGTCTCGATTGCTGCAGGAATGCGGACGCGACCTCAGGGGTAGACCAGCCCCTGACGAGTGCAGGGGCCTTTAATCCGATCACTGATAGGACCTCGCTACCCAACGTCGTCCGTTTGCCGACCTGCGCTCGGGCGTCTGGTTCGGGATCAGAATCGATCTCGACTTCGATGACGATCGGGTTTCCGCTGCGAGGTTGGACCAGAATGTCAGGTCTCAGCGCGGTGCCTTCAAGCAACACGCGAGACAACTCACTGGTCACTGCTTCACCATCGCGCCAACTGTGCCGACGCTCACGGAGTGCCCCGGCTAGCGCATCGTTGAAGCTATGCGCCGAGAGATTGCCACCGGCGAAGGATAGCTGAGACACCAATGAATCGACCTCAAAGCGGATAATGACCCGAATAACTCAGGTCATTGTATCCGTGTTGAGTTAGGTCTGAATTCGACTAGCCGCGAACGTATTCGCCGACGGTCAGGACGTTGAATCCGCCTTCGATACCAGGGTCGTCGGACCCTGCGTAGATGGCGTCGACGGCGCATCTCGCGGTGTCGATGGAGGTGAAGCAAGGGATGCGACGCTCGACTGCGGCTCTGCGGATGTAAAACCCGTCCTGTTCGGCATCGCGCCCACCGGTCGGGATGTTGACGACCGCTTGCACCTTCCCATCTTCGATCAGATCCACGACGTCGTACTCGTTCGTAATCCGTTTTTCCACCGTCGAAACCTCGTAACCCAACTCTCTGACAAAACTGGCGGTGCCTTCAGTGGCGAAGAGTTGGTGACCATTCTCGCCCAAGGTTCGGATCAATCGCCGCGCATCAGGTTTTGCAGCATCCGCAATGCTCAAAAGAACTGCGTCACCACGCGTTATCGAGTGGAACGAGGACATTAGTGCCTTGGTAACCGCCGGGACGTATGACCGGTCGATGCCCATCGCTTCGCCGGTAGATTTCATCTCCGGCCCCAAGAACGTATCGACGCTGGTTAGCTTCGACATTGAGAACACTGGGGCCTTAACCGCAACCAAGTCGCGGCGCGGCATCAGGCCAGTTCCCCACTGCATGTCCGCCAACTTTTCTCCCAACATCACGCGTGTGGCGATTTTGATCATCGGGATGTCGGTAACTTTGGAGATGAACGGAATCGTCCGCGATGAACGCGGGTTCACCTCAATGATGTACGTTTCGCTGTCTTCGATCCGCTCTTGGACACGTGCCGGATCGGCGGTACTGCTCCGGTAGGTTCCGCCGCCGGTGATGACGAACTGGATGTTCATCAATCCGCGCACATTCAACATGCGTCCGATGCGTCGGGTGTATTCGACGATAGTCTCGACCTCGTCGCCGGTCAGCCAAATCGCCGGGTAAACGGCAAACGAGTCGCCCGAATGAACACCGGCGCGTTCAATGTGTTGCATTATGCCCGGCACCAAAACGTCGTCGCCATCGCAGACGGCGTCGACCTCAACCTCAATGCCTTGGAAGTAGCGGTCGACCAAAATCGTCTGACCGGGTACGTCGCGCAACGCGCGATTGAAGTAACGCGCCAGCTCGTACGGCGAGTCGACGATTTCCATTGCCCGCCCACCGAGGACGTAACTCGGGCGCACGAGCAGCGGATAACCCAGATTCTCACCCAACTCCAGCGCGGTACGGGTATCCGTCGCGGTGCCGCCGGGCGGCAAAGGCAATCCGTTGGCGACCGCTAGTTGTTCGAAGCGACCACGGTCCGTTGCATTGTCGATGACCTGCGGATCCGAACCTAGTATCAGATTCTGCATCCCGGCGGCGTTTATCGACTGGGACAGGTTAATCGCCGTCTGCCCCCCGAACTGCACCACAACGTCCGGTGCCGCATCAGCACGCATCGCGTTTTTGCCGACGCCAATCTCATTATCGATGATGTCGCGGACGCTCTCATCATCCAACGGTTCAAAGTAAAGTCGATCCGAAGTGTCGAAGTCTGTAGACACCGTCTCCGGATTCGAGTTAATCATCACAGCTCGGATGCCTTGATCCTGCAACGCCCACGCCGCGTGTACCGAGCAGTAGTCGAACTCGATGCCTTGTCCGATGCGAATCGGGCCTGAACCGATGACGATTGCCGTCGCGCCTTCCGATGGTTCAGCTTCGTTCTCTTCTTCGTAGGTGCTGTAAAAATACGGCGTCAATGCCTCGAACTCACCGGCGCACGTGTCCACCATCTTGTAGACCGGCACGATACCGAACTGCTTCCGCAACTCACGAACACGATCGGTGAGATTGGTTCCCGTGAACTCCGATATGTCCTCGTCGCTGATGCCCATGCGCTTTGCGCGTCGGAGCAGGTCTGCATTCAAGCCATCAGAGACCCGCAGTTTGCGCTCCATATCGACGATTCGGGCCAACGCCCGCGTGAACCACGGGTCCACACCCGTTTCCGATGTCAGCTCCTCGGCCGTCGAACCGGTGCGCAGTTTGAATGCCAGCTTCCACAGTCTGAGATCGTCTGCCGCCAGATCCGCATCGTCGAGACCTTCGCTGCGCCAGGAAGGATCCTCCCAACGCAGCGAACGCTTGCCGTCCTCAAGAGAGCGCACCGCCTTCATCAATGCCGCTTCAAAGCTGCGATCAATCGCCATGACCTCGCCCGTCGCTTTCATCTGCGTGCCTAGCGATCGATCGCCGGTGTCGAACTTGTCGAACGGCCAGCGGGGAATCTTGACGACGCAGTAGTCCAACGCCGGTTCGAACGCCGCCCGGGTTTTGCCAGTTACGACGTTGCTAATCTCGTGCAGCTGCATCCCCAATGCCACCTTCGCCGAGACGCGCGCGATGGGATAGCCGGTCGCCTTGCTCGCCAGTGCCGACGAACGAGAGACGCGTGGGTTCACCTCAATGACGTAATACATCGGCCCATCATCTTCGTAACCGGATCCTTGGCCCAAAGTAGACGCAACCTCGGTTCCGGGGCGATACGCGAACTGGACATTACATCCGCCGTGAATCTCAAGACCGTCAATGATGTGCAACGCCGCCGTGCGCAGACGTTGGTAGTCCTTGTCCGTCAGCGTCTGGCTAGGTGCCACGACAATCGAGTCGCCGGTATGCACTCCCATCGGGTCGAGGTTTTCCATGTTGCACACTGTGATGACATTGCCGGCACTGTCCCGCATCACCTCATACTCGATCTCCTTCCACCCCAGTAAAGACTTTTCGATTAGCACCTGACCGACCAATGACGCCGCGAGACCGGACGCCGCTATCGCACGCAGCTCCTCAAGATTGCTGGCCACTCCGCCACCGGTTCCGCCCAGCGTGTACGCAGGACGAATCACGACCGGATATCCCAATCTCCCTGCAATCTCCTCCGCCTCCGCGACTGTGTTGACCGCGACACCCGGCAAGACCGGTTCGCCGATATCCTCAAGGAACGCTTGAAACAGCTCGCGATCCTCAGCCTTGCGAATGCTGTCGGCCGATGTTCCCATCACGATGACGTCGTCCAACGCTCCCGCCTCCGCCAGCTCGACGGTCAGATTCAACCCGGTCTGACCTCCGAGAGTGCCGAGAATGCCATCCGGATTTTCGCGCTCGATTATCCGACTTACTACCGGGACCGTTAACGGTTCGATATAGACACGGTCCGCAACATCCTCGTCGGTCATGATCGTCGCCGGGTTGGAGTTGACGAGCACCACCTCGACGCCTTCTTCCTGCAACGATTTGCACGCTTGCGTGCCCGCATAATCGAACTCCGCCGCTTGCCCGATAACAATCGGTCCGGAACCGATGACCATGACCTTCTTCAAACGTTCGTCTCGCGGCATATCTGTTAGTCATTCACTCCGGACTTGGGATTGGATGTAACCCGTTGGTCTGCATGCGCTTGAGCTTTGGCGATGAACTCGTCGAAGATCTTCTCGCTGTCGTGCGGGCCCGGTGAAGCTTCCGAATGGAACTGGATCGTCATAATCCCGTGCTCTTCGTCGACCAAACCTTCGACGGTGTTGTCGTTGAGGTTGACGTGCGTAACCCTCACGCCGGGCTTTTGTGGCAACGTAGAACGGTCTACCGCATAGCCGTGGTTGTGGGCCGTCACATAGACACGACCGTCGCGCACGTCTTGGACTGGTTGATTGCCCCCGCGATGCCCGAAGTGCAGCATGAACGTTTCCGCGCCCAAGGCCCGCGCCACCAGTTGATGTCCGAGACAGATGCCCAACGTCGGGATTGAGCGAGAACCTTCGCATCCTAATCCGCAGAGATCTCGGATTGTTTCGACCGGTTTATCCAACACTGCTGGATCGCCAGGCCCGGGTGATAGTACGATCCCATCCGGGTCGAAATCTCTCACGGTCGCATGGTTGACGTCGTGCTGAAACACCTTTACTTCACAACCGCGAGCCGCCAAGCTGCGCAGGATGTTCAACTTAACACCCAGATCAATTACGGCGATTCGCAGCCGCCTAGCGTTCGAGGTTTCTGAAAATACCTGCCGGTGCGACCGGATGCCGAGCTCCTCATAGGCCCTGGAAGGAATGCCACCGTCTCCATCCCACGCGAATGGCTGCTTGGTCGCCACCTCTTGCACCCAGTCGTGATCCCCATACCACTCGATTTCTCTTAGTGCCTCCTGAGCAACCGCGGCGTCATCGCCTTGGGCGATCGCACCCATCATCACTCCACCAGAACGGATGCGACGTGTGACTGCACGCGTATCAACGCCGGACACGCCAGGGATTCCGTTTTGCTCCAGATACTCGTGTACCGTCATCTCGGATAGCGGATGTGACGGTTCATCACAGTCATCTCGAACGATGAATCCTTTGACCTGGATGCGATTCGATTCTGCATCTCGCAGATTGATGCCGTAGTTTCCGATGAGCGGATATGTCGGAACCAGAATCTGACCGCCGTACGACGGATCGGTCAACATCTCCTCATAGCCTGTCATCGACGTATTGAAGACGACCAATCCGATGGTCTCGGCGTCTGCGCCCAACCGTCGGCCTCGGAACACCGAGCCGTCGTTCAACGCCAACATCGCCGGGCCGCGTTGGGCACTACTCATCGTGCGGCTCCTGCTCGTTGACGTCCCAAATCTTGACGCCTCCTACGTATGTCGCTTGTACGCGTCCGTGCATCGTCATATCCAACATCGGTGTATTCCTGCTCTTCGATCCCAACGTCGAATCATCAACAACCCAGTCCATGCTTAAATCGATGATCGCCAGGTCCGCGTTCTTGAGTCGCCCTACCGACGTGTCGCGCAGGATAGAGCTCGGGCCGATGGTCAGTCGCGAGATGACCGTGTTCAGATCGAGTTGAGCGACTCCGTACGACATCGAGAACGCCGTCTCCAAACCAATAATCCCGTTCTTCGCCTCAGAAAATGTGCATACCTTATCCGTCGAGGCGTGCGGCGCGTGATCTGTCGCAATCGCGTCGATCGTCCCATCCAGTAATCCCTCAATCAGTGCCGCACGATTTTCTTCATTCCGCAGCGGCGGTGCCATTTTGGCGTTCGTTTCGTAGGCGTGCACGCCAAGAACTTGCGGTACTTCACCATGTTCGCCGTACACCCAATCGTCTGTCAGTGCCAAATGGTGCGGCGTAACTTCGGCCGTAACGTTGAAACCTTCGGACTTCGCGCGGCGAATTAACTCCACCGAGGCGGCGCAGGAGACGTGAGGAACGTGCAATCGCCCGCCGGTGAGTGCTGCCAACTGAATGTCTCGAGCGATCATCACCGATTCGGCACTGCAAGGCAAACCACGCAAACCTGATCTATTGGCCACGTCGCCTTCGTGCATATCCCACTCCGAGACCAATCCCCGGTCCTCAGCGTGGTTGATTATCGGCAACCCAACGTCCATCGAGTACGTCAGTGCTTGACGCATGACGTGTCCGGACATTACAGGATCGCCGTCATCCGAAAAGCCGACCACGCCGGCCCCTGCCAATTCGTGCATCGGTGCCAATTCTTTGCCTGCACGCGATTTGGTAATCGAACCTATCGGACGCGCCCGAACTGCGGCATCGGTTGCAATTCTCTCCATAAGCGCGTTGACGACCGACTCATTGTCCTGCGCCGGGTCGGTATTGGGCATCAAGCAAATCGTCGTGAATCCGCCGCGCATTGCCGCCGATGAAGCAGTAGCGGGATCCTCTTTCCACTCCTCGCCGGGAGTGCGAATGTGAGTGTGCAGATCAACGAACCCCGGACAGAGCACCTTGCCAGTGATATCCACGACTTCGCAACCATCCGGCAAACCATCAATCCCGGATGTCTCGACGGCACTCACCACACCGCCTTGAATCAACACGTCGGCAACACCATCGACCCCGATATGCGGATCGACGACACGTCCGCCGCGGAAGAGGATGGGGTTGCGCTCGACTGTCAATTCGTGCCGCCTTCGTAGCAGCAGAATCGCTCGAGTACCGACATCCGCATCGCGACACCGTTTTCCACTTGGTCGGTTATCAGACTCCGTGGTCCGTGTGCCACGTCGGAAGAGATCTCCAGTCCCTCGTTGACCGGCCCCGGGTGCATCACTGGGGCACCGTCTGTGGTCAACGCCAGTCGTCGTGCGTCGATGCCCCAAACCTTTGAGTACTCTCGCGTGTCGGGCAATAGTCCTGATGCTTGACGCTCCAGTTGCAACCGCAAGCACATCACTGCGTCCGCTCCTTTAACTGCGCCGTCGACATCGGGAGACACCTCAATCGTCTCGTCATCCCAAGCGTGCCCAGGGTCCCAACTTGCAGGCAACAAAGTTGGCGGTCCGGCGACCGCGATACGCATGCCCATCGTTCGGAATGCGATGATCACTGAACGCGCGACGCGTGAATGCAGAATATCCCCGATGATTGCCAACTTGCGGCCTTGAAGATCGCCAATCGTATCCTGCAACGTCAAGACGTCGAGGAGTGCCTGCGTCGGGTGCGCATGCCAACCGTCTCCCGCGTTGATTACCGATGCGTCTACGTGCCGAGACATGAAGTGTGCCGCCCCGGAGTGCGGATGACGCAACACGATCGCATCAACACCCATCGAATTCAGCGTCAACCCGGTGTTTAGCAGCGATTCGCCCTTGCTGGTGCTGCTTGCGGACGCCGTTATGTTGATCACGTCGGCTCCCAACAGTTTCCCAGCGTGTTCGAACGAAACGCGAGTGCGCGTGCTGTTCTCGAATAACAACGTGTAAATCGACTTCCCGCGTAGGATCTCAGATTTGAACGCCCCGTCCGTCCGCATTACTCGGAACTCCCGAGCTCTGTCCACCAAATTCTGGATTCCGCCCGACGTCAACGAGTCGACGTCGAGCAAGTGTTCACGCAAAGGTAAAGACGCTCTCGTGCTAATTTCCCGCGCCAGCGAGGTCCCAAAGATCAATTCAACCCGCCCTAACAGTGCCCTTCGCTCTGATTCTGGCGATCGCCACGCGATCTTCGCCATCGACCTCTTGCAACCTCACAAATACACGCTCGGAACGAGACGTCGGCAAGTTTCGCCCGACGAAATCGGGGCTAATCGGCAGTTCGCGGTGCCCGCGATTGATTAACACTGCCAGCTGCACGTTCGATGGTCTGCCAGACTTCATCAACGCATCCAGTGCCGCGCGAGCTGTCCGGCCGGTGTGAAACACGTCGTCGACGATCACCACCTTCATCCCCGATACATCAACGTCATCCATCCCATTTGACCGCTCCGCGTAAACCCGAGACATGGACCGCGTCTCACCGTCATCGCGATACCAAGTGGTGTCGAGGATCGACGTCGAAGGGAGTATCGATTCGTACTGTTGAATCAGTTCGGCGAGTCGATCCCCAATATGAACGCCGCGTGTCGGGATGCCGGCGATTAGGAGGTTCTCTGCGCCTTGATTGCGTTCGATTATCTCGTGAGCCATCCGGGCCAAAGCACGACGCATTTCCGCGCCACTCATCAGATCACGCTCACTCTTGGCGTCGAAGTCCAACATCGTAGTGGTTTCCAACCATCTCGGTCCTCAGCCCCAAAAAAAGACCCTCGCCGGGGACCGACGAGGGCGATGCAACTTCGCAGTATCCACCGCGAGCAATCTAGAATGGTCGCGGCACGGGTTGCAGATCACGCCTTGCCAGCCACGCGGGACTGAATTAAAGGCATTAGGATTTCGGCAGGTCGACTCTTGCTAAACCTATGCTCCATCTTGAAATTTCATTAGGTCGTTGGATTCAACTCTATCACGCAAATCGGGCTGGACTGAACGACGAATAAGGTGCGGAAGCCGCGCGATCCCCGGATACTGTGTTCGCAATCAGCCATCCGAGAATGGGTCCGATTTCAATGCCTACCCGTCCTCCGCCTGTCGCCACGAAAAGTCCTTCCACGTCGTCCATCGCCCCAACGATTGGCATGCGATCTGTAGTCAACGGGCGCAAACACGCAGTCTGACGCGCAATCGGAGCTTCCGACAGGAAAGGCAACGCCTTTACCGCGGATCTCGCCACCCATTCCCGCGCCAAATCTGAAGGCTCTTCGTCGAATCCCACGTCCTCCTCTGTCGTGCCGACGTACAGCAACCCATCTGGTTTGGAAGAAGCATAGTCGTCGCCCCACCATATCGAGACAGGCATCGGTGGCTGTTCTCCGATGTCGTATCGCAATATCTGCCCTTTCAACGGTGTTACCGGCAGTCCCAGATGCGATGTCGCAGATCCGCGTTGCAACACGCCATCGGACCACGGCCCCGCTGCCAGAACAACACTCCCTGCGGAGACCGACCCTTCAGATGTCAACACGCCGGTTGCAGCTCCGTTCGACACCGTAATCTCGATTACTTCGTCCATCAACAACGTGGCACCGTGCGCCTTGCTAGCACCCGCCCACAGCGCGCGTGTGAGCTCACTCGGCGACAGTTCAACCGTATATCCGAGATAGAGCGCGCCGATTACGTCTGTAGAAACCCTGGCCTCAATGTGGCTCAACTCACCATACGCCAACCAGCGAATGTCTTCGCGTTCCGCCGGCCACTCATCGCGCAGGAATGCCGACTTGCCGACTGACTTCAACTCGGCCGCCTCGGATTCATCAAACGCCAACACGAGGCCAGCCTTGTTTTCGAAGTGATACTTCTCACCCGTCAGCTCAGGAAGTGTGCTGGCCAGTTCGTGATGCAATCCTACAGAGAACGCTCGCATTCGATCGAAAGCGCCCGATCCGTCCGGCACCGATCGGCTGCCGGCGAGGTAACCGAAAGCAAAGCCCGAAGCATGCGACGCCAAGCCGTCCTTCTCGACCAGTGCCACCTTGTGTCCCGCCGATGAGAGGTAATACGCCGCGGCGCAACCACTGATGCCGCCGCCTATCACGATGACGTCATAGCTCATAGAAACGACCTCATTAGTCCGCTCGGCGAATTGCGCGACTATCGCGAACGCATTGTTGCATACACTTCGTCTGTCTGGCGACGCCTGCGCCTCGCAACACCGTCGTTCTGCGCCGCGATCGCAACGTTGCGGGCAACATTGCGGGCAACACTCCGATCGAACACGCTAGGGATTATGAAGTCGGGATCTAGGTGATCTTCAGGAATCACGTCCGCGATCGCCTTCGCAGCCGCAATCTTCATGCCCTCAGTCACATCCGATGCCCTGACGTCCAACACGCCTCTGAAGAACCCTGGGAAGCAGAGCGAGTTGTTGATTTGGTTGGGATAGTCGGTGCGTCCGGTCGCCATTATCGCCACGTTGTCCGGGATGTCCTCAGGCCAAATCTCTGGGTTCGGGTTCGAGAGTGCGAATACGATTGCGCCTTGTCCCATACTTTCTACCTGTTCACGCGTCAACAATCCTGGTCCGGCCAGACCCAGCACAAAATCGGCCCCTTCGATGCATTCGCTGACCGTGCCGTTGACATTCCGAGGGTTCGTGTTGTCGGCGAACCACTGCTTCATCGGATTGTCCGCAAGATCGCGATCTCTCGAAAGCGCGCCTTGACGATCGAATCCGATGATGTCCTTCACGCCGTAAGAGAGCAATATCTTCGTGCAAGCGGTGCCAGACGCCCCGACACCCAAAACGACCGTCTTGAGACTCTCCGGCTCCTTGCCAACCAACTTCAATGCGTTAATCAAACCAGCGAGGACGACGACTGCGGTTCCGTGTTGGTCGTCGTGAAATACCGGGATGTCCAACTCCGCCTTGAGACGGTCCTCAACTTCGAAACAGCGCGGCGCGCTGATGTCTTCGAGATTGATGCCACCGAACCCCGGGGCGATTGCCTTGACAATCGACACGATCTCATCCGGATCTTGCGTGTCCAAGCAGAGCGGCCAAGCATCGACGCCACCGAACTCCTTGAATAGCAACGCTTTGCCTTCCATCACCGGAAGCGAGGCTGCGGGTCCGATATCACCCAATCCCAATACCGCCGAACCGTCGGTTACGACTGCAACCGTGTGTCCTTTGCCAGTCAGTGCCCAAACGGCATCTGGATCTTCATGGATGGCCATGCAAACTCTACCGACGCCAGGGGTGTAGGCCTTCGACATATCGTCCCGGGTCGCCACCGGGACTGTTGCGCGCATCTCAATCTTGCCGCGCACGTGCATGAGAAACGTTGCGTCCGAGACGCTGTTCACTTCGACTTCATCAAGAGCGGTGATGGCGTCGATTACCTGCTGCGAATGCGTCTCGCCTGACGTGTTGATGGTGAAGTCGCGAATCATCGTCCCGCCGGAAGACGACACGACGTCGATCGCAGCCGCGTCCCCGCCGAACTTGCCGATCGCCGACGTGATGATCCCAAGCATGCCAGGGCGGTTTGGATACGCAGCCCGAATCGTGATGCTGTACGCTACTCCAGGGTTTGGCCCTGACATCTGAACCTCCCTCATCGGTCTCGTCAGACCACCGCGAATGCTGTTTGGTGAACTGCAGAAACCCAGTCACCGTAGGCACCCGCGTGATCGTGCAATCATGGTATCACCCAACACGCGCACCAAATCCGCCCAAATCTACGTCAAGCCTCAGACTGATCGGCAATGAATCGTCCTTGAATTCGGTTGTTGTAACCTGATTTCACGCGTCCGATTATGTGTGCGAGGAATCATGACGGTTAACCAATCGAATACGAAACCGACGATACGAGGCAGATTCACGACGTGCGAGATCACTCGCCGCGTTGACCTCACGGAAGATCTATGGAAGATTTGGCTCAAACCGGCCCAACCGTTCGACTTCAAACCGGGACAATACTGCACGATCGGAGCAGAAGGAATCGAACGACCGTACTCCATCGTGTCTTCACCCGACGAGCCTGAGATCGAACTCTTCATCGAACTCGTCCCTCCGCCGGACGGAAACCTCACTCCCGTGCTCTTCGATCTGTCAGTTGGCACCGAACTCACCCTTCGTCCGCGAGCCAAAGGAATATTCGTCTTCAAGCCCAAATTCAAGAACCACGTCATGGTCGGAACTGTCACCGGCGTGGCACCATACGTTTCGATGTTGCGAAAATTCCTCAACGACCAACAATGGAACGCCGACGCCCCGATTCCGCGCGACCAGTATCAGTTCTACGTCTTGGAAGGTGCCAGCTATCTGGATGAGTTCGGGTATGACGAGGAACTGAAGGCACTCGCCGAAGCCAATCCCAACATCGAGTTCTACCACTCGGTGAGCCGACCCGACGAGGAACGCAACAGTGCTTGGGTAGGTCCGCGCGGCCGAATCAATACGCTGGTCGAAGAGTTCGTGACGCAGCGTCAACTCGATCCGCACGAAACGGTCGTTTACGCCTGCGGGCACCCGGGAATGATCGAAGACGTAAAGGAACGCTTCGCTGAAACCGACTTTCACTTCGAAGAAGAGCGTTTCTGGAAAGACGACGATTAGTTCCCCACAACCGTCGCGGTTGTACCATCAATCGAAGACTAAACCCCGGTGTCTAAGTTGGGATGAATGCAACGCGAAGAGGATTCCGGGCAACCAACACCTACGCGGACTTCTATAGGAGCGAAAAAATGGCAGAGAAAATCGGTTTTGTCGGACTCGGCATCATGGGTAAACCCATGGCCAAGAACCTCATCAACGCTGGTTACGACGTCACCGTCTACGACATCTTCCCAGAGCCCATCGCCGAGATGGTCGATGCGGGAGCGACAGGTGCCGTATCATGCGCCGACGTCGCCAAATCCAACGACATCGTCGTCACAATGGTTCAAGACGGTCCGCAAGCGAAACAGGCGATCCTCGGCGAAGGCGGCGTCATTGAAGGCGCATCCGAAGGCGATCTCGTAGTCGATATGTCTTCGATCGCTCCCGGCGTCTCTCAAGAAATCGGGGCCGGACTCGCGGCGAAAAACGTCAACTTCCTCGACGCCCCGGTCTCTGGCGGCGAACCGTTCGCAATCTCCGGTGACCTAGCAATCATGGTCGGCGGCGGCGCGAACGACTTTGAGCGCGCCAAGCCGATATTCGACGTGCTCGGAAAGTCGGCGGTGCTCTGCGGGTCGCACGGAGCGGGAAACGTCACCAAACTCGCAAACCAGATCTGCGTAGGAGCGAACATCCACGCACTCGCTGAAGCACTGGTGCTCGCAACCGCGGCCGGCGTTAACCCAAGGACCGTGTTCGAAGCCATCCAAGGCGGACTTGCCGGCTCGAATGTGATGAACGCCAAAGCTCCAATGATGGTGGACCGCAACTTCGAACCGGGTTTCCGCATTGAGCTCCACTACAAAGACATAAACAATGCGATGGAGACTGCGCGCGACCTGAACGTGCCGCTGCAGGTGACATCAAATCTCCAACAAGTGCTGACGTCACTCGTAGTTGGTGGCGACGGTCGCAAAGATCACGCCGGTATTCTCCGTTACGTGGAGCAGCTCGCTGGCGTAGAGGTAAAAGAGCTCTAACCGGATTCAACATCGAGCTTCAGTTGGCACGACCCAATCGGAGCTCTTCATCGGCTGCGCGGTTCTTCCTCGTCCCAACCGCGTGTGATGTCCTCTAGAAACTCTTCGACCTCGGGTAGCAACTCAACGCCGCCCTCATCACTCGCATCCGGTTCTTCGGTCTCTTCAGAGTCATATTCCAGTTCGAGTTGGGCAATAATCTGCGTCAAACGCATCCGATCCAAACCTGAAGTGTCGACCTGGGAATACTGAGTTTCGCCCATCAATATCTCCGGCATCTCGTTCTTCGGTATGCCGTAGAGGTCAGCAAGAATCGACAACACTCTTGCAGTCCCTACGTAGTCCTTGTCGAGCTTCATGTAAAACGGCAGATGCACAATCATCGAAAGCGTCTCCAAACCCAAGTCAGTCCTCGCCAGCTCTGTCAACTGCGACGTCATCGAGGTCGGACCTTGGTACCTGCTTCGTCCCAATCGGACGCCATCGGTGAAGCGTGAAGAAGGTTCCCATCCGCGCGCGGCACCGGTAACCTTCAACGGCCGCGTATGCGGCACGGAATCGTACATCGAACCAACGAGTACGTATCTACCAACGTTGAACTGACGAAGCAGCTCCAATATCGAGTCGTTGAAATCATCAGCCCAAGAGTGCGGCTCGAGCATCTTGATGATCAGCAAATCCTGGCCGCCCGGCACACGCGCTGCCAAGATCTCCGTGTTCGGAATGCGGAACGTCCGCTCTCCCTGCACCAAGCGGATCCGAGGACGGTAGCGCGTGTGATCATAGAATTTCGACGGTCGATCCAGCTGCCCTATCTTCTTGGCTCCGAACACTCGTCCGATGCGGTTCAGCGCGATGCGACCGACATCCCCGACATTGACCCATGGTCGGAGGTTAACCAAGCAGTGCGGGTTTTCGAGACTCGAGGGATCTACGTCGATCCGGAAATCACCTATCAACATTGGCTCTTCCCCCATTTCTTCCCTATCCGTAACCTACCCGATGCCGAATTCGCAAAGCACTGTTGGCACCCGACAAAATTCACCTCCCTGCAACGGTATTAGGATAATCCAACCTAAGATTTCTTGCTCTGTATCATTTCCTCAATAAGAATCGGTAGTCATCCAGACCTTCGAAATCGAAACTCAAACCGTAATCGCAAAGGCAATCGTTCACATGCCCTACAAAATGGTGTTCTTGCCACCTAATTCGCAACACAATCTCGACCTCATGGCGCGGCTCCAAGACTCCGTGCCTGATGCGACGTTGGTTGCTCCCGTCGACGAGGATGCAGCGGTCGCCGAGTTGGCCGATGCGGACGCAGCATTCGGCACGATGAACCCGCGCCTAGTGGCCGCGGCATCCAAACTCCGCTGGCTACAAGCTCCCGCCGCCGCGCCTCCGGCCGGATACTACTTCGACGAGCTGATTGATCACCCGCTGCAAGTTACCAACTTCCGTGAGATCTACAACGATCACATCTCGGTCCACATCCTCGCGATGATGCTCTCGTTCGTCAAGCACTTGAACCTCTACAGCGACCATCAACGCGAGCGCAATTGGGCGAAACTCCTAGGTGATGGGTACAACTCGGTATTCCTGCCCGAATCGTCGGTCCTAATCGTGGGCGTCGGTGGCATCGGAACGGAGACAGCCCGGTTGTGCAAGGCGTTTGGGTGCACCGTCATCGGCATTGATGCGCGGTGGGAATCCCCCGGCGCGAACACCCACGTCGACGAGATGCATGACCCCGATTCACTCGACGAGCAACTTCCGCGCGCTGATTTCGTGGTCCTGACCATACCTCACACGCCGCAAACTGAAGGACTCTTCGACGCGTCGAAGTTCGCATTGATGAAGGATTCTGCGATTTTCATCAACATCGGACGCGGCATGACAACGAAACTCGACGACCTAAACGACGCCTTACGTAAAGGGCAAATTGGCGGTGCCGGCCTCGATGTCTACGAGATCGAACCGCTCCCTGCAAATCACCCGTTGTGGGATGCGCCCAACACCATTCTTACGCCTCATATCGCCGCCGACGAAGGCCGACACCTGCTTGAGCGTCGCTACGAGGTTGTCGCCGACAACATGCGACGGTTTGCAGACGGAGAACCGTTGCGGAATTTGGTCGACAAAGCGAACTGGTTCTGATCGCAGCATGAACGTCACGTCCTAAGGAAGATGAACATGGTCACTCCGCGACTACATCCCGACACCGTCGCATACATGGAAAAATCGGACGAACTCGCAATGCCCGGTGCAGGCGAGTGCTCGGTAGAAGAGTTGCGCGCTGCCACGCGCAAACGCAATCAGTTAATGAAACCGGCGATGGAACCAGTGAAGAAGATGATTCGTCGCAAGTTCGACGGGCCCGACGGCGAGATTGCGCTCCGCATCTACACTCCGGAGGGATACGAACCACCGCATCCGGTGATCATGGTCTTCCATGGTGGCGGTTGGACGATTCGAGCGGCCGAATGGGAAGGCGTCACTTCTCGCGCACTCGCAAATCGAGTTGGCGCGATCACGATTTCGGTCAAGTATCGTCTGGCTCCCGAGACTCGCTTTCCAGGCGCGGCCGAAGATTGCTACGCCGCGACGCGTTGGGTAATAGACAATGGGCAGGAGTTCGGCGGCGATCCGTCGAGGCTTGCTGTAGCTGGAACCTCGGCCGGCGGAAACCTATCCGCGGTGGTCGCTCAGATGGCACGTGACCGCGGCGGGCCGCGCATCGCTCACCAAGTTCTGTTCTGTCCGGTAGTCGACCATGACTTCACCTCTCCGTCATATGATCAGTTCGCTGACGGCTACGGATTGACGAAGTTGGGGATGCAGTGGTTTTGGGAACAATACCTCGGTGCCGATGGCGACGGTTCCCATCCGTACGCCTCCCCGATTCGTGCTGATGACTTGAGCGGATTACCCGATGCAACCGTCATCACCGCCGAGTGCGACGTTCTCAGAGACGAAGCGGAGGCATACCACGAAGCGATGCGGCAAGCAGGGGTAAACTCCCGCTTAACGCGCTACGAAGGGGTATTACACGGTTTCAACTGCCAAACCGGTTACGTTAATCTCGCAGAAGTCGCACAAGACGAAGCTTCCGACCGCATTAAACAATCGTTCCAAAACGTCTAAGATCACCGTCATTGAGGTTCGCATTGCAAGGAACCGAATTTCGCGATTCGGGTTGAAATCCGTCGATGCCGAGCCGTGCGGATTTTGATGTTTCCCAACTGAAAGTGGCGATTTCTATAATCTTGACGCATGAACGCCGAACTGAATTCGGCATTGACGACAAACCAAGAAACGAGGGTACCAATGGAGCTCACGGCTTACTCGGTTAAAGAAAAAGCCCAAGTGCCTATTCAGAATCCCGAAGTGGTTACGATGAAGAACGGCCGCAAGGCTGTACAGGGCACATCTCCAGCCGGCAACAAGGTGTATCGAATACTCTCTGCTGCCGACGCTGAGAAGCTCGAAAAAGAGCTGGGATAGCTCTTTTTCTAATCACGTGGAGCACTGGCTGCTCCGCGCACAATGTGGCTATCCGAGGTCTGCCAATGACTCGACAGATCTTGGTTAGCTACATATAATTTCGGAAGCCAACGGGCCGTCCTATGTGGCTCGTTGTGGCGGTGGCAACGGTGTCGCCGACCGGTTCACTACAACGAAAGGAGGGACGACTAGGTAATGGCATATAGCTGTAAGAGAGGTGTCTCGCTCTAGTCGAGACCCCCTAAATCGTCCCACACAGTGAGAAATCGCTGTGTTGTGGAAGTGTAAATCGGGGTGATCTTCCGTCTAGACGCGAGACACCTCCTCTGCGGGTGGCACCACTCGGACAGTGCAAATCAACTGTCCCGGTGGTGCCACCCGCTTTTTATTTGAACTGCGTTTGACCGCCCACGCCCCTGTGGGTGCAATACGTTTAGACTTCAACGAGCGACCACTAGATAACTCGATCAACCCGCCCATACATGTCTCCGATGATGTTTGGATTCGGCCAGCAACGCCGAATGATGCTGGAAGCGGAACTGCAACGCTTTGTCGAAGAAATGCCACAACTCGGTATGACGAGGTTGATACTCATCGGTGATCTAGTCGCAGGCACGCCTGCCAAACCCGACACAACGTTAGAGCTGGTGGTCGTGCAAGAAACAATCGAGCCTCACCATCGTAGGCATGAGTTCTGGGCAACCCACCTGAGACCTGCCGTCGGAACGTCATTTCACGTCTACACTGAATCAGAGTTCAACGACTTCGGTGAACAGGATCCAATCCTAAGGCAGGCGGCACAGTACGGCGACCAACTGTTCTGAGACCGCGTCAACAAAGCCATGACCGACTACACTTCGCTCAATGCCGTCCCAAGGAGTTGGCTCACACAAGCCTCGCACGACCTTCATGCAGCCAGAGCCAATCGCGACGTCGGCCGGCACTCCCTAGCGTGCTTTCTGTGCCAACAAGCAGCCGAGAAAGCAGTCGTCGGTTACCTTTACAACCAAGGTGCCGAGCATGTTTGGGGACACGCACTCGCCGACCTATGCGAAGACGCGAAGGCGTTCGATCAATCCTTCGAGTTCATCAAATCGATCGCCGTGATTCTTGACCGACACTACCTTGGTGCGCTCTATCCTCAAACGCTCCCCGGTGGTGCTCCCTGCGACGCATACGAGGCGATCGACTCGGAACGCTCGCTGGAGATCGCACAAGACGTGCTCAACGGCGTTCACGAGCGGTTGGGTTTAACCTGAACGAGTGCTAACAGCGTCAGCGAACTGACGACCGAATTTGGTTGCAAGCTAAACGGTGTACAGCGTCGGTGCGGACGGAACCGGGGCAATCTGCTCCTCGGTCAACTCATACGCTTCTTTGCGGTATACCTGTAACCGATGACAACCAAAGTCCGAGATGTACATCAAATCGCCTCGATTCGGGTCTGCATGGAACCGCACCATCGTTGGGCCGCGCAGACGTCTCGTGACCTCTAGTTGAGCCGATTCGCGGTTGCGGAGCACCGTCGTGCTCGAAAGGATGTAGATTCTGCCGCTTTTCGACAACACTGCATCACCGATGAAGCGGTCGACGTATCTGCCATTGAGGTCGAACTGCAACACGCGGTGGTTGCCGCGGTCGACGAGATAAACGTCACCGTCACCGTCGACGTTGATTCCGGCCGGGCGGTTGAAACCACCAACGTCGGGTACCGTCTCGCTCACTGTGTAGATGTGATTGCCGTCACTATCAAACTTCTGGTAGCGGTCATTGCGCCAGTCCGAAACGTAGATCGAACCGTCGAACGGGTCGACGGCGACGCCCCACGGGTAGTTGAACTGCCCGTCATCGGTCCCGTGTGCGCCGAAACCGTCGATATATTCGCCAGACGCCGTGAACTTCTGGACGCGGTGGTTGCGAGTATCGACAACCAGCATGTTGCCGTCACCGTCCCACGCGATCCCTGAAGGGCGATCCAGCTCGCCGGGTGCGCTGCCGTGTGCCCCCCAAGTGCCCAACAGTTCACCGTCCGATGGTCGCCAGATTGTGATCGTGTGGTTGCCTTCGTCCGAGACGTAGAGATTTTCGTCAGCATCCCGGATCATCTGGACTGGCCATACGAAATCTGAACCCAAGGTGTCTAAGTCATCGTCGTCCCAATTTATGCGGCGAATTTGACCGCCCTGCCCGTCGCTCCGATTGAGGACATACAACCGGTCTTCTTCGCCGATTACGACGTCCATCGGATACGTCGTCACCCGTCGCATTCCTAACGTCGTGTAGAACGGATATCCGGCACGCAACAGCGCGTGTGGTCGACCGTTCCTGTCGTTGAGGTGTCCGTTGCCATTCGCCATCGCGGTCACAGTCGCAACCTCCATGAAACTCGTCGAGTCAAAAGGTCAGCTTCAAACCAACGTCTTTTCGTACGGATTGACTTGCTCGAAGTTGCCGCCGACGATCGGCACGGGATCCAATCCTAACCACTGCTCCAAGATTGTCCCGTAGATGCCTCGAAAATCGAAAGTGTGCCGCATATCCTCGTCGTTCAACCAACTCGGGCGATCCAGTGGCGGATATTCGGAGTACAACCCGCCCTTGACGTTGTCGCCGATCAGGAACGCGCCACCGCCAGAGCCGTGGTCCGTGCCGGAACCGTTGTCTTTGATTCGTCGCCCGAACTCAGTGAAGACCAAGATCGTTACCTCTTCAGAAGCATCATGGTCGCGAAGATCCTGCATGAAGTCGCGAATCGCTTCGGTGAGTTCAGTCAACAGCTTGGCGTGCGTCGGCACTTCCTGTGCGTGATGGTCGTAACCCAAGTGGTTCGTGTAGAAGATGCGCGTGCCGAGGTTTGCAGTGTGCACTCGCACCACGTCGCGCAAAGCCTGCGCAATCGCGTTATCCGCATACTCGACGTTCGACTTGTATTGCGGTGGTGCCACTGCCAACATGTCCGCACCTTTGAGGACGTCTCGTCCCGTCTGCCCGAGGTAGTCCATCACTAGTCCCGAACCGACAGCGGGTGTGTACATCCGCTTGAAGATTTCGAGGTTTTCGTCTCGTTCCTGTTGGACTTCAATGCCGGACATCAGTCCGTAGTTATCGAGATCGCCAATCGAAGTCGCGGTGACGCCTTGAGCTGCCAGTGCGCGTGGCAACCCACGACCGAAACTGACTGCCGTGACCGGGTTCAATCCCTCGGGGTCGAACTCCCGTATCACCTTCGCCAACCACCCTTCTGTGGCGATAGTATCCGGTTCGCACGTGTGCCAGATGTCCATCGCGCGGAAGTGCGACCTGCTAGAATTCTCGTAGCCGATGCCTTGAATGATCGCGACTTTGCCTTCGTTGTAAAGATCCCTCAGGGCTGACGCGCAAGGGTGGAACGCCAGGTTATCCGTGAATGGAAGTAGCGTGTCCTCCGGTATCCCGACCAGTGGTCGGGAGTCGTAATAGACGCCTTCAGTAAATGGGACAACCGTGTTCATGAAGTCGTTTCCGCCCGAAAGCTGGATGACGACCAATACGGGATCCTTCTTTTTGCCGTTCAATCCGTTGCCGTTGCCGTTAACTGGCATTACTTTAGCTCCAATCGCTATCTTCGCCGGGTACATTGTGCCGGCGAATTTTCCTACTCGAATTGAAACTCGCGCGCCGAAACCGCAAGCGTGATTATCCTAAGAATTCGTTCTTCGCTATCCTGCACCGCTTCGTCGGAATCGAAGTTGAGATCGCCGCCTTCGCATGCTTGCTCCAGCAGTGCTTCAAGCGTTTCCTCATCCACCTGCAATCGGCAGAGGTGCTCCAACACCACTTCGACGAGTCTCTCCGGCGTTCGCGGTTCCTCCATCGTTGCCAACGCGTCGATTATCCTGCGCACGCCGGGCCGCGAGGCGTCCGCGAGCGTGTTCACCGCGAAGTTCACGCGCTCAGTCAATGTGCCACCGTCGATCCACTCCTTGCCGGTGTGCCAACCTTCGACGGAAGGCGGATCCATCAGCTTCTGTCCCATCGCGACCAACGTACCCTCAAACGATTCGAGGCCGATATCCGGATAGCGGTAGGACCCAGATATCTTGAGGACGTTGGAGACGAACTCAGTCGGTGACTTCACTCGCTTCATCCGAGCGTTCTTGAAGAAGTCCGACTTCAGCATCACTGTTACAACGTGCCGGATGTCGGCGTCCGACTCCATCCAAGCATCTACCAACGTCTGGATCGCATCGGAATCCTGAGGCGGTTGGATGCTCCAAGCTGGAACCTGCGGCTCATCAGCGACGAAGAAAGTGTAGAGGTGACGTGCGATGAATCGGGCTGTCGCCTCTTGACGGGCGATGATGTCGATGATGTCCTCGCCGTTGAAGTTGCCGCGATGTCCGAGAAACTCTTTCTCTCCTGCATCGTGGTCGTCCTCGCGATATGTGTACTCAGCCTCGAAGTGACCAAAGGGATAGAGCGGCAGCGGTTGCTTGAACGTCCACCCGGTGAAAGCCCGAGCCGCGTTCTTGATGTCATCTTCGGTATAGTTCCCGATGCCCATTGAGAAAAGCTCGAGGATTTCTCGGCCGTAGTTCTCGTTGATCGAGTAGCCGTGGTTCTCGTTGTTGTCGAGCCAAAAAATCATGGCGGGATCGCGGGACAACTCGAGCAAAATTTTTCGGAAGTTCGCCAATCCGTTGTCGCGCAGCATCTGGATGTGATTCACCATGCTCGGCGTATGCTCGCTCTTGGTCCAACCCGTCGCCAAGATCCCGTGCCAGAAAAGTGCCATCTTCTCCTGCAACGGACGCTCAGAGTTGACCATGCGGAACATCCACCGACCGTTCCACACTGCGCCGTTATCTTTATTGGCTGCGAGATGCGGGTAGAAACGTCCCAGCAAGTCATCCTCGACTTCAGGGAATCGCTCCGGGTTCACCAGATCGTCGACGATCTCGTCGTACGACTTCTGAGCGAACGCCTCAATCTCCGCGCGGTCCGCACCGAAACCCGCGCGCCGCAGTAGATGCGCTACGAGATCCGAGTCCGTTTTCCTCTCTGCGAGTACCATCTCGACTTCCTCTCGGGGGTTCCGATCGAATGTGCATGCGTTGCACTTTAACAGCGAATCTTAACGAACGCGTGCTAGTCGTGCAAGTTGCGACACGCTGAAATCGCGCCCGTTTCTCTGCGGAACTGAAGCGAACGGCGGTGGCTGAGGCAGCGACTTAACTCGCGCTGCGGTTGACGTAGATGGTTTTCGTCTCGGTGAAGAACTCGATCGCCGCTTTGCCTTGCTCACGCGAACCGCTGCTCGACGACTTCATGCCACCAAACGGCACCTGCGGCTCGACGCCTGCCGTCTCGCCATTGACCTTCACGATGCCGGCCTCGATGCGATCGGCGAACGACATCGCGGCGTTCAAGTTGCGGGTGAAAATACCTGCACTCAACCCGTATTTCACGTTGTTTGCTATCGACAGCGCGTCATCAATGTCGGCCGCGGGGATGACGCCCAACACCGGACCGAATATCTCTTCGCAAGCTACAAAATCGTCAGGTGACACCTGCGACAGCACCGTCGGCTCTACATACGTGCCCTTGTCGTACGCACCGCCTGAGGGGACTCCTCCGCCAGTCAACACATTTCCGCCTTCGCTGATGCCTCGCTCAACCGAGGACACGATATTCTGACGCGATGCTTCGTCAATCACAGGCACGACAATCGAAGCATCTTCTTTGCCCGGTCCGATTGAAAGTGCCCGCGTCTTTTCGACGACCAAGTCCGTGAAATCCTCAATGACGTTGCCAACCACGATGGCCCTGGAAGTCGCGGTGCATTTCTGACCGGAATATTTCATCGCGCCATCCACAGTTACCTGTGCCGCTTGCTCGAGGTCGGCATCCGGCATCACGATCACCGGATTCTTGCCACCCATCTCCAACTGGTATTTGACGCCTCGGCGCGCCGCAATCGCCGCGATACCCATGCCGATCGCTGTCGAACCGGTGAACGAAACCGCGCCGACGCCGTCCGCGCTGACAAGGGAATCTCCGACTGCGCCGCCGGAACCCGTAACCAAATTGAATACGCCTGCGGGCAATCCCACAGCGTCCCACATCTCAGCTATGAGTGCCCCGAGATGCGGCGTCGCCGATGCCGGTTTCAACACAATGGTGTTGCCGTAAACCAACGCCGGTGCCATTTTCCAAATCGGAATCGCAAGCGGGAAGTTCCACGGCGTTATCAGCGTTACGACACCGAGAGGAACGCGCTTGGTGTAAAGCAAGATGCTCGGATCCACCGATGGCACGACGTCGCCAACGGGATTTGACCCCTCAACGCCGAAGTACTGGAGCAATGCAACCGCACGTCCGACCTCGCCACGCGATTCGAGGATCGCCTTGCCGCATTCACGAGTAATCGCTTGCGCGTATCGCTCAGAGTTGTCGTTCAGATAGTCCGCCGCAGCCAACAGATAGCCGCCACGCGCCAATGCCGAAGTCGCTCCCCACGATCTGACAGCTTCCGACGCCAAGTCAATCGCGGCTTCCACATCCAACGCGTCCGAGGCCTGGAACTCGCCGATGACATCATTGATGTCCGCAGGATTCCTGCTCTCCGAGACTCTTCCTGTGGAGGCGGTAACCCACTCGCCGCCTACGTAGTTCAAGAACGTGGTCTGATCAGCCATCTAGCTAACTCCTATCTGATGGCGTCGCCAGCAACAACAGGGCGACGCAACGCGCACCTTGCCATCCAGGTGGTGCAACGCAAACGCACTAATCGAATACTACGTCAGCGGCCGACAACCTTACCGATCAAGGCATGTAAGTCGCGACCTCGTCAACTCCCATCCGCTCCGCCGATTGCTCAATCTTGGGGAAACCGATGTAGAAGGCACCTACGATCTGCCAATCGTCTTCAGCACCAACGGCGGTATGGATCTTGTCGCTCTTGCATAACCGTCCTGTGGACCAACCTACGGACAACCCCAAAGCGTGCGCTACCAGCATCAAGTTCTGCATGCCGCAACACGTAGCGGCGTAGTTTTCTTGCGTTACCTCTTCGTTCGGACCAGGGACGGAATAGACCATCATCAAGAGCGGCGTCCCCAACACCTCTTCTCGCGCCGCAGCAGAACTCTGCTCCCGTCGCGTCGGGTTTGGATTCTTGACGTTTTCCCACGTCCACTCATAGACGAGGTCTGCAACTTCCTTGCGCGTCTCGCCATCCTTCTCGATCACTTTGAAGCGCCACGGTTCGGTGTGCCGGTGATTCGGTGCCCACGTCGCCGCCTCAATCAACGTGGCAACCATCTCGCGCGGCACCCGTCGATCCTCGAATTCACGGATGCTGCGACGCGTGCGTATCAACTCCATCAATCGGTCAACATCAAACGTCCTCACAGAATTCTGTTGTCCCTCATTGTGCACGCCGATTCCTTATCAGTTCAATCAGGATTTCAATTGTTTCACCAAGCGATTCTATTCGTAGAGTGGACGCCCTAATCGACCTTAAATCCGAATGGCGTTGTGTTTTGCGTCCACGTGGAGACCCAGCCGATTTACGATGCCCGTTGTTTGTACGCTGTAGTGGAGTTAGGAACGCGAAATCACATCCGCTCGCACAATGTCACGTTTCTCGCGCGCTCGAAAGATACACGCCAACACCGTTGAAGGCCGGCGCGCGGTGCTCGAAACACTTCGCGCAAAACGGCCGATCGACAAGATAATCATCGCCAACAACGTCGAAGTCGGCCCGCAAATCCGAGAGATTGTTTCTGCCGCAGGCTCGGCGAACATCCCGGTCGAATACGCAGACCGGCGGTCCCTAGACCGCCAATCCCACACCAAGAAAAGCCAGGGGATAATCGCGGTCCTTCCGGATGCCCGTTATGTTTCCGTCGAAGACATCGTCTTCCAGTCCCAACGCGCCGGCCAAACGCCGCTCATCGCCGTGCTCGATGGCATCGTAGATCCGCACAACCTCGGTGCTATTGCGAGGACTCTGGACGCTGCAGGCGGTCACGGTCTAATGATTCCAGAACGACGCGCTGCTGGCGTCACCCCGGGAGCCATCAGGGCATCCGCCGGCGCGTTGATGCACACGCCGGTAGCGCGCGTGGTCAACATTCCTCGCACCGTTGAGTACTTGAATCAGTTGGGCATCCAAACGCTCGCATTGGAAGCCGAAGCCGACGCGCAGTACACCGATGCCGACTTCTCACTGCCTACCGCGATCGTGGTTGGCTCCGAAGAGAAAGGCGTCTCACGTCTCGCGCGTCAAAACTGCACCGGCAGTATCGCCATCCCCATGTTTGGCGAACTCGCTTCCCTCAATGCCTCAGTTAGTGCGGCGATCGTTCTCTACGAAGCGGTGCGTCAGCGATCCATGCGAGCGTAACTCACCAGCCACATGAGGTCTTAACGCGGCTTCGCCCGACGTCTGCGACATAGTGTTACGCGAACGGAAAGTCCCTCTGCGGACCTGAAAACAGAAGGACTTCCGAAATCTTCCCGGACGAGTGCTGCGGTTAGTGCCTGTGGCACCTAGTTCTCGCAGTCAGGATGTCCGTCTTCCCAGCGGCCAAACGGGATATCGTGCTGGCCGCCTTGGTTGATCTTGGACATCTGACGTCGACACTCCATCCACATCGCCTTCCACTTGACCGGATCTCGCAACTCGGATTCGGGGTTCGATCTGCTGCGTGCCACGAAATCTGGGAACGCAACACGACCCGAGTGGGCACCGGTGTTGTGGTAACGAAGATCGAACGACCATCGCATGTTCTCGCTCAAATTCGCCAGCGAACCATGCACGGTGCGTTTGTGCATGAAGATGACGTCTCCGCGCTCCGTCGGCAACGGTTTCGCCTCGAGATACGGGAACAGCTTCTCTGGAATCTGTCGACCTTGCACCATCGTCGTGTTGAATGCATAGCTGTTGCAGTGCGTCAACAAGTCACCCCGGTGGGTGCCAGGCACAACGTTCAGCGGACCGGCTTCAACAGGGGTGTCGGTAAGCGAGAACCACACCGTAATCATGTTCGTGTCGTCGGCTTCCGGCACCACGACGCCGTGGTCTTGGTGCCACAGAGTTGCGCCGATGATCGGCTGACCCGTCGCATCTTTCGGCAGGTACTTCTCTGGCGGTTTTATGCGCACGTGCTGCACCGGATTCGATGAGATCTCTGGACCGATGAGTTGCTCCAACACGTCCAGCAAGTTCTCATTTACGAACGCGTTGAAGACAGCTGGGCCAAACCAGCAGGGAGTGTCCTCTTTGACGTCCTGAAACGGAAGCGAGAAATCGAAGTACTGCGCGTGTTGTCTACCGGTTTCTTGGTAGATCCTCAGAATCCGTTTGTCGAACGGCAACTCCTCGTATTCCGACGCAATCTCGCCGGCTTCGTAAAGGTCACGAGCGAGGTCGTTCAATACGCCTTCGTATTCAGCGATGATCGGATCCAACACCGTCTCCGGATCAAGGACTCCTTTGACCTTTACGAATCCCTGCTCCTGAAATTCGCTGACGATTGATTTCGTCGCGACAGCCATCTCAAACCTCCGTGTTTGATTCAATGGTGTGAGTTGGCAATGGATTGTATCTCAATCGACAGCCCATTTGGGACAATGCCACTGCAACCAAACTTCCGATCCTGCTTTCTGGAGCGAGGTGATAGCCCAAAAGTCCTTAGAACTCCACGCGGATGCAAGCGACTTCATGACGGCGCGTCAATGAACCGGTGCTTCGCATCTCCGGTACGATATCTGCGCAGTCATCAATCGCTATCGGACACCTAGTGCGGAATACGCAACCGGAAGGAGGATTCGCCGGGCTCGGGATATCGCCTCGCAACACAATCCGTTCCCGCGCCCGTTCCGCTACCGGGTCCGGCAACGGTGCCGCCGAGAGCAAGGCCTGTGTATACGGATGCAGCGGGTTGTCGTAGATTTCGTCACCATCGGCAATCTCGACTATCTTGCCGAGGTACATCACCGCAGTTCGATGTGCGGTGTGTCTCACCACGGACAGGTCGTGAGCAACGAAGATGAACGCCAGATCTCGCTCCGATTGCAGATCCTCGAGTAGATTGATGACCTGCGCTTGGATCGAGACATCCAAAGCAGACACGGGTTCGTCGAGCAAAATCAGTTGAGGGTCCGCCGCCAGTGCCCGCGCGATCGCAATTCGCTGTCGTTGGCCTCCCGAGAACTGGTGCGGATACCGACTCGCGACGCCCGGATGCAGACCCACCAAACGGAATAACTCGGCAACCCGTTCCAGATACTCCTGCTTCGATCCCCTCAAGGCGTGCGCCCGCAACGGTTCGCCAACGATGTCTCCCGCGCGCATGCGTGGATTCAAAGACCCGTACGGATCTTGGAACACCATGCTCATGTTGCGGCGCGCTTCGCGCAAAACCGTGCGGTCAGCACCAACCAACTCGTCGCCCTTAAACATCACGCTGCCCGAAGTCGGACGTTCCAGTTGGATTACCGACCTCACGACAGTCGTCTTCCCGGAACCGCTCTCACCCACAACTCCCAATGTTTCGCCGGGGTTCACCTCAAACGAAACACCGTTAACGGCTCTAATGTGGCCAATGGTCTGCGGGAAAAGCACACCCCGAGTAATCGGGAAATGCACCGCCAAATCCCGTACTGAGAGCAATGGCATCGCGGCGACATTAGCAACCGAAAGCTCGCCCACCCGCGCCATACTCGCCACCGCATCGGCGGATGTCACGGCAGTGACCATCGAATCAACCAACGCCGGACCCTGCCACCGCTACATCGAACGCGCCACCCCCGCGCAACAACGCACTCTCAGCGCGATTTCGGTTACGGAACTCTGCCATGAACGTCAATACTCACCTCACGCGCCCCTCGGATCATCAATCACCCAAAGCGCAAAGCGAATTCTACCACTGGGGTTTGCTAACCCGACGATCCCAACCTAATTGCGCAACCGGAATTGCACCGTATCAAGCGGAACTCTGCAACGCTTAAGTATCAAGCGGCTGACATTCAACGCGTCCTTGGCACTAAAGTTGCACTCCATCACCAGGCCATACGGTAGCCGTTTCGGGTTAGCGAACTCTCGACCATTCGCATGGCTGGGATTTCGGGCGATAAGATACCTAGACCCATTAGGCGTAAACTTCACCGGCAATCGTTCCATCGACAGGTGACCAGTTTCGAGCAACCATGTAGCTATCTCGAGCGGCACGTTTGTCCAACGACTGGTTTCAATAGATTGGTTCGCGATACGGAGCTCGGCGACATTGCGACCCGACGGTAGGAATGACACATCGCCGATGCTGTGCCAATTTCGACCGGTGCGACCGCCTGCCACGCCGTCTTCGCTTGATGTATCAGTTAAGACTTGCTCAGGGGCAACCCCATGCGTATCAACCATTGGTGGTTCGAAGGCCGGATGTGAAGCATTCAGTGGTTCGGAACCTGAACGAACGTTTCTTCGCCAAATTGTTAGTGATCCCAACGCAGTCGCGTGTACGGGAGATTCGCTGACCATTAGGTCCATTACTTTTCTACCTTCAAGCGCGCCAGGCGTGAACACGGAGTACATTTCCCATCGGTCACCATTCGTTAACACCATGTACTCAACACCTGCCGTGTTGGCGTAATTGAGGACTTGCATTATGTCAGACAGTTCCAACCGATGGCCTAATCTCTTCGCTTCGACCAAGGCAACAGGTCTGCCCTCCTTCAGCAACGCATAGTCCGCCCGCCCTGCTTGATTGGTGAACTCCAAATCCACTTGAGAAGGATCGCCAACATCCCATCCCAGCTCTCGGAGTAACGGATCGATTAGAACTTGCCGCGTACGGATTTCGTTACCCGATAGGTATTCCCTGTGCTCTGCGATCCTGCTACGAATCAGCTCGATCGTCTCGACAAGTTCGTTTAGTACCATCCCAATAGCTCGCGTTCCGTCGGTAAAACCGTCATTTAGCCATTCTAGCCGGATGCCACTTTCGGGCGCGCCCGATGGGCCCGACCTACGTCTCCCACCAAACTCGACCCACCCATAACCCCTTACTCGCACAAGTTGAATTAACCGCCCACGCGCCCCTTTTCCCAGCAGGCGGTGACGTGGTCGGGCTCTACCTCTTCTAAGGTGGGATCCTCGAAGGTGCAACGATTGATGGCGTAGCCGCAGCGAGGGTGGAATGCGCAACCGGAGGGCAACATCGTGGGATCGGGTACGTCGCCCGGGATCTGCGTTAGCTTGCCCGACTCGCGGCGTGCGTTGAGCCGAGGCACGGAACCGAGCAACCCCACAGTGTATGGATGTTTGGGCATGCCATAAAGGTTTACAGACGGACCCATCTCGCGTATCTTGCCGGCATACATCACGCATACGCGGTCGGCGTAGCGCGCGACGACCCCGAGATTGTGAGTGATCATCAAGAGCGCGGTCCCCAAACGTTCTGTCAACTCCTTCATCAGCTCCAAGATCTGCGCTTGGATCGTTACGTCGAGAGCCGTCGTCGCCTCGTCGGCAATCAGTAGACGCGGGTTGCAGCTGAGCGCAATTGCGATCATGACGCGTTGACGCTGCCCGCCACTCAACATGTGAGGATAGTCCCGAAGCCGCGCCGAGGCGTCGGGAATGCCGACCATATCCATTAACTCCGATGCTCTAGCCGTCGCCTGCCGACGTGTCATTCCGAGGTGCTCTTGTAGCGGCTCCACGATTTGACGCTCGATCGAAAGCACCGGGTTCAACGACGTCAGTGGCTCTTGGAAAATCATCCCGATTTGAGCACCGCGAACGTGGCGCATCTGTCGATCGTCATACTTCAGCAGATCAATGCCTTCGAACAGGACTTCACCTGCAACGATGCGTCCCGGGGGATCGGGAACCAACCGCACTACCGAAAGTGCCGCAACGCTTTTACCGCAACCGGATTCGCCGACCAATCCAACGGTCTCGCCTTCATCGATATGCAGGTTGACGCCGTCGACTGCGCGTATGACACCAAACTCAGTGTGAAACTCCGTCACCAATCCACGCACATCCAAAAGGTGCGAATTTGATCGCGATTGGGCCATGGTCGATTTCAACTACGGGACGGCAAGACTCAAAGCGATTCTACGTATCCGATTGTTGAACCGGATTGTCAACGCTATCGCTCTCGACCTTTCCCGTACGCTTGAGTAGCAATTTACGGTTGGTCGCGTCGCTAGCTCGCGGGGCGATGGGCGACGCTCCCAATGTATCCTTGAATCTGGACGTTCCCGGGTCGTCTAATGGTAGGACAGGGGACTTTGAATCCTCTAATCCAGGTTCGAATCCTGGCTCGGGAGCCATCTTCCACCAAGTCCATCAATCGAAAAGACGCGTGCCAGTTGACACGCGCCTTCGTATTCGTGTATTTCGCGAGAGTGCTTTAGTTCATCGACGCCAGACGGGCACGCTCTTCCTCGGACTTACGTATCTCCGCCTCTTCGTCGTAGATCGATGCCTGCAATGCCTCGTCGGTTGCCATGCTCCAAGGCGTCTCGACCACCCAGTGGTTGGCTTCCTTCTCGACCAATGGCGGACGCTCATTTGCGTACGCGTGAGATTGATCGACCTCAATCGGCGTCCTAGTCATGAATACGTCGCCGGGCGGAGGGTCAATTGGCGAAACAACCTCACCAGGCAGGATTATCTCGTCGCGCCGGACGTCGGGGTGCGACGGCAACGCTGCGGAGATCAACGCATTCGTGTAGAGGTGCATCGGGTTGTTGAAGATCGCTTCAGTGTCGCCCATCTCCTGCACGACGCCGAGGTACATCACCGCCATCTCATGGCACATGTAGCGAACCGTCGCTAGGTTGTGGGCCACTAGCAGGTAAGCGAGTCCGTGCTCATTCTGCAGGTCAACTAGCAGGTTCATGATCTGCGCACGAATCGAAACATCTAGTGCCGATACCGGCTCGTCCAAACAGATGAGTTTAGGGTTCAAGGCCAAAGCCCGGGCGATTCCGATGCGCTGTCGTTGGCCACCCGAGAACTCGTGCGGGTAGAGGTTCATCTGATATGGGTTGAGTCCGACTTCCACCAAGAGGTCGGAAACCCGTTCCCGAATTTGACCTCGCGTCATGGTCGTCGCAATCTCAAGCGGTTCGCCAACGATGGCTTGCACTCTCATGCGAGGGTTGAGCGACGACCAAGGGTCTTGGAAGACCGCTTGTACAGAGCGTCGAAATTCACGCTTTCCAGCGCGCGTCATGGTGGCGACGTCTTCGCCCTGCCAGTAGATGTGACCTTCAGTCGGCTCCTCAAGGCCCAATATCACCTTGAGCGTCGTCGTCTTGCCACATCCAGATTCGCCGACCAATCCGAATGTTTTGCCCTCACGAACGTCGAAGCTGACGTCGTCTATCGCCTTCAAGAAGCTCCTTTGACCGATACCGAGGAAACGTCCGCCGACGTCGAACCACTTCCGCAGGTGTCGTACCTGCAGTATCGAATCTTCGCTCCCTGACGCGCCTGGCGCATCCGGAATCTCGACCGGCATTCTCTGTTCTGTCGCTGTCGCCATCTATCTAAATCCTCAAGACTTCATTCGCTTGAACCATCACGTTCAATTTCATCCGTAAGAGACCAAATGCTTGTATTTGTCGAAATCAGCGACCGAAGCTCGGGAGAGCTGCACCATGTGTCCGGGTTCGACCTCCACCAATTCAGGGCGCACCATGGCGTCCTCTTCTTCGTACTCCAACGGCGAACGCGGTGCAAATGCGTCTCCCTCTGGGAGGTTGTAGAGCAACGGCGGTTGACCTTCAATCTGCGGCAAGCGGCCGGTCTTCTCCTCCAGTTTCGGCACTGAGTTAATCAACGCCTTGGTGTATTCGTGCTTCGGCGAGTTGAAGATCGTACGGACATCGGCTGATTCCACAATGCGCCCGGCATACATGACCGCAACTCGGTCACACATCTTGGCGACGATACCGAAGTCGTGGGTGATGAAGATGATGCCGACGCCGGCTTCCCGTTGGATCTGGCGCAGCAATCTCAAGTACGCGGCTTGAATGGTGACGTCGAGCGAGGTCGTCGGTTCATCAGCGATGATGATGTCTGGGCTGGTCGAGATGCCGATTGCTCCGACAACTCGCTGGCGCATTCCGCCGGAGAGTTGGTGCGGGTAGTCCTTCGCCCGCATTTCAGGTGCCGGGATGCGAACCTTCCGCAATGCATCCACGATCGAGTCCCAGAGTTCCTTGCCTCGGAACTTTTGGTGGATGCGAATCGCTTCGCCTACCTGATTTTCGACCGTGAAAACGGGATTGAGTGCCGTCATTGGGTCCTGCAAGATCATTGAGACCTCGCCGCCGCGCACCTGCGTCATCTCTCGCTCGGAGAGATCCAAAAGGTTCCTGCCATTGAGAACAACTTCTCCTCCGACGATGTGTCCTGGAGGCGATGGCACCAATCTCATGATTGAAAGCGCGGTAACCGACTTGCCTGAACCAGACTCACCAACTACGCCTAGAGTCTCGCCGCGCCGGACTGAGTAGTCCACGCCGTCCACAGCCTTCACCGTGCCCCAACGGGTCGCAAAGTGAGTCTGAAGGTTCTTGACGTCAAGCACAATCTCCGAAGTCATACTTGACGGACCGAACCCGTCGCTGTCGACCTCTGCCGCATCCTCAAGGATGTGCTCACGCTCTTCAGTCGTAGCTGTTGACATCGCTACCATATCTATCTTTCTCCGTAGCTTCGTCGCCGTTCGCTTCGCCTAACCGCTGGTTGGGATTGTTTGCTCCCGTCGGCGGCAATCCGTTTATCTTCCGCTTGAATCGATCCTGAAACTCTGTAGTTCAAACCTCGTTGCGTCGCACCTTGCACAGAACGCCGACAAGCGTGTTGGCGCGCTAGTGTATGCACATTATCAGATATTCACGCCCAACGCAAAATCCCACCAGAACTCGTCGCGCGGCTCTAGTTACGATACGCCCAGCTCTTCGCTCAAGGTCGCCAGCGATCTGTCCAGCACATCGACGATGTAATCGACCTCGTCCTGATCGACCACCAACGGCGGACACAGCGCAATCACGTCGCCGGCGCGGAAGGAAACCAAGCCATTGTCGTAGAGCAACGACGGCAAACGCTTTGCCAATCCGGCCGATAGCGGGAATGGAGTCTTGCTATCACGGTCCTGCACTAACTCGACGGCGGCGAGAAGACCTAAACCGCCGCGCACGTCGCCGACAATCCGATAGTCTCGCAACCTTTGCAGCTTGTCGTATAGGTATTCGCCCATCCGGCGACTGTTGCCTGGCAGATCCTCTTCCTCGAAGATGTCGAGATTAGCCAATGCCGCGGCGGCACTGACAGGATGGCCGCCGAACGTTACCAGATGGCGGAATGTTTCATCTGGGCCGCCGGAGAAGGCGTCCGCAATCTTCTTCGTAGCAATCGCCGCGCCCAATGGGAGATATCCGCTCGTCAAGGACTTCGCAACCGTCGTGATGTCCGGCTCGACATCCCAATTCATCGGCGCGAAGTATTCGCCCGTGCGACCGAATCCGGTGATCACTTCGTCGGCGATCAGCACGACGTCGTAGGTGTCGGCGATCTCACGTAACCGTTGCCAATACTCCGCTGGAGGAATATGAATACCAGCAGCAGCGGAAATCGGTTCAGCGATGATCGCAGCAATCGAATCAGGCCCGGCGTGTTTAATCGCCACCTCAAACTCGTTTGCACACCGAATCGCCACGTCCACCGGGTCGCCGTCGTAGGGCAGACGATATGAATCCCAGTTGACGACGTGAATCGTGCCGGGCATTTCAGGACCACAAGGATCGGCTGCCGGGCTTCGTCCCAGGCTGACCGCCATTGCGGTTGCGCCGTGGTACGAATAGCGGCGCGACAACACCTTGAATGCGCCCGGTTTGCCGCTCAGCGACTGGTACTTCTTGGCCATTTTCACAGCCGTCTCGACAGCCTCAGACCCACCGGAGAGGAAGAATACCCTTGCATCCTTGTCGTGATAGAGATTGGCGACGCGCCCGGCCAACTCGATTTGGGATGGTGTAGCGGCATTGGCAGGAGGGGTTTCGATGCCAATCATCTGCTCTTGTATGGCGTCCGCAATCTTACGCCGGCCGTATCCTGCAGCCTTGTACCAAAGTCCACCCATGGCATCCAAGACGCGATTGCCCTCGACGTCGGTAACCCATGCGCCTTCGCCGTGGACGAAAATCTTCAGCTTGCCGCGCCAGTCTTCGACTTGCTGGGCGTGCATGAAAAGATGGTCGCCCGCGATGCCTTGCAACTCCTCAATCCGCTCACCCGTAATCGGCCCTTCAGTCGTCAACGTCATGTCGAGTTGCTCCCTTTTGAACGTCCAGTTCCAAACTCAGGCACGTAATCCAATCATTCTAATCCCAAACGCCTCACGTCACCGATTGGTTGACGTTGCAAGGTTTCCGTAACTGTGTCCAACAACGGGCAGATCGAGGCGAAAAAAGAGGTCAGTGTCGTACCAATGCAAGCCACGCGCGCGATTTCGGTATAATTCAGGGGTGATGTCCGATGCGCTTGAACGCCTCTCCGGCGACTACTGTTCTTGTATTTGCCCCTGAGCAGGGGTTGGACATCACATCTCACAGAGACAGTCTCGCAGTACGAGGCTGACACGCCTAAACCCCCGCGCATGCAACCGCAGGGGTATTTTTTTGCCAAATCCTCCCGAAACTGAAACCCGAAACTGGAGCCCACGCCGAAATTGAATCCCATAGCCGCAACACCAACCGTCGCTGACGATTTGGCGGTTGGCTCCAAGTGCGCCAACGAACAAGAACGGGTCCTTGATCGCTTCACTGACGAAGGGTTGAGCGAAGTCAACTCCCGTCTCGAGAACGCTCACCCGTCAGAGATTCTCCGCTGGGTCGACGACACTTTCGGAGATCGCGCCATCCAGATGTCTTCATTTGGCATTGAGGGCATGGCGATTTGGGACATGTATTGGAAGCAGAACCCCAAGGCTCGGTTGGCTACTCTCGACACGATGCGCCTGTTCGAAGAGTCTTACGATCTGATGGACCGCATCGCACGTCGATACAGTACCGAGATTGAGGTCCACTATCCGGACATCCGAGAAGTCGGGCGCATGATCCGTCAACACGGCATGAACCTCTTCTACAAAGGCGTCGAGAATCGCAAACTCTGTTGCAACATACGCAAAGTCAATCCGCTAAACAAAGCTCTCGACGAAGCCGATGCTTGGATTACCGGGCTGCGTCGCGACCAAGGGATGAAGCGGTCCGAGATCGCGATTGTCGAAAAGGACTTCGCTCACGACGCTTACAAGATCAACCCCATCGCCAACTGGACACCCGAACAGATCCGCGAGTACGTCGACGAACACAAGGTTCCTTACAACATCCTGCACGACAAGGGATTTCCGAGCATCGGATGCGCACCTTGCACCCGTGCGGTGAAACCGGGTGACGACGAGCGCTCCGGAAGATGGTGGTGGGAAGCCGATCCCGACGCCAAAGAGTGCGGAATCCACACGACCAACGCCTAGGCGCGTCCGTTCAGTCGCTAGTTGACGCGCGAGTTTCGGGCACTTTCGCAACCGGTGCCACACGTAGTGTGGATGGCTCACTAATGGTGCGCGCCAAACCCAAAATGTTAGTGCCGACAGTTGGGTCAGGTTAACGCGCCGTTGGCATTAGCGAATTCGATGACCTCACGACGGGCGTCGTCATCACGCATCTGCACCGGTGGCGACTTCATGAAATAAGCCGAGGCAGGAACAACGGCTCCGGATTTGCCACGATCCAACGCAATCTTCGCCGAACGGATCGCGTCGATGGCGACTCCCGCAGAGTTCGGGCTGTCCTCAACTTCTAACTTGAGCTCGACATTCAACGGAACATCGCCCCATGAGGTGCCCTCCAGTCGGATGTAGGCCCACTTTCGGTCCTCCAACCACGGCACGTGATCGCTAGGTCCTATGTGCACGTCATCAGTCGGTAGTTCCTTCTCCAACTGCGACTGCACAGATTGCGTCTTCGAAATCTTCTTAGACACCAATCTCGTCCGCTCCAACATGTTGTAGAAGTCGGTATTCCCGCCGAAGTTCAATTGGTATGTACGATCGAGTCGCACCCCCCGATCCTCGAACAGTCTCGCCAGCACTCGGTGGATGATGGTCGCACCGACCTGGGATTTGATGTCGTCGCCGACGATCGGTAGTCCCTTGTCCTCGAATCGCTTTTGCCAATATGGTTGGTTGGCGATGAATACGGGGATGCAATTGACGAATGCGCATCCTGCCGCGAGAACCTGCTCCACGTACCACTTCGTCGCCTGCTCGGAGCCAACCGGCAAGTAGTTGATGACGACGTCCACCTCGCGCTCGCGAAGGATGCCGACGATGTCCGCGGTCGAGCCTGGCGCACTCTCAATGACGTCGCCGAGGTACTCGCCGATGCCGTCGTGAGTCATGCCGCGATCAACAGGAATCCCGGCAGACGGGACGTCGTGGAACTGCAGAGCGTTGTTGGTGCGTGCGAAGATCGCCTCGTTGATGTCCTTGCCGACCTTCTCTTTGTCCACGTCGAACGCGGCGACTACCTTGACATCACCGATCGAGTATCCGCCCAACACGTTGTGCATCACGCCGGGGACCGCCGCCGAGTTCTCGTCGACCTCGCCATACTTGTGGATGCCCTGCACCAAGCTCGAGGCACAGTTGCCGACGCCAATGATCGCTACGTTGATTTGACCCACAGGGGTCCTCCTTCCAGAGGGATTCGCTGATCTGCTCAACGATTCAGTTGTGAGCGCGTCCGCGCCCGAGATTTCAGATTCGTTTATTCGCGCAAGATGGCCACTTTCGGCAGCTCGATTCGAACTCGGTGCGAGAGCAGACTGCAGCGACTCCTCAGGCACGATCCACGTCTTCCCAAGTCGAGTCGCCGGGATCACGCCTTCACGCAGCCACTTGTAGACCGTCTTGGTGCTTACGTCCAGCCGCTCAGCGACGTCACGCACCTTCAAGTTCGCCATTCTTCCAACTCCGCACTTATTGCCATCAACTCGGTTAAGCAAGTCGAAGACCAATCAAAATTCCGCTTCATTCCTCTATATTCTTATATTGTCTTATAGGACGGTCAAGTTCGCAACGACATTCACGACATTTCCTAACCATCCACTCTACGTCTTCCATTAACTTCCCAAACGTCTTGGGATTCAATCTGCGAGCGAGTCCTTTACCGCGCAATTTTCAGTGAATCTGATTGCCATGCCGTGTCTTGGTAAGATGTAGTCGATAGCGAATTAAGCCCCCGCATCGCTTCCGACCAACCTTAGGCTGGCAATCTATGCGCATCGCTCAAGTTTCACCTTATGACCTCTCCTACCATGGCGGTGTCGCGGCCCACGTGGCATCGCTGTCCAAGGAGCTGGCCAGTCGAGGCCACGAGGTCATCCTGTTCGCGCCTTGCGCAAAGCAGCAGGCAGCACCGGACATCGGCGGACTTGAAATGGTTAGCCTCGGAGGCAGCATCCCGATCACAGCCGGCGGTTCAGTTTCTCGCATCTCGATGAGCCTGCGAGCCGTCAATCAGATGCGCAACATCCTTAACTCCGAATACTTCGACGTGGTTCACGTTCACGAACCCCTCATGCCGTTGCTCGCCGCCACCGCTACCTGGTCTTCTCCGTGGCCTACGGTTGGCACGTTCCATGCGTTCAGTGAAGGTTTCCATCCTGGATACTTTTCCCTCAATCCCATCTTCAAGTCGATCGCAGCCCGTCTTGATGGCAAGGTCGCTGTCTCTCCGGCGGCCAAAGAGTATGCCAATCGTTACTTCCCTTCCGATTACACCGTGATACCCAACGGGTTGGATCTCGATCGCTTCCAAGCACCACTACCCAGACCCGGCGAGTTTCGTAGCGATGCCATCAATCTTGTATTCGTCGGGAGGGTAGGAGAAAAGCGAAAGGGCCTCCGTTTCCTATTGGGCGCGTATAGCACCCTCAAGTGGACGTTCGCCAACCTACGTTTGATCGTCGTCGGTGCCGGCGTCCCTGACCGTGATTCGTATCGCCTGATGGGTGAGCGCGGTATCGACGACGTAATCTTTGCCGGTCCAGTGACTGACCAGGAGCTACCTGCGTACTATCAACACGCCGACATCTTCTGCGCTCCCAACACCGGCAATGAGAGTTTCGGACTCGTGCTCACCGAGGCGATGGCCTCAGGTGCACCGATAGTCGCAAGCCGCATCATCGGTTTCGAAGGTGTAGCCGATGACGAAGTCGACGCCTTGCTGGTCAACCCAGGCGATGAATATGCTATCGCCGCCGCTATCCGCAGGCTGATTGAAGATCCTGTATTGCGAGCAAAGCTTGCGCAGAACGGGCACGAAAAAGTCGCTCGATTCGGTTGGCATCGCGTCGCCGACGACCTTATCCATTTCTTCGACGACGTCAGGAGCCGCGCTCGGGTCCAAGTCGTGTCAGGCCAGCGACAGAAAAGTGGCTGAATCCGAAAGCGGTCTGCAACGGTTGCGTAAATCCGGACGCGCAGCTGTCGCCAAGTGGTTCGAACAACCCGTCTCTGGCGCACTCGTTGCGATCGGCATCAATGCCAACGCGGTCACGCTGATCGGTTTCTTGCTCGCCGTCGTCGTCGCATGGTTCGCCGCCACCGGACAATTCCTTGTCGCCGGCATCATCGGCATTCCCGCCGCGCTATTCGACATGATCGACGGTGCCGTCGCCCGTCGTACCGGCAAAGTCTCGGATCGCGGGGCACTTCTAGACTCGACTTTCGACCGATTATCCGAAGCTGCCGTCTTGCTCGGTCTGCTTTATTTCTACTCGACCGAGAGCGACTTCGATCGCACCGCCATCATCCTAGCGTTTCTTGCGTTCGTCGGATCGATAATGGTGAGTTACATAAGAGCGCGTGCCGAAGGATTGGGCTACCAAGGCACGTCCGGTTTCCTCACCAGACCAGAGCGTGTGGTCATCATGACCGTTGCACTTCTAGTAGGGCAGCCGATATGGGCACTTTGGATACTCGCCATCGGCACGCCATTGAGTGCCGCCTACCGCTTCTGGGCAGAGTGGCGGAATGCCAACTGAACATCAGTTCATGCGTCCAAAACCAAGACTGACTTCGTAACTCATCACATGTTCAATCGAATACTCAAACCATCCGCGTTCGTCTTAGTCGTCTCTATCGTCGGTTGGATCGTCATTGCGGCTCCGAGTAGCTTGGCATTCGCTCAAGAAGATCCGGTGCGTTTCGTCGACGTCGGCTTAACCAGTCACTTCCCCGAAAAAATCGTCTTCAACGCCGACATCGAGACCGACATCGACATCGTCGACGTCAGAGTCCGATTCACGACCGGTCCCTTGACGACCAGTCAATACGACTATCTTGATCTCGACAAGAATGGCGGATCGTTGATTCAGGGCGAACTAGAGTGGCGCGTCAACACCCAAACCAGATATCTGCCGCCCGGCACGACCGTTGACTACCACTTCGAGGCACTCGACGCTGAGAACAACGAGTACCACTCAGAAACCTTTAGCGAGATCGTGCTTGATGCACGTTATGAGTGGGATGTCGTCTCTCGAGGTCCGATCCACGTCTACTACTACGGCCCGGTTCAGGTGAGAGCCGAACGCTTGGCTGACGCCGCAGAGGAGTCGATGTTGCTTATGGGGCCGATTACCGGCAGCGAAATCGAAACACCCATCGTCGTGACGCTCTACAACAACAACGCCGACATGCTCGGCGCGATCAGTGCCCGTAGCGCAACTATCAGTCGGGAACTAATCACCGAAGGACAAGCATTCTACGACCACAGCGTCGTCCTTGTCCTCTCCGGCAGTCGCGATATCGGCACGCTTACGCACGAACTGACCCACATCTTGGTGGGCAGAGCCGCCGGGAATACCCAACTCGTGCCCCTTTGGTTGAACGAAGGACTTGCTGAGTACGGCAACCTCGACAAAGGACTTTCCTACGTCTACTATCTCGATTGGGCAGTCGATACCAATCGACTGATACCTTTCACGAGGCTACAGTCCTTCCCGGGCGAACCAAACATGGTAATCGTCTCATACGGTCAGAGTCGGAACTTCGTCGAATATCTCATCGAAACCTACGGTGCTGAAAAAGTCGCCGAAACGCTGGCCGAGATTGGTTCTGGACGCTCTGGCGAGATTGCGATACGGGGCATCTACGGCAAATCGATACAGGAACTCGACAACGAATGGCGCGAGGCTATCGGTGCTGACCCGTACGTTCCCGTTACGCCAACCCCGACAACCGAAGCTGAAGCCACCAAAGCACCGACGTTCGGGCTACTGACACTTACGCCGATTTCGGGCGGCATAACGGTGGGGGACACGACCTCAGAACCATCGCCGACGCCCGAACCGGCCGTCGAACCGACGGCAACGCCTCAACCAGTCGTCCAGGTTGTCAACACGCAACAACCGCCCACGCCAGCGACTACGGAGTCAGAACCAGAGGAACCCGAGACTTCATCGGGGCTATGCAACTCACCAGGTCGATCGGGACAGCTTGAGGCGTCCGCAATCATCATCGCACTCACGCTCGCCGCATTTGCCGGGCGAAACGTCTTACGACGCCGTAACCACCCCGGCTAAGACTGAAACTTGGGCTTTAGGACTTCTACCAACCGAGAGCTAGACCGTCCTTGCGCGGCTCGGTACCCGCACAAAGTACCCCAGAGTCCGGATCGCGTGACACCACCTGTCCGCCGCCGAATCCCGTGCGTTCGTAGGACGTTTTGACGACTACTTCATGCCCACGACTTCGGAGGCCCTCGACGACAGATTGATCGAGGTCATCTTCCACGCTGACGCTTTTGTCGCCAAGCACGTCGATGCTGAAACGTAAAGCGTCTAGTGCCTTCTGTGAATCCATGCCAAAGTCGACCATGTTGGAAACTACCTGCAGGTGCCCCTGAGGTTGCTGGAAGCCTCCCATCACGCCGAACGACAGCCACATCTCATCGTTGCGGGTAGCCATCGCCGGGATTATCGTCTGATACGGACGTTTTCGACCAGTCAGATAGTTCGGGTGACTCGGGTCGAACGAGAAAAGCGAACCTCGATTCTGGAGAGCGATACCAGTGCCCGGCACAACCAATCCGGTGCCGAACCCGGCGAACAGACTGTTGATTAGCGAGCAGGCGTTGCCGTCGCCATCTACGGCGGTGCAGTAGATCGTGTCGCCGCCGCCCATAGGATCACCAAACGAAACGTTCGGATGCGCATTCATTGGGTCGATATTGCCTCGTCTTCGATCCGCATACTCCTTCGAGAGCAAAGGACCGATCGGAACTTCGGCTACACGCGGATCTGCGACGTACTGCAACGCGTCTGCGTAACCGAGCCGCATCGACTCGATCAGATGGTGATAGGCATCAACCGATTGGTTGCCCATTCCGCCAATCTCGAAACCCTCAGCGATGTTCAATGCCATCAACGCTGCGATGCCCTGACCGTTGGGCGGACATTCCCAAACTTCGACTCCGCGATAGTTCACGTGTATCGCCTCATCCCAATCAGAGTGGTGGGACTCGAGGTCGTCTTCAGTCAGCCAGCCACCTTCTTGCTGGACATATGTGGCGATTCGCTTGCCAATGTCTCCCTTGTAGAACGCTTCGCTCCCACCTTCCGCGATCGTCTGCATTGAGTTCCCCAAGTTGGGCAGTTTCACGACATCGCCACACTTCGGGGCACGTCCATTAATCGGCAGCATCTCTTCGCCCGAAGGACGATGCCTCAACTTCGTCTCGCAACCTTGCCATCCGTTTGCGATAACCTCCGAAACCGGGTAACCATTCAACGCATAGTTGATCGCCGGTTGCAGAACCTCCGACAGCGTCATTCGCCCATAGTTTTCGAGTGCCGTCTCCCATCCGTGAACCGTTCCCGGCACACTCACTGCGAACGCGCAACCGTCCAGTTCGTTAGGTATCGATTCGTATCCGGCATTGATCACGTCTTGGGGGTTAGCCGCCGCGCCAGAACGCCCACTACCGTTGAGCGCAACTACACGACGTTCACTCTTGTCCCAAATGAGAGCGAACATGTCCCCACCGATGCCCGTAGAGCCGGGCTCCACGACGTTGAGAGCGGCCGCCATGGCTACCGCCGCGTCGACGGCGTTCCCACCGTCAAGCAACATGCGCAAGCCAGCTTGTGCGGCCAACGGTTGGCTCGTCGCCACCGCGCCGTTGCGCGCCATCACGGCAGATCGCCGTGATTGGAAATATGAACGCGAATATGGGTCTGGGGACGACACTGAGATCACCTACCGATGCATGGTCGAAGCGGTTACGCCATAAATGTTAGCAACACGCAAGCGACGGCGTGGTGGGAATACTTGCAGGAGGCGCAGCGTCAACGAACCGCGTCGAGATCTCCTGGTTCCTGACCTCGACGATTCGCTAGGGTTCGTGTCATCAGATCATGTTTCGTGTCGTGACCAAGGTGGAAGCGATTCAGTTCATCCACCATTTCGCTGAAAAACGAGATACCGGAGCCATCCGTCGTACTGGCGATGTGCGGCGTAAGGAAAACGTTCCACAGCTCGCGTATCGGTGAATCCGTCGGAACCGGTTCCGGATCGAATACGTCGAGGCAGGCGTAGATGTCGTTCTTCCTCAACCGCTCAATCAACGCGTCCGACTGCACCACCTGTCCGCGCGACACGTTGACGAAGACGGCACCCGGACGTATCCAAGAGAGCTCCTCGGCACCTAGCATACCCTCCGTCGCCGGCGTATGCGGCACCAAGCAAACGACCACGTCCGGCATACTCATCACGTTCTTCAGCGACGTCATGGTGAAATCCATCGCCGACGCTACCTCGCGCGGAAGATACGGGTCGTGAACCAGATTCTCGGTTCGGAACGGCACCAACAACTCGATTAACCTTCGGGCGATGTTGCCGCCACCGATCAAGCCGACGCTCCGACCAGTTAAGTCTCCCATCATCTGGAAGTCAGGTTCGTGTGTCCGTTGGTATCCGGTACCCCACTCAGTCTCTGTGATCATCCTTCGGAAGTGCGCACCGACCTTTTTCAAACCCATCATCATCATCGCAAGTGCCCACTCCGAAACCGGCAGACTCGAAGCGTGCGTCGTATCAACCGCCTTAACGCCTCGCTCCGCACAAGCCTCGACGTCGATTCTTTGCGCAAAGCGATCGCCTTCGAGCTCACCGACCAACTTCAACGATGGCGCACGGTCCAAGATGTCCCCCGTCACGCGTGGTGCACCGTGGCAGACGACCATGGCGTCGAAACGTGAGGCGAATTCGACGAACTCATCGATGACCTCAGGAGTAGACTCTGGCGGCGAGTACCAGTCCGACATTTCATCGAACTCATGCCACTCGAACTCGGCGAATGTCTCAAGTCGCGCGACATCTTGCTCCTTGATGCCGCGTTCTCGATATGCTCGGTTACAGGCGAGACCGACCTTCAGCTTATTGTTCATCATTGGAGCCTCCACTAACGGGCACGCGGGTTCAGTATGTCATTGAGCGCGTCGCCCAAGATGTTCCAACAGAAGATCATCAGCCACACCACCGCAATCGGCGACAACAACTGCTCCGGATGGCTACGCAGCGTCTCCACCGCCGCGCTTCCGGTTCTCGCCGTTACGTCGCCAATCATCACGCCCAAACTCGGTCGGGGCGGTTGCACGCCGATACCGAAGAAACTGGCGATGACCTCGCCGAGAGCGATCGCTCCCATGCTGAAACTCACGCTCACGATCAACGGCGTGATGACATTCGGCAGGATGTGCCGCAACAGAATCGTCGGCGTACCGATACCCATCGACCTTGCAGCATCGACATACGGGGCGTCTCGAATCGAGAGCGTCTGGCCACGAATAAGTCGCATCGAGCCGAACCACGACAGCGGCAGGAAAGCGAGACCGAGAACGATGAAGTCGATCGCACCGGACGATATGACGCCGCTGACCGGCGTGTTGTCCTCAATCCAGTAACCCAACTCTTTGATGCGTGGTCGTACAGTTGCCGCGATGATGAGAATCAACAGAATATCCGGGAAGACTGAAACCACCTCGCCAACACGACCAATCAGGACGTCAACGTAGCCGCGGAAATAACCGGCCGTCATCCCGAACATTAGTCCCAAGAGGACACTCGCCGTTAGTACCGTGATGACCGTCAGTATCACGGTGGTTTGAATGCCCCAGACGACCCTCGAAAAGATGTCACGTCCCAAGCGGTCGGTTCCGAGCCAGTTCTCGGCGTCCGGTGCCGCCTGAGTCTTCGTGAGATTCGTTTCCGAGTAGTCGTGTGTCGCCACTATCGGTGCCAGCAATCCGGCGGTATAGAGCACCGCCAAGATGCATACCGCCACGAACGCTAGCTTGCGCTTGCGAAGTTCCGTCCAAGCATGCCGAAAGAAACCATCCGACTCGCCGATACCCAACGACTCGACAGTGTCTTCGACCTGAGCGGTTGTTTGGGCTTCGTTCATCTCACGCTCGCAACCGTATTCGAGGATCGACGACCGAGTACATCACGTCGGCGGCGAGATTGCCGACTGCCAACATCGTCGCTCCCACCAGCGTCATTCCCATCAACACGGGGTAATCCCGCTGGAAGACCGCCTCGAGTGCCAATCTAGCGACGCCCGGGATGCCGTAGATCAACTCGACGATGAGAGAGCCTCCGAACATGCCGGCGAGCGAGAAGCCGAGGATCGTGATGATTGGTATCAACGCGTTGCGGGCGATGTGCCGACGGTTCACCGTCATGTGTCCCATACCCTTGCCGTGCGCCGTTCGCACGTACTCCTGACCCAACACGTCCAGCGTCGACGCCCGCATATAGCGCATGAAGGCAAACGAACCCGGCACTCCGAGAGTCAACGCGGGCAGTATCGCCTGTGTCGAAAGTATTCCCGACCATCCGGACGTCGGTATCCAATCCAACCACGAGGCGAAGACGAGAATCAAGAACGGCGCGGTGAAGTAGACCGGCAGCGAGTAGATGAGCAACATGAAAGTCGTCATCGAGGGGTCTTTCCACGTGCCCTGGCGCATTGCAGCCCAGAATCCCAGTGGCAATCCCAGTCCCAAAGCGACAACGTACGAGACGATGTTCAACTCGAGGGATACGCGCAACTTCGGGCCGAGCAGTTCTGTTACGTCTCGTCCTCGGTATCGATAGCTCTCGCCGAGATCGCCACGTAGTGCGTCGCCGATGTACCGGGTATAACGAAGCAGGAACGGGTCGTTCAGTCCTAGCCGATCGCGGATGCGTGCGATGGCTTCAGGGTCAGCGCGTTGTCCGGCGATTAACTCCGCCGGATCACCCGGTGCGACCGAGCCCATCCAGAAGATGAAAAGACCCGCGAAGAAGAGCAGGAACGGCGTCCACAGCAACCTTCGTGCGGAGTAGATGAGCATCGCGCTTCAAATGCTAGCACCCAACGCGAATTCTCTCAATTCGCACGGCACCCTAAACCCTCGACGGACGGTCAAGCGAGCGATCTACCCAACCGTCCGTCAATCGCATCAGTCCTAGAATTCGGATTCTCTATCCAACCAGACGTACTGCATGTAGTAGCCGCCTAGCGGGGAGATTTCGAAGTTGTTGACGTAGGGCTTGACCAGAATCTCGCCCTCGGTGTCCCACCACATCGGAATCCAACTCGCTTCGTCAACGATAATCTGTTCGGCTTCTTGGTAGAGTTGGATCCTGCGCACCGGGTCCGTCTCCGTATTCGCCTCGGCAAGCAAGGCATCCACTTCATCGCTTGCGTAACCGGTGTGGTTCAGCGCGCTGTCAGAACGGAACAGCACGTCGACAAAGGTAACCGGGTCTGGGTAATCAGGACTCCAACTCACGTTGAAGATCTGCAATCGCTTTGCGTCGAGGTCTTCGAGGAATGTCGCCCATTCCACTTCTTGCACCTCAGCGGTTACGCCGAGGACTCGGTTCCACATGTCAAGCACAGCTTGCACCCACAGTGGTGGAGAACCGCCAGTGCCGGGCGTTGTCAGGATGATCCGCGGTCGAGTATCCGCATCGGCGTACTGCGACATCGCAAGCTCTTCCTTCGCCTTTTCCTCGTCATACTCCAAACCCACCAGATCGGGGTTGTGTCCGACGAAGCCGGGCGGCAGCGGACCGCGCGCCGGGGTGGCACGTCCTGAGAGGACTGAATCGGATATCAGCTGCTTGTCCACGGCGAAGTTCAACGCCCTACGGAAGTGAACGTCGTCAAACGGCGGTTCATCGACGTTCATCGCGATGTAACTCGTGAAGAATCCCGGCGGAACGTCGACTCGGTCGTTGTAGAGAGAGTCGTTCGGGTCTTCAACGCGCTCCTGTGCCGCAAGCGGGATGCCTGAAACGTCGATCTCGTCGTTCTCGTACATCGCGATCGACGAACCTCCAGCCAGCATGTAGTGCACCTCATCGAGGTAGGCCAACGTGCCCCAGTAGCGTTCGTTGCGCTCGAGCACCATCAAATTTCCGATCTCATACGACTTCAACTTGAACGGACCGGTGCCGACCGGTGAGTCGGTCCATGCGTCGCCGCCCGATTCGATGTTTTCGCGGTTCACCACGAACGCCGTTGGGTAGGTCAGCTTGGCGATGAAGTACGGCTTCGGGGCGTCGATCGTTACCTGCAAGGTCTGGTCGTCGATAACCTGAATGCCCTCCGCGGTTTCAGCCTCGCCTTCGATGATCTCCTTGATGCCGATGATGTCACCAAGGAACTCGCTGACTACCGACGATGCAGTGTCGGGATGCGCCGCACGTTCCCAAGACCACTTGACGTCGAACGCTGTCAGCGGACTTCCGTCACTGAACACCAATCCCTCACGCAGCACAAATCGGTAGACCGTGCCGTCTTCGCTGACCGTGTAACTCTCGGCAAGGTCAAGGACCACTGGTTGCACCGGGTCGTTGGCGAGTTTCACCAATCCGCTGAAGAGCTCGAGCACGATGTTGAAAGAAGTGCCGTCAGACACCTGAGCCGGATCTAGAGTAGGCGGGTCTCCCCAAATCAAGCGGAAGATTCCTCCGCGCTTGGCAATATCTGCTGCCGAGTCATCATCACTCGCAGTCGATTCGCGCATCGCCTCCGGCTCCGCTGTCGGCGTTGCCGTTGCTGCCGGCGCGGTCGTGGCGGTAGGTGCCGGTATCGACTCCGGGGCGGCTGTCGGCTCTACTACCGTAGTCGCTGTCGGAGGTACCAGGGTCGACGTCGGCGTAGGCTCATCCTCACTGCTACAGGCAAACGCACCCAGCACCAAGACTGACACGCCGATCAACATCAATTTCGTTAGCGACTTCATCGCTTCTCACCTTTCGAACGCTGTCCCCCCAATTTTGTCATCAAGATTGTGTCATCAAGATTGCGACATCATCTTTGCTAATGACTGGGAACTGCGGAACTCAATGATCGCAAGTTTAGGTTCGTGAAACCGACAGCCTCGCTGCCAGGTCATCAACCGCCCAACCACACATGTTGATAGCGGGGCACCGACAATGGTGGGAACGTCAAACCTTCGACGTGTTGCTTCACCAACACCTTGCCTTCTACTCCCCACCAAAGCGGCAGCCAAACCGCGTCCTCGACGATCATCTTCTCCGCTTGCTGATACAACTCAATACGACGTACCGGGTCAGTCTCGGTATTCGCCCGTTGCAGCAGATCGTCGACCTCGGCGTTCGAGTAGTTCGTGTTGTTGATCGAACTGCCAGTGCGGAATAGCACGTCGACGAACGTGTGCGGGTCTGGATAGTCGGCTTGCCACGCCAAAGTGAACGCTTGCAGCCGATTGCGGTGCAGGTCCTGTAGGAAGGTTGCCCACTCGACCTGCTGGATCTCGACCTCTACGTCGAGATTGCGTCGCCACATGTCGGCAATCACCTCAGTCGTCAGACTCGGTGATCCTCCCGTTCCCGGCAGCGTAATCACAATTCTCGGGCGAGACTCTGGATCGGCGTAGCTCGACATCGCCAGTTCTTCCTTCGCCTTGTCGACATCGAAGTTCAATCCTTCGAGCTCGGGGTTGTAGCCAACGAAACCTGGCGGGATCACGCCAGTAGCCGGCCGAACCAAGTCAGCGAAGACGGAGTTGGCGACGAGGTTCTTGTCCACCGCGTAGTTTAGGGCGCGACGGAAGTGAACGTCGTCGAACGGTGCTTGCTGCACGTTGAAGCCGACGTAGCTGGTGCTGAACGACGGTGGAACGTCGATTACGTCCTGCGAAATCTCCTCCGTCGGATCCGTTACGCGTTCGAGGTCAGCCAATCCGATGCCAGTGATGTCGATCTCGTCGTTTTCGTACATCGCCATCGCCGAGCCGCCAGCGAGAAGGAGGTGCACCTCGTCGAGGTATGCCGGATCTCCCCAGTAGTTTGGGTTGCGAGCCAGCACCATGCGTTCGCCGATGCTGTAGCTCTTCAGAATGAACGGACCGGTACCCACCGGGTCATCCGTCCAGTTGTCACCACCCGACGCAATATTGTCGGCGTTCACTACGAAAGCGATCGGATACGTCAACTTAGCGATGAAGTACGGCTTCGGAGCGTCGATGCGCACCTGAAGCGTCGTGTCGTCGATCACTTCGATACCGTCGGCTGTAACGGCATCACCGTCGATGATCGCCTGCATGCCGATGATGTCACCGAGGAACTCCTCGACAATCGGGGACTCGGTTTCGGGAGCCGCCGCACGTTCCCAGGACCACTTGAAATCGGTCGCGGTGAGCGGACTTCCGTCGCTGAACTGCAGATCGTCGCGCAAGACGAAGCGGTAAGTCGTGCCATCGTCGCTCACCGTATAGCTTTCGGCGAGATCCATCGCAATCGGATCATCCGCTTCGCCCGTCAGCTTGACGAGACCGCTGAACAGCTCGATGACGACCTCGTAAGAGGTGCCGTCGGTAACGAGTGCGGGATCTAGCGTCGGGGGGTCCGACCAGAGACGTCGGAACACGCCGCCGCTTCGTGCAGAGCCGTCGCCCTCGGGCGTCTCGAGTAGTCCGGGTGCTACCTCAAGTGCACCGGTCGGCGTAGGACGCTCTGAGCGCGCTGGCGGCGGTGTTGAAGTCGCCACCGGTGCTCGCGTTGCCACCGGTTCGGGTGCCGACGTCGCCGGTGCTGGCTCTTCGCTGGTGGTGCAAGCGAACGCCAACAGCGACACTGCGGCCAACAACACGATGGATAAATGCGCGATGGACGAATTCCGTACTGTCTTCATGCTTCGTAAAACTCCGGTATCACACTAGGACTGATACTAAATACGAGACGTGCATTCAATGTGGATTGCGCAGCCTGAAATTGCCCGCCTCAGTGCCATTCACTGCAGAAATTGGACTACGTGCCGATGGTGTGGTTCAGGTACGACTTGAGGAAGCCGTCGAGATCGCCTTCCAGCACGCCGCGGGCGTCCGAAACCTCGTGGTTCGTGCGGTGATCCTTCACCATCTGATAGGGGTGCAGTACGTAGCTCCGCACCTGACGTCCGAACTCTGCGGATATGTGCTCGCCCTTCAGTTTCGCCTGCTCCGCCGCCCGTTGCTGGTTCTCGAGATCCGTCAACCTCGCCAACAGTATCTTCATCGCTACCTGTCGGTTCTGCGCCTGAGAGCGCTCGTTCTGCACCGACACAACGATGCCACTAGGTTGATGGGTCAGACGCACCGCCGTCGAGTTCTTCTGCACGCTCTGACCGCCGTGTCCACTCGCTCGGAACGCCTCCATCTTCACCTCACCGGGATCGATCTCCACCTCCTCACTCGCCTCTGGCTCCGGGTAGACCTCAACCAAGGCGAAGCTAGTGTGGCGACGATTGCCTGAATCGAAAGGGGAAAGCCGAACCAGACGGTGGACGCCTCGCTCGGAGCGCAGGAAACCGTAGGGATGGTCGCCCGACACTCGTATCGCCGCCGACTTTATTCCCGCCTCTTCGCCTGGTGTGAAATCAAGCAATTCGGCGTCGTATCCCGCTTGCTCGCCCCAACGCAGGTACATCCGCACCAGCATCTCCGACCAGTCCTGTGCATCGACGCCACCGGCACCCTGCTTCACGGAGAGGATCGCCGGACGGGCGTCGTGCTCGCCGTTCAGTTGCAATCGAAACTCGAGGTCGGAGAGTTCGGTGCGCAGCGACTTGGCATCCTGCTCGAGCAGCTCGAATATCGACTCTTCAGGTTCGACGTTGGCGAGCTCGATCAGTTCTACGAGGTCGTCGGAGCGTTGCTGAAGTGTCTGCCACGTCTCGACTTCGTCCTTGAGACGCGTCAGCGTCTGCATGTGGCCTTGTGCGCGTCGAGGATCCGACCAGAATGTTGGCTCCGACGCTTCTCGCTCGAGGACGGCTATTTCTGATCGCTTGCTAGCGAGGTCAAAGTCGCCCCACGATCTGCGCTATCTGGTTGCGCATCGCTTCGGCATCGGTTTGCAGTCGTGGATCCATGGTTCGACTCAAGTATACGAGGCTGGCTCTATGCGAAGCATCACTCCAACAAACACCAACGCCCCTCGACTAGTGCCAAGGGGCGTTGGATTTCAGCTATGTGATCCCTACTATGGGGCGATGTTGTTGCCCTCGGTGTAGTAGACCCATACACCGCTGCCGATCGTCATCGTCTCGTCTTCGTTGATGACGTCCCAAGAGTTGGCTACGTGGTCCCAGGTGTATGCCCGGGCGTAGTCACCGAGGTACTCGGCTGCAGTAACGGCGTCGTTCTTGCCATCGCGCAACGAGCGGCCTGCGTGGTCTTGGGTTTGGTCGCCGTCAACGTCGATCACGCCGACGAAGTTCCAGCCTTCGCCAGTCGGGATGTCCGTCGTTCGCGGTTGACCGCTGGTCGACCGGTCGCCCTTGCCGACTAGTTTCACGGGTTGGGTAATGAAACCGGTGGAGTGTACCCAGTAGCCGTAGCGTGCTTCAACGTCGTTGAGCGTTGCGAACTGGTCGTTGGTTGACCATACGCCGTCAACGCGTGTCGACATCCGCCACGGGCTGTGTGCGTCGGTTCCGCTCCAGCCGATGACTTGGTCAACTGCCGGGTTGGTGAAGACTGCGTGGAGTGCACGGTCTTGAGGGTTAGCCGGGAAGGAGACGGAGTTCCAACCTGCCAACAGGTTCAACACGAACGGTGCGCGCTCCTTCACCGTGAAGGAGAACGACTCTTCGTCGGTGTTGTTCGCAGCGTCGTTCGCTTCGACCTCGACCTTGTAGGTGCCGTATGCCAGCGGCTCTGGCCACCACACGAACTCGTTGTCGTCGAGCACCTGAATGTCTTCAGTAACGTCCTCTCCGTCAACCATGACGCTCGTAACGTCGACTGTAGTGTCCTCATGACCGTAGTCAAGCAACACGAACGGTCGCGGCTCAAACACGTCTTCGTTGTTCGCCGGTATCGAGACCGGGTCCAGCAACTCAGTGTCGTACGTAAACGTGGTCGACGCAGAGTTGAAGTTGCGCAAGTTGCCACCGTCGGATGACTTGTAGGAATTGCGGTCGCGTCCGTAGACAACTACGGTCAACTTGCCGTCGTCAAGTTCTTCGTCACCTGACAGGTTCGACCATTGATACTCCCAGTTGTTGCCTGGGCGGGCGAGCAACGACGTATCAGACAAACTGAAGTTGGGGTCTGCTGCGTCGCTAACGAACTCTCCACAGTTGGTTTCAACTCCAGGGTCCGCCAAGTTCGGCGCAGCTTCGCCTATCACTCCGAGGGCACCCGATCGGTTGGATTCGAACGTAGCAATCGTACGCTCGCCATCTTTTGGATCATCGTCAGGTATCGAGGTCGCACTCAAGTCGTACCTCCACGTGAAGTCGTTACAGAGCACGACGAACTTTGGTGCACCTTGGATCGCTTCGTTCGACGAAACGCCGATGGTGATCTGGTTCTTCGTGAGCTTGTCCGGACCTTCATCGCCTTCGTTCAAACCCGATCCACCGCTCAGCGTGATCGTGAAGGTTGGCAGGATGCCGTCACTCAACTCGATGCCGTCAAGGCGTCGGTCAGTAGCTTCGTTGCCCGCCAAGTCTTCGATCGATTGACGCGGGCCGAGTGTTACACCTGGTGTTGCATCGGGCTCCAGCGTCTCCTCAATCGTCAAGTAAACCTTCTCGCCATCAACTTCAACGTCGGTGATCGTCGCTCGCGAGCCATCGTCAAGTCGCACCACGAAGGTGTCGACGCTGACCGAGTCTTCTGCAATGTCACCGTCGAAGACTACCATCAGACCGTTGCTCGAATGTACCGGCTCATCATCTTCGTCAAGCAGATAACCGGTCGCCGACTGCGATTCTTCGAAGTACGGGTCCACGTCGTCGAGGTAGAAGACGTGCCGTGAGTACCAACCGAGAACGTTGTGAACCTTCGCATCGTCCCGATCATCCGTAGTCGCGGTTCCGTAGTCATGGATGAACGTCGGGTCTGTTGCTTGACTGTCGGAGAAACCGAAGTTCCCGGCGATGTCGAGCACAACCGCCTGCAAATCAATGTGGTTGTTGTATCGGTTATCGAAGTCTTCAGACGGCGGGAAGTCGATGCGAACGACCGAGTCGAAGTCACCACTGGTGTCTCCGTCGTCATAGCGCTCGGCATCTGCTGTCTTGAAGTCGTCGGCGTCGTCAGAGTCGCCGCCGTCGTCAGTGGAGAGGTACACGTCTTCGCTCTTGATACGGCCAAACACAACCGGGGAGGTCATTGCAGTCCCATCAGTTGTCTGGTAGCCAACTCCATAACCGCCGTAGTGACCGCGTAGTGCAACTACACCGTTGGCTACACACGCGCCATCGTCCCCAGGTGCCGCACATACGTATCCGCTAGCATCCTTTGTTTCGTTGACCGTCAAATCCCAAATCGGAGTGTCGTCGCTGCCGTCTTCGCGGTTGTCGGCGTAGATCTTGAACGAGTCTTCACGCAATCCGGAACCACCACCGTCTTGGAACGTACCGAGGAGATCGGGCGAGTCGTCTCTGCTGCTCAGCTTGTGAGTCGGCGAATCGATCTGGATGGTCGGAGCCGTCTTGTCAATCAGGATTGAAAGCGTGCGGTCGTCGCCATTCGAGTTGCGATAAGAAATCGTTACCGGGCCGCTTTCGACGCCAATAACCGCAGCACCAGCAATTGTGTCCGCGGACGCATCACCCACAGCGAGTCCCCAGTTGGTCCTCTGTTCCGGGGTAGAGGCATCATTATCGTGGTCCCCAAAACCGTCGCCGTCCGAGTCGGTTATTCGGACGTAACCTTCGTACACACCGCTGAATAATGACGATTCCTTCAACCGTAGGTTCTGAGACGGTTCGTCGCCGTCGGAGCTGACCCTAGCGATGATGGCATCCTGATCTGCTTCGTCAGTTTCATCCTCGTCGTCCACGAATACCGGATGTTTGAGCGGTTCGTCTTTAATGCTGGAAGAAGCATATGTCGACTTCGTCCAACCACCAACGATCTGCTCCTGGTCGCTGGTCTGGTAGTAGATCCACTCGATGTCAACGGTCTTGCCAGCTTCTACTGAGACGGACGCTCGGAACCAAGGGGCTATGCCAGCGCGTCCGGATTCTTCTGCACGGACACCCGAATTCAAGTCCTCGTCCAACGACACGAAATCACCCGTGAGATCGACCACAGCCTCGGTACCGGTCGTGCCGCCTGAATCGCATGCACCGTCGCAGATTCGTCCAAAGAAGTAGATCTTCCCATCACCCAAAGGCGCCATCGGGAATTCGGCTGCCGCACCTGAGGTGCCGTCGTCAACCAAGTTGAGCTCGAAAAGACCTGATTTATCTGTTGCACCGTCGTCGCCGTCGCCGTCCTCGTCGAAGCGAGCATCGCCCGATTTTTGCAGTATTTTGTTCGTGATTGTTAAATCACCAACAAGATCGCCGAGTTCATCCGCGATCACCTTGGAAGATGTCTCGGTCAAGGAGCGCGGCGACTCGACAGGGTAAAGTTTGCCGGTTCGTTTGTCGCGTCCCTTGTCTTCAATGCTGATTTTGATTAGATCAGCATTGGCAAGAATTCCGCGCGGCACGTCACCGGAGGTCTTGGGATCAATGGCGTAGGTGGCGTAGAGGTTCTCAGCTTCGGTGATGGAATCACGTCCGGCGACGTCATATCCTTCGGTTGCGGCACCCGTTACGTTGCCATCTCCGTCGTCGCAATCGCCGACGTTAAACACTTCGTCGTTAGTCGTGTAACACGTTCCGACATTCAAGGCGTCGATCGTCCCGGTCGCCGCATCGACCACGCCGGTCTCAACTCCGCCTCGCACCGAAACTACGGCCACGGCCAAGATCAACACGGCTAGCGCCGCAAAGATTCTCGATGAAAGCTGCACAGCTGCAGTCCTCCTGTATCTCTTCTCTACCGGTGCGATTCTTAACATCTCCAAGGAGACGATCCGCCGGATCTAGTCATACCTATCTCTAGACACACCATTAGCCAAGCGACCAAAAGCACGCCCTGAAATCTATATGATACCGAATATATGCCAACGTGCACGACATGTCAATCTCTTTTCCATAATCTCCAACTCTCACAACACCATCAACACCGCCGACACCAACCTCTCAACGCACAGTAACCGCACTCCCAACATCGCGGCGCGTGCAAGCACCGCAGCACCGCTGAGACTGCATCACTGTCGCAATCACAACGCAGCGACGCCTACGCACCGCGCCGCACCAACCAACGTCCCTAACCGTCAGCTCAGCTTCCATCTAGCGACAAGACTGCATAGCGATCGCGCGGCTGGGATCGCCAACAAACCAAAGACGCCCCCGGCTCGAAAGTCGGGGGCGTCTCAGCAACGTCTTGCAAGCGTCCCTTACGGGGCGATGTCGAAGCCGTCGGCGAAGTAGACCCATACGCCTTCGCCAATCTCGACCTCGTCGTCATCCGACAGCAGCTCGAACTCGCTGCGGATGGCATCCCAGGTGTAAGCCCGAGCGTTTTCGCCGAGATAGCTACCGGCATCAACCGCGTCGTCACCGTTCATCAACGGCTCACCGAAGTTGTCCTCAGTCTGGTCACCATCTTGGTCGATGACGCCGACGAAGTTCCAACCGGTGTGCGTGGGAATCTCCACTAGATCCGGCGGCACCACGTCAGCAGCTTCGCGGTTAATCCGGCCTACTAGATCGACCGACTGCGTCGCAAAGCCTTGTGCATGCACCCAGTATCCGAAGCGTGCCGACACTCGAGTCAACGTGGCATAGTCGCCGTGCGTCGTCCACAATCCGTCAACCTTGGTAGCGATGCTCCACGGCTTCTGTGCGTCGGAGGCATCCCAAGCCGCGATCATGTCGACCGCTTCGTTGGTAAACACGTTCTCGACGCCCGGCTCGATCGGGTTCGCCGGGAACGATATGGCGTTCCATCCGGCGATCAACTTGATGTCGAACGACTGACGCTCGTCCACCTTGAACGAGTACTCGTTAGTAGCTTCGTTGCCTGCCGCATCGACGGCATTCACCACAACAGAGTGGTCGTCAACGCTCAGACTGTCGGGCCAGTACAAGTAGCGGTTGTCACCCAACGACTGTACTTCCTGTACCGAGCCGTCGATCGAGAACTCGTCAACCGTAACGGTCGTCTTGTCGGAGTAGTTCAACAGTACGAAGGGCCGAGCGTCCGTTACGGTGTCCCCATCGTCCGGTGTAGGCGTTAGAGACGGTGGTGTAATGTCGTATCGGAACTCAGCGGTGCCGGCCCCCCAGTTGTACCGGTTATCCGTAGTCGGGGAGGCGTCAATCTTACGGGGTGTCAACGAAGCAAACGAGTTGCGATCGCGACCGTAAGCGACAACAGTCAGCTTGCCGTCAGCAAGGGCTTTGGGGGCACTAAAGTTCTGCCACTGGTACTCCCATTCAAGCCCGGGCCGTGAGTAGGCCTGAACCGGTTGGACTTGAATGAACTTGCCATCGTCGTCGATTTCGCCGCATTGGAAGTTGTCTTCGTCGAAGTTGGCACTTCCATTCTCCAGTGCGCCGCTTCGCTTCGACGTGAAGTCAGAGAGACCGCGTTCTTCCTCGTCGGTCAAAGAGTCGTCATCATCAGTGTCGGTTCTGTAGACGATGTCGGAACAGACAACTGCCAAGGATGGCGTGCCGTTGATCTCCTCATCGGAGGTGATGTGTACGGTGATGCTCTCATTCGTCAAACTGTCCGGTCCCTCGTCGCCAGTCCCGGAACCAGAGCCACCGCTAAGCACAACAGCTATCTGCGGACCGATGCCATCCTGGACTTCGAACGCCTCAAAGCCCGTGCTACTGCGATTCACACGGTTGCCAGCCGGGTCAGAGACCCATCGGTTCGCCGCAATGTCCACCAACGGGGTTGCATCCGAGTCGAGCTCCGACGCAAGCTTCAGATAGACGGCTCGACCGTCAACTACCACATCTTCGATTGTCGCCGCCGATTCATCGTCGAGTGTTACGGCGAAGGTACCTGCATCGACAGAATCAGGGTCGACACCGCGATCGAATGCGACGAGAATGCCAGAACGATCTGCGATCGGTTTTCCGTCGTCATCCTCATCGTAGAAGCCTGTTACCGACTGCTCGGCGAACACCGCGGGGTCCACCTCGTCAAGGAACAAGAGATGTCGGGCGTACCAACCGAGAACGTTATAGCGACCCGGCTCTTGCTCGCCAGACTTTTCGCCTAGATCATTGATGAAGTTCGGCCCTGAGTCATCAGAGTCTGAGAAGCCGATGTTGCCGGCAATATCAGCAACGAGGGCTTGGAAGTCAATCGTGTCGTTGTAGTCGTCAGGGCTGAACGAAATCCGAACGGAGTCCCCAAATGTTGCATCGGTCGCACCGTCAGAGTAACGGTCAGCCTCAATCGATTCGACTTCATTGTCGTTTCCATCATCAGCTTCAAGATTGAAAATGTCCGCATGAGGCAACACACCGAACTTTCGACGATCGGACGTGTAGCCGGTGTAATCGTCAGCAGATTCAACCACGCCACTAGCCGGTCCAGCGACATTGCCGTAATCATTCGCATTGGCGGGAACAGTGGCCAAATTAACTGGCAGACTCAAAACGGGCGTACCTTGAATACCGTTTTCGTCAAGGTCCTCCGCATGATGCACGTACAACCGGAAAGAGTCGTCCCGCAGACCAGATTCACCGTCGTTGAATGTACCAACGAACTCAGGCGATGTGTCTTGACCTTCTGATCGATGTGCTGGCGAGTCGATCAAAACTGCTGGAGGCACCGTATCGATTGAGATGTTTAGCGTGCGAGTCGCCTTGTCGGTATCTACATAGCGGATCGTCACGGGACCACTTTCGACACCTAGTACTGCCGCTCCCATCCGATCAGCGTCGGAGGCGTCTTTGACTTCCAACCCCCAGTTTCCGGGCGTTCTGGTTCCACCGGTCGTGCTGCCATCGTCTCCGTTCTCATCTGTTAGCAGCAAATAACCTTCGTAGCGTCCTGTAAACCTACCCGTTTCCTTAAGTCGGAGCTGCGACTCTGCGTCCCGTCCGTCCGAGCGAGCCATTACCGTGAGTTGTTCTTTGTCGTCAACGAAGTTCGGCGGGTTTGAGTCGGAGCCTGGCGCGTAGGTCGCCGAGGTCGCGTCCCCGATCAGCGTCTCCACTTCACTGGTGTGGTAGACGATGTAGTCGAGGTCGACAACAAGATCGGTTTTCGCTCCGACCCGAACGCTCAACCAAGGGGCAATGGCTCCAAGCCCTTCTACCTCGCCCTCTGCGCGTCCGCTTCCGACGTCTTCGTCAAGCGTCAAGTTCAACGCCGGGATTTCTCCAAAAGTTCCACCGCCGACTGTCCCATAGAACTTGATCACTGCACCGTCGGCCACATCCATTGGTTTGTACTTCGCCGTCGAGTTGGCACCGTCGTCTATGAGGACGTGCAAACCGTCGAAAAGACCACTAGCGTCGAAAGTCAAATCAGTGGTTCGATTCTCGAACGAAGAGTACCGGGTCGTCTCACGCAGTGCCCAATACGAGTTAGTCGCCGTCTGAACGCCGTTGTCTAAATTCTTATCGAGGTCGAGATCTGCGATATCAAAGTCTTTGCCGATCGCAGTCTCGTGGGCATCAATCAGCGTGATTGCCGCGTTCCCGACGGGCAACAGCACCGGCGTTCGCTTGTCGCGTCCGCTGTCGCTGATGCTGATCTTGATGACATCGGAGTTCTCAAGGATGCCGCGCGGGTCGTCCGGCGCGCTCTTCGGGTCATGAGCATAGGTGGCGTAAAGCGTCGTTGATTCCGTTATGGATTCGCGTTCCGCGACGTTGTAGCCTTCAACGTCGTCGCCATCGTCGCAATCGCCGACGTTAAACACTTCGTCGTTAGTCGTGTAACACGTTCCGACATTCAAGGCGTCGATCGTCCCGGTCGCCGCATCGACCACGCCGGTCTCAACTCCGCCTCGCACCGAAACTACGGCCACGGCCAAGATCAACACGGCTAGCGCCGCAAAGATTCTCGATGAAAGCTGCACAGCTGCAGTCCTCCTGTATCTCTTCTCTACCGGTGCGATTCTTAACATCTCCAAGGAGACGATCCGCCGGATCTAGTCATACCTATCTCTAGACACACCATTAGCCAAGCGACCAAAAGCACGCCCTGAAATCTATATGATACCGAATATATGCCAACGTGCACGACATGTCAATCTCTTTTCCATAATCTCCAACTCTCACAACACCATCAACACCGCCGACACCAACCTCTCAACGCACAGTAACCGCACTCCCAACATCGCGGCGCGTGCAAGCACCGCAGCACCGCTGAGACTGCATCACTGTCGCAATCACAACGCAGCGACGCCTACGCACCGCGCCGCACCAACCAACGTCCCTAACCGTCAGCTCAGCTTCCATCTAGCGACAAGACTGCAAGCGACAACGCCCGACGGTCGCTCCCGGTGACCCACTACACCTTTGCATGTCGTCGATATCGACGCAGCGCGCTTTGTGCAAGATCGCCTCATAATGCGTCTCGACGAAACGATCTGCGCGAACCGATCCGCCACACAGGGATGCAAGTCTCCGTCATGCAACAAACAGCGACGCCCTCGGAACTCCGAGGGCGTCGCGCTGTCGGGACAGGACGTTACATCCTATCCGCAATTTCTTGAGTCGCCTCCCTATGGTGCAACGTTGGTGCCGCGTGGGAAGTAGACCCAGATGCCGTGACCGATAGTCATCGTGTCGGTGTCGTTGAGGATGCGGTAGCCGTTGGCTATGGCGTCCCATGTGTAGGCACGCCTGAAGCCGGGCATGTAGGCATTTGCGGTAACTTCGGTGCCTTCGCTGTTGGCGAGTGCTTCGCCAAAGTTGCCTTCGGTCTGGTCGCCGTCTTGGTCGACGACGCCGACGAAGTTCCAACCGGCGACGGTCGGCACGTCGCGTGCCGCCGGAGCAGCACCCGTCTCACGGTTGACCGGACCAACCAATTGCACGCTCTGCTCCACGAAGGAAGCGGAGTGCACCCAGTAGCCATACCGGGCGTGCACGTCGGTTAGCGGAGCGAAGCTCTCACTCGTCGTCCAGACACCGTCGATCCGCGACGCGATGCTCCATGGACCGGTCTCGCTACTCGGGTCCCATCCGACCACGCGATCGACAGACTCTTCAGTGAAGACTTGGTCGAGTGCCGTGGTAATCGGATCCGCGGGGAACGAGATGGCGTTCCAACCGGCGGTCAGATCGATCACGAATGGATCGCGAGCCGAAACTTCGAATTCGAACTTGGTGTCTCCATCGGGTTCGTTGTCCGCGGCGTCGCGTGCGTCGAACTCGACTACGTGCGTGCCGTAGGCAAGCTCTTCGGGCCAGTATAGGAAGCGGTTGTCGCCGATACTCTCGAGCGAGTCGAGAACATCGTCGCCGTCAACCGTCATCTCGGTAACGCTTACCGTCGTATTCTCGCCGGCAAAATCGAGCAACACGAACGGTCGCGGCTCAGCAACATCCTCTCCGGGCGTAGGTTGTACGCTGCCACCTTCACCGTCCTCCTTCAATGGGCTGTGGAAGGCAGTGTCGAGTGAGAACTCTACTGTCGCTGAACCGTGGTTGAAGTGAGTCTCCTCGCTGTCACTCTCATTCGTCTTGTAATAGACGTATGAGTTGCGATCACGACCGTGGACCACTACGGTTACGTCGCCATCGGGGAGATCGTCAGAGGAGTTGCGCCAAGCGTAAACCCAATTGTTACCTGGTCGCGACAACGACGATCGATCACTAAAGTCGCCCGTCCTCGTTGTCGAACCGCACGCGTAGTCGCTCTCGGCATCAGAGCTTGTGTGTTTTTGTTGACCACCGGTGCGGTTAGCCACGAAGTCGTCCAAGTCGCCTGTTGGGCGGGGGCTTCCATCAGCAGTTTCGGGACCTTTGAAGCTGAGGTTCGAGCAGACAAATGCCACTCGTGGAGCACCGTTGATGTCTTCGTCAGACTCGATTGCCACCTCAATTGCGTTGTTGGTCAGTGAGGAAGGACCTTCGCTGCCACTACCGGTGCCGGAACCGCCGCTCAAGTGCAACGTAAAGACCGGCAAAATTCCATCCTTCACTTCGAAGGCTTCAGCATTCGTCTCCTGCCAACCGAGGATGTTACCTGCCAAGTCTTCGATCTCTCGTCCCTCCGTAATGCTCAGAGTCGGCGTTGCATCGGAATCGAGCTCTTGGTCAAGCATCAGGAAGACCAACTGATCGTCAACCATCACGTCGACTATCGAGTGCGCATCGTCTCCGTCCTCAACAGAGAAAGTGCCGACATCGATCAAGTCTCCGTTGACATCGTTGTCGAAAACGACCATGATTGCCGAACGGTTTCGCACGGGAACGTCGCCATCATCAAGCCCGTAGAAACCGGTAACGGTACGGTCTTGGTGGATCGAAGGATCGATCTCGTCTACATAAACGACATGCCTTGAGTAAACCCCCAGGACGTTCAGATTCTTTGCTCGGTCTTCTTTTTCTTCACCAAAGTCATCAATGAAGCGCGGGTTCGACTCGTCGCTGTCAGAGAAACCGAGGTTGCCAGCGAGGTCGCGCACTACGGCTTGGAAGTCAATCGCATGGTTGAAGCCCTCGAAGTCGTCGTCCGTTATGTTTTCGTCGAAGTCGATTTCAACTTCGCCACTGAACTCACCGGCCGAGTCACCGTTGTCGACGTCATCCGATTCAAGCGACTTGTAGGTCTCGTCGTCATCGACGGGTAGGTAAACCTCGCTAGCGGATATTACGCCAAATAGCGGGTTTGTGTCGTATCCCGTGTACTGCAAACGCCGTTCCAACTTGGTGGATGGTTCGTCCACGAGCGATTCGAGTAACAACACTGCATCATCGTCGGACATGTCATCATCGTTGTCAACGTAGAGTTCGAACGAGTCCGCAACAAGACCAGCGTCACCGTCGTTGAAGCTTCCAATGAACGAAGGTTTCTCGTCGTCACTGCGGCTCTTGTTGACGGGTGAATCGATCTGTATGGTGGGCGGATCGATGTCGATCTGGATCTCGAAGGCGCGGTTCTTGTCGTCGGTGTCCTTGTAGTTGATCACTACTGGGCCGTTGCCGACACCTAGGATCGCAGAGTTGGCTGAGGTCTCATCGGTGGCATCCCCACGAATTAAACCCCAGTTATCACGGGCAGAGCGATCTGTGACTGGGTTGCCTTGATCGTCAGTCGAATCCGTGAGCGTGCTGCCGTCCCCATCGGCGTCAGTTAGGCGCAGGTAGCCTTGGAATACGCCAGTGAAACGTCCGGTCTCTTTGAGGTAGAGATTACGCATCGTTTCCGCCGCATCCTCATCCGACTCGGCGTTGAGAGTGATTAATTCTTCGTCATCGATACATCCCGCCGCGTCACCAGGACGGTTGTCTGCCTCGCAGTTGTCCCCACCGAGTATGTATTCGACTTCACTCGTTTCGTAGTAGATGACTTCGACTTTGACGGTCCCTGAAACGCTGACGTTTACTGACAATGCCGGTGGCACGTTGGCTTCGCCTGGGACCACGTCTTCGTCCAATGAAATGAAGTCCTCAAGGTTTTGGAAGGCGGATTCGGTGCCGCCGGCGGTAACTGTTCCGAAGAATCTAATCCTGCCATCCGGTGCAATTGGTCTGTAAGGATTGTTCGGCGCATTACTAATTTCTGCCAACCTGATCTGATAGTTGCCCGAGCGCGTGAAATCGTCCGTTGGCAAGAAATCGACGTTCGCTTCAACGGTGGGTAACGGGTCATCGTCCTCCAAACCCAAAGCAGCACGGACTACGCCCTGCTCGTCATTATCGAGAGCCACAGACTCATCTACGTCATCGGTATCCGTATCATTCGTTCTATCTTGCCGGAAAACCAACACCCCATCGCGGCTGTCGCGTCCCTTGTCGGTGACGCTAATCTTGATGAGGTCGGTGTTCTGCAGGATCGCACGTGGACCCTCGGCACCCGTCTTCGGGTCGTGAGCGTAGGTTGCGTAGAGCGTATCGAGCTCGATCGCCGCATCAATCTCGCCCTGCTGGAAATGAGCTTGAAGGTTATTGACTGTGACGTCTTCGTCGTTTTCGTCCTTCTCTACCCACGAGCAGTCGCTGATGTCTAGGACGTCCAGATTTGTCGTGGTGCATGCGCCCACGTTCAAGGCGTCGATCACTCCGGTAGCTGCGCTGACTTCGGTGGTCGCTGCGTCCCTGCCCGCCACCACGGCAACCGCGAGTGCGACTACGGCCAGTGCTGTCAAGATTCTCGCTGAAAGCTGCACGCTTCAGTCCTCCTGCTTTACTTCCCGGAACGATCGCAGCATCGGTGCAACGCCTCCCGAATGGGCACGCGCAACTACCGAAAGCCTGTATCCGGATCTGTGCGATGTTTGCATGTTACTAGCAAGCGCGCCAACGCGCAACACGCGCGGCATGCCATGAAAAGTATATGATACTCAATCCGCTCTGCGCGCGTAAACCCCCAGCACATAACAAATATCCAATTCAACCCAACCTTCAACAGGCATCAACCAATAGGCATCAACGCACCAAAGCCGAAAATCCCGCCGTCCGCACCCACAATCACCACGCTCCGCCCACTCGCCTCCAACCGCGATCCTCACACCCCTGTGACGTGTAACGGGTGACGCGCAACGGGCGCATCCCGGTCTCCCAGGATGCGCCCGTTACGTTACGTAGTTGACGCTGCGTTTGGCAATCGCCTATGGGGCGATGCTCGTGCCGCTCGAGTAGTAGACCCACACACCATCGCCTATCGTCATCGTGTCGTCCGGACGGATGACGTTGAAGCGACTGAATGTGGCGTCCCAGTTGTACGCTCGGATGTAGTTCACGCCGAGGTAGTCGCTGGCGACGACCGGGTTCGAGTCGTCGTCGATCAGCGTGCGACCGAAGTGGTCTTCAGTCTGCCGACCGCGTTGGTCGATGACGCCGACGAAGTTCCAGCCATCCTCGGTCGGGATGTCGATCAGCCTCGGCGCACCTTCGCCGGTTCGGGCAACGGTACCTTTGAGCATCACCGGCTGGCGAATGAAGCCGTTCGACTTCACCCAGTAGCCGTAGCGCGCTTGGATCTCGTTGAGTGCGCCGTAGCTCTCGTTCGATTCCCAGACGCCGTCGCGGCGGATGGCGATTCGCCAACCCTGCGTGTCCCAACCGATGACGGTCTCGACCGCCGGGTCGGTGAATACGGCACCGATCGAAGTCTCAATCGGGTCCATCGGCACGGAGACGGCGTTCCAACCGGCGAGCAGGTTAAGGACGAAGCTGCCGCGTGCGGTTACTTCAAACTCGAAGTCGAATGACACTTCGTTGCCAGCGGCGTCGGTCGCCATGACCTCGACTTCGTGATCGCCTTGGTTCCAGCTCTCGGGCCAGTAGGTGAAGCGGTTGGAGTCGGGCTGCTGGAAGTCGCTGGCGACTTCGTTGCCGTCGAGTTCAACCGAGTCGAGCGTTACCGTCGTGCCCTCGGCAAAGTCGAGGAGGATGAACGGTCGGATCTCGTTGACCTTCATGCCGTCTTCCGGTTGGATCTCGCCACCAGCGTCACTCAGCGGCGACAGCAAGGTCGTGTCGTAAGTGAACTCAGTCGATGCTGATGCCCAGTTACGGACGTTGTCATCGCCCAGCATCCAGCGGGAACGATCCTGCGCGAAAGCAACGACGGTTACGCTGCCATCCTCAAGTCGGCTCGCGTCACCCGTGGGGTTCTTCCACGTGTACTCCCAGTTCTCGCCAGGTCGCGACAGAGCCGTAACCTCTAGAGGCGTGTGCGGATCCTTGCTGATGTTGTTCCCGTTGTAGTCGTAACCGCACGTGTAACTGTACAGGTCAAATCCTGAACCGGACGTCGCATCCTGCCTAGTCTGAGTCGGACTTTCGGTCGGTGCGTTTTGGAACGCACCCGTACGGTTGGCGACGTAGTCCTCAATGTCGTGATCGGTAGCGGAAGTGCCCGTTCCATGTTTCCATGCGAGCGAGCTACAGACCACCACGATACGCGGCGAGCCTTGGAGAGCTTCGTCGGACGCAATGTGAATGTCGATCGTGTCGTTCGTCAGCTTTGTCGGACCTTCGTCGCCGCTGCCGCTTCCGGAGCCGTTGCTCAGCGTAACGGTAAGGACAGGCGAGATGCCGTCGTTGATGTCGAAGGCGTCGAGCTCCTTGCCGAAGGTCTCGTTGCCCGCCATGTCTTCGACGTGCTCGCCCTCAGCGATGTCGATCTCCGGCTCGGCGTCAGAAGCAAGCTCACTGCTCAACAGCAAGAAGACCGTATTGCCGTCAACATTGACGTCGATGACCGATTCGGCACCACCGTCTTCGTTCGTCACCGTAAAGGTGTTGGTAGCGACCGAGTCGTCAGCGATCGGACCGTCGAACTCGACCATGATGCCGGCGCGGTTGGCGATGGGGTCGCCATCGGCGTTCTTGCCGTAGTATCCGGTTGCCGACTCGGCTGTGATGACCTCAGGGTCCTTCTCATCCAAGTTGATGATGTGCGCCGAGTAGTAACCAAGAACATTCGGCTCGTTGCGATCGTCGGTGTCTTCACCGAGATCGTTGATGAAGCGCGGGTTCGAGACGTCGGAGTCGGAGAAACCGATGTTGCCAGCCATGTCCAACACGTACGCCTGGAAGTCGATCGCAAACTCTCTGTCGCGAGTTTCCGCATCACCACCGCTATCTTGCAGGTTCATGCGGATGGAGTCGTCGAAGGTCGCTGCATTGTCGCCATCATCGTAAGAGTCAGAGGTGATGTGACATTGATCCTGATCGCTGCAAGCCTCTTTTTCGAGGTCGTAGAGCATTGAAGCTCCCACGACGCCGAAGACTTGTTGAATGGCGTATCCGGTGTACTCGCCTAGATGCGTTACGTTGCCGCCACCAGTCGGTCCTTTGACTTCGTCCGCATCGGGTTGATCGACGATGAATCCGGTGTTGTCGTGGGCACCTTCGTCTGCTTGGTTGTCGACGACCAATCGGAAGGAGTCTTGTGCGAGACCGGCGTCGTTGTCTTCGATCGTGCCGAAGAAGTCCGGTGTGTGATCGTCGCTCGACGAGCCGTTTTGAGGGCCGTCAATCTGGATCACCGGCGGTTCGCGGTCAATCTCAATCCGCAGAGTGCGGGTTCGACCGTCCGAGTCGCGGTATTCGATCGTGACCGGTCCGCTCTCAACGCCGATGACTGCTGCATTTGATTCTGATGCACTGGTGGCGTCCTTGACTTGCAGACCCCAGTCATTTCGGGAGGTGCTTGTCGAGGAGCTACCATCGCCATTAGCATCTGTCAGGCGAACGAATCCCTCATATCGACCGGTGAAGCGGTCAGTCTCGGTTAGGTGGAGATGTTGTGCAGTTACGTCGCCATCAGAAACGACGCGAACCAACAACGGTTCGTTGTCGCCCTTCTCGTCTTCGGTGAACACGACGTGTTTTTCCGTCTCGTTTGCCGATGTCGGGGGCGTCCGGCCACCAACAAGGTCCTCTTGAGCACTAGTCTCGTAATATATCGCCGCGATGAGCAAGTCTTTGCCCGAAGGCACGTTCGCTAGGACCACGAGCCACGGTGCGAGCTGCCCTTCATTGTTCCCTTGCGACGCGTCCTCGTCGACCGAGATGTCATTCAGCAAGACGACGCCGTCATTCGGGCAGACGTTCACGATTGGACTGGTGTCATTGACCTCGCAGCCGTAGAACCTGATCGAACCGTCAATGTCCATCGCCGGGAACAACTCTGATGCGCTACGCTTGAAGTTCAACGTAGCACTTCCGCTCGAGATAACCTTTGACGATTCGGTACTCGCTACCGACCGCTCGTACACCGTGATGCCTGCGGTGAACATGACTGCGTCACCGGTAGTTACTGGGACATCAAGGTCCTCGTCTTCGAGATCATCGCGAATGTTCGTGACTGATGCGGTGTCGACATTAGTAAGTCCGTACGACGCCCCCTTGATCAACACACCGGTGCGCTTGTCGCGTCCTGAGTCGTGGATGCTGACCTTGAGCAGATCAGAATCGGTCAGGATCGCTCGGGGTTCATCCGATGCCGTCTTCGGGTCGTGGGCGTAGGTCGCGTAGAGCGTCGAGACTTCGATGACCTCTTCACGCACTTCCCAGTCTTTTGACTCATCGGCGAGTTCACAACCCTCGTCGCCGAAGACGTCCTCGCTGGTCGTCAGACAGGTTCCGACATTCAACGCGTCGATGGTTCCGACCGCCGCATCTGCCGTTGGATTTTCGGGCGTCGTCTGCATCACGTACAGGACGCCAACTAGAGACATGAGTGCGAGTGCACCCAGCAATTTCGATTTCATGCCTATTCTCTCTCTCATGCGGTTCTCACTAACTAGTGGGCCACAACTGTCATCCAACTGCACCGGACTCACCTTCTCGCAACTCGCGATCACGGGTTCCCCAACACAATCGAATGCCACAATACGCGCCATGCGGCGTTCATGTTCCCGAATATACGAAGTACAGAGAAACCGATTCAATGCGCAACCACGCGTTTAGAAATCAATTTCAACCCGCCACCGCGAACAACCCATCATCCCACCCAACAACCAGCCGTCACCAACCCCGGAACAAGCCATATCAACCGACCGAGATTCCCCGGCAAACCAACCGCAAATTCACGCCATCCCCGACTCCCGAATCAGCCGACGCGTCGGGGCCAAGATTCCTCCCCAAAAGACGGCCCGAAATTCGGCTCTATATATAAGGAATGGAATCGGGCAGATTCAGCGACGCTTCAAACGCCCCAAAACACGACCGCCGAACATCCCCTCAACACCCCCAAAGAAATGCCATTGTGTGGCACTCTGGGCGGGTTACTTTTCGGTGATGCTTCTTAGGAAGGAGGCGTTGTCGCGGGAGCGGCCTAAGCGCTCGATGATGCGCTCCGTCGCCTCCGTCGGATTGCCATTCGCCTGCTGCTGTTGCAGCAATGCCAACATTCGACGCAACAACCACACCTGACGCAACGTCTCCGGACTCTGCAGCAGCTCTTCGTGACGCGTGCCGCTGCGCTCCATCGCTACCGCCGGCCAGATGCGACGCTCTGCCATCGTGCGGTCGAGATGCAACTCCATGTTGCCAGTGCCCTTGAACTCCTCGTAGATGAGATCGTCCAAGCGGCTTCCGGTGTCGATCAGTGCGGTGGCGACGATCGTCAGACTGCCGCCCTCTTCACAGTTGCGTGCGGCACCGAAGAACTGCTTCGGCGGATAGAGTGCCAGCGGGTCCATGCCGCCGGACAACGTCTTGCCGCTGCTCGGCAGTTTCACGTTAAAGGCGCGTGCGAGACGCGTCAAGCTGTCGAGGACCAAGAGCACGTCCTCACCCGACTCGACGAGTCGCTTGGCGCGGTCGAGTGCGCGGTCCGAGGTTTCGCACTGATGCTCTACCTGCTCATCGAAGGTGGAAGAGTAGACCTCGCCGCGAATCGAGCGGCGCATGTCGGTAACTTCTTCAGGACGCTCGCCGATGAGTGCGACGACGATGTGCACGTTGGGGTAGTTCTCCGCCACGGCGTGGGCGATGTTCTTCAGCACGACCGTCTTGCCGGCCTTGGGGGGTGCGACGATGAGTGCGCGCTGCCCCTTGCCGATGGGGGCGATGATGTCGATGATGCGGGTGTTCAGCGTGCTCTGGTCGGTCTCCAGAGTGAGTTGCTGGTCGGGATAGACCGAGGTCAGGCTCTCGAAGCGCGGACGTTGTCGTGCAAAGTTGTTGTCGCGTCCATTGATGAGCTCCGGCCAGAGCAGAGGGTTGTTGCCGCGACCGCGCGTGCGCTCGCCCTGGGATCGCACCGGGCCGGCAACGAAATCGCCTTGCCGCATTCCGTTCTTGCGAATCAAACCGTTCGGGACGTAGAAGTCTTCGTCGCTGCCACTGCCTCCCGGCGGTCGCAAGAAGCCGTAGCCCTTGTCGTGGATGTCGAGAATGCCGGCACCGATGGCGACGCCGGTTTCCTGCGACTTCAGTAGCAAGACTTGCAGAGCGAGTTCGGTGCGCTGCGCCGGTATCTGCGTCAGTCCGAGACGTCGGGCTTCGACCAACATCTCGGGATTGGTCATCTTGCCGATGTGCCCTAAAGCATCGGCGGAGATGCGCTCTTGTTGCTGACGGTTGGAGCGCGAGATTGGAACGTCGCGTCGACGCTCATCGCGTTCCTCTTCGTCGTTATCTTCTTCCGCAATAGATGACGGTACGTCAACAGCCGTTCGAGTCATGAACCACCTTCGCGCTTAAGCGCACAGAGTCAAGAATTGGGGTTTCGCTTTATTGGCGAGAGTTAGATGAGTAGAGCGTAAGCCAACACGATCACGTCACTGCACTCTAGATGGAAACTACCACTGCCTCACTGCCATTCGTGTGATGCTAGCGCAAAGTGTATATAAATCGGCGAATGCTAGTCAAATCCATCCGAGCATCACCAACGATACATCAAGAAGTCAGACATCAAGAAGTCAGGGCACGCTCGGCGAACAGCTGCTCCTGAGTGCCCTCGGGGCGATGCTGTTGTGCCCTCGCAACGAAGAGGTCGAACAACGGATGCGGACTCTCCGGGCGCGATCTGAACTCGGGATGGAACTGGCTGCCGAGCATGAAGGGGTGATCCTCGATCTCCGCAATCTCCACCAAGTTCAAACCGGGGTTGAATCCGCTGCTGACTAGACCGAGGTCCTCGAACCGATCTCGGTAGTCGTTGTTGTATTCGTAGCGGTGGCGATGACGCTCTCTCACAGTCACATCTTGTGCGTCTTCGGATCCGGCGTACGCGGCGTGCGCTACGGTATCGGGAACGAGGACGCAGTCGTACTTGCCCAAGCGCATGGAGCCGCCGAGTTCGGTAACTCGTTTCTGCGCCTCCATCATCGCGATAACCGGCTCTGGTGAACTGGCGTCGAATTCCTCGGAGTTCGCTTCTTCAATGCCGGCGACGTGCCGCGCAAACTCGACGATCATCATCTGCAAACCGAGGCATAGACCCAAGTAGGGAATGCCCTGCGTGCGCGCATATCCCGCGGCTTCGATCATGCCTTCGACGCCGCGATGTCCGAATCCGCCCGGAACCACGATGCCCTGCGTCTGAGATAGGTACTTGTCGGCACCCTCTTGCTCGATCTGCTCAGACGACATCCAAGCGATGTCGAGGCTCAATCCTTGATTCAGCTCCGAGTGGTGCAGTGCCTCAACTACCGAGAGATAGGAGTCGTGCAGGCTGGTGTACTTCCCGACTATCGAAATCGAGACGCGCTCGCTGTCGTGAGCATCACCGTTGCGGTTCGCATCTCCTGCATCCAGCGTGTCGTCGCGCAAACCTAACTTCCGCCAAACCTTTGGCGGATCTGGAGTGAGGCGTTGGAAACCGAGCTTGTCAGTTACGACGTCGGCTAGACCTTGCTGCTCCAACATCGCCGGCACGCCGTAGACGTTGTCCAGCGTCGGAAGGAAGATTATCGCTTCTTGAGGTACGCCGCAGTGGATGCTCACCTTCTGCTTCAGCTCTGCAGTCGCTTCATCCGATTCGGTCGGATCATTCAACCGACACAAGATTGCGTCGGGTTGGATTCCCAACGCCCGCAACGTCCTGACGGAGTGCTGTGTGGGTTTCGTCTTCAGTTCATTCGTCGGTTTGAGGAGCGGCAGGAACGTGAGATGTATCGAGAACGAGTTCTCGCGTCCCTCCAAGTCGCGCATCCAGCGGATAGCCTCGATAAACGCCTCGGCTTCCAGGTCGCCGACCGTGCCGCCAACCTCGACGATGACGACGTCGGAGTCTTCGCGTTCACCCAACGAACGTATGCGGTGTGCGACTTCGGTTACGAGATGCGGAACGACCTGTATCGTCTGCCCGAGAAACGCTTCGCCCTTGCGCTCTTTCTCCAACAGTTCGTTGTAGATCTGACCGGCGGTTACGTTGGAGTGCTGGGTGAAGTCTTGGTTGAGAAAACGCTCGTAGTGCCCGAGGTCGAGGTCGGTCTCGGCGCCGTCGGTGGTGACGAAAACCTCGCCGTGCTCCAACGGCGACATCGTGCCGGGGTCGACGTTGAGGTAGGGATCGAGTTTGAGTATGGAGACTTTCAGTCCACGGTTCTTGAGCATCCGACCGATGGAAGCGCAGGCGATGCCCTTACCGAGAGAGCTGGTTACCCCGCCGGTGACGAAGATATATCGCCGACGTTTGCTCAATTCCGAGACCGTTCGCAGTGGATGAAGTTCTGCACATAAAGAGTCTATTCGAACCGCTGAGCACTGGGAGTCAAAACCGTGTGGCCAATGCTGTCGTTTTACGGATTTAGAATCACGAATTGAAGTTCATTTTTGCCCAACCAATCCCCGAATGTCAGCCGAAATCCTCTCTGAAGACGACGTACGGCACATCGCGCGTCTTGCAGCATTGCGCATCTCCGACGACGAGATCCGCACGATGCGCGAGCAGCTTTCGGACATCCTTTCGCACTTCAACACTCTCGCCGAAATCGACACCGAAGGTGTACCGCCGACCGGGCACACCAACGACGCCCACTCTGTTATGCGTGAAGACGTTAAGAAACCGGCGATGGAACGCGACGTTACGCTCGCCAACGCCCCACACGTGGACGGCGAATTCGTACGCGTCAAACCGGTGCTCGAATGACACCGTCAAACTCCGCTGCCAAGTAAGTCTCGACGATGCCCGACACTCAAACGACGACCCGGATGTCGGCGCGTGAGCTGCGTCGCATGCTTGACAACGGCGACGTCACAGCGCAGCAGATTGCTGCCGAGCACCTCGAACGCATCCGAAATCTCGATCCGCACGTCAATGCGTTCTTGACGGTACTTGACGAAGAGCAGATCCTCGAACAAGCGAAAGCGGCGGACGCCAAGATCGCCAACGGCGATGCATCGTCCCTGACCGGCATCCCGTTCCTCATCAAAGACAACATCTCCACAACCGGAACGCGCACCACTGCCGCTTCGAAGATCCTCGACGGCTACGTACCGCCGTTCGATGCCACGGTCGTCTCACGACTGCGAGACGAAAGCTTCGTGATGATGGGCAAGGGCAATCTCGATGAGTTTGCCATGGGTTCGTCCAACGAAAACTCCGCTTTTGGTGGAGTAACGAATCCGTGGGGTGAAAACCGCGTGCCGGGCGGGTCCAGCGGCGGTGCCGCAGCAGCAGTCGCCGCCGGCGAAGTCGTGGTCGCTCTCGGATCCGACACTGGCGGGAGCATCCGACAACCAGGCTCGCTGTGCGGCGTCGTCGGATTCAAACCGACCTACGGATTGGTCAGCCGCTACGGATTAATCGCATTCGCGTCGTCACTCGACCAGATTGGACCGCTCGCCCGCACAGTCGCAGATTGCGCCGACGCGGCAAACGTCATCTCCGGGCACGACCCGTTAGATTCGACCTCGCTCGAAGTCGAGATGGACTTTGCCGAACACCTCGGTCGCGATATCGACGGATTGCGCATCGGCGTGCCGAAGGAGTACATCGTTGACGGCATTGAACCCGGCGTTCGCAAGTCGTTCGAGAACGCTCTCAAGGTTCTAGAAGGTTTAGGTGCCGAGGTCGAAGAGACTTCATTGCCATTGACCGATCAAGCCCTCGCCGTCTACTACATCATCGCTCCGTCCGAAGCTTCCGCAAACCTCGCACGCTTCGACGGCGTCAAGTACGGAATGTCGATTGACGGTGAGCCGAATGCTCGAGAGTCGATTGAAGCGACGCGCGGTGCCGGATTCGGAGCCGAGGTGAAACGTCGAATTCTCATCGGCACCTACGCACTCTCCGCCGGCTACTACGACGCCTACTACAAGAAGGCGCAGCAAGTCCGCACGCTCATCCGTCGTGAGTTCGCTGACGCGTTCGAGAAGTTTGATGCCATCGTTACACCGACGTCCCCTACAGTCGCATTCGAAGCGGGAGCGAAGACGCAGGATCCGTTCCAGATGTACCTTAGCGACATCTGCACGATACCGGTCAACATCGCCGGACTTCCCGGGATATCGGTACCGTGCGGTCTATCAGAAGATCTACCGGTCGGATTGCAGGTCATCGCACCGCAACTTGGTGACCGCACCGCACTCCAGATAGCCCACGCCTACGAACAATCGACAAACTGGAACCTGACCCCGCCTGAACCATCACTCTGAAATGCCCATGAAACACACACGTTCACTTCTTCTGTTTGGCATCGCTATCTTCTCGTTGCTCGCGATCGCGGCTTGTAGCGACAACGAAGAGCCGGAAGCAACGACGGTCACATCGGAAACCGCGTCCACTGAGTGCTCGCCGCTTGAAGAGGCACCGACGCCGGTACCCGGAGCACCTCCGTCTGGACCGCCGCCTTCTTTGCCTTACATCTTCGCCGGCACCGCATCGGTCAACGGTGAACCGGTCCCTGAAGGACACCAAATCTTCGTCAAGCTCACCACCTCCAGGTCGTGGCCAGTGCCGATAGGTGCGGACGGTTCATTCCGCGACATGATCCACGGTCCGGTGAGCGAGATGGACAACGACGTGCCATTCGTCTTCTGCTTGGGAGATCCGGAAGGCACTTCATACCGCGCCGAAGAGACTGTCGAATACGAAGACGTCGGAACTTTCAACGAGGTATCGGTCGAACTCAACTTCCCGGACCTCCCTGACTTGCCGGCAAGCAACCCATGAGGATACCGTTGGACGGCGTGATGCCGCGCATCCATGAGACGGCGTACGTCGCTCCCAACGCAACACTCGTCGGAAACGTCGAAGTCGGCCCGCAATCGAGCGTCTGGTTCGGTGCCGTCGTACGTGCCGACAGCGGAAAGATCAAGATCGGAAGCGGTTCAAATATCCAGGACAACTCCGTCTTGCACGCTGACGACGATGCCGAAATCGGCGACAACGTAACTATCGGTCACGGCGTCGTTTGCCACGCCAAGTCGATTGGGGATGGGACATTACTCGGCAACGGATCGGTCTTGAACGACGGCGTAGTTGTCGGCAAGAACTGTCTGATTGCCGCGGGAACGGTCATCACCGAGAACACCGTCATCGAAGACGACCAACTAGTGCGCGGCATACCTGGGAAGGCGATTGGGAAGTTGAGAGATCGCCATCGCCAGCTGCTTACCGCCGCGGCGCAGAGTTACGTCAACCGGATCGCGCGATACCGGGACTGACTCACATGCGCTCCGGCGCGTTCATCCCCATCAAGCTGAGCGTGCGCGCCAACACCACGCGCGCGGCGTCGACAAGCAACAATCGCGCCTTCGTCAGCTCTGCGTCGTCCGGATCGCTCGATATGACGCGGCACTCCTCGTAGAAGCGTTGCAGCTCACGCGCCAACTCGTAAGCGTAGCGCGGCATGTGATGCGGCTCCAACTCCTCAGCCGAACGAGCGATCGTATCCGGAAGTCCGACCAGTTGGCGGATGAGAGCCAACTCCTGCGCATTCGTCAGCAATCCAGCGTCGCCATCAGCGAAGTCGATTTTGCGCTCCGAGGCCGCGCGCAGAACTGCGCATAGCCGTGCGTGCGCGTACTGCACGTAAAACACCGGGTTCTCCGAAGTTTCGCGACGTGCCAGCTCGAGATCGAACTCCATGTGCGTGCCCGGCGTGCGATCCAAGAACATGAAGTGGCATGCGTCCGGTCCTACCGCGTCAAGCAGTTCATCGGCGGCGATGAAATTGTCCTCACGCTTGCTGAAACGTACCGGTTGACCGCCCTCAAGGAAAGTAACCAGCTGATTGATGATTATCGTCAGTCGACTCGGGTCAACGCCGAGAGCCTCAACGACCGCCTTCATGCGCGGAACGTGTCCGTGATGGTCCGCGCCCCAAACGTTGATCACCTGATCGAACGACCGCTTCATGAATTTGTTGTAGTGGTACGCGATGTCGGTGCCGAAATACGAGGGACCGCGATCCATGCTGCGAATGATTACGCCGTCGCTCTCCAGACCCATCATCGTGCCGAGGAACCACAACGCGCCTTCACGTTCGGCGATGAATCCGCGCTCGCGCAATAGAGCAAGCGACTCTTCGAAGTCGCTGCCATCGATCAACGACTTTTCGCTGAACCACTCGTCGTAACGAATACCCATCCGCTCCAAGGTTGCGCGAATGTTCTCGATTATTCGCTCTAAAGCCGGTGCCGCCAACGTCTCGAGTGCTTCCTCATCCGCGACGTCGACCAACGAGTCGCCAAACTTTTCGTACAGCTCGAACCCGAGTTGCTTCACGAACTCTCCGGGATACGATTCTTCGCTCAACTCAGCGTCCACACCGGCTGCTTGAAGATAGCGAACGCGTACCGACTCGGCGAGAATCCGCATCTGATTGCCGGCGTCGTTGACGTAGTACTCGCGCTGCACGTCGTAACCGGCGGCGTCCAGAACATTAGCGATGCCGTTGCCCAACACTGCACCTCGGACATGTCCGACGTGTAGCGGGCCCGTTGGATTGACACTGACGAATTCGAGTTGGATGTGTTTGCCAGCACCAACGTCGAGTTGACCGAAACCCAATCCCGCTTCACGAATCGTCGATACCTGAGACCGCAACCACTCGTCTGCCAACGTGAAGTTGATGAACCCCGGGCCGGCGATGCTCACGTCGCCAACGATCTCAGTTTCGGGGAGACGTTCGACCAAGGTTGCCGCGATGTCGCGAGGTGCCATCTTGGCACTTGACGCGAGTGCCATCGCCACACTGGTGCTGTAGTCGCCGTGCTCGGCCAACTTGGGCTTTTCCACAGGCGGCACGACGTCGCCAACTGCGGGCAGCGATCCGGAAGCGACCGCAGAACTCAACGCCGAAGTTATCAGCTCAGATATGGCCCGTTGTGGATGCATCAAATCTCTTTCGCGACCTTTCGATCGGATTCGCACGGACACACTCAGTTACGCATGTATCCTGCATACCAGCCGCAAACTTCACTCGCGCTGCACTTATATAAGGATAAGAAATCATCGCTTTTTCACCGCAAACACAGGGCAGACCACGACAATGAACAACCAACATGACGACGACGTGAGAGCGATCGTCGATGCCGGCGAAAACGTCGGCATCCCAGTCTCCGAAGCGCACGCCGAACTCGCCGCACAGTGGCAAGATTCCCTGCGAGCAAGCATCCGAACCGTTCGCAATCTCGAACACGGCGAATGCGAGCCGTTGACGGTTTTCCGACCTGAAGACCCGCGCATCCGCACGAACGCCGGAGACTCGCAATGACTTCGAACGGTGAAGACCTGGCCTTCGCGTCGATCGACGAGCTGGCACCACAAATTGCAGATGGCAGCATCTCGCCCGTAACCCTCGCCGAAAACGCTCTGGCTCGCACCGACCGGTTGAACGGCGAGCTCGTCGCGTTCATCGACCTTTGGCACGAAGAGACGATGGAACGCGCGCAACAAGCCGAGAACGAAATTGCCGCCGGCGACTACCGCGGTCCATTGCACGGCATCCCCATCGGCCTAAAGGATCTGGTCGACGTCGAAGGCAAACCGACAACCGGCGGTTCCAAAGTACTCCAGTCCAACATCGCCCAATCGGACGCCACTGTAACCAAACGTCTGCACGACGCCGGAGCAATCACAATCGGCAAGACCAATCTCGTCGAGTTCGCTTTCGGTGCCGCCGGCGTCAACCCTTATACCGGCGACGCGCGAAATCCGTGGGACACCGACCGCGTAACCGCAGGCTCCAGCAGCGGATCCGGTGCATCTGTCGCCTCCGGCATGGTTTTCGCCACTCTGGGTTCCGACACCGGTGGCAGCATCCGCATGCCGGCATCGCTCTGCGGCATCGCAGGACTCAAACCGACCTACGGGCGAGTATCCAGAGCCGGAGTTCTGGACCTCTGCTGGAGTTGCGACCACGTGGGACCGATGACGCGTCGAACCGTTGACTGCGCACACGTCATGAACGCAATTGCCGGCCACGACTCAGCAGATCCCGCGTCCGCCGCACACCCGGTGCCTGACTTCACCGCAGATCTCGACAAGGGATTGGACGGTTTGCGCATCGGCATACCGACGCACTATTTCTTCGACCCAGAAATCCTTGATCCCGAAATCGCCGCGGCAGTCGGAACCGCAATCGAAGTTCTTGCCAAGAATGGTGCTGAAATTGTCGAGATTCCGATGGAATGGGTCTCCGAAGGAAGGGCGATTAATGTCGTCATCACCCTCTCGGAAGCGATTGCCGTCCACGAGGAGCTGCTCGCGAAACATGCCGATCACTACACTCCGGCAGTCCGAAGTCGCATCCAATCCGCACTCACAATCGCAGCAGTCGATTACGTCCGCGCACAACGCGCCCGACGACACTTCTGCGAGTCGATGAATGAAGCGATGCTGAATGTCGACGTTCTCGTTACGCCGTCAGTGCCGGTTCGCACGCCGACCATCGCCGAGTGCACGCCAGCTCCCGGCAAAGCCATCGCCGATGCCGGTGCGGAGATACCGCTCTTCACGTCAATCTTCGACGTCACCGGCCAACCTTCACACTCCGTCCTCTGCGGTTTCGACTCCGGCAACATGCCAATCGGGTTGATGATTACCGGGCACAACTTCGACGAATCGACCGTGCTACGCGTCGGGCACGCGTACGAAGAGATCGCTAGTTGGCACCGAAGTCGTCCACCCACGCGTTAGCACCCCGTCCTTCGAAAACTTCGAAGTGCATAACATGGCGACGGCAGCAGACGAAATTTCTGGCGACGACGGTAAACGCGGACACCACAACCGCTACGTCAACCGTCCGTCGATGCGAGAGCAACGGGGTTTCGCCTGCATCGGGCTCGACCGTCCTACGGATCCCGTCAACATAGGACACGCGCTTCGATCCGCATTCTGCTTTGATGCGCGCATGGTGATCCTGGGCAAGCCAGATCCCGCCGCAGCAAGGTTGTCGAAACTGCCCACCGACCCGATGCGATCGTTTCGTCACATACCCGTCATCAAAACCGACAAGCTGACTGAAGCCATTCCTCAAGGTGCCGAGATCGTTGCGGTCGAAATCGCTGCCGACGCCGTCCCTCTAATGGAGTTCACCCATCCAGAACGCGCATGCTACGTGTTCGGTCCAGAGAATGGCTCGATTTCTGAGGCGTTGTTGAAGCGTTGTCACTCCAAAGTGATGATCCCGACCATGGCGTCGTTGAACCTCGGCATGTGCGTCAACATCGTGCTCTACGACCGCCTCGCCAAATCGTGGCCTAGCATCTTGGAGCGTCGCAAGTCGATGTTCTTCCGTGCCACTGAAACCTTGAACGACGGCTCGTAATCGTGGCGCGTTCGAGGACGACGCGCTTCCCCGCGATGCGCGGAATCTACTTCGGTTGGTATCTACTAGCCGGTGCTTCGGTGATGAATGCCTTTGGCGGCAGCATCATCTGGCAGGGTTTCACGGTATTCTTCATCCCGGTATCGCAATCGCTGGGATTGGCGGCTTGGCAGGTCTCACTCGCATTCGCTCTAGCACGCGCCGAAAACGGAGTCCTCGGTCCCATTACCGGTTGGGCACTCGATCGATTCGGCTTCAAACCGCTGATCCTGACGGGGACCATCATCACCGGCGTCGGCTACATCCTGCTGTCGCAGACCAGCACCTACCTCGCATTCATGATCGTCTACCTTTGCGTCGTGTCGCTGGGATCATCCACTTCGTTCATGCAGGCAACGACCGCGGCATTGAACACTTGGTTCGTGCGTCGGCGAGGCTTGGTGATGTCGATCAACAGTGCCGCATTTCGACTAGGCGGTGCAATCATGATCCCGTTGCTTTCCGTGATGGTGCTCGGATTGGGATGGCAGACGACGGCGTGGATCATCGGCGTCGGGATGATCGTCCTCATCTCACCACTCGCGTTCTTGTTCCGTCGCTCACCCGAAAGCATGGGATTGAATCCCGACGGTGGCATATCGCTGCGCCACATGCGTCGTCGGATTCAACGGCGTCGGACGACGAACACTACTCGAACGGTCGAGCGTCAAGCGACTGATCCACCAAGCGACACACAATCGGCGGCGACCGACGACGGCGATATCCCCACTAGACAGGCGATTCGTTCAACCTCATTCTGGATTTTGGTCGCTGCGACCACCATCCGGATGACGGTCCACGGCACCATTTTTCTCCACTTCATCCCCATCCTAGTTTGGCGCGGAGAAGATCAACAGACCGCGGCAAACTTGCTCGGATTACTCTCACTCGTCGCCACTCCGTTGATTCTCTTCACCGGTTACATCAGCGATCGCGTGGGACGACCGATTATGCTGGCGATCCTCTACACCTGTTCCGCCATCAGTCTCTTCCTGATCACCCAAGTGGAAGGCACCTGGCCCATCTTCATGGCGATGCTCCTCTTCGCTGGTTCCGAAGCAGCCAGCTCACTGAACTGGGCCATGATTGGCGACCTTTTCGGGCGCACCCACTATGCCACAATTCGCGGCTTTATGGCACCTATCTACAACACCGCACTCATCATCGCACCCGTAACTGCTGGTTGGATCTACGACACTACCAACTCATACCGGGTAGTTCTCTACGCCGGCACGGTGTTGATGATCGTCGCCGCATTCGTGTTCCTCACCTTGCAACCAGCCATCCGAGGACGTCGAAACGTTTGATGACCGATGTCACATATCCCCAAAAGACCCACTCGGAACTCGATGGTCGGGGCAACAGGATTTGAACCTGTGACCTCTTGACCCCCAGTCAAGTGCGCTACCAGACTGCGCCATGCCCCGATACCGTGTTGGAAAGTCTATCAAAGTGACCACTGAAACCTTCTTGGCGAGTTCATACTCACACCGCGACGTAGAATCGGGATTGAAATGTCCGAGCAGCAGTTCACAACCCCGAGGGGCGTGGCAGACATCCTCCCGGAAGATCAATCTCTGTGGAACGCGGTACGGGCAACCGCGACGGCTACGGCTCAGCAGTTCGGCTACCAGCAAATTGATACACCGGTCTTTGAGAACACCGACCTCTTTCGTCGGGGCGTCGGCAGTGAAACCGACATCGTCCAAAAGGAGATGTACTCGTTCGAAGACCTAGGCGGCGACTCGCTGACCTTGCGACCTGAGGGAACCGCACCGGTCTGCCGTGCCTACATCGAGCACGGCATGCACAACCTGTCGCAACCAGTGCGGTTGTTCTACCTCGCTCCGATGTTTCGTTACGACCGCCCTCAAGCGGGGCGATTCCGTCAACATCACCAATTCGGCTGCGAAGCGATCGGCGATCCGTCACCAATCGTTGACGCAGAGATTATCGAGATCGGATTGCGCTACATCCAATCACTCGGGCTCTCGGACATTACTCTCCGCATCAACTCGATTGGAGACGGCGATACACGTTCGAAATACTCAGAAGCACTACGCCGCCACTATTCGGAACACGCCGCAAGCCTCCCGAAAGTCGACCGCGATCGGTTGGAACGCGCGCCTTTGCGTTTGCTCGATTCCAAGGAAGCGACGACGCGCGAGCTCAGTGCCAGCGCGCCCCGATCACTGGATTTCCTCTCGGCGGGTGCTCGTGAGCACTGGCAAACACTGTTGGGATATCTGGAAGCCATCAAGACGGCCTATCCGACCTTCACATATCGTGTAGATCACACGCTGGTCCGAGGTTTGGATTACTACAACCGAACGGTGTTCGAGTTCGAACCGGCGAACCAAACCAGCCAATCTTCGCTATTCGGTGGCGGACGATACGATCCGTTGATTGGTATCTTGGGCGGACAATCGACACCAGGCGTCGGCTTCGGCTCAGGCATCGAACGCATCATCTTGGAGATAGAGCGTCAGAACTCTCTGCCGATCGATGACACCGCCGCCAATGCGGTTATCGTGCATATGGGAGCCAGTGCAACGAAAACGGCGAGTTCGATCGCTGCGCAGCTCCGGAATCGTGGACTTGCCATTCTCATGGCACCAGACGGCAAGTCGATGCGTGCACAGATGCGATTCGCTAATCGATGCAACGCAGACTATGCGGTCATCATCGGCGAGCGCGAAATCGAACAGAAGGTCGCGGCATTGAAGTCGTTGCGATCCGACGACGCACAGTCAACGGTCGATTTGGATGCCAGATCGATCGCCCACAAAATCACATCGCTTTCATGATGACTGACACGAACATCACGATCGAAGATCGCATCCGTCTGAGTTTGCAGAGCACTGCGGACCGCCAAGCCGAAATAGAGGCGGAGATGCTGCTTCCCGAGGTCTTGTCAGATCGTCGACGGATGCAGCGATTGGGTCGCGAGTACTCGCGCATCTCGGCGTTGGTCAAATTGCGCGATGAGTTCGAAGCTTCGGCCTCCGAGCTGGAAGATGCCCAAGGCATCCTGGCTGATGAATCGGACGATGAGATGGTGATGATGGCCCAGGAGGTGGTCGAAGAGCAACGCCAAGAACTCGACCGTCTTATCTCTCAGATCCAAGTCGCGCTTGTTCCTCCGGACGAAACGGATGATGCCGACGCCGTCGTTGAGATCCGAGCCGGAACTGGTGGTGCCGAGGCAAGCCTGTTCGCGTCCGAACTTTACCGCATGTATCAAAGATACGCGGAGCACAAAGGTTGGAAAACCGCAGTCGTCTCGCTGAACGACACCGGTCTCGGCGGCATCAAGGAGATCGTCTTCGAAATCTCCGGCGACGGTGCATTCCCGCTATTGAGGCATGAAAGCGGCGTGCATCGCGTGCAGCGAGTGCCATCCACCGAATCGCAAGGTCGCATTCACACCTCCGCTGCCACTGTAGCAGTCCTCCCCAAAGCCGATGAAATCGACGTCGACATAGACGAAAAAGATCTCAAGATTGATATCTTTCACGCCGGCGGACACGGCGGACAGAACGTCAACAAGGTAGCCACCGCAGTTCGGATCACACATCTTCCTAGCGGTTTGGTCGTGCAATGCCAAAATGAACGTTCACAATTGCAGAACCGCATGCAGGCGATGGCGATACTACGCACCCGACTATGGGACATGGAGTTGCGCAAGCAAGCGGAAGCGGAAGCAGCCAACCGCAAGGCGCAGGTTGGCTCAGGCGATCGGTCGGAGAAGATCCGTACCTACAACTATCCCCAATCTCGCGTCACTGATCACCGCATCAATCTCACTAGTCACAACCTCCAGAGGATTTTGGATGGGGAACTAGACGAGTTCGCCGACGCCCTCGCGGACATGGCGAAAGCGCAAAAGCTCGCTGCGGCCACCGCATAGTCACAACCGTCTTGACTACCGTCGCCGAGGCGATTGCTTCAACCACTGCCAAACTGATCGACGCCGGCATTGACCGCCGCGAAGCTCGATTCGAGGCTCGAATAATCGTCCGGCACGCGATGGGTTACAGCGTCGAGAAGCTGCTCGCCAATCAAAGGACCTTGCTCGATTTCTCCAATGAATCCGCTCTGGATGCGTTGCTGATTCGTCGTTTGAAGCGCGAACCACTCGCTTACATTCTTGGTGAAACCGAGTTTTTCGGCATCAATCTCAAAGTCGATAGTCGAGTTCTTATCCCGCGCCCGGAAACCGAGACTTTAATCGAGCATTCGATCAAATTTATACGCCAAAATGACATCACAAATCCCAGAGTCTGCGACATCGGAACCGGATCTGGCAACATCGCAATCGCTGTCGCACTCGAAGTGCCAGATGCACACATTGTCGCCATCGACTTCAGTCGAGCCGCACTCGACGTGGCAACAAAAAATGCACGTATTAACGACATCAGCGAAGACAGAATCTCATTCGAGAAAATTGACGTCAATGACATCCAAACTTGCCTCATTGGCGATTTCGACGTCGTCCTGTCTAACCCGCCCTACATCCGAAGCGCGTCGCTTTCCAAACTCGAGCCAGAGGTAAGCCAATGGGAACCTAGCAGTGCCCTCGACGGTGGCGACGATGGAATGGCAACGCTCGCACCCGTCATCGAGTGTTTACCAACCCTCTTCAGTGAACGCAAACCGTCGGCAGCATTCATCGAAATCGATCCTCCCGTCGTCGCAGCATGCCTCGCACTCGCGTGCAAATCGATGCCGGACGCCGATGTCGAACTCCTGCGGGATCTCGCTGGTCTTGACCGTTTCATCGCGATCACCCAAAAGCTGACAATCGCCAACGGTTAGAATTCTCAGCGTCAAAAACCACCAACTAGCAGGTAACCAAATTGGCAACGACATCCACACTCAACTCGTTACTCAATCCTGATTCAAGCTCCGACATCGCGGCGGTGGCACCAGGCATCGGTTCTTGGACCTATGAAGAAGTCGAGGATGAAGTCTCCCGCCTTGCCGACATCCTCTCCGCGAACGGCGTAACCTCCGGAACTCCCGTCTCTTGCGTTTTGGTCAACGGCTACGAGTTCTTGGTTACTTTTTTGGCCATCACTCGGACCGGTGCCATCGCTGCACCGCTCAATCCGGCGTACACGACTGACGAATTCGCCTTTTACATGGAAGACGCCGGGGTCAAGGTAGCAATTCTGCCCAATGGGGAGCATCCCGCCCGCCAGGCTGCTGTGGACCTGGGCATCAAGACGATAGATGCTGTATTGGTGTCGCATATTGGCAAACCGCGCGTCGCTCTCTACTCCGGTGGGCAACTACTCACGGCAACCAAAGACTCGGTCGCGCCTTCGCCCGACGACATCGCCTTGTTCCTTCACACGTCTGGGACGACTAGTCGACCCAAAGGCGTGCCGTTGCGTCACGTGAACTTGATGCGTTCGGTGCGCAACATCAAAGAAACCTATGAACTTACACCCCAGGACACATCGCTAATCGTGATGCCTCTATTCCACGTGCACGGCCTAATCGGTGCCTGCCTGTCAACGCTCAACTCCGGTGGCACCGTCGTATTGCCATCTCGCTTTTCCGCCAGCGCGTTCTGGAATCAGCAAACTGAAACGCAGTCCACGTGGTATTCGGCGGTACCAACCATTCACCAAATCCTGCTAGCACGCGCCAACGACGATGGTGCCCCACACGAATCGTTCCGCTTCATTCGCTCTTGCTCCGCAGCACTTGCGCCGGCGGTCTTCAAAAACCTCGAAACCAGATTCAATGCGCCGGTCCTCGAAGCATACGGCATGACTGAAGCTGCACACCAGATGTCGAGCAGCCCCTTGCCACCCGGGTCTCGCGTGCCCGGTACCGTTGGCACCCCAACCGGCGTCGAAGTCGCGATCATGCCGGACGAAGACTCTGGTGAGTTGGCATCGGCCAACGTGTCCGGCGAAGTCGTCATCAAGGGCGAAAATGTCATGTGGGGTTACCACAACAACGAAGACGCAAACCAAGAAGCCTTCGTGAACGGATGGTTCAGAACCGGAGATCAAGGCTTCATTGACGACGACGGTTACCTGACGCTGACAGGTCGGCTCAAGGAACTAATCAACCGTGGCGGTGAAAAGATATCCCCGCTCGAGATCGATGCAGTGTTGCTTGAGCACCCCTCCGTCGCCGAAGCCGTGTGCTTCGCGGCACCGGATTCACATTACGGGGAATGCGTCCAAGTTGCGGTCGTGCGCAATGCCGACTGTGGCGAAGAAGAGATTCGCGATTTCTGCCGCGACCGCCTCGCCGACTTCAAAGTGCCCGATGTCGTCCATTTCACCGACGAGTTGCCGCGCACGGCTACCGGCAAGATCCAACGCCGACACGTCGCGGCCGCCTTCATCGATGCAATCTGAACTCTCGCTGCCCTTTCAGTCCACCAAAACCGCCAGAAACGCGCTCGCCAAACCGAGATACATCACGATCCCAAAGATGTCGGTCGCCGTGGTGACGATGACGGCAGACGCCATCGCAGGATCGATACGAACCAAGCGCATGAACATCGGTATTAGCACGCCGCTCAATGCCGCCAGCAGCAGATTCAAGAGCAACGCGGATGTAACCAATGTCGTCAGTGCCCAGTCGCCCCTCCACAAGTAAACGACGATGCCTAGCACCAAACCAACGACTATTCCTTGAACTACCGATAGTAGCAACTCGAAGAGAAGCAACCGCGGGACGCTCGACGAGGAGCGTTCACCGAGGGCCAAGGAGCGCACGATGATCGTGACGGTCTGCGTCCCCGCAATTCCCGCCTGCCCCATCACTACGGGCAGGAATGCCGCGAGGATGGTCAGCGAGTCGATTGTGGACGTGAAGAGGCTCAACACGAAACCGGCGAGCATCACCGTGAAGAGATTGAGCACCAACCACGGCAGCCTACCTCTAATGGCCTCTCGAACGTTTAATCCTGATCCGACGCTTCCGCTTACACCGAAAAGACGAACCATGTCTTCGGTAGCTTCCTGCTCAGCAACTTCCATCAGGTTGCTCGACGTGATGACGCCTTGCATCTGCCTCATCTCGTTGGTTACCGGGATGCTGGTTAGGTGGTAACGCTCCATCAACCGCACCGCGTCCTCTTGGTCCTCGATCGCCGAGACGGAAATCACGTCGGGATCCATAATTTCTGAAATCGTCGCGTTAGGCGAAGCGAATACCAGCTCAGAAAGTTCCAACCTGCCAACCAAAGTGTCATTGGCATCGACCGCGAACAACTCCCTCAGCAAATCAGGCTCCAGCTCGAGCTCCTTCAAGACCTGAAGCGCATGGCTGGCCGTCCAGTATTCCCGCAGCTTCCCGAATGCCGGAGACATCAACCCGCCAGCATCGTCGTCAGCGTGGATGAGCAGATCACCAACGACGTTCAGCGTCTGCATCTGCATTAACGTCTGTGTCGCTTCAGACCATGCGATTTTGTGCAGTAAATCGGCGGCGATATCCGGTGCCGTTGCATCCAAGACTGCCGGCCGGCGCGTCTCCTCAAGCAGTGCCAAAGCCCGAGAACCTGCGTCTACATCCAGGTAATCGAGTGCCTCAGCGATGTCTTGGTTGTCCATCCCCGACAGCAACTCGGCAACATTGCCATCGGAAAGTTCGCCGATGACCCAAGCCAAATCAGCCGGGTGCAGATCTGAGACGCGACTGACAGCGACACCCACGCCGCCTACCTCAAGGAGATCGGTGACGTCGGAAAGAACGTCCATTAGGTCACGTGTCTCTGGAATCGTCGATACCACCGGAGTCACTCACGCGATTAAGTCGTCGTTCAAGGAGATCGGGACGTCGGTCTTGTCGGCACCGGCGAAGACTAGCATGCCGCCGAAACGTCCGCGCCGCACAATCGCCACTCTATTCAAACTGTATTCGTTTGCGACGGAAGAATTCAACGCCGCAGCTCCCAAACACCGCGCTAACATTTAACTTGATCGCATTCGATATTCAGACTCCAATCCGAATCAAACGAAAGGTCAATGACAGATGCTCCTCGGGGTCGCAGGGTATGTAAGAGGAGATTGGCGAGCAGTCAACTCCGATCAAGTGCAGCAAGTCGCCGACAACGGCTTCAAGACCGCGCTGCTGACCATCGAAGATCCAACTGAGTACGACGTCAGCCAAATCCAAGGAATCATCGACATCTATCGAAGTCACGGGTTGAACATGCCGATGACTCGCGGTGCCTACGGTGGTGGGTTGTGCAGCGATGACGAAGCAACCCGGGAGTGGGCGGTTCGCTTTCTGCAAGAGACCGTTCGGCTTACCGCCAAGATGACTTGCCCGTTGACTTACTTCAGGCCGGGCAGCCTAAATCCAAACGGTGCTTGGTTGCCGCATCCGGAAAACAGGTCAGAGTCAACCTTTGATCGATTAGTCGACAGTGCCAAACGCGTTTGCGATGTCGCCCAATCGGAAGGCATAAGGCTAGCCGTTGAACCCGGTGTTGTTTGTCCTCTCTATACGCCGCAGCGGGTACGCGAATTCTTCGACGCGGTCGATAAACCAGCACTCGGCTTCAACATGGATCCCGTCAACCTAGTCGGATCTTTCGACATCGCGTACGACACCACCTCGCTGATTAACGAACTCATTGATCTGATGGGCGATGACATCGTGGGGTGTGATGCCAAGGACTTCACCGTCGTCGATGCGCTTTTGCCCCACTTTGAGGAGGAAGTCATCGGTGCCCCAAACGCGCTGCTGGACAATGTAACTCTCCTGGCATCGTTGCAACGCGTGGCACCTAACATCACCGTCACCGTTGAGCATTACCCCGATCCAGTAATCCCTGAATCGACCTCAGGAATCAGAAAAGCCGCAGAGACTGCAGGCGTCATGTGGGATTAGACGACGGTTTAGAATCTCTTCTAGTCACGTCAGGGAAGTCGCAATGCCAGCAGATCTCAGTAACAAACGATGCATAGTCACCGGCGGTGCCACTGGCATCGGGAAAGCATCTGCCATCCGAATTGCCGAACTTGGTGCCCAAGTCGCGATTTTCGACAACAACAATGAAGATGGCAACAATACGGCTATCGAAATCAACGACAAGGGAGGCAACTGTCGCTTTTGGAGCGTGGACGTGCGCGACGAAGCAAACGTGTTAGGCACCGTCAGTGCCGCCAAGAGCTGGCTCGGTGACATTGACGTTCTCCTGCACTTCGCCGGTGTACTCCAAGGTGCATCAGTAGACCTTGAAGATTTCCCTGAAAAGACTTGGGACACGGTGCTCGACATCAACCTCCGTGGCACCTACTTAATGGCCAAGTACGTCGTCGCCGAAATGCTCAAGAAACCAGCAGACGGTCACCGCGGGACGGTGATTCTCGCAGCATCCGGCGCCGGAGTTAGAGGCGGCTCTTCTTCTTACGCGTACGGTGCCAGCAAGGGTGGCGTCCACGGATTCACGATGGTGATGCAACAGTATCTGCAATCTCAGGGCATCCGCGTCAACGACATCGCACCTGGAGCCGTAGACACCCCGCTAAAAGTCGCCCAAGTCCGATCCAGCGGCCAGATTCAAGGCACCCCTACTGCGCAGATTGAACAAGCAGTCTCAGAACTAACGAAGCCAAGCGATGTCGCCGAAATCGTCGCCTTCATGGCGAGCGACGAAGCAAACGCCCTCCGCGGATATATCGTTACCGCCTAACGGCAACCACCAGCATCCATTCGCTTGCTTATCGTTCCTCTATGACAGCTTCTAATCCCTTGACGCGGCCTGTCGCGAAAGCCTTCGCACCAGGCAATATCTCAGGCCTCTTCAAGATCATCCCCAACGACGATCCTCGGAAGATGCACTCGCTCGGTTGGGGGTTCACAGTCGAAGACGGCGTCGAAGTCGAGGTCCGGACCACCGAACGACCGGAAACCCAAGTCACTTTCAACGGAAGAATCTTCGACTTCCCGACAGTCCGAGGGGCACTGGCTGCGTTCACCGATACGTCGTTGAGCGTCGACATCACCACAGATCTACCGATTAGCAGCGGGTTCGGATTGAGCGGTGCTTCCACGCTTGCCGCCTTGATCGCCACCAATCACCTATTGGAACTCGGAGCGGAAGCTCGCGACCTCGCGATGATCGCGCATGTCGCTGAGGTCGAGCAGCTGACGGGCTTAGGCGATGTTTGCGCACAATTCAACGGCGGATGCTTGGTGAAAACAAACCCCGGTTCCCCGCTCGACGCCACGCGTATTCCCATGCGCCAAACCCCTATCCACTGGCGTTACTTCGGCAAGATAAGCACCCGAGAAATTCTCGCCGACCATGAACGGCACGAACTAATTAATCGCGCTGCCGACGAGGTTCTGAAGATTATCCAAGACTCGCTTGCAGCTGCGACGCAAATCGCGCTCACCGATCTCATTCAACTCGCGTTGCGCTTCACGAAGACGAGTGGGCTGTTGATGGACGAACGTGTTGAACGAACCATAATGGGTGCACGGCAAAACGGCGAGCATGCCAGCATGATTATGTTGGGGAACGCGGTCTTCAGCACCGCGCCATTCGAAGGCAGTCGCCAAACCAATCTCGCCAACACGATCGCCCATTTGGTGACCAACTAGAAGTCTGCGTTCAACGCACCGATCAAATCGTCGTAGACGTTGGGCCAACCCACAACGAATATTGACAGTTCATCGTCCTTGGACCAGTCAACGGCATCTCCGAACCCATCGCCAACGGATGCACCTAATCTCTCGGCGACCAAAGCACCTGCCGCGATATGCATCGGCTCAATGCCGTAGAAAACCACGGCCGATAGCCTGCCGGTGCAGACTAGCATTATTGGGTACGCCGCCGATGAGAATGTGTTCACTTGACCAACTCGTGTCACCCATCGGAGACCATGTGAAGACAGCAAACGATCCCACATCGCCTGTCCGTCAATCTCTAACCCGACAGCCACTTCCGACAAACCGCCCCGCGGAGTAAAGACGTCAGCAGCTTCGCCACTTAGTTCGACGCTGCCATCGGGTTTCGCGGCGAGAACTCGGCCGTTGGGCGGCGTCGCCAAAACCGACAGTTTGAGTTCACCACCGATACGCATTGCGATGTTGATACCCCAGTGATCCATCCCGGTGCTGAACGGGACAGTACCGCACAACGGATCGACCAACCACTCGACGCGTTTCCCATCGGCACTCCCATCGCCAGGCAACTCGACGTAGCTCTCCTCCGAGACGATAACGCCACCACAACCAGAGTTACGTAGGGCATAGGCGATTACCTTGTCCGCTTGGATATCCGCCTCGGTTACCAAAGCACCCGGTGCCTTCTCCCATCTATCCAGTGAACTGACGCCGCTGCGAAAACGACTCAATAGTAGCTCGCTTGATGCGTCGATCGCAGTCATCGCGGCGTCCATATGCAAGTCGAAGTTCATGACAACAGGCCCTTGGTGTCGCAGATTTTGTACGGAGTTTTTGGGGCAAGAATGGTCAAGCGCGAAGTTTGAGAATACACCAACCAACCTACGCCCAATCCCCCGCCAAACGTGATGCGCTAGAATCCTGAACTGGTAGGGGATGAGACTGAATCGCAGCCGAAGGAAGAACACGAATGTTTGCGACGATCGGACACACTTTTGAGTTGATGAAAATGAGTTGGAACGTCCTAATGCAGGACCGCGAGCTCATCTTCTTCCCCGTGTTCTCCGCAATCGGTCTGTTGATACTCGGTCTTTTTGGGGCTCTGACTGTGGGTTCGGAAGGCGGATTGGTTTCTTACTTTCTTCTCATCGTACTCGCCTACTTCATCACAACCTTCTTCAATGCCGCGCTGATATCTGCCGCACTCGAAAGATTGCGCGGGGGCGACCCTGACATCAGCTCCGGACTCAATCACGCTCTCAAACACATCCACCACATCTTCCTCTGGGCCGTCATCTCGGCAATCGTCTCAACACTGCTCAGAATCTTGAGGACGCAAACCGAAAACTTCTTTGTGCGATTGATCCTCGATCTTGTGGGTGGCGTCTGGGAGTTCATGACCTTCTTCGTCATCCCCGTGATGGTCTCGGAAAACGAAGGTCCGGTCACATCCATCAAGCGATCTGCCAGCATCATCCGAGAAACTTGGGGACGCCAGATCACCGCCAGCTTCGGATTCTTCATCGTTTACCTTTTGGCACTCGTCGCATCCGTGCTTCCGGCTTTACTCATCTACATGGTTTTCCCAATCGGTGGCATCGTCGTAGGCGTGCTGCTAGTCGGTTTGGCACTGGCGGTCGTTCAAACCTTGGAAGGCATTTTCAAAGCTGCGCTCTACGATTATGCGGTCGGCGAACAACCCGAAGGTTTCGATCTGCGGACTCTGGCAACCGCGTACCGGCCGGCACCAGCATGATTGCCAACCGACTCTGAGACCATCCCGAAGAAGGTGCGGATCAGTCAAGTCAAATCCGTCGCCAACAGCGATGCGTAATCTGACTTGTGGTGGACGAGTCCCACGATCTTTCATCAAGATTTCAACGCGGTTTTAGCCTGTTGAGGAGTAGCACATTGGATATTCGACGCGCTTTTTTGGCTGGCGCATCAAGTATGTCGATACTCGCTGTACTTCTTTGGTCGATGACGGTTTACGCCCATGAAGGCAGGAATGTCGGCGACTTCAACTTTGTCGTCGGTTTCGTACACGAACCTGCATACGAAGGCCAACTCAATGCCGTATCACTCAAAGTTTCGCGCGTCGCCGGGGACGAGCACCAGGGCATGAGCGTGGAGTCAGAGGAAAACGACGGCCACGAAGTCGACGTGATGACCCACGGTGCCCTCTTCATCTCCCCAAGCATCGAAACCGGTGAATCCTTCGAGTTCAGGATCACCGACGACCTGTACGGCGTTGACGTACCGTACCACGTCCATCCAGGCGATCTTGAAGGCGTCCTCAGAGTTGCAAATCACTTCGAACCGAGCAGCGCAAATCTCACCGTGATGATCATGGACGACGCGGTCAGCCCGGACGATCTACACGTCCACATCGGTGACACGATCGTGTGGATGAATCATCTTGATCTAAACGCCGTCGTCATGAGCGGACCGCTCTCCTCAATGGCTGCCGATGGTGGCGAAGAGACTGCGATGGACGATCCGGAACCGACGGGCGAACCCGTGCCCGGCCTAGCATCCACGTTGCAGGTCGAGGTGACACACCTCGCGACATCAACCGCGAAGGTGATGGATCTGACAGAAGTCTTCGGTAGTGAAGGGCACTACATCGCGGAGTTCATACCAACGGCCCCGGGCGATTACCAGTTCCGCTTCTTCGGTACGATCGAAGGTCTCGAAGTGGACGAAACCTTTAACTCAGGGCCGGATACGTTCGACACGGTAGTCGCCGCGGATGCAATCCAGTTCCCGATTGTGTTCGAAAGCGGCCGCGAAATCCAGAATGCTGCGCAAGGTGCCATAGACGCAGCGAGAGACATCAAATTCGACGTAGAGGATGCAAAATCGGATGCAAACCTCGGTCTCATCCTAGCTGTCGGCGGCGGGGTCGCTGCTGTATTCGCATTAGCATTGAGCATATCGGCGTTCTGGATCGCACGCCGTCCTCAATAGCCACAAATCGCACCGAAGCGCGTCGTCGAACTCAATGCAAGACTCCTCCATCTCGGCCGTTATGTTGCACGGCAATGTCGGATACTGGGATGAAATCGGAACAGCTGTCGCTCTCGTCTCGATCGTCGTACTAGCCGGTTTTCTCGCTTGGTCAAGCGGCAACAAGCGACGGCAAGCACAACGTGAACGTCGCCTGCGCAAACAATCGCAGAAGCGGCAATCCTAGGCGCAAGGATTCCGATGATCCCACGTCGGATGCCGTTTATTTCGACTGCGGCGGTCGCTGTCACGCTCCTCACTTTGGTCATCGGCATCGCCGTCGCTGCGACCGAAACTGCTTCCGCTCATGCCAACCAACTGCGCTCGTCTCCGGAGCCGAATCAGGAACTCGAAACGGCACCAGACCGCGTCATCATCTGGTACACCGAGCCAATCGAACCGCGGTTCAGCTCTATCTCGGTGCGCGATGCCAAAGGCGCGGAGCATGTCACCGGCGAAACCACCTTCGACGCCACCGAGCCAACCGCCATGTGGGTCGATTTGGGTCCGATCCCTAACGGCACTTACACCGTCGTATGGCGGAACCTGTCTTCGGTAGACGGCCACAAGGTTAATGGTTCGTACCTGTTTGCGGTAGGAGAGGCGTTGGCCGCGAGCCCCGGCACCGTGGAAGATCTGCCGTTGGTACAAGCGCAGTCAGATCCGGCAATCAGATGGATCATCTACATCGGGATTGCAACCTTCGCCGGCGTACTCCTAATCGAAATGCTCGTGTTGGCCCCGATCGCTAGGTCTGAAAGTTGGTTGGACCGACAAGAGTTCGCGCAGATTGTCAGCACTTATCTCGCCAAGATCGCCTTGATCGGCGTCGGTGCAGTTTTCGTCGCCCAGTCGGCACAGATCATTCAACAATCAGCCATCGTCTACGAGATTCCTTGGACGGTTGTTACTCCCGACCGTTTAATCGAGATCGCAACACAGAGCGAGTGGGGACGCTTCTGGTCTTGGCGTATCACCTTAGCGACAATCGGCGTAATGGCCCTATTCCTTGCGTTACGTTCACGCAGACTTCACTCGGTTTCGAACGACGGATCGCACTTAGACGAGACGCCACTAACGACCGAGACGCCTTGGGGCATCGCGGCTGCAGGTGCCGGGGGCATCTACCTCTTGCTGATCGCGCTCACGAGTCACAACGCAGCGACGCCGGCGGACGTTCGATGGATCGCAATCGCCAATGACTTGACGCACATGGTCGCAGCGACTCTTTGGATCGGTGGGCTAGTAGCGGTCTGGGTCGCAGCGAGAGCTTCTTCGCGAGACAACGTGAGAGGACGCGGGTCCGCACTCATCGAGCTCGCCAGACGGTTTTCACCCGTCGCCGTAGTCGCCGCCATTTCGCTTGTAGCAACGGGCGTAGTGTCGGCGATGATGCAAGTATCGATTCCACAAGCGATGCAATCCCCGTATGGAACACTGCTCGCATTCAAAGTGGCATTGCTCATGCCCCTAATCGCCCTCGCAGCCGTCAACCGTCAGTTGACCGCCGCTTCTCAAACCGCGATTGCAACACGGAGCAAAAGGCTCTACCGGTACGTCGGATTGGAGTTGATCCTCGCATTCGCCATCCTCGTCGCAACCGCCGGAATGGCAAGCCTTGAGCCGGCGCGCCAGTATGCGGAAAGACACGGAATCGGCATTGAGAACGAGGCGGCAATCGCCACTGAGATTGACGGAGCCGCCTTCGACGTGGAGTTGACGCCTGGATCGGTCGGGAGTAACGCGTTGAACGTCGCCATCACTGGAGACGACGGATCACCGTCCACCTACGTGTCCGAAGTTCGCGCCCGTCTTAAGTTCCTCGAAGACGATTTCGGCGAGTTGTTCGTTCCAATGGAGAAAACCGCGGACGGCAACTGGCTTATCGCTAACGTCAACATCGGGATCGCCGGTGCATATCAACTTGACGTAGTTGCAGTCAGGACTGACACGTTCGACTCGAACCTGTCTTTCCGCTTCTCAGCCACCGCTCCAACCGTGGCATCGGGTTTGATCCGTCCTTCAACCGCCAGTGCCATAATCGCCTTCGGAATCATGATAACCATCGTCGGGGTCGCCGCGTTGGTAGCGATAATCACGAGTTCCGAATCTGAAAGCAAACTAACCTCAAGACTACCTAGGTTCGTGCCGTTGGCACTGATCGTTGCAGGAGTGCTAATCGCCGTCAACGTCGTGACGGTCGGAGTTGGCACCGCAAAAGATGTTGGCAGCAATCCGTTCCCGTTGGATCAGGAATCGGTCTCCATTGGAAGGCAGCTCTACCAGACGACGTGCGCAAGCTGCCACGGCGATACTGGTCGAGGGGACGGTGCTGCTGGCCTACTACTCAATCCGCCCCCTGCAGACCTTGAGATCCACGTTCCGCTGCACTCCGACGCAGAACTATACAGCTTCGTCGCTGAGGGAATTGAAGGGACCCCGATGGTTGCTCAGCTTGGCAACTTGACGCCCGACGAGATCTGGCACATCGTGAACTTCATCCGCACGATCTCAAACTAGAGCGCGGCAAGTCAACTTACCGCAGCGGCACCAGAATCAATTAGCGCATTTGTCTCAGGGTCGGAGAACCCGGATTCACTCAATACCTCTCGGGTGTGCTGTCCTTGCAATGGTGCCGCCATACGGATTTTCCCCGGCGAACCGTAGAGTTTTGCGGCCAATCCGATGTTGCGAGTCTTTCCCACAGTCGGATGCGTCAACTCAACGTCCATATCGCGTGATTGGACTTGCTCATCTTCCCACACTTGTTTCATGTCGTAGATCGGACCGGCAGGAACACCCGCTTCACCCAGCATTTCATCCCAGTCTCGGGTCGTCCGCGTGCTGAACGTCTCCTCCAAATCTCGCTCAAGGGACTCTCGGTTCATCAGCCTGCCTGCGTTATCCGAGTAGCGTTGATCAGTCAGCAGGTCAGGCCTTCCGATGCATTGGCACATCCGCTCCCAATTCGACTGATTTGGTGCTCCGAGATTGATGTACCCATCCGCAGTCCTCAAGGCTTGATACGGTGCCGAAAGTCGGTGCGCGGATCCCAAAGGCGGCGGAACGGTTCCAGTCGCGAAGTAGGAAGCCGATTCCCACACCGTGTAAGCGAGTGCTGCCTCCGTGATGCTTACCTCCATGAACTGGCCTTCCCCAGTCTTGAGCCGATGAATATACGCAGATAGAATGCCGTATGCAGAATACAAACCGGCATTGAGATCCGCCATCGGCACCCCTACCTTCACGGGAGGCGATCCCGGGATACCCGTGAAACTCATCACGCCGCTCATACCTTGTGCAACCAGATCAAATCCCGCACGCTCTGCGTACGGTCCAGTACGCCCGAATCCCGATATCGAGCAGTAGATGATGCCAGAATTCAGCGATTTCACCGTGTCATACCCGAGACCCAATCGCTCCATCACACCGGCGCGATAGTTTTCGATAATCACGTCGGCACCCGCCAGCAACCGCCGCATCGCCGCCACACCATCCTCGTGCTTGAAATTGAGTACGATGCTCCGCTTGTTGCGATTCATCGCTAGGAATGCCGCAGATTCGCCATTGAGGAACGGCGGTCCCATTCTGCGGGTGTCATCTCCGCCACCGGGTTTCTCGATCTTGACGACGTCCGCACCCATGTCCGCGAGCAGCATAGAGCAGTACGGACCGGCGAGAATCTGCGAGCAGTCGAGGACCTTGATCCCCTCAAGGGGTGAAGGTAGTCCGCTGGGATTAGGCAACTGCATCAGCTGTCCACACTTCGAACCTTGAGAACGATTTCAGATGGCACCGATCCCGCCAAAATCATGCCCCAGACATCTGGTAGATCTTACCCTCAGTCTTGATCGCCGGCGCGTGAACCATTCGCGCCCCGTGCATTTCGCGCAGAGTCTCGGCACCTACATAACCCATGCATACACGCAAAGCTCCCACCAAGTTGAGCGTACCATCAGACGACGATGACGGACCGAAGAGCAACTCTTCAAGCGAGTAGCGCACTCCTAGATCTATGCGCGTGCCTCTCGGCAACGACTCGTGCCAAGTCGCCATGCCCCAGTGCATTCCCTTGGCCGGTGCTTCCTCCGTTTTCGCAAACGGGCTGCCAATCATCACCGCATCTGCGCCCGACGCGATCGACTTGCAGACGTCTCCTCCGGTTCTCAATCCACCGTCCGTGATTATCGAGACGTAACGGCCAGTCTCTTCCAGATAGTGGTTGCGTGCAGCAACGCATTCCAGAGTCGCCGAAACCTGCGGCACGCCGATGCCCAACACTTCGCGGCTGGTGCACGCAGATCCTGGGCCGACGCCAACCAAGATTCCGTGCACGCCTTCTTCCATCAACTCCTTAGTCACGGAGTAGCTGACGGTGTTGCCAACCACTACCGGGATACCGAGTTCTCGCACCAGATCGGAAAGCTGCAAGCCGACCGGGCTATTGGCTGAACGATGCCTACGAGTGATGACTGTACCCTGCACCACAACCATGTCCGCTCCGGCCTCACCGGCCAACGGGGCATGGCGTTTCGCCGACTGCGGTACGAACGACGCGGCCGCCTTGCCTCCTCCCGTTTTGATCTCCTCCACGCGTTCGCCCACCAGCTGAGGATCGATCGGCTTGGCGTAGATCTTCTGCAACAGCTCCGTCGCCTCGCCTTTTGGAGCTTCGGCGACGTCTGAGTAGATTTGGTCAGTGTCTCGATATCGGGTGTGCAACCCATCCATATTCATCACCGCCAAACCGCCCATATCCGACATCTTGACCGCGAACCGAGTGTCGACGACGCTATCCATCGCCGAGGCCATGAACGGTACATCGATGCCTAAACCGTCGAAACTCGTCGACACATCCGTCATATCGGGGTTGATCGTTTCGTCGCCAGGAACGATCGCCACGTCATCGTAGCCGTACGCCGGTTGGAGTGGTTGGATTCCGTTGAATGAGTCCATGTCCTCAGATGCTCCTTGAATGCAGTCTCAACAAACTCTCAGTCGGTCGCTGGCGGCGCGGTAAATCGCATCGTGAAACCCTGCAACCCGGTTGCCCAGGCCTGAAATTCGATTCGCAGTCTCGATGTGACACGTTGATGGCGCGATACTGGATTCAGTCAATTATCGCAGAAAAGCGGCGTAACGGCTAAACTCGCACCTCCGAAATCGGCACGATCTCAATTGCTCAGCGAACCTCGAAACATCGGCGTCATCGGTGCAGGCAGACTCGGATCCAGCTTGGCCGCGGCACCGATCTTTGCCGACCGAATCGCAGCACTCTCATCGCGTCGACCGGACCATCGCGATTGGTTGCGGAAGACTTTTCCCGAAGCTAAGGTTGTCGATACCCCGCAGCAGGTGGTCGATGCATCCGACGTCATCTTCATGACCACCAACGACGGAGCGATCAGGTCCGTCTGCGATGATTTGCTATGGGGCGAACATCAACAGGTCATCCACTGCTCCGGAGTCCTAGGGCCCGAGGCGTTGGCATCCGCCCATGACGCCGGCGCGGCAACCGCGATGTTTCATCCTTTGCAGACCTTCCCGTCGCTCGCGACGCCCAAGCTTCTCGCACGCGCGACCTACGCAATCGACTGCGACGATGCCCATCTTTCGGCATGGCTCAAGGAGTTAGTAGAGGAACTCGGGGGAAGGCACATCACGATACGCGGGTACGGGCAACACGTCATCTATCACGCCTCCGCTGTGCTCGCTTGCGGTCTGCTTGCCGGATTGGTTGGCGTCGCTGCTGACCTGTGGCAAGCCATCGGTATCGGTCGTCAGGACGCCGTGGCCTTGCTATCGCCCATGCTAATCTCAACCGTCGATCAGATCGCCAACGACGGCCTTCCCGCGGCTATGTCAGGGCCATTCGTCCGCGGTGATGTCGAAACGATCGGCAAGCACCTCGCCGCTACCTCCGAGCTATCGCACGATACTTCCCGAGCATACGCCGCACTCGCCCTCGCACAGCTCCACATCGCATCTGCAAAAACTGACCTTCCCGATGACGTTGTCGCGCAAATCAAACGGATACTCTCAGAACATCTCGACCCAAAATGAGCAATTTTGATACCTCCTTCGTCATCCAGGACGTCAAAACCGCTCACCTCGCATTTCCTGATAATGCTGGTTACTGGGAGCAGTATCGCGAGGTAGCAAGCGAGGCGTCTCCTGGCAGTTCGCCTCGATATGAGTTCAAACCCGGTTGGCAAACGGTTTACGCGACAACCGTCGAGACGCCGCTCGTCAAGGTGAAGCTGGCCGACGGCAACTTCGGTTGGGGTGAATCGAACACCCCGATCGCACCGGAGATTGTCTGCTTGATGCTCGACGCCGCAATAACTGAGATGGTCACGGGCAAGGAGTTCGAAAGCCCGACGCACCTTTGGGATTTCGTCTACGACTCCCAACGCGGGCGTGGCGTCAACTCCGGTTACTGGATGGACGCACTCGCGGCTCTGGACATCGCACTATGGGACGCCATTGGCAAGCGCAACGACGTTCCTGTCGCGGTGATGCTGGATGAAGCGTATCGATCCACCATCCCCGTCTACCTGTCCGGTCTGCGGCGTGCCACGATACAAGAACGGATTGACCAAGCAGCAAGTCTCATTTTCGAGGGCATCAAAGGCGTCAAGATTTTCCAAAATGGCGACATCCCAGCCGCGCTCGCAGAGATCGACGCGTTGAAATCGGGCGCACCGAATATCGAACAATGGATGGTTGACACGCTTTGGATGTGCAACTTGGACGACGCCATGACAGCCAAGCGCGAATTCTCGGAGCGCGACCTGACATTCTTTGAGTGCCCGTTGCAACCCGAAGACAGTGAGGCTCATCGCCAGTTGCATCTGGCCAAAGGAACCGCAATCGCTTTGGGCGAGCACTTCCGGACGCGCTACCAAATCGTGGACTGGCTCGAACCGACACCGATCTTCGACATCTACCAACCCGATATCGGGCGCACCGGCATCTCAGACTTCATTCGTCAGCGGGATTTGGCATACAGTTGTGGCATCCCAGTAACGCCGCACATGGGCAACGGCGTATCGGTGTTCCAAGCTGCCACACTACAGTGCGCGGCGGTCTCATCGCCTGAACTCCTTCAGGAATTCCAAGGTGGACTTTCAAACCTTCTTGGCGAGGCATCCGATACCGCTTGGTGCATCAGCGGTGGAGCATTCGAACTCCCCGATCGGCCGGGCGTCGGTGCCGAGATCGACGAGACGCGCATTGAGCAATTCATCGTGCGGCGCAGCTGAGACTGGCGAAAGAACGATTTCGCTTCCTCCCGGTAGCTGAAGTCATCCCATACATTCGATTCCGCCATCACGTCTCTGTGACTGAAACGCCAGAAACGCAACCCGTGGATCGTCGACGCAGCGACTTCGTTGAGACGCTGCGGCAACCCGGCTTCAAGCAGCTCATCGGTTCCGAAGCACTAATCGACATCGGTGTTCTCGCCCGAGTCACCGCGCAATCTTGGGTCGCTTACGACTTGACAGGTTCCAACCTTTGGGTCGGTCTTGCGTCGGGAGCTGGAGCAATCCCGGTTCTCGTAATGCCGCTGTTCGGTGGTGCTGTCGCCGATCGGTTCGACCGACGCCTGCAAGTGGCAATAGTCCGCGCGTTCAGCGGAGTGCTGTGTCTCATTCAAGCTGTTCTCATTGGCACTGACACGATGGAACCTTGGCATCTGCTTGTTCTCGCGTTACTCGCTGGCACCGCAGTAGCGACCGCAGTGCCAGCGTTTTGGGCATTTCTCAGCGATCTCGTGGAACCCCGTCTCGTGCCTCGCGCCAACGCCATGATCACCTTTGTGCACAATACTGGCGAGATGATCGGACCGTTCATAGTCGGTGCCTTAATCGCCGGATTGGGTGCACACTCGCCCTTCATCTTCATCGCCTTCCTCTACTTCGTAGGTGCCTATCTGATCCTTAAGGTCCCGAAAGGAATGCAGGCGTCCGCAGGTGCTCCGCAACGCGTTCCATATCTCGCCAGCATCAGGCTCGGCGTACGGTATGCTGTTCGCACCCAACCGATACCTTGGATCTTCGTGATGGTCGCCGCAACGAACGTCTTCGGGGTCGCGATATTTCCGCTGATGCCGGAATACGCTACGGTGGTTTTCGGCGGCGGCGGTTTCGCCTACGGTGCAATGAGCGGTGCTTTCGGGGCCGGCATGGCCGTCGGCAGTGCATACATCGCCATCCGCGGCATTTCCGGGCGCACCGCGCCGTTGATCGTCGGCAGCAGTTTCTTGTGGGACTTCGGCATGCTCATTTTCGCTTTCTCGCGCATCCTGCCATTGACCCTTCTGACCATCTTTGCGATGGGCATCGTCGGGATGTTCTGGGTAAACGCCGCCCTCTGCATATTCCAAAGATCGGCACCCGACCACATGCGCGGCCGCATCATGAGTCTCTACGCCATCATCATGGGTATCTTCCCACTCGGCTGGGCATACGGCGGCGCGCTGGCAGAGTGGATCGGAAACGAACCGGCGATCATCGCTAGCGTATTGGGCGGCACGCCGATCGTCCTCGCGGCCTATCTCCTGTCGCCTGCGCTTAGGAAGGCTTGAAACGATCGAAACCTCAACATCACCTTGAACTAAACTTGCGAAACATCCATTCGATGGTCATTCAATCCCGAAAGGCGAACCATGGAGATCACTCGCGTGACGCCACTGATGCTCGACCGATACCTTCTGGTTGAGATTGAAACCGATAACGGATTGACGGGCATCGGTGAATCCGGCACGTGGGGATTCCTCGAAGCGTCTCAAGCCGCGATCGAGAAGTTCGGCCGCTATCTAGTCGGCGAAGATCCGCTGCTCATTGAGCATCACTGGCAATACATGTACCGCTTCTCGCATTTCCGCGGCTCCGCGGTCATGGGGGCACTGAGTGCGATCGACATTGCGCTTTGGGACATCATGGGCAAGCATTTCGAAGCTCCCGTCCACCAACTTCTCGGTGGCAAGGTACGAGATCGAGCTCGCGTCTACTACCACGTCTTTGGCGACACGACCGAAAAACTGATTAGCGGCATCGCCGAAGCCAAGGAGATGGGATTCACCGCGGTCGGGCACCTCACGCCATTTCTCGATGAAGAACGCGACGTCCCTTACTTCAAGACCCATGCCGAGAAGATTCGAGACGCCATTGAGACCGTCCGCAAGTATCGTGAAACCGTTGGCGACGCCGTTGATCTCTGCATCGAGATTCACCGACGGCTGACGCCGACCGAGGCGGTACAACTCGGCCTCGGCATTGAAGAGTTCCACCCCTTCTTCTACGAAGATCCCGTGACCCCAGACAACTTTGACGAGATGGCCTACGTTGCCGACAAGATCAACATCCCGATCGCAACAGGCGAACGCTACACGTCGCTCTGGGAGTTTCAGATGGCATTGTCGCGGGCCGCGGTTCAATACGTCAGGCCAGACGTCTGTTTGGTGGGCGGCATCTCCGGTGCTCGCAAGATCGCCGCGCTCGCCGAAGCGCATCACGTAGGCGTTGTTCCACACAACCCGCTTTCGCCGGTGAGCACCGCCGCGTGTCTTCAAATCGCCGCAACCGCGCCTAACTTTGCGCTTCAGGAGTACCCAATCGGTGAAGAAGTCCCACCTAAGTCAAATATGGTCTCCGGGACGCCGGAGCACGATGGCAACGGCTATCTAGTCATCTCCGACGCGCCCGGCATCGGTATCCAACCCAACTCGGCAGCCGTGGAGCTCTGCCCACCCACGCCTCGCGAGGTCGAGACGAGGCTGCACCAAGACGGTTCAGTAATTGACCAATAGCGTCGGTTTTTCGTCAGATGCAACTCAACCCCGGGTCTCAAACGCTATTCCCGTTTGATATATTTGCATCACGGGAGCCAAATGTTGGAAATCTCCCACCTAGTGAAGTCCCCAACGAAAGGATTGCGACATAGCAAGGAACTACCGCATCAACCACCGAATCCGGGCACCTGAAGTCAGATTAGTCGAACGGTCGCGCGATTCCAGCGATGATGCCACGTCGTCTCACGTGATGACTCGCAACGAAGCGTTGCGTCTCGCCCAAGACCGAGGGTTAGACCTCGTAGAGGTCGGCCCTGCCCAAAGTCCACCCGTTGTGAGGCTGATGGACTACGGGAAGTTCAAATTCAATCAGGCGAAGAAAGAGAAAGAGGCCAGGAAGGCGTCCCGCGCTTCCGGTCAGCTGAAGAAAGTTCGTCTCACCGCGAAGATCGCGGAAAACGATATCGCCCAGAAAACGAAACGCGTAATTGGATTCCTCAAGGATGGTGCGAAGGTCCAAGTCTTCGTTCGTTTCCGAGGGCGGGAAGCCTCCCATCCCGAGTTAGCCATTAGCGTGCTCCGACGCGTCGCCACCGACGCCGCAGAGTTTGCTCGCCTTGAACAGAAACCGACGCGTGAAGGTCGAACTCTTAGCATGCTCCTCGCACCCAGGCAAGGGGCTGCGGCCAAAAAGAGTGAAACATCCGAGCGTCCAACTCGTGCACATCGACGCAACGGAAGCACTGCCAACGGATCAAGTCCGAACGCCGTCCGTGAACCTGCGGAGAGAACACAACCGGTTGCACCAGGCGTGTAGCCGCATACCTGCAACCCGTAGATCTTACCTACCGGAGATCTTACCTACCGGTTGATGAAGCATCAACCGCGCCATGTACCTCTTTTGCTTGTTGCATAATTGAACAATGCCTAAACTGAAGACCCACAAAGGTGCTCGCAAGCGCTTTCACATCTCAGCCTCCGGCAAGGTCCTCCGAACCAAAGGACCAAAGAGCCACTTCCGTCGACGCAAAGCGAAGCGGATGAAGCGTCTGCTCATCGGCAAAGTCGGCATCGACTCACCGAAGATGCAAAAGAAAGTGAAACAAGGCCTCGTCGGCTCATCAAGGTAGATCGCGGAGATTACATTTGCCACGCGTCAAAGCAGGAACTACTCGCCGTCAGAAACATAAGGCTGTACTTCAAGCAGCCAAGGGTCACCGCGGCTCGCGCAATAGAAGGTATCGTCTCGCCAAGGAGTCGATGCTCCACGCCCTCGACTACGCGACGCGCCACCGCAAGCTGAAAAAGCGTCAGAACCGGGCACTGGCGATCACTAGAATCAACGCCGCTGCACGCAAGAACGGAATCAACTATTCGGCACTCATCAACGCCCTAAACAAAGCGAACATTTCGATCGACCGCAAATCTCTAGCCGAATTGGCGATTCGCCAACCCGATGCTTTCTCGAAGGTCGTCGAAAAAGCGAAGGCCGAAATCTAGGCTAAGCCGACCTAACTCGCGAGGTGTTTGGAAAGGAATTCCGACACCCGCGCTACGTACTCCCCCGGCACTGTGCGGTAGGTCTTCACGTGCTCGGCGTCAGGATGTATCCAAATGCGCTCCGAATCGCCGGCGTCAATCTCAGACTCGCTCACACCGCGTGCCCGAGCCAATCGACGCGCACTCTCCATCGGCACCTCTTCGTCACGCGCCCCGTGGATTATCAGCACCGGAGTGTCGCTTTCCGACAATGCTAACTCCGGTGAAACCGCCGCCAAGCGGTGGCCGATGAGCATCTGAGTCATCAGATCGAAGCCCGGTCTGATTATCGTCGAAAAGCCAGACTTAAGCCGAAATCTCCTTTTAAGCATCTCCCACAAGTCACTGTATGCGCTGTCGGCCACAACCGCAGCCACAACACCAGGACTGGAGCAAGCGAGTGTCGCCGCAACCGCACCGAGGGAGAAACCGATTACACCAATTCGGGCGCGATCGGCTCCGATCTTGACGAGGTAATCCAAGGCACCGAGAACATCCAACCGTTCGCGCCAACCGCCGGTGAACTCGCCGTCTTCTGAGTTTCCGCAACCCCGCAAGTCGAACATCAACAAACCGTATCCGAGTTGCCGCATCGATGCCGCCAGTCCGATTAAACCGACTTGCGGATCGCTCCGATTGGCACCGTCGCCATGCACCAGAACGACCCATCGCGTCTCCCTCGGCGACATCACCTCACCTTCGGATTGCGGCGGAATTAACCAGCCACTCAGCTGGCGAGGTGCGTCCCAGGCACTCCGTCGACTCGTGAAGGAAACCTCGCGGAACTCCATCCCGACCGCTGACGGATCATCATTCAATCCCAAGCGTCGTTCGCGGTTCGACATCGACAGCACCATTGCTGCCGATGCTCCCAGATATGCAGCCGTCACCGCCCCTGCCAACGTAACCGTTCGACTTAACCAACCCATCGTGTACTTTCCCTGCCGATGCCGTCGATTGTGACCCATCGATGAAATCGACTAATGCGTCGCCGCGTCCACCATTATCGCAACAAACAGCAATGCGAGATACAAGATTGAGAATTTGTAGAGGGTCGCCGCGTCCGTGCGCTCCTTCGTACGCCACGTCTTGATCGCCAATGCCAGGAGCACAACTCCCGCCGCCACCGCCGACAACAGATACACGATCCCTAGCTTCGAGGTTGCGAAGTAAAACATCGAAGAGAGTGCCAGCATCAACACGCAATAAAGCAGTATCTGCAGACGCGTCGTCGACTCCCCCGCAACTACCGGCAACATCGGAATGCCCACCTTGGCATAATCGTCCTTTATCAACAACGACAACGCCCAGAAATGGGGAGGCGTCCAGAAGAAGACGATTGCGAAGAGGTACCACGCCTCCAGCTCAAGTACCCCCAAAACGGCGGCATATCCAACCAACGGAGGCACCGCGCCGGCAGCACCACCAACAACGATGTTTTGCGTCGTCGTGCGCTTCAATAGCGCCGTGTACAGAACCACGTACAGTGCCGATCCTGCCAGTGCCAGCGAAGCAGCCAAGATGTTGGCGAAGTAATAGAGCACCGCAAAAGACAGACAATTGAGGACGACGCCGTAAATCAGCGCGTTGACGGGTGAGACGCGCCCTCCGGCGACTGGCCTCCTATCGGTGCGATGCATCTCTCGATCAAGTTCATCCTCGTACCACATGTTCAGCGCGCTGGCACCGCCCGATGCGAGTGCGCCGCCGACAATCACGGCCACCAAGTACTGCCACGGCGGGACGCCGCGGGCGGCAAGAAACGCACCGCCGAGCGCGGTCAGCAACAGTAGAACCATGATGCGAGGCTTCGTCAGCAGTACGTAGTCCCAAACGACGACGGCGATGCCTCTTCGCGTCGGTTTCGTTGCGGTGGCTTGCGTCATGGCCTCGCTCCTGAAAGTGACGCGTCACCTACCCGGGCAACGGTTACAACAACTCGTGCCTCAGTGCGTGCTCGCACCACCGGCAATAGCGTGATCAGCACCAATACGCACATCAGCAACCACTGGAGAGATGCCACCGTCAGATGGCTAACGCGTGCCCACTGTTGGAACCCGGTCCATGGATTTGCCGCTCCGAGCATAATCTGAACGACGATCACCGTCGCGAGCAATATCCCCAAGTAGCGCATCTCTCGGGAAGCGAAGACATCCGATGTTTTGACCCGCATCGCCAGATGCGCCGCACCCAACGCCGGGAACACCGATAAAAGTGCCAACACCCGGTGCGCAACGTGAATCCAAACCAGTTCGTATTGCGGAATGATCGATCCACCGCACAACGGCCAAGACGGACAGACGGCTCCCGCGCCTCGCCACACTGCATAGGAACCTGACAACAACGCCACCAACGTCATCGCCGACCCGATCAAAGCCGTGACCACTAATGCGCGCGGCAATGCTGACGTAGTGCGGCTTGCCGAGACGTAGTGTGATGCGATCAATGCGTGTGCCAACAGCAGCAACACGCTCTCCGCCATCATCAGATGGAACGTCCGCAGTCCTGGATCGAGTTCGCTCAACACGACCCAACCACCAATGCCTCCCGTAATGGAGATCGCCACCAAACCTGCAGTCGACGAAATCACCACCGGAATCTCTTGTCGATGCCGCAACCAGACGCGCACAACCGCGCCGATGATCGATAGCCCGACCAAAACACCGATCGTCCGATGTGTGTACTCCATCAGCGCGTGATACTCGAACGGCGGAATCCAGCTGTCAAAACAGGTCGGCCAATCCGGGCAACCGTCTCCGGAACCGGTGACCCGCACGGCACCTCCCATCGTGATCTGAATCAGAGCACCCGCTAGTGAAACCGACAACAAGACCAGCAGGAGTCGGTCTTCCCAGATCATCACGCGCTTGCCCATGCCCATCATCCCCGTTTCCTAAAGCAGGTCGACACTAAGCTTCGTCGAATTGCTTCACCGCAATCAGCACGGCGTTGACGACGACGCGATGGTCGTACACCTTGAACGGCCAACACGTGACTAGAGTGATTTGAGCATCTTTAGTTTCGGTTATCCGCAGGTGATCCCGATGCAACTGCTTAGTGCCGGTGACGCGGTAGATGTACTCTGCGTCAGAAGTCTCGATAAAGACGTCGACAGGATCGTTGTCGATCATGTCCGCGATCTCAGGCAATCGACGAAATATATCGCCCTCGTCACTCAAGAAAGCCTCCAGATGGCCGAAGTACCAACCGTTGGCGGCCTCACCGGGATTCGCGGTAGTCGGTATGTGCCCCACTACCTTGTCCGGCGTACTCCACGCCCGCGAATCGCCGAGATCGAGAATTTCGAGCTCCGAAACCGAGGCATCGAGTTCAATCGCGGGTATCCGTAGACGCAGTGCCGGCTCACCGTCGCCGATCGACGTAGTCAAATCTGTCGCCGCAACCGGTACGAATCCTTCCGGGATCGTCGGGCCGCCAAACGGCATATTACCGGCCCACTGCGGATCTGCCCAATACCGAGGATTCATACTGCCACCGGGATAGACGGACGCCAGTGCGGCGAGCATCGCTTCTGAAGGGATTTCAACACTACCGCCACTCTCAGTGGTTAGCTCCGACCTGGTGCCGGTCTCGACGTCTGTATCACCCGACTCGATAACGCCGATTTGAATCGCTGACGCTTTGTTCGGCGCACCCAGCGTCGGTTCATCCATCGTCCTTCCTAACCGCTCCGATGCCGCCGGCAAACGAACCGTAGACACGGTCTCCCGTGCGACACTCGCCATCGCCTCCTTCGACCCTTCATTTCGCTCGACACCTGTTGCCCCCTTCATCGTCTCCGGACCATCACCGCGATCCGGTTTCGGGACGTCAAGACCGATGTGTTCGAGATACTCCGTTGGAGACGCCGCTTCGACATTGAAGCGGTCAGCGTCGGATCCGGAACGCGAGTAGGCGTAGAGATAGAATGCAGAGACCGACACCATTACGGCACCGGATGTGAGTAGTAGCCAACCGGCAGGTCGCGCTATGCGCCGCAAAACCTTCATCATGAGATCACCTGCGAATGCGGCTCACGCAACCGCCAGGCGTCTCCGCCAGAAGATTTCGAACGGAACCTAACGGCCGCGTGGACCTTCGAATATCGGCTCGTTGACGTGCACATCTCCATTGCGAATCTTGATGTTGTAGTCGCAATCCGGGCTCGTGCAAACCCATGCCTTGTAATGGACTGGTGCGCCTTGCCCACCGAAGTCAGAAAGTGGCACCAACACCCCTTGCTCGCAGGCAATGCAATCCGGCCATGAAGTCAAGTTTTCCAACGTCCTATCCTCCGCCGACGCTGCAGCTCATTATGTCCCGGCACAAAGGCGATCCTCACCCCGTCGCACAGGTACGCTAGCACCCCAGTTCGAGCATCTAGCAACGAAATTAATCACCTAAAGTTTAATATCTGCAAATCCACGCGCGCAATCCTAGGAACGCCTCAATCGCGCCATACGCCAGTCAAAAGGAGCGCGTTGATCGCCCGCGCGCTTAACCTTGAGTCTGTGGGACACCCAAGAAGATCTCGAACCTAATGACCCCAACCATCCATTGATTATCGGCATCGAAACATCTTGTGACGAAACCGCCGCCGGAATCGTCGACCTCGACGGTCGCTTGCACGCCAACGTCGTCGCCAGTCAAGCCGATCTGCACGCACGGTACGGAGGCATCGTTCCTGAAGTCGCATCCAGGCAACACATCCGCGACCTCGCTGTGGTGGTCAATCTGGCACTAGAAAATGCCGATGTCGGTTGGGAGAAGATCGACGCCGTAGCGGTGACCAATGGGCCCGGCCTCGCGGGTTCACTGCTCACCGGCGTCAACTTTGCCAAAGGCGTCGCCGCCAGCGCGTCCAAACCACTGATCGCAGTCAATCATCTAGCCGGCCACGTGATGGCTGCCTTCATTCGAGCCGCCCTTTCACCCGAGGAAGCCGGCGGCACGGAAACGCACTACCCCGTGGATCCCGCGCTCGCAACAATTGACGTCGCACCGGTTATGTGCCTAATCGTTTCGGGCGGGCACACCGAGTTGGTCACGGCCCAACACAAGGACAGTCACATCACATTTGAACTGATCGGCCAAACGTTAGACGATGCCGCCGGTGAAGCTTTCGACAAGGCCGCGAGGGCGATCGGACTATCGTATCCGGGCGGCCCCGCAATACAAAATGCCGCCCAAAATGCCGACGTATCAAGCGTCGAAGCCCTGCCCAGAGCGTGGCTGCCCGGCACCCACAACTTCTCCTTCAGTGGACTCAAGACTGCAGTTCTCAATCGCGCCAGCCAACTCGACATCTATCCACCTGAGATGAAACAAGACGATGCCGACCCAGTAGTCGTCAGCAACGTCGCCAAAGCCTTTCAAGATTCCGTCGTCGACGTGTTGGTGCGCAAAACCGTCCGCGCCGCCGAGGAGTTCGAGTGTGCCGCCATAGCCCTCGTCGGCGGCGTCGCCGCCAACCGTCCGCTCCGGGAAGCGATGCAGCAACACTCTCACGTGCCCGTGGCTTGCCCGCCAATCTCGCTCTGCACCGACAACGGTGCCATGATCGCACGCGCCGGCCTCGACCAGCTCACGAACGAAGAATACGCCACTTTCGATCTCGACGTCATCCCCTCGCTTCGCATCGCGTAGACGCAGGCAAGCGAAGGGCCGTCAACCGTCGCAACTCCGTCGAAACGCTCAATGTCTGCCTGCGAAACTGCGCGCAGAGTTACGTCTGCGTTTGCGACGCCTTTCGATGGCTCCTACGATGCGCGCCGTGATTCGATCCGCGTCTGCTGTCTGCGAGTTCGCGAACTCGGCGCGCACATCGGCACCAGAGCGGACATGCATTACCACTTCTAGGTCCGGCGGTCGGATGAAATAGTCGGCAAGCAGCACCGCGCTCACCAACAACGACACCGCGGCGACAATGAGTCGAAGATTACCGACTCCGTCCAATGCCTGCCATAACGCGACTGTCGCTAGGACCCCCACCAATCCCCAGAACAACGATCGCCCCCGTGGTCGCTTCCGCGCAATCGAAACCGCAGCGATTTCCGCCAAATACGCCGAAGCAAACAAATCCCGCGACTCTGCGGAACCCCGAGAGACGACGCGTCGATCAGTCAGAATCACCTCGGCACCATCGCCCAGAGCGACAACGGCATCAATTCGTCGCTCACCCGGCAATAGGTCGCCGACGCTTGGTACTGCTTCATCAATCTGCTGAGTTGAATCGGATGAATCACTCACTGCAGCAAAGGCATCATCCGCAGCATCAAACCGTTCCCAAGCTCTCTCCAGCGGTCTCAACACCGTCGCCTCGGTGCCGTCGTCCGATTTAGCAGCGTCAACCGTGTCGTCGCTGAGTGCCGGGGTACTATTTCTGCGAGGCGGCACCTCTGCGCAACTACAGAAACGCCCTTTTGCCGCGTCTCCAGTCATAGCGACACTACTCGTTCACCAAGGGGCAGCTGACGCGCCTGACGCGGACGAATCAGGATCGATCTGTAGAGATGCATCAACCCTTGTTGCTGGCGGGCACCGCGGACTCGGGCGAACCCAATGCCGCGCCGGCCAAGTGCCGACTCTGCTTCGCGCAACACCGAGTTGGACGGGAGCTTCGGATGCTCAGCGTAGAAATCCAACAGCTTGCAAAACAGCACGCGATCGCGCCCCGATTCCGCCCATGCCGCCAATGTTGGCAACACGGCGTTTACGATGATCTCACCGGCGCGTCCCGATCCCAACACACCGCCCGCAACTCGAAACGCATCGCGCAAATCGGAAACTTTGTTCGCTTCCTCTAGCGTCGCCAACGCATGTCGCAATGGCCCGCCGTTTTCCCACCATCGAGCAACTAGATGCGCACCGGCCGCGATTCTCGCTTCCGTCCGATTCGAAGGACGCCCGGCGGCTGCGACCCACGCCGGGGCATCGCCGAATAGGCGCGGCACACCAGCCCAATCTGGGCGTTCCCCGAGTCCGGCTGCCCACTGCAGCAAGGTTTCCGCACACGTAACCGGATCTGAACTACCGGCGAAGCGACACAGATACGCCCACGGCGAACGACGCGCCAGTTGGATGAACCCTGCCCGATTGTTCGGGTACCCTAGGCACTCGAACACCGCGACCTGCAATGCAAGATCTACTCCGAATGTCTCGACATCCACTCTTCGGCTCCGGACCTTGGCGGCGAACCGCTCATCTCCCGCCCGATCCAACCAACTTGCACCCGTTTCTATCGTTCTCTCCAGTTGGCCTCCGGAACCAATTCCTCCGACTCCAAGGGTCAAGTCACGATCGCGCAAACATCTGATATCGATCTGGGGGACCAGCATCCCGAGTGAGTCAACCGTGACGACTTCTCGTTCACCTGGGTCTCCGACAGCGTGAAACGCGACGTGGTTGTAACTAGGATCTAGGTGATGGCCATGCGCGTACCAACTCTCGGGGAGTCTATGAATTTCGACGTCCCCAAGGATTTCGGCACCGTCCGCTGCTTCGAGTACTGCATCTCGAAAATCGGGACCGCGCGATCCTCCTGGCATCCCCGAGTAGACTAATTTGTACTCTCGTCCGTCGGTTGTTTTTACTCGCGCTCTTCTCGAATCGGCGTTTCGCCAAACCCGGTGCAGCTCACTCTCTTTTGCGCACTCCAACATCCAACACAATGGTACGACATGCCCAAACCCACTCCCCACCTCGCGTGGCGAATCCACACCGACAGAATCCCGATCAGCAGAATTTTCACCACTGGTATCCTAGCCCCCAGCGCGGGACCGAAATTGCCCCGTCCATCGATTCCGACAATACGAAAGATGCCCGATGCCCGCCGTAACCGACATCCAATTCCATCGCTTTTCGGCGAAGCACCACAACGCCGATCGCAACTGGCTAGTCGTCCAGTTGAACACCGATCAACCGGGACTGCACGGACTTGGCGACGCCAGCCCGATGGAGGCCGACGAATCGGTCATGCAGTTGGCGTCCCACCTCGTTGAACGATGGGTCGCCGGACGGGATCCGCTCGATTCCGAGGCTATATGGTCCGACATGTATCACAACTCCCCTGGGAAGCGCGGGCGTTTGGCGATGACCGCAATCAGTGGCATCGACATCGCCCTTTGGGATCTCAAAGGCAAGATCCTCGATCGACCCGTGTTTCAACTCCTCGGAGGTTCACAACGTCCGAACATCCGCGTTTACGCCAACGGTTGGTACGCCAATCCGGGCACCCCAGAGCAGAACGCCGACGAGGCGAAGATCGTCCTCGACATGGGTTACACCGCGCTGAAATTCGATCCCTTTGCCCAGACCAACTACTACAAGATCTCCGAACCGGAAGCCGACGTCGCCGAACAGCGAGTCGCCGCGGTGCGGGAAGCCGTCGGACCACACGTCGACATTCTCGTCGAAGCACACGCCAAATTTAACGTTATGAACGCCGTCAAGCTCGGAACTCGATTAGAGCAATACCACCCCCTCTTCTACGAAGAACCGGTTTCCGAAGAGCGCATTTGCGAGTTGCTTGAGGTGCGCCGAAAGGTCGGCATCCCCATCGCAACCGGAGAACGGCTCTACTCGAAATTCCCCTTCGCAGAAATCGTCGAAGCGCACGCCGCCGACGTCTTGCAACCCGACATCGCGAACGCCGGCGGATTGACGGAACTCAAGAAGATCTCCGCCATCGCCGAGGCCAAACACATCACCATGGCACCACACAACGTCTGCTCGCCGGTGGGTGCCATCGCCGAAATGCACCTTGACGCATCAATCGTCAACTTCGAAATCCAGGAGTATCACGCCGAGTTCTACTCTCCTTGGTACTTCACCGTATGCCGCGGACTACCCCGCCAGCAGGACGGGTACGTCACTCTTAGCGACGCCCCCGGGTTGGGCATCGAACTCGACCTTTCAGAGATCGCCCGCCATCCGCACTTGCCGAAGACGACGGCGCGTGGTGGGAGCCGAAGAGTCATCTAGCATTCGTCGCAATTAACTGAGCCGCGAATCACTGCTAAAATGCATGCATCTCTGGCGGTGACAACAAGAAACTCGATTGGATGTTCGCAAATGATCGAAAACACGATTCTGAAAGCCAGCCGAGAGGGACGCTACGCACTCGTTTTCGCGCTTCCCTTCACCTCTTCTCAGCTGATCGAACTGGCAGCGCACGTAGGTTTCGACGCCATTTCGATTGACGGGGAGCACGGTGCCTATTCCGTAGACCAAGTAGACGACATCTGCAGACTGTCGAACGCTCTCGGAATGTCGGTTACCGCCCGCGTCCCGAATATTGCGGCATATTGGATAAACCTTTATCTCGATCGGGGCATCCAAGGTGTCACCGGTCCACACGTCGAGACTGGTGCGGAAGCTCAAGCACTCGCCGACGCATGTCTCTTTCCCGAAGACGGTTGGCGATCCTGGGGTGGCGGCAGAGGCACCGAGTTCAACGACCCAGAGAAGCTGGAAGAGTATGGTGGACAACGGGCATTCATGAAATGGGCCAACGACAACATGATCGTCATGGCACAGATCGAGTCGCAGAAAGCGTACGACAATCTCGACGACATCCTCGCCGTAGAAGGTCTGAGCGGTGTCGCCGGCGGCCCAAACGACTTCGCTGCGAGCATGGGTTTAGCCGGCCAGCCCGATCACCCCGACCGCGTTGCCGCAACGGCCGACATCGAACGCCGCGCTCAAGCCGCCGGCAAGTCCATAGGTGCGACCACATTCGGGCTCGGAGTGCGCGAATTCATGCTCGGACAAGCCCGAGAGTTCTGCCAAGAGCACAAGAACCGAAAGCTCAACGGATAGACCGGTTTCGCATCGTCGATCGCGTCCGCAACGGCTCAGATCCACCCTGGGCCGAAGACCTGTTGTGTTGCGGCTAACTACACGTTCACGCTTCACGTCTTGTCGGCATCCGAGCCGCCGACAAAGCGACCGCGGTCGTTAACGACATCGCTGTCGGAGCTTGCTTCGACGTATTGATCGCCAGCGAATAGGTTCGAGGACCGCGTCAGACTGCCGCGCGTTGAGAACGGTGTTTTCGGCATCCCCACCGATTGGACAGACGAAGATGGATCAGCGCAAGCGGCGCGTCGGTAACGCGCTATCTGCGAATCAAGCTAGGCTCTCGCATGCAGATCGCCTTCCCCAGTCCGGCTGAACTCGCAGAGAGAGGGTCGATCAAGACCGTCAAGCAGAGATTGAAACACCGCGATTGTCCCCGGTTGCGGCAACCGCCATCGGCTTTATTGCGTATTTGCAGATACGTATAGTTTTCCGGCGACAACCAATCTTCGCCTGCAAAATACCGAAAGTCGCCATGCCCACACTTAACGACGTCCATTCGCAACTCAACGCGACCGACATGCGGTACGTCTACGCGCCGCGCACGGCTGCTGACATTCAACAGGCCGTTTCCATCGTTCACAGCGAAGGCGGCCGCGTCAGCATAGCCGGCGGTCGGCATGCAATGGGCGGGCAACAGTTCCTTGACGACGGCAGCCTCATCGACACGCGCTTGTTGAACCGAATCCTCGATTTGGACGTGGAACGCGGGTTACTCCGCGTTGAGGCCGGCATCATGTGGAACGATCTCGTGCACGGGCTGCGCGCGTTGCAACAGGACGGTGATCGTCGCTGGAGCATCGTCCAAAAGCAGACCGGTGCGGACCGACTCAGCGTCGGAGGCGCACTCGCGGCAAACGGGCACGGGCGCGGGCTGACGTACAAACCGATCGTGCAGGACGTCGAATCGTTCGAGATCGTTGACGCCAACGGCGACCTGCGTCATTGCAGCCGCACCGAGAACCCTGAGTTGTTCGGCCTCGCCATCGGCGGCTACGGACTGTTCGGTGTGATCTACGCCGTAACCCTGCGCCTCATGCCAGCCCACAGAGTACGACGCGTTGTGGAGATCACCAACGTTGAGCAACTGGAAGTGCTCTTCGAACAGCGCATCGCGGATGGCTTTACCTATGGAGATTTCCAATACAAAACCGACGAAGCTTCTCCGGGGTTTCTGCGCGACGGCGTGATGTCGTGCTACGTGCCCATCCCAAAGGAGGAGGAGGCGTCCGCCGAACCGCCACGCAACCAGCTACGCGAGCAAGACTGGCGAAGGTTGCTGTTCCTTTCTCACGCCGACAAAGATCGCGCCTTCGAAGAGTATGCAGGCTTCTACTTGAGGACGAATGGGCAGACCTACGACAGTGACACATTCCAGCTCAGCGTCTACGTCGACGACTACCATCAGGAGCTGGACCGTCATTTGAGTACCTCCGCCAAAAGCACCGAGATCATCACCGAACTCTACGTGCCCCTGCCGCTTCTCGTCGACTTCATGGACGCGGCGGCGCGGGAACTGCGAGCGCGCAATTCGAATGTCATCTACGGCACGATACGGCTAATTGAGCAGGACGACGAGACTTTCCTCAGCTGGGCGCGGCAACCTTTCGCCTGCATCGTTTTCAACCTGCACGTGGAGCACACGGACCGCGGCATCGAAGGCGCGGCTGACGATCTGCGCGCGCTCATAGATCTAGCGATCGAGCGCGGGGGCAGCTACTTCCTCACTTACAGCAAGTTCGCCACACCGCAGCAGCTTGCGCGCTGCTATCCGCAGCTCGGCCAATTCCTCGATTTGAAAGAACGCTACGATCCGGACGGCATATTCTCCAGCAACTGGCTGCAAGCATACGCCGACGAAGATTACGGTTGAGGTCCTGAACGGCAGTACCCGGACACCTCATGGATCGACATTCGATGCCACGTATGGACGACGGGCAACCGATCAATGCCATTGGCTCGGTAGCGGAGTGTGCGAGTTCGTGCGTGGATGTAACCGAGAGTTCCACCTAAGGTCACGAGGTCCGACCGTACAACCGTCCACCCAAGTTTGATTTCGGGAGCGCGATCGTCTCAGCGGCGATCCGACGCCTTATTGACGGCGTATACCATCTACACGTGAATCGTTCTACTCATCACGCGTTGAGCCGATAGAAACTAGCGCAGCGAAAGCGTTGCTTCGCACGTGGACGCAACCGCAAAATCATTACGTCGCAGAATTACCGTCGGATAGAATCGAAGCCGTGCAGATCCGTAACTCTCTAATCTACGTCCTCATCGCTGTCGCCGCGATTGCGCTGATACTGTTGCTATTTCGGCAGGGCGACGGATCTGAGACGATCCCTTTCAACCGAGTCGTCGAGATGGCGCGCGACAACTCGGGTCCCGCTCTCAACATCGAAGTCAGCGGAGACTCAGTTACGATCGACAACGGCACGCAGGTCTTCAAATCTCGTAAAGAGACCTCAACCAGCGTTTTCGAAGCACTTTCCGAAGCCGGCGCGGACCTCAACAACTACCGGCTTGACGTGCGCGGCCAAAGCGGATTGGCGACCTTGTTGCAGGCACTCCTTGGATTTCTTCCTTTGATACTCTTCGCCGGTTTGCTTATCTTCATGCTTCGCCAAGCGCAAGCCGGAAACAGCCAGACGATGAACTTCGGACGCAACCGCGCACGCATGTTCGTCGGCACCAAGGCCACCGTCACCTTCTTCGACGTTGCCGGTGTCCCGGAAGCCAAGGAGGAACTCGGCGAAGTGGTCGAATTCCTCAAGTTCCCTGAACGCTTCCAAGCCTTGGGGGCGAGGATCCCGCGCGGCGTCCTCCTCATGGGACCGCCAGGCACCGGCAAGACCTTGCTCGCACGCGCCGTGGCAGGTGAAGCAGGCGTACCTTTCTTCTCGATCTCCGGCTCCGAGTTCGTCGAGATGTTCGTCGGAGTCGGTGCGTCTCGCGTGCGCGACCTCTTCCAGCAGGCGAAACGGCACGCACCATGCATCATCTTCGTCGACGAGATCGACGCTGTTGGTCGACACCGCGGTGCCGGTCTAGGGGGGGGACACGACGAACGCGAGCAAACTCTCAACCAAATACTCGTCGAGATGGATGGATTTGATACGCTCTCATCCGTCATCGTCATCGCCGCCACCAACCGGCCCGACATCCTCGACCCGGCGTTGCTCCGTCCCGGAAGGTTCGACCGCCGGGTCACACTAGACACCCCCGACATTCGCGGCCGTACCGCCATCCTCGACGTTCACTCCAAAGGGAAACCGTTCGACAAAGAAGTCGACATGAAGTCGGTCGCAAAGCAGACCCCTGGATTCTCCGGTGCCGACCTCGCCAACCTTGTCAACGAGGCGGCTCTTTTGGCCGCCCGCCGCAATAAGAAGACGATCAGCCTCGACGAGTTGCTTGAGGCGATCGACCGCGTCTCCATCGGACCGGCACGCAAGAGCAAGGTAATCACCGAAGAAGAGCGACGTCTAACCGCGTATCACGAAGCCGGACACGCCGTCGTTCCCTATTACATGCCCGAGGGAGACCGCATCGGCAAGATTTCGATCATCGCACGCGGTCACGCCGGCGGATTCACCCGTTGGGAGCAGGAAGACAAGTCCTACCTGACGAAGCCGTACCTACTTTCTCGCATCGCCGGTGCGATGGGAGGCCGCGCAGCTGAGGAGATTACTCTGGGCAAGATTACGACCGGCGCATCTCACGACTTCGAACAGGCTACGCGTATCGCCCGCGAGATGATCATGCGCTACGGCATGAGCGACGAACTCACCTATCGCTCCTTTGGAAAACGGCAAGAAGCAATCTTCCTCGGACGCGAAATCTCCGAAGAGCGCGACTACAGCCTCAAGACTGAGGCGATCATTGACCGCGAAATCGACAGCCTCTTGCGCCAAGGCGTCGAGACCGCCAAGGAGATCTTGACGGAACACTCTGACAAGCTGGAAGCGGTTTCGCAGTTCCTCCTTGAGAACGAAACAATCGATGCCGACCAGTTCGAGGCGATCATGGAAGGGCGAGACCCGCAGATCGTGCAATCCGAAGCGACTGACGGCGGGGATGGCGGCTCCGAAGGTTCCGCAACCGAAGAACCTGAAACCGCAGGGCAATCGGGAACACCCTCCGCGGTTGATCCTTCACCGGCCGCATAGTCCGTCAGTTCGTTGGGATCCAATCCGTTTCGGATATAATCTGCATTCGTTAAATTGCGGTTGAACTACGACCGCGCGAAGTCGCAAACCACCCCAACAGCAGATGACGCTCCACGCCTCACAACGCCGAGAAGGCGAGATCCTGGTTCTCGAACCCAAGGGAAGCATCGAAACGCCGCACGTCAAAGAGTTCGAAAAGTCGATACATGACGGCATTGAAGCCGGCAACTCCAAGATCATCATCGACATGCGCGAGGTGGAGGCCATCGATACCGCGGCCGTCCGATCGCTCCTCTCAATCGCCGCACGTCTCGTCGCCCGGCGCGGGCGACTGGTCATTTGTGGACTCGGCAGCGAGATAATCGCTCTCTTCACCATCACCGCGTTCGATCGAGTAGTCCGCGTGGTCGATACACACGAAGAGGCCATCGCCAGTCTCCAATAGAGCGCAACTCGATCCCCCCGAATGTCGACCGAATACGAAGGGCAACTCTGGAGCATACGGCGTTGGGTTTCCGGATTCGCCAACAACTCCTACCTCATCACTTGTAAATCCAGCAACCAAAGCATCATCATCGATACTCCTGACCAACCGACGGAGTTGATGGACGCAGCTGCCGGCACCGACGTCAAGGCGATTCTCATCACGCACAATCATTGGGACCATCTTGAGGGATTCGACGACGTCACTGAGAGGTTTCCGGTGCCAGTCGGCATCGGTGCGAATGATGCACCTGCAGTCTCCGCCCGCGTCGGATTTCGAGACCCTATTGACGTATCGCACGACTCAGTAGTCCAGATCGGCAGCATCACCTTGCGCTGCATCGCAACTCCCGGACATACGCCGGGATCGACCTGCTACCTCTTGCCCGGCGAGAATCCGGGTTCGCCTCCACACGTCTTTACCGGCGACACGCTATTCCCAGGCGGACCAGGGCGAACTCCAGACGCGTCGGCTTTCGACAGCATTATCGAAAGCATCACTTCGCAGCTGCTGGTGCTGCCCGCCAACTCGATTGTCATGCCCGGACACGGCGACTTCACGACAATCGCGGCATCGCAGGGCGAATACGATGTCTTCGCCTCCAAAAAGAGGGAAACGGGAATCTTCGGAGATGTCACCTGGGAGTGACGACGCTGCCCTCGAAAGTTCAGAGTCGCACACCGAAGATCCGTCAAGGCTTCGCATCCTCCTGACGGCTGGCGCAACGTTCGCCATCTTCATCCCACTGGAGCTTGCGCTGTTCTTTTTCGCCGAAGGCGTCATGGAACTCTACTCCGACTTTCGGGACTTCGCGCTCGAAACGATCTTCATGGCCGCATTGTACGCTTCGGTTGCCGTAGGCATCGCGGTGATCTGCTCCGTCAGATTCGCATCCGTCATCATCGCCTACCTGATACTCAGTGCACTGACAATTCGCATCGTGTTTGCGGTCGCCGATCCGACGACGGGCGGCAGCGAGAGGCTGTTGATCACGAACGGCACAACCTACTTCCTTGCCACGTCATCAATGCTCGTCGTCTCATTCGCACTGACGAACTCGCTACCGGGACTCGCTACCGACCAGCTGAGACTACGTCTGCCTGCGCGACCGGTGTTGGCATTCGGATTGACGATCGCGGCGTGGTTCTTCTTCACGCGACTGATCGCTTTGACTCCTTTCGCACCAGTTCGACATCCTGACGCACCAGATTATTCGGCTGAGACCTATACCGCATTTGGAATGAACGCCGTCGCGTTCCTCGCATTCATCGCAGTCTTGGTGCCCGTCTGCGAAGAGATAATCTTCCGCGGACTCATCTTGAACCTGTTGCGTCGGGCCACCCCAGCGGTGATCGCCGTAACGATTTCGTCGTTGCTGTTCACCGTCGTTCACGTCGACCCGTTTTACTTCTCAACCGGCCGTCTTTACTACATCTTCGGAATCGGTGCAATCTACGCAGTGTCAGTGCTATGCACTCGTTCCATCTGGCCTGCAGTTACTGCCCACGCCATCAACAATGCCCTCGCTTCGTCCGACACTATCTGAACACGACACGGAATAAGATTGAAAGTCTGTATATGTCCAATCGAATCCAAGATGCATTCGTCGACGCCCGCGGAGACGGACGCACCGCCATCGTTCCCTTTGTCACCGTCGGCCATCCCGACGTATCTGCAACCCCGGCAATCGTCGAGGCACTAACGGAAGCTGGTGCCGACCTGATAGAGCTCGGTATGCCTTTCAGCGACCCGTTGGCCGAGGGCCCGGTGATTCAGAAATCGAGCTTTCGAGCACTCCAGAATGGTGTCACGCCTCAAACCTGCTTCGAAACCGCTGCCGAAATCCGCAAACTTGGCGTCGACACTCCGTTGGTCTTCATGGGTTACTACAATCCGATCTACCAGATTGGTCTTGAGGAGTTCTGCACGCGTGCCCGTGACGTCGGCGTGGACGGCATCATCGCCCCAGATCTTCCAACCAGCGAGTCTGGTCCGCTCCTTGATGCGTGTGCCCGAGCGGAAATTTCACTGGTCCCGCTCTTATCCTTGACCTCCACTCCTCAAACCATTGCCCAAGCCTGCCAAAATGCCTCTGGATTCATCTACTGCGTCTCCCTCCTCGGCGTCACCGGCGTGCGCACACAGATCTCGAATCGCGTCGCAAATCTCGTCGCAAACGTCCGGTCGCACACCGACCTACCGGTTGGCGTCGGCTTCGGCATCGCCAGTCGCGAACACGTGAAGCAGGTTGGTCGCTATGCAGATGCCGCCGTTGTCGGCAGCGCGTTGGTCTCGGTGCTTGAAGAGTGCGAGCCGTCGAACGCTCCCGAGGCCGCGGCACGGTTCCTGCGTTCCCTGACCGGATGACAGCTGTCGTGCGTCGTTTCCGATACAATCACCGCGTCTAGCCAGTCAGAACCAGCCAGGATCGAATATGTCATTCGTGCGCGGAATACGCGGTGCCACAACCGTCTCGGAGAATTCGCGAGACGAAATCATGGACGCCACCGAGGAACTCCTGAGCGCGATGATCGACGCCAACGACATTGTCGATGAAGACATCGCCGCGACTTACTTCACGCTGACAACCGATCTCGACGCTGAATTCCCGGCCGTCGCGGCGCGTGAGCGTCTCGGTTGGCGGTTCGTCCCTCTCATAAACTCGATCGAGGTGCCGCGTCCCGGCTCGATGTCGATGTGCATCCGCGTGCTCCTCTTCTACAACACGAACAAGACTCAACAAGACATCAAACACGTATACTTAAGAGACGCAGTCGTCCTTAGAACTGACATCGCAGATGCACAGTAAGATTCAAGATCGCCGTCTTTCCGCTGTTGATGGCGTTCGTCACGCGTCTGCGGGTACCGAAGTCTGTTCGTTCAACTTCACGCGCTTCGTCTATACGCGCCGGCGCCGCGCTTAGAAGCATCCGCACGCTGCACGCGCGACGTCGTAATCCACGGGAAACGGCAAGTTGCGCCGTGTCGCAATCCCCAAAAATGTGCACACTAACTAGGCGCGCAACCAAAAAAACGAAATCAAGAACACACGCGAAATGGCTTCCAGAACCCAAAACCTCAACGTGTCATCCATCAATCCGCTAAATCCACCTTCCGAGTACCTGGCCGAGACACCGATCTCCGCCGAAGTCGAAGATCTCGTCGTCCAATCGCGACAACAGATCGCCGACATCATCAATGGCAAGGACGACCGCTTACTAATTGTGACTGGACCTTGCTCGATCCACGATGAGGTCGCTGGCAGGCAGTACGCGGAAAGACTAGCCGGATTGGCTGACGAGCTGCGCGATCGCATCCTCGTCGTCATGCGTGTCTACTTCGAGAAGCCCCGCACAACCGTAGGTTGGAAAGGACTGATCAACGATCCTAACCTTGACGGCACTTACAACATCCCGGTAGGCATCCGTCGGGCGCGACAGTTCCTACTCGCTGTCGGTGAGTTGGGACTTCCGTCCGCAACCGAATTCCTCGACCCGATCACACCCCAATACATCGCAGATCTCGTCGCTTGGGGCGCGATCGGTGCTCGCACGGCCGAAAGCCAGACCCATCGCCAACTCGCGAGCGGACTTTCGATGCCTATCGGTTTCAAGAACGGCACCGGCGGTTCGATACAGCTAGCGGTCGACGGCATGATCGCAGCCAACTCCGAGCACGCTTTCCTCGGCATCGACGACACCGGGGCGGCATCTGTAGTCCAAACTTCTGGCAACGACGCCTGCCACATCGTCCTCCGCGGCGGTTCGGACGGACCCAACTACGACGCTGAAAGCGTCGCGGCTGCACAAAAGGCACTCGTCGATAGTGGGATGCTGCCAAACCTCGTGATCGATTGCTCACACGCCAACTGCAACAAGGAACACACGTTACAACCAGTGGCCTTCCGCGACGTTCTGGCACAGCGCGTCGCCGGAAACAAGGGAATCGTCGGGTTAATGCTCGAGAGCCACCTCAACGCTGGCAATCAGTCGCTGAACGGTGATGCTTCGACACTGCAGTTCGGAGTCTCGATTACCGACCCGTGCATCGATTGGCAGACTACTGAGGAGCTGCTGAACGAAGCCTACTCGGTACTGGCCCCCGACACAGTCGGCGTTGCAGCATAGCGACCACGGAGGTGCCTTGTCGCCGAAGATGGCACTTGATGGATCACTAACCGAGATTGGTTTCCTGCGACGAGGTGCCGCGGTCGCCATCGGTACGTTCGATGGCGTCCACCTTGGCCACCAAGCACTTCTCGCCAGATGTGTCGAATATGCCGAAAATCACCGCGTCACCAGCGTGGCATTGACGTTTCGCACGCCGCCGCGCGCAAAGATCGATTCCACGCGCAAAGTACCATTTCTCACCGATCTGGACACACGATTAGAGCTAATCGGCAAGACGGGCATTGACGTCGTCCAACCGATCGACTTCGACGCTGAGATGCGCATGACGCCGGCTCAGGACTTCATCGGCATCCTGCGCGAACGCATCAACCTCCATTCGTTGATTCTCGGGCAAGGTGCGCGCATCGGTCGTGATCGTCGCGACGCTAAGCAACTCCAATCTCTCGAAACGGAATGCGACATTCAGGTCGTCGAAGTGCCTACCGAGACTGATGAACACGGTGCAATCTCCAGTTCCGCAATCCGTCGGGCTCTTGGGCGCGGTGACGTCCGGTTGGCGTCTCGATTGCTCGGCCGGCACTTCCGCCGCAGCGGAACCGTCGTCCAAGGCACAGGAATGGCACGCGACATGGATGTGCCGACTGCCAACTTGTCCTGGGATCGTGCGATCATCATGCCCTGTCCCGGGATATACGCAACTTGGGCGCGCCTATCCGACGGGCGTACGCTCCCTTCAACAACCTACGTAGGCGACAACCCGACGCTAGGCGGACAGTCTGGTGCTTTGGAAGTCCACCTATTAAACTTTGATGGTGACCTCTATGGCGACCCGATCGAAGTCGATTTCATCGACTTCATCCGACGCGACATGAAGTTCGAAAACCAAGCCGCCCTGCAGATCCAGATACAGGAGGATCTGCGTCAAGTCGAAGCGGTGTTCCAATCCTTAGCATCCCCGAAATCATGAACAACCTCACATTCAGCGACGTCTTCGAAGAGTTGACTTGGCGCGGCGCATTAGCCAACGCTACCACGGGCGCGGAACAGCGGCTCAAAACCGAGAAGATTACCTGCTACACCGGCTTTGATCCGACGTCTGACACCCTGCACATCGGCAATCTCCTTCCGCTGTTGTGCCTCGCTCGGATGCAACGCCACGGGCACACACCGATCGCCATTCTCGGCGGCGGAACCGGCATGATCGGAGATCCTAGTGGCAGAGCGGATGAGAGATCGCTTCTTTCAGTCGAGCAGATTGACGAAAACGCGGCGAAGATTCGGATACAACTCGAAAAGTTCCTCGATTTCGGTGCCAAAACTAATCCGGCGAAATTGATTAACAACGCCGATTGGTTGCGTCCGGCAAACTTAATCGAATTCCTCCGAGACATCGGCAAGCACTTCACTGTAAACGGTATGCTGCAGCGGGATTCGGTCCGTTCACGCAAGGAACGCGGCGGCGGGATGTCTTTCACCGAATTTTCATATGCGCTGCTCCAGGCATACGACTTCCTGATGCTTTTCGAACGCGAGGACTGCGCATTCCAATCTGGTGGCTCCGACCAGTGGGGCAACATCCTTGACGGCGTCAATCTGATACGTCGCAAACACGGCGCGCGGCCCGACGAATCGTCGCACGCCCACGGTATCGTCTTCCCTCTGATTATCGACTCCAAAGGTGACAAACTGGGCAAATCGATCGGCGGAGCACCCGCACTCGATCCCGATATCTTTTCCCCTTATCGCCTCTACCAGTACTTCTTCAATACCGAAGACGCCGACGTGATTCGCTACCTAAAATTCTTGACTTGGCTCGGTCCAGACGAGATTGTGCCGTTGGAGCACGGGGTTGCGGAGGATCCAGGCAGACGCGATGCTCAACGCTCACTCGCCAGAGAGGTAACGGCGATTGTCCACGGCGAATCTGGGCTACACCAAGCAGAACGCGTGACGCGGGCATTCTTCAACGGACAGTTCGCAGATCTGTCTGCAGATGAAATTCAGGACGTCTTCGAAGGTTCAAGTTCGACGAACATCCTTAAGTCCGACATCGAAAACCGGCAACTCAGGTTCGAGCAAATTGCTGTTGGATCGCGGCTCGTATCGTCCCTCGGCGAAGCCCGGAGAACGACGGAACAAGGCGGAATGTACATCAACTCGGAGCGCGTCTACGATCCTGCACGTGTCATCACGCCGGACGATCTACTGCACGGCAACATCATCGTGTTGCGAAGAGGGCAACGCGAACACCGTCTCATCACCGTCACCTGACACTGAGACGACATTGCCGAGGCGTCCGCAAACTAGAATCTAGTTATTGGACTCACTATCCCCGACGTTCGAAGGGTTGCCATTACCTACGCCATGACGCAAAGCACCGAACCCAACCTCAGAATTCCCGGTCCCGTGCCTCTACCCGAGAATGTGCTCAAGATCGCGTCGCGTCAGATGATCAACCACCGCGGTCCTGAGTACGCCGAGATGCTCACACGCATGGGTGACAACCTGCGAACCGTCTTCATGACCAAGAACGACGTCTATTTCATCACGTCGTCGGGCACCGGAGCGATGGAGACCGCGGTAGTCAACACGGTTTCGCCTGGCGACAAGGTGCTGGCACTTGTCATCGGATGGTTCGGCATTCGCTTTGCCGAAATCGCCGAAGCCGTCGGTGCGGAAGTTGCCCGCCTCGAATTCTCCCTCGGAAGCGCAGTCGATATCGATCAACTCGGCGACGCTCTCCGTAAAGAACCTGATTACAAGGCGGTCATTCTCACCCACAACGAATCCTCTAGCGGCGTCTCGAACCCGTTGGAGGAGATATGCCGTACCGTGCATCTCGAATCGGACGCGCTGATTTTGGTCGACGGCGTCTCCAGTGCGGGAGGAATGCCGATCGCGGTTGACGCCTGGGGCATTGACGTACTCGCGACCGCATCCCAGAAATCCTGGGTTTCGCCTCCCGGCATCTCGATGGTTTCGTTCAGTCAAAAAGCTTGGCAGGCGTACGAAACCGCAACCACACCGCGCTACTACTTCGACATCCAGCAATACGAGGACTACCTCCAGCTTGGGCAACCGCCGTTCACCCCTTGCGAAACCGCGATGTTCACCCTCGACGTCGCACTCCAGTCAATGGTCGATGAAGGCGTCGAAAATGTCTTTGCCCGTCACCACGAGATTGCCGAACGCACCCGAGTCGGTGCCGAGAAACTCGGACTCGAGATTCTGCCCGAGCGACGTTTCGCGTCCGACACCCTTACCGCCATCAGGCTTCCCGAAAACGTCGACGGAAAGGCATTCGTTGCCAAGGTTCTCAATGACCATAACGTCGTCCTCGGCGGCGGGCAAGGAGAACTGACGGGCAAGATCTTCCGTATAGGGCATATGGGATGGGTAGAACAAGCTCACATCGACGAAGCTCTTGCCGCCTCGGAAGCTACTCTCAAGGCGTTGACGGCTTAAGTTCGGCCACCATCGGGGGTATGTTCCCGATGAGATTCCCATTTCTCTACTTTAGGCTCACCGTCACCTCGGTTGCGGTCATCGTAATGATGCTCCTCGCGATCGCTTGTGGCAGTTCTTCATTGCCCACGGCGACGAAGTCGGTGTCGCCCACTGCGCCGGCCGCATCTGATCCCACCGCCGCACTACCGTCGGCCACCGTACGGATCGATCCCACGCCGACGCCGACTCTCAGTTCTGCCACTGCGACACCGGCACCAGCTGTCCAGATCGCAGAGGATCCCAAAGCAACCGATACTCCTCAACCCACTCCCCGTCCAGATCTATCACCCACGGACACGCCCCAACCAACATCGACGCGGCAAGCAATCGGGCGGCAAACCACGCAATCATCCACGGCGACGCCAATACCAATAACCGCACCGTCGACTGCGACCAAAGAACCAACGGCAAACACCGTCCCGGCGGCCATAACCCCTTCGCCTAGACCGGATACCAGTCTGGGCACTGAGACCCCTTCGGTACCAACCGCAACACCTTTGCCTCCCAGTGCAACTCCCGGACCTTCGCCAACGCGATTGCCCTCCGTGACGCTGGAACCCGAAGCAACGGCAACCCCAACACCGCAAGCCCCGTCACCAACACCCGAACCGTCACCTACGCCCGAACCAACCGAGACGCCGACCGCGACTCCGCTTCCCGAGCCGGCACCATCCGGACCGCAGGCACCGAGCTTTGATCTGCCTTCCATCACGACCGACGGACGTTACTCGCTTGCCGACTTCCACGGCCGTGAGACTGTTGTTCTTGTCTTTTATCGCGCCTTCTGGTGACCGTTCTGCCGCGGGCAGCTAGGTGAGTTGCAAGGAAGATACGACGACTTCAGGGAAATGGGAGCCGAAGTCCTCGCCATCAGCATGGACGATCTGAACGGTGCGGAGATGATCGCACAGCGAGTCGGCATCGATTTCCCGATCCTCTACACCTCCAACGACAACTCGGTGCCGAAGGAATATGGCGTCTTCAACCTCCATAACGACGGTTTGGCTTCACCTTCAGTGTTCATTGTCGACAAAGATGGCGTGATAATCTGGGAATACATCAGTTCAGACCCATACGGCCGAGTTTCCGCGGGCACGGTCCTCGCAAATCTGCCATGAACATCGTACGTAAACCGATCCTCGTCATTTCTGTGCTGGTAGTCGCCTTGGCGACATACGGATGTCAGCAGGACATCCAACTCCGAACCGTCGCACCCGAGTTCATCGATACCCCATTTGCGGAAGAGTTGCCGATTGCGCCCGACTTCACGCTTCCCTCCGCCAACACTGGCACGAACATATCCCTTTCGCAGTTTCAAGGTGAACGACATGTGGTGTTGGTCTTCTATCGCGCATATTGGTGAGGATTTTGCCAACGCCAACTCGGGGAGTTGGAAAGCAGCTACGACGACATTTCCGAAGCCGGCGCAGAGGTGCTCGCGATCAGTACCGACGATCTAAGCGGTGCCGAATCGATCGTGGAGCAGCGGGGATTGCGATTCCCAGTCCTTTACACCGCCAAAGACAACTCCGTGCCTGAAGCATACGAAGTCTTCGATCTACACGGCGACGGCTTGGCATCAGCGTCAGTATTCATCATCGACACCGAAGGGAAAATCGCTTGGGAAAGCATCGGGCAATCGACATCTCACCAAGTAGCCGGCGACACTATCGCGCAAGTGCTGACCAGGCTCCAAAGCTGAATCCATTGCTCTCAGCGCGTCTGATCTCGGTGCCACTACCGCTTCGCCTCGTCTTCGCGTCAGTGGTCCTTCTGACGTTCTTGGCCGTCGCGTGTGGAACGGAATCTTCGACGCATGCCGGCGAAGTGGCTCCCGAATTCAGCTTGCCCGCAGCCAACCGCACCACCGACATTTCTCTCTCCGATTTCCGCGGTGAGAAGGACGTGGTGCTGATCTTCTATAGGGGTTATTTCTGAGGGATTTGCCTCCAGCAACTGGTCGAGTTGCAAAGCCAATACTCTCGCTTCAAGGGTTTGAACGCCGAAGTCTTGGGCATCAGCATGGACGACTTCCAAGGTGCTGGAACCATGATCGCTAACTCTGGCGCAACGTTCCCAATCCTCTACACCACCGAGAACGCCGACATTCCGAAGGCCTACGGCGTCTACGACCTGCATAACGACGGCGTAGCTGCACCAGCCGTGTTCATCATCGACAAACAAGGCAACATCACCTACTCGTACATCGGAAATAACATCGCCGACCGTCCGACTGCGAGCGATCTAGTCACTGAAATCAGGTCGATGGCGAATTAATTCTGGTTTTCGCCGAACGCCACGAGACTTGCGACTATATTCGCAATCTACAACAATCCGTCAAGCGACTGAATCACGGCACCAGCCGGCGGTTTCGGGTAGAAGTTCGTTGCCTTAGGCGGCAACCGATCTCCGCGCGTGACGATTTCCACGAACTCGCGCAATGGGATCGACCGCATGACGAAACCCAACTGCGCGTCGTTCGAATCGACGCGCGAGAGCAGGGCGTCGAGTTCGTACTCGAAGTCGACCACATAGTCGATGCGCTCCGCGTCGAATATCCGGTCCAAGATCACCTCATGCAGCCGTAGATAGTCGGATCGCTCCAGCGCAGATTCGGCATTGAAGGCATCGATTTGACTTTCGCGCAACCGGGCGACGACGAAACCATCCGGCAAGCCGTAAATTCCGAACACGAACTCGCCATTCTCCCTAACGCCGACTGCCGCCATCGCTTCGGCAGCAGAACCAACGCCAAAGTCCATGACATCCAAGTGGCACACTTCTCGGATGCGAGTAACCAATGCGCTCAACTCTTCCGGTTTGGCACCACGCACAATTCGGTGATATCCCCGCGTAACCAACCCCGGTTCATCAATCGACACGATATGCATCATTCGATAGTTGACCGCTTCATCCGGGTGTATCTCGCGTTGAGTCCGGACTCGGCTTCGAAATCGCATCGCCGCTTCGTAGCGATGATGACCATCGGCGATGAATATCTGCGAGTCGAGCATTAGTCCCGATAGGACCTCAAGCGTACCCGGGTCTTTGAGCTGCCACATCCGCAGCGTGTATCCGCCGGCCATCGATGCGACTTCGAGCGGCGGCCCTCCCGTTACAGCCCGGATGATACCGCCTATTGAATGCCGAATGTCATCTTGGAATACGACTAGCAACGGACTCAACGCCGAACGCGTCGCCGCCATCATCTGAACTCGATCATCAACCCATGAGCTGCGAGTCTGCTCGTGCGGAAAGATGATGCCCCGATCGTACTCCTCAAGACGCACTGCGGCGATGAATCCGCGACGAACCTGTGTGCTGCCGTTGTAGCTGAACTCCTCCTCGGTGACGTACACCGATGGCTCTGCATCCCGCATCAACACACCTTCCGCCTCCCAACGTTGCTGAGTTTCGGCAACGTAGCCGTAGCGATCCGGACGTTCGCGAGGTGCTAGTTCCAAGCGCACGATGTTGTGCTCGGAGCGGTTCAAGAGATCGCGCTCCACCGACTCCGTTATCGCGTCGAACGGCGGCGAAAGGAAATCGCCTAGGTCACGGCCGTGCGATGCCGCGGTGAAGCGAATACCGCGAAACGGGCGAACCTCAGCCATATGCCTCCCAGTCAGAGACGTGTCCTGCCAAAGGTGTTGGCAAATCCGAACCTAACACCGTCGATTCAGTCTACTAATCGACGGAGCCGATCAGAATGCAGCCATCGGCACACCTTTGCCCGAGGCGACCGGTTGAACGTCTACTTCGCCCGTTCCATAAGCACGGTGATTCCCATGTCGAGATATTTATTGCGCAGATCCGGATCATACGACCGATAGCACATGCGCGTCTCAAGCGACTCGAGCTGCTTCATCACGTGCAAGATGCAGTCATCGTCAGTCTTGAACGGGTGATGCGGGTGCATCTCACGGTCGAAGGTCAAATCCGCTGGGCCCCATGACAGACAGTCGACGCCGGGCAGGGCGAGCGAAGGCACGTTCTCGATCGCACGCAATGTCTCGATCTGCATCATCAAGATGCCGTGTTCGTTCCACCACTTCGCGTACTCGACGCGTTCGTGCCCGAGTTCCGCACCCCACCGGCTACCACCAACCCAACTTCGACGTCCTTGGGGCGGAAAGTAAAACCACTCCAACGCTTCTTCCACCACCGAAGTCTCTTCGACGAGTGGGATCTCGATGCCGGCTGGACCGAGGTCAGCGATGTTTCCTACGAGATATGCGTGACGCGTGTGCTTCATGCGGAAGAAGACTGGAATGCCAACCTCGTCAGCCGTATTGCAAAACTCCTCTAACTGATGCTCCGAGAACGCGCTGTGTTGGCTGTCGCAGCTAATGAACCCGTAGTCATCCTTACTCAACACGTCCTCAATTTCCGACTTCGTAGACGTCATCTGCACGCCCACTCCGATGACTATGTCACCGCGCCGGATCCGCTCCTTCAACGGTGTGTCGTTGCCCATGTTTTCGCCCTTTCGCAATGCCGTCGACTGACGCTTGATTCAGTCGTCAATGAATACTACCCCATATCATTAACAGGTGCGATACTTGCGAAACTCGTTCTCCGTCGGAGCAAGAATAATGTCAACGTTGCCCCAACTGCATGACGCATCGGCGTTCAGCACCGGATCAGTCGAGGATGCCGTCCGCGACCGCTACACCGAAGTCGCCGAGCGTGGAACGTCTGCAGGTTGCTGCATCAACGACAGTCAATCGCAGTCCGCATCATGCTGCAATGGCACGGATGCTAAATCGACAAATGCCGAGAGTCTGTATTCCAAGGGCGAGTTGGAAAACGTCACTCCCGAAGCGATGGCGGCGTCAGCGGGTTGTGGCAATCCCATCGGTCTCGGCGACGCCCAAAGCGGCGAAACTGTCCTCGATCTCGGTAGCGGCGGCGGGATCGACTGCTTCTTGGCCGCTCAGCGCGTCGGTGACGGTGGGCAAGTCATCGGCATCGATATGACGCACGCCATGATCGATCTCGCAAGAAAGAACGCACAGAAACTGAATGCCGAAAACGTCGTCTTCAAACTCGGCAAGATTGAGGCGATTCCGCAAATCGACGACAGCGTAGACCTCGTCATCTCCAATTGCGTCATCGCCCTCGCACCCGACAAGGATCGCGTTTTCGATGAAATCTATCGAGTACTGAAACCCAACGGACGTTTCGTCATCTCCGACATGGTAGTCACCGAGGAACTACCGCACGACGTCCGAACCTCAGCCAAGGAGTGGGTTACCTGCGTCGGAGGGGCCGACTTGTTCAGCCGGTATCTCAAGCGCATTGAAACCGCCGGATTCGAGAATATCGAAGTATTGGAAAACGTGCCGATGGAATCCGAACAACGCGCCGCCGATTGGTCCAAGACTATTCGCAGCGTAACGGTAAGGGCAGAGAAACCCGCCTAACTCCGCACAGTCCCTCAAGGTTGCGCATCGCGCCGCCCCGTGCGCAGTCGTTACGAGACGACGCGAAACCCCATGTGTCCCGTCGACGAGTCGGGAGTGTTCGACGTTCGTGCACCGACGCGGTAGCGATTGCAGTAGGAGTCGTGGCATAGGTACGAACCGCCACGCACGACCTTCGCTGCACCCGTGCGAGGTCCGCGCGGATTCTCTCTCGTCACTCGCCGTGCGTTGCGGTGGAAGGTCGCCGAAAACCAATCGGAGCACCACTCCCAGACATTGCCTGCCACGTCGTAGAGTCCGAAACCATTCGGCGCGTACGTGCCAACCGGTGACGTGCCGTGATGACCATCCGCCAGCGTATTGGCATTCGGGAATTCGCCTTGCCAGATGTTGCACATGTGATCGCCATCCGGTGAAAGTTCGTCTCCCCACGCATAGGCCGCTTGATCCAAACCACCCCTAGCGGCAAACTCCCACTCCGCTTCCGTCGGCAATCGCGTGCTAGACCATTCACAATACGCGATCGCGTCGTTCCAAGAAACGTGCGTTACCGGATGGTCGGCACGGTCTTCGATGTCTGACCCCGGACCATCCGGGCACCGCCAAGTTGCACCTGCGACCTTCCACCACCACTGCGCTTCCTGCACGACCTGTGTCACCTTCGGTGCAGCCTCTTCAGTCACGAAATCCTTGAAAACGAAGGACCAACCATACTTCTCGGCATCTGTAACGTGCGCCGTCGCACAAACGAACTCGTCGAACTCGCGATTCGTCACTGGATGCGTGGCGATTTCGAACCCGTCAACCGTGACGTCGCGTATCGGATGCTCGCCGTCTTCCGGGAACCGCAGATGGTCCGTGCCCATACGAAACTCGCCGCCCGATAACCTGACCATCGAAGTCGAGGTCTTAGTTGGGACCGCGTTTGGAGACTGATCCCGCGTTTCGGCAATTTCGACGTTCCTCGGTTCAGGATCGTCCCGGTTAGGCGCGCAACAACTGGATTGTCCCGGTTCGATCGACATGGTTGCATTCTAACGACGAACTGCAGGACGACGGAGCATGAACGAAGTTGGCCGCGACAGGAAGATGGCGCGCTTGGCGGGATTTGAACCCACGACCTCAGCCTTCGCAGGGCTGCGCTCTATCCACTGAGCTACAAGCGCACGAATTCGAACCGGTTAGCCAAAGACTAACACCAGGGATTCAACTGTGATGCCGTCGAGATGGTGCCGAGGGTGGGAGTCGAACCCACACGTCCTTGCGGACACTACGTCCTGAACGTAGCGCGTCTACCGTTTCGCCACCCCGGCTCAATCGTCCGCATCAGCAATCTGTCCACCTACCCAATGGTAAACGATGCGCCCGTTCCGAACTCCGTCATTCGACCTCCGTCATTCGACCCCAAGCGCGTCCAACGCGTCGCGATTGATGATGCCCTCAATCTCGTCTTCTGGGATGCCGGGTAGGTGGTGATCCGCGGCGAATCTGTTCAGTCCGCGCAACGCATCAATGTTGTCCTGCGGTCGCGTGACCGGCCAATCCGATGCGAAGAGTATCTTGTCCGTAGCACCCCACTCGTGGAACTTGCGCATACCTTCCCAGAACGACCACGGACGATAGAACTGCGCCGAAACGTCGGCCCAAACATTCGGGTGTTTGCGCACAACCGAGAGGCAATCGACCTGCCACGGGTGCGCCAGGTGAGCCAGCACCATATTCAACTTCGGAAACGCCAACGCCACCTTCTCCGTCGTCAACGGATGCGCGTACGTCAACGGTGCCTCCTGCATCGGCGACGTGCCTTGGTGGAAGATGATGGGGATGCCGTCATGCTCCAACCGCGCGTAGAGACGGAACGCTTCGGGCGACGTCGGATCGAAGTCCTGGTAGTTCGGTCCCAGCTTGATGCCCTTGCATCCCAACTCGCCGACGCAGCGGTCGTACTCCTCGTTGACGTTCGGATCCAACGGGTGCAACGACATGAACGGTACGCACTTGTCAGGATTGCGTTGCGCAGTCAACGCCGCGATGTCGTTGTGGTTCAGCGAACTGTCCCAACCGCCAGTCCTCAGTACTCGTTCATTAGGACGCCAAGGACGCGGTGCGATACCGAAGATGAACGTCTTGTCCACTGGCTCCATGTCCTTGTAGTAGTCGTCGATGCTGTTCGTCAGCTGCACCGTCTCGCCAGAACGCATCGTCGACTCCGTCATCATCTCGTCGTCTGGCACGGAGTCTGGATGGCTCGGAAGGTGGGTATGGACATCAACGATCATCGTACGGCTCCCTTTCGGTTAGTGGTCGTTCTAGTCGGCATCGGAATGTCGATATAAGGTTACAGCGTAGCGAGGCACGCCTTTTTCAGTAACGGTTTTCATCAAGTGGACGCAGTCATCATCTTCGGCGGATTGATCGTCGCCGCCACCATCATCGGCGCATTCATCCTCGCCGCGCGCCGCGGCGGAGGTGGCATCCGAGAAGAGTTCGACCAACTCAAGTCCGAAAAAGAAGGATTGATCCAAAACCTCGCACAGGCCAACACCGAACTCGACCTTGCGCGCCGACGTTTGTCCGAAACCACCGAACAACTGCAAAGCGCGCGCCAATCCGAAATCCGGGCAGCGGAGTTGGAACGCGATCTCACAAACTCCCAACAACTAGAACGGCGAATATCCGAAGAACTGCAAACTGCCCGAAATCGCAACGAAAAACTGCAGACGGACGTTCAGGAACTCAACGCTCAGGTGCGCAGTCTCAAGACGGAGATTGCCAGCTCCGAAGAGCGCATCAAGGAACGCTCCGATCTCGAGAAGATCTTCGGCGACAACTTCAAAGCTCTCTCATCGGAATCGCTCCAAAACCAGCAGAAACAGTTCATCGAGCGCGCACAACAGACCCTTAAACCACTCGCCGACAAGGTCGACAAACTCGACCGCGAATGGGCCACCACCTCCGGCGCGTTCAAACAGCAGATCGAGAATCTCACAACGCAGACGCACGCACTCTCAACCGCGATGACGCGACCGCAAGCGCGCGGTCAGTGGGGAGAGATACAAGTCGAGCGCGCCCTTCAGCTGTCCGGACTGACCAAAGGCATCCACTACGAGACACAAGCATCCGATCTGCAAGGCGGACGAACAGACTTCATCGTCCACATGCCCCACGACCGCGACATCGTCATCGACTCCAAAGTCTCGCTAATCGCACTTATCGACGCCCAGAGCGCGACCGACGACAGCGAGCGAAACGCCCACCTTGATCGCCACGCCAGACACGTGCAAGAGCATGCAAATTCGCTGGCGAGCAAGGAATACTGGAGCAACCTGCCTAACGCCGCCAACTACGTAGTCATGGCGGTGCCCGAATTCGCCCTGCCCCCGGCAGTGGAACGACGCCCCAACCTAATCGACACCGCACTCCAGAGCAACGTCGTCATCTGCGCACACTCCACCCTCGTCGCCCTTCTCAAAACCGTCGCCATGGGCTGGCAAGAGCGCGAACTCTCACAACAGACCGCAGAGATCGCCAAGCTAGGCCGCGACCTGCACGACCGACTGGAAACCTACGCACGTCACCACGCACGCGTCGGCAACGAACTCAAGCAAGCAGTCGAACACTACAACAGCAGCGTCGGCTCACTAGAGTCGATGGTCCTGCCCCAAGCTCGACGCTTCAAAGAACTGAGCGTCCAAACCACGAAAGAGATCGAACCCATATCCCCAGTAGAAACCGCCGTCCGCACCATGCGCGCCATCCCATCCAACACCTCAAACGGTGCGGAGGGCTAGGGGAAGCGACGGTCGCCGTCCATTGGCACTCAAAATACCGGAGTTCCGCCGTCGAACAGCGGCAATGAGAAACTCGGTGTGTTCGGCTGGGTTTACTCAAGGCCGCGCATCAGTAGAAACCGAACTCGTCCGCGAGCCCGAGCGGCACTAACATTCGTGGAAATTGGTACCTACGAAAGCCTCAACGAAAGGAGATCACTCCAATGTCATTCAGCACCGATCTTCCCATTTTCGAAATCCTCGTCCTAATCGGCGGGCCCGCCATCGTGTTCGTCACCACGTACAATTTCATCACGCTTGCTTCGTTGTCAAGGAAGTTGAAACAACCGATTGGCCCAGAGTTGCGACTCCGACGGCCACATGACAACGTACTGAGTTATGCAACTTTCCCCTTCGTGTTCGCTCTATTGATATGGATTTTTGGTCTGGTCGGATACACGCCATACGACTTGTCACACGACGACTTCATCGCGTCCGTGTTAAAACCCGGTTGGTTGGTCAAATATGGAGTGTTCAACTACGTGATCGGCGTCCTCGCCGCAGGGATGGGGGTACTTGCTGGTCAACTGGTGCTACCAACCCTCGACAAACTTCGGTTAACTCCCCATCAGTTGGTAGACACGGAGTAAGAGGTCCGGCGCGGCAACTCATCGACTAAACGGTTTCGCAGCAAGGGCTTACGATGGCACAGGCACCACACCATCATGCCATGATCCACGCCTATGCCTACGTACTCAACATCCGATACGAAACCCGAGGATTCAAGTAGTTGTTTTGCGGTCTCCGGCAACTCGGCCCACTCGATCGGATTGACAGTAATCGAATCCCACCGCCCACTCACACCAGTAACCCGTTCCTCAGTACCACCGTGCTTTGTCGACGATGTTGATTAGCTCCTCGCCTCGGGCGAAGCGGCGGGCGTTTTCTAAGATGATTTGGTAGCGACGTTCGGGGATGTCGCCGGCGTCTTTAACTGCGACGTGCGGCGTCATCAGGACGTTGGGGAGGTGCCAGAGTTTGTGCTCGGGTGGCAGAGGTTCGATCTCGTAGACGTCGAGACCGCATCCAGCGATTGCGCCTGTTTCGATGGCATCGGCGAGATCATCGATTTTGCAGACTTTGCCGCGTCCGACGTTGATGAAGTACGAAGTCGGTTTCATGAGCGCAAAGCGATCGGTGTTGAACATGCCTTCCGTCTCCGGCGTGAGAGGCACCGTCGAGATTACGAAGTCGGCCTCGGGCAGCAGTCGGTCGATCTCAGAAGGCGCATAGATTTCGGCGTCGCCGACATCCCGCTCGACGCGCGGCTCAAGTCCGATTACGCGCATGCCGAACGCCGCGCAGAGTCTAGCCGTCTCCGCACCGATGCCACCAACGCCGTTGATGAGTGCCGTCGATTCACCCAGATTGACGTAGTCTGACTGACGTGCTCGTTGGTCCCACTCACCAGAACGTTGCTTATCGACGTACCAAGGCAATCCACGAGAGAGTGCGAGTACGAACATCATGATGTGGTGGCTGATGTGATCGAAGTAGATTCCGCGCGGATTCGATATCACGCAAGGATGTGCAATCAACTCATCGTAGTAGTAGCCGTAGAACGGACCGGCATCCGGATTCTGCAACCATCGCAACTTCTGAGCAGTCGGCAACAAATCCGGCGGGATCCAACCGAACGCACCGTCAGCATCCACGATCTCGCGCGCCGCGTCGGCATCCGTCTCAGGTGACGCCACGTCGAACTCGGGCATCGAATCCGACAACCGAGTCGCAAACCAACGCGTCAACTCACTCTGCGGTGGCATGAAGATGAATTTCAACTGCTTTGACGGCATGTGTGACTACGTGTCCTATCGTTGCTGATGTCGGCGGTCCGTACGGATGGGGAGTCGCTGCACGCCTATCTGAGGTCGCACTCGACGCCCACTTCGGCGCAGTGTCCTTCGAACCACTCGATGACTTCGGAGTGGTACGGGATGCCGTCCTTGCGTCGCTTCTCCTCTTCCTCCGCTTCGAGCAGACCGGGATATACGACGCGTTCGTGCCCTTTGCCCGGCGGATGCTCGGCAACCGCCGTCAGCAATTCGTCCATGTCGTCAAGGAACTTCTCGCGATCGGTGAACGCTTCAATGTCGTAAGCGACGAAGAAGTGCCCGCCTTGATGGGAGTTCAAAGGTCCGGGACCGAGCCCCGTTAACTCGTTGCACATAATCTCGTTCATCAAACCGAGGCCGAAACCTTTGTGCGACCCATTCTCCCGGGTACCGCCAATCGGCAACATGCCGTACTTGCCACGCGACTCCGGACCGGGCGCCGCCGACTCTTCAAGCCGAGGTTCGTAGTTCTCATCGGTAATCCAACCGGGCAGAACCGATGCGCCGGTGCGTCGGAGCAGCCAGATTTTGTTCGCCGCAACCTGCGTCGTGGCGATGTCGAGCATGTACGGCGGCATCGTCCGTGCCGGTGCACCGTAAGCAAGCGGATTCGTGCCCAGAAACGGACGCGATCCCCACGTCGGAATCGTGATGCCAGCACCGCCAGCGGTCATCGTATGTCCAATCATCCCCGCTTCGATCGCTTGGTAAACATAGTGGCTGCATCCTGCGAGGTGGCCGGTGTTGAACACGGTAACCACACCGACGCCGTGTTGCTGTGCCTTCTCGATCGCCATCTCCATCGCCGTAGGACCGACGTGAATGCCGATGGCACCGTTGGCGTCGATATTCGCCGTCGTACTCGTCTCCCGCACGACGCGCCAATCTGTACTCGGGTTCAATGCACCGGATGCGTATTGACGGACATAGCCTCGCAACCCGTTCGATACACCGTGCGACTCATTGCCGCGCAGGTCGTTGCCGAGGAGCACGTCGGTCGAATCCTGAGCCGCCTTGTCATCCATGCCGATCTTGCGGAAGATGTCCTTCGTCACCCGGTGCATCGTCTCCGGCATCACGTAGACGCGGTCGGCTTCTGGTACCTTGAATCGCTCCAGCATTTCGCAATACTCCCAATCGCCCGATCAAATCGGCGTGGCATCGTCCTGTTTGTGGTGTAGTAGTTTACGCGATTTTTGTCATGCTTCTACACCGGAGCCGCGGGTCAACTCGACGTGATGCGTTGCATCTTGAACTGTCGTAAAATCGCATAGTCGCGACGGAGTAACCCGAACCGACGCCTCATTTGAGCACCGCGCATCGGCACTGCACGAAAGGCAATTTCCACCATGGAGATCCGACCGAACCGTATCAAGGACAAACTGGCCGCCGGGGAGTTGGCCACCATCGTCGGCGGTATGACCCACCCCGACGACATCGACGCTTTTGGACCCATCGCAGTGAAGCACGGTTTCGACGGCATCTGGCTCGAGGGTGAACACGGTTGGGTCGACGCCTCTGAGCTTGGAAACCTGACGCGTGCCTGCGACCTCTGGGGATTGACTTCAGTCTGCAGAGTCAACGACAACAATCAAGGTCTCATCTATCGAACCTTGGACCGCGGTGCCCAGGGCATCGTTGTGCCACACGTCAATAATAAAGCGGAGGCGCAGAACGTAGTCGATGGCGGCAAGTTCCCGCCCATCGGCAAGCGCGGAAGTTACACCAGTCGCCAAGGACTCGGCGTCGACGACTTCATGGAGGTCGCCGACGACAACTCGTTGCTCATCATCCTCATCGAAGACATCATCGCCATCGACCACCTCGACGACATCCTCTCGGTCGATCACATCGACGTCTTCTTCGTTGCGCCCGGTGATTTCGCTGCGTCCATGGGACACAAAGGCAACATCAATCACCCCGACGTCGTAAACACGATGAACGACGCCTACCGACGCATCGTCGACTCCGGGCGCACCGCGGGTGCCATCTGCGGTACCGGCAACGTCACTCGCTTCCTTGATCTCGGCGTGAAACTGCTCTTCACCAATACGCCTGAGTGGATCGATGCCGGCGCGGCAAACTTCATGGACGTCGTCAATCGGCACTCCGGCTGAGCACCACAACCAAGAGTCTGCGTGCGGCGTGAAGTATCGTTGAAACATGCGATTCTTCCGCCACAAACCGTTGCGCCAAGGCACCTGGGTAACGACCACGCTGATAGCGTCGGCACTACTGGCCATCCTTATATCAGTGGGTTGCCGCGGCGGTGGTGCTAACCCTGGAGACGACGATCTCGTCATCCCATTCGTCGAACCCACCCAATCGGATCGCACCTGCGCCAACGACATCTATCCTGCCGATGCCCCCCAACTAACCGACGTCGCCGACAACGACTTCCGTCCCGGATCCAACGGCGTCGACTACGCAATCATTGAACAAGGTGAAGGCGAACAACCAGGAACCGATTGGCAGATTAGCGTCCACTACACCGGATGGCTGGAAGACGGATGCATCTTCGGCACGACGTACAACGGCGAACGCCCCGCACGCTTCTTCCTCAACTTCGTAATCCCCGGATGGCGACAATCGCTGCTCGACATGAACATCGGCGAACGACGTCGCATCCGGATACCGCCCGAACAAGCCTACGGTGCCGCCGGCTCGCCGCCGCGCATCCCTGCCAACGCTACCTTAACCTTTGACGTCCTACTGGTTGAAGGTGTCTCCGGCGAGGATGCGATGCTGACCGCAACCGCGGTCAACGAAGCCGCCGCCGCCACAATCACCGCGGTGTCCGAAGAGGTAGAGTCCACATTCGCCGCCATTGAGGAAACCGCCACCGCCGAAGCAGAATTAGGCGAAGAGGCTGATGGCGAAGAATCCTCCGCGGATGAGCAAGACGAAGACTCCGAGACCGACGAAGAGTAGTCGCCCCAATCCCGATCAAACTTCGTCTGCAGACGTCCAGCACCTTCCATTAACCCGCCAAGGCTCCGCACTTGAACGCGGTCTCCCTGCCCACTTAAGCTCGCATATTACGATTAGAGGTTAGCAACCGCAAGGTCAAGCTTCGGGGCTGTAGCTCAGTTGGGAGAGCGCATCGTTCGCAATGATGAGGTCGGGGGTTCGAATCCCCCCAGCTCCACCACTAAACCGCGCTTCCCAATCCGCACGCCGGGGTCTTGCCCCATTGTCGAATCGGGTGTTCGGTGAGAGATCCAAACCTTGCGATGTTACGTAAAGCAGAAAAATCGATTTTGCGTACGGAACATTTGACGATTCCATTCTGAAAGCGGGGCAATATGCGGACTTCCCTACACCGTGCTCTGACCTTGACCGCATTCGTTGCGATCACGTCACTCTTGACGATCGGCACTTTCTCATTCGCCGACCAGGCCAACGCACAGGACACCAAGTCCAGGAGTTCGTGGTCGCAGGAAAAAGCGGCACTATACGCCGTATACAGGGCCACTCGAGGTCACAACTGGACCAACAACACGGGATGGGATTTCGACCAACCACTTGATTCCGGCTGGCACGGAGTCACAGTCGAAAACGGCAAAGTGACGAAGTTAGAGCTCGCCGACAACAATCTCGGCGGCTTCTTGCCCAAGGAACTGGGCGACCTCAAAGACCTCACTGTCCTGTCCCTATACAGCAATCAAATCTCTGGTTCCGTACCCTCCCAACTGGGCAATCTGACAGAGCTTCGAGAGTTGGGATTGTCGGCCAATGAGTTGACAGGGCATCTGCCGCCAACGTTGGGCAATCTTAAGAACTTGACCTACCTGTCGTTCTCCGTCAACCAACTTGACGGAAAAATACCTTCGGAGCTCGGCAACCTCAAGAACCTCGAAACTTTGGCACTGCGGGCGAACGCGTTTACCGGATCAATACCGACGACTCTCGGCAACCTATCGCGCGTTAATTTTCTGACACTTGGCGACAATGCGCTTTCAGGTAGGATCCCGTCTGAAATTGGCGACCTCAAAAACCTCGAAAAACTGGTCCTTAGTCGAAACAACCTAAGCGGTCCCATCCCGCGAGATCTCGGCAAACTCAAGAAACTCAATGTGTTGCTCCTGCGAAGCAACTCCCTGAACGGACCGATCCCACCAGAAATCGGCGGTCTTATCAACCTAACGCAATTATTGCTCGATTCAAATTCGTTGACGGGCAAGATACCCACTGACTTGGGAAACCTCCGAAATCTAGAAACGTTGTGGCTAGGCAGCAACAATCTGAGTGGGGCAATACCAAGTGAACTCGGCAAGCTCCACAAGTTAGTTGATTTAGGTCTCGGAAGAAACGCTTTAAATGGGTCGATTCCGCCCGAAATCGGGCGACTCAAGTCGCTGATTATCCTTAGGCTGTCGGACAATGAATTGAATGGCCCAATACCTCCCGAAATCGCCAACCTCAAATCGCTACGTGTTCTTACCCTTTCGGAGAATGAGTTAGTTGGCTCGATACCACCCGAGATCTGGAAGCTCACATCTCTGAGCGGCCTCGGTCTTGGTGACAACGGGTTAAGTGGTGCGATCCCACCCGAAGTCGCTAACTTGAAGGACCTCGAATTCTTGGGACTCCAATCCAACGCATTGAGCGGTTCAATCCCCGACGAGTTGGGTGAACTCAGCACGCTTTGGCAATTGGACCTGTCACAAAACGAATTTTCGGGTTCCATACCAGCTTCTCTTGGCAAGTTAGTGCAACTCGACTCGCTGTTCCTTCACGACAACCATTTGAGTGGACCGATCCCCTCAACCATGTCTGAACTCGTCAACGTTGCGTCCATCCAACTAGGCGACACGAAGGTTTGCACAAAACCTAGAGACAAAAGACTCGTGAGTTGGTACTCGAACATCGAAGATCGGGATCCCGATGCCTTACCGGACTGCGTCGCGCCTAACGCGCCCCAAAATCTTAGCGCGTCTCGGCAAGACGATGGCACTGCGGTGTTGTTGACCTGGGACACAGCGCAAGACGTCACCATCGAAACGTGGCAAGTTCGATGGAAGTCGGACGGTGATTTCAGTGATTGGGCTGATGTCTCGAAAAGCGACGAGAGTACGACGTCGCACGTCGTAACTGGACTCACCAGCGGTATGTTGCACACGTTCGAAGTTCGCGCAGTGAATGCCACAGGCAAAGGTAAACCCGCGTCCATTTCGATCACCATGGGTACGTCGTCGCAGGATAAAGCCGCTCTAAAGGCTCTCTACGAAGCCACAGACGGCGACAACTGGGCCGACAACACAGGATGGGATTTCGACCAACCAATCGATTCCAGCTGGTACGGCGTCACAGTGGAAGATGGCAGAGTTACGGGATTGGAACTCGACGAGAACGGACTAAACGGTGCCTTGCCCCCAGAGTTGGGTGATCTCACTGGCCTGACAACGCTGCACTTGAGTTTCAATCAATTGGCAGGTTCGGTTCCGTCCGAAGTTGGTGACCTGGTGAATCTTCGCGAGCTGTTTGCTATTGACAACGCGTTAACCGGCAGCTTGCCGAAAGAGTTAGGGAATCTCACCAACCTCCGCGAGCTTGTGCTCGCTTGGAACCAGTTGGACGGTACCATTCCACCAGAACTTGGTCAACTCAAACACCTTGAGATTTTGGCTCTTTTCCGCAACCAGCTCAACGGTGCCATACCTCCTGAGCTTGGTAACCTCCCCAGTCTTCGTAACCTGTCGGTTTCGAACAACGCGTTGTCGGGTAGCATACCGAACGAGATTGGCAAACTCGAAAATCTCGAAGCAATCTTTCTTTACAACAACCAGTTGAGTGGTGCCATTCCACTGGAAATTGGAAAGCTAGAGAAGCTGCGATGGCTTTTCCTCAACGGAAACCAATTGAGTGGCACTATCCCACCAGAACTTGGCAATCTGGACAACCTAGTCCGTTTGCATCTGGACGCCAACGAGCTGGACGGGAAAATCCCCGTCACGATCGGACAACTGCAAAATCTCGAACTGCTGGATCTGGGTCACAACAACTTGACTGGCCCAATTCCGGCAGAAATCGGCAAACTCAAACGCCTCGAGACATTGACCTTCCCCAATAATCGATTGACCGGATCGATCCCTTCGCAGATGGGTCGTCTTCAAAACCTCAAGAAACTGAGTTTCCACTCCAACCAATTGAGCGGCAATCTCCCCCCAGAACTTGGCAATCTCGGGAACCTGATTAGCATGCAATTGGACTTTAACGAGCTGGACGGGAAATTACCCATCACGATCGGGAAACTGCAAAATCTCGAACTGATGGATCTTGGGCACAACAACTTGACCGGTCCAATTCCGGCAGAAATCGGCAGACTCAAGAACCTCGAGAGATTGTACTTCCCCAATAATCGATTGACCGGATCGATCCCTTCGCAGATTGGTAGTCTTCAAAACCTCAAGGAACTGAACCTCCACGCCAACGATTTGAGCGGTAATCTCCCACCAGAACTGAGCAATCTCAAGAACCTCAACATTTTGAATCTCAGTTGGAATGAACTTGGCGGGAACATCCCGAGTAGGATCGGACAACTCAAAAATCTCGATGTGCTGCATCTTGACGACAACAACCTAACCGGTCCGATACCGCCAGAAATCGGCAAACTCAGGAACTTAGTGCGCCTGTCGATGTCCGGCAATGAACTCACCGGCACACTGCCCGTTGAAATCGGTCAGCTTCAAAATCTTGAGGCACTCAGTCTCCACTCCAACCAGTTGAGTGGCAAGCTACCGATCGAGTTAGGAAATCTCGATAACCTCGTCGACCTCAACATCAACGCCAACGGTTTCTCCGGAGAGATTCCTAGGCAACTCGCAGGTCTCAAGAATCTCGAGCACATGCGACTCGGTGGTAACCAGTTGACCGGAGCCATCCCCGACGTATTTGGGAACCTCGTAAAACTTACAACCTTGTCGATGTGGAGCAACCGACTCACTGGAACCTTACCCAAAGAGGTTGGTAATTTGCCCGCGTTGCAGTATCTGAATCTGACATCGAACGAAATAAGTGGCCCAATCCCTCCCGAACTCGGCAACCTATCACAACTTCGTATCCTGTCACTTTACGGCAATGCTGTTTCAGGAAATATCCCATCTGAGTTAGGCAACCTCAACAACCTTGAAACGTTGGCACTTGGTTTCAACGAACTCACTGGTCCGATCCCGCCAGAACTCGGTAAGCTCCAAAACCTCGTTTATCTGGTTCTCACACGAAACGCGTTGAATGGTTCTATACCGCCCGAGTTAGGAAACCTTGAAGATCTAACATTTCTGGCCTTATCCGAAAATGAACTAGGTGGATCGATACCTCCTGGAATCGGGAACCTAAGCTCCCTCGAAGTCCTTGCCCTTAACGACAACGGTCTGAGAGGTCCCATACCCCCTACAATGGTCAACCTAGTTGAACCCTTGGAGATACAACTCGGCGGCACAAAATTGTGCATGCCGACCAAGGATGAATCGCTTAGGAACTGGTACCCGAACATCGCAGATCGGGATCCTCCAACCTTGCCCGACTGTGTTACCCCATCCGCTCCGCAAAATCTTAGTGCCGTTGTTCAAGAGGACGAAACCTCGGTGCTGCTGACTTGGCACCATGCACAGGACATCACTATCGAAAAATGGCAAGTGCGATGGAAGTCCGATGGCGATTTCAATGAATGGAACAGTGTCCCGGGCAGCGACGAGGATACGACATCGCACGTCGTAGTCGGACTCACCGGCGCTCTGTTGTACACGTTTGAAGTTCGAGCGGTGAATGCCACAGGCAGAGGCAAACCCGCGTCCATTTCGATCCCCATCGGTACGCCACCCAATGACAAACCCGCTCTCAAGGCACTCTATGATGCCACAGACGGCGACAACTGGAGAACTAACGCGGGGTGGGATTTCGACCAACCACTCGATTCCAGCTGGTACGGCGTGACCGTCGAAGATGGCAGAGTTACTGGATTGGAACTCGACGCGAACGAGCTAACCGGAACATTGCCTTCTGAGTTGGGCGATCTTACTGGCCTCACAACCTTGCGTCTGAGTTCAAATCGATTAACAGGTTCGATTCCTTCCGAAATCGGCAATCTGAAGGATCTGCGCGCGTTGGTTGCCGCTGGCAACGAGTTAACCGGCAGCCTGCCGAAGGAGTTAGGGAAACTCACCGACCTCCGTGAACTCGTCCTATCCTTCAACCAGTTGAGTGGTAATATCCCACGAGTTCTTGGTGATCTCAAGAACCTTGAGGTTCTGTCTCTTTTCCGCAACCAACTCAATGGTGGCATACCCCGAGAGTTGGGTAACCTCCACAACGCGAGTTTTCTTTCAGTTTCGAACAACTCGTTGACGGGAAGCATTCCTCCAGAGTTGGGCAATCTGGCAAAAATCGAAGCACTATTCCTCTACAACAACCAGTTGAGTGGTGCCATCCCGCCAGAGCTTGGCAAGCTCAACAATCTCGTATGGCTGTACCTCAACAACCTTCAACTCAGTGGTGCCATACCACCAGAGCTTGGTGATCTCGAAAACCTCGTTCGCTTGCATCTCGGCGGCAACGAGTTGGGAGGGAACATCCCCACCACGATAGGTAAACTCCGAAATCTAGAGTTGCTAATCCTCGACAGCAACAACCTCACCGGCCCAATTCCGGCAGAAATCGGCAAACTCAAGAATCTTGAGCTGTTGTCTATCACCAATAATCGATTGACCGGCAACATTCCTCCCGAGATCGGCCTTCTGCAAAACCTTGAATCGATTAACGCCCATTCCAACGGGTTAAGTGGATCTCTCCCGGCAGAAATTGGCAAACTCAAGAGCCTAACCTTCTTGGATCTAAACTGGAATGAACTCGACGGGGCTATTCCGAGGACGATCGGGCAACTCAAAAACCTCGAATTGCTGGTGCTCGACAACAACAATTTCACCGGTCAAATCCCGGCCGACATCGGCTTCCTAAAGAACTTGGTTCGACTGTCGATGTCTGACAATGGACTCACCGGCGCAATACCTCCGGGGATAGGTCGCCTGCAAAACCTTGAAGTTCTCAGCCTTCACTCCAACGAGTTGAGTGGTGAGTTACCTGTACAACTAGGGGACCTCGAAAGACTCGTTGACCTTAACCTCAATGCCAACGAATTCTCAGGGAAAATTCCGCGGCAGATCTCGGGTCTCAAGAACTTGCAACAGATGCGAATCTCTGATAACGACTTGACCGGCCCCATTCCCGACGCATTAGGGAACATCAAGACTCTCACCACCTTGTCGTTGTGGCGCAACCGTCTGACAGGTCCGATACCTGCGGAGATTGGTGGCTTACGCGAGTTGCAGCGTTTGTATCTGTTCTCAAATGAATTGAGCGGACCAATCCCCTCATCTATGGCGAACCTCGTCAACTTGTCGATAATCGTTCTAGTCGATACGCAGGTCTGTATGCCGGCCAAAGACGACAGACTCGCGCTCTGGTATGTCGGAATAGAACGTCGCCTTCCAGATAGGTTGCCGGACTGCGGTGCTCCGAATGCGCCGCGGATAATGAGCAACTCGGTGATCGACGATCGAACCACGGCCGGGATCGCGTGGGACGACGCACTGGACGATACCACCGCAGAGTGGATAGACAGATGGTCAAATGACGACAGCTTCGACGATTGGTCGGACTCCGACGGTAGTATCCCGGAATCCGATTACGTCGAGTCCATTGGCCTCGCTCCTGGTACGCGCCAAGGCATCCAGTTGCGCTAAGTCATCTTGACGGCTATACGCAAACCATCCAGCATACCGCCCGAGCGTTGCCGATTTAGGCAACCCAAATCTCGGGCGGGTGCTAGAGGTGTTGCGTTCACGCAAGTAAAGCGACCCAGTGAACCAACCATTGAAGCGGTATCAACTGCCGCACAACATCCCGGCACCTAGTCGCAACGCGTTAAGCGTTTCGAAATCGTAGCCTCAGTTTCCCTAGCATTCTTCACATCGGTGCCCGTTACGGCAAACAGCAGCAACTCGTTGAGTGCGATTGCACCGATCACGAGTTGAACATCCGACAAGCATTTCAGAGTTGCTACGACAGACGATTTGTTGAACGCAAGGAAGCCCTAGTTCCACCTCCCACAATGAAGCTCCCCGAGCGCGTCTAACCCAACGGCGCGTGACAATAGGCACGCTGGTCGGGTTCGTGGGCAACCTCTTCGCTTTGCCACGCATACGTCGGCCGGTTCGACTCCGGAGGACAGCAGCGTCTCGCCCCAACCTGCAAGACGTTGGGGCGAAGTTCTCACGAATCCGCTTTCGGTCTCCGTCTGTTGATGTTAAGTGTAGTACGACGGCGGGGAACTTCGCGAGCACCGATTGGGCAGAGCATGTCGTCCTTCACGCTAACCCAACCAACTTGTTGCTCAAGCTCACAAGCTCCCTGGCCGTCTCCATGTTTCTGGCGTTTGGATTCGGCGTCTCCATCGGCCAGCCGCCTTGTCTGCACTCTTTGTCCCGATAGAGTATGCTGCTCTGACTGAAGTAGGCTCCCGAATGGTTCGGCGCGTCGTCAGAGAGCAGGCAGTGCAAGGTGGTTTGGGCCGACTCCTCGTTGCTGTCTGAAACTACCCGGCTGAGAGGGCGCATCACGGAAAAAGCGACACGCATCGGAAAACTGCCGCCAGACCCGAAATTGGACCTAGCCCAGCCAGGGTGAACGGAGAATACCGATACTTCGGTGTTTTCGAGTCGTTCGGCGAGCTCCTTGGGGTATAGTACCGTCGCCACTTTGGCTTCAGCATATGCGGCGAAATTGTTGAACGGCCGGTGCTCAAAGTTGAGGTCGTTGAGGTCAACATTAGGCCGGTTCTTGTCGCTGCCGGCGTGCACCACAGACGAGACGATCACCATGCGAGACGGGGCACTCTCTCGCAAGATGTCTAGCAACAGCTCCGTCAGCAGGAAGTGACCGAAGTAGCTGACAGCGATGGTCAACTCCAGTCCGTCCTCTGTGCGTTTGGGTTCTTTGCCCCAAGTCACGAGTCCCGCATTACACGCCAGTCCGTCCAGTCGGTCGTGCTTCTCCGTGAACGCTGCGACGAAGTCTCTGACGGACTGCAGATCGGCGAGGTCGAGTCGCATCACTTCGTGCGTGCCCTTCAGTCCGACGAAGCTCCGCGCGGCCTGTTCACCCGCATCCGTCCTACGGCATGCAAGCACAACGTGTGCACCTTGCATTATCAGTTGGCGGGCAGTTTCGAGGCCGATACCGGAGTTGGCACCGGTAACGATATAGGTCTTCCCGGTCAAGTCCTTCGACCGGGTTTCTTCGGCGATCCAAAGCTTCTTGCGAAACATAGCGTACCTTTCAGGTTGAGTTTAGGATCTGCCCCCGTCAAGAGGCACTCGTCCTGCGCGCCCCTATCAACCAAAGCGCGCGTCAACGCGCCAGATACCGCCACAAGGTCAACGACGCGAGTGCGACGAGTACGACGGCGTAGATCTGAGCTGCAACAAGATTGAAGCCCTGCAACACGCCCACGGTCATCGCGAAGAAGAACAGTGCCATCATTCCCAAGAACGCGAGGAATACCACCGGCATGAAGCGCAGCGGAGGTCGCAAGCTTGCGATCGCCACGGGGACCGTCAATGTCACAAAGGAAATCAACAAAGGCATGCGCACGTCGAAGTGGTCATCGCCCGCGAGATTTTCGCCAGGATCAAACGCCGATACCATGACGATGATGCACGCCACAATCGAACAGATCACGCTCATAAACCCAACTATCGACTTGACCGCGTTACAGGAATCATGCATCGAGTCGGGTTCATACGCGTTCGGTATCAGTCTGAACACGACTAGGCAGTACGAGATGTACATCAACGTCGGCAACCAGTTGCCATCTTCAAGAATACCCAACTCAGAGATCACCGGGACATCGACGAAGATCGGTGCCGAGATGATGGCGACGATCCCGACGAATCCGACGATAGCCCCATCTCTCATTCTCGGTCCCAGTGGAAACCTGTCGATGCAGTCCGCTGCCCACTGCATTCGGCCTGAGATACGTATGTCGACACCGGTGCTCACGAAGGTGTAGGCAAGCGCGGCGATAATCCCGAGGATTGAGATTGCCAGTGCCGCCCATGGTGTGTTGTCATCCCGCAACAGCGTCGACAGTTGATTACCGAGTGAGAAATCTGTAGGAACGTATCGGTCGATTGGCACCTGCATCCAGTTGGCATTTGCATCGCCCACCAAGACGCCTTCCCCGGCAGTCGCCACAACGATGTTGCCGGTCGGTGCGTGGTAAGCCAGGTTCATCAGCAGCGACGACGGGCAGGGGCACCCTTCGAAATGCCTGCGCTCAATTTCATCTAGGTAGTCCTGAAATCGAACGTTAGAGGCGTGTTCGAGGTAAGACGGTGTGTACACCGTCTCCGACTCCGCGTCGATCTCACGGATGACGGACTGCTCCTCAATCCGGTACGTGCCGCGCGGTGTCCACACCTCCTGTCCAGCCCAAACCGGCGTGGGTGCATCTGCCGTGTTGCGACGTCGTTGCCAAGTCAGGCCTCCATCCCCGCTCGAATACCGATCCCAACCCATATTCAAGACCAGAACGTCATCGTCAAGTTGTCCCAAATACTCTTTGGGGAGATATACCGAACTCGACGCAACTGTTGCAAAGGCACACACGCCAGCCGTCAACACGACCAGACGGTTCCGCAACGTAGTCGGTCCGTGGTTGGGGCGTTGATGAATCCAAAGGGCGATCCCAACGCCGAACGGGATTACCAACGAGTCTGTGGGATCAAACGGCGATCCGATTGATGCACCACTCAACGATAGCAAAACCGACGTGATTAGGCCGTGTAACGGTTCGTAGGCGTTGTACGCGATATAAAGCGTAGGGAGTCCAAAATAGGCGACGAATAACACGACGCGTTGAACCTTCTCCCGCTCGCCCGCCACGTACGACAGCACAAGTGCCAGCAGAGGGATCGCGAAAACCAACCACGCCAAATCACTCAGCTTGCCCGTCCACCACGCGCCATGCCACATCCGCTTGAAAACCACATCGTTGGCGAGCAACACCGCCAACGCTGCGAACGTCCCCGGATGAGTCAACGCCGACGCAAAGCGTCGACGGGATGCAACACCATTCGTTGTGACACTCACGCCAACCATCCGAAACACCAAGTCAAAACAGGTTCACTCAGTTTAACAACCGCAACCCGACATGAGCTTCACGCCAACTTCATCGGTGATGAGTCGGATGGCTTGACGAAGGAACTAACCAGCACCTAGACGAAAAAGTTGCCACCCGTACGAATTTTTGGTGGAGCTGGGGGGATTCGAACCCCCGACCTCATCAATGCCATTGACGCGCTCTCCCAACTGAGCTACAGCCCCACTTCAGTTCGTCGATTAACGGCGTGAAATGCGTCGGGATGCACCGCCGCCAATCGCAATCACAATTGTAATCGACCGCCTGAAAACGCCAGTTCGACGCATCCGGGAGCGGCAGGACAGACGAGAACAATACGTCACATGCAACCCGTTACGCTCGGAAGTTGGTTTTTGTGCGGCGCAAGGCTTCGTTCCAACCGGATATCAATCGAATTCGTTCACTTTCCGACATGCCAGGTTCATACCGTCGCCCACACTTCCACACCTGAGACAGCTCGCGTTCCGAACGCCAGATGCCGGCGGCACGTCCGGCCAGGAAGGTGGCACCGAGTGCCGTCGTCTCGTCAATATCCGCAACCTCAACCGGGCGGTCCAATAGGTCGGCTTGAAACTGCATCAGGAAGGAGTTCCGGGTTTGACCGCCGTCCACGCGCAGGACTCGCTCACGTCGCTTGCCGCGCGTCGGAGACCTCAACTGCGCGTCCATGATGTCTACCACCTCCTTCACCTGATACGCTGTCGACTCTAGTGCTGCTCGAACTACGTGCTCTCGGCTCGTGCCTCGACTCATGCCGGTGATAGATGCCTTGGCGTGCGGATCCCAATGCGGCGAACCGAGCCCTGAGAATGCAGGCACCAGATACACGCCGTCGTTGTCGCCCAACATCACTGCGATGTCCGATGATCCAGCCGCATCTTCGATTATTCCTAGGCCATCACGCAGCCACTGCATCGTCGCACCGGTGTTGAAGATCGAAGCCTCAAGCGCATACGCCCGAGCCGCTCCCGCTTGCCATCCCAGCGTGAACAACAGACCGTTCGACGACTCCTCTAACTCCTGTGCACCAGCTTCGTCTTCGGTAGCCAAACCGGTAATCAGTTGGTGCGGCCCGCCGCTGTTGGCGAGCAGGAATGCACCCGTACCGTAGGTGCACTTCATGTCACCTCGGTTGAAGCAGGCCTGACCGTAGAGTGCCGCATGTTGATCGCCGGCGACGCCAGTGATGGGAATCTCGCGACCAAGGATTGAAGGGTGCGCGACCGTGAAGTTGCCAGCGGATGGCAGCACCTCAGGTAACGCCGCCTCCGGAACGTCGAACAGCGCGAGCAAGTACGGGTCCCATTCCAGATCGTGGATGTTGAGTAGCATCGTGCGCGACGCGTTGGTGGCATCGGTAAGAAATGGCACGTCGGAGTTGTCGATGTCATCACCTCGCGCCAACCGATCGATCAACCAAGTGTCAACGTTTCCGAATCGGATATCGCCGATCTCCGCGCGTGCCCGCAAGTTCGGTACCTGCAGATTTTCCATCAACCACTGAATCTTCGTCGCCGAAAAATAGGGGTCGACGATTAGTCCGGTCCTCGACCAAACGTCCTGCGCCTTGCCGGCGTCGCTCAATGCGTTGCAGATATCGGCGGTGCGGTGATCTTGCCAAACGATGGCATTAGCCAGAGGTCTGCCAGATCGAGACTCCCAAGCGATGGTGGTTTCCCGCTGATTCGTGATTCCGATGGCCGCGATATCTTCAACTGACACGTCGGCTTCTCGGACGGCACCGCGCGCTACCTCGATCGCTGATTCTGCGATCTCTGTCGGATCATGCTCCACCCAACCCCGTTGCGGAAAGATCTGTCGCAACTCTTGCTGTGCTGCACCCAACGGGCGCGCTTCGTCGTCAAACACGATCGCACGGGTCGAAGTCGTGCCTTGATCAACTGTGAGGATTAGCGAGCCTTCAGCCATTGAGGAGCTGACTCAAGTGCTCACAAGAGCGGATTCGAGTTGCCAAACGCGTCGATTGCGGCACCCGTAACCGCGCTTGCTTGATCCGTGGTCAGATAGAGTGCCAAGTTCGCAATCTCTTCCGGCCACAGCAATCTCGGATTCTCCGAACGACCGGCACTGCCGAAAGCCTCGCGATATCCCTCGGTGTCGGTACCGCCCGGGCAGATGGTGTTCACGTTGATGCCGTGCTCGTGAACTTCCCCAACCAACGATTCCGTCAAGCTGATGAGTGCCGCTTTCGTAACACGATACGCAGTTCGCCCGGCTGCGCCTTTTCGACCACCGATGCTGGAGATGTTGATGATGTGTCCGCCATCGCCGTGCTCGACCATCGCCGGCAACGCGTATTTCGTCAGCATCGCCGCCGAGTTCAGATTTACCTCCATCACGTCGTACCACATCTCCGGTTCGAAGTCGACGAGATTGATGCGCGGGTGGATGATAGCAGCGTTGTTGATGAGAATGTCGATTCGTCCGAAACGTTCAGTCACTTTATCCGGGACTGCTGCGACTTGCTCCGGATCAAGAAAATCAGACTCGCAAACTAGTGCTTCATTTCCGTGCTCGCGAGCACTTTCGGCGGTCGCCTCCAGTTCTGTCACGGTGCGCCCCGTTATCGCAACGTTGGCACCGTGCTCCGCAAACTTGATCGCACACGCTCGACCGATGCCCTTCGATCCACCTGATATGAGTGCAACCTTGCCGTCCAAATGCTTCGTCATCGCTTACGCTCCAAAATCTCCAAACTCTCGCTGGCGCAAATATCTCGCACTGAAGACGAAAGCTATCTCTGCACGCGTCCGCTGACGTCGCCTCCGGCGACGGACATCACTTCGCTTACCGACACTAGGTTGAAGTCACCGTGGAAGGTGTGCGCCAACGCCGATGTCGCGGTGGCGAAGTCCAATATCTGTGCCGAGGCCCAATCTTCCTGCAGGTTGCCGTAGATGATGCCGGCTGAGAACGCGTCACCTCCGCCAACTCGATCGACGATGCGAACCGCATATTTTCTCCCCAGCAATACCTCCTCGCCATCGTAGTAAATCGCAGACCAGTCGTTGTCGTCCGCCGACTGCGATTCGCGAAGCGTGATGCCTACCTGCTTGAAATCAAACTCGTCGACGAGGCGAGTGACTACCGGTTCGTAGGCCGATGCGTCAATCTCGCCACTCGTAACGTCGACGCCCTCCGGCGACACGCCCAAAGACATCTCGGCATCCTCTTCGTTGCCGATGGCGACGTCGACGTACTTCATCATCGGCTTCATCACCGCTTGGGCTTCCGACGGAGACCACAGATTCTTGCGATAGTTCATGTCAGCGGATACGGTCAAACCCATTGACTTCGCAATCGACGCCGCTTCTTCGCACGCCCTCGCAGCCGACTCTGAAATCGCCGGCGTGATGCCCGTGAAGTGGAACCAGTCCCGACCATCGAAAACGCGCTCCCAATCAACGTCGCCCGGTTGAATCTCCGCAATTGACGATGCCGCCCGGTCGTATATCACCTTCGAAGCACGCATCGCAGCACCGTTCTCCAGATAGTAGGTGCCCAACCGCTTTCCTTGCCGCAAAACCTCGGAGGTATCGACTCCCCACTGCCGCACGTAGTTGATGCATGCCTGTCCGATGTCGTTGTCCGGCACTGCAGAAACGTAGACCGAATCGATACCGAAGTTGGCAAGCGACACCGCAACATTGCACTCTCCCCCACCGTAAGTTACCTCGAACTCGCGAGCCTGCGTGAAACGCTCGCGACGATTCGTCGCGAGCCGAAGCATTATCTCGCCAAAAGTTACTACCGAAGGCGCAGAACCCATATCGACTTTCTTTCTCCGTACTACTGTGTTTATGGCGACGCTCGCCGAATTAAGCTGTCACAACGGAACCCCATTCTGTCGATCTCAACAACGCCCATTAGTAGAACGTCGCGTTCTCCGAGTCGTCGTCGCCGTTGGCACCCGAAGTAACCCGTGCCAACTCGAGATCGACCGCCGACTTCAGCAAACGCGCATCCGACGCAATTGGGAACCACGTCATCCCATGCTGTATTCGTCGCGTAGCTTCATTACCGTCAATGCAATGGATTCCAGTCGCGACGCCAGACCGCTTGCCGGCCTCGACAACGATCTCAACCGCGGCTATGTGGTCCGGGTGTTGATTGTCCAGACCGGTCGGGACGCCCAGCGAACTCGCCAGATCGTTTGGACCAATGAAGCAGACGTCGAGGTCTGGCACCGCCATGATCTTGTCGATGCGGTCGACGGCGCGTCTGTCCTCAATCATGCAGATGACCATAATGATGTCATTCGCCTTCGCGTAATAGTCGGCACCGTAGACTAGCTGTCCACGTGTCGAACCGATGCCCCGCAATCCGCGCGGCCGGTACTTTGCAGCCACCACTGCAGCTTCCGCTTCATCCTCATCCTTCACATCCGGGACCACGATGCCAGTGAAGCCGATGTCCAGCACTCGCTTGACCCAGATGGGATCGTTGTGCGGGATGCGAGCGAATATCGGTTTACCCGAGCCGTTGCCGGCCCGCAAACAGTGCACGCCAGTGGATACGTCAATCGGATTGTGCTCGAAATCCAACGTCACCCAATCGAGCTCGGTGTTGTGCAGGAGCGTCTCAACAACCGTCGGATCACCACTGGCCGACCAAGTTCCGAGTGACGGTTTGCCTTGACTCAATTTTGCCTTGACGGGGTTTACATCCATTGAACAGCACCTTGATGGTAAGGGCACGCAAATTGAGATTACCACAGTGCCTTCGTGCCAACATCAATCTACCGATAGACTCTAGGTGAACTCAACCGAAATCACTCCCTTGAGGCTCAATATGGCACGACACTCTAAGCTTTCGGTCTTGAACGCAATGGATGGCATCGGCGTCGTCCCGGTGTTCTACAACGGCGATATCGAGAAGGCACAGAACATTGCCAAGGCTTGCGTTCAGGGCGGCATCAAAGTGCTCGAGTTCACCAACCGAGGCGATCACGCTTGGGACGTCTTCTCGCGTCTCGAGCGATTCTGCGCCAGCGAACTGCCGGGTGCGATTCTCGGAGCCGGTTCCATTCTCGATGCCGGCACCGCGTCCATGTACATCGCGAGCGGAGCTAGCTTTGTCGTCGGTCCGGTGACCAATCCTGACGTCGCCAAGGTCTGCAACCGTCGCAAGATACCTTACATACCCGGCTGCGGAACGGCATCCGAGATCTCCGCCGCCGAAGAGATGGGTGCGGACATCGTCAAGATTTTCCCGGGGAGTGCTGTCGGCGGCCCTGGATTCGTGCGCGACGTTCTGGCACCGATGCCGTGGTCCTCGATTATGCCCACCGGCGGCGTCGACATCACCGAAGAGTCTCTGCGCCCGTGGTTCGAATCCGGAGTATGCGCAGTCGGCATGGGATCAAAACTCGTCTCTAGCGACGTCGTGGCATCTAACGACTGGGCGACGCTCGAAAACCGTAGCCGCGAAGTGGTGGCTCTAATCGCTGAACTGAAGGCGTAACTCAGGCGCGGTTGCAAGCAACCTGCAGCGCACGGTCGAAGTCGACAACCAGCGGCCCGTCCGCGTTTAGCCGCGCCGCTGCCCGCATCCCCCTTAGTAACTCGATCTCGCGCTCACCATCCAGTGCGATGGTGCCGCTTGCTATCGTGATCGGAATGGTATCGCCAAGTGGCAGCACTCGCCAATTCGATATCGGCACTCGCGTCACCATCCCGGGAGCAATCGGTGCTAGGATTTCGTCGGAGTTGCCTTCTTCACGTCCGGGGAACTCGATATGCAATCCGCGCGGCTCGTCGAGCTCAATGAGAGCCAATCGGGCACCGATAGATGCAATTCCGATGCTCGAAGCCTCGGCACGCGTCATGAACACCGAGTGCAATGACCTTACGTCCCACAACGCCCTTGCGCCAACCATGGTCTGATGCGAAATCGCGGCGTCAACCAACGCGATGTCGCTGACCTGACCGTTTAGGATGATCTCAATCTTCTTTGAGCGTCGCAATAATTGATCGCGCTTCGAAGATTCGACCGCAACTGTCGCCGCCGCAATCCCGGCCAGCGTACCCTCAATTTCGCGCGGGAACACGTTGTTCGTACCCGTAGAGATTGGTGCCATCGGAACATCACCGACGCCTTTGGCTACCACGCGATTGGTACCATCGCCGCCAAGCGTGACGATGCATTTGGCTCCGGCTTCACGCATCATGCTCGCCGCAATCGTCGAATCGCGTTGATGTCCGCTAGCACGCTGATCGATGAACTCGGTGCGTATTCGTCCTTCTACGTCGGACATCGCCGGGCGCGCAAGCCCCGACAAATCAGGCATAACAAGGATTCGCGTGACGCCGTGAGCTTGCAGTCCGGCAAACACGCGGCGAAGGATATTCGCCTTCTCTTGATTCGGCACCACGCGGCCTTGCGCCACCAAACGACGAATGTCCTTGCCGGCGGCGGGATTCGCGATTATGCCGACCGTTGACACTAAACGGTGCGCGATCCCACGCTCGCGGAACTGCCCTGATCAACCGATGCCGGCGGGGCAACGGCTTCGGCGAGGATTTCGGATAGGAATCGTGCCGGACGATCCAGCTCATCCTCAATCTGTTGCTTGCATGAAACTCCCGTAATCGCAAATTGTGTGTCCGGGCTGGCTTCGCGTAGGGCCGGGAACAGTCGATCCTCGCCCATCTGCTTCGATACGTCGTAGTGCTCCTTGGCGAAACCGAACGAACCTGCCATTCCGCAGCAACCCGCATCAATCAACTTCGCATCGTAACCAGGCGGCAAGTTCAGTGCCGACATTGCCTGTGACGTACCGATCAGTGCGCGTTCGTGGCAATGCACGTGCAACATCACATCTGCTTCACGGTTGCTCCATCGGATTTGCTGACCTCCGTCATCGAGCGTATCGACCAACAACTCCTCGAGCATCAATGAAGCGTCCACGACGGCTTGGACCTTTGCCGATGCACCGACAAGATTGGGATATTCGTCGCGGATCGTCATGATGCAACTCGTTTCACATCCAACGATCTTCGCACCCGACTTAACGAAGGGCGTCAGTACCTCAACGTTGCGTCGCGCATTCTCGGCCGCGCGATCCAACATACCCGAAGAAACCATCGTCCGTCCGCAACACTGACGATCCGCAATCCTGACGTTGAAGCCAAGTGCCTCAAGCAGCGTTACCGTCGCTTTTCCGACCTCAGGATGGTTGAAGTTCATGTGCGTGTCATGGAACAGGACGATGTCGCCGCGAGAGTTTGTCGTGTTCGGACGCCTCGACTTGAACCATCGCTCGAACGTGGTGTTCACGACTCTGGGCAACTTGCGCCTACTGTCGATACCAAGGAACTTCTCGGCTAACCATCTAGCCGGAGCAGATCGGTTAACCAGGTTCGCGATCCCGGCCTGCGGACCGGCAGACAACGCATTGAAGCGATGGATGTCGGCTATCAAGCGATAGCGCAACGGCATGCGGTGAGTCTGGTAGTAGAGATCCAAAAACTCGTACTTAATCTTTGCCATGTCGACGTTCGACGGGCACTCTGCTTTGCACGATTTGCACTCGACACAAAGATCGAGGACTTCCTTCATCCGCTCCGAGGTGAGATCGTCAAACGGAAGCGCACCGGAGAGTGCGGAACGTAGAGCGTTTGCGCGTCCGCGAGTTGAGTGCTCCTCCTCGCGCGTCGCCATGTACGACGGGCACATCGCACCCGCATTCAACTTGCGACATGCCCCGACTCCGTTACATCGCTCGACCGCACCGGCGAAGCCGTCATCCGCGTCCCAGTTCAGCTTGGTCGGGACCAACGACGTCGAATATTGAGCACCATAGCGCAAGTTCTCTCGCATGTCCGGAGTGTCGAACACCTTGCCCGGGTTCATGATGCCATCCGGATCGAAAAGATCCTTCACGTCACGGAAGCGATCTACCAGCTCCGCCCCGAACATCTTTTCTGCCCACGCACCACGCACGATCCCGTCCCCATGTTCTCCGCTCAATGAACCGCCAAACTCCAGCACCAGATCCGAAATCTCGTCGGCGATCTCGTACATGCGGTCGATACCGTCCGATTTCTTGAGATTCACCAAAGGTCGGATGTGAAGACACCCAACGCTGGCATGCCCGTAGTACCCCGCCTCAGTACCATGCTTCTTCACGATCTCATCGAAACGCTCAACATACTCTGGCAACTTTTCGGGCGACACCGCCGTATCTTCGACGAACGGCATCGGTTTCGTGTCGCCCTCTACGTTCATCATCAAACCTAGCCCGGCCTCGCGCATCGCCCACACCTGACGTTGCTCTCCGGGGTCGATCAGAACCGTGATGGCGTATGTCGCCGTTTGACGTTTGATCGCTTCGCTGAACCGCGCGAGCTTCGCTTCGACTTCGGATCGGCTTTCTCCCGTCATCTCGACCACAAGAATGTCGGTTGGCTCACTTTGTAAGAAACCGATGTTGCGCGCAAATCCCAGAGACTGGCGCGCTTGATTGATGATGATCTCGCCGATGTGCTCGACCGCGCTGACGTCGTGCTCGAGAGTGGCAACTGTCGCTTCCATCGCCTCCCGCAACGTCGAGAAATGCAACACAGCCAATCCTTTGGCTTTGGGGATGTCCCACAACTTGACACGCGCGTCGGTAACTGCCGCCAACGTGCCCTCAGACCCGACCATCACCTGCGTCAAGTCAACACCACCTAGAAGATTTTCTTCATCAGGCGACCTATCAGCGGAGTAGACGCGGTCGATGTTGTATCCTCCGACGCGGCGCAGAATCTTCGGGAAACGCTCCTCAATGACTCCGGCCGCACGCGACGCGATCTGCGGTATCCCGCGATAAATTTCGCCTTCTAGCGAGCTCAAGCCCATCTTCGACTCCAGCTGCACGCCTGACAACGCACCGAACGTGGCCTGCGAACCGTCGGATAGCACCACCGACATCTGTTGCACCTGATCGACCGTCTTGCCGTAGATGATGGAGTGCGAACCGCAGGAGTTGTTCCCCATGGCACCTCCGACATTGGCTCGAGAAGACGTGCTCGGATCTGGAGTAAAGTACTTGCCAGTGTGTTCAACCTGTCGATTCAACTCGTCGATCGTGACACCTGGCTGCGTACGTACCCACCCGTCTTCACCGTTAATCTCGATTACGTCGTGCATGTACTTCGAGAAATCGACAACGACGCCTCGATTGACGGTCTGACCAGATAGTCCGGTGCCTCCTCCACGCGGCAGAACTGAAACTCCTGCAGCGCGGCAGGTTTCGATAACTGCACTCACGTCGTCGGCATCTCGCGGCAACACCACCCCGAGCGGCGTCATCCTGTAGATCGACGCGTCAGTGGAATACATCTGACGCGCAATGCGATCGAAGCGCACCTCGCCCCCGACTGCGGACTGCAGCGCAGTCTCGAGTTGAGAACGCTTTTGCCTAGACTTCATTCGCCATCCGTTCTCTTCAAGGTTTCGCGGCGAAAGAACGACCGTTATAGGTTGTACTTGACCTGCAACCGAGTTGGTTGCTGTGAATGTGCTGAAGCACTGTGTCGGAGAAATCGGCTAGTGGGCTGCCTCTTCCTTTTCCGGCAGTATCACCGACGCCAAAACGCTCAAAATTAGCACGCCGATCACGATGCCCAACGCACCGAGTGTGATGGTTACGGACACTTGGTCTTTGGGAACACCCAACGACTGGATGAACTCATAGAACTGGTCGTGGATCGCCGTTTCAACGATGATCTTGACGCCGATGAATGCGAGTATCGCCGCCAACCCGTAGGAAAGGTAACGGAAGAGATTCACTAACCCCTCAAGCAAGAAGAACAGTGGTCGCATTCCGAGCACCGCCATAGCGTTCGACGACCAGATGATGAACTGGTCTTTGCTGATGCCGACAACCGTCGGTATCGAATCGATGGCAAAGACTACGTCGGTCGTCGCTAGGACGATCACCACCATCGCGAACGGTGTTGCCATTCGCACACCGTTCTTGACGGTAAAGAAGTTGTGTCCGTCGTATTCGTCTGAAACCGGCGTTACTCTACGGAACAATCGCACGACGATGTTCTTCGACGGATCGACGTCTTCACCATGCGACGTGATGAGTTTGTACGCCGTGAAGATAAGTACTGCGGCGAGAAGATAGAGCACCGGTTCGAAAACCGAGATGATACCCACTGCGAAGAAGATGAAGACTGCGCGCGCGATCAACGCACCTACGATGCCGAATAGCAACGCTCGTGAACGGTACAGATCCGGCAGAGCAAAGTAGTTGAAGATGACTAGGAAGACGAACAGATTGTCGATGCTGAGTGCGCGTTCAGCAACGTAAGCCGTAGCGTACTCGATTCCTAGCTTTGACCCGCCTTGCACCCACACCCATACACCGACCGCAACAGCCACCAACGTCCAAAAGACCGTCAGCAGCGTCGCCTCTCTCATACCGACGTGATGATCTTTGCCGCTCAAAAAAACAAGATCAATCACCAGCGCGACGACGACTCCCGCAGAGAAAAGGGCGAGAATCGTAAAACTGTCGAAGTACCCGTCCATTACGCGTGTCGTCCGATCAATGGAGTTGTGGCCGCCGGGCTAAAAGTCTGAACGATTGGGATGGCGTTCGCAGAGACCGAATGCTAAAAGATTGCGATTATCTTGAAACGCTGCTCGCCGGCCGGAGCCTTCACCGTCACCTCGTTGCCGACTTTGCGCTCCAAAATCGCTTTGCCGACTGGCGAGATGTCCGAGATCTTCCCATTCAGCGGATTCGCTTCGTTGGCGGCAACGACTTGGTATTCGACTTCTAGATCGGTGCCTTCTTTTGCCAAGCGCACCCAGGAACCGAGCTCCACCTGGTCCGTCGAGCGGTCAGCTTCGTCGATAATCTGCGCCACCTTGATGGTGGATTCCAATCGGTTTATCTGAGCTTGCAGCATCGCTTGCTCTTCGCGTGCCGCTTCAAGCGGTGCGTTTTCTCGAACGTCACCGCTCGCCGCAGCCCTTTCGATGTCGCCAGCGACCCGGATCAACTCCTGGCGATAGAGATCGCGCCGCTCCACCATTTCATCAAACCCCTTTTGGGTAATCCGAACCTCGGTGTTCCTACGACGGATCGCGCCGCCGCGAGTCGTGTTGATCGCAGCCTTGCGTACTCGCAGGTGAGGAGCCAGGCTAGTTTCGATGTAACCGCGCTTCTTGACGTAGTTCAGGAAATCCTTGACCGTCGCCACGCGTTCCTTGTTGGTGTCTGAAGCACTGGCACCAAAAGTCTCAGAATACGGGCTGATGTCCGACGGCTTAAGTTCGATGAGGACGCGCGTCGGGCCGAGCCAACGACCGAATTTCGAGAGCTCAGGGTGAACTTTCCGCTTGTCTTCGTCGTCGGAAATGGTGGTGATGTACTCGGTAATTGCCGATTGCACCGTGAGTTCGTCCGGACTTGACTGGTCCAATCCCGTCGGCGCGTCGGTCTGAATTACCAAGGTCGTTACCCCCTAACAAGAATTCGGATATCGGGCCAAGCAACCTCGTGTTGCCTCACAATTATCCGAAGGAAGCTCTCATTTAAGTCTACGAGAGTTCACGAATCAATGCAAAACCGCTAATCCTCGCCCGTTTTGACGTTGCATCGGTTCAACGAGATTAAGTACGAGTGCGGGTTTCCGGTATGATGCCGGCAGGACGCAACAACAGTACCGCAACAATCATCACGCCGACGATGGCCAATCTCAGATTCGGATCACCGAGGAACCCAGGCAGAAATTGCGAACCGCTGACTATCGCCCACAACACGAACGAGCCCAAGATCGCTCCGCGGTGGTTACCGCTGCCGCCCAAAATCAACATCGCCCAGATGATGAAAGTGGCGTAAAATGGATCAAACGCCGTTGGCGTTATCGAGTGCTTGGCGAATGCGTACAGCGCACCGCCGATGCCCATCACTCCGGCCCCATACGCGAATGCCTGCAACTTGAACCGGTACACGTTCTTGCCCACGACCTCAACCGTGTCCTCGTTCTCCCTAATCGCCAGAATCACTCGACCCCAAGGAGACCCCGCCAACCGCTGCGATACGAGGTAGACCACGAGCAGGACAATCAACACTACCGGCAGGAAGATTAGATCGTACCACTGCGGCTCCACCAAACCGTCGAGGACGCGCGGAATGCCATTCAACCCACGCGTTCCGTCAGCCAACCAACCTTCATTCGTGAATACGAGCCTCACCGCTTCGCCAAGTCCGAGTGTAGTGATCGCCAGATAATCCGCACGCAATCGGATAGCGACGCTGCCGACCAAGTACGCCAATGCACCGCATGAACAGGCAGCGGCGACCAAAACAATGGGGAACCAGAGGTCAAATCCCACGCGTGCCGCACCGAGGATATGCGCCAAGTTGCCGCCGAATTCGTAACGCTGATACAGATCCAGGTTCGGCGGTGGCATCACCAACAACGCCGCAGTGTACGCACCCAACGCGAAGAAAGCGGCGATGCCGACGTTGAACAACCCGGTGTGTCCGTAGTGCACGTTGAGGCCAACGTTAATGATTGCGTAGATGCCCGCGATTACCAAGTAACCGGTGATGTGCAGGATGATGCCGTCGAGCTCCATTGCGTTCGCCTAGATCCGACTCTGCCCGAACAGACCGTTAGGTCGAATTAGCAACAACACAAAAATTGCTGCGAAGAACACCGCAGGCTTATATGAAGGTTCAAGCCACGCTGTCGAAACTTCACCGACGACGCCGACAAAGATCGCGCCGGCGAACGCCCCGTAGGGATTGCCGATGCCACCGGCGACGACCGCAGCGAACAGCGGTATCAGGATCTTCCAACCTGAGATTGTCAGCAGCTGACCCTGTCCGGTGGCCAGCAAAATCCCTGCCGCTGCCGCCATGCCGCCACCGACGATCCACGTGAGCACGTTCGTGCGCTCAACGTCGATACCGGTGACCCGCGCCAAGTCTTCGTTGTCTGCGGCAGCACGCATCGCCTTGCCCCAACGCGTCATTCTCAGGAAAGCATAGGTGGCGAAAGTAAGCACCATGGCGACTACGGCAACGAAGATCATGTCCGGAGGAATGCGTACTGTCACGTCAATGCTGCCGAACCAATCGACCTCCCAGATGAAAAACTTCTTCGATTCGCGCGGGTAATGCTCGATTTCGGTACCCCAGATGTACTGAATGAAACCGCGCACCGCGATGGCGACGCCTAGAGACGCCAGCATCATCACTCCCGGCAATGCACCCCGAAGCCGCATCGTCCGATACACCAGTTGATCAATCGCCACTGCGACGATCGCCACGACGACGACACCTATGGGTAGAGCCAACAGTAACGTGTAACTGAAGGTAAACGGCCCGACCGAGTTGACGACACCTTCGGCGTTTGCACTCCACGACTCGGGAAGCAAGTTCGCCATTACCGATAGCGCGATGAACGCCCCGAGTGTCATGTAATCACCGTGGGCAACGTTTGGGAAGTGCAGGTTGCCGTACACCAACGACAACCCAACTGCACCCAATGCGTACACCGATCCCACCAACAGACCGTTAATGGTCAGGTCGAGTCGCCAGATTAACGCCCATAACACGAGCAGGGCCACCGCGGCAATGAGAAGCCGTTCGCCGACGAACAGCACCCGTTCGCCAACGACGCCTACTGCAGCGTCCCGAATTGCATGTGTATTGATGTCCATCGTTTTGAGTGAGACTAATCCGGTTCCGCGTGTATCTGGTCCGAGCTGCTCAATCCCAAGAAAACACGACCGATTTCGGCGTTCTTGAGCAAGTTATCAGCGGTGTCCTCGGCGAAGTTGCGACCGCGAGCCAAGACGTATGCGCGATCGCTGATGCGAAGTGCTTTGATCGCATTCTGCTCCACCAAGAGTATCGAAACACCCGTCCGGTTGATGTCGCGGATTTGTTGCAGAACCTGATCTACAACCTGCGGTGCCAAACCTGCAGTAGGTTCGTCAAGCAGCAAGACCGACGGATTAGCGACCAAAGCGCGTGCAAGAGCCAGCATCTGCCTCTGGCCACCAGAGAGCTGCCCGGCGACGCTTCCCCACCTTTCGCGCAACATCGGGAACAGCGTCAACACCTTGTCAGTCGGACCTTCGAATCCACGGTCGAAGGCAAATGCGCCCATCTCGACGTTTTCGCCAACTGACAAAGTCGGAAATACGTTCGCAGCTTGCGGTACGTAACCGATGCCTTTGCGAATCAACTGGTCAGCCCGCGCGCCAGTGATGTCCTCTCCGTGTAATCGAATCCTACCGCCTTCCACCTTCGCGAGACCGAATATCGCCTTAATCGTCGTCGATTTGCCCGAGCCGTTCGGGCCAATGATCGTAACCATCTCACCGACGTTGACGTGCATTGATATGCCGTGCGCAATACGAGTCGTACCGTATCCGGCTTCGAGATTGTCGATCTCGAGCGCAACGGGCGTCTCCGACTGCTCCGAACCACTCATACCTCGATACCCCCAAGATAGGCGTCAAGGACCTGCTTGTCGCCGCGCACCTCATGTGGCGGACCGTTGGCAATGACTTGACCTTCGGCCATGACAATCACTCGATCACACGTCTCCATGATCAAAGGCACGTCGTGCTCGACGATTATCCAAGTGATACCGCCTTCGTCGCGGAGTTGGCGAATAGTGTTAACTATGTTCCGCATCAGAGTCGGATTTACACCTGCTGCCGGTTCGTCGAGCAAGACGAGGCTCGGCGCGGCCATCAACGCTCGACCAATCTCCAGCAGTTTCTTCTGGCCGGTCGATACATTCGCCGCCAGTTCATCTTCGAGATGATCGAGTTGAAGCAGCTTCAGCACGTCTCGAACTCGCTCGCGGATCTTCGATTCCTGCCGCCGGACAACTCGTGGCGCGAAAAGCGACATCATCATCGATTCGCCGTGTTGGTGCTCAGGCACTAGGGCCAAGTTCTCTAACACGGTCATCCGTCCGAGTTCGCCAGGTATCTGAAACGTGCGAGCTACACCATAACGCGCTACCGAGTGAGGTGGGATGCCGTCCAACCGATGCCCGTCAAAAACGATTCTCCCGCTCTGCAACTCGACCATGCCAGTGATGAGATTGAACATCGTCGATTTGCCCGCACCGTTTGGACCGATCAATCCCGTTATCGTGCCTGGTTCGATCTCGAATGAGCAGTCATCTACCGCACGCAACCCGCCAAAAGCACACACCGCGTTTTCCACTGTAAGGATGGGTGCTGCCAACGATGCGGTTTCCCGAACTGCGGGTCATTCGCCTCGAAGAAGTCGCAGATGGCAATCAGCATCTCACTTTCAAGGCTTCGAAATCGGATTATACGCGAGCAGAAAATCGCCAGTTTGCTAAACTCGTTCCTAACCTTCGGACGGGCTGGCGATTGATGCTTCGCATAGGAACTTCCAGATTCGCCTAGAGTTGGCACCCCCAACATTCGCGGGTCGGCCGCAGGTTGAAGAATGGCATCGGATTTTCGATTTGGCAATCCCAGCGCAGGAACGGTGGCAGCGAGTGCCACGTATCCTCAATCACTGAAACCCAAGGAGCGCGTCGCGATGGTTGGGCACAACAACAACGACACTAGCGAGATCACTCCTGAAGAAGTCTTTGGGTCAAGTCAGAACGGCTCCGATCTTGAAATTCGAACCCGCGCCAAGGGTCCGTCAGGCGCATTGCCGTTCACGGCGGAGTTCCTCACCGAAAGTCCCAGTGGCGACCACTTCGGCATGACGCAGAACGCTGGCATGGGTTGGGTGCCTTCGGAGTTGACGCGCAAGCAATTCATCATCCTCTCTACCTCAGGCGGCGTGCGCGAAGATGATGGTACTCCTGTCGCTCTCGGATTGCACACCGGGCACTTCGAGCTTTCGACTATGGTCGCGGCAGCGGCTCAAGAAGTTCGACGATTACAAGGGTTGCCGTTCGCGACATTCTGCTCGGATCCTTGCGACGGGCGAACCCAAGGCACCACTGGGATGATGGACTCGCTACCGTATCGCAATGATGCGGCGCAAGTTTTCCGAAGGCAAGCTCGGTCCTTGCCGACTGCACGTGGCGTCATGGGGATTGCTTCCTGCGACAAGGGCCTCCCGGCAATGATGATGGCGATCGCCGGACTTCGAGACAAACCGGTCGTCATCGTGCCCGGCGGCGTTACGTTAGCACCGGAGAGTGGCGAAGATGCAGGCATGATCCAATCCATAGGTGCCAGATTCGCGCAAGGGGAGGTGACGCTGGAATACGCGCAAGACGTCGGCTGCCGCGCGTGCGCATCCCCCGGTGGCGGGTGCCAATTCCTCGGAACTGCCGGAACCTCGCAAGTGGTTTCAGAATCGCTCGGATTGGCGATCACTCACGCGGCTCTCTCTCCGAGTGGCACGCCAGCATGGGTCGATGTCGCAGTCCGATCTGCACGTGCCTTGGTGATGGCCGAGAAACTGGGAATCCTCTCGAACGACATTCTCACCGACGACGCGTTCGAGAATGCGATGGTCGTTCACGCCGCCTGTGGCGGTTCAACCAACCTTTTGCTGCACACCCCGGCCATCGCCCACGCCGCAGGGCGGAGACGTATGGATGTCGATGATTGGCGACGCGTTAACGATGAAGTTCCGCGCATTGTCGACGTCCTGCCCAACGGACCGATCGGACATCCAACCGCGCAACTGTATGCCGCCGGCGGCGTTCCGGAGGTGATGTTGCACCTCCGAGATCTCGGACTTCTCAACACCTCGGTATTGACGGTGACCGGACAAACATTGGATGCAAACCTCGATTGGTGGCAGGATTCGGATCGGCGAGTCGAGATGCGGGACTACCTAAGGAATGTAGACGGCGTAGATCCGGACGACGTCATCATGTCGGCAGACCGGGCCAAAGCCAAGGGGTTGACCAGTACCGTCACTTTCCCGGCTGGAAACTTGGCCCCGCACGGATCGGTGATTAAGAGCACTGCCATAGATCCCACGGTAGTCGACGACGATGGCGTCTATCGCAACACCGGGCGCGCTCGAGTGTTCGTCTCCGAACGCGACGCTATTCGGGCCATCAAGACACGGGTTGAGTCGGAGAAGATACAGGCGGGCGACATCATGGTGCTAACCTGCGGCGGACCACTCGGCACCGGGATGGAAGAGGTCTATCAAATCACTGCCGCGCTCAAGCACCTATCGTACGGTAAACACGTCGCACTAATCACGGATGCCCGGTTCTCAGGAGTTTCGACTGGTGCCTGCATTGGACACGTCGGACCAGAAGCGTTGGCTGGCGGCCCGATTGGGCGCGTACGCGAAGGAGACTTGATCGAGATCATCATCGACCGCAACGACCTGACTGGCTCAATCAACCTAGTCGGCGTCGGCGACGAGAACTACGGTGCCGAATGGGGATCGGAAGAGTTATCCGAGCGTGAGCAACCGTCAAACCTCGCCCCACACCCTCAGATGCCTGACGACTCCCGACTGTGGGCCGCGCTGCAAGGTGCATCGGGTGGCATATGGGGCGGATGCGTTTTCGATGTTGATGCGATTGTTGAGACGCTTGAGCTCGGTATGGCGGCACGCCAAGAAAAGGCAACCGTCACCGATTAACTACCTAGCCGCATGCCGCGATTGAGCGACCTCGATCGCTGTTGCCGCTTCCTCAACGTGGTCTGGGGCACCAGCCAAGATTAAAGCGTCCCCAGCCTCAAGCAACGTTTCCTCACCCGCATCAACGACTACGCTGTCGATGCCGCGTTTGACTGAAGCGATGTCGACATGGCAGATGCCGTAGATACCCGACTCTCTGATCGTCTTTCCAACGAAACCACCGCTCTCCGTGATGAAAGCCTCCTTGGCTACTAACGGGAAGCGTTCCCCGGCGATCATGACCGAGATGGCGTCGGAGTCGGGAAATGGCGTGTCCTCCAATACGTCAGATACGATGCGATCTGCGGCGATGTCGTGAACCGAGATGACGCGCGAAGCACCTGCACGCAGCAACTTCGATTCAGTGTCCGGCTGCGTAGCCCGGGCGATGATGTTGAGATCCGGAGCCAAAACTCGCGCCGACAAGACCACCATCAGTGCGGCGGAATCAGGCGAGACCGCGCAAATCATGCTTGCGGCACGATCGATCCCAGCTTCATCCAAGATATCGTCCTGACCCGCATCCCCGAGTATCGCCACAAAGCCATCGGTCGACGCACGCTCGACCTCGGCACCGTCGCTGTCAATGACTACAACTCGTTGGCTTCGCTTTGCTGACAGTTGATCGGCAACCAAGGACCCGGTGTTCCCGTATCCGACCACGATGTGATGACTGCGCAAACGCCTCAGCATGTGCCTCGTGCCTCGCTGTCTGAGACCTTCGACCAATTGACCCGATAGTATCCGCTCGCCGAGTGTGGCGAAAGTGTACGCGAAACCGCCCACGCCGAACGTGATAACGAACATCGAGAATATCCGACCCGGTTCGCTAAGCGGCCTCACCTCTTGGAACCCGACGGTCGACATCGTGATTATCGCCATATAGAAGGAGTCGAGCCAGGTCCATTCATCTCCTTCGATTATTTTGAACCCGACAGCACCGGCGATGAAGATGAACAACAACGCCCCGATGCCGCGCCAGACGTTCCAGCGATACTGGCGAACGATGCGGTGAGTATCTTCCGGCGTGGCGACTCGAAACGGCATGGCAACTAAGATACCAATCTAGTATTGCCGTGCCGCCACCCCACGCGCAGTCTCCGCTGTTTCTAATGCGGCATCCACCGATTCGGACGTAACGGTGATGTGCCCCATCTTCCGCCCTATGCGCGCGCTGGACTTCCCATAAAGGTGAAGATGCGTTCGCGGCATCGCCAAGACGCCCCCCCAATCCGGATCACCGCCAGCAGAATTCCAGACTTCCCCCAATAGATTCACCATCACCGTTGGTGTACGCAACGAAACATCGCCCATCGGCAAACCGACGAGTATGCGCACAAGCTGCTCGAATTGTGTTGTCTCGCATCCCTCGATCGTGTAGTGACCTGAGTTGTGAGGTCGCGGTGCCAGTTCGTTCACAAATACCGACCCATCGCGGGCAACAAACATCTCGACGGCGATCAGTCCGACGACGTCTAGACCTTCGGCAATGCGAACGGCGATCCTTTCCGCTTCTGACTTCACGTCGTCGCCGCAACGCGCGGGAACGATCGACGTGTCGAGGATTCCGTTGACGTGGATGTTCTCTGACACCGGAAATGAGCGCGTATTGCCATTGGCGTCGCGCGCGCACACCACGGAAATCTCCATCGAGAAATCTACCAACTTTTCGGCGATGACGTCGCTCTCGGCACCGCCCGTCAAACCATCAAATGCGGAAGCGACTTGATCAATACTCCGCACTACCGATTGTCCCTTGCCGTCGTAACCCCAACGGGTAGTCTTCATCACCACAGGCAACCCCAACCGCTCACACGCAATTTGCGCGTCTGCTACGCTTTCGACGACGCTGAACTCAGGAACCGGTACCCCCATGTTTCGCAACGTCGCCTTTTCTGCCTGCCGGTCCTGACATACCTTTAACACTTCTGGCGAAGGACGCACCGCTTTCAATGTCGATATCAATTCGATCGAAGTTGCATCGACGTTTTCGAACTCGTACGTTACGACGTCAGATTGCGACGCCAACTCACGGGCTGCATCCAGATCATCGTACGCCGCCGCGATGTGATGGTCCGTTACCTGGCTCGCTGGACAATCCGTCGCCGGGTCTAACGACACGGTGCGAATGCCGAGAGTCCGCGCCGACATTGCCAACATCCGTCCGAGTTGACCCCCTCCGAAAATCCCTATGCTCGGACCCGTTGCCAACTACGCTCTCGTCAACGAAGTCCCAACTAATCGCTCAACTGCGAAACATCAATGTGCGTCCCGGCCACAACTTCCTCGGCCACAGCAACCCTCCGCGCCTGCAACCGCGTCCGCAAGTCTTCGTCTTCCACCGCAACAATCTGTGCCGCCAGCAACCCGGCGTTGACCGCACCAGATCTGCCGATAGCGACCGTGGCTACGGGAACTCCGCGAGGCATCTGAACAATTGACAGCAACGAATCGAGCCCTTTTAGCGCGCCGCTTTCGACAGGCACGCCAATCACCGGTACCACGGTGTGAGCCGCGACCATGCCCGGCAAGTGTGCAGCGCCCCCCGCGCCGGCGATGATGACCTTGATACCACGACCGATTGCAGACTTGGCGAACTTAGACATCATCTCCGGGGTCCGGTGCGCGGAGACGATCCTGACTTCGTGCGATACCTCCAACTCAGTCAAAGCGTCAGCGGCGTGGCGCATGGTGGGCAGATCCGACGTGCTACCCATGATCACTGCGACCACGGGTTGATTCTGTTGCGTTGCCATGCTGGAAATGCTAAAACGAGCAGAACCTAGGGATTGCGGGAAACCTAATCGATTACCGCGTGCCAGCGCGTTGCATGCGATACTGTAATCTGATAGCATTCGGGCGAGTGATTTAAGATTATATGGCGAGTGCGCCTTCGCTCGTGGGGCGTTAACACGACTCACTAAAGGGGCGTAGTAGCCGCGAACCAACAAGAGGCTGGCAACTACGCCAAGTTTGTAAAGGAACGGAACCAGTGATGGGATCTATTGCACCACTCCTACACATCAAGCGATCCGTAGGTGTGGCACTCTTGGTCGCTGCGGTCTGCGCAGTGGTCGCCGGCACCATTTCGTTGCAAGAAGCAGATGAGATTCGTGCTCAAGTCCCGCCGATTAAGCAGATCGTGGCATCCCCCGCCAAAATCGATGTTTCCGGCGGCGACACGGTAAATCTGAATTTGAAGGTTTTCGGTCAACAGGACAAGGAAAACCGCACCCTCGCCGATGGCAAAGTGACCTGGAAACATGGCGATCAAGAACTCGAAACGGAAGCAGACGCCTCCTACACATACGAGGCACCTTCTTCTCCAGGAACCCAAACTATTACCGCCGAGATACCTGTTGATTTGAACTGCGATCCCGAACGGGAAGGGTCCATCTGCAGTGCGACATTCACGATCCGCGTGAAGCGGCCCGCTGCAACGCAAGCCGCCGATGCGTCGGCGCAAAACCCAACCGGCGAAATCCCGGCAGTCCTAACCGATTCCGACGGCAATCAGTACGAAGTTTTCACCCCTGAAGAGGGAGGCACCTTCTCCGGAGAAGGTTACTCCGTATCCGCCGATGTCAGCGTCATACCGAACGGCGAGATCCTTGGCGTCAGAATGGCAATGGGTGGCGAAGCTTCGAACGTCGGTGAAACTTCTGATCGACACACACTCGCTGGTAACCAATACGAGATCCACGCCGTTGACTCCTCTGGTGCCGCGGCGTCCGGTTACGTACTTGAAGACCACGGCGTCAACGCCTGTGTGCCGTTGCCCGATTCCTTGCGCGGCAACATCGACAAGATCAATCTCGTGAGCCTCAACTCCGATGGCTCGATGACTGCATATTCATCGAACGTTGCGATCCGAGGCAGTTCCACCCATGTGTGCGGTCAGGTCAGTGAGCTCCCGGCGACGGTTGCAGCGGCGATTGCGGAATCCCCCGCACCGTTGGCAACCCCGGAACCGCCGCCTTTGCCGGATACCGGTGGAATATCACCGACTTCATCGTCAACAATCCTGTTGCTGATGCTGCTCGGACTCGCAGTCGTGACCACTGGTGCATTCGTATTGCGCGGCTTAAAGCGAAGCACGATCGGCTGACATAGTCGAAATAACGGCAACAGCAGGGGCAACCGAATTGGTTGCCCCTGTTTGCTTTCGTCCGCCTTCAAGACTGAAAGTGGCTTCCCGTGTCGAATCCTCGACGCGACTGAAGCAAGTCCGCGTCGTACCATTGAAACTTGTGACCAAAACACCTAGGTTCGTTTTTCGAAAGGCACAGGATGACTGACGCAGTTGAGACGGTCCCGCCCGAGCAAGAAACACACTCGCGGGCGATGGTTGTTTTCGCACATCCCGACGACGCCGATTGGGGCTGTTCCGGAACCGCAGCCAAATGGTGCCGATTGGGATGGGAAGTCGTTTACGTCATGTGCACGGACGGTTCGAAGGGAACTGAAGACCGCTCGCTAACCACCGCCGAGTTGAGCGAAATCCGAAAAGGCGAGCAGTTGGCGGCGGGCAAAGCCCTCGGATTGAAAGCCGTAGAGTTCCTCGATTTCCCGGACGGATACCTCGAACCAACCATCGAAGTTCGACGCGAAATCGTTCGACGCATCAGGCAATACCGACCTCACATACTAATCACTACCGAACCTTCTCGCGACCTGTCGATGGGACAATACATCGGACATCCTGACCACCATGCCGCAGGAGAGGCCGCACTTTCCGCAGTGTTCCCGTCCGCGCGCGACCATCTTTGGGACGCGAACATGCTCGCCGAAGGCCTGGAACCATGGAAGGTGCACGAGGTCTGGATAATGGCTTGGGGCGAAAAAGGTAATCACTGGAACGAGCTCGAAGAGCGAGATGTCGTGAAGGCGATCGAAGCCATCAAGTGCCACGTAAGCCAGCTAGATCGCCCGGATCAAGTCGACAATTGGATGCGTCATTGGCGATCAGAAAACGGCAAAAAGGTCGACGTGAAATATGCTGAGGCATATCGAAGGTTCCGACTCGTCGATCCCTTCCCTGAAGAAGAAGAGACCGGCGCGGAAGACGAAAACTAAGATTCGCGTCGCAGCGTTCGGCGAAAGAGGCAAATCGTCGAGGTCGACGTTGTAACCGTAATAGTGGCGATGCCCGATCAAGACCCTGCCAGCAAGCGTGACGAGACGGTCGACGGACTCCGGACTCCCGCATCTTCGAGCAACAAAGCGCGGCAAGCGACGTCCCGATTGAAAATTACCCACCCGATCAAGTGGAATGACGATGTGTTGGAGACGCGCTACAACAACCGCCGCTCAAATCAGCGCGATGGCACTGGTAAAGCGAGGATCCGACAACTTCACGACTCAGATTGATCGAGCGCGTCGGTCGACCTTCTGGACGCAATTGCTCTCAAACTATGGTCACCTTCGGCAACAATCCGAGTAGCACGTGGCTGCGATGAAAAGGTCAAAACCCGTAAACCCGTTGAGCCGTGCCGCCCAATAGAGCATCCACTTCTCCGGCACTCAACCAATCAAATCCCTTGCGGATCAAGCGCAACTCTTCCGCCAGAGTGATCCAACCGTGTTTCACTCTCAAATCACCCGGATAGCCGGTACCCCAGATGCAACGCTCGATCCCGAACGCGTCGATCGCTGACTTCACCGCATCGTGCATGTCTGAGTACGGAAATCCTTCGTTCGACCGGTTGTGGACATCTGAGATCATCATGATCACGTTTGGATGTTGAGCGAGGTCCAAGACAGGACGGTACGCCTGCCAACCGTCTCTCGACATCTCCGGTTCTGGATACATCATGTGGTCGACGATCCAAGTGATGCCCGGAAAGTTCGGCACGATCTGCGACATTTGATCTACATTCGCCACGCGGTTATGGACCTTCACAATCCCGCCGCGCCGTTCAATCTCTGAGAACATGGCACCATTACGCTCGGGGTCCAACACCACGTCATTTGGGTAGTAGTCGGGGTGGAATCGGAAACCCGCAACGCCATAGTCGTCCATCCATTTCGCCGAAATCATTGCGTTTTCCGGATCCGTCGGGTCGACCAATCCGATTGACTTGAAACGGTCAGGCCAGCGATTGGTCGAATGCGCAACGTAGGAATTATCCCAAGTCGAACCGCTTGACTGTACCAACACCGCAGCGTCCACGCCGTTCTCAGCCATCTCGTCCACGAGAACCTCAATGGGACCAGCCTCCTTTGTCTCGGTATTCCACGTGGGTGCCGTTGGACCTACCGGTGCGAAAGGCGGCAACTCCCACACGTGCACATGACAATCGACAATCATCAGATATTCCCCACGGCAATCAACGCGTCATTCGCCGAGTTGCGAACCGACAAACTCAGGATACCCGATGGCGAATTGCTCCGCCGCGATCGCACGACGCCCGGCGAGTTGAATCGTAACCAGTTCCACAGCCCCATCAGCTACAGAGACACAGACTTTGCCATCAGACGATCTGAACACGGTGCTCGGGAACGCACCAATTGGCGCGGTCGAATCTGAGATTCGCAGATCCACAATCTTCAGAAGCTGCCCGTGCCAGCTGGTGAACGTCCCTGGCCACGGATGAAACGCTCTATTCATTCGTACCAATCGTTGCGCGCTCTCATTCCACGCGATCCGCCCATCCTCCTTGCGCAGCGACTTGGTCACCGATGCATCCACCTCCACTTGCGGGCGAGGCAAAATCTCACCCGATTGCAAACCGGCCAATGTGTTTGGCAACATCTCCGCACCAATTTCGAACAACCTTTGCGTCAACTCGTCGCACCGCATGTCGTCGCCAATTGGTACCGGATCAGACTGAGCAAGTATCGGTCCGGTGTCCATCCCGGAATCAAGCTGCATCACCGAAACACCGGTGCACTCGTCGCCCTCAAGCATTGCGGTAGCCACTGGACTGGGGCCACGATGGCGCGGAAGCAAAGACGGGTGAACGTTGACGACTCCGAGTTCTGGGACTTGCAACAGCGCGTCTGGGATGAACTTGCCGTACGCGACCACCACGTAGACGTCCGCGCCGGTCGCTTCGATCGACGCGACGGCGTCCGCATTGAGTTCTTGCGGCACGATTAGATTGACTTCCGTATCCGCTGCATACTCCGCAACCGGCGTGGGCTTCAAACTCCGTCCCCTGCCGGCCCTGCGAGCGGGTTGCGTAACGACCATCGCCACCTCAACGGTGGACAGCTCGAGAGCGCGAATTGACGCTATCGAAAAACCTGGTGTGCCAAAAAATACTGCTTTCACGGTCAGATTCGCCGGATAGAGTATGACGGATTCCGCCAATGATTGCCAATCACAATTGTGTTTATCTCCAACAAACGGCACTAGTCGTGCCTTATGCACGCAGGACAAGCCAAATGTGCCGCGCGGCGCGCGGTTTTTCGACAGTCTTCGGAAGAGCCACGACGACCGAAATTCAGTTCAAAACTCTGCGATTCGATGCTGATTTTGGTTGCACGGAACCGAAAACGCGGGTATGTTAAATCTAGTTGATTTGTTTTCGGGTTGCGAGGAGGCTACCCGAAACGGCCGCCAAGATCCTGCCGCACCACGGGCGCAAATCTTTGCCCAACCTGCGGTCGATTCTGCGATACCCCTAGGAAGGACGACTCGTGCCTGACGCGCCGCGTGAAAGGACTGCGTACGAACTCGAAACCAAGTGGCACACCGTTCTTGGCCTCATGGCGGTGCAGATACAGAATCAACTGGATTTCAACACATACGTCGCCGATCTCGCCGCCGAATCTCTAACCGGTGATGTCCTCAGAGTCGCAGTGCGAAGCGGATTCATCGCTGCTTGGATTCAGAAACGCGTCATGGGCTCCATGGTTCGCATCGCCTCCGAAGTTTTCGGACGTAGCATCAAGATCGAACTGGTACCGCCCGACTACGTCAATGGCGAAGAGCTGGAACGCCTTGGACTAACGGGAGACCACAGGAAGTGGGCGGCCACCCATCTGCGGATGCATCGGGACAACCTTGCGACTGAGAACCGACGCCTGTATCCCACCAATCCCGCGCTCACCTTTGATCGTTTTGCGTCCTCCGAATGCAACGCCGAGGCGTTGGGTGCCTCTAAGCGGGTGGTCGAAACCCCCGGGCAAGACTTCAATCCGCTCACCGTCATCGGGGAGACCGGACAAGGAAAAACACACCTGCTTAACGCCATAGCAATCGAACTGCGGCAAGCGAACCTTAACGTCATCTACCTCACCGGCGAAGAGTTCCTCGATTCCTACGTCAAATCCTCCGCCGAACAGAAAGTCCGCCCCCTGCGCGATCGCTACCGCGAAGCCGATGCCCTTGTTGTTGATGGCGTCGAGAAACTCCTACCTAGGAAGTCCACCCAGGCATTCTTCGTGGCAATGATGGAGCACATGCTGGCAAGCCGCAAGCAAGTCGTCGTTTCCGTCAACTCAGCTCATCCAGTCAACGAGTTTACCGACGATTTGGCGTCGCGGCTCGCCGGTGGGCTTGAGGTCGCAATATCACCTCCCGACCTCGAGTTGAAGCGTTCGATATTGGCGCACTATTCATTGGAGCGACGGCTCTCTCTCGCCAACGAAGCACTCGACTTCTTGGCGAAACGCGCGGCTAGGAACGTAAGGGAAATCATCGGCGGCATCGCACGCGTAGATGCGCACACCCGCCTCAGCGCGCAACCAAGTGTGGCTCAATCCGCAAGCATTGACCTGCCCACAGTCCAGGAAGCTGTCAAAGACCGATTGATCACGACGTCTCCTCAGCTCGCGGCACCAGATGTGGTAATCCGCGCAGTTGCCGATGCCCTTGGACTGGACGCCGCCGCGCTCCGCCGTCGGGGACGCGACTCTCAATCCGTCTCGTTGGCTAGAGATGTGGCAATCTACATGCTCCGCGACAAGAGTGGACTGACCAGCAGTGAAACAGGCGTGATTCTGGGTGGGCGATCCCACTCGACAATTCGCGCCGCGCTTCGTCGCTATTCCGCCCGCCGCGTCGCAGACGCCGATCTGCGCGAAGCCGAACGTCGTGCCGAACGCCTACTCAGGTGAACGGAATACCTTCGCGCGGTACCACTTCAACTCTTCAATGCTCTCTCGAATGTCGTCCAGAGCGCGATGTGATTGCGACTTCCTCGGCGCATCGGCTTCATTCGGAAACCAACGACCCACCAGCTCCTTGATCGTGCTGACGTCGATTGTTCGGTAGTGCAGATATGCCTCGAGTCTCGGCATCTCTCGCTTGAGGAACAACCGATCTACCCAGATCGAGTTTCCGCAAAGCGGCGCATCCCACCGGCCAACCCATGTACTGACGAATTCCAGAGTAATCGTCTCTGCCTCATATATCCCAACACGCGAAGATCTGACCTTGTCCAGCAAACCCGACGCGGTGTGTTGTCGCGCCGACCAATCGTCGATGTTGGCCAGGTCACTTTCGGATCGGTTTATTGCGAGCTCGGGACCCTCGGCGAGGACGTTCAAATCGGCATCCGTAACCAAGGTCGCAATCTCGATTATCACATGCTGCTCTTCAAGCCCTGTCATCTCGAGGTCCAACCACACCATACGTCCACTCTTGGTTTGCGCTTGCGCCATCGTATTCGAGCATAACAGTGAGAATCGGCAATTCTCTTTGCAATGCGGTCGACTGCGCGTTCGAGGGCGAACCCTATGCCACAATCGCACTAACCGAAGTCGAGTTGTCGTGCCAACAAGGAGCCTACGATGGGATTTTGCGATGAGATGGAATCTGCCGCATCAGAACAGATCGACGCGATGATGAATCACCCTTTCGTTCTCGGTATCGGAGATGGCAAGCTCGCTGCCGATCGCTTCCGCCACTTCATGACTCAGGACTATCTCTATCTCATCGACTACGCACGCTGCTTGGCTATGGGTACCGTCAAGGCACCAGATTTGGCTGCGATGAGTTGGTTCGCTGCCGCGATCGACCACATCCTCAACACCGAGATGGAACTGCATCGCTCCTACTGCGCCAAGATCGGTATCACGAGGCAAGATCTGGAGTCAACTCGACACGCACCGACGACCTACTCTTACACCAGCTATCTCTTGAGAGTCGCCCAGATCGGAAGCTTTGGTGAACTTATCGCCGCGCTGGTTCCGTGCTTGTGGGGATACTGGAAGATCGGCGATAATCTCGCACGACGCGGCAGACCAGTACATGCGCCGCACTACGTCGAGTGGATCGACACCTATGCAGGGGAGGAGTCCAGAACCGTCGCATTGCAAGCGAGGGATCTCTGCAACAATGCGGCCGCGCAAGCTGGCACAACTGAACTCGCAGCAATGCGCGAGGCATACGTCACCTGCACCCGATACGAACGCCAGTTCTGGCAAATGGCATGGGACTTGGAGACATGGCCAATCTGAACTACGGGTGTATCATTATTCACAAGATTCTGTTACGCCATCATCTACATGACAGCACGTGATTCCGCGTATTCGCCGGCTCAAGACTTTGAACTCTATTGCGGCGACGCGCTCGAAGTTCTCCCTAAAATCCCTGCCGACACCGTAGACCTCATTTTCACGTCGCCGCCCTACGCGGAGCGACGCAAATCTACCTACGGCGGGATACATGTCGACGACTACGTCGATTGGTTCACTTCCATCTCATCAGAACTGCTTCGCATTTTGAAACCCAGCGGAAGCTTCGTCCTCAACATCAAGGAGCATGCCGTCAACGGTGAACGCCACACCTACGTCTTGGAGCTGATATTGGCGATGCGCGAGCAAGGCTGGCTGTGGACGGACGAGTACGTTTGGCACAAGAAAAACAGCTACCCCGGTAAATGGCCCAACCGGTTCAGAGACGCTTGGGAACGCCTGCTTCACTTCAACAAGACTCGCCGATTCAAGATGAACCAGGAGGAAGTGATGGTGCCAATGGGCGAATGGTCCAGCGGACGTCTATCGAACTTGAGCCAAACCGACCGCGTGCGCGATGAGTCGAAGGTAGGCAGCGGTTTCGGCAAACGGATTGAGAACTGGGTCGGACGCGAAATGGCTTATCCCACCAATGTGCTGCACATGGCGACAGAGTGTGCAAATCGCGGTCACAGTGCCGCCTTCCCGAAACCGTTGCCGGCTTGGTTTATCCGTCTCTTCACCGATCCAGGGGATACCGTGCTCGATCCTTTCATCGGCTCAGGCACCACGGCAATTGCCGCGTTGGAGTTGGGCCGCAAGGCAGTCGGCATCGAGATTTTGCCAGAGTTTTGCGAGGCGATCGCTCATTCTCTCCGTGAACCAGTGCAACCCGCGATACTGGATGACGGTGCTCCCATGCACTAAACGGGCCCATGAAACCTATCTGTGCGGTTACCGCGGAGGATGTCCGCGACTACGTAGAGCAAAACATCGGAGAGTTCCACCAAAAACGGGTCGAACGTCTTGAGAGTTTGAGGCTTCATAGCCTTTTGCGACGAAAAAACCCATATCTCTTTCGGGCAAAAGCCATCCAAACCGTGCACGATCTGATCCAACCGATGTTGGACGCGCACCTGAGTTCCCAAGAAGAAACGATGTTCGGCGCGTTCTTGGAGGGATTAGCCGTCGAGGTGTGCCGGATCGCGAGGCAAGGCAGGCCTTCTGGGATTGAAGGCATCGATCTCGAGTTCGATACCGAAGACAGGCGATACATCGTGTCCCTGAAATCCGGACCGAACTGGGGCAACTCGAGCCAAGTGAAACAGATGCGGGACAACTTTCGGAGAGCGTCTCGAATTCTTAGACAGAACAACTCTCGACTCTCCGTGCAACCGATCAACGGGTGTTGCTACGGCAGGACCACAAGGAAGTTCGATCGCGGAGACTACTGGAAACTGTCCGGACAGGCATTCTGGGAGCTGATTTCGGGAGACTCGGCGTTCTACACACGAATCGTTGAACCACTGTCCCATGGTGCGAGGGAGCGCAACAGCAGTTTCTCGAGAGCACACGGACGAGTCGTCAATCGTTTGGAAGCGGAATTCATTTCCGAGTTCTCGACCGGAGACTACGGCATCGACTGGGACAAGCTAGTTGCCTTCAACTCGAAGGCTGAACGGTGATTGACGCCTTTCGGCGCGTGTCTATAATTGCAGGTATCTTGCCTTGAGCGGGAGTAACTCAGTGGCAGAGTATCTGCTTCCCAAGCAGAAGGTCGCGGGTTCGAATCCCGTCTCCCGCTCCAACTTCCTCTTAGGCAACCCGGTTATCGATCCTGCACCGATCCGTCGAAACCAATCGGCGTGTTCAACACTTTGGGTTCTTCTCCATAACTTTTCAAGGCGTCTTCGTTGAGCTCGATGCCCAGCCCAGGACCTTCCGGCACGGTCAGGTAGCCGTCGATTAACTCGAGCGGTTCAACCAAAAGATCGGATTTCGGCGGTTCCGATTCGCCCGTGTACTCCTGCAACGCAAAGTTGGGGATGCAGGCGTCGAGTTGGACGCATGCAGCGGTTGAAACGGGCGAGAGCGGGTTATGAGGTATCACCTTCACGTGCTGCGCCTCAGCCATCGCCGAGACCTTCTTGCACCCTGTGAGACCGCCGCACAGACAGAGGTCTGGGCGCACGTAAGCGCACCCGCCGCTCTCCAACAACTGCTGATACTCGAAGATCGTTGTAAACCGTTCACCCGTTGCGATTGGAATGTTGCATTGTGCTTGCACCTCCGCCATCCTAGCCGGACTGTCTGGCAGCATTGGGTCTTCATAGAAGAACGGGTTAAACTGCTCCAATCTGCGGCCCAACCAAATCGACTCCGCCGGGTTCATTTGGCGATGTATCTCAACGCAGATGTCAACGTCGGACCCCACAGCGTCCTTTACTATGCCGACTCTCCGTACCGCTTCGTCTGCCCACTCCGTGTACGACTTGTGCATGTAGTAGTCGTTAGGGAACGGGGTGAATCTGACTGCTGTGAAGCCTTGCATCTTGGCTCGTAACGCATCCTCTGCGAGTTCCTCGGCTGTATCTCCTCCGATGTGCATGTAGCAACGGACCCGATCGCGGGTTTTGCCGCCCATCAGGTCGTATATCGGCACCCCGAGCCGCTTGCCCTTCATGTCCCACAACGCAATGTCGATGGCACTCAACGCACCTTGCACTACCGACCCCATGAAGTGCGATGAACGATATAAGTACTGGTAGTGATGCTCGATCAGGTTGGGATCTTTGCCGACTAGGTAATCCGACATCACCTCTACCATCGTCTTAGTCGGACGCTGCCATCCGTGGACGCCTCCCTCGCCAATCCCCACGTATCCGTCTTCCGAATAGATTTTGATTAGCAGCCACCGGCTCCAAAGGAAGGTGTCGACTTTTTCAATCTTCGTCATCTGTGAGCGTCCTAACTTGATGGGCACACCTCGCACGCGTTTGCTCGGCGATGCTGCGTTAGCAGTTTAATGGATGGCGCGGTTAACATCGTCAGTCGCGCAGCTAACTTTGGAGGAGTCGAGATGCGAATACTCGTGACTGGCATTTCAGGTCGCGTCGGCTCAAACGTCGCTCAGCGTTTCGTTGAACTGGGACACGAAGTTGTCGGTTTCGTTTGGCCCGGCGATCGCCAAGCCGACAAGGTGGCACAGATCGGTGCCGAAATCATTGAGGGCGATCTCGCCATTAACTCCGAGGTAGCCGCGGCCGCGGAATGTGCGGACGTGATCTTCCATCTCGGTGCGGCATTTCAAGCCGGCGGCCCGTTCAAACCTGAACAGTATTTCGACATCAATGTCAAAGGCACCTTCAACGTTCTCGAAGCGGCACTGAATCTCGGCGACCGATTGAAGCACGTCATCGTAACCAGCACCGATGCGACCATGAACAAGTACCCGCCCTACGGAATCGAAGAACCGATTGCGGAATCGTCCCTGCCCCTCGTGACGACACAGTGGTATGGCTACTCCAAGGTGTTGACCGAACACCTAGTCAACCGTTACGTGCTCGCCGAATCTCTGCCGGCAACGATATTTCGATTTGCCAACGCCTGGGGTGCCGGTGAAGCTTTGGAGCATCCCCAGTTTCACCTCAAAACCTTCATCGATCAACTCTCCGGATCGAATGTGCCTGAGCAAGGTCGCGCTTTGAAGTGGATGGTTGAAGCGTATCAAGGCGAACCGCATCTCATCGTCGCCCAAGACGTCAACGGCAGACCGTGGAAGAAACACTTCGTCGAAGTCCGAGACATTGTTCACGCATACGAACGCGCCATTGGCAATCCGGCAACTTTCGGAAAGGTCTATCAGATTGCTTCGCGTGAACCCTACCGGTGGGACGCAGTCATCCCCTACATGGCCGAGAGATTGAACGCTCCATACTCCAGCGTCCGATTACCGATTACGCCGACGTACTACGAGTACGACCTTTCAACCAGTCAAGGCGATTTCGGTTACGACCCGCCACTGACTATTCGCGACATGATCGACGAAGCGATTAGCCACCGAAGCGGTAAGGGTTCTATCATCCCGACTACGGTTTGAAGCGCGACATCGCGTAGTAGGTGCCGAACGCGAAGCCGATCAAACCGCCGATGTTGACGACGATCCCCGGACCTGCACCGGCCGCGGGAATAGCAACTGCGATGAAATCGATCGCCAGCACTTCCGCGACGTAGAAAACGAGTGAAAGGGCACCGGCAAGCACCCGCAGGCTTGTCGAGTACTTCCTTCCTCCGAAGTAGATCATCGCTTGCGAAACCGCGAGTGCCCCGCCGAACTGGGCCATCCCGACTACGATGAGCCAAACATTTCCGGGGATGCCTGAAAGTAATTCCAATGACCACAACGCAACCGCAACCACCGCGATTGCTACGCCGATCACGATCGCCCCAACTCCTCCTAATAATCCAGTTCGTATCAGATCACTCTGACCAACCTTGAACATCTCAGGGCCGCCGATTGATGCGCATTCTGGGCATTTCGAACCCACAGGCGCGTAGACCATGCAACGCGGGCAAATGGGCATGCCGCAATGGGAACAACGCAGATTCGTCTCAACTTCCTGGTCGCGCGGGCACGAGACCATGCTGAGGTCGACTTCGCTGGTGTTCTGGCTCATCGTGATGCGGGTTACTTCACATTCCTTAAGACAAACGATCCGGTCGGCTGCTGATCCACAACTCCCGCGACGTTATGTCACGGTCGAATATGGTGCGATTCCAGACTAGTCTCGTTAGACTTAGCTCATCATAGAGTAGCAACGATTGCTTGAAGCCGTTGGATGTAATTCGCCTCAGAATCATCACCACTGAGAACGCCAAAGCAAAGGATGCAACCCACACGTCAAACCCGGCCCACAACGACCAAATCGGCAACGAAACCGAAGCCACCAACCAGAGCATTGCCGAGTCACGCCAAGGTGACATCGTGAACAACACCGCAGGTATCGACAGCCATAGCAACAGCAGCGGAACCCCAAACGCCGCCAGCGCACCAACCCCAACCGAGATTCCGCGTCCGCCTGAGAATCGTAGGAACACCGGCCAATTGTGTCCGCAAAGTGCCGACAACGCGGCCACGGACTGAACGCCCGTACCGACGTCCAAAGCATATGGACCGGCAAGAAGCACAGGGAAAAAGCCTTTGACGAACACGTCGAAAGCGCCTATCGGCACGAACCACTGTTTGCCGAGATGCACCGAGGTGTTGGATGCACCTACGTTGCCGCTGCCGAACTCTCGAATGTCGATGCCCGCAACTATTCGGGCAACCAAAAACGAGGTGGGAATCGAACCGATTAGGTACGATGCGACGATGATCGTGACGATTGGCAACGCTTCGGGCATTACCCGATTATCTACAAACTCGCTTCATTTATCGCGCAACCAACGCGTCCATGGAGCGACAGCGCACGCGCGTAGAGTGCTCGACAAGTGCCCGGAGGCGGTCCGTTCATCCCCGGTAGCACCTCATTCTCGGCGTCGTTGGCGTGATAGTCGGAACCGCCTGATTTGACTAACCCGTATCGATCCGCCAGATCCGAATACCGTTGTATTGACGCAGGTCCGTACTTCTCCGCATAAACCTCAATGCCTGTCAATCCCAGCGGGGCAAGTTCGTCGAGCACCATTTCGATGTCGGCGACTGTCCTCGGATGCGCCACCGTCGCAACACCCCGGGCACCATGGACTAGCTCCAACGCGCGTCGCCCTTCCACCTTCAATCGCGGTAAGTGTGCCGGCTTTCCCGGGGAAAGATACCTATCGAACGCTTCCGAAACGCTATCCACGTATCCAGCAAGGATCATCGCGCGCGCGACGTGAGGTCGACCGATCGCACCCTCGGCATTCGCTACAACCGAATCCCATGAGATCGGCAATCCCAATTCGCCAAGACGCTCGACAATTTGTTGCGCCTTGCTAGCCCTATCAGAAACCAGATGACTTAACTGTCGCTGCAAATCGGCGTTGTCCCGATCAATGAAGTGGCAAGTTAGATGAATTTCTTGGCTACGCACCTGCGCGCTCAACTCGATGCCGGGAATGAAGGTAAGCGACACGAAGCGATTTGCCTCCCTTTCCGCATCGTCAAACCCTGCGGTCGTATCGTGGTCGGTGATCGAGAAGCGTCGAATTGATGTGCCAGCTAGGAATCGGACTAGCTCGGCAGGCGACATCGCACCGTCAGACGCGGTGGTGTGTAGATGCAAATCTTCTTCTACGCGCCAAGGAGGTGCGTCTTTCAGAGTCGCTCCGGGGTCGTGTCTCGCCCCGGAATCGCGGCTGATTGATGACGCGGTCTTGTCGCGAGCGTCAGCACTCGCGGCATCGCCTAATTTCAACTGGCGATCGCCTCGGCGCGAGATTCGCGGATCACTATCACCTTGATCAAACCCGGATACTGCAACCGCTGCTCGATTGCCTTCGCAATGTCGCTGGAGAGTACGCTCGCTTCAGCGTCGGACGTCTTCTCGGGGTCGACCATCACCCGCAGCTCGCGGCCTGCTTGGATTGCGAAAACTCGATTCACACCTTCAAAACCAAGGGCGACGTTTTCGAGCTCGTTCAAGCGTTTGAGATAGTTTTCGTTAGTATCGTTCCGCGCTCCCGGGCGGGCTGCACTGATGGCATCTGCCGCCGCAACAACGAACGAGATCGGGGTTGTCATCTCGCGGTCGTGATGTTCTCGGATGGGGATTACGACGTTGTCGCGCATCCCGTATTGTGCCGCAACGTCAGCACCGATCTCGGCATGCGGACCTTCGATCTCGTGCGTCAACGCCTTGCCGATGTCGTGAAGAAACCCGGCGGTCTTCGCCACTTGCGCATTGGCACCGATCTGCGAAGCCAACAAACCAGAAAATTGCCCGACCTCGATGCTGTGCTGCAACACATTTTCTCCGTATGAATATCGGTACTTCAACCGCCCCATCAGCTTCGTCAGTTCAGGGTGCAGGCCTCGGATGCCGACCTCAAGCACCGCATCCTCGCCGGCCTTGCGAACTGTGGTGTCAACCTCGCGGCGCGCTTTTTGTACTGCGTCTTCGATGCGAGCGGGTTGGATGCGACCGTCTTTGATCAAGCGAACCAAAGCCACCCGCGCAACTTCCCGCCGTATTGGATCGAAACATGAGATAGCGACGGTGTCGGGCGAGTCATCCACCAACAGGTCGACGCCGGTATTCGCCTCAATTGCGCGGATGTTGCGACCTTCGCGCCCAATCAACCTACCCTTGACGTCCTCCGAAGGTATCGGGATGCTGGTTAGAGACGCCTCGCCAACTACCTCAGATGCGTACCGCTGCATCGACGCAGCAAGCAGTTCTCGAGCCCGATCATCGGCCTCGTTTTGGTACTGCAACTCGACTTCTCGGAAACGTTTCTTGAACTCGTACTCGTTTTCCTCTTCGGCACGTTTGAACAACGTTTGCGTTGCCACTTCTCGGCTCATCCCTGCCACACGTTCCAACTCAGTCGAGAGCTGCTCTTGCAACCGTCTGTCGGTCTCGTCGAGCTTAGCTTCGAACGTCTTCAGCTCTTCCTGCCGGGTCTGCAACTCGGACGTCGTTCTGTCGATTCGTCGTTGGATGCGTTGCAGATCGTTCCGTTCGCGACGATTCTGCCGTGCACGCTTCTTGCGTTCGTCTTCTATGTCATTGCGCTCTTGCTCTGCCCGTTGTTGGGATTCTCTGAGTAATTCAATGCTGCGCGTCCGAGCCTGTTCGATCTGTTGCGTCAAAGCGTCTTCCGTGGCCTTGATGGCCTTGGCATTGAGGCGCGTGTTGCCCCAATAACCCAGTGCCAACCCCACGAGAAGCAACACCAACGCAGACACACCCGCCAAGCCGGCTACTAGGGCAGGATTCATGTTTCGCTCCTTAGTTGTAGCCGCAGTTGCCTGCGAATGGGTCGCCCGGTTTGGTCACGCACTAACGCGTTGGCTCGCCGTTGGCATCCAAATGGAGTTTTCGGATTCGGCCAGCCAGCATCGGTTCGCTTTGCGGTGCACGAGAACGCATCAAATGACATGCGACCTCAGTGCGACCCAATTAGTCGTTCTGACTAAATCTTAAGCAATTCGCAATATCCGACGCAATTCGTAACGACGGATGAACGAACGTGTAGCGTCAGAAAAGGCGCGACTAGCAGCGGAAGCCAACCCGAATCCCACGCGAATTTGAGAGTTGCACTGCGAGGTCCGAGAGGAATGAGCCTAGTCTTCACCTTCGTCTGAGGTTGATTCACCCTCTTCGTCAGCACCCTCTTCGACTTCCACTTCGTCCTCTTCCAAGTCCTCCGCAATCACCCGCGGCGGTTGGACCCAGGCAACGCGCTCATCCGGGTCGCTCGCCAATGACGCACCTGCAGGAAGTTCCAGATCGGAAGCCAAAATGGCGACGTCAAGTGAGGTCAGGACTTCACAATCGGCTTGCAGTTCCGGCGGGATGCTGCCCGGGCGTGCTGAGAGCACAACTTCGTAGACACCTTGTGTCACGAACCCGGCACCGCCTCGAATTCCGGGTGCGAGTTCTTGATTAATCAGCACCACCGGCACCGGTGCCTCCACCTCTTGAGTAACATCCACTCGAAGGAAATCAACGTGCAGCAAGTCACCCGAAACCGGGTGGGTACTAACGTCCCTGACCAGCGTCACGTCGGACGTGCCACCAGTCGAACTCACTGTCACGGGTGACGTCCTCCCCGCCGTCCTGAGTATGCTGATGAGTTGACGACTCTCGGCCTGCAGCGACATCGGTGCATCATCAAGTCCGTAGACGTGTATCGGAACGATGCCTTGGGCGCGGAGTGCACGATTCTTCTTACCCATCGCGGTGCGCGGGTCGGCGTACAACACCAGGTCACTCATAGGTCACTTCTCCGAATTGCTGCTCCATTGAACCAAACGGACCTGACTGAAACTGTCCGGCGGTCAACGCGAAGCCAGATATCGTTATTCCCAAACTTCGATTTTAAACTTCGACGAACCGAATGCCAACCTTAACGCATTGGTATACTTGCATCATCGCGAGAGTGGAGCGAGAGTGGACCGGCCGACTCGGTTTGGGCCCAGTTTCAAACGTCCCGTTGCAGGGGAGCCGTATCGGACATATCCCGCCATGTTGATCCCAATGAGAGTGGATTACGCCGTGAGGTTGCTTGTCTATCTCGCGATGCAGCCCCGTCACGAGTTTTATCCGTCATCCACCATCGCAAAAGAGCAGCACATCCCGGAGCCTTACCTTCTCCGCATTTCGGCAGATCTGGTACGTGCCGGCCTGATCGAATCTCGGCGAGGACCAGGCGGTGGACAACGCCTCGCATTACCGCCTTCCGAGATCACGGTCGGACGGGTTGTCGACAGCGTGGACCACACGTTCGCGGCGTTGGATTGCCTGAGTTCACCCGAAGCATGCCTCATATCCGGTGCTTGCTCACAGCGAGAGTTATGGGGAGACGTCGAGCAGATGCTCCTTGACTATCTTTTCGAGATCAAGATTGACGACCTCGTCAAGAAACAAAGAAAACTCGAAGGCGCACAGTCAATCGAGTTCGCTTCGCGCAATTGAGTCACCGTTTGCAGCTTGGGATAGAATCTCGTCCTAACGGGTTCATCCAGTTCAATCGACGTTTCAGCGGAATCGACATCAAGAACTTCGCCACATGCGTGCGTGTCTGAGGGTCTCCTAATGCAGAACAGCAACGGCTCCACCAACGGTTTCGTTCACGACGCACCGCCGTTAACTCCGTCCCAGGTGCAACGCTACAGTCGACACCTAATCATGCCAAACGTCGGCAGCGTTGGACAACGCAAACTGGTCGGTGCCAAGGTCCTAGTCATCGGGGCAGGTGGTTTGGGTTCGCCTGTCTCGCTATATCTCGCCCTGGCCGGGGTCGGTACCATCGGCATCGTCGACTTCGATACCGTAGACATCAGCAACCTCCAGCGCCAAATTCTGCACACTGACGCCGACGTCGGACGTCGCAAGGTAATCTCCGCCAAGGAGACTCTGCAAGCACACAACCCCGACGTGGATGTGATAGTCCACGAAGAACCCATCAACGCATCCAACGCGATGAACATCATCCCGGACTACGACATCATCGTCAACGGTGCCGACAACTTCGCAACACGCTATCTCGTCAACGATGCCGCGTTTCTCGCAGGAAAACCGCTCGTAGACGGCGCGATCCTTGTTTTCGACGGTCAGGCGACTACCTACATACCGGGACAAGGATGCTACCGTTGCCTATTCCCGGATCCGCCGCCACCAGGCGAAGTTCCGAACTGCGCTGAAGCCGGCGTCATTGGTGCATTGCCCGGGCTCGTCGGATCGATACAAGCATTGGAAACAATCAAGCTGGCGATGGGTATCGGCGAAACGCTATCTGCCCGGATGTTGATTATCGATGCGCTAACGATGGAGTTCCGAGAGATCAAAGTCCGTCGTAACCCCGATTGCAGACTTTGCGGCGACAATCCTGAAGTTACCGAGTTGATCGATTACGAAGTCTTCTGTGGCATCGCGCCGCCCGAAGCGGTAACCGCCAGCTAGAAGCCGCGCATCGGAACTCACGAACACCGGCGATTGGTTGAGCGATTCCATCTCGAGATTTCCGGCAACGCAATCGAGATATGGGCAGGGTGCTACGCGGCAACACGGCGACACGGATGGCAGGTTCAGCCGCTGGCAACATAATCGACGGCATCGGCAACACGCCGCTAGTCGATATCTCACAATTCAGCCCCAAAACCGACGTCCATCTTCTCGCCAAGCTCGAGTCGCATAACCCTACTGGGAGCGTGAAAGATCGCGTCGCGCTTGCACTCATCGATCGCGCCGAACGCGAAGGGAAACTCGTCCAAGGCGAAGGTGGCGTGATCCTAGAGCCGACCAGCGGCAACACTGGCATCGGCCTCGCTCTCATCGGCAAACTACGCGGCTATCAGGTCAAGGTCGTAATGCCGGCAAGCGTCAGCTCCGAAAGGGTTCAGTTGCTCGAGGGCTTCGGTGCCGAGATCATCTTCTCCGAAGCCGAAATGGGCACCAACGAGTCAATCAACGTCGCCAAACAACTGTCGCAAGAAAACCCCAGCTGGTTCATGCCGTACCAGTACGGCAACAGTGCCAACCCCGACGCGCACTACACTTCCACGGGACCCGAGATTGCGCGGGATGCGCCGGAGGTCGACTTCTTCGTTGCGGGTTTGGGCACTGGGGGGACCCTGATGGGCGTCGGCAAGGCTCTCCGAGAGCATAACCCTGACGTGAAAATCATCGGCGCCGCTCCGCATCCCGACGATAAAGTGCAAGGTTTGCGCTCAATCGAGCACGGCTTCATTCCGCCCATCCTCAATCTCGACAACCTTGATGCCCGCATCATGGTGGAAGCCGAAGAATCCTTTTACTGGACGAAGAAGCTGCTGCAGGAAGCCGGGATATTCGTCGGCGTCTCATCAGGTGCCGTCTTGGCATCGGCGATCCGAGCATCGCATCGCATCGACAGCGGCACAATCGTAATGCTCTTCGCAGACGGAGGTTGGAAGTATCTCTCCACCGGAATCTACACCCGCGATTGGAGCGACATCAGCAGTGAAGTGGAAGGACAGACGTGGTGGTAAACGAAACCGACGAACTGTGTTTTGCACCAGCGACGGAACTCGTGGCGCGCATCCGCAACGGCGAACTCTCCGCACGCGAGGTGATGTCTGCTCATCTAAAGCAGATAGATCGTGTCAACCCCAAAGTCAACGCCATCGTCACCCTCGTAGATCCTGATGAATTGCTCGCCGCCGCCGATGCGGCAGACGACAAATTGTCGAACGAAGGCGCGCACGCTGTCGGACCTTTGCACGGACTACCAGTAGGCATCAAAGACCTTCAACCTACTGCGGGAATCCGCACAACATTCGGATCACCGATATTCGCCGACTTTGTGCCAGACGAAGATTCCTTGCCCGTTCAACGCTACCGCAACGCTGGCGCGATAGTAGTCGGGAAGACGAACACGCCGGAGTTCGGTGCCGGATCGCAAACCTTCAACCAAGTGTTCGGCCGAACACCCAACGCTTATGACCTAACCAAAACGTGCGGAGGCAGCAGCGGCGGAGCTGCCGTTTCACTTGCTTGCGGAATGATGCCGATTGCACAAGGTTCCGACTTCGGAGGTTCGCTGCGAAACCCCGCGGCCTGGTCAAACGTCGTCGGAATGCGCAACAGTATCGGTGCTGTTCCCATCCATCCTGCCGCACTCGGTTACACATCCGAATCGGTTGTCGGCGGGATGGGTAGAACCGTAGCCGATGTCGCCCTCCAGCTGTCGGCGATCGGTGGTCCCGATGCTCGAGTTCCGAATTCGTTGACGGTGGATCGGGGCGTCTTCGCGAACGCCTTGGAGCGGGATTTCAAGGGCACCAAGGTCGCTTGGAGTCGAGATCTGGGCGGTTCACCAATCGACCAGTCCATTACCAAGACACTCGACGCCCAGCGCACGAAGTTCGAGGATTTGGGATGCATCGTCGAGGATGCGGAACCGCCATTGGATGATGCTTGCGAGATTTTCCATGTGTTGCGCGCCGCACTCTTCGCACACCAACACGAAGCGAACATCCGTGACCATCGACGATTGGTTAAAGACACGATAATCTGGAACGCTGAGGAAGGCATGCGCCTCAGTGCCCTCGACGTCAAGAAAGCGGAAGAACGTCGGACCGCTTTGTACGCTCGCATGGCGGAGTTCATGGACGAGTACGAGTTTCTCCTCTTACCCGTAACGTCCGTGCCGCCATTCTCAATCGAGGTGGAGTACCCGACAGAAATCGACGGAAAACCACTATCCAACTATCTCGAATGGATGGCACCTTGTTCTTCAATCACTGTGACCGGTTTGCCCGCCATCTCAATTCCGGCGGGTTTCGACGACGACGGACTGCCCGCAGGATTGCAGATCGTCGGCAGGCAGCGAGCCGATTTCAGCGTGTTGCAGATGGCACACGCGTTTGAATCGGCGACTCAATTCTGGCGGCAACGTCCAGACGTCGCCAGCTGACACTGAGTGCCGAACAACGCAGAACATCAATCAAAAGGCACCGCCACATGGATTTAGAACTCGCAGGCAAGTTGGCAATCGTTACCGGCGGCAGTCGCGGCATCGGTAAAGCAATCGCGTGGGAACTCGCGCGTGAAGGATGCAAGGTCGCGATCTGCGCCCGCAATGCCGACACTCTAGAGGCGAGTCGCGTCGAAATCGCCGAGGCTACCGGGGCCGAAATCTACGCGCTGACCTGCGACACCGGCAACACAGCTTCCGTTGAGAGCATGGTAGCACGCGCCAGCTTTCAACTCGGCGGCGTCGACATCCTCGTCAACAATGCGGCGAGGCCGCTAGGGCAGGTCCCGAATTCCGATATTGAGAACATGTCTGACGAGTTGTTCAACGAGGACATCAACGTCAAGGTCCTTGGCTACCTGCGTTGCGCTAGGGCTGTGGTGCCGATAATGAAGGAGCGCGGTTGGGGACGCATCATCAACGTCAGCGGACTCGCTGCACGATCCAGCGGAACTGCCGTGGGATCTATCCGCAACGTCTCGGTGGCAGCACTTACCAAGAATCTTGCGGACGAGTTGGGACCTTTCGGGATCAATTCGGTCGTCATCCATCCCGGCCTGACGCGAACTGAAGCGACTACGACGGTCGTCGCACGGCGCGCCGCCGAACGCGGCGTATCCGACGAAGAGATACTCGCCGAGATGGCAGCTGGCAACTCGTCAAATCGATTGATTGACGCACGCGAGATTGCCTACGTGGTCGCCTTCGTCGCGTCTCCGAAGGCGGTCGCTATCAATGGCGATGCAATCGCTGCCGGTGGCGGGGTCGGCAACGCCATCCACTACTAGGCGTCATACGCCCCAAGGCGACGTAGTATCGTTGAGATTGACACCTTAACTGCTACCGCATCCGCTGTCGAATCTAGCAAATGGTCGAGAATGAAATAGTCGTTCGAGGCGCACGCGAACACAACCTAAAGAACATTGATGTGCGGATACCGCGCGACCAGCTGGTCGTCGTGACGGGTGTGTCCGGTTCCGGCAAGAGTAGCCTCGCTTTCGACACCATCTACGCCGAAGGTCAACGACGCTACGTGGAAAGTCTTTCCGCATACGCGCGTCAGTTCCTCGGCAGGATGGAAAAGCCGGAAGTCGACCATATAGAGGGTCTGAGCCCATCCATCTCAATCGATCAGAAGGGCGTTTCGCGCAACCCACGTTCCACCGTTGGCACCGTTACCGAGATCTACGACTACCTTCGACTGCTCTTCGCCCGCGCAGGACGCCCGCACTGCCGAAATTGCGGTAAACCCGTGCAACGACAGACCGTGCAGCAGATTGTCGATTCGATTATCCGAATTGACGAAGGCTCTCGACTGCTGCTCCTGGCCCCAGTTGTCAAACACAAGAAAGGCGAGCACACAGCGATATTCGAGGATGCGCGCCGCGCTGGTTTCGTCCGGGCTCGCGTAGACGGCGACGTCGTCGAACTCAGCGAAGACATCTCCCTCAATAAGAATAAGTGGCACAACATCGAAATCGTCGTCGACCGAATCGTCATTCGCGACGCGACCGAACGCGAACGCGTCACTCAGTCGGTCGAAACCGCCTTGAACGTCGGCGAAGGGATGTTGGTCGTATCAGTCCTCAACCCGAGTACGCGGCTCATCGAAGAGGTTGCGTCCGGTGCCCGGAGCACTTCCTCGGCCGGGACAATTAACGAACAACGTCGACGATCGAATCGCGACGACGTTGCAGAGGTCGCGGCGCACGACATCGCCTACTCAGAGCACTTCGCTTGCCCAGATTGCGACATCTCAATGTCGGAGCTCGAACCGCGTAATTTCTCTTTCAACACCCCGTTCGGTGCATGCGCCAATTGCTCCGGTATCGGATTCCGCATGGAGATAGATCCCGACCTCGTTATTCCGGACAAGTCGTTGCCTCTATCCGAAGGTGCTGTCAGTCCATGGGCGCGCAATGGCGAGAACAACCAATGGGCATGGGGTCCGATTAACGCCATGAAAGAGCATTTCGACTTGCCCATCGAAACGCCCGTATCCGAACTGAAACCCGAACATCTCAAACTGATCCTTTACGGTGCCGGCAAGAAGCGAATACGGATGCGGCACGAAACCACCAACGGCACCGTTTACGAATGGAACGGGCATCTCGAAGGGGTAATAGCCAATCTCGAGCGCCGGCACAACCAGACCGAATCCGAAAATGTCCGCATCGAGATCGAACGCTACATGTCGCAGCGAAGGTGCAACACGTGCAATGGCGATCGGCTCAAACCCGACGCCTTAGCCGTGACTGTGCTCGGCATGAACATCATGCAGGTTACGCAACAAAGCGTAGAGCAGGCGTTGCGGTGGGTAGACGCTTGTCGCACCGGAAAATGGGATGACGCGGAACACGAGGCTGACGAGCCGTTAACCGATCGTGAACTAGCCATCGCCGACCAAATCCTTAAGGAGATCGAATCGCGTCTCGGTTTCCTGTCGCGCGTCGGATTGGACTATCTGACGCTCGACCGATCGGCGGGCACCCTGTCCGGCGGCGAAGGTCAGCGCATTAGGCTCGCAACTCAGATCGGCAGCGGTTTGATGGGCGTACTCTATGTTTGCGACGAACCTTCCGTCGGTTTGCACCCACATGACGGCGATCGCTTGATCAACACGTTGAAAAGCCTGCGAGACGTTGGCAACACGGTGCTCATCGTAGAGCACGACGAAGCTGTGATGCGCGCCGCCGACCACATCGTCGACCTCGGACCCGGTGCTGGCGAACATGGCGGAAAAATCGTCGCACAAGGCGACATCGAAGACATTATCGACTCCGACGAATCGATTACTGGTGCGTATCTCGGCGGTCGCAAGGAGATCGCGACGCCTAAAAAGCGCAGGAAGCGGAATGAGCGATCAATTCGCGTCCTAGGTGCTCGCGCGAACAACCTCAAAGGCGTCGACGTCGAGATTCCCCTAGGTGTACTGGTGTGTGTATCCGGGGTTTCAGGTTCCGGCAAGAGCACGTTGGTCAACGAGATCGTCCTGAAACGATTGGCGCAACATTTCTATCGAGCCAAGGACCGGCCCGGCGAACACGTTGAGATATTGGGGCTCGACCACATTGACAAGGTCATCAACATCGACCAGTCGCCGATCGGTCGCACGCCGCGTTCTAACCCTGCGACCTATACGGGCGTCTTCACACCGATACGCGAGATTTTCGCCTCCGTTCCCGAAGCCAGGGCCCGAGGTTACACACCGGGGCGATTCTCGTTCAACGTACGCGGAGGCCGATGCGAGTCTTGCTCCGGTGCCGGATACACGCAGATTGAGATGCAGTTTCTGCCCGACGTTACCGTGCCATGCGAAGTCTGCGACGGCGCACGCTACAACCGTGAAGCTCTCGAGATTCTCTTCAAAGGCGCATCGATTTCCGACGTGCTCAACATCACTGTAACGGAAGCGCAAGCACTATTCGAAAACATCCCGAAAGTAGCCAATAAACTCAACACGCTGGTCGATGTCGGCCTCGGCTACATTCGACTGGGGCAACCTGCGACTACGCTCTCGGGCGGAGAGGCGCAACGCATCAAACTCGCTTCGGAGCTTTCGAAACGAGGGACGGGAAGCACTCTTTACATCCTCGACGAACCAACCACTGGCCTATCTTTCGAGGACGCGTCTAAGTTACTCGCGGTGATGCACCGTTTAGTTGACAACGGCAATACCGTATTGCTCATTGAACACCACCTCGATCTCATCAAGAATGCCGACTGGATTGTCGACCTCGGGCCACATGCCGGCGAAAAAGGCGGCGAATTGGTCGCCGTCGGCACGCCGGAGTACGTCGCATCCGTTGAAGGCTCGTACACCGGCGAATATCTGCGTGCGCAAGCTGGTATCAAACCAGATGCCGCCGCGGCAGGGACGAGTAGTATCGAATCCTCGCTCAACGGCCGCAAGCAGCAAGCATCGAACGCGGGCGACGACGAGATCAAGATCGCCGATATCCTTTCCGACGAAGATAAGGCGCGAGCGAACTCAAGTCGTCGCCGTCGCCGAGGGCGTCGTAGAAGAGTCGTGAGCACCGGGAATTGACGTCCGGGGGCGAGATTTTGCCTTCGCTGTCGACGCCGCCGCAATACGTTCAGGACGGTCTGTTCGGCAACTCTTGCCACGGGTGCGGCGCATGGAACGAACGCGGTCTCCGAATTAAATCTCGCTGGGAGGGCGGCGTCTCCATCTGCGAGTTTGTGCCTCAACCGCACCATGCGGCGATGCCGCCCGACATCGTCAATGGCGGAATCATCGCGTCAGTCATCGATTGCCACTCCGTTTGCACCGCTATCGACGACGCGTATCGTCGGGTAGGCAGATATTCGGGAGATGGCAAGCGACCGCTGCTCTGGTACGCTACCGTTTCGTTGCACGTGGAGTATCTGAAGCCGACTCCTCTGGCTGAACCATTCATTGTCAAAGCGAAGATAACTGCGGTTGACAACAGGCGGACTTCATTAACCACCGAGTTGACGACTGCGAACGGCGACGTTACCTGCGCCGGCGAAGTGGTTGCCGCACAAGTTTCGGACCGATGGGCGCATCAAGGCGGTTACTACGGATCTCGGGCGCAACGTTAGCACCGGCACGTTCGCAGTTTCGACTTACCAGTTTGGTGTAACCTCAACCCAACACCGACTTTAGCGCAACCAGTTCAAAAGCGATCGATTCGCCATGGCCCCATTGACTGTAGAGGAACTTACAGCTCGCGTCGACGCGCTACCACGTGTTGACATCGCTCACACCCCCACGCCGCTTGAGGCTCTGGACAGGTTACGGCAACAATTGATGGAAGAAGGCGTCGACGCCCCGAAAATCTACGTCAAGCGCGAGGACATGACTGGATTGGCATTCGGTGGCAACAAAGCTCGCCACTACGAGTTTGAAATGCCCCACGTACTCGACGCAGGGTACGACACGCTCATCAACATCATGGACTATCACTCCAACAACGCCCGCATGACCGCGGCGGCAGCGAATAAATCTGGTTTGCGGTACGTCCTTATCCTCAAGAATGCTGCACATCGCAAAGTACAAGGCAACCTGCTAGTTGACAAAATCCTCGGTGCCGAACTGCATCTCCTTGACCAGTACCAGTCCGAAAACGCAGATCAATACGCGGCAGATCTGAAAGCAGAGTTAGAGGCAGATGGCGCAAAGGTCTACTGGTTGCAAGAGCACGTTTTCCCGCGAATAGTCGGCATGGTTGGCTTCGTCCGCTGCGGAATCGAGATCTGCGAACAGATAGAAGTAATGGGAATCAAAAACGTTCACATCTACGGAATCGCCGGCAGGTCGCTCTGCGGCCTCATAATTGCGGCGAAGAATCTAGGCCTCGATTGGCGATTCACAGGTGTGTTGAACAACTACGAAGTCGAACTCGACGAGTACATCTTCCAGCATGAACAGGACATTCGAGACATGCTTGACGTTCCGATCTCGTTCAATCGCTCCGATATGCGGGTCCTCGATCAATACATCGGCGAGGGATACGGAATCATGACGCAAGACGTATACGACGCGATCCACCTCTGCGCCCAGACCGACGCCATTATCCTCGATCCAAACTACACGGGTACGGTTATGACAGCAATGCTGGACGACATCCGAAGCGGCAACGTCGGTCCGGACCAGTCGTTGATATTCCTGCACACCGGCGGATTACCGGCTCTCTTCGCGTTCGCCGAAGAGTTGGCCCGATAGTGGGTTGAGCTCAGCTCACATCCTCGGCAGGAAGCCCAACCGATCCATCTCGTGCATCCGCTGCAGATTGGCTGTCAGCGCGCGATTCTGGCGAATCTGATCACGTATCCGCAGGTAGTTCGACCATTTGGCAGAAAGCATCGCCCCAGCAAGCATGATGATCGCCTCGGTGTAGACGAAGAAGAAGAACATCATGATGGTGCTTATGCTGCCATAGATTGAGAGCAACAACCCGCCTGAGTTTCTCAGGAAGAAGATAAAGACGTACTTGGCGACTTCGAACGCGAATGATGCCAAGAGTGCGACAAATGCGATGTCCGAAATCTTGACCTTCGTATTCGGCAACCACCAATAGATGACGAGGAAGACACCGTAGGTGATGACCGAGGGGACAACGAAACCGATGGCAACCAGCAACCACTGATTGAAGAACAAGTTGTCGACCAAGAGAAATGCCGCAATCTCTTGGATGAAGGAGAAGAACGCCGTCAAGACAACCGAAGCGAATAGGAAGGAAGATGCCACGAGCATCATGATGAGATCTATCGCACGTTCGATGAGGAACGGTCGCGGTCGGTTGATGCCCCAGATGACGTTAACGCTCTTCCGGATCGATCCGAACACGCCTAAACCGGCGACAAAAAGCCCCAGTCCTGTCAAACCCGAAGAGACCGCCGGGTTGTTCTTCACGTTGCGGATAAATCCTTCGACGAACGAAGTCTCGCCGGTTTCGCCAAGGACGGGAATTTGTTCGATGATACCGGCGATTAGGCGATCCTCGAAACCCTCGGTACCAACGGTGAAACTCCAAAGCGTGATCAACGCAATCGAGAGCGGAAAGATCGACAGGAAACCATAGAACGCGATGGCGGCGGCCAAGTAGTGGCCGTTGATCGTCATGAAGTCATTGACGTTTTGGTAGATGAACCAAAATGCGGCTTTCAACCAACGTCCGACGGTGCGGAGCGTAGTACCGCTGTCGCCGTTCATGTCGCGGCCTCTATTCGCAGGTGCGAGCATCCGCATATGGAACGAATAGGAGATGTCGTTACCTACGGTTGACTGACGGCTACTCGAGTTCGCCGTTGCGGAACGCAGTGATGTAGTTCATCGCGAAATCATCCCGCCCCTCGAGCAAATCGACGGCAAACCGCACCTGCGGCACTTCTAGATCGAGCGACATCGCGCGATCGACTTTAACCTGAATCGGGTCGATGATCCCAGAGTCTGCGCCGGCTTCTACCGCTAAGCGAACGAATGTCTCGTTCACTAACTTGCGCTTCGGCAACCCGAACGAAACGTTGCTCATGCCACCCGTGATGTGGATTTCGTCGCCCAACTCCTGGCGCAGTTTGCTAATCGCCTCCAGAGCATGCGGACCGTATGCCTTGTCTACAGAAACTGGGAAGAACAATGGGTCGACGTACATGTCTTCGAGTGCAAGGCCTTTGGTGCCTGCGACATCAATCACGCGCATCGCATTTTCAACACGCTGCTCCGCATTCTCAGGCATCCCGCTCTCTGATGCCGCCGAGATGATGCATTTTGCGTCATGGTCGACGATGAGATCAAGTGTCTCCAAACGTTCGAGTGCCACCGAGTTCACCATCGGACGACCCGCCGATCCATCGTACGCCTCCAGTCCGGCTTGGATGATATCTGCGTTTGATGAATCGATACTGGGTGGCACGTCTGAAACCGATTGCACGTACCTTGTTAGCCACTGCATCGCCTCAATCTGCTCGTGGAGTCGGTGCGACAACTCGTCGACGTTCAGATCGAGGAAGTCCGCTCCAGTCCGGGTTTGTCGATCGACTTCGTACTTGATGTACGCCCTCGCCTCGTCCGCATCGTCGCCATCGCAATTGACACCTTTCCACACAGCGATCATGAAATGCTTCAGATTGCCTTGTTGGTACGGTTGAGTGCTTTCGAAGTAGCTAGGAATGTGGACGAACTGCAACTCACCATTGACTCGATACTTGACCGCCTCCGAACCGTCTTCAAAGACATGCCCGCGAACCCCGCCGCGTTTCACTACGCGTGTACAGTGGATGTTCTCTCCGATGATGGTGAAATCTGGGGCACTCATTTGGGTCAGGTCGCGGCTCCATGCGGCGTCGTGGCCGTCAAGTCAATCACTCTGATTCTCTCTCTATCCCAACGAAGGCGCAAACTAAACCGACTACTCGATCCTGACTTCACGGTTTGATCCGCAATAGCATCAACCGCCAGAACGCCTCTATCGCGATCCCCAAGGACATTTTGGATTTGCCCTCTGTGCGCTCCTTGAACAGGTACGGATGCTCGGCAACCTTCAGTTTCAATCTTTGCGTGCGATACGCAACCTCGGCTTGAAATCCGAAGCCACTAATCTCGAAGCGGTCTCGCACGATCGATTCCAAAGCTGCGCGCCGATAGGCCTTGAAGCCGCCAGTAACATCATGTGACTTCAACCCGAGTATGAATCGGATTCCGAAGTTCGCCCACTTGCTCAACAAGACTCGCGCGAGCGGCCAGTCCGGATCGACATATCCGCCGTGGCTGTAACGCGTGCCCATAGCCACGTCGGCACGGTCCAACGCCTCCAGCATGGCAGGGACCTCCTCTGGTGGGTGAGAGAAGTCGCAATCCATCTGCACGAATCGTGTGGCATTGGATCGCATTGCAACCGCGAAACCGGCGACATATGCGGTGCCCAGTCCCATTTTCCCGGCGCGATGGACGACCACGACCCGACCTGGGGAGTTCCTAGATAGGCCATCGGCCAACTTACCCGTGCTGTCAGGGGATGCGTCATCCACGAACAAAACGCCGAGCTTCAGACCTTCTAATCCCAGTAGACTGAAGCACATCCGCTCTACGTTGTCGCGTTCGTTGTAGGTCGGGATTATTACGACGACTTCAACATCATCATCGAACGACCCCGTGGTTTCGACTTCGTTGGGAATCTCGCGGGACATGCTAAGCAACCGAGACCGGTGCTCCTCCGAGATCGAACTCGCTATGAAGCGCGCGTGCTGCAGGTTCGAGTTGCTCTTGCTCGACGATGCAGGTGATGCGTATCTCTGAAGTTGTGATCATCTCGATGTTTATGTTGGCGTCAGCGAGTGCCTTGAACATGCGTGCCGCGTATCCCGGTGAGTTCGTCATGCCAGTACCTACGGCACTGACCTTGGCTAACCCCTTGCGAGTGTGGATCCGGGCGTACTCAATGCCATCGTTCTTGGCAGTCAACTCCGAAGCTCGCGGCAGATTTTCCTCCGTAACCGTGAACGATATGTCAGTCTGTCCGAGCGTTGAAACGTTCTGGACAATTACGTCGACACTAATGCCGGCGTCGGCGAGCGGCATTAATATTGCCGCCGCAATTCCCGGGCGGTCGTCAATCCCTTGCAAAGTGATCCGCGCTACAGATCTCTCGGTTGCGATGCTGGTAATGCTCTTGCGGATTTCCATATCGTCGTCGTTGCCCCCGACATTCCCGATTCTCGTGCCCTTGGCATATCGGTTGAAGGATGAAGTGATCATCATCGGTACCTCGTGAACTGCCGCCATCTCGATCGATCTAGGGTTCATCTTCGCGCCCAGAGACGCCATTTCGAGCATCTCCTCGTATCCGATTAGGGGGATGATTGAGGCGTCTGGGACAAGCCTCGGATCGGCCGAGTAGATCCCATCGACGTCGGTATAGATTTCGCAGATGTCAGCCTTCAGCGACGCCGCCATCGCGACCGCCGTTAAGTCTGAAGCACCTCTACCCAACGTCGTCGTGTCGTCCTCGCTTGACAAGCCTTGGAAACCGGCCACGACAACAACGCGTCCACTCTGCAACTCGCGCTTTACCCGCGTCGGATCGATCTCTGCGATACGGGCCGACCCGAAGGTCTCGTCAGTGCGGATTCCCGCTTGTGGTCCGCTTAGGCTGATGGCGTCAATCCCCAATCCTCGAATCGCGATGCCGAGTAGTGAGGCACTTACAACCTCGCCCGTGGCAACCAAGGCGTCAGTCTCGCGTGGGTTTGGAAGGCGATCCCCAGATAGTCGTTGCGCCAAACCAAGCAGATGGTCAGTCGTGTCACCCATTGCGGACACACAGACAACGAGATCGTCGCCCTGTTCGCGCCTTTCGCAGACGCGGTGTGCGACGTTTCGCAGCAACTCCTCCGTGGCGAGGGAGCTGCCACCGAACTTCTGGACTACTAACTGACTGTCGCCGTTCATCTTCGAACGTACGTCGATCCTATCCGCATGTGTCCAACTGGAGCCCAACTGAGGAAAACTCAACGATCCTCGCTTGCCCCTCAACCTGCGCTTTTCGAGCCGCCTCGGTCATCTCATAGCAGATTGTCATGATTCTCTCAGTTGCCAGTGCCAGAACCGTCGGTCCAGCACCCGACAGAAAGACACCGTGAGCACCGCCATCCATTGCCGCACGGGCGATCGGGCGAAACTTCGGGAACATCTGCACAATTCGTTGCGGTTGGTGCAATCGGTCTTCTGTGGCGTAGCGCAATAGATCCCATCGATTGCCGCGGAGCGCATTCGTCAACAATGCAGCTCGCCCGATGTTGAAGACAGCATCTCTGCGCGGCAACTCGTCGGTCAGTATGTTGCGAGCCGAGTTCGTCCACATCTCGAAATCCGGCACGAAAATGACAGCCCTTAGCTCGGCTGCGACGTCAATGCGATCGGTAACCCACTCCGAGTTTTCGTTCTCGCCTGCGACATTGACCCCAATCTGGCAACCGCCGAAGGTGGCGGGTGCGACGTTGTCCGGGTGGCCTTCGATCTCGGCGGCTATCGCGAATATCCGTTGTCGAATATCGGGATGGCTCACATCCTTGCTCGCCAGCGAGAAAGCGGCGGCGATGCCTGTGACGGTCGCAGCCGAGGATGAACCCAAACCCCGCGCACACGGTATGCCGTTGCGGCATTCTAGCGAAAATCCTATCGGGGGCACCCCCAACTCGGCGAACGCCACATGCGCGCATTCGACGATTAGATTCGAAGCATCTCTAGGCAGCACATCCGAACCTTCGCCTTCAATCACGATTCCCGCATCAGCCCTGCTCACGATTGTCTCGTTCCAAATGTCAAGAGCAATCCCGATGCAGTCGAAACCAGGACCCATGTTTGCGCTGGTGGCAGGAACCTTGATCTTTACGCTCGCGCCATCGTTGTCGACCATATGTTTGCCCAGCGATGGGATTCGATGCGAGACGGGAAAACGCCAGCGTGAAATATCGATTGCACGACGGATCCCAAAACCGAGAATCTTACTACCCAAATGATTAGTATAATGCGCTGTTTGTGGCGATTCGGCGAAACCGAACGGACTCGTCTCCTGACGCTAGCGAACTGAAAGGCGAAAACCAAACCATGGCAGTGGCAGTCCTGTTGGGACCGATGTCGGACAAGCGATTCAACGCGCGCAACCAAGAACTTTTGCGGGAAGCAGAACAATACTCGGAGCTGGAACTTCGATTCGTCGATTCCGAACGTCCCGTCGATGATGTGATCAACGATTGCCAGGATGCGGTCGCACTGATCCCAGCTGGCGTCCGGACCTTCGACACCGAGTTCATATCGAAACTGCCAAACCTGCGTCTAATCCAAACTTTCAGTGCCGGTACCGATTGGATGGACAAAGCGGCACTCGCCGAACTCGGCGTCCAAGTGTCCAACAACGGTGGAGCCAACGCAGTCGCAGTCGCCGAGCATGCCGTGCTCTTGATGCTCACAATCGAGCGAAAACTCGACCGCCAAATCGAGTCGGTGAAGAGCGGCACCTGGATGGCTGGCGTCGGTGGCGAAAGAGATGAGTTCCACACCTTGGTTGGAAAACGCATCGGTATTATCGGACTCGGACGTATCGGTTCACGCGTTGCCAAGCGTCTGCAAGGGTGGGAATGTGAGGTCGTCTATTACGACGTTGTCGACCACGACGAAGAATATCGAACCGCCGCCAACGCCGCCTTCGTAGAACTCGACGAACTCCTTGAAACTTCGGATATCGTCAGCCTGCACGTACCACTTGAGCGCACGACGCGCCACATGATTTCAGACCGCGAATTCGCTCTGATGAAAAGCACGGCAATCCTCGTCAACACCTGCCGCGGTCCGGTGGTCGACGAAGCAGCACTGAAACGTGCGCTTCGCGACGGCGAGATCTTCGGTGCCGGACTCGACGTCACCGAGGTCGAACCTATCGATTCCGATAACGACCTTCCGAACCTGCCGAACGTGGTAGTGACGCCACACTTGGCGACGAGGGCAATCGAGTCGGAGTTCAACGCCACGGCAAACGCGCTCGCCAACGTTGCACGGATAGCTCGTGGTGAGTCGCCCGAATGGGTCGTGCCACCCGTCTGATCCAAACCTAGACGGTCGGGTATCGTGAATTCGATTTAAAATGCAAGTTGCGGATCCATCGAGCGTTCGGAAACCACCGCGAACTGCTCCTTGGATCGGAGCACATGGTATCGCCTTCACCACCAAAAACCGTGAGTGAGGTTGTTGTGATGGGAGGGGAAAAGCCGCGAGAAGCGTGCGGCATATTCGGCGCATATCTGCCCGGGCACCAAGCAGCCCGGAACGCATACTTCGGCATCTTGTCGTTACAGCATCGCGGTCAAGAGAGTGCGGGGATCGCTTTCTCAAACGGCATTCTCATCGATTCCCAAACCGGCATGGGACTCGTCGCACAAGTCTTCCGCGAGGACGACATCGACAACATGGATGGGCACATCGCGATCTCCCACACGCGCTACTCAACCACCGGTTCCAGCCGCATCCAAAACGCCCAACCGCTAATCGCGAAGGGCGAACGGGGCACCTTGGCGATGGGGCACAACGGAAACGTAATCAACGCACCAGAGCTGCGGATTTTTTGTGCCGACGCGTATGGATCGGAGTTTTCTGGCACCTCCGACAGCGAAGTCATCGCCGAGTTGTTCGCCAAAACCCCCGGCGACGACTGGTTTGAAGTCTCCGACGTCATCATGTCTCAACTTCAGGGGGCATACTCCCTTGTGATGATGGCAAACAATGCTCTAATCGGCGTTCGCGACCCGTTGGGATTACGACCGCTCTGCCTCGGCCGACTCAACGGCGGTTGGATTCTGTCATCAGAGACCTCCGCATTGGCAACCGTAGGTGCCGAATTAGAACGCGAGTTGGTGCCTGGTGAAGTCGTGATCATTGACGAGAACGGCGTCGACAGCAAGGTATGGACGGGCGCGCAAGCGGTGCACAAGATGTGCATTTTCGAGCAAATCTACTTCGCCCGACCTGACAGCAAACTCCAAGGACGGTTGGCGTACTCCAGTCGCAAACGCATGGGCGCAATCGCCTACAAGGAAAATCCCGTCGCCGTCGACCTCGTGACCGGCATTCCCGATTCTTCGGCTCCGCATGCTTTGGGATTTTCTGAAGCCGCTGGTGTGCGTTGCGAAACCGTATTCGTCAAGAATCAATATGTCGGACGCACCTTCATCCAACCAGATCAACGAATGCGTGAGACTGGTGTCCGCATGAAACTCAACGTCATGCGTGAAATCGTCGAAGGCCAACGCATCGCCGTGGTCGACGACTCTGTAGTGCGCAGCACGACAATACGCCAAGTTGTCAGCATGTTGCGAGCCGCGAACGCTGCCGAGATCCACGTTCGTGTCGCCGCACCGCCGATCAAGTCGACGTGCCCTTTTGGTGTGGACATGGCAACGTTCGACGAACTTATCGCCGCCAACTACGAGGTTGACGAGATTAGGGATATCATCGGTGCCGATTCTCTGCGATTCTTGAGTCTCAACGGATTGATCGAGGCTGTGCAGGCGGGCGAGGATGAATATTGCCGAGGTTGCTTCACCGGCAAGTATCCCATCGAAGTCCAACTCGAAATGGACAAGCTCCGCATGGATAAGCTGACTGCTGCTTCGAATGGTTCTGCAACCGTACCGATTGAACCCGAACCCGTTTCCGCTTTCTCTCGATGAGCGAGATATCCGCCAAAGCTTACGCGGACGCCGGAGTAGATCTCGACGCGGCTGCGAGGGCCAAACGCAGAATCGCCAACATCGCGAGCGTCGCGACTAACGAACGCGTAGTCTTGGGCACCGGTGGGTTCGGTGGCATATTCGACGCAGATCCCAACAGCACATATCTCTACGTAGCGAGCACCGACTCAGTGGGAACCAAGCTGCGGATCGCGCAGGCAATGGGAGATCACTCAACGGTCGGAATTGACATTGTCAACCATTGCGTAAATGACATTCTCCCAGCCGGGGCCGAGCCGCTTTTCTTCTTGGACTACATCGGTCTAAACGGCTACGACGAGGAACTAATCGCGCAGGTGCTGCGAGGTGTAACCGCAGGCTGCGTCGAAAATGAGTGCGCGCTGATTGGCGGCGAAACCGCTTCTCTGCCCGGCATCTACCACGGCGACGATTACGACCTCGTGGGTTTTATCGTCGGCCGGGTGAGGCGCGACGCTAAATTGAAACCCAACCTCGTCGAACCGGGGGACGTATTGATCGCAATTCCTTCAAGCGGATTGCATACCAACGGTTACTCCCTAGTCAGATCCGTATTCGGTATTGACGACGATCCGACCGCGCTTGACGAACTAGTGCCTGAAGACGGCCGTACTTTGGGTGAGGCATTGTTGACACCGCATCGTTCGTATCTGAATACGCTCTCGCCATGCCTGTCGCAAATAAAGAGCCTCGCTCACATCACAGGCGGAAGTTTTGCGAAGAACGTACCACGCGCAATGAACCCAAGAGTAGGTGCGTCTATCGAGCTGTCATCATGGAATCCCCCGCCGATATTCGAGATGATCCAACGGCGAGGAGAGATCGAACACTCGGAGATGTATAACGTCTTTAACATGGGCGTCGGAATGATCGCATTTCTATCACCAGAAAACGTCGAACCGGTACTTGGCTCAATCGACGAAGCCTTTGTCGTCGGTGAGGCAATCAACAGCAACGGTGATGGTTCACAGGTGACGTTCGTTTAGATCGGTCAACTTGTTCTCCGTCTACGATTGAGGGTTACCGTGTCTGAACGAAGCCACAGGACCGCCTTGCTGAGTGCATACGACCGCAAAGGATTGGTGGAATTTGCCAGGTTGTTGGAGCGGCGCGAGTTCGAGATTATATCCACTGGTGGCACCGCGCAGGAGCTTCGCGACTCGGGTGTCTCAGTTACCGAAGTCGCTGACGTTACCGGAGCACGCGAAATACTCGACGGTCGCGTCAAGACGCTGCATCCCCACGTTCACGGCGGTTTACTCGCATTGCGCGACAGCGAGTCCCATATGGATGAACTTTCGCGGCTTGGCATCCGAACCATTGATGTTGTTGTAAACAACCTGTATCCATTCGTCACGACTATTGGCGATCCAGATGTCCCGCTCTCTGACGCTCTAGAAAACATCGACATCGGCGGGCCCGCCATGACGCGCGCGGCGGCGAAGAACTTTCCGCACGTCGTCGTGATTACCGACCCGGACGATTACGAACGCATCGGAACCATGATTGATCAAGGAGATGTTTCGTTCGTCGAGCGCAGACGTTTGGCGACGAAAGCATTCCAACACGTAGCTGCTTACGACACCGCAATCGCCAGCTATCTGAGGTCAGACGCCGCAACCGATATGCCTTCGGAAATTACGTTCGGATATCAACTCGTCGCCAGGCCTCGCTACGGCGAAAATCCTCACCAACCTGCTGGCGTATACGCGTTCCCCGCAGAAACCGGCGGTGTCGTCAATGCCGAGCAACTTCACGGCATCGACATGTCATATCTGAACTACTTCGACAGCGACGCTGCATGGTCCGTCGCATCCGCATTCGATTGTTTCGGGACGCACGCAGCAGTCATAGTGAAGCATGCCAACCCCTGCGGTTTGGCGGTGCGCGAGAGCCAACCTGAAGCGTGGGAGGCGGCACTCGCCGGTGATCCGGTGTCGGCATTCGGCGGTATCGTCGGATTCAACAGCACCTTGACCAAGGAAACCGCGTCGGCAATGGAAGGCGTACTTCTCGACGTGATAGTCGCGCCAAGTTACGAAGATGAGGCGATTGAGATCTTGAAGAAACGCCGCCGGACCCGAGTGCTCCGAGTCGACCCGGTGGCAGGCGAGGCGTTGGAAGTCAGATCCGTCCTCGGTGGCGCATTGGTCCAGAGCCGCGACGGAGTTTCTAACGAGGATTTCGAGCATTTGCGAGTCGTTACAGAACGGGTTCCGACCAACAGCGAGATGGAAGATCTGAAGTTTGCATGGTCGGCCTGCCGTTTCGTCAGATCCAACGCCATCGTGTTGGCCAAGAACAACACTCTAGTCGGCATGGGTGCCGGTCAACCGAATCGCGTCACGAGCGTCCACCTGTCAGCGAGAGCGGCGGGCGATGATGCCGAGGGGGCGGTCATGGCGTCGGATGCATTCATACCATTCCCTGACACGGTTGAGGAAGGAGCGAAGTCGGGAGTTACGGCGGTAATCCAACCGGGGGGATCCCTCCGCGACGAGGAAGTCATCGCAGCGGCGAACAATCTTGGGCTTGCGATGGTGTTTGTTGGACGCCGGCACTTCTACCATTAGGTCTTGCGTGAACCACAGGACGGTTTGAGTGTCCAAGATCTCAGTCGACATAACGATTCCGGTGCTCAATGAGGAGCACTCGCTTCCTTCGTGCATCGGAACACTCACCGACCATCTCAGCAACCAGGTCCAAGACGATTGGGATTGGCGAATCACCATCGCCGATAACGGGTCCGAAGATGCCACACCGCAGGTCGGCGCGCGGCTCTCGGAAGAATATCCAAACGTCCGGTTAACCCGCCTAGATCAGCGCGGTCGAGGTCGCGCATTAAAGCGATCTTGGACTGAGAGCGACGCCGACATCCGATGTTTCATGGACGTCGACCTGTCGACGCGGCTCGACGCACTCGAGCCGTTGGTCCACGCCATCGCGCATGAAGGTTTCGGTGTTGCGATCGGGTCGAGGCTCTTGCCGGGCTCGAGAGTCGAACTGCGGAGCTTCAAGCGCGAGTTCATCTCGCGGTCCTACAACTCGCTAATCAAGATATTGTTTCCACGCAAGACCTTCAAAGACGCGCAGTGCGGTTTCAAAGCAGTCTCTCGAGAAGTCGCCGAACGCGTTGTCCCTTTTGTCGAAAACACCGGTTGGTTCTTCGACACCGAACTGTTGCTCCTGAGCCTACGAGCTGGATACGACATCAAGGAAATACCGGTGCATTGGGTCGACGATCCGGATACTCGAGTTCGCATCGTCTCCACGGCCAGTGAAGACATCAAAGGGCTACTGAGGGTCAGGTTCTCCAAACAAGATTTTCCTAAGGTTTGACCAAGGTCCGATGACCGAGCCCCAAAACCTCTGAGCCGGTAGTGGGTTGCGATAACCTTTAACATCATTGCCTCAATTCCATGAGATCGAGAGCCTATGATCACACACTCTGAAGAACTTGAACTGTCGTCGTCGGTACTTCGCGGTTCCACCGTTTCAATCGATCATCACAACTCGCAGGCTATCTTGCGGGCAGAACAGCGCAATCCACAGGTTGCTTTCGAAATCTATGCGGAAGAAGCCGGCACCCTATCGGGCATGTCCGAAGTGCTCGCGCTCCTCAAGGCGCGGCTGCCGAGTGCCAACTCGGAGGTCAACTCCCTAGACGACGGCGAGACAATACATCCCGGTGAGACGTTGATTAGCGTTGTCGCTCCTTTCTCGACTTTCGGGATTTACCGCGACGTGATGACCGGCATCCTCAGCTCGTGTATCGGATGGGCCACCGCAGCAGAGGAATGTGTTGTCGCAGCCGGGGCCACCCGCGTCATGGTCAACGGTTCGCCTTACTTGCACCCGGAAGTTGTCCCAGCAATGGAGTATTCGGCATACATCGGCGGATGCGTAGCAGTGGCGACTCCCGAAGGTGGCGAGCGCACTGAAACGACACCTCAAGGCTCGATGACGCAAGACTTCGTATTGATATGGGGGGCTGCAAGTCGCGCAATCACCGTTTACGACCGCCATTCGCGAGTCGGAGCGCAGCGTGTTGTGCCCATCCCGACAACCGGTGATGCCATCCAGGAAGCTCTGGATGCCGCATATGCCCTCAGCGGCGGCACGTCGAACCCGTTGCGCGGCGTGCAAATTTCCATGCCAGCGAACCTCGGAGGCGGATCGCCGGCACTCGCCGTAGAGTTGCAGTCCCGCATGCGTGATGCCGGATTTACTTCGGTCGACCTGCATATCGCTGGCGACTTAACCCCTGACGTCATCGCAGAATACGAAGCTTCCGAAGCCCAGATCGGTCTCTACATCGTCGGTGCATACATCGCGAAGGCACCTCCGCTAGGCGTTAGCGCGGCGATCAAGGAGATCGATGGCAAGGCGGTGGCGCAGCGAGGCACTGTCCCCGGCCGAGTTCCAAACTCAAGGATGTTCCGGCGCGAGCTGGGTTAATCTACACCGATCGTCGGTCGGTTCCGCCACTGATCAACCGCAACCTAACCGCGTCTGATCCGGGTTGGTCGACTTTGGCCCAATCTGCCAACCTAATGCCGGGTAGCCAAACAATGCGATTCGATTCCGGCGTCGCAACCACCGGTATCCGAGAACGATGTGATGCCGGGATCTTGGACTTAATCAAGAATCGAGACAACTCTACGTCGTCAGTCATCCCTAGGGGGTTGAAGCAATCGCCCGATACGGGATTGCGGACAACCAGATACGCGAACCCCAAAATCGAGGAACCAACCCATGCTTCGTCAAGCCGCTTGGACTCGAAACTCGAAGGCGAGGTTTCGTAGGTAGCTTCAATCTTGTATCCATCCCCGAGGTCCGTTGTGCCAGGCAGCTGAAGGTTGCGCGGCGTCAACCTGCCAGGATATGGGACTCGGTCGATTTGCGGTGCCTCGGTCAATTTCATCGAAACGTGCCGATGATCCGTCTCAAAATTCACACCCTCAGGCAAAGCGTACTGCGCCGACTTGCCAGATGCCATCAACTCAATGAGTTTCCGGACGTGCGTCTCCTCAAGCTGAGTGTGTCGTCTTGCCACCGCTTGGTGCATGGTGATCAAGGCCGCACCCGCAATCACTGGGTGCAAACCAGCGATCGAGACTCGATCGTAGCTGTTCGGCACATCTGTCTTCGCCTCGGTTAAGGCTCGACGCGCAAGGTCGTCAACTAATTCGTCATGGGATTGCATGATAGACGCAAAACGGGCGATTGCATGTGACGCATTCGGATTGATCGCCTGAAGTTCGGGTATGACGCGATGCCTAACGCGATTGCGGGAGTATCGTACCCAATCGTCATTCGTTGGATCGTGACGCGGTTCAATGCGTTGTGATCTCAAAAACTCGCTTGCCTCGGCACGGGCAACCTGCAGCATCGGTCTTACGATGCCGACGCTACGGCCTCTGGGCGTCAGGATTGAACGGCGCGGTCGCATCGCACCAGCACCTTTGACCCCGCTGCCCCTCGCCAATCGGAGCAACACAGTTTCTGCCTGATCCTCAATCGTGTGCGCTACGGCAATTGCGTCTGCGCCAATCTCGTCAGCGGCACCAGCTAAGAACTCGTAACGCAAACTGCGAGCCCGGTCCTCGCCTAAATCCGACGACGGACGGGGCGCGCTACCGACACGCAAAGTCACGCCGAGTTCTGAGCACAACTGGCGGACGAAATCCTCATCGTCATCGGATTCTTGGCACCGCGTCTTGTGGTTGAAGTGTGCCACGTCGACTGACTCCAGCAATCGAGTCGTCGCGAGCAGTAGTGCAACCGAATCGGTTCCGCCCGAAACTGCGCAAATGATCTTGCGATCACCGGCTTCTTTTGCCCGTTGAAATCCGGACTTGATCTTCCGCAAAAAAAACTCGGACTTTGCGTCGGCGATCATTTGCCGGTCAAGTGGTTTACGACTCCGCCGGAGACGGTTGGCTTTGGATGATTGCCGATGGTTCTGCGTGGATCTTGAGCTCTTCGATCCTGACCCCGTTCATCGAGACTACCTCCATCTGAATCTCATCGTCATGTACGGCAGTCTGTCCGACCTCAGGCATCTTCTGCGCTTTGTCGATGAAGAACCCAGCGACAGTGTCATAGCGTTCATTTGGCGGAATGTCGACCTGCGTTTCATTGCGAGCTCGTTCTACGGATAGAGCACCGGGAAGTATGAAAGTGAACTCGTCAATCTTCTCAATCGGACGCCCCTCGATAATCAGATGGTCGTCGTCACCGCGCATCATCTCGAGCAGCCCGTTGATTGTTACGAGGCCGTTGATCTGGTTCTCGTCGTTGTGGGACATCGCCAGAAACTGCCCGGTACGGATCATCTCCTTGAACAGATCATCCAACTTGGTCGTATCCGCCAAAACCAGCACGTCATCTCGCATCAAGTCCGTGATTTCGGTGGTGTGCAATTCTGGATCATCTGGGTGATCGGCGATGAACTTGATGATGTCGTCGACATAAACCACGCCAGCGAGCTCCTCGAGGCGGTACCAGTATCCGGTTGCAAGTGCCTCCCCGCGGTGGACGACAAAACCGCTTTGAATTCGATGCGGTTCGATGGCCGAATCGATGTCGTTAATGTGATCTCGATACTTTTTCAGGAACTCTGAAATGGTGTCTTTTTCGTTCAACCACACGATCTGGCTGGTATGCACCCTCACCCTGTGATCTCTCAGATCTCTCGATCCGAAATCGATGAGATTGTCCAGCATTTCACCGTGGGCTTCATCAAAGAGGCCCTCGTCTTGCCCTTGGTCGATGATGTAGCTCAACTCCCCCATCGTCATGTTCGGGCGATTGCCCAAATCAGATATTCCGAACGCCTTTAGGATCCCGCGCGGTATAAGGGCAAAAATGAACACGATCGGTTTCGAGATCGTCATCAACCCAAGGATTATGTGGGCAACCGCGAGCGACCACGGTTCCGCGGCGTGAGCACTCAAAGACTTTGGAGTCGATTCGCCAACGATATAGACCATCGCCGTGGCTAGTACGGTAGAGATGACGGTCGTGATGACCGTGTTCTCGCCGTGTCCGATGGCATTGATTATCAAACTCGTAGACGCGGTGGCGACCAGGATATTGAATAGGTTGCCGATGAGGAGTATCGTGGCGAAAAACGGTTCGTAGCGGTCTAAGACGCGCGTAACCGCTTCGGCTCGCCGATCACCACTCTCTGCGAGGTGCCGCATCAGCGTCGGCCGAGCACTCAACAGCGCAGACTCTGCCGCCGAGATAAATGCACTGCCGAAGAGTGCCCCGACAATGAGCAGGATGTTGATGACCATGGGCTAATCATAATCCTGCAACCGTTCGCTGATATCGCGATTCGGTTGCATCAACCCGCTATGCTCTACTGCGACTGCCCGACGCCGCGGCAATCGAAGCACAAAGTGGTCAGACAGCGGCGACCAAAGAGCAGGGATCAGTCGCACCAAGCCCTGTTCAATACTCCCTTGAACGCCGCGACGAACTCGTCCAGTTCCGCGTACGTATGAGCTGCCGAAACATTGCCGGCACAACGACTAGAAAGCAAGAAGCCTTCGTTCAACATGCCGACGAATACCATCCGCAAGAGTTCGTTATCGTTCGATGCGTAGGATCGGTAATCCCTCACATCCTCAGCAGTGGCTTGGATGGCGAATAGGGATGCCACACCGGTTACGCCCATCGGTGCCTCGAATTCGGCAATCGCTTCCCGCAGTCGCTCACGGAGATAGTCACCTTTGCGCTCCAGTTCGGCGTAGACATCATCGGTAAGCTCCCGTAAGGTGGCAATTCCGGCGGCCGCGGTCATCGGGTTCCCGTTGAACGTGCCGGCGTGTGCAACCTGCGGGCCGCCGTCACGGTTTGGGTCCCACATCGACATGATGTCGCCTCGACCGCCGAATGCACCGACCGGCAACCCGCCACCAATAATCTTGCCGAAGCAAGTCAGGTCCGGGGTCACCCCGTAATATTCCTGGGCACCTCCTCGCGAAGCTCGGAAGGCGATAACCTCATCGAATATCAACAGGATCCCGAGTTCGTCGGTGACGCGTCGCAAGCCTTCGAGGAATTCTGGATCTGCAGGCACCATCCCGCATTGACCGTTGATCGGCTCCACGATGACGGCAGCCAGTTCTTCCGCGCGCTGTCGGATGATTCGTTCAGCGACATCAAGATTGTTAAACGGCATAATCACGACTTGCTCAACCGCGGTCCTCGCCATGCCTCGTGTCGTCGGGATGGCATTGGGCGATTCAGCATCGCCGGCCAACTCGACGTCAGGCGTGACGCTAATCTGAACCGCGTCGTGATTTCCGTGGTAAGCACCTTCGCATTTGGCCAGCAGATTCTTGCTCGTAAAGGCACGCGCTGCGCGGATAGCGTTGAGCGTCGCCTCAGTACCGGAGTTGACGAAGCGCACCTTGTCCAGCGAAGGCACGCGTTCGCACATGATCTCGCCCCATTCGACAACCAACGGCGTCGGCGCGGGGTACGAAATGCCTCGCTCGAGCTGCTCTGTCAGTGCCTCAATGACCGCTGGATGGCGGTGACCGAGTATCAACGTCGTCATATTGTTGATGAAATCAACGCGTTCGTTGCCGTCAACGTCGGTAATTGTCGATCCTTGGGCACGTGAAACGTAGATCGGGAACGGCTCCCAGAAGATGGAGTTCCGCGTATCACCACCCGGGAGGTAACGCTTCGCCTCTTCGTGTTTGGCGTTGGAATTTGCGTTCGCCGCGACGTAGCGAGAGAGTTCGGAATCGAGTGACGTAGATTTCGCTTCTGGTGCCATGCGCGACATGGTACACGCCGCGTCCGAATCACGCACGAATCGGACGATGCTTCTGATGTAAACTGCGTTGAGGATCAAACAAGACTGGAGCGATGCAGAAGTGTTGGAACAGTTCCATGTCCCTACCAAAGACCGCGTTTACGTCGACGTTGAGCGGATGCGTGCCGCAACCGAGGCACTGTTCGTGCGTTGCGGATTAGATGAAGACGGTGCACGCAAATGCACCGACGTGCTGATCACTAACGATTTGCGCGCGGTTGAAACGCACGGCGTTTCCAACATGATGCGCAACTACGTGCAGTCATACATGTCTGGCGCAATCAATCCGACACCTAACGTGCGCAAGATTCGCGAGACGGCAACGACGGCGAATTTCAACGCGGATGGTGCACTCGGCATCCACATCGGTGCCGACATGATGCAGTTGGCGATTGACAACGCGAAGCAGTACGGCACCGGAGCGGTTACCGTCTTCGACTCTGGACACCTAGGAGGTTGTGGATACTACGCCGCTCGAGCAGCGAAACAAGGAATGATCGGCCTCTGCATGACTGGAGGACACTTCAGCGGGCCCCGGATGACCGGCGGAATGGTGCCGACATTCGGCAGAGAGCCGCGGCTGGGAACGAATCCAATCGCATGGGCGGCACCTGCGCGCAATGAGCATCCGTTCCTGTTCGACATCGCTTCGACTCAGATTGCGAACAACAAAGTCGGACTCGCCCGCAGAATCGGCGTGCCCCTCGAACCCGGTTGGATCACTGACATGGTTGGCAAACCGTTCGACGAACCGGTGGCACCGCCGGACGAGTACCTCCTGCTCCCCTTCGGCGGCACTCGCGAGAACGGTTCACACAAGGGCTACGGATACGGTGCCGTCTGCGCAATCATGTGCCAAACCCTCGCCGGTATAGGCCTAACCGGGACCGGCAGCGAGTATCAAGGTGGATACCATTTCTTCGCGGCTTTCCAGATCGAAGCATTCTGCGACGAAGCGGAGTTCCTCGACAACATGGACGATGCCTTGCGACGACTCGCCGACACGCCGCCTGCCGAAGGGCATGATCGTGTGCTATATCCCGGTTTGATCGAAGGCGAAGAGACGGAGAAGCGACTCACCGAAGGCATACCGTATCACCGCGAGGTAATCGAGTGGTACCAATCGATTAGTGCCGAACTAAGCGTGGATATCAATCTCCCTTAGACGGTCGTTTTTTACCTACGCATTGCCGCAAGCAGGGAGCCGCAGATGGAACGCGAATATGTGAACTTCGGACGTGCCGGCGTTATGGTTACTCGCATGGCACTCGGTTTGGGATTCCGAGGACAGAACGACGCTAGCGTAGCCAAGCGGACCATCGCAACCGCCCTCGACGGCGGTTTGAACATCATTGATTGTGCCAACATCTACGGCTTGGGCGATGACCGTCGCAATGCCGGTACTTCTGAGATTATTCTCGGCGAGTTGATGCGGGAACGCGGCAACCGCGACGACATCGTGATCACGTCAAAGGTTTCGAGCCCCGTCGCCTCGGGCGTCAACGACCACAACACGTCGCGTTGGCATATCATGCGCGAGGTAGAACGATCACTGAAACGCCTGCAGACCGATCGCATCGACGTCTATCTGATCCATCACTTCGATGAAACCGTCGGCTATGAAGAGCGCACGCGCTCCTTGGAGGACTTGGTTCGAGACGGCAAGATTCGATACACCGGTCTATGCAACTACCAAGCATGGCAGGTTGTCGAGACGCTGCGAATCCAAGACCGCTTGAACGCATCGAGTCTCGTCACCGTCCAAAACCCGTACAGCATGCTGAACCGAAACCTCGAAAATGAGATGTTTCCTATGGTTCGTCGAACCGGTCTTGGGGTTATGGCATACAGTCCCTTGGGTGTCGGACTGCTTTCTGGCGACTACGCCCCAGATCGGATGCCGGACCGACCGACCATTTGGGGCAGCCGCCGTTCACACGCCTTCAGCGCGGTGATGCGCGGTCGCGCTGCGGATGTTGTGCGAACGAATGCCGAAGTGGCAACCCGAGTCGGTGCGACCCCGGCGCAGGTGGCACAGGCGTGGGTGCTGTCGCATCCCGAAATCACGATCGCCATCTCCGGTGCCGATACTCCCGAGCAGATGCGGGACAACCTCGGTGCCCTCGATCTAGAGTTGCCGCCGGAAGAGCAGGAATCGCTCAACGCGGTATCAGATCGCTTGCGCATCGTGCTTGACGGCACTGACTTCGAGTCTGACCGCTGACGTCGAGCGGCGACCTGGGTTTTTGACGCTAGCCGATGTTTTAGAATTGGCATTTGCGACAAAAGACAATGCCCAAGCGAACGTATCAACCGAAAAAGCGCCGACGTGCCCGAGTCCATGGCTTCCGCTCACGAATGTCTAGCCGTGGTGGACGCGCCGTATTGGCGCGACGACGCGCACGTGGTCGCAAGCGTTTAACCGTTTAAGGTCGCCGCTTCGCTTGGCAGACGCCACTAACAATGGCGTCAAGAACGTAAAGAGATGGGGCTCCCCAAGCATCGGCGGTTGCGTCGTCGCTCAGAGTTCCAGAGAGTTGCACGTGACGGTTTACGGGCGCGCGACGCGCTGCTATCCATCTCGACGGTTGAATCCGTCGACCGGCAAACCAGCACTCGCTACGGATTCGCCATACCCAAGCGGGTTGGTGGTGCCGTGGTGCGCAACCGCATCAAACGACGCCTCCGGGCAATCGCCGCTGCCAGAGAAGACCTTCCAGGATGGGACTTCGTAATATACGTCTATCCGTCGGCAGCGCATGCTTCGTCGGAGCAGCTGTCGGCGTCGCTCAGCGCGCTCACGCGGCGCGCCATGTCAAGATTGCGCTCTCGTCATTCACGCACACTTACCAAGAGCCGCGGCGGTTGATCGCATGGTAACGCGTGCAATGGTCTGGATCTTGCGGATCTACAAATTGACCGTGTCCCCGTACCTGCCCAGCACCTGCATCTATCAACCCACCTGCTCCGACTACGCCGCCGAAGCAATCTCGGCCTACGGCGCAGTTCGCGGATCTTGGATGGGTATCAAGCGGATCATCCGATGCAACCCCTTCGTTACGGGAGGCATCGACGTCGTGCCAGAGCCCACCGAGGCAGGAACACGACGTTGATGATACGCCAGTACACGCCCCGAAGTGTTCAACGCGTACCGATTGCGATCGCGCTGCTAGTCTCTCTCTTTGCTTTCGCCGCCTGTATCAATGACCTGACGCCGCAAGGCAAGTGGTCCTCCCCAGTCTCCGATGGCAACTACATCTATGTCGGCAACGATGATGGCGTGCTAGTGAGACTCGATGCGGTCAGCCACGCGTTCGACGTCAACTGGCTATATCCCTACGAACTCGACGGCGTACGTAAGAAACCCGAGGGCTTGGGCGCAATCTACGGAGCACCAGTTGTCGAAGACGGCACCGTGTATGCAGCCGGCTACAACTGCGCCGGATCTGAATGTAATGGCGAGGTTTTCGGGATTTCGGCGGAGAGCGGAGGCATCGCATGGAATTCCGGCGGTTACCGCTTGCGCACCAAACTCGTCGGACGGTTGGTTACCTCCGACAAAGGTTTGCTCATATTCGGCACTAGTGCCATCGACGATGACCGCGAACCTCCGGGATACCTTTACGCATTGAGCCTCGCACCCGACGCCGGTCGCCGAGTCGAATGGCGCGTTGCTCTCGACGGCGAGGTATGGGGCGAAGCCACCATTGACGACGCGTCGAACACGGCATACGTCGGCACCGATGCCGGCACACTCTACGCCATCGACACTTCGAGCACGTCCGCGTACGAAGGCAACCCTCAGTCGCGCATCAAGTGGACCTTTGCAGCTGAAGGCGCGATTATGGGGCCCGTCCTCTTCTACGAAGGCAGCGTCTACTTCGGCGACCTTTCCGGACGCTACTACCGTCTCAATCCAAACACGCAACAGAGTGAGTGGCAATTCGACTCCGGAGCTTGGATCTGGGCCAAAGGCACTCCGGACGACGAATCTGGGATGATCTTCATTTCCACCCTCGGCGGACACATCCACGGCATCAACGTCTCGACCGGTGTCCCGGTTTGGACGCAACGCATTGAAGGTCAGGTTGTCGGTACCCCGTTGCTATTCGAACGGCAACGCAGCGACTTCACGCAACGAGTGCTTGCAGTCCCATCAGGCGAGGACAGCGTTCACGTAATCAGCGTGCTTGACGGTCAGGTTCTCGGCACGTTCGACACCGATTCTGCAGTGAAATCCTCCCCAGTTCTCATCAACGATCTCATTTACGTTCAGACGCTAGAGGGCGAGTTGAAGTGGTTCTCGCCTAACGACCAGACGTTGCAGGGATGCGTCAATTTGAAAGACGGTGGGAGATGCGAGTGACGTACCTAGCAGAATGTGAGTCAATGTCTCACTGGGGAGTCGTCTGATGGAGCTTCTCGGACTCCTCTGGGATCAAGGCATCATGCGGCCGATGATCAATTCATTGGCTGTGCTCTACCACTACCTCTTCCTAAACTACGGACTCAGCATCATCGTCTTCACCGTCATCGTCCGCGTGGCGATGATTCCACTCACGGTTCGCCAAACGCGTCAGATGAAACGGTTGCAAGAGCTGCAACCGCGCATGAAGGCGATCCAAGACAAATACAAAGGCAAGAAAGACTCGGATAGTCGCAGAGCGCAATCGGCCGAGTCGATGGCACTCTATCGCGAGGCCGGTGTCAATCCGATTGGGTGCCTCGGTCCCATGGTCATCCAGATGCCCATCTGGATTGGCTTCTACCGCGCCATCATCCGCACCATGCCGACCACCCCAGAGGGAATGGCGAACCTCTCGGCATCCTTCTACGCCTGGAACCCCGCGAGTTCCGATGTGCCATTCAGTCGGCTTTTCCTCGGCATCGACCTTGCAGATACAGTCTCGCAGGTATATCCGCCGCTGAACTTCGTCTTGCCCGTGCTCGTCGGCGCATCAATGTTTATCACTACCAAGATGACCTCGACCATCGCCATGGATGAGCGTCAAGCATCGCAACAGCGGATAATGCAGTGGATGATGCCCGTAATGATCGGCGTCTTCACATATCAATTCCCAGCCGGTTTGGGCATCTACATCTTGCTTTCGAACATCGTCGGCGTAGTCATCCAATACTTCGTCGGCGGCAAACAACCCATTGAGCTCTTCGGAAGGCACTATCTAGGAACTGCTGAAACCCGTTCTCAGGTCATGGCAGCCAAGGCGCAGATCGCGCTTAACTCAGACATCAACGACGATTCGGAAGAGGAGGAGATTAGCGATGACGAATCGACGAGTATTCACCGGGAAGAACGTACAAGAGGCAACCGCCGTCGCGCTCGAAACACTAGGCGCCGAGCTCGAAGACGTCGACATTAGAGTCGTCAATCCCGGGCGTGGCGGCATCTTCGGCCTCGGCGGGGCTCTCGCCGAAATTGAGGTCGCCAGGCTCGAAGACGTCATCAAAGAGGAGGCGAGGGAAGCCGCCGAACGTCAAGCTCAGATGGACGAGGCGACTGGCGTTGCGCAACCGACCGAATCGCGACACAATCGTCGGCAAACGCGAAGGGGCAGCAACAACCAACGTCGGCGAAACAGGAATGTCGACGCTGCAACCGATGACGGACAGGACAGCACGGATGAGGATGAAACTACGGGCGAACGTCCGAGACGACAACGCAACCGTCAGCCGGCACCTAACCGGCAACGGCAACGGCGGCAAACTAACCAGCGGTCGAGCCACGGTCGCAATGGCAACCGCGACGATTCCGGCGATTCGTCCAGAAGTTCCAACGGCGCAAGACGCTCTAACTCTCGCCCGAGACAAGCTGAGCCGGTCGTGATTGAAGACCGCGAAGAACTTGAAGCAACCACCGGCAAGATACTCGGGTATCTCATCGCAGCTATGAACGTCGACGTCGAGGCATACGTGTTGGACGACCTCCGCAATGGTTACTTGGTGTTCGAAATCGAAGGTGCCGACGCAGGTCTGTTGATCGGGCGGCGCGGTGAGACGCTTCGAGACATCCAGACCATCGTCCGCATGCTCGTCAATCGTCAGATCGAACAGCGCGCCAACATCATCATCGACGTTGAACGCTACCAACAACGACGGAACCAGAAGCTGTATTCGATCGCCGAGAACGCTGCTCGAGCCGCATCACGAGGACGCATGCAACCTCTCGACCCGATGCCGCCAGAAGAGCGCAAGGTCGTCCATGAAGCATTGGCCGACAACCCAGACGTCGTCACCGAGAGCGAAGGGCAAGGACCCGAGCGGCACGTAGTCGTTAAACCGCGCTGATTCGCAACGTCTAACTCCCGATACGGGACTACGACGCCACACACAATTCGGTTGCCGATTGGGATACGTAGAATCCTGTGGCATAATATCTCAAGGTCTGATGATCGAATGATCTGAAGCAAGGAGTAGGAATGGTAACTAAGAAACTGATTCTCGGCTCGCTAGTCGGGCTCGTCGCCCTCGCGGCTTTCGGTTGTACCTCCGAGCGGATTGTCGAAGTAACAGTCCAGACTGAGGTAATCCGAACCGTTCAGGTCGAAGTACCCGTTGAGGTCGAGAAGGAAGTCGTCCGGGAGGTCCAAGTCGAGGTCCCGGTCGAAGTAGAACGCGAAGTAACTCGCCAAGTCGAGGTCGAAGTCCCGATCGAGATCGAACGTGAAGTAATCCGAACCGTTCAGGTCGAGGTTCCGGTCGAGCGAGAAGTCGTTAAAGAAGTCGTCAAAGAAGTCGAGGTCGAGAAGGAAGTCGTCAAGGAAGTCCAAGTCGAGGTAACTCGAACCGTGGTCGAAGTTGCGACTGCTACCCCGATCCCGACTGCGACTCCGTTGCCGATTGTGGCTCTTGAACCCGCACCGCAGCCAGAGAACGAGTATGGCGAGATTAGCGTTGCGGTATTCAACATCGCCCCTGGAGTTGGGCTCGGCAGTGCCCAAGCACCGGTAGAAGCTATGCAATACTGGGGCGTCGGCGAAGGTCTCTTCGCAGTTGACGATGACGGACGAACCATTGGCAAGTTGGCAACGTCTTGGGATGTGGCAAGTGATTTGACGACCGCGACGGTAACGTTGCGCGAGGACGTCGTCTTTCACGATGGCTACGGTTCGTTCACCGCAGATGACGTCGTCTTCACAATGAACGACGGCAACGCGAATACGAACGCAACCAGTATTCACGGCCAAGCTGGCGACTTCGCAGCCATATTCCTTGAGACTACGAAGGTTGACGACTACACCGTGCAATTCAACTTCAAGGAGAACGGGTTTGACCCGCGCTGGAATGGAAACTTCTTGAACGAGCAAGCTCAAGGAACTGCATTCTTCTCCTCGGCAGCGTTGGCACAGAACGGCGAAGTATGGATGCGCGATAACATCGTCTCCACCGGGCCTTTCGAAGTCGACGAGTGGGTTCAAGACGACCGTGTCGTTTTGACGGCGGTTGATTATGATCACTGGTTCGCAACCCCGGAAATCCAGACGTTGCGGTTCAACGAAGTCCCGGAACCATCAACTCGCGTCGCGTACTTGCGCACCGGTCAAGCCGACATCGCCGAGTCAGTTCCGCTAAAGGACATCCGTCCTTTGGTCGAGAGTGGATTCAAAGCTGAGAGCATTACTCGATCCGGTCGTGTGCACCAGATAATCTTCTCCGGCAACTACTGGGAAGATACGCACGCTGTGGACGGCTATAAGTTGGACCGGACCGGTTCTGGTTACTGCGTCCACGACCTTCCGTGGGTCGGTTGTAACATCTTGGACCGACAACCCGGCGACATGGAAGAAGCACGCGAAGTACGTTGGGCGTTGGCGAAAGCCATTGACCGCGAACTGCTGGTGGAAACTATCCTTGACGGATTCGGCACTGTCGGCTCTATCGAGTACGTCGACACCACCGCGAGCTACTTCAAACCCGAGTGGTTGATCCCGTACAACCCGGATGAGGCTCTTGAGCACATGGCGAGCACTGCCTGGCCAACTGGTAAGTTCCCGATCGGCATCTGGACCGGTGGCGAACTCGGTGGCTCCAGCGGAACCAACGCTGAGATTAACGACGCCGTAGCTGGGATGTGGAAAGAGCTGTGGCCGGACATGGATCTGCAGGTCTTCAAGTCTGCTTACTCCATCATCCGCCCGAGCTTGGTCGGACGAACCAACACCATCCCGTATGCAGGTGACTGCGACGAAGGTTCGACCGCCATCCCGTTCGACTGGCCCCACGGTCTGACTGAAACCAGTATGACCCGAGGCGGTTTCGGTTGCGGTATCGAGATTCCGCGCATCGCCAGTACGTTCCAAGAAGTTGCGGTCGAGAGCGATCCAGTCGAGCGTGTTCGCTTGAACACGGAACTCGTCGACTACCTTTACGACCAGATGCTGTTCGCTGGCACCGTGCAGGTGCCGGTGCACACCGTCTACAACCCGAACTCAATTGCAGAGTGGGTTGGGACGTCGTCTGCGTTTGCTGGCTCCAACGAGTACGAGAACATCAAACTCGTCCAGCGCTGAGATAGTAGCTGATTGGCGCGTCGGTGCCGGGGAAGACTTCCTGGCACCGACGCGTCCCGCTGAAACTCAGCGGACCGCCTTCGACGCGGTCGCTAAATCGATAGGCAATCTTTCGACAGTTCGCGCTGTCGATGTTGCCGTAACACCACGCATTTGAGAGTTCGCACGGCACCGCGATGCGCAAGTTCCTGATACAGCGCTTCATCTTCGCGATCATGTCGCTCGTGGCAGCGACACTCATCGTGTTCGTGCTGTCGCGCGCCGCCGGTGATCCGCTGCTCCTCTACGCCAAACCCGGTGGGTACGGCATGAGCGACGAACAAATCGCGGCACTACGCGAGAAACTCGGTCTGAATCACCCGTTAATCGTTCAGTACTTCATCTGGCTCGGACAAGTCCTTACCGGCGACTTCGGCAAGACTCTCTTGGCGGAGCGAGACGTAAGAACCGTCGTTTTTGAGAAACTAGGCGCAACGGTTCAGTTGGGATTGACCGCGTTCATCGTTGCCACCTTCGTCGGCGTGCCGTTAGGCGTACTGTCGGCCGTCAAACGCGCCACAATATGGGACTATGTCGGACGCACGTTTGCCCTTCTCGGGCAAGCAACCCCTGCCTTCTTCACCGGTATCGTCGGCATACTGATCTTCGCGGTCACCTTGGATTGGTTGCCTCCAGGCGGAAGGCCGGTACATGAAGCATTTTGGCCGGACCAGATGATCGCGTTGGTGATGCCGACGTTAACGTTGGGTTGGTTGCCGGCTGCAGCCTACTTGCGATTAACGCGCTCGTCAATGTTGGAAGTGTTGGATTCCGAGTACGTAAAGCTGGCGCGGGCGAAGGGAGTGAACGTCAACAAGGTGATTTGGAAGCACGGCTTTCGCAACGCTCTAATCCCGCCGGTAACCGTCTCCGCACTAGTTCTAATCGGATTCTTGGAAGGTTCGGTACTAGTCGAATCGGTCTTCGCCTGGCCGGGAGTCGGGAGACTGGCCGTCGACTCAATTCACAACAACGACTTCCCGTTGCTGACCGGCGTTATCTTCATGTTCGCCATCCTCTACGTAGGCGGAAGCTTCATCGCCGACGTCGTCTACGTCATCATCGACCCGAGGATTAGGTACGACTAGGCAATGACTACCGAGACGGCAAGGCAGACCGATACCGGTCGCGGAAGCAGCGAAGCATCTCCGGTCGCCGAAGGTCAATCGACAGCCAGCCAAGTCTGGTACGTCTTGCGCCGATGGCCGGTGCTCCCGATGGTCATCGTAGCAGCACTTGTCTTGATGGCACTGCTTGCACCGGTCCTTGCGCCATTCGGTGAAGAGCAGCAAAACCTGCGAGGACGCGAGGCACCGCCGTTCTGGTACACCGAATACTACGAGGAAAACGAGCGTTTAACCGTGCGCTACATCCTCGGTGCCGACCATCTGGGACGCGACGTATTGACGCGCATCATGTACGGTGCGCGCGTGTCGCTAGGAGTTGCCGCAATCGCCCTTGTCGTAGGCGTCTCTGTGGGTGCAACCCTCGGACTGGTTTCGGGATTCTACGGCGGACTATTCGATGAGTTGATGATGCGACTAGTTGACGTCTGGAACGCGTTGCCGTTCCTTCTCATCGCGATACTAGCGGCGATCGTGTTTGGCCAGAGCGTAACCGTGTTGCTGATCCTCTTGGTGTTGGCGACTTGGGCAGGCGTGGTGAGAAACGTCCGCGCGGAAGCCTTGACATTGAAGACACGAGACTACGTCGCGTATTGCCGCGTCGCCGGAGGTGCCGACTTGCGGATCATGTGGCGTCATCTCGTACCCGGCCTGATAAACACCGTCGTCGTCCTCGTCACGCTGCGTGTCGGCGGACTCATTCTGACCGAAGCCGGACTTTCTTTCCTCGGAGCCGGTGTACCGTCCAACATCCCGACGTGGGGCAACATGGTCTCCGACGCCCGTCAATATCTGAACACCGCTTGGTGGATGGCCGTCTTCCCTGGATTAGCAATCCTCCTCATCGTGATGTCAGTCAACTTCATCGGCGACTGGCTGCGCGACCGCTGGGACCCGCGCCTTCGGCAGCTGTAATCTCGCTCCCAAGCGGCCGATCTGCGCATTCGTGCTAAATCCATCGGCGCGTATGCTTAGAGCGATGTCGATCGTGCGCCCGAATGTCGCAATTCCCTTCAATTCCCCGTGCACGACTTCCCGTAAGTGCTAAACTACACGCACGAACACAGACCCCAGAAGGAGGTTTGAGGATGGTGAACATCCGAAATGCCCTGTTGCTAGCTTTGGGAGTCGTCAGCTTGGCGACGTTGGCATGCGGCAGCGAAACAATCGTCGAGGTAACCGTCGAGCGCGAAATCATTCGCACAGTCGAAGTGGAAGTGCCCGTTGAGGTCGAACGCGAGGTAGTTCGCGAGGTGCAAGTCGAGGTGCCGGTCGAGGTTGAGCGCGAAGTAGTGCGTGAAGTCGAGATCGAAGTCCCCGTCGAGGTGGAAAAGGAAGTGGTGCGTACTGTCGAGGTGGTGAAGGAAGTCGAAGTGGTGAAAGAGGTGCCCAAAGAGGTCGTCAAAGAAGTCGAAGTCGTGAAGGAAGTTGAGGTGGTGAAAGAGGTGGAGAAGCAGGTGCGGGTTGTTGTAACAGCCACTCCCCAAGTCACCACTATCGACGCCCCGATCCTGCGAGTTGATGCTGAAGGCGTATCTCGTGGACCGGGTGAAGACGTCGCACCGTCGGGCGTCTTAATTGCCGCCATCGGCAACTCCTACTTCATGAACTCCAGCCCGCGCTATTGCCCTGCATGCTCGGTAACCGCCAGAACCGGTGCCACAGAAACGCTCCTCGAAGCGGTACGTGCACCAGACGGCACCGTCGCACTCGGACCGTTGCTGGCCAGCGACTGGGAGATGTCGGCCGATGGCATTTCGTACACCGACTTCACACTGCGTGAAGGCATCCAATTCCACGGCGGATACGGCGAGATGACTGCCGACGACGTCGCTTTCTCATGGAACGACGCAAACCCCAAGATCCAACCCGATAGCGTCCACGACACCGGCGGCGATTTGGCCAACTTGGTTCGCGAAGTCGAGGTCATCGACGACTACAAGGTTCGGTTCAACTGGGTAGCATTCGGCGGGCATACGATGTTGCAATACGTGACGAACTTCCACGAAGGCATCTCGATCTTCTCGAAAGCATTCTTCGACGAGGTTGGGCCTGAAGGAATGCGCACGCGCTTAATCGGTACTGGCCCATTCGAGGTTGACCAGTGGATACAGCACTCGGGCGTCTTCCTTGACGCCGTCGACAACCACTGGAGGAAGCGACCGTATGTCGAGCGTGCCAACGTCTTGCACATTACGGAAGCCAGCACCCGAAAGGCGATGTTGAAGACTGGGCAGGCACAGATCGGCGAGCTCGCGCTAACCGACTGGACCGAGATGTTTGAAGAGGGATTTTCGCAAGCACCCGAAGGATTCTGGGGCGACCAATCGTATGTTTACTCCGGAAACTACTGGGAAGACAAGCTGGCGATTGATGGTCAACCGTTCACCAGCGACCAAGCTGGCGATCTGCTATACAAACCGCCGCTAGACATTTCCTTGCCGTGGATCGGCGACCCGGCTGACCCGGCTTCAATGGAGAGTTCGAAGAAGGTTCGCACCGCGATGGCGATGGCGATCGACCGTGAGAAGCTGATGACTGCATTGACCGACGGTTTCGGACGCGTCGCCTATGCACCTGGATGGGACACCAACCACCCGTTCTACAAGAACGAGTGGGACATCCCCCACGACGTAGCCGGAGCTCAAGCCCTGATGGCTGAAGTGGGATTGTCAGACGGTTTCGATGTTGAGTGGTGGGCGGGACCGGCCGCCGGTTCTGGCGAAACGATACAGGAAGCGATCGGAATCGAATGGCTTGCGAACCTGAACATCAACAGCACGTTCGATAAGCAAAACTACTCGTCCTTCAGACCTTCGTTGGTCAACCGAACGAACAAGAAGATCTTCTTCAGTGGCGGCTCTGCCGCCGCACCACCGACTTGGCCGCAAGACTTGCACGCGACCTCACTCGGCCGACCGGGCGGATACAACCGCGCAATGGAGATACCCATCTTCGCTGAGACATATCTGGCAATGGCGTCAGAATCGGATGTCGCCACATTGAGAGAAATGGTGACCGCGATGTTCGACTGGAACCGCGAGTGGATGGTGTGGGTCGGGGTTTACCAGAGTCCCGTCGCCGCGCTCTACAATCCGGACCTAATCTCCGAGTGGCAGATGCTGCCAGAGGGCAAAGGCGTGCTTGGTCGCATGAACAGCCTTGAGTGGGTACGTCTGGCCGAGTAGTCGCAACAACCGATAACTTGATTGATGCGGGGGCGGATTGCCTAAATTCGCTCTCGCACCTTCAACCGCAACCGAGTTGGGGGCGGATGTTTCGAGACATCCGCCCTCGGGTTTGATACATGCGCGGTTTCATCTTGAGAAGAATCCTCGCCTCGTTGATCGCGATGTTCCTCGTCACGATCATCGTCTTCTCACTGTCGCGCCTTGTCGGTGATCCGGTGGCGATGTTGGTATCCGAAGGTGGCTACGGCGTCTCTGAGAGTGCCCTGCAAATTCAACGCGAGAAACTCCATCTGGACAAACCCGTCCCCCTGCAATACCTGTTCTGGATTCGGGACGTACTAAGAGGCGATCTCGGGCACGACCTGTCCGACGGATTCCCGGTAACCACGAAGATACGGCAGAAGATTGCACCGACAATTCAGCTCGGGGCCGCTGCATGGTTGATTGCGACAATCGTAGGGCTATTCTTCGGAGTGACATCAGCCGTCAAGCGAGGCACGTGGATCGACTACGGTGTGAGACTGTTCGCCAACTTAGGCATCACCTTGCCCGCGTTCTACGTCGGCATCATGGGTATTCTCATCTTCGCTGTCAGGCTTGAGTGGGTCCCGGTAACCGTAATCGGCACTTTTGGATCCAACGATTTCGGAGCGCAACTCAAGGCGATGATCTTGCCGGTTTTGACCTTGGCGTGGGGAGCCGCAGCTGGTTACATGCGTCTGATGCGCTCCGCCATGCTGGAAGTGCTTGACTCCGAATACGTAAAACTGGCGCGCGCGAAAGGCGTGGACAGCGTGACGATCATCTGGAAACACGCGCTTCGCAACTCACTCATCGTGCCAATTACCGTCTCGGCACTGCTCCTGTGGAACTTCGTTACCGGCACTGTCGTCATCGAAGCGGTATTCGCTTGGCCGGGATTGGGACTATTGGCGATCGAGGCGGTAGTGAACAACAACCTGAACCTCGTCGTTGGCACCACGTTGATTTTCGGTATGGTGTTAATCACAGCAAACTTCGTCGCCGACGTGCTCTACGTCTTGGTGGATCCGCGAATCAGGCTCAGTTGATGGCATGGCCACTAACACGCAGCTAGATCATTTGACTCCAGAAAGTCCGACGGTTGCGCGCAGCGATCGCGCGTTTCGGTTCGTGACGATCCCGTATGACTTCTTGAAGCGATACCCGATCATCTGGGTAACCATCCTCGCCATCCTCATCCTCCTCGCCGCATTCGCGCCGTTGATCGCTCCTCATGATCCCATCCGCGACGCTGACTTCGCACGGGTTCGCAACCCTCCGGTGTGGCTCGAAGGGGGCGCGCCCGAGTTTCTCCTCGGCACCGACCAAGTGGGCCGCGATCTATGGAGTCGGTTGCTCTTCGGCGGACGCGTCTCGCTAATGGTCGTCGGAGTGGCGATGACTAGCGGCATGATCATCGGTACGACGTTGGGATTGATGGCAGGTTTTATCGGCGGAATCGTGGACGAGGTCATTATGCGACTGGTCGACGCCTGGATTGCTTTGCCTTTCATCATGCTGGCGTTAGTCATCAAGATTGTGTTGGGCAGTTCGCTGACCGTCATGTTCTTCATCCTGGTCCTCATATCGTGGGTGGGATTCGTGCGTCCGGTGCGAGGCGAAGTGCTGTCGCTACGCGAGCGCGATTACGTCTATGCCGCGCGTGTCGCAGGCGCATCCGGCATGCGTATCGCCTTCCGACACATCCTGCCCGGGGTGAGCAGCACCGTCATCGTGCTGGCTACCCTCGGTGCTGGTGGAATGGTGCTCGCCGAAGCCACCTTGTCGTACCTCGGCGTCGGGATTCCGCAACCGACACCTACTTGGGGCAACATGATCTCCGATGGACGTGACTTCCTCGACTCTGCTTGGTGGATATCGACGATGCCGGGCATCGCAATCTTCCTCCTCGTGCTTTCGCTGAACTTCACGGGAGACTGGTTGCGCGACCGCTGGGATCCGAAGTTGCGGCAACTGTAGACTGCACCCAGGACACTGCGTTTATGTACGCCGGTCGCGATTTCCCGCTAGCAACGCTATCAAATAATCTGGATTAGATGGCGAGCATCGACGAAGCAACTCCCATGGACGACGGATTGGATGGATCGGCGTTGGGAGCACTCGCGCGCGCCGCGGAAATCATTGAGGCTTCACGCTACGTCGTGGTGATGACCGGCGCGGGGATGTCGGTCGAAAGTGGCATCCCGCCGTTTCGTGGCACTGACGGATTATGGACCAAGTTCGGCCAACCGTCAATGGACGGTTTCCGGCAGTTCAAAGCGGATCCGCAAGCCTACTGGCAACGACAGGTCAACGCGCAGATCGACGAACACATTCTCGAATTGCGAGAGGCGTTGCGGGATGCCTCCCCTCACGCAGGACACTTCGCGCTCGCAGACTTGGTCCGTCAAGGTTGCGTCAAGACGGTGATCACACAAAACATTGACGGCTTGGACGTAAAGGCAGGGATCGGGGATCAACTCATTGAAATCCACGGCAACCGCTCTCGCCTCAGATGCATCGGCTGCTCGAGACGTACCGATCTCGACGACTTCGTACCGTTGTTCATCCCCGATCCGTGCGAATATTGCGGATCTCCGGTCAAGTTCGATGCGGTGATGTTCGGCGAGCCTATCGTCGCGGAGGTTATGCAGGCGGCGAAGGATGAGATTGATCTCGCCGATTGCGTTGTTGCCATTGGGACTTCCGCGACAGTCCGCCCCGCGAGTGGTTTGCTTTGGATCGCGAAGCACCGTGACAAAGGTCAAACGGCGTCCTCACTTCCGAATGCGTGCCTAATCGAAATCAATCCCAACCCAACCAAATTGAGCTCGATATGCGATCTGACTGTGCGTGCCCGGGCAGGCGTCGCGCTCACAATGCTACGAGAACTCCTCATCGGCCAACGGGCGAATCGAAGGTCAACTCAGATGAGCGTCACGCTTTCGGATTAGCATCATCCCGTCGCGAACCGTCAGCATCACGTTGACGACGCGATCATCCTGTTGCACTCGATCGTTAAGCGTTCTGATCGACTTCGTCGCCCCGGTTTCCGGTTCATCCGCGGGTTCTTCGTCACCTAGCACTCGCCCACCCCAAAGAACGTTGTCGACGACGATGACGCCGCGCGGCGACAACAACTCCAACGCCTTTTCGTAGTAGTTCAGGTAGTTGACCTTATCGGCGTCAATGAACACCACGTCGAATCCCGGCCCCAGCGTGTCCAGTGTCTCGAGAGCTGGTGCGAGTCGGAGGTCGATTTTGGTTCCAGAAGGATGGCGGGCCCAGTGCTTGCGTGCGATGCTCGTGAACTCCTCGTTGACGTCGCAAGTTATCACCTCACCGTCGTCCGGAAGTGCCGAAGCCATCATCAACGCGCTGTATCCGACGAAGGTGCCGACCTCTAACACCCGTTTTGCACCGCTAATCGTCACCAAGGTGTTGAGGAAGTAGCCGACGGTTCGTCCCGACATCATCCCCGCAGCACCAGTCGATTGGACGTCGTGCGCAATGTCGTCGAACACGCTGTCCGGCGTCGTCGTGTGAGCAAAGGCATATTCTTCGATACCTTCAGAGGTGAATGACAGCATCCTGTACGTTGATTCCTTTCCCGTTTGCGAGTCGAATCAGTCTAAGTGAAGAGACCGATAATAATCCCAGAGACGGTCAACAATACTGCCGCGTGGGCCCCTTGCACCAATGACAGTCGGTTCTTTCCGGCGAACATGTAGTGAGGCGCAATCGACATCGCTGCAATCCCGATGCCGAGAACCAACCCGACGACTAGCCCATTGACGAATCCCCCGCCGACGTGACTCAAGATTAGTGCGATTGAGACGTTGGATATCAATGCCATGATGAGCGTGAAGACGTAGAGCATCGGGTTTGGCGTGAGATCCTCGGCAACCAATCCTTCGTCGCTCATCCACACGTTGCCGAACACCTTGGGCATGTACCAAATCGCCGAGAGTGCCATATACTGCACCGCGCCGATGGCAACGGCAATCCATTGAGATCCAGTTAACTCGAATTGGAAGTCCAATTTTCAGCCTCCAGCAATCATTGAAATTGTTCTGCAATCTTGGTTGCGAGGTGCACCGCGAGACATTTTACCCGAAGCCACGAGTCTGGCCGTGGGCGGGACGAAGCGCGGTGTTGCGATGCGCGTTCGGCAACCGCGCTCTGCACTGATGCGAGATGCGCGATAATATCAGTCGCAACTTGCCGATCCAATTCGTCGAGCTCAAACATGCCAAGGTTGCAGAGGCTTCTCTACATAAGTTGCGAAAGCACAAACCCCCAATCCGCGGCGGTCTCCGCGGCCGTGTACGAACCGATCGTCGGCTCGTTGACAGAGCTCGACCCGACGGCTGAAGGCCTCCCGTACGCCTCGGTTCAAGCCGCGATGGCGGATGGTTGGCGCGTGATCCAAGTGCCAGAGCCTTGGGCTGGCATCGGCAGCCACGAATCGGGCGAAGTCATCGGATACCAGTTCGTACTCGAGAAGTTCGATGATTTCTAGCGAGTACACCTCACGACTCCAGATCAACGATTCCTAGGAGTTAAGCAATGACCACTGCAAGCATCTCTCGTGAACATCTCCTTGATGACGACGTCATGGCGTCTTTCGTCATAAACGGGTACCTAATCGTCAAACCAGAGCTGCCACCGGGTTTCAACGAAGAGATTTACGCCGACCTTGAACGGTTGCCTTCGAATCCTGGGGACAGGATCCTGCAGGAAGTGCCTCGACTTTCGAGAGTTTGGAACTCCCCGGAAGTTACTGGCGCGCTTGCGAGCTTGCTCGGCCACGACTACGAGATGTATCCGCATCGACACTGCCACCGTAATGCACCCGGCACCCCAAGCCAGCAGATTCACCAAGACAACATCATGGACCTGAGGATTCCGGAAGGCATGGCGCGCACGCCGGATAGTGTCGATTTGGTGTTGGCGATGTACTATCCGCAAGACGTTGAGTCCAACATGGGGCCGACGTGCATCCTGCCCGGGACGCACATGCTGAAATCAGTGCCGGAACGGATGGCATCGCAAGGCAACTTCAAGGAACAGGTCATCGCTACGGTTCCTGCCGGCAGTGTGGTGATTTTGCACTACGACATTTGGCACGCCGGCACGGCCAACACGAGCGACAAGATCCGCTACATGATCAAATTCCTATTCCAACGCGTCAGTCGCCCGGAGTTTCCTTCTTGGCGACACGATCCGTCGCGCAACGACTTCGTGCGCGAGCGTTTGGAACGGGAAACGGCGATGTCGATGCAACGTCCGTTGCTGGCGAAACAAAAGCACTTGCGCGCCAGAATGTGGAATCGCCTTGCCGGTGGCTTAGGCATCGACCTCTCGTATCACGACAAGTGGGCTGGTTCTTGGTAAGCCGCAAGATCGCGCATGCAACCGTCTAATACTCCTTCCTCGTCGATCCGCGGCAACAGATTAGCGAGCGAGTTCACGGCGTCGCTCGACATTGATCGACGGATGTACCGAGAGGACATCGCAGGATCGATCGCGCACGCCGAGATGCTCGCAAAACAAGGCATCATCTCAACCGATGACGGCGAAGTTATCGTTAATGGGCTTAACCAGATACGGGAAGAGATCGCGAGTGGGAAGTTCGTTTGGAAACCTGAGCTCGAGGACATCCACATCAATGTGGAGAACCGCCTTTACGAGTTAATCGGCGAAGCCGCAGGCAGGCTCCACACCGCTCGCTCCCGGAACGATCAGGTCGCGACCGACGCCCGACTATACGCCAAACGCGTTGCAGCTGAGGCCTTGACCGGTTGCCGAAGGTTGCAGCGTGCTTTGCTTGATGTTGCCGATGGGCACATCGGCACCATAATGCCCGGTTACACGCACCTTCAACGCGCCCAACCAGTCACATTCGGGCACGTGATGATGGCGTATCACGAGATGATCGAACGCGACGCCTATGCGTTTACTCACGCGTCGATTTCGGCCAACGTATTGCCGCTCGGAAGCGGTGCCTTGGCCGGAACTACCTATCCCATAGATCGGGATTACGTAGCGGAGCGGTTGGGATTCGGATCGATCAGCGAAAACTCGATGGACGCCGTTTCAGACCGCGACTTCATCCTCGACTTCATCTTCGCGGCTGCCAAGTGTATGACGCATCTCTCGAGGCTTGCCGAAGACATCGTCGTCTGGTCGTGCGACGAGTTTGGATTCATCAGATTGAGCGACGAATACTCCTCAGGTTCGAGCATGATGCCGCAGAAACGCAACCCCGATTACGCCGAGCTCATCCGCGGCAAATCCGGACGCGTCATCGGTTCATTGGTGACGGTGCTGATAATGCTAAAGGCGTTGCCGCTTACGTACAACCGCGACCTCCAGGAGGACAAGCCACCGCTGATGGATGCTGCCGACACCGTCACAACTTCATTGGAGGCGGCGTGTGGGTTGGTCGCAGGATTCGAAGTTCGGACTGATCGCATGGCGTCTGCCGTGCGGGACGGTGCGATTTTGGCAACTGACTATGCCGATCATATGGTGCGCGATCTCGGGATGCCGTTCCGAGAGGCGTACGTGCACGTCGCAGCACGCACGCGTGGGGAAGCGACGGGCGACATTGATCTTCCGGAAATCACCGCGGAGTCATCGGTGGCTGCCCGCGACGTCCGCGGGGGTACAGCACCGAGTCAAGTACGCGCGGCAGTAATGCGGGCGTACGGCGAGCATTGGCGCGCGCGTTTGCGTGGCGAGTGGTAAGGAATTATTCCAATCGAGGAGCTATCCGTCGGGTTGCAGATTCACTCTGGCAACCCGATTGCGATTCTCGGCTCCGCGACATTTACTGCCGCGCAACAAAAAGCAGCGCGCTGCACCTTCTCGACGCAACGCGCTGCTCTTAACTCTCAGCTGCTCTAGCGAGGTTGCTTAGAAGTCCATTCCGCCACCGGGCGGCATACCAGCACCGGCCGGCATCGGCTCGGGTTGCTCAGTGATGAGAGCTGCCGTCGTCAGGATCATTCCTGCGACTGACACCGCGTTCTCAACCGCTGACCGAGTTACCTTCGCAGGGTCGACGATGCCCATCGCCATCATGTCGCCGTATTCGTCGGTCATGGCGTTGAAACCGAACTTGAGGTCGTCGTTCTGCGAAACCTTATCGAGGATCACAGCACCTTCGAAGCCACAGTTTCCGGCGATCACCCTGATCGGCTCACGTAGCGACCTGGCGAGGATTTGTACCCCAGTCTGTTCGTCCTTGTCCTCGAGCACTACCGTGTCGAGCGCCGCGGCGGCGCGGATCAATACGCTGCCTCCGCCGGGGACGATACCTTCCTCAACCGCGGCTCGGGTCGCCTCAAGGGCGTCCTCGACGCGTTGCTTCTTCTCCTTCATCTCGATCTCGGTGGCTGCACCGACTCGCAGGATAGCAACGCCGCCTGAGAGCTTCGCAAGTCGCTCTTGCAGCTTCTCACGATCGTAGTCCGAGGTCGTCTCTTCCACTTGCGCTTGGATCTCCTTCATCCGACCGCGGATTTGGTCAGCATCACCGCTGCCGCCCACGAAGGTCGTGTCGTCCTTCTTGACGACTACCTGCTTGCATCGACCAAGGTCTTCCAGCGTGGCGGAGTCGAGTTTGCGACCGATCTCGTCGGAGATGACTGTTCCGCCGGTCAGAATTGCGATGTCTTGCAGCATCGCCTTGCGTCGGTCGCCGAACCCAGGGGCTTTGACAGCGACGCAGTTCAACGTGCCGCGAAGCTTGTTGACGACGAGAGTAGCCAACGCCTCACCCTCGACATCTTCCGCGATCACGATCACGTTCTTGCTTGTCTGCAGAACCTTCTCCAGCAATGGGAGCAAGTCCGAAACCGCCGAGATCTTCTCAGAGGTAATCAGGATGTACGGGTCGTCAAGGACTGCCTCTTGACGGTCGGGGTTCGTCACGAAGTACGGCGACAAGAACCCGCGGTCAATCTGCATGCCTTCGACGAACTCGGTCTCGTATGAAAGGGACTTCGACTCGTCGACGGTGATGACGCCGTCTTTGCCGACCTTCTCCATCACCTCGGCAATGAGCGAACCCATTTCGTCGTCGTGGGACGAGAGAACTGCGACGTTTTCGATCTGAGAAGAACTTTCAACCGGAGTTGACAGTCCCTTGATCGATTCGCGGACGGTGGCCATGGCCTTTTCCATACCGCGCTTAATCGCCATCGGGTCAGCACCTGCGGCGACGTTCTTGAAACCTTCGGCAACGATTGCCTGGGCCAAGACAGTAGAGGTCGTGGTGCCGTCACCTGCATCGTCGTTGGTCTTCTTGGATGCCTCTTTAAGCAGTTGGGCACCCATGTTCTCGAACGGGTCCTCAAGGTCGACTTCCTTGGCGATGGTGACGCCGTCGGAGTTGACCTGCGGAGGTCCGAACTTCTTGTCAACGATGACGTTTTGACCGCGCGGTCCAAGCGTCTTCTTGACGGTGTTAGCGAGGATGTCGATGCCTTCTTTGAGCTTGGCACGCGCTTCCTCTTCAAATAGCAAATCTTTTGCTGGCATTCGCCTGTTTACTCCTTCAATTTCTGATGCCCGAGAAAAACCTCGAGTTAGCCTACGATCGCCAAGATGTCGGATTCGCGGACGATTAGGTATTCGTCGCCGTCTTGTGAATACTCGGTGCCTGCGTATTTTGAGTAGATCACGCTGTCGCCGACGCTTACACTCAGGTCGATGACTTTACCGTCGTCGGTGGTACGGCCGGGGCCGACTGCCACGACAGCACCTTGTTGCGGCTTTTCTTTCGCGGTGTCGGGGATGATGATCCCGCCGGGGCTGGTAGCCTCATCCTCATCCGCCGGTGCGATGACGACTCGGTCACCCAATGGCTTCAAATTTACCGTCACTCGGTCTTACCTCCTTGCGTATTCGCAAAAATCACGCTTTGCAGTTGCCGCACGATCCGATAGCCATCGGAGCGGCGGTAGATTCAACGGCTCGCGTCGAAATTCGTTAGCAGACTCACCTGTCGACTGCTAATAGAAATTATAACCAGACAGTTAGCATTCGAGTTGAATCTTGGCGAACTCTGAAACGCCTTCAGGTTAAGACATGACACCAGAGCAACTCATCATCGGTTTGGTCCGCATCGCAGGATCACTACCAGTGTTGCGCTGGGCTTTCGCTGGCGCATTAGTCGCCATCGTCGTCGATTTCTCAGACCTCTTCTTGATGGGTTGGATAAGACTCGGCGGCCTCGGTAACTATCAAGCGTTCGACAAGTGGATCGACCAGGTTTACATGTTTGCGTTCCTGTGGGTGGCAGTTAGGCAATGGGACGGTCCGGGAAGGGACATCGCGATCGGGTTGTTCCTCTTCCGAGCGATCGGCTTCATCGCATTCGAGATAACGCAAGAACGGTGGATGCTCTTCGCCTTTCCGAACGTCTTTGAATTCTGGTTCGTCGCCATAGCAGCGCAGCGGCATTGGTGGCCGAATTGCGAGCTAACGCGGGCGAGAATCATCGGCTTGCTGATTGCCTGCGCCACACTCAAGCTAGCGCAGGAATGGGTGCTGCACGGAGGACGATACCTTGACCGCTACCGCGCGGTGGATCTCGTCGCAGATTGGTGGAACGCGATCGCAAGCCTATTCTGATGTGAAGCGCGCATCGCCGAAAATAAGGGACGATGATCAGAATCCGCGCATCATGTTGCGCAGTTCTCGCTCGCCCTTGGCTCCACTGATGCGACGCATCATCTTCTGCATCTGACGATACTGTCCCAGCAACTGGTTCACCTGCGTCGGCGATGTCCCCGAACCAACAGCGATACGACGACGGCGTGAGCCATTCAACATCGTCGGATTGGCACGCTCTTGCGGCGTCATTGAGAGGATGATCGCCTCGACTTGAGCCATCCTGCGTTCGTCCACGTCCTTGAGTGAGTTCGCGCGCAACGCACCCATGCCCGGTATCATCCCCAACACATCAGAAAGCGGACCCATCTTCTTCAGCGATTGGAACTGCTCCAACATGTCGTTGAGATCGAACTGATTTCGACGCAAACGCTCCTCTAGCCGTTTCGCATTGTCTTCGTCAATCTCCCGCTGCGCCTTTTCGATGAGCGTCGTGACGTCGCCCATGCCGAGAATCCGTTGCGCCATGCGTTCCGGATGAAACGCCTCAAGTTGCTCAGGTCGTTCTCCGACGCCGACGAACTTCACCGGGACGCCGGCAACAGAACGCATCGAAAGTGCTGCACCACCTCTAGCATCGCCGTCCATCTTGGTCAACAGCACGCCTGAAAGACCCACTCGCCGATTGAACTCTGAACCGGATGTAACAGCATCCTGCCCCGTCATCGCGTCGACTACGAGGAAAGTCTCCACCGGTTTAACTCGCGATTTGATCTTCTCGAGTTCTGACATCAGTTCATCGTCGATGGCGAGCCGGCCGGCAGTGTCAAGGATGAGCCAACGAACTTCATGCTGTTGCGCCCGTTTCACTGCGTTCTCAGCGACCTTCAGCGGAGACGATTTGCGGACGTCCTCGCTGTAAACTGGTACGTTGATCTGTTTGCCCAACGTGACAACCTGCTCAACGGCTGCGGGGCGTTGAAGGTCACAAGCCGCGAGCATCACGTCTTGCTTGCGTTCGCGCTTGATGTGCAGGGCCAGCTTAGCTGCCGCGGTAGTCTTACCCGCTCCCTGCAATCCAACCAGCATGATGACGCTGGGTGGCGATTCGCCACGCTGCAACTCCGCACTGTCCCCACCGAGGATTTCGACCAGATTGTCTTGAACGATCTTGATGACCGTCTGTCCGGGCGTCAACGATTTGAGTACGTCCTCGCCTTGTGCTTGCTCCCGAATCTTTGCGACGAAGCTGCGCGCGACCTTGAAATCGACGTCGGCTTCCAACAAAGCCATGCGCACTTGGCGGAGCGCGGTTTCGATGTCCCTCTCGGACAGTCGCCCTTTGCCGGTCAGCGTGCCGAGAGCTGAGGTAAGGCGTTCAGAGATGGTCTCGAACATTGATAGTTCAATCGATGCGCGTCAGTGAAGATAGCGTCGTTTCCGGTTGGCGATCCCAACCAGAGAAGATATCGCTCGCCAGTTGTTGCATCACGCGACTGATGTTGGAGAACGTGGTAATCCCAACCGGTTCGCTAGCATCGTCGACGACCGGTAATCTAGAGATTCTGCGTTGAGACATCACGCGCGCCGCTTCCACGACGTCGGTGTCAGGGCTGGCGGTGTGTACCGGGCTACTCATGTGCAGCAAGATTGGCACTGCAGTTGGATCTTCGCCCGCACCGACGCAACCTACCGCCACGTCCCAACTGGTGATGATGCCTTCGACGACCCCCTTGCGCACGACGACCAATGAACCGACGTCGTACTCGCGCATCCGTTTGGCGGCTTCAGCAACGCTCAACTCGGCGGTAATCGAAATCACCGGCGACGTCATTATCTCTTCCAAGCGCATCGTTGTGTTTCGCCCAGCGGTTGAGAGCGTTTATCATGCATGATTGGGCTTCCGCTGGCAAAACTCGCCAGCAAATCCCGCACATCAAGTACCAATTCTAGACTCGCAGATCTTACGGAAAAGCAACCATGTCCATAATTCTGATGATCGTCCTCGTCGCGCTCTCGGCAATCGCAATCGGCGTCGCAGTCGCCAACATCAGTCCGGTTTAGGTTCGCCCGAACCTTCCCATCTGCGACCAAAACCGTCCGATGCCGAAGATCAACGCAAACATCCAGTTCATGTTCAACGAGCACGAGCTGCTTGACCGTTACGACGCAGCAGCGGCGGCCGGTTTCAAAGGCGTCGAGATACAGGCACCGTATTCGGAACCGATTCCGGCCATCCAAGAACGCCTTGAGCGCAATGTCCTCAAGCATGTGATCATCAACGCTCCGGTCGCGGACCCCGACACCGGTTTGAACAATCTCCCGTTGCAACCTGACCAAGTCGGGCTATATCAAGAGCGGATCGCCTTAAGCGTCGAGTACGCGGCGGTACTCGGATGTGTCGGCGTCAATACCGGTATCGGACCTTTGCCAGAAGGATTGGATCCCGAGATCGCTTACCGTACCTATATCGACAATCTGCGTTATGCCGCTACCGAGTTGGAGAAGTTCGGGGTGATGGCTCTCATCGAACCGATAAACACGCGCGACCAACCTGGCTTCTTCATCTCCACGTCAGCCGGCGGCATGCAAGCCATTGAAGACGCTGACCATCCAAATGTGTACCTGCAGTACGACTTCTATCACATGCAGATTATGGAAGGCAATCTCATGGAGACGTTCGCGAGATTGATGCCGCGCATCGGGCACGTGCAGTTCGCTGATACACCCGGACGCAACGAACCAGGCACTGGCGAAATCAACTACGACTTCATATTCCGCAAACTCGATGAACTAGGTTACCAAAGGTGGGCCGGTGCAGAGTACACACCGTCAAAGCGCACCGAAGATTCCCTCGGATGGCTGCCTTAACTGGACGACCGAGTTTGGTCGATATGCCGTAGTCGAGCAGCCTCAGAAACGCGCTTGTATGTGGGGACGCGTCGACGTTACTAATCGCGCTTAACATTCCCTGAATAGGATTGCGCCATGGATAAGCCGATAGTTACCTTCGATGATAGGGAACTCGTCCTAGAAACCGAACAGACTTCCGTCTTCTACGGCTCTACATTGGCGGTCGAAGAAGTCTCAATCCAGATTCCTCGCAATACGATTGTTTCACTGATTGGCCCTTCGGGATGCGGCAAGAGCACACTGCTCCGCTGCTTCAATCGGATGAACGACCTAATCCCGGGCGCACGGGTCACCGGCAGCGTCAAGTACCAGGGGATAAACGTCAACGACGAACGTGTGGATCCGACTGACATCCGCTTCCGCATCGGCATGGTGTTTCAACGTCCGAACCCGTTCCCGAAAAGCATCTACGACAACGTGGCGTTCGGCCCCCGCGTGAATGGACTAACCGAAGATCTGGACAGGACGGTTGAGGATTCTCTACGGCGAGCAGCATTGTGGGATGAGGTGAAGGATCGCCTTGATGATAGCGGTTTGGGCATCTCCGGCGGTCAACAGCAAAGACTCTGTATCGCCCGTGCGCTGGCGGTTGACCCGGACGTGGTTTTGATGGACGAACCGGCATCGGCACTCGATCCGATTTCGACACAGGCTATCGAAGACCTAATTCGTGAACTCTCGACGGAGGTTACGATCATCATCGTTACTCACAACATGCAGCAAGCGACGCGGATTTCCGATTACTCCGCGGTGATGATGGTCGGCGAAGACCGAGTCGGGCACCTGATAGAGTATGGCACCAACGAACAAGTGTTTGGCAACCCAGTCGATCCTAGGACCGAAGCATATGTCACGGGACGTATCGGCTAACGAGTGAGGTAGGAATTATGCCCAACGAGCAACTCGACTACGAGTTAGCACACATTGAGGCTGAAATCGTTTTGCTTGGCGGTATGGTTGAGACCGCCATCGCCAAGGCGATCCGCGCATTGAAAACGCGCGACCTCGAATTATCAGAGACGGTTGTAGATGAAGATGACCGCATCGACGACTTCGAGAACAAGATCCAAAACGATTGCGTCGAACAGATTCGTCGGCAGGCGCCACTCGCTGCCGACCTCCGGCGCGTCATCGGGATGATGTTCATCGCCACCGAATTGGAGCGCATTGGAGACTACGCTGAAGGCATCGCCAAGATTTCGCTCAAAATGGGTCACGAAGCTCCCCTAAAGGAACTAGAAGACATCCCTAGAATGGCCGACCTCGCTATCTCGATGATGAAGCGGAGCATTGATGCCATGACCATTTCAGACCGAGACGAAGCGGCGAAGATGGCGGTTGCCATCGAAGACGACGATGACGAAGTCGACCGGCTATACCTCAAGGTTCAATCGGACGTCCTTTCGTTGGTCGAAGAAGACAGCGGCACGGCAGTTCAAGGCACGTACTTGATGTGGGCGGCGCACAACGTCGAACGCGTCGCCGATCGCGCTACCAACATCGCTGAGCGTGCAATCTATATGTCTACCGGTGTCCTCGTTAGCGGTCGGCAACAAGCCCGGGCCGCAGTCGGATAGACGTCGTCCCGCATCGCAGCAACTCGACGCGACCGATTGGCTGTCCTCAAGTTTGCTTGCGACCAAATCGTCGAGGCTACCCGCTGGTTGGCATGTCGACGGCAACCGTCGCCCAACCGAAATTCGTGCCGCGCAGTCCGCGTCCGGATAGTGGCGAGTAGAACTCGCGGAAATCGCGGCTTGCCATCTCTCGTGATTTGCCTTCGACGTGCGATGCCGCTTCAGCCAATCCGTGTTGCCGCAATCCCCGTGCCAGCAGCCAGTTCAAGTTGAGGCAGACGGGGCCACGCCATATCGTCGATTCGCCTTCGGCATCGAATGTCGGTTCGCTGACCGCCACACTGGGCACCGGATACGGCGTCCAAAACTCATCGGGGTTCAGCAAATGCGCTTCGACAACTTCCGTGACCTTCGCCGGCGTTTGCTCGGGGATGATCAACGGCATGATGGTGCCGATCGCAAGAGTGCGATCCGGTACGCGATTGTTGCTCCGGAGATAGAGCCACCGCATTTCGCCGTCGTCCCAGCACGCGTCGTTGAGCGATTGGGTGATCCGCCTGTGCATGTCCGAAGCGGTTGCCGCATCATCGTCTCGGTCCATTGCTTCGGACATAATTGAGATCGCGTGCCAACCATCAGCGTAGACCGCATTCACGAACGGATCGATCATCAAGAAACGGTTTCTAGTCCGTAGACGTCGATAGCTATGTCCTCGACCGAGAACGCCGTTGTGCCAATCAAGCAGCCAGTTTCGCCACAACAGCGACGCTCGTCCTGGATCGGACAATCCCAACTCCGCGTCAAACGCCGGGCAGTTGTCTAAGCCAGCTTCGTACGGTGAGACGATCCAGATCAGGTCGTCGTTGCCATCCGTCCGTTCGTGCGCCAGCCATTGGTAGTATCGCTTGACCATCGGTAGCATCTCAACCAGAAACTCATAGTCGTCGGACGTCTCCCACACACTCAATAGTGCCTGTGCGAGCACTGGAGGTTGGATCATCCCGGTGTTGCGCCGTCGCCACTCGAAAGGGCGACTTTGGCCGGCAACCGCGCTCACGAGTGCCCCTGCGTGCCCCCAAAACGTGATGTGCCCAACGAAGCCGTCATCGCGTTGCGGCATTAACAAGGACCGCAGTTCCTGCTTCGCCATATCGACGTCGAGTTTAGAAAGGGCGATGGCGTGGAAGCACGAATCCCAGAACCATTGCCACGGGTACCGCCCCGGAGACGGCTTGGCGTAACCGTATCGGCGTTTGTAATACGGATCGAATCCAGTCCGCCAGCTGGCTCGCATTTGACCCAACGCGCGTGTTCTCAATGCGTCGGAAGATGCTGGTTCACGACTTCGAGACAACGAAACAATACCTAGAACACGCGATCGTGGACGCGGTCCCGACGCCACCGCAAGCGCAAAAAACCGAATTCGCAATCAATCTAGGACTTCGGTGATCGCTTCGTCCACGATATCGCAGAAGTCGTCCATCTCCGTGGCTGAGATAGTTAACGGTGGCGAGAACGGGATGATGTACGCGGGCACCCGGATCCAAACTCCGCGTTTTCGCAACGCTTCAGTCAGTATGCGATTGACCCCTTGTGAGGACGGGAAATGCTCCTTAGTCTCGCGATCCGCGACGATTTCAATGCCTTGGACCAAGCCGATGCCGCGTACGTCGCCGATCGCTTGATGCTTCTCCTTCATCTCACTGAGTCGATCCGAAAGCTGCACGCCGCGTGCCTTGGCATTCTCGACGAGTCGTTCGCTGCGAATTATCTCGAGATTCTTCAGCGCAGCCGCGACGCCACCGGGATGGGTCGAGTAGGTGTACATGTGGCTCCACGTCTTCTCAGGACCGCCAGCGAATGCGCCAGATATCTTGTCGTCCGTGATGCAACCACCCACCGGGAAGTAACCGCTAGTAATGCCTTTGGCGAAGGACACAATATCTGGGATCACCCCGACCACGTCAGATCCGAACCATTCACCCAACCGTCCAAAACCTGTGATCACTTCGTCGAAGATAAGGAGGACGCCGTAGCGATCACATATCTCGCGGACCATCGGCCAGTAGTTGTCGGGTGGCACGACTCCGCCCATGGGTTGGGTAACCGGTTCACCAATCACGGCTGAAACAGAATCGGGTCCCTCGCTGAGGATCGCATTCTCAATGGCTTTGGCGGAGCGTTCGCCACACTCCTCAGGTGTCGCCGAGTTGAATTCGCAGCGGTAGAAATGCGGTGCCGGCACGTGAACGGCGTGCGCAGGTTTGGGTTGGTAATCGGTGCGCGGGAAACCCGGGTGATCGCCGAGCCACATCGTTCCGTAAGTAGCCCCATGATACGATCCGCGCCGCGAGATGACCTTGTACCTGCCTTTATCGCCCATCCTCGAGTGATATGCTTGCGCCAGTTTCAGTGCCGATTCGTTTGCCTCGGAACCGCCGCCGCAGAAAAAGGTGCGCGAAAGGTCGCCAGGCGTGATGCGCGCCAACTCGGTTGCCAGCTCCACTGCCGCGGGCGTTACGCCTGCGTAAACGTTCATGCCGACTTCGGAAATCTGCTCATAGATGGCGCGCGCAACCTCCTCGCGACCATGCCCAATCTGGCGGAAATACATGCCGGAGATTCCGTCGATATAGCGATTGCCCTCTACGTCAAAAACGTAGATGCCTTCGCCGCGTTCTATGATGAGCGGACCGCCCTCTTCTGCCAGCATGGCGTGGTTGTTCATGCCGATGAATAGGTGATCGAGTGCCTGCTGCCTCAACTCTGTAGGCGATGTTGACTTCGTTTCTGCTTGCATTAGGGTCATGCTTCCGTCGGTTCGTGCTCGTTCAGCCACCACTTCAACCACATCTACAATCTATCGCATGAGACGATGGGTCAAAGTCGGCACCACTCTCGGCTTTGCCGCCGGCGTCATCGTTTTCGCTGGATACGTCGTCGCATCATGGTGGGTTTGTACCACCCTCCGCCAATGTCCTGGACACTGGTTCCCGTACCTGGTCATCTTTTGCATCGGTACCAGTATCTTCACGCTGATGGGTTTCGCCGCAGCGGCCGTACTCCGCGGTATGTATCAGATCACCCGCGTCGATACTGACGACTAGCTCGGATTCGCCAAGATATAAACTCGAATCTTGCGCTATAACTCCGTCCCCTGCTTCAAGGAATTAATCGGCGATGTCCATGTCCAACTCTGATTCCTCCTTCGACCTGGTTGTGATCGGTGCAGGACCCGGGGGATACCACGCAGCAATCAGAGGTGCTCAACTCGGACTCAGCGTGGCAATCGTTGAGAAGGATGACGGCACGGGCATCGGTGGTTTGGGCGGCGTCTGCCTCAACTGGGGATGCATACCTTCAAAATCGCTGCTCAAGAACGCCGAGTTAGTGAACGAACTCAAACACGCCGACGAATGGGGCATTGAGTTCGACAATCTCCGCGTCAACATAGCGAAAGCGGTGGATCGTTCGCGCCGCGTGTCCAACACGCTAACGCGTGGTATTGGGTACCTGATGCGCAAGAACAACATCACAGTCATCAACGGCACCGCACGTTTGATGTCATCATCACGGGTCCAGATTGACGGTGATCGTTGGGTAACGGCACAGAACATCATCATCGCCACCGGTGCCCGTGCGCGGTCTTTGCCCGGACTCGAAATTGACGGGCAGTCGATAATCACCTCTCGAGAGGCACTCGAGTTGCGGGAAAAACCGGCATCAATCGCGATCGTAGGTGCTTCCGCCATCGGTTGTGAGTTCGCATACTACTTCAACGCATACGGGGTTGAGGTGATGCTCTTCGAACTGTTGCCTCGAATTGTGCCGAAGGAAGACGAAGAGGTGTCGGCGGAACTGGATCGTCAGTTCAGATCTCAAGGCATCAAGATTAGCGCAGGTGCTATGGTCAACGGCGTTGCCAAGAACCCGGACGGCTCGCTGGACATCAACTACACGCAAGGCGAAGGGGGCGAAACCCAGACATTCGTGTGCGACAAGCTGTTGCTCGGCGTCGGCGTACAACCGAACTCCGACGACATCGGACTCGACAACGTGGGCGTCGAAACGTACGGCCCGGGTTTCATTGAGATTGACGGGAATATGCGCACTAACGTTACAGGGGTCTACGCTGTGGGCGACGTTACAGGCAAACTGCCGTTGGCACACGTCGCGTTCGATCAAGGGATTGTCGCCGCCGAAACCGCCGCTGGGCACGAACCTGAACCGATTGAGGACTATCTTGCGATGCCGCGCTGCACTTACTGTCATCCGCAGATTGCATCGGTAGGCATAACCGAGGGCGAGGCGAAGGAGCAAGGCATCGACTACAGCGTCGGCAAGGTGCCCTTCCAAGTAGCCGGCAAATCAGTCGCCGTTGGTGATCCAAGTGGTTTCGCCAAGATTATCGTCGACAATGACACCGGCGAGGTTGTGGGTGCTCACATCATCGGCAAGGACGCCACGGAGCTCATCACGGAAGTTGGGATGCTGAGGTACCTAGAAGGCACGAGTCACGAACTGCACCGCTTAACTCACTCGCATCCAACGATGTCCGAGGTCGTCAAGGAAGCAGCCGCCGCCGTAACCGGTGAAGCCATCCATTTCTAGAGCTGTCGCACTCACCACCTGACTCCCAATGGATCTCGGTACGACTTCGGGAGGTGGTTCAGCGCGGAAGTTCAGCCTGCGAATCTTGCAGCAACGTCGCAGCTTATGCAGTCCGCCGCGCGTTGTATATTGGCATTGCGATACCTAGAGAGGAAGGCGGATTAGACCATTGGCAACTCAACCGCGTGTCGGATTGGTGGGCGTCGGTCAGCGAGGACTCAACCATCTTCAGCAGTTAGTACGACTGCAAAGAGAGGAGATTGGAACGCTGTCGGCTTTGGGGGATCCGTTCGCTGACAACCTCGACGCGGCGAAGATCAAGCATTACGAGCCGGATTACGATGAACGCGGCGTGCAACTTTTCTCCAGTGCCGACGAAATGATCGAGAGCGGATCGGTCGACGTCATCTGGTTCGCCATTCCACCCAATCAACATCGCGGGGAAATCGAACGTGCATCAGCGGCCGGCTTCGCGGTGTTCGCCGAGAAACCGCAGACGCTATACTTCGACGAAGCACTGTCCCAAGCCGAAGCCATCGACGCCGCCGGCATCCCGAACACGGTCGGCTTTCAGATGCGCTTCCATCCCGCATACAAAGCAATACGCGACCATCTCTCCGACAAGTGGACGGCGGCGATGATGATGGTGGCTGAAGGTCCAGTTGAGGGCCACGGCGTAAAGCACACGCACACCGAGGAGCAAGGCGGGCCAGTAAACCGCATCTGGACCGCTAACCGCGCTTGGTCCGGCACATCGATGGTTGAAGCCGGCATTCACCAAACGGACATTATGCGCTACTGGTCGGACGATGACGTCGAGTGGGTGCGGGCTTCATACGTGGAACGTCCTCAGGAACTTTGGGAGACGGAGGGCGACAACCCGATCTATTACAACGTCACTTACGGCTTCAAGAAAGGTGCCATTGGCACTCTCGTGTTCACCAAACCGGCGCGCTCATACTACAGTGGCCGTTTCGACTGCATTATCTGGGAACACGGCACCATCAAGTTCGAAGACGGCGACACCGTAGACTACCATTACTCCGGCGATGACTGGTCACCGGCATTGCGGCCCAGCCTTGACGCTACGCGTCGCGTAATCTGCGCCGACCTTGGGTTCGATGGCATGGCGGGCGACAACACGTATCAGCTAGCCAAGACTTTCCTTGAGTCGATTATTGATGACGACGCGAGCAAAACCCGCAACAGCTATCGTTCGTCGTTGAACTCGTTAGCCGCCGTGCTTGCCGCCAACACATCGCATTCGTTGGGCGGGGAGAAGGTCGATATCGAAGAGTTCATGTACGGCGACCGATACGCCAGTGCCCGGAAACGCCCGGACTAACTCGGAATCAAGGCTGCCAATCCCAGAGCTTGTCGGCAAACGCGAAGGTTTGCGGCAATCCCCCTGAGTGGATGAACACCACCGGAACCTCGGGGTCAAGACTTTGCGCCCGTATCTCGCCGATCAAAGAAGACATCGACTTGCCGGTGTAATTCGGATCCAACATGATCCCTTCCGTCCTGGCGACAAGATGCATCGCTTCAATGACGCCGTCGTGGGGCACTCCGTACTCGGGTCCTGCGTAACCAGTCAACACTGTTAGGTCGCCCGGCTCCAAAGCCGCCTCCAATCCCAACATCTCCGCCACGCGTTGCGTGCGGTCGACGTAGGTCGACTCGTAACCGGCAGGATCGGTTGGGGAGTATGCAGTCGCAGTCGCCTGCCAATCAAGGCCAGTGTTCTTGGCAAAGAGTCGCAGACCGGCGATTGAGCGCCCGACCAAACCCCACATTCGCATCGGGGCGTTGCTCACCTCGAAGTCTGACGCCTTTTCGTCGATCTCGGCACCCGTCTCCAAGAAACCAATGATCCCGGCGATATCCGAGAAATCGTCGTCCGACAAAATCATCGCGTTTGCGCCTGCAGCAGTTTCTTCGGCCACCAAACCGTCGGCAACCCGCCGCGAGTACTCGCCCGGAACGCGGTGAATTTCAGCCCCAACCAGCTTGCCGATGAGCAGATTGCCGACAACCGGCGCGTCCACCATATCGACAGCAACCAGGTGACATTTGAGCCCGAGTTTTGCACAGGAAGCGGCGACGAACCGTGCCTGATTGGAGTGATAGTGATTGATGTTAACGACGGTGTCAATACCGCATTCCAAGAAGTGCGCGAAGAGAAACTCCATGTGCCGCGCTTTGTTGCCGCCGAAAGCGAACCCGGTCGCATCGTCTCGCTTGATGAAAATCTGAGGAACGCCATCAACGCCTTCGTCAATCGAATCTGCTAATGCCCTCCTAAGCCGCGGCAGTTCCTCAAACGGCGTTCCCTTGCGCGCCAAACTCACGCGGGGTAGTTCGTCAATGCGTTCCGCTATCGTTGTGTAGTCCATGGTTGCTCCGGCGGAGAATCACCAGCTGGCACCGTCTTGAGGTTCGTAACCAACCAGATCGCGCGTGTGAGTCAAGCTGCGGAATCGGGTGCGATTGTCGGACACTCCGTAGACGATTCCATAGCGGACGTTTTCCGGTACTTCAACACAACGCTGCACAATCTGGGCAGCATCCCGGTGGCTTAGGTAGACTGCCGCGTTGCGTGGGCTGTCCGGTCGGTCTTCCTCGTTGACTCGACCCAATCGTATGCACATGACCGAGATGCCGTGCGTCTCGGAGTAGTAACGCCCCATCGCCTCGCCTGCCAACTTGGCGACGCCGTACATGTTGCCGGGGCGAGGCTCTGAGTTGTGATCAATGCGCTGCGGCGGATCCGGGATGTCGGCATACCGAGCTTCGACCATCGACAGTATCGGCTCTTCGGCTTCGTAGCACACCTGCGTCGCCCCGGAACTGCCGAACACAATGCGCTGCACGCCAGCATCCTTTGCAGCTTCGAACACGTTGTAGCTGCCTTCTATGTTGACCGAAAGCTGCTCCGCATCGGACGGCCCAAGATACGCCGCCATGTGCACGACGCAATCGATGCCATCAAACGCCGGGCGAATCGCATCAAGATCGGTGATGCTTGCTTGTGTAGTCGGAACTCCGGGAACATCCTGACGGTTGAGTGCCGAAACCTCATACCCGAGGTCCGCCAGTGCTCTGCCTGCAACGCCGCCGATGAGACCACTCATCCCAGTCACCAACACTCGTTTGATTGTCATGTCATCTTTCATGAAGCACATGATACGGGGAACCTGTCATCCCTGCGTTTCGCTGCAAATATACTTGCAAGTTAGTCTCGAACCTAAGCAAAACCAACGTGAATCCGCCCTACACGTCATCGCATCGGAGCGTCCTCTGATGCCGGAATCATCAGCAGATTCATCACCAGCCGGGGCGCGCGAACTCGAGATCGCGGCACTAGAGTCGCTCAACGAGGCGTCATCCGAATCTCAACTCGAAGAGTGGCGCATCGCCTACCTTGGACGGCGAGGTGAACTGACGCAACGGATGCGCTCGTTGGGAGACCTCCCGCCCGAACAACGCCGCGACGCCGGAGCCGCGTTAAATCTAGTGAAAGACAATCTCACTAAGGCGTTTGAAGCCGCGACTGCAGCGGCAACCAATCCCGCAAAGCACGTCGACGCCACTGGATCCATTGATGTCACCATCCCCGGTCGTCGTCCCCGTTTGGGTGGTCTGCATCCAACCGAGATGATGATGCGCGAGATGCTCGAAGTCTTCAACGACATGGGATTCCAAACCGTTGAAGGTCCATTGGTCGAGCTCGAGAAGTACAACTTCGACATGTTGAACGTCCCGGCAGACCATCCGGCTCGGGACTTGCAGGATACCCTCTGGATTGATCGCAGTGCCGGAAACGGTGTTCTGATGCGGACGCAAACGTCGCCCATGCAGGTGCGAACGATGGAGCGGCAAGACCCGCCAGTGAGGATTGTCTCGCCTGGTCCTTGCTTCCGTCACGAAGCGACTGATGCGACTCACGAGTGGCAATTCCATCAGATCGAGGGACTGTGCGTCGATGTGGGCGTTACGATGTCCGACCTTAAGGGTACGCTCCACGAGTTCGCTCGTCGCATATTCGGACCGCAGAAGAAAATCCGCTTCAGATGCGACTACTTCCCGTTCGTCGAACCTGGTGTTGACGTTTCGGTTGACTGGGGCGATGGTTGGTTGGAGATAATGGGCGCGGGCATGGTACATCCGAAAGTTCTTGAAGCTGTCGGCTACGACACCACGAAATTCACCGGTTTCGCATTCGGCACCGGGCCAGAGCGCGTGGCGATGCTGAAATACAACATCGAAGACATCCGACACTTCTTCTCCAACGATCTCCGTTTCTTAAGCCAGTTTTAGAGCGTCGGCAACCGGATACCACCAATGAGAGTCCCGCTCACATGGTTACGTGAGTTCGTCGACGTGAAGATCGACGTTGTTGAACTCGCGCATCGCCTCACGATGGCCGGTAACGAAGTCGACTCGATTGAGCGGACTGCACACATTGACAACGTAGTCGTTGGTGAAGTGCTGTCGGTTTCACCGCACCCAAACGCCGACCGACTCATGTTGGTGCGTGTCAACGATGGCGAATCCGTACACGAGGTCGTATGCGGTGCGCCGAACGTCGCCCAAGGACAGAAGATCGCATACGCCTCAATCGGTGCCATGCTATTCGACGCATTCAGCGACGAACCGGGGAAGACGCGACGGCTCCGCAAGTCGAAAATCCGCGGCGTCGAATCATTCGGCATGGTGTGTTCGGAGCGGGAACTCGGCATCGGTGAAGATCACGACGGCATACTAGTCTTGCCGCCAGAATCCGAACTCGGCACACCGATCGGAGACGTCTTCGGTGAGACGGTATTGGACATCGAGCTGACACCCAACCGCGCTGACTGCTTAGGAGTTCTCGGTGTCGCCAGGGATGTCGCCGCGCTCACCGGCGAGATACTGCGAGCACCAGAGCTCGAATACGGTGCCGACGGCCCAGACGTCAACACGTTGGCTACGGTAACCATTGAAGACGCCGACTTGTGCCCGCGATATCTGGGCGCGGTGATTCAAGACGTCGAGATCGGACCATCACCTCAGTGGTTGCAAGAGCGTCTATTGGCCATGGGTGAACGCCCCATCAACAACGTCGTCGACGCGACCAATCTCGTGATGTTCGAACTCGGGCAACCGCTACACGCATTCGACTACGACACCGTAACGGACCGTCACGTCATCGTCCGTCGATCGAAACCCGGCGAGAAGATTACGACGTTGGACGGCGTCTCTCGGAAACTCGGCAGTGACGTTCTGCTGATTACCGATCCTGAGAAAGCGATTGGGCTCGCGGGCATTATGGGTGGCGAGAACTCTGAGATTACGAATGCCACAACAAGCGTCTTCCTCGAATCTGCGAACTTCAACCCGCAGAACAACCGGAAGACGGCCGGTGCACTCGGCATGCGCAGTGAAGCCACACTCCGATTCGAAAAGGGATTGCGCGCCGGCCTGGCCGATGTAGCTATCCGTCGTTGCCTCCGCATCATCCAAGAAGTCGCCGGCGGGGCCATCGCCGAAGGTTTGATCGACGTGTGGCCGGGCAAAGGTAACGAGCAGGCATTCGTCGATCTGAACCGGGAGCGCATCAAACAGGTGATGGGTGTGCTCTATCCCGACGAGCAGGTTGAATCCACGCTGGCCTCTCTCGGGTTTCAAGTCTCGCCACAGCCTGAAGGATGGCGCGTTGCAGTGCCTTATTGGCGCTCTGATATCGCGATACCGGAGGATCTGATTGAGGAGCTGGCTCGCATCATCGGATACGACGACCTGCCAATGACCCGCCCCTCCGGTGAAGTGCCGCAGTGGGAGCCGAATAATCCGCACAACCTTCGTCGCCAGATCGTTGATGCGTTGATCGACGTTGGCATGCATCAATCGATGAATTACGTCGCCGTCTCAGAAGAGATTGAGGAGAAGGCGAATGTCTTCTCGATGGCAGACGGCATGTATCTCGACAATCCCGTTGCCGCCCAACACAGCAAATTGCGCATCTCGCTCCGCCCTCCGATGCTCGAGACCGCCGCGCGCAACACCCGCACTTGGCGCGGTCCCGTCGCAGTGTTCGAGATTGGCAAGGTTTTCGAGCCGAAAACTCACCTTGATGAACACGATCCGCTGCCGCAGGAGTTAGAGCGCGTAACGGGAGTGATGACCGGACCTCGAGATCTGTCCCTTTGGGGTGTGGGTGCCGGCGATGAAAACCTTGACTTCTTCGACGCAAAAGGTGCGGTCGAACACCTGCTCGACACACTCGGAGTTGAGGCGAACTACATTCCCGCAGAGGACGCTTCCTACGCTCAGAACGCCGCCGCCCACATCGTGACCAATGATGGCAATCAGACCGTCATCGGATCGGTGGGCGTGGTCAATCCTACGGTTTGGGAGAACTTCAATCCGGTTACCGAGAGCGCGGTGATGTTCGATCTGGACGTCGACAAGCTGCGTGACGTTGTTAGCACCCATCGCAGAGCCGACAACTACACTCCGTTCCCTCGTTACCCGGATGCTCCTCGCGATCTTGCACTGTTGGTCGATGCCAGCATCAGAGTCGGCGACGCCGTCCGCATCTGTACTCAAAATCGATTGGTTCGTTCCGCTGAAGTCTTCGACGTTTACGAGGGCAACGGTATTGAGTCCGGCAAAAAATCGATTGGGATCCGCGTGATCTACCAGTCGGACGCACGCACGCTAACTTCAGAGGAAGTGAACAAAGCGGAGCAACAGATTATTCGACGGATCGAACGAGAGCTTGGCGCAACGCTTCGCGCCTGACGCAATACCATGTCGACGCACAGGCATCATAGCCATGACCGTCCGCATCGACATCACTACGATGCTGACATGCTGAGCGTTGAGGACGCCCGCGAACACATCCTCTCATACTTTGAACCGCTCCCGGAAGTCGAGATACCGCTACTTGACGGCCTAGGACTGATCCTCGCGGAAGACCTGACCGCAGAGTTCGACATTCCTCCGCGAGCCAACTCCGCTATGGATGGCTACGCCGTGCGTATCGATGACGTCAAGGGAGCTTCCAATTCGAGCTCGGTAATTCTGCCGTTGGATGGCACGATCGCCGCTGGTGATGTGCCCGAACGACCGATCGCGAAGGGCACGGCCGTGCGAATCATGACCGGTGCACCCGTACCAGAAAATGCGGACGCTGTGGTGGCGTTCGAAGACACCGATGAAGAAGCGCGTCGCAGACACGGACCGATCACCGAAATCGGCATCCGGCGCGATCCCGAACAATTCGAGAACATCCGACCTGCCGGAGAAGACGTCCGTAAAGGACACACGGTCGTTTCGAAAGGCAGCGAGATTACCCCCGGAATCATCGGCGTTGCCGCATCGCTGGGGCGCACCACGGTCACCGCGATCCGGAGACCCGTCGTGGCGATTGTTTCGACCGGCGATGAGATTATCGAACCAGGCGCAGACCTCGAGCCGGGCAAGATCTACAACTCAAACGCCTACAGCGTCGCGGCACTGGCGGAAAAACACGGTGCCGTAGCCAACATCATCGGAACCGCCAGGGATACCGTCGAATCGCTGGAGCGACTCTTGTCAGATGCCGTTCAATTCGACATGGTGGTTACTTCTGCCGGCGTTTCGAAGGGAGACTACGACGTCGTAAAGGACGTTCTTTCGAAACGTGGTGAGATCGCACTTTGGTCGGTGCGAATGCGACCGGCTAAACCGCTGGCGTTCGGTGCCCTCGATACCCCCGAGGGTCGCAAGGTCCCGCATCTGGGCCTGCCCGGTAATCCGGTGAGCGCGATGGTCGCATTCGAGCAATTCGGACGCCCGGCGATCCGAGTGATGCTCGGAAAAGAGTCGCTGCCGAAACCCACCATCTCTGCTACACTCGACGATCCTGTCCACAACCACGACGGACGCCGAGTCTACGCCCGCGTTGACGTCTACAGGGACACCGACGGCGAAGTGCGAGCGCGTACGACTGGGACGCAGAGCTCCGGAGCGTTACATTCAATGGCTCACGCACGCGGTCTCGCGATCTGTCCCGACGACGTCGCCGAAATTCCGGCAGGCTCTCAGATCACCGTTGAGATGCTGGAGTGGCCGGATGACCCGCTTTTCGACGGGTACGAACCGTCTAGTGCGACCGGCGGACACTAGCGCGACCGCCAGACACGCTTAACGCATCTTCGCATCTCAGCATCGGACAATGCGGGGTGCCCAATCCGACGCTCAGGCGCGTTCGTGTATTCTCTATTGGAAACTTAGCATCGATAAAGACGAACCCACCATGGCAACCAGAAGCACCGACAAAGGGTATTTCAGCGGAGAAATCGACGGCTCTACCCTCTACGCGGTAAACGAAGCAGCGTACGAAGAGGCAGGCGAGTCGTACGCGTTCAAGGTAGCGCAGAGATTATGCCGCACCGGCGAATGTCGGCTTTGCAAGCAACTCCTAACAGAGAATGGGATGGTGCCGAAAAACGTAACACTTCGGAGACTTTACAACGCCGCTTACAGATGCCGGAACAAATCAGAGACGATCACGCCTGGAATGTCCGTGCTCGAATCCGTGTTTCGTGTCTTGATCACCAACAAGAACGAACCGATGTCACTGTCAGAGATCGTCGGCAAACTCAACGAAGCTTGGGGTGCCGAATACGTCAGACGCATCGGGTCGATTGCATCGCTAAAACGCATGCTCGACAACCCTAACCAGTATCGGATCGGCCAATTCAGCGGGAACGAATAGTCGTCGGTCACACCGCAACGACGGCCCGAGCACAACAAGCGGATTGGGTTTGAATCATGCTTGAAGTTGCCGGACGAACCGACTTCTGGAACATCGGTTATCCGCTATTCGGCTCAATCGTCTACCTCATCGCGCCCATCTCGATCGCCTTCATCGCCTACGGACTGTACCGTCGCATCCGCTTCTGGCGAACCGGTGCCGAATACGACGAACTTGGATCCCACACGGAGCGCATCCGCGAGTTCCTGCGGATTGGTGCTGTGGGGTTTGGCGGACACGGCAAGTTCCATCCGCGACGCGAGACTTACGCCACGGTGATGCACTTCGCCATCTTCTGGGGATTCACAATCCTCTTCATTGCAACCGTCGTCGCCGCCATCGAATTCAATTTCGAAGAGTATCTGAACCTGACCTTCCCGACGGCGTACTTCCGGGTCCAAGCTGGGTTCATCTGGGACGTGTTCGGCGGCGTCCTCGCATTGGTCGGCATCGCCATGGCCTATTGGCGACGCTACGTCATCAAACCCCAGCGCATCAACACGTTCGCAGACGACGCCGTCATCCTCGCATACCTCGTCATCCTGCTGCTAACTGGTTTCGCGCTCGAAGGATTGCGCATCGGCGCAACCGAACTCAACCCAGAGTCGCCGCTTTACGATCCTTCGATCGCCATATGGTCGCCTGTCGGATGGCTGTTTGCGGATGGATTCAATGCCATCGGCGTAACGGTCGAGGACATGATTGCGGCTCACAAGGTACTCTGGTGGGGTCACGCTGCGATCTTCGCCACAGGAATCGCGTACGTCGCGATCTCATTCAGCAAACTCTCGCACGTCATCGTATCGGCATTGAACATCTACCTGCGACCTTTGCGCCCGAGGGGTGCGCTCAAACCGATGGGCGACTTCATGACCCTCGAGTCGTTCGGAGCGTCCGACCTCAAAGACTTGACTTGGCAACAGCTGATCAGTTACGACGCCTGCACCAACTGCGGACGATGTCAGGACAATTGCCCAGCTTGGGCATCGGGTAAACCGTTATCGCCGCGCAAAGTCATCCAAGATCTGCGCGGATACATGGAGCAGCGCGCACCAGAGTACATCGGTGCCGCTGCCGTCGCTGAGCCCGTGTCAGGACCATCACGATCGATGGTCAGTGAGGCGGTCGGTGAGGAAGTTCTCTGGTCGTGCACAACCTGCGCCGCATGTGTCGAAGCCTGCCCCGTCGGCATCTCACATATCGACTCCATCGTCGACATGCGCCGATATCTCATGCTCGAACAGGCATCAGCACCGGATACCGCGCTGACCGCACTCCAATCTATGGAGCAACGCGGGCACCCATGGACCGGCACGACGTTGACTCGAGATTCTTGGTATGAAGATATGGAGGACGTTCCGACCATTGCCCAGAACCCTAATCCTGAGGTACTGTTCTGGGTCGGATGCACCGGTGCGTTGGTCGAACGCGGTGTCAGCGTCACCCAAGCCATGGCCTCCGTACTCAAGAAGGCGAACGTCAACTTCGCGGTTCTCGGTGGTCAGGAAACGTGCACCGGAGATCCCGCACGTCGCATGGGTAATGAGTACCTGTTCCAGATGCTTGCAGAGCAGAACATCACCACCATCAACGGACACGGCATCAAGACGATTCTCACGACCTGTCCTCATTGCTTCAACACGATGCGGAATGAATACGTTCAGGTAGCAGATGCCACCGAGACGACTTGGGACGTTGAGGTTCTCCACTACACGGAGTATGTGGAGCAACTCATCTCAGACGGACGACTAACAATGTCGGATGCAGAATCCGCCAATCGTCGCATGACTTACCACGACTCCTGTTATCTCGGACGTCACAACAACATCTACGATCAGCCGCGCGTCATCGCCGACGCAGTTCCCGGTGTCGATCTACAAGAGATGTCTCAGTGCCGTTCCCGTGGCTTCTGTTGCGGTGCCGGTGGCGGAAGAATGTGGATGGAGGAGGGAGATGTTCGAGTAAACCACATCCGTACTGATCACTTCTTGGAGACTGATACTGACACCGTCGCCGTCTCGTGCCCGTTTTGCCTTCAGATGTTTGAAGAAGGGATATCAGCCAAAGGTCAGCAAGACGCCAAACAGGCGAAAGATCTGATCGAGATAGTGGACGAAGCGACCTGAAGATTATTTCTCGATTGATGCCACATTTATAGCAAATTTGTGCTATACTTGATGCAGGTGCAATCATGCTTACTGCCTGCGTCAAAATCTGTAATTTACCACTTCAGTATGAAATTCTAAGATCGCCCGATCTTAAGACTAAAACCGTCATCATCTACCACGGCGAGGGCGCACGCCCGGTGGTGTTCGATGCGTCCCCGGTGGCTGGCATCAAGCCCGGATTGGCACTATCAAAGGCGATCTCAGAGTACCCCGAAGCCACAAACATACGCGCCGACGAGGGTTTCTACCAAAAACAGTGGAAGCAACTCGTCAACGGGCTACTCAAAGTCGGCGACCGCGTCGAGGACGCCACCCAAGGCGTCGCATTCGTTGCGATTGACGGCCTAACCAAGCTGTATAACGGCAAAGAACGCGTTATCGAAGTCATCGCCGAGGTGCCGACAAGTCAGGGATTAGTCGCCCACGTCGGTGCCGCTCCCGGACGCTTCCCCGCATACTGCGCCGCCGTCAGAGCACAACGCAACGAACCGGTAATTCTCGACAACAATCCGCGCGCTGTCAAACAATTCCTCGCTCCGCTGCCCGTCGATCTGCTGCCTCTAGACGAACGCGCCATCGAACTACTTCACGACTTCGCTATCGATACCATCGGCGAGCTGGCAGCGCAACCACTCTCCGCGATCCAGGCACAGCTTGGAAATCACGGACGCAGAGCATGGGACCTAGCAAACGGCATCGACCACTCCGCACTCAACACCATCACGGAAGACCTGCGCATCCATGAAACCTTCCATTTCCCTTGGCCGGCCGCCAGCATGGACGCACTTTCATTCGGTATCCGAACCCTGTTTGATCGTGCCTTCGACTACGCACAACGGCTCGGAAAGGCTGTCGGAAAGATGCAGGTTAACTGTGAGATGTCGGATGCCGAACTCTGGAGCTTCTATCACGCCTTCAAAGAGCCTACTGACTCGTCGATACTCGCACACAGCGTCGTCTTCACCCACGTCGAAGCACTGGTACAGAGCGACGCGTCACCATTCCGTAATCCCGTCGAAAAGATAAGCGTCGAACTCTCGAGACTCGGTACCGAACGCTCTGAACAGCTAGCACTCTGGCGTGAACATGAGCGCGGCGATCTCAATACCGCACTGCGACAGCTGAACGCAAAGATGAACCTATCACCCATCAAAACCGTAGTAGACGTGGAACCATGGTCCAGAATCCCCGAACGAAGACAGGCGTTAATAGCAGTTACCAACCACTGAACATCCCGGAGCGTATCTATGTCAGCATCACATCCGACGGACAGCCAGCGACGGTTACCCTCACCGCCAAGGGACGCCGACTGACACAAAACGTATCGCAGATCATCGACTTCTGGGAACTCGACGACGAGTGGTGGCGCATCAGTCCCCTCCGGCGTCGCTACTTCCGGCTTCTGATGGACAACGGACGAACTACGACCGTCTTCAAAGATCTCGGCAACAACGAGTGGTTCCAGCAGGAATACTGAGGCGTGTCTCGATACGTTGAACTCAGAACCATGAGCTGGTACTCGTTCATGGAGGGTGCATCATCTGTTGACGAGATGACGGCGCGCGCGCAAGAGCTGGGTTACGACGCCATCGCACTCACCGATCGCAACAACATAACCGGTGCACTTGAGTTCTCAGAAGCTGCATTAGCTCTCGACGTCAAACCCATAATCGGAGCAACCATCGCTCTCGGCGAAGATGCCACATCCGATGACCCGCCGTCAAACATCACGTTGATAGTCGAGAACCGTCGAGGATATGCCAATCTCTGCAATCTCATCTCATTTGCCCACATCGGATCCGAACGCACCGACCCGATACTGCGACCCAGATATATCGAAGGTCGAACTGAAGGCTTAATCGCACTCATCGGAGAGCCTGGCAGCAACCTCGCAACCGCTGCAAGCGATGGCACGATGGCTAAGGCCGACGACATCGTCAACCGTTTTATCCGATGGTTCGGGCATGCCAACCTCTTCATCGAGTTGCAACGACACTTCGTGCACGGAGATCTCGAGCGCAACCGTGCTCTCGCAAGCATCGCACAACGCCACGGTGTCGGCATTGTCGCTACCGGCGGCGTCTGCTATCACGAAAGATCACGCAGCCGTCTCCACGACGTAATAACCGCCATTCGTCACAATCTAACCCTCGACGCGTCACATCGTCAACGCAAAGCGAATTCGCGCTACGAACTCAAGTCTCCGGCACAGATGGAGCGACTCTTCAAGGCCTGGCCCGAGGCGATCGAAAACTCTCGCAAGATCGCCGACCGCTGCATGGCGTTCAAAGCCAAACAGATCAACTATCGATTCCCCAACGAGCCGGTACCTCCGGAGTTCGAGAACCAACAAAAATACCTTGAGCATCTCTGCTACGAAGCCGCCAAACGCCGCTACGGACGCATCACCGACAAGGTGCAGAGCCGACTTGATCGCGAGTTCAGGCTCATCGAGCGTCATGGTCTCGCCGGCTTCTTCCTGCTCTATCGACGCATCATCGCACTCGCCCAAGACATCGCTATCGAACTCGGGCACTCATCCGCTGAAATCCCGATTGAAGAGAAGCCGCCCGGACGCGGACGCGGATCTTCCGTCGCAATGCTAGTCGGCACTCTCATCGGACTCTCACACATCGATCCGCTCGAATACGATCTACCGCTAGAACGGTTCATCTCCGAAGACGAACTCGTAAACGTCCCTGATATCGATCTCGACTTCCCACGCGACATCCGAGAAGCACTGATACTCAGAGTCTACGAAGAGTTCGGATGGGATCACGCAGCCTTAACCGCCATGATCCCCACCTACAAACTGAAGGGTGTCGTACGCGACGTAGGCAAGGCTCTCGGATTGCCTCCAATCGAGCTAGACATCCTCGCCAAACGCGCCGAATCGCATAAAGCCAGCAACATCGAAGCTGAGATGGCGCGCATTGATGAACTTCGCAACAAGATTGATCGTCCCGGGTGGCGTGAACTCATCGAGATTGGCAACCTGATGCACGGATTTCCGAAAGGACTCGCGCAACATCCTGGCGGCATGATCATCAGCTCATCGCCTCTAATCGACGTCACGCCGGTCCAACAAAGTGCCATCGACGGACGCTATATCTGTCAGTGGGACAAGCATGGTGCCGATGCCGCAAGCTTCCTCAAAATCGACTTCTTGGCACTCGGCGCACTATCGCAGATGCAAGAATGTCTGCAACTCATTGAGAAGCGCACCGGATCACATATCGATCTCAGCCGCATCGATTACTACGACGACGCGGTTTACGACGATCTGGGACACGGAGACACAGTCGGCGTCTTTCAGGTCGAATCGGCGGCACAGATGCAGACCATCACCCGCATGAAGCCGCGCAACCTATACGATCTCGCACTCGAAGTCGCCGCCGTCAGACCCGGGGTCGGCGCAAACGATGGCGTCTCCGAGTTCATCCGACGACGCAATGGCAACGCATGGGACTACGACCACCCGCTTGAGCGCAGAGCACTCGAAAAATCCCTCGGCATCATCCTCTTCCAAGATCAGGTGGTAACCCTCGGCATGGACGTCGGCGGCATGACGTCGACCGAGGCCGACCAGATGCGGCGCGCATTCCAACGTCGCAACAACGAAGCCATCGTGAAACGCTATTGGGAGCAGTTCCGAGATGGTGCCGCCGAACGCAGCGTGTCTGAAGCTATCGCAGAGAAGATTTTCCGCAAGTTCAACCCGCACTACATGTTCCCCGAAGGACACGCTCTCGCTTTCGGCGTTACCGCATATCACATGGCATGGCTGAGACGGCACTATCCAACCGAGTTCTATACATCCATCTTCAACGCGCAACCAATGGGCTTCTGGCCGCTCGAAACGCTGAAGCAAGATGCCAAACATATGGGCGTCGAGTTGTTGGGACCAGACGTGAACGCCAGCCAAGCCAAATGCGTACTCGAGAGCGAGAATTCGTTCCGACTCGGCATCTCGTTCGTCCACGGCTTGAACACCGAATCCACCAACACTCTCATCGCGAATCGCGAGTGGAACGGCACGTATACGTCGCTGGCGGATCTAATCTCTCGCTCCGGTGTCCAGCAACGCGCCCTCGAAAATCTTGTCAAAGCCGGTGCTTGCGACAAACTCCCCGGTGTCATCGATCGACGTCAAGCACTCTGGGAGATCGGACTGCGCTACGGTGCCAACGGTTCACAGGGAACGCTTGACTTCGGCATCGAACAGGACATGGCAACTCTCAAACCAATCGTTACCAATGATCGAATGACATACGAATACGAAACCCTCGGACTCTGGACCGACGGACACGTAATGTCACGAATGAGAGACGGACTTGACGAGTCGGTGTTGAACAGCACTCAGATTGACGACAAAGCACATGGGCAACTAGTCGTGGTAGCAGGAACGGTGTTAAGACGCCAACGTCCCCTGGGCAAGATGATTTTCATGACCTTGGAAGACGAGTTCGGCATGATACCCCTCGCAGTGCCTCCCCAAACCTGGGAGAAGTATCGCAACGAACTCAGAACGCCGATAGTCATCGCCGAAGGCACCGTCTCACGCCGCAGCGGCACCATGAACATCATGGTTAATCGAGCCTGGCCGCTCAATCCGTCCTACACCCGCGGCACCAACATAAGGGACTTCAGCAAGAACTTCCGCTAGGAGATCCGGCATCGCCACTGCTATCATTGCAACCGATGGCGAACACATCCGGAACTGCCGAAGATCGCACTCCCCGCTCAACATTCAAGGCACTCATCAGTGCCATGCGACCGGCACAAGTCCCAAAAAACGGACTCGTCCTCGTCCCCCTAATCTTCTCAGTAAACATCTGGTTCACGCTGGACGACATTGGCGGGATGGCGTGGATCATCCTCAACTCCGTTGCTGCAACCATCGCCTTCGTCCTGATTTCAGGTGCCGTCTACATCATCAACGACCTCAAGGACATTGAACGAGACCGCGCGCATCCAAGAAAACGGTACCGCGCCATAGCTTCAGGTGATCTTTCGTCAACGCCAGCGAAAGCAGCCTTGATCGTCGCCCTTTTCATCGGTTTCTTCATCGCCGGATTTCTCGGCCCAACGATGATAGTCGGAGCGGGAGCGTACTTCGCGCTCAATATCGGTTACACCTACTGGGCCAAGAACGTCGCCATCCTCGACATCATCAGTGTCGCCGCGGGATTTGTGATCCGAGCACTCGCAGGTGCATTGGCGATCGACGGGAGTTCATTGATCATTGATGGCATCGAAACCACCATCGACATTGTCGTTTCTCCTTGGCTCTACATCGTCACGGCACTCGGAGCCGGCATGCTCGCGTTGGCAAAACGTCGCGCCGAACTCGTGAACAGTGGAGATCAAGCCGCCGACCAGCGCGGCATTCTTGCCGAATACACGACGCAGTTCCTCGACGTTCTCATAGTCATAACCTCATCGGCAACCCTTATCGCGTACACCCTCTATACATTCAACTTCGGCGACACCGGCGGAAACGTTCCCGGCGACAAGACGATGATGCTTACAATTCCCTTCGTCGTCTACGGCGTCTTCCGCTATCTCTACCTGCTCTACGTGCGTGGCGATGGCGAGGCACCGGAGGCGATATTGTGGAACGATCGCCCCATGATCCTCAACCTGTTGTTGTGGCTCATCACGTCCTCCGCGATACTCTTATGGCACACCGCCAACGGATTCTGAACTCGCAGGGTTACGCAACATGCCGAAACTGACTAGCGACCAAATCAACGACCTGCTTTCGTCGCTGCCCGAGTGGGAACGCGACACGGACAGTGGTGCGATATTCCGCAACTTGGAGTTTGATTCCTTCGCCGACGCCATCGCCTTCGTCAACCGCATCGCGCCCTTCGCTGACGAGCACGATCACCACCCAGACATCGACATCCGCTACCGTCGCGTCAAGATCGCCCTAATCTCCCACGACGTCGGCGGACTCACCGATCGCGATGCGGCAATGGTAAAGATCATCGAAGCCAACGTCTGATGGGATTTCCTGCGGAATCCCAGTCCGACGACGCGGTATCATTCAACCTAGTTGACTTTGCGCACTACTGATTCGGAGCAATCACCCAATGCCGGCTCTAACGAATGAGCAACTGGAACATTTCGACACCTACGGGTTCGTTGCCGCGCAAGGCGTAGTCGATCCCGAAAACATCATCGACCCGGTCATTGATGAGTACAAGGGCGTACTCGACGACCTCGCCGACGAACTTTACGAAGAAGGCAAGATCGAATCGAAATACGAAGAGCTCGAGTTTGGCGACCGAGTTACGCGCATCTACGCCGAATCGGACGAGGTCTACAACGGCCACTTCGATTTCTCGCTTCCGCAAGGCGGAATAAAGGAAGACACCCCGTTCTGGGCCGGTCCCGCCGTCTTCAACGCACTCACCGCTCCCGGGCTTCTCGACGCAGTCGAATCGGTCATCGGCGGCGAGATCTATTCGAACCCAGTCCAGCACGTCCGCATCAAGGTTCCAGAAAAGCACGCGCCGCGTGACGAAAAAGGTCAAGTCAAGTTCGGCGTTACGCCTTGGCACCAAGACATCGGAGTCGTCAACCCGGAAGCGGACGAAACCCACATGCTCACCGTCTGGTTCCCCCTCATGGATTCTGACGCCGAAAACGGGTGCCTGCAGGTCGTTCCCGGCTCGCATCGCGACGACATCTTGACACATTGTCCCGGCTACGAAGGCGGGTTGCAGTCAGGACTGCAGATACCTGAGTCAGAGTTCGAAGTCGGCAAGGCGGTGCCCGTTCCGCTCAAGAAGGGCGACGCTTTGTTCATGACGAAGTACACCGTGCACTCCTCGCTCCCGAACAACAGCGAACGCATTCGATGGAGCTTCGACCTGCGATACAACCCCATCGGGCAATCGACGGGCCGATCCAGCTTCCCTGGATTCGTCGCCCGAAGCCGCAGCAACCCGTCAACTGAACTTCACGACCCGAAGATCTGGCACAGCATGTGGGAGAACACCCGCGACTCGCTGGCAAAGGGCGAGCAACCCACATTCAACCGCTGGGACGGCAACGACCCCGCTTGCGCGTAGGCCGCCGGCACTTCTCACTTCGGCAAGCCGCGGTCAGGTGCGGTTTCGTCGAACCACACGTCTTTGAAGACTGACCTCGGATATGCCGCGGCTTCGAAGCCGCGAACCCACGGTTGCACCGCCCAAGTAACCTCACTCGGGTTCCAAAACAACGGCAAGGCTAGTGCACGATCGAGGATGTGCAACGCGATATAGTCGGATTGCCAACGAAGCCGCTCCGGATCCGGTTCAATCAGCGCATCCGTAATCATGCTCTCCAACTCCGCATGCTCCGACGGCACGTCCTCATCGCCGTACATTCCTTCAAAAACGCCCAAGACAGCATGCGGATCCGGGTAATGCGGTGCAATGCTATGAAACGTCATCGGCACCTCGCCCCTGGCACTCATCTCAGCGAACTCGTCGGCGGAAACCTCCACGATCTCGCCACTCACTCCAAGCTTCTCCTCCCAACTCTCGAACACCGCGTCGAAGAACACTTCGGTGCCTTCATATTGTGTGATGAGCTCAATCCCGATATTTTCAACATCCGCGGCATAGATTGAACGCGCGATCGCCGTCTTTGCACCATTCGTATCGGTTAACCGTCGGAGGTCCCTGCTGCTTGAGAAACCACCACTGACGCCCGGGTTCAACGCCGGTGGGATGATGCGAGTTGCGACCCAACTCACCAACGGTTCGTCCCAACGGTTCAGATCCGCAGCATAGAGCAATGCTCGCCGAAACTCGACGTCGTCGAATGGCGGCACTTTGATGTTGAATGCCAAGAATGCCGTCAAAGGTGCTTGCGGGAATACTGCCAACTCCGTTTCGTCGGCACCTTCCCACTCATATCTGGCTACGTCGATACGGCTCGCTCTGAATGCGTCTCCCAACCTGTCTCCCCATTCGTCAACGTCGAGAGTCAGGATTCCGCGAATCAACGCGACGCCGTCAATGTGCGGGGGATCGTCCCAGTAGTACGGGTTGCGCTCAAGTAAAATCGAGCCCTCATTTTCGAAGAGGGCAATGCGAAACGGGCCGGTGCCTACCGGCCCAATCGGCGTCGGGTACTGGTCAATCTCTTCTGTCTGGTTGGCCGCCGTGTCAATGTCCCACTGCTCGACATTGGACTGCTTCAACACCGACGCAACGGGGTGCGTCAACAGGTACATAAAGTCGGCGCGGGGGCGTACCAAACGAATCTCCAGCGTCAGTTCGTCGATGACCTCAACGCCCGTTAGCTCGTTCGAAGTGCCGTCTGCGAATTGTGCAGCACCTTGTACGGGACCCAATACCGACATCGCGATTGGCGATCCGGTTGCAGGTGCTAGCGCGCGCTCCCAACTCCATTTGAAGTCGCTCGCAGTCAACGGCGAGCCATCGCTGAACTTCAGATCGGGGCGCAACGTGAAGACGTAGGTCTGACCACCCCAGACCTCGTACCGCTCCGCGAGATCCAGCTCCAATGTGTCAACTGGACGACTCGACAATCGTGTGAGACCTGAGTAAATCTCTGGGAACAGGTAGCGAGTCCCGATTCCCAGGGCTGGTTGAGAAGGATCGATCTCGACGGCCTCATCTATCGCTATCCGGACTATGTCGCTCGAGTCTGAAAGAACGGTGACTTGCGCTTCTTGTTGTGGGTGGACGGCGGGCGTTGCATCGATCAACTCATCGAAGGATGTGTCGTCTGGTACTGCCGAATCCCCTCGATTGAAGAGCAACTCTTCCGGGAATGGATTCATCGCAATCAAGACACCTGCAGCCGCTGCACCTGAAATGACTACGACCGCAACCAACGAAGCGAGATTCATTAGGTTGGTTCCCATTCGATCCTTCGGCCAAGTCTGAAGATGTACCGGCGACGACGATCAGTTTTGCTCGTCGAACCAAACGTCCCTGAAGATGGATCCGTAGAAAGTTTGCGGTGCGAAACCGTTGACCCACGGTTGGACGTTCCAGACCAACTCCCCGGTCAACCAAAACAGCGGTATCACAATGCCGCCGCCAACTAATGTCTCCTCAATCTCCGCGTATCGGTTAGCGCGCTCCGCTACGTCCTGCTCCTCAACCGCGTCGATGATCATGTCTCGGTTCACCGCATGGGATTCCAACGTTGGCTGCGCAAACGGATTGACGAAATCGACCATCAAAGCATGCGGGTCCGGATAGTTGGGAACCGAGTAGATGCCACGCATCTCGATCTCGTTGGCGTCAATCAACCTTTGATAGGTCTCAAAGTCCCCCGTTGAGTACGATGCTTCGATGCCGAGCTCGGTTGCCCACGCCTCTGACATGTCGACGTAGAAGTCGTCGAACACACCAGATATGTTCGAGACGTGATTGATCTCGATCGTGTCCAGTTCGCTCGAGTGTTTCGATGTTTCCGCCACGCTCCGCGCCCATTCGGGATCGTTGTGAATGGTGTAGTCCACCGCAGATTCAATTCCCAAACCGTCGGGAATGATGCCTGTCGGTTTGGTATCGCCAAAGAACACATTCCAGTCCTCCACGGTCGCCGTGGCGGCGAGAACGTGTCGAAACTCGATCTCGTCATATGGCTCGAGATCCGTGTTGAACATCAAATATCCGGTCTCCGGTGCAATCTCGACGTACACGAGCTTGCGATCCGCAGGTGAGTCAGTACTCTCATCGAAATCGTCATCGGACGGGAATCCCCAGTATGCGTCGATCCCTTGGGCGGCGAAACGTTGCTCTATCGTCGCGAGTCTGTCGGATTGTGACAGAACACCGAAATCGTCCAGCAACTCGACGCGGTCGAGCATCACCGGACCGTGGTGGTAGAAGTCGTTGCGCTCGAGAACGATATTGCCGTCGAAGTCGTACTCAACAATCTTGAAAGGGCCAGTCCCGACCGGCAACTCCGGCGGTGCAACATTGGAATCGGTTGCGTCGTTCGAAAAACTCATCCAATCTTTAGGCCACTGCGCCACGTTTGCGCGCTTGAGGACCGACGCGGCGGGTTGCGCCAGAAGTGCGATGAAGTCACTTCTCGGGGACTTCAGTCGTACGGATAAGTTGCGGTCATCAATAACCTCCACACCGGAAAGCTCCGTGGTTTCACCAGAGATGACTTCGTCAGCCCCCTCAATGGGGCCGAGTATGTTCGCCGCGTTAATCGAAGCAGTTGCCGGGTTTAGTGCGCGTTCCCAACTCCACTTGAAATCCGAAGCCGATACCGGCGTACCATCGCTGAACCTCAAATCTCGACGCAGTTCGAAGTGATACTCCAAGCCATTGCCCGAAACCACGTAGCGCTTAGCCATATCAGGTTGGACCCTCTCGTTAGGATCACCGGTGATGTGCATCAACCCGGCGTATATCTCCTGGAACACTACCCATGACGCCGTAAAGTCGAAGTCACCTTCGCCGGGATCCAGCTTCACACCGGAGCGGTATGGCATTCTGAAAACGCGCAAGGCGGCTTCGTCGACCGCATCGCCCGTCGTGAAGGACGTTGGTGCCGGTTGCGCGAGCGTCGATTCACGCTCCGATGTCTGCTCGTACGCAATCGTGGCCGTGTTTTCCTCGTCTCCCACGCCATTACACGCCACCAGAAACAAAGCCGACACGCCTGATATTAGTGCCGCCAAGATGAACTGGTGAGTCGGGCCCTTGCGAACACGAAAAGCCCATAGCCAACGATGCGAAGCGTAATCCAAATTCCGCTCCTTGAAGATACGGACAGAGTCTCGCGGCACGATGTTCGTATTACGCCATCACTGGCACGCCGGATCTCTTCAACGTTCGATGGAACCCGTATCGTCAATGGGCGGAAGCGGAGTCAACCGCTACCTCAAGAGAAGTCGCAACGCGACTCAGATCGTCTCGAGCGTGTCCTCGGCTTCTCGACTGGCGATCTCGCCGAATTGCTTCGATGCCAACTCGCGAAGCAACGCGAAGTCGGTTTGGACACCTTTGAGGAGGAAACCGACATCGCTCGAATGAAGGACGAACCTAGCACCTAGCTCTATTGCCTTGGTCGAAGCCTCAATCGTTTGCTGGTGAACCATCGTCGGCACGCCGTGACGCTCGCCGGTGTCGATGATGTGCTTGAGGACGTCCAGATACTTCGGGTTTTCGACTTCGTCAGGAATTCCCAGAGACGTAGTCAGGTCGTTAGGACCGACGAAGATGCCGTCGATCTCCGCGCAGTCCAACAATTCGTCCAACCGATTGACGGCGGGTTCGGACTCGACACCCATGATGAAGATGTGGTCCTTGTGGCGGTTGTGGAGGTACTCGCGCGTCTTCTCGCTCGGAAACTCGCCCGTCTTGCTGGCGCGTTCGAAGTACTCGCCTTTCAACGGATGTAGACGGAGCTTGTTCGCACACGCCCGCACCTCTTCAATCGTCTCACAGTAAGGCACTAGCACGCCGTCGGCACCGGCATCGAGTGCCATTGCAACGTAGGTGTCGTCCGTGCTGGGCGTGCGGACGATGCAAGTAATGCCCGCGCTCTGCACGCTGCCGATGACCTCAGCCAATCGCTGCCGGTCGCGTGATGCGTGCTCCCAGTCGACGATGATGTAATCGAGGGTGGAGCCGGCATACATCCGTGACCACCGCAATCCCTCAATTGCGAAGATCATGAATCCGAAGACCGGTTTGCCAGCCTTCAGCGTCGCCTTTAGCTGTGCAGGACGCATCGCGTTACTCCAAATCGAGGACCACTTCTCGGCCGGTGCGCGTCGACTCCTCGGTCGCCTCTAAAACCTTCAGCACGTTGAGACCGTGCACCTGCGGTATCGGCGTGTCGTCGTCGCCGCGCTCCAAAGCTGCGATGAAATCCGTGAACTCATCTAGCAGACTGTCGCGTTGCGGCACCTCTTCGCGTCGCCACGTGCCGTCGCCAGTGTCGGCAATGAAGAGTGCAGGGCTGTCGCCGCCGCCGTACGGCAAGCGGAATCTCGCCATGCCGTTGGTAAAGAACCAATCGCCGCCGTACTCCGTCGCGCCGCGTTCCCAAGCGATGCGACTAACGCAAGCGGTGATACCGCTCTTCCAGCGAATGAAATACATCCCGGTGTCGTCGCAGTCGATCGTTGGGTGCTCCGATTTAGGATAGGTGAACTGGCCTTGATTGGCGGAAACGGTCGCAACATCGTAGCCGATGATCCAGAGCAGACGGTCGATCTGGTGCGTACCGTCCATCTGTCCCATGCCCCCGCCGCGCTCCCGGTCAAGCATCCACTCCGGACGGTTGTACGGCCCGTACGGCTTGTGCCAGACGTCGTAAGCCATCAGTACGGAACCGAGATCACCGCTATCGACGACGCCTTTCATCGCGGCGACTGCGGGATAGTAACGCTGCGTGTGCGCTGTCATCAGCTTCACGCCGTTCTCCTTCGCCGCCGCCAACATCTCTTCCGCCTGCGACGCCCAGACCGCCGTCGGCTTCTCCATGTAGATGTGCTTGCCGGCAGCCGCCGCGTCAAGGGCGGCTTGGTAGTGGAGCCAGTGAGGCAAAGTGCCGATTATGACGTCGACGTCATCACGCGCCAACGCGTCGCGATAGTCGGCGACGAAATCCACTTCTGGGTGCCGGTCCTGCCATGATGCCGCGACGTCCTCTCGAGGTTCCGCCACAACCTTGATCTCGGACCCGGGCGTTTTCTTTACAACGTCGATATAGTTACCGCCGATGCGGCCGGTACCGAGCACTGCGACACCGAATACCATAGACTAACCTGCTTTCTGCCCAATAGTCGACGTGGAAATTCGTCGATCCAAGCGCGTAAGTTATCTTACCACCCAAGCGGCGTTCAAACGCCTAGGAGAGGTCGCAACTCAAGCACAGAATCGATCTGCACGTCAGCCATAGGAGCGTCGTCCGGATACGAGTAATCGCCGCGTATCCAAGCCGTCTTCATCCCTACCGTCGCCGCGCCCGTGATGTCGGTATACGGGTTGTCACCGACGAAGAGAATCTCTGACATGGTTGCATTGTCAATGCCGGCAAACGCTATTTTGATGCGTCGAACCGCTTCGTCGTAGATGCTGGGATCCGGTTTGTGCGCACCCCAAAGTCCGGACACGATTGCGAATGGGGCGAGGTCAACTAAGTCGACACACTCCATCTTGGTAATCTGGAACTTCTTACCGTTCGTCACGATGCCCCACGGAAGGCCTGATTCGTTCAGGTCCTGCAAAAACTGGCGCACGCCGGGGATTAGTTGAGCATTGTTCGACATCGTCACGAAGAACCATCGCTCAAACTCGACTGAATCGAGCGACAGCTTCGGCCAGCGATCGTTCAAACGTAGTGCTGCTTCTTGCGCATCGATGGTGCCTAAGGGTGACAGGGAGTGGAAAAACTCCAACGCAACGTCCCAGTCGACAGCGGCGAAAATCTCCGGATGCTCGTCGTAGAACACGCGAACCGTGGCATCGAACGCCAATTCGCGCCCGAGCAAAGTGTCATCCAGATCGAAAAGTACCGCACGCGGCCGATTCATCGCCTATCCGCCTCGCCTACGACCGACCAACTCTGTGAACCGTCGACTCTCATTGTGCCAACGACGTGTAAAGCAACACCTCAACCGTCACCAAGTCTTCGACTTGGAAGAATGGGCTAGTTGGGGCTTCCATGCCGAAGACGTCCCAAGTGAACTGGGTGGTTCCTAGGATGACGAGGTCGGTGCCGTTGTCGAGTCTTGCGGTGATGTCAAAAGGGAGTGTTGCGTCCCTCCCGTTGACGTTGACCGTGGCATCCAGCGATGTCGTGTGCTCTATTCCGCCGCCGAAGAACGATTCGGGGACGTCGCCAAGGTTCGAGAAACTAACGGTCGCTACCGGTTGTGCCGGAAACATCTGCTCACGCACGTATCTGTCGCGTCTTGCTTGATCACTTTGCAACGAGTGCAAGTCGATTTGCAAGTCGGCGATTCCGGCTCCCATATCGACCTGACCCGTCAATGCGTTGGTTTGCAACGAAACCACGATATCGGCACCTCGCAGATTTTCGTCGACCTTGAAGAGGCCCGTGGATCCGTCGCCGACCACGTACGTGCCTGTCGACGCATCTCCTCCGCCCGCGGAGCCAGACATCATCGAAGTCGGCTCAATGTCAATCTCGTCGCCGGGGCTAGCAAAGATGCCGGTCGATTCAATCTTGCCATCGGCTATCGTCCAAATCTCAATGGTGTTCAGAACGTCGCCGTTTTCGTCCAATTCTTGTTCACCTGAGGCACCGACGTAATCGACGTCGATGCCGGCGCGAATCAGTTCGAGACCGCGTCCGAGTTCACCCGGTCCGATGCGTTCGCCAGGGGCGTTCGCGACCGTGCGCAGAGAATCTCGTACGGCCCCGGGGTCCGAAGAGTTGGCATGTTCAATCGCCAATGCGATGATTGCTGCCGCGTCGAACGCCTCTGAGATGAAGAGCGAGTCGGGGTTGCCGTCCGTGCGACTCGAGTAGAGGTCGAGGAACGCGGTACGTGTAGGCGTGTCCGGACCACCAGGCCCGGTGCCATACGATCCTTCGAAGTTCGACGCACCAATTTCGTCAAACATCTCCTGACTCTTGGTGCCATCCACGAACATGTATTCGTCAAAGAAAGCACCTTCTACAGATTCTCGGAGGAACACTGACGCCGACTCCGGATATCCGATAGCCATCAATACCGTCGCGCCTCCCTCTGAGGCGCGTCGCAACTCGGAGAGATAGCTGACCTGGCCGCTCTCGATCGGGACCGCTGCCGAGACTGTGCCGCCAAGCGATTCGAAGCTGTCTTGGAAAACGCTCGATAGTCCCTCGCCATACGGGTTGTTTACGTAAAGCGTCGCGACATTGTCGTAACCGAGTTCGTTCGCCATCGATGCGGCGATGACGCCTTGCAGTGCATCCGACACCGTGGTGCGGAACATGAAGTCGTTATCGTCAAGCGACGTGATCGCCGGCGACGTTGAGGCAGGCGAAATCAACGCGGTGCCGTTCGGTATGGTCACCGACTGTGCCACCGCTAGAGAAACGCCCGATGAGAGCGATCCGACTATCGCGCTGACGCCGTCAATGTTCACCAAAGCACTGGCAGCATCAATCGCAACCTGTTCACTTGTCGCGGAGTCGCGGTGGATAACCTCGAGTGCTCCACCGTTCACGCCGCCCGCTTCGTTCACCAAATCGACCGCAAGATCGACCGCAAGTTGCATCGGAGGTCCGAAGACACCCAAGTCTCCGGTCGCATCCATTAGCGTGCCGATGCGTGCCGGCTCAGTGCTAATCTCAATACTCTGCCCTGGCAGCGCAAACACGCCGGTCGAAGTAATTTGGCCGTTAACGATGCGCCAAACTTCGATTGTGTTCTTAACGTCGCCGTTGGCGTCGAAGTCTTGTTCACCGGCGGCACCGACATAGTCGATGTCTTGGCCTTGGCTGATTAGCTGCAAGGCGCGCCCGATGTCGCCCGGGCCGACCTTCTCGCCCGGCGCGTTAGAGACTTCCCGTATCGACTGCTTAATCGCGTCGCCGTCTTCCGATCCGGCGTGAGCGATCGCCAACGCGAGAATGGCCGCCGCATCGAATGCTTCAGAAATGAAGATCGACGCGGGGTCGCCATCGGTCTTCGTCGAGTAGAGATCGATGAAAGCCTCCTGCGTCGGCGTGCTCGGTGCTCCGGGTGCCGTGCCGTAGTTTCCTTCGAAGTTGTCGGCACCAACCGAGTCCATTAGATCCTGGCTCTTCGTGCCATCGACGAACATGAACTCCTCAAAGAACCCGCCTTCAACGGCTTCTCGGAGATACACACCTGCCGTCTCGGCATACGACATCGCAAGCAAGACGGTGGCACCGCCTTGGGAAGCACGTCGCAGCTCGGATGCGTAACTTGCCTGTCCGCCCTCAATCGGGACTTGCTCAGAAACTGTGCCGCCGAGTCGCTCGAAGTTCTCGGCGAAGATTGTCGAGAGTCCCTCGCCATATGCGTTGTTGATGTACATCGTGGCGACGTTCTCGTATCCAAGCTGGGTTGCGAGCTCAGCGGCGATGACGCCTTGGAGCGCGTCAGAAACCGTTGTACGGAAGACGAGGTCACTGTCATCAAGGCTCGAGATCGCTGGTGAAGTCGAAGCCGGTGAAACCAGCACCGCTCCGTTCGGTATCGTGACCGACTCGGCGACGGCGATTGAGACACCCGAAGACAACGAGCCGACGATTGCCTCGACGCCTTCCACGTTCACCAAACCACTAGCCGCATCGGTGGCAATCTGCGCACTCGTCCCACTGTCCCGATGCACCATCTCTACCGGTCGGCCGTCGATCCCGCCTGCTTCGTTAACCAAGGTTGCGACCAGATCCGTAGCGGTGATCATCGGCGGACCGAAAGCCGCAAGGTCACCTGTAGTGTCCATCAAAGTGCCGATGCGTATCGGATCCCCAGTCGGAGCTTCGGCCCGAACCATGGCGGATACATCGACCTCGTCGCCGGGGCTGGCGAAAATGCCGGTGGAGACTATCTTGCCATCCTCAACCGTCCAAACCTCAATGGTGTTCAGTACATCGCCATTCTCGTCGAACTCTTGCTCTCCTGAAGCACCTACATAATCGATGTCTTGCCCGTTGCGAATCAGATCCAGAGCGCGTGTGATATCACCAGGCCCGACGCGTTCGCCAGGAGCGTTGGATACATCGCGCAACGAATCCTTCACCGCGGCCGCGTCGTCAGATCCTGCGTGCTCCATCGCCAGCGCGATCAAAACTGCGGCGTCGAAAGCCTCGGCGATAAACAACGCGTCGGCGTTGCCATCAGTGCGACTTGAGTAGAGGTCCAAGAACGCTGAACGCGTGGGTGTCTCCGGTCCGCCAGGCGCGGTGCCGAAGATGCCATCGAAGTTCGATGCTCCGATCTCATCAAGCATCTCCTGGCTCTTGGTACCGTCAACGAGGAGGTAGTCATCGAAGAAGTCACCTTCTACCGACTCTCGCAAGAAGACGGAAGCCGATTCAGGATAGCCGATCGCCATGAGCACAGTTGCGCCACCTTCAGCAGCGCGGCGCAGCTCAGAGATGTAACTTACCTGACCACTTTCGATCGGAACCGCTGCCGAAACTGTGCCTCCTAGTGCTTCAAAGTTCTCTTCGAAAACACTCGTTAGCCCTTCACCGTATTGATTGTTGATGTAAAGAGTTGCGACGTTCTCGTAACCCAGATTACTCGCCAGCGAGGCGATGATAACGCCTTGCAGCGCATCTGAAACGTTGGTTCGGAATACGAAGTCGTTGTCCTGCAGTGAGGTGATCGCGGGCGAGGATGATGCCGGCGAGATGAGGAGTTTGCTGTTCGGTATCGTTACCGATTCGGCAACTGCGATCGTCACACCTGAGGATAACGATCCTACGATGGCGTTCACACCGTCAACGTTTACCAGCGCACTAGCCGCATCAGTTGCCACCTGTTCGCTGGTGGCACTGTCACGATGGATGACCTCCAGCGTGCCGCCATTGACGCCTCCGCCTTCGTTGATCAGTTCAACAGCTAGATCTACCGCCTTTTGCATCGGCGGACCGAATACGCCGAGATCGCCCGTTGTGTCCATCAGCGTTCCGAACATGACGGTGCCGGCGGTCTCGGTCATCGCTGTCGGTTGCGCGGCTTCCGAAGTTGGCGTGCCCGGCACCGATGTTGGCGTCGGATCCTCGGACGAACACGCGATCGCCAACGTCGCGGCAACCGCAACCAGTATCGTCGCCAAGCGGATCTTTGAAATCTTCGTTTCGATCATTTGGTTCACCGAACTCACTGTCGCCTAGTCTCCATTCGTTAGCCAAGAACGAGCACCTCTGAACGTCAATTTTACCCCCGCTATCGAGACATTTGGGTAACAAGCAGTTTGCCCCGTTTCTGGCAAACGAATGGCACCACATCCGATGACGACCCCGAAATCGAGCTACGAGGGGTACGGACGAACGGATCAATCCGATATTGGCGGCGGAGGCAGTGAGAGACGGGGCACTTCGTTGAATCCAACCTCATTGACGGTTAGAACATAGCCAATCGCAAGCACGACGACGATGATGACCGAAGTCGAAACGGCGAACCGACTACTCCTGCGCCATCGCTCGAATACCGGTGTCAACAAACTCGAGGCGATCGATACGATCGCGGCCAAGGGGATTACGTAGCGAATCGTGTTCGATATTTCACCAACGTACTCAGTCAGTGCGGCGGCAACCACGACTACAACCAGCAGCAGCGTGATGATGATGTTGAAGACACGAATGCGACGTTGAGTGTCGCCTTTTAGTCGCGCCCACACCATTCCGGCGAGAATTGCCGCGAAGATTGAGACGATCGCCACACTCGCAACGTTAGCGAATAGGTCGTCAGGCGACCGCAAGGGAATGTTGACGCCCATCGCGATCGCACCGCCTATAACGGTCGCCAATACCGCCGGCATGCACGCTCGAACGTAGTCGCCGAGACCGTTGATGCGGATGCTTTCTTCTGGTTGCGGACCTTCCATGTGGCAACCTTCTGCTTGGAGTCCCGTCTATCGACTTAGAGGACTATGGTTTGACCATGCTGCCATCGGCGCGACGGACAGTATCCCATGCGCCGCCGAACGCTCGATCTCTGTGCGGGAATCGCTCTGCCATCTCTTCGTTGACGTCGATGCCAAGCCCCGGTTCGCCATTTGGCCACATCATGCCTTCGCGCACCTCTGGGAATCCAGGAAACATCTCGAGCGTTCGCTCACCAGGGATGGCGTACTCTTGGATGCCGAAGTTGTAGCAGTTGATGTCGAGCATCAGGTTGGCTGCGTGGCCGACGGGCGAGGTGTCGCCCGGTCCGTGCCATGCGGTGCGTACGCTAAACAGTTCGCCCATCGCTGCGAACTTCTTGCCCGGAGTGATGCCGCCGATTTGCGACATGTGCATCCGCAGGAAGTCGACCAATCGATCTTTGATCATCGGAATGATTTCATGCGGACTATTCCACAACTCGCCCATCGCAATCGGAGTTGCGCACTGTTGCCGGACCATACGGAAATACTCATTGTCTTCGGGACTGAAGAGATCTTCGAGGAAGAAGAGTTGGTATTGCTCAACCTCTTTCGCCATCCACACCCCGAGTATCGGTGGGATGCGCTCGTGGACGTCATGGAGAATCTCGACTCCGAAGCCGAACCTATCGCGAATGTGTTCGAATAGCGCCAAGGCACCGCGGATGTACGGTTTCGGCTCAAACACGCCTCCAGGATGCGCGTAAAGTTGGCTCGGGTCGTAATTGGTCAACCACGACGTCACCGCTATCGGGCCTCTGGAAACGTCGCGGGCGTTTATCGAGCCGTCGCCGGATGCCCCGTGCGAACCGTATGAAGAGTACCCTTCGGTTGCCATCTGCACGCGGATGTGATGGAAGCCGTTCTCCATGTGTGCCGCCATCCGGTCCGCCGTCTCCTCCTTTGAGGCACCGCTCGCATGCACGTAGACTGGTGCCGCTTCACGTGCCCGTCCTCCCAATAGGTCGTACACTGGCATGCCCGCCATCTTGCCCTTGATGTCCCAAAGGGCTTGGTCTACCCCTGACAGCGCGTTGTTCAGCACCGGGCCATTCCGCCAGTATGAAGAGACGTATGACGATTGCCAGATGTCCTCGATATCGGCAACATTCTTGCCGATTAGGAATGGCTTGAGGAAGTCGTCGACGGCCGCTTTGACGGTGCTTGGGCGCTGTGTGAATGTGGCGCAACCAACTCCGTGCAAACCTGGCTCAGACGTGTCAATCTTGACGATTACCAAGCGGATGTTGTCGGGTTCAGTCATGATCACCCGGACATCGCGGATCGTGACGTTGTCGTTTGCGCTCATGGCAACTCCTTTTTTCGTGAATTAATGATACGCACCCAGCCTTCTGTGCATAACATGCAGTCATACGGTACTGAACCCGACACCCGAGAGCACCTACGGAGTCTTGCAATGAAAGCGATGACGTGGCACGGCGGCGCGAACTTCACCTATGACGACATCCCAGATCCTGAAGCATCCCTAGGAATGGTCGTCGTCAAGATCGACACGACCGGGATCTGCGGCACTGACGTCCACATCACCCAAGGCCTCTTTCCGCAGGAACCGCCCAAGGTTTTGGGGCACGAATCCTCCGGCGTCATTGCCGAGGTTGGCGAAGGCGTCTCGAAAGAGCGCGTGGGCGAGCGCGTCGTCATCAACCACACCTCGCAGTGCTACGAATGCTGGACTTGCAGAAACTGGAACGTGTCGCGCTGCACAGTGTCTCCGGGATCCTCGAACGGGTTCTACGCCGAGTGCGTCTCTGTGACCTCCGGCGCAGCAGTGAGAATCCCCGACGGGCTGGCAACAGAGACCGCTGCCATGACAGAACCGGCGTCGTGTTGCCTCTCAGGTGTCGAGATGCTCGACATCCCCTATCGCGCTACCGGCCTCGTCATCGGTGGCGGAATAATGGGCCTCTTCACATTGGCTTTCCTGAAGACGCATGGCGTCGAAACAGTAGTGATGTCGGAGCCGGTCAAGGCGCGACGTGACATGGCCAAGCAGTTCGGTGCCGACATTCTGCACGATCCTAACGACGTCGACCTTTCAGAAGTGGTCGCCGACGTGACTGACCGAGGCATGGGTTTTGACGTTACGGCGGAGGCGGTCGGTAAACCCGAGTTGGTTGCCCGTTGCATTGAGTTAACGAAGCCTCGCGGGCAGACACTGATGATCGGCGTATCCCCTGAGGGGTCGCCACTGCCGGTCGACCTTTACGACATGCACTACCGTGAGATAAAGCTGATCGGGGCGTTCGGACGCGGGAACGTCTTCCATCGCGTCCCGAGCGAACTCGAGAAGCTGAACCTAGACAACGTCATCTCTGGACGTTACTCTTTGCCGGATCTGCCTGATGCGATTACGGCGTCAGCTGAGGGTCTCGGTGTCAAGTTCGTCGTGAAGCCCAACGGGTAGCAGATGAACGATTGCGCTATCGACCGTAAACCTGCGTCTGCGGATGGAACGCGTACCAACCGAACCAGAACGACACATTCGATGGCACGGCCGACAACTTTCTGTCGCCTCCCACTTCTCTAATCGACTCCCTGTTGATTTGCCACGTCGTCCCTTCGTCATCGATTAACTCGTCAGGAAGTCCACTCCGGCTCGCACCATCTGGCAACCGGAACACGATCTCGTCAGAATTGGCGTAGACGTGTGCGTCCGATGAGGTCGCAGAGGCGACCACTACTATCGGTGCCGTTCCGATTTCATCGCGTACGACCCGTTCCGATCGGAGCACAGAGATCGGATACGCCTTCGATACTCCCCCGAACGTTACGCCGAGTATTTCATCCTTCGGTGCGAGGGTCCCATCCCGGTTGGGTATCGGGAACATCGAATCGGGCTGTGCCCGGTAGTCGTAGTAGATTGAGTGCTCGTCGTCCTCGTGCGTGTAGAAGTCTGCAAAGTAGCGCAATCCTTCACGAGTGATAACGGTGGTATCCGGGTGCTCCGCGACCCAATCTCCCCAGGTGGTACGGGCCGTCGGGAAGAACTGCAACTCGATATCGCTGCCCACCAACTCACCGATAATCGGCTCGCCACTGAACTGATGCCAAAGGGTGCGCGTCAGCCGGTCATACATCACCTTGTTGCTGCGAAATAGTAGCCCGGAGGTGCCGAAGGTTGTCTCCTCTGAGTTGATGATTGAGCGATAACCTATCGCACTGTTGCAGAGCGTTCACCACGTCAGTGCTAACGGTTCACCCCCGAGGACGTCGTTCACCAGTTCATGGGCGTTGACGATCCGCAACGGATATGCCCGGTGCTCACCGTTGATTGAAACGCCGACAACCCGTTCGTCATCGCTCAGATAGTCGGCGGCCGCGTCGGCGGCAGCCACATGGGGAGGATTCTGGAGATCCGGTATGCCATCGGGTATGACGCCTCCCCACTCAACCTCTGTCAAACTGACCTTCGATCCTCCTTCGAGTGCCGGTCGAATGAACTGCGAAAAGCGCGGATCGATCCGCCGCAGGTAGTTGATCTTCCACTCGCCGTACTCTTCCGGCGGCGGGTAATCTTCAATGTTCCGACCGACCCACTCCGACCACAGTCCCCAGTCATCGCCGAAACTCGTCTCGCCAGTCAACGCTTCCAACGCATCAACGATCGCATCGACAACCTCGTTCGAGTAGAGGTATCGCATCGTCTCAATCAACACCCGCACCATTGAAGTGTCTTCGAACTCGACAACGCGGTCTATCGCCCAGATAGTCCGATCGTTCAGTGGCCCAAAACCTAGCGTGAGATCGTAACCAGCGAAGATCTGGAACATCGTGCTGTTGGAGTCGTACGGTGCTGGAGTGGGGGTGGCGTCGAGATCGGTTGTCGAAACGGTCGGTGTAACCGGCGGCGTTGCGGAGTAACAGGACGCCGTGATAGTCGTCGACGTCGTTAGCAGAGCGAGAAATATAGCCAAATGCTTCACATTCATCGCACCAGTGCCTTGCTAGCCTCGCCGATATCGGCGTACACCCCTGCCGCGACGCATCCTACCAAGGCAGCACCAACCGCGGCTTCCTCCGTTACCGATCCGACCAACACCTCGTCGCCGAACTCCGCTTCCAAACAACGAACAAGGGTCTCATTTTTGCGCAACCCGTTGCCGGATCCGACTATCTTGTCACGCTTCCCGGCACCCAACTCAACGGCACTGCGGTAGGATTTCGCCAACTCGCGTGCCATCGATTGGAAGAGTGCCAGTGCCATTGAACCAACCGTGAAGTTGCCCGGGGTGATACCGCCGAATGCGCCGCGTGAACCAGGATTCTCGCGTGAACCGGTAAACAACGCGGACGCCGTCATGCCCTCATTAACGCTAGTGCTCAGGTTCTCACCAGCGAGAGGTACCAATCTGTCATACACCGCGTCATCATTCACCTCAACGCCAAACACGTCCTTTCCGACACGCTTGATGAAGTCCTTGAGCGTCCGGAATGTGCGACCTCCGACAACACCGACGCCAGCAAGCAAGTATCCGCGCTCGACGTGCGGGCGCAGTTCCAACCAGCCGTGGTCAATCGAACCGTCATCCACGTGCAACCGCATCCCGGCAAGGTCCGCCAGATAGACTGACGCTTGACCGCCAGTACCTATGTTGATCGCTACGGAGTTACTGGAATCGGCGATTGCACCAACAAATGCGCTTTGGTGGTCCCCTGACGCAACGGAGATCGGAATGCCGGGCGTCAATCCGATTGCCGATGCCATATCCGCATCCAATCCACCAGCCAAGGTGCAAGATTCTCGAATGTCAGGGATGATGCCACGGTCAATGCCCAAGCGGTCGATCAGGTCGAAATTCCAATCACGCCTCGGGACGTTGAGAACTCCCCAACTTGCCGCATCTGTAGGATCCGTTACCGGTCGTCGCGACCCGACTAGGCGATGCACCAAGAACTCAGGACCGGTAATCGCACGCACGGCTTCGGATGGCAACTCTCCCGTCTCTGCCAACCAGAAGAGGGAGGGAACTGTGTAACCTGTGACGATTGGACAACCAGTGTTGGCGAAGGCAGGCAAACCGTTTCCTCGCCTCACGGCACCTCCTCGTTCTCCCATCACGTCGATAAAAGTGCCGTCACTACGTGGATGTCGATCTTTGCCGCGTTGGTCTTGCCACGCAATGAATGGCCCGATGGTGTCTCCGGAGTCATCCAAGAGCTGGCATCCTTGCTGTTGACCGGTGACTCCGACGGATACGATCCCATCGGCATCAATGCGCTGGACCAACCGTCGCACCGCCTCAATGGCGAGCGCAACCGTTCTTTCTAGGTCCCACTCCGAGCGACCCTTCGGCTTGTCTGTCGCCGACGTGGTCTCGGCGTCATTGAATTGAGATTCAACCGCTGCCAAGGATGCACCACCGTGTGCTGCGTCCAATCGCAAGGCGATGGCGGTTATTGACGTTGAGCCGAGGTCTAGTCCAATAGCGAACGGCATGCACCGAGTCTATGCGGTGCGGGTGCTAATTTGGCAGATCGAGTTGCGTCGGCAGTGGGCTCAGTTGTAGTTGCAGCCGATTCCTTTGTAACCGATCTCAACCTCCCCCTCAGCCGTAACCAACACGGGCGTAATCCGATCGCCACCGGAAAGTCGCTCCACCTCTCCCCACATCTCTGGATGCTTCGATACGTCCACCTCTTCGTACGAAACCCCGTTACTGCGCAGATCGGACTTCAATAAGTCGCAGTAACCGCACGTCGGGTGGGTGTACACGATGGCGACTTCTCTAACGGGCTCTTTGGTAGGCATGCAACGGATTATATCGCCGCATGGTGGCACCGATGCGTCAGTCGGTTCGCCTGAGTTTCAGCGAGTTTAGCGAAACCGAAAGAGATGAAAACGCCATAGCCGCGGCCGCTGCGACGGGACTCAAGAATCCGCTCTCGCTGATGACAACTCGCAAGAAGCCTGGCGGCGGTGAATCAGCGAACACAGGGTGCAACATACCGGCTGCGATAGGGATCAACGCGAGGTTGTATGCAAATGCCCAGAAAAGGTTCTGCCGAATGACACGCACCGTGGCTCGACTGATGGTGATTAAGCGGGGCACGCCCCCTGGGTCATCGTTAATCAACGTAACGTCCGCCGCCTCAATCGCGATATCGGCACCGCCCGCCATCGCTACTCCCACGTCCGCCGTCGCAAGTGCTGGACCGTCGTTTATGCCGTCGCCGATCATCGCAGTCCTGGATCCATCGCGCATCAACGCATCCACACGCGCTGCCTTTTCCGTGGGCAACACTTGTGCATCGACTGAGTCGATACCCACTTGGTTTGCAACCGAATGCGCCACCTGCAATCGGTCACCAGTCAGCAAGTGGGAATTGACCCGCATCTGGCGCAGATCCAAGACTGCATCCTTCGCTTCGGGTCGCACCGCGTCCCGTAACCCGATAACCGCCAACGGTTGTCCTTCGATCGAAACGACGACTGGTGTCTCTGCTTGTGATGCGATCCGTTCGACCGCTTCGCTGATCGGGTTGCCGTCATCCAACGCGATGGTCGAGGCTTTCATCACCGACACGGTCGCTCCGCCAACCTGCGCGTGCACTCCGCGCCCGGTGAGCGATTGGAATCCGAACGACTGCGGTATTTCGATGCCGCGCGTCCTGGCCTCGGCGACGATAGCGATGCCGATTGGATGCTGCGAATTAATCTCGACGCTTGCGGCAAATCGAAGCAGTTCATCCTCCGTGTAACCCGAATCCTGACGCACGAAAACCGAAATCACGCTCGGCTTGCCCATCGTCAATGTGCCAGTCTTGTCGAACACGACATTGCGGACCGTAGCAGCGCGTTCCAACGTGGTCGCGTTGTTGATCAAGATGCCGAACTCGGCAGCGCGCCCAATTCCCGCGACGATTGCCGTCGGCGTCGCCAAACCCAGCGCGCACGGACAGGCGACGACGAACACCGTGACCGAAATCAACAATGCGTTAGGAATGCTCGGTTCCGGAGCTAACCACGCCCAAACAAGAAAAGTCGCCAATCCGATCGCTATCACCGTCGGCACGAATCGTGCGGTAACCTGATCGACGAATCGCTCAATCGGGGCACGCGAGGCCTGTGCGCTCTCGACTTGACGGATAATCTGCGCCAATAGTGTGGAATCACCGGCACTCGCAACCTTCGCTCGGAACGATGTGCCCAGGTTGACCGTGCCAGCAAAAACCGCTTCGCCTTCATCTCTTGAAACCGGTTCACTCTCGCCTGTCAACATCGACTCGTCGACATCCGCGGATCCCACGACTATCGACGCGTCCGCTGGGATGCGCTCCCCCGGGCGAATCAATACGACGTCACCTACGCCAATCTCGGCAACGTCGACCTCAATAGTCTCCCCAGCACGTTCGATTAACGCGCGTCGCGGTTGCAGCTGTACCAGCATTCGAATGAACTCGGATGACTGTACTCGCGTCCTTCCTTCCAACCACCGGCCAAGTGAAACCAGCCCGATGATCGCCGCCGAAACCTCGAAGTAGGTGCCGGTGTGATGTTCCGGGACCACGAAGCTCGCAGCATCCGCGATTGCTCCCTCCGCGCCGAAGACGGCTTGGTTAAACGTGACGATTACGCTGTATGCAAACGCCACCGAAGTGCCGATCACCACAAGTGTGTTCATGTTCGATGTTCGTCGTCGCGCCGCCGCCCATGCAGATCTGTAGAACGGTGCACCAACCCAGAACTGTATTGGTGCAACGACGGTTAGAAAGACGATGTTCAACGCGGTAGTCGAAACATCGGCGAGGAGAGACGGCCGCGCCAACATTGCCAGCATGATCACGAGCATGGCGGCAATCCCGAAGATCGCGCCGTTGCGCGTGGCATTCAACTCCGAACGCGCGGCTGACCCCTGAGCGTCTTGCGCATCCAGTTGCGTGGCGGCACCACTTACGTCGCCGATGTCGACCGAATAGCCTACCTCTTTTACCGCCTCCGAGATGGCTTGGAGTGTCGAACCAGCACCGTCGAAGTTCACGTTCGCCGAATTCGTTACAAGCGATACTTCAGCTTGTACTACACCTTGTACCGAGTTGATGGCATCCGAGACGTGACTCACACAAGCGGCACAGGTCATGCCTCGAACTCGTATGTTCCTGGTTGTCATCTAGGGCAGACTTGCCGATGGGGGGAGGAGTGGGAAGACCGGGTTCCTTTGGTCGCAATTGCCGCTGCGCGCCGGATTGTGGACTGGCGCGAGTTTGCTAATCGCGCATGTACGAGTGAAAAACTCGCCAAAATCGCCTAATATTACCACTGGACAATTGCGGGAAATCGCATAACATATTTTATAGTGCACGTAACCCGCGGCTTATCCATCCTTACCGTCCCGTTCGAAGAAACGCGGCTGGGAAATCTCCCGAGCCGCGGATTCCATTTTGTCGCGCGTGCTTTGCCAGCTTCAATCAACCCCACGGCATAAGCGCAAAACAACTGCCCACCTTCTAGCGACCAGAGCCGCACTAGTCGCTTCTCAGCTACCTGTTCTAGGAGACCTGAATGGCTACATCACCCGTATTGACCGCCAGCCCCGATGCCCGAGAGTTTCGTCGGTTTGGGAAAACTTTCGTACCCACCGACATGCCCGACCTGATCCAGGTCCAAAAGGATTCTTTCGAGTGGTTGCTGGATGCGGGTTTAAAAGAGCTGTTCCGTGAAATCTCCCCAATCACGGACTTCAGCTCCGACAATCCAAAGTACGAGATGAGTCTCACTGAGCATGAGATCCTTGAGCCGGAGCTTTCAGAGGATGAATGTCGGGAGCGCGAAGTAACTTACAGCGTGCCCTTGCACGTAACCATCGAACTCAAGATCAACGAAACCGACGAGATCAAAGAGCAGACGATCTTTTTCGGCGACATGCCGAAGATGACGCGTAACGGAACGTTCATCATCAACGGCGCAGAACGCGTGGTCATCTCCCAACTGGTGCGATCCCCAGGTGCGTACTTCTCCCTCGACGAAGAAGCGGCGACCGGCAATCGCATCAGCTCCGTGAAATTGATCCCATATCGCGGCGCATGGGTAGAACTGGAGACCAGCAACCGCGACATCCTTTTCGCAAAGGTCGACCGCAAACGCAAGTTGCCGATCACCACCCTCCTGCGCGCGATCGCCGCGGTTCCAGACGGAACGGAAGAAGATCTCGAAAACCCTCTCAAACTCGATTCACTTGAGGACTTCCGAAACGTCTTCGGCGATGTCGAGGTTGATGAGGATGACGACGACGATGTCCGCGACTTCATAGGTGCCACTTGGTCATCAGACACCGATGCCCACAACGAAGATGACGCCCTCCGCGAGTTTCACAAGCGTATGCGACCCGGGGAACCGGCGACCGTCGACGGTGCCAAGCGACTAGTGCAGCAGATGTTCTTCGACGCCCGAAGGTACGACCTGGGAGACGTCGGACGATACAAGCTGAACCGCCACATCGGCGTCGACATCGATCTTGCGCATCGAACCTTGACAAAGCGGGACTTCATCAACATCGTCAAGCGCATGATCTCGGTCAACGAAGGCAAAGCGCACGCCGATGATATCGACCATCTCGGCAACCGTCGCGTGCGTACCGTCGGCGAACTGATTCAGAACCAAATCCGCAACGGCCTAGTGCGTATGGAACGCGTCGTCCGCGAACGGATGACCACTCACCCCGGGGAGACGACGCCAGCGGCGTTGATAAACATTCGCCCGGTGGGTGCCGCCATCAAAGAGTTCTTCGGCGCGTCTCAGCTATCGCAGTTCATGGACCAAACCAACCCGCTGTCCGAACTGACGCACAAGCGACGCCTCTCCGCACTCGGCCCCGGCGGCCTTACACGAGACCGCGCCGGATTCGATGTCCGCGACGTGCACCACTCGCATTACGGACGCATCTGCCCGATTGAGACGCCCGAAGGACCAAATATCGGTCTTCTCGGATCACTTGCCACGTATGCCAAAGTGAACGACTTCGGCTTCGTCGAAACTCCTTATCGCAAGGTGCGCGACACCATCTCCAACAAGTCCGACGACCTCGTCGGCCGTACGCTGATGCAACGGGTTATCGAAAAAAGCCGCAAGAGAACCGTTGCCGAGAACGGTGCCGTGATCGACGCCGATCTTGCTCGCCGACTCAGGAGGCTTGGCAAGCAAGAGATCAAAGTTAGGCCTTACATCACAACTAATCCGGAAGACGTCGTCTACCTTTCCGCCGACCAGGAGGAAGAGGCGAACATCGGCGAACCGACTGTAACTGTCGATGAGTTTGGACAGCTTGTAGATCTGGTCCGTTGCCGAACCGGTGGCGAAACTTACCTTCAGGCTCCCCCCGAGGATGTCCAATACGTTGACGTATCGCCGTCTCAGATCGTCAGCATTTCGGCTGGGTTGATCCCGTTCCTTGAGCACGACGACGCGACGCGTGCGCTGATGGGTTCAAACATGCAACGGCAAGGTGTGCCGCTCATTAAACCGGAATCCCCAATCGTAGGCACCGGAATTGAGGAACGCGCAGCACTGGATAGCGGACAGGTCGTTCGCGCCGCAGTCGATGGAATCGTCTCATCGGTCACTAGCGAGCGCATCACGATCATTGATGGCGACGGCGAAGCACACGATCACAGGTTGATTAAGTTCGAGCGATCTAACCAGAGCACGTGCATCGACCAACGCCCGATCGTAAACAAGGGGCAGCAAGTCCAGTCCGGTCAAGCAATCGCCGACAGCTCATCGACCGACAACGGGCGTCTTGCCTTAGGACAGAACGTCCTCGTCGGATTCATGAGTTGGGGCGGCGGGAACTACGAGGACGCGATAATCCTCAGCGAAGACCTCGTCAAGGACGATCGTTTCACCTCGGTTCACATCCAGAAGTATCAGGTCGAAGCGCGCGAAACCCAGCTGGGACCAGAAGAGATTACGCGCGACATTGCGAACGTGGGCGACAACACTCTCGCAAATCTAGACGAGCATGGCATCGTAACTGAGGGAACCTGGGTTGGCCCGGGCGACATTCTCGTCGGCAAGGTGACGCCCAAAGGCGAAACCGAACTCACCGCCGAAGAAAAGCTGTTGCGTGCGATCTTCGGAGAGAAAGCGCGCGATACCAAGGACACCAGCCTTCGCGTCCCCCACGGCGAAAAAGGCAAAGTGACCAAGGTTCGCATCCAACGAAAAGAGGATGGCGACGAGTTGCCTCCCGGCGTGTCGATGATGGTACGCGTTTGGGTAGCTCATACACGCAAGATCACTCAAGGCGACAAGATGGCCGGACGGCACGGTAACAAAGGTGTCGTCGCATTGATTCTCCCGCGCGAGGACATGCCACACCTGCAAGACGGTACCCCGCTCGACATCGTGTTGAACCCAATCGGTGTGCCATCTCGCATGAACCTCGGTCAGCTGCTCGAGACCCACCTCGGATGGGCCGCTCGCCAACTCGACTTCTCCGCCGTAACCCCGGTATTCGACAGTGCCAAAGAGGACGCGATCGAAGATGAACTGGCGCGCGCTTGGTTCGTAACCGCCGCCGAAGCGCGGGATCATCGTGACCTTACCAATCGCGAGATCGACCACGAGAAGATACGGAGTTGGCTTGCCGAACGCGGTTACGACTACGACGAGCTGTACAGCAGCGCGCCGAAGAACACCGGCAAAGCTCGAATGGCTTGTATGAAGATCTGGATCTCCGAGAACATTGGCGGCGATGTGGACGGTCTCGACGCCAACGAGATCTCCGAACTCGCGCGCAAAATCGACCGCGAGAACTCGAAAGCGGCACCGGTGCTTGGCAAACAGACGCTCGTCGATGGACGTACCGGTGAACTCTTCGACCAGCCAATCACCGTCGGCAACATCTACATGATGAAGCTCATCCACCTCGCTGAAGACAAGATGCATGCTCGATCGACCGGCCCATACTCCCTAATCACCCAGCAGCCGTTGGGCGGCAAAGCGCAATTTGGCGGTCAACGATTCGGCGAGATGGAGGTTTGGGCACTCGAAGCCTATTCGGCGCCTCACACCTTGCAGGAGATCTTGACGATCAAGTCCGACGACGTGCGTGGTCGTGTGCTCGCGTACGAGGCAATCGTCAAAGGTCAACCGGTAACCTCCGCAGACGTGCCCGAATCGTTCAACGTACTCGTGCACGAACTGCAAGGTCTCGGCCTCGACATTCGGATGCAGACAGACCACGCTTTGCAGGATGACGAGACTGACGAAGGCGAAATCGTCTTCGAGGATAGCCCAGCCGCGTACGAGATCATGGGTTTCGACGCTCAGGCGGATGATGTTCTGGACATCGAAGCCGAACTTCCGCCGCCGGTACTCGATTTCGCAATCGACAATGCCGAGGCCTCCGAAGACGGTGCCGAATCCGATGACTCGTCTGCAGACGAAACTCCGACGGATGACGCGGACGCCAACACCGTTACGTTTGCTGACGACGGATCGGAAGAAGATCCACGAACGACCGAGTAATCATAGCCCTTCGGGACGCACGTCGACGTGCGTCCCGAAACGATGGACTACCAACCAACCAAAAGGGTTCAAGTTAGATGGTTCTAATCCCTCCCCCTACTACTACTCAAACATTGGGCAACGATTTCCAGTCGATCCGCATTACGATCGCTTCTCCGAACACGATCAGGAATTGGTCGTGGGGCGAGGTCAAGAAAGCCGAAACGATCAACTACCGTACGCTGCGACCCGAGCGCGACGGACTTTTCTGCGAGCGCATATTCGGCCCGACGCGCGATTTCGAGTGCTACTGCGGGAAGTACAAGCGGCAGCGCGACACTCGCATGCGTCGCGAAGGCTTCACTTGCGACCAGTGCCAAGTCGAAGTAACGCGAGCTTCGGTGCGCCGCGAACGGATGGGACACATCAACCTTGCAGCACCAGTGGCGCACATCTGGTTCTCCAAAGGCACTCCCTCGCGGATGTCGATCATCCTCGATATCACCCCGCGTAACCTCGAACGCGTCCTCTACTTTTCCCGGTACATCATCACGCGGGTTGACGAAGAAGCACGCGAACGCGCGATCAACGAACTAGTCGAATATCGAGAGATGGAGATAGCGCGGTTCGAAGAGGAACGCAGCCAATACGAAGCCAACGGGCAGAGTGAGCAGTTCATCGCACTGCTAATCGAGCGGATTAACGAACTCCAAATCGCTCTCGACTTGGAGAATGAGCCGATTCCGACGGCACCTGAAGGTTCCGAGATTGAGGAGCAGGTGCAGACCACACTTGCCCACCACAACGTCCTCTTCGAGGTCCACGTCAACGAGAAAATCGAGCAGGCGGAAAGCCTTCAAATCAAAGCCGAACTGTCCGAATCGGAGTTCCGCGAACTTAAGGATCGATTCGGCAACGTTTTCGAAGCAGGAATGGGTGCCGAAGCCATCCTCGAGCTGCTGCAGGGCCTCGATCTCGACGAAATCCACGGCGAGTTGACGCAGACGATTCGCGAGACTTCCGGTCAACGCCGTGCGAAAGCAGTTAAGCGGCTGAGTGTCGTTGAGGCGTTCCGCAACAGCGACAACCAACCTGAGTACATGATTCTCCAGGCGTTGCCGGTCCTGCCGCCAGAGCTCCACCCGATGGTGCAACTAGACGGCGGACGTTTCGCGACAAGCGACCTCAACGATCTCTATCGACGTGTCATCAACCGCAACAACCGGCTGGCGCACCTCCTCAAGCTCTCAGCACCTGACATCATCGTCCGCAACGAGCGGCGCATGTTGCAAGAAGCGGTCGATGCATTGATCGACAACGGGCGGCGTGGACGTGCGATTATGGGTCGCCATAACCACAAACTGAAGTCACTCACCGATCTCCTACGCGGCAAACAGGGACGTTTCCGCCAGAATCTGCTCGGAAAACGCGTTGATTACAGCGGCCGCGCCGTCATCATCTCGGGCCCGCAACTGAAACTCGACCAATGCGGTATCCCCAAGGAGATGGCTCTCGAGCTGTTCAAGCCGTTCGTAATGAACCGCCTGATTGAACTCGGGCACGCGCAGAACATTAAGACCGCCAAGAAACGCGCCGAAGAGACGGATGCCCAAGTCTGGGACACGCTTGAAGAAGTGGTGGACGGTCACCCTGTGTTGTTGAACCGCGCACCAACACTTCACCGATTGGGAATTCAAGCCTTCTATCCGAAACTCGTCGAAGGCTCTGCGATCCAACTCCACCCGCTGGTCTGCACCGCCTTCAACGCAGATTTCGACGGCGACCAAATGGCGGTACACGTGCCGCTCTCGCCGGAAGCCATCCGTGAAGCCAAGATGCTAATGCTGAGCACGCGCAACATGCTGGCTCCGCGCTCCGGTTCACCCATCGTCTCGCCGACTCTCGACATGTTGCTCGGGCTCTACTACCTGACTGGTCCGGTCATCGATACCGAGGTGCCCGTCTCTCGAGAACGACTCGCCACAAATGGCAAGCGAAATGGCATTAATGGGCGTGAATCGGTGCGTCAGTTCGGGAGCTCTGACGAAGCCATCTATTCCTGGGAGACTGGTGACATTGGATTGCGGCAAATCATACGCATCCGTCTACCTGCCCACACCGAAGTCTGGACTGACACCGAAGCAGCGGAATCGGTCAAGATGGAAGTGCCGAACAATTGGATCGAGACCACGGTCGGACGGGTCATATTCAACAATATGTTCTCCGACAAACTCGGTTTCCATAACTACGTGATGCGCGAGGACGAGATTGACGCCATCGTTCACCGGTGCTACAGCGAACTCGGAAATGCCGAGACTGCTGACATTCTCGACGACATGAAGCGGTTGGGCTTCGAGTTCGCGACCCGTTCGGGGACAACTATCGCGATTAAGGACGCTGTGCCACCGCCCGAGAAGCAGGAACTCTTGCAGGGCGGCCGCGCGCAAGTCGCAGAACTCCAGCGCATGTTCGACGAAGGCGTCATCACCGAAGAGGAGAAGTACGCCGCTACGATCGAGACGTGGAACCAAACCTCTGACGCAGTAACCTCTGCCGTACAGGCTCACCTTTCCGAGTACAACGGCGTGTTCGCCATGTCAGATTCCGGTGCCAAAGGTAACCTTGCCCAGATCAAGCAGATGGCCGGCATGCGCGGACTCATGTCGAACCCGCGCGGAAGGATTATCGACACGCCCATCGAAGCCAGTTTCTCCGAAGGATTGTCAGTTCACGAGTTCTTCGCATCAACGCACGGATCGAGGAAGGCACTCGCAGATACGGCACTCAAAACCGCTGAAGCGGGATATCTCACGCGCAGAATGGCAGACGCCGCGCAAAACGTGATCATCAACGAGCAAGATTGCGGTACGACCGTCGGCATGACGATCTCGGAAGGGGCATCGCGAGCGTTGAACCTCCCATTCGAGGAACGCATTTTCAGCCGGTATCCGATCCGCGACGTCGTCGATCCGGAGACGAATGAGGTACTAGTCGGTGCGGACGAATTGCTTGACCACAACTTGGCACGGCGCATTGCTCAGGCAGGTGTGGAATTGTTGGAGGTGCGGTCACCAGTTGGATGCTTGCTTGAACGCGGTATCTGTGCCCGGTGCTACGGCAGCATGCTCGCCGATAACCGGCCGTCCATCATCGGAGAGGCTGTTGGCATCATCGCCGCGCAGTCCATCGGCGAACCGGGTACGCAGTTGACGATGCGTAACTTCCACACCGGTGGTATCGCAAGCGACCGCGACATTACGACTGGTCTTCCGAGGGTCCAGGAACTCTTTGAGGCACGCCGTCCGAAGGCACCAGCCCTGCTCGCGGAGATCGCTGGTACCGTTCGGTTCCGAGAAGCTCACGGCAACCTTGTTATTGCGGTCGAGAACTTCGAGACTTTCTCCGAGACCGTGCCCGTTCCAGGCGGATACCGCGCCGCAGTCGAAGAAGGCGATTGGGTTAACGCCGGCACTGAGTTGCTCGTGCTATCCGCTGCCGGTCGCCGCGACGCCATGGCTGAGGAAGGGTCTTTATCGCTCCCAGAGACCATTATCTCGAACCTGTCGGGTGAAGTCGAGAGCATTGACGATGACGGCATCACCATCGTATGGGAAGAGATTAACGAACGCGAAGAACCAGTACCGAGCAACGCCGACATCCTAGTCGACGACGGCGATGAAGTCGATCCCGGGGCGCAACTGACCGACGGCACACAGAATCCGCACGACATCCTGCGCATATCCGGCATCGAAGCGGTGCAACAATACCTCGTCGAAGAAGCGCAACGCGTTTACCGGTCGCAAGGCGTCAAGGTGCACGACAAGCACTTCGAAGTAATCGTCCGGCAGATGCTGCAGAAGGTCAAAATCGTCAGTCCTGGCGACACCAAGTTGCTCATTGACGACGTTGTCGATAGATGGCAGTACCAGCAAGCGAACGACGAGGTACGAGTCAATGATGGCGAACCTGCGACCGCTACACCGATACTTCTCGGCATCAGTCGCGTCTCCCTCATGTCCCAGAGTTTCCTCGCAAAGGCGTCCTTCCAAGAGACTGAGCGAGTGCTCACGGACGCCGCCCTGCAAGGCAGTGTCGATCACCTGACCGGACTCAAGGAAAATGTCATCATTGGTCGCATGATACCGGCAAGACTCGATCGCTCACAAGAAGGCAGGGACCTGCTAGGTCTCGGCGAACCCGAAGAGCAGCCGATTGAACCGGTTACACAAGGTTGGGAAGAAGCATTGGCCGCTATCGCAAGCGATGACATCTCAGCGTCGCTCGCCGCGTTCAACGCCGATAGCGATACCGCGAATGGCCCGTTCTCGATATCGTTCTCTGGCGATGACGACGACGATTCCATCGGCCTAAGTGAAGGCGACGATGACGTTGCCCGCATGGCGAGTTCCGTCTGGCAATCCTCCGACACTGGCGATGACACCGTCATCTCCTTCAACGACGAACAATCGATCGACGACGAGTAACTGGGAATCCCCACCTCAGAAACGTCAATTGGGCAGGGGCGAGACCGATCATCTCGCCCACAATCCGACACTCGTCGCGGTCGGATATCCTTGAACCCGCAACCAAGATAGGAATCCGCAACGTGTCGTCCGACCAACCCGAAATCTACACCGACCGACCCAACATCATCGTCTTCATGACCGATGACCAAGGTTACGGTGACCTTTCTTGCATGGGTGCAACGGATTTTCGGACGCCGAATCTCGATCGCCTCGCCGCAAACGGTGTTCGCTTCACCGATTGGTACTCCAACAGTCCGGTATGCAGTCCTTCTCGTGCCGCTCTCTTGTCCGGGCGATATCCTGGCAATGCTGGCGTGAGAGCCATATTGCAAGGGCACCGAACGGCTTCCGGTCTGCCGAGTTCAACACCGACGCTGCCTTCGCTCCTCAAGGAACGCGGGTACCAAACTTCGATGGTGGGGAAGTGGCATCTGGGTGTTGCCGACGAGTGCCGTCCGCATAGCCACGGTTTCGACTATTGGTTCGGCTTCCTAGCCGGTTGCATCGACTTCTATTCGCACATCTACTACTGGGGCGCAAACCGACCTGGACCGGGCATCAACCCTACCCATGACCTCTGGGAGAACAACGAAGAGGTTTGGCACGATGCCGAGTATTTCACCGAGTTGATCGCGCAAAAATCTATTGAGCGGATCCGCGCGATGGTGCAACGGAAGCGCGAAGAGAACGAGCCTTTCCTGCTCTTTGCGCCGTTCAACGCACCTCACTACCCAATGCACGCACCGGCAAAGTATCACGAACGCTTCGCCCACCTGCCGTGGGACCGTCGCATCATGGCGGCGATGATTAGCGCGGTTGACGACGCCATCGGCGCAATCATGAACGAAGTTGAGCGGCTTGGTGAATCCGAAAACACGTTAACCTTTTTCGTCTCCGATAACGGACCATCGCGCGAGACTCGCAACTGGCTCGACGGAACGCTCGACCCGTACTACGGCGGCACGTCAGGCGGGTTGAAGGGGCACAAGTTCAGCCTGTTTGAAGGCGGCATCAGAATGCCCGCAATCGCGCACTACCCGGGGAAAATCCCGGGTGGCCAGGTCGTATCCGAACCATGCGCGTCAATGGACATTGTCCCAACCGTCCTTCACGTCGTCGACGGTCAAACTCCAACTGATGGAACCAGAGAGTTCGACGGCGTCAGCATCCTTGATCTGCTGACAGCAGGCAAAGAACTCCCTCAAAGGGATCTCTACTGGGAACTTGACGGTCAAACTGCGATCCGACGCCAGAACCACAAACTCGTCATCGACGGCGTCCTTGTCGAAGAAGCGGAACCGTCGGTTCACGTCCATCTCGCAGACCTCGAGCGAGATCAAAGCGAATCACACAACTTGGCAGATTCGATGCCAGAGTTAACCGCCGAGCTCGAAACTGCGGCACTCGAATGGCGGGCGATGATCGAAGAGCATTGGGAGCGCGACTATTCCCACCTCAAACATGGTGTCGTAACCTACGCCGATTTTCCCGTCGGGTAGTCGTGGCTCGCCACGAACCAGCGCGTGGCTAACCGCCCGCGGCGACGTCCCAATCAGGATGCCGATACTTCTCCATCGCCTCCAAGCTGACCTCGACGCCCAAACCCGGCTTGCCTGACACCTTCACGTACTGGCCATGGAAATCAATCTGCTCCTCGAGCATCGCTTGATACGCCGGTTTCAGACTCAACGCGTGTTCCAAGCGGTAGAAGTTCACCGTAGACATTGAGACGTGCGCGCCGGCGACAATCTGTATCGATCCCATCGCGTTGTGCGGACTGATCGGGATGTAGTACGCCTCAGCCATTGATGCGATGCGCTTAATCTCGCTGATGCCGCCAGTCCAAACAATATCCGGCATCACGTAGTCGGCAAGATTGCGTTGGAAAATCGGCAAGAAATCCCATCGGGTATATAACCGTTCGCCAACGCAAAGATTCGGGTCAGTGTTCGCCCGGATCGTGACCAACGCATCGATACTCTCCTGAGGCACCGGCTCCTCGAACCACTCAATCCGCGACCGTTCGTGCAGCGTGTTCGCAAGACGGATAGCCGTCGGCACGTTGAAGTTGCCGTGGGCGTCAATGAGTATCTCACGCTGCGGGCCGATCGCCTCGCGTACCGCTTCTACAATTTCGTAACCTTGTTGCTCGCCATCCTGCGAGATCGTGCCGTCCGTGTACCGAACGTGCATCGGAACCATCTCCAAGAACGGATCTAGCTTGAATGCTTCGTGTCCCATCGCCGCCGTCTGTGTCGCCGCATCGTAGTACTGCTCCGGCGTGCTGCAACCGGAGAACCAACCATTCGCATACAACCTCACCTCATCTCTAAACTTCCCGCCAAGAAGTTCGTACAGCGGGACACCGAGAGCCTTGCCTTTGATATCCCACAGCGCAATGTCGATGCCGCTGATCGCGGTGGACGGGAACCCGCGAGATCCAAGGTAGGTGTAGCGTCGGAACAATCGGTGCCATAGCGGCTCGATGTTGCGCGCGTCTTCTCCTACAAGCAATTCCTTCATCGCCATGATGGCGCGAGCAGTGAGGAAACTCCCACCACCGGGGTAGTTGGTCGCTTCGCCCCAGCCGTGAATCCCTTCGTCGGTTTCAATCCGCACAAACGTCCACTGACGCTCATTCGGTCCGCCGTATCCATGCCCCGGGGGAGTCACTACATACGCTTTGACGTCTGTGATCTTCATGATGGCGTTCCTGAGAGTGTGAGCGAGTGTGGTGCGGCGAAAGTTCGAGCTTGCGAGTGCCGACTGGCGAGTAGTCTACACGTCAGTTTGTCAGTTGCGCACGTTGCCAGTTGATCTTCAACTTAAAGTCGAAACATGCAACCGCTCGTAGCGCGTCGGCCGGTTGTGATGCAGGTGACTCCGCATTAGCGCAAACGACGAGACGGGTACGATATCTCGATCGCGCGGATTAGAGACATCAACCGCAGAACGCGCCTCCAACCACCGAGAGCCGATGGCACTCAAGATCCGCTTCTGCGTACCGCTCCGCACTCTGCCGACCGTCACATGCGGCATGAAGTCCCGACGATCTTCATCGAACCCACACCTCACCATCGCACCTTCCAATCGCACGGCTAATCCTTGCAATCTACGCAAGTCGCCGTTCATGCCGGTCCACAAAACCCTAGGTGTCAGATCGCCCGGAAAGCAGCCGTTCGCTCCTAGACTCAACTGCAACTTACCCGAATCCGAAGCCACGATGTCCAGCTCTTCCTTGAGGTAGGAAAGGTCGTCGCGGTGCACGTCGCCTAGGAACTTCAGCGTGACATGCATGTTCTCGGGCGATGTCCAACGAACAGCATCGTAGGCCCGGCCTCCACGAGACGGTCGACGACGGACATCGCCTCGAAACGTCGACTGTCGCATTGTCCGCGCCATCTGGTCCAGCGTGGACATAACCTTTTTCGGCAGCTCAATCGCCACGAATAACCGCCACCAATCACGGTAGTCATCAGGTACCGGGGAATCGGCACCTGAAATTACCGGCTCGATCTCTCTCCGAACTACCCCGGTTCCCAACCTCCTGGTTTGTGGCGAGCTATCCATAGTCCAACTGCGCAAAAAGCGACTGTTACGGTCGGTTCTTGCGTAGTACCAACCGTATATTGAGTAACATTTCGATATGTCTTTCCCGGGTAACTCTGCAGATCTCTGGTGGGTGCCGACCTCGCTCGAATTTCAAGAGATCCACGCGCGTGGCGGCACCGATTGGACGACTATCCTTCTCGCGGACGCGGATGGACTAGCCGGGCAGGGCGAGATCACCTCAACACAACTGTCCGGCAGCGTTGCCGCAATCACCGCACATCTCGCCAATCGGTTGCGCGGGCAACGCATCACGTCTGAGGATGACGTAATACCGATTCTCGGAGTCAGTCCCAACGATCTGGTTGCCGACCAGAATCTCGCCACCGCCGTGAGTGCACTGCGTTGGGCCGTAGCCGATGCCCTCTCCCGACGGGCCGCGATGTCGCTCGCCGAATACCTCCGCTTCACGCATCAGCACGCTGGCGAATTGACGGACCGTGTGCAGCTGTACGGAAACATCAACCGTTCTCTATTGCCGGACGATCAGGGACCCGTAGATCGTGGTCCGGACGACTTCGCCGAGATGGCGGCTGAAGCTGTTAAGGACGGCTTCACAACGATCAAGTGCGCCCCGTTTGACGAGTGCCGAGTGCCATTCGATACCTCGGGCCTACCTGCTTGCGCCGAAGCCGGTCTTGAGCGCGTCCATACCATTCGCGAAACCGTCGGCCCAGAAATCACAATCTACGTCGATTGCCACTCTCGATTTGATCTCGAATCCGCTCTTGCACTTGAACCTGAGTTGCGTGCCGCTGGCGGACAATGGTTCGAAGAACCGGTCGATCCGATAGAGCATGCTGCCGTCCTTCGGATGATCCATGATCGCTCGGAGTTGCCAATCGCTGGTGGCGAACACGCATACGGACTTGATCTCTTCACGCGATTCATTGAGGAAGATGTACTCGACATCGTGATGCCAGACGTCAAGTTCTGCGGTGGGCCAGTTGAAGCGTATCGCATCGGAGTTGAGTTGGAAACAGCATTTCGGGGCAGCGTTTCGATGCACTGCCCATCCGGGCCACTGTCGCTACTCGCCAGTGCGCAAGCGACGGCGGCGTTCGGAAACGTGTTGCCGCTTGAGCACGCCGTTTACGAAGTGGACTGGCGGCACACCGTACTTGAACCGTACGAGCGCGTAGAAGACGGACACTTGGTGATACCAGAAGGCTCTGGTCTTGGTGCACGCGTCGATCCCGCTGCCGTAGCATTTCGCGGTAGATCTTGGCGCGAATGAATGTGATGCCCGAAACCGCAACCGTACCAACAACTCTTGCCTCCGACGTGTTGCCGCCGCGCAACGTTTCTTCTCGAGGCATGCTCAAGATGTTCGACCGATTGGAAAGCGACTCTGCTGGCGGTTACATCATCAAGACACTACGCAGCGATGAGCTGCATCCTGTCGACATCTCGCGAGTATCCGACATAACCAAGCCGGAAGGCACCGAATCTGTAGAGTTCACTGCCGATTGGTCTTGGTTGCCAAGTTCGGCACGTACCTCGGTTACCGGACTGGCATTGTTGTACATCAAAATCCATAACGTTTACCACCCGCGACTCGCCATCGCCCCTGCCTTCCCGATCCGTGCTTCGCAGATTTCTCGCGACTACAACTGCCTTCTCTCCGCCGTGAACCCTTCGGCACGCGTCGGCATCATACTTCTGCGCCTCGGACACGTCGCCATCGGCATAGCAAACGACGAAACTCTCATCAAGACCAAGATCGGGCATCGCTGGGTGCCGGGACAGCACCGCGCTGGCGGGTCATCCGTAAACAGGTTTAAGCGAAACAGAGAGAACTGGACCCGGCAATTCTTCGACAAAGCCGCGCGACTTGCTGAAACCCGATTTGCCGAGCATCCTCATCGCCTTGATTGGCTGTTCCTCGGTGGTGATCAGCACACCCTCAACCTGTTTCTCGAGCGCACAAACCTCCCGGACGGACTCGAGCGTCGCATATCCGGTCGACGCCTTGATGTCCGACGCCCGCGTGGCGACGCGCTAAAACACGCCGTCAGACAAGTTTGGTCCAGCACGATTTACGAACTCGCCGTTTCGAACGATACAGACATCGAACCTGAAGTCACATCATCACCTTAAAGGACGCTAGTCGTGAAAATCACCGCCGTCAAATCGTTCATCGGTTACGGAACTCGCTATCCCTGGGTCTTCCTTCGCATCGAGACTGACGAGGGATTGCACGGCATCGGCCAGGCACAAGGCGGCGTTCTTGCCCAGATGGTGCACGAGGCGATGCCACACCTCGACGCGTTCCTGTTGGGTGAAGATTCCAGCCGCATCGATTACATCTGGACCCGGTTGTTCTCCGAGTTCAACAGCACGGGAAACCGCGGCTTCGGCAGCGCGTTGATCTCCGCCGTGGATATCGCGTTATGGGACATCAAAGGCAAACGATTGGGTCTCCCAATATACGAGCTGCTCGGAGGCAAGTTTCGAGACAACTTAAGGCTCTACTCCAACGGTTGGATGCCCCAAGAACAGACTCCGGAGGCTTATGCAAAGGCGGCCTACGAGACAGTCGCCGAAGGGCATACCGCGTTGAAGATGGATCCATTCTTCGATTTCGAAGATGTCGCACCTCTGCAAATTGGGCACAACATTTCGCCCAACGGACTCCGCAAAGGGGTAGAGATAACGCGCTCCGTCCGCAATGCGATCGGAGATGACATCGAACTGCTCATCGACCTGCACGGTCGCTACGACGTGGCAGCGGCCGTTCGCGTCGGCCAAGCGCTTGGCGAATTCAACATCGGGTGGCTCGAAGAGCCGGTGCCGCCAGAAAACCACGACGCACTACAGATCGTTAAGGAGCAGGTGCCGACGCCCATCTGTGTCGGCGAACGACTTGTTACGCGGTGGGATTTCCGTCCGATCCTCGACAAGCAACTTGCCAACTACATCATGCCAGACATCGTCCGTTGCGGCGGCATCAGCGAGATGCGCAAGATCGCAACAATGGCTGAGGCATACTACATCCCTGTCTCACCTCACGACGCCACCGGGCCGATTACGATGGCGGCCGGCGCACAAGTGATGATGTCCACGCCGAACTTCTATCGCCTCGAAATCGCATACTCCGAAGTGCCGCACTACAACGCAGCATTAATGCCGACCCTCGACGTGCGCAACGGCTTCTATCACGTGCCCGATGCGCCCGGGTTAGGACACGACCTAAATGAAGCATATCTCGAAGCGGGACCCGAAGTATCGCTAGTTTGACGGGAGCACTCATCCATTGATGTCGCAACCGACGAAGACTCGACCGGAGTTTTCACACGCCGTCAAGACGCTGTAGCTGCCAGCTGCCGGATCGAGTACTACGTCTCCCGGGGCGGTGACCGCCTCAATCAACGCCTGCTGTAAACCGATCGGCTTGGCATGTGTCGCGCGATTCAACGATTTCTCTGTCCATGCGTCTGGGATGTCATGGCGCGTCCAGACCCCCTTCGCCCGTTTCGGCAACTTCTGGAAGACAACGAGGTATTCGCAACTGCGACGAGTTCGGTATCCCATGCCAATGCGGTCCTTCGACCAGGTGATCAGATCAACCGTCTCGAGTTCGGTACCTGCCGTCCATCGTTGCGTCCCTTCGCAGAGATGGAACTTGTCGATCCACAAGAACAGATGTCCGCTCGGGCCCAGAGTGCGGGAGATGCCGTGGATGAACTCAGTGATCACCCCATCCGTCATCTGTTGAAGCTGTGATCGCCGTTGCCCTCTCGAAACGCCTTCATTGCCGTACGACAGCTTGTCGAGGACTCCCCGATACTGCGGATCAAAGAATGCCGCCGCTACGCTTGCCTCCGGCAGTTGCGCCAGGAGCTCGCGACCGTCCATGTGCACTCGCTTGCCGCAAACGACCTCTTCAGGCAGTCCGTTGCGAGCGATGCTCAGGTTGCGTTCATTCGAGTAGACGGCCACGACTTCGAGTTTAGTCCGCATCGAGAATCAAACGACGGTGCTACCAGAACCGTGCGGGGCGCGAACACCTCGGAAGATACCTATTGCTCAATTGGATAGGCGGGTTCGATCGCGGCGACATCGTGTCCCGCCTCGGCCAGTAGTAGTCGGATTGCCTGCTCAGTCTCGGCATACTTGCCCTCGCCGAAGTGGCTGAAGCGCAACCGCCCCTCAGTGTCGAGGATGTACTTGGCAGGCCAATAGCGATTGTTGAAATGTCGCCACGTCGAGTAGTCGTTGTCTTGCACGACGAGCCAACGCAGGTCGTTCTCTTCCACCGCAGCTCTTAGTTTGTGGATGTCCTTTTCGAAGTCGAACTCGGGAGTATGGACTCCGAGCATGGTGAGCCCTGCGTTAGCGTAGCTCTCGTGCCATGCCTTCAAGGCCGGCCAGGTGTTCTCGCAGTTGTATCAGGTGTATGTCCAGAAATCGATTAACACTACCTCGCCCCGCTCCCGGATGTCAGCGATTGTCGTTTCCTCGCCGTTCAGCCACTGCTGCGTATTGACCAAGCGATAGTCAGTGCGATCATTCTTCGGCGGGTACTGTGCCATCGCCGCATCTGCGTCGATGTGCGACCAATACGGCGACACCTCGAGCGGGACACCGGCCGCGCCGGTGGGTTCGGTTGCCGACTTTGCGTCGTCCGTAACAACAACCTCAGGCGGCGCGCCAATCTCACCGCCGCATGCGATTAGTGCTACAACGCAAACGGACGCAGAACAAAACAGCGCGAGTTTCTTAGTTGCTGACTTCAGGTGCGGTGAGTTTAAACTCGCATACATCGGGCAGAGCAATAAAAGGCGACGAATCAATGTCAACGATACCATCAGCCGACAAACCCATCGTTGTGGCACCAACCCCGACGCCGTTTCGCGATGACGATGAGCAGAGCGTAGATTACGGCGCACTCGAACGAAACGTCGGAAGATGGTTAGACACTCCGTTATCTGGATTCGTAGTCGTTACCGCCAACGGCGAGGAGACGATGTTGAGCGAGGAGGAAAAGCTCGAGACGGTCAAGACGGTCGTTTCGGCGCACGGCGGTCGCAAATTCGTGATTGCCGGCGTCGACGAACGCTCAACTCGCGAGACTCTTCGATTGGGTGAAGCGTACGCGGCGGCCGGCGCAGATTTCTTGCGGCTGCGCATCCCCCGCAACATGCCCGCATCAGATATCACAGACTATTTCGAACACGTAACGTCCCGTTGCCCAGTCCCAGTCGTCGTCATCCATCAGACATTTGCCAGCGGCGGTAATCCGGCCGCGCCGCCGAATGTGATCGCCGAACTGTGCGCGATGGACAACATCTTCGCGTATATCACCGACCATTCGATACTCTTCGAACAGCAGGTGATACCGAAGATCCCGCCAAACGTGCGGAAGTGGAACTGCAGCGGCGCATTGCTAGCGTTCGGCACTATGATTGGATGCGATGGTGCGTGCATGCTCCTCGGCAACATCGCACCGACTCTCTGCATGGATATCGTCAGTGCCGGTTTCCGCAGCGAATATGCAACCGCCTTGGAGTTGCAGCGCACAGCTTCGAGGTTGAATGTCATCGTGATGAACACCATCGGCGCACCGAAATACGCGCTTAGCCTACTCGGTTGGGAATACGGCGATCCGCGTCGACCGTCCGCACCGGTCTCACAAGAATCCAGAACGGCAATCGAAAGCGTACTCAGGGAAACCGGACTACTGAACTAGACGACGCAGTCAACTGCTTGATTTGCGTCTTCGGACACTCTTGATGGCGCGCCATTCGTGGGCGTCCGCGTGCTTCCGCGAGGGATACGTTTTAGTAGGCAGGCGAGCATCATCGTCTAGAATCTATGGGGTTGCGATTTTCGGATTAATCGACCTATGGATCTACACGAATATCAAGCTAAAGGGCTGTTCGCAGAGTGTGGCATCCCGATAATGCCGTGGCGAGTCGCCGATTGCGCAGAAGCGGCGGCGGAAGCGGCGGTGGAGTTGGGTTGTCCGGTCATCGTCAAGGCACAGGTGCATGCTGGTGGGCGCGGCAAGGCGGGCGGCGTGAAATTCGCAGAAACTGCCGAAGAAGCTTCACGATACGCAGCCGGAATGCTGGGAACGCGCATGGTAACCCACCAAACCGGACCGGCCGGCGTTCCTGTCGACAAGGTTCTGGTTACGCCTGCCGCTGACATTGCCCACGAATACTACCTTTCGATAGTGTTGGACGGCGATTTCGGCGCACCGACGATTATCGCAACTCGCGAAGGCGGCGTCGAGATTGAGCAGGTAGCCGAAGAACAACCCGAAAAGATCGTGAAAATCGCTGGCGATCCGCTAATCGGGCTACTTCCATACCGAGCGCGAGATGTCGCTGCCGCTCTCGGCATTCCCCCGCAACTCAACCGCGCCGCAACCGCACTCATTCTCAACGCCTACCAGCTCTTCACCGAGAAGGATTGCTCGCTTGTCGAGATTAACCCGTTGGTCGAAACTGAGCAAGGCGAGTTGATGGCAATCGACGCCAAGGTGTCGATCGAAGACGACGCATTGTTCCGCCACACGGACCTTCGCGGTTGCTACGACGCCGAGCAGATGGACCCGCTCGAGCGCGAGGCGGCGAAGTTCGACCTCGCCTACGTCAAGCTCGAAGGCGGCCGCGTTGGTTGCATGGTGAATGGCGCCGGTTTGGCGATGGCGACTATGGATATCACCAAGTGGGCTGGTGCCGAACCTGCAAACTTCCTGGATATCGGCGGTTCAGCCGATCTCGCTCGCATCGAGCACGCATTCAAGATCATCGTCTCTGACGAAGACGTCGAAATTATCCTCGTAAACCTCTTCGCCGGCATTGCCAGGTCCGACGTAGTTGCGACGGGCATCATCAACGCCTCCGCACAATTGGGCACCACAAAACCTGTGGTCGTCGCGATGCGAGGCACCAACGCCGAGGAAGGTTTGGAGCTCTTGGCTAAATCCGATTTGGATATCACGCCAGCACCGGATATGGCGAGCGCGGCACAAATCCTCAAGGACAAACTCGTCGTAATGGGGGCGGAGAATTAACATGCCGGTTCTGGTTGAAGATCCTTGCCGATTACTGGTCCAGGGGTTGGGGCGCGATGGCGCGTTTCAAGCATCACGCATCAGAGAATACGGAACGCCGATCGTGGCTGCGGTGCACCCAAATCGGGGAGGCACCAAATTCGAGGATGAAGTCCCGTACTTCGAATCGGTAGCCGGTGCCGTGGCTCAGACGGGTGCGAACACCGGAATCGTCTTCGTGCCGGCACCGTTCGCCATGGATGCCATCCTCGAGCAGGTCGACGCCGGACTGTCGCTCATCGTGTGCATAACAGAAGGCGTCCCGGTCCAAGACATGGTGCGAGCCAAGGCGTATCTCGATCGCACCAATTCGAGGCTACTCGGCCCGAATTGCCCTGGTTTGATACATCCCGGACAGCGAATCAAACTCGGCATCATTCCCGGTGCCGCAGTCAACCCGGGCAACGTCGGCGTGGTATCTCGCTCCGGCACTTTGACCTACGAGGCTGTCGCGCAACTGGGCGCGCACGGCATGGGACAATCGACGTGCGTCGGAATTGGCGGCGACCAGATACCCGGCACCAACTTCATCGACGTCTTGTCCGAGTTTCAATCCGATGATGAGACCGAGGCGATTGTGATGATTGGCGAGATCGGTGGCACGCGCGAGCAAGCAGCTGCGGAGTTCATCAAGGGGCACGTCACCAAACCCGTCGTCGCAACCATTGCCGGGCAGACTGCGCCTCCCGGGAAACGCATGGGCCACGCCGGCGCAATCATCACCGGCAAGGCGGCCCAAGCATCCGAGAAGAACAAAGCACTCGAAGCCGCAGGGGCAACCGTGGTCGAATCACCGGCATACATCGGCGAAGCAATGGCTGCAATTCTCAGATAGCCCAGATCAGCAACGACTTGCAGTTCGCCATTGCCCCAAGCATTGAGGGTAGATGCGGCATTTGAATCTCGACCCTTAGCGGCAGTCTGAAACCACATTTTTGGTAATATGATTTGGCGATGCTAGCCGGTCCGAAATCCGGGTTGCGTGGAACGTCACGATGATCTCCCATCCCTCCGCCGAAATCTTGATATTGGGATCCGGTGCGTCGGGTGCGGCGGTGGCTTGGCGACTGTCCAAAGCCGGTTTTTCGATCGTTTGCCTTGAGCAGGGAAGGTGGATGCGACCGCAGGAGTTCCCGAATGAGCACCCCGATTGGGAGCTGCGGTCAAGAACCGACTGGGCATTCGATCCCAACATTCGCAGTCTCGACGTTGACTATCCCATCGACGTTTCGGAGACTCCGATTGATCCGTTGATGTTCAATGCCGTTGGTGGCAGCACGGTCCACTGGACAGCGCACACCCCGAGATTTCATCCTTCAGACTTCTGCGTCAAGTCCTTGGACGGTGTTGCCGATGATTGGCCGCTCGACTATTTCGAGCTTGAGCCGTTCTACGACGAATACGACGCCATCATGGGTTGCTCCGGCATCAATGGAGACCCCGCAAATCCGCCACGCAAAGAACGACCGATGCCGCCACTATCGATCGGGTCCGACGGCGAGCGCATGGCGCGCGCTTTCGATCGGCTAGGCTGGCACTGGTGGCCGTCTGACAGCTATGTCAATTCCGAGCCGTATCGCGGTCGATTGGCATGCAACCACTGCGGCAACACCGGTCTGGGTTGTTCTCGCGGTGCCAAGGGGCAGACCGACGTGACGATCTGGCCTGAAGCGACTCAAAACGGCGTCGAGTTGCGCACAGATGCCAGGGTTTTTCGGGTTGAGGTTGATGACGATGGCCGCGCTACTGGTGCTTGGTATTACGACGCCGAAGGGCGGGAGCACTTCCAACCCGCCAGGGCCGTCGTCATGGCGATGAATGGCATCGGCACGCCGCGTATCATGCTCAATTCGACGTCCGATTCCTATCCGACTGGACTCTGCAATGGTTCTGACTTGGTGGGCAAGAACCTTATGTTCCACCCGTACGCCATGGTGAGTGGCGTATTCGATGATCCCAATGTCCTCACTTACAAAGGTGCGTTGGCCAACATCATCATGTGCCAAGAGTTCTACGAGACAGATCCGTCGAAAGACTTCGTCAGGGGCTACACCTATCAGATGGCTCGCAGTACCGGTCCGGTTACGACCGCATGCGGATTCATGTACGAGCGAGTGCCTTGGGGTGCCGAACACCACGAGGAGTTTGAGCGACGGTTCGGGCAGGTTTCAGTTTTGGGAGTCATCGGCGAAGATCTGCCAGAGTTGCACAATCGCATCGAACTGCATCCAACTCTTACAGATTCGAACGGAATACCTGCGCCGAAAGTCCTATACACGCTGAGCGAAAACTCTCGTCGCCAATTGGACGATGCCATACGCAACGCCGAAGTCGCGCTGAATGAAGCCGGTGCGCACACGATATTGTCGACTCCGCTCTTGAGATCCTCCGGTTGGCATCTCATGGGCACCGCACGCATGGGCGACGATCCCCAATCGTCGGTGGTAAACCGTTGGGGCCAAGCACATCAAGCGGACAATCTGTTCATCGTCGACGGCTCCGTGTTCGTCACTTGCGCCGCGGTCAACCCGACGCCGACAATCGGTGCACTCGCGTTGAGAACTGCCGACTACATCGCCCGCGAACGTTCAGATCTGAATTCTTAGGTTGAGAGATCCGCGTTGTCTGCAATTGAGTTGAAACTAACCGACGCAGATCGCGTCGCGTTGAAGGAGGTGTTGGATCTGATTATCCCGGCAATCGACCACCTTCCGGGTGCTGGCGAGATGGGGTTGGCTCCCGAAGTCGAGGAGTTGGCAACGCGATTCCCGCGCTACGGCGAAGCTTTGCAACTCGTGATGGAAGCGTTATCGCTCGATCCTTCGGTGCGCGCCGAAGGTGGATTCTTGGCTCTCGATGCGGAGCGGCAGACCGACGCATTGCAGGCGATTGAAGCGCACATGCCGTCGCACTTCAACCAGCTCGTGAACGTAGTCTATGTCGCCTACTACAACGATGCACGCGTTGAGAAGCGCATCGGCTGGCGCGGCGGTGCTTTGCAACCACTCGGTTGGGAGATGGAGCCGTGGGATCCAGCCATCCTAGATACCGTCGCGAAGCGTCCGCCTTTTTGGCGCAAACCTTAGCCAAACGATGGCTGCGGAGGCGTCCTTGGGATGCCGTATCACCACAGTACAGTGCGGACGCCTAAGACGACAAACGTTGCCGCAACTCTGCGACACCTGCGCTGACGCCATCCGGATGGGAGAAAATTCCCGAACCGGCGATGAAGGTGTTGGCACCAGCCTTCGCAGTCAATTCAATCGTCTGAGATTTGATCCCGCCGTCGACGGCCAAACGCAACTCGGCTTCGGGTTGGGCATTGCGCATCATCGTTAGCACTTCACCGATCTTTGGCAAGGTTTCCGGCAGGAAATCCTGCCCGCCAAATCCCGGTTCGACCGTCATCACCAGAATCCGATTGAGACGGTCGACTACAGTGCGCAACGCTGAAGGCGGTGTTCGTGGGCGGATCGCAACCGAGGGTTCGGCACCAGCCGTCAATATCGTGTCGATCGTCCGGTCGATATCAGATACCGCCTCAACGTGCACCGTAATCGTGTCACTGCCGGATGCAGCGACGCTCGGTATCATCCGCTCGGGCGATCGCTCCATCATGTGGACGTCGATCGGCAACGATGCGTATCGCCGCACCGCTTCGAGAACCGGGGGTCCGAACGACAGATTGGGTACGAAGTGACCGTCCATGATGTCGAAGTGGAACTCGTCAACCCCACCTTCCTCGGCGGACATTATAGACTCCGCCAGGTACCCGAAGTCGGCAGATAACAGTGATGCCGAAATCGTGTACATCGATCTCTTCGGAAAACCGCCGATCAATTCAGATTGGAATCGCGGTAGAAATCGTCCGATTCGAAGTAGTCCTCCAAATCTTCGCCGATACCTTCATCAGATTCGCCAGCATCCACGTCGTCACCTTCTGGTCTCACGTCAGCCCAACCTTCCTGCGTCGGAGCATCGTATCGCGAGACATCCCGTCGGCCGCCGTTATCCAACGGAGCACCGAACAATCCTCTTCCCACCATGTCCGGAGACACGGCGTACATCAAGTCGTCCTCTGCCTTCAATGTCTCCAAAGCCTTCTGCGCCAACTGCCGGACCTCAGGTTCCGCACTCTCAGTAGCGTCATTCAACATCTCCCGAGCCGTGTCCGTGCCGATGGTCGCCAACGCTTGGATGGTCGCCTTTTGGACCTCCAAGTCCGGGTCCTCAAGCGTCTCATCCAGCAGTTCGACGTTTTCCTCAGTCGCTAACTTGCCGAAGGCGATTACCGCGGCACTGCGGATTGCGGGGATGCTGCTGTAGATCGCATCCTCAAGGGAATGCAGCCACAGCCGTTCGCCCGATTCGCCCATAGCAGTCAACACGTCGGGCAGCAACTCCGGCTCCTCCAGAGCTTCGTCATATGTCGTCTCGACTAACTCTGCGTATTCCTCATCTCGCATTGCGGCGAGCGAAATCAGAGCCTGACCACGCACCGCAATCTCATCATTGACGGCAGCTTCGCGCAGTGCTGACTTGATGCGCCCGATTGTCTGACCTGATACGCTGCGGGCCTGCGACGGATCCGAAAAAACGTGCATCGCACGCGCGGCTGCAACCCGGACATCGATAGACTCATCGCTCGCCAACGTAGCAATCAGCGTCTGGGCAACCTTGATGCCACCACCGAATGAGAGCGCGTTGACACATGCCAATCGCACCGTAGGATCCGGAAATGTGGCCCCCAATCGGAACAAGGCGTCGAATTCAAGCGATGGATCCGAGTCGATTAATGACCGTAACTCGTCGACGGTTTCGATGACTGATGCGACCTTCCAGGTGCGCCACTCGTTGACGATCTTTCGAGCCTGCGCGTCGTCAATGCCGGAAACATCTCGCAGAGTAGCCAACTGCTCTGTGCTGGCACCAGATGAGTCGGCTGGTTCTGCTTTTCTCTTAATACTCACGACTTCTCTACGACGGCGAGGTCGCAACCTCCACACCTCGACACCTCACCCATGGCACCATGCGTGTGCCGTAGACCAACTCCGGCTCGTCGCTTATCGCCTCAACGAGATTGAGTGCTTCATAGACATTGCCCGAAATCATGGTGTCCTTAACGCGCCCAACCACTTCCCCGTTCTCAATCAAGAACCCTAGCGATAGGTTGGCGCGGAAGTCGCCACCGAGTTGATTTCCTTGCCCCGCACCCAAGAGCTGCTCTACCAAGATGCCGCTATCGATGCCGTCGAAAATGTCATGGGCGGTTGTTTCGCCACCATCCATGGTGATGAATGAGGTGCTGGGCGACGGCGTAGAAGACACATCTCTCAAACCACATCCGGTAGACGCGGTTTCCATCTCCCCGGCCGTCTGCAGATCGAAGATCGGTTCGCCGATGGCACCGAAATTCACGATGTCGATCCGCCTTGACGGCACACCTTCGTCATCCACCGGGTGCGCCTGCGGAGTGAGTGGATGCAGTGGATCATCAGCAATCACCAAGCGTTCGTCCAGCATCTTCTCACCCCAACGATCGATTAGAGGCGAAGATCCGCTAGCGACGTTTTTGCCATTGAAGCCGGACAGCAACGGCGGGAGCATCGTACCCACGAAGCCGACAGGAGTGAACACGACAGCTAAGTCTTTGCCACTCGGAGCATCGACGATTCTCTGCGACATTTCGAGGCGGCGGAGTATTTTGTCGACAACCAAGTTGACCGCGTCTTCACCCGTTGCACTCGCCGAGAACATACCGTCCCAGATGCTCAACATGTCCGTGTCGCGTATCAACTCGACACCCAAATAAAACCCGGAGTTGGTCTGGGTGTATGTCGCGTTAACTCCCGAAGTGTTGATAAGCGTCTGTTCACCCACTACCTTGTTGAAGTCGGCGGAGCATAACGCATCCGGGTACTCGCTCAATATCCGATCGATAGCTGAACGCCCCATGTCGAGCATGTCATCGTCCGACAACTCAAGCACCTTGGCATCGAAACACTCGACCTCTGGGTATGCGGTCGATCCGGGGAACTCAAACTTCGCGACAGGGCCGTACTCGCTCAGTGCACCGACTCGGCTCACCAGATCTTCAATCTTGGCGTCGTCACTTGTGGACGAGAACCCGATCCTGCCGGATCCGTCGATAACGCGCAGAGCGATCCCCGACGATTGGTTCTGACCGATGTTCTTGGGACGATTAGATTCGAACTCGACGTGTCGACGTTCTGACGCCGTTGCGAAGACCTCGGCAGCATTGTTCGCGCGTGCCGCCATGGCGAGCAACTTCTCTTGGGCGTCGGATGCCATTCTTCGTAATTCTCGCGGCTTCAAACTAAGCACCGGAAATTAGACAATTCCGAATGCGGATGTGTGGACTGCCATTGCCGACAGGCAATGGCATCTGACCGCCCTTGCCGCAACCGCCACCTTGGTTCACTCCCCGATCGTTGGCGACCGCGTCAACGTTTTCGAGAGTTTCGAAAAGGTTGCCTGAAAGCATCACCGGTTTCACCGCCTCTTGCACTTCGCCGTTGCGGATCATGTACGCCTCGCCGGAGGAGAAGGTGAACATCTCGTGCTGCGTCATTCCGCCGTACCAGTTCTTGACGTAGACGCCGTCGCCGACGCCTTCGAGCAAATCATCGAAGTCTGCTTCGCCATTCTCGATGAAGGTGTTCGTCATGCGGACGATCGGCGGGAAACGGTAGTTGATCGCTCTTGCATTACCGGTGGGGTCCTCGCCTGTCTTTGCAGCCGTTTCGCGGGAGTGCAGTCGACCCACCAGTTCGCCTTCTCTCACCAGCGGAGTTATCGTCGCCTCCGTGCCCTCGTCGTCGTATCGGTAACTGCCTCGCATGCCGCCGAGAGCCGCGCCATCAGTGAAGTTGAGGTGCTTGCCACCGAACTTCCGGCCCATGTACATCAGCTCTTTGAGCTTTTCGTTCTCGTAGACATTATCAGCTTCCGATAGGTGCCCAAACGCTTCGTGGACGAATACACCGGCGAGTATCGGGTCGAGTATCACCGTACGCGCACCACCTGTTAGCGGTTTCGCAGTTAGCAGATTCACTGCACGCTTTGAAGCCGCCGCAACTTCGTCGTCGAGATCTTCGAAGATCGAGTAGTCGCCAAGGGATCCAATGCTGAAACCGGCTTGTTGCACGTCGGCACCTTCTTTGGCCTGCGCAGAGATGCGACTGATGACGTGAACCATCTCCTGTTCGACATAGGTGCCATCGGAGTTGCCGAATGCCACCTTTCGCGAGTTGTCGCCGTATATTATGTCGGAACTGACGACGCCTGATTGTGACCAGACAATGTCGTTGTAGTGCTCCGCAAGTTCGATCTTGGCTTCGAGCGGAATGTCCCTAGGGTCTTTCACGATGTGTGGATTGACGATGTCGACATGCGGATCGACCTCCGCCAACATCGTCGACTCGCCGTTGTTGCCCGACGCCAGGCTTCGTGCTTGCTCTACCGCGCTGGCGACCCGCGACTTGATCTCGCCCAAGTCGTTGAAGCTAGCGAACCCCCACGAACCATTGACACACACCCGTACCGCACCGCCCTTGCCACTGGTCAAGTTGATGTCATCAAGCGCACGGCCGCGATAGGTGATGCGCGTGGAGTCGGATTCCTCGATCCTGATCTCGCAATAGTCGGCTCCATGTCCTACCATCGCGTCTTCTATCTGGTTTCGGTAGCTCATCCAAATCCGACACCCAATCAAGCAAAGTGAGTAGTCTCGCGCTAGTCAATCATCTTACAAATCGACCGTCTCGCGATTGTGGGGCGATAGTGGCCGGATTAACCTTTACGTGATGGCAAGCGATGCGGACAAGGAGCGTTACCGGAGAGCGGTTAATCGGTTGCTCTCACTCGCCGATTTCGAGCGCAAATCGCGTGCCGATCAACCCCCAGATTGGCACCTCAAACGGGTCATGGTGCTGATGGAGATGCTGGGCTCGCCGCACCTGGCAGTACCCGTTGTCCATGTCGCCGGATCCAAGGGTAAAGGCAGTACCTGCGCGATGATTGCCACCGCGTTGAACTCGGTCGGCATCAGAGCCGGTCTCTACACCTCGCCACATCTACACTCCTTCGTTGAGCGCATCCAAGTCAACGGCGAGAATATCGCTCACAACACATTCGCGGATTTGATCGAAGATCTGTGGCCACACGTTGAGGCGATCGAACGGCTTCGCAACATCGGCGGCGTCAGCGTGTTCGAAATGCTCACCGCAATGGCTTTTGTTCACTTTCGAGACAATGCAGACGTCGCGGTCATCGAAACCGGATTGGGCGGGCGGCTCGACGCCACGAATGTCATCGACCCTTTGGTCGCGGTGATTACGTCGATCAGTCGAGACCACACGAGGATACTTGGCGACAAGATATCCCAGATTGCAGAAGAGAAAGCAGGAATCATTAAACCTGGTCGACCAGTCGTGGTCGCCAGAAACCACTCCGTCACTTGGCGCGTCATCCGGGAGCAAGCCGCACAAGTCGTTGCCCCCGTGGTCAGTGCTTGCGCCAGCGCACCAGTTGCAACCCCAACCGCGCCAGCAGACGATCCGTGGCGAATCACCATCCGTCGATGGCGACGGCCGAAGCAGCTGGAAATTGCCACGTCGGGATCCATTCTCCGTCCGTATCCGAGCCCAGTGCAGAGTGACGTTGAAGTGCGATCGCCGTTAGCCGGAACCCACCAAATCGACAACATACGCACTGCCGCGGCAACGCTGAACATCCTTTACCGAAGCGGCATTGAGTTCAATCTAAACGCCGCCATTCAAGGCATTTCGAACACCAAGTGGCCCTGTCGCTTCGAGGTTGTTGCGGCAGGAACTCGTATGCCTTTTGTATTGGATGGGGCACACAACGACGCCTCAATGCGGGCACTGGCACGCACGCTCTATTCACGGTCTACAACGATTCGTAGCGACGATTCTCATGAACCGTTCCGTACCGGACCCTTAGCAAAACATGGTTTGATCCTCGGTGCAACCGCGGGACACGACTACCGCGAAGCTATCCGGCTTTTCGGGCAGAATACAACTCGAGCCATCGCAGTCAGTACGCGTCACCCCAAATCGGTACCGGCCGTCGAGGTCGCAGAAATTGCACATCGCATGGGTTTCAACTTCGAGGTGGCGAGTAGTGTTGAGCATGCTGTCGAGATGATTCAAGGGAACGGAAGCGGACCAACACAGTTTGCGTTGGTAACTGGTTCGCTGTTCGTCGCTGCTGAGGCGAGAGAAGCACTCTTGGGCATCGAACCAGAACTGTACGAAGATCTGCCGCAACCTTACATGACTCCGTATTCGGAAGCTCGCTGAGTGCGACGAGATTCGACTCTGCGTACCAGTTGATGCTAGACTATCCATTCAAGCAATTCACATAGCAAAGGTCTTGAACGGGATTAGTAGTTCCACTCACCGCCATCATTAGAGATCCGGCACGACCCGCTGAGAGTGCGGAATGGCGAAGTGGAATCGAATTGGACCCGGGAGCCGCGTCAGAGAACCGCAGAATCGCGCAGTATCTGGTGCCGGAGTTGGAACCGTTAGACTTCCTAAATTGAGTTGCGGCGACGAACTTGACCAATAGGTCGACACAGTCATCGCCGAAACAGGGTGGCACCGCGAGCGCACCTCGTCCCTGTCCCTATGAAAACCAAACGTCTGGGGATGGGGATTTTTCTTTGTCGGAGAGATCCGAACCCTGAGGAGCACAACAAATAACGTGAACGTCGCCACCAAATCGCCTGAAGTCGCAGATCGACCTCGGAAGTACTTTGATGTCTTACCGGGCGCGAAACCTCGGATTCTGACCGGCATCCGACCGACCGGGGCATTGCACCTCGGGCACTACGTCGGAGCACTCCACAACTGGTTGAAGTTGCAAGATCAGTATGAGTGCTACTTCCTTATCGCCGACTACCAAGCACTAGGCGATCACTTCGATGACATCGCACTGATTCGCAGTTCAGTGCTTGATGTAACGCTCGATTGGCTCGCCATCGGTCTCGACCCGGAGAAGACGTCGTTTGTGATCCAGAGCTACGTGCCGGCGCATGCCGAGTTGACGATGCTGCTCTCATTCATCACGCCGCTTGGGATGTTGGAGCGCAACCCGACGCTCAAGTCCGAACTCGATAGTCTGCCGGTAGAGAGCCGCACGGTTGGCTTCTACAACTACCCGATGAGCCAAGTGGCCGACATCCTGCTGCCACGCGCCCACCTCGTGCCGGTCGGCGAGGACCAAGCACCGCACGTGGAGATGACGCGCGAGATCGCCCGAAAGTTCAATCGAATGTTCGATCGCGTCTTCCCGGAGCCTGACACCCTCATCGGCGACGTCGGGAGATTGGTAGGCACCGACGGCAACGCAAAGATGAGCAAGTCGAAAGGCAACGCGATCCTTCTCGGAGACGACGAGGAAACAGTCAACACGAAGGTTCGATCGATGTATACGGATCCGAATCGGATACGCGCGGACATCCCCGGGCGCGTGGAAGGCAATCCGGTCTTCGAGTACCACGATGCTTTCAACAAAGACGTCGACCAAATCGACGATTTCAAGGATCGATATAGCAAAGGCAAGGTTGGCGACGTAGAGGTGAAGATGGCCTTGGCCAAGGCATTGAACGAGTTCCTTGACCCAATCCGAGAACGGCGCGAACACTACTTGCAAGACATGAGCTACGTTGAGGACGTCTTGATGCAAGGCGTACGGCGCGGCCGAGCAATCGCTGAGGAGACGATGCAACGAGTCAGAGACGCGATGCGGATTTCCAGCTACACGTCGACGTGGCAATAGCCGAGTCCGCGACGGCGATTGGCGTTACAACCGACCCGCCATCGCAGACTCGGCAAAGCTATCGAACCCCAACGATCGCCATCCCAACATGCCACAAAAACACGCGATGCAACACCAACTCAACTACCTGCCCGGCCTGAAACGCTTCAATGAACTCGTCGACGCTGGATACAACCTAATACCGCTCTATCGTGAGATTTCGGCTGACTTGGAGACTCCGGTCTCCGCTTTCATCAAGATTTCTCGAGGGTCGTACTCATTCCTTTTCGAGAGCGTCGAAGGAGGAGAGCACGTCGCCCGTTACTCATTCCTGGGAACTCAACCTTCCGAAGTCATCCGTACAGGTGCTGGCACCGACCACGGATCCATTGACCCGTTAGCCGCGCTCAAGGCGCGGTTGGACGTGATCAATCACGCAACCATCGACGGATTGCCGAGGTTCGATGGGGGTGCAGTCGGATTCGTCGCGTATGACGCAATCAAGTACTTCGAGCCGCGTGTCCCTGAGATCTCAGACGAGACTTCCGGGATGGGAGTGCCGGAATCAGTGTTCATGCTCACCGACTCGATGCTCGTCTTCGATCACGTGCGGCAGAGCATCCTCGTCGTTGCTCACGCCGCGGTCGACGATCCCGACGAAGCAGAAACCGCATACGAGGACGGCACTCGACGAATCGAAGAATTGATCGACCGTTTGACGTCGCCTTTGCCCGACAACGCACTCGGGCGTGCTGGGGCACCGACACAGATGCCATCGCGGGTGAGCGACGCGGACATCGACTACACATTCGTGGGATCAGCCGCGGCCATGCCAGGCGGTTGGTACAACGATACCGACAGCGAAGCCACCGGGCAACGCTACGTCCCCAATATGTCCCGTGAGAACTACCGGATGATGGTCGAAGCCTGCAAGGAGGCAATCTACGAAGGCGAGATTATCCAAGTCGTCGTCTCGCAACGTCTCACCCGGCGCACGCCTTCCCAACCCTTCGACCTCTATAGGTCGTTGCGCGCCATCAATCCTTCTCCATACATGTTCTACCTGGATCTCGACGGTTTCCAGATCATCGGTGCTTCACCAGAGCTTCTGGTTCAATCTGTTGACGGCAAGGTAGCGGTTCACCCGATCGCCGGCTCACGCCCGCGCGGTAGCACACCGCAAGAGGACGAAGCACTCGCCGAGGAGTTGCTTTCCGACGAGAAGGAGATTGCAGAGCACGTAATGCTTCTTGACCTTGGGCGAAATGACGTTGGAAGGATTAGCAAACCCGGCACTGTGAAGGTAACTCAGCAACTCGAGATCGAACGCTACTCGCACATCATGCACATCGTCTCGCATGTCGAAGGTGTGATCGACGACGGTTACGACGTGTACGACGTGTTGCGTGCCGGCTTCCCTGCTGGTACCGTCTCTGGTGCACCCAAGATCCGGGCCATGGAGATAATCGCCGAATTCGAACCCGAGAAGAGGGGGCCATACTCCGGTGCTGTCGGATACTTCTCTTATTCGGGCAACATGGACACCGCGATTTCGCTCCGAACCATGACCCTTAAAGACGGCGTTGCCTACCTCCAGGCCGGCGGTGGAATAGTCGCCGATTCAGACCCGCAGGCCGAATACGACGAGACGCTGGACAAGATGGGCGCGCTTATGCACGCCATCGACCACGCAGAGTCGACAATGGAGATGTAACATGCTGCTACTCATCGACAACTACGACAGCTTCACCTACAACCTCTTCCAATACCTCTCCGAGTTAGGAGCGAATGTCGAAGTCGTTCGCAACGACAAGGCGACTGTGGGCGAGCTCGCTGAAATGAAACCAGAGCGGGTCGTGATTTCTCCCGGACCGTCGCACCCTCGCAACGCCGGCATCTCGATTGAAGCGATCCGACACTTCGCCGGAAATGTCCCGATATTGGGGGTCTGCCTCGGACACCAAGCCATCGGAGAAGCATTCGGGGGCGTCGTCGCTCACGCCGGCGAACTCAAACACGGCAAGACTTCAATGATTGAACACGATGGCAAAGGCGTCTTTGCCGGTCTGCCTAATCCATTCGAGGCGGTGCGTTACCACTCACTGTCGGTGCAACGTGAGGCTGTGCCCACAGGTTTCGATGTAACCGCACGCTCTTCCGAAAGTGGTGTCATCATGGGTATGCGCCACGACAATCTGCCAATCGAAGGTGTCCAGTTCCATCCCGAGTCGATCCTGACCAAACCGGGAAAGGCACTGCTCCAGAACTTCCTCGATATCGAGTCGTGAAACAACCGGATCGCGCCGGCGACGCAAAGTGCAGACCAGAATCAGGAAGCAAAGGACCAACTATTGAACATTCAACAAGGTATCCAAGCAACAGTCGACGGCGTCGATCTTTCGCAACAAGACGCGGCGGCAGTGATGTCGCAGATAATGGGCGGAGAGGCGACTGAGGCACAGTTCGGCGCGTTCGTCACCGCTCTCCGCCTGAAGGGAGAGACGCCGGAAGAGGTGGCAGGGATGGCTTCCGTCATGCGGGATGTATCGCTGACGGTCCCAGCCGGCACAGATACGGTTGATACCTGCGGAACCGGCGGCGATGGCAAAGGTTGGTTCAACATCTCAACCGCCGCCGCATTCGTCGTCGCAGGTGCTGGAGTCCCGGTTGCTAAGCACGGCAATCGCGCAATGTCAGGATCCACTGGCAGCGCAGACGTACTTGAAGCGTTGGGCGTGAACATCCTTCTCGGTCCGGAAGAAGTGTGGAGATGCATCGACGAGGTCGGCATCGGATTCATGTTCGCCCAAACATTCCACCCGGCAATGCGATTCGCAGGGCCCTTGCGGCCGCAGATCGGCATCCGCACCGTCTTCAACATTCTGGGTCCGCTCACCAATCCAGCCGGTGCAAAACGTCAGGTTCTCGGTGTCGCAGAGCGTGCGGCAGCAGAGAAGATTGCCAAGGCACTCCAACTCCTCAACACCGAATACGCGTTGGTTGTGCACGGTGAATCTGGTGCCGATGAGGTAGACATTGAGGGGCACACGCTGATGTACCAGGTGACGCCGGACATGCTGAAACGACGTCGCACAAGACCCGCAGACTTCGGACTGCCCGAAGGCGACCGTGAGCATCTCGTCGCCGAATCGGTCGAGCACAGTGCTGAGATCATACGCACTGTGATGGCGGGTGCCGGCGGCGAACACAACGCTCCACCCAGTCCGGAAAGATCACGGTACAACGTCGTCGCCATCAACGCCGCGGTAGCCCTCCTCGCCGCGGGTAAAGCCGCAAGCTTCAATGACGCCGCGATCATGGCCAAGGACATCATTGATAGCGGTGCGGCAGCGTCCAAGCTTAAATCGCTCGCGGCGTTAAGCACCAGCACGTGATTTCGGCAACATCGACGTCAAACCCCTTCCGTGCGACATTTCTCGATATTACTGACGCACAAAGGGCTGTCTTGGTAGCTGACCGGTATCAAGGATCCGCGACTTCTATCAACTCGCGGTACGCATAATCCGCCGGTCGATTGCCCTGTGGAGGGCGACTTCGTTCCAGCATTCCTTGCTCGTACACGACTTGATGGGTGCGCCGGGCAGCGCGCGTTGGAATGCGCGACTCTTCGGCGAAGTTGGTGCTGGTGAAGACTCATAGATTGAAGAACCAATCAACCGCCCGGATCGAGTGCGGAAAGCGCGTTAAGTCGGCAATCCAGTTCTTGTGATCTTCGTGGAGCTCGATTATTTGCTCTGCTTTTTCACGATTCTCCATGGCTTGCACAACGATCGCATTGAGGAAAAACTCGCCCCAACCAGGCTAATCGAGATATCTCGAACTGCGAGCAGGCCATCGTGATATTGTGCCCCACAGATTTCAAGGTTTCCGCTCAGTTAGGGGTTGGGCGCACGCAAGATCCTCTTGTCCTTCATGAACAGAGGGATCAATAGCCTAGCTAACCTTCCGTTACCATCCAAAATCGGGTGGATCGCATCGAATTCGACGTGCACCAATGCAAGCTGGATTAACGAATCGGGATATGGTCCGACCAAGAACTCCTCAAGCGTGTCCATCAACCTTCGGACTTCCTGCGGCGCAGGTGGTACGTGCCTCGTCCGTTCGATCTTGACACATTCAGCGGCAATGTAGTTTTGCGCCCAGTGATAATCGCCCGGATCACTGATTTTTCCGCAATCATCCTGCATCAAGACACTGTAGTTTTCGCGGAACAACCGTTGCGAAAACGGTAATGTTTCGTACAACTCCTCAGCGAAACCGAATGCTCGACGGTATTTGGTAACCTCTTGGTAGTCGGCCGTACGCTCATCGCCTTGGTTTTAGCCGCCGGCCTCGTACTCGAGTACCTCTCCTAGCGTGGCCTGAGTCCCTTCAATGCGCGTCGACAAGACCATCTCCTGAGTGGCTAAAGGGCTCATCATCAACGTGGGGTTCGGTACACCGCTCATTACTGCATCGAATGCCGCAATCGCCCGATTTGCCGGTCCGACGAGTGGGAGCAACCGATCCCAATTCAGTTACAAAGGCGGAAACTCGTCGTAGTGATAATGCACAGCCATCAGAACTTCACCATATCCGAACGGCGTATAGTTCCCCGATTTTGGTGCGATCCCTCTCGAGTCTTCTACGGTTGTCGTCGCGACTCGTCCCAATAGACGGGGTTGGCCAGCGCGCGGACGGTCTATCGAGGTCGCGAGTGGGGTCGCGCAACTAAGTTTTCCACGATGACGTGTACCATTTGCCGCAATTACTACGCCGATTCGACGCGCCGTCCAGATGATGAATGCAAGAGCCGCCACTACGTATCTGCGCAGGTACAACGACGCGCTGCGGTTCCGAGATTTTCGATGGATCTGGTTGGGCAGCCTCGGCGGCCAGTCCGCCTATTGGGCCCTGATCGTGGCGCGTGGGATCTTGGTTTTGGAGATGACAGGATCCTCCGCCCTCGTCGGCGTCGCCACATTTGCCGCGATGGGTCCACGCTTCATCGTCCCACCACTCGCCGGCTACCTCGCCGATCGTTTCGATCGACGGTCCGTAGTCGCAGTTGCTTACACATGCCAATTCCTTAACGTGGCACTCCTGACGTTGCTCGCCTTCGCCGGCACGCTACAGGTTTGGCACATCGTCGTGCTCTCCTTGCTGAACGGCAGCTTCCGCACCTTCCAGATGACGTCGACCCAAGCACTCATCCCGAATTTGGTGCCGCGCGAGCATTGGTTGAACGCCATCGCGATGAACCAAGTGTCATTACAAGGAGCGCGTTTGATCGGGCCGGGATTAATCGCACCCGCGTTGCTGATTGATGGTCCGAATACTGCATTTCTCGCTTGCACGTTCATGTATTTTGCGAGCATAATCGGCGTGCTCGCCGTGCGGACTAGATCAACCGGCGAACTCGCCAGAGGATCAAACCTCGCCGCCAGCCTGCTGGCTGCGCTCCGGTATGTGATGCGAGACAGCAATCTGAGGGTGTTGTTCGTGATCGTTGCATTCCACTGCGCGATGACGATGTCTTTCGAATCGATGCTTCCGGTGCTTGCGCGCGACACATTGGGCGACGCCAACGCGAGTGTCAGCTATCTCATGATGGGAGTAGGCGGCGGGGCACTGATCGGCGTGTTTGCAATCGCTGGCATCCAGTCCGCTTCAGTGCGCGGTTCCTTGTTGCTAATCTCCGGTGTATTGAGTGGCGCGTCAATGCTGGTTTTGGCGTTGGCGAACAATGAAATCGCCGCTATCTTTGGCACCGCAGCGATGGGCGGATCACAAGCAGCGTTCATGGCGATTGGCGGTGCGATGATCCAAACCCTCGCTCCCGATGGCATGCGCGGACGCATCACCGGATTGAGCCACATCCTCATCGGAGGAAACATGGCGTTTGTCAATCTAATCAACGGCATCGCCGCCGACTACTTTGGTGTCCCGGCTATTCTCTGGGTTTTAGGATTAGGATTCGTCGTGGTCATGGCACTCAGCTTGGCTTTTGCGAACGTCAGGAACGTGTACGGCGGTGCTGTCATGACACCCGCTAGAGCGACCTAACTCCTCGCAGATGTCATCGAACCGAATCGCATCCGGCGAAACGTCGATACTCGATCGAATCGTGGCTGCAAAGCGTCGACGAATTGAGGACGACGTTTCGACGATTCCATTGCATCGAATGGTGCGGTTGGCTGAGGACGCCAATCGACATTCGCCGCCGTTGGATTTCGAACACGCGATCGGGACCTCATCGACTATTTCGGTAATCGCCGAGATGAAACGGTCCTCGCCGTCCGCCGGAGAGATGGACGCCGCGCTCGACCCTCCCAAACGCGCACAGCTCTACTGTAACGGCGGGGCCGCCGCCATCTCAGTGCTGACTGAATCGGACTTCTTTCGAGGAAGCATCCAAGATCTCGAGACTGCTGCCCAGGTAGCACACCGGCACGGTACCGCGGTACTGGAGAAGGACTTCGTGGTCGACGAGTACCAGGTGCACCAAGCGCGCGCCCACGGTGCGGACACCGTATTGCTCATCGTTGCGATCCTCGATCCAGTGGAATACGCAGAATTCTACAGAGTTGCGACCGAGCTGGGAATGGAACCCTTAGTTGAGGTGTTCGACGTTGAAGAGCTTGATGTGGCAATGACCCAAGCAGAGCCGCGTATCGTTGGGATTAACAATCGCAACCTGAAAACCCTTGAGACGTCGCTTGACGTTTTCGTTGACTTGGCATCACGGATCCCCGACAACGTCGTCAAGGTTGCCGAGTCTGGCATGAAATCGGCCGACGACGTCAGACGCATGGCTGACGCAGGCGCGCGAGCCGTGCTGGTCGGCGAGTCGCTGATGACTTCCGATGGCGATCCATCTGAATTGATCGCTCAGATGGCAGAAATCACCGTTTGGTAACGTTGTAGTATGTCCAAAACGCCATACGTCAAGATTTGCGGAATCCGCGACGGCGACGCCGCAGTTGAGGCGGCCAACGCAGGTGCCGATTTCTTTGGCGTGGTGCTCGTCGAAGGCGTTAGACGGCAACTGACCCCCTTCCAAGCGCAAGAGGTGGTGCGGAACTACCGAATTAGGGCGCGCGACCATCGCGTCAAACGCGTCCGGAATCACGGACCGCGCGTGGTCGGACTATTTCGCAATCAAGACGCGCGTTGGGTCAACAAGGTGGCGCAACAGGTGGATCTGGACTGCGTGCAACTATGTGGCGATGAGAACGAGGCTTACATGCGCCAGATGTGGAAACCGATTCTGCGACAGGTGCGCGTCAAATCAGACATGTCGGTGGACAAACTTGGAAAGATCGTCGACTGCCATCTCTCGCAGAACCGATACGTCCTCTTGGATCGTTACGAGGAGCAGGTGCCTGGCGGAACCGGCAAGTCCTTCGATTGGCAGATCGCCGAGGGCGTCGCAGATCGTGATGGCGTATTGCTCGCGGGAGGACTCGATCCCGATAACGTCGCTAATGCAATCGATCGACTATCCCCGTGGGGTGTCGACGTTTCAACCGGAGTCGAGAGCGACGGCATTAAGGACCGCGGCAAAATACGGTCATTCATCGAAATCGCCAAGCGCAACTGAGCACTCGCCGCAACGCGCGTTGTGGTTTCGCACTCGCGAGTCCGCTCCCAACCTGATATATTCGCGCGTGAACTAACTTATCGCGATTGCGTTCACTTGGCGCGTTGGGAATGATCAAGGTAGCACAGATCGGCACCAAACATGGCCACGCCGCTGGTGTGTACCAAGTAATGTTGGAACACCCAGACGTCGAAGTCATCGGATGCTTCGAACCAGACGCCGATCGACGGGTTTTCTGCGCCGAATCGGATGCATGGCAAGATGCGAAGTGGCTCGATTCGGTCGACGAGATACTCGACAATCCCGAGATTGTGGCAGTCGCTTCGGAAGGTGCCAACCGCGAGAGCTTGGCGCACACCGAGGCGATCGTGCGGGCCGGCAAACACTGCTTCTACGACAAGCCGGCAGGCGACGATTATCATCGCTTTCTCCGAGTCATTGAGGATGCCGCAGCGCAAGACCTACAGGTAACTCTTGGCTATATGTTCCGAAAACACGACGGTTTCGAACGCATCTCGGATTGGGTCAGATCGGGATTCCTCGGGCGCGTGTTTCAACTGCGGGCGCACATGTCAACTTGGCTGCCAGAGCGAAGCGAAAACGGGCAATTTACCGACCGTCAAGGACTGTCCTACCATCGCGGCGGCGTGCTCTTCGACCTCGGCGGGCACATGTTGGACCAGATCGTATGGATGATGGGCCGCCCGGAGCGAGTAACTTCGTACCTACAGAACTCAACATCAGAGACGCGCGATTTCATGGATAACACGCTCGCGGTCATGGAGTACCCAAACGCGCTCGTAACTCTTGACATCGCGGCGATGGAACCACGACCAATGGCGCGTCGATTCGAAGTCTATGGGACCGACGGTTCAGCGATAATGGAGCCCTTCGAACCGGCTGAAACCTTGCGACTGTGTCTTAATGAACCGAAAGGCGGTTTCGACGAAGGTGTAACCATCCTGACACTTCAGGACAGGAGGCGCTACGTCGACACCTTCGCTGCCTTCGTCGCGACCATCACCGACGGCACACCGTCCTTGCGTTCGCCTGAGCATGAACTATTGGTCCAGGAAACGCTGATGCGCTGCACCGGCAGCCTTCCCGGATAACAGTTTGATAACGCGGAGTATCACTTTGCGGATGGATGTCCGATTGCCACGCTCCAAGGCACCTTGGTTGGTGAAGTGAGATACCGTGCCGATGCCTAAATCCCGACGAAAGGGCACCAAAACACAGTCATTCGGTTCCGGTGTCCGCGAAAACCACGACGCCAGCATCCATTGTGCGCGTCAACTGACACCACCCGATATCGATGCAGATATCGATCCGCAACCAAGACCAGCAACCCCGTTGCCGAAACACGCACACAACCGGGTTTTTGTCGAAAGCAGCGCGGCGATGCACCAACTCCCTGATCGTTGCATCCATCTCATGGTTACGTCGCCGCCGTACAACGTTGGCAAGGACTATGACGACGACCTCTCGATGCACGCATGCCTGGGGTTGATGCGCAGCGTGTTGGAGGAAACGCACCGGGTACTCGTTGATGGTGGGCGTGCTTGCGTCAACGTCGCCAACATCGGGCGCAAACCTTACATTCCGCTTCACGCGTACTTCATCCAGATTGCCGCAGAGTGCGGACTTTACATGCGAGGCGAGATCATTTGGGACAAAGGGATGAGCGGCACCTCAACCGCTTGGGGCAGCTGGATGTCGCCGGCAAACCCGACGTTGCGCGATACCCACGAGTACATCCTCGTCTTCCAGAAACCTCCTTTCGGTCGCCGCAAACCATCGGACCGTCAATCAACTATCACGCGCGAAGATTTCTTGGAGTTGACGAAGAGAGTTTGGCACTTCCCGCCCGAATCTGCTAAGCGTGCCCAACATCCAGCACCTTTCCCGCAAGAGCTGCCCAGACCCCTGATCCAGCTGTATACCTTCTCAGATGAGGTGGTTTTGGATCCCTTCATGGGTACCGGCGCGACCGCCATCTTTGCCAGAGAAACCGGGCGAACCGACGTCGGGTATGAGATAGATGGGTACTACGCCAAAATCATTGATGTCCGGCTTTCAAAGTTGCCTTCGGATGCCCAGGTTGTTAAGAGTTAATAGCCGTTATTAAGGACGTATTAACGACGTGAAACGTTTCGTAATACGCCCGCCAACAGGGATTTAACCCCCTCGCAAGCGCGTCTTCGCGTCGGTCCACCTTCGAAAGGCACCCATGCTCACCAACGAAATCTTCGCTACCTCGGTCGCCATCGTGATCGCCTACCTTCTCGGCTCGCTTCCCATCGCCTATCTGGTAGCCCGATCTGTTGGCATCGACATCTTCGAGATTGGCACCGGCAACCCCGGTACAGCGAATGTCTTCCGAATGGTTGGGCGCAGATTGGGTGCCGTCGTCTTCATCTTGGACATCGGCAAAGGTGCAGCAGGCGTATTGGTTGCGGTTGCGTTGGGAACTCCATCAGAACTAGTCCCGATAGTCGCACTCTTACCCGTGGTTGGTCACTTTTGGCCGGTATTCCTTAAGTTCCGAGGCGGGGCCGGCTTGGCCGCGGGATTAGGTGCCGCGTGTGCGCTCGTGGGTGTCTGGGCGATTCTTCCTATCGTGCTCGGATTGGTTGCGTTGGCAGTCGTCCGCGAGAGCGGACGTGCCGGTGCTGCCACGTTCATCAGTGCGGCAGCCATTGCCATCATTGATGGACCGAACTACCCAGCTTTGGTTGGTATCCAAGCGATTGTGATTTTGCTTCTGACGAGGTTGGTACTGGTGGAGATGCCGACGAATGTTGGATCCGATAGTGAGGGCAGCGACTCCTCCCAAGACGCCGACCCCTCGCGTGGGTGAATCTGCGGCGATTTACTGCTGTTATATTGAGGTGGATGCGGCTGCTCTGTAGCCGATTCGATGCGATAGGAGAGCCTGCGATGCCGACGAGTCAGGAATACAAGGACCTCGAAGCGAAGTACTACATGCAAGTAGTGCGTCGCATGCCTCCCGTTCTGGTTCGAGGCGAAGGTTCTCGCGTCTTCGACAATGACGGCAAATCATACCTCGATTTCACCGCAGGTTGGGCGGTCCTCAACATGGGGCATTCGCATCCGGCCGTCACGGAAGCTATCCGCGAACAAGCCGGCAACATCTTGCAGATGTCGAACCTCTTCTACACGACGCCGCAACTTCCTTTGGCTCAATTCATCGTCGAAAATTCCGATGTCGACCGCGTCTTCTTCTGCAACTCTGGCGCAGAGGCCAACGAAGGTGCATGCAAACTGGCCCGGAAGTGGGGACGTAAGAACCTCAATGGCGCATACGAGATCATCACCGCTCTCGATTCGTTCCACGGTCGAACGCAGGCGATGATGGCTGCTACAGGACAACCGCACTACCAAGACAATTGGACGCCTTTGATGCCCGGTTTCGTCAACGTCCCTTACAACGACTACGATGTGATCGTAGATGCGTACGAGGAAGGCAAAACCTGTGCAGTGCTATTGGAGCCGGTTCAGGGCGAAGGCGGCGTTAATGTGCCGGATGAAGATTACCTGAATCGCGTGCAAGATTTCTGCCGAGAGAAGAACATCCTCTTCATGCTTGACGAGGTGCAGACTGGGATGGGACGACTTGGAACGGTGTTCGGCTATCAACGCTTCGACGGAGTCGAACCGGATGTGATGACTCTTGGGAAAGCGGTCGGATCCGGTGCGCCTCTCGGAGCTTTCGCTTGCAAGGAGTTTTGCTCAGTGCTCGAACCGGGAGATCACGGTTCGACCTTTGGCGGGAATGCTCTGACCACTGCCGCCGGGGCCGCCGGGGCTCAGGCACTCCTTGACGAGGATGGGCCAGGACAGGCGATCCGCAACGGTGAGTACCTCATGGGCAAACTGAACGACCTGCGCGAGGACTTTCCGATAGTAACCGAAGTACGAGGCATGGGAATGCTCGTCGGTGTGGAGATGAGCAAAGAGATCTCGGCATCCCTAGTGGCAAAATGTTTGGCTAACGGACTGCTGTTGAACGCGGTGCGTCCGAACATGATTCGCTTTATGCCACCGCTCAATTCCACGACCGATGAAATCGACGAGGCGGTTGACATCCTTCGCGGGGCCCTTGCCAGCAATACTTGACGGTTTCCTCGCCCGTTCTATCGAGACGGGTGGGAAAGCGAAACCCTAAGGTCAAACTTCGCGTGCCTTGTGCAAGAGCGTGTAACTGTAATGTTTCCGTTTTGCGAGCCTACTGTTGTCCGGTCGATCGTCGACGTGAGTTCCTTTGACCGATGCTCTCTTGGACCTGAGGGTAATCTTCCCGCAACGCATAGTATCCACGTCGGGTCGGGCGTACGAACCTTCGGTCGCGGTTCATAATTGCGTTCAATGCAGCTGGCGGATCTCTCGGTGGCAGGTGCCCCCCCCGTCGTTGCACCTCGGCCGCCAAAATCCGGTAGTGAACCTCTTGGCCCCGGTATTCTCGGAGAATTTCGACCGCGGTCTCACGCGGATCACCTACGACTCCGGACTGCGGTTCCTCGCCGGGATGCTGACCATCGTCGATTGCAAGTAATGTACGGAGCACGTTGATTTCAGTGAGCAACAATCTCTGCTCTTCCTCGTGTTCACGGATGCTCGCCCTGACCTCCGCCAATTGCTCATCAAGTTCCTCGAGCTGGTGATTCGCGTCAAGCCTGAACTGGTCGTCTAGGTGCTGCCTGGGCATGGTGATTCACCTCCGTTACTCTGGGCTGTGTGCTATTCGTGACTCGATAATAGCACACTAATACGCCATAGCGCAAGTGTTTCAAGCAGATGTTATTGACGTTTTATCGATTGTGTAACGACGGTATTACGGTCGTAAAAGTGCCGCAACCAATCGTCAGGACTCCGGTATCGCCATCCTCTAGCACGATCTCCACCTTGCCACGACCCGACCCGGTCGCGATGCTCTCGTGCGTGGTATGACCAAATCCGGCAAGGCGCTTCCAAACGCATCGCGGCACGGGTCGCCCACCTTTGAAACGCTCCTCCGAAACGCGTGCCAGATATCTGCCAGGCCTGACATCGGTCCCAATCCTGTAAACGCCGTCTTCAAACTCGCTCAAGACGCCGAAGTCGAGAGAATGTTCGACAGGCAACCACCTGCCGCATCCCAGAGTTATGAACCCTGCATCGGTAGCATCGATCGTCACCAACCAGCGACCGTTAGATTTGCCTTGGGCGATCGTATCCTCACCGTCTCCGGTGAAGCGCGACATCCGGCTCCACGTACACGAACTGTTGTTGCGAGGCAACGCGACATATGTGCCCGGCGCGATATGCTGACCCACCACATAGCTGCCATCGCCAAATGCTGCCGCCACAACCGCCTGGGATGCCTCCTCAACATCCTCTTGCAACATCTCCCACCGACCGCAGTTGATTGAAGCGAAGCCGACGTCTGTCTCCAGGATGGTGACGATTGTCCGTCCGATGGATACCTTCTCGACGAGCGTGCCGCTCGTCCAAGTGAAGTCGGATACGCGCCGCCATCTGCAAACCCCAGGTTTCGGCTCGCTCACGATGTACGTACCAGGCACGATGTCGGTGCCGACCCGATAGGTGCCGTCGTCAAACTGACTCGCTGGTCGCCGCACCTCAATTGCTTCTGCCGGCGACCACGTCCCACATCCGAGCGACCTGAAACCAACATCGGAATCGATGATTGTTGCAATCGCTTGTCCCTCGCTTGCGTAGAGTGTCAGACGCGTGAAAAAATCGCCGTCGAAACCAGTCAACCGGCTCCAGTAGCAGGTCTCATCTTCGCTGCCGTTCGCGACGTAGGTGCCCGGTGCGATATTCGTCCCAACGATGTAGACGCCGTCACCGAACGACCGCTGCGCAAACCGTTGATAGTCCGCGAGTACCGCGTCAGCAGAAACCCACTCCTCGCATCCATCCGAATAGAACCCAGCATCATAGTCGTTGAGAGTCATCACGGCGTGACCGACCGCCACATCTGACGCCAACAAATCCTCAAGCTGCCCTGTGAATCCCGACATGCGACTCCAAAAGCATGTGACTCCTTCTCGGATTGGCGCGACATATGTCCCGGGCAGGATTTCGTCATGTACCGCCCAGGTGCCGCGCCCAAAGCGATCGATCGGCTCTTCCCGTGCCGCAAGTGGCCCCCATTCACCGCAACCGAATGACTCGAATATCGCATCCGTCTTGAAGATCTCGGCGATGTTCTTGCCTACCGGGTTACGCTGAGCAACTCGCGCTGAATCGTCGCCGCTGAAGTCGGTTGAGCGACTCCAGATGCACCTTCCCGTCTCAGCCCCTGGCGAGCCGTATATGCCTGGAGCGACGTTCACACCTACGATGTGTTCGCCGTCACCAAACGTCTCAGCAAGCTCCGCTTGCCCGTTTATATGGACCGGTTCCCAAGTCTCGCAACCGAATGAACGAAAGCCGATAACGTCTTGAGGTATGTCCACGATCCCGCGTACTACGCCTACACCCGAATCTTCGATATCTGATGACCGACCCGTAAACCCGCGCAGCGTGAACCACCGACAGAACCGACCCTCGACAGCTTCCGCTGCATAAGGCCCAGGCTCGACATCGACTCCGATGGCGTATGTCCCGGTACCGATTACTTCATCATCGCCAGCCCGACGGTCTGGTTCGAATGGCGTCCATTCACCGCATCCTTCGCTGAAGAACCCGGTGTCGCTGCTCAACAAGGTGACGATTTGACTGCCGGACGAAGCATAACCTCCGCTGTTGTCGGCGATCTCGCCGCCGAAGGGCGAGGTACGGAACCAGTTGCATGTCTCTTCAGTCGCCGATGCTCGATACGTACCCGGGCTAATCTGCTTCCCGACCAAGTACGACCCATCTGGAAACGTCGGCAAAGGATCTGAGGATTCCGCCGCATCTACGCGTGACCATGTGCCGCACCTTGCCGAGTAGAAACCGGTGTCAGAATCCCGAATCTCGACTATCGGCGTCCCAACCCTCCACCAAGTCAACGTCTGATCCACATTATCTAGATAGCGGAAGTCGTCGACGTTAAACCAAAGGCAACGGCCGTTCGATTCTTGCGAGGCGTATGTTCCTGGCTGTACGTCGATACCTATCTCGTACATACCGTCGTCGAACTGAGACTGAGTGTGCCGTTCCGCCGACCGGTCCATCGCCACCCACTCGCCACAGTTGCGAGAGATGATTTCAGTGTCTGACTCGACGAGTGTGATGATGGCGCGTTTGAGGAACGACAACTCCCGAGGGGCACCATCCGCCGACCGAATACCCACGGAACACGCGCCGTCTGTGTCGATATCTGCTATGTAGGTTCCGGGCGCGACAGCTGAACCGACTTGGAACTCACCATCACCGAAGCCCTTCTGAGTTGTACTCGCTCTGATGTCGTCGCTTGAAAGTAAAGCCGAAAGCAGCAGGGCGAGAATGGTTAGTCCGAAGTACCCGAAGTTGCGCGTTAGGATGGACACGACTGGAGACGTGGGAATGGGATGCAAATATACTATCGCTATCCTACTTATGTCCGATTGCGACGCCGTTCGGGATCACTCTGCAGATGCTGTTAGGTACTCTCACCGCCTTCGCCGTAATATTGGTGGCGATACCTATACCAGTCGTTCACTTCATTGCGATTCCACTCAGCCCGTTCATCGGCGGATTTGTCGGCGGCGGTATCGCAAATGCAGACGAAGTTAGGATAATCTGGTTCGGTTTCTATGTGGCCGCGCTGATGCTCATTCCCGCGCTTGGCATCTTGGGGATTTGGCAACTCTTGGATTCCGACAGATTCCTCGGAGCACCAACGTGGTTCTGGGCGGTAGTCGGTTTCGCCATCGTGCCCTATGCGTGGTTCGGGGCCACCGTTGGCGCGCTAATCTCCTACCTGCTCAGGAGAAAGTCGACTTGAAGGTCGGGTGAGCGCATCGACGAAGCCTTGCTCGTTCTCAGACTCGATCCCGAACTACTCGTAACGGCGTTTGGACTTGCGCGTGTTCCGATTGGACCTTAAGGAGAAAAGCGTGCTCGGATCGTGGTGTCCCGATCGTGAGCCCCAATTCACGCCGTTGTAATAGATGGGATCGTTGTGCGCGCTCCACTCGTACAACCACTGTTCCAGATCTTCTTCTCGCTTTGCCAAAATCTCCCGCTGCGGCACAACCAAGATCGGACATGTGACTTCGCGTCGGATGTTGTCGACGACTGAAGGAAAGAGATGTCGAGTCAAACCTCGCCGCATCCGGGAACCCATCGCGATCCATGATGAAGGCGAATTCTGGTGCTCGCGGACCAATGCATCCGTCAAACCGGTGTCGTAAACGTCGACCAGATACTCCACGCCTCCATGCTCGAGTGCTTGGAGGGTGTAAGTTAGCGCGTCTCTGAACGGTACTCGATTCCGTTTTCGCTCCACGATGCTCTGCAGCAAGGTGATGCGACAATCTGTCTTGGCGGCAACTGCGATGGCGTATGGAAGGCAGGCGCGCATCGCACTCTCAACGCGCAACGGCACGATCACCGATGGCGGTTCGGCTGCGGATATCGGTTCATCATCGGTCAGGTCGTCGTTGACCATCAGCACTGGTGACGTGGTCACCGCGAGTAGCTGTTCCGCCATCTTCTTGTTCAAGTACCTGCGGATCCGTTGCTGGGGACGGGCATACATCACGATTACCGAGTTGACCGCGTCGAGGGCCTTGTAAGCCAAAATGTGCGCCGGACTGCCCGCCGCCAAAGCCGTTTCGATCTCCACGTCAGCGACCTCTCGCAGTCGTCGCGCAATCTCACCGAGATAATCTCTCGCCAATATGCGCCCGAACTCATGAATCGCACCGTGCAGGATCAGCGGATCACCGCCGGAGGCATCGGATCCGCCGATCGGATCGACAGAAAGGTGAGCCCGTTGCTGCCACTCGCCGTGCCGCGTCAATGGCGGAACGTCTGCCAAAGAGAAGAACAGGTCCAGCTTGGCTCCGAACCAGTTGCACAGCAATAATGCCTGATTTATCGCGCGTTCGTGCCATTCCGAACCGTCGAGCGGCACGAATACGGAGTCGATCAGAGACGAACGATTTTCTGTAGTAGAGGAAGCCAAACCATCACAACCCGAGCACGCACGCACCACGCTGTTAACAAGCGAACAATGCTATATCACTACAGGATTGCCCTCGACTATATGCGGATTGACCCTCGCTGGCATACGCACATATGGTCGTCATCTAAACCCGCAGAACAGTTACCCGCGAACGGCGATTACGGAGGCGAGGGATGCCTCAAGCTCCGGTTCCGGCACGAAATTCTCAAAGCGGCCGACGACGATTCCATGGTGATCCATCACGAAAGTCCACTCCTGCGAAACCAATCCCCACTCGTCAAGCAAGGGCGTATGCATTGCCCGCGACAGATCGCCTTGGATTTCCTGTGGATTGATGTAGAGGTCAACGTGGATGAAGTCAGCGTCGCCGGCGTAAGTGGCACTCAGATTGCTCAACACTTCCACCTGCGGACCGCAGACTGCATTCGTGCAGAACGCCGGACTCGCAAACACTACAACCGTCGGTCGCCCGTTTTCTAATGCGTCCGCAACGGAGATTTGATAGAGGCTCTCGTCACGATTTGAACCAGTGGTCAGCTCCGCGACATCGGTGACGTCTTCGAGAGTCCGAGACTCGCTCTTCGGCGGTACTTCACCCACGTCGACGGACATCGTAGCCTCGTCTACCGGTAATACCACTTCAATCGTGGCGACCTCACCGTCTGGACGCGGCACCCTTGCTTGCACGCCCCAAGTCCCCGGCGCGTCGAATGTCAGCTCCGTAACGTGGATGCCTCGAGTGCCGTAGGGAAATGGGAAGTAGCGCGCCGTAGTCTCCTCAATCGGACCGTCCCGATTCTCGAGATTTGCGCTGCCCTCTGGGTATTTGAAGGTCGAAACTCGAACAATGGGCAACTTAACAATCCCAGACCCGTCTGTGAGAACCACTGCAAATCGTCGGGTGCCTGGTGCCAGATCGGGCGTTGCCAGGATTAGATTAAGTTCCTCGTTCTCAGTCAATACTTGCCAGGCTTGCTCCGTATCTCCGGGCGCACCTGCTTCCGTACCCGTCTCCGATGCCGTCATCTCAACCGCCTCGTTCGGGGTAGGTATCGTGGTTGGTGACTCCTGTTGATCGCCACACGCGGCGAGCAAGAGTCCGCAACTCACGATAGCGACAATCAACAAATTCAGTCGCTGAAACGCGAATCTTTGCACCTGAGGCGACATCTAGAAGCCGCCTTGGTAGATGCCGAACGTGAAGGCGAATATGGCGAAGTTCGGTGAGTCGCTCGACAGTTTCAACACCCTCGAAACATACTCAGGTACCTCGACGATCTTGTACATCCGACCTTCGTCTACGGTGAAAAACGAGCGACCTTCGTCGTCAATCTGCATGTCATCCCCGAGTTCATCCTCGGTCAGTGGACGACCATCCAGCTCAACGTAGACATTGAACGTTTCGGGTTCGGGTGGGTCGATAACGACGTTTGCGCTTCGACCTTGGAACTGCAGCGCGATGTAATCGGAGAGATCGTCAGTTTCGCGGGCATGGACAATCGATTCGCGTTCGTTTCGCCATAGCCCACTCAACACGAACTGCTGGCGCGGGTAGTTGCCTCGCAACGCATACGCATCCGAGTAGTCGACCTCCTGATCTGGGTCGAGGTAGTACTCCGTTTGCGCAGCGTACTGTCCGTACACACTGTAGTTGCGTTCGTAACCACCGTAGAGCTCGCGAGTCACGTACATGGCGTCCGAATCGCGTTGCTCGTTCTCGATCTCACCGACCGGGATATCGCTCACGTCGTACCCCGCAATCTCCAATGCACGACGGATTTCCAGCTCGGTTTCTTTGTATTTTCCTTCACCGAAATGCGAGTAGTGCACCTCACCATCGGTGCCGATTAGATACTTCGCCGGCCAGTAGCGGTTGTTGAAAGCCCGCCAAGTAGACATCTCATTATCGAGGGCCACCGGCCAATTGATGCCCTCATCGTTCACCGCCATTTGGACGTTTTCGATCTCCTTCTCAAACTCGAACTCCGGAGCGTGGACACCGAGGATTACCAAACCTCTGTCAGCGTATTTTTCCTGCCAGTCGCGCAGGAACGGCAGAGTGCGCAAACAGTTGACACAGGTATAGGTCCAGAAATCGACAAGGACCACCTTTCCATCGTTGATCAGTTCGCCTATCGTAGTCGGCTCGCTGTTGATCCACTCATCGACGCCGCGGATGTCCATGTCAAGCGTCAGCGGCGTCCCATTGCGCCCAGACTCGTTCGCATCAGCAACAGTCTCAGGTGACGGTGTTTCAGTCGGATCCGGTTCGGCTTCTGCAGTCGCCGTCGATTGTGGTTGCGTCGTCGGTGCTGCCGAGGTCGCAGTTGCTGTGTACGGCGACGGTTCCGCTTCTTCATCGCTTCCACAAGCCACCACCAATACCGACGTCGTCAATGCCAGTACGGCTAAGGTTATTCCCGCCAATCTGGAAAACGACCTACTGCCTATAGCCGCGTCACGCGTCATGTCGATCACGCCCTCATTCGCCCAATCTTTCGATAACTGAACGTCTCAAATTCGCACAATCGGCAGAAATGTCCCAACCGATGGACAGATATACGCATCAAACCGACATTCGGTCTTATGTTCCGGCTAGACTTCGTCTTCGATCGGGACTTCGTCTCTGTTGCCCCACTCCCGCCAAGACGCGTCGTAGTTGCGGACGTTTGCTGCACCGACCAATTTGAGCACCCAAAATACTTGAGCGGCTCGGATGCCGCCTTGGCAGTACGTAATCAGGTTTGAGTCGATTGATACCCCCTGTCGCTCAAGCAACTCTCTGATTTCTGCGGCGGTTTTCAACGTCGGAATGTCCCCGCCGGTGTGGAAGTTGACCCACTCGAGATGCTTCGCCCCTGGCATGTGGCCACCGCGTTTGCCGCCTCGTTTGTTCGTCCCATTCCACTCAGCGTTGGTTCGCACGTCCAACAGGGTCGTGTCGTTGGCATCGATAGCGGCGCGCACGTCGTCAATCTCGGCGAAGATCGAAATATCTGGATCACGTGGCGTGAAACTGATCCCGGCAACTGAGGAGGTGGCCTCGGTCGTGGTCAGTCGGCCGTCAGCCACCCAGCGTTGATAACCACCGTCGAGCATCTTGACATTGGTGTGACGATAGTAGTGAAGTGCCCAAGCCAAACGGAGGGCGTAGAGTCCGCCTGTGCGGTCGTATGCCACAACCAGACTGTCATCGCCGATGCCGAGCGCGCTCATCGTCGCCGCGAACTGTTCGGGACCTTGGATGTGCGTGCGGTCTTCCAGAGAAGTTTTGTAGTAGTTGTCCGGTGGATTGGTTGCACCGGGTATGTGGCCGTCGGCGTAGGTGCAGGGTTCGTCGGTGTCAACCACAACCACGCGCTCATCGTTAATGTGATCTGCAAGCCAATCCGTTGTTACCAGGATGCTCGAATCGGCGTAGCCGCGTTCACTCGGAGGAAGAATATCGCTCACCATTGCGTGTCCCGTTTCTGTCAGTATTCCGATTTGATTGTATTGACGAACGCACAAACGCCTCGGTCGACGACGTCGAAACCCCATGCTCGCGCTTGCCAAAGACGTGGGGCGACGTCGCCGTTGTAGATAATGAAGGGTTAGTCGACGCAGCCCAACCTAGCCGACGCAGCTTGAATTTCCTACTTACTGGCATCAGCCACGAGAACGCGCCGTTAGAAGTCCTGGAGCGGGTGGCAGTCTCGGGCGATGAGCTGTCGGGGCGCGTCCATGATCTAACGATGCGTCTGGACGGCGGCAGTGCGGCGACCATTCTCTCCACCTGCAACCGCACGGAACTCTACGCGGTTGCACTGAATTCCGGTGCGGCGATCGAAGAGATGATGTTGTATCTCTCGATGTTGGGTTCACGCTTTGTATCGACGCACGACGTCACCCGATACGCCTACACCAAGTCCGGGTACGACGCCGTGCACCACCTCTTCAGAGTCGTCACCGGTCTCGATTCCATGGTGCAAGGAGACCATCAAGTCGCCGGACAGGTTTCAAAGGCGTTGCAGGCTTTGGGTAGAGTTGCGCACCCGTCCGAGCATCGCCTCTCTCGAATGTTCCACGTGGCACTGCGAACCGGGCGCCACGCCAGGAAAGATTCCGGCTTGGGTTGGTCACAAGTGTCGATACCCTCGTTCGGCGTCAAGCTGCTTGAGCACGAAATCGGGGATCTTGAAGGCAAGTCGGCACTCTTGATTGGAGCCGGCGATACCGGGCGCATCACTGCGCAGTCGTTAATCCGCTCCGGCATCAAGGATATGCGCATCGCGAGTCGATCTTGGAGCCGGGCCGAGGGACTTGCATCCGAGATGGGAGCGCGTCCCGTCAATCTGGAGCAGATTTCAGACGTCGTAAGCGAGGTCGACATCGTTGTCGCCTCCACTGGGTCCGACCGCGCAATCGTCCTCAAACGCGACATCGAATCTGCAACAGCATCGCGAAATTCAGACGTTTACGTCCTCGACTTAGGACTTCCCCGTGATGTCGAACCCTCAGTCGCCGAATTGGAACGCGTCAGGTTGTATACGTTGGAAGATCTGGCGGCACTGGAGGCCGAGCATCGCAGATCCATCGCCGAGTCCAGTGCTAAGGCGGAGGTGACCGTTGCGGACGCCGCGGCGAAGTTCGTCGCGGAGATCGAGATTGAGCCGATTCTCAGAGATCTCGGGGAGTCGGCCGAACGCGTCAGATCAACGGAGTTGGCGAGAACCCTTTCCAAGATCGGCGACTTGGACGACGACACTCGCGCGGCAATCGACGCGATGACGCGTTCCATGGTCAAGCGAATCCTTGCCGACCCGATCCAACACATCAAGAACCGCAACCGCTGAGATCGCTCACACTGCCAACAATCCCAGTGGAAACGTCTACGTCCAAGAGTCTTCACGCGGCAGCATCCGAAATCATTCCCGGTGGTGTAAACAGTCCTGCGCGGGCATGGGGCTCTGTGGGCGGCAACCCGATCTTCTTCGCCAGAGGCGATGGTGCGAAACTAACCGACGCCGACGGCAACGAGTTCATCGACTACGTTTGTTCTTGGGGGCCGTTGATTCTCGGACATGCACATCACGACGTGGTCGCAGCGGCACAACGGGCCACCGCAAACGGTGCTTCGTTCGGCGCACCGTGCGAAAATGAAGTCGAAGCTGCCAGATTGATCGTCGACTCAGTGCCATCCATTGAGATGGTTCGCTTCGTCAACTCCGGGACGGAAGCTACAATGTCAGCCTTGCGCCTCGCCCGTGCCGCCACCGGTCGGGACATGATCCTCAAATTCGACGGCGGATACCACGGGCATGAAGACGCCTTGCTCGTCCGCGCCGGGTCCGGCCTTGCCTCCCAAGCCATCGCCGACTCCGCCGGCATCAACTCGAGGCTTGCACAGGATACTCTAGTCGCGCCTTACAACAATGTCGATGCCGTCCAAAGGCTCTTCGATCAGTTTCGCGAACGCATCGCCGCAGTCATCATCGAACCGATTGGCGGTAACATGGGAGTCGTCCCAGCAGAGAGAGAGTTCCTGCGCGAACTGCGAAACCTCACGCACGACGACGGTTGTTTGCTCGTTTTTGATGAGGTGATATCAGGCTTCAGGGTTGCTCGAGGCGGTGCTCAGGAGGTCTATGGCATCAATCCTGACATCACCTGCCTCGGCAAGATTATTGGCGGCGGATTTCCTGTCGGAGCATACGGAGCGAGTGTCGAGTTGATGTCTCACGTCGCACCTCTGGGTGCGATGTATCAAGCGGGCACGCTGTCAGGCAATCCGGTGGCCATGGCTGCAGGTGTAACGACAGTTGAGATCCTACAGAATGACGAGGTATACCTGACGTTACAAAGGCGTACGGAGCGGTTGGCCGGCGGTTTGCGCTCGATACTTCATGATTGCGAGCTGCCTGCGGTCGTCAATAGTGCGTGTGGCATGCTCACCGTGTTCTTCGGCGTCGATCAAGTGACGGACATGAACTCGGCGTCGCAATGCGATCGTGAGATGTTTAGCCAATTCTTCCACGCCATGCTTGAGCGCGGCGTCTATCTACCGCCTTCGCCTTTCGAAGCGTGGTTCACATCGCTCGCACACACCGACGAGATTGTCGACGCGACCGTCGACGCGGCTCGCGACTGCATCGAGAGGTTGTGATCGGCGGCACTCGACCAGGCTCGAACTCTAACCGCGGTAACCCATGACCACTTGGTACATCAACTCGGCTCCGAACTCCAAGGCATCAACGGGTATGCGTTCGTCGGCACCGTGGAACAATGCCATGAAGTCGAGATCATGCGGCAGGCGCATCGGCGTGAAGCCGTAGGTGTCGATGCCCACCTCGTGGAACCATTTCGCGTCGGTTCCACCGGCGACCAGAAACGGAATCGCGTTCGATTCTGGATCCGCACGTTCAATCAGTTCTCCCAAGTAGGGCAACAGAGACATGCTGGCCGGTGGCGGACCGGTATCGTAACGCGTCACCTCAAGCTCGGGTCCATTGCCGACGATTTCGCGCACGTCGCTTACGATATCTTCCGCATCGAATCCCGGCAGCAACCGGCAGTCGAGCAAGACTCGTACCTCCGAGGGAACCGCATTCTCTTGATTGCCGCCGCTAATGATCGTGGGCGTGATGGTGTTGCGGAACATCGGTTCCAGGATCCTGCCGACCTCCTTGCCCATCAGACTCAGTGCCATTCCTGTAGTCTTGGGATTCATCGCCATCCTCAAAATCGCCGACTCGGCCATCGACATTTCAGCCATCATGGCTTGCAACATGCTCTTCGTCGCATCCACCAAATGGAAGGGCGGACGCCGACTATCCAATCGGCGCAATGCTCGAGCTGCTTGACTCAACGCGGTGTCGCGATGGACTTGCGACCCATGCCCGCCGGCTCCGACGAACGTCAACTGAATCCTGCAGATGTGCTTCTCGGCAACCATTATCGGGTAGAAGCGGTGCCCTCGGATGTGAACAGTGAACCCGCCCAACTCACCCAATCCATGTTTGACACCATCAAAGAGATACGGATGCTCGCGCACGAGGAAACCAGCACCTTTCCTGCCACCGTTCTCCTCATCGGCAACCGCGGCCAAGATGATGTCCCCTGGCGGTCGACTTTCGCTCTGATGCGCACGCAACAGCGCGTGCACCATCATCACCAATCCGCCCTTCATGTCGACCGCACCTCGCCCCCAGACGCACTCCTCAATGATCTGCCCGCCGAAGGGGTCGTGCGACCAACGCTGCCCATGCACGCCGACTACGTCAAGGTGTCCCTGCAAGAGTAGTGGGGGTGCCACACCGCGCCCGGAGACGCGAGCGACCAAACTGCAACGTTCTGGCTCGCCCACCGGGTGATAGATCTCACTCTCTAAACCGTGCTCGGCCAGCTCTTGCCGCAACCACAAGGCGCATTCGCGCTCGCCACCGGGCGGATTCGAAGTGTCGAAGCGGATTAGTTGCTGCAGCAGATTCGTCGGTGTAGGCAGCTCACGTTGGGAGTTCATTCGTGCTGGCTTAATCTCAGCGGCTCGTTGGAACGCCGAAACTCGAATCGCGCTCGACGCGACTACAACGCAGCGACGACGGTTATGGCAGCTGCAGATTCAACTCGAGCTCGGCGTCGATGGAATCGAACCACTCCAAGACCTCGGGGTGGTACGGGATACCGTGCGTGTTGCGGTCTGTCCGCTCTTCGCTCTCGATCAATCCCGGGTAGACGACTCGATCATGTCCGGGTGCCGGCGGCGTCTCTGCCAATCCGCCGAGAAACAGATCCATGTCGTCGAGGAACTTATCGAGATCTGCAAATGCGTCGATACGGTACGCCGAGAAGAAGTGGCCGCCGCTGTTCGTCACGAAACCAGGTCCGTTGCCGGACAAGGTGCTCGTCATGATGTCGACAACGCATGCCAACGCGTAGCCTTTGTGCGACCCCATCTCTCGAGTGCCGCCGAAAGGCAACATGTACCAGTGACGCCTTTCGCCCCGGATATCCTCCTCTGGCACCTGTTCCTCCACCATGATGGGCGAGCCATCGTCGCGCGCCAGCCAACCGGGGAGGATCGGCACGTTCATCCGTTGCAGCAGACGAATCTTGTTGCCCGCAACCTGTGTTGTCGCGGCGTCGAAGATGAAGTACGGTTGGCTACGCGCCGGGACCGCCCACGCCAACGGGTTGGTGCCGAATCGCGGCTCAGCCCCGAATGTAGGTAACATCGCAAAGCCGCCGCCACCCGTCATGCAGACGCCGATCATGTCGTGCTCGATTGCCCGAACTGCGTGATAGCCCGCGGCCCCGAGGTGCCCGGAATTCATCAATGTTGCCGCGGCCATTCCGTGATCACGCGCTTTTTCGATGACGACGTCCATAACCCGCGGTGCCTGATGCAGACCCAAACCGCCATCGCCATCGAATGCAGCCGTTACCGTCGACTCACGCAACAGCTTCATCTCTGGGTTCGGGTTGATGTTGCCAGCTTGGTAACCCTGGACGTACATCCGGAGCATGTTCGAGACGCCGTGGGTATCGACTCCGTTGATGTCGGCGTAGATCAACACGTCGGTTGCCAACTCGGCGTCGGAGTCGTTAAGTCCCATCGTTGAGAAGATGGTGCGAGTGGCTTCACGCATGCGATCAGGCATGATCCGGATCGCTTCATCTTCAGGCACATGGAATCGTTCAAGCATCGTCAGATGTTCCTCAAGCAGTTTCAGGTTGGCGTGTTTGATTTCTCACTTCGAAATCACTACTACCGAATGCAAAAATGCTACACCATACCCATCAAAAATCGCATGCGAATCGGTTACGCCTACGCCTCCGAACTCGCTAGAATTGACTGTGCGCGCTTGATGCTGGTGTGGTTAGAACATCTCAACAAGGGGAGGGTAGGGTCGCTTAAGGAGGCTGGAAAGCACCCTACCCCAACTGCAGGCCGGGGATCTCGTCGGATCACCAGACGGCCTTTCGACGGCACGATGTTGGGCGAAACTTGCCGAAAGTTCACCCGGCCGCCGACAAATTGGCGATCCACGCCGGAATTTTCTTGGCTGGCTTTACGAAACTGGCATATCTGCCGCTAATTCTACGACTTTCGCAAATCGCAACGCTCGCACACTACGTCACCTGACGCTCGCCGCCTGAGCGCGTCCGTTTTTCTGCGTTGAAGTGTTGACTTTCGCCGCAGTCGGCGCGTTGTATCGGTCTAGGTGGTCGAGCGCGACATTCAATCGGCTGGCGAGAATACGCAACGTGCTTGCGAGCCTCAGACGACGGTATTCGGGGATCTCGACGCTGACCAATTTTTCGAAGCTGCCAGCAAGCAAGAATGCGTCTTCTTGCAGTCCCTCCAAGTTGTCCCCGTATTCGCCAACGACGCGTTGCCCGTGAACACCGTCCTGCCCGTTGGCATTTCCGTTTGTGAAATCCACAGTTTCCACAACGACTGCGTCTTCGTCCTCAAGATATTCGGCGATCAACTCGTTGGAAGGAATCGATGGATCGGCCTTCGCTTTCGATACCAAATCTTCGACGTAGACGCTGCTCAACCTTGAATCGATGAACGGCTCCGCCAGCTCCTCCTGACGTGTGTGGCCGTCGATGTCGGCAATACAGCGGGCCTCCTTGAATGTCAGATCTCCTTGGTCGACGTGCAGTTGCAGCTTTGGCGAAAGAGTCTTGCGGAGGCTTTCGTAGTGGTGAACCGTGCCCGCGGTGATGCCGGTTCGCCGTGCGAGCTCTTGCTGCGTTACTCGGTAACGCTCACGGAAATCGATGAACGATTCCGCCATGCGGATGGGAGGAAGCAGCGACGAGAAGTATTCGTCGGTCAGCCTGAGCTCATCCCGCTCCTCGTCACTCACGCCTTGCCGAACAATACACTCGACGCGTTCCTCACCGCTACGCTTCGCCGCTTCAAGAGTGTTGTGCCCACAGAGCAGATAGAACCTGCCGCCTTCTGCAAGTACCACCGGCATCCTGCGTTGACGACGACGGCGCGCCCACGCACGGTGTGCCCGGTCATACGTTGGGCGGTTCGGATCTGGCAAGATCTTGTCAATAGCGATTCGCATCTTCTCAAACCTTCATGTCTCGAATGAGACTGCTAGCCGATTTTCGTTGCATTCCAGAATTCTGCTTTGGAAAATCAGCCGGTTCAAGATTTTGTCCTAAGCGTGTCGGGAAAACTCTGTCAACGAGAATCGAGATTCCGAAGACGTTCTTTGCATTTGGAAAACAGTTGCCGTATACTCATTCCAAGCAACGTGCAACTTCGCGGTTCCCAGTTTGAATCCATGGCCACCGAACGACCATTGAACCCGCCGTACGTCGCGTTTCGGACATTCCAGACTTTCTTGGAATCGCTCGCTTTGGGCATGCCCAATCGGATCGACCGTTCGTTGTTCGATTCCAAATTTTCTGGAACCGCAACCTCGCAGATCCTCAGTGCCCTTCGCTCGCTTGAGTTGATAAATGGCAACGGAACGCCCAGCGACGCATTGCGACATCTCGTTGACGGCGATGACACCGTGCGCAAGTCTGCCCTGACCAACATTCTCAAGCAAGCCTACGGCTACGTCTTCGAACTCGATCTGGAGCATGCGACGAAGCAGCAGTTGAGGGAGGCAATGCGACGCTTTGGTTGTACGGACACGATGCTCGTAAAGTGTGAAGCGTTTTTCATCCACGCTGCAACGTACGCCGGAATACCGCTATCGCCATACCTGACCTCCAACCGAAAGAGCGGAACAAGGCCGCGGACGAATCACAAATCATCAAAGACGATTCCGACTGCTACTTCCAACGGAAACGAAACGAATCTCGGGACCGACACCGTCGCTGATGATGTTCGCGATGAGTTCCTGAATCGCGTTCTGGACAAGTTCCCGGACTTCGATCCATCGTGGCCGGAGGAGACCCAACTCAGTTGGATGCAAGGCATGGTAAATCTGCAAAACGCACTCATGCTCCGCACCCAAGACATCCCAAACGAGACCAATACCCAAACGGTGCAGCAAGCGTGAGCGGAAATCGGCAAAACAACGACCGCGACGCGAGTCAATCCGCCGCCACCACGGCATCGAGAGCTCGTCGAAACTACTTCGATTCCAAGCACACGTCGGCACCAAATATCGATGCGATTCGCGGCACCTTGGAGACGCTTGAGGACCAAGTTGCCGAGTACCGTCGGTGGCTCGAAGGATTTTCAGATGCGCACCCGACGGTCGCGCCGTCCGACCACAGCGAAATCGTCGTTACCGACGACGAATCTTTGGAGCAACCGGAAGCCGATTTCGTCGCGCCCGTCGCCGTAGCCGTTGATGTCCCGGCAGCCGAGCTCGATTCTACTTACGATGTGCCAGATGTCGACATGCCACACCTATTCGGCGAACTCGACAATCAGCTGCAAGCAGGACTCCACGATGTCGCATGCGTTGCCGTCTATAAGGATGGCGAGTTGGTCGTCGATTACGTCAGCTCACTTGACGGTTCAGGGGCGTCTCCGGAATCACCCCTGCTGTTGCGAGGTTTTTCGTCCGGCAAGCCGTTGGCTGCCGCCGTTCTTTGGCGTCTAATGGATCGCGGAATTGTGGATCCCGATGCACCGGTCGCGCGCTATTGGCCAGAATTTGCTCAGCGAGGCAAGAGCGGAGTCACGCTACGCCACGTCTTGACGCACACCTCGGGTTTGCCCATCGACTTCGGACGCGGCGATGTCGATTGGGTTGACTGGGGTCGAATGGCGGACATTATGGCATCAATGGAGCCGATGTACACGCCCGGCACGAACATCCACTACCATCCCATATCTTTCGGCCTGCTAATCGGCGAGATCGCAAGTCGCGCGACCGGCGTGCCGTTCAATGAATTGTTCGAATACCAAGTGCGACGGCCGCTCGGATTAGTCGATGCCGTTTTCGCGATCGACGAACACGATGCATCGCGCCGGAGACGCGTCGTGCCGCTCACGGCCGCAGCGGATTATCACGACCAAGCGATGCCGCAGAAGATGGATTGGCTGCTCGACAATCAGATTGTGTCGCCCGGCGCAACCTGCGTGACCTCCGCGCGCGATCTCGCTTCGTTGTACGCCACTCTATGTGGCGACGGACCGGTTGTTGATACCGATGCTTGGCTAAGCGACGAAGCAAGGCGCAGCGTCTACGCAGAACACGCGGATGCATTCGATGCGACGACGATGGTGCGCACTCGGGTCGGACAAGGTCTGTGGATCTACGAAGGCGGCACCAACCGTACGGCGGCTCCCGGTGGCGAACCCGCTTTCGGGCACGGCGGCATGGGCACCTGTATCGGTTGGGGCGACCCCGCGCACGAACTCGCAGTTGCCATCCTCACCGACAAGCTGCAGATAGACGTGACCAATGAAGCACGGTTAAATCGGATCTCCGCTGCCATCCGCCAAGATTTCGATGTACCAGCAGGTGAAGTCGCGGATCTTTAAACCCGCATCCTATTCGAGCTCTCCCCACCGAATACCGGATTTCGTATCGACTAGCAAGGGCACTTCGAGGTCCATTGCGGCAGGCATCATGTCGTGGGCTAGAGAAGTCATCTCCTCCAACTCGCCAGGTGCCACCTCGAAAATCAACTCGTCGTGCACCTGCGCTGTCATCCTCGATTCAAGTCCTCGCCGACGAATCTCCGCGGCAATGTTAATCATGGCAATCTTGATGACGTCGGCCGCCGTGCCCTGTATCGGCATGTTCACGGCAACGCGTTCCGCCGCAGCACGATGCCCTTGGTTTGAGGAGCGCAGATTCGGTAGGTAGCGACGTCTGCCTTTGAGGGTCTCGGCATAGCCGCGCTGGTTCGCAATGCTCTTCTGATACTCGATGAAGTCGCGGATGCCTGGGTATTTTCCGAAGTAGAGGTCGATGAACTCTCGCCCTTGCTGTTGCGTCAAGTCCGTCTGACGTGCGACGCCTTGCGGACCGAGGCCGTAGATGACGCCGAAGTTCAGAATCTTGGCGATCCGCCGTTGGTCGCCCGTCACCTCCTCGACTCCGTACATCGCGCGCGCCGTAGCATCGTGGATGTCCTCGCCGGATCGGAACGCTTTCAACAGTCCGGGTTCGCGCGACATGTGCGCTACGATGCGCAGTTCAATCTGCGAATAATCGGCCGCCAGCAACTGCCAACCTGCTTGATGATTGGTCGAGAATGCGTTTCTCACCTCACGACCTAGAGGTGTCCGAACCGGGATGTTCTGGACGTTAGGGTCGTTGCTCGCCAACCGCCCAGTTGCCGACCCCGCTTGGTTAAAGGTTGAATGCACGCGCCCGGTGTCGTTGTTGATCAGTTTCGGCAACGCGTCGGCGTAAGTCGATTTCAACTTCGAGATCTCGCGGAAACGTAACACGGCATCGATCAGCTCATAAACGCGATCGTCGAGACCTGTTTTTTCGCGCATCTGCTCCAAAGCGTCGGCGTTCATCGACCAACCAGTCTTGAGCCTGCGAGTCGCGGGCGCACCCCATTCGTCGATCAGCATCTCGCCGAGTTGTCGGTTCGACGCGATGTTGAACTCGCGGCCGCCGACAAGAACGTTTGCCGCCTGCTTGATCTCCGCTATCTCATAACCCAACGCCGCAGAAAGGCGATGCAAGACATCGGCTTCCACTACCATGCCGCATCGTTGCATGTCGACGATAACCGGCAACAACGGCATCTCGATGCCTTCGAAAACGCCGCGGGCGTTATGCGCGTTCATCTCGCGATCGAAGTGCCGCCACAGGCGGTATGTGAAATCGGCGTCGGCCGATGCGTATGGGGACGCTGTCTCAATATCGACCTCAGACATCGTAATCTGTTTGCGGCCAGTGCCGATCAATTCCGTAATCGGCGTCATTTCGGACTGGAAGAGCTCGAGCGCAAGATCCTTCAAACCGACGCGGGTGTGACCGCAAAGGGAGGCTGCGATCATCGTGTCGAACGCAACCTTTTTGACCGGCACACCCGCTTGGAGGAGAACCATCACGTCGAAGTTGGCGTTATGCGCAGACTTCGGTACGTTGGCATCGGCGAATAGTGGCGCAACAATCTCGAGCACCCTTGCGCGGTCAATCTGATCACCCGCGCGGTGACCAAAAGGTACGTACCAGCCCTTGCCTTCAAGGTTTGAGAACGACATGCCGACCATGGCGTCCTTCATCGGGTCCGTGCCGTTGGTTTCGGTGTCGTAAGCGAAGCCCTCGGTAGTACCCAACTTCGATACCAGCTCAGACAACTCTGATTCCGAAGTGACCGTCTTGTAGTCACCAAGTTTCTTGGCCGACTTCACTGCGCCGGCGGTTGGACTCGGTCCACCGTTGGTGTTGAACAAATCTCCTTGAGTGCGCGCCTCGGACGGCAGCGGGAACTCACCACGCGCGGCGTCTTCGGCGGTTGGAATGCTGCGTACTATCGTCTCGCCGAATCCGAGTTTGGTGAGTGCCGCAATCACATCCTCGCGTGCGTAACCACCGACGCGGCAACGGTCGAATTCGATCTCAATTGGAACGTCGGTGACGATCGTCGTCAGCTTCAAACCGTCATATGCCAGCTTCTTGCCGTCGGCTAGACGCGCCATGATGCTTTTGGCCCCGCGCAGTTCTTTCGTAGGAATCTCGCCGACGGCGTCGAGATTAGCGTACAAGTCGTCGAAGTGCCCGAAACGGGACAGTACCGTTCTGGCGGCTTTGGGACCAATCTTCGGGATGCCGGGAATGTTGTCGGACGGGTCTCCTTCTAGTGCCTTGATTTCGGCAACGAACTCTGGTCCAAGCCCGTCGTATCGCTCACGAACGCCGTCGGCATCGTACACTTTGATATCGCCGAATCCGGAGTACATCAACAGCGAGGTGTGATCGTTGACCAACTGCAACTGGTCGGCGTCGCCAGTAAGAATCAGTGAACGAATCCCGGATGCCTCAGCCTTGCGGACGATAGTCCCTACCACATCGTCGGCCTCGTATCCGTCGATCTGGTATACGGGCACTCTCATGGCTTCCATGACTGACTCGACCATCGGAATTTGTTTGTGCAGCTCCGGATCGATAGGCGGGCGGTGCGCTTTGTACTCGTCGAACAGTTCGTCGCGGAAGGTGGGAGCGCGCGTGTCGAAAGTCACGGCGAGATGCGTTGGTCGATGGTCACGCAACGAGGCGATTAGATTGCGTATGAACCCGTAAGCCCCGTGAGTCTGTTCGCCCTCGGCGTTCGTCAGTCCGCCACCGCGAGAAAGGGCAAACCAAGCTCTGAACACCATCGAGTGCCCGTCGACGACCATAATCAGAGGATCTCGTTCAAGCGTCATGACATCAATGCCCCGCGAATTTTGCGCTTCCCACCGTTCAGCACCTGCAACGGATTATATGGAACGGCTACCGATCCAAGACGCTGATCGTCAGTTCACAGACCCACAACATCGCTCATGGAGCAATACACAACCGGGATACTGTTTTACGGATCGAGCGCGGAAAGCCCACCATCCAAGGTAACCGTCGCACCGTTCAGGTAGTCGTTCCCGATGAGGGATATGGCTGCAGCACAGACCTCATCAACTGTGCCGAGGCGTTGCGCTGGACCGAGGGTTCCAGGCCGATGCTTGCCAGTCAGTGCGTCTGATTCGGGCAGAGCAAGAATCGGCCCCAATGCAATCTCGTTCACCTGGATCGCCGGCGCGAGGGACACCGCCAATGATTTGGTGAGAGCGGTCTTCGCCGCATTCGAAACGCCGAACGCAAATCTGGATACGTAAACCATGCGGCGATCATTGACGTTGACTATCTTGCCGGCACGGCCTTGTGGTAGGTCGCGCGCCATCGACTTGGCCAACAACATTGGTGCCCGAACATTCACGTCCATTGTGTAGTCAAACTCAGCCGCGGAAGTCGATTGAAGAACTGCCTGCGTGAAGTGCGACGCATTGTTAATCAAGATGTTGGGCACATCCCCGATGTTTGAACTCGCTTGCAACCACAGCTCCTCGCATTCATCGGCAACGGAAAGGTCGGCCTCAACGATTGCAGCCTTGACCCCCGAAGCACGCACGGCGGCGAGCGTCCCCGCCGCGCCACTGCGATCCCCGCGACAATGGATCACGACATTCGCTCCTTGTTTCGCCAAGGCGATTGACAAAGCTTGGCCGATGCGTCTCGACGCCCCGGTCACCAGTGCTGTCGAACCAGCGATTTCCATCTACTGAAACGTCGGGAGTAAGCTTCCGCTCAGTGGGACGCGCTTCGGACGTGAGACATGAACTCTTCACGCGTCGGCGGGTTCTCTCGGAACGAACCGAGAACCGCACTCGTCACCATCACCGGCGATTGCTTCTTAACACCACGCATCACCGTACACATGTGCATACCTTCGGCAACCACTCCCACGCCCTTCGGCTCGATCAACGCATCGAGGAACTTTGCGATTTGCTGAGTCATTCGTTCTTGCACTTGCAGGCGACGCGCAAACATGTCGACGATCCGAGGAATCTTCGAAAGCCCGACCACCTGTCGGTTCGGGACATAGCCGACATGTGCGATTCCGTGAAACGGCAGCAGGTGATGCTCGCAAAGGCTGTAAAACTCAATTGATTTGACGACCACCATCTGGTCATACTCAACGTCGAATAGGGCACCGTTGAGCAATGCTTCTGGGTCCGTCGAGTAGCCGCTCAACAACTCGTCGAACATCTCAGCGACTCGCACCGGGGTACGCTCAACGCCTTGCCAGTCGAGATGCTCGTCGCCGATGGCCCTCAGCAGTGTGTCCACACTTTCAGCAACCCGAGATTTAGTCTCGGAGTCAAGCGTCGACCCTGGCATGAAATCCTCCGGCGAGTACCCATTGCGCTTGCCATGCTCCGAACGACTTGCCCTTTCGCCGTCTGCTAAGTGGTATCTGGCGGCCATGTCGTTGTGCGCTCCCCTCCAGCGTTGGTGCCGATCTCGGACGCACCTTCCGGCATCCATTATCGCCCAACTGATCGCCTAGTCATTGAGCTGTCGTAGGTCTCTCTTTGGATCGCTTCGATGGTACTTACGAAGACGCGCTAACCTTCGATTTATCCGACGTCGTCAATCTGGACCGCATTAGCTTACGGAGTAAACACATTGCAAATCACCGAGATCGAAACCTTCGTCGTGGATGCCGGTTGGCGTCCATGGCAGTTCTGCGCAGTGCGAACCGATGAAGGCATCACCGGCTACGGTGAGATGTCAGACGGTAGGAACCCATACGGCGTTATCGGTACCGTCGCGGACTATGAATCGGTTCTTTTGGGTCAGGATCCATTGGCTGTTGAAGCTCGCTACTGGGACATGTACCGGATGTCTCGACAGGCGACGGGAGGCATTGCCGCAAGGGCTATCGCTGGTGTCGAGTTGGCACTGTGGGACATCAAGGGCAAGGCTCTCGGCGTCCCAGTGCACAGTCTCTTCGGAGGACCGACGCGCCAAAAACAGCAGGTCTATTGGTCGCACTGCGGCTCATCGCGCGCTCGCGACCATGCGTTGATCGGTGTGCCCCCATTCGACTCGTGGTCAGCAGTCGTCGACCTCGGGCAGGAGGTGAAGGAACGCGGATTCAAGGCTTTAAAGACCAACATCGTTTTCTTCGACAACGAAACGCATGGATACGGATACGGCTTCGGATCAGGTTCGCCTGATCAAACAATAAAACCCGGGTTGTTGGCTCACGTCGAAAAGTACATCGGTACCTTCAAGGAAGCGGTCGGACTCGATGTCGAAGTGGCGGACTTGAACTTCAATGTCAAACCGCAAGCGGCGAAACAGATCTGCAAAGTGCTCGAACCTTTCAACATGATGTGGGTTGAGATCGACATGTATGAAGTCGACGGGTTGAAGGAGATCAAGTACAGCACGGATTGCCCGATCACATCTGGCGAAAACCTGGCAACAATTCGGGAGTATCGCCCATACTTCGCAGCGCGGGCAATTGACATCGCGATGATCGACGTGCCCTGGCAGGGATTCGCGCGCGGTCGGGACGTCGGCATGCTGGCCGAATCACACGAAATCAATGTCGCACCTCACAACTACTACTCGCATCTATCGACGATGCAAGCGATCAACCTCTGCGCTACGCTGCCCAATGTCCGAATCTGCGAAATCGATATCGATGACGTCCCTTGGAAGGATGATCTAACGGGTGGACCGTTGGAACTTAACGATGGCGGTTTGGTTGACATACCAACGACTCCTGGTTGGGGCGTGGATCTGGACGAGGAAGTCGCCAAAGCGCACCCATGGGAACGCGGTCGCGGTCCTGGCTATCGCTGAACCAACTACAGTCCAGAGCATTCAGAGCGGTTCGGTCCCCTCAGCGAGCAATGCCATGTAGTTGGTGTAGACGTAAACGCGATTACGACGGTTGCCAGTCATTTCGGCGACGATGCCGAGTTCAGACAGAGTCTCCAATCCGGCAGCAACGCGGGGACGCGAGAGCTTTGTCTTGTCGGCTATATCCCCCACACGTCCGACGGGGATACCTGCGAAGTACTCGTGGACTCGCAGTGCCGAAATCCGACGGCGTCCGATCTGATCAATGCGATCCCGGTCCGACTCGAAACACTCTGACAATCTGTGTGTTGTCTCGACAACCGAGGCGGCACCGCTCTTGACCGCTTCAAAGAAAAACGAAAGCCACGCCTCCCAATCGCCGTCGTATCGAACCCGGTTAAGGAGTGCCCCGTAGCGCACTCGTTGCTCCTTGATGCGCAAGCTGAGGTACAACGTCGGCGTCGTCAACAGACCGGAATGCAACAACATCAGCAGTGCGAGCATGCGGCCAACACGCCCGTTGCCATCGCGAAATGGATGGATCGTCTCGAACTGCACGTGCGCGATTGCGGCCCTGATTAGCGGATGCGTGGTCGGCGATTCACTTTCGGCACCGGTGACGTAATCGATGAGATCGTCCATGCAGTCGGAGATTCGATAGTGCGGCGGAGGGACGAATACGACCTCACGGGCACTCTTAGCGATGACGTTTTGCAGGTCGCGAAATCCACCGGGTTGTTTAGAATGACCACGTCCGCTTTGTAGAAGTCGATGGTGGATTTCCCGGATTAGGTCGACATCAATTCCTCCGCCGTCCTCCAATCGATCCATCGCGAAGTATAGCGCGTCTAGGTAGTTGATAGTCTCTTGGGCGACGTCAATCGGGACGTCGTTCGGACGTTCGCCCATCTCGAAGAGCAAAAGATCGGGCAAACTCGATTGTGTTCCTTCGACCTGCGACGACAACACGGCTTCCTTGCCGAGGTAACTGTAGATCAGCGTCTCGGGACTGGGAAGGGATAGCGACGTCGCGTTTAGCGTCCCGATCGCCGTCAATGCGTCCGCGAGTTGCAACAGCAACTCGCCATCAATCTGCACGGGCGGATCTGGCGGCAGTGGATTGGGTACGAAGGTGCTAACGCAGCGACCACGATCGTTGACGGTTTCGTACCTACCGGTAGGTCCGCGTTCCATAGTCGCCCTAGTTCGAGATAGTTGCGGAGGCGGCGACGAGTCATTTATGAAGTTTTTCGTGCCATTACCTACTAAACCACTTGCAGCGAAGATTTGAGGTCTATTTCTTCACGGAAGTGGCGCAGTGAAGCATTATCGTCTAATTCTTCTCACGGTCACCTTTATGAAGAGTTCGGCTACGAGCCTGATTAACCGCCCGCGGGCGAGCCAAGTCCGCCGGAAACTTCCGCAATCTCTTGATCGGATAGACCCGCCTTGGACAGGATTTCTCGGTTATGCGCGCCGAGGGCTGGTGAAGCCGTAAGGTCCGGCATACCGTCCGTGAAGTTGAGGACCGGACCGCTCGTCCGATAGCGATGCCCGGTGTGGTGCTCTACCTCGACGATGTAATCGTTGGCGACGGCTTGCTCATCGTAGACCAGCTCTTCGCTGTAGCGAACCGGCCCGCAGGGGATGTCCTTGGCGTTCAGCTCCTCGACCCACTCGGCCGTCGTCTTCGTATCGAAGATGCGCTCGAACGTTTCGACCATGTCTGCAGCCAGTTGATCCGCCTCGGTAGTGCTATAGTCGAAGTTGGGATCGGTTACACGCGGGTCCTCAATCCCCAAGTGCTTGAGCAGACGGGCTCTCGCCGCCCAATCCAACGTACCCAAACACATACCACCGTCCTTCGTTCGGTATGCGCGGTAGTAGCAACGGTAGATGGATGGGCGAACGTGGCTCTGGTAATCGCCCTGGATCTCTTGATAGTTCTTTCCCTCGGCTAGCAGCTTCGGGTAGTGGTCTTGGTACCAGGTCATGGAGGGCGTCGGTTGTTCGTTCATCTGCGTGATGCGCAACGTCTGCATCGCCAGCGCGTTCATCATCAGGCTCGTTTCGACCTTCTGACCTTTGCCGGAGTTGCCCCTGCCGATGATGCCGGCCAGCATTCCCGCCGCGGCACAGTATGCAGTCGAAAGGTCGATGTAGGAGGACGACCAAACGACTTCCGGTTGCCCGTTGGGAGTGATTTTCCCCTCGGACGTAACTGCTCCGGTGAAGCCTTGCATCACAAGATCGAAACCGGGTGCACCTCCGAGTGGCCCTTTCATGCCGTATGCGGTGATGTCGACATAAATGATTGCGGGGTTGATGGCTGAAAGCGATTCATAGTCGATGCCAAGGGCGACGTCGGTGTCAGGTCGGTTGTTTGAGATCACACCATCGGAGATTTTGACGATCTTAGCGAGAGCTGCCTTGCCTCGTTCATCCTTAAGGTTCAGCGCAACACTCTTAACGCCTCGATTGAGCGGCAAGAAAACGCGGCTTTCATTGGGTGCGAATGGTTGGGCATGCCGCCACGGTTCACCGCCCGGAGGTTCTACCTTGACTACCTCGGCTCCCATGTCAGCGAGAATCTGCCCGGCGAAGGGACCGGCGACGAAGTTGCCGAACTCGATCACTCGGACGCCCTCAAGGGGGCCTTTCGCCCCACTGGTTTCGCCGGCGCGACCGTTTCCTGCGTTGTCTGCGCTCATGATGTTGTGGAATATACCACTTCTTGCATCGTTTCCCAACGTCATCCTGACGCACATTGCAGTTTGAACGCGTCAAGAATCAAGACTTGCCATCGGCGTGCTGATATGATTAAGGGGTATAAGCATCCTGACTTATCAAAGACGCGCGCACGTGCGCGCGGGCACGTGCGCGAACGACGAGTATGTCTTGTTGCCGCGTTTCGAACGGCTGGGCGGATGTGGAAAACGCAGTTGACGCACCATTCGAACCTTGGAGATCTATGACAACAGAAACTAAAGTCGCTCCTCCCAACGGCCATTCCGGCTCCGCCGAGTACACCGCTGACGACATCACGGTAATGGAGGGTCTTGAGGCTGTCCGAAAACGTCCGGGGATGTACATCGGAACTACCGGTCCGGAAGGAGTCTTCCACCTGGTGCGTGAAATCGTCGACAACAGTGTCGACGAAGCAATGGCAGGTTTCGCATCCACCGTCGATATACGCATCAACGCTGATGGCTCGGTCTCGGTGATCGATGACGGACGCGGGATCCCGGTAGACACCCACGACAAGACTGGCAAATCGGCACTAGAAACCGTGATGACCACTCTCCACGCCGGCGGGAAATTCGGCGGCAAGGGATATCAGGTGTCAGGTGGTCTCCACGGCGTCGGTGCCTCCGTCGTCAACGCGCTTTCGGAGTGGACCGTAGTTGAAGTGCGCCGTGAGGGCAACGTCTACTCGCAACGGTTCGAGCGCGGCGTTACCGTAACGGAAATGACGAGCCGCCCGCAAACTCCGGACGATATTCCCGGAGACGGCACGCAAGTTACCTGGATGCCGGACGCAGACATTTTCGAGAACGTGGAGTACGACTGGGATGGCGTAACCGGCCGGTTACGCGAGATGGCGTATCTCAATCAAGGTTTGACCATCCGCCTCCGTAGTGATTGGCATGCCGAAAGCCACTGGCCGCACAACGACATCACGTTTCGGTTCGATGGCGGCGTTCGCAGCTTCGTTCGGACGTTCAACCGACGTCGTGGGAGCATTCACGACAGCGTAGTTTACGCGGCCGGCAACATCGAAGACGTTGCCGTCGAGGTGGCATTCCAGTACAACACGTCGTTCGTCGAGAACTGCCTTTCATTCGCCAACGTAATCCGTACCGGCGACGGCGGAACACACGTCACCGGTTTCCGTTCCTCCTTGACGCGTGTCTTGAACGACTACGCCAAGCGCAACAACCTGCTCAACGGCGGCAAGGATACCGTGGGGGTGCTGTCAGGTGAGGACGTGCGCGAAGGCTTGATGTCGGTCATCAGCGTCAAAGTCAAGGACCCACAGTTCGAAGGTCAAACCAAAGGCCGTCTCGGCAACCCGGAGGTATCCGGTGCAGTCGCGCAACTCGTCGGCAGATACCTATCCGAGTTCCTTGAGGACCACCCGGACGAAGCGCGGATCATCATCGGCAAAGCATCCACGGCTGCACGGGCACGCGAGGCGGCGAAGAAGGCCCGTGATCTCATCATCCGCAAGAACGCTATGGATGGCGGATCATTGCCCGGCAAGCTGGCAGACTGCTCCGAAAAGGACCCATCGAGGTCGGAACTCTACATAGTCGAGGGTGAGTCGGCCGGTGGTTCAGCAAAACAGGGACGCGACCGGCAATTCCAAGCAATCCTGCCACTCAAAGGCAAGATCTTGAATGTCGAGAAGGCGCGCCCGGAGAGGATGTTCGCGCACGAAGAGATCGCCGCGCTCATCACCGCCATCGGTGCCGGCATGGGCGAAGAGTTTGATCCCGAGAAACTCCGCTATCACCGCATTATCATCATGACAGATGCCGATATCGACGGTGCTCACATTCGAACCTTGCTATTGACCTTCTTCTTCCGTCACATGCCACAGCTGATCGACGACGGATACCTTTACATCGCGCAACCGCCGCTGTACAAGGCTTCTAAAGGTCGGCGTTCTGACTGGCTTTATGCCGATGCCGAATTGGATGGCTGGATGGCGGACCGAGCATACAACGGGATGTCAATATCATCCGACGATGAAGATGTTTCTCTCACGGTACGCGGCAAGCAACTTGGCTCGACCGTTGCTTCTCTGCGCGAGTTTCGTGAATCTCTCAACATAGTACGGGCATTGGGAGTGCCGGACTCTGTTTTCTACGACCTTCTGAAAGATCCAGAGTGGCAAGACTTGGACTTCGAGCGCACGTCTCTAGCCGACATCGTCGACAACCTGAGGCCTTCAGAAGAATCCGAGAGCTCGAACGATTTTCAAACCGGTCTCTTTAGCGAAAGCGTCGACAGCGATTCACCCGGGTTCACCCGCGAGATCAACGAACCTCAGGATGATCCCGAAGACGAAGGCCCAGTTACCTACGAAATCGACGGTTACGAACTCAACGAAGAGACCTACAACAACCCGGCGATCCGACGCTCTAAGCGCATCTATCCGAACGTTGCCAACTTCCTAGAGGTCGACAGCTTCCAACTGAAACGTCGCGACAACCTCCTCAGCGACGATCTCACCTGGGAAGAACTCCCGGAAGCACTCGAGCAGCAATCGGACACTAGCGGCATCAACATCCAGCGGTACAAAGGTTTGGGAGAGATGAACCCCGAACAGCTGTGGGACACGACGATGAACCCAGCAAACCGCTTGATGTTCCAAGTTACTGCTAAAGACGCCATGAGTGCCGACGATATCTTCCGTACCTTGATGGGCGAAGAGGTCGCGCCCCGTCGCGACTTCATCCGCAACAACGCCCTTGAGGTTAGGAATTTGGATGTCTAGGTTCTGAGAATCAATCTCTCACCCGAAATATCCTGGCTCTCTAGTACTCAATCTCAACAATGGCGTTGTGATCGCGAACATCCTTCCGAGATAACTGCCTTACCGAGTAAGATTTGAGCCGGATCAAGTTAAAGGTTTGGCGTCAAAACCTTCGCGAAAGAATGTGAAGATCTTCGACAGTACTGTAGCTTCTTCAACCGAAACGAAGAAGTTATCAGACTCTTAGCGCGATATCAACGTGTTGTCGTCAGGAAGCTGACTCGCCGATCAGTCGCTTTCGCCAAGCCGGAATCGGTGCGGTCTAGGGCGATCTGAGTTGCCAGACGATCGGAGTCCTCCTGCCATCAGCAGGACTGCTGTGGCGATTGTCCAAATGAAGAGTGCTGCACCAGTGATGCGGTGAAGCACGGTAGCCGCGTCCCACCATATGAGCATCATCGCGCCGCCGACAACTAGTGAGATCGGTGCGATCAACTTCGAAACCCCGGAGTTCCTCCAAGTCGCTAAAGCAAACGCCAACAGCGCGCCGCCCGTTAGCGTGAAACCTATCTTGCCAGTGAGCGTCCTGAGTTGCTCAAGCAAGTATCCCATCGAACCGGGATCTATATCAGACACCAGAATCTCGGGATGCAACGCTTGAGATCCGTAGCTCAACAAGACCTCCACACCCAAGAACGGTATCAGTAAGCCCGACACCACGGTTATTGCGCCGCCCGTCGTCAACCCCATGGTGAATGTGTTGTATGCGAGGCTGCGGTCGATTGATATGGCGGACCTCATCATGATCCCAGAAGTGAGAAGCAGTACTCCGTAGATCACTCGCATCGCCCCGTACCAAACGAACACGACGAAGTTGTCGCGAACGGCCGTGAATGTCGCCTCCACTGTTTCGTGATCGGTTGCGGATTGCAACCGCAACACGACCATCGCAACCGAAACCAGCGCGGCAGCGATGAGGATGATGCCCGTGACCAGCTGAAGCACCCGTTTAGGATAAGAACCAGGAACTCCGCTTTGCGGCTCGATCACCGAGCTATCCGAACCATCGGTGAAGCGAAGCGCGATCTGCGTCTACCCGCATCTCAGGGGTGATGGTCAGGATGTTGAAGACGGGGATGTTGCGAGATGCAATCCGTTCGTTTGCGCCTTGATTGCGGTCAAGGATGCAAAGTGTGAAGTCGACCTCGGCATCTGCGTCTTGGACCGCATCAATGGCACTGATCAACGAGCCACCTGTAGCCAGTGTGTCGTCCCAAACCGCCACGCGATCGCCGACATCCAGATGCGCTTCGATCTGCTTGCCTAGACCGTGTGATTTTGCTTCTGAGCGAATGAAGAACCCTTTAAGTTCGTAATCTCGTTGGTGTGCACGCATCGCGATAGCACCGATTAGCGGTACTGCCGCCACTGCGGGTCCTCCGAAGCGGTGGATGTCCCGCTTGATGAGCAGATCAATGAAGATGTCAGAGATGATTTCGGCGCACTCGCCATCGGTGGTGAGCATCCGGCCGTCAAAGTAGAAGGTGGACTTCGAGCCGGACGTTAGCGTGAAATCGCCGTACTGCAGTGCGTCCATCTCCGTTGCAAGGGCAACCAGCCTTTCGGCGCGAGATATAGCTTGCTCGAAATTCATCGATACAGTCCAGATTCAAGGATAAAAGCGTGCACCTTGGCGGGGATCAACGCTCCCACACGGCCATAGTCGCGTGCCCCATATGCCGAGCGCAGGGCGGTAGCACTGACGTCTAACTTTGGACCCTCGGTGAGGATCGTGGTGGGAGGAAGAGATTCAGTCGCATTGAAGCGTGTTCCGGGACGTTGAACGATCGCCAATGTGCAGGCATCCAATAGCTCCTCGTAGAGGTGCCAACGAGGCAACTCAGTGACGGCGTCGGAACCAAGTGCCAGAACGATTTCTCGTGTTGCGCCGTAGATCGCGCGTAAGTCGGAGATTGTGTCGAACGAATACGTAGTGCCCTGTCGCTTAATGTCGACGTCCGATACTGCAATCTGAGCTTCGCCTTCAAAGGCGAGACTCGCCATTTTCAATCGTTGCGATGGCGATGCTATCGGTTCTTGCTCGCGGAGCCACGGTTGACCGGCAGGTATCACGAGGACAGTTTCCGGATGCAAGACGTCGCGGAGATGTCGGGCGATTGCAACGTGTCCGTTGTGAACGGGGTCGAAAGTTCCCCCAAAGGCGACTACTCGCAGGTTGGGCATTGATCGAAAGTACCAGTCAGGTGACAGTCAACTCGATCGTTACCGCCACTCGAATTCCCAATCGCCCACCAAAACGGAATCGCCAATCTGTGCTCCGGCGCGGCGTATGGCGTTGTTGACGTTCATGCGCTCGAGACGCTCGTAAAACTGGACCAGCGCGTCCCAGTTGTCGAGGTTTGACCCTGTGGCAAGCCGCACTGCGCGTTCGTGCACGATGCGATATGCACCCGAGGTGAGTTTAACGACCATCCTGCCGTTGGAGATTGACGGTCTCACAACTGGGATGTCGTCGCGATCTAGCAGTTCGTCTGCCTGCTCGGACGTTAGGGACGGTGGTAGGTGCCCAAGCAAGTTCTCTTCGGCATCCTCTCGCCGCATCTCGTCAAGTCGGTAGGAAATGGCGGCGACGAGTTCGTCAATGTTTTCCCGTGTAGCAGCTGAGACGAAATAGACAGCGGTGTGGTCAGGGAGGACGGCGCGGACCTCGGCGGTTATTTCCTCTCGGAGCAGTGCCACTTCATCAAGGTCCAGCTTGTTGATGGCGACAATCTGTGGGGTTTGCGCCAGCTTTGCGTCGAACGCTTCGAGCTCTTGGTTAATCTTGACGATGCGTTCACCGAGATCCGCCTCGCTGCCGTCGACTACGTGAACCAATGTCCGAGTTCTTTGCACGTGTTTCAGGAACTCATGGCCGAGCCCGAGATTCTGTGATGCGCCTTCGATCAAACCGGGAATATCGACTGCTGCGAAGGCGTCAATGCCGTGCTCAACCATACCGATGACCGGTTCCAGCGTGGTGAACGGGTAGTCTGCCACCTTCGGGGTTGCCGCGCTAATCGCGGTGAGCAAGCTTGACTTGCCGGCGTTGGGCATGCCGACGAGTCCGACGTCTGCGAGAACCTTGAGATTCAACCTGAGTTGACTTGTTTCGCCAACCTCTCCGGCTTCCGCGAGGAGCGGCTCACGATTGACCGCAGTGACGAAAGCGGCATTACCTAAACCTCCCCGCCCCCCTCTGGCCACCTCAAGCCGTTGTCCGGGTTGGACGAGATCGCCGAGGAAAACCTCCCGCTCTCCGTCGTCATCGGTTTGCTGCCAAACCTCCGTCCCTATCGGTACCGTAACTTCAACGCCTTCGCCGCTCGCGCCATGCCGTTTGTTGCGACCACCAGGGCGACCGTTGTTGGCGATGAAGTGTCTGCGCCATCGAAACTTTAGCAGCGTATTCAATGATGGATCCGCGACAAGTGCAACCGATCCGCCGTTTCCGCCATTGCCGCCGGCCGGGCCGCCAAGCGGTCGCATCGCCTCGCGCAGGAAGGTGACCATCCCGTTGCCGCCTTTGCCTGCCCTAACCTCAATCACGGCTTCGTCAATCATGATGCCCAGATTCTAAACCGACGCGATCGGCAGCTTTCGCTTGTCCGGATCGGGCGTTGGGGATGCTCTCGATTGCGAGAATCGATTACAACCAAGCGCAACTACGGTTAAGATAATCGCAGGGCGACGGTAGGGAAGTTCGCCCCGATGAACTGGATGACACGAGGGTTTCTGAGTTGGAGAATATAAGCAAAGAGAAGCTGGTTCAGATGCTGGAGCGGATGTGGTTGATCCGACACTTCGAGGTGCGAGTGATGGAAGTCCATGCTGCAGGCGAGTTCACTGGCGCAGCGCATCCGTACATCGGCGAGGAAGCCGTGGCCGTGGGTGCCTGTGCTGCACTCGAAGATACCGACTACATCGCCGGCAACCACCGATCGCACGGACACCCGTTGGCTAAAGGCGGAAGCGTTAAGAGTGCGATGGCGGAGCTGTACGGGCGAGTCGATGGCTATTGCAAGGGCAAGGGCGGCTCCATGCACCTTGCTGACTTCTCGATTGGGATTTTGGGCGAATCGGGTATCGTTGCCTCGTCAGTTCCAGTCGCTACCGGCGCAGCGTTGGCGGCCAAGATTAGGGGCGAGGATTTCGTCTCAATGGTCTTTTTCGGCGATGGCGCATCGAACCAAGGAGCGTGCCACGAATCGATGAACCTCGCTGCCCTGTGGAACCTTCCCGTAATTTTCCTCTGCGAGAATAACCAATTTGCCGTCACCACGTCGTATCACGACTCGGTATCAGTCGAGCACATCTCCGATCGCGCAGCCGCATATGGTATGCCCGGTGTGTTGGTCGACGGGCAGGACGCCGTCGCCATGTACGAAGCAACGCGCGAAGCCGTGGCGCGGGGCCGCGCGGGCGAAGGTCCGACGTTAATCGAGGCTCTCACTTACCGCTACGAAGAGCACTCATTGGGCCTCGGACGCGTCCGTCGGGGCGAGTACCGCACCCAAGATCAGATTGACGAGTGGCGTGAGCGGGATCCTATCGACGTCTTGGAGAAAACACTCGTCTCGCAAGGCATCCTCACTCAAGACGAGTGCAACGACATCTCCAAAGCCAAGGAGGCTGAAGTCGAAGACGCGGTCGAGTTCGCACGCAACAGCCCGTATCCGGAACCGGAGGAGCTGTTCGAAGACATGTGGGCTGATCCTATACCGGCACCTTAACCTTAACGAACGAGTCATCCCCAACCTCGGAACTCGAGAGGAAACTAAGGCAGCAATGGCATCGAACACGATATACGTCGAGGCGATTAACCAAGCGATCATCGAAGAGATGGAGCGCGATGAAAGCGTGTTCATCATGGGCGAGGACATCCGACGCTCCGTCTACGGCGCGACCGCCGGCTTGCTCGACCGTTTCGGCGAGAAGCGCGTGCTCGATACGCCGCTATCTGAGAACGGTTTCTTCGGTGCTGCAATTGGTGCTTCACTCGTCGGAATGCGACCGATCGTCGAGACGCTGACGAGTTTCATGTGGGTGGCGATGGATCAGCTGGTTAGCCAAGCCGCGAAGATGCGTTATATGTTCGGCGGACAGGCGACTCTGCCAGTGGTTTACCGGGCGACGATGTTCTACGGTGGCGGCTCAGCAGCACACCACTCGGATCGTTCATATCCGATGTTCATGAACATGCCCGGCATCAAGATTCTCGTGCCGGCCACTCCGCGTGACGCCAAAGGACTCCTGAAATCGGCGATCAGGGATGACGACCCATGTATCGTCTTTGAAGACGGCACTTTGGGTGGCGCAACGGGTGACGTGGAAGCGGACGAATCCGCTCTAATTCCATTCGGTGTTGCCGACGTGGCGCGCGGCGGTTCAGACGTCACTCTCGTGGCGATTGCCGGTGCCGTTCCGATGGCACTCCGGGCCGCTGCAGAGCTTGAAGAAAACGAAGGCGTGTCCGTGGAGGTCATCGACCCTAGAACATTGGTGCCGTTAGACAAGGAGACCATCCTGCAGTCGGTAGCAAAGACTGGACGACTGGTGGTAGCGGACCCAGCGCATAAGGTTTGCAGCGCGGCATCGGAGATCGCATCAATCGTGTCGCAAGAAGGTTTCTGGGATCTGCAGGCCCCAATCATGAAGGTTGCCGCTGAGCAGGTGCACATCCCGTATACACCCGTGCTCGAGCGGTTGGTCTATCCGAGTTCCGAGAAGATCTCTGACGCTGTCCGCGCAACACTTGAGGACTAGATGTTGGCCCTCCGTAGCGAGCAAGTTGAGAGTGTTCTCGGAAGCAAAGGTTTGCGCGCGACCAGCCCTCGCCGTGAGATCATCCACCTAGTCGCGTCGCAACGCCGAACGTTCACCGCGGAGGATCTTTGCGCTGAGATGCCCCATATCGGACGCGCGACCGTCTATCGCACGTTGCGGATGTTGCAAGAAACCAACATCATCTGCAAGGTCGTCATGCCCGGTAACGACATGGCCTACAGCGCAGCCGAGGGTTTCGGCGGTTTGGGCAGCGATGACGATGAGCATCACCATCACGTGATCTGCGAAGAGTGTGGGGACGTGCGCCCGTTCGCCACGCAGGCGGTCGAAGACGTCATCAATATGCTCAGTAACGCGCCGCAGATTGCCATCGGCGAGGTTCAGGACCACCGAATGGAGATATACGACATCTGTCCGCGGTGTCTCGGGAGTCCCGCTGCGGAGGCGAATCAGTAACTGAAGTTGCGCCGCGCGTTGACCAATCTGCGCCCGTAGGTCGGAGTTCGTTAGGTACGACGCATCAAAGCTACGCGATTTCGCAGGAGCGCGACTGCTCCGAAGATGACGCCTGAAGTGAACGCTATCGAGGCCCCCGATGGCAGATTCGCGTAGTAGGAGAAGTAAAGCCCAATTATGGAACTGGCGAGCGCGAACCCAATCCCGAGCAGGATGACGTGATGGATCTTGCGGGTTGCCAACGTTGCTGCTGCGGAAGGTGCGACCAGCATTGCAAGTACTAGGATGACACCGACCGCTTGGATGGTGACGACGACGACTAGGGAGATAAGGCCGATGAGCAGGTAGTCCAGGAGAACAACGCGCATCCCCGCGATCTCGGCACCCAACGCGTCGAATGATACGAACATCAGGTCCTTGTAGAAACCCGCAAAGACGAAGAGTGTAAGTGCCGTGGCTCCCATCGTCACCCAGATGTCTTGCTCAGAGACAGCCAGAATCTGACCTAACAGGATGTCTTCCAAATTGACAGACACTCGAGAAGCGAATAGTGAAATCATGATTATTCCGAGCGCAAACATGGTCGCGAACATGATGCCGATCGCAGCGTCGGCCTGCAAACCCGTTTTGCGAACGAGAATGCCGATGAAGAAGGAAAAGACCAGCGCGGCCGGAATCATGCCCAACCATGGGCTGAGTCCTAACACCAAAGCAGCAACCATTCCCGGAAATATCGAGTGGGCCATCGCATCGCCCATGAAACCAAAACCGCGAGTTACGACAAAAACTCCGACTAACGGGCATGTGAGGCTGATGATTAACGCGACGATGAAGGCGCGTTGCATGAATCCGTATTGAAACGGATCGACTACGTACGCGTAAAGATCCGTCACGGCGTCTACAGGATATTTTGGAAAGTGGCTACGTGCGGGCCGTAGAGCTCGGACAGGACTTCTTGAGTAAACACTTCTTTCGGCGGACCACAAGCACAGACGTGAGTGTTGAGGCAAAGCACTAAGTCCATGTTCAGTGCCATATTGTTGAGGTCATGCGTTGAGAGGAGTATCGTGATGCCTTCATGCGTCAATTGACGCAACACATCAACCAGTTCGTACTGCGAACCAACGTCAACGCCGCTGAAAGCTTCGTCAAGCAGCATCACATCGGTTTCTTGCGCCAACGCCCGGGCGACGAATACGCGCGCTCGTTGACCGCCCGAAAGGTCGTGGATCATCGCGCTTCGTCGGTGGAGCAGTCCGACGCGTTCCAGCGCACCGGAGACGATCCGGCGATCTTTCTTGGTCGCGATGCGGAATGCTCCGATCCGCGGCGTACGACCCATCATCACGACATCCCACACCGAGACGGGAAAGCTCCAGTTCACAGTCTCGGACTGCGGGACGTACGCCACGATTCCCCGGGCGTCCAAAGGGTTGACACCGTGCACGTGGACTTGACCTTCAGACGGACTGACGACACCGACCAGCGTTTTGAACAGCGTCGACTTGCCAGCACCGTTGGGGCCAACGACACCGACGAGAGACCCGCTTGGCACCTCGAAAGTAACGTCGTTCAGGACGACATTACTGCCGTAGGCAACACAACAGTTTCTCGAGTCTATCGCCGGTATCGTTTCATCATGCTGCAACGTAGTCATCGACACGATGAAGTTTACCTTGTGGTCGCTACCTGCTTAGCGCGTCCACGATGATGTTCACGTTGTTGCGGACCATCGAATCGTAAGTTGCCGTCGGACTTCCCTCGGCACCGAGCGATCCAGTGCTCAGACCCTTGACGAACTTAACGTCGGTCTCCCTCGCAACCGCCAAGGCGAGTCGGTCACTGTTTTCGACCTCCGCGAAGACCGCGCGCGCGCCTTGGTGCTCGATCGTTTCGACCAGTGCCGCAAGTTCGCGCGCCGTAGGTTCGACTTCGGTGCCGCCTCCTGGGAGGATTACGCCGGCGACCTCAAAGCTGTAGCGGTTGGCCAGATAACCGAAGGCGTCGTGGGTTGTCACTAGGATACGGTCATCTTCGGGGATTTCAGAGACACGTTCGACGATCCAACCATCGAGTTCGTCCAACTCTGCCTTATACGCCGTGGCATTTGCTACGAATCTGTCGGCTGAGTCGGGATCCAGAGTGCTCAGTGCCGAAACGATCTCGTCAATGGCAACCTTTGCGCGTTGTGGATCGAACCAGAAGTGCGGGTCGTGGGTTCCGTGGTCGTGATCATGGTGAGCGAGAGCGTTCTCATCCTCGTGCATGTGCTCATCCTCGTCGGTATGGTCTTCATGACCGATTTCCAGATGGTCTTCTTCGGTTACCAGGCCGAGATATGCGAGGCGAGTTGGCGTTGCGTCGAGTGCCCACTGTTCTTCGACTTCCATGTGGTCGAGGTCGAACATTACGATCTTCTGGCCGACGCGGTCGGAGAGGAAAAGGGTATCTTCGACGATGATGAAGGTCGGAGTTTCGCCCGGGGTTATCGGGTCGGTGAGTTTAGCTTCACCGACAACGTCCCCGTCGTGAGCGTCAATGGCGTTGATCATTCCGTCGTAGGTGAGTACGTAAAGAGTTGATCCGTCGCTGCTGAAGCTCGAGGTGACGCTGTTCTTCGTTTCGGAAGGTGCGAGTGCGAGAGAGATCTCTTGACCTTCGGGGTCTATGAGCCATATACCGGCATCAACGCGCCCAGTTTCGGTCGAAGCGGTGGCTTTGCCGAAGAAGTGTTCTGAATCATCGTGTCCGTAGACGGTTCCGAATCGAGCCGCTTCATCCAAGTCATCAGGGTTTTCGATGAACCAATGGTCGAAATGGTCATCGTGATGTTCGATGAACAGTACTCCACCGACACAGCCGTACATCGAACCGGAGTGGTTATGGCTCTCGCCATGCATGCCGGGACAGGACTCGGAGCTACCGGAGTATACGATTTCGTCGTCGATATTCCGTATTTCGACGCCGATGGGCAAACTGCTGGGAGTTACGTCCGGGTAGTCAGGGTTAGCAACGGTAACAGCGAAGAGATCGTTTCCTAGCGGGACTGCAGCACCGTGTTGCAGACCGGTGTTTAGGTATTGGATCTCGTAATCGTTGTAGTCTTCCTCCATTTCGTGTTCATCGAAGATGGCGACGCGCCCCGTGCCGTCGTTGAAAATGGCGGTCACGCCGTATCCATTGGTGAAGTGGATGGGTCTTTCGTCATCGGTGTGTAGATCCATCTTGGTGATGGCGTTCGTGACGAGGTCTTCGTGGTCGCCGTGCGGAACGAGGTATACACCGCCATCGACTACGGTAACGCCGTCGCCCACGCCTTCTTCGCCGCGGTAGAGGATGTAACCGAAGCGGTGGTTGGGGCTGGCGTAGACAGCCGATGCCGGGCCAGGCACGTCAAAGTCGACAGTTGAAATCGACTCAGTCGAAAGATCGAGAGCGTGCAAGTCTGAAGAGTCTGCGTCGCCGATCAGCAAACGTCCGATTAACGCACTGGATGGTGCATCCTCGTCGGTATGGTCTTCATGACCGATTTCCAGATGGTCTTCTTCGGTTACCAGGCCGAGATATGCGAGGCGAGTTGGCGTTGCGTCGAGTGCCCACTGTTCTTCGACTTCCATGTGGTCGAGGTCGAACATTACGATCTTCTGGCCGACGCGGTCGGAGAGGAAAAGGGTATCTTCGACGATGATGAAGGTAGGAGTTTCGCCCGGGGTTATCGGGTCGGTGAGTTTAGCTTCACCGACAACGTCCCCGTCGTGAGCGTCAATGGCGTTGATCATTCCGTCGTAGGTGAGTACGTAAAGAGTTGATCCGTCGCTGCTGAAGCTCGAGGTGACGCTGTTCTTCGTTTCGGAAGGTGCGAGTGCGAGAGAGATCTCTTGACCTTCGGGGTCTATGAGCCATATACCGGCATCAACGCGCCCAGTTTCGGTCGAAGCGGTGGCTTTGCCGAAGAAGTGTTCTGAATCATCGTGTCCGTAGACGGTTCCGAATCGAGCCGCTTCATCCAAGTCATCAGGGTTTTCGATGAACCAATGGTCGAAATGGTCATCGTGATGTTCGATGAACAGTACTCCACCGACACAGCCGTACATCGAACCGGAGTGGTTATGGCTCTCGCCATGCATGCCGGGACAGGCCTCGGAGCTACCGGAGTATACGATTTCGTCGTCGATATTCCGTATTTCGACGCCGATGGGCAAACTGCTGGGGGTTACGTCCGGGTAGTCAGGGTTAGCAACGGTAACAGCGAAGAGATCGTTTCCTAGCGGGACTGCAGCACCGTGTTGCAGACCGGTGTTTAGGTATTGGATCTCGTAATCGTTGTAGTCTTCCTCCATTTCGTGTTCATCGAAGATGGCGACGCGCCCCGTGCCGTCGTTGAAAATGGCGGTCACGCCGTATCCATTGGTGAAGTGGATGGGTCTTTCGTCATCGGTGTGTAGATCCATCTTGGTGATGGCGTTCGTGACGAGGTCTTCGTGGTCGCCGTGCGGAACGAGGTATACTCCGCCATCGACTACGGTAACGCCGTCGCCCACGCCTTCTTCGCCGCGGTAGAGGATGTAACCGAAGCGGTGGTTGGGGCTGGCGTAGACAGCCGATGCCGGGCCAGGCACGTCAAAGTCGACAGTTGAAATCGACTCAGTCGAAAGATCGAGGACGTGCAAGTCTGAAGAGTCTGCGTCGCCGATCAGCAAACGTCCGACGAGAGGACTGGCATGCGCGTCTTCGGCGGCATACTCCATTTCATCCTCGTACGCGTATTCCACTGCGACCTCATCGGCATGCTCATCTTCGTGCGCATGCTCATCCTCGCCAAACTCGATGGGGCCGACATGCTCGGCGAGCATGACAATCTCGTCGGTGTTAGCTGCAGCGTTTTCGACGAGCTCAAAGAGCCAAGCGTCCTCAAGTGACAATCCGACAGCGAAGACGGCATCGGCATCAGCAACGCGCGCGATGTCTCGCGCACCAGGTTGAAACGAGTGAGGATCTGCACCCCTTGGCACTAGGTTGAATACTTCAACACGGTCGCCACCCACCGCAGATGCCCATTCGCCGACGATGCTAGTGGTAGCAACGACGGAAATCGGATCCGAATCAGGTTCCGGGTCGGTAGCTGCCGTCGGTGCCGGCACCGGCGTTGAAGTTGGCTCAGCTTGGGACTGCGGAGCCGTGGTCGCCGCAACTGCTGGTGCCTGTGTTGGCACAGGCGTAGGTGTCGGGTCGTCTTGAGTGCAAGCGAAAACAAACAGTGCTACGGTCAGTACCAAACTGAGCGAAAACAGTTGTCGCATCGCAATGCGTCGTGATTTTTCGGTTTTGGTTGTCATTTTCATCCGTGAATCAAGGTTGTGATTAGCGGTTCAAGTTCTAATTGACATAGTGTATCATCTGGCGACACTGTGTCTCACTAGTTGACCCCGAGGACGCGCCATGCAAACCTCGAAATGCCACGCTTAGACTCGGAGGAATGAGAGAGCCAGCACCCGAATTCGACGCCGAAAGCATTCGCCGAGACTGGGACTACGCATCCGACGCGTACACCGAGCGTCAGCTGCAAGGTTTGGATTACTACCGCTCGGAATTCTTTGGGCCGGAGATGGTACGTGCATGCGGGCAAGTCGACGGATTGGAAGTCTTGGACTTGGGTTGCGGATCCGGTTACTTCAGCCGCGAAATGGCTAAACTCGGTGCCAAGCGCGTCGTCGGCGTCGACCTGTCACCTAATCAGATTGCCAATGCCAAGCGGCTCGAAGCGCAACACCGTCTTGGCATCGAATATCTGACCGCTGACGCCACCGAAGCTGTGTTCAGTTTCGACGAAGCATCGTTCGACTTGGTGACTGCCTGCGTCTCACTTGTGGACATGCCAGATCCTGGGCGCGTGATCCAAGGTGCCTACCGGGTGCTGCGAGACCGCAGTCGGTTGGTCTTCTGCAACACGCACCCAGTGACCGACACAAACTACCGGGCATGGGAGCGCGACGACGACGGCAACGAAATCTGCCTGCGTATCGCCGGGTACTACGATGAGAGCCCGTTTCGAGTCGAGTGGAAGAGCAAGGAGTTCACCTATCCCTTCGCGACGTCAGGGAACGGATATACGTTGGAGCGTTGGGTTAGATGGGTAGTTGATGCCGGGTTCGTCATCGAGGACCTCGCAGAGCCGTATGCTTCAGACGATGCAATTGAGCGGGTGCCGGAGTTGAAGGACACGCGCGTCGTACCGACATTCCTCATCGTCGTCGCACGGAAGGACATGCGAATCGCTTAAGGCGTCCGTTGGTACAGGCCGTTAGTTGCCTACGGTCGCGGCGAGTCCGGCACCGAGCTACGGTATCGGATCATCCGGATCTCGTTGCACGATGCGGTTTACGTAGACGCCAGGCGTTCCAACTCGCTCAGGATCGATTTCACCAGGTGCAACGATGTGGTCGACTTCGGCGATGGTGACATCGGCGGCGGTGGCCATGACGGGGTTGAAGGCACGAGAGGTACCGACGTACTCAAGATTGCCGAATGTATCCGCACGGCGTGCCCTGATGAGTGCGAAATCGGCGCACAATGCGTGTTCAAGGAGGTGGGGACGCCCGTCGAATTCGCGGACTTCCTTGCCCTCCTGCACCGGAGTGCCGACGCCCGTCGGAGTATAGAATGCGGCTATTCCGGCACCACCCGCTCGGATGCGTTCGGCCAAAGTCCCCTGCGGAATCACTATGACCTCAGCCCGGCCCTCCCGCCACGCTTTTTCGATCTCCGATAACGGTCGGGTCTGACCAGGTATCGGGAATGAGCAGATGATCCGATCCGCCAAGCTCAACTCGAAGAATATCCCTTGGTCGACTGGTTCGAGACGTGGCGGCCAACCATACCCGGTGGTTTTCGAGATTCCGGCGACGTTGCCGATGATTGTCAAATGTTTCGGACCATGCTCGGCGAGGGCCAACATCAGACGGGTTGGCTGCCCGCCCGAACCTCCGAATCCGCCGATCATCACCGTGGCACCGTCGGAAATGTCGGCGACGGATTCGGCGAACGTATCGACAACTTTGGCGGTCATACGACCTGAGATGTGAGCTCAACCCACCGGCATAGTGCGTCTGGTGTGTGCACGTCCAACCGCTGCTATTTCGGGATTGGCACCCGAGACCACACGAACCCCACTGTCGATTCGCTCAGCAATCGTGTCCACGTTGCCGCCGCCCAAGAATGCGACGCCATTCTCCCCGCAGGCACGGTGTACACGCTCACTCGCCTCTTGGACGCGCGGGTCGAACGCCGCATTAGGTCCGCCGCGTTCAACTCCGTATGACATGTGGAGATCGCCTGGTCCGCATTCGGCAAAGGTCAACCCCGGCACGGAAAGCATCTGCTCTATCTGTGCGACGCCTCGAACCGATTCGACCTTGATGCCAAGCATCAACTCGCCATCCGGGTTGAGCGGCCAAGGATCGCACTTGGCGACGTACTCGGCGTTGTCCAATCCCCAAATCGGCGCAGCACCCGGCTCCGAACCTACGCCACGTGTCCCCCGATGCAGGCCGTAACCGACTCCGTGAGTTGCGCGTGGGTAACGGCACGACTCAACGAACGCGCGTACGGCGTCTGGAGTCTCCGCTTGACAGAGGAGAATACCGTGGACTCCGCGGGCTAAGATCTGACGGAATTGCCATGCGTTGTACCTAATCGTCTCTTCTGTTGAACCGTCGACAGGTGCTTCGACGATGACCGTCGGCGTGCGGTGTCCGCTGTTCCTCGGACCGCCGTCAACCAGACCCTTCATGTAATGCTCCAACCCTGTCATGTCGAATGGGCCGTGCTCCATACCGACGTTGATGTAATCGGCCCAAATGTGGGCATCTTTCTTGCCCTGTTCATAGGTCAGCACCGCCCCTGTGTGACCACCCGTGTAGTAGACAGGTTGGTCTTCGGAGAGCAGTTCAACAGCCTGATTGATCTTCTTGGGGGACATCTAAAGAAGTGACTCCAATGAGTGTCGACGTCGTGGGTGAGTTGCACATTGCAGATGATAGCAGTTGGGCAGGAACAGGCATTTCAACTAATCGTTTAGGCATCCCAACCGTGAGGCGAAAGTGCCTTTGATGCCGACGAGTACCGAACGTCGTCCTGGATACTTGTCGTTTCCGGGTTCGGCGACAAACTGAGTCGGGCGATCGCGCACCAGTTTTATCATTTTCAGTTGCGAGCGCAGCACGCTCACGCAACGTTCAGTTTAGATATGGTTCTTATGCTCGATCGGAGCTCTGATTCAACCGGCTCGCTTCACGTCGAAGACATCGTCATTTCCGTTCGCGATCTGCGCAAGAGTTACGACGATTTGGTTGCGGTCGATGGCATCTCCTTCGACGTGCGACGCGGCGAAATCTTCGGGATGCTCGGACCCAACGGTGCCGGCAAGACGACCACGGTGGAGATTCTGGAGGGACTGCGAGATCTCGACTCCGGTGAGGCGTTCATCGACGGGTTGGACGTATCGAAGGAGCAGAGACGCGTCAAGGGCATCATCGGCGTGCAGCTTCAGCAGAATGCTTTCTTCGACAACCTGAATCTGTCAGAAACTCTATCGCTCTTCGCCACGCTTTACGGCACCAACGTCTCGCCCATTGAGGCCCTTGAGCAGGTCGACCTCGCGAATCGCGCAAAGTCACAGTATCGGCATCTTTCCGGAGGGCAAAAACAACGATTGTCCATTGCGGTCGCATTGGTCAACCGACCGGTGGCGATGTTCCTTGACGAGCCGACTACCGGGCTGGACCCGCAAGCAAGACGCAACATGTGGGACTTGATCGAGGGCTTGCGCGCCGATGGAATGACCATCGTCATTACCACGCACTACATGGAAGAGGCGGAGGTGCTGTGCGACCGCGTTGCGATCATTGATCACGGTGAGATCGTCGCCATCGACACCCCCGCTGCATTGGTTGAGCAGCTGACCGAGCGCGGTGCAACCGCCGTGCGACGCGATGGCGTGCTAACACTGGAAGATGTATTCATCGACCTCACCGGCCGGGCAATCGACGAGTAACCGAGGAAACAATCACACTGTGGCAAGCACGTCGGGGTCTCAAAGTTGAACATCTACAGAGCGTTCATCATCGCCGAACTGAAGATGTTCGTCCGCGACCGCGCGGCATTGTTCTGGACGTTGATGTTCCCGACGGTGATGATGGTCATCTTCGGATTGTTCAACTTCGGTAGCTTCGATCCGCCCACCGTCGGCATCGTCGACAACGCGAACAACGAGATATCGAGGGCCTTCGTTGGCATTGTGAAGGGCGAAACCGGTGGCGAAGCCTTGTTCAACGTACCGGGTGAGAGCGATGCCGATGCGTTGCTTGAGGACTTGGAGAACGGCGACGTGACCGTTGTCATCTCCATACCTGAGAACTTCGGTGATCCTGCGAACACGTCGGTAATCGACATCACATACGACCTGCGCGAACGGCAAGAGGCGGAGATTGCGCGCGTCATCGTGGACGACGTTTTGCTAGGGATGTTCCGGCGAGTTCGAGACGTGCCACCCGAGTACCAGGTTGAGAACTGGGTTCGCGTGTCCACCACCAGCATCGAGGGAAGCGGCCAAGGTTACACGGGTTTTGTGGTTCCAGGGATCGTTTCACTCGCAATCATGCAGAGCGCGTTATTCGGCGTCGTGTTCACATTGGTCCGGTTGCGAAACCAAGGCGTCTTGAAGCGATTACACGCCACACCGATTAGCCCGGCGCACTTCCTCGTCGGCTCACTAGCAACGCGGTTGATACTGCTGGTATCCCAGACTTACGTGTTGCTATTGGTTGGGATTTTCGTGTCCGGCATCGAAGTCGCACCGGGATACACGTTGTTCTGGTTGGAGGTGGTGTTGATCACGATTTTGGCCGGATTGATCTTCGCCTCTTTGGGACTAGCGATTTCCGGAATTGCGAAGACCGAGAACACCGCAGCACCACTGGCGAACATCATCTCATTGCCAATGATGTTTCTTTCCGGAATCTTCATTCCGCACTCCGTAATCCCGGATTGGATAGTATCGATTGCGCAGTGGTTCCCGTTGACATTCCTGGCCGACGCGATGCGGGCGATGGTCAACAATGGCGAGACGCTATTCTTGCAAGGTGGATCGATACTCGGATTAGCAGTTTGGGGCGCGCTCTGCTTCGTCTTGGCAGTGCGGGCATTCAGTTGGGAATGAGCGCGGATCACCCGCAATGAGTCGGATTCCGTTTGCCTAGCGCAGGAACTTGCTCATCCGACGAAGTCGTTGAGAAACGCGTCTATCGCTCGATAGTAGCCGTTTGGGTCGATTAGGTCAGCACCGTTGTGTGGTGCGTTAGGAATGAGATGGTGGCGTTTCGGCTCGTTTGCTAGCCCATGAAGGACGTCGCCGCACTCGCGCGGTACGATCTCGTCGAACTCAGAGTGCATGATCAAGATCGGACAGTGCACGTTTGGGATGTGTGATGCGGTGTCGAATCGGTTGTTGACCAGTTTGTCGAGAGGCAGGTATCGCCACGGCGCGTGCATCTTGGCGAGGTCCGGTATTGAGGTGAATGCGCATTCGAGAATCAACGCGTCTGGCGAACGAACGGCGGCAAGACGTGTCGCGACCGCGCCGCCGAGGCTTCTACCGAAATAGACGACACGCGGTTGCGCCTTGGATCCGGAGTTCAGCACGTTGTCGTCGAGCCACCGTCTTGCTGCCAACGCATCTAGGGCAATGCCGTCCTCGCTCGGATATCCGCCGCTCAAACCGTAGCCGCGATATTCCAGCGTGAAGATGTCCATCGTCCCGAAACGTTGAATGAACTCTCGGTATTGGTCGAGACGGATGCTGATGTTGCCGCCGTTGCCATGAGTCATCAACATGACGGTGCGAGGAGAGTCGTCATGCGAAGGCACACCTCGAATGAACCACGAATGGATGTCGACGCCATCTTCTGTGGTAAGCCAAACTTCGTCAAACTCCAACCCCACGTGGCCCGGATCGCCGCGCAACTGATGTTGCGGAAAGAAGATAAACGGTGTCTCGATGGCCTGTGGCAGGTGCATCACGAGCGACGGATTTTCGGCACTTCGTACTTGAGGTGCGTCATCGGCTTCCACCCAAGATCGCGCTCCGCTTTCGACAGATTATGCTCGACTTGGTCTTCGTCGCCAGCGATGAAGAACGGCTCGAACGTGCCGTGCCCAATCTGGACGAAGCTAACCGCTGCGAGATATGCGTTAGCCAAATCCTCTTCGTCGGTTACGTGCAGCGGCGGCGTGCCGTTAGGATCCGCTTCGTGATCTGATTGGCGGTACTCGATCCACTGCTCACGTGTCCGCGGTCCGGTGATGCGAAGGGCGGCTAGATTCATGTCGAAGTGGCGGGCGAAGTAGCGACAAATTAGTTCTCCGAATCCCTTCGAGAGGCCGTAGGCACTCGGTGTGTCGAGCGGCACCGCATCCTCGGACGGATACCAATCTCGCAATCGGAAGTGGACCGACATCGTGCTGGTGTAGACCCCGTTGCGCAGTCCATTGTTGTATCCGGTCCACAAGAAGAGGTGAAGACCCAAATTGTTCACCGTGTAGTTCTCGCGGATAACCTTCTCGTCCTGATCGGTAACCGATCCGCCCTGCGGACTCTGCATCACCAGCCAAATGAAGGTATCCACTCCGTCTACAGCCTCCGCAATTGCACCGGTGTCCGTAACCGAGCCTTGGACGAACTCCACGCCTTCGTGCTTGGGTGGCGAGATGTCGAGCACTCGGAGGTCATGCACTTCGCGCAAGTAAGGCGTGATGAAGCTGCCGACATGTCCGGATCCACCGACGAGGAGGACTTTCATGGAGGAGATCCTTGATGGTTAATCGTCAAAACGTTTACGAGTGGATTGTAAAGGTTTCGTATCGCTGGCGACTGAACCGTCCTATTGTGCAGCGGATCAATCCGATTGAACTACTCGGTTTAGGGGACCTTTACGTTCTCGAGTAACTTCGACAGAAACCTTGGCATCGCCAAACGCGGTCAAGGCAGTCGGTTTGTGGATTGCGACAGTCGCTGCCTCGACGTTTGGATGGTAGTCCAGTGCTACGGCGACGAGACGAGATGCCAAACTCTCCACCAATCTGAACGATGATTCCTCGGCTACGTCGAAGATTTTTTCGCTTAACGCGTGGTAATCGACCGCGTCGGATATCGAATCAGATTCCGCCGCCGTTGAGAAATCGCCTCTGACTTCGACATCAATCACGATGCGTTGGGATTTGATCCGCTCCCAATCGTGGACGCCGATGACGCACTCCGCTTGCAGATCGCGGATCACAAGACGATCCATAGCCCCTCCGTTGAGTTTGCTCAATTTTGTGTCGCTTCTTCCGCCAGAGCTTCGATTAACTCGAGGACTAGGTATGCCGATTGCCCCAGTAGCTCCGGTCGCACGTGCTCCAGTGTGTCTGAGGGATGGTTGATGTACCGGACATCGTCGGCGAAGAGCATCAGGTACTCGACTTCACTCGCTTCGAACGGGGCATGGTCTGACGAGTAGGTCTCCCAAGGTTCAGTAATCTCAATCTCGATGCCCGCATCCTCGGCCGCATCGTCCAAAGCATCCGTCAACTCATCCGCGCCGAACGCTTCCAGTTCACCTGTGCCGACCACGTCGACATTGATCATGGCATCGATTCGATCCAGCTGTGAGTCTGGGAGGTTGAGGACGTAGTAGGTGCTGCCGTGCAGACCCGTCTCTTCAGAGCCGAAGAAGATGAAACGGAGATCAAATGGCAGATCGTCGTCGACGAGTTCTTGAGCCACGGTGATCAAAGTTGCGAGACCGCTCCCGTTGTCATTGGCACCAGCCGACCAAGGGGTGGTGTCGAGGTGCGCCCCAAGAACGATCACGTTGTCATCCTCAACATCGTTGTTTAACTCGGCGACTACGTTCCTAGAGTCTCCGTTGCCGGGAGGATACGAGATGACTTCGAGGACGATTCTCTCCCCAGCCTCGATTGCGTCCCGGATCATTACACCGTCGGTGCGTTGAATCGCCACGACCGGGATATCGCTTTCAGTTTGTAGCTCGCCAACGAAGTAGAAATTCGGTTCATTGTTGAAAATCACCGCCGCGATGGCCCCGCGGGAACGAGCGAGTCTGATCTTGTCTTCGAACGACGTTGTGCCTCGCTGAATCAAGACGACTTTGCCATCCACGTCTACGCCATAGTAATCCTCTTCTGAACCGCGCCCGACCCACGCGGTCTCGCCTTCCGCAATCCCGCTGCTGGCTCTCGAAAATGGCACCGCAAAGGTGCGAGGCGATTCGCCTTCTTCACTTTCGAACAGGACTGCCAGTCCATTGGAGTCGTCATTCAACACCTCGATTGTTCCCGCAGGCCATGCTTCGGTCACCTTGAAATCTTGGATCGCGACTTCGTAACCCAAGATCATCATCGTTTGCACCAAGTAGTCGGCACCGATTCGTTCTAGTTCGGTGGCACTCTGCCGAGGGCTGAAGTCGTTCACCAGATCGGATGCGATCTCGTAGGCGCGCGTCGTCAGTTCGGCGATCGTCGAATCAGATAGCGTGAGTTCGGCCCGTGTTTGGGTTGCTGCCGCGACTGGCGCAGGTGTCAGAGTTGGCACCAATCCCGCAGTCGGCGTCGGCGGCACAATGGGCGTGAGCGTTACGCCAGGCGTCGGGTCTGTTTGGCTGCACGCGAGCGTTGCGACTGCGACAAGTACCCCGGAAAAAGTGGCGATGAGGTTGGGCAAGTTCCCGATTCGCATATAGGTATTGTGAAGCATGTTTCTTGAGTAACCTGCAAGACACATACGAGCGCGATTAAATTAGCGTTTGGCGAACGAGCGAAAATCCGGATGGAGTCTACAGTTTGAGTTACATTGAAGCTCCGCACGTCTTTGCTGGCAATCCCATTGACCGCGCAGACGCATTGCGGCGCGACGAAGAACAGACACGTCGGATGATGAAGTCCGACACGGCGCGCGTGCTCCTCTTGGCTGGGTTAGATCCCACAGTGAAGTGCAATGCCGACGGGTCTGCGGTTCTCGGTTGGATCGGTTACGAAGACGCCGTTTCGATAGTAAACGGGGAGGTACCGACATCGACTTTTCTCGGCATCGACGTTTCGGGTGCACCGTTAGTTGCTTGGAACGTGGCTGGGAGCGCACGCGAAGGCGCACCGTGCTTTGAAGACGTGTCGACGGCGAAGATGGGGATCGAGCTATGCGATGCTCGGGAATCGGCGATGATGTTGTCGGGTGCGGAAACGGGGATACTCTCACAAGCACGTGCAAACTTGGGTTGGCATGCCACCCACCGATTCTGTTCCCGTTGCGGAGACCCTACCGAGATGCGGCGCGGTGGACTCATGAGGGAATGCGTTGGCTGTTCGGCAGAGCACTTCCCCCGCACGGATCCGGTCGTCATCACCGTAGTTACTGACGGCAAGCGGTGTTTGCTCGGACAATCTGCGGGTCGCCTCAGCGCGATGAAGATGTACTCGGCACTGGCAGGTTTTATGGATCAAGGCGAGTCAATGGAAGAAGCCGTGCGGCGGGAGGTGAAGGAGGAGGCGGGGATCGACGTAGGTAAAGTCCGATACCACTCGACACAACCTTGGCCATTTCCCTCCTCGTTGATGATTGGCAGCCATTCTCAAGCATTGACGACCGAGATTGCGATTGATGATTTCGAGATGACGGACGTGAAGTGGTGGAGTCGCGACGACGTATTGAAGGCACTGGCTGAGTCCAACGACGAATTGCGCGTGCCCGGACCGATAGCAATCGCGCACCATCTCATCAAGGCATGGGCAACCGGCAACGCCGGCAATTTCGATGATTGAAGCCAAACATTTGGCATCACATGCTTGGCATTTGAGGGATCTGAAATGAAGCTGAAGAGTCTGCGGGCGGTACACATCGATCTTCCGGAGGTTCGCCCCAAGACGCCGGCACGTCGGCGACCTTGGCCGACAAAATCTCCGCGTTCGTTGCCCATCAACTACTATTCGCAGTTTTCGCGACTACCCGAGGACATGCCGGGCAATCGCGGGTTATCGGAGGTGTGGGTGGAAGCCGTCGCCGAGGATGGCACGATGGGATTAGGCAGATGCTCCTTTGGTCAGACGACGGCGTCATACATCGACGGCGTCATCGCACCGATGCTCGAAGGCCAAAACTGCATGGCGATCGAGTTGATGAACGACCTGGTGGTGCGCGCCGGGCACCGCCACGGGTTGGCCGGCATCGTCTCTACGGCCCTGTCCGGCGTCGACATCGCGCTGTGGGATCTGAAGGGAAAACTGCTCAACCGACCCGTCTACGAACTACTTGGCGGCCCAGTCCGCGAACGCGTGCCACTGTACGCGACCGGAGACGATCTCGATTGGTCGCAAGAACTCGGTTTCACGCGCTTCAAGATTACGAACCCGGCGCACTACTCGCAAGGAGACGAGGGCCTTCGAATCATCGAAGCGCACGTGGCGAAGTCGCGTGAATTCGTAGGTGATGCGGAGTTGATGATCAATCCGGTGATGTCATTCAACGTCGAGTTCACGTTGCGTTTGGCGGAACGATTACGACCCTACAACTTGCGTTGGTTGGAGGAGCCCCTGCCTCCGCACGACATTAAAGGGCACGCCGAGTTGAAGCGCAGCATCACCTGGATACCTTTGGCGACCGGAGAAGACCACCGGGGTCGGCATTCCTTCGCCCAGTTGATCGAGCGTCGCGCAATCGACATCGTGCAACCGGACATCAGCTGGAGCGGCGGCGTCACCGAAACAATGAAGATTTACACGTTGGCCGAGACCGCTGGCATCGCGACGGTACCGCATGGCGGTGCGAATACGCCTTGGGGACAGCACGTTGCAATGGCAGCACCGGAGGCACCGATGGCTGAGTATTGGTTGGGTTCGCCACCCGGCATTCCGCTCGAGGAGCTAACCCGAATCCCCGGTATGGCAATACCCAAGAACGGCTTCGTGGCACCAACGGATGCACCGGGCTTCGGGATGGAGATTGATCCTGGATGCATCCGTCCGTGGGAATACCGCAGCCGAAGTTGACGTTCCTTTAGGCCAACTGCCCTCCAACCGATCTGTTGGAGCGATGCACGGCTAGGTTAGTAGAATCTGGGTTTGCGAGAGTGTGCTGGCAACGGTGTGATGTTGACGGGTTTTGCTGCTCGCGAAAGGGATAGTTCGTTTCTTGGCGGGAAGTCGTAACCGAGGAGAAACCGGTCATCGTGAGCAGTCCGATGGTGGCCTTACGCGCATCGGAGCGATCGATTTCGGGGATGGCGATGGGCGATTCGCGAAGTTGCGGAGACAGGTTCGAAATCCTTCGCTGTTGACCTTCTTCATCATGGCTTTGGTCGCACTCTCGATTCCGGTGGCGATCGCCTTTCCGGGCTTCTACTCCGGTGCCCAAGAAGGAATCGTGCGAATCCGACAGGATGCGAGTTTGAACGTTCTTGAGGTGTCGACGCCGAGTTACGTGTTCCCTTATCTGCAACGCAACATTCAGTTGATGAAGGAAGCGCAAACACAGTTGGAGTGGCGGCGGGTGTCGTACAAGCTCGGGCCATGCTACGAACGTAACCTCGAGCAGTTTCCCGAGGGGAAATATACCGCAGGCATCATGAAGGCCTGCGTGGCACTGCATGAGATTCAGTTGGACTATGCCGATGATTGCTTAGGCGATTCATGCACGTTGCCCCCGACAGCGATCGCTCGCCTCAATGCGGTGAGCGAGGATCTGAACGAGACCTTTTCGGATGCTTACGCCACCCACGGCGACAATCTCCTAGGCACTGGCGAATAACGTCGGCGACGGACGTCTAACCTAAGTTGGCCAACCAACATCCTGCGACATTGGGTTAAGGGCGGGTGGTGTAGCTGGTCTACTAACACCGGCACGCAAGCATAGGCAGCGCGCATGCTGGTGAAATTAAACCGGGCGAGTTGGTTCACGGGTGTAGGATTTGGGTTCATGAACTCCACAGTGGATGGTGCCTACAGCCGCTCACGCTTGGATGAGCATCTCTTCTACGCAGGACGCTTCATCAGGGACGCCGCCCGTTGGATGATGGCCGTCCTCGCCGTCATCTTCCTCGCATACATCGGATTAAGTTCCGCCGAAATCGGCATCATATTCGGCTTCAGCCTCGCCGGCGGATTCGTCATCTCGGTCGCGGTGATGCTGACCAGCCATCGGATTCCCCTCCGCACCTGGGCCATGGCGCAAATGGGCATCACCGCAATTGCAGGTGTTGTGCTAATCTATTCGACCGATTTCTGGATTCTGATTGTGGGAGGGTTTTTCGGCTCGTACGCCGCCAGCGGTGCGCATTGGGGAGCGATGACGCCGATTGAGCAGACCGGACTCGCCGCAGTAGTCGATTCAGAACGTCGGACACGGGCATTCTCGAACCTGACAATCGCATCTGCAGGCGGACGCGCGATCGGTGCCCTGTTGGCCGGTACGTCGACCCTGCTTATCGAATCATTCGGCTGGCAGGATCTTCACGCCTATCAAGCGACCTTGTGGGTCTATGTATTGATGTTGGCGATGGCGACCCTCATTTACGCGTTCCTTTCGCGGGCTGTGCACCTGCCCAGCGAAGCGATACCGGATGGCGACAGCAACCCGCGAGACCGAAGTGTATTCGTAAATCCCTTCAAGGCAAAGGCGCGGAAATCGATAGTCGGATTGTCAGGTTTCTTCGCCCTCGATTCGTTTGCTGGCGGGATGGTCTTTGAATCGTTCCTCAGTTTCTGGCTGTTCACCAAATTCGGAATGTCGGCGGCCGAGATTGGCGGCGTGTTGATCGCGTCGCAAGCATTGAACATCGTATCTTTGGCTCTAGCTCCCTGGGTTGCCAGGAAGATCGGATTGCTAAACACGCTGGTCTCCACACAGGTTGCGAGCAACGTCATGTTGATCGCATTCGCCTTTTCGCCAACCCTCGTCGTTGCAGTTGGGCTGTGGTTGGTTCGGTCGCTTTTCGATGAGATGGATGTCCCGACGCGCCAAGCCTACATGTTGGGCATCACTGAGCCATCCGAGCATCCAATAATGGCTGGATCGGCAAACATCGGACGTGGAATAGGTCGCATTCCGAGCGCGTCGATAACCGGTTTCCTTTGGGCCGGGGGCGTCACCATGGTGCCGTGGTTGTTGGCAGGCGGGTTGAAGTTGACGTACAACGCAGCTATCTGGTGGACGTTCCGCCGGGTCAAGGTTTGAAGTAAGATTCCCGACATGCAAGTAACGGCGTTGTATCGATATCCCGTCAAATCCCTTACGCCGGAACCTTGTGATTCACTGGAAATCTCACCTGATGGACGCGTCTTAGGCGACCGCGTGTTGGCATTTCGATTCGACGACGCGGGTCCCGCGAGTGACGTAACTTGGCGTCAGAAGTCGTACTTCGCATCATTGACCCACTCTCCGGATCTTGCGCGCATCCGCTGCGGATACGAACCGGGGACGCGCCGACTCTGGTTACGCTTCCCGGAGAACGACGACGTTGTCGAGGGCAGCGTTGATGAACCGGGCGATCGAATGCGCATTGAACAAGCCATGAACGAGTGGTACGTGCAGCTCGCCTACAACCCGGCGGCGATGGGAAGGTGCCGACTGCCGCTTAGATTAGTCGGCGATGGTTCAACCGGCGGGTTCTCTCACAGCTCACACGATTTCACGTCAATGCACAGTCGGGAGAGCCTCGCCGAGTTCGCCAAGGCGGCCGGCATGGAAAAGGTTTCAGAGCTGCGATTCCGCACCAACGTCGTGATTGAAGGTTGCAACCCGTGGGAAGAGTTCGACTGGGCAGGACGGCAAATCCGCATCGGACATACCAGCTTCCAAGTGCAGAAACCGGTCGTCAGATGTCTAACGACACATGCCGACCCGCAGAACGGCGAGCGCAACTTGGATGTGCTAGGCACATTGACGCGGGTAATCGGACAGCGAGAGCCTGTCTTCTCGGTATCGATGACACCCGCCGATGGCGGCGGTCACGTGCACGTCGGAGACGCAGTTACCGTCGATTAGCTAGCTGCCACGTGCATCGAAATGTGTGCGGAGATTGGGATGCTCGACGATGTAATCCTTCGTGTTCATCACGATGTTTTCCTGCAGCTGAATCGACATCCCACCGTCAACGGGCAGTACGACGCCGGTGATGAACCCGGCATCTGCGGAGCACAGAAACGCGATCGCATTAGCGATGTCCGCTGGAACACCGGTGCGCCGGACTGGGTATTGAAGCTCGAATAACCTGAACCCTTCGTCGTTACCCAACTCTGCCCACATCGCCTCGCCGCGCTCGGTAACGATGTGCCCGGGAGCGATGGCATTCACCGTGATCCCAAGCGGCCCGAAATCGACCGCCATCTGACGCGTGAGACCCACTACCGCCGCTTTTCCCGCCTCGTACACCAACGAGCGCGGTGCTTGCAACAGACCATGGACGGAGGATATGTTGACGATTCGACCGACTTCCATGTTCGGTGGCGTACCATGTCGTCGCCCCGCGCCTTGCCAGACCGGTGCATCAAACGAATCGGGTGGACCAGACGCCTCCATTGCCGGGACGCCAAATTTCGCACCCAAGAACTGTGCGCCGACCAGCAAATCCATGCCGGTACGCCAAGCATCAGGATCGAGCTCGACCGCCGAGCCATCACGACCGACGCCTCCGCCGTAGGCATTCTGAATCAAGATGTCCAACCGGCCGTACTCATCTTGGCAACGCTCAACCATCGACTTCGCAACCGACTCTTGAGCTACGTTGCCAATCATGTAGGTCGCTTTGCCACCGGCATCAACAATGCGCTCCGCGTTGCGCTGAGCCGCTTCCTCGACAATGTCGACGATCAAGATATCGGCTCCGTCCGCAGCGAGGCGACGAGCCGTACCGCCGCCGATCCCGAGCGCACCGCCGGTGACTATCGCCGCGCGCCCAGCCAGAGGTTTGTGATGAGTCATACGTGATTCGATCCCGAAGCGTAGTGGTTCGTGCTGCGATTATCTTACCGCGTCACCGACGGCGGATCGGAATTCGCAACCATCACTTCTGATCGATGAAGCGACTTAGGATTTCGCGGGCTTCTTCCTCGTATCCTTCTTTGGTCATCAGGCGTACCGGCATGGGTGATACGCCGAGGAAGGAGATACCGTCGGGTTTGACGGTGCAGGGGCAACCTTCGTTGTTGATCAGCCCGCGCCATACCTCAGCCGTCAACTGATCGGGAGCAGTAGCGAACTCCACCCAACGCTCAAGCATGTTACGCGCTCGTAGCCTCGGTCATCTCAACGTTTTCTACTCCGAGGATGGCACCGAGTTCGTTACACAACTCGACGGATGGCTCAACGCGGAAGAAAGGGAACTCCATCGACACCATCTTTTGTCCGACCGGGACTTTGGCGAGTACTGTGCTTTCACCGCGATGTTCGCCGAGGGCCAGCAGCACCTCGTGAATCTTGTCGCGGCCGAGCGATTCTCCGCTGCTCGGTGCGAACATGAGGACAATCGCCGGTTGGGATTTGCCATTACCGTTCACATGAAGACCGTTAGGTTTGTGGTTTCCAGCCGTGTACTGAGGTGTTTGTGGGCCATTTCGCTTCGCAGTACCATTCAAACTACCATTTCGAGCACTCAAACCGCCGTTGGTTGGCGAAGTGCCTTGCGGTCGGTACGCTTCGGCGTCGAATACGATAACCGAGCTGGCACTGTTGAAGACTCTGATGCTGCCCCTTACGTCAGCATAGACTCCTTCATGCCAGATTCCAAGGGTCTTGTCGCGCGTTTGCGACCAGATAGTGAGTTCGACTTCGCCGTCCAGCATCTCCATCTTTGCGACGACGAACGGGCTGCCGTTCCGAGTTGAACGGTGATTGACGGAGACGATCTTGCCAACAACACGTACGCGTTCGTTTTCGTTGTCCAAGCGCGGGTCGTTGGCGTAGACGATCGTTTCCGGTCCTTCGTTCTCGAGGGCCGAGCGTCGTTCGGCATCCTCCCGGGTTTCTGAGATTACGATGCCGAAGAGTTCTTTCTCCCACTCTCGGAGTTGGCTGATCGAAACACCGCCGTACTCCTCAGGCACGTCGAACGAGATGCCGAGCATCGACGCGCCATCGTCTTCCGTCCCAAACATTGAATGTTGGCCTGCGGCGCGCGCATTGCCTACAGTGCGCATGTGGGCGACGAGGTCTGGTGCCTTCTCAAGCAGCTGCATCCTGGGTGCCATCGAGTCGAAGACACCGGCCATGATGAGGCTGCGAAGTAACGCTTCGGGTGGAGCGTGTTCAGCCAGACGGTCGCAGAAGTCCGAGATGTCCTTGAAAGGACCCTTGCCATCGCCCTCTCGAATGTCGACGATCGCCTGCACTGCCGCCGACCCAACTCCTTTGATGGACGCCAATCCATATCGGATCGCACCGTTGTCGCCAAAGGTGTTGTCGACAGCAAATGATGCGTTCGACGCGTTGATGTCTGGCGTAAGCACCTCGATGCCGCGTCGTTTGGCCTCGGAGATGCATCGCATCACCCGTTCTGGCGCGCCACTGAAAGAGTCGAGCATGGCCACGAAATACTCGAGAGGGTAGTGAGCCTTGAAATAGGTGGTCCAGTAGGTGATGTATGCGTAGGAGACGGCGTGGGCTTTGTTGAATCCGTAACCGGCGAAGGGGAGGATGTATGAGAAGAGATCGCGCCCTTCCTCTTCGCTGTGACCCTGGCGCACGGATCCCTCAACGAACTTGCGCTCCTCTTCCCGCATAATCGCCGGCACCTTCTTGCCCATCGCTTTGCGCAGAATGTCGGCTTCGCCGAGCGAGTAACCGGCGAAATCTTGGGCGGCTAGCATCACCTGGTCTTGGTAGACGATGACGCCGTAAGTCTCCTCTACGAGGTGTTTAAGGTCGGGGTGGGGATACTCGATTGGGCGGCGTCCATGCTTGCACTCGATTAGGCGTTCGATGTGTTGCATCGGACCCGGCCGGTAAAGGGCGATCATCGCGGCGACGTCGTTGATCGAAGACGGTTTGAGGTCCTTGATGTAACGAGTCATCCCGCCGCCTTCGATCTGGAACGATCCGAACGTGTCGCCTTCGCCCATCAGTTCGAAGGTCTCCGCGTCGTCCAACGGCAATTCGTATATGTCGATTTCCTCACCGCGCGTCTCTCGGATCATCTTGAGGCAGCGATCGAGAATGCTGAGGTTGGTCAGACCGAGGAAGTCCCACTTGAGTAACCCCACGCTCTCAAGTGGATACATTGAGAGCTGCGTCGCTGGCACACCGACGTCGTTGCCTTTTTGCGGACGTTGCAACGCGACGAAGTTCACCAAAGGCTCGTCGGAAATCACTACGCCGGCGGCGTGCGTGCTGACGTTGCGGACGCGTCCTTCAACGCCGATCGCCCTCTCCAAGATTTCGTTGGCAACCGAGTTGCGCCGGATTAGGGTCTGCAGTTCGACGCTTTGAGATCGCACGGTGTTGAGATCGAACTCTCTCGGTGGTGCTTCATCTGAGTCGTCGTCTCGATTGACCGCAGGGACGTAGTTCGCGATGGTGCGGACCAGCTGGTTGGCAGCGTCTCTAATTTCGGCGTTAGGTGTGTTGCCATCCTCCAAGACGCGTGCGGTATCGCGAATCGCTGCGCGTGCCTTCATCGTGCCGAAGGTCGTTATCTGGGCAACGTGCTCAGGGCCGTAACGCTTCAGGCAGTATTCGATAACCTCGTTACGGCGATCATCAGCAAACTCCATATCGATGTCGGGCATCTCACGACGCTCGACGTTGAGGAAGCGTTCGAAGAAGAGTCCGTACGGCAGAGGATCGAAGTCCGTCACCTTCAGACAGTAAAGCACCAGGCTGGATGCAGCCGAGCCGCGCACCGTCGACAAGATGCCTTGCTGCTTAACGAACTTGAAGATGTCCCAAACTACCAGAAAGTAGTCGGCGAAATCGGTCTCGTTGATGATGTAGAGCTCTTTGTCGAGCCGTTCTCGGACTTCATTGGGGATCTCGCCAAATCGTTCACGCGCTCCGTCATGCGTGATACGCCGCAAGTATTCCTCGGGCGAGTCGGCGTCGGGTGTTGGGAACTGTGGCAACCGCGTTCGTCCCGGGCTGAGATCTAAATTGCAGCGTTCTGCGATGGCCAGCGTGTTGGCCAATGCCTGCGGTTGTTCAGGGAAGATCTGAGCCATCTCATTCGCCGACTTCACGTAGTAGCTTTGGTCCTCCATGCGAAGGCGACGCGGATCGGCGAGTTTGCTGCTAGTTACGATGCAGGTAAGTGTGTCTTGATGCTGCGCGTCTTCTGGATAGACGTAGTGACAATCGTTCGTCACCACAAGTTCCGAACCCATCCCTTTAGATAACTCGACGAGTGCGCGGTTGACGTCGGCTTGGCCGGGAACGTGTTCGTGATACATCAGCTCGAGGAAGTAGCGATCCCCGAAGACGTCGCGATACCATCCGGCGGTCTGTTTGGCGGCGGTCAGGTCGCCGTTGCCTTTCAAGACATCGCGAGCCAACTCTCCCGAAAGGCATCCGGAGAGGACGATCAAACCTTCGGAGTGCTGCTCCAGAAGTTCGCGATCGACTCTCGGGCGATAGTAAAAGCCTTCCAAGTGCGCTTTGGTCGCCAATTGCAGGAGATTCCGATATCCGGTTTGGTCTTCGGCGAGGAGGGTGATGTGCGGTTGCGAACCGCCGGATGCGCCTTCATTTGGGGATCGATCGTGCCGCGAGCCAAATGCGACGTAACCTTCCATGCCGATGATCGGTTTGACATCGTGAGACTGCGCGGCGCGGTAGAAATCGATGATGCCGTAGACGTTGCCGTGGTCCGTGACGGCCATGGCCGGTTGACCCAACTCGGCAGCACGCGCCACCATGTCCTCAACATGACCGTATCCGTCGAGTAGAGAATACTCAGAGTGGTTGTGGAGATGGACGAACTGGTCAGACAAATGCGGTCGGTTCAAGGTGCAGGCCGGCGTCTGAGATTAGTTTAAGTGCCCGACGAGTCGATCCGTGGGGTTCGGCTTATTGCGCGAGATGCCCAGAGTTGCAACGCGATTCGTGGAGATCTACTCGACAGAAAACAGATACGCGTAGTGGGGTTGATCGCCGCGCATGAAATGGGAAACCACGCGATGAAACTCACCCAACTCCTCGTTCAGATGATTTTCGGCGATTTCCGCCAGCTCTGGTGCCACGTCTTCGCCAACATAGACCGAGACTAGAGCACCGTGATGCATCACCGACTTGATACCGACCGTCAACATCTCGAGGTCGTCGCCGGATGCGGCCACGATCTCGCCGTCGACCGTAGCCGTGAACTGTCCTTCTCTAACCTCAACCCCTGAGATCGTCGCATCGCGAGTAGCCCGGAACACAGAACCCACGTGCAAACCGTCGAGCATGTCTTCCATCTCTTCGACCACGTCCGCCAAATCGCCGTCAGGATCGTAGGCGTTCATCGCCGCGATGCCTTGCTGCATTGAGGTCGTCGAAATGACGCTTACCTCTTTGTCGGACAACTCGGCGGCCTGATTTGCTGCACCGACGATGTTCTTGTTGTTGGGCAATAGGACAACCGATTCGGATGGTGCATCCTCAATCGCTTGAAGCAGATCTGACACACTCGGGTTGAGAGTGTCGCCGCCCTCAACGAGCAAGCAGGATCCCATACCCGCTTCGCGGAAGTACTTCGCCAAACCGTCTCCCACTGCGACTGCGACGACTGCTACAGCCACTTGATTGTCCGGTTTGCCCGCAGAGCGAGTCGCGTCAGCCTTACGCATCTCAGCCCACTCACTCGCTTGTGCATCCATATTCTGGATGCTGACGTTCGATATGACACCGTGCAGGTGCGCGAGACTAAGCGCAGTGCCGGGATCTTCGACGTGGACGTGGACTTTGACCAAGGTCGCCTCGCCGGCAACAACGGTCGATCGGCCAATCTCGCCAAAAGCGGTCGACAGGACCTGCGTGTCGAATCCATCGCCCTCTATCGCGAAGCTGGTGCAGTATCCCCACGCCTCTTCCTCGGCGTGTTCCAATGCGTGCGTGTCGATCACGACGGAGGAGTTCTCAAGGTCCACGGCGTCAATTCCCGGTGCAGAGATGACGACAGATCCATCACCTTCCCCGCGAATGAACTGGGACATACCCATAAACATCAACGACAGTCCGAATCCTCCGGAATCGACCACTCCGGCTTCTTTGAGCACCTCCAACATCTCCGGCGTACGCTCGACGGTGTCCATCGATTGGTTCGCAGTGGCTTCGACGACTTCGACGAGATGCGAACCATTGCTTGAAACCTCGGTTGCGGTCACTCCGGCCTCCCTCAGAACGGTTAGCATCGTACCTTCAACGGGGTTCGGCACCGCCGCGTAGGCCAATTTGGCGGCATTCGAGATGCCCGCGGCGAAGTTCTTCGCATCGATAACCTCTGCGTCGTTCAAAGCGTCGCGCAGGCCTCGATAGAGTTGCGCCATTATGAGGCCGCTGTTTCCGCGCGCACCTAAGAGTGCGGCTCGAGCCATCTGTTCTGACGTTGCCGGTACGTCCTCAACTGCGTTCTCGTTGAGGTCGGCGACGATACTTCGCATCGTCAATACCATGTTCGTACCCGTATCGCCGTCGGGTACGGGGAAGACGTTGAGAGCGTTGAGCTGTTGCTGATTGGCGGATATGGCGACCAACGCCGCCTGTGCCAAATCCCGAAGCAGAAAACCGTTGCTCGCTTTGATCGATGCTTTCATCCCGTACTCGCTATTCGCTTTGCCATCGACACAACCATTGCTCCGGTGCAACCCATACCTTGGCGAAGGCATGCGACTACCAGTGGTGGACCATGAGTCGTTGGCTGAGTTCGCCAGACATACTTTGCGCGATGTTATCCTAATCGATTAGCAACTTAATCCTGACGATTCGATTCCGTGGTCCGCGTCAATCCTTCCCGCAAGAGCTATCAACCATGCCCAAGTCGATGACAGAACAGCAAATTAGGACCGCACTGAAGCTGGGACCGCGTCCGAAACCGCAGTTCGGGCACAACCGCAGCCACGCGATGAACGCGACGAAACGGCAGTTCAAGCCGAATCTGCAAACCCGCCGAGTGTTGGTCAATGGTCAGGAACGCAAGATTAAGCTGACCGCCCGGGAGATCCGGACGTTACTCAAGCGCGGTCGCATGCTTCTCGCCGAATAAGCGTCGACGACTTCACACTATGCGCGTGCCGATCGCTTCACCTTCGGCACACCTCACCAGCGCGCCGGCAACGCGCCCGTCGATTATGTGCGTCGATCTGGTGCCTTCGAGTGCCGTCAGGCACGCCTCGATTTTAGGTATCATCCCACCGCCCGCTACGCCGCTGTTGATTAAATCGACCGCTTGACGTCCGGTCATCTGGGGGATGATGCGACGTCGATGATCCAGCACACCTTCTACGTCGGTTTGAAAAACTAACCGCTCAGCCTTGAGTGCTGCTGCGAGGTGCCCCGCTGCGCTGTCGGCATTGATGTTGAGAATCTGGTCATCGAGGCCAGTTGCATTCAGGTGTAATGCCGCCGGACCGACAACAGGAATACGACCCGAGTCGACTACTGATTGCACCGGTCCTGCGTTCGTCTTCAGTATGCGCCCGACGAAACCCAGTTCCACGTCCTCGTATTCGGCACCGAACATGCCGTCAGAAACGCCGGAGATGCCGACCGCCGGGGCACCCGCTCGCGTCAACTCGGCAACGAGGTTCGAGTTTACGAGTCCGGTCAACACTGCGATCGCAACTTCGAGCGTGGCGGCGTCGGTTACGCGCAATCCGCGAACGAAGTTGGTGCGGACTCCTTGTTTTGCCACCCAATCGGAGATTGTCTTGCCTCCGCCGTGGACCACGACCAACCGCATACCGCTTTGCCAGAGCTGCACGACGTCATCAATCGTCGAGTCGCCTTCCCCGAGCGTCGATCCGCCAATCTTAACGACAATGCAACCCTTATCTGGCATGGATGGGACTCATATCAGCACGAATACGACAATGAAGCGTTGGACCGGTTGACGCCGACCCAAGCGTCAGTTATCGAATTTCGAGGGATTTCACGTGGTGTATGCGGAGTTGAATACCACGTACTCTTCAGTCAGATCGCAGCCCCACGCTTCACCGAAGCCATCACCGCCGTTCAGATCGACGCGGATCTCGACCTCAGGATGGTCAAGCGCGGCAACCACGCTTTGGGTGTTGTATGCGATCGCCTTGCCTTCGGCAACGATCTGGATACCGTTTACGAATATTTCAATCTCGGATTCGACTAGCGGAATGCCCGTCTTGCCCACGGCCATCATGATGCGTCCCCAGTTCGGATCGCGCCCGTAGACGGCAGTTCGTACGAGCAGCGATGCGACAACGGAGCGTGCCGCCTTCCGGGCGTCGGCGTCGGACTTCGCACCATCGACCACCGCAGTAATGAGATGTCTAGCACCTTCACCGTCTCGAGCCAGTTCGATTGCCAGATGTCGACATACCAGCTTGACCGCTGACGCGAAGAGCGCGGACGCCGCATCTCCACCAGACATGGTCGGTGATTGTGACGCGCCGTTAGCTAGTATGGCAACCGTATCATTGGTGCTCTGGTCGCCGTCAATGTCGATCTGGTTGAAGCTGAGCGTAACTGCTTCGGAGAGCGTTGATTGGAGGAAACCACTTTCCACGTCGGCGTCGGTGGTGATGAACGAGAGCATCGTTGCCATGTTGGGGTGGATCATGCCGGCACCTTTGGCACATCCGCCGACCGTGATTGTTGCGCCACCGTCTGGATGCTCGAATGAGACGGCAATCTCTTTGGCATGCGTGTCCGTCGTCATGATCGACTTTGCGAAGTCATTTCCGCTGTCGAGTTCGATGGTCGGAATGAAGTCTCGAATGAGATTCATCGGCAACTCGACACCGATCACTCCGGTTGAAGCGACCAACACTTCGCTGTTCGGGACGCCAAGTTTTTCGGCGGCGACTGCGGCCATTTCCTTGGCATCGATGAGACCTTGTTCGCCCACGGAGCAGTTGGCGCAGCCACTGTTTGCCGCAATGCCCCTGGCACGACCGTTGGAGACGACCTCCTTGCAAACGGTCACCGAAGGAGAGACGACGCTGTTTTGTGTAAAAGTCCCGGCGACAGTGCAGTCTCGATCCGAGTAGACCAGACCTAGGTCGTACTTGTCCTCACCGGGCGTCTTGATGCCAGCGAAAACCCCGCCGGCACTGAACCCTTTCGCGGATGCTACTCCGCCACTGTCGACAACCGATAAATTCGTTTCGTTTGACATTGCCGCTATCTGGACTGAGTGGCACGTTGGGGCGCATCTGCCCTGTCGATCAACGGTCGCAGGGAACAAGTACACCTATGCAATAGACTCTATACAAGCCCACTGACTTCAGTTCAGTAGCACGTCTTGACTGAAACACCGACCGACAAAATGACCACACAGCATCAAACCGACGTACTAGTCGCCGGACAAGGTGCCGCGGCCTTCGCGGCAGCACTTTACGCCGCGAGATACCAACTGAACACCGTCGTCGCGTCTGAATCCTTCGGCGGCGAAACCGCAATCGGCGGATTGATCGAGAACTACCCCGGAACTCCCGATATCGACGGATTCGACTTGATGCTCAAGTTCAAAGAGCAGGTCGACAGTCTCGCCGTGCCGACGCTGACCCGCAATGTAGAAGCGGTTGCCACGAACAATGGGCATTTCGATTGCACCTTAACCGGTGGCGAGAGGGTCGAGGCAAAATCAGTGATCCTCTGCGTCGGGCGCGAACGCCGGACGCTTGGATTGCCGAACGAAGAAGCGTGGACCGGCAAAGGCGTCTCTTACTGCTCAACCTGCGATGCACCGCTTTACCGGAACAAAGACGCGGCGGCGGTAGTAGGCGGCGGTAATGCAGCTGTCGAGGGCGCAATCCTGCTCTCGAGATACGCCAAGCACGTATATCTCATATACCGAGGCGACAGATTGTGGCGACCGGAGCCAATCCAGTTGAAGGTGCTGTCACAGATACCAAACGTGCGGGTGTTGCTCGACACGACGGTAACCGAGTTGATCGGAACCGACTTGGCGGGATTGCAGGGCATACGCATATCTCGCCCGTTGGACGACGCGGAGCGTGTTGAGATACACCCAGACCAAACTGAGCCGCTCAATCGGTCGCGAGAGGACGACGATGGCAAGGATGTGATTGATCTCGACGGCATATTCATCGAAGCGGGTGCCGACCCACGGCTCGAGATCCCGACGATGTTGGGTTTGGACATCAACCCGGATACTAACGAAGTGCACGTCGACCGTGGCCAACGCACAAGTCAACCGGGCATCTACGCAGCCGGAGATCTGACAGACGGCACGACGCTGAAGCAGACGGTTACCGCGGCTGCCCAAGGGGCCATCGCCGCACTCTCCGCGTACGAGTATGTTCTTGGCGGCGTGCATCACTACGAAACCACTTAAACCCACGTCGCATCCCTGTCGTCGATAGCTCGAGTTTTGAGAGCACCGATCAACACTTCCTCCGAGGAACGGGTGGTTGCCGCACCCGACATTCCGCATGCGGAACCGCAGTTGGGCAAGGTCGCGGTCCTGTACACGAAACCCGAGACGGTACTCAAGGACTACGCCGACTTGATGGACTTGGTTGGCTACCAATCCGCGTTGACGCCCGACGTCACGACGCTCTTGAAGGTCAACATCTCGTGGCAGCACTACTATCCGGCATGCTCGACCGCGCCGTGGCAAATCGAAGGCGTCGCAAATAAACTGCGTTCCGACGGCTTTGATGACTTGGTTGCCGCACACAACGGCACCGTTGTCGTGGATCCCGTTGAAGGTCGTGTGAACAACAAACACGAGGCGGTGGAAGATCGTTTAGGGATACCGCACGTCATCCTAGACACCCCCGAGATGGACTGGGTGCGCTATATCCCCGCATCCGAGATGCTGGTACTATCCGACATCTACAAAGACGGCATCTTCATCCCCGAGATGATGTTGGGCACAAACATCATCCAACTGCCAACTGTCAAGACTCACGTGTTCACTCAGATGACTGGTGCGATGAAGAATGCTTTCGGCGGTTTGCTGCACCGCTATCGGCACTGGACGCATGCGCAGATTCACGAGACACTCGTTGACCTGCTGCAGATCCAACGCGAGATTCACAGCGGACTCTTCGCAGTGATGGACGGCACCTTCGCCGGCGATGGACCCGGCCCTCGAGCGATGCGCATCCATGCAAAGAACATCATCCTCGCTTCGGCCGACCAAGTCGCCATTGACGCCGTCGCCGCACGGTTGATGGGATTTGACCCGATGCGCATCCCCAAGATCCGCATCGCCCATGAAATGGGACTGGGCGTTGGCAACCCGAGCGAGATCGAGTTAAACGGTGATGATGTCGCCAATGTCAGATGGGAATTCTCGCCAAACGAGAACACATTCGCATCGCGGGGACAGAAGCTCATCTACTGGGGTCCGCTCAAACCGTTGGAATCAATCTTGCTGAGGTCGCCGATCACTCCTTGGGCATTTGTCGCGTCTAACCTCTATCACAATGAGTTCTGGTTGCGCTTCATCGGAAAGCGACGGGTTGCGGAAGCCATGAAGACGCCATGGGGCGAACTCTTCCAGCGATACTGAAACGGTCGGGGCACAGCATGTCGAAACTCGCAACATCATTTCACGAAAAACGACTTGAGCTCAGGGAACGGCACATCAACTATGCCGAGTTTCCGAACTCCGGCCCGCCGTTGCTATTGATCCACGGCATCAGTGGACGATGGCAGGACTGGGAGACGGTCGTCGACGGTTTTTCTGCGAATTGGCACATCTTCGCCGTAGATCTGCGCGGGCATGGCGAATCGTCGTGGGTGACCGGCGAGTACCACTGGCGATACTACGCATCAGATCAAGCGGATTTCATTGAGCAAGTCATCGGCGAACCCTCCTTCGTAGTAGGGCACTCGTTGGGCGGAGCAACCGCTCTGGGGTTGAATGCGCAACGATCGGATCTTGTCCGGGCTGTAGTTTACGAAGACCCGCCGTTATTCCTGCGCCAGGTTTGGCAGGACAACAGTTTCCGCAACGAGTTTGCTATGTTGCTGGAGGAGCTAGAGACGAATCCGGACCACGCTCGTATGGCCGGCTTTTTGCGAGAGTTGCATCCGGAGTATGACGAAGCGAGACGCGACGAACGCGCAGAGAAACTGCTGAAGATGGATCCAGACGTCTTCCGTTCGACAATCAGCGGACGAGCTCGCGCCAACTGGCGGACCGAAGATCTGTTGGTTAACGCGGAATCTCCTGGATTGCTCCTGCAAGCGGAGCCGGAACTTGGTGCGGCACTGCATGATGAAGAGTCGGAACGCGCACTGGAGTTGCTGCCCGACGCCGAATATGAGAAGTGGGACGATTCCGGGCACGGCATGCACGCCTCGTTCCCCGAACGATTTGTCACGCGCGTCGACAGATTCTTCGCCAACCATCATTAGTCGGCGAACATCTCTCTCAAGGCTTCGTCAGTCTTGCCGAACATGACGCGTGCTTCTTCGGTTTCGGCGTGATCGTACCCGAGCAGATGAAGCGTGCCATGAATCGCCAGCATCGCCAACTCGTGCTCGAACGTCACGCTTTTCTCGGATGCTTGCGCTTCAGTTCGCTCGAGCGAGATTGCGATGTCGCCGATTCGTTCGCCATTCTCCCCGAATTGCTCTTCCGTTGTGGTGGAGAACGATAGGACGTCAGTAGCGTGATCTTCGTTTGCGAACGTCCTATTGAGTGCTCGCAATCGGGCATCGTCAGTGAGCAAAACGTCGACTGCGGCGTCACGATCCTCCCCAAATCCTTCTCTATGCAGGATGATTGTCACTGCACTTCGAACCAACTCCTTGGCGTTGGGCAGATTATCCGGTGGCGCAAATTCGAAGGAGACTTCGACTTCGATTGGGGGCACAGCCTTAACCCGTGGGATTGTTGACGGCTTCTCGGAGTCTACGAAGCAGACTGAGAAGCGGTGCGAACTGCCAATCGAGATCTGCCAGATCGGAGGCTTCAGCTGTCGCAGTTGCGACTCCCTGTCCAATTTCAGGTGCCGAGACCATGCCGATCTCGGCGTACGTCTTAGCTTGAATCAGGTGCGGCATCAGACGCTCGGAGATGACGTCCGAGTTGCCGTGGTCACCGCGTGCGGCAAACGACAGAACCAACTCCTCAACCATCTCAACCGCTTCCTCGATAAGTGCGGTCAACTCTTCGGTCGAGGTCAATTCGGTGTGCGCCGTAGGTATCGGGTTTTCAATCCTGCTCGAACCATTCAGAGTCGAAAGCGAGCGACATCGGTGCCCACCAGTCTTCCGGTGCAGCCTCCGGCACCTTCTGCTGGTAAGTCATCATCAACTCGTTCCACTCTTCAGCGCGTTTCGTCGACGTATAGCTCTGGAAGTCGCGACGCGGATCGAAGTCGTCCGGCGCGGTGCAGTACATGAAGAGATGGTTTCCGATGCGGAAAATCTCCATGCGCTCGATTCCGATGCCTTTAAGGGCGGAAATCACCTCGGGCCAAACGTTGCGGTGATACTCCTCGTACTCAGCTATTACCTTGGGATCGTCTTTCAGATCGAGAGCTTGGGCAAAGGACTTCATTCTTGGCTCACTTGTGGGTGCAATCAATGGCAGATTTCGTTGCGAAGTTTAACACCCGGCGATAGCGTTGCGAGACGGCAAACTAAGGTTGCAGATCTATCGGAAGTTGTATTCCGAGCACCGTGCCGTGGTCGGTTGCAACAAACAACATGTCCTCCATCAAAGCCGGCCTCGAAGTGCAGCGATGGCACGGCTCGCCCCAAAGTTCCATCTTGTAGTAGAGGTCGCCGTCATTGAGATCCATGATGTACAAGATGCCGCGCAGGTCGATCATGTACAGCACACCATCCCTGACGATCGGCCCGCCGACAATTCGTTGATTGTCATCCGTGTAGTCCCGCCACAGCAGTTCTGGTTCGTAGAAATCATCCTCTTCGCCTTTAGTCGCGTCTTCGCGATGGGGGCTGACAGCATAAATCGCGCCGGTCCTGTCGGCAAAGACGACGACGTCCTCGGTTGCAACGATCTCTCCTCTCACCGATCCTTTCGTTCGATAAACCCATTCAACCCGTGAGTTGCTTGATCGAACCTCGAGTTGGACTACCTCATTGGACTCGTTCGAGAAGTACAAATAATCGCCGAAGTTGACTACCGCTGAACGCACGCGTTCGTAATTTCGGTTGTCTTTTTCGCGTTCCTCCGCGTAAGGCATGTCATCGTTACGTAGCCCAGACCAATGGGGCAAGACGTTTTCGATGTCGAGCCCGTAGACGGTGCCATCGTGGTTACCAATGTAGTAGCGGTCCCTATAGACGACGCCGGGTTGTTCAAACCGCTCCAGTGGATCCTTGCTACTGACTGGATACTCGCCTATCACCCGTCCTTCTTGTTCATCACCATCCTTGGCGTTGATGACGTAAATCCGCCCCTCATCTTCTGCGGCGATGAGGTTTCCGTTGTGGAAGGACGGTCTGACGTTGTAGGCAAATCTCGTGTCTTCGAGGTTTGGGAACTTCCAGCGTTTTGAGCAGTCGTCGGCGTCGAGTGCGAAAATTCCATTACCATCGGTCCCGACGAACACTCTCGTTGCATCGTCATTCAGTTCCAAACCGCCGACGATTTCGGCGTGGGTGAAGTAGCTGCATCGCTCCGTCCCATCGGATGCGAAGATTGCGAACATCTCGCTGTCCAAGGTACCCACGTACACGACGCCATCCCTAGCTGCGATATCGGCTTCAATCTGTTGCGGTTTTGATCGGTCGTCGGCAACAAAGGTCCAGCGGATGAATGGTTCTGTGACCGGTGTTGCCGTAGGAGGAGGCGTTGGAGTCGCTGTCGGCGTTGGAGTTTCCGTTGGTGTCGCGGTAGGTGTCAGAGTCTCGGTCGGGGTTGCTGTCGGCGATGGTGTTTCGGTGGGAGTAGGTGTCGCAGTGGGCGTGTCGACCGGAACTGCGGTAGGTGGTGGCTTAGGTACATCAACCTTCGCTGGTATGGGCGATGGGGTAGGTGTGTCGTCCGGAGTTTCGGAAGACTCAGGCGTAGGTGTGCCTTCGGCGGCTTCAGAAGGTGCTGGGGTAGGCGATTCTTCGGAGGTTTCGGCAGGTGATGAGGTAGGCACGTTCTCCCGATCAGGGATCGGCGAGGAACTAGGTATGTCATCCGGATCTGGGGTAGGCGCGTCGGCAGATACCGATTGAGGCGTCGCAGTCGGAGACATTTCTGTAGATGTTGGCGGCGAGGGCGTTGGCGTGTGGTCTCCTGTTTCCGTGGGTATCGCGGTAGGATGTGGCGACGGTTCAGCAGGCTGAGTTGGCTCCAGCTCGGGTGTCTGATCCGCAACGGCTGTTGGCGTGTCAGCAGGCGCGAGCGTCGGCTCAGGTGTGTTGGTAAACACCGTCGCTGGCGTCGGGGTCTGCGTAGGTATCGGCGTGGAGGGAGGTGCTGGTTCGGGAGTCGGAGTCGACGTATCTTCAGCTATCGGTGTGAACGTCGGAGTGCCTGTGAAGGTCGGGGTGAACACGACAGTGCGTGCGATGATCTCCGGTGCTGGCGTGTCGGTAGACGCAGACGTAGGTTCGAGTTCCGCAGCGACAGTTGGCGCAGGGGGTTCAGTTGGGTCGGAGTCACCGTTGCAAGCGACAAGGGAAGCCATGACGCCGCTCGCGAGAATCACTCCCAAAACGGCCAAGCCGCGTCGGGTTCGTGATGTGTTTGTCAAACGGGTAGGCATCACTTTTAGAGTAACGAATCGAGATACGCCGATTCCATCGGCCAAGTTCACCGTCGGGCGCGTCGAATTCGGGTATAGTCATGCATGTCAACCAGCTCGTTTGAGCGCGCACTGTCGCTCACATTCGGAGGCATTCACCATGAAGCGCGTCGGATTTCTCATGAAGATCAACCCCGAGCACATGGAGGTCTACACCGAGCACCACGCTAACGTGTGGCCAGACATGCTGGACGCCTTGCGCCGGCACGGTTGGAGGAACTACAGCATCTTCGCTAAGGACGATGGGACTTTATTCGGTTATGTGGAAGTGCCCGACACTTTCGCAGCTGCGCTGGATGGCATGTCCGGCGAGGAAGTCAATGACCGATGGCAGGTTTTCATGGCACCATACTTCGAGATCCCAGAAGGTGCCCGACCCGACCAGATGATGATCGAACTGACCGAAGTGTTCCACACCGATTGAATTAGCGTGACGCCGCAATTCCGATTGTGCAGACGTCAGATCAAGTTGGGAGTTGACTGATATGGCAGTGCCGTCATTCATCGATACGCATCATCACCTTTGGGATCTAGAGAACAACCCCTACCCGTGGCTTACGGAAGGGATTGACCATTTCGTTGGCGACTACTCAATCTTCCGCAGAACTTACCTGATTTCGCATCTGCACGAAGACGCGTCGGACTTGCCTTTGGAGAAGTCAGTGCATGTGCAGGCGGAGTGGGACCATGACGCAGATCCGGTGGGCGAGACTGCGTGGCTGCAACAGGTTGCCGATTCTGAAGGATCTCGAGGCATGCCGCACGCCATCATCGGGTACGCCGACCTCTCACGGCCCGATGCACCGGATTTGGTGGCTCGCCATGCGGAACATGCGAACTGGCGCGGCATTCGACACATGCTGAACTGGGCAGAAGACCCAAAATGGCAGTTCACGGATCGGAAGGATTTGATGACCGATTCGGCATGGTTGCGCGGCTACCGGTCCTTGGCTGACCACGGCGGATCATTCGACCTCCAGGTCTGGCCTTGGCAGCTTGTCGAAGCCGCAGAATTGGCACACCGAGTACCCGAGGTGCCAATCGTGTTAGATCACACTGGCATGCCGCGAGATTGGGATGCTAACGGCACGGAAGTGTGGCGCGACGGCATGAAGGCACTTGCGCGTGCCGATAACGTGTCGGTAAAGATCTCGGCACTCGGAATGTTCGCTGGTGAGTTCAGCGCAGAACGAATCCGACCTTGGGTGCTCGCAACTATCGATATCTTCGGCGTTGATCGCTGCATGTTCGCGTCCAACTACCCGGTTGACATGTTGTTCGCTTCGTACCGAGCGATATGGGAGGCGTACGACGAGATTACCGCCCACTTCTCAGATGCGGAGCGTGAATCGCTGTTCCAGACGAACGCCGCAAGATACTACCGCATCTAATCGGCGTCGCTTCGGGTTTCGTGCAACTAACGGGCGACTACGAACTCGAGCTTGTAGAGGCGCTTAAACCTCACAGCGTGCTTGCCAGGGTCCCAAGCCCGGAGTTCCGGCATATCGACCTCGAAACTGTGCTCCGTGCGTTGCATGTCGAAAGCCGACACGCGATCTGCACCGAGGCGTCGCTCAATCTCATCAGCCAACCGCAGAATGTTCGATGCCCGCCGAACAGAAGGTCGGTCGGACTTCGTCAACTCGGGTCGATACCTGCCGAAGTTGGTCGGGTTGCGGTCACCGAAGCGAAGGCAGGCGGACATTATGCTGATGTCGCGATGTGAAAAACCGCCCAACTCACCCAGCTCGACGATGTTCGCTGCATGTTCATACCGATCGTAGTAGTTTACGCTGCGCCCAGTGTCAATCATCCTCGCGACGTGCGGGATGAGATCCCTTAACGACTCGGTCAGGAAGTCGCTCAGCATTCCCGCCATCTTGGAAGCGATCTCCGATCTGCGGTCGGCACGCAGTCGATCCCAAGTGTCGAATCGGGCGCCGAGCGCGTAGATGGATCTGTCACGCACATCCTTAACCGATGGCAACGCCTTGACGAGGCCGGAAATCGCCAGTCCCTCGCGAATGCCGCGACCGGAGACGATCAACGGACGTTTGTCGAAGTGCCTCACAATCTCGCTTGCGACGATCGCGCCACCGAGAATGCTGTCGACGCGCTCGGGGTTGAGGCCGGGCACGTGCGCCAAATTCGCTCGTTCTAATCCGCGCAATCCATTGACGACGCGCTTCAGTCCGCCGTATCGAACCACGGTGCCGTGGAGTCGACCGAACGAGTATCGACGAGTCTCCCGGTCCATCCGGGCAAGGTTTCGAATCGTCCCGCCCGCGCCAACGATGTTGGCACCGTCGCCTAGGATCGGCATTTCGGCATCCTCAAGCAACTGTCGTACGTGGCGTCGCAAGTTGCGCACAGCGTCAGCATTGGGTTCGGGATCGCTCAGAAAGTCGTCGCTCACGCGCAACGCCCCGAGTTCCAGTGAGTAAGTCTTCGTGAGTTCTCTTGACTTGAACAATGAGAACTCCACACTTCCGCCACCGATGTCGATCAGCACCCCATCGTGAACGGGCAACGAGAACACGGCTCCTAGGAATCCATATTCCGCTTCTTGCGCCGCGGAGATTATCTCGACGTCTATGCCCGTAGACTGCTTGATGTTGTTGACTACTTCGATCCGGTTAACGGCGTTACGTATGGCGGAGGTGGCGACGGCACGGATGCGATCAACGTAGGAAGCTTTGGCAACGATAGCGAAGTCGTCGATTTGGCGACTGAGGTCAGAAACCACCGACTTGCTGAAACGACCGTCACTCGACATCCTGGTCTGCAACCGGAGGAGCTTCTTCACCTCAGAAATGACCCGTAAGTCGTAGTCCGCGGTAAGCTGCAGCACCTCCATGCGAGTGGAGTTCGAACCGATGTCAATAACGGCGACGCGATTCGTCCGTGCCTTCCCATTGGTCGATGCCCCGATGTCATCGCCGCGCGGCAACAGATCGAGTATCTTCGATCTTCGTCTGACGGTCATGGGATGGGTGAGGATTACCGGTGGTGAAGGTTGCCAGATTTAGAATTGACGCCACACTGCCGCCTGCGAAATGCCCCTGTAGCTCAGAGGATAGAGCAACGGTTTCCTAAACCGTGTGTCACAGGTTCGAGTCCTGTCAGGGGCGCCATCCAACACCCGCAGCACCTGCTCCACCGTAAGTAACCTCACTCCCGGCAACCCGGCACCATCTCGACACGCTGTCGGATACCGCGCGTAATGGTAAAAGTGACGAACACCGCGCCCCCTATTCCAATGATGCTGAGCCAAGATATCGAGCGGTCGAGTAGCGTCAATGTGAATGAATCGGTGTGGCTTAACCCGGTAAGAACAAGCACGGTTACCAAAACCGTCTCGACGAATCCCAGGCCGCCCGGGACTGGGATAGTGGTCATGATGGCGTTGGCGAGCGCGGCGAACATCGCGATGCTCAGGGCCATCTCAAAACCGATCGCCTGTGCAACGAAGTAAAACCGGCCGACCTCGAGCAGCCAACCGACTATTCCCAAGGCGGTCTGCAGCAACTTGCGGTCGCCGCGGAAACTATCCAGAGTCCCAGTCTGAAAGCGAAGATAGTGCATTTGGATCCTCGGTGGCAGGAGTCGCGCAATACTCTCGCCGACGGTCCCCATTAACCCGAGAATCGCGAAGAGCAAAAGGACGAGGCCGGAGGCAACCGCGATGACGACTATCGCGACGTCGACGATTGCCCCTGAAGCGGCAAAGCCGTCGACCATCAGTGCCCACGCCGCAGAGACGATTACCAAAACTAGGACGACGACCATGTCTTGGACCCGTTCAGCGAAAACCGTCCCGAGCGCGGTAGGCATGTCGCTGGAAGTCCTGTCAGAAAGTGCCCACCCACGGTAGGCATCGCCAATGCGAAAGAACATCACCGAGTTGATGAACCAACCCGAGAGTATTAGCCCAGCCATCGTCAGGGCAGTCGGGTGTTGCGAGTTCGCACTGTCAGGATCGCCAGATTGTGTGGCTACTCCCTTGTAGATGAGTTGCCAGCGCAAACCGCGGAACCAGAAACTGGTGTAGTACAACACTGCGGCGAGGATGAACAACCACCAATTGATGCCCGAGAGGTTGGAGATGAAGTCGTCCCACTCGAAGTCGAGGACGCGCCACAGCAGCAAGCCGATGATGCCAACGCCCAACGCGACACTAAGGAGCGTCGGCACGGAAACAATGCGATTGACGACGTCGTGAACATCGAGGCCTGTGCCTACACCGTTCGAGATCGGGTTTTTGCGGATGAATCGCACTTCGGGAACGGGTCAGACGGACGCGGGCCCGCGGATTAATGGCCGTTTTGTGGGCACACCGACGCGCCGCGGGTAGATCGAGTCCGAGTCGGCGAGTTTTAGGTAGTAGACAATGTTGTCGATCGGTGACTTGCCAGGACACTCCACCTGCTGGATGAACGCCGGACCGCCGCCTAGTAGCTGCGTGGCGTATGCGGCATCGTCGATCTCAGCGTTGACAAATGATGTGTCCGGCCCTTTCGGCAACACCGCCACACCACCAGGTTTCAGAAACGGCAACGAGTATTCCAGAAGAACGGGCAAACTGGCTAGGCCCCTCGCAATCGCCAAGTCGAATGTGTGACGATATTGCGGATCGTGTGCCGCGACTTCAGCGCGAGCGTTCAGAACGACCGCTTCTTGCAAGCCGAGATCGTCGATGACGTGCTCCATGAACGCACATTTCTTGGCGTTGGAGTCGAGTAGCGTTAGCTTCGATTCTGGGAGCAGTATCTTGAGGGGCAGCCCAGGTATGCCTGCGCCGGAGCCGATATCGATGACGTTGCGCCCCGAAAACCAAGACGCTGTGGAGACGCTGCCACCAGCAGGGACAGCCACGCGGAACGATCGAATGAAAAGTTCTTCGACAATGTCTTCGGCAGACGTAAGTGCGGTCAGATTCTGCCGTTTGCCGCGACTTTGGATGAGATGCAAGTAACGCCGGAACTGTTTAATTTGACGCGGTTCGATGTGCACGCCGATCACTTGAGCCGCTTCCGAGATGGCACGCATCCTTACGCGTGTCTTGGGGATCGAAACATGCGAAGAGTCGCTGCAACGGGTGTCGGCGATTTGGTGGTAAAGATAGACGTCACGACCATGGTTCCCGTCCGTGCCGATGCGACCCTTATCGGTAACGACACGCAACTTAACATGATAACCAGTCAAAATTACCCGCCATCAAGCAGAAAGCGCATGCTCCTCAGATGAAGATTCTCATAACCGGCTCCAGCGGCTTAATCGGCTCAACCTTATGTAATCTTCTCAGCGAAACCGGTCGTTATACCATCTCCGGCATCGATGTAAGTGCCTCAGAGCACAACGAGTTGGCGTCCTTCACCGAGGTTGACTGCTTCGATTTCGACGCCATGTCTCCGGCGTTCGAAGGTCAAGACGCGGTTGTCCACTTGGCTGCTAATGCACCCGTTCAGACTCCATGGCCTGACGTGCTGAGAAACAACATCGCCTCGACGCATAACGTCTACGAAGCGGCGCGCCAACACGGCGTAAAACGAGTCGTCTTTGCGAGCTCGAACCACGCCGTGGGCAACTTCGAACTCGATGAACCATATCGCAGCATCGGATTAGGCGACTACTCGAAGATCGACAACGATCCGACCAACATCCCCCAAGTCGATCACAAAGTGCCAATCCGTCCGGATAGCGATTATGGGGTGAGCAAAGTGTTCGGCGAAGCCACAGGTCGCTACTACTCCGAACATTTCGGTTTGGAGGTCGCGTGTCTCCGCATCGGTACGGTAAATCGCGAGAATGTGCCAACCGGCGTCCGGATGCTGGCGACTTGGTTGTCGTATCGAGATCTTGCCCAGTTGGTCGACCGTTGCTTGACCACACCGCTAAAGTTCGAAATCTTCTACGGTGTCTCGGACAACCGGTGGCGTTTCTGGGATATCGGACATGCGCGCGAGGTCTTGGGTTACGAACCGCAAGATCGGGCTGAGGATCACGCATAGGCACCGGTTCCCGATTAACCGCTAACCAAGTGAATGCGTCGGTATATCGTTAGATTCAGTTTGCCGCGCCCCATGATGCGGTTCATCCTAGTAATTCAATCGTGATACGTGCAAATGACTGCTAACGAAACTGAGAACCTCTTAAACAACCCCTACCGGCTTCCTACCTCGGTGGTGCCGAGTCACTACGATCTGCATCTTAAACCTGACCTCGACTCCGAGACATTCAGCGGCACGGTTAATGTCACCGTAGAAGTCAACGAATCGGTAACCGAGGTCGTCCTCAACGTCAAAGAGATCGACATCCATTCAGCGCGTCTCATCCCGCAATCAGGTGCCGCGATTGCAGTTAACGACATCGGCTACGACGCGGAGTTGGAGAGAGCGACTCTGCAACTGGATGGCGAGGCGAGATCTGGCAACTATCAACTCGCAATGGATTTCAGCGGCATCCTCAATCGAGACCTTGCCGGCTTCTACATGTCCACGTTCACCGACGATTCTGGCACCGAAAGGAAGTTGGCGACTACCCAATTCGAGAGCACCGACGCTCGACGGTCGTTCCCCTGCTTCGACGAACCGGCTATGAAGGCGACATTCGACGTCACGTTGACCGTGGCGGCGGATCAATTCACCGTTTCCAACGGTCCAATGGTTTCGGAGGTCCTATCCGATAACGGCACCGAGAAGACGGTGAAGTTCGGTCGGACGATAAAGATGTCGACCTATCTGGTGGCGTTCGTTGTCGGGCCGATGGCGGCGACAGCCCCTGTCGATGTAGATGGCGTGGAGTTACGCGTTGTCCATCCCATTGGCAAGGACCATTTGACCGGTTACGCGCTCAAAGCCGGTCAGTTCGCGCTTAAGTTCTTCGCCGATTACTACGGCATACCGTATCCCGGCAAGAAACTCGACCTCGTGGCCGTGCCCGATTTTGAGTTCGGCGCGATGGAGAACTTCGGATGCGTCACTTTCCGAGAAGCAATACTTCTCGTCGATACGGAAAAAGCGACACAACCGGAACTGTTGCGGATTGCAGACGTCATCAACCACGAGCTTGCGCACATGTGGTTCGGCGATCTAGTCACGATGCGTTGGTGGAACGGCATCTGGCTGAACGAGGCGTTCGCAACGTTCATGGCAACGCTTTGCACCGACGCCTTCAATCCGGAATGGCGACGCTGGGATCAGTTCAGCCTCGAAAAATCAGCGGCGTTTGACGTCGATTCCCTGGAGAAAACACGCCCAATCGAGTACGAGGTCAAGTCGCCATCCGACGCCGATGGCATGTTCGACCTTCTCACCTATGAGAAAGGCGGCTCGGTGCTCCGCATGTTGGAGCAACACCTCGGTGCGGACCGCTTTCGAGATGGCATCCGCCATTACCTAAAGAAGCACGAATACGACAATACTGAAACTTCAGACCTGTGGGACGCGCTTGAGGAGGTCACCGGCGAACCGGTGCGGACGACGATGGATGCTTGGATCTATCAACGCGGATATCCCATCGTCAACGTGAAGCAATGCGGTGATCGCAACAAAACAATCTTGGAGCAAAGCCGTTTCTTCTACAAGACACCAGACGAAGCCGACGACACGGTTTGGCCGATTCCCATCGGATTGAAGTTCGCCGATGACAATGGCAAGATTTCGACGCTGAAGATGGTGATGAGCGATGCGGATATCGAGGTACCGGAACTGGTTGGTGCAAAATGGGTTAATTCCAACTCCTCCAGCAACGGCTTCTATCGCGTCAACTACGCCCCTGAACTGATGTCGTCGCTGCGGGACGCGCTCGATCAACTCGAAGCCGTTGAAAGGTACAGTCTTGCCGATGATCAGTGGTCAGCCACGCTTGCTGGGCACGCATCAGCGGTCGATTACGTGAAACTCGCCGAAGGTTATGCGAGCGAGACGGATCTCGACGTGTGGGCACTGTTGGCAGCCAACCTGTCGAGTTTGGAGCGCATCGTTGAGGACGAATCAGCCCAAAACCGAATGCGTGAGAGACTCGGTGCCCTATACAGAGCCGGATTAGCAAGATTGACCTGGGATCCCGTTGGTGGGGAGTCTCCGCGTGATCTGGAGTTGCGCGGCGTGTTGGCTCGCTCTCTCGCCGTTACCGCACGCGACGCAGATGCCTTGGCACGGATGCGCTCGCTACACAGCCAGTATCTTGAAGGCGAAACGGTCGAACCGAACTTGCTGGCGGCAGCAGCGAACTCAGTCGCCGTGGTCGGCACTTCGTCAGATTACGGGATATTCGTCGATCGCTTCAAGAACGCCGAAACGCCCCAAGAGGAACGTCGATATCAAAGCCTGCTGGCGGCGTTCCCCGGCAAGGACGAGATTGCCAACACCCTCAAGATGTGTATCAATGGCGAAGTACGAACTCAGGATGCGCCGTTCCTCGTCGGATCTTCCATGACCAACCGCTACCGCGGTGAGATGGCATGGGAGTTCGTTAAGTTGCATTGGGACGACATGTCAGAGCTGTACCCCGAGACGATGATGGTGCGGATGCTTGGTGGTATCAGGTCACTATCGCAACCTGACGTGGCAACAGACGTGAAAGCGTTCTTCGCTGACCACCAAGTCCCAACCGGCGAGTTGACGCTGGCACAGCACTTGGAGCGACTGGAAGTCAACGTTGCCTTCAGGCAGAGAGAAGCCGGCAGGCTCGCCGACTGGCTAAACTCCGATTAGTCGTCTCTGACGGCAGCAACGATTTGCTCGGCCGCTGATGGTTGGGAATCAGCGTCTGGTGGATCGTCGACAACCAAGTGCCGCATCGGGTAGTTGATAACGACGCCTGCTTCACGGAAGCGTTCATGGATGAGCTTGATCAACTGACTCTTCAGCTGGAAACTCCCGGCGCGGTCGACTGCTTGCACAAAGACCCAAAAGTCGATGTTCGAATCACCGAAGTTGCTGAAACCAGCCCGAGGCTCGCTGTCCGTTACCGCGTACTCAGATTCGACCACCAGCTCGTTCGCCGCCGTCATGATTATGTCCTCGACTTGCGGCAGGTCTGAGTCGTAACTGACGCCGCCGTTGACGATGGTGTTGATAGCTTGGATCGGACGCGAATAGTTTGTGATCATGTTCTCCGCCATCATCGAGTTAGGGATGATGACGAGGTTGTTGAAGCGAGAGCGCACTTTGGTGCTGCGCCACGATATCGCTTCGACGAAGCCAGATGGTCCGCCTTCAATCTCGATGAAGTCGCCAATGTGGATTTCGCCCTCGGAGATGACGTAAGTGCCGGCGAAGAAGTTGGACAGCGTGGGTTGTGCTGCCAGAGCAATGGCGATGCCACCGATGCCAAGCGTCGCAAGCAATGGCGTGATCGCGATGTTAAAGGTGGCCAGTGCCAGCAGGCCCACAATCGCGTACACAATCAGTGGCGTGAGACGCCGCACCGACGGCAAGATCTGCTCGTCTAACCGCGTCGATGTCGAGGTAGCGATGTCGCGCATGTACCAATCGAAAATGACGTGTGAAACTCGGACAATTCCGAACGCCATGATCGCGATCACCACGACGGAGCCCACGCGTTGAACGAAGATCGCCAGATCGGTGTCGATGCCGGAATTGCTTTGCCAGTGATCGATTGCGATTTCAGCGGCGACGGTAGCACCGGCGATGAGCACTGCGAGCACCAACGGACCGTCGAACGATGCAACGAAACGGCTCTTGAGCGAATCCGGATCGCCAACACGCCCACGGATGATTTTGATCAGTGCCTGCAACACCGCGGCCACTACGATGGCGGAGATCAACACCACCGTGGCTACCAAGTATTCTCCGTTGTCGACCATCGTCTGTTAACGTACGGAATCCATATGTCTTCGGGCACTTTAATCCGGTCTGAACGGCGTGGATACGATTCTATCGCCTAGGCTGGATGCCGTTCGGACAGTGAATGCGCTGGGTGGGATTGCCGTTCAGACAACTGCGTAGGTTCCGAGAGCGACAATCAATGCGAGACGAATCTATGAGACTGCGCTCGAGGATATTGATGCTGCTCGCTTCAGTGCTGGCTGCTTCCGCGATCCTGTACGCAATCAATCCGCGGTTATCCGAACTCTGTGCTTGAACGCGGATCGAATACCGGCCCGCTGACGTTCGTGCGCGTGGTCCCGACAAGACTCCCGTCCTGGAGCCGACGCCGACGATAGCAATCGAGAATACCGTTGTCATCACGGCGGCGCAAAGTGCAATTCCCCGCCTTGCTCCCGTGCCGACCAACACCGCGACGCCGGTACCGCCTCTGCCGACTCCCTTACCTGAACCAAATGCCGCTGCGACACCAATCCCAACGCCTCCGGCAACTCCTACACCACGACCCACACCAAAGCCCAGCCTGCCTTCACTGCACAACACCCAAAACGCCCGATGGGTCCAACAATCACATTCAACCTTGCACGAAGGCATTATCGAACTTTCTTGGGTCAGCGACGGATTGGACGGTATCGAAAGAGTGGCGATTGACGATCTGCTGTATATCGCCGTCGTCGACCCGAAGCTAACCCACGAACTTCTAACGAGGCATTGGCTACGCGATGGCATCGACGCCACGGAGGCAGCAGTTCTCGAAGAGTATTACTTCGTATCACAGGACGATGTCTCGGTGGCGGAGCTCTTGATTTCGATGCCGTTTATGTCCAGCGTCGAAGCGGCGGATCTCCACGCGCTTGCGGCGATCAATGACATTGTCCGCGAACGGCACGCGGCGAGTCTCACAGGTTCACAGGTCTTTCGTGCGGGGATCACGGACGAATGGACTCCGGTGATCGCCGCCGCGGGTGCCGTCAACACTGCCGATACATTACGCGAATACCTAGATGTATTGGCGGTCACCGTTGAAGAAGAGGTGTATACGATCCACGGGGAACCGATGACTATCACGATCGTGCATCCGTCCGGAAGCATCGCGCTGCAAGACCCGATCTCGGACGCCTTCGAGGCCGTCATCGCCGTCGAAATCATTATGCAACTACCGTTGCCAAAACGCCACGTCGTAATCGTGTTCGACTCGCGCGCAGTGAGCGTCGACGCATTCGGGACCAATCACGGATACGCCATCTCAATTGAGGACGAGGACCCTTTAGGCGGACCTTCGACCTTGAGGAGCGCGCTGTACCACGAGCTGGCGCACTATTGGTGGAGGGGCAACGTCAATTGGATCGACGAAGGTATCGCCGACACAATCGCAACAACCGTCTCCCTGTTCGTCGGGGACGTGCTCGAGTCGCGCCCGAACCGACGTCAGGAGTGTACGACGCAGAACGTCAGCAGCTTGGGGCACACGCGTCAAAGCGACGAACAGTTTCATTGCAACTACTACCTCGGCGAGAAGCTTTCCGCGACCTCCAGGAAGCGACGTCCGCAGAGTCGTTCACGGCGTCAATGCAACGGCTCTACGCGTTGAGTCAATCCTTGCCGCACCCCGAAACCGTTGACGAATACCGGGCCGGCATAGAAGAAGTGCGTGAATCCTTCCCGGCGCAGTCGGAGACTATTGAACTTCACTATTCCGGCGATTTGAACGCGCCGCATCGCTGGGACCCGGACGACGCGATTTCCATTCGCCATCATAGCGCTGTGCGCTGGGTGCAGAAGCCCACATTGGTTGAAGGCGCAGTCTCCTTCTCCACTGAGTTGACTGGCGACGCTGTCCTCGTATCCAAGACTGCAGCTGAAGCCCGACGAGGCAGATTGGCTACATTCACAGTAGGTTCGGGTATCGAGACGATAGGTAGCATCCTCCCTCGCTTGTCTGGCGACAGCCTCTGGACGCTTGATGATCCCGCTGACGTCGTCGCCAAACAGTTCGAGATTGACGGAAACTCGCTGAGCGTCAGTTTCGATTGGCCGGAGGGCGCGGGCGATCCCGTCGGGATGTCGATTAATGTCTGGGGTCATGTTGACACCGACGGCCTCGCGGAGGACGAAGACGACGCGGACGCACTCGGGATATCCCTAATCCGTCAGCAAGTAACGTTTACGGAGTGAGGTCCGCACGCGCCTGGGATGTATCTCATTGAAAAGGTCGTACCAACCAAATCGCTCGCGATATGATTTGATATATTATTAGTGTCGATAATATAATTCAGATATTATTTGTGAAGGAGCGGAAACAAAAATCTGCTTCACGTTTAATCGAGAGCGAACGATACGCACGCAATTGGTCAGACGATCAATTGGTCAGACGATACAGTTAACGCGTTGCGCTTTCGAGGAGATTTCGATAAGCACAATCCGAGGTGCAACATCACGGCGATGAACCGAGCCACGCCCGCGATACCCTCGAGTGTGAAGGACACAGGCACTTTGTGCGCGAATGTAATCTCAAAGTTTCGCTTCACGTCGCATAATATCGATGCGTCCTTGCAAAGGGAAGATTTGTTGCGGGTTTAGGTATCAATTTAAATCTCCGGTGGCGATCGGTACATCCGCAAAATCGTCCTAACTGGCGATTGTGAACCGTCGTTGTCATTCCTCGGGTACGTTTGAAGTGCCGACTGTTTTGCTCACCCGGTTTGGCATTTGGTCGTCGAGCTCCGAACTTTGCGAACTGTGCAACGTCCGTCGGTTCAACCGAATTGTGATAAGAATTGGGACAGCGATCAGGTAGGAGACCGTTGAGATGATGAGAATCGGTACGCGCATCAGTCCGGATTGGTTGGAGCGACCAGAGGATCTGCGCTTCCTTAAGCAGATCGGAGTCGATGCAGTCGATATCACGATGGACATGGTTCCCGGATACAACGACACGGGAGGTGCCATCACCCGCGAAGCAATGCGGATGGTTGTCGAGAAGATCGGTGAAGCGGAGCTTGTCATCGAGCGTGCCAACTGTCTGTCGTCGCAATTCCGAGATGTCTATCTTGGCGGCCCCGATGCGGATCGCCAAACGGAGAACGCCTGCGTTACGGCGGATCTATGTGGCGAGTTCGATATCCCGGTCTTGGGCAATCAACCTTACGTTCCTAGCATCAGCAACCGCGATTTGCCACCTTTGGTTCGCTACGTCGAAGGACGCGGCGGATACCGGCACGCAAAGTTCGAATTGGCGGAGGCGTTGTCGACGCCGCCACGCGACGATGCGCCGGATCCCGAGGTTTTGTGGCAACGACACGTCAAGCACTACGCCGCAGTCTGCAAAGTTGCGGAGTCGGCGGGCGTGAAGGTGGCAACGCACGGGAACGATCCGCCAGTGCCGTGGCTAAACGGATATCCGCAGATAATCAACAGCTTCGAGTCGTTCGATCGGCTATTTTCCGAGGTGCCTTCGCCGGCCAACGGAATTACCTTCTGCGTCGGCACGAGATACGAGTCGGGTCAGAACATATTTGAGGGCATCAAACACTTCGGCGAACAAAATAGGCTGTTCCACGTCCACTTCCGCAATGTAGTTGGGACGATCCCTGAGAATCAGGGTTACTCGGAGGTCATTCCTGACAGCGGTGACTTGAATATGTACGAAGTGGCCGAGGCTCTCTACGACGTCGGATACGAGGGATGCATAGATTACGACCACATCATGCGCTTGTCGACTGACGGTCCTGAGGGTCGAGAGTACATCGCGTATTGCGTCGGTCACATGCGCGGCATCCTGCAATCACTCGAAGCGGTTCAAAAAGCGAGTTGATCTGCCGAACCTGGCGCGATCAAGCGAAGAAAGGCGGGAACCACTCGCGCTTCAGGTTCAAGCCAAATCCCGGCGCATCGCTGGGTTTGAGTTTGCCTTCAAACGGTGCCACGGTTCCTGGCAACCGGTCCTTCTCGTGCAGCGGGACGCCTGCCTCCGTCATCACTGGGCCGCTGCATTCAATCATTGGCACCGACGACAGTCCGTAGCAAGCATGTTGTCCGTAAGCGGTGCCGCCGCTGCCGTGCGGTATGACCGAGATACCAGCGGCTTCCGCGACGTGGCAGATTTTGATTAGCGGCGTCAATCCTCCGCACCAGATTATGTCGGGCTGCAGGATGTCCACCAAACCCTCCTTCGCGGCGTGGAAGAAGGGATAGATGCCGTACCAGTGTTCGCCGGTTGCCAGAGTTTGCCAAGGTACGCGCTCGCGCAGCCGGGGGTATTCGTCGATCGTCTCTGGCAAGAACGAATCTTCAAGCCACTTTAGGTCATAAGGACGCAATCGCTCCGCAGTGCGGACCATCGTCTCGACGTCCATGCCCATCCAAAAGTCGAGCATAAGTTCGGCATCGGGTCCCACCAGATCACGCGCTTCGGCGATCTCCTCTTCCAATCGGTTCATGCCTTCGATGCCGTCTGGCGGACCGTAAGGCGAAAAGCGTTTGAAGTTTTCGAATCCAAGTTCCTTTTGCCATTCCGTATCGTTACCGGTCGAATAGAGCGGTTTGAGGATTTCAGTATTTCCACCAAGGAGGCTGTAAACGGGACGGTCGAGCAGCTTGCCTTTGGCATCCCATAACGCGAGGTCTACTGCAGCGATGGCGTAAGCCACTAGCGCGTTGGTGCCGAAACCGGAACAGACGCGAATCATCAGGTCGTAGAGTGTCTCCGTCGACATCACGTCGCGACCTTCAATCGCTGGCGCGAGGTAGTCGTCGATGATTGATGCCGTGGTACGTCCGTGATCGGAAAAGCCGAATCCCCAGGTGCCATCTTCAAGCGTCACGACACAACCGACGTCACGACCACCGGGCGGCATGCTGCGTTTGAAGCTGAAATCGGCGTCTCTGGTGAACTTGCGCAACGGTGTCGCTTGGCGGTTTAAGTCGCTGCGAGACGGGCCTGGACGCGGGACGGTCGACGGCTTAAGTCGGGGATAGTCCACCTTGGTCGCTTCGACAGAGACGATTTTCATGGCAACACCTATTGCTCGGGGAACTTGAATGCGGACGCACTGCTTACGTTACCGCATATTTCGGCTTCGGCGCGCGAGATCGCTATACGAGGCTGGACGGGCACTCGAGTGCCAACGGACATTCGCCGCACAATGGGCGTCGCGCTTTGCAAATCTGCCTGCCGTGAGTGATGAGCAGCATGTGAAGCTGAAACCGCTGATCGGCGGGCGTTTTCGCTTCCATAATCGGATGAGCTTTGTCTGCCGATGTTCCATGTTCGAGCATCCCCAAGCGCATTGCTACACGATGGATATGCGTGTCGACCGGGAACGCCGGCATACCGAGGGCGAATACCATCACCACCGCCGCAGTCTTGGGTCCCACGCCGGGCAACGTGGTCAGCCACTCGCGGGCCTCATCGAGCTCGAGATCACGGAGAAAATCGATCTCGAGCGTGCCACGGCGCGCAGCAATCTCGGTGAGTATGTCGATGATGCGCTGGCTTTTCTGATTCGACATCCCGCCGTGGTAAATCGCTTGTGCGATGTCCGTTGGATCGGCGTGCATCACCCGCTCCCAAGTGGGTATCCGCTCTCGAAGCGAATCGAAAGCCCGTTCGGCATTGAGGTCGGACGTGTGTTGTGTCAACACAGTGAAGATGAGCTCGTCGAGCGCACTGTAACGCGGCGTTTGGTCGAATACGCCGTAACGCGGCGTGAGCATCTCAACGACACGTTGAGGCGTTATCGCGGACGTTGACATATGAGACGAGACCAATGACGCAGCGTCGCGAGATGGGAGGGCGCAATGATCGCGCCGTTGGATTTCGGCAACGCGTCGCTAAATCGAGTTTACGCCAGCGATAATGCTGACCAGCGAGTCGCGACACGCCGATGGTGGGGTGTTTTCGATGTGCCGCAACGCGCAATCCAGATACTCGGACACCTGATTCTCGGCGCGTTCAACTCCTCCGGCCGAACGGATGGCGTCGAGGACTTCGCCCAACCTTGCCTCGCGTTCATCTTCAGGTGCGTCGAAGAATTCCTTGATGGTGGCGGCGCAGTTTGAATCTTCTGCGGCGTAGATCGCGGGAAGCGTCAGTTTGCCGCTCAGGAGATCCTGATTTGCCGGTTTGCCGAGTTCGTCGGTGGTCGATTCGTAGTCGAGAACGTCGTCGCGTATCTGGTAAGCCAGGCCAAGATAGTAACCGTAGTTCCGCAAGTCGTTGATGCCCGTTTCGTCGGCACTGCCGAGCACAGCGCCGCTTTCGGCAGACGTCGAAAAAAGCGAAGCCGTCTTGTCGTAGATGCGAGCGACGTACTCATCTTTCGTCACTGGTAACGACCAAACGCCCAGCATCTCGTGCAACTCCCCGCGCGAAAGTTCGCAGATCGTTTCGGCAAAGCGTTCAATCACCCGCACCGATCCGGTCTTGCACACATATCTGGCGGAAGTGGCGAAGACGTAGTCGCCCAGAAGCACGGCAAAGTGGTTGCCCCACAGGAAACCGGCGGTGGACTTGCCGCGCCTCAACTCGGCGGCGTCAACCGTATCGTCATGGATAAGAGCGGCAATGTGGAGCAGCTCGACGGCAACCGCCATGTTGATTACCGTGTCGCCTGGCGTAGCTCCCCATAGTTTCGATGCAAGCAACGTGATTGCAGGTCGCATCTTCTTGCCCGGCACTGCCATCACGTGGGACAGGCGCTCATCAAGGATTTCGTGGGCGTTGAAACCGCTCGGACTGCTGGCAATCTCTTCGAATGTCAGCTGAGCAATCGCGTCAACTACGCGATCGAGATCCGCGGCGATAGGTGCGTAGACGGACTGCTGCGATGCGGTGGTCACGATGCGGGCGTCAACTGCGCTTCCAATCGGGCGCGTTCCTCTTCAATGATCGATTCGTCCAATTTGCGGAATATCGGGACCGGTCGCTCCAGCGTGGATCCAGGTTCGACGACACGACGCCTCCACCCATCGCCGAGAACGTCGCCGTCGAATCCGAGCAGGTCGTGCATCTTTTCGCTGGAAAACGGCATGAATGGGTAAAACAAGGTCCGCAAAGTCGAGATTACGTTAATTGCCACGGACAGCGTCTTCGCGGCGGCAGCGCGGTCCGATCTGACGGTGCGCCATGGTTCTTGGGCATCGAGATAGCGATTTCCGACGCGTGCCAACTCCATCGCCTCGTAGAGTGCTCGGCGGAACCGACGCGCGTCAATCGAACTCCCAACATTTTCGAGCGCGTCTTCGCATGCGGTCAGCACTTCCTGATCCGCGGTCGACAGTTCTCCGGGTTCGGGCACTTTGCCATCGAAGTTGCGCGCCGTGATGGTCAGCGTTCGATGAACGAAGTTGCCGAGAGTGGCGACTAGAACGTTGTTATTGGCAGCGAAATAGCCTTCCCATGTGAAGTCGGAATCGCCGGTCTCTGGCATGATCGACGCGAGGTAGTATCGCAGCGGATCAACGTCGTAGCGTTCGAGATAGTCCGGGAGCCATACAGCCCAGTTTCGGCTGCTGGAAAAACCTGCACCGTCGAGGTTGAGAAACTCGTTGGCGACGACGTCAGTAGGGAGATTCAAACCGCCGTATCCCATCAACATGGCCGGCCAGAGCACGGTGTGGAACGGGATGTTGTCTTTGCCTTGGAAGTAGTATGACTCGGCATCTGGTTGGTGCCAAAAGTCCTTCCAAGCTTCTAGATCACCGGTTTGTTGAGCCCACGCTTTGGTGGCTGATAGGTAGCCGATGACCGCTTCGAACCAGACGTAGATGCGCTTCTTGTCATACCCCTCAAAGGGCACTGGCACGCCCCATTCGATGTCGCGGGTCATCGCACGATCGTGGAGACCCTCGGCAAGGAAACCCATCGTCTGGTTGTAGACGTTCGGTCGCCAATCGCGTTTAGTCTTCACCCACTCCTCGAGTCGTTCTTGGAACGCGCTTAGTTGGATCATCAGGTGCGTGGTGTCGCGGAACTCAGGGGTGCTGCCGTCTCTGATGCTCTTGATGTCGATGAGATCAATCGGGTCGAGCGTTCGTCCGCAACTGTCACACTGGTCGCCGCGCGCGCGAGTTTCGCCACAAACTGGGCACGTTCCTTCGACGAAGCGGTCCGAGAGGAATCGTTGCTCCGTTACGGAAAACGGCATCGACTGAGTGTCTTCGTAGATGTAACCAGCGCGATCGAGGGTCAGGAGTATGTCTTGCGCGACTTCTTTGTGGATATCGGTATGTGTATGCGTGTAAAGATCGTAGGAAAAGCCCATCTGCTTCATGCAGTTTGCCCAAATTTCGTGATATCGGAACGCAATATCCTCGGGTCGCACACCTTCGTCCAAGGCGCGCAACGCGGTGGGAGTGCCGTGCATGTCGCTGCCGGAGACCATGGCGACGTTGTTGCCGGCGATTCGGTGATATCTGGCGAAGATGTCGGCCGGGACATTCATCCCGGCGATGTGCCCGAGGTGGGGTGCACTGTTGACGTAGGGCCAGGCTACGCACACGAGTATGTTTCTGGGCAAACTTAGTCCTCGAGGCGAGACTTGACGGGGTGATGCGCCGATTGATTCGCGCTTCAAACTCCTGAAGGTGTTACCGAACGATTCTAAATTGCCGTGCCGATTGCCTTCGCAGTCCGGAAACCGTCTACGTATCGTGCAGGACTTGGTAGACGACGCGACGCGGGATGCCAGTCGATCTCGAGATTATCTGCGCCAAGTCACGACGCGTGTGGTCGCCATCGGAGAGTTCATTGACGTGCGCCAGAATCCGGTCGCGTGCTTCGTCTGAGATTTCGGAGCTGATGTTCGATTGATGCTCAGGCGCGGGAGGGCTGACGACAATTGCGAACTCGCCGCGCGGGTTTTCGAAGTGCCCAAGTGCCTCATCGGGTGTCCCGCGCCAGATCTCCTCGTGAAGCTTGGTCATCTCGCGGCACACCATAATCTGACGTTCGCCGAACGCTGTCACCATGTCGGAGAGCGCGGAGCGCAATCGATGCGGAGTCTCAAAAAGCACCGTTGCACGGGATGATTCGGCGATGTCGACGAGCAAACGACGCCGTTTTGATCCGGACGCGGGAAGAAAACCGTGCGAGGTGAATCGATCGGCGTCGAAGCCGCAGATTGAGAGCGCAGCGACGATGGAGGATGGACCAGGTATGGGCACGACTAAGTGTCCTTGTTCCACTGCCGTCGCGACCAGTGCTTGACCAGGATCGTTCACACCGGGCGTCCCTGCGTCTGATACCACCGCCACGTCGCCGGTTGTCAGATGCGCGGTGGCCCTCGCGATCTCGCCAGGTGTCGAATATCGATGGATCGTCAACAACTTAGGGTTTGCCCCTACGTGATTGAGGAGCTTGCGGGTGACCCGAGTGTCCTCAGCGACAACAACCGGCACCTCTTGGAGCACCTTGGCCGCGCGGTAGGTCAAGTCGTCAAGATTGCCGATTGGCGTGCCGACGATATAGAGCGTCGCCATCTCGAGCGTGCCTCAACACACCGCCAACGGGTTGACAGATTGCCTAAGGCGCAATGTCTTCGCCTCTCGGGTAGAATACCCACACGCCGTCACCGACGGTCATCGGTTGGTCAGGACGCAAGGCTGTCAGTCGGCTATATATCGGATCCCAGGTGTATGCCCGAACGTATCGTCCGAGGTACTCGCCCGCGGTGACCGGATTGCGTTCGCTGTCGACGAGCGTTACGCCGAAGTGGTCTTCGCTCTGTTCGCCGCTGACGTCGACAACGCCGACGAAGTTCCAACCTGCTTTAACTTGGATGTCGCTTAACCTCGGTACCGAGGCGTCGCTACGAAAGTGCCGCGGGATCAGTTGGACGCGCTGTTTCGTGATGCTGCTCGACTTCACCCAGTACGCATATCCGGCGCGAATCTCGTTCAGACCGCCGAAGCGTCCGCCGGCCACCCAGGTGTCTCCTCGGCGCACCGAGATTCGCCAGCCTTGGGTATCCCATCCGATTACCGCCTCAACCGCCGGATCCGTGAAGACGCCGGCAACCGAGGCATCTAAAGGATGCGCCGGGAAAGATATGGCGTTCCAGCCTGATATGAGATCGACCACGAAGTCGCCGCGTTCTGTGGATTCGAACTTGAAGTCAAACTCGACCTCATTGCCGGCGGCGTCAGTCGCCACCACCTCAACTTCGTGGATGCCACGATTGGTGCTCAGCGGCCAGTAGGAGAACCGATTGTCGCCGACTTCCTCGAACTGGTCTGTTACGACCTCGCCATCGAACTCGACATACTGCAGTTTTACCGCAGAGGTTTCGTTGAAGTCGATCAATACGAATGGACGTTGTTCGCTCGTTCTGGAGTTGTTGACTGGATGTACGTTGCCCCCTGCGGAACGCGTCGGAGAGATGAACGTCGTGTCGTAGTTGAACTCTCCGGTGCCGACTGACCAATTCTGCGCCCGAACTCCGTCGATGAAGTGGGTGGAGCGGTCTCGTCCCATCACAACCACTGCTAGTTCACCATCCATCAATCGGGAATCTCCGGACGACGGGTTCTGCCACGTGTACTCCCAATTCTCACCGGGACGCGACAGACCGATTGCTTCGGTAAGTTGGAATCGATCCGGATTGCGATCGCCGTCGCGGTCGTAACCGCACGTGTACTCGGTGCCCGGCGGCTCTTGGGGTTGTGTGGCGAATATGCCGTGGCGGTTGGCGATGAAGTCGTCAAGGTCGAAGTCGATGCGGCCAGATACGGAACGGTCGATCCAACTCAGATCTTTGCAGACGACGAAGATGCGAGGGGAACCGCGCAACGGTTCATCGGAGGAAACTCGGATCGTCATGTGTCGATTGGTCAACCGACTTGGGCCTTCTTGACCTTCTCCGATGCCTGAACCGCCTTCCAAGGTAACTTTCAGCTTTGGCAGCATGCCGTCGCTCAGTTCGATCTTGCCGAGTTGCCTGCTGGAAGTGGAGTTTCCGGCGAGGTCCTCGACGCGAGCACCTGGAGCGAGAGACACTATCGGCGTCGCATCTGATGCGAGCTCGTGGCGCAGCTTCAAGAAGACGCGGTTGCCTTCGACCAAAGCGTCGACCACTTCGGCCTCGTCGCCGTCATCCAGCTCAACGTCGAATGTTCTGAGCGAAACCGTGTCGGGATCGATTGGTCCGTCGAAGACTACCATCAGGCCGTGACGGTTAACAATGAGCAGATCGTCGTCATTGACACCGTAGAAACCGGTTGAGGAGTGTTCGGAACGGAAAACCGGTGCCGTCTCGTCGAGTGAGAAGATGTGCGCCGACAGCGAGCCCAACACATTCGGAACGAATCTTTGCGACGATCGGCTCTCACCAAGGTCGTTTATGTACTGCGGTTCGTACGGGTTGGAGTCTGAGAAGCCGATGTTGCCGGCATTGTCGGCGACGAATGCTTGGAAATCGACACGCAGGGCTACTTCGTCATGGTCGAGGTCCAGCCGCACCGAATCGTCGAATGTTCCGCGCAGGGCCCCGTCGCGATATCGGTCGGATCTGATGTGACAGATATCGTTCTTTCGGCACCCTTCGTCGCCCAATCGATACAACCGCTTCGGATCAACCACACCAAACGGGTCGTCGCCACTCGACGTGAAACCGGTGTAGTCGGCACGACGGGTGACGATGCCATCGCTTCTGACGCTGCGCACATTTGCCTCGGGCGCAATGCCGTCCAGCGCGTAGTCGGAGTTTAGACCGCGATCCTCTTCGTTGTCGACTACCAGGCGGAATGAATCGTTCGCCAACCCAGCGTCGCCATCCTCGAATGATCCCAAAAACTCGGGAGAGATATCGTCCGTGGTGTCGTTATGGCGCGGTGAATCGATCGTCACAACTGGTGGACGATGGTCGATCTCAATCCGAAGAGTACGGACGCGGCCGCTAGAGTCGCGATACTCGACGGTAACCGGACCGCTTTCGACGGCCACGACCGCGCTGCCCGAAACGCGGGCGTTGCTGCCGTCGCGGATGCGATATCCCCAATCGGTGCTGGATTGGCTGGTAGAAGTGCTGCCGTCGCCGTTGGGATCTGTAAGCCGGACGAATCCTTGATAGGTACCAGTGAAAAGACCGGTCTCGGTCAGGTGCAGGTTGGACGACTGGACATTGCCGTCAGACGTTACCTGTGCCAGAAGCGCGTCATTTTCCTCGACTTCGTCCTCGGTGAATGCGACAATTCCTGAGTGGTCGTTGAGATTGGCATTAGGGTTCGGACAGGTGCCGTCACTTTCCAATCGCTCGTCGCAGTACGCCAATCCTCCAACCAAGTCTTCTTGATCACTGGTTTCGTAGTAGATTGCGTAGATGATGATGTCGACGTCCGCCGGTACGCCGGCGTTGATGGCAAGCCACGGTCCAATATTGGGATTTATGCTGCCCGCAGACCGGTCTTCATCGACTCTCAAGCTCGACGTTATGTCTGACAACGCGTCGTTGTTCGAGCTCGCCGGGTCGCACGCGGCTTCGCCAGTAATGCAACCGAAGAAGCGAATCTTCCCGTTGATGTCCATAGGTTTGTAGGAAGATGCACCAGCGATGATGAATGTGTAGTTGCCCGAGCTGTTGATGACGGCTCGATCGTCGGCGTTGTCTCGGTTGTCGAGAGTCGCTCCGTTGGATTCGAATCGGAGGTCTGCCGCTGCGGCAGCACTTAACACTCTGTCGTCTCGCAGCGAAGTTCGGATTATGTTCAAGCCGTCATCGCCGAGATTGGCATGTCCGTTTCCGTAGACCAAGACGCCGGAGCGTCGATCGCGTCCTGGATCACGGATGCTGATCTTGAGCAAATCGGAGTCTTCAAGAATTGCTCGAGGTTCATCCCATGCGGTTTTGGGGTCGTGCGCATAGGTGGCGTAGACCGTCTTGGCCTCGGTGATGCGATCCCGGATCTCCCAGTCGTCTGCCGCGTTGAAGAGTGCGCATGACTCGTCGTCAAACACGTCGGCGTCGGTGGCGAAACATGTACCGACGTTCAGCACGTCAATCACGCCAGTTGCGGCGTCGAGTTGCGAATAATCCGATGGATGCGTCAATGCGACACCCGCGAGTATTGCGAAGAGCGCGAGCCCTGCGATCTTGGGCATCTTGTTGGCTTTAGTGCCTTTCATGTCGGTTAAGTGCTGACCGTCTTCACAGAGCCTACTGTCTGCTGTTGGTATGACGTCTGTACCCTCTGGATGGTTCCCTCTTTGTCGAAAATGTCCCACCCTGCGGAACTCGCCCAAGCATCCAAGCGACGCCTGCGTCTGAGATGGTTTAACGGACTGCCAGTAGCGAGTCGATCGCAGATTCGTGCTGTTCGTCAGCATGATACGAGGAGCGCACCAATGGACCTGAAGCGACGTGCTTGAACCCCATCGCTTTGCCGGTTCGAGCGAACTCGGCGAACTCGGAAGGATGGTAGAAGCGGATCAATGGGTGATGACGCTCTGAAGGGCGTAGATATTGCCCGATCGTCAAAAGGTCGCAGCTGGCAGACCTGAGGTCCTCCATCGTTTCGTGAATCTCATCTTTCGTCTCGCCCAGACCGACCATCATTCCCGACTTGGTAGGCATGTGTGGGTCAATCTCCTTGACGCGGCGGATGACCTCGAGCGAAAGATCGTAGTCGCCTCTTGGTCGAACTTTCTTGAAGACGCGCCGGGGTGCCTCAATGTTGTGGTTCAACACCTCGGGGCCGGCGCCCACGACGCGTTCGAGGGCGGAGTGGTCGCCTCCGAAATCAGGGATGAGCACCTCGACCTTGCATTCCGGCGACAGGCGGTGGATCTGCGTAATCGTTGAGGCGAAGATTGATGATCCGTAATCCTCAATGTCATCCCGATCGACCGACGTAACGACGGTGTACTTCAGCTCCATCGCCTCGACAGTCTGCGCCAAGCGGAAGGGCTCTGCCCAATCGACGTTTTGCGGTCCCGGCCACCCGGTCTTGACATTGCAGTAAGAGCATGCCCGGGTGCATGTGTCCCCTAGGATCATGAAGGTAGCTGTGCGTCGCTCCCAGCACTCGCCGATGTTTGGGCAGGCCGCCTCTTCGCACACGGTGTGCAACGCGGAACCTCGGAAGCGTTTCTTGAGGTCGGAATAATTCTCGCCGCCAGGGGCTCGCACCTTGAACCACTCGGGCAGACGCCGCTTCACTGGGCGAGTAGCATTCTTGGTCGGGGATTTCACCGGAGCACAGGTTTTCGCGATGGTTACCTTTCGCTTCAGCGTATCAAATGCAGCGTTTTATATTGTGATTCAACCCATAGATTCCCATCTGGACACCCGTGCTTTCTTCCCGCTAGAGTTGCGGTTTGCAGGGCCGTCTAGTGCCGAAATTGCGATATGGCTAAACGTAGACATAGGAAGCAATACCGCGGCCCTGACTTGACGGCTCGTCTGGACCTGACAATTGGAGACACGCTCGAACTCGTTGCTCGGTCGTTTGATCGCCTCGGGAATGCCACCGCGGATATCGACGGAGCTCCCGTCACAATCGCTGGTGCCATCCCGGGCGAAGTGGTTACGTGCGAGGTGGTCGGCATCTATCCGGAGCGCGTGGCGACACGAACGATCGCCGTCAGCGAACGCTCCGACCAGAGGATTACGCCGCAATGCGGCTACTTTGGCGAGTGCTCAGGATGCCAGTGGCAACACGTCGATTACGAGTACCAGCTTCTGCTCAAACGTGAGATTGTGGAAAGTGCCTTGGCGGGATATGAGCGTTTGGCTGGCGTTCCCATCGATGAAACGATGCCGTCGCCACTCCAGTTCGGGTACCGCAACCACGCGAGATTCACGGTTGGTCGGGGTACAGATGCCGGATACGCCGGGTTCAAGAATGCTGACAGTCGGCGTTTTGTGCGCATTGACGAATGCAAGATCATGGATGGCAGCATCAACGAGGTGCTGGTCAGATTGCAAGGAAGGTTGGAGCGGATGACACAGCTCTCGGTGCGAACCGGTGCGAAGACTGGAGACGTCATCGTGCAACCATTGCTGCCAGCCGAAATCCAGGATGTCGAATCGGGTCGACAGCTCTATGTGGAAGAGGTGCGGGGTGCTGAGTTTCAAGTCGCCGCTTCGTCGTTCTTCCAAGTCAACACGCTTCAACTGGAGCAGCTTGTAGACGCGATTGTTTCGTTGCTCGATTTCGACGGCGATGAGACGATCATCGATCTCTACTGTGGCGTCGGAACGTTTGCGCGGTTGTTGGCACCATACGTCCGCGAGGTGATTGGTGTCGAGGAATCAGCGTCGGCTATCGAGAATGCCAAAGCGAATACAACGGGCATCGAAAATGTGACATTCATCGCCGCGAAAGCGGAGGACGCGGCGGCCGAGATGTCGGCGAATGCGTCAAGCATCGATACCGTCGTCATTGATCCGCCCCGCAGCGGGTGCGCTCCCGATGTATTGAGCGCAATACTGACAGTCTCGCCGAGGCGCGTGATGATGGTTTCCTGCAACCCAGTCACGTTGGCGCGTGATCTCGATCTGTTGTGCGAGGGCGGATATAGACTGGCAACTGTGAAGCCGGTTGACATGTTCCCGCAGACGCGACACGTCGAGACGCTGGCACTGCTCGAACGCTGAATCGGTTGTGGTCCCGGAACCGAGAATGGCGCAGTCGACCTCGGTTGTTGGTAGAAGCGAGTTGAACGAAATGCACCAGGCAGAGGTCGATCAACGGTGTCGTTTCATCCTGGCGTCGGGATCGCAAAGGCGAAAGTCGATCCTCGCGCTCGCCGGTGTAGACTTCCTAGTCCTTGACGGCGTTGGCGGATTACAGGAGATCACTCCTTGCACTGAACCGGATGCCAGCACGCTGACCCGCCGCAACGCGATGATCAAGCTGCGACGCGTCGTCGAATCCGCAAGCAACCGCTTCCCGTGGGATTGCATTCTGATCGGTGCTGACACCACGGTCGCAGTCGACTCCGAAACTTTAGGTAAACCGAATGATGGCCACGAGGCGTGGGCGATGCTGCTGCGGCTTAGAGATCGCTGGCACGACGTATTCACCTCAGTGGCGATTACCTACTCCCCGATGCGACTGGCATCTAAGATCGTCTGTCAGACCGTAGCGTCGCGAGTGAAGATGCGTAACTACGCTGATGCCGAAATTGCACGATACGTCGCTAGCGGCACTCCCTTCGATCGCGCCGGCGGTTACGGTGTGCAGGACGCAGATTTCAATCCAGTCTCACTAGTCGATGGTTGCTACCTGAACGTTGTCGGGATGCCACTCTGTGCGGTTCGTTCATTGCTTCCAATTGAGTTGGAAGGCCTAGTCGACTCCCACGTCTATGCCACGTGCGCCGCGCATGAAAATCGGACGGCATCATGAACGTTTTCGGCATCGGCGGACTTGAGTTGGTTATGGTTTTGTTGGTTGCCTTGCTTGTTGTCGGACCCACGCGCTTGGTGCAGGGAGCGCGCACCGCACGCAAGTACATGACCGAGTTGCGACGGCAACGCGACGAGTTGACGCAGATGGTCGAGGAAGCGGTCGACTTGGAGGGGATACGGAGTCAACTTGACGAGGACGGCGTTTTCGACGAGGTGCGCGACCTTTCGAGTGAACTGGAGTCGTTCAAAACGGAAGCACGTAGCGCCACAATCGATGTTTCTGAGTTGGCGAGGTCCGTAACTCGCCCAAGCGGCTATTCCAGGCTGTCGGAAACTTCCACACAGAGCCAAGCAAAAGACAACGATGCGTCCGGCGAAGACGGTGCCGAGCATGTTTCGAACCCGGACTCGGCAGTTCCGAGATGAACGACCGACCGGTCCAGTTCGCCTCGCACTTCGCCGAGTTGAAGAAGCGACTCTATATCGCGTCTATATCGATCATCGTAACCACGGTGGTTGCTTTCGTCTTCTACAAACCGATTCAAGACTTCGTCCAGCAACCGGCAGTTGATGCTTTAGAACGGGTACGACCCGATCACCCGGCGCGGCTAGTGCAACTCGACATCACAGAGGGATGGACGGTTACCGCTAAGGTGTCGCTGTTGGTCGGCTTCGCCGCCGCATTCCCGATCGTGCTGTATCAGGTGATCATGTTCGTGCGCCCCGGTTTAAGGGGCAGCGAACGGCGAACGCTTTATTTGCTGTTGCCCGGTGGCACGCTGCTCTTCATCGGCGGAGCCACGTTCGCGTACTACGTTGCGATACCGCCAGCAATCTACTTCTTGCTGCAGTTCGGTGGCGACATCGCCGAGGTCACCCCCAGACTGTCGTCTTACGTGTCGTTAGTTTCTACGTTGACGATCTGGATGGGTCTGATTTTCGAGTTGCCGATTGCGATGTTCGTATTGGCTAAGTTGGGAGTGATACGTCCGCAGTGGTTGTCGAAGCAGAGGCGTTGGGTGATACTCTTCGCCTTCGTGCTCGCAGCGGTCGTCACGCCCACCGTCGACCCGGTTACGCAATCGCTAATCGCCGGGCCCGTGATCGTGCTCTACGAGGTCGGATTGTTGCTGACGAAACTGGCGGCCCGAGGCGCGCCAAACGGCGACGCTGCCGCCCGGACTGCCGCAGGTGCTGGCGGTTAGGCGTTGCCTTTGCCCTGGCCCTCGTCCGCAGTTTCGGCCTTCTGCACTTCCGCATGCTCTTCGTCTTCCTCTTTGCCGACCGAGCCGCGGAACTCTTTAATGGCGGTTCCGATGCCGCGCCCAACTTCCGGCAGGCGTCCGGCACCGAAGATGATGAGCACCACGAGGACGATGAGGAAGATCTCGAGCGGGCCTATGCCTTTGAACATTTCGAGTTTGACTTCGTCGCTGTAGCCGTCGATTGCGGCAACTACCGCAACTTCCCCGATTGTAACGCAACAGAATCACGCCCATCAAAATCGGTAGTTACCGGCTTCTGAGATAGGGGTGAGCGACGAAGATTGTCGTCTATCGTACGCGCGATCAGTAGCGTCGGACAACGCCTATGACGCGACCCTCGATGCGGATGTCGTCGGCAGCCTCCACCATCGGTTCAAGGGTGGGATTTTCGGGTTGCAGAGTAACTACTGGGCCGCTCGGATAGTATCGCTTGAGCGTGAACTCCTGCCGGCTCATGATGTTGGCGACTATCATATCCCCCCGGGTTGCCCGACTTATCTTCTCCATGATGATGAAGTCACCATCCAAGATGCAGGCGTCAATCATCGAATCTCCGGTGACCTGCAACGCATATGGCTCCGCTACGGATCCGATCAACCAGTCAGGGAACTCGACGGTGTCGAATTCGTCTACCTGGTCCCACGTGATCGCTTCGGGCATGACTACGGTTACGGGCGATTCGGGCGTTGATGCACCAACTGTGCCGACGATGGGGATGCCGTCGGGCACGTTTAGTGAACGGGCGTTGCCGTCTCCAGTGAGCATGCCTTCGGCGATCATCGGTTTGACGTGATAGTTGACGTTCGATGCCGAACTGATGCCAACCGCTTCGGCGATCTCCCTTAGGTTCGGTCCGTAGCGGTTCTCGCGACGAAACTGGCGTATGAAGCTGCGGATGCGTCGTCGCAACTCGATCGTCTTGGTCCTTGGCTTTGGCATTTGGGATTCTCCTCGGTTGATGTCGAACTGCAGTGTAGAACTATTGTCATATGTTGCACTAATGTAGTACATATGTCAAGCGGCAACTCTGACTTTCCGAATCGATGTTCTCAATGGCAATCGATGCAGTGATGACGGGTAGCGGGTTCGGGCGGCAAACCGGTTGCGTTAAAATCACAGGTCCGCGAGCTTCTGGATTCTGAACACTCCACAGACTTGGAGAGCAGTCGATGTCTCGATCGACAGAAACGATGCCCCAAGGCACCTCCGTTGGTGCTTCGGTCCCTGCTTCCGACAGAAGTTCGCACGGGGGGTACGATCACGCTGAGGTCGAGCCACGCATTCGCCGACTTTGGGACGACGCCGAGATCTATCGCTGGGATCCGGATCGGAAAGATCGTCCGAAATGGTTTGTGCACTCGATGTTTCCGTACCCGTCCGGCGACCTGCACATCGGGCATTGGTTCGCCTTCTGCGGCGGCGACGCCGCGGCGCGCTTCAAGCGGATGGAAGGGTATAACGTCCTGCACCCGCAAGGTTTCGACGCCTTCGGACTGCCGGCGGAAAATGCGGCGATAGCCGGCGACATCCACCCTAGTGTATGGACCTACGCCAACATCGATAATATGCGCAGTCAGTTCAAACTGATGGGCAACTCCTACGACTGGACGCGCGAGATTATCACTTGCGATCCGGAGTACTACAAGTGGAACCAATACTTCTTTCTGAAGTTCTTAGAAAACGACCTAGCCTATCGGTCTGACGGAGCCGTCAACTGGTGTCCGAAAGATCAAACCACGCTCGCAAACGAGCAGGTAAAAGACGGCAAATGCGAGCGTTGCGAAGCCGTAGTCGTCAAGCGAAACATGCCACAGTGGTACTTCGCAATCACCAAGTACGCCGACGATTTGCTCGAAACGTCCGATATCGATTGGCCCGAAAAGGTTAATGCCAGTCAACGCAACTGGATCGGAAGATCCGAGGGCGTCAACATTAAGTTCGACATTTCACACTACGAACTACCCGAGGACGCGCTCTCGACCTTCACTACGCGTATCGACACGATATTCGGCGTGACCTTCGTCGTCCTCGCACCCGAGCATCCATTGGTCGACGGATTGACACAACCGGAGTGTGCCGATGCGGTCAATGACTACGTAGCTGCCGCGCAGCGGGAGACGGAGATCAAGCGCACCGACGTTACTCGCGACAAGACGGGTGTGCGCACCGGCGCGTACTGTATCAACCCGCTGAACGGCGAAAAAGTCCCGATCTTCGTCGGCGATTACGTGCTAGTGAGTTACGGCACCGGTGCAGTGATGGGCGTGCCCGCGCACGACACGCGCGATTTCGAGTTTGCCCAAAAATACGACCTGCCCATTCGCGTCGTCGTCGCACCCGGCGACTGGGACGGTTCTGCTCTCGACGATGCGTATCTGGATCCGGGGATCCAGGTCAACTCCGGCCGTTTTGACGGCATGTCGAGTGAGGACGGCAAAGAAGCAATCGCCGATGCCATCGAAGAAAACGGTTGGGGAGAACGACAGGTTACCTACCACCTCCGCGACTGGTTAATCTCGCGCCAACGCTATTGGGGCACGCCGATCCCAATTGTCTACTGCGATGAGTGCGGAACGGTGCCGGTGCCCTACGAGGACTTGCCCGTTGAGTTGCCGGCCGACGCTGAGTTTCAACCGTCAGGCAAATCGCCGTTGATGGAACACGAGCGATTCCTAAACGTAGCATGCCCGAACTGCGAAGCACCAGCGAAGCGCGAAACCGACACGATGGACACGTTCATGGATTCATCGTGGTACCACATGCGGTATCTGAGCCCTGACGAAGCGAGTGCGCCGTTCGATCCCGAATACGCAAATTCGTGGGCACCGGTAGACCAGTACACGGGAGGGATGGAGCATGCAGTAATGCACCTGCTCTATGCTCGTTTCTTCAACCGGGCCATGCGGGACCTCGGCATCGTCGACTTCCCTGAGCCTTATCTGCATCTATTCAGCCACGGCACGATGGTCACCGAGGAAGGTCGAATATCCAAGCGTTCGAATCCACTGCCCGCCGAACCGCTGGTCGATCAGTACGGCTCCGACACGATGCGTTGCTACCTCATGTTCTTAGGTCCGTGGGATCAGGGCGGTGTGTGGACGTCGTCCGGCATCAACGGTATACGCAGGTGGTTAAATCGCGTTTGGGACATCGGCAACCGCGATGCCAGTGAACTGTCGACCGGTGATCCAGACGCCGAGAGAGAGTTGGAACGCGCGTCACATGTCCTGACCAAACGCGTCATTGAGGACATGCGTGCGTACAAATTCAACACTACAATTGCGGCGTTGATGTCCTACGTCTCCGAGTTGTACCGATTTTGGGATGCGGGATCGGTTTCGCCTGAAGTATGGCGTAGCTGTGTACGCCGGCTGTTGTTGCATATCGCTCCTTTGGCACCGCACCTCGCCGAGGAGCTGTGGAGCATTAACGGGTGGAACTTCTCGATCCACGAGGAGGCTAACCCGGAGTGGGAAGCCGCCAAGATTGCCGCAGATGTAATGCGGATCGTCGTTCAAGTCAACGGTCGGGTGCGCGGCACGATCGAGATCCCCAGCGACGCCGAAACGGACGACGTCATCGCCGTAGCAATCGCTTCGGACGGTGCACAACGCCATCTTCAAGGTGCCGAGATTTTGCGCAAAGTCTACGTCCCGAACCGTCTCGTGAACCTGGTAGTCCGGTAGAGGCTCTTGCGCAGCGGTGTTGCGACGAAACTACCGATGCGCCTGAGTCGAAACCGATGGGCAGGCGTGGTATAACCTTTTTGACGCAGGGCGATTCGCAGCGGATTTCAAGGTATCGACTAGATCACTTGTCCGACCGATGAGTTGACGTATGCGCATGCACAGCGAATGACCAGGATTTTCGCAAGAGTCGGAGAGTTCATCCCGTATCTCATCGTCTTCTCAGCCAGTGCGTGCACGCTGATACTCGAGATCGTCGCTGGTCGCATTCTCGCGCCAGTCATCGGCGTTTCGCTATATACCTGGACGTCAATAATCGGCGTAGTTCTCGCTGGCATCAGCGTCGGCAACTATGTCGGCGGCTTGGTCGCAGACCGCTATCCATCCAGACTGACTTTGGGTTGGATACTTCTCGCATCGTCGGGATTTACCGTCGTGATACTGCCGTTGATCGAGATTGCAGCAGACATCGCACGGCCACTCGACATCATCCCGCGCATCGTCCTTCTCACCGCGGCGTTGTTTCTACCCGTCAGCGTGATTCTGGGCATGGTAACGCCACTCGTCATCAAATTGCACCTCAACGAACTGGCGCGCACCGGCAACATTGTGGGACGGTTTTACGCCATCTCAACCGCCGGATCGATACTCGGAGTCTTCCTGACTGGCTTCGTGCTCATCCAGTGGATCGGGACACGCCCTATCGTGCTTGCGGTGGGAGTCGTGCTCTTCGTGATGGCACTGCTGTTTGGCGATCTGTGGAAGGTGCGATGGAAACTGCCGGCCGTCGCTGCCCTCGCCGTAGCCGTGGGTGTCGCGACGCTGAGCTTTACCACCGATTGGGAAGACGCTTGGGTTGATTCGGGATGTCAGGAAGAGAGCAGCTACTTCTGCATCAAGGTGCGAGAGCGAGAGATCTCTGGACACCGCGTGCGGACGTTGACTTTGGATCAGTTGCTGCACAGCTACGTTGCACTCGACGATCCCACATTCCTCGTCTACGGCTACGAAAAGGTAACTGCTGACTTTGTGGCACTGCAGCATACCCGTTCGGAGCGACCGAGGGCGATGTTCATCGGTGGCGGCGGATACACGATGCCGCGGCTAATTGAAGTCCGGTACCCGAACTGGTTTGTGGAGGTGATTGAGATTGATCCAGAGGTTACGGAGGTAGCGCACGCCTATCTTGCTCTCCCGCGCAACACAGGCATCGTGACCTACAACATCGACGCACGAATGAAGGCACTCGAACTTCCCGATGACGCCTACGACATCGTGGTCGGAGACGCGTTCAATGACTTCTCGGTTCCCTACCAGTTGACGACGCACGAGTTCAACCAAGAAGTGCAGCGATTACTCAAACCCAACGGCATATTCATCGTCAACATCGTCGACAACCTCGTCACCGGTAGATTCTTGCGGGCCTACTACCATACGCTCACTCAAACCTTCGACTACGTCTACGTGATCCGCGACGACGCGCTATGGGAGAACGACGAACGTCCGAATGTTACCTATGTCGTCATCGGATCAAATCAGCAAATGACGCCGGACGACCTTGAGCGTGCCAACGCGGCCGTGGATTGGAGAGAACCGGTGAGCAACTTCATGCCGCACGACGTATTCGACCGATGGTTCCATCGGGAGAATCCCATCACCTTGACTGACGACTACGTGCCCGTCGACCAGCTGATTGCGCCGCTCTACTTGCAGGGACGCTGACGCGATCCCGAGCGGAACCTACGCTTTCGGCGAAACGTAGACCGATAATCTCGGAATGGCTATCAGAACGGCAGTCCGGTTGAGAAATCGGGGATGCCTTCCCATCGTCCTCCACCTCCGGCGCGTTGCACGGCAATCGTCTTAATGACATCCGGATTGGCGAGCCCGTGCGGAGCGCGTCCGGTTAGCGAAAAGCTGACGTTTTCGGCCTGTTTCGTGCCGCATTCGTCGAGGAAAGTAGGCGAATAGCCAGCCAAATGCGGGGTGACGTAGATGTTGGGCAAACTCAGTATCGGGTCCTCCGAATCGACCGGTTCGACCTCCGTCACGTCGATCCCGGCGAATGCAATCTGACCGTCGCGTAGCGCGGCTTGGAGCGCGACTTGGTCGACGATCTTGCCGCGTGCGCAGTTGAGGACTATCGCCGTGCGCTTCATCTTGGCGAGATTCTCGGCGTTGATAATGTGGTGCGTCGACGCAGTGTGTGGCGAGTGAATCGTCAGGATGTCAGAATCTGCGAACAACTCATCAAGCGAAACTAGTTCAACACCGTAGAGATCGGCCGTCGATTGATAGGCGTAAGGGTCGTGTGCGATGATGCGTCGTGGACCGAAACCGGACACCCGTTGTGCAAAGGCGTGCCCGATATTGCCGAACCCGAGAATGCCAACCGTCTTCCCGCCAATGCGGTCGACGGTTTCTTGAAACTCGCGCATCAGCGCGGGATCGTCGGCCCACTTTCCTTCCCGAGTTGCCGCCACCGTCTCCGGTATTCGGCGCAGGATCGCCAACAGCATCGCCATCGCGTGATCTGCCACCTCGACGGTGTTGACGCCCGGGACGTTGCATGCCAACACTCCGAGTTCTGTCGCGGCGTCGAGATCGATGGAGTCGACGCCGACGCCCATTCGGCTCACGACTTTCAGTTTGGGGCAAGCTTCCAACACCGCGCGATCGGTGAGCGGCCAAGTGGCGACCAGCGCGCCGTCGGCATCCTTGAGCGCATCAATGTAATCACCGGAATCGTCGAACTCACCCAAGAGCTGCACGTCGATGCCGCCGGCAGACTCGATAATTCCCTTGACATCCACGAAGGTTTCGCAAGTTACAACCACTTTCAGGGTCATTTGAACGCAACTCCCAGAACAGAAACCGACCGCTCATCACATGTTTCTCGCCCGTTTGAAACTATACACCATTCTCTCATCCAGTCACACCGCCCTCTCACACCATCCTCTCGTCAGGGCCGCGATGCGTTTATGCATCGGATGCTGGACGCGTCGCGGAGAGAGATTCCGCAAGTGAGAGTATCGTTGAGGAGAAGAAACATAGGTGAACGGACGCGAACTATGCTGAGCGAACTTACAGGCGAGATATCGGACTACGTAGTGCGGCACACAAGCGTGCCGGATAGTGTGTTCAATGACATCGCCGCCGATGCCCAATCAACCGGTTCCCAAGGCATGATGTCAGGGCCGACCGTCGGCTATCTGCTGAATACGTTCGTCGCCATCAGCGGTGCCAAACGCGTCTTGGAGATCGGGACCTTTGTCGGTTACAGTGCCTTGATGATGGCCGGTGCTCTTCCGGAGGATGGCGAGGTCATCACGTTGGATGTGAGCGAGGAGTTCACCGAGATCGCCCGCAAGCATTGGGCGCGCCATCCCGACGGAAACAAGATTCGTTTGATCCTCGGCTCGGCGACGGACACGCTCGACACGCTCGAACCGGGTTTCGACGTTGTCTTCATCGACGCCGATAAGGACAACTATCCCGTTTACTACGAGAAATCGTTGCGGCTGCTTTCGCCGCGCGGCGTCATAGTCATCGACAACGTGTTCCAAGGCGGTAGAGTTCTACACGAAGCCGATGCCGACGATCCGCGAGCGGTTTCAACCAACGCGGTGAGATCTCTGAACGAGCTGGTTCGCAACGACGACCGAGTTTACTGCGTGATGCTGACGGTGCGCGACGGGTTGTACGTCATTCGAAAGCGCGACGCTCACCTAGGCTGACGATTCACCTCAGTCGTCGCAACTCGCGCTGGCGGCGGTAGCGTTGCTGATAGTAGACGTGTTCATCGTACGTCCCCGGTTCGTAGTGTCCGTTCTCGGGGTCAGGACCGCGTGCCACGTTGGCATCCGACGGATATGCAGCGATTACTTCTTCGTTGATGTCGACACCGAGGCCCGGTTTGTTTGGCACCGTGATGTACCCGTCGACTGTGGGTAGATGCGGATCAATCGCCGCGTATCGTTGTGGCACGTCGTCTTCAACGCGTTCGAGAATGAGTGCGTTGGCAATCGAGGCCAAGACGTGGATGGCAGCGTACTCGGCGATCGGCCCAAGCGACCCTGAGTGAGGTGCCACGTTGACGTAGTGTGCCTCGGCGAGAGCCGCGATCTTTTTGAGCTGAGTTATGCCGCCAACTCGACCGGAATCCGGTTGCACGACGTCGACAATCTCGTCTTCAATGATCTCTCGGACACCCCAGACGTGGGAATGACGCTCTCCCGCGGCGATCGGGATGTCGACATTTTCTTGGACGCGTCGCAATGCCTCGGTATTCTCCGGCGGCACCGGGTCTTCGTAGAAAAGCAGATTGTACGGTTCCAACGCTTTCCCGACGATGATGGCATCTTTGGTAGTAAACCAAGGCGGGCCGTGGGCGTCGACCATGATGTCCATTTCGTCGCCCACCGCGTTGCGGATGGCGTCAACCATTTCGACGGTGCGGTAGACGCCGCCAGTCTTCACGCCGGTGATGCCTCGCTCCTTGAGCGAAAGTGCCCGTTCGGGCGAGTGTGCATGGCCGTAGGTGCGGATTCGCTTGCGCACTCGCCCGCCGAGTAGATTCCAGACTGGCGTGTTGAGAGCCTTGCCTTTGATGTCCCAAAGTGCAATGTCGATGGCGTTGATGGCACCTGAACCGGGCGTGCCAGTCATGCCGTGACCCATCATCGCCACGATCATCTTCTGGTGAAGCCGTTCGATGTCCATCGGATCTTCACCGACGATTACGTTCGCAAGGTCGTCGACCGCAGTCCGAACGACGCGCGGCCATCCCGAGCCTTCGCCGACGCCGTAGATACCTTCGTCGGTAAAAACTTTGACGAAGCACCAGTTGCGGCTTCCCCCGCCGGACATCAGGAAGGTTTTGACTTCGGTAATCTTCATTGCTCACCCGTTTCTCCGCACTCGCGGACTCTACGTCTGTCGGTTGCAGACGCCGTGTCGTCGATTAGGAATGATACGCGTTACAATGCTGGCAAACAGACGGATACCTGACTTCGCCGTTTTGAAACGGCGATCCATGAGAAGGAGATACCCTTATGTCGGACACGACGATTGCGACCACTGACAACGGGCCGTACTGGGTAAGCGGCAACTTCGTGGTCGCCGATGCTGACGGCAACCACTTCCCCGTTGAGGGTGAAGCGTATCTCTGCCGTTGCGGTCAAAGCGAAGAAAAGCCATTCTGCGACGGCACTCACAACTCGGTCGGTTTTAGCGACGAGTGTAGGGCGTAGAGCGATGTCAGAGCCGACGCGCATCCAAATTTGGAACAACGACGCGATAGAAGTCGTCGGCGACTTCGAGCTGCGCGATGCCCAGGACGGCGTCTATCGACAGCATGGCAAGGTGCGGCTATGCCGATGTGGCGAGTCGCGCAAGAAGCCGTACTGCGACAACTCACACATAAGGAACGGTTTCCGCAGCACCGTTACCGCACCAGGCGGATAGATGACCGACACTCGCCTAGGGAGTGACTAGCTTCCGGCAACCGTCGGTTTCAGGGAACTAGCACCGTTCGAGCGACTTCGCCAGCTTCCATGTCGCGGAATGCTTCATTCACTTCACTTAACGGTCGCGTGCGAGTAACCAGATCATCGAGATTCAATCGCCCTTGTTGATAGAGAGCGATCAACCATTGGAAGTCGTAACGGGGTCGTCCGGTTCCTGCACTGCAACCAATGAGCGCGCGGTCGAGGAACAAGTGTCGCATCGGTATCGTTACTTCGCCATCGTCCGGGGCAGCACCGACCAGCACCGCGGTTCCGCCTTCGCAAGTTGATTCGAGTGCCTGTCGCAGCGTCGCCGGTTGTCCGATCACCTCAAACGCGTAGTCGACACCGTCGCCGGTGAGATCGAGTATCGCTTCAACGGAGTCTTGTTTCGACGCGTCGACCGTGTCTGTCGCACCCATCTTGGTGGCGTATTGGAACTTCGACGGGTTGGTGTCGACGGCGATGATGCGCGAAGCACCGACGAGATGCGCCCCTTGGATCACGTTGAGCCCGACGCCGCCGCAGCCCCAAACCGCCACGGTCGACCCGGTCTCGACCTTCGCCCGATTGACAACGGCACCGACGCCCGTTATTACGGCGCAACCGACCAATGCCGCGCGGTCCAAAGGAACATCCGGGTCAACCTTGACGCAATTGTTCTCCCAAACTACGGTGTGACGCGAGAAAGTTGCTAACCCGGCGTAGATCTTCTCGCCTTTGGCATTGTGCCAATCGGCAGTTGGTTGGTGCGACGTTATCGGAGAGCATAGATTCCAACGTCCGGTGGTGCAGTATCTGCACCGACCACACATCGGTCGAATCGCAAAAACTACCTTGTCGCCGGGTTCCAAGCCATGGACATTCGCACCGACACGTTCGACAGTTCCCGCGCCTTCGTGCCCCATGACCGTGGGGAGTTGGTCGGTATGGCGATATCCGGAGTACGTGTTGTGATCACTGTGGCAGACGCCGGTGCCGCCTATTCGTACAAGGACCTCGCCGGGACCCGGATCACCGACCTGGACCTCTTCGACGACTGCCGGCTCTCCCTGTTTGTAGATGACAGCTGCAAGCGTGTTGGTTGGCATCTCGTGAACCTCCCAGACGTGGAGAAGGGATTGAGTTGCGACAGATGATACCAGCGTGTCGTATATCCCTTGGTTGATGTGGCCGTGCATCCAATATCGATTGGTTGACGATCTCACGCAATAAAATCGCGGCATGCAGATAAGTCAGTAGGGAGAATCGTCAACATGCAGACGAGAAGATTGGGCCGTACCGGGCACGAAAGCACAGTCGTCACCTTCGGTGCCTACGCTGTCGGTTATGTCGACCGAGATACGGCGGATTCGGCGATTCAACTCGTGCTTGACCACGGCGTCAACCACTTCGACATCGCGCCAACCTACGGCCACGCCATGGAGCGAGTCGCACCATGGATGCCTGAGATCCGAGATCAAATCTTCCTCGGTGCGAAGACGACGAAACGAGGTCGTGAAGAAGCTTGGTCTGACGTTGAAAGCATCATGAAGCGGATGAACGTCGAGTCTTTCGACCTGTTTCAACTCCACTCCGTGGGAGAAATCGACCAGTTGGACGCCGCTACGTCCGATGGCGGAGCACTGCAGACACTAATTGAGATGCGTGAGCAGGGATTGACGCAATGGCTCGGAATTACCGGACACGGACCGGGAGCACCGGCGACCTTTCTTGAAGCCTTTCGTCGTTTCGACTTCGATACCGTGATGTTCCCATGGAATCCAGCAATCGCACGTGATCCGATTTATCGCCGGGAAACGCAGTCGTTGCTTGACCTGTGTGCTGAACGCGATGCCGGCGTGCAGATCATCAAGATGATCGCGCGCGGAGGTTGGGGCGAAGATCCTGCGGATAAGACGCTAAACACTTGGTACGATCCGCACCGCGAGCAGGAGCAAATTGACCGTTCACTTTGGTGGTTGCTGTCGCAGCCGATCCATACAGCGCCGAGCTGTGGCGAGATCTCTTTGCTGCCTAAGGTACTCAGCGCAGCAGAACGCTTCTCGCAGTTGGCTGCGTGCGAATTGAAGGAAATTGAGGACGAGCAATCGCCGCCGAAACCGCTGCCGGCACTCGCTATCGTTTAGTCGCACTCAGAACCTTGGGCCTCGCACGCATTCCGAACGTTGCGCTGCAGGTTTCAGCCTTGCTTCAGTCGCGATTCGATGGCATTGGTTAACTCGTGCCCTTTGCGGCTTGAGAAGAAGTAGACGTTGCGGCCGCCGTCTTCGTTGACTACAAACTCCACGCCGGTCTTTACGCCGAACATCGTCCACGCCCTGCGAGAGGATGGTGCGAAAGGGTTACCGCGTCCTCCATGGCGCACGAAGCTGTGCCTCGCAACACGGACTTCCGACATCTCTTGGAGCGCGAATGAACGCTGCGTGCCGATAATGCCGAGAGTTACGCTCAATTCTTGCCTTGAAATCGAGGTTGCCATGATGGTTGAACTGAGCATCACGTACAGGACGCCCAAGACTCCCAAAGTAAAGAACACGAAGAAGATGACAGCATCAACGCCAGTGAGAATTGGTTCGGCACCGAGGTTGCGGATGCCCACGGCGGTTAGTATGCCGGAGCCAACTCCGAGCATTAGGCCCAAGATGCCGAACAACCAACCGGGTGCCCGTAGGTGTTCAGCGAATACTTCATCTGTGGTGTAGGGGTCGCCCTGCATCAGAATCGCCGATACTTCATGTACGCCTCTTGCGGATCCATGCCTTGCAGGATCATGCGCCGAAGCTCGTTCTCGGTTGACATCACTTCGTCAACTCGATCCGCGACGTCTGAGGCATGCGCCCCGGGGACTATGACGACGCCGTCTCGATCACCGGTGACGTAATCTCCAGTGTTGATCTGCACTCCACCAATCTCTATCGGTTCACCCATATCCTGAACCTCCCACCGACCGACGATGTCGGAAGGCGTGAGATAGCGACAGAAGACGGGAAATTCTAGCCTTAGGATGAAATCGGTGTCACGATTGCCGCCGTCAACGACGTATCCTTTGACGCCTCTGAACTTCAAAGTCTCCGCCGACAACTCGCCCATGTGGGCAATCGTCGAGTCGTTAGGTTGGCAAACGACTACAGAACCTGAAGGTGCGGCACTCAGCATGCCGGTCCAAGATAGTAATGAATCATCTTGTGTTGTGCCTTCGACCATCGACCCGGAGCAGGTCCAGACTTTGCCACACACGGAAGTTTTGGCGTCGATCGGCCTGATGTCTGAGGGCAAGATCCCGGAGTCTAATCCGAGTTCTCGCATGGCATCGTAAACCGCGCCCGAGTACGCCGATTCGAGGATGGCGACAACTCTCGCTTCGGCGTTGGAGTTAGACATGAAACTAGCGTGATTAGTTATAGGTGGCACTCGATTGCAGATGTTGCGAAGATTGCGCGGATGCCCGGTCAATCATTCAAACCCTGCCAAAATCGTCAGCTTCTCGAACGATGTCGTCCTCTCCTAGATAGTCGCCTATCTGCACCTCAATGATTTCGAGTGGTTCGACAGAAGATGGATTGGATATGCGGTGCTTGTGGGTCCTCGGGACGTGTATTGATTGCGAAGGGCCGAGCATCTGGTCGGTGTCGTTGATCGTAACTCTGGCGATGCCGCGTGCCACCGTCCAAGTTTCGGAACGATGACGGTGCCACTGGTACGAAAGTCGACAATCAGGTTTAACACTTATTCGCTTGACTTGGAATCCCGGTCCCCGTGTCAAGACCTCAAATGAACCCCAAGGTCGATCTTCTTTGATGCGGTTGCCGCCGCGACGCAGGGTTGAGACGTCAATCAGTGGCGAACTTGATTCGTCTTCTGGCATGGCTACGGGAAATGGTAGCACCCGTACGTCACTCCAATCGCCGTCAGCGTTGGTTGTAACCTGTTACAGGAAACTCGCAACACCTCCGATCTTGAAAGATCTATGACACCAAATCAGTCGACTTCGCAACGACCGAACATCCTCTTCGTATTGACCGATCAGCAGCGTCAAGATTCCTTGGCTTGCTACGGCAACGACTGGATCGAAACGCCCAATCTCGACAGGATCGCCGATCGTTCATTCGTGTTCGAAAACGCGTACGTTACTCAGCCAGTCTGTACCCCGAGTCGGGCTTCAATCATGACGGGACTGTACCCGCACGCCGTTGGTTTGCATCGCAACAACATTCCGCTTCCTGGGGATTGTCCGACGATCGCTGAGTTGATTAGCGAGGATTACTGCAGTGCTTACTTTGGCAAGTGGCACCTCGGCGACGACATGATTCGGCAGCACGGATTCGACGAGTGGATCAGTGTCGAGGACTTCCATCGCGTGCGAGCGACGAAGCGCGAGTATCGACACGTCGAGGCCGACTACAACTCACACCTGCGCAAGCACGGCGTCGAGCCCCCGGGAGTAACGAAATCGTATGAGAACTGGTTTGCCACGGCCAACTTGACTGAGGAGCAGACGCAGGCGTACTTCCTCGGCGATTGTGCAGCCGACTTCATCCGCAAGCACGCGGATTCCGAGCGCGGCGACATGCCGTTCATGCTCTATGTCTCGTTTTTTGAACCCCATCCGCCATACACCGGGCCTTTGAACGACCTTTATGGTCCCGATGAAATCGCGGTGGGGCCAGCATTCCTGCAGCGACCGGACGATGGTTCCTTGCTCAACCGCTTGCGTGCTGACTACTACATGGCGGGGAATCTGAACCCGCTTGGGATTGACGACTACCACGACTTGACCGCAGAGGACGGGTGGCGGCGGTTGCGGGCCCAGTACTTCGCCAACGTAACTCTGGTCGATCGACAGGTTGGCAAGATGCTAGCCGCATTAGAGGCGACTGGGCAGATGGACAACACCATCATCGTCTTTACAAGCGAACACGGCGAGATGGCGGGCGACCACGGGATGTTGGAGAAGCGATCGATGTATGAAGAGGCGTCGCGCGTCCCGCTATTGATCCGAATTCCGGGGTCCGCACCAGATGCCAGTGGCGTGTCGAACCGCATCGCAGGCTCGGTATCGCTGGTCGACCTCGTGCCAACACTTCTGGAGCTCAGCGGTTCAACGACTGACGCTGAAGAGTGGCAAGCGGGCCGTGGGCTTCCGATGCGCTCCATGGATGGTTTCGCCGCGACAGAAGCGAGTAGCCCCGACTCATCGCGCTGGCCAATCCAAGGCAAGAGTCTGGTCCCGGTCTTAAACGGCGAGGCGGACTTGCGCAATAACGACGTGATTGTGCAATGGAACGGCATGGGCGACCGGAACCTCGGTACGCCCGAGATTAACCGGATGGCATCGATCCACTGGCGGTCGATTATTTCGCCAGATCGGTGGAAGCTCAACCTTTGCCCAGCAGACAGGTGCGAGCTTTACGACCTCAACGAAGATCCTCACGAGATGAACAACGTCTTCGATGATCCCGCAAACCGTGATCGCATACGCGACATGACGGCGCGCATCCGGATCTGGCAATCGGCAACCGGGGACGTCGCAGATCTGCCCCCGGTTTAGGACCGACGCTCCCACGAAGGTTTAGTTGACTATTGGGCGCGGTTCGCCAACGCGACTGCAGTCCGGTTCGGATCTTGGTGAATGCTAACCTAGATGTTTAACTCGCCAAGTGCCTATCGAAATAATATGCCGTCGAATCCGCTCTCCGTCCCCGTAGAAAATCTAACCGATACGTCGCTCGATTACCGCGAGTCAATTCTCGACAACAGCGTGCGGGTTTTGACGAGCCGGATGGTCCACACGAACGCGGTTAGCTCCGTGTTCATGGTTGGTGCGGGTAGCCGTTATGAAACAGATGACGAGGCCGGAGTTTCGCACCTATTCGAGCACATGCTCTTCAAAGGGACAAACTACCGTCCGCGCCCGCGAGACATCACCGGCGTGATCGAGAGTGTCGGCGGAACGATTAACGCATTCACAGACCGCGAATGCACGGCGTATTGGTGTCGGATGGCACTGCCGCACTATCGTCGCGGCCTCGACGTGTTGTCGGACATCATCAAAGATCCGCTGTTCCGTGAATCTGATATCGCACAAGAGAAGCACGTTGTGCAGGAGGAGATCCGGGCGTCGAACGATTCTCCCGGGGCGCAGGCAGAGCTTTTGCTCGATTCTGCCCTTTGGCCAGACCAAGCTCTGGGCCGCGACATCGCAGGGTCAGTCGAATCTGTTGACGCACTTTCGCGCGAGTTGATGCTCGATTACCACCGTAGCCAATACGTCGGTCGCAACTTGGTGGTTGCCGTTGCCGGGAATGTTGATCACGACGCGATTGTGCAGCAACTCGACGAGTCACTATCTGGGTTGCCGGATTCGAGGCCTCGAGACTACTTGCCGTACGTCGACAATTTGGAAGGCCCGAGTTTGGCCGTCGAGCCGCGCGAATTGGAGCAGCTGCACGTCTCGATGGCGTTTAGGGGAGTGAGTTTGGTCGATCCGCGCCGGACGGCACTGCGAGTCTTGTCCGTGGTACTCGGCGGCAGCATGAGCAGCCGACTGTTTGAAGAAGTGCGCGAAAAGCGCGGTTTGGCCTACGGCATCGGCAGCTCGATGCACTCGCTCTCTGATTGCGGGAGCTTCGACATCCATACCGGCGTCGAACCTCCGCGCGCAATCGAAGCGATTGAGGTCATCGTGGACGAATTGGTGAAAATCCGCGACGGCGTCACCGCGGAGGAACTGAATGACGCTAGGGAGCTGGCTAAGGGTAGGATGCTGTTAGGGATGGAGGAAAGCCGACAGGTCGCGTTGGACTTGGCGATGCAAGCTCTATTGCTTGGCGATATCCAGACGATTGAGGATCGCATCGATGATCTTGACGAAGTCGATCTCGACGACGTCAAGGACATCGCCCAAGACGTGATTAACTCTGGAAAGTTCGCAATGTCGGCGGTCGGTCCGGTGGATGATGCAGCGAGGATAGAGGGGATACTCAAGTTTTGACCTTTCGCGAATCCACCTTCGCTCGACTCGTCAAACTCACCATCGCACAGTAGCATATCTCTATCTAGACTTAAGAACCCAACAGGAGACTTACACAACCTATGTCAACGCGTGCCTACATCCTCATTGAGACCTCCGTCGGCAGCACCCAGAGTGTCGCCGACGAGTTGAGAGCGATTAAGCAGATGAAGCAGGTCGACATGGTCACCGGGCCGTTCGACATCATTGCGGTCGTCGAGGCGGATAATCTGGTCGACATCGGCGGTATCGTCGCCACGAAGATGCATAAGGTAACCGGCATCGTCAAGACGATTACGAGCTTGGCGGTCAACGCCGAATAATCTCGCAACCCGCACGCGGCCTCGAATCAGAGCATGTGAGATCGTTATGAGACATCGCCGGGACGCGGGCGAAGTCAGAGTTCAACGTGAATCGACATGTGGTTCGAATTCTCCGAAGAGGAGTTGCAATTTCGTGAGGAGTTGAAACGATTCCTTGATGACGAGTTGCCTCACGGTTGGATCGGCCCGAACGACGAGGCGAGTGACGATGGTTGGGAGCTCTACTGCCGCATGCGACGTCGTCTGTCGGAGCGCGGCTGGCTTACTATGGCATGGCCGAAAGAGTACGGCGGTCAAGATGCCTCACCCATGATGAATCTCATCTTCGCCGAGGAGATGGCGTATCGACGCGCACCGGGTAATGACCGTTTCGGCACGCGGATGTTGGGTCCGACGTTGATGCACTTCGGCACTGAGGAGCAAAAACGCAAATATCTGCCGGACATCGCTCAAGGCGGCATCCAGTGGTGTCAAGGTTATTCTGAACCCGACACCGGTTCAGACCTGGCATCATTGCAAACCTTTGCTGATCTGCGAGACGACCACTTCGTCATCAACGGCTCGAAGATCTGGACCTCATTAGCGCATCGGGCTGACATGATGTTCATGTTGGTACGAACCGACCGCGATGCCCAGCGACACGCCGGAATCAGCTTCCTGTTAGTCGACATGAAGTCGCCCGGCGTCCAGGTCAATCCCATCGTCAATATGTCCGGGGCGCACAGCTTCAACCAGGTGATGTTCGACGACGTCGAAGTACCTATCGAGAATCTCGTCGGTGATCTGAACGATGGTTGGAACGTGGCAATGAACTTACTCAACTTTGAGCGCGCCAACATCGACTATGTGAGTTGGGCCCAACGTTCGTGGGAAGAGATACGGGACTACGCGACGACGAATCGACGCCCCGACGGAACGCTCGTGATTGATGACATCCGGGTGCGACGCCGACTTGCCGATTTGGAAACCGAAATCGAGATGGCGCGCTACATCACGTACGAGGTCGCTTGGCTGCAGACCCAGGGATTCCCGCCGTCCACTGAAGCGAGCATGTGCAAGATTGCGGCAACCGAAGCGAACTGCGCAGTACTCGACTACGGCGTCGAACTGCTGGGGATGTCCGCACTCATTGATGACCCAGACGAGAAAGACGATCTTGCCGGGCGAATTTTCAAGATGCGGATGTACCAGGCGTCTGGTCCAATCCTCGCTGGCACTAACGAGATACAGAAGAACATCATCGCCTACCGCGGTTTGGAGTTGCCGCGCAGGTAGGCAACGACACAAGTTTAGATGGATTTTGGACTTAACGAGACGCAGCGGTTAATCCGTAGCACGGCATCAGAATTACTCGCCGTTGAATCGTCGCCTAGCTATGTGCGTGAGATGGCGGAGGATGAACGAGGATTCACGGGCTCGTTTTGGCAAGAGATCGCCGGTTTGGGTTGGCTTGGGTTGATCGTGCCTGAGGAGCACGGCGGATCTGGTATGAGCATGATCGACGTGTCGGCACTGCTCGCAGAGTGGGGAGCCGCACTAGCTCCGGGACCGTTGGTCGAATCTGCCGTCGTATCTGCGGCTGTTATTCGTCAGTTCGGCGATGCGTCGCAGAAGCAAGCTTGGTTGGGAGCCATCGCTGAAGGTGATCTGATAGCGGTCCCTGCTCTTCCCAACGCAACTGATGTCAAAGCATCGGAGATTTCTGACGGTTGGGTGCTAACCGGGCAAATCAGATATCTGGCATATGCAAATTCGGCAGAACTGGTGTTGTTACCCGTCGAAACGAGTGCCGGGTTGACGATGTTTGCGCTCCCCTTAGCCTTGGCAGAAGGCACGGTTGGCATCGAGAACGTCAAGATGGCCTCCGGCAGTCATTTCGGCAACGTCGAACTGAACGAGGTGTTGGTTCCGAATTCGTCGGTTATGGGCGATGCAGGGAATGGCGATGGAGTTCTTGCGACGATGATGCTATACGGTGCAACGGCCAGAGCACTTCAGATGGTGGGTGCCGGAAATGCGGTGGTTGAGCGTACGGTCGACTACGTCAAGAACCGTCGGCAGTTCGGCCGGCCGATCGGTGCGTTCCAAGTCATCCAGCACTACATGGCCGACATCACGACAAAAGTGAAATCGGCGAAACATATGGCAGATCGCGCGGCATGGGCACTGACCGTCGACCCATCGGGCAACAGCAGCGAGATTGCAACTTCCCGCATCGTCTCACAAGCCAAGTGGGCGACGAATAAGCTGATGAACGAGGTGATTTGGACGGCACACCAGTCCCACGGAGCCATCGGATTTACTTGGGAGCACGATCTGCACCTCTACACGCGTCGGATACTGTCGTGGCGTGCGGAGTACGGCGATGCCGACGCGCACCTCGACAACTTGGCGGCTTCGCTGTCGGCGAGCTAACGGGGCTGATTGAAATCACGAGTTGACGTAATGTCCGATTGCATCTTCTGCAAGATTGTCGCAGGCGAGATTCCCTGCACCAAGGTCTTCGAAGACGAGCAAACGCTGGCGTTCAACGACATCAATCCGCGGGCTCCGGTTCACGTGCTCATCATCCCCAAACAGCACTTTGATCGATTGCACGAGTCGGACGATTCACACGTCGTGATGCTGGGACGCTTGATGAGGACCGCCGGACTGGTGGCACGCGAAACTGGCATCGCAGAAAGTGGGTACCGAGTGCGTGCCAATCAAGGGGAGAGTGCCGGACAGGTCGTTTTTCACTTCCACCTTCACGTCACCAGCACGGGCATCTGAGGAACGCATCATGGTAGTATCGCCCCTCCTCATCGGAATCTTGAGAAACGTAATTCGAACCGTGCTTTTTTCGTTGTTGATGCGGGTTGTGATGCGTATCGTCAACAACATCATGCGACGGTTGTGAACTTGTATGCGTGATTGAAGGTGATCACGCATCGGTTGCTAGAATCTCGCCATCGTCCAATTTTCTGTGTTCAATGAGGTTCGTGTGATGGCAATCTCTGGGATGTCGGTTGAAGAGGCGACCGCGCGCGCCGGCAAGTTGCGAGACGTGCTTAATCGTGCCAATCGCGACTACTACATCTTGAGCGCGCCATCGATGTCGGACGCAGAGTACGACGCGTTGTTTGTTGAATTGCGGTGTATAGAGGAGCAACACCCGGATCTGCGAACTACCGACTCCCCAACTCTGAGAGTCGGTGCTCCCCCTACTGGCGAATTCGAACCGGTTCGGCACCCGATACCGATGCTGAGTTTGAGCAACGTGACCAGCCCTGAGACGCTTGAAGCGTGGTACCAGAGGACGTTGGACTACCTGGAGATTGAGTCGGCCGACTTGACGCTGGAATTGAAGATTGACGGACTGGCGGTCGCGGTCGTCTACCAAGACGGCGTGCTGACTCAAGCGGCGACCCGCGGCGATGGTTTGCAGGGCGAAGACATCACCGACAACATCCGAACCATTCGAACGGTACCGTTGATTCTCGAAGGAGATGACGTACCAGGTCGCATCGAGTTGCGCGGCGAGGTGTTCTACCCGATTTCGGCATTCAACCGGCTTAACGAGGAACGCGAGGCGGCTGGTCTGCCCCAGTACGTCAACCCGCGTAACTCGGCTTCCGGTTCACTCAGGCAACTCGACTCCTCCGAGACAGCGAAGCGACCGCTTGACATGTACTTCTATTCGGTCGGGTACCACGAGCGAGGTGAAATACCTGTTTCGCAGTTCGATTGTTTGCAAGCAATGAATCGGTGGGGGTGCAAGACAAACACATGGACGCGCAGGGCATCGAGCGTTGATGAGGCACTTGCTGCGATCAAAGAAGCGTCGCAAGTCCGGCCGGACCTGGATTACGGCATCGACGGCGTCGTGGTCAAGATTGACGACCTAAACCTGCAATCCCGACTCGGTACGGTAGCAAGGGATCCTCGATGGGCGACTGCCTACAAATTTCCCGCCGAGCAAGCGACGACCCGACTGCTTGAGGTACGCACACACGTGGGCCGCACCGGTGCCATCAATCCGTATGCGGTCTTGGAGCCGGTCGTTGTTGGTGGCGTTAGCGTTTCGCGTGCGACTTTGCACAACGAAGAAGACATCAATCGCAAAGATATCCGGCCAGGCGACCGCGTCATCGTACAGCGCGCCGGTGACGTGATACCGCAAGTGGTGGGCCCGGCCGCCGACAACGAACGAGCACCGGATTCTGCGCCGTTTCGGATCGATCCGAACTGCCCTGCTTGTGGCGAACCGGTTGTTAGGGACGAAGATCAAGCAGACATCCGTTGTGTCAACTCCGCGTGTCCTGCGCAGTTCGAGCGGTTGTTGGAGCATTTCGCTTCGCGCGGTGCCATGGACATTGAAGGACTCGGCGAGAAACTCGCGAAAGAGCTGGCGCGTGAGAAGTTGGTGACGAGCATTGCAGACGTTTACACGCTGCACGAGCGGATGGATGAACTATTGGCGATGGAGCGCATGGGCGAGAAACGTGCGGAGAATCTCGTAAACGCCATCGAGAAGTCGAAATCACGACCATTGCCGAGGCTCATCTTCGGGTTGGGAATTATCGGCGTCGGTTCGGAGATTGCAGAAACACTTTCGCGCGAATTCCGATCGCTCCGAACATTGCTTGTCACCGAAAAGGAGAGGTTGACCGAGGTTGAAGGCATCGGAGAGGTGCTGGCAGGCTCAATCCGCGAGTGGTGCGACAACGACGCGAACATCCAGATGGTCGAGGCTCTGGAGCGTTTGGGTGTCAACACTGTCGATGATTCGCCTGAGCCGGTTGCCGATCACCTGATTAAGGGCATGACCTTGGTCATCACCGGTAAGTTGGACGGCTTCTCGCGAACCGAGGCTGCCAACGCGGTGAAGGCATTGGGCGCGAAGTCTTCGAGTAGCGTCTCCAAGAACACCGACTTCTTGGTCGCCGGTGCCGATGCCGGTTCGAAACTTGATCGTGCCAATCGACTGAACGTCCCGGTATTGGACGAGCAACAGTTCCAACAACTGCTTGACGGCATCCTCCCAGATACTTCTGAAAGCTCGCAAGATGCGGGTGCGCCGACATTGGTCTGACGGTGCACATTGGCGGCTTTTGGCCGTTGACTTGTGCCGCGAACTCCGGCTCGCTTCTTACCATGTAAGGATGTTCTTCAAGCGGAAGCGCAAGTCAGAAAATCCATGGATAATCCTCGCCATTGGCAACCCCGGCAACGAGTACGCAAAATCTCGTCACAACGTTGGATGGTGGTTGGCGGACGCGTTGCGGGAAGGCGTGGGTGCGAAACTTCGAGATCAAGGACCTTCGAAAGTCGTGCAAACGAACATTGAAGGGGGGCCTGCCGTCATCGCCTACCCGAAAACCTTTGTGAACCGATCTGGTGCAGCTGCTCGAGACCTGTTGCGGAGGTACGATGCTGAGATCGAGCGGTTGATAGTGGTTACCGATGACATCAATTTGTCGCCCGGCAAGTTGCGAATTCGTAGGGGCGGTGGATCCGGCGGGCACAATGGCTTGAAGTCGATCATCGACGTGTTGCAAGACCGGGAATTCCCTCGCATCCGCATCGGCGTCGGCAAACAGTCGGATGGTGAGAGCCAGATAGATCACGTTCTCGGCGAGCCTGAAGCGGAAGAATCAGAAGCGATACACGCAGCCGTAAGGCGCGGTGTTGAAGCGGTGCGCGTGACTTTGCGAGACGGCGTTGAAGAGGCGATGAACCGCTTCAACGGATAGTCAACTCCTTCTGAGAAACACGGTCCAATCTGACCGCATTAGTCCGCGGTGAGGCGGTCGGTGCCCATTCGGGCCCAGAGGACTTCAGGCAACAGTACGCTGCCATCGGCTTGCAGTCCATTTTCGAGTACTGTGATGAAGGTGCGGGGCATGCCGAGAGCAGATCCGTTAAGCGTGTGCGGAAATTGAGTGCCGCTCCCTTTTGCCGGGCGGTAGCGAGTATTGCTGCGACGCGCTTGGAAGTCGGTGCAATTCGACAGCGAACTAATCTCCAACCACTCTTGTCCGCCAGGCGACCAAACTTCGATATCGAAGGTCTTCGCAGATTGGAACGCGATGTCGCCGGCTGCCAATTTGAGCAGTCGAGTCGTGAAGCCAAGGCGATGACAGAGCTCGAGAGATATCTCAATCATCTCTTGCAGCTCGCGTTCCGCCGCCTCTGGCTCTACGAAGCGGAACATCTCGACCTTTTCAAACTGCTTCACGCGTTTCATGCCGCGAATATCCCGGCCCGCCGAAGCGTGCTCTTTGCGGAAACATGGCGTGTGTGCAACGTATTTGATGGGAAGATTCTCGCTGATGATGTTGCCTTGATGGATGCTGTTGAGTGAAACCTCCGCCGTGGGAATCATCCACAACTCGCCTTCGACATCACGGTAAAGGTCATCGGCGAACTTCGGTAGATTCCCAGATCCGATGAGAGCCTGCTCCAGAACCATGTACGGAGGAGCGATCTCTTCGTAACCGTACTCGTCTACCAGCGTGTCGATAAGCCAACCGACGATTGAACGGTGAAGGCGCGCGCCGAGATTACGGAGCATGTAGAAGCGAGCACCCGAGATGTTCGCCGCGGCAGTCATGTCGATGATGTTCAGGTCGTCGCCGATGTCCCAGTGCGGTGCGTCCCAATCACGGAGCGGCGGTGGTTCATTGCCGATGACGATTTCGTTCGCACTTTCGTCAAGACCTTGAGGGACGTCGTCAAGGGGGATGTTCGGTATTGCGAGCATGTTGTTGCGGAGACAGGTCGCAACATTGCGAGCTTCCGCTTCCAACTCCGAGATGCGATCTCCAAGATCGCGCATCTCGGCAATCTCATCGGGCTCGGGTTTGCGTTTTTCTTCGCCGATCGCCCTCGATACTGAGTTGCGACGCTGGCGTGCGGCGTCAGTCTCTTGAATCAGTTCGCGTCGTCGGACGTCGAGCGCGAGGATTTCGTCAATCGGTGGGTCCACCTCGCCGCGTTTGGATAGCCCGGCGCGGACAGCGTCGGTTTCGGTGACGATTTTTCGAAGGTCAAGCATGGCAGGAAATCTATCAGCTTCGCAGCTGCGGGAAAAGAGTCACTTCGCGGATCGACCTCTCGCCAGTCAGCAACATTGTTAAGCGGTCGATTCCGATGCCGAGCCCACCGCAGGGCGGCATACCGTGATCCACCGCTGTCAGAAATGATTCGTCCTTACGATCCGCTTCGTCATCACCCGCTTCGCGTTGAGCGTCTTGATCTTCGAAGCGCTCCCTCTGATCCAACGGGTCGTTAAGCTCCGTGAATGCGTTAGCAAGCTCCCGTCCTAACGCAAACGCCTCAAAGCGCTCCACAACGTCTTCGCATCCCGGTTTTTTCTTGGCGAGGGGCGACATCTCGATCGGGTAGTCGACGAGGAACGTCGGCGAGATGAGATTCGGATTGACCTTGTCAGAGATTACCTTGTCAAGGAGTTGCGGCCACGTTGAGCTCGGGTCGACGTGTATGCCTTGCTCTAGCATCGCGGCAGCGAGCGATTGGCGATCGCTTAGCTTCAGAAAGTCGATGTCTGCGGCGTCGATTAAGGTTGACCGCAGGTCAACGCGCGGCCACGGCGGGGCGAGGTCGATCACTTCTCCACTTTCCGGCACGGGCACCTCAGTTGTGCCGTTCAGCTCTAGAGCAGCGAATGCGACCAACTCTTCCGTCATCCGCATTACCGCGTTGTAGTCGACGTATGCCTCGTAGCTCTCCATCGTCGTGAACTCAGGGTTGTGCTCCGCGTCGATGCCTTCGTTGCGGAATATCTTGCCAATCTCAAATACCTTTTCCATTCCGCCGACGATCAATTGCTTCAGATACAGTTCTGTGGCGATGCGCAGAAACAACGGACGGTCTAATGCTTGGTGATGCGTGTCGAAAGGTTTGGCGAAACCTCCGGCGGGAACAGGAACCAGTATCGGGGTTTCCACTTCGATGAAGCCGCGGTTTTCCATGAAGCGGCGCACTGCCGAAACCACATTGGCGCGTGCCTTGGCGTTGCGCATCGCCCTATCGTTGGTCAAAAGGTCTAGATATCGTTGACGCACGCGGGTTTCAGTGTCTTGAAGCCCGTGCCACTTGTCCGGCAGCGGATTTATTGGCTTTGAAATGATGCTGAAAGCTTCGGCATCGACCGAGATCTCACCGCGTCGAGATCGCATCACCGGACCTTCGACAGCAACGAAGTCGCCGATGTCAAGCAGATCGAACAAGCCAAAATCTTCATTCAATACATTCGAACGTGCGAGTATCTGTATCGTCCCGCTGCCGTCTTTGACGTCGAGAAACGCCATGCGCCCCATGCCGCGACGTGCCATCACCCGACCGACGATAGCGACAGAATCGCTAGCTAATCCGTCGGATTCCGAACCGCTATTGGTAGCTTCTAGGTCCTCGTAGAGGGAGATCGCATCAGCGATTTCATGGGAGCGCTTGACACGATGTGGAAACGGATCAACGCCTTTTTCGCGGAGTTGTGCGATCTTGCCGATGCGGTCCTGCTGAAGGCGCGGCAGATTGACTGGTTGAGCATTTTGCTGGGGCGTGTTCGAGCTCTCAGCCATGGCTAGAAGCGATCCCTTCAAGTGAACCGTCGTGCGATTGCTCGTTGAATCAATCTTACCAATGCGAGTCCGTACTGGGAATTCCCGAGAATGACGGCTAACGGTACGTGAGTAACTTGAAACGCATATCCGAGAATTTCGCATAATCGTAATCAGCAAGCACGCGTTCGGTGCGCTTCTTGGGCGCATCGTTGTGAGGAGTCGGCAACGAATGCCGTGTTGACTTGAGACTTACGGAAAGGAATAAGCGAAACGCTAGTCATGGATTGAGGCCGACATCGTCCCGTACACGCTCTGCAATCGTCTCCATGTTCGGTCCCGACGGGTTTATCGGGCTAAGGGCATTGGACCTATATGCCGGCACCGGTGCTGTCGGTCTCGACATGTTGGGGCATGGAGCGAGCTTTGTCGATTTCGTAGAGATTGATCGATCCCGAGCCAAGCAGATAAACGAAACAGTCGTCCGGCGCGGCTTCAAGGCATTTGCGAAGGTGTATCGCATGGACGCGAAGAGAGCACTGACTATGCTTACGGGCACCGGATACGACATCATTTTTGCCGATCCACCGTACGACTTGGATCCGTGGGAAGAAATGATCACATCGGTCGCCAACCACAATCTGGCGAATCCAAAGGGTGTACTGATCGCCGAGCATTCGAGCCGAAGGATGTTGCCCGAGAAGATCTCAGGCGCGAAAGCAACCAACCGGAAACGCTACGGCGACAGCGGAATAACCGTCTATTCATTTGAAAAAAGCGAGATTACTGAAACAACCAAATGAGCGGCATCGTAGCCATGTACCCCGGAACGTTTGATCCGGTCACTAACGGCCACGTCGACATCGTTCGGCGTGCGTCGGCTTTGTTCGAATCTCTCATCGTTGCGGTCTACGACGGCTCGCACAAGTCGGTCCTGTTCAACATCGATCAACGAGTGGGAATGTTCAGAGAAGCAACTTCAGAGGTCGGGAACGTTGAGATCATGCGCTTCAGCGGTCTGACCGTCGACTTTGCGCACAAGACAGGCGCGAAAGCCGTGGTGCGCGGGCTTAGAATCACTAGTGATTTCGAGTACGAAGGTGCGATGGCACTGATGAATCGGCACCTCGACGAAGATATCGAGACCGTCTGTCTTTTTTCGTCAATCGAGAACCAATATGTCAGTTCTTCGCGGGTCAAGGAGATCGCATCCCTCGGCGGGGACATCTCAGGATTGGTGCCTCAGAACGTGGTGATGCCGACGACGCGAAGATTGACGAGTGATCAATCGTAGTTCGAGAAGAGAGTGCAAGACCCGATAACCGACCAATATCTGAACGTGCCGGAATGCGGTGCACGGTCCTAAGGAGCCGAAGATGACAACCGAAACCCAATTCAGCTACAACTCCGAGTCGAGCGAGTTCTTGACGAGTCAACCGCTGATCTATGAGTTGCTCGGCAGGGTAGCGAACGCCGTCGACTCTGGGCGGATGAAGGTCAGCGGACGCAGCATCGTCAAATCTGATGAGATGCTCGGTTGGATCGAAGAGTTGAAGCTTGAGTTGCCGAAGGTTACCTCGCTCTCCGATCAAATCGTTACGAAACGAGATCAGATGATCAGCGATGCCGAGGAGTTCCTTAGGACCTCGCGCGCAGACGTAATGCAGGAAACTGAGGCATTGCGGCAACGGGCTGAAGAAGAGCGAAACATCATCCTGGCCCAAGCGCGCAACAAGGCTATGGAGATGATCAACCAGTCTTCAGTGGTACACGGCTCGCAGGAAGAAGCGGAGCGCATCATCGCCGAAGCGAAGAGTAGAGCGGAGAGTATCGTCGGACAAGCGAAGCGAGAGGCGAACCAAATTCGCGAAACCGCCGACCGAGCGACGCTTCAACAGAGCCAACAAACTGACGACTACTCAAGGCGCATGTTGATGAAGCTGGAGGAGCAGCTTGCTCACTCGCTGTCACAGATCCGACACGGCATTGACGCGGTCAACAGCAACATGGACGAACGCAAACAAGAACTGCAACGCATCGAGGCAAAAAACGCTGTCGCCAAAGGCGACATTTAGAGCTCAACGTCTCGCCTCAACTGCAGTACTAAACAAGCGCATTCAATCGGGACGTCTCAAGCAGAACGTCCCGATTTTCTTTTTGGGATGCAGTTTGCTTGTCGCTTGCGTCGCGCCGTGCGGAACCAAGTAGAATCGCTTTGTCATGGTTTGGATCGTCCGTGCAGTTACCGGTGGTGTCGTTGCTCTGTTGACGGTTTCAGCGATCTCATGTGGCGATGAAGGTGGTGCGGCCTCTCCGGCAAACCCAACTCAAACGCAGACGGCGTTGACAGCACCGAATGCCACGATGGTCCCTGCCGTTACGGCGACGTCCGTCCCGACCGCCACTGCGATTTCTGTCGCCACCGAAACACCAATTCGAACCGCCGCTCCTGCACCCATCCCTACCGCAACTCCCGTCCCAACGTCGGCTCCGGCGCGTATGGCGACTGCAACGCCGGTGCCTGTCGCCACCGCCACACCCATATCGACTGACACGCCTGAACCAATTGCTACCGCTACGCAGATACCGACGGCCACGTCTACCCCGCCTCCGACGTCGACGCCTGAACCGTTGCGGGTTAACGTGCCAAACCGCGGATATAACTCGTTGGGATCGGACGACGCGCCAATCGTGATGTACGACTTCTCCGATTTCCTCTGACCGCACTGCGGCACTTGGCATCGCGGGACCGTTGCCCAGCTTCGTGAGACCCACATCGCCGATGGGTTACTGAAGAGCATCTACTTTCACTTCCCATTGCCCTTGGGCGAAGGCTCCATGATGGCCGCAGAGTTCGCCGAATGCGCTGGAGAGCAGGGAAAGAATCTATTCTGGGATTTCGTGGACGGCGTCTACCTGAACCAAGGCGAGACTGACCTCGAATCACTAACCGCATTGGCGAGCAATTTGGTTCTTGATCCTGCGGAGTTCGAGGCATGTTTGATCTCAGGGCACCACAACACGACATGGCAGATTGACCGGGCGCGCGGCCTCGCTCTGGGCGTACAATCCACCCCAACGATATTCCTCGCATACGTCGACGCGAGTGGCGAGGTGGTACGACTGCAGTTCCAAGGCGCACGTGATTTCGACGCCATCTCGAACATCCTTGACGCCATATTGAGGGAGTTGGAAGAATGAAGATTACGAAGATCACACCTTACCTGATCACCGCACCGAGTCCATATCTCGACACCGCCGAAGACAGTAATCGAGAGCGTCGCAATCGCGAATACCTATTCGTAGAGGTGAACACCGACGAAGGGGTTACCGGATGGGGAGAAGTCACGTGCACCCGCGAACAGGCGAACCGTGGAGTCGCTTCATTGATTACGCACGTGTCGGATTTGCTGCAGGGCGATGACCCGAAGAACATCGAAAAGATCTGGCACAAGGTCTTCCGCCACTTCACCTACATGGGTTCGCGTGGTGCCACCACATCCGTGCTCTCCGGCATCGACATTGCGCTGTGGGACATCCGAGGCAAGGTGCTGGGATTGCCAGTCTACGAACTGTTGGGCGGCCCGGTTAGGGATGCCGTGGACGTCTACTGCCATCCCGAAGATGGCGCAACCCCGGAGGCATTGGCGCAGCACTGCAAAGCGATTGTGGATACGGGACAAAAGGCACTCAAGACCGACCCGTGGCATCCACATCACCCTGACGAAATTGACGGTTACATGTCCGGTAGGTTGACGGATGATGCGATAAACCTCGGCGTAGATCGAATCGCCGCCGCCCGCGAAGCCGTTGGTCCCGACATCGAAATACTGATTGACAACCACGCGCGGTTCGACGTTCCTACGGCGATCCGATTGGCGAAGTCGTTGGAGCCATACGACATCTTCTGGTTCGAAGAGCCAGTCGGGGTCGAATCGAATGCGGCACTGAAGCAGGTCCGAGACGCAACCGATGTTCCGATCTGCGTCGGTGAGAGGATTCACACTCGCTGGGAGTTTGTGCCAATTCTGGAGAACGGATTAGCCGACTTCATCATGCCAGACATCACTTGGACCGGCGGCGTCTCGGAGTTGAAGAAGATATGCACGCAAGCGGAGGCGTACTACATCCCCGTGTCGCCACACGACGCCAGCGGTCCTATCAACGTGATATCCGGTGCCCAAGTCATGATCACCGTTCCCAACTCATATCGAGTTGAAACCTCGCGTGCCAAGTTGAATGCGTACGACGAGTTCATTGACGTCCCGCTCGACATACGCGGCGACAAGATCTACCTCGACGCAAACAAGCCTGGGATTGGCGTCGAGTTAGACAAGGGATACCTCGAGTCGCACCGCGTCGCATAGAGGTGCTAGCGCACGCTTAGCAACCGATCCGAATGGTGAATCGCGCATCACGTGCGAATCGGCGTTGATTAGACTCTTCGGTTGGTGAAACGGTCGCTGTCAATCGCCCTTTTGGTTTTGGAGTTGAGATGAAGATTACCGACGTACGTCTACGCCACTTGTCGGGCCGCATGGAAGTGGACGGCCCATTCTTCGAAGACCGCTTGCTGCAACCCACCGATATCTACGAGGAGTTTCGCACGCAAAGTGATCGCAACGCGCGCGGCGTTCAGGTTGACAAGAGCACGTTCGAAGTGCAGCAAGTCTTCGTTCAGATTGACACCGACGAAGGTGTGAGTGGCATCTGCGGTGGTATGTTCCCTGGCGTACCGTGGCACATCTGGCAGTTGAAAGACCTACTAATCGGTCGAGACCCGCTCGCCACCGAGTTCCTATGGGACATCATGCACCGCACTTCCGTACACGGGCGTCAAGGCGAACCTATGATGGCGATCTCGATGCTCGACAACGCTCTCTGGGACCTCAAAGGCAACTGGTTGGGCAAGCCGGTTTACATGCTCATTGGCGGTCCTTGTCGGAAGTCAATGCCTGCGTACGCGTCAATGCTGGGTCACAACGTAACCGACATGGGATTGGTGCGAGAACGAGCAACGATGGCCAAGGAACGCGGCTTCACAGCCCAGAAGTGGTTCTTCCGGCACGGCCCAATGTCTGGTCACGAAGGCCTGAAGAAGAACGTCGAGATGGTAAGGACTTTGCGCGAGACGGTTGGCAGCGACATCGACATCATGCTCGACTGCTGGCAGTCGATGGACGTGAACTACGTAGTCAAGTTGGCATCAGCGATCGAAGAGTACCAACCGCGCTGGATCGAAGAAGTCGCAATGCCCGACCGCATCGGCTCCTATCGCAAGATACGCGACAAGATCAACATTCCGGTGTCGGGGGCGGAGCACGAATACACGCGATGGGGATTCAAACGTTTCATGGATGCTGAGGCGTTGGACATCATCCAACCCGACTTGAACTGGGCGGGCGGACTATCGGAAGTCCTCAAGATTTCCGCAATGGCTACCGCTTACGACCTCATCACGATTGCGCATCAGGGAGTTACACCCGTAGGTATGGCATGGTCGGCGTCACAATCCCCGATTCACACGCCATACGTTGAGATGCTGCTGAAACACGCAGCCTTGAGCTACTACTTCGATAAGAATGGCGGACCGATCCTCAACGACGGAATGTTGACAGTTTCAGACGAACCCGGCTTCGGATACGTCATTGACGAGGACAAGGTCGAATCGGAACGCGAGATTACTTTCTGATCGCAGCCAATGTGCGGACGGAGCACCGAGCTTCGTGTTTGCCGTACACCCGTGTAGGACGGCTGATGATCTCCCCGCAATATACTTGCGATAGCGTACCCGTTGACACGGTTTGACCTGTAGCACCATGATCCTAAACCCACCGATCCAACGCGACGTCCCAGATGATTTCGGTCGCTTCGGGGATTACGGCGGCAAATTCGTGCCAGAGACGTTGATGGCGGCGTTGGATGAGTTGGAGGATGCGTATCTGGCAGCACGTGAGGATGAATCATTCTGGGCCGACCTGTCAGGGTTGCTCAAGGATTATGTCGGGCGTCCGACCCCGCTTTATCACGCCCGGAATCTAAGCCAAAAGCTTGGCGGTGCGCAGATCTGGCTGAAGCGTGAAGACTTGGCGCACACCGGTGCGCACAAAATTAACAACGCTATGGGGCAGATTCTGCTCGCGAAGCGACTCGGCAAGACGCGAATTATCGCCGAGACCGGCGCAGGACAGCACGGAGTGGCAACCGCTACCGCCTGCTCAATGATGGGTTTGGAGTGCATCGTCTACATGGGCGACGAAGACATTGAGCGCCAAAAGCCCAATGTCTATCGCATGACGTTGCTCGGAGCCACTGTCGAACCCGTGCACTCCGGTTCTCGTACCCTTAAAGACGCCATCAACGAAGCGATACGCGACTGGGTAACCAATGTCGAAACCACCCACTACCTGATCGGCAGTGCCGTCGGTCCCCACCCATATCCGATGTTGGTGCGAGACTTCCAAAGCGTCATCGGCAACGAGGCTCGAGAACAGTGTTTAGCTCAAGTTGGGAAGTTGCCTGATTACGCCATCGCATGCGTCGGCGGAGGGTCGAACGCCATCGGTCTTTTCAGCGGATTCGTTGACGACGAGAGCGTCCGATTGGTCGGCATCGAGGCCGGAGGCGACGGCATCGACACCGAGCGTCACTCAGCAACAATGAATCGAGGACGCCCCGGCGTATTGCACGGATCGATGTCGTATCTGTTGCAGGACCAATGGGGTCAGGTGAGCGAGGCGCACTCCGTTTCTGCCGGATTAGACTACCCGGGAGTCGGACCGGAGCACTCTTACTTCCATGACATCGAACGCGCGCAGTACCACGCAATCGATGACGATGGTGCGTTGGCGGGATTCGATCTGCTGTGTCTCACGGAAGGCATTATTCCCGCGTTGGAACCGTCCCACGCGCTCGCATACGCCCAAGAACTTGCACCTACCTTGGATGAATCGGACGTGATACTCCTGCTGCTTAGCGGTCGCGGCGACAAGGATCTGGAGACGGTCGCGCAACGGCGCGGGATTGAGATCTAGGCGGTTGGCACATCCGCACCTATTACGCGAAGCATTCATCGCCAACGCCAGTACTGACCTGACCTCGAACTTCCCTTTGCTCCTTAACCGCGGATGGTGCGGATTGATGCTACGATTCTGCAAGGTTTGGACGATTAACTCTTGAGGTGTCCGAGACATGAAGATTGAACGCGTCGAAAATCTGCTACTGGGTGGATCGGATGGAAGTCCGGGTAATCACCACGTCGTGCGGATTACGACCGAAGACGGCACGACAGGTATCGGTCAATCAGCGTGTTGGGCTTACCTTGAAGCCGCGGCCGCGATTGTCGACAAGTGCGCAGAATACCTGGTGGGCAAGGATGCAGGCCGCATCGAGCATCACTGGCAGCACATGTACCGAATGGGCCCGTTCCGCGGCTCCGCACTTTCGGGGGCGATCAGTGCCATCGATATCGCCCTATGGGACATCAAAGGCAAGAAGTACCAAGCTCCAGTGTGGGATTTGCTTGGTGGCAACACCCGCGACAAGATCCGACTGCATCTCTTGATGGGGCCGAAGATGCGAACGGATCTCCCGTTTGCCAATGATCGCGGCCAACAGGCACAGGGACTCTACGAAGCGGCGAAGGACGCCGCTGCAGAAGGTTGGACAGCGATTAAGACGGATCCGCTTCCCAACGGTTTCGAGAGCATGACGTTGGAACGACTCATCTCGGACACGGTGGAGAATACCGCGGCGATGCGTGAAGGTGCCGGCAAGGACGTCGACATCATCCTCGAGATACATCGCAAACTGACACCGATGAACGCCATCGCGCTTGCACAAGAGTTGGAACAGTTTCATCCGCTTTTCTACGAGGACCCGATTCAGATTGACAGCATGGTGTTGCAAGGCATCATCGCGCAACGAACGGCTCTACCAGTGGCGAATGGCGAGCGCATTCACAACATCTGGGAGTTTCGTGACCTGCTACAGGACGGCGGCCCGCAGTATGTTCGCCCCGACCTCGGATTGGGTGGCGGCATCACGCACGTTAAGAAGATTGCCGCACTGGCGGAGTCCTATCACTCAGCTTTGGCGACGCACAACTTCTTGGGTCCGGTTCTAACCGCTGCTGCTGTCAACGTGGACGCGTCTATACCGAACTTCGTTACGCAGGAGTATTCGATCCGCGACGAGCATCCTTCGAATGCGGTCTTCGTCAAATCGATGCAACGTGAGGGCGGTTTTATGAGCTTGCCCCAGGTGCCTGGAATCGGCGTTAGCCTCGACGAAGACCTCCTAGAAACCGCCGCATCAACCTATGAATCGCGTGCCATCGCCGACATGGTGCCCTATCGCACCGATGGTTCTGTCGGATACTCGGTTTAGCGACCGGAACTCGACGTTTAACTACGGACCTTTGGTTACATAGGGCTGCTTGCGCGGCTCGCCAATCGCTTGCAACAGTGCAGTGATGTAACCGTAGACGAAGGCGAATGCGGTGCCTTGCGGGTCACGTCCTGCGATCTGCGGCACGTGGTCCGGCATCAGCATGTACTTGTAACCAACCTCTTGGTAGACCTTGATGCACTCGAACATGTCGATGCTGCCTTCGTCAGGGAATACCTCCATGAAGTCGAGCTTGTGACCGCGGATGTTTCTGAAGTGGACGTTGAAGATCTTCTCCCGGTTGCCGAAGTAGCGGATGATGTCGAAGATCTCCTCTCCCGGGTCGTCAAGCATCTCGGTTACAGTGCCTTGGCAGAAGTTCAGGCCGTGATATGGACTCTCGTGGAGATCGACGAACTTCTTCAGTCCGTCCGGCGTGCCTAAGACGCGGGTGACGCCGCGAAATCCGGGTGGCGTGTACGGGTCGTGCGGGTGGCACGCCATGCGGACTTTGTTCGATTCGGCCACCGGGACGACACGTTCTAGGAAGTAATCGATCCTCTCCCAGAACTCATCCTCCGACACTTCGCCGGCGATGCCCGGTTCATCCTCGTGCTTCACCTTCTCGTAACGGAATGTCGAGTTGCTTGAACCGCCCCGTCCGTATTCTCGCTCAGACCGAGGAATGCCGATGAGGTTCATGTTGTACTTCACCGCAGGTATGCCGACTGCAGCACAGTTCTCGATGAGAGTGTTGACGACTTCAATCTCGCGATCGCGATCCGGGTCGATCCCCAACATGATGCTAGGGGCTTCAGCCTTCTCGATCGGTGTCGATGAGAGCGGGAGCTGAATCATGTCCAACTCGATGCCAAATGAGTTGACGTGTTCCCGCCATTGCGCTAGGTCGTCGCGCGTCCACGTGTGAGCGTTGCCCTCGCGCGGATCATTGCAGATGTTGTTGACACCGAGTTGAGCCCATACCCTAAGGTCATCATCGTCTCGATTACCGACTTGCGTGCCTACGTACATGCGTATCCTCCCGGATCTCTGGTGAATCGAGTCACTGCAATTGATGCCGCCAAACTCCCGACGAGTTTAGTGGCGTATGCACAATATACCACCGCGCTACGAGTGTTTGGCTGCGGATTGCCAACGCAAGACAGGTCGGCGTGCTGCCGTCGCCTCGTCGATGCGCGTGTTGGGCAGAGAATGGGGCGCATTGAGCACCGTTTCCGGGTCACTGTCTATCTCGTCGTCGATTGCGCGCATGACCTCGATGAAGTGGTCGAGAGTCTCCTTCGACTCGCTTTCTGTCGGTTCGACCATTAATGCTTCCGGCACGATTAGCGGGAAGTACATCGTCGGCGCGTGGATGCCGTAATCGAGCAAGCGTTTGGCTATGTGCAACGAACTGACGCCTCGATCGGCTTGCCGTTTGCCACTCAACACCGTCTCGTGCATGCAGAACCGGTCTGCTGCGAGATCGAACCGGTCTTGCAGCTTCGCTTGGATGTAGTTGGCGTTAATGACAGCGTTTTCGGAAACCGCGCGTAGACCATCGCCGCCGAGCGAGAGCATGTAGGAATACGCCCTCACCAAAATGGCGAACGATCCGTGGAAACCGTTAATCTTGCCGATGCTGCGTTCCGGACGAGTCAATCGGTACTCGTTCTCGCATTCCTTATCGAACCTTGTGACGATCGGTTCGGGAAGGAATGGTGCGAGAGCCTCCGAGACCATTATCGGTCCCGCGCCAGGACCACCACCGCCATGCGGCGTCGAAAACGTCTTGTGCAGATTGGAGTGGCAAATCTCAATCCCGAGGTCGCCGAGTTTGACGATGCCCAGCAGCGCATTCAGATTGGCTCCGTCTGCATAGACATATCCACCGGCATCGTGGACGATGTCCGTTACGTCCAAGATATTCGGTTCGAATAGACCCTCAGTGCTCGGGAGCGTGAGCATCATGACAGCCGTGTCATCGCCCACGATGTTGCGGAGGTCTTCGATATCGATATTGCCGGTTTCGTCGGTGTGGACCGTCTTGACGTTCAGACCGGCCATCGCGGCAGTCGCCGGGTTGGTGCCGTGCGCTGAGTCAGGGATGATTGCGACGTTGCGGTGCGCCTCTCCCCGATGCTCAAGTGCTGCCCGCGCGATCAATAGGCCCGCGTACTCGCCTTGCGCACCAGCGAGTGGTGCGAGTCCAACTCCGCCGAGACCGGTCACTTCGCCCAACCACAACTGCAACTCATGCATCAACTCCAGCGCGCCTTGCACCGCTGAATCGTCCTGCAACGGGTGAATGTTCGCAAAGCCGCTTAATGATGCCATGGCGTCGTTAAGCTTCGGGTTGTACTTCATCGAACAGGAACCGAGAGGATAGAAATTCGTGTCGATGGAGAAGTTGAGTCGACTCAACAGCGTGAAGTAGCGGATTACGTCGAGTTGCGAAACCTCCGGCAGAAACGCATCGTCTGAAGTTCGCAACAGGTCGTCATCTGGGAGCTCGACGACAGGCACGTCAGGTTCGGGCAGATTGATCGCACGGCGACCCGATACGGATCGATCCATCAGTAGCCGACGGTCCGGCATGTCAGCTTGGCTGGAGTTGGGACGCAAGTTAATCGTCATTGTTAACTCCCCGTCCCAAATTGCTTAAGTGCGTCGATCAACCGATCAATGTCCTGTCGGGAGTTCATCTCGGTGGCGCAGAGCAGCAACGCATTTGGTTCACTCGCAACACCGGAACCGCCTCTGTGCGGCAATGCGATCGGCAAACCACCGACGATGCCATGGCCAGCAAGTAAACGGTTGATTTCCTTGGGGTCGCCTGGGCACAAAGCCGGGAACTCGTTGAAGAAAACCTTGCCGCCGTAGCCGGCGACCTCCCATCCCTCGAGCGAGTCGATGGCATCGGCGAGACAGTGCGCTTTCTGATACGAAAGTTCGGCTGCCTTGCGTACGCCTTGTGGACCCATCGTTGCGCAATAGACAGCCACCATCAAGCCGACGAGTTGGGTGCTCGTGCAGATATTGGACGTTGCGCGCTCTCTGCGGATGTGCTGCTCCCTCGTCTGAAGTGTCAGCGTATACGCAGTCTCGCCTCTGGTGTCGACCGTCTTTCCGATGATGCGCCCGGGGAGTTGCCGCACAAATTGCTGCTTGCACGTGAACAATCCGACGTATGCACCACCGAACGACAACGGGACGCCGAGGGGCTGTCCTTCGGCAGTTGCGATGTCGACACCAAATACACCCGGGGGCTTGAACATGCCCAGCGCGATCGGATAGGTGTGCATCACTGAGAGTGCCCCGGCACTATGCGCCGCATCCGTTATCGCTTGCGCGTCCTCTATGAAACCGAGGAAGTTCGGAGATTGGAAGGCAACGCATGCAGCATCATCTGGAATGTTGCCGGCGACCACGTCGTCAATTGAGATTGATTGAATCTCCACCGGTTGATGACGCGTGTACGCATCGGCAACGTCGAAAAGGCGTTGATCTGCCGATTCGAGGATGAGGATGCGGTTCCGACGGGTTACCCGTGCCGCCATCAATCCAGCCTCGGCAAACGACGTCGGTCCGTCATACATGCCGGCATTTGCCACGTCCATGTCAAACAACTGGGCGACGGCGGACTGGAACTCGAACCCAGCTTGTAGCACGCCTTGCGACGATTCCGGTTGGTACGGCGTGTAGGAAGTAACGAACTCACCGCGCTGAAGCACGGAACCAACCGTTGCAGGAATGAAATGCCGGTAAGCACCCGCGCCAAGAAACGACGGGCGTGACGCGAGATCGACGTTGAGGGCCGCTAACGCTTGCAAGCGACTCGCAACTTCGAGTTCGGGTGCCGCATCTGGAAGATCCAGCGTCGGGTTTCGGTGTTGCGCCGGAATGTCGGCGATCAAATCCTCGAACGAGTTGGCTCCAATCGTCGCGAGCATCTCAGCGCGCTCCGCCGGCGTGTTCGGAATGAATGGATGAGACACGACGTGTGCCTCGTTGGCATTACTGGTCATAGCTGGTAGATGAACAGGCGCAGTCTAAAGGGATGACGCGTACGAGCTGGCATCCATGAGTGCATCCAACTCAGCGCGGTCAGACATCTCTACCTTGAGAATCCAGCCTTCGCCGTAGGGGTCTGAGTTGACTAACTCAGGAGACTCGAGCAACTCTTGGTTGACCTCGGTAACGGTGCCGCTAACCGGCGAAAAGAGGTCGCTAACCGCTTTAACCGACTCAATCTCGCCAAACTTCCCGAATTGCGAAATCGTAGAGCCAACTTCTGGCAGTTCGACGAACACCACGTCGCCAAGATTGTCCTGAGCGAAATGCGTGATGCCGACCTCAACAACGGATGCGTCGGATGGGCGGACCCATTCATGTTCAGCGGAGTAGCGAAGATCTTCTGGATACAAGGGTTATGTTCTCCGAGGACGTAATTCGGATTGCGGGTATGACTTTATCAGATGTCTACTTCACGGAACCGAGGAATCTGTCATCATGCCGATGGACGATAGAACGGCAGGTCGACGATTTCAGCGTCTACCGAACGACCTCTGACGTCAACTTGCACCAAGGTGCCAGGTTCCGAGTGCTCGGTCTCAATGTAACCGATGGCGATCGCTGCGTTGAGCGTCGGCGAATGAGTTCCTGACGTGATAGCCCCGACCCGATTACCGTCAATGGATACCGAGTGTCCGTGTCTGGCGATGCCTCGAGACTTCATGACGAAACCGGCGATTCGTTTGTCGTTGCCTTCTTCCCGGATCTTGGCAAGTGCTGCGTCAGCCACGTACTCTGGACGATTCGCTTTGACAGTCCACCCGATGCCTGCTTCGTATGGGTTGTTTTCGTCAGTCACGTCCGTGCCGTGGAGCAACATACCGGCTTCCAGTCGCAAGACGTCACGGGCACCGAGGCCGCATTCCGCAGCTCCAACACTCTTCAGGAGTTCCCACACGGCGGGCACGTGATCGCTGTCAAGCATGATCTCGAAGCCGTCCTCGCCCGTGTAGCCCGTGCGAGCGGCAAGAATGCGTTCGCCATCTAACGTAGTTTCGCCCGCACGATACCGGCGGATTGTGCCAAGGTCTGAATCCGCATGGTCGTCGAGCATTGAAACTGCGTTCGGACCTTGGACCGCAATCATCGCGATCTCATTCGTCAGGTCCTTGAACTCAACTGACGCGTCCGCGCTTCTTTGGTAGCTGTCAAGTTGCGACAACAACCACTCGCGGTCGGTGTCCGCATTGCCGGCATTCACGATTAGCAGGTAGCGATCGTCCTCGAGTTTGTAGATGATCGCATCGTCGATGATGCCGCCTTGTTCGTTGCAGATGACGTGGTACCGGGCGCGTCCATGCGTCAATGCCGATGCCGGGTAGCTCAGCACCGCGTCGAGAAAAGCTGCCGCGTCAGGACCAGTGAACTCAAGCCGTGCCATGTGCGAAACGTCGAAGATACCGACGTTCGTCCGCGTCTGTCGCACTTCGTGAATGATGCCCTCGGGGTACTGGATCGGCATCTCCCAGCCACCGAACGCTACAATGCGAGCACCGCTGGCGACGTGATTTTCGTAGAGCGGAGTGCGTTTCACAGAAATATCGGAGTTGCCACCATCGGTTGACGACAATGTTATTGCGGATGGAACGAAACGTGTCTTGGTCGCGGACGTGGCAACGAAAAGATCGGTTCGCCATCCAGTCCAGTCAGATCGATGGGAGGCGCGTCTTTCGCGTGCTGTGCCACCTTGAAACCACCGAGCGTCCGGCTATCGACCAGCGCATTCAGTGATCTGAGTTCGCGTTGCAGGCGATCGACCTCGGATAGGTCGCGAGATTGCGCTAAGTGTAGCCGGATCTGCCTAATGTAGGTGTCGATGCCAACATCGTAGAGGAAGTCGCGCTGGCTCTGTAGTGGATGCGATTCGACTAAACCGCACGTTGCCATCGCATCACTAAGTGCTGTGAAATCGACGTGCGTCGTCAGGTCTTGCATGCCAATCTGGCGGAATGGGTCCTGTCCCAGCACGTGATCGTTGTACGAACGCAGGGATCCTTCCGTGCGTGCAGGGTGATACAACTGGCTGCGTTCGTGGCCGTAATCGATTGTGAGGACGTAACCGCACCTCAATGCACGCGTCGTCTCCGACGCCCAGTCGTCGATACGAAGGTTCGCTTCACCGAGATAGCCGTTGGGTAGATGCGGCACAAAGTCCATGACGCGATCCGCAATCTCGCTGCTTGATGGCTCCGCCTCGATGAACCTCACTATCCCGGCGACGTCAACGTCGACATAGCGTTCGAGTGCCTTTCCGTTGCGGATGCTGAACGCGTGCGTCGGAAAGGCGTCGATCAGTTCGTTGCTCAGGATGCAGCCGACGATGGGAACAATGGAACTCAACTCACCTATCGGACGGACCTCTACTTGCTGTGCTTGCGGATACCTAACGCATACGTCAAAAGCGCGGTATCGCAACGCAGTGCGGAACTCTGACAGATCGTCTTGACCTTCGATCGCCCCGGTGATGTCGGCGGCAAGCGTTGCGTCTCCAGCTCCCAACTCGACGACGTCGAAAGGCGAGGGTTGGTCGAGCGACAACCACGCCCGATACAAGTAACCGGCGATCAGGGATCCAAAACCCGGATGCATCTGTGGCGAAGTGGTGTAGTCCGCTCCCGCGTTCGCAGCATTCGTGTAGTAGCCGTAATCGCCGTAGAGGGCGAGTTGCATGAAAGTGTCGAACGTAATCGCACCTTCGGACCGGATGAACTCCGCTATCTGAAGCTGCGCCGGCGTCGCATCGCTGGGCACGTCGAACGCACCGCCATGTTGGGTGGCGCGCATCACACGTCAACCGGAAGCTGCGCCGGTCGAGTTGAACTGGAGTCAGCCGCGTTCCGAGATGGGGACGTAGTCGCGGTCGCGCTCGCCCGAGTAGCTGAGCAGTGGACGGATCAGAATGTTGTGGCGATACTGCTCGACAATCTGGATTATCCAACCTGGCACTCTACCAACTGCGAAGATCGGCACGAACAGGTCCTGCGGTATCCCGTTGAGGTAGTAGATGACACCAGCGAAGAAATCGACATTCACGTGAACGCCGCGTCGAGCATACGGCGACATCGCCTCTTGGACTGCAACGAGGATGTTATACCACTCGGGTTGACCCTTCTCCTCGCTCAGACGCTTTACGCCTTCACGGAGATGCCGAGCTCGCGGGTCTTCCGCTTTGTAGACCCGGTGACCGAATCCCATCACGGGGATCCGTCGGTTTCGGAGGTCTTTGACGTATTCCGCGGCGTTTTCGGGCGAACCGATCTCGCGTGCCATCTGCATCACGTTCTCGGCGGCACCGCCGTGAGAAGGTCCAGCAAGTGCCGCTATCGCAGCCGAGACGGCACCGTAGGCATCGGCTTTCGTCCCCGCCACTACGCGAGCGGTGAATGCACTGGCGTTAGAGCCGTGGTCGGCATGTAGCACCAAGTCCTTGTCCATCAAATCCGCCGCATCCTTCGACGGCACCTTGCCATCGAGCATGTAGAGGAAGTTGGCAGCGTGATTGAGATCCGGATTTGGAGCGACCGGTGCCTTTCCCTGGCGGATGTTGTGATGTGCGGCGACAATCGTCGGAACCTGCGCCGTCATCCGGATGCCCTTGCGGAACGTCGCCTCGACATTGTCCATTTCGGTACCGGCATCGGGATCCCACGCTGACATCGCCGACACCGCAGTGCGAAGAACGTCCATCGGATGCGCATCCTTCACCGCTTCAATGATCGGATAGACCGGTTCCGGCAACGACCTCGAGTTAACCAGCTGCTCGTTGAAAGCACTCAGTTGATCACTCGTCGGCAACCCGCCGTGGAGAAGGAGGTAAGCAGTCTCTTCGAAGCCGGAGTTTTCTGCTAGGTCGTGGATACTGTAACCGCAATATTCAAGGACACCGTTGTCGCCGTCGATGAAAGTCGTCTCGGTGCGATCGAAATAGACCCCACGCAATCCGCGCTCTAGCTTCTGCTTCTGGACTTCTGGCATGGTTGGGCTATCCGATCTATCAGCGATTCAGGTGGCGATCTGCCGCTCTCCGCGGCATTGACGGCGTATCGCCAGGGCGAGGCAATGCCAAATGCCAATAAATGCCAAATGGTGGCCTACTTCACCATTTTAGGGTATCCACGCCGCCAACTACCGCCGCCAAGCTAAGGAATCCCTCGGCGCATTCGACTAACGAGTCAATCTAGCCCGGTGAGTGACTTCGTTTCGACCTCACGCGCAAAACGAGAGGCAATCTCGTCGACCGTTATCGCACCCAAGTTCTTGCCCGACCTCGTGCGCACCGCCGCCGAGTCAACTTCAATCTCCCGATCTCCGATCACCAGCATGTAGTTGATCTTGCGCAGCTGTGCGTTGCGGATCTTCGCATTCATCCGTTCGCTGGCGTCGTCAACCTCGACGCGCAGTCCGACTTCCTTAAGGCGATTAGCGACCTCGAACGCGAAGTCGTTATGTCGGTCGGCGATCGGTATGACGGCAGCCTGAACCGGTGCCAGCCAGAGCGGCAAGTCGCCGCCGAGATGCTCAATCAGCACGCCGAGGAACCGCTCCAGGGAGCCGAGCATCGCGCGGTGAATCATCACCGTACGTTCGCGCTCGCCGTCCGAGTTGACGTACTCCAGATCGAAGCGATCCGGTTGGCTGAAGTCGATCTGCACCGTTCCCAGTTGCCACTCTCGATCGAGCGCATCGGGAACAAAGACGTCGATCTTCGGGCCGTAGAATGCACCTTCACCCGGTTCGACCTCGAACTCATGTTGGCGTTGAATTAGCACTTCTTCAAGCGCACTCTCGGCGCGATCCCACTGCGCGTCGCTCCCCGTGCGCTTTTCTGGGCGCAGCGACAGCACATAGCGAGCTCGACTGAAGCCGAATAGATCGTAACTCTCCGCCAACATGTCGAGGAAACCGTTCACCTCTTCGGCAATCTGATCCGGTCGACAGAAGATGTGCGCGTCGTCTTGGGAGAATGAACGGACACGCGTCAATCCTTGCGTTACGCCCGACAGCTCATAACGATGCAATCGACCGAAGTCGGCATACCGAATCGGCAGGTCGCGGTACGAGTGCAACGACTTCGAGTAGATGACGGCGTGCGACGGGCAGTTCATCGGCTTGATGCCATACTCCTGATCGTCGATCTCGAGCATGTACATGTTGTCGATGTAGTTGTCGTAGTGCCCAGACGTCTTGAACAGGTCCGTCTTGAAGAGCTGCGGCGTTATCACCTCGTCATAGCCGTAGCGTTCGTAGAGATCGCGGACATAGTCAACGAGCGTGTTGTAAACGAACGTGCCGTGCGGACGGAAGAACGGATTCGCCGGAGCGATCGGATCGAAGAAGAAGAGTCCCATGCGCGCGCCGAGACGACGATGATCACGACGTTCCGCCTCCTCAAGGAACTTGAGATGCATCTTCAGCGCGTCACGCGACTCCCAGGCGGTGCCGTAGATGCGCTGAAGCTGCCGATTCAACTCACTGCCTCGCCAGTAGGCACCAGCAATCCGCGTCAGCTTGAAAGCCGGAATCTGACCCGTCGATTCGACGTGCCCGCCTTCGCAAAGGTCGTCGAACTCGCCGTTTGAGTGGCTGGTGAAGGTGATCCGTTCATCTTCCGGAATGCCGTCGATGATCTCCAGCTTGTACGGATTGTCCGCCACAAGCTCCTGCGCTTCTTCGCGGGTCACCTCGCGTTCAACGAACGGCGTGTTGGCGCGGATCGACTGCTGCATCTCCTTCTCGATAACCTCCAGATCATCAGGAGTGAACGGTTCATCCACGTCAAAGTCGTAGTAGAAACCGTCGGCTGTCGGCGGGCCGAGCGTCAACTTGGCATCCGGAAACAGCTTGAGAACCGCTTCCGCCATCACGTGAGCCGCCGAGTGTCGAATCACCCGACGTCGCTCCGCCTGCTCCTCGGGCGAAAGGTCCTTGAACCTGACCCGGCGCGGCTTCTGTTCTTGTTCGACTTTCGAAGTCATCTCAGTGCATACTCTCTGCCGGACACCCGATCCGGCGCGTTAACTCGGTGAACAGCGACAAGCAGTGCAGAAACCGTCTGCGCAGTGAGATAGACCCGTCGCCGTGCGATTGGGGGATTGGCGCGGACTAATTCGATTTTGCGAGCCCGCGCCTAGGTCGTGAGGGTAGTGCGCCGTTTAAGGTCGCCCTCAGTGGTAGTGCAGGATGCAGACATCATCATCGAATCGCGGCAGAAAAACCGCCTAAACTTCGTGCCCTGAAGTCTACCATATCCGTGCCAAAGAAACGGGCGATGCGAGCGCAGACGATTGAGACGCGCAGTGCGATGAGCGAGCTAGTTATTGGATGCGTCGGATTGCAGCTCATTAGACTTGAATCAGGAGATCAGCCCCATGAAATTCACAATCACACTCGATCGCGGCGAGGACGGCGTCTGGATCGCAGAATGTCCTTCCATCCCCGGTTGTATCAGTCAAGGTTCGACCCGCGACGAAGCCGTCGCCAACATCCAAGAAGCCATCGCCATCTGCATCGAAGTCAGAGCCGACAACGGCTTGCCCCTCACCATCGAAACGCGCCAAGTAGAAGTGGCAGTCTAACCCCGGGGCACCAGCACCGAACTTCAGTCGCGCCGTTTAACGACTTCGCGACGATCTTTCCGATAACCTCCACACCCACAACCTTCTCGTCCTCGTTGTAGTCCAGCAGCACACCCGGCGCGACCTCGTGGGAATCGACGATTGGTGCGTCGTCGAGACGGAGGTAAAGCGCGTCAGCCCGTTGGTCGATTGTGAGTTTCATGGTTTGCCTGCCTTTTTGGGACACTGCCGCCAATCCGAACCGAAATCAGAACCCGTTGGTTGCGTAGACCTGCAACTCGGTGTGGCGTGCTAAGGCGTTGAAATCGGCGTCGTTGTGCAGGATCGGGATGTCGTTGCGTATGGCGACGGAGGCGATGAGGCAGTCGATAAGCTTGCGAACTGTCTCGCCTTGACGACGGCATTGTCGATACAAAGAAGCAGCATCCTCATAGTCTGTGGGTAGAGTAGGGATGCCAACTCCTCGTGCCATCAACTTACGTAGGCCGGTTAGGTGGGCGTCGTCTCGTGCTCCGGCAAGTAACTCCATGCGCACTGGATCGCAGACAGCGAATTGACCGGTTAAGATCTCTTCGACTCGCAAGTCTACGTGCGAGCCGGTGTTCCGCAGAAATTCTACCCAAGCGGAAGTATCGATGAGGATCACAGTTGACGGGAGGCGCGCATCTCATCTAAGTCGCCTTCCCAACCGGAACCACGCATTGCGATGGCTTCCTCAGCCGTCAAAGCTTCCGCGGCTAGTGTGCGGAGTGCGAAGTTCACTGCCTCGCGCTTGGTTGCCAACTGGTAACGGCGCATCACCTCTGCGCAAGCCTTATCGTCGATATTTACATTTGTGCGTGCCATACACCTACTATACACCAAAGATGCGCGCTGCGAATGCCAACTGTTGCAAGGTGTGCCGGTGTTACCCAAAACCCGCTACTCTTGCGCATCGCTGACGACTACCCGATGAAGACACTGTAGGCGAGATCTGCCAGCACGTCATTGCATTGCGACGCAGTCTTGACTGTGGGGCAGCGTATTGAGTCTGGCAAGGTAAATCGCGCGACTGCGTCTTCGTCACGCGAAGTCGTGCAGTCGAGTATCCTGTTTTCTGGCACGTGCGGTTCTCCAAAAGAAGTACACGGGATTTGCAACCGCCAATGACCCCGCGAAAGTTGGGGTAGCGTGACGGGTTTCCACAGCGACGGTATGTCTTCACTTCACAACATCATTGACAACCAGCAAACGACCGTCGCTGAGCACCTGAAAAGGCACTTGAGCGACGCCGACTCACTCGACTTCGTATCTGCGTACTTCAGCATCTACGGATACGAGCTGTTGATGGGCGAATTGGAGTCCCTAGACACGGTGCGTTTCCTCTTTGGTGACCCGACGTCTGTCGACGATCTCGATCCCGGGGCAAAGGAGCCAAAGTCGTTCACAGTTACCGAGGATGGCTTGGCACCCAACCACGCGATGTTGCAGAAATTCCTCGCTAGGCGTTGTGCCGAATGGGTACGTAAGGATTCTGTCGCCATTCGCTCGATCAGCCAGTCGGACTTCTTGCACGGCAAGATGTATATGGTGGGTTCGAAAGATCGAGTTGCCGACGCCGTTGTTGGTAGTTCAAACTTCACGAAACGTGGATTAGGCGGTAGCGAGCGACCAAATCTTGAAATCAATTTGGCGGTTCGCGATTCCGATACCCTCGCCGAGTTGCGCGATTGGTTTGATGTCTTGTGGCAGGACGACCACCGTACCGAGGATGTCAAACAGGGCGTTCTGGACGCGCTTGCGAGAGTCGGAAAAGACCACACACCTGAAGAGGTGTACTACAAAACCCTTTACGAGTTGTTCCGAAGTGGGCTCGAGGACCGTTTGACTGACGAAGACCAGTTGGTCAGATCCGGCATCGAAAAGACGCAAGTCTGGAAGAAACTGTATGAGTTCCAACGGGACGGTGCCAAGAGTGCGATCGCAAAGTTGCGGCAACACAACGGTTGCATCCTCGCCGACAGCGTGGGATTAGGAAAGACTTATACAGCGTTGGCGGTGATCAAGCATTTCGAGTTGGGAGGGCGGCGCGTCCTCGTGCTGTCGCCGCGCAAGCTATACGAGAATTGGTCGCTCTATCCTTCCTATTTCGGTCATCAGCAAAATCCGTTCAAAGGGGACGGATTCAACTACACCGTTCTAGCGCATAGTGATCTTTCGCGCGAATCTGGCGACTCGCGCGGGGTCAATCTGGCCAGCTTTGACTGGGGTGGTTACGGCCTTGTCGTAATCGACGAGTCCCACAACTTCCGAAACGACGGAGGCCAGCGGTACCAGAAGTTGCTGAACGAAGTCATCAAGTCGGGTGCCAACACGAAAGTGTTGATGTTGTCAGCAACGCCGGTGAACACGTCTCTGATTGACCTAAGGAACCAAATCTATCTGATGTCGGGAGGCAGAGAGTCTGCTTTTCGTGACAGCCTGAACGTCGGTAACCTTCGCAGAACGATGGCGTCTGCCCAGCGCGAATTCAAACAATGGGAAGCGAGTCAAAAAAAAGGAGAGAGGCGAGACAAGACAGCGTTGTTGGAGAACCTCGGCCCGGACTTCCTGCGTCTGCTCGACGGTGTCTCAATCTCGCGCTCCCGTCGTCACATCAAGGAATTTTACGCAAAAGATATGGCGCGCGTCGGAGAGTTCCCGGTTCGGCAACTGCCCGACAACGTCTATCCGTCGACGGACATTATTGAAGAGCTCTCCTTTGCGTCTCTCGCCGAACGCATCGGCCAATTCAAGTTGTCGCTTTACCGTCCGAGCGACTACGTCACGGACGACAAGCGCAATGCCGAGTTGGAGGCCCGACGGAAGAACCAGAACTTCAACCAACGAGACAGCGAACGTTTCTTGGTTGGGATGTTGCTAGTAAATTTCCTCAAGCGGTTAGAAAGCTCACCCCAATCTTTGAAACTGACGTTGGAACGCACCATTAGGAAAATCGATGACTTGATCACGAAGATCGATCGCTACGAGAAGGATGTTCTTCATCTGGATGGTGCCCTTTCGAGCGGCGATATCCTGCCCGAAGACGACGAGGACGACGAGGATTACTATGTCAATCGGGGACTTGACCCCTATCGCCTGAGCGAGCTTGATCTGCCCAGATGGTTGGCCGACCTCAGTGAAGATCGCTGGACGTTGTCGTCGGTGTTGGCCCAGGTGCAGACCATCACGCCGGACCGAGACGGCAAGCTCAAGGAGATGCGCCGGGCAATCCTTGAAAAAGTGAACAATCCTAGTCTAGACCGCGACGACAAAACTAACCGCAAGCTTCTGGTGTTCACGACCTTTAAAGACACGGCGATGTACCTCTACGAAAACGTGGAGGACCTTGCTACGGAAGTCGGCTTCACGATGGCGGTGGTTTCGGGGGACGAGACCCGGACCACGTATGGCGAGAACAATTTCAACTCGATCTTGACGAACTTCGCTCCGATGGCTCGTCAGCGAAACCAAGCGGACAACTCTTCCGGAATTGATCTCTTGATCGCCACCGACTGCATCTCAGAGGGTCAGAACTTACAGGACTGTGACACGGTTCTCAACTACGACATCCACTGGAATCCCGTTCGAATTATCCAGCGATTCGGTCGCATCGATCGCATCGGCAGCCGCAACAATACGGTGCAAATGATCAACTACTGGCCCACCGACGACATGGAGTCATATCTGAACTTGCAAGGCAGGGTTCAAGCGCGTATGGCAGTTGCTGATCTCGCGGCTACCGGCGACGAAGATCCTTTCGCAGAGACCGATGTGGCAAGAGAGTTGAGTTTCCGCGATGAGCAACTGCTCAAACTCCGAGAGGAAATCGCAGACTTGGAAGACCTGGAGGGCGGGCCAGTCATAAGCGACTTCACTTTGGACTACTTCATAGCCCAATTGCTGCACTACTTGAAGGCTCACAAGGAAGCGTTGGAAGCAATCCCGAACGGGGCGTATGCGTTAACCAATTCCGAAAACGCCATTCGACCCGGCGTCATATTCTGTTTACGGCAACAGAACGCAGCAGATTCTCGTGGAGGACTCCGTTTCGCCAGTCCTGTCCATCCGTTCTACCTCGTGTACATCCTTGAAAACGGTGCCGTCCGATACGGTTGCGGGAACGCTCAGCAGACGTTACGGGCGTTTGAGACTGCGTCGATAGGGAAGACAGATGCCTTAATGAACTTGTGTGACCGTTTTGATCGCGAAACAGATCAAGGGCGCAAGATGGACGTATACGATGGATTACTCGCTTACTGTGTCGCGCAAATCCGCCAATCGCACAATCGCCAGCAAACCACCGGCCTAAGCGCGTCAGGCGACCCCGACTTCAGGTTGCCCTTGGCATCTGATGTCCCGACAAGTGCGGATGACTTCGAGTTGGTTACGTGGCTCGTCATCAAAGAAGACTGATGAACACACTAACGACAAAGACGACTGTTCGATCTGCCCTCAATCAGCTCGCTAACGAAAACTCCGAGACGGCATTCATTGGTTTATTGGAAGCTTTAGGTTACCGAAGCCAACGCCGCTTGGACGGACAATCTGGCAACGTTCACGACTTCATGTCGGAATTCCGCGCCGACAACATTGGCACCGGCTCCGAACAAGCGTTTCAGCAAGACGCGACTGACGTTCGCATCCTATTCCAGATCACCGACGACGAAATTGGCGAGACGTTACAAGGCGGTCTACTGGGATCCGAGAGATTCGACGAGGGCAACGTCCGGAGCTTCGTGTTCGTTGCAATTCAGCTTGTGCAAAAGTCATACCCACGTGGTCGATATGTTGCATTCACACGCGAGATCAACAAGCGATTCAGAGGTGCACCCGCTGTCGTCGTATTCCGAACTGCCGACGGTCGCCTGACCCTAGCGTTCGTCAACAGGAGGCCGAGCAAGAACAATCCAGATCGGCAGGTCTTGGGCAACGTTTCCCTTATCCGAGAAGTCGATGCCGGGGACCCGCACCGTGCACATCTCGACATCTTGGAAGAGTTGGAATTGCCTAACCTTCTGAAATGGATCGACAGTCGAAGCAGGAAACGCAACTTCGACGGATTATTGGAGGCATGGCTCGATGCACTTAATACTGATGCACTCAACAAACGGTTCTATCAGGATCTTTACGCTTGGTTTCAACGCGCCATCGGTGAAGCCACTTTCCCCACGGACCCAATCAAGACGCTTAGTCCGGAAGAGCATGTCATTCGACTAATCACGCGGTTGCTCTTCGTGTGGTTCATCAAGGAGAAAGGTCTCGTCGCCGAGGATCTGTTTGTAGAGAACCAAGTGAGTCGGTTGTTGAAAGACTACGACCCGTATCACGGCGACTCGTACTATCGCGCAGTCCTGCAAAACCTATTCTTTGCGACTCTCAACACGGAGATCGGTCAGCGACAATTCAGCCAACGAAGCAACACCACTCACCGCCTGTTCTCGCGCTACCGGTACGCCGATGAAATTGCCGACAGAGAGGGATTGTTGTCCCTGCTTGACAAAACGCCTTTCATCAACGGCGGACTCTTCGATTGCCTCGACAGCGAAGAAGCGTCAGGCAAAGGTGGTTACCGCATCGACTGCTTCACTGACAATCCACGTCATCGGGGTGGTTACTCGATTCCCAATCGATTGTTTTTCGATGAAGACGCGAACAATCCGGGATTGATCACCTTGTTCAACCGGTACAAGTTCACTGTGGAAGAGAACACCCCAGCGGAGCAGGAAGTCGCGCTGGATCCGGAACTCCTCGGCAAGGTATTCGAGAACTTGCTAGCAGCCTATAACCCCGAGACCAAGGAGACCGCGCGAAAGCAGACTGGGTCGTATTACACTCCACGCGCCGTGGTCGACTACATGGTAGACGAGGCACTGATCGCGGTTTTGACCACTAAGGTGTGTCGCAACGACGAGGCCCAAAGTTCGTGGAAAGATCGACTGCATTACCTTCTGGATTACGGCGACGCCTTCGACGATGCCGACGAACTGTTCTCCGGGAACGAGAAGTCCGGTGTAGTTGAAGCGATCGCGAATCTTAGGGTTCTCGACCCGGCAGTAGGATCTGGCGCGTTTCCAATGGGCGTGTTGCACAAGTTGACCCTGGCCCTGCGTCGCCTTGACGCAGAAAACGCCCTTTGGGAGGAGTTGCAGAAGGTCAAAGCGGGAGAGCGTGCGAAACAAGCATTCAACACCTCCGAACAGTCCGAAAGGGATGCGGAGCTCGCAGAAATCAGCGCGACCTTTGAACACTATCGAGGATCGGATTACGGGAGGAAGCTGTACCTCATCCAAAACAGCATTTTTGGAGTCGATATCCAGTCTGTGGCGACGCAGATCGCAAAACTGCGCTTCTTCATCTCCTTGGCGATAGAACAGAGTCCCACCAAGGAACGCGACGAAAACTACGGTATCCGCCCCCTCCCTAATCTGGAGACGAGATTCGTGGCGGCTGATGCCTTGCGTGGCATTGGCAACTCCATTCAACTGACATTAGGGCAAACGTCTGAGGTGAACGACTTACTGGAGCAGCTAAACGCCAATCGTGAACGCCACTTCCATGCCAACACCCGCAGTGAGAAACTCGCATGTCGTCGGCGGGACGTGACCACGCGCAGGGAACTAGCGGGTGCCCTTGCAGTAGCGGGATTTGCCGCGGAAGACGCGGCCAAACTATCAACTTGGGATCCCTATGACCAGCATGCCAGTGCAGATTGGTTCGACCCAGAGTACATGTTCGGTGTCAGCGAAGGGTTCGACGTTGTAATCGGCAACCCGCCGTACATTCAACTACAGAAAAACGCAGGGCGACTCAGGAAGCTATACCAACATCAGGGGTTCGAGACGTTCGCTAGCACTGGTGACATCTACCAATTGTTCTATGAGCGCGGCTGTCAGCTGCTGGTGAGAGATCGTGGATTTCTCGCTTACATTACATCCAACAGTTGGCTCCGAGCGGAGTACGGCAAGGCACTCAGACGCTACTTAGGCACCAATCTCACACCCATGGCTCTGTTAGATCTAGGCAAAGATGTGTTTGAGGCGGTGATAGTTGACGCCAGCGTCCTGTTGGTGCGATCTGGCCGAAGTGCCGACGCTGCACGCTCTTTCGCATCCGTTGATACGGACAAACTTGCTGTCAAGTCATTTCCACCAAATCCGCAAGTTTGGCAACGAACACGCATTGCTGGCGATGCGCCTTGGAGCATACTGTCCAACTTGGAGTTGAGCATCTTAGACAAGATGAACGACAAGGGCACACCACTCAAGGAATGGGATATTTCCATTAACTATGGAATAAAGACGGGGTTGAACGAAGCTTTCATCATCGATAACGAGACTAAAGAAGAGTTGGTTGCCTTCGATCCGAAGTCTACGGAAATCCTTAAACCAGTTGTCCGGGGCAGGGATATCCGACGCTTCCATGTGGATTGGAAGGGGTTGTGGCTGATTGCGACGTTCCCTTCAGCGCGACTTGACATCGACAAGTACCCAGCTGTCCGAGATTACCTACTTGGCTTCGGCAGGGACCGCTTGACACAAGCAGGAATGACTCTGTCGGATGGTCGCAGGTCACGAAAGAAAACCGACAATGCTTGGTTCGAATTGCAGGATAGCTGCGCTTACCACGCAGATTTCTCCAAAGAGAAACTGCTCTGGATTGAACTTGTGCACGAAGGTCGCTTTGCCTACGACGACGGGGGAGTTTTCGGCGAAGCTACGACATTCATGCTCACTGGGGAATCTATCAAGTTCTTGTGTGCGGTTCTGAATACGAAACTGATCCGTTGGTGCTTGGAGAAACAAGCTCCCACTTCAGGAATGGGTACTCTACGCTGGAAGAAAGTGTATGTCGAACAGTTGCCCATACCGAGGATATCGTTTTTGGAGCAGGAGTTTTTCGTTCGCGCGATAGATAGGATTTTGAAGTTCGACTCTGCTGCCGCCCAAACCAAAGTCGATTCGAGCCAACATGCGATCAATGAACGGGTCTATCACCTTTATGGTCTCACACCAGATGAGATCGCGGAAGTTGCTGGTCAAGAGTAGGTGGCCCGTCGCTCTCTGTTCAATCTTGGATAAGACCAATGTGGGCATCATCTAGAGGAAATGACTTTCGCTTCTTCATCAGTCAAACCGAACAGGCGATGGGTGAGGTCGTCGATTTGCATTTCAACGTTGGCTACAAGGCTCTTGCTATCCTCTCCGAGTTGCAGAATAACATCTACCAAACGAGTCATCTGATTCTGTCCGTTCGGGTCGATATGCGGGATTGGCAATCTGTCAACAGTCGCAATGGTCCACTCTGTGAGCCCCATTCCTGTTGTTGCCGCAAAATTCCGAGCCCACCACGAAATTAGAGAGCTATTGAGGATGGCACACAAGTATTTGAGTGACTTCCCAGTGAGAATGTAGCCCTTGTTGTTGCAATATGTTTCTTCTGCAGAATACGCAAATCTCCCAAAGCGTGCCATATCCGCCCAGAGTAGTTTCTCCTTAGAGAAATCTGCGTGGTAAGCGCAGTTACGAAGGTTATACGGCGTGTTTCCCTTGTCGTAACGCCGCTCAAGACGAGCGTAGAAGTTGTCAAGATGGTTCTTGACCGCTGGATAATCCGTTATATCGATCGAAGGCACAGTTCCGTAGCCGTTGTGGCTATCGATCAGCCACAACCCCTTCCAATCCACATGGAAGCGTCGGATATCCCTGCCCCGGACAACTGGTTTAAGGATTTCCGTAGACTTCGGATCGAAGGCAACCAACTCTTCTTTAGTCTCGTTATCGATGATGAAAGCTTCGTTAAGCCCCGTGGTTATTCCGCGATAAATGGAATAATGAGATGTATGTAACTTCTTGATTCATCTACGGATCGACGCGTGCAATACAACTGGAATCTCCGTCGTCCGGACATGCAATGCTGTCCATACCAAGTTTCACTTGCGCGGAAGACTTAGTGCCGATCGTTGCAGACCACCGCGATCCAGACGGCCAGCAGTCTGAATCAACGACCCGGTGTACGCTTCTTTCTTGCGGTTTCTGAATTAGGACCCATGTCCAACGCATTAGGAGGTCAATTTGAGCACTCGGGCGGCGAACTATCAGGATATTCGGGAAAGAGTCCTATCATCTGAACTGGCTGACAACACGCGGATCGCGTACAGAAAGGGGTGGGCAAAATTCGTTGAGTTCTGTGAATCTGAAGGCATCACAAATCCCTTGGCCGGGGATGCCGATGACGTTGCTCGATTTCTTATCCATGCTGCCACTGCTCGAAACTCCCAAACGGGGAGGTCATTGGCGATGGGAACTATCGCGTTATTCAAGAGTGCCGTCAATAGGAAGTTCATGGATGCGGGTATTCAGTCCCCTACCAACCACCCGTTGGTTCGATCGACGTTTAAGGGCCTAAGCCGACTGAAAGGTACCTCCAGACGCAAAGTTGTGGCCTTGCGTGAGTACCACGTGGCCGCTATGTTGGAGGCTTGCCCCGACACGCCCATTGGTAGGCGGGACGCTGCAATGATCGCGATTGGTTTCGCAGGCGCGCTACGAAGGTCGGAGATTTGCAATCTGCTAGTCGATGACGTTGAGTTCCTCGATGCGACTGAATTGCAGACGACCCGGATGGTCCTCACGATCCGCCGATCCAAAACTGATCAGTTGGGATACGGGCAGAGAGTAGCGATCATTGATGGCAATGGCATCAGACCGATCATGCGCCTGAGCCGGTGGATGGACGTTGCGAATGTCGCGGGCGGACCGTTGTTCCAGACGATGAGGCGTGGGGGTACGTTGCGCGGCAAACCGTTACATCACAGCGATGTGCCACGCATCATCAAGCATTACGCAAAGATCATAGGTCTCGACCAACGGGATGTTGCAGGACACTCGTTAAGGGCGGGGTTCGTGACCAGTGCCGCCGTGCACCACGCGCGACTAGACAAGATCATGGCTGTGACGCGTCACCGGAATCCCGCAACCGTCATGGGCTATATACGCGATGCTGATGCCTTCGATGATCACGCTGGCACTAAATTTCTATGATTTCGAGTGTGCCCGATACATTCGGATTGGGTTGAGGATGCTAATCGGACTCTACGTTGGTCGCAGTGGCAGCAAGAACCGAGCGCGTCGATTCGTCCTCATGCGCGCGATCTACGCCGGTGCGTCGGTCATGGTCGATCTCGCCCTTGCGCGGTTGTACAGCTCCTCGCGCGGTAGGTTGTCGGCGGCGCGTAAACCGGGGTGGTTGGCTTAGATCGCGTCGAATGTTGCGAAAATGCGTTGCCGACGTCGTTCGGATACGAAATTACCTTGGTTCCTGTTAAGGTGCTGTTCCATCGTCTTGAGCCTTCCCGCGGTCATGTTGGTGTTGCATCCCCGACCAAAACGCTGCGGATGTCCCGAAGTGTCGGGCGAGTGAATTCGCCAGCTCAGCGGTGACCGGTCGCGTGCCATCCACCAAGGAACGTATCTCGCGTCGATCGACACCGATTGACTTCGCTAAACCGCGCACGGTCACATTCATCGGGCGCATGAACTCCTCGTCGAGGATCTCACCCGGATGGATAGGCGGCATCTTGCTCTCGTATGTTTCGGTTTGCGTTTTCATCTTCGGGCTCCCTTTGCCAGGCGACTCGATGCGCGCGCTGACGGCGGCGTGCAAGAAAGAAAGTGGTGGGCGATGGGGGATTCGAACCTCCGACCTCGTCGATGTCAACGACGCGCTCTGACCAACTGAGCTAACCGCCCTCGGAACGTGTTTGAGATTATATACGGGGTCGCCGAGACGACCTTCAGCAACCATCGTCGGCGAACGATTGATCGACTTTTGCCGCGAATTGGCTGACTTCAGGAGATTCGATGGCGCATGCGGCAATGCCGCCTCAACCGCCGATGAGTGCCATCACTCGCTGCTTGAAGTTGCGAATCGTCTCGAGGATGGCGGCTAGCTCTTCGACGAAGTGCTCTGGGGTGTCCGTCTCTGCCAGCTCGACGTGTATCTGAGTGTTGCCGATGCGAGCGTTGGGACCGAGCAACCGCTGGAGTTGCCCCTTCGCACCGCCAACCGGAGTCTTGAGGAGCAGTCGGGCACGTCCGTTGGTGACGCGCACTGACGTGACATCCGCTTCTTCGGCGATGGGACGTTGACGGACTGGGGAAGGCGTCAGAGTCGGTTTGCCCTGTCCTGAAGATCTGCACTTCTACTCATCAGTGCTTCGAACGTTTCACCGTCATCTGGGAGCATGCCATCTCGCGCCATGCCGTCGTAGTCTCGGGCCAGTGCTTGATAAAACTGACCTTCAGGCACGAGCTGCAATCCGCCCATAACGGCCGCTCGATAATCGATCCAAGTCCCCGCTTCATCCTTCTCGCGAAAGAACATCGACTTATGCCGAGCCACTGACAGAGCGAGTTCACTGTTCGACAGGGCGCTTCGAGCAAATCCAGTATTATCCAAGCGCACCAAGTCGTGCCAATGGCGGGAGAGCCGCTCACCCCGGCTGCGTCCCTGGCGACAGAACACGTGTGCGGCCGTCGCCTTCTCCCAAAAAGTACGTTCCGCCATCATAACCTGGGGGTTGACTGAGGGAAACTCCACCTCGGGTAGACTGGGCGCGACGTCGCACTCAACGAGGCGTTGTTGCCGAGGTTCTCCGGTGCTTCGCGCACCAAATTCAACCAATACTTCCGGGTTCACGAAGCCATGCCCTAAAACCACTGGCCGATAGCGAATGTGGATACGCTGAGCTTCATGAAAGATTTGGACAGGCAGCTTCAAACTTGCGAAGTTTGCCTGCAACGTCGGTATTGCGTCACTTTCAATCCAGCTCGATAATCTCCCTCGAATCTCCCTGGTCCAGCGACGCTCCTGGCTACGGGTCGCAGGCAATGGTTCCTCACTTCCGTTTGGAACAAGGTCGGGAGCGATGGCGCGAATGTCATACGTGACGTCCAGGTCCTCGGAGAATCTACTCGTGATTTTGTACGCCTTTGAAAGGGAGGTGCCACCTTGGAGCGTCAGGTGAGAGTCGAACGGTGCCTCAATCAGTGCCTTAAGCGTATGAACTACCCAGACATCTTTTTCGAGCAAATGCGCCCTGCGCCCGATGGTGCCCGCGGCTACCTCCAAGGCGTCTCGCTTGTCGCCGTCTTCAAGGGACTGAAAAGCGACGCTAGGCATTTGCCACCGCTTCGCTTATCGGTTCCGCCATCCATGCCGGCATCACAGCGCGAGCTGCGGCTAACTCCTCAAGGTCGCCGGGAGTGAGGTCGCGACTAAACGACTTCAAGTGTTCTTCAATTCCCTCCGGCCCGAGCCAGGCCAACGCCCTCACAGCGTCCCCCGCCGGCCGGTACGGGGACACCAACTGCCAGCGGGGCGCGTGTCGCAGTTCTACGACCAACTCGTCGAGCTGCAACCTACGGCTAGGCCCTGAGGTCAAATAGACGGAACGCACCGGAACTTGGGTGGTCAATCCCAAGGTGTTCGCAAGTGCGCCTCCGCATGGCACGATGGTTTCACCCCACAAGGAAGAGAGGGACGAAACCACTCTCTCGACAGAAGGAGGCCGCGAACCAAAGCGGGTCTCAACGGGGACAGCGTAAACGCCTTGGCAAATTCGATACAGTCGGCCCTTTCGCGCCAAGCGAGAGAGAGCCTGGTCCACTGCCGCTCTGCTCCCCATGTGGAGCAAGTTGTTGGGACACAACAACGAACCTTCCGGCAATTCGGCCGCGTAGGCTAGGATACGTTCGGGTAGGCTTGGCAAGGAACCCTTCCCTCTACGGGATGTGTCAGAAATTCATTATACCAACTGACATTTTGTGAGACCGGAGTTACGTGGCAAAGCTAGGTCAGGACGTTCTCGAGTGATGGTCTCAATCCGTCCGCGGTTCTTGCCACACTTCGATCGAAACTAGATGTTCGAGTCGCCGAGACGACCATTCGGGAACGACACTGGCGTGTGCGAACGATTTAACGACGCGTGCCCGTCTGTGTGTGCCATCCGCAGGCGAGACCGATACCCCGGCGGCAATGCCACCTCAACCGCCGATGAGTGCCATCACGCGCTGCTTGAAGTTGCGGATCGTCTCGAGGATGGCGGCTAGCTCTTCGACGAAGTGCTCTGGGGTGTCCGTCTCTGCCAGCTCGACGTGTATCTGAGTGTTGCCGATGCGAGCGTTGGGACCGAGCAACCGCTGGAGTTGTCCCTTCGCACCGCCAACCGGGGTCTTGAGGAGCAGTCGGGCACGTCCGTTGGTGACGCGCAGCGACGTGACGTCGGCTTCTTCGGCGATGAGACGGAGGCGCGCCGTTTGCAGCAGCATCTCGACGGAGTGCGGAATGTCGCCGTAGCGGTCTCGCAACTCGGCGCGCAACTCTACCAGCTCCTCGGGATCGGTCGACCAGGAAAGTCGCTGGTGGAAGGCGAGACGTTGTGCAAGGTCTTCGATGTAATCGGGCGGTACGGAGTCGTCGACGCCGAGTTTGATTTCGGAGCGGATCATGCTCGTAGGTTGCCACTCGCTAGTGCTCACGGAACCGTTGACTGCGGCACCATTCGACGGTTTTTCAACTTCGTGAACTGACCCATTCGTGGCTGTGCCGTTATCGCCGATGTTGCGCCGTCGTTTCAGCTCTTCCACCGATTGCGCAAGCAGCTGGGTGTACATGTGAAGTCCGACCGCCGCGACGTGTCCGCTCTGCTCGGCACCGATCACGTTGCCCATGCCGCGGATCTCGAGGTCTCGCATCGCTATCTTGAAGCCGGATCCCAGTTCGGTGGCTGCCAGTATCGTGTTGAGACGCGCGTCGGCCTCTTCGGTGAGTGCCTTGTTGGGTTGCACTAGCAGGTAGGCATAGCCTTGCTTGTGTGCGCGTCCGACACGACCTCGGATGTGATGAAGCTGGGCCAGTCCGAAGCGATCGGCGTCGTTGACGATCAGCGTGTTGACGTTCGGCATGTCGATGCCAGCTTCGATGATCGTGGTGCACACCAACACGTCGTACTCGCCGCGATCGAAGGCGGTGATCACCTCCTCGAGTTGACCTTCCGGCATCTGACCGTGCCCGATGGTGAAAGACGCCTCCGGCACGATCTTGCGCAGACGTCGACTGACGCGCTCAATGTCTTTGACGCGGTTGTGCAGGAAGAAGACCTGACCTCCGCCGTCAATCTCGCGCAGTATCGCCTCTCGGATGAGGTCGTCGCTCGATTCGGAGACGAAAGTTCGCACCGGACGTCGCTCTTCTGGTGCCGTCTCCATGTTGCTCATGTCTCGGATGCCGGCAATCGACATGTAGAGCGTGCGCGGGATCGGAGTCGCCGAGAGCGTGAGCACGTCAACGGCGGCGCGCAGCTTCTTCATGTGCTCTTTGTGCTGAACCCCGAACTTCTGCTCCTCGTCGATGACGACGATACCGAGATTCTTGAACGTTACGTCGCGCTGAATGAGACGATGCGTGCCGATGATGACGTCGATGTTGCCGCTAGCAAGTCGCTCGAGGATGTCCTTCTGCTCCTCACGCGATCGGAAGCGCGAGATCACCTCGATGCTGATCGGGAAAGGTGCCAGTCGTTGCTTGAAGGTATCGAAGTGCTGCTGCGCAAGCAAGGTGGTTGGTACTAGCACGGCAGCTTGGAATCCGCTCTGTACCGCTTTGAAGGCACTGCGCAGCGCGATCTCCGTCTTTCCGAAACCGACGTCCCCGCAGATGATGCGGTCCATCGAGTTGGTACCCTCCATGTCCTGCTTGACCGCTTCGAGTGCCGTAATCTGGTCGGGAGTTTCTTCGAACGGGAAGCTCGCTTCGAGCACCTGCTGCCACGGGGTGTCGGGATCGGACTTCGTTCCTTTTGCCAGCATGCGAGCGGCGTAGACGCTCAGCAGTTCGTTGGCGACGATCTCCGTCGCCCGTTTGGCACGCGCCCGGGATTTCGACCACTCGCCGCCACCAAGTCGTGAGAGTCGCGGTGCCGATTCGCCGCCGCCTTGGTAGATCTGGATGCGGTCGATGTGCTCTGTCGGGACGTAGACGCGGTCATCTTTGGCGTACTGCAACACCAAATGCTCACGGCCGTCCGGCTCTTTCGCTTCGGTGCCGAGGAACTTCGCCACTCCGTGATCGACGTGAACGACGTAGACGCCCGGTTGCAACTGATCGAGTTGTGGTCCCTTGCGCACACTGCGCCGAGAGGAACGACGCCGTTGCCGTCGAATGCCAAAGATCTCGGCGTCTGTCAGTATCGATATCAGCTCGCCGTCATCGAGCTCGAGCGCGAAACCCGAGGTTGCGTAGCCTTCGCTTATGACGAGAGGTGCCGTCGCTTCTGCCTTCCGAGAAGTCGTGGTGTGATACTGTGCCTCGATCCCGGCTTCTGCAGCCAACTCATACAGCCGCGCCGCGTGACTCGTGATTGCGACTACCTGATTTGCTCCTTCATCGATCGCACGCTGAAGCGGTATCGACGGATCGTCGAGCACCTGATTCTCAGCCGGATCATCCGCGTTTTCGAAGGCGTCGGGACGGATCGTCGATGCCGCCAGTTGTCGCCTTATCGGCAGAGCAAACGTCGCTTCGGATTGTGCTCGGCCGTTCGATGTCGCAACGGTTGGATCGTCGATGCCGAAGTGGTCGATCTCAAGTCGATGTTGTGCCTGCTCGATCCCGGACGCGACACCCGCCCACGTTAGGTGCGGCCAAGGGAACGCCATCGGAATCTCGCCCCGACGTTCCTTTACCCGCCGGATCTCCGCAAGTCTGCGATCTACGCCCGACGCACTCTCCGAGATCATGCGGGGACGAACCGCGATCACCAACGTTTCCGACGGCAGATAGTCGAAGATTGTGCCGCGATTGAAGAATCCGGAGTAGAAAGCAAGGTCGGATTCCAACTCGTTCGTGACCAGCAAACCGAGTTCGTCGGTGAACCTCTGTGAGGAAAGGCGAGTCAGGTCGATGTTGTCGGTGTTCAGGTCGCCGACCATTCGAGTAATCGCATCAACGTCGGCGAATGCCGGCAGCTCTTCGCGCGCCGGAATGATGCCAACGCTTTCGACATCCTCAAATGAGCGTTGCGAATCGACGTCGAAGTGTCGCATGCTGTCGACCTCGTCATCGAATAGCTCGATGCGCACGGGAGTCTCTGCGCCGATCGGGAAGATGTCGATGATACCGCCGCGTCGCGAGATGGAGCCAGGGAAATCGACGATGGGCAGGACCTCGTACCCAGAGCCGGTCAGATGACGCATCGTTGCCGCGACTTCAATGCGATCGCCGACGCGAATCTGGCGAGTAACTTCGGCATAGACCTCGAACGGAATTGTCTGCTCGGCGATCGCCTGTATCGACGCAACGACCAACGGTGGGCCCGACTGCGCGTCGTCAACGGCATAGCGACGCAGCGCGTCGAGGGCGATGATGCGTTGATGCGATGCAAGGTGATCGGGATCGTGACGCTCGAACGGGATGTTCGCTGTCTCTGCAAAGTGGAAGATCGGCGAACCATCTTCGTCGACTTCCGGACAAGCAAGCCAGGTCGGCAGCTGATCGACGATGCGCCGTGCCGAGTCTGGGTTAGGGGTGATGACGAGGACAGGCTTGCCTAGTGACGACCACGTGGCCGCCAATAGCAAAGGGTTGCCCTGCTCCGGACAGATGGTGGTTGCCCGAGCGCGGTTTTTCGACAGTTGTGCGGATAGTGCCTTGAACTCCTGAGTAGCCGCCAATCGAGCGGTCAGTTTCGCCAGAAATGTCTTCGGATTACTCGGCATGTTGCTCCGCAGCACACGCGAAAACACCCGCAAGCAAGTCGCGGGTCATCGTGTCCAGTAGATTCTACCCTCCAAATCTTCACTCTCGCTAACACTGCTTTGCCTTAAACCACGGCACCTCCGCATCTGTCGATCCAGCAAGATCGACCAGCAAGATCGAAAGGTGCGAAACCTTATAATCTCACCTATGCAGCGCGTATCCGACACTCGCAATTTCGGATGTGGCAAAGTCAAACGCGCGGTCTTCAAACTAGGCACCAACGTCGTTACCAGCGCATCAGGCGGTTTGAACTCCGCAACGATTGAGGATCTCGTCAATCAACTCGCCGTCGCACGAAACTACGGGACGGAAGTCATCATCGTCTCCTCGGGTGCCGTCGGTGCTGGCATGGACACCCTCGCCAAGCGCAGCTCTGGGTCGGCATCGAAGGCAAACCGTCGCAACATCACCGCCCGACAAGCCGCCGCGGCGATCGGTCAAGTCGACTTGATCGCGCTCTACAAGCGATACTTCGGCGCACACGGCATCGACGTCGCTCAAGCACTACTCTCGCGCACCATTCTCAATCAACGCGGCGGTTATCTGAACGTGCGCGAGACCATGGAGCTACTTCTGAAGTCCGGAATCGTGCCAATCGTCAACGAGAACGACGTGGTGGCGGTCGAAGAGATCGTCGGCGTCGTTTACGGCGATAACGACCGACTCTCGGCGATGCTGGCGAACGTCTTGGATGCCGACCTGCTGGTGCTCCTCGGCGAAATGAACGCGCTCTACACGGCTGACCCGACTCACGATACCGCCGCCGAGCTGATTGAAGATGTTTACGAGATCGGAGATGAGATCAGACAATTAGCCGGTGGTCCGAGCGACGATCGCGGTAGCGGCGGTATGCGCAGCAAGATCGAAGCCGCTGACGTTGCCATGCGCTCCGGCATCGACGTCGTTATCGCCGACGGACACGTCGACGGCGCGGTCGCACGAATCTTGGCTGGCGAACGCATCGGTACGCACTTCCACGCCATGCAGTCGCCGACCGAGAGTCGGAAGCGGTGGATACTCACCGGCGGAACCGAGGCCAAAGGCGCGGTCAAGATCGACGCAGGAGCGATGTCGGCGTTGACCGAACGCGGGCACAGCTTGTTGCCGGCCGGCGTTACCGGTGTCGAGGGTGACTTTGACCGCGGCGACATCATTCGCATCGAATCGCAGAATGGCAAAGATCTGGCGTGGGGTATGACCAACTACTCGGCCAACGATACGCGCTTAGTGATGGGCAAGAACTCACGCCACATGCCTGAACTCTTGGACAGCTACTTCGGGCGGGAAATTGTCCACCGCAACAATTTGGCGTTGAGGATTTCTCCGCCGACCAGATCGCTCGCTAACGGCAAGGAAAAGTGATGATCGAGACAACGATTGACATCAAGAGCATCGGCACCGCAGCTCGCGCCGCGGCTGGCGAGTTGGGAGTCCGCTCTGCGGAGCAAAGGGACCAAGCATTGCGCTCGCTCGCAACATTGCTGACTGAGCGCGTCGATAACATCTTGGCACAGAATGCGCTCGATTTGGATGCCGCGATGGCCGGAGGGATGGACGAGCACGTGGCGGAGCGCATGGAGTTGAACGACGCTCGCATCGCCGACATGGTGCAGGCCGTGTTGAACGTCGCCGATCTCACGGATCCGGTGGGTGAGGTGTTGGAAGAGCGCACGCTCCCCAACGGGTTGTCGATTCAGCGCGTTCGCGTCCCATTGGGAGTTATCGGTGTCATCTACGAGAGCCGACCGAACGTGACTATCGACATCGCATCGCTGTGCCTCAAATCTGGGAATGCAGTGATTCTGCGGGGTGGCAAGGAGGCGATACGCACAAACTCTGCGTTGGCAGATTTGGTTCGCGAGGCGGTCGTCGAAGCCGGGTTGCCTCGAGACGCCGTCCAGTTGGTGGGCTCCACAGATCGCGCTTTGGTAACTGAGATGCTGGAGATGGACGACTGCATCGACCTGCTGATTCCGCGCGGGAGTGCGGAGTTGGTGCACATGGTCGCTGAAAGTGCCAAGATGCCCGCGGTAACCGGTGGTATCGGCGTCTGTCACGCCTACGTCGATGCCTCGGCCGATGTCGCGAAGGCGATCGACGTCGTGTTCAACGCCAAGGCGCAACGCCATACCGTTTGCAACGCGCTCGACACTCTGTTGGCACACGAGTCCGTAGCGCGCGCAGTACTGTCCGGCCTCGCAGATCGCTTCGCCGAAGCCGAGGTGGAAATGCGTGTTGACGACCGGGCTTGGGCTCTTCTAGGACCGAAACGACGCGATGTGAAGGTTGTGCAGGCAACGCCAGAGGACTATGGCACCGAGTTCTTAGCGAAGATTCTCTCAGTGCGGGTCGTCGATAACCTCGATGCGGCACTAGAGCACATTCGAGAGTACGGCTCCGGGCACTCCGAAGCCGTCATCGCACAAGACGCCAAGACAATCGAACGCTTCCTGAACGAGGTCGACGCGGCCGCGGTATTCGCCAACGCGTCGACGCGCTTCAACGACGGTGGCGAGTTCGGATTAGGTGCCGAGGTGGCAATTTCCACCAACAAGATGCATGCTCGAGGCCCCATGGGCATCCGCGAGATCATGTCCTACAAATGGGTAGTCCGCGGTAACGGGCACGTCAGAACCTAATCGCCATGGTTTGTCGTTTCCGATCGGATACACAGGAATGCAGGGGTGAATAGCGATGGCCGAGTTCATGTTGCAACGCGAGGTCCGGACTCCCAACTCGGAGTCATACTTCGTCTTGGACGAGCAAGATCGAGATGTTGGACGGATGGAGGTGCACTATCCGCACGGGTTAGTGCATGCGACATTAATCCTCCAATCGAGCGTTACCGACGAAGAGATTCGTGAAATCGTGAACCGATTCTTCCACGAGATGAACCACACTCTCGGCATCGACGGTCTCGAGACGGCCGTTCACGCCTACGTTGGTGAAGACCGCGGCGTATTTCACAACGACGACAACGCCGGACGTCGGAACGGCAACGGCCACTCGAACAACTAGCGTCCGTCAGTTCGGTCCTCGACTCGCGCCGAGATCTCTTCAAGCTGCCGTGTTCGCTGAGGACGGTTCGCCCGCAGCATTGGCACCGCCGGGATTGTCGGACACCTCCAACTTTGACCTGCGACGCGCCCGCATGCGCCGAACCAACCAGATGATGCCGTAAACGACGCCGGCCGCTACGATCCAAATCGGCAGCGTTACGCCAATCCAGATGGCAGCGTTGGCAGCCCAAGACGATGTGGCGATGAGGACGTTCAGACCTTGTGTGGCGACGGATCCAGGCGCAAAATCCGACGATTCGATCTTCGGCGAAGGTTGCACCCAAATTTGTATGCTGCTCGTTTCGCGGACTTCCCCGGCTTCGCTATCAGCCCAGACTTCAAAGCGAATCGCATAGGGTTCGGAACGCCATCGATCGAATGTGTGATTGACTTCGGTGGATATTACACCCGGATCCACGGTGCCCTGAACCGGGTTGGAACCGTCGCGGAAATCCCACGAATAGTTCAACACTCCGATGGAATCTGGGTGGTCGAAGGATGCAATGAAGGTCGTCTCCTCGTCCTCAAAGACTTCACCCGTGTGAGAGACGAATGGGGCAAGGCGAGGCAGTTCAGCAACGTATGCCCACGCTTCGCTTTCACCCTCGGCCACCCCGGAATCGGAGAATGCGCGCGCTCTTACCGATACTGCGTAAGGCGAGAAATCGTCGTCCCCGTACGCGTGCACGACTGGCGCACTGAGGTATCCCTCTTCCCCTCGGGTCGGGAGAGCCGCCGTAGTCGTCTGTCGCGGCGAACCGTCACCGAAGTCCCACGTTATCTCGAAGTTGTCGTAACCTTCAGGCGGATACAGACGTGCGGTGAAACGATGATTGATGCCGAGTCCGGTGCGGATGTCATCCCCGATCTCAACGCGCATCGCGGTTGGTGCCCGGTTGACTGAAACGACGAGCCGCGAGAACGCAGCCGATTCTTGGATGAAGCGCGTGCGACCGTCAATGCGCTCGATTTCCGACTGCCACTCCGTAATCTCTCGCTGTACCTCCAACAGGTCGTTCAGATCGTCGTACTCGCCGCTTGACAGAAGTCGCGTGAGTGCGTCAACCGTCTCCTGTATCGTGTTGCGACGCGCGGTGAGATCGATGAACTCTTCCGTGAAATCGGTGGCGTTCGAGTTGACCGACTCGACCTTCACGACGCCGTTCGAGATTTGGTCGATGACTGAGTCAAGGGTCTCAGCAGGAACCCGTATGGTGATCGTGTTGAAGCCGAGATCGTTGGACGATACGTTGACTACCCACCCTCCGAGCGAGACTGCCAACTCTCCGATTTCGGTGATGGTCTGTCGCGGATCGTCGGATTGAACCGCCATGTCAGCGTTGCGGACGATGATTCGTTCCTGCTGTAACGCAACATCGAATCCGTCGCCCGTAGATTGAAACTCGTCGACGTCCTCCGCAGCGACTGGCACTGGTGCCGATGCGGATTGCTCTTCCGCCTCCATCATCGCTACCTCGGCTTCGACCTTTCTCTCGACGACAACCGTGGACTGCACTTGATCTACACTTACTCCCGCCATTTGGACAGCGGATTCGGAAGAATACGCAAAATCCTTGCCAGAGATACCATACCCGTCGTCTATGGGGTACTCTTCGTCGGCGGCGCATGCAGCGGCTGCGAAGGCAACTACGGCCACCATCGACATCACGATGACTCTGAGAGTTAACCAAGTTTTCATATCGCGGATACCTCCAGCGTGAAACTCTGAGGAGTGTTATCAGGTAGACGGTTCGCAGCAGCCAAAAGTTCCACGGATCTTACCGAACGTAGGGTCTTGGTTCGCGGATTATCCTTCAATGGTAGGTTGCGTACGGGCCACTCCCGCTCGCATGCGATACCGTTTCGACGCGTGAAAGGTGAAATATGGGCGACGCAATGAAGAAGGTCTTGATTACCGGTGGTGCAGGGTTGATCGGCGGCGTGTTAATCGATCGACTAGGCGACCGATACAACCTGTCGTCACTAGACTTGCGAGACGCCGAGGGAGTTCCCTCTCACGTGGCTTCGCTGGATGATCTGGAAGCGATGCAACCCGCTTTCGAAGGGATTGACACCGTTGTCCATCTCGCCGCAGACCGTGCAGCCTACGCAGAGTGGGATTCGGTGCTGTCGAACAACCTCGTAGGTACCTACAACGTCTTCGAAGCGAGCCGACGAGAAGGCGTAAAGCGAGTCATCTTCGCATCGTCGAACCATGCCACCGGCGGCAACTACCTCGTCGAGCCGTGGGTGCACGTCGCAAATGGCGACTTCGCTAAGTTGACGGCCGGCGAATATCCATTGGTTGACGAAGACGCGATGATCCGCCCCGACGGCTTCTATGGCGTATCGAAGGCATTCGGCGAAGCACTAGGCAGCTACTACAACGACTATCACGGGGTTTCGTCGATTCACCTGCGCATTGGATGGGTGATTTCCACCGACGACCCGTCTTTCTCTCCCTTCGCACTGTCACTCTGGCTGAGCCACCGCGACACCGCTCAGATCGTCAGGCTGTGCATCGACGCGCCCGAAACGCACAAGTACGGCATCTACTACGCCACTTCCGACAACAAGTGGAAGATCTTCGACATCAGTCGCGCCAAGCGGGAACTCGGTTACGCACCCGAGGACGCCGCGGGTAGCGATTTTACCGAAGCACTGCCGCCGGCACGAGACCAGTAGTTACGCCGAACGACAGGGCAGATCGCCGACCGAGTCTGTCAAGTCCGTTACTTGGGTGAAGTCGGCGCGTCGTTGTCGTAACCATCCAAACGACTCTCGAGGCGTCGTAGGCTGTCGCGCGTTTCACGCAACTCCTGCAACAGTTCGTCGCGCGTTACTGGGACTTGTAACTGCTTGAACGACTCATCCTTCGCCTTATCCAAGTTGTTGATGACAACGGCGATGAAAAGGTTGACGACCACGAAGGTACCGACGATGACGAAGCTAACGAAGTAGATCCAAGAGTACGGTTCCACCTCCATCGGAACCTCCATAATCTGAACCCAACCCTCCAACGTTATGATCTCGAACAAAGTGAGAATCGACAACCAGATAGTGCCCCAATTACTAGGATCTATCTCGTGAAACAACTGGAAACCGATGATGGCGTAGATGTAGACGATGATGCTCATCAGGATCATGATGTGACCGACGTTGGGTATCGAACGCACCAATGCAGCCACGATGAGACGCAGATCTTCGATCGTCGACACTAAACGCAGGACGCGCAACAACCGACCAAGTCGGGCGATCATCGCAAACGCACCCGTCGCTGGCACGAGCGAAAACACGATGACCGTGAAGTCGAAGATGTTCCAGCCGTCGCGGAAGTAACGGAGCGGGTTGGGACTCAGTGCCACCATCTTCATGATCGCTTCGATGATGAAGACGCCGAGGATTAAGCGGTAACCGATATCGATCGCATCGCCAAAACGCTCGACGATATCGCCAGACGTCGAAAACCCGAGCATCGCCGCGTTCACCAGGATCAGCCCGATGATGGCAAACTCGAAACTGCGGGAGTTGACGATGCGGTCGCAATAGGCGGATGCGGTGTTCATGCTCGTGTGTGGTCCATAGTTGTGAGACGCCGGTACATCGAGGGACGTTTCAAAGACGCCCTATTCGATGTTAAGACTCCGCGCCTTCACTAAAGCACGTCGAACCGATGCGTTGTCGACGATGCGACTACGGGTTGGAGTTGGCGTTAGCCGCAGAGCGCGTGAAACCTCTGGGAATGACGTGACCATGTCCGCGCATCCGGAACGAACCATCGGAGTTCAAACCGGGGAATGGCCAACTCCCTCGCGCACCCGGAGGCCACGGCACCGCTCCCGAACGTAGCATCCACTCAGAGTAGAGATCTGCTAGCTTCTGCGCCCGGTGATGGTCGCCATCGGCGAGGTCGTTCAGCTCAGTCCGGTCTTGCTCCAAGTTGTAAAGCTCCCAAGGTTGGTTGTGCTCGCGCACCAGTTTCCACTCGCCGACGCGGATCGCCTGATTACCTTCGTGCTCCCAAGCCAATGGTCGTTGCTTGGTCCAGTTGGCCTTGCCTTCGAGCACGGCACGGAAACTCTCGCCTTCGTGCGGTGTGATTTCGTAACCTCTGAACTCCGTCGGGTAGGTAGCAGCCCCGAGATCTATGCACAACGCGTTGAGATCCATCAGTTGGATCGGCGTATGCGAGATCGTGCCGGCGCGTCCCTTCTCGGATATCTCCGCAGGCCAATTGACGATTAACGGCGTTGCGATGCCGCCTTCGTGTGTCCATCGCTTGAAGCGTTTGAACGGCGTATTGCTCACATTCGCCCACTGCGTGTCGTAGCTCATGTACGTCTGATCGCTGCCCGGTTCGATGTCCGGGCTGTTCCCGACGCGCACTTGGCGACCATCGCGGGTCAAAGGCACGACGCGCGATTCGTCGAGATTGTCGCGGTCTTCGCTCAGGAACTCGGCACAACCGCCGTTGTCGGAAAGGAAGATTACGACGGTGTCTCGCTCAACGTTGTTCGACCTCAACGCGTCGCAGATCTTGCCGATGCCTTCGTCCATCCGTTCGACCTGCGCGGCGTAGACCGCCATCCGCAAATCTTCCCACTGCTTGTGCTCAGCATCGTCCCAAGCTGACACAGTTTCGTCGCGCGGCGCAATCTCCCACTTTTCGTCAAGGATTCCCATCGCCTTGAGTCGCTCATGTCGTGCCGTTCGAGTTGCATCCCAACCATTGGCATATCGACCGCGGTAGTTGGCGATGTTCTCTTCGAGTGCCTGAAGCGGCCAATGCGGCGACGTGTACGCGACGTGGATGAAGAACGGACGATCGTCGTTCTCTACGTCGTTCACCATGCGGACGGCGTGATCGGTGATCATGTCGGTCAGATAGTCGGTTCCAGATGCCTCGACTGCTGTGTCGTCGATGAAAAAGCGACTGTGATTGAAGTAACCGTTGCCGCCTTCGAACCAGAACAGTTGCTCAAATCCTCGCTGGAGCTGTGGATGGCCTTCCTCGGCGCGTTCCGGGTCTCCGCCGCAGTGCCACTTGCCGGAAATCCCCGTCCGGTAACCGGCGTCTCGCAGCACTTCGGCAATCGTCACACATTGGTTGTTCAAGAAGCCGCGATACGATGGTTCACCTTCGATGTCATTGCCCATGTGGCCGACGCCGGTTTGATGCGGGTTCAACCCGGTGAGCAGTGATGCGCGCGACGGGCAGCAGCGCGCCGTGTTGTACATCTGCGAGAAGCGCATGCCTTCCCCCGCCAAACGGTCGAGATTCTTCGTCGAGATCTCGCCGCCGAAACAGCCGAGATCGGAATAACCCATGTCGTCGGCAAGGATGAGGATGATGTTCGGCTGCTGTGGTGCTGAACTCTGTGCCATGTGTAGTCTCTGAGTGCTTGGGTGTTGAGCGACTGAAGTCAGGTTATCTAACCTGACATGCGCGCGTCTAGATCCAGTGGTTTTGCTGACGTGATGCGAACTGTGCCCGTTGCAGGTAGCTCTCAGGGTGTGGCTCCGACACTGGCGGATTGCGTTTGATCGCCTCCTCGTCGATTTCGATGCCGAGACCGACGCCAGTAGGTAAATCGAAGAATCCGTCTTTCTGGAATGGAAAGTCTCCCTTGACGACGTGCTGATACCAATCCGCGTGCCCGCCTTCTTGGATGAGGAAGTTCGGACAGGTGGCGTCGACGTGCAGAGCGGCCATCGTGTTAATCGGACCGTATGGATTATGCGGGCAGAAGCCGAGATAGTAGGTTTCCGCCATCGCGGCGAGTTTCTTCAACTCGAGAATTCCTCCGGCGTGGCAGATGTCGGGCTGCACGAAGTCGACCACCTGCTTCTCGAAGATTTCGCGGAAGCCCCACTTCGAGTAGATGCGTTCGCCAGTGGCAAGCGGGATGTTTACCGCATCACGAACGCGCAGCATGGCGTCGATGTTCTCCGGCGGCACCGGCTCCTCAAACCAAAACGGACGATACGGCTCGAGAGCTCGACCCATGCTGATGGCACCTTCAGTCGACAGACGCCCGTGTACCTCAATCAGTAGTTCCACGTCATCACCAACCGCGTCGCGCACCGCTTCGACCTTCGCCAACGCATCGCGTTGCGATTCGACGGTCGGGAATAGTCCTTGGTGCGAGTGCGGATCACCTTTCAGCGCGGTTAACCCCTGATCAACCCAATTCATGGCGTTCTCAACCGCCAGCTCCGGTGTCTGACCGTCGAAGCGACCGTACGCCCAAAACTTGTCACGCATCGCGCCGCCAAGCAGCTCGTAAACCGGGACGTTGAGTGCCTTGCCCTTGATGTCCCACAACGCGATGTCGATGCCGCTGATCGCCGCCATATGCAACACGCCACCGCGCAGATTGTGCGTGAAGTTGTAGAGCTTTTGCCAAGCCTCTTCGATGCGGAAAGGATCGTGACCGACGAGGTGGTTGCCAAGCTCTTCGACGACTGCGGTTACGGATACAGCACCCAGCGTCGCCTCGCCCCATCCGGTGACCCCTTCGTCGGTTTCGACCTTGACGAAAACGTAGTTCCGACCAACCCCTGGCGGCGAAGTTGCGATTGCGCGAATGTTCGTAATCTGCATCGATCTGCTCCTTCACGGATAGATGGTATCTGAGTCTCGCGGGCAGGACCCTCGCACCGTCGTGCCGCCAGCGTAAACTATGCCTACGCGATCTGCAGCGAACCGACGAATCGATCGGGAATCGACGTTTCAATCGGAGGAGTGGCATGAGTGATCAAAGCAACGGCATGTTGAAGGTCGGCACAGTCGAAGATCTGCGCGAGCGCGGATGTGCCGTAGTGACCGGCGAAGGTCGCACAATCGCCGTGTTCTCAACGGCCGACGGATTCGCCGCGGTCGACAACCGATGTCCGCATATGGGATTCCCGCTTGACCGAGGCACCGTCAAGAACGGCATCCTGACCTGCCATTGGCACCACGCAAGGTTTGATCTGGCAAGCGGTGGAACCTTCGATCCATTCGCCGACGATGTGAAATCGTTCCCCGTTGAGGTGATCGACGGCGTAGTTTGGGTGAATCCGCATCCGCCAGAAGACGACCAGATTGAACGCTGGTCGAAGCGGCTCGAGGACGGCATGGAGGACAACATCCGACTAGTCATCGCCAAGTCGGTGCTCGGATTGAATGCCGCCGATGCCGACTACCGCATTCCGCTGACGATCGGTGCCAAATTCGGGACCACCTACTCGCACGAAGGTTGGGGATCGGCTCTGAGCATGATGACCTGCACGGCAAATTTTCTTCACCGACTGTCGGATGAGGACAAACCGCGAGCCTTGTACCAAGGATTGAGACACGTCGCCGCTGAGTGTGCAGGAGAACCTCCGCGCTTCCTCGTCGACCCCCTGCCGACCACCCAAGCGGACCCAGCAATGCTAAAGCAGTGGTTCAGGGACTTTATTGAGGTGCGAGACGCGGAAGGTGCGGAACGCGTATTGCGAACTGCGATCGAGTTGGGAGTATCGCAGACCGAGATTGCTGACATGATCTTCGCGGCGGTCACTGATCGCCTCTATATTGATGGCGGGCACATCCTTGATTTCTGCAACAAGGCGTTCGAGCTGCTCGACCACGTCGGATGGGAGCACGCAGGAACGGTACTGACCAGCTTGGTACCCGGCATGGCGACGGCACATCGAAGCGAGGAGTTGAACTCGTGGCGGAATCCCGTGGATCTAGCGACGCTGGTTAGGGAAGCTCGCCTTAGGCTGCCGAAGATCTGGGACGATGCCGCGCACCGGCGCGGGCAATGGGACGATGAAGCAGCGTTGGCGGATGTGATTCTCGATGACGACCCCATGGCAACAATTGACGCTATCGAGAGTGCCATCAGCGACGGAGCCACTGCGGTCCGACTCGGCAGTGCCGTCGCCTATGCTTCGTTCTTGCGGATGGCACGCTTCCATACGTCCAATGAGTTCGGTGATTGGGACACGGTTCACAACACCTTGTCGGCAGCCAACGCATTGCATCAAGCTTTGAAGCGCGCACCATCGGTCGAACTGCTGCGTGCGATCTACGACACGTCGATGTCCGTCTATCTGGATCGTTTCCTAAACACGCCGGCACAGAGCTTGCCGCAAGCCCATGACGGGATCCCCGATGGTGAAGCCGCGGATCGCTTGCTGGCAGCCATGAACTCGCAGCAACAGGTCGAAGAATCCGCCCGCATCGTGGTGAACCACTTGAGCGGTTCCTCAGATCCCGACGGCATTCTGCCTATTTTGGCGCATGCCATGTTGCGTGAGGATTCGACGTTCCACCACTTCCAGATCGTCGATGCAGCGATTAAACAGTACGAAGGGCGCAAGGGAACCGTTGAAGCTTCGCACGTGCTAGTTGCCATGGCACGCTTCCTGGCAGCACACTATCCCACTCCGCGATCAGTCAATCAGACCTTCAACATCGCAGTTCGTCTCCAAATCGGCGACGAGATATTCCGCGAGGAATAGGGATCGTGACGCTCAGGAGGTCATCTCACTCAACAGTTCGAAGAAGCCGCGCTTGCGTGCGGTATTGATCGACCAGTTGACGGGGACATTCTGGTAACCGTCGTGGTAATCCCCGAACACCATCTTGCCTCCAGCCGCGTCACCCGGATCGAAATACCCCCAAGAAGCGTACGCGGACAAGGCCGAAAGAAAGTTATTCTCAGGGAGATCGAAGTCGAAGTGGTCGTCCTCGGTAAAGAGAATCGGCTTGGGTGTGTAACTCGGAAGCTCCCGCGTTTCGTCCACCATTTGCACGATAAACGCCGGATCAGTAACGCCATTGCCGTGAAGCATGATGAAGTCCGAAACCCCAGCAACGTCGTCATCCGGCACTCGCCGACCACCATATGAGGTGCCGACCAGCAACCGCTTTCCGTTCAACTCGATATTCTGAGCGCGGACGATGAGTTCGGAGACGCGATGCGGTTGCAGTATCTCGTGCTCATAGCGAGGGACGTTGGTTTCGTTGCAGATCTCAATCAAGACGTTGGTGTATCCCGCCTCGAGCACCCATCTAACCGCTTCGTCTGTCGCACGGCATACTGCCGCTTCATCAGACAAACGCTCGTCCTGACCGAAGTAGAAGAGACCGAGTATGAAGACCATACCCAGTTCGTCGCAGGCGTCAATGACGCGTCGAGCACGCTCCATGAAATCCGTTTTGAGCGTACCGTCCGTACGGAACGGCGAGTTGTGCCACGGCTGTGAAGCTGCACTTGGAAGCCCCTTCCACAACACGTCGTCCGTTGCGTCGATACCAAGTTCATCCATCTGATCCCGGAACAGGTTTTCGCGGTAGTAGCCGGTAGGACTGCCGCCTTGCAGGTTGACCGTAACCGCCAACAGTCCGTGTTCGCGGTAAGTCGGGAGTTGGGCGATGAACTCGTTCGTGTTCCTATCAGGATCCCATTCGCCGGAGTCCGGATACTTCCACAGTTTCCGCGTCAATTGGTTTTCGTCGTCGAAGACCGCGTTGGTCATGCGGCTGTTCATCAGCAACCCTTCAACGGTCATGCCGTTGTAGGACCGCCCGGGATATGTGAACTCGCCGTTGATGAGCCACTTGTCGCCGTCGATTGAGACGTCAGTCCGAGGAGTTTTCTGTGTGTTCGTCATGGGAAACTTATGGTAATCGGCAACCATGCAATCACATAGACTCGTTAGTAGCTTCAAACGAACGCATCTAATCAAGAGATATGACGCAGACGACGGATCGCCCAGCCACAACCGCACACACGTCCGATGAGCCCGGTTTCGACCCCGTTCAAGCCGAAGCTGAGGTCGATTTCGTCGCCATCGAAAAAAAGTGGTTGGACCGATGGAATCAACCAGACGCCGACGGTCGCACCACCATTGATCGATATCTCACCCGCAACAACGATGCAACCGAGAACTTCTCGTTCATCGACGGCCCAATAACGGCCAACAACCCGATGGGCGTTCACCACGCTTGGGGACGCACGTACAAGGACCTATTCCTCAAGTTCCGCAACATGCAGGGCTACCGTCAAAGGTTCCAGAACGGATATGACGGACAAGGTCTCTGGATCGAGGTGGAGGTCGAGAAGGAGAAGGGGTTCAAGGGCAAGCAGGAGATCGAGGAGTACGGCGTCGGCAAGTTCGTCAATGAGTGCAAGGAGCGCGTCGACAACTTTGCTGACGTCATCACTCGTCAGTCCAAACGACTCGGCTACTTCATGCAGTGGGACGACTCCTACCACACGAAGTCGGACGAGAACAACTACACCATTTGGGCGTTCCTAAAGCGGTGTCACGAGAACGGGTGGGTTTACAAAGGCAAGGACGTCATGCCGTGGTGCCCGCGCTGCGGCACCGGTCTCTCCCAACACGAAATCGTTACCGAAGGCTACAAGGAGATAGTTCACCCCGGTTTCTTCCTTCGATTGCCACTGCAGGACCGGGAAGATGAGGCACTCCTCGTTTGGACCACGACCCCTTGGACGCTGGCTGCAAACGTCGCCGCCGCAGTCAATCCCGACGGCGAGTACGTCAAAGTACGCAACACCTTGCGTGATGGATCCGAATTATTGCTCTGGCTAAGTGCCAACCGATTGCACGTCCTTGATGGCGAACATGAGGTCCTTGAGCGTGTCAGCGGTTCGCACCTAACCGGATGGCGATATCGAGGTCCGTTCGATGAATTCGAAGCCCAGTCAGAGGCGCGCGATATTCACCGAGTCGTCGAGTGGGATGAAGTCGGAGACGACGAAGGAACCGGCATCGTCCACATTGCTCCCGGGGCCGGTTCGGAAGACTTCCAACTCGGACAAGAGCACGGATTGCCTGTCATCGCACCACTCGACGATGCCGGAGTCTATGTCGACGGGTTCGGCGAACTGAGCGGTAAGTCGGTTGACGAGGTCAATCCCATCATCTTCGAAGCACTCAAAGCGAACGGGGCTTACTACAAGGTAGAGGACTACTCCCACCGCTATCCGGTGTGTTGGCGTTGCGACAGCGAGTTGGTCTTCAGATTGGTCGATGAGTGGTTCATCGGCATGGACGGCCTACGCTCGACGATGATGGATGCCACTCGCACCATCAACTGGGTGCCGGCATTCGGCGAGGCGCGTGAACTCGACTGGTTGCGCAACATGCACGACTGGATGATCTCGAAGAAGCGCTACTACGGACTCGCCCTCCCAATCTACGAATGTGGCGACTGCGACCATTTCGAGGTTATCGGTTCGCGTGAAGAGTTGCGTGAACGCGCCGTTGAAGGATGGGACGAGTTCGAAGGGAACTCACCGCACCGACCTTGGATCGACGCTGTCAAGATCGGGTGTTCAAAGTGCGATGAACCGCTCGAGCGAATTGCCGACGTCGGCAATGCCTGGCTCGACGCCGGCATCGTAACCTTTTCGACCTTGCGCTACAACGACGACAAGGACTACTGGCGAGATTGGTTCCCGGCAGACTGGATTTCGGAGTCGTTCCCCGGCCAGTTCCGCAACTGGTTCTACTCGCTAATCTGCATGGCCGCCGCGCTAGAAGGAGTAGCACCAACGCGTGCGATCTTCTCATACGGCTTGATGCGGGATGAACACGGCGAGGAGATGCACAAGTCCAAAGGAAACGCAATCCCCTTTGAAGAAGCCGCCGACCTCATGGGTGCGGATACGATGCGTTGGGTATTCTCCCGACACATCCCGCAAAACAATCTCAACTTCGGATACAGCGTCGGCGACGCGGCAAGGCGACGTTTCATACTCCCGCTTTGGAACATCTACTACTTCTTCACCACCTATGCCAGATTAGACGGTTGGACGCCTCGCAAAGCAACGGCACCAGACGCTTCGAAACTCGGCGAGTTGGACCGTTGGGCGATATCGGAACTGAATGCACTCGTCAAATCGGTCACAGACGACTTGGAGGCATGGCGAATCGAGCGCGCCTCCGAGCGCATCGAAGACTACGTCGATCTGCTGTCGAACTGGTACGTGCGAAGGTCGCGCCGTCGCTTCTGGAAGTCGGATGACGACGCCGACAAGCAGGACGCCTACAACACGCTCTATACCTGCCTCGAGACGCTTGCCAGACTGCTCGCACCGATGATCCCTTTCGTCACTGAAGAGATCTACACCAATCTCGTGAGCCGCCGCGACCTAAATTCGCCGGCGTCAGTTCATCTGGCGGATTGGCCGGCCGTCGACGAAGCAGCGATCGATCTCGATCTGGGAGTGCGTACCGAACTGGCGATGCGACTCGCATCACTCGGACGCTCCGCCCGATCAACCGCTGCCATCAAAGTGCGGCAGCCACTGGACTCTCTCATCGTCGAGCTCAACTCTCCCGATGAACGCTCCGCGCTCGAATCGATCGCCGGACAATTGCGAGACGAGCTCAACATCAAGTCCGTACGCGACACCTCAGAATCTGACAGCCTAATGGCCTACCGATTGCGACCCAATCTCCCCGCATTGGGTCCGAAATACGGCCGACAAGTCAACGAAATACGATCACTGCTTGAGACTGCCGACGCTGCAGCGGTCGCCGCATCGGTGCGCGCCGGGGAAACCGTCATCCTTGGTGAATTCAGCTTGGCTCCCGACGAGATCCTCGTCGACAACGTCGCTGCCGAAGGTTACGCAGTCGAATCAGACGGCACCTACACGGTTGGCATTTCGACCGAGATAACTCCCGAGTTGAAGGCCGAAGGTGCCGCTAGGGAGCTGGCGCACGTTGTCCAAAACATGCGCAAGAGTGCCGGCCTCGAGATCTCAGACCGCATCCAACTCAGCATCAAAGCACCCGAAGGCAGCGAAGTCGCCAGTGCACTAACCGCGCACCTCGACTACATCGCACAAGAGACGCTGGCAGTCAGCGTAAACGGCGCATCTGGTGCCGCAAACGCCCGCGAAACTCACAGCGTTGACGGCGTCGACATTGATATCGCGTTGAGTCGGGTGTAGATCGTTCTCGGCGAATGCTGAACTGTCGGACGCACCCCACGCACCGGCTCGAAACATTCAGCGCGTCAGGCGATCATCCTCGAGGATACGAACCTTCGAGTTACAGACTCGTCGCTAGGTCCTCTAGCTGCTGCACGGATGCCGTCCAACCCGGCACCAAACCCATCTCTTCGTGCTTCGCCAAGTCATCCGCGTTCGTATGCCGCGCATCCCAAGTCATCCGCGTGCCGCCATCAAGATGGTCCGACAACTCGACCGCACTCGTCATGAACGCCTCCGCTGACGGGGCGAAATCTTCAAGATACGCATCGGTGAAGATCAACGTCTCGCCTTCGACGACGTGCAAAATCGACCCTTTATTGTCGATCCGTTCGCCATCGGGACCCGCCATCACAAAGTTGAACCGACCACCTGGTCGAACGTCAACGTCAGCCTCATCGACCCACCACGGCTTCGGGCAAAACCACTGCTTGATCAATTCCGGCTCCGTCCAACACCGCCAGACATTTTGCCGTTCTGCAGGGATGTGAAACTCAAACTCAACAATCAACCCCGTCCGACGGGTCTCAACGTGTGGCATATCGCGCTTGCTCGCAAGGTCGTGGTGGGTAGTAGTAGGTTAAGGCGAGTCTAAACTGCGAATGTTGTGCGTGGGGAGAAGTCTGTCGTGACCGCTTCTTCAACCATTGAAGGAGTGATGACCACAGAAACGACACGCAGGTGAGAGATTGTTTGGTGTACGAAAAAAGTGATATCGTTCGTCGATCGAATGAGTTGAAGCGACGCGATCTGTGTTAGGATAACCCGCAATGTTAGGAATGTGACCAATAAATGCCAATAAGAGCCAAGGCCATGGGCGACGTTCTCGACAAACAGTCTAACAATAAGCAATTGAGATACTGTGTGGCTTTCAGCGGATGGGAACTTTGGTTTCCGTCGCCCCGCTATAGTCGTGAACATAGCAATTTCGATGACGCTGAACGCGAGGCTAAACGGTTGTTGGACGTGTTTCCAAAGTATCGGAAAAGTCACCCAGAGCTTGAGGTCTGCTATCCTGAAGATTTACCTAACCAATCGGCCAAAGTTTTCGTGTACCCAAACCCATTTGACTTAGTTTGCGCGGAAAATCCTCATCTACTTCGCAAAGTAAGTATTATCGGTAAAACAGTTGTTGAAGCACCGTGAATTGAGCGTCATATCAAACGCAGTTAGATTTATCGAGACATCGTGCGCGATGTTCATTTGTAGTAACAAGGACTTAAACGCTTCATCCGCCTGCTTCAGGGAAAAAGGGCCGGCAATTGCAATCGCTCCTACGGACACTAATCGCCCAGTTGCGCTATCATGCGTTCTTGGACGGGTGGATGGTGCGGATGAAGTCGTAGCCGCATAGTCCGCTGCAAGCGTACGAGCGCAGCAAACGAATGACGCCCCGCGTTAGCGATCACACCGCACTCTGCGATTGCAACGTTCAACCAATAGAAAAGTCCTCGGAGAGAGCCTCTTCAACGAAATCACCATCCGCGACATTGATGAAGCCATGATGCGTCGACTACGCATCCGAGCCGCAACCAACGGACGTTCAGTGGAGGACGAAGTCCGCCACATCCTCCGCGCCGCTCTCCCCACCGACGCACCACCAACTCGAAACCTCGGCACAGCCATCCACGAGCTGTTCGAACCCCTAGGCGGCGTAGATCTCGACATCCCACCGAGAGAGCCCATGCGCCAACCACCGCAGTTTGATTGAGGTACTGAGCACTCCCGTCGCCATCTGAACCCAGTTAGGCGAGTGATCGAGGTAGCGTTTTCGTCTAGGTTATTCGTGCATTTCGCCACGACATCAGTTCGTATGCGTTCGTACCTCAGATAATGTCCCGCGTGTTGGTTGACTAAAGCCGTGACCGGAATTGCTGAAATCTTTCGGAATGAGGATTGGCCGCCGTGATCGAATTTAAGGCAGGCGACATCTTCGCCGAAGATGTAGAAGCGTTGGTCAACAGTGTCAACTGCGTGGGCGTGATGGGCCGAGGTGTGGCTCTCCAGTTCAAAACGGCTTTCCCCGAGAACTTCAACTCCTACGCTGATGCCTGCAAGCGAGGGGAGGTCCAACCCGGACGCATGCATGTATTCGACACCGGTCAGACTCTAGGTTCACCCCGCTACATCATCAACTTCCCGACCAAACGTCATTGGCGCGGAAAAAGTCGCATCGAGGACATCGAATCGGGCCTTCGCACGCTGGTGAAGGAGATCAATAATCACAACATTAGCTCAGTTGCGTTGCCGCCTCTCGGTAGCGGTCTCGGCGGGCTCGACTGGTCCATTGTCCGATCTCGCATCGAGTCCGAGCTCAGTAATGCGTCTGGCGTCAAGATCGTCGTGTTTGAGCCAGGCGGTTCACCGTTGGACTCCAGGCCAAATCGCTCCACCGATGTGCCACATATGACCCGGGGGCGCGCCGTGTTGGTAGACCTCATGCGTCGCTATCTCGATGGCTTCCTCGATACATTCGTGACGTTGCTGGGGGTCCATTAACTGAAGGATTCGGTGCAGACTGCTGCCGAGATCTTGTGACGGAACTCGAAGATTTTTGCCGATCTCGTCCAGCGTATCGCCATCGCTTGACATCGTCGCGCCGCGTAGATAATGACCCTTGGCCGAGTGATATGCAAAAGGACGAGGAGTTCCAGAACCGCGCACTAGCCGGGTTGTTGACGGACTACGGCGTGCAAACGGACTTCGAGCAGCGTGTCTGTCGGCGCAAGTTGGACGCGGATGTGGATGGTATAGTGATGGTGCTGGAAGCGGAGACCGGATTTCATCGCATGTCACAGGCGATCAATGATGCCGACGCCAGACTGAAGCAAGAGCTTGCAGTGGCGGTCTTCGCAGTCTGCTATCCCGCCGACGTCAATTGGCACAATCTCGCCCAATCGACGACAAGGGCCGTGTTATGTCCATACAAGGAGGTGACTCCTCGCTAATGCGTTCAATGCTACCGATCATACTCACATTCAACGCTGTGGTGATCTCATCTTGCACCATGCAAAACCTTGCTACTGCTACCCCTGCGCCAGAGGTATCCGCCGAACAGTTGTGGGACGAACACGATGCCAATGTTGATAAGTTTGATTCGGAACGAGTGGGCAGCTGGGTGCGTGTTTACGGCATCGTTAGGGATGTAGGCAACGAACGAGTCGACCTTTTTGTCGATCAACATTTCTTTCGTCCCAAAGTGGTGTTACTCCACGGTTTGTCTCGTGAGCAGCGAGCTGAAGCGGTCAAAAACGCGCCATTCTCTGCGACATGCGAGGTCTCGACACCCAGATGGCACGAACGTTATCTGTCAGTGAACCCAATTCACTTGCGTGATTGCAGGCGGTAGACGAACCATCCTGCTCATCGATCAGCTTGTGATGCTGCGAATCCACCGAAACATGGCGGATAGATCGTGAGACCAGAACAATGTCAACCCTCCGTCCTGCGCGAGTTTCAAGTGACGTGGTTTGTAAACTCCTTCGAGAACGGCGGACGTAACGACTTGTGCGCTTCCGAATTGATCCTTCCAGTACTCCGATTTTGCGGCCGCATCGTTGTTTAGACGTTTTATTGAGTTCGTCGCTGAATTGGATACCTTGCACTCGATCGCCATAATACGTCCATCAGGCAGACCCAGGAGGAAGTCAGCCTTGCGGTCACCGAAACGCGATTCTCTGCAATACTCCAGTTGGTCAGGCGCGTCCGCGAGGACGCGAACAGGTTGAGGATCGACCTCGTGAAACCTTGAACGTCGCAACTGCGCCGCTACGGCTTCTTCTTGTGATTTGCGTTGACCGGTGCGACGCCACGTTTCGAGGCGACGCGTTGCCAAAAGTGCGGTTGTCGCAACAATTGCCGCATTGCGTTCTTGCTCCTCCGGGCCCCGTGAATGGTTTAGCCAAGGGAATCTCCGTCGGTCGTGCCAATCTTGGATGAAACCCACAAAATTGTCTACCAAATCCTCGTCGTTCCCGAAGCGACTAGGGGCGAGCGAATCTGTCCCGATTAGGATCTTCAAGTCGTCTTCTGAAACAGGCGGTCCGGCCAGATACCTGATGACTTCCAACTTACGCCGATCTTGTATCAGATCGACTGCTTCTTCGCGCAATCTCGAAAGATCGACGGTCTGCTCCAACACCTTTCCAACTACACCTCTGAACTCGTCGAAGAATTCCAAGAAAACCTCAAGCGGTTCAGTCAACCTAACTTGTCGAAAATGCTCCCGCGCTCGCTCGCTGTGATCATGGAGTTCTTCGTCGGACCAGACCGGCGGAGGTATCACGTTGACATTTCCTTGAGGGTTTTCAAATCTGGCACTGGTATTCGTTCCATTTCTCGAGGTTCAAACTTCGTGAGACCACCCGCGTACACTCGGCCCCCATCAGGGGAGGCCGTCCGCAGATACGAGACAAGTGCCGACAACACCTCTGCATCTATATCATCGCGAGGATAGAGTCCATGCGCAACGTTAATGTGACGTGCGTTTGCTGCGTTCAGGACGAATGTAGGAGACCGTCTTGCCATATAAGTCGCCAGCACGGGCGCAGGATCTCTAAGGCTTACAGACCACCAAGCTCGTCGGTTTTTGGCGACGTAACTGTCCTTGGCACCCATCAGTTCCGCTTGTAGCAGAAATCGCCGTACGGCTGCGAGCGCGTCTCCACGAAGCTCCGACAAGTCCTCCGGTAAATCGATGACTCGCTTAAGATACAACCCGTCGCTTAGAACAAGCCCAGCATCGAACAATTCTTTCGCCTTCGTGACGGTTGGGTACAGGACGTCATCGGGCAACCCTTGACTGTGTATTCCCTCGACCCACACTCGGTTCGCTCCGGTTACTTGACCACGATGAACTCGGCACAGTTCCCCTAGTTCCACGTAGTCCTCAGGAACTGTTCGTCGTCTTTTGGTGAAGTACGTCCAACGAGGTTCAACCGCCAACTTATCCCTAGAAACACTGTGACCAGCACTGAGACTTCCCAAATCCGTCAATCGTTTGACACGCGTGAATTTGGCCGACCTTGGTCTTCCGTTGATCTTGAACGTCGTAATGGCCCCCGTAGACGCGGTTCCCGGGAACGGTTCCGCAAGTTGGTCGATTATGTGGACGCTCTTGCCACCCAAGCGGTCCAAAAACAGATCGCGCACAAGTTGGCCATAGTTGACGTCCAACCACTCAGATGCAGTGATTAACGCACCATAATCGCCCACTCTTGCTCTGCTAGCAATCATCAAGAAAAAGTAGACGTGCAGTCCCGCGAGGGTACTCGCTTGAAGCCCCATCGCGGCTGCCCGTGCTTTCAACCAACTTTTCGACTCGAGCGGAATGTTGTGATGCCGAACATATGGCGGGTTCCCCACAAATAACGTCGCGCCGACCGGACTGGAGATGTCAGATTTCAAGAAATTTTCTACACGCACTTCAGAACGATGTGCCATTCCTGCGACCGCAAGATTGGCGCGAGAAATCAGGGCAGCCAACGGATCGCTTTCGATGGCCACCAAACGGGCGTTCGGAAATCTACGACCTGCTTCGAGCAAGAACCTTCCCGATCCGGACCCGGGATCAACCACTCGATCAGGAATGCCGACATCCGCCGCCCAATCCAGCATCGAATTCACGATCGGAAAAGGTGTGTAGATAGCACCGTCTTGCCGTCTACTCTCGCTAGTGCGGATGCGACAAAACATGTCGCCCAAAGGGTCCCCACCTCCATCAATCTCCTGCAGGGTTTTTGAGACCGTGTCGTCGGAGACACTGGGCACTTCGTCGATGATCGATGCTTCCGAAGTCGACCAGCCATGGACTGAACGCGCCCCAAGCATGACGGCAAGTGCCGCCAACTCGCGTTCGTTGGAAACGATCACCTTTGTCATGGCTCCAATCTGTTGGAATTTGACTATAGCAGTTAAGTACTGTGTGCCTTCGACGATACCTCACCTACTTCCCTAACGACTCCGCGATGGCGAATCTGTTTCGTTGCCCCTTGCCCGAGTCAATTCCGTGATGCTCGACGAACAGACTCTAGGATCCATCTGGACTCCATGTCGCCCCAACAGAAGTGAACTCGCCAAGCCATTATGCCTTTATCTCAACTCGACACTCGGTCTCTTGGCAATGCTCGGAGAACGAGACAACCGGTAGCCGTCATACCCTTCCTTCTCCCTTGACACGCTGCGTTCGCTGCCGGTACCCGACTTCAACCAACTGGATGAAACACGTCTGATGACGTTGAACGACCAGTTCGATGTCCTGAGTCGTGAGACACTGTTACCGTTCCCGAGGATGAACGATGACGTCATACGTCAGCGGATCGACGCCGCGGTAACTGACGCGTTGGATCTCGATCCCGAGTGGGTCGCCACCATCCGCCGAGAGCTCGCAAACGAGCCATCCGTCACCAACACCCGCGCTGGCTGAGGCGGGGTTTCGCGCCCGTTAAGTCGCTGCAATCACGTCAATCTCCCGGGCCTCAGGTCCCGAATCTTCCGGACTACTGATTGAGGGGAGTAAAGGTTAGGCAACCTCACCCCACAGTCGTTCAACACTGGGCTATTCGATGCTGATCCCGAAACTGCCTTGACATATCATTGGTGGCATTACATTATGCTAGGATGTAAGGACAACATGGCAATGTCGCTACGAGGTGGCGTGATGATCGAATCCAGAATAACTAGTAAGGGGCAAACCACACTGCCAAAGGCGGTGAGAGATTCTCTGGAAGTTAAGGCTGGGGAGAAGGTTCGCTACGTCATTGTCGATGAAGGCGTGCTGATCATCCCCGTTAAGCCAACTGAGCAACTCTACCGCAGCTTGCCGTATGACGGCCCTCCGGTGAGCCTGGAAGACATGGATCAAGCGATTGCGGAAGGCGCATCTGAAGGTTGATCGCTATCGACACCAATGTGTTGGTGCGCTATCTCGTCGGAGACGACGTCGAACAGTCCGAAACCGCTCGGAGATTGCTGGCGGGATTGAGTTCGACTAACCCTGGCTTCATATGTCGCGAGGTGATGATCGAGGTCGCCTGGGTATTGGAAAGAAGCTACAGCTTCTCGCGTATGCAGGTCGCCGACGCCTTGATGGACTTGACGGCTGCCGATTCATTAGTAGTCGAGAATTCGGATGACGTCGCCGCTGCTGCCCACCAATACCGCCAAGGCGGCCCCGACTTCGCCGACTGCATGATACTCTCCGCAGCAAGACGTGCCGGTGCTACCCCGCTCTACACATTCGACCGCCGGTTCGCCCGTTTAACCGGAACTGCCTTGCCAACCAACGGCTTCCCCCACTAAATCGTCCTTACGACGTATCCGTTGCAGTGCCGCCTACCGCACAAAGTCTCACAGCTAGTTGGGCGACATGGAACGTGTGATCGCTCGAGGAGCGATGAGGGATCATTTACTTGACGACACGCCAATGCGACGGAGTAGCGCAGTATGCGATGGTGGCGTGAACATGGAATAACATTTTTGTGGTTGTGGTGGGTCTCCACCAATTGCGTAGTTGCGATCACTGCGATGCTCTATGCATTCGGTGTGGGGCCTTCAACCGCGGACTATGTCATTAGACTGCGAATCGGTGCCCCGATAGTCGCACTTAGCGCAGGTCTCATCTTACTCGCAGACGAGTTGCGAAAGTATAGTGCCAATCAAGCGGTTTCACGACGTCGTAACGGCAACAACAAGGCTGTAATGAAATCCAATGCGATTGACGACGATGTGAGCAGAGATGAGAAAAAGGGCGGCGTATCTTGGTACGAGCATGTACCTCCCGCCATCGTCGCGCTCTTTGGCTTAGTCGGCACATATCTTTGGGTTGCGGATGCTGCAGGCACCCGTCCCGACGATACGAACCTATTGGGTATCCTTCTGAGTCTGTTTTCCCTTGCTGCAGTTCTCGGTATACTCCCTCCGTTGATTTGGCTGGTCATCAAGCTGACTTCGAATAAATGATTTTCGATGCCAGCAAATTCCGCAAAAAACTTTGTGTAACTATCCACTACGCTCCCATTCCCCCAACACAACCTCGCCCGCATGCCGCTTCTGATCGTGGCTTAACGCGGCGAGCGGCTTCTGTGCTGCGGGGATGTGGGCGAGTAGGAATCGCTTCCCGCTATCGAGCGAGTGCCAACGGGTTTGCACATCGATGTGACGTTTACGGCATTTGCCGTCTTGCGTCTTGGTGAAGCTGTGGATGGTTGTCCATTCGGTTAGATGATCGAACTCAATCCGGCGGAGCCACTGCTTGGCGGTTGATTGAATGACGAAATCCGGTTGCAAACGTTCGATGAGTTGATGCCAGAGCTTTATGCCGGTCTTGGCGAGGCGATTCTGGGTTGAGCTGCCAAGACGGCTCCACGTGGGATCCGTAGGTATCACCGATGCGATGTCGGTGTGCAGTGCCACATTCTTCGACTCGCCATAGTAGGATGCGCCCGCGCCTAGCAATGCCTGTTCGTAGAAGTCGAACCATGCCGTGTAAGGACACTGTCGGAAATACGCGTTCAGTGCTGACAGATATTGGGTTGCATCGTCGGTGTCGACACCGGTGAACCTACAGAATGGTGCGCCCACTGGGAACTCCTGATTGGAAGGATTCAGTCCGACGGTTACGATCCGAACATCCGACGCCTCGAACTTCGGCAGATCTCCGAAGTACAGCACCGGAGCACCCGGAGTGACACGCCACGACTCTCCCTCGACATCCCGATACTGCTGCCATGCGGTTCTGGCGAGATTGGCTAGCTCTGGATCTGCCGTCATCGTGTTGCCGGTTTCGTCCTCAACGCGCCATTAACTCTCAGTTATCTCCGGCATGATGCGTCCCAACGCGCGTAGCGCGTCACTACGCGTTCCCGTGCCGCTTACTCTGTCAGACGGTAACCCATCGTCAGCTCTTTTGCCGATGCCAGCGAATTGTATTTGTCCGTCTGTGAGGAAATTCATGGCGAAGATGCTGTTCTCCTCGTCGCGCCATTCAATCTGAATCAACCCGGTCGGGCTTAGTTCAATCCGTGGTCTAGGCGGATACGCCTCATCGATCAAGAACGTCGCCATCTGTCGCAACGATTGCAGGTTGATGGGCGGCTCGGAAGGATCGATCTCGGTCTCTTCTCGCAGGTAGCAAATCCTGTCGGCGACGCCGCTATGGCCAGAGCATCTAAGCGTCCCGACAATGCTGTCAATGTCATTGAGATCCATGTCCATCCTGATTGAAGGTGCTACACGTCGCATGTTCACTCTGATCGAAGGTTCCCGTAAACGAACAACCGCATTACGGTCAACGTCGAAGGACCACCAGTCCCTCAACGCGCATCAACACCGATTACAAATGAAACCACGTATCCGTCGCCGTTGTCGGAGACGGTGCCCATGAGCGGGTGGTCTGTGCCAGCACCTCTGAGGATGGAGTCTTGCTCGTTCGTCGTGTCCGGTGCGCCGCGCGTCGCGTATGGCTGTTCCTCGGCGACGGCGGCTGTGGTTTCGTCCGGGAAGTAGAGCTGCGAGGTGACAAGACTTCCCCCATCAGTCGACGCCTTGAAGTGAATGTGAGTTGTGCGCCCCCGATACCAACCAGGATAGATCGTATGAAACTCGACGACGCCGTCGGCATCGGTAATCTGCTTGCCCCGCAGGAAGGTGTCGGATGCATCGCCGCCACCACGCTCAAACGCCGAGTAGCGTCCCAGCGCATCAGTGTGCCAAATATCGACGACCACGCCAGAAAGCGGTTCGCACGATCCCGCTTCGACAACCTGGAACCGCACCGACAAAGGCACGCCGGTTAGTCCCTCCGTAACGTCCTGTCTGAATCCGCCGATGTCTGCATAGAACGGTCCTTCAGTCTGGGAAGGAGTTCGGACGCAATCGACAAGTTCGTCGTCATCGATCGAGGTCGTGGTTGCCATCGGAGTTGCAATGTTCACGTCCGCATCTTGCGAAGGAGACATCGTCGCCGCGACCGTGTTGACGGGCACTTCCGAATCCGACGCTGTGGTTTCAGTCGAAATTGGTACGATCGGCACCGACGTAGGTTCGCTGGCGCAAGCAGCAGCAAAAAGCACCGCGCCGAAAAGCACCGGGATCAACAGATAATTTGCACTGATCATCGGCGGTCTTGCTCCTCGAGCGATAGCCAATAGTAGTTCAACGCTAAAGCCACAATCGCACCAATTCAGCCTTACGGCGTCAGTTAATCCCACGCAGATTCCGGGAGTGCATAGCCCAACCGATCCGAAATGGACTGCGTGATTCGTTCACCTTACAAGGCGTTCGTCAAGCCTTTGTCAAGGAGACTCGTTCTGGCACTCGGTGTTGCGAAAGCGACCACCACGATTCTCCTTGCCTGTCAGTTCACACAACGTGAAATCGGTCAACGATCGCTAGATTTCGCAACCAGCTCCCAGTGCGTTGAACTCCACCTGCGGATCGGTAAGGAGGAGTGGGTTAGCGGTCCTTCGGTATCAGGACCGCCAACCCTTTCCCGTGAGTGTGTTACTCGACGGTGAGGAAATCTCTCCATCGACGTCCGGAGGAAGCAGCACCGGCATCGTTGTGCGCTGTAACGTCCACGCAGTAGCGTCGGTTCGGTTTCATGTCGTGTCCCTCGCCAACCGGCAACTCCAACCGCCAGAGACTGCCGACCTGGTTCAACACCGCGCCATCGAGTACTTCGCCCGGTTTGAACGCTGCCGACGAATCGCCCCACTTCGTGCATGAATCACCTTGGTGGGCGATGCGGTAATCGACGCTGGTTACACGATCATTCGGATCCGTCCGGAAGGCCAGCGTTACCTTCCCCGGCTCCACCTCGGCGTCAGCCGCCTTGATCGGTTTTGACCTCGGTGCATCGACTGGCGGCATGTGAATGTCGTGCCAGCGACGTCCGTCGCTCTTCTCGCCTTCGGCGTTGATGAACCAAACGTCGATACAGACGCGTCCATTAGGTCGAAGTGCCCAAGAGTTCGCACGGTTCAAGACCAGCGTGTAAACGTCGTTGTCCTCAGAAAGCGTGGCGCGACCGTTAGTCTCGTCCAGCATGACCTCGGATGGAGCGAGCCAATCATGGCAAGCACTTCCGGTCTTGGCGATGCGGTAGCCAACGCCATCGACCTTGCGATTTGCATCGTCGTCGGACTTGCGGAAACGCAGTGACAGAGCTTCCCGCCAGACGCTGTGTGCCGCATCACCGTCCTCGAAGTTCGGTCGGTGTGCGAAGGAGTCTGCGTGACGTTGACTTCCCAGTTCCCAAGGGGTTGTGTAACCGTCGCCGTTGGTATCCACTCGCAGCGCGTTGTACTGGGTGTCATCTCCGAAGTCCCATTCCCCCCTCAGCGTATTATCCCAGAAGCCGAATATCCCCGGATCGTCGTCGTCTGGAGTCTTCATCTCATCTTCGTTGACCACTTCGCCGCCCAACTCCTGATGTCCATCCTTGCCGAAGAAGAAACTGCCATGTGTTGCGCCATCGCCAGCTTGTTGGCCGTTCAAAGGACCGTAGTTGGAGCTGTTCCGACGGGTCTTGCCCAAAGAGTAGCTTTCTCCCACATTTCCAAAGTTTCGGCCGACCAGCGCGCCCTTGTACCACCCGCTCTCCGGGTTGTAGGCAACGCTCGAGCTGCCCACGTAGGTTCGGAGCACTTTAGCACCTGAATGGTTGTAGCCCACCAACCCGCCTGAACTCTTGAAGCTCTTGACCCATTTGCAATCAGCCCACGATTGCTCCACGGTGCCGTGGTTGGCTCCCACCAACCCGCCAGCCACGTTTCGTCCGACGACGTCGCAGTCCGACTTTTCCAGCGCGCTGTTGCGCACCGTGCCGCGGTTTACCGCTACCAACGCCCCGGCAACGTTGACGGAGTTGTCGTCGGTTTCGCTGCCCCAAACCTCGATGTCGACGTCATTGAGAATCACGCCGTGAATCAGCGCGTCACTGCCAGTAAAGCCAAACAAACCTGCGTGGCTGTTGCTCTCCTCGCCTGAGGTTCGCGACTGCCATAGGTTGCTGATCGTATGACCGTTGCCATTGAACTCACCGCTGAACGGGTGTTCGGCCGAATGCCCGAGGGGATACCACTCGTTGTCGTCGCCGCCTAGGTCAACGTCCCAGGTGAGCTCGTAACCGCGACACAGCGCGCCTACGCAGGGTACTGCGGCTTCGTTGCCGTCGTTGAATACACTCCAGAAGTTGGATGCGTTGCCCGACCTTGGCGTTCCGTCACCGTCAAGATCCCAGCGGATGGCGTTGAGTTTAGCCCTCGTGTCAATATTGTTGATCTCGATGAGACCGTCATTGTCCCGGTCGAGATCGACGTCAGGGATCGTCGCCGTACGCACTTGGTCGCCGAACTCGGCAGCCGTGGCCGTGCCGTCCCCGTCGGTATCGTACTTCAGAGCCGGATACTCGCTATTGCTCCCGAAGTCCCACACTGATGAGCTCCAACGGTGGTAGATGTTGGAAGCTGAGGTAGGCCGTTGCAGTCGTTCCTGGCTTTGACTCCATCCTGCGGCACTCGTCTCCCAGCCCGTGGTCTGACGATCCCAGTAGCTGTTCAACGCCCAAGTCAGGTCGGTAGCCTGACCAACCAAACCACCGCCCCAATCCGGTCTCGTCGTTTGTACCAACCCGGCGGCGAAGCTGTTCACGATCTGTGGTTGGCTATCGCCATAGGCGAACAACCTCCCGACTAACCCGCCGGTTGAGACGGCTTTGCCCTTCGCAGTAACTTCAACCAGCGAGTAGCTGTCTCGGATGGTGTCCTTACCGACAGGGTGACCTAAGGCCCCTCCCACTAAACCGCCCGCAAATCCTGATGCGCTAGCGAGGACAGTGACCGACCCAGTGGCATAGCTGTTGCTGATGGCGGCACCGATCATACCGCCAGCTATTGCGCCGGCGTTGCTCCAGGAGGTGACGTCGACGTTGGTGAGGGCTACGTTGCGCACCTCTGCGCCGTCGGTCAGCCGGCCGAAGAGTCCGGCGAGATCTTCGTACGTCATGTCGACGTACAAGTTCTTGATGGCTCGACCGTTGCCTTCGAAGACTCCGGTGAAGTTGGCGATCGGCCACCAACCTTCGCCGTCGTTCCAATACGCGTCGCCAGGGTCAGCCTTACCACTGCCATCGGTGTCGAAGTCCAAGTCGACCGTAAGCTCATAGCCGACGCACTTAGTGCCCACGCATTCCGCAGCCAGTCCCGTACGCCATCTGGCGAACGCATTGGCATATTCGGTCGTGTCACCGTCGCCAGCGACGCCGTCACCCTCCTCGTCCCAGCGGATCGCGTTCAACTGATCCAAAGTGGAGACTTCGATCAAGCCGTCTTCGTCCAAATCGAGGTCGTGGATGAAAGCATCCGCCGTGCGCAGTTGATACCCAAACTCAGCAACGGTAGCCGTGCCATCGCCGTTGGTGTCGTACTTCAGAGCCGGGTATTCGCTTGCCGTGCCGAAATCCCACGCCGTGCTCCAGTCGGCATAGATGCCTGTCGCAGACGTCGGTGACTCCAACTCAGCACTGGTCTTGCCCACTCCGTCGTCGGCCTTGCCATCGCCGTCGTTGGCACTGGTGTGCCAGCCCGTCGTCTCGGTGTCCCAATAGCTGCCAGTGATGCTCGATTGCGGTGTGCCTGTCTTGCCAACCAACCCGCCAGTCTGGTTAATGTCTTTCGACCTCACCATTCCTGCGGCGTAGCTGTTGACGATCTGCGTGTAGCTGGATTGGTTGACGTGCATCGAACCTACCAACCCGCCGGCTCGGTTGCCCTCGCCTACCGCGGTAACGTTCACCACCGAGTAGCTGTCGCGAATCGAGTCGAGCCCATACGGGTGGCCGCTAGCTTCGCCCACAAAACCGCCAACGGAGTCGTTGTTGCTATGGATCATCACTAAGCCGGTGGCATAGCTGTTGTAGATCGCAGCGCGGGTGGTTAAACCGGCAAACGCCCCGGCGTCGCCGTTCGAGGTGATCTCGACGTTGACCAACCCCAGGTTGCGCACCACAGCACCGTTGGTGAGGTGGCTGAAAAGTCCAGAGCGTCCCCGCTCCGTACGGTTGACGTACAGATTTTCGATGGCGCGGCCGTTGCCGTCAAGGACGCCCGAGTAGCCGTCGATCGGCGACCAACCTGCACCGCCGTTCCAGTAGACGTCGCCATCGTCGGCGTGACCATTGTCGTTGGTGTCGAAATTCAGATCGAAGGACAGCTCGTAACCATCACAACCGCTCGACGGGCACCCCATACGCTCCTCAGGTTTGCGGAAGGCATCCAGATACTTCGCATGATTGGCTGAATCATCGACAACGCCGTCGCCGTTAAGATCCCAGCGGATGGCGTTCAACTGAGCAAGATTTTCAACCTCGATCAAGCCGTCGTCATCGGCGTCGTAGTCACCCCGTTGATTGCCGAATTCACCTGACGTCGCTTTGCCGTCGCCGTTGAAATCTGCCTTCAGTGCCGGATACTGCAACGAAGTACCGAAGTCCCAAATGTCAGTGCTCCATTGCAGGTAGATGCCAGTATTGCTCGTCGGACCCTGCAATTGAGAGGTCGTCCTCCCGATGCCCGAAGCACTCCCACTTTGACCGCTGGTCTGAGTGTCCCAATAACTCTCGTCGGCCTTACCAGAGCCCACGCTGCCTATCAACCCCCCGGTTTTGGCGTTACCGCTTACCGACGCCGTCGAGTAGCTGTTAGACATCGACTCATGGACATAGTGTCCTGATAAACCGCCAACGTTGCTATTACCGTTCACACTCCCCGCGGCATACACATTGCTGGTGAGACTGGAAGAGTTGACGTTCCCAACCACGCCTCCCACATAGTTGTTACCGGAAACGTCGGCTGTGGAGTAGACGGTGTCGATCTTTCCATCCAGAGAAATAAACCCCGCCAAACCGCCAACGTGATCATTGCCCGAAACCTTGCCCGTGACGTAGACCCCAGTTAGGTCGCCCTCATGGCCGCCAACCAACCCGCCCGTATAGTCCCCACCAGTGACGTCGGCATCCTCCAAACCAACGTTCTCAAGGACGCTCAAACGATCGGTCCACCCGAAGAGACCCACCCCCGCGCCGGTGCGGTCAATGAACAGATTGCGAATAACGTGGCCGTCGCCATCGAAAGTACCGTGAAACTCCGTGGAAGGGTCTACCCAAGACGTGTGGGTGCCGATGGGTTGCCATCCGTCGCCGTTGTTCCAGTAAGCGTCGCCGGCGTCGGCAATGCCGTTGTGGTTGGTGTCGAAGTCCAGATCAGCTGAAAGCTCGTAACCCGAACAGCCGCTCGTTGGGCAGCCCATGCCGTTTGCGGCGTCGCTGAATGCCTTGGCGTAATTCGCCTGATCTGCGGTTACAACTGACCCGTCGCTATTGAGATCCCAGCGCATGGCGTTCAGCTGGGCCAGATTCGCAACCTCGATTAGCCCGTCGTCGTCCAAATCGTAGTCGGTGTAGGGAAGTTCGATGATCTCTTGTACCGCCGGACCGCGTCCTTCTGAGTTCGCCGAAGCCAACTGCAAGCAGAAGGCGAACACACGCCCAATCTCCACGTCGGCGTGGTTGATGACCACTGTACCCGGATGGCCGCCGTAAAATTCGCCAGGGAGTTCAACCGGAGTACCCGTCGTATACGGCGCGATTATGCTCCAGTTGTCATCAACCTCTTCGGGGCCGAAGGAACGCCAAGAAACGCAACTGATGTCTTCGTCTCCTGTGGCGTCAGCAATCCGGTAGGCCAGGGCAGTGACGTCATCTTTGACGTCGGGTTTCACGTAAACACTTGTCTTGCCAAGATCAGAAACAGTCGTGCCAAGTTCAACGTTGTAGCCCTTGATGATCGGAGCGACTGCAGGAAGGCTGTCAGACGGCGGCAGTCCCAACCTGTCCTGATTACCGAACTCAATCCAGGTCGCCACGCCGTCGCCGTTGAAGTCCACCTTCAATGCGGGGTACTCGAGCTGATGGCCGAAGTCCCACACCTCAGCGTCCCAATCGGAGTAGATGCCCGTCGCCGACGTCGGAGCCTTCAACTCCGCACTGGTCTTGCCGACACCACACGCACTGTTGGTACGGCCGCTCGCTGTGGTGTCCCAATAGCTGTCGCTGCAATCAAGTTCGGTTGTAGCATTCGCCGATCCCACCAAGCCTGCCAAAGACTGAGAAGAACCTTTCCAACCGGTAACTTCGGCAGCAGAGTAGCTGTTGCTGACTGAGTTGAGACCGCCGTTGACACCCAGACCCATGTGTGCCACCAAACCCGCCGCCAAATTGCCCCCGCGCACCGTCCCGGTGGCGTAGCTGTTTTCGATCTCATGTCCTGCCGTGGTAACCGGAGCCACCGTACCGACCAATCCTCCGACCGAGGTGTCCCCGGCGACGTCGCCGTCGAAGAAGCTCTTGCTGATGCTGCCTTGTAGTGATCCGACAATACCCCCGACCTTGTCATGCCCTTCAATGTCGCCGGTAACGTAGACGCCGGATATATTTCCGTCGAATACTCCGGCCAGCGCACCTACATACCTGTAACCGGAGACGTTTACCAGGTCGAATCCGAGATTATTCACGTCAACATAATCAGAGACTCTGCCGAGGAATCCCGTCCGAGTGTTCGTGGTGCTAGCCCGGTCGATGTACAGATTCCGGATCACATGCCCATTGCCTTCGAGATTCGTCGTGAAGTATGAGGAACCGGACGACGAACCGCCGCCGATGGGATCCCATCCCTCGCCGTCGTTCCAGAAACGATCACCAGCAACGTCGGTCTTCCCGTCGCCGTTGGTATCGAAGTTCAAGTCGGTCGTCAGCTCATAACCGTCGCAACCCCTTGAGGGGCAACCCATGCCGTTTGCGGGAATGAAGTACGCGGCGGCGTATCCCGCATCGCCGCTGGAGGAGTCGCTGGCTCCGTTGCCGTCGAGGTCCCACCGCATCGCGTTCAGCTGACCCAAGTCGCTGACCTCGATCAATCGGTCGTTGTCAACGTCGTAGTCAATAGTGCCCACACGCAAACGCGGGTAGTCGTACTGCGTGCCGAAGAACCACGTGTCCTCCGACCAGTTGGCGTAGATCCCCGTCGCCGAAGTTGGGGCCCTAAGTTGGGCTGTGGTCTTCCCCTCGCCTTCAGCACTAATGTTCACAGTAGTGGCCTGCTTGTCCCAGTAGATGTCATCGACGTACAAGCCTCTGGGAGGATCTCCCCAACCAACGATGCCGCCTATCCGATACCCTTTAACGTTCGAATCGATCAACCCAGTAACGAGCGAGTTGCTGATCTCTCCGTGCCGATAAATGCCAACCAAACCTCCTACTGTGGCATGGTAGCCGCTGACACCAGTGGACTTGACCGTCGCCTCGATGTGGATGTCGCTGATGGAGTCTGATGTGTCCCCGAAGTACTCGCCGGCCAACCCGCCGACAACAGAGACGCCATGGACGATTCCGCTCACCGCGATCTTGTTGGCACTGCCGTGGATAATTCCCGCTAGACCACCCGCGTGCCCGTCGCTGAAGCTGTGGCTAATTCCGCTGCGGTCAACGTGGACGTTTGCCAACCGCAGGTCAGTTATCGTGGCTCCGCTTTTGACGTCGTCGAACAAACCGCCCGAATCAATTTGGTCATTCTTGATAAAGAGGTTGGAGACGGTGTGGCCGTTTCCGTCGAAGGTGCGATGCTGGGATCCTGAAACGCCAAAGTGGAACGGGTCCCATCCCTTGCCAGCATTCCAATAAGTGTCGCCAGAGTCGGCGATGGTGTTGCCGTTCGTATCGAAGTCCAAATCGGCCGCCAGCTCATATCCGACGCACCCAGAATCCGGGCAACCCATGCCGTCCGCAGCGTTGGGGAAAGCCGCCGAATAGTTAGTTTGGTCGGCGGCCGAAACCTCACCGTTAGCGTCCGTATCCCAGCGAATGGCATTCAGCTGCGCAACATCCGCAACTTCGATCAAACCGTCGTTGTCCACATCGTAATCTTTGCTGCTCGATTGCGCGGCAACGCCGTCTACCATCGTTGTCGCTGCGATGATCAGCAATGCCACCGCGGCGGCCCAAGTGGAAAAACGACTACGGACGTTGGACATGGGGCTAGCTCCGAAACGTTGTCGAATAGTTCGTGGTTATGTCGTGTGCCATCGGCGATACTATCGCAAGTTACGAAATCACGCAAGAATTGCGGCCTACCATAAGCAAGACACGTCGTGATGGTCCGTAAATCGACGTTCGGCTCCCGAACTCGTCAACCGCACTTTGGGTTAACTGCGATACGACCCGTATCCCGCAAAAACTAGCACAGTGCCATAGTTCGGACGTGACACCCACCTAACCACGGATGCCTGCGGATAACCAACTTGACGCGCGTAGGAGACTAAAGTAGCCCTATACGGCTGAGTTACTAATGCCAGAAGAAGTGGTGGGCGATGGAGGACTCGAACCTCCGACCTCATGCGTGTGAAGCATGCGCTCTAACCAGCTGAGCTAACCGCCCGAGTGGTGATATGTCGACTGACTTGCCGGTAGACCAATATCGGCGGGTTGTACCAAGATCAGTCTCGTGCGGATGATGTTTGACCGCTGGGAGGTTGGTGGCGATGACAAGACTTGAACTTGTGACCTAGCGCTTATGAAGCGCTCGCTCTAACCAGCTGAGCTACATCGCCCCCTTCAAAACGACCTAGAACAGTCGCACTTCGTATCCACAATGGTATCGCCACAGAACTAAAGGGTCAAGATTGCCGGCAACTCCGCTGAGCCCCTTAGCAGTTTCGGAGTTGCGATGACGCCGTCGAGATCGCGGGCGACTTGGTGAAGCCCAGAACGTGTGATGCGAGCGATCAGAAACTCCGATGCCGCCGACGTCGACCATGTCCGTGGTGCCTGCACCTCATGCGTATTGCATGTCTGTGGTAAACAGAGAATGGTTAAGTCATTTGCGTAGTTCAACCAAACCCACTGGTCGCAACTCTGTTGGAGGATTGTCGTGGCAGAGACATTTGGAGCGTATCGATTGGCCCTCATTGGTACCGTTTCGCTGGCTGTAGTGCTAGCGGTCGGAACATTCGTCTCTGACGGGTCGGCGGTCGCGCAGAATGTCAACGTCGACTACGACCCTGACAACGACGGTCTAATTGAGGTCAGCAGTCTGGCGCAACTGAATGCCATCCGCTGGGACCTTGACGGCGATGGATCGGTGGACGAGTCATCCGACTCCACCAACTACTCTTCCGCCTTCCCTAACGCCGTCAGCGGCATGGGTTGTCCGAGCACCGGTTGCGAAGGTTACGAGCTGACAGCCGACCTCGACTTCGACACCAACAACGATGGCAAGACCAACGTGGCCGGAGACGCCTACTGGAACTACGGTGATGGTTGGGACCCGATTGGCGGGAAATTCTCCGGCAAGCTAGACGGCAACGGCAAGACAATCTCCAACCTATTCATCGACGCAACTGCTGCCGACAAAGATGACAGCTATGGGTTGTTCGCCTTCGTGACCGAAGTGCGAATCAACGACGAAATAACCTAAGGGGTTCCTCTGGGATCGCGACGACGGTTTCTTGTCGATGCAGTTCCTCGAAACTCCGCCAAGCTCATTGAAGCTCCGCATATTCGAAACGGCAGATGAAAGCGTAGTTCCGGCGTACAGACCGTTGACGGAAAGCGAAAACGGGATCGTATTGGCCACGATGAATTCACCATTAGGTTCAAGCAGGTGGCCGCCGACCGGGCGGTCGTTGCCGGCGTCCGCTACAGGGTTGCGCACAAGGGCGAAGCCTGCCATGAATGGACAAAATGGACCAAGTTGCGAATCGGCGATTCCGACGACTTAGCCACTTTGGTCGCTATTGACGACGACAGCTACGAGTTGAGATTCGACCGAAGTGCGAGCGGATCTTTCCGCCACGGGAACCTCGTTTGCGTGCACGCCAGCTTCGTCAATCCTCAGGGCGACGCTGGCAAAGCCAGAAGTTGGAGTCACATCGAAATGCCGAGTGTGCTGCCGGTGTCGAAACCTGCGTCGCTGGGCCCAGCGCGGGCGGAGTCGGACATTGTGGAGTTCGATTTCAAGATCAATCCGTACGACTGGCCCACCGGGATCAAATACAGGATCGCGCGAAACGGATCGGCATGTAATGACTGGACTTCGTTTTCTGACACCTTGCAAGCCGGAAAATCATTGGGCGAAGCTCGCTTGGTCCGCATCGGGGATCGCTGGCGGTTGACGCTAAACGTCGGGGATGGAACCGTAATGAGGCCAGGTCACCGATATTGCGTTGACGTGAATACAGTCAACCGCGCAGGACGCGCCGGTTCTGGCCGTCGTTGGCAGTTCACTACCATCGATTAGAACGCGAACACGCTTCGCTCCGTACACTCAACACTGCTGAACCGGAACGGGGCGTGGATCGCAACAAAATCGACGCGTGTGAGCCGCGTCGCCGAAGCGCGGTCGACTACTCAGCGTTGAAGGGGCCGCTCTTGCCACCGCTCTTGTGTGTGAGACGCAGATTCGTGATGCAGACGGTCCGCTCTGCCGATTTGCACATGTCGTAGATTGTCAGCGCGGCGATCGATGCCGCAGTCATCGCCTCCATCTCCACACCCGTTCGCCACGTCGTCCTCACCGTCGAGTCGATGCGCAAACCCGCGTCGCCTTCAAGATAGTCGACGTCCAACTCAACCTGCGAGATTGGCAAGTTGTGACACATCGGAATCAGCTCTGCGGTGCGCTTCGCACCCATGATGCCGGCGAGTTTGGCGGTGGAGATAACGTCGCCTTTGGCGATTTCACCTTTACGGATGAGTTCCAGCGTGGATGACGACATCAAGACGTCGCAACTGGCCGAGGCCACCCTATCGGTAATCTCCTTGCCGCCAACGTTAACCATCTGTGCCTCGCCGGACTCGTCGACGTGTGAGAGGGCGGGCGCATCGACCTCTGTGGTATCGCGGGTGAAGGACGGTGCAACGTCGTCGGGAGTTGGCTCGAAGAAACTCGGCGCACCTCTCTGCGCGCCGTTACCCTCGTACCCCTCATCCACCAGTTGTTGTTCAACTGGCAATGCAGACGCCTCTCGCACCAGCGCGTCGCAACGTTCGTTCTGCGGATGACCAGAGTGTCCCTTGACCCACTCGAAGGAGACGGAACGTCCGTCGGTGGCCTCGAGCAATCGCTCCCACAGGTCCGAGTTTAGGGCTATATCACCTTTGTTGTTGCGTCGCCAATCGTTTGCGCGCCATCTTCGTGCCCAACCTTTCTCCATGGCGTCTACGACGTACCGCGAATCGGAAACGACTACGGTGTGTTTTCCGCTTGCGTACCGATCCGTGCTTACCAATCCGGCGATGACACCCATCAACTCCATACGGTTATTGGTCGTGGCTCGATAGCCGCGGGCGAGTGTCTTCTCTTGCCCGTCGATTTCAGCGACCACGCCGAAACCTCCGGGTCCGGGATTCCCAATCGCACCGCCGTCGGTGTAAATGACGATTTCGGATCCGTCTCTAGCCATGTCGGGCAAAGTGCGGGACCTTGGTCAAGTGTTGGAGGATGCTTTTAGGTCGTGAGTGCCGGGGCAGATTCCGCTGTTTGGGGTTGCTCTTCGAACCCTTCATCAACGAGCAACATCTCTTCCGGTTGTTCGGCGGCCTTTTTCGCCAACCGATCGACCTCTTGATTCTCGGCGGCGAAGGCTTGCTGGTATCGGGCATGCCCGCGCACCCACCGGAAGTCGACCTTCTTGAGACGGTCGGTAGCGTGGAGCATTCGCTTCCAAAGGTCGATATTGGCTGCCTTGCTGCCGTCCTGTTTGTTCCACTGATTTTTGCGCCATCGCTTCGCCCATCCGCGAGTCATCGAACTAACGACGTACTCCGAATCAGTTACTACGATCACCTTGACGTCTTGATCAGCCTTTCCGGCTGCAACCATCTTTTCGACGAGTTCTAGGCAGACGACCGGGCCCATCAGTTCCATACGGTTATTGGTCGTGTGCTTGTATCCTTCCGATCGGCTTGCCCGTCGTTCCTTGACCTCCATGATTGCGCCCCAACCGCCTGGGCCAGGGTTCTCGTTCGCCGAACCATCGGAATAGATGCGGATTAGCGAACCCTCCTTGACCGCTTCTTCTTCAAGCTCCTGGAAACCGAGATCTTCTGCTACTCGTGCGCTGTCTTTGCGTGCAGTCTCTTCGGCACGTTGTTGAAGTTGCTCAGATTTTCCAGAATCGGCAGAGTATCGAAACTCGACGTCGTTCTTGCTTGCGATGCGGTAGAGCTGTTGCCAAAGGTCGGCATTCCTGACGCGGTCGCCTTCACGTCTATTCCACTTGTTCTGTCGCCAATCCTCAATCCAACCCCTATTGAACGCATTCGAAATCAACTCGTTCTGTGTATTGACGACGATCGTCAAACCGTCTTTTCGTAGGATACGTTGCGCCTCGCGCAACGCTTCGACGCATGCGGTTAGGTGCATGCGTGCCCAGTTCGTTGTCTGGAACTTGGTTGTCAGTGTGTCATCACGCCTACCCCGAATCGCCAACTCGACGTGGTACGCGCCGATGCCCGAATTGCCCACCGTGACGGCACCATATGAGATCTCGCAGTCTGGTTCACGCGTCGATTCGGCGGATTCGCCATCCTCCGCAGTTGAAGCACCATCGTCGCCAGACGTTGCGCGGTTGGGTAGTTGTCCGACATCCTTGGCACAGATCCAGCGGACCTCGAGTTCAGGAGTCAAGCATTTGTCAACGCGGGCCCAAAGGTCTTTGTGCACCAACTCCTTGCCGTCGTCGTCGACCCAATCTTTGTCCTTCAACGCACGAAGCGCGTCTAGATCGCTAGCGACTTCTGCGACCCATGTTGAAGGCGTTACAACTTCGACGTTGTGCACGGATTCGGGCAGTGCCTCTAGTCCCCTTACCGCAGCCATTAAGCAGCAGCGAATGAAGGTCGGATTATCGAGGACGTCGGCGATAATTTCAGATTCGCCATCGACGTGAAGCGCAGCACTGTATGCCCCGTAATTGTTCCCGTTACGGAAATCGACGCCGCAGTTGATGCGCGCCGGCTTTGCTGCGCTGTTGCTTGAATCTTGTTCGCTGTGATTTGTCATCGTTAATAACGGTGGCGGGGGTGCCGCAAAGTCGATAGGAAAGGCACTTACGAAAGAAGTATCGTAAATCAAACCGACTTTCGATGTTACCCGATAGCTATCCTCCCAATCGGAACATCTCGATCTTTTCGCTACCAACGCCGCTTGATGCGAGGTCGGTGTTTGCCGACCTGAGTTCGGAGTAGCGGTCGCGTCGGGCGAGCCATACGCGCTCTACGATGTCTGCCAACTCTTCATCGGTCGCACCGTCGCGCAACGGCGACTTCAGGTCTGTGCCTCGGGTTGCGAATAAACAGGTAACCAACCGACCCTCGGTAGTGAGTCTGGCGCGCGTGCAATCGCCGCAAAATGGTTGGGTTACCGAAGCTATGACGCCGATCTCGCCTTTGCCGTCGACATACCGGTAGCGAGACGCCACCTCGCCCAGATAGTTGGCGTCAATCGGCTCGAGAAGATATCGACTGCCGATGATGTCGACAATCTCCTGTGCTGAAACGACCTGCGACAGATCCCAATCGTTGAGATTTCCGACGTCCATGAATTCAATGAAACGGACGATATCGCCGGTACTCCGGAAGAGTTCGGCGGTTTCGATCAAGGTATGCTCGTTGACGCCGCGCTGAACGACGACGTTGATTTTGAGCGGGGTGAATCCGGCATCTCGCGCAGCCGCAATTCCCTCAAGCACCTTTTCCGGCCCGTAGGGTCGACCACTCATCTGCTTGAACACCTCGTCGTCCAAAGCGTCAAGACTCACCGTTAGACGGTGCAGTCCAGCGTCCCTCAGAGCCGCCGCATAGCGCGGGAGGAGAAAGCCGTTCGTGGTCATCGCCAAATCGTTGACGCCGTCGATGTCAGCCAGAGCACCAATCAACTCGACGACATTGGAGCGCACCAAAGGTTCACCGCCGGTGATGCGGATCTTTTCGACGCCGAATCGAACGAAGATCTTGGTCAGACGCGCAATCTCTTCGAAGGAGAGTATCTCCTCGCGTTTCAGGAATTCATACCGTTCACCGAAGATCTCCGCCGGCATGCAATACGGGCATCGGAAATTGCAGCGGTCGGTAACGGAGATGCGGAGGTCACGGACGCGCCGTCCTAGCGTGTCCTTGATGTCGGTGATGGCAGTCGGTGTCGTCACGCTGAGAGGCTTGCGTTCGACCCGTCATGGACATGAGGGTCCCGGTGTTGGTTTGGATTGTACCTGTACAAGTGCACGTCGATCCGCGCAGCGATTACCGCCCGCGCAGCGATTACCGCCCGCGCAGCGATTACCGCGCCGTCACGAGTCGTTCGAGTTGCGGGACGATCGCCCTGATAGCGCGACCACGATGACTAATCGCGTCTTTTTCGTCCGCCGACATCTCTGCGGTCGTGAGGTCGTGACCCGTTGGCACGAAAACCGGATCGTATCCGAAACCGTTTTCTCCGCGTGGCGAGAATGTAATGCGTCCCTCAACCACGCCTTCGGCAGTCGCCATCGGTTTCTCCGTGTCTGGCGAAGCGACGACGATGCAGCACACGAATCTGGCCGTGCGTAGTTCGGTAGGAACGTCTCGGAGATTATGTAGCAGTAGTTGCGTTCGGTCGGCGTCGGTCAAGCTATCGCCCCCATATCGAGCAGAATGTACGCCCGGCGCGCCGTCGAGAGCATCGACGACTAGCCCAGAATCATCGGCGATCGCGAGCCTACGGAATCGCCGGGAGTAGAAGATCGCTTTGAGAGTCGCATTTTCGATGAAGGTGGAGCCGTCTTCTGCCGGCGGATCGACTGGCTCTAGGTCTGACAAACCCACGAAGTTGATGCCGAGACCGTCAAGCAGTCGACGGAATTCCCTCACCTTGCCAGCATTCTGAGTCGCAATCAAGACATCCTGTGAGAGCAAGTTGGTGTTCCTCGTGATACCACAGACGGCCGTGCGAAGCTGCTTGTGAGTGCCGATTTGAGGCAGGTTTGACGTATCTTTGAAGCGTTGTTATCTTTGCGACTTGCAACGCGGAGTGTTATTCTAATCACGAGCATCGGGCATGTCGCCCCGTGCGCCACAGGGTTTGCGCCACAGGGTTCTAGCGAGACAATAAGAGCGGTTAGCATTGAAACGGCTCCTACAGGGCTGTTCAGACTAAGAAACTAAATTCGCAATTGATGCCCCATTGGTTGATTTTTCCTAAGCACTCCAAGAAGTTGCTCGCGGTACTCGCCGCCGTCGCCACACTCTTGGTAGCTGCCTGCTCCCCAGAACATCCGCAGTCGACGTTTGGAGTCAGTGGCCCCGTCGCACGCGACCAGGCAAACCTGTTCCTGTTCATCTTCTGGATCGCGGTTGCCGTCTTCATTGTCGTCGAAGGGATCATCATCTACACCATCGTCCGCTACCGCAAGCGCGACGATTCGATGCCCCGCCAGGTGCACGGCAACACGAAGCTCGAGATCACTTGGACCGTCATCCCCACCATCGTCGTCGCCATCATAGCCGTCCCAACGATCATCGGAGTGTGGGAGCAACAACGCGGCGCGCCTTCGGACATGGGCGACGTGCTTGAAGTCGAGGCGATCGGACACCGCTGGTGGTTCGAGTTCCGCTACCCGAACCAAGAGGTCGTTACCGCCAACGAGATGCACGTACCGGTCGGACGGCCAGTGAATATCTCTTTGTCTTCCCAGGACGTCATCCACAGCTTCTGGGTTCCCAAACTGGCCGGTAAGGTCGACATGATCCCACTCAACGAGAACCTCGTGTGGTTCATTGCGGAGGAACCCGGCGTCTACGACGGACAATGTGCGGAGTTTTGCGGCATTGCTCACGCTCACATGCGCTTCCGCGTCATCGCGCATGAGGAGGAGGACTTCCAGAACTGGGTCGCAGGTATGCGCACGCCGCCAGTGGCCATTGAACCCGGCACTGGCGCAGCCAACGGCTCGACACTCTTCGCCACGCACTGCAAGACCTGCCACACCAACGATTCATGGCGAAAAGACGCATACTCCCTAGAGATCCAACAACAGGATTCCCGGTGGGCAACGTGGTTGGACGACATCGAAAACTCCCGCATCGTCTCAGCACCCAATATGACCAACTATGGCGACCGTCTATTCCTCGGTTCTGGCATCAAAGAGAACAGCCGAGAAAACCTCATCAAGTGGATACGCGACCCTTCCTCGATCAAGATCGGGACGTCGATGCAAGACCATGCCGCGATATACCAAGAGCGTGAAGACAATAAAGCCGACTTAACAGAGCAGGAAGTGGCCGATATCGCCGACTACCTGCTTGCTCTCAAACCGGGAGACATCGGACAGCTTGAGGTGCCTGAGATTACCGGCGGAACTCCGGAAGAACGTGGTGAACAGCTCTTCGTTTCGATCGGATGTAATGCCTGCCACTCTCTGGACGCCGGTACGACAATCGTCGGTCCGAGTTTGATTGGCATTGCCGACACCGCAGCGACGCGCACTGACCTATCCGCCGACGATTACCTCCGTCAGTCGATCAACGAACCTGGCGCATTCATCGTCGAAGGCTTCACTAATGCAATGGTGGTGCCGAAACTGCCAGCAGACCAAGTCGAAGACCTCATCGCCTACATAAAGACACTGAACTAAATCTCTGACCACGCCAAGACGACGAATAGACTAACTCTGAGCAACTCCTAACGACACTGAACCTCGTTTGCGGAGCTCATCCACGATGGCAACAACACACCCAGGCATACCCGGCAAGCCGATTTCACTCGAGTTCCCGCGCATCATCCCGAGGCCCAAGAGCGAAACCGGGATCTGGAGTTGGATTGCTACCGTTGACCATAAGCGCATCGGCACTCTCTACGCAGTAACGTCGTTCCTTTGGTTCTTGGTCGGCGGCATCGAAGCACTACTCATGCGGGTGCAGCTGTCGCAAGCCGACAGCACGATCATCGACCCGGAGCTCTATAACCAACTATTCACGATGCACGGCACCACGATGGTGTTCTTGGTCGTGATGCCGCTGTCTGCCGCATTCTTCAACTGGTTGGTGCCGCTCCAAATTGGTGCGCGAGACGTCGCTTTCCCGCGCCTTAACGCACTCAGTTTCTGGGTATTCCTCTTCGGAAGCCTGCTTTTGAACTTTTCTTGGCTCGTTGGCGACGCCCCCAATGGCGGTTGGTTCGGCTACGCCCCGAACTCCCACCTCGCATACAACCCGACCGACGGCATGACCTACTGGGTACTTGGGCTCAACGTCCTCGGCATCGCATCCATCGCTGCGGGTTTGAACTTTATAGTGACGATACTCAACATGCGGGCGCCCGGCATGTCATTGACGAAGCTCCCAGTCTTCACCTGGATGACCTTCGTGACATCAGTGCTCATCGTCTTAGCACTCCCCATCCTGACCGTAGCACTCATTCAACTGCAGGTAGACCGCCTCTACGGCACCCACTTCTACAACACCGCCGCAGGTGGCGACCCGGTTCTCTGGCAACACGTCTTCTGGCTTTTCGGACACCCCGAGGTATACATCCTCATCTTGCCAGCAATGGGTATCGTCTCGGAAATCTTGCCCGTATTCTCGCGCAAACCGCTTTTCGGATACTCATTCCTCGTCTTCGCCGGCGTGGCAATCGGTTTCATGGGTTGGTTCGTTTGGAGCCACCACATGTTCACCGTCGGACTCGGTCCGGCTGCAAACTCAGCTTTCGCAGTCTCGACCATGGCGATTGCGATACCGACGGGAATAAAGATCTTCAACTGGATCGGCACGATGTGGGGTGGTTCGATCCGCTTCACCACGGCGATGCTGTTCGCCATCTCTTTCATCGCCATGTTCACCATCGGCGGACTCTCCGGCGTGATGCACGCCGCTGTACCTTCAGACGCACAACAGCAAGATACCTACTTCGTCGTCGCACACTTCCACTACGTGCTGTTCGGTGGCGCCATCATGGCGATCTTCGGCGGCATCTACTTTTGGTGGCCGAAAGCGACCGGATACCTGCTTAACGAGACTTGGGGCAAGTGGAACTGGTTGACGATGTTGCTCGGATTCAACCTGCAGTTCGCCCCGCAACACTGGTTGGGCATGGACGGCATGCCCCGTCGCATCTTCACCTACGCCGAAAACATGGGATGGGAAAACACGAACATGTATGCAACCGCCGGCGGCTTTCTGATGGCACTCGGCGTGTTGCTTTTCATCATCAACGTCTTCGTCAGCGCAAGACAGCGCAAAGCAGCTGGCGGCGACCCGTGGGATGGTCGCACTTTGGAGTGGTCGATGTCGTCGCCACCTCCGCACTACAACTTCGAAATGATACCAGTGGTCGAACACCGCGACGACTGGTGGTTCAAGAAGCACCCCGAACTCATCGCCGAGTACTACCACGACGAACATGCAGACGAGTTGACCGCGCCGTCCGGTGCACAGTTCGACGACAACGACGAAGCTGACGAACACGCCACCGAGACCCATGCATCCTCAGATCACGATGAAGACCACGGCCACGGTGATATCCATCTTCCCGATATGTCCTACTACCCCTTCATCCTCGCTGCGGGATTGACCATCGCTGCCGCCGGTCTGCTCGTTAACCTAGTGATCGTTGCCATCGGCGTAATAGTCCTCGTTTGGGGATTGCTCGGATGGTCGATGGAACCGGTCAATGACCCCGAACCTTCACATCACTGATTCCCGGGGTACGCAAGCAGCACAGCTGAAAGCAATCTGAATTGGTCGCAACTACCGCCACATACGAAATAAAGAACGAGCACGGAGAGGTCATCAACACCTCCACCGGCTTGAGCAACAAGAAGTTGCTCATGTGGGCCTTCCTCGGCTCCGACGTTATGTTCTTCGGGTCGTTTATCGCCACCTATCTCGTATACCGAAACCGAAGCCTCGTCGGACCTTATCCGTCTGACATCTTGGACATCCCAATTACGTCAATATCGACGTTCGTGCTATTGATGAGTTCGCTGGCGATGGTGCTAGCTCTCTCTTACGTGCAACAAGGTCGCAAGAAACTCGGTTCCTTCTGGATCTTCGCCGTCGTATTCCTTGGTGCCATCTTCCTCGGCTTCCAGGTCTACGAATTTTCACTCTTTGCGAGTGAAGGGTTAACGCCGCGTACCAACCTATTCGGCACGACCTTCTTCATACTTACGGGATTGCACGGTGCACACGTGTCGCTGGGCGTCATATGGCTAATCTTCCTCGGCTATGGAAGCGTCAAGGGATCCCTGCGCTCTGATAACGCCATCGACCTCGAATTGGCTGGACTTTACTGGCACTTCGTGGACATCGTTTGGATCGTCATCTTCACCGTCATCTACCTCATCTCCGCTCGCGATGGCGTTCCGCCCGGCGGGATACCGTGGGTGCACGGCGGTTAACGAACGCATATCGACAGAGAGAAACTCCCAGGCATAGCAGACAAATGTCGAACTTCTGGAACAAGCTCCTTTACCACGAAGGACAAGGATGGTGGGATCTCCCGCGCACGCGTTGGCAAGATCCGAACCCTCCAATGGAAGGTCCTTTCGGAGACAGCAGCCCGTTACTGCAGAGGATTTGGGACAAGTTGACTGGTGCCAAGTTGCATCACGGCACTCCCGGCTTCTACGTCCTCGTCGGCTTCATCCTCAGCGTGATCACCATCGTCGAGGTTTGGGCATTTGCTTGGACTTGGTTGGGCGGTCTGCTCATCCCCGTCATGTTGATCCTGTCGCTGATGAAGTTCGTCCTCGTCGTTGGTTTCTACATGCACTTGCGTTTCGATCACAAGATGTACTCGTGGGTGTTCACGTCTTGTATGGTCGGCGGCGTCGCATTATTCGTCATCCTGCTTATCCTGTTCGCCTTCGCTGGCCAGACACAGCAATAGGCATCGTCGCAGTGCAGGGTTCTAGTTGATGGACCCGACAATCGAGACTGCGAACTCTGTCGGCGACTTCTTGACCGCATGGTCGATAGGCGGCCCGCAATTCGTCATCGTCGTCTTCCTCGCTGTCGGTTACTTCGTCGGGATGTTGCGGCTGCAGTTCCGCTCCAGTTGGCAAGCCATACCTCGACGGAAAGTAGCGTACGGCGTCGCCGGATTTGCGACGCTCTTCTTCGCCATCGCTGGACCTCCCGAGGCGTTTTCGGACGAGATGTTCTTCGCCCACATGGTGCAGCACATCCTCATCGCCATGGTGGCATCCGTATTGCTGCTCGCTTCGTCTCCGATGGCAGCATTCCTCTGGTCGATGCCGGAGCGTGTGCGCGCTGGCTTGGGTCCGACCTTGTCTGAACGCGGTTGGTTGCGACGCATCAACGCGTTGGTTACGCAACCGAAGTTCGCCTTACCGGCATTCGTCGTGACGCTATGGGTTTGGCACATCCCCGAACTTTACGCATTGGCGGTCGAGAACGAAGCCGTGCATCTGGCCATGCACCTTTCGATGCTTACCACTTCCATACTCTTCTGGTGGCCCATCATCGGACCGCCGCCCGTGCGCTCCCCGTTGAGCGATCCGCAGCGGATAATCTACTTGATCCTCGTCGTCAGTCCGACCGCCTTACTGGCAGCAATCATTACGCTCTCCAACTCCGTCATCTACGCCCCATACGTCGACACGCCCCATCACTTCTCGCTCACGCCGTTTGAGGATCAACGCATCGGCGGACTGCTCATGTGGATACCCGGCAACGTCGTCTACCTTGCCACCCTGACCACCCTCTTCCTCCGTTGGTTCTCCAACGAAGACCGCAAGAATCGACGCTACAAGCTGCGCCCTCAAGATCTTGAAGCCACTCAACGTCGCATCGAAGAGCTGCGCAAACGCAACGGGAAGTAGGACTGACACGTCGCACCAGTGGTTGCGATTGTCGTTGATAGAATCGATTGACGTTAACCGAGGGCGGTTAGCTCAGAGGCCCAGAGCGCTTGCCTTACAAGCAAGAAGTCGGAGGTTCGAATCCTCCACCGCCCACCATTAGGAATCAAGGTTAGCGATTCTCGTAGATCTGGAACCTGTACTACAGGTTCTCCTGCTCCAACACCCGACCGAACACGATGAAACAGCAAGTGACATTCGAAATCGACACCGAACTCATGTCGAAAGTCAAACTGCTTGCTCAATCACGCGGTGTCTCGTTGTCGTCCATGTTCGAGGACGCGCTCAGAATGGTATTGCTCAATGCCGAGGTATCCTTCACCACCAAATGGAAGGGAGCATTTCGCCCTACTATGCTCGAGTCAGATCCTCGCTACAATGCTTTGGCGAAGAAATACCTGTGATGAATCTCTCCTTCGCGGTTAAGCGGCCACTTAGCTAATCGATAGTCGCCACTCGTTCCCACGCTTCAACATCGCCATCAACAACCGTCAAGCAGGGATGGGGGTCAGGATCCGTGATGTTGCGAAGGTTCTTCGCCCTTTCCGGATCTCTGACCTTTAGTTTGGCAAGCAGATGCGATACTTCATGCCGCATCTGACCGTCAGTAACCGTTAATTCCGCCGAGACCGCTTCATTGTTCAGTATCCGGTTGCGGTCAAACCGATATCCTCGTTCCCGAGACTCCACCCAAACCGCATCAAGGTAACTCCCAATCATCGGCAACGGCTCGGGATGCTCCCGGAACCGTTCCAACTGCGGATGATGCCGATACCCACGCGTCCCGCCCGCAAGCACCTTCTGCGCAAGCAATCCCTCTCTCCACAGAGCCACCAAGCCCTTGGCATCGAGATAGCGAGGATGTAAGGACCAAAGGCGCATGGGGGGGGGGGATTCGGATGCCGTATGGAGAATCGCGAGGGAAGTGAACCTAATCGTCGATATTCGACTTGCGATAAGACTTCAGTTGCGCCGAAACGTCTTACAGACAACGTATGTTTTAATATAGTGGCATGTACACGGATTTGATGCAACGAGCACTGCGCTTGATCGAGCGTTGCCCTGCTAGCGTCTGGTGGATAGTTGGGGCGGTGTTTGCGCCGACGTGGTTGTCGCTCGTCGCGTTGGTGGTTGTTGGGTGGTTCGCTTGGTGTTTGGGGTTGCCTGGCGTTGAAATTGCGTTGGAATTCTTGGTTGATGAAGGCGATCTAATCGTCCTGCAGCAGACAAAGGGCGTCCTTACGGGGGTTTGGATCGTCGTCATCGCCGCGGTGCTAAACCTACCGAATCTCTTGCCGGATCAACCTGTTGACACCTTGATCGGATACAACGTCCGTTGCATCCAGGAGCCCATATCATATCCAATCCTTGCACTCCTGCGATGGCTACGTCCCAAGTTCGAGATTCGCCGGGGATGGCCTGGAACACCTGACCAGTACCTCCGTCTTCCCCTTCCTGCACAAACCCTTGTCCAGCGAGGCCACATCCAAGGCCTCCATCCCAAGCTGGAATAGATCCCCCTCACATATCGGCGTTGTATTCGTCCTGGGGTTAGTGATCCCCCATTGAGGGTCGCGTCAACGCCGATGCTGACTTAGGCAACTGATAGTCGCCTAGGCAGCATTCCACCGAGTTCCAGAGGGGGGTCAAATAGTGCGGAGCGTACTTTGAATGTCGCCCGATTACTTGAAAGCGACCGAAATTGAACTACCTGAAGTATTTGGGATGGGTGGCTGTGGCTGTTTTTACCATCGTGATTTTCGGAGAGGCGTTGGGACAGTTGTTTCTCGTGATAGTCGAAGACTTCTTCGAACTGCTACGGACTGTGTTCCCATAAACCCTGCGACGACGTAACCGATCAGCAGGGCTGACGCCAAGCGACTTCCAGTTTTTGAGGGGACGCATGAAATCCGTGCGGATTGCTTGATCGAGACGCACCCACCTATCACGACCAATCGGACTTACGCGAGGGAACTTGAATGAACAACGACGGGAACGCTAACTTTTGGTTACTAGTTTTCGGTATTACCTGCGCTTTGGCGTTGATCGCGCCGTGTTTTGGCGACACAAACTCGGCCGGCGCAAACACACCGGATGCCAGTGATGGCACACCGTTGGTCCCAACAGGAGTCGCCATTGATTTCGATTCATCCGAGTTGGCGGACGTCAATCTTGACTCCGACGACGTAGACGAGGAGTAAGCGTTATTGCCGAATGCGTAAGGATGGGAACGACATTGAAACGAATAGGTGGCGCGTGCGGCGCGTTCATTGCATGGTCTATCGGGATCGGGATCATTTGGTCGATCCTGTTGCCCGAAAATACTGACGAAGAGACAGCATTAACTGTCATGGGCAAAGGAGGTCTAGTCGCGGCGATTGTCGCGTGGGAAATGGTGGGTCAACCGGAGCGTAGAACCGAGCAGACTAGCGATGTCGGCATGGCATCGCCGACGCTGGTTTTGGCTTCATGCGCGCGTGTAGGTCTCGGTCGGCTTTGAGGCGAGGTGTCTAATCAATCTTGACTTGATGACTGCGTAAAACCCATCAGTTGATGCGGTTTTCTTGCCGAGCATCATGAATCGTCTTGATGAACTCGACCACATCGAATGGCTCGCGTGTCCACGGGACTGATGCCGGGCTAAACATCTTCGGGTTCGGGTCGTTGAGGAAGGCTTCTAGGTCGAAGGGTTCGTCCCACGTTCTGGTTGGTTGCACCGTCTCGATCTTGACGGTTGTCCATCGGTCGTTTGCGTTGATTCTTCCCGTTCCGGTGATTTCGACGTACTTTGTGGCGTGCCGTTGCATCTCTTCACCGAGTGACGGATCGAACCTAAGCTTGATGAGCGAATCACCATATCGATGCAATTGTGCTGTGCCTTTGTCCCAGTTCACTTCCAGCAACTTGCCGAATAGACGAGCCTCAACCTTGTCCTTATCTGTGTCTGGCGGCTTCTTCGTCGACCTTTGGAGCTTCACCGTTCGAGGTGTCGTGCTGTTGCCCAACCACATGACTACGCCTGAAGGCAAATCGTTGGCGACCTTTCGCAGCACCTCGTTGACTTGACGCGGACGTTTCGATTCGTCCACATCAAGGATTCCGGCGATCGCCGTCTCGCCTAGAGCGTCAAAATACGGCTGCGCGTCAGATGGACGCGCCAACTCCAACTCGGTGACGAATGAACCGGAACGAGTTGCCACGACGTTGAGTCCCGATTGGCTGGTTACCCAATTCGGACGTCGTCCTGCTACCGTTTCGCGGTGCCCCAGATGCTCAACCATGCGTCGCACCGCATCCTGTACGCCCGTAATCGCTTTGGAGTAAACGTCTACAGGCACTCCGTTTTCGCCGACGCCTTCCCCCGCCAAAGTTACCAGCAATCTCTCGTTCGCCATACTCCCCCTTGCTAGGTTCAAGGTAGCGAATAGTATATCCACAGGTATTAATCGGATCGCACCGACGCGGGTTTGTGTCTAACGCAGACGCCTTTGTTATCACCAAACCCGAAGAATGAGACGTGACGGGCGTTGCCTCGAATCCGCGAGACACAAACTACTCCGGGCGTCGGACGCGTGATCGTAACTAACGCAACGCCACTGGTGGCGCAACAACATGATAGCCAGTCGGGATTGGACCTCGTGTCTCAAGCATTGGGACCAGAAGTCTATGTGCATCACCAAATCCGAACAGGGAGACCCAACGCCAATTGCTTCGAAGCACTGAGTCACAAATCATTCGGTGCCTTCGGCGACTTCGTCTATGAGTTTGATGCACTGGGCTTTGAGTTCGGACGCGTTGAGCGTACTGGGTTGCTTGGCGTTGTCTTTGGTGGTGTCAATGTCCTCGTTCCGGCAAACACATCAGTTCGACGGATGGGCTGTGCTCAGAGGTTAGTCGCAAATTAGCGGCAAGGTGGCGTTTCGCATCAGGTCGTCAATCGTTGCGCACAGGTTGTGCGAGGTTGATCGACCGAAAGGTCTTGCTCGGGCGATTAGCCCTATCCCTATGTCTTCTGCGCGATAAGGATTAGACGGCGGGTGTTGACCGTGTAAGGATCGCCATTGAAGGTGCCGTAGGTTGCTTGCAGACGTAGACCGACGGCGTCAAGGACCTTCGTCAGTTCGGTGAGCGTGTAGAGACGCATATTCAGCTCGGACAGTCTGTTGCGGGTGCCGTCGGGGCAAATCTCGGTGTAGGTGAGGCGGTTGACGCTCTGGCGAAGGTCGAGTTGTCGACGTTCGAGGACGATGCGACCGCCTTCGTGCTCGGTCCAGTCGAACTCCTCGTTGTTGATGATTACCCACTCTCGATTCAGTAGATCCATAAGTAGCTTTCCGCCGGGTTTGAGCACCTTTGACACTTGCCCGAGCACTGCGGCGTCTTCCGCTTCCGATTCGAGATAGCCGAAGGAGGAGAACATGTTGACCACGGCGTCGAAGCTATCCGAGAGATCGGTGGGGAGATCTCGCATATCAGCCTTGCGGAAGTTGAGCTTGAGCTCGTCGCCAGCTTCGGTCGCCGAATTTCGAGCGATTGTTAGCATCTCGTCGCTGAGATCGACGCCGGTGACGTCGAGACCGGTCTTGGCGAGTGCGATGCTGTGTCGACCCTGCCCGCAGCAGAGGTCGAGTACCCGGTGATGCGGGGCGATGTCTAGAGCTTGCATCGCAAAACGCGTCTCTAGCTCAGTGCGTTCTTGTCGCAGCGTGTGTCCGTAGACGCGGAGGTAGTCACCCTTGAAAAAACGGACGTACCAGGGAGCGTTGCCCGCGCTGGATGCCGAGTCGTCGTCGTGTGCGCTCTCCGAGTCTTCAGAGCTCATTCGGTGCCCATTTGCTAATCGGCTCGCCACACGGATAGCACTCGGCCATAGATCGGATGAGCATGCGGATGTACCAAGGGGAATCGGGTTGCGCGACGCGCTGAGAGTGGTTGGCGCAGTCGGAGTCTAGGACGGACGTCGTGTCGTTTGGGTTAATTTCGGAGTTCATGTTGCATTTAGATTGGCGTAACGAGTGTCGTCGTTGATGTTGGCGTCGATGTAGGCTTCGTGTCGTTCCCGACACTTGTTACAGGAGCCGCAGTGAATGACCGATTCGACGTTGCCGTTGCCGACTCGATGCGGGTTGCCGCACGTGAGTGTGAGATGAAGGGGCAAGTGGGGGTTGTTCATTGCGAGCAGTTCCTCTTTGTGCATGCCGCTCAGCGGTGCGTCGACTTCGATATCGTGTGCGAGTCCCATCGAGTTCGTTGCGGCGATGGACTGGCGGAACTCAGGCGTGGCGTCCGGGAATGGGTTGCCAGCTAGTGAACCGATGACGATGCGATTAACGTTGTTGAGGCTGCACCAGATGGCCGCTAGTGTGATGAGGATTATGTTCCTGCCGGGGATGTAGACCGTCTCATCCGGTTCTTCGTAACCGGGCATCGTTTCGCCAGACATCGTCCAATGTGCGTTTCCGTAGAGCGGTTTGACAGGCAATGAGAGGGTGGTAACTGGTTTGACGCGTGGATTGTCGAGTGCTTCAATGAAGTTCGTGAGTGCGATCTTCTCTGCCCATTCCCAAGGAATCCCGGTTTCGACATAGATGGGAAAGGCATCGCCTTGTTCTGCGACGTTGGCGAGCAGCACACAACTGTCCATGCCCCCGCTGACGAGGACTGCCGTCGGAGAACTCACGAAACTCGTCCTTTGCTCTCTGGGCGGTAGGTTGCGAAGGAGTTGGGAGTCTCCCACAGTCGAATTTCGGAGATTGGCATGACGTCAGACGACGTGTTGCGATGGATGTGAGCGGCGATGTTTTCGGCCGTGGGATTGCGGTCGATGGTGTAGTATGCTTCACCGAGCTCGGCAAGCACGGCGACTAGTGGATCGTCGCGATGCAGGATCATGCGGTGGTCAAGGTTGTCGTCGACCCACGTCTTGACGATCTCCTTGACATCGGCGAAGTCAACCACCATGCCTCGATCGTCGGTCTCATCTGCTTCAATATCCACCTCAACGCGCCCGTTGTGCCCGTGCAGATGCCGGCATTCGCCCTCGTAGTTGAGGAGTCGATGCCCGTAGCAGAAATCGATGACTCTCGTTACCGTGAAAGATGGCATGGTGCGATTAGACGCCTCGGATGTGGCGTCCGCTGTCAACTCTGATAATCTCGCCGGTAACCGAAGACGTGTTGACAAGTGTGGCGACGATTTCGGCGACGTCTTGTACCGACGATTCGATCTTTAGCGGTGCTTTGTCGACGATTGCGCGATTCCAATTGGCGACCGAAATTTCGGGCGGACGCATGGTCGGCCCGGGAGCGATGCAGTTTACTCTCACGCCGAAGGGAGCGACCTCGGCGGCGAGGCCACGAGTCATGAAGTGGATCGCTGCTTTGGCCGTCAGGTATGGCAGGTACCCCGTGTAAGGAGTCTCTTCAGCGGCCCAGTCGCCGAACATTATTATGTGCCCTCGGTTGGGACCCGAGTTTCGACGCATCTGGCGAGCCGCGTGCACCCCGAGAAGGTACGAGCCCTTGGCTGACGCCATCGCTTGTTCCCATGCACTGTCGTCGAGTGAATCGAAAGGTGCGTAGGGATAGTCGGAGGCTAGATTGACGACGTAGTCAAGACCTCCCAGAGTTTTGACCGTCTGTGCAACCGCGTCTCGGGCGTCATCTTCGAGACTGAGATCTGCCTGTATCGTAGTCGTCTCGACTTCCGAAATCGATTCCGCCAGTTGTTCGGCCTCTACCTTGCTGGTGCGATATGCGATGGCGAGATTGACGCCGTCGGCGGCGAGACGCTGCGCGACGGATTGACCGACGCGCTTGGCACCGACGATGAGGGCTGTTTTGGTTCTACTGCCTTCTTTCATTCCGGTAGGTCTCGAATTCGATGGCGGAGGGGACAGGATTCGAACCTGCGGTCACCGGGAGGTGACACTGGTTTTCAAGACCAGCGCATTAAACCGCTCTGCCACCCCTCCACGGACTTGAGAGTTGATACCTACTCGATTCTATCGCTTCCAACTTCAAACTTGGTTTAATGCTCTGGCATCGGCGGCAGTAGTACGCGGTGCGTCCGCCGATGCGTCTTGAGGTGATGGGAGTGTCGCAAGTTGGGCATTTCGCATCTGGGCTACGCTGCAACCGCATCCGGTCGTCGTAGGCATCGACTACGTATGGGCTGCCGTCTTCCGTTGGGTTCGTCGCGATGAACTCAATGGCGTGCTCCAAAGAGTCGAGGACTGCAGCGTGCAGTGCAATCAGTCGCGACTCGCTGATTTGGTGGCAACGGCGCATCGGTGAGATGCCGACGCGATGAAGTGACTCGTCGGCGTAGATGTTGCCAACTCCGGCGACTAGGGATTGGTCAAGCAGTGTTGGCTTTATTCGGGATTTGCGCGAGCGCAAATGGTCGGCAAAAGTTTTGGGGTGGACTTCCCACGGATCCGGTGCCAAGCGAGGGAAAGCCATCGAAGGATCTGACACCGCCCACAACTTCGCCCATTTGCGCGGATCGTTGAGCTCGATGCGACGGTCGTCGTTGAGGAAAAAAGTCGCTCGAGCGTAGTGGACTGAAGACTCAGTGTTGCGTCGGAAATGGAGCGATCCAGTCATGCCCATGTGGAGCACGAGGTTCGAATTCGAATCGGTCACTTCCAGTGGCAGAATCAGGTACTTGCCACGCCGATTGACGTCGAGTATCGAGCGTCGACAAATCAGGTCGGCAAGCTCTTCGACGTCGGAACTTGGGTGCCGGATTGCGTTCGGCCACGGTATCTCGACGCGTTCAATCTGAGTGCCGACGATTTGGTTCGCAATCAGATAGCGACGGATGTTTTCAACTTCTGGTAGTTCAGGCAAGTGGCCACCTTGCAATGCGATGCTATCGCGTTCACAAGATTGGCGGTGACAGCCGAATCCCGGACGTCTATTGCGGCGCGTTTTGGCGACGCTGACCTTGACCTCGCCTAACTCCCGGTAACCTACCATCTGTATTCTCGATGAACGATGCTGGGCCGGCAACCACGTTGGCAGCGGTGCCTCCCTCGGGGATGAACGCAATGACACCCATCTCGGCATGCAGGTCGGACAGTGCACCGGGAATATTTTGAACGATTGAACTCTCATCGTTGACGGTTAGTCGCAACGTACCTTGAGTGGTTTCGACATGGACCATGTCGCCTTCGACTTCGATTACCGTGCCTTGCACGCTGGACAAATTAGTGGTTCCGGCCGCGCCGCCGCCAATGGCCCCACCAAAACTGCCACCGAAACCGCGCCCGACGCCTTCTGGGATAATCGTCATGTCTTGAACGTAGATTCTTGCGTCCTCACCGCGTTGGACGACCCCAACGACGTTGGTGCCCTCCGATAGGTCTGCAACTCCCAACTCTTTGATGATCGTGATGTTGGTGTTTTCGCCGATGCCGACTTCGGCTGACAATCCGTCCTCGGTGTCGACGACGATGGTGTTCCCTTGAATCTCAGTGATCGTGCCGATAGTTGGCGGATCGCCCAATCCACCGGGTAGTTCGAAGTCTAGGTCTTCCATCGCCTCTTGCATGAGCTCGAACAATCGAACTTGCTCTTCTTGCGATATGTTGCCGGTTTGGGCTTTCTGGGCGAGTTCTGCTAGTTCGGGATTGGTTTCGATGGCCTCTTGAATCGCGCCGAAATTCGGCCCGCCGCCTCCGCCGCCAAACCTGCCGCGTCCACCACCACCGTCGCTGGCAGTTGCGTCCAGTTGATCTCGGGAGGTTTCTGTCGCCGAACTGGTTTGGTCGGTCGATCCAGTCGTTTCGGAGCCGTCCGTCGCGCTCAAATCATCGGGTCTGCCGATGCTGACTGAGGCGTTCTCAGCGGGCCGTTCTTCCGCAACTTCCCGAGATTGGGTCTGCGCGTTATCTCCGGTTGGTGTTGGCAGTTCGCTTTTGACCGCGATCGGGATAGTCGGTTCTTCAGAGTCTTCACTAGGTTGCAGGACTATGGTGGCGACAGTACCGATTGCGATTCCGATGACGGTAACGGCGATGAGGAGGATTACGAATGGATTTTTCATTGGGGTTCCTGTTATGCGGGTTATTCGTGACGAAGTGCTTCGATTGGGTTTAGTCTCGCTGCGCGGACTGCCGGATAGATGCCGAAGAAGAGTCCGACGGCAATGGAGACGATCAAGGCGAGGATCGGGATGTCGTTGGTAATCCGAGTGTTCCACTGGGTGCCGATCAGGAACCGCCCGTCAATGCCGTATGCGAGTACGATGCCAATAACGACGCCGATGATGCCGCCACTGAAGGTGAGAAAAACAGCCTCAGTAACAAATTGGGCAATGATGTCGCGACGTTTCGCACCCATCGCCTGCCGGATTCCGATCTCGCGAGTTCGTTCAGTAACCGAGACCAGCATTATGTTCATGATCCCGATGCCACCAACAAGGAGCGAAATCCCAGCGACTGTGCCGAGGAAGATCACAAGCGTCTGGTTGGCCTCTTCGAAGGTGTCGAGTATCTCCTGCTGGTTGAAGACTATGAAATCGTCCTCTTCGGTAATCCGATGACTCAAGCGCAGCACGCCTTCAATCTCGTCCGTCGCCTGGTCCATCAACTCGGTTTCTGCTACCTGGATGGCGATCTGATCGACGCTGATGCCGCCAGAAACGGTGCGTTGGTTCGTCAACCGGTAGTAGGCAGTCGTCAAAGGCACAATGGCTTGATCGTCGAACGATGCAAAACCGGACTGCGATGCGAGAACTCCGATTACTCGGAATCGTCGTCCGCTAATTCGGATTAGTTCGCCTGTGGGATCTTGGTTCCCGAAAAGATCCTCGGACAACGAGGCACCGAGTACCACTACCTCGGCGAGTGCATTGATATGAGGGGTACCGATGAATGAACCGGTCGCCATCTCGAGATTGCGAACTTCCTTGAACTCTGGTGTTACGCCGCTGATTGATGCGCTAGATGAATTGTTGCCGTATTGAAAGGTGCCGAAAGCATTTATCGACGGCGCAACGGCTTTGACTGAAGGCGCGTAGAGCGGATTACGGAGAACCTCTGCGTCGTCCAAAGTCAACGGTTCGCCACCGCCGTTGGAGTTGACGCTCAACAGGTTGCTGCCGAGATCCTGGAACAGTTGAGTAATCTGTTCGGTTGATCCGCGGCCGATTGACATGAGTGTGATCACGGAACCTACGCCAAGGACGATGCCGAGTAGCGCGAGCGCGGCGCGCATGCGATTGGCACTCAACGAGTAGAGCGAAGTCCTGATTATGTCGAACGGCGACAACGGACTAGTTCCTCGCGTCGCCGATGATGCGCCCGTCGCGCAAGGTGATGATGCGATCCGTTTGGTCGGCGATGTCGTGCTCGTGGGTAACGATCACCACTGTGATGCCGTCTTCGCGGTTCTGCTTGGAGATGATGTCGATGATGTCCTGGGTACTTGAGGTGTCGAGGTTGCCCGTTGGTTCGTCAGCAAGAAGAATCGACGGCTCTTTGACGAGAGCGCGGGCGATGCCGACCCGTTGTTGCTGTCCGCCGGAGAGTTCGGTGGGAAGATGGTCTACCCGGTCGGCCAATCCGACGGTTGCCAGCGCATCGGCAGCCCGTTGCTTGCGGTCAGACCAGCGACCGTACATCATTGGCATCTCGACGTTGGCGAGTGCAGTGAGGCGCGGCAGCAGGTTGTGGGTCTGGAACACAAAGCCTACCTTCCTGCTGCGAATGTCGGCGAGGCGGTCTGGCGACATCGCGACGATTGGTTCACCGTCGAGGATGTAGGAACCAGAGGTCGGCACGTCGAGGCATCCGATGATGTTCATTAGAGTGGATTTGCCAGAACCTGAAGCACCCATGATGGCGACGAATTCGCCGCTTGAGATCTTTAGCGAAACCCCATCGAGTGCGCGTACTTGGACTGCACCCATGTCGTACACCTTTGAGACGTCCTCAATGCGAATCACGCTTTCCACGTTGGTTGCGGAAGACATTTTTGGTAACGAAGAGTTTGTACTGAACGACGCGGGTTGATGCGATTACGCCAATGGGTCACGAAATCATCGGCGACCACCGCCTGGAGGACCGCCACCAACGATGCCGCGGAACCCACCGAAGAATGACGTGTCCGAACCGACAACGCTCATGAAGATCGTCTCGCCATCAGATACGCCATCTTCGACAACGGTCCAGAAGTCGTCGGAAATGCCGAGTTCCACGTTGCGGGGTTCAAGCCCGCCATCGTTGTCGGATATGAGGACCACAGGGGCGTCCACCGATCCGAATATCGCTTGAATTGGCACTAGCAAGCGGTCGTTCTGGCTTCGAATGACGACCTCGGCTACAGCACTTAGTCCTTCGGGCAATAACTGTCCGCTGGGTTGTGTCGTTTGAATCGTCACCGGGTAGGTGACGACGCCTTGGTTGGAATCCCCGAAAGCAGCGATGTGGCTAATCTCTCCCGATATCGCTTCGTCGCCGAGAGCGTCGAGCGTGATGCTGGCTCTGTCGCCCACTTGCAGGAATAGCACGTCTACTTCGTCGACGCTTCCCGAGATCTCGACCACCGACGGGTCTGCGATCTCGACTGCGATCATCTGTTCGTTTACGCTCTGACCTTCCTCTACGTCAAGTGTGGAGATTACGCCGTCGAATGGCGCGACGAGGACGAGTCCTTCAACGGCAACTTCGGCGGAGAGGTAGTCTTCACGTGCAGTGGCAACGTCGGCTTCTCGCAGCGCGACGGTTGCCGGATCGGGCGAGATCAGATCTTGGAGCTCAACCTCGGCGGTTTGGTAGTTGGCCTGGGCGACCCAAAACTCATCATCTGCGACATCGGCGTCAAGTGGGTCAACCGACTCGAGCTCATTGAGTTTCTGTCGTTTGTCGTTCAAGTCGGCGACAGCGTGAACGATCTGTCGTTCAATGAGGGAGATCTGATCGAAATCGAGTTCCCTTGCCTCGTCTACCGCTTCAACGGCGTCTTGGAAGTCGGATTGCGCTTTGATAATGTTCTTCTGCGCGAGGGCAACCTCTGCGGTTGACGGATCTTCGTAGAGTTCAATCAGTGCTTGTTCCGCGACGGTTACGTCATCAACAGCGATCAACCATTGGTCGCGTGACAACTCGAGGCGTTCCATGTTGAACCTCAAATCGCCTTCGAGTTGTGCCAACTGATCGGCGAGATTTGATTCAACTGAAGCGAGTTCGTTCTGTGCTTCGGTGAGTCTTGGTTGCGCTAGATCTCGCTTGGCGATGAGATCGGCCAACACCTCAGGATCTACCGGGGTCAAGAGTTCGTCCAGCCTTTCGGTCAGTTGGTCGAGCGTGGAAGTAGCAGCGCGAATGGCGGCATCGCTCTTGTTGACCTGGTCGGCTTCGGTCAGCAACGCGCCGCGGTAGGCGTCTCGGGCACGTCGGAACTCGTCCCAGGCGTCGTCGAATTCAAGGTTGACGCAGATTGCAGTCGGATTCGGGCGTAGTGAGGAGCATTCGAAGTCGAGATCATCGACGAAGAAAGCCAACCACGCGTCGACGACTGCTTCATTCCAGAGTGTTGCGGGATCGTCGAGTGAGACGTCTGTTCCTTCTCGGGTGGGATAGGCGAGTTTGCCGAATTCGCTGTCGACACCCATAATCTCGAGCAACGTCTTACCGGCAACGGCGAATATTTCGTCCGGTGATGCGTCCCAGCCGAACCTTTCGATATCCATGCCCAACCACTTCGCGAATACTTCGTTGTAGAGCGTGTGAGCGTCATTTGCAGCTTGCTCTAGATCGGAGTGCTCGGCGTCGATGTCCAACTGCAACTTCTCGCGTGCCTTGAGGGCGACGTCGAGATCGATCTGCGCTTGGGCGATATCGTCGCGTAGGTCATTCGCCTCATCGGAGTCGGCGTCAACTGAAACTTCGTCGATCTGCTCCTCAATGTTCTTGAGTTCGAGTGCCGCTGCCGCAACCTTTGCTTCGACATCAGCGATCGAGATTTCTCGGGTGAGGTTGTGGTCGGCAATCTGGGTTTCCAATTCGTTGATGGCGTACTCCGCGTCGGTAACCGCTTTTTCGGCATCTACTGCGGCTAACTCTGCCTTGTTCAGGTTGCTGCGAGCTTGATTGAGATCGGCGTCCTCAAGCGTCGAGAGTTCAGATAACCGGTCTTCGGCGTCCTCCAACTCTTTGGCTGCTTGTGCGACCCGGGTTTCGGCATCGATGACCAACGCCATATCGATGGTCCTGGCATCGCCTAGTTCTTCACGGAGCGTATCGAGTTTGTCTTCCGCTTCAGCGACGTTGAGGCGAGCAGTGGCGAGCTCAAGGTCCGAAGGTTGATACAGGAGGTCGAGCTTTTCTGCGGCGTCTTCGAGTGCCAACAGTGCCTGCGAGACTTTGAGCTCAGCGTTAGTCACGATCTCTTGCGCAGGATTGACCAAATCGTCCAATCGTTCTTCGGCGTCCTGCAGTGCGACGCTAGCCGAACGGAGTGCCTGCTCTGCTGCTGCCGCCGCTTCTGAATCGAGCGCCATCAAGACATCACCAACAGAGACGAATTCGCCTTCCTCAACGTCTATCTCGCCAATCGTGCCAGCAGTTCCGAACGCCAGTCGCTCGCGGTTCGAGTACTCGAGGCTTCCATTCACGGCTACGGAGTTCACGAGGTTGCCGCGTCGGACCGGGAGCAACTGAACTTCAGCCTCCGGGTTGACGCCATACTCCGCAAGGACGGCGTCCATTGGAGATTCGCCTTCGAGTTGATCCTGGGCGAAGGGGTAGGCATAGACCACTGCCGAATAGACAGCCGCAGGTACCGCGACGAGGACTAGGATGACGATAATCCACTGTCTGCGGGAAATCTCCCCGAAGGACATGCCTAGTCGGTTGTTGGTCGAATTGTCTTCTGAGTTCAAGGCGCGAATTGCTTGTTGTGCTTCCGATGATTCTAGGTTTGCGGTTGTTGAGAAATTGTGCAGCTGACTGTTCGGAGCATCGTGTGGCACCTCATCAATTTGTGCATCCTGCGGATTTGCGCCACTGTTCGGGCGCGACGATCTTTGGCGAGTCAACAGAACGAACGTTAGACAACCCGCGACGATGCAGTGGGGCAATCGCCGTTTGTGCCGACCATCCATACTCAAGAAACCACGACGACTTTAGAGTAACCTTTGAGTTGACTAAAGCGAAACTAGCCCACTCATCGGCAGGAACGCGGAGGGACAACGATGGAGGCAAGACTTGCTAGGGATTACGACATTAGGTTTGGGCACGGCTTGTTGCGATCCGATTCTGCCAACTGGGGCCGGTACGTAGTCATCACTACGCCATCGGCATGGAAGGTGGCAAAGGAACACGTAGATCACGAACCTGCGGGAATCGGCATCAATGAATGGCTCGACCGCAACCACCTCATCGAAGTGTCGGATTCGCTCCCGGATGACATCGATTTGGTAGTCGGACTAGGTGCTGGGCGTGCGTTAGACCATGCCAAGCTGGTGGCCCATCGCAAGGGTAAGCCTTTGGTGCAGGTGCCGACGGTGGTTTCAACTGGGGCGATTATTCACGGGTTCGTCGCCGATTGGGACGGACGCCAGATAATCGGCCAGCTCGTGGTCGTCAATTGTGAGTATGTTTTGGTCGACTACGATGTAGTGCTTCAGGCTCCGGAAAGATTGAACACCGCGGGCCTCGGCGACGTGTTATGTGGTTATGCGGGAATCTCCGAGTGGAAGTACGGGGCGCAACTGGGCAAGGTAGATCCTGTGGACGAGTCGAAGACAGCCAAAGCTGAGGGTCTATTTCAACGGATTGTCACCGAGTTTCCGGCTTCGTTGGACGATGAAGGAAATCTTACGCCTGGGTCGGTGAAGGTGATAATGCGGGCAGTTCAAGACCGCGATGATTGCATGGTTAGGGACGAACGCGCACCCGGTGCGGACCACTCATTTTGCTTCGCTATCGAGATCGCGAACGACAAGTACTGGATTCACGGTGAAACTTGTGCGTTGGGTGCCGTCGTCATTGCTTGGCGTACTGCCCAGAATCCGGGGAAGTTGACCGGATGGTTGGACCTTTGCAAGGTGCGATGGCGACCGTCCGATCTGGAGATCACTCGTGACGAGTTTGGCAACGGCGTTCAGGCATGGCCAGCATGGATGGGTGACGGATCTGGGGATAAACCCGCATCGCCTTCGATCGTTGTTCAATCCCCGATGTCAGAGGAAGAGATTGACGCCTGTTGGGTGTGGCTAAACTCGAATTGAACGGTTGAGCGTTCGGAAAACGCGGAATTCACACCGTGATGTTCTGGCAATCAAAGTGCCAGCCTCATGTCGCATACTTGACTAGAGGTTGAAATTGTTCTCTCTGTTTTTTGGTCAAGGTCGAACTTAGATGTGGGCTTTGACGATTGCGGGCGGCAGAGGCGAGAGATTGCTGCCTCTGACAGACTCCGTCTGCAAACCGATGGTGCCGGTCTTGGGCACACCGTTGCTCGAGCACCAGGCGAGGTGGTTGCGAGACAACGGCGTTACCGACATCGTGTTCCTCACCGGTTACCTTGCCGAAGGAGTTGAGTCCCACTTCGGTGATGGCTCCGAATTCGGGTTTCGTGCGCACTATTCGGTTGAGGAGACGCCCCTTGGTCGCGGCGGTGCAGTGAAGCAAGGGCTGAAGCACATACCGCAGGACGTCGCTAGCGTCATCGTCGTGAATGGCGACGTACTGACAAACCAACCACTCGAGCCACTGATGGAGATCGGCAAGACGCAAGACACAACAGTTGGCATCACCTTGGTGCCTTACGTGAGCGAGTTCGGAGTCGTCAACGTCGCTGACGACGGATCGGTGACGGGGTTCGCGGAGAAGACGGCCTTGCCGTTTTGGATTAATGCCGGCATCTACACATTCGACAGGTCCATTGAGGATGACCTGCCAGATGTGGGCGACCACGAGACCGAGACGTTTCCGAAGATAGTCGCCGCAGGCGGCATGCGCGCGTTACGATCCGAGGCAAATTGGATTTCGGTGGACAGTCACAAGGATCTGAGTGAAGCTGAGAAGATGATGGATGCTGGTCTGCTCCCTCGATCTGCCAGTTCCCCGACCATCTGATCCGCTAGACGAAAAACCGAAGAAGATAGTGGAGGGGCAATCATGCCTATCGGTTTGTCGTTTTCGTCGACCGGGACGTGATGTCCGGCGGAGGCAAATATCAGCGTCGCCACCTCGTCGATGGAGGCGTCAGGACCGACGACGGATACATCGGTATCCATTTCGGTTTCGATTCGACGCGCTTGTGCATCCGAGACGACTTCCGAGAAGTGGTCGTAGGTGCCGCCTGCGACGTTGGCTCCCATGGGGCGCGTAAAGGTATCGCGCATACTCCTCGTGCGGCGTCTGAGATCGAACCGTTGATCGGCACGGAGACGGCCGGCGTATGCATGTTATCCCGGGCGGTGAGTTGACAATCTGTTGTCGCGGGCGTTAGCCCTTGCCTGTACTCGGTCTTGAGCAAGCGCAAACTATGCGACTCAAACTCGAGCCAACTCGTCGGTGCTTGCCGCGTCGTGATGGGCGGAGTTAACGAACCGAGTTACATCAAGTGCGGCGATGTTGATATTTTGCTTCGAAGTGTTCACGATGAAATCGTAGATGCTAGGGTCTTCAGGGTCTGCGTTGTGAAAGTCGCGGAAGTACGCACGTTGGAGTTGCTCGAAATCGTTTAGTCGATTCTCAGCCGCGCACGCATCGAGTCCGGCTCTTCCGGCGATTCGGTCGACGCGGTCGTCCCAGTCGGCGAATATTCCGATGCGCGCTACCTCGAGATTATTCGCAAGTTCAACCGCCCCGGCGCGGTGCACGATTACCGACTCGCCATCTCGCGCAAGTTCGGTAATGTCGCGTGAGCTATCGGGGTGACTCGCCGTGGTCGGTCCGGAGCGATCCCAGGTCAACGGCAGGTGGATGTCTGCGGCACCTTGCAGCAGGGGATCATCGCCGGCAGCACCGATCGCGAAGTAAGAGGCAGCGCGTTCGATCCATGCCCACATCTTGTCAGAAAAGTCAACTTGTGGCACTGCATCGCCGATTGCGAGTTCCGTCGCGCGGTTGCCGTCGTCCACCGTTTGTAGCCGAATGCGATCAAAGTAACGCCAGCCAAGAATGCGCGCAACACGCTTCCCGACATCAAGAGCACCGGAGCCGATGTGGCCATCGATTGTGATGAGCGTCTTTTTCATCGGATCAGGCTGCAAGGTTGATCGTGCGCGGGCATGGCACTTGCAACCACGTTCGCGTGTGCACGATGATATACGCCATGCTGTTCACTCGCAAGAATCAGCAGGCGCATGGCTTGCATCAGCCACTGTTTGCGATGCAACCAAGTAACTTACACTAGGGGCATCGCCACCAAAGTGATAGGGAGTTGAGAACCCATGCCATATCTGGTCAATCACATCCACCTAAAGTCGAAAGACCCGGAAGAGACGGCGAACTGGTTCGTCAATGCATTCAACGTCAAGATTATCTCTGACACGGTTCGCGACTTCGGTGACCGGTTCATCGTAACGCAAACAGAAGGTGGGCTCGCAATCAACATCTCGAATGAGCGGACTGGCGAAACGTTGGGACCGGGTGACGCCAACGTGCACTACGGCTTGGAACACTTCGGATTCGACACTGACGACATTGAAAAGGATTTTGAACGGTTGGGCGCGTTGGGTGCCGAGATCCAAGAGGGTCCTATTCCGCTGCCGGACGGCCGCAAGATCGGGTTCATCGCCGCACCTGGAGATATCAGGATCGAGTTGATACAGCAGGTAAGTTAGCGAGACTCGAACGAATGAGACGGTGTAGTCCCAACGTAGTCACATGGCAATCGTCACCAATTCAGTTGTGATGTCGATGCTGTCGCCAATGCTCCGATAAACCGGGCACGAGTCAGGATGCAGCCGAAGCGATCGATCGATCGCTTCCCGTTTCGCCTCGAGCAAACCAGCGTCGATCTTTAGGATGTACTTGACGTGAATGCGCTTGATGACGAGAACTCTGCCTTCTTTTTCGATGTCGCCCACCGTTTCGGAGTGCAGGTAACCCTCGCCAGCCGGGATGTCGCGTGCCTCAAGGGCACCGCCGAAAGTCCCGGTCATTCAACCGCTAGTTGCTGCCACGATGTAGTCAAGCGTCGTGGCGTGGGGTTCTGAAATCTCCGGAGATACGCCGTAATGCTCTGCCACCTCGGAGTGAACGCCGAACCTGATGGCTCCGTCGATGGGAAGGTGCGCTATGCGCAGTGGGCCTTTGAGGCGTTCGAGTTTGATACGAGACCGATATGCAACCGGGTCGTTGGCGGTCATGATGCGCCTCCACTTTCGGGAATGGATATCCTATGCTCTCAAGGTTAGCGTAAAGCGGATGGACTACTGAAGGGATCGTGATTGGTGAAACGAGCTATCCGGCGCGTGATGATGCCCCCGGCGACTCCGATTCTGTTGGCAGTTGTGGCGTTCATCATTGACAGAACAGTTTGGCGAACGGACCCATTAGGCGAGCCAGCAAATCTGGCCTCCGGCGCGTTCATCATCGCCATTGGCGTTTTCATTGTCGTTCGATCGGTTTCGGCCTTCAGAAAGCACCACGAGAGTCTCGACGTCGCCAGACCCACCCAGACGCTCGTGACTGACGGCATCTACTCGACATCCAGAAACCCGGTCTATCTTTCGTTTCTCATCTTCACGGTTGGGTTCGGCTGTCTGGCAAACGCGTCTGCGCTGATGTTCGCCGTGATTCCGTCGTTCGCGGTGTTGAACTTTTACACGATTCCGATCGAAGAGCGTTACCTGAGCCGAACGCTGCCGCGGCAGTATGCGGCATACACTGCGAAGGTCCGACGCTGGCTTTGAGAATGCCGCGACTGCGCGCCTAATGGATCTCGGTGGCGACCGGGAATGATCCGAGGATTTTGAAGAACGAGGTGATACTTTTGAGATCTTCGATCACCTCGGCAACGTCAGGATCGTGCCGGTGGCCATTGAAATCGAGCAGGAACACGTAACTGCCCAACTCGTCGCCCGTCGGCCGCGACTCAACGTGTGTCAGGTTGATCGATTTTTCGGCGAACAATCCCAGTGCAGCGTGGAGTTGACCGGGCGCGTCTCGATTCACGAAGTTAAATGCAACGCTCGTTTTATCGGCGGCGGTCGGTTCGTGGTCTTCGTGCCCGAGGATGACGAAACGCGTGACGTTGTTCTTTCGGTCTTGGATACCTGCTTCCAAGATTGGCAAATCGAAGATCTCCGCGGCGCGCATTGGTCCGATCGCCGCAGCATTTGAGTCGGCGCGTCTCGAGATACGACTCACCGCTTCCACAGTACTTGCGACGGGCGTGCGCGAAGCGTTGGGTAGTCGGGTGTCCAAGAACTCTCGACACTGTGAAAGTGCTTCTTGCTTTGACTCGATCGATACGATGTCTGATATTGCGGTACCTTGTTGCGCAATCAAACAGAGTTCGATGTTCAACATCATCTCACCGCGCACGTAAACGTCGTCTGAACGCACCAGAAAGTCGACGATATCGATGACCGATCCCATAAGGCTGTTCTCAATGGGTACGACTGCCTCGTCGACATCGCCATCGGTTAGCGATGCCAAAACGAGGTGCAACTCGGGAAATGCCACGCGTGTGGCGTCGGGAGGGGAGTAGATTACGCTGGCCTGGTCCGTGAAGGTGCCCTCCGGACCGAGGAATGAGATCCGTTTAGATGACAACGGAGGAGAATCTTTGACCGGTTAGCACGTACGCGAGTTCGTCGAGGGCCTCGGCGGGACATGACGCAATCACCTCTTCACCGCCCAAGAGGACGGTGTCTTCAGTCGGGATGAACGGCGCGCCGACGTTGGAGATGACCAACGCGATGATGATGCCGTACGGTAGCGCGATATCGCGGAAACGGTTGCCCACCGCTTGTGCATTGAGCGGAATCTTCATCGAGACGAGTTTTTCGTTACGGTCGTTCAACGTCATGAGTTCGGCCATCGGATGGTCAAGCAGGCTGCCAGCGAGGTTTGCTAAAACAACGTCGGTGCGGCTCACGACGCGGTCGATGCCGGCGAGCAAGAAAAGGTTGCTGTTGGACGTTTCGTTGACGATTGAGACCACGTTGGGCACCTCGAACGTGAACTTCGCAAGCTGGCATGCGGCTAGGTTTGCTGCGTCGCTGCCGGTCGTGGCAATAAAGGCATCGCACCGATTAATACCGGCACTCGTAAGTGTGAACTCCTCCGTGGCATCGCCCAATACCGCGACGTCGCCGAAGCTGCTACGAACCTTCGCGATACGGCTCTCGTTTGTGTCGATCAGCAAGACTTCATGCCCAGCGTGCAACTGAGAGTATGCGCACCGGGCACCGATGGCACCGCATCCTACGACTATGACGTACATCAGTTCCTTCGCTCTTGGCTGTCCGCCCTAAGGTTCATTCCCCGGGGTTGCTGCTCAGCGTGTTGATGGATTCACCGGTTTGCGCATCGTCTATCTCGAGTGCATCGCGTAGGTTAGAGAGAACCAACGTGTACGGGTTGACCGTTTGGATGTCGAATTTCCGGTGAATCGAAGCTAGTGCTTCGTTGTTGATGATGGCAATGACGTTTTCGACACCGTAGATGAGTTTGGATTTCAGCGCGATCAATCCGTTTTCCGAGGGGGTACGCATCGCCGCGATGAACATGTTGGTGTTGCGAATATCCATCGCCACCATAGTTTCATCAAGCTTGGGATCAGCTTCAAGGAGGTCGACATTTTCTCGGGCTACCAACTCACTCGGAAGTGCCCGCAGACGACTGCCGTGTTCGTCGACTATCAAGACATCGTTGTTGGCTTCGCTGAGAATGCCAGCCATCACGATGCCGAGGCGATCATATCCTGCGATTATTACCTTCATGCTTGGGGCGTGTTGTGGGTCGCTTGGCGTGAGTTGACGTGATTGGGTATCGAAATGCAGTCGTCTCAACGACGATTCAAATTATCTGAAAATAATCGCAGTCATGCGGCACCATTCGACGGTTGTCTTTCGACTAACGCATGCGAAAGATCGAAACCTTCAACCGGCATGCGGAGCAAGATTACGGCACACGGCGCGTGCGTGAGGAGATAGTCGGAATCCTCGTCTAAGCGATCTACGCCGTTCTGCTGGGTGATGTGCGCGGTGGCGACGATTGCCTCGACTTCCTTTTCGGCGGCTTCGCGCACTAATACGGCACCCATCGAGCGAGATTGGAGGATTGTGCCTCTGGAGGATGTGCGGATGCCTGCGGACTGTTCAGCATTTCTTAGCGAACGCTCGGCCTGTTCGTACCTTGCGCGGTCCGCAACATCGAGGGGAAAAATCCGGTCGACGACTATTACGTTGACCAAGTGCAATCCACGCGTCCCGCCATCGAGCATTGATACCGCGGTGTCGATCACCGCGGCGTCGGCATCCTCGCCGCGCACTAAACCCAATACCCGTTCAAATTTCATTCGCTTAGGATATCCACAAGATCCTTGTCGCCTGCCACGACGACTTGATCGTCGACGCGAATTCGTTCGTCCAAATCTGGCACTAATCTAGCGTTGTCATTTCTGATGAGGGCGAAAACTGACAGACTACGCTGGTCTTGGAAACCGCCGAAACCGGCTTCACGCAAGGTCATGCCGTCGAACTTGCGAGGCAATGTCAATTTGCTGAAACCAAAAGCACCGCCTAACGGAATGTAATCGGACACGTTAGGGCTGAAAAGCGTCTGCGCAAGCCGCGAACCTGCTTGCTCTTCTGCGTTGAGCACGCGGTGGCACCCGATGCGTTGGAGTGTCTCTGCATGGAGTTGGTTCCGGGCGCGGGCGACGATGAACGGCAGATCGAAGGAGTTGAGCAACACAGCCGACATTATGCTCGCTTCGACATTTCGTCCGATCCCGACGATGGCGACATCGAACTTGTCAACGCCTAGGTCGCGCATCAAGCCTTCATCGGTGGCATCTCCGGCAACTGGGTAGGTGACCTTGCCGATCAGATCCTGGACGCGTTCGCTGTCGCGATCGATAGCCAGGACGTCGTGCCCGAGTTGGAATAGAGACGTGGCAACCTCCGCCCCAAAAGTTCCGGCACCGGCGACCACGATGTTCTGAGATGGCATGGTGTCTCTCCGGATGCGTTCAACAACTCGACCAAGGCATCAATCGGTCAACCAATTCTAACCTCCTCGGTCGGCAATCCGTATCGTTCTTCTGCTTGGTTCCCGGCCAAGAAGAGAGCGAGGGACAGTGGTCCGAATCGCCCGAGGAACATGGCAAAGATCAACAGCGTTTGGAGAGCCGTGTTCGTCGTTCCGGTGATCCCAGTCGATAGACCTACGGTGCTGCTGGCTGAAACCACCTCGAACAGAACGTCTCTAAAGTGTAGATCTGGCTGCGCTTGCCCGGCGAGGAATACTAGCGTGATCGCAATCGCCGTGGACACAGTCCCGACGACCAATGCTCGTTGCACGGTGAACAGGGGAATCTGACGTTTGAATGCGGTAACCGATGAACGGCCGCGAAGGGTGGCTATGACCGTGATGAGGATGACCATAAAGGTGTTTATCTTGATGCCACCACCAGTGGAGCCGGACGCCGCACCTACGAACATCAGCACTTCGGTCAGTAAGTCCGTCGAGCTCGTCGCCTGTCCATAATCGACGACTGCGAAACCTGCGGATCGAGTGGTAACCGAATGAAAAGTCGCGTCTGAGATCTGTTGCACCAGACTGGCGTTGCCCGAGGTGCCTTTGTTCTCCCACTCGCCAAGCGCGTAAGAGCCAAAACCGATGGCGAGTAACGTGAGGGTGCCGATCAAAACGAGCTTGGTATCGAGCCTCAACCGCCGGAAGTTTCGGGTATGCCAAATGTCATTCCAGAAGATGTAACCGGTCCCGCCTATCACGATCAACACGCCGAACACCAACAAGGTGAAGTAATCGGATCTGAATCCGACTAGGCTATCGCCACCAACCAGTTCATTCGGCAATATTTCCATGCCGGCGTTGTTAAACGCTGATGTTGCATGGAATAGTGCTAACCATAGAGTGTCCCAGATGCTGTAACCTTCCCAAAGATTGCGGATCCAAGTCCAGTACACCCACATTAGGACGAAACCGATCAACTGAGCACTGACCGAGAAGATCACGATGTTGCGAACCAAGGTTGTGATGCCGCCCAACTGACCGCCACCTATTCCCTCACGGACGATGAGTCGATTTTGCAGACCCAACTCCTGTCCGATGAGGATGATGAGGAATGCCGCGCCGGTCATGAATCCGAGACCGCCGATGAAGATTAGGACGAGGATCACGGATTGCCCAAAGAAGGTCCAATGACCCAAGGTATCGACGGTAACCAAACCAGTAACGGTGATCGCCGAGGTTGCGGTGAAGACGCACGTGATGAAGTCTGCCCAACCCGATTCATGTGTGGATATCGGGAGCATCAACAACCCGGCACCGATCAGATCGACAACTAGGAAGCCGTAGATCAACGACATCGGGGACGTCAGACCGCGAACTGAAATCGTGCGCGCCTCTACGGAGATGTCGACGGTCGAGGTGGCTGCCGCTCGGGGTATCCGTACCGACCTGTCTCCGACGCGGTCTCTCATCTTGGAAGTATTCATCGGTCGTTATGCCGGTGCCTTAGATTGAAATCACCTCTGGCGATCTATCGAGATCATCGCAAAATCAAAGATATCAGCGATCACTTCGATTCCGTCAGACGATGTCGCGCAGTGCACCTTCAGCGCGCTTGAGATTCTCAGTGTGGGCGTAGCAATCAACGAACGAGCGAAGGGATTCACGGTCGGGTTCCGTCGCTAGCGAGCTACGAAACAACAGCATCTCGGGCAAAGCTCTCACGACGTTGTCAACGATCGTGATTGATGCGTCACGCGATGTGCGCGAGAGCGGATTCAAGTCGACAGTGATGACTCTCTTTCCCATTGCCCTGAGTGCGCCACAACGGTCGCCGTCCTCCAATGGCACAAACACCACGTCGGCAGTTGATATCCCCTCAGGGTTGACGAACCTGCGATCACTCTGTAGTCCGGTGATCACGGTCGCCGAACTTGGTTTCAACACGCGTTTCGCACCGTGGCCGACGAGGTGGTGCTCAATGGCGTCAGCACGTACGTCACTGTGGTGAAAGAGGTTGATCTCGAGTTGGGCACCGGTTACCTCAGACAGTTGAACCAACTCGGAAGGAACTAATGCTGCGGCATTCCCGTTTACCGAGATGATTGGATGGTCCGCCAACAGCATCATCGCCACCGCGGCGCGGATGGATATGAGCGCGAAATCGCGAGTGCGCTCGCCAATGAGGTAGTCCAATGCTTCACCGCGGCCGTGGGCGATTAGACCGTGTTGTGATGTGATCCCGGTGTTGACACCGGCGACCAGGCGATCACGGATTTTCAGCGACTCTCGGCGAGGGTGGGAAGCGAGCGCGTCGTTGACGTTTTGTCTGCGGTCGGTGCTCTCTCGATCCGCCACACCTAGATCTCTTTTTTGTAGACCGTGTAGTTCGCGTCGGAGAAACCGTTGCGGCCCAAAAACGCAGCGTCTCGTTCATCTTCGTCGAGCAACACAGAGAATATGTTGCCTAACCCTTCGGACTTCGCCTTTTCGCCAAGTGTGTTGACGAGACGCGAACCGATGCCTGAGCGTCGGTAGTCCGGGTGAACTGCCATCGCGACGATGCGAACACCGGGCGGTAATCCATAGGTTGGGGTTTGGCGTTCGGACATCAAGAAAGCGACAATTCTTCCTTCGTTTTCGCTATCGGTTGCCACAAAACAACCCCAAGGTACGTACTCCAAGGAATCCAGCGCGATGACGTTGAGAAGCCGTCCCACGTATTGATCCCAAGTCGTGGAGCGATCGGTACCGCGGATCTCTTGGTCGAGTTTCAAGACGCTTTCGGCGTCGCCTTGCTGAAGTTCGCGAATTTCGATCAAATCAATTCACCACGTTTATTGGGGTTCCATTCAAGTAAGCCAGCGTGTTTTCGACCACGCCTTGATTAAGGAGGTCCAAACCTTCAGGGGTCATATCTGCGATGTGCGGCGTGAGGACGACTTGCTCACATTTCGTGATCGGACTCTCCGGAGGCAGCGGTTCATCTTCGAACACGTCGAGGGCCGCACCGGCCAGGTGGCCGGAGTTGAGAGCATCAACGAGTGCTTGTTCATCGACGATTGGACCACGCGCAACGTTAACCAAGATGGCATCGGACTTCATCAATCCGATCTCTCGCGCCCCGATTAGTCTTTCTGAATCCGGCGTCAACTTTGTATGAATAGTTACCACGTCCGACGTGCGCAAAAGTTCATCCAGCTCGACGAATCTCACACCAAGCCTGGCAGCTCGTTCATCGGACGGGTTGAACGTGTACGCGATGACGTTCATTCCGAAGTTGTTGCATAGGCGCGCCATCTCGGCACCGATATTCCCGGTCCCGACAATGCCGACAGTCTTCCCGCTCAGAAATACGCCGTCTTGCTTGACCCATTCACCGGCCCGAGTGCGCTCGGTGTACCAAGCGGCGCGCTTGGCGGCGGCAAACATCAGTCCAAACGAGTGCTCGGCAACCACGGGAGCGGTCTTGCCCGGGATGTTCGAGACGGTAATGCCGCGTTCGCGCGCGGCGACGAGATCTATCGAGTCGGTGCCGATGCCGCAGACGGAGATGAAACGCAGCGATGGTATCAGATCAAATGCATCGACATGCCACTCGAGATAGCTGCGCGAGTTGATGATCGCAGTCGCACCTTGTGCCCGTTCGATCTGAATGTCAAATGTCTCAGCCCGTGTCGGGAAAATCTTCAAATCGGCTACAGCTTCCAACTCCGCCATGCGAGGTGAACCTGTGCACTGCGCGGGGTCGTCGGAAGGGACGACTACGAGTGGCCGGTCGGGGCTGGTCATTGCGAAGGATCTAGCGATGCCGTTGTGTCTGTGGCTTATACCCGTTGCTCTTCTTCAGAGTTATCGACCTTGTCGGCGTCGCTGCCATCAACGTTTGAGCGTCCTACCCTTTGGCGCAAAGCCGCGGTAACGTTCGCCGCCTCGCTTCGAAGCTCCTCGAGTCGTTGGCTCGTCGTGTCGAGGATGTCCTCGAGTTGCTCGCGTGCGACTTCGGTTCGATCGAGTAACTGCTCACGCGCGTTGCCAGTGCTGTCCCAAACTTGTGATCGAATTTCAGATCCGGTTTTCGGTGCGGTCATAATGCCGACCGCGAAGCCGATGACCCCACCGATGACAACTCCAGCTAGGAAGTTGTCGCCATTGCCGTTCGCCATTGCCAATCTCCTTATTTTGGGGGGTGCGCGTTGGGCACCAATTAACTGTTCTTGCTGCCTTTGTCCGAACCGCCTCGAACTTGGCTAAAGATCGCTTGAATCAAGGGACCAACCAACCAAGACACAGGATTGGATCTCCTCGACGAGCCGTTGCCGGATTGAGAGTTCAAGCGTTCGCTGAATGCGACAATCGAGTCTCGCAACGCGACGACCGAAGCCAAGACGTCGTCCACTCTGTTCATGGCGTGTTCAATGCGCCGAGAAACGGTGTTAACTGCTCCGGCGATTACAAGCACACCTATGGATAAAACGATGCACACCACCACCAGCGCGATGTCACGCGCGATGGCAGATATCTGTGCGAGGTCGTTAATGTCCATGCGATCTGTTCGGATACGGCGGACAAAGTTTCCGAAGAACCAGCGGCTAAGGTTGCCACCAATTCAATCTCAAATTCTACTTGATGGCGCACAAAGTCTCAGGTCTCATCAAGAAAACATGCTTCCAGGTTGACAGCTACGACAGAAATTCGTATCTCGCTGCCTGGATTTGACCGAGCTAATCTTAGATTCGCAGGCAGGGCACTCTGACCCGGCCTTCCCGTGTACCTTGAGGAGCTTGCGATACTTCCGCGGATGCTTCTTGCCGAAGTACCGCTTTAGTTCGGCGACTGCCTCACGCGGGACGCGGTATACGGCGGAGTGGAGATTGCGTCGCTCGCCATCGCTTAGACTGCTCGACTTCTTGAATGGGTATATTCCCGCCGCCCAAAGCACCTCGTCCGAGTAGGCGTTGCCCAGTCCCGACACGAACTCGCCGCGCGTGAGGACGCCTTTAATTTCGCCGCGGAAACGCTTGAGCTTTGACAGGAATTCATCAATCGCCAGCGGTTCATCCAAGGCGTCTGGACCTTGACCGGACAGACGCTTGATGTCGCCGACGTCATCGGTTTTGGCGATGTAAATCTGTCCCATTCGCTTGATGTCTGAGTAACGAAGCTGTGCGCCCGAATCTAGATCTGCCGTGAGGATGCTCGACTTGGTAACGCGCTTGATGGGATCGACTAGTGCCAAATCGCCTGTCAACATCGGACTGACGACTATCGACACGCCGTCGGAGAGGTGGAGAAGCAGCAGTTTGCCGTGGCGTTTCACCGAGTCTATGGTGCGGTTCGGCATGAGATCGGACAGAGGCTCGCCGATCATGTTGCGGACGACGAGAGGACGCAACTCGTTCACTGCGGTGATTCGCCGGTCGACGATCCGCGGATCGAGATATTCGCGGAGTATTTCGAGGTCGGGGGCTTCCGCCATCGCTGTAGAAGTGTGCTTGTTGCGCTTAAGATTAGGTATCTTGTGGCGAGCAACGCATTGAAATTCGTCTTTACCGCCCTTGCAACCGGTTTGGGGGTAGCTTATCTCACGCCGGTAGCCAAGGCGACTTTGGCGAGCTTCGCAACAATCGTCGTCTACTCGGTTGTGCGATGGGGAGAAACCGAGGCTCTTTCGCTGTGGTTGATTGTTGTGATCGCCATCACGTTCGCTGTCGGGGTTTTCGTGTCGTCCAAAATGTCTACGGATGACGATCCAGACCCTAGCAGAGTCGTCATTGATGAGGTGGCAGGACAGCTTGCGGCAGTGCTCCTTGTGCCGGTCGAGTTGCCATACATGGTGCTGGCGTTTCTGCTTTTTCGTTTGTTCGATGTCTTGAAGCCATTGGGCATACGTCGGTTGGAGAGGATACCCAATGGATGGGGCATAATGCTTGACGATCTAGCAGCCGGATTGCTCGCGGCGGCAATCGTCAATCTGGCCTTCTGGGTCGCTAACGGGCTAACCTAGTTGTCAGGCCAAGAGTTTCGGACACGGTTCTCTTGATCTCAGACGCGATTGCGCGGGCTAGTCTTCGTAGTAACCCGAGCCCAAGATTAATCCGTCTCGCTTGACAACCCAAGTGTGTTTGAGAGCATCCTGGCCAGTTGCTGGGTTATTGAAGATGTAATCGACCCACTTTCCTGACGGTCCGGCGGTCATCAACTCCAACCCGAATCGGTCGCCATCTGGCCCAGTTCCTAAACCTCCGAGTACCGATTCGCCGAGGATTGATTGGTCGGCGTGAGCAATGGTATTGTCGTTCTCGTCAATGATGAAGACGTACCACTCTCCGTCGACGGCATCGGGCGTGTTGTAGTAGTCAATCGTCGCGTCGCGCCCGTCTGCATGCAGTCTCGCGAGTGCTTCGTCAACTAAACGTTGAGCATATGCGGCAGGTTCATGGGGCGTCGGGACGTCTTCGTACCATCCGGCACCGAACAACAGTCCGTTGCGGCGCACTGCCCAAGATTGCTTCTTGGCATTCATGCCGGTTGCCGGATTCACCAGATAGTAGGAGACAATGCCGCCGTCCGCACCGACAGCCGCAAGTTCGTATGCGTATTTCCGGCCGGTGAAGTCGGTTCCGATCGGGCCGAACAGGCTTTCGCCGATTAAGGATTGGTCGGCGTGGGCAATGATCTCGTCTTGCTCGTCGATGATGAAGACGTACCACTCGCCGTTGACAGCCTCGGGAGAGTTGTAGAACTCGAGAGTGTCTGACAGTCCGTCGCGCAGGTACTTGCCAATTGCGGCGTCTACGATCCACTTCGCATACTTCTCGTCGTCGCCAGGCACCGGAACGTCGTCGTACCATCCGGATCCGACGACGATGTCTCCGCGCCGAACTGCATAGGTAAATTTCGGGGCATTCTCACCGATGGCCAAATTCGGGAATACGTATTCGCCCCACGTGCCCGTCTCAGTCGCTTGCAAGATGTCAAAGCCAAATCGCCGTCCAACGCGGTCAGTGCCGATCTCCTTGGCTACGTCAGCACCGACGGCTTCGGGATTTGCGTGGGCGACCAGCTTGTCGTCGCCGTCAATGATGAAGATGTACCACTGACCGTCGATGCTCTCCGTCGAGTTGTAGTACTCGACGGTCGCTTCCAAACCATCGCCGTGCAACCGCGCGAGCGCGGCGTTGACAAACGCCTCAGTGTATGCCTCGGGTTCGTCTTTCGTTGGTTCATCTTCGTACCAACCGGAGCCGAATAGCAATCCGTCGCGTCTGACCGAGTAGCTGTGCTTGATGGCGAACTCGCCGGTTTCAGGATGCACGAACCGCCGACGCATCCACGTGCCGTCTTCGGAGGCGGCTAGCAACTCAATGCCGAAGCGATATCCGGTGTCGTCGATCCCGATCGCGCCTCGTGTGCTTTGGCCGATCGCATCTGGGTTGTAGTGCGAGACAACGTCGTCATTCTCGTCGACGATGTAAACGTAGTACTGTCCGTCAAGTGCTTCCGGGCGGTTGTAGTACTCGATAGTGGCGTCGCGTCCGTCTGCTTCGTAGCGTGCTAGGGCAAGTTCGACCAGTTGCTTGGTATAGGCCGCCGGATCATCCTTGGTTGGGGTTGGATCGTAGTAACCGGTGCCGAAAATAAGTCCATCGCGCTTTGCGGCGTATGTGTGTTTCGGTGCTTGCGCGTTGGTCTCGGGGTTGGTGAAGGGGTAGCGGAACCAACCGCCTTCTTCACCGACGGCGAGGAGCTCGAGCCCGAAGCGACGACCCGTCAAGTCGGTACCTATCTCCCCAGCAAGCGATTGACCGATAGCGGTTTGGTCGACGTGCGCGACGATTCGATCGTCCTCACCGATGATGAACACGTACCACTGCCCGTCCACGTTTGCTCGGCCATTGTGGTACCGGAGTGTGGCATCTCGACCTGTTGCAACGTAACGATCGATCGCGTCGTTGACAAGCCACACAGCGTAGGCTTCGGGATCGGATTTGGACGGCCGTGGCGATGCGGCTAGCAGTCCCTCTACTGGTTTCTCGACAACCACCGTAACGAGTTTCTCGATTTCAATCGGAACCAGTTTCTCGAACTCGATGATCTCTGGAACGACAATCTCGACTGGTTTCTCGACCTCAACGGTTACCACAACTTCTCGGATGACTTCGACCTGTTTCTCCACCTCGACAGTCCGCACGACCTCTCTGACAATCTCGACTGGGACTTCGACCTCGACCGCTCTAACCACTTCCTTTTCGACTTCAACCGGCACCATGACTTCGACTCGTTCGACGACTGGTACTTCAACTTCGTAAGCGACCGGCACCTCAACTTCTCGAACCACCTCGCGTTCGATGGGCACCTCGACGACGCGCTCGGTTTGGCATGCCGATATCGCAAACGAAAGAGAGGCGAGGAGTAATGTCGCGGCCAGAGCGGCTTTGGATAATTGACCGCGTTGACGGGGCGTATCCGAGTTGATCATTGTTCAGATCGTTTTAACTGAGGCATTTGGTCAGCGAATCCTTCCAATTTTAAGCCTCGTACGAGCATGACCATTGGCGATCACTATCTGAATGAGCCGGAACCGGAGGGGCCGCGATGTTGCGAAATGTGGTCTCGTTTGCCCTGTGTTCGCTTCGCCAAGAATCCTTCTCGCACCGGCCACGGCAAGGCACCGGCGCGATCCGCCCAAGCGTTGTACTCCGCCAACATCGATGCGACGCGTTGGGGTTCGCCGTCTGCGTGATCATGCAGTTCGGTTCGATCTTCCGGAATGTTGTAGAGCTCCCAAGGACCGTCCCATTCCGAAACCAGTTTCCAATCGCCGATGCGAATGCCGCGATTGCCTTCGTGCTCGACCGTTACCGGTTTCTCACGCAACCATTGCTTCCCTTCAATTGCCGGCACTATCGACTGGCCTTCAATGGGCGTTATCTCATTGCCGTTGAACTCCGACGGATAGGTGGCACCGATGGCGTCGTAGATCGTGGCAGAGATGTCGGTGATGTGCATCGGGACGTTGTCGACGATCGTCCCCTGCTTAATCGTGTTCGGCCAGTGGACGATGAAAGGAGTCGAGATTCCGCCTTCGTGGATCCAGCGTTTGAAGAGCCGGAATGGGGCGTTCGACACGTTCGCCCACGGCAATTCGACTGCTTGGAATGTCGTATCGGGACCCGGACGCAGTTCAGGTATGTCGCCGACGCGCACCGTTTGTCCATCCAGGGTCGGTCCAGTCTCCCACTGCGACGGGTTTGACCAATCAAGGTCTTCCTGAAACAATTCCGCGCATCCGCCATTATCGGAGAGGAACATGATTAGTGTGTTGTCGAACTGACCATGCTTCTTCAATGTTTCGATGACACGACCTACGCCGCGATCTACCTGCTCGATCATGGCGCAGTAGACAGCCATACGAATATCCTCGTACACCTTGTTCTCGACGTCTTCCCAAGGTGGTGCGTCTTCATCGCGTGGTGAGATGGGCCACTTTTCGTCGACGATGCCGATGCCTTTCTGTCGTTCGTGTCTTGATGCCCGTATCTCGTCCCATCCGCCCATGTAGTTGCCTTCGTACTTGACGATGTCGTCTTCCCACGCGTGCAAGGGCCAATGGGGTGCTGTAAAAGCGATGTACTGCACGAATGGCGAGCCGTCGTTCACCGCTTCGTCAATCTGCGTTACGGCATAGTCGGCGATGGCATCGGTAAGGTGGAAGTCGTTCGATTCAACCTCAATTAGTTTGTCTTGCAGCATCAGACTCTTGGGGTTCCAGAACGAGTCGGCGGCTTCCAGAAGTCCGAAATATCGATCAAAACCACGCTGAGTCGGCAATGGGTGCCTGGCATCGCCGGGCGTCCATTCGTTGCGGCGTCTTCGGTCGTAACCGCCACCTACGTGCCACTTGCCTGACATCAAAGTCCGGTACCCTGCGGTTTGCGCTACCTCCCCGAAAGTTACGGAACTGTCGTTCAGGAATCCTTGATAGGAAGGCACTCCGAGATCCGCGGTCATCTGGCCAACGCCGGCTTGGTGAGGATGGAGGCCGGTCAACAACGCGGCTCGCGACGGACAACATCGAGCACCGTTGTACATCTGGGTGAAGCGGATTCCGTTGTAACCGAGCGAATCGAGGTTCGGAGTGTTGATCTCGCCCCCGTAGCAGCCGATGTCTGAGAAACCTAGGTCGTCGACCATGATGACGATGACGTTTGGCCGATTGTCTTGTTGATGGTCAGTCGTCATGTTGCGTTCTCGGTTCCCCTGCGTTGATCATGAATCGCATATTGTGATTGCGTTACGTGTACGTGGCGTCGGTTTCCATAGGGTAGAGTGGCACGCGTCGGCGGTGATAGGTGAAGGTCGACATATCGGCGGTCGTTACGCCGGGAGTGTTGACAAGGATTACCTTGCCGGCGATCGGTTGGTAGGCAGGACGCGGAGATACGACGCCTTTGGCAACCACGATTCGATAGCGTTCTGGGATGATTCCGATGTGGTACATCTGGGCGCGCACTGTGTTGCCGGTGCGGGCGGAAGTTAAGACGAGTGTTTGGCCGCCTACGGTGTCGAGGCGCACAGTCACACCCGAGTTGTAGTACCTGAAACCACCGTGAGACGGGCCGAGCTCTTCGTACTGTCCGTCGGTGATGGCGCGGACTGTGCCGGTGACGGTGACCGGTTTGCCGTGGAGGTCGTCTGTCTTGCCACCTACGTCGAGCGTGACCGTCGATCCGACACCCGCATTGACGCATGCGTCGACCGATTCGGGATCGTATAGCGTTTGGACAAAGCTTGAAATGCCTCGCTTGACCACTTCGGCTAAGATGTGCGTCGAATCGGCCGAGGAACCGCCGCCGATGTTGTCGCCAACGTCCATCAGGACAATCGGCCCTTTGCGCACGGCACCGTGTGCGTCAGGCATCGAAAGAGCAGTGCCGTCGGTGGCGACGTGATCCGCTTCATTGAGATCGCGTGGTGCGACATAGTTGTCGACGGCGAAGTCGAGCGCGTCGGAAATCGAAGCGACCTCCACGTTCAACTCGGCGCGTCGCTCCCATGCCTTACTTGCCATCTCCTTTGCCACCGATTTGGCGAGGTCGATGTCCCCGTTGTCGGCGATGGCGACCCAGGACATGCCCATCTCCTCGACGTCGGCATACGGGTATCCCTCCGCGACGCTGGTATCGAGAATACCGGGCGTTTCATTCGCTGCGACACAATCGGCGACGAACGACCGCATCGGGTCTTCGCCCGTAAACTGCTTCACGATGTTGACATACATCGGAGGCATCTCGATCCACTGCGCAGGATTAATCTCGCCCTTGACGGTGCGGTAAATCAATTCGGCGGTCTTGCGCCCGCGGACCTTCGGGTCGAGATGCGGGTTGGTACGCCAAACCACGCAGACGTCGGAATGTTTGACAACCGCTTTTGATACGTTGGCATGCATATCGAGCGTGACGCCGACAGGAATGTCCGGCCCCACAATCTCTCGCACGGCGCGACAGAACTCGCCGTCCATGTCTGGATATTCTTCACTTACGGCGGCACCGTGATTTGATATGAGCACAGCGTCCCAAGGTCCACCGTCACGCAGCATTCCGAACATCTCGTCGCTGAGGCGGTCATAGGCGTCTTTGGTGATGGTTCCAATCGGCCCGGTTACGGCGTACATGAGAGGCACCAGCTCGAAGTCGAGTTCTTGCGCGGCCTGAATGTATCCGGAGATGGTGTAGCGTGCGTTGACGTAATGATCGAAGATTTCGTCGCCGCGCCGGATGCCGGACCTGACGAATTGCGCGTAGTCCGCGGGAACTGAGGAGAACGTGTTGGTTTCATGGGAGATGCCCAACATCGGGATGCGCATGGATGCTCCTTCCATCAGGATTGCTGTGCAGGGATCTACGGCATAGGGTACCGCATCGAACGTCTCTGATTGAGTTATCGTTGTGAGTAGATGATGTCGTCGAACGCGCCCATTCTGCGATCCCTACTGGTTCGCATTGCCGTTCTTTGTGTCGCGATGGCGACTGTTTCTATCGCCGGTGAATTTGCGAAGGCGCAACCTTTAACCCTTACCTCGGGCCCGTACGTCGTAGTCGCCGACGAGAGTGTTGGCGATTATCGGCTCATCGTGCATCAATCGCCGGAACGCGTCATCGTCGGTACTCTGACGTACGCCGTGCAGGTTCACACAAAAGATGACGACGAACCGGTGGAAGATGCGATAGTCAAGGTCTACGGCACGCCGTCCGAGCACGGCAATCGACAGGTCGCTCCGGCACTGAACTCACCTGTAGATCGAGAGTATTACGTCGGTCGTTTGGAGATTGAAGAGACAGGCGTATGGGCTATCGACGTCGTCGTGACGCATCCGGAACTTGGTGAGGAGACGCTGGTGTTGGCGACCGAAGTGTTTGATCGCGCACGCGGTGGATCGAACTTGGTTTGGGGGACGCTGCTTTGGCTATTGGTTTCGTTAGGTTTTCTCGGAGTCGTCTTCTACCTCATCCGTAAGTCGAGAGGCGTGCGTTTGAAGCTGGAACAATCCACCGACTAAGATTGTTCACGGTATTTCGTTGCGATGATTGCGGGAGATTGACCGTTGCGGATTTCGAATGTGAAGATTAGGCACGTCTTCGGCGCGCTAGAAACCGACGGTGAGTTCTGGGAAGAGCGATTGGTGATGCCGTTGGACGTCTACGAAGAGTTCAGGAACTCCAAGCAACGCACCAATGTTGTAACGGCGCAATCGTCCGACAACCGGATGGAGCACGACGCCTACTTCATTCAGATCGAAACCGATGACGGTGCGATCGGCATCGGCGGACCAGTCGAGGAAACCGTCGCATACCTCGTTGCTACGCAGTTGGTGCCGCTCTTGCTGGATCGCGATCCATTAGCGACCGAGTTCCTATGGGACGTCATGCATCGGTCGCAGGTGCACGGACGGCACGGGCAGGCGATGATGGCAATCTCGGTAGTCGACTGCGCGCTCTGGGATTTGAAGGGCCGCGTCCTGAACGTCCCTGTCTACACCTTGCTAGGTGGTCCGACGCGAGAGCGAATCCCTGCGTACGCCTCAATGTTGGGTTTCAACGTCACCGACATGGGTTTAGTGCGCGAACGGGCGCAGTGGGCGAAGTCTCTCGGATATACCGCGCAGAAATGGTTCTTTAGGCATGGCCCGATGTCTGGTCATATCGGACTGAAGGCAAACGTTGCCTTGGTTGAGACGGTTCGGGACGCGGTTGGCGATGATTACGACATCATGCTGGATTGCTGGCAATCGATGGACGTCAACTACGTCGTCAAGCTGGCGGGTGCAATTGAGGACTGTGCGCCCAGGTGGCTCGAAGAAGTGGCGATGCCGGATCGCATCGATTCGTATCGAAAAATCCGCGAGAAGACTAACATTCCGATCTCAGGCGCTGAGCACGAATACACGCGATGGGGGTTCAAGCGGTTTATCGACGCGGAGGCATTGGACATACTGCAACCTGACATTTACTGGGCGGGCGGCATCTCCGAGACATTGAAGATAATGGCCATCGCGACGGCTGCCGACCTAATCACGATTCCACACGGTCACTCGTCGCCGGCTGGGATCCATGTTTCGGTCGCGCAATCACCGATCCACACGCCATATCAGGAATACCTGATTAAGTGGAACGCCGTGCACCAGCACTTCTTAGCCGATCCCGTTGTACCAGTCAGCGGCATGATCGAAATCCCGGACGGTCCGGGAATCGGGATGGATCTCGACGATTCGAAGATCGAGCGCGAGGAAGATCCCGTCTGGTAGGTGCCGATCGTTTGAGGCGGCAAGCAGTTTCGGACTTACCGGGTATTGGTTATGTTGTCCTAGCGGGAGCTGGTTGACAGGTACCGTAGGCGCAGGATTCTTCGGGTGGCGCGGGTTACCCGGTGAATTTCTCGAGAACTAGGCAGGCGTTTTGACCTCCGAAGCCGAAGCTGTTGGAAAGCGTGACGTTCACTTCGGTCTCGCGCGCTTCGTTGGGTATGTAGTCCAGGTCGCAATCGGGGTCCGGGTTGTGCAGGTTTATCGTCGGGTGGAGCACCTGATCACGGATGCTCCCGAGGCAGGCCATCGCTTCCATCGCACCCGATGCCCCCAGCGAGTGCCCGATCATCGACTTAGTGCTGCTGATAGGGACGTTGTACGCGTGGTCGCCAAAGGCGCGTTTGATGGCGAGAGTCTCGGACTTGTCATTCAAAGGCGTTGAAGTGCCGTGGGCGTTGATGTAGTCGATATCGCCGACGTTGCGTTCGGCGTCTTTGAGAGCCACTTTGATGGCGAGCGCAGCACCTTTGCCCTCGTCGTGCGGTTGCACGAGGTGAAATCCGTCGGATGACGCCCCCCAGCCAGTAATCTCGGCGTAGATCTCCGCGCCGCGATCCTTGGCGTGTTTGAGCGATTCGACTACGAATACGGCGGCACCTTCAGAGGGAACAAAGCCGTCGCGATCGGTATCGAACGGCGTTGAAGCTTCTTCCGGAGGGCAATCGCGCGTGGTGAGCGCGTGGATTGTCGAGAAGCCTCCCATCCCAAGTTCACAGATGCCGGCTTCGGTGCCACCAGTGAGGATGACCTCAGCTCCGCCTCGGCGGATGACCTCCGCAGCCTCTCCGATGGCTTGGGTGCTCGCCGCACATGCGGTTACGCACGTATTGGTGTACCCGTAGATGCCGAATACCCGACTGACGTTGGCTGAGCACATGTTGACGAGCATTATCGGCACATAGAACGGACTTACGCGAAGTGCGCCGCGCCGATTCTTGACCTCCGATTGCTGGTCGGTTTCCGGCAATCCTCCGGCACCGCAACCGAGAAGAATGCCGACGCGATCGCGGTCTTCAACGTCTAGGTCTAGGTCTGCATCCTTAATCGCCTGATCCGCAGCGTGCACCGCCAGCTGCGAGAAGCGGCCCATTCGCCTCGCCTCGCGTCGATGTATCAAATCACCTTCAGACGGGTTGAAATCTTGCACCTCGCCCGACACCTTGCACGGGAACGGCGTCGGATCGATCAACGACATCGGACGGATGCCCGAGACGCCATTCTTGAGATTGTCCCAGAACACGTCGAATGACTTGCCAAGGCATGTCATGGCACCGATGCCGGTAATCACGGGTCGGTTGTCTTCGGGATGGCGCATGTAGTGAAACGTTGCTGTCGATGTGAGAAAACCCCGCATTGCGTATTCTAAAAGGTGCGTTACGAACGAACACCTACACGCTTCTGAGCGACGGTTCGCCCGTGTTCCCGGCGGATTCGCGGCGCCCAGTTCAACCGAAGCCGTTTCCTGTATCATGCGATAACATCGCATCGACCTCGGAACCTCGTCGATTGGAGAACACTCGGATGTACTTGCTTGAAGTCTTGAATCCAGTTGCTCAGCAACGCGGGTTGATGAACTCGTTGAAAATCAATGAACGCCCGGCTTCGTTGGACAACAAGACTCTGGGTTTGATTTGGAGCGGGACGCACGGTGGCGACGTCGCTTTGAAACGGGCGGCGGAGATGATCCAAGATAGGTTCGAGAATGTCGCCGTCAACTTCTACACAGGCGGCAACTACCCGACCCCGCCTCCGATCGTGAAGCAAGCGGGAGAGGAGTGTGACGTCGTCATCGGCGCCACTGCCGACTGAGGGACCTGTGCGTCGTGGATGGTCCACGACATGATCGAAATCGAGAAGATGGGGAAGCCGGCCATCCCGATAGTCTCCGGCCGCTTTGAAGAGGATGCCATCGCCAGTTCGCGCGCGTTTGGCATGCCAGATTTGCAGTTCGTTATCGTCCCGCGTATCTACCGCAATCTTGCGATCGATCTTTGCGTCTCGCAGACTGAGGACGCGATCGACGACATTATTGACGTCCTAACCGTCGACCAGCAACACGGCCGACGGGAGCGCGACGAGACGGCGGAGGTTCAACGCTTCGAGGGCGACGACCGTTGGGACGCTATCTTGAAGATGAATGAGCAGTGGCTGATGCGGGATTGGGGAGATTCGTTCGTCTTGCACCCTCCGACAGCAGAGGCGGTCGGAGAACTGCTTGCCGGAACGTCGCTCGATCCGCAGGAACTGGTGTGCGATATGCCTCCCGGGTTTGGTCTTGCTACGGTGGAACAGATCGCCATCAACGCGGCTATGGCAGGTGCGAAATCAGAACACATGCCAGTGATCATCGCAGGTGTGAAAGCACTTTCGCAGATGGGTCGAGACGGCGGTAAGTCGCTGTTGATGTCGACGAGTCCTCAGGCACCGCTGCTGATTGTCAACGGACCAATCGCCAATGAGATCGGGATCAACGCGAGGTCGGCAATCGGACCGGGTCGTGACAACCAGGTGAACATAACGATCGGACGCGCCTTCGCCCTTTGTTTGCGCAACATCGGGTATTGGTATCCCGGGCAGATGGATATGGACACGATCGGAACCACCCGCAAGTTCGTCCAATGCATCGCCGAGAACGAGGACGCCAGTCCGTGGCAACCGTTCCACGTAGACCAGGGCTTCCGCGCCAGCGAGAGCACGGTCAGCGTCTTCATCACCAATGGCGAGTTGGACGTCCAGGATCAAGGCAATACGCAGGCTGAAGATCTGTTGAAGACGTTGGCCTACGGTTCTATATTCGGCACTCGCGGTTTGGGCATGCACGGCGGTGCCGAGCGTCTCATCCTGATGCCACCAGACGTCGCCCAGCCGGTGGGTCAACAAGGTTTCTCAAAGGATGACGCAAAGGGGTTCATTCACATCAACGCCAACCACAGTTTGGGCAAGATGATCCAATACACGCCGCTCAAAGGCGAGGCGCGAATCAGCCCGATGTGGCGATGGTTGGAAGACTTGACTGAGAAAGAACGCCTCGAGATTGAGGTCCCTTTGGTTGACGGGCCGGACAAGTGGAAGATCGTGGTTGTCGGTGCCGACCGAGCCAAGACGGCAGTCATGCCGATAGGCGACGGTGTCCAAACCGTAGGAATCGACCAGTACCGGGCATAACTTCGGCGAGACGGAGTCGCGGTGATGCGCGGCTAATCCGTCTTGGCGTGCAACAACGCAGACAGCATCTCGCGCAATGAACGCGGTGATGCGACGGCTACTTGCGCCGCCGAACTGCCTGAGCCGATCTTGACGGTGTGAACTCCCGGCGGGACGTGCAGAAAAAGGTCTTCATCGGTACGGTCGTCACCAGTCGCGAGTTCGAAATCGAATGGACCGAAGCGGTTAACGACTAGATCGTACGCACGCGCTTTGGTGAGGCCTTGCTGCCTAACCTCGACGACCTTTGCACCGTGAAGGACTTGCACTGGTTCGGTACGGAACGTCGTCTCAAGCAGCGATACCAGTTCCAGTGCCTGCCAGTTTCCTAGATCTTCTTCCACCTGGCGGTAGTGCCACGCCAAGGAAGTCTCCTTTTCCTCAACGCGAGAACCCGGGATGCGTTCGACGAAGTCCGTTAGGAGAGACATGACCTCTGGTTTCCAACCGGTGTCCAAATCCCCGAGGGATCGCCAGTCTCCGCCCGCAGACTTCATCCAGACACCGTGCTCCGCGATCAAATCTATCGGGACGTCTGCGAACCACTCGCCCAGTGTTTGGTAGTCGCGTCCGCTGTTGATGAAAGTTTGCACGCCTTCGCAGCGTCCGAATCCAGCGAGGATGTCGAGGATCTCTGTTGTCGGCACCGCGTCCTCGTAGCGGTCGCAGAACTCGCGGAGCGAACCGTCGTAATCGAGCATGATTAGCGACTTTTCCGCTGAAGTGAACTCAGTAGAGAGCGATTCGGCGAGAACCGATGAGGTTAGCATCGGCGGCACGGCGACATCGACTGCATCGGCGTCTTCGAGTGCTTCCATGAATCCTAATACCCACCGATGGACGTCGTTTTGGATTACGCGACTATGCATCGGCATCATCCGCTCGTTGCGCTCGCCTAAGCTCATCTCAAGGGCACGTTCTAACTGGTTGACCGTGCCCTCGACGTCCCACGGATTGACTCTTAGGGCTTCACCCAACTCGCTCACAGCACCGGCGAACTCGCTGATGACCAACGTGCCACCGCCATCTTCCCGGCACATCACGTACTCCTTGGCAACGAGGTTTAATCCGTCACGCACCGGGGATACGAAACAGACGTCAGCCAGGCGGTACATCGCGCCCAACTCGGCCGGCGTAACGGTTTGATAGAGATAGCGGATTGGGCTCGTCAGTGGCGAACCGTAGATTCCGTTGATTTCGCTGATGCGACGCTCAACGTCCGACCTCAAATCTTGGTAGGTCTCAATCCCCGGGCGAGTCGGCACAGCCAATTGGATGAACAGAACTCGTTCTTGCCAACGCGGCGATCGCTCCAGCAGCTTCTCGAATGCTTGCAGCTTGAGCAACAGTCCTTTGGTGTAGTCCAAGCGATCGACACCGAGTATGACTTGACGATCACCGACGTGCCTTTTGAGTTGTGTCAGATATCGATCCGCTTCGTCCGAATGGGCAGAGTCGCGCATGGCACGGGTGTCGATTCCCAGGGGATGTGCTTGCACGCGTACTGTGTGATTCCGCAACCGCACTTTTCCAGATTGCGACTCGATACCCAAGATCCGGCGAACGGAGCGCAAGCAGTTGTCGGCGTAGTCATATGTGTGGACGCCGATGAGGTCTGCGCCGAGAAGACCGCGCAGTATCTCGACCCGTTGCGGCAGGATGCGGAAAGTTTCGTCGGCAGGAAACGGGATGTGCAAGAAAAACCCGATACGAACGTCGAGTCTTCGTTGCCGCAACATCCTCGGCAAGAGCATCAGGTGATAGTCGTGGACCCAGACAGCGTCGCCCGGTTGCGCCACTTCCGCGACTACGTCGGCAAATCGTTCGTTGACCCTCGCATAGGTTTCGAATTGCTCTGGGTCGAAGGTCGCTAGTTCCGAGAAGTAGTGGAACAACGGCCACAAGGCGTCGTTTGAGTAGCCATCGTAATAGTCCCGATAGTCATCGGGGTCGATTTCTACCGGCACCAAGTTGCGATTAGCCAACTGACTGAGGATCGCATCGCTGGGTTCAGTGCCCGGATATCCGACCCAAAGTCCGCCGGACTGTTCGTGCAATGGCCGAAGCCCGGCCACGAGTCCGCCCACGCTGTCGACCAACGTCTGATGCCCGTCCGACGGGTTTTCCGAAATCGTGACCGGTAGGCGATTCGAGACTAAGATAGTGCGCCGCATTGGTGTTAGCTTCTACATTCTAGCGAGGTTGACGGGCGCAGCAAGCTTATTCGACCGTTTTGGGTTTGACCGATTAGCATCCTCCGCCGATCGCCGGGACGAAATGGACCTCGGTGTCTGGTTCCAAAGGCTGCAAAAGACCTTGACGCGTTGCTGCGTGGCCGACAACGGCTGCCAATCCGGGTTTCAACCGCCCGTCTTGCAGTAGGTACTCTGAGATTCCGGGGTATGCTCTTTCGAGATTTTCGACAAGCTCTCCCAAGGTTGCTCCGGCTACCTCTAACTCGCCCTTGCCATCCGTCATGCGCCTCAACTCGTACGGCAAGAACACTTTTGCCATGAATTCAACCTCCCCCGGTTAATCCTTCGGAATCGCAACCCAAACCAACGTCAAAAATCAGGATACCACCAGCTAATCGAGTCCAATTTACGAAAAAGGGGGCGACCATATGGACGCCCCCTTGTCATCATGCGTGACGAACAGGCTTAACCGCCATTCTTGCTCGCAAGAGCTTCCATGATGCGGCCTGGTTTCATCGGCTGCTCTTCGAGCCTGATGCCAAGCGCGTCGTGGATAGCGTTCGGGATTGCGCCGAGCGGCGGTGCGATCGGAACTTCCCCGACGCCGCGCACACCGAACGGGTGCATCGGATTCGCGACCTCGACGATGTGCGTCTCGAGCATCGGCAAGTCGAGCGAGGTAGGCATGCGGTAGTCGAGGAAGCTGAAGTTGGCCATCGAACCGTCTTCGTTCATGAAGTACTCTTCGTTGAGTGCCCATCCGATGCCTTGTGCTGCACCGCCTTGCATCTGATTCTCGACGTAGTCCGGGTGGATCGCCTTACCAGCGTCTTGGAACACGCTGTATCGGACAACATCCGTTTTTCCGGTTTCGACGTCTATCTCGAGGTCGCAGATGTGAAGTCCGAAGGCGTTGCCCGCGGCTGCCAGGTTGACCGACGACGTCGATGAAATCGGACCGCCGGTGTCACCGAGACGTGTAGCCAAATCCTTGAACCCGAGGTTCAATTCAGGATCCGACTTGCTGCTGAAGACACCGTCGGCAAATTCGACATCATCCTCATCGATGCCCCAAAGCATTGCTGCACGTTTCCGCATCTCGTCGGCCATCTTCGTTGCCGCTTCCCACGCGGCATATCCTGTTGCGTAGGTAACGCGACTGCCACCGGTAGTCCCGGTGTAACCGATCTCATCCGTGCCCGGGATGCTGGGGTGGACGTCGTGGGCGTCGAGGCCCAGCACCTCGGCGGCCTGCATCGCTATCGATGCTCGCGAACCGCCGATGTCCTGCGAACCTTCGTTCATGGCGACAGTGCCATCCTCTTGAAGCATCAGGTCTACGGTTGACTTTCCGCCGCCGTTCATCCAGAAGCCGACTGCAACGCCGCGTCCGCGCTTCTTCCCCGGTGCGGCTTCCCCAATTGCGGAGTTCCAATGATCCGAGTTGCGGGCGTCTTCCAGCATCTCAACCAATCCGATGCGGTTAAACATCACACCGTTGCCGTTGCGTGTGCCCTCTACAGATGCGTTATCGAGGCGGAACTGAAGCTTGTCCCAACTCATCTTGTCACAGATTTCGTCGACAACCGTCTCGATTGCGAAACAGACCTGAGGCGAGCCTGGGGCCCGGTATGCAGCGGACTTGGGTTTATTGACAACGACGTCGTACGCGTCAATGCGGGAGTTCGGTACGTCGTAGGCTGCACGGATGCAGTTGACTCCGGCACCGAATGCCGAACCGGGGTATGCGCCCGCTTCGTAGCGAATTCGTGAGTCGAAAGCCTGGATCTTCCCGTCTTTCGTGACTCCCATCTTGACCCAAACCTTGCCGCCGGGTGCAGGACCGCTGGCCATGAAGACCGCAGGTCGGTCCATCACCATCTTCACGGGCAAACCGTTGGACTTCTTGGAGAGAATTGCGGCAACGGGTGCGAGATAGGTCTTGGTCTTGCCGCCGAAACCTCCGCCAATCTCCACCGACTTCGCGGTGACCGCAGAATCGGGCAGACCGACCAATGCCGCAGTCTGCTCTCGGACAGCGAACATTCCTTGTGTGCTCTCCCACACCGTGACGTGTCCGCGCTCATCCCAGACAGCAGTCGCGTTGTGCGGTTCAATGTAGCCCTGATGGACCATCTCGAGCGAGACTTCACGCTCAACGACGAGGTCGCAGTCGTTGAATGCTGCGTCCGGGTCACCAAACTCGTGTCGCACGGCGGTTGCCACGTTGGTGTTGGGCACCCGTTCGCCGAAGTGATTGCCTACGAGGTCCTCAATGAGGATCGTCGCATCGTCGGCCATCGCTTCGTCGACGTTGCGTACCGGCGGAAGTGCTTCGTATTCGACCTTGATGCGTCGTGTTGCTTCGGTTGCAGTGTTGCGGTCCACTGCGGCAACAGCAGCGACCACGTGTCCTCGGTAAAGAACCTTGTCGGAAGCCATGACGTTGTCTTGAGTGCGTTTGAGGTTCAACACCTCTTCGCCAGTTTCGACTTCCATGTCGGCGGCCGTCGGGAAGTCCTTGTGGGTTGCGACGGCAAAGACACCGGGCATGCTCTCAGCTTCGGAAGTGTCGATGCTCAGTATGCGAGCGTGCACTTGCTCAGTCCGCAGCACGTCGCCCCAAATCAATCCGGGGAGCTTAACGTCGCCACCGTAGATGGCACGGCCGGTTACCTTCTCCAAACCGTCGTGGCGGATCGGACGCGTACCGATTACCGAAAAGTTCTTCTTCTGCTCAAAAGTGGCAACCATTCAGATGATCCTCCTGAATCGATCCGGTCGACGTTGCTCAGCGAACGCGCCGACAACCGCTTAGAAACTTCGAATACGGCAACTGTCAGATCGCGCGATTCGCATTCCTCAATGAATGAATCATAATGCAGATTGATTGAACGAGTATGAAGTTTCAAACGCGTAGGGCGTTTTCTCAGGATCGAGGAGCGCAGAGCGACGCAATCGGGCGATCGCTCGCCACCACTCGCGCGCTCCTTTACTCGATCGGATGCGGATCGATGTAAACGGTGGCTTCGCCGTTCATCACCTCTTCGTCTTCGCCGTTCTGGCAAGTTACCGCCAACTTGACGATCGGTTTGTCTTCGCGTACCGAAGTAACCTCGCATTTTGCGGTCACCGTGTCATTAATGTGCACTGGTGCGACGAAGTTGACACTCAAGCCTAGGAAGATAATCGTCGCGTCGTCGACCGCCATCTCATCGCCGAGAACCGCAGAGACCATCCCAACCAGCAGAGCACCGTGGCCGATGCGTTGCCCGAATCGCGTGCTGGATGCATAGTCGTCGTCAAGGTGCAACGGTTGCTCATCACCGCTCAACTCGGCGAACTTGCGCACCACTTCGTCGGTGATTACCCGCGTGATCGATCCCGTTGAACCGACTGCAAAGGTTTCGGGAATGTGCGGCATTTCGGCGAATTCCTAGCTATTAGTCGTCTTGCTGTTTGCTTTGCGCGATGTACGAACCGATTACAACCAATGCTGCACCGACCCACAGCTCGGGTCCGATTCTCTCTCCCAGTATCAACCAAGACAGTACAGCCGTCACTACCGGCGAGGCGAGCGACAGCTGTGTGACTCTGCTAGGGAGGTAGTTGCTGAGTAACCACGTCTGACCCAAGAAGGCGAAACCCGCGATGATTACTCCTTGGTAGAAGAGTGATGCTCCCAACGAAAACGTGAAGTTGGTCACTTCCGTCTCAAACAGCATCGAGCTGGCAAGGAAGGTTGCGGATCCGAAGATGCCTTGTGCCATCAATATTTTGACTTGCGAGATGCCTTGGCCGAGCTGTGAGACATAGACTTGTCGCAATCCGAGCAGGACCGCGGAGCAGAGCACGAGCAAGTCTCCCAGCCATGGATTCTGGGCATCCAACCCGTCGGTGCCACCGAAGAGAGTTCTGACGAATAGTGCCACCACTCCGAGATAGGCCACCAAGGCACCGGTGACGCGTCGCTTCGACAGCTTGTCATTCGGGATAAAGATGTGTGCGAACACGCCGGCCCAAAGCGGAAAGGTAGTGATCACAACACCAGAATGCCCGGCCGTTGTGAGATCTTGACCGATGTTCATGAAAGCAAGTTGGATCGAGAACAACGCGCCGAGTAGAAAAAGCGGAACGATCTCGGGCCGAGTAAATTTGAGGCTCTGGCGCGCCACGATCGCCCAGACGATGACCACCAACATTCCGAGAATGAAGCGGAAGAATCCGAGCCGAAGTGGCGGTGCGTCGTCCAACCCGATCTTCGTGGCGATCGGCAACCCGGCCCACAGGGATGCCAGCAGGAACGCGAAGCTGCCCGCACCTAGCGTGAGGGGCTTGCGACGATCTTCGACGGTCGATTCCGCGGTGCCAACTGGATCCGGTCCGGCAGGTCCGGAATCTTGTGTCGAGTTGCGGGAGGTCAGGCTTCTAACCGCTTCAGGTACTGACCTACCCAGTCAAAGTCGACCAAGTCTACGTAGGCGTCCATCAATGCTTTGGTAACCGCTCCAGGCACTTCACCTTTGCCTACGGTCGATCCTTGCACCTTGCGCACCGGGCAGATGCAGAGCGACGTCGAGGTCAGGAAGACCTCGTCTGCGGTCGTTGCATCGAACATGTCCAAATCGGTTTCGACGACTTCCAGATCGATCTCCTCAGCGAGTTCGATAGCAGTCTCGCGTGAGATGCCACCCAAGACATACTGCGCCTTAGGCGTGTATGCGACGCCATCCTTGATTACGAAGACGTTAGAGCCGATACCTTCTGTGAGGAAACCTCTACTGTCGAGCAAGATTGCCCATGCCTCGGGGTCGTACTCCTTGGCTTCCAAATCGGCCATGATGAGGTTCAGATAGTTGTGGGATTTGGCGCGCGGACTCAACGATTCAGGGCTGATGCGCCGCGTCGAGGGCACCCACACGTCGATGCCGTCTCTGTACAGACGTGCGCGCGGCACTAGTGGCAAAGGCGTGCACTCAATGATGACCGTCGGACCGCCATCCGTCGACCACATGTCGCCGCCCACGAGGTCTACTCCGCGTGACACGCGTTGCCCCACCCAATAGTCATCGTCGCCGTCAATCAGCTTCAGGTTTTGCTCAACCACTTGCAACGTGGCGTCCCGCATCTCTTGCTTGCTGATGCCGGGATCGATGCGGACGTAGTCTAGCGATTTGTAGAAGCGATCGAGATGCTCATCGAGTTTGAATATGCGGTGACCGAAGGTTCGGGTCATGTCGAAGACCGCATCACCATATTTGAAGCCGCGGTCCCTGAACGGGACTACGACTTGGCTCTCCGAGACAATCTTCCCGTTGAAGTAAGCCACCCGTTCTGACGAGCCGCCGGACATCATCGCGACACTCCCCTTCCTATAATTCAGTAATCTAGAGATATCTTACCGCGCTTCCGTCGCACCACTTAATGCAGGCACGCGAGCGAGCCCCTGATTCTTCCCGCTTAATGCAAGACGTACCTAAGACGGTAGAAGACGCAGACGAATCTCAGTTCGCAAACCGAGTCGATGCGACTGACGTCGGCGTCGAATCGTTGTCTCAGGCGACCAAAACCCAAGCGTCACCGGGAATCAACGTCGATTTCGTCAAGGTCGCCTTAGGTTTAATCCTCCTACTGGCACTCATGCTTCGCGTTTACGGAACGGATTGGGACCAAGGCGGACTGTTCCATCCGGATGAACGCGATTTCCTTGGGCGGGCCGAACGCTTAGATTTCAGTCAACTTTCTGAACCAGGATTATTCTCGCGAGATTCGCGATTGAATCCGGCTTGGTTCAACTATGGATCTCTGCCTCTCTACACGTTGGCGTTCGTCAAAGCAATTGCGGCTCCCTTCACCGAGCGTGATTGGAATGTGTTTGACCTCAGGTTTCCCGGACGTAATCTCACTGCGATTTCGGATACGGCTACGGTTTTCTTCGTCTATCTGCTCGCAACAACCCTTTGGGCTGATCGCCGCGCGGGGTTAATAGCCGCGTTGCTAGCTGCGCTCGCGGTCATCCACATCCAAAACGCGCACTACACGGCAGTCGACGCGCCGATGACGATGTTCATCACCGCAACGATCTACTTTTCGACGCGTTTGGTGCAAGAACCGCGCACCAGATATGCGGTGTTGACAGGTGCCATGTTCGGGCTGGCCTTGGCGACCAAGTTCTCGGCGGCACCGGTCGGAATCGCCATCGCTAGTGCTTACCTGTTGCTCTTGCTTAAACCTGGAACGACCGACAATCGACTGTTTGCCGGAACCGTCACCAAATACGCGCTGATTTCCGCTGCGACGGTCATCGCGATACTGCTGGTCGCGCAACCGTTCATGTTCATCGACCGGGAGACCTATGTGGGGCACATTCTCACGCAGTCTGAGATGGTGCGCAGGATTGCGGATTTCCCATTCACCCGCCAATACATCGACACGACGCCATACCTTTACCAGTTCCGACAACTCTCGACCTGGGGTCTGGGCATTGCCCTCGGAGTCTCGGTGTGGATCGCAACAATCTGGGCTATCGGACGAACCATCGTGTGCCGTCAGCTCTTTTTGCTGGTACCGTTGTCATTCCTCGTCGTTTATCTGCTTCTGAATGGGCAGTTTGACGTGAAGTTCCTCCGGTACATGCTGCCAGTTGTGCCCGTACTGTTGGCGTTCACCGGTGGCATGGTTTGGTGGGCATACCGTTACTTTCTACCGAACGTCCATCGCGTTGTCAGATTTGGCGCATACGCCATCGGTGCATTGGCATTCCTGCTCACGGTGCACTATTCGCTCGCATACCTCAACGTGTTCAGGGGCGATCATCCGGCGCAAGAGATATCTCAGTGGTTGCGTGACAATGCCGAAACTGGTGACGTCATCATCAAGGAGCACTGGGAGGAAGGCATACCCAATGTTCCCGGTTTGCAGATGCACGGGAACGAACTCCCGATGTACGAATCGGACGGCATAGCGAAGTTCGACCGCGTTGCAGATCTGATGGAGCGAGGCGACTATCTTGTCCTCTACAGCAACCGACTGGCCGCGACAATACCGCGACTGCCGGAGCGTTATCCCATCTCCACGCGCTTCTACGAGTTGCTGTTCAACGGCGGTTTGGGTTACGAGGTCGTACACACGTCGGTGCGAGTGCCTCAGTTCCTCGGGATCACTTACTGGGATGACCCGTATGCGCGCGTCGACTTTGCGTTGCCGGAGGGATATCGGAAACCGGAGGCATCCCTCTACAGTTGGGATTGGTACGGTTGGGCGGACGAAAGCTTCACTGTTTACGAGCATCCGCATGCGATTCTTTTCAAGAACGTCGAGGAACTCGATCGGGCGGAGATATTCGAGGTGTTGGACATCGACAACTCGATCGCGGACAGTTTGCGCGTTATCGACGAAATCGGTCTGATTTACAGCGAAGCTGATGCTCAAATTCAGCGAAACGGCGATAACTGGAATGAGATCTATTTTCTGAGAAACCTTCCTAACGGTGCTGCCTGGTTGGTTTGGTTGATCGCGGTGCAAGTCATCGCACTCTTGGCATTGCCACTGACCTACGTAGTGTTCCGACCGTTCCCTGACCGCGGCTATCTCTTCTCCAAACCGATCGGCTTGTTGCTCGTCGCCACTTTAGCTTGGTTGATGGCAAGCACTGGCATTCTAGGATTCAGTGCATTCAGCGTTGCCCTATCGATCTTTCTACTCGCCCTCGTCTCGGGAACCATCTTTTGGAAACTGCGGGAAGAGATGCTCTACTTCCTCAAGGGTCATTTGAAGACGATTGGAATTGCAGAGGCCATATTCATAGTCGCTTTCTTCGGGTTCTTCGCGGTCAGGTTGGCGAATCCCGACCTTTGGCATGCTTGGCGCGGCGGAGAGAAGCCGATGGACTTTGCCTACCTGAACGCCATCACTAGATCCACGATCATGCCGCCTTACGATCCGTGGTTCGCCGGTGGCTATCTCAACTACTACTACTACGGTCAGTTCATCGTATCCACGCTCATCCGCATCACCGGCATCATCCCAACTGTCGCCTACAACCTCGCGATTCCGCTTATCTTTGCCCTCACCGCCGGGTCGGTATACACCGTGGCATACAACATAGTCGCGATGGCGCAAAGGGTCAACGGATTCACTCCGCGGACGACTTCACGAGGGTTCGTTTCACTCTCGCCCAAACCCATCGTGTTCGGAATAGTCGCAGCCATACTCACGGTGATTGCCGGCAATATCGATGGATTGATTCAGGTCGTCTCGGCATTTTACGACGCTTTCATCACAGGTCAAGACATCCGGGATTTCGACTACTGGCGCAGTACTCGCGTGTTTGACGGCTCATTGGGAGGCAACGAGATTACGGAGTTCCCGTCCTTTACGTTCCTTTACGCCGATCTCCACGCCCACATGATCGCGTTGCCATTTGCCATGCTTGCGCTTGGACTATCGATTTCCGCGTTTATGCGGGCGGGAATGGAGCGATTGCTACGGGTCGAGGCGGTAGCGTCACTGGGACTGCTCGGGATCGCGATTGGGTCGCTTCGCCTCATCAACTCATGGGACTTTCCGACCCAACTGTTAATCGCATTCGCCCTCATCTTCACTGGCGAGGTACTGTTCGGACATCGAGGCCCTAAGTGGGGATTCGTCCATGCGCTCGTTAAGTCCGGTTTTGTGGCGATGATCGGTTACGTCGTGTACCTGCCGTTCCACCAAAACTTCGAACTGTTCAACAGTTCGGTCGAGTTGAGCAAGTTCCAGACCTCCTTGTGGCGATATCTCTTGATTCACTCAATATTCGTATTCGCCATTGCATCTTGGATCGTCATGGAGTGGCACCGAGGGACTCTCCGATTGGGTGCCACGATTGACATCGCTACTGAGCAGTACGGGTATCCGAAATGGTCGATTCCCGTGGCGTTTGCTTCGTTGGGTTTGGCGATGGCGGCATTCATGTACGCGTATCCGCACTACGTCACTGTAGCGGTGACGCTTGCAGCCGCGGGAATCGTTGGACTAACCGCATTGCTGGCGTACCTGCGACGGCATCGAGAGCAGCGATACATATTGATCGCGGCGACCCTGGTCATGATGTCGCTGTTCATCGCTGCGGGGGTGGACGTGATCACGGTGTCGAACGACATTGGGCGTCAGAACACGATCTTCAAGTTCTACATCCAAGCGTGGTGGCTCCTTGCCATCGCCGCGTCGTTCGCCATCTGGAAGCTGTGGGAAGCGCGGGCATTCGACATTCGAAACCTCACGCGTCTGAGAGCCGTCTGGTTGGCCACCTTCGTTGTTCTTGGGGTGGGAGTGCTCGTCTATCCCGTGATGTCAACCGAGTTCAGAATGGATGAACGCTTCAATGTCATCGGCCCCGGCGTCGACGGTGAGGCGTACATGGATCATGCGGTTTACCGCCACCAAGGAATAACCCTCGAATTGGCTACCGATCGTGCTGGCATCAATTGGCTGCGCAACAACGTCGAAGGCTCGCCGGTGATCGTCGAAGGTCAATGGGATCTATACACCTGGGCGAACCGTATCGCGATCTATACCGGGCTTCCAACAATCGTCGGATGGGACTGGCACCAGACACAGCAACGACATGACTATCGTTGGGCAGTTCAACAACGTCGCAACGATGTCAACGAGTTTTACACCACCGGCGATCCGCTACGAGCGAAGCGATTCCTTGATGAGCACCGCGTCAAATACGTGTATGTCGGACAGCTGGAGCGGAACCGCTACCCGGCGAGCGGAATTGAGAAGTTCGAGACATCGTCGATACTCAATCTCCAACCCGTATTCGAGGATGGCGTGGTTACGATTTACGAATACCGAGGCTGACCACTTGTCCCGCAACAGTCGATGGATCTGAGACTAACCGAGGCCGCGACTCGCGTCGCGAAATCCGCTTTCGATTTCCTGTTGCCGTTAGTTTGTGTCCATTGCGGCAACGATGGCAGGCTACTGTGTGAAGAGTGCATTCGTGATGCGCCGTCACCGAATCGGGTGGCGTGCCAGAAGTGTGGCGAACCGGTGGGCGAGTACGCTTCCTTGTGCGGAGAATGTGTGGCTCTCCCGCCACCACTTGATCGGTTTGTACCCATCTTCCGCTACGGCGGGCCAGCTCGAAGTGCTGTTCTTGCACTGAAGTACCGAGGCGTCACTGCACTGGCATCGGAGATGGGGCAAGCTATTGCCGACCATCCTTTCGCAGCACGTGCGCGCAACGACTGCATCGCGCCGGTACCGATGCACCGCGACCGTCTCCGTGAGCGAGGTTACAACCAAGCGGAGCTCATCGCTAGAAGTGTCGCCGAGTCAATAGAAGTTCCATTCATCTCCCACGCCATTGAGAAGGTGCGGTCGACGCCGTCCCAGGTGCATCTGACGCGCCAAGAGCGATCGAAATCGCTTGCTGGGGCGTTCGTTGCAAACTTCGATTTTGAAGGTGCGCATGTGTTGCTCGTTGATGATGTTTGCACCACCGGGAACACGCTGATGAATTGCGCTTCGGCACTAAAGCGCGCGGGAGCCCGTCGCGTCTCCGCGGTCGTCTTCGCGAAGGAGATGCTAGAACCGAGTTCGGATTAGGTGACGTGAATCTGCCACGGAAAATCGACGCGATCCTTTTCGACGTCTACGGTACGTTGGCGACTTGGAAGCCGGACCGGTACACATTGCACGCGAGGGCCGCATCGAAGTTCGGGTTGAATGTAACGCAGCAAGGCGTCGACCAAGGGTACGCCGCCGCCGAAGTGTTCATGACGCACCAGAACACGCAACAACCGATCCGAAGCATGACCGCCGAAGAGCGCGACGGCTTCTTCGCACGCTTCGAGCAGATCGTGCTTGAGGGATGCGGGATCAACGTCGACCTTGAACTCGCCGATCGCATCTGGCACGCCGTCGCTACGCAGGAGTACGAGTTGGCTTTGTACGATGATGTACTGGACAACCTCAAAAGCTTGCGGCACCGCGGATTTCTCGTTGGCGTGGTTTCAAACGTGCCCATGAACAGCGATCAACTGATTAAGGACCTCGAGTTGTCGAGTTGCGTCGACTTTGCCGTAACCAGTCAGGAGGTCGGCGTTGAGAAGCCCCGCAGGGGCATTTTCAACGAGGCATTGCGCAGAGCGAACGGCACGCCGCCTGCAAAGGCATTGATGGTAGGAGACCAGCTCGAATCGGACATTGACGGTGCTTTGAATGCAGGGATCAACCCCGTGCTTTTGGACCGCAACAACCTACATCCGGATTTCGCTGATGCCCCTCGTTTTCGTGGACTCGCGCAACTGGTGTCTGCCATCGACGACTAGGTATCCGAAAATTGGGAATTCACCTTAAAGAATGTTGAACAAGACGCAACGACTCCAATCTTGGACTGACCAGAAGGGTGACGCCGACAGTCTGCTCTTCGGCGAATTCATGCATCTTGGGGCCAATCAAACGATCCTGACGGTCGGTTTGCAGGGCATTGAACCCAATAGAGATGCAGTGGTGCTTGACATGGCGTGCGCGGTTGGCGGTAATGCGCGCTGGTTAGCGTCGTTGTACGGATGCAAGGTCATCGGCAACGACATCGACGCGGCGGCGATCAAAACAGCCAACGATTTGGCGGAGATTGAGGACATCGACGAACTTTGCGACTTCATCGTCGCCCCGGTCGAGGACACCGGTTTGGAGCGTAACGCCTGCGATTTGGTTCTCTCGACCGACGTGTTTGATATCAACGAGGTAGTGAGGGTACTCAAGCCAGGTGGGAGATTCCTGTTGAGCGCGCTGTTTCGGCAGGGGAGTCCCTCGCCGGAGGAGATTGCTTCGGGACACGGACTTGAGATCGAGTTGAGGCGTGATGTCACGGAGTTGGCGCAGACCTTTCTCCACTCCAAAGAAGCGGAAGCGAGGTTGCTCAACAAGTCAGGGATCATCAGCAACCGTCAACTGGTCGACGTAATCAACAACGCTCTTCGAAGGCGGGGTGGACATCACCTGTTAGTCCGTTGGCGGAAGCCGGTCAATTGACCAATACTTGCATTGAGCGACATTCAGCGACGCATCCTCGCTCGTTGATCGCAATTGCTCTGACGGGTTCTGATCAATCGCGTAACGAGCTGTGAAGAACGCCTGACCGGCGTTTCAGAGCCATGACTGCCAAATCGTCCATCCTTGATCTTTCTCGAACCGACCTCGAGACTGAGGTCGTCGAAAATCTCGGGCAATCTCGCTACCGGTCGCAACAGATTTGGCAGGCATTGCATCGAGACGGCGCGGACGAGTTCGATGGCATCACAACCTTACCGAAGACATTGCGTGCACAGTTGGATGCGAAGTTCATCGCCAAGCCGATCGATCAGGTAATGCAACTCACCTCGGCCGATGGCTCAACCGAGAAGGTTCTATTTCGTCTGCGGGATGGCGAGTTGATCGAGACTGTTTTGATGCGATACCGACCTGACGGCCATCGCAAGGCACGGAAGACTGTGTGTGTGTCGACCCAAGCCGGCTGTGCCCTAGGGTGTACCTTCTGTGCCACCGGGCAGCAAGGCTTCCGACGGCAACTCTCGACTGGCGAGATCGTCGCCCAGATCATCCACATGGCCAACGTGGCACGCGCTGAAGATATGGTTGAGGTTTCGGCCGGCGAGCGAGAGCGTGGCAGCGTTCAAGGAGTTACCAATGTCGTGTTCATGGGAATGGGCGAGCCGTTGGCGAACTACGACAACACGTTGTCAGCAATCCGGGCCATCAACGACCCGCACGGGTTGGCAATCGGCGCGCGTCATATCACACTCTCGACGGTAGGACTCGCACCACAGATTGTTCAGTTGGCGCACGAGGACCTGCAGATAAACCTGGCCGTCTCGCTGCATGCACCTGACGACGAGACGCGCCGGCAAACGATGCCGATAAATCGACGTTATCCAATCTCAGTCCTGCTAGACGCGTGTCGAAAATACGTCGGTATCACCAACCGTCGCATCTTTTTTGAATACGTCCTTTTGAAAGATCAAAACGACACTCTCGACCATGCGAGCCGATTGGGTCAACGCCTAAATGGTCTGATGTGCCACGTCAATCTCATCCCTGTCAACCCGACGGAAGAAGGGCCCTACGACCGGACCAGTCGGAGCGAGGCAACCGCATTCCAAGCCGAGCTTCGAAAGTACGGCGTACCTTCAACGGTGCGAATCGAGAAGGGCATTGACATCGCAGCCGGTTGTGGACAGCTCAGGGCCCGAGCTCTCGCTTAGTCTTAGAAGCCGACTCGCGCGGAAGCCGAAGGTGGCAGACTTTTGGGCTAAAATCCTCCCGTCACCTGAGTGTCGCCGCACGCCATCACGGTTTGGATGCTAGTCACTCTAGGTCAGCGACGGTGACACCGTTTCCGCCTTCGTTCTGCGGTGCCGGGCGAAAGCGTTCAACGTGGCGTTCACGAGAAAGGACGTCGCGCACCGCTTCACGCAAAGCACCGGTTCCCTCGCCGTGGATTATGCGGATTGCCGTCAAACCGTCCATGAAAGCGCGATCGATGAATTGCGGAACGACCGAGTCAACGCTGTGCGCGCGTGATCCTCGGATGTCCAACTCGCCCATCGAAACGACGGTGCTCGCTTCTTGCCGCGGTTGGGAGCGTAAGGACGACTCGTCAACGCCGCCGCCGGCTTCGTCGCGTTCGACGAGCTCCATCATGTGGGGTCGTGCTTCGAAACGCATGCTGCCGGCGAGTATCACGGCACGATTGGACCGATCCAACTCGACAATCTTGCCAGACAATCCCAACGTGGGAACTTTGACTGTGTCGCCAACTAGGAACTTCGACCGATCTTCGGCGGGTTGCGACGATTGGCGAACTTTGGCTTCAACGTCATTTTGGGACATCCAACTCGCGTCGCCGATGGTGCGGCCGATAGTCGATGCGGATTGTCGAGCTTCCTCCCACGCCTGATCGCGTCTTGCCTCACGCATCAATCGCCGAAGTTGCCGCCGAACGCGTTGCACCTCGCGTTTCAACGCTTCTTGGACGGAGGCGATCTCGCGCTCGCGGTCTTCCATCGCTTTCAGCTTCTCAGACTCGACGTCGGACCTAGTGTGTGCCACTTCTGCAAGTTCTGCAGTTAGTCGCTCCTGAAGTTCGCGCGTTTCGTCGCGGTCACGTTGCAACGCTTTGAGGAGTGCCTCGGCTTCTACTCGCGTCGGGTCCAGCATCGTCTCAGCGGTTTCTAAGATCGACGTTTCCAAGCCGAGTCGAGCGGCGACTTGCATGGCGTAGCTCTGGCCGGGAACGTCCATCACCAAGCGGTAGTTGGGCAGCAACGTGTCGGTGTCGAGGATTACGGACGCATTGCGCAAGTTGCGATGTTTGGCGGCAAACTGTGCTACTGCACGATGATGAGTTGTCACGCACAACCACGCACCTTTGGCTGCGAGCCGATCCAATATCGCACGCGCAATCGCAGAACCTTCCTCGGGATCCGTACCGGTCCCCAATTCGTCAAGCAGAACCAGCGAGTGCCCTTGAACTCTGCGCAGGATGCGGATGACGCGTTCCATGTGCGATGAGAACGTGGAGACGGAACGATCGATGCTTTGCGAATCCCCGATGTCGGCAAACACGGTGTCGAAAATCGGCAGAGTCGAACCCTCCCTCGCAGGTATCTGGATGCCTGCTTGATGCATCAAAGCCAACAATCCCAACGTCTTCAGGGCAACCGTCTTTCCACCGGTATTCGGTCCCGTGATCACCAGTCCGCGTTGGACTTCATTGAGCTGCAATGAGATGGGTACTACTTCGTCACCCAACAGAGGATGACGCGCCTCGACCAGTACGACGCCGATGTCACCTTCGGCGTCGGTTTCTGCACGAAAACCACCTATCTTCAACGACAAACGGCCTCGTGCATATATCGAATCGAGTTTGGACGCTGCTTCAATCGATGCCAGCGCATACTCGCCGTGTTCCGCCACCATCCGCGACAACCCACGCAGAACCCGCTCCTCTTCCTTCTCGGCTTCGTAAGCGGCCTTGCGCCATTCGTTCGTTGAACTCACCGCTTGGAACGGTTCGATGAATGCCGTTTGCCCACTCGCCGACACACCGTGCACGATGCCAGGAACGAACTGGCGGTGCGACGACTTCACTTCCAAGACTAGCCGGTCGGAGCGTGAGGCAATCACGGTGGATTGCAACGCAGGTTTCACCTCATCGCGACGGGTGAAATGCTCCAAGAGGCGCATCGATTGGCGGTATGAATGTCTAGACTTTTCTCGCAGTTGTGCCAACCGCGGCGTCGCCGAATCGAGTACCGTTCCCGAGTCTGAAAGTACCTCGAAAATCTGACCTCTGACCAACCTTAGGTCGCGGATCCCCTTCGCGGTTTCCGCGAGCAGCGGTGCTTCGATTTCCAATGTCAGTACCTGCGCCCGCGCCGTCCACATCGAAGTGAACAGTTCGGCCAGAATCAGCAGATCGATCCCTGATAAAACGCCGCCTAGCATCGCCCTGCGCAACGATTCGCGCACGTCCCGCATCCCTGACATTCCGATGTCGCCGACTCTTCGAAGCAGCAGGACTGCCTCCGCGGTCTCGTCCTGCAACAACTCAACCTCGTCAACAGTTCGCCCTGGCCGCGATGCCAACACCGCCTCGCGAGACAGATAGAAGCGCGCTTCGTCGGCGACCATCTCCCGAACGCGGTCGAACTCCAAGAGGGTCTCAGCCTCTTTTAGCATTGAGTCAACTTCTGGTTGCCAATCCGAATCCGAGCCGCGAATTTTGGTTTGTGCCGCACTTTCTGACATCGCGCTTTAGATTCTAGAACTCCGTTCTCAAGTTCACTGGTAGGGTGGTGAGTTGGCGATGCAAACCCTTGACGCGTTGAAAGTGCGCAATGACGCAAGCGTCGACGCCATCCAAGTCGCAGGTAGCGAACTGATGTCGTTCTCAGGCATCCGCTACGAGGGCCGATTCCTCGACGTTCCCAGCTACACCAACGTGTACACCAACGTGCACGTGATGGAGTTCGGCGCAGGGCCGCCACTGGTGTTGGTTCATGGCGCATCAGGCGGCGGTGCGATTTGGCATCGACAGATCGCCGAATTGATGCAGTATCGGCGCGTCATAGTTCCCGACATCCCGCTATTCGGATTGTCGGACATGCCCACCAATATTGTTAATGTCCGCTCTCAGTTGGCCGAAGTCGTTTTGGGCGTAATGGACGAATTCGGGATTGCGCGGGCGAGCATCGCTGGGCACTCGCTCGGAGGTTTTGCCGTGGCCGGAGCGTTAATCGAAGCACCAGAGAGGTTCGATCGCGCGGCATTGGTTTCGCCTGCCGGGTTTGGTCAGGGAATTGAGTTCGGCGTCCGCTTCGCCGCTTCCCCGTTGCTGGGATACTTCACACGACACGACATCGACATAGTCCACAGCGTCTACTTCGATCGGATCGAAGCTCAAACCTCGCCCCCATCGCCCGAACGCGATGCCGTGAAGCACTACGGGTTGAATGTCAACCGACGATCAGGTCGATTGCAGCGGTTTCGGAAGGGCATCCGGCGTTTCGCATCGTTGCGTGGCCAGACCGACGTCATCGACTCAGCTTCCGCATCTGCGATTTCGGCAGAAACGTTGATCATCTGGGGTAGCGAGGATCGCGTAATCCCAGCGAGTCACGCACACTACGCACTTGACATCGTGCCGAATTCGACAGCGGAATTCATACCGAATCGCGGTCACCTCTTGCAGGTGGAGGCACCAACTCGCCTGACGCAGTTGTTCAACGACTGGTTCGTCATCAGCTGAACTGTGTCCCGGTTGGAATCCCGGCTTCGGCTGCGGCAATTTTGTCTCCTTGCCCGATCCGTACTCGTTTGATACGTACCGCCCCGTCACGCGCCGCTATCGTCACTCCGGTTTCGTCTACACCTAAAACAGTGCCCGGCTGGTGCGTAGACTTGCCATCACAAACCGCACTGCCGTAAAACGAAGTCTTGATACCCTCGAGTTCGGCCCACGCGCCGGGTTGAGGATCGCAGCCGCGTATCAGGTTGTGCAGCGACGTTGGCGGTTGATCCCAATCTATGCGAGATTCGTCGACTCCGCACCATCCTTCGTATGTAGCCTCTGACTCGTCCTGAGCGATTTTCGGTGCCTCACCGCCTTCGACTAGGGCGACAGAGTCGACAAGTGCCGCGACGCCCATTGGGAACAGATGCCCGAAGTAGATCGATCCCACTGTGTCGTTTGCTCCGACGTCGACACGTTTCTGCATCAAGATGGGACCAGTGTCCAGACCTTCGTCGGGCCAAAAGATCGTCAAGCCGGTTTCGGTATCACCGTTAATCAGTGCCCAGTTGATTGAACTCGGTCCTCGGTGGCGAGGCAGAAGCGACGGATGATATTGGATTGTGCCTTGCGTCGGTGATTCGATGATGTCGGACGGAACGATATCGGTTACATATGCCATCACGCACAGATCTGCGTTGAGACCTTGGAAGACGTCGATGCATTCACGATCCCGCATTCTGGGGAATTGCCAGAGTGGCAAATCCAGCTCCGTCGCGGTTTCGGCCAACGGTTCTCGTCCACGTCGACCGTCGGGCGCGGCGAAGACGCCAACGATTTCGTGGTCGCCCGTCGCCGTCAGAGCCTCCAAAACCGCTTTGCCGAAAGCAGACTGCCCGATGATCGCTAGCTTCATCGACGTATCCTCTAATGTGAGCCGTTCAACACCATGAATCTATCGGATTGTAGGGATCCGACGTTTTTTCGACCGCATGCCTGAACCCAGCACAGCCTCAGAATACTTTGACCGAGGTTTGAAATCGGCACAACTCGGCCAACCAGATGCCGCTGCGAAAGACTTCGAGGAGGCGGCTTGGCTCGACCCGGACAATCCCGAAATCCAGTTCAATCTCGGCACCGCATATCTGAGTATGGGATTCTTCGAACAGGCCGTCGTCAATCTCGATCGGGCGGTGGCGTTGTTGCCTGACAGTTCGGATGCGCTTGGCAATCGCGCCGTCGCCTACACCGCGCTGGGGCGAGACGATTTGGCGCAGCAAGACATCGCACGCGCAATCGAACTCGGTGCCCCACCCGATGGCATCCGCGCCATTGTCGAGTACGTCAAGGACCGCCGCCGGCCCGCGAATTAGATTCGTACGTTCCGGTATATTCAGTTTCCAGCAAGTCGAATACGAACGTCAGCCGAACACGAACCGGCGGGTTATGTGACCCTCGAATTTTTATCGATCCGTAGGTTGACGCAGATGCCGAGGTATTGGCGCAGCGTGCAATGTAAGCATAATGACCAGAATTTTCGGCAAGGCGAAAACGTCAAATGCGGCCGTATCAGGGTTCCGAGAAGGCGCGAATCGATGAGAGTAAGATCGCTGCACCACGCACGATCCCGTGTATGTTCGTGCAATCGGTGCGTTAAACGAGCATCGGTTCAGGCTTCATGACGCTCTGTACTCTACTGCGAGCCGCTACAACGTATTCGTCGTTGATGTCATACCCGACGTAGTGACGTCCCGATTCGCTTGCCGCAACTGCGGTTGTCCCAGAACCAATGAAAGGGTCCAGAATAACGTCGTCAACGTAGGAATAAAGGTGGATAAGGCGAAGAGGTAGCTCCAAAGGAAAAGGTGCAGGGTGATTGACTTTCTTGGCACTGGCGGATGGGAAACGCCAAATGCTCTTCGTGCTCTCGAGGAAGTCATCCCTACCTATGCTGTTCTGCCTTACAGGGTGACGCTTGAATGTTCCTTTCGAAAAGACAAGAATGTACTCGTGTACGTCGCGTAGGACAGGGTTGCTTGCAGATTGCCAACTTCCCCAAGCACAGGATGTTCCTGCACTGGCACCTTTGTCCCAGATAATCTCGCCGCGCATCAAAAAGCCATTCGTGTGGGCGATTTCGGTCAGATACAGGTGGAGAGGGATGTAGGGGGAACGTCCGACATTCGCGATGTTGATGCAAGCCCTTCCGCCGTCGACCAAGACCCTGTACACCTCGGACATGACCCCTGAAAGCAGGTCCATGTATTCTGGCAAGGTGAGATCCGCGTCGTAGTCCTTTCCAACGTTGTATGGCGGGCTTGTGATCATGAGATGTACGGAGTTGTTCGGTAACTGATCCATGTTCCTGCTGTCGCCTACGTGGATTACATCCAACTCGCCGGGAGTGCGCTCCGGTTGGGCAGTTGCGTTCGCCGGTGTTTCTGGCAGCTCTTGATACAAACGCTGCCCGTAAAATTTGCTGGCGTCGTGGCCGAACCGACCACTCGTACCGAAACTGGATGTTTCGGTTCGCTTTACAGGCTGTCCCACAACTCGATCCATCTTTGGTACAAAGTCCTTTCCGTCAATAACGTCGGGTCCCGATTCCAACTGATTGGCAAGGTCCTAGTGTTTTCATTCGCCAACAGCAGTTCCAACGCTCAAGCCGAAATCTCAACTCCACGGGGGTTAGTGCCCCTGCGCGGAGGTTTCGTGTACCCATTCTTGCCAACTCGATCCAGAACCTGTACTTGTGCGTCTAGCGGGATCAAAGCGAACTTGCCTTGCTTTCCCCAGAGAATGTTGACGTACATCATGTGGCTGGACGGTTGACAACTGGCAACGAATGCGTCAATGCGATCCCAGTTAACTGTCCAAAATAGCTTGACTCCGCTTGTACCCGATGTCGATTTCGTCTTGATTGATAGGGGATGATGGTTAACGCGGACGTCCAACTCGTGCGAAGTCGAAGGCGGAGAGTCGATCGCGCCAACACCATATAAGTACATGAGAAGGGCTATCAAAACCCTTTCCCTTGCTGTTCCAACCTCCATGCCCAGTTTCTTGCCTCGTCGGTTTTCCAACTCAACCATGTTGAATAGCGTAGGTAGCACTCGAACGATGCGATCTCGGTACGGCGGTTCGAATAGTTCGGCGACGAACCGGAGTTCGTGTTTATCTCCCAGTAAGCGTCCTGCGGGAACAGCCATGTCCTCGTTTGCCATGTGTATTCGGTCCGTCCGCGATTTCGCCACCTTTTGGACAGGCAGTGCAGTCAGGTTGCAGAAACGCGGCGTCGGGTACCGTGAATTCCTGGTTTGGTGCCCCAATCAAGAGCCCTGCGACTTCGAAGATTAGTCCATTTTTCTCGCTCTCAACCGCATCAGAGTCTAGCGACGCTCGACCAATGCCTACTCGTCCGTCTAGGATACGCCGATTTGTGATTGACAGGTTGAACAAGTGTCAATCCGCAATGCAAGCTCGCGTCGCGGCACTGTAGGGAACTAAGTGGCAACGCGTCACCAGGTTTTGCCTCCCGGAAGCAGTGCGGTCTTGAGATTTGCTTTCCCAATCTGGTGACGTCAAGATCACACGGGGTCGCCCAAATGTGACCTCACTCAAGTGACATAGAAACCTGACCAGAAGAGCAGTCGACATGTCCCGGTACGCTACAGGATTCGCGTTCGACTCATAGCATTAGGTCAGGCGAAAGCTAGTTCGAGCTTTCGAGGATCCGGCGACTGTTTTGGTTGGATAGGGCGAGCGATGACGAATATTACTCCAAGTCACCCGACGGCATCCGCGCCGTTGTCGAGTACGTCAAGGACCGCCATCGGCCTGCCAGATAGAATCGTAGACACGCCGCAATCGAGTGTTTAGCTAGAGCGGAGAGGTATGCAGATGGCCAAGACGCGTGTCGGCATCATCAACGTGACCGGCTATGCCGGGGCAGAGCTTGCACGCATCCTCCACCGACACCCGGATATTGAGATTTCGCAGGTTACCGGGCGTTCGGCTGCGGGGAAGCAACTGAGCGACGTCTATCCGCATCTATTCGACGTCGACTTTGAGATTTCTCCGGCTATCGACGAACCGATAGACTTTCTCTTCTCAGCGTTGCCCCATGCCGCAAGTGCCGAGGCGATGCAGCCGTTCATTGAGGAGGACATCCCCTCAGTCGACATCAGTGCCGATTTCCGCATCAAGGATCTCGATACGTATGCGCACTGGTACAACGTCGAACATCCCTGCCCGCAGTTCATTGAGAACGCAGTTTACGGATTACCGGAGTTGCACCGCGCCGACATCAAACGGAGCAAGCTGGTCGCAAATCCCGGATGTTACCCGACGGGGACGGTGTTAGGTCTCGCACCGGCAATCGATGCGGGAATTGTGAGGCCGGATGTGATTAGCGATTCCAAGTCAGGGACGTCGGGTGCCGGGCGCAAGGCCGACGTCGGGTTCAATTTCGCCGAAGTGAACGACAACATGTCGGCCTACGGGTTGTCCGGGCACCGCCACATGCCGGAGATGGAGCAAGAGCTTTCGTCGCTCTCACGCAACGGAGACGTGTCGGTAACTTTCGTTCCTCATCTCGCACCAATGACGCGGGGAATTCTTGGCACGCACTACGCCACGCTGAAGGATGGCGTGTCGACTGAGCGTGTCGACGAGATCTACCGTGATTTCTACGCTGATGAACCTTTCGTCAAGGTGACCGAGAATGCGCCGTCGACGAAGCAAACTTGGGGCAGCAACCACGTCTTGGTCAATGTCAACGTGGATGCGCGCTCCGGACGGCTGATCGTCATCACTGCGCTCGACAATCTCGTCAAAGGTGCCGCCGGTGCTGCCGTTCAAAACATGAACCTCATGCTCGGACTTGAGGAGGACGCGGGACTGCAGGCTGTAGCCATCTATCCCTGATCCTCCGCGTGCCGGGCGTCGCTAGCCTTGGCTACTTACGAGAAGCGTGATACGGCACGCCCAATTGCACGTATCGCCTCTCGGCGCAACAGCCGGTGCTCGGGCAGTGTCAAGTCAGCGTCTCGCTTCAACAGACGGTCGGCGGTCGAACGCGCTTGTCCCAATAGTTCCAGATCGTCGAATCTAGCGAAACGCCATCCGCTCCAACCGCTCTGGACTTCTGCGAGGTTTCGGCCCGGTCCGCGCAACTCGAGATCACGTTCCGCAAGCTTGAAACCGTCAGCATGTTCGACCAACGCGTTCAATCGCATTTCTGCGTTTTCGCCATCGGTATCGGAAATCAATATGCATCTGCTTGCGTGTTCGCCTCTTCCGACTCGCCCGCGAATTTGGTGCAACTGCGACAGTCCGAATTGATGTGCCGACATGATAACCATGACGGTTGCGTTGGGAACGTCGACACCGACCTCGATAACCTGCGTTGCCGCCAAGACGTCAATATCGCCTTGCCTAAATCTGTCCATGACGCTTCGCTTTTCGGACAGACTCATCCTGCCATGGAGCATTCCGATCTTCAATTTCGGAAACACATCTGTCCGCAATCGCTCGTACTCCGTGGTGACGGGAACCGCGTCCAGAGTGTCAGACGGGTCGATTATCGGGCAGACGATGAATGCCTGGCGTCCTTTGCCAATCTCTGACCGCACTGTCTGGTACGCTTCGTGGACGTCCATCGGCGTGCGCGCCCACACCGTCTCGATCGGGATTCGCCCGCGCGGCATGGTTCGGAGCGTCGAAAGCTCCATCTCGCCGTACATCGTCATGTGCAACGTGCGTGGAATCGGAGTCGCCGACATCGAGAGCATGTGCGGGCGAGGGTTGCGATTGGTCAACACTGCGCGCTGTTCGGTTCCGAATCGATGTTGCTCATCGACGACAACCAGTGCCAGGTCCGCGAAGTCGACTCCTTCTTGCAGCAGAGCATGCGTGCCGACTACCAGATCCACCTCTCCGGCAGCGCACATTTCTTGCATCAACCGTTTGTCACGCTCGCGCATGCTCCCTGTCAACAACCCGATCCTGACGTTGCGCCCACGCCCCGCAACCTCGAATATCTGCGATTCGTACACCGGTCCGTAGGTGCTCATGGCTTCGGCACCCCTTAACTGCTCGAGCATGCTGAGGAAGTGCTGTTCCGCCAAGACCTCGGTCGGCACCATCATCGCCGATTGCTTGACGTTGCGACCGGAAACCGACAACATCGCGCCGATGGCAACCACCGTCTTCCCACTCCCGACTTCGCCTTGCAGCAAACGGGCCATCGCATGCTCTGCGCTCATGTCCGCCAGGATCCCATCGAGGCTTTCTTGCTGGTCGACGGTCAAAACGAAACCTAAAGACTCCAGATACTGGTCGACCAACACCCGGTCTGGATCGATGTTGACGGCTTCGATCTCTTTGCGCCACCGTTCACGGCGGCGGATTGCGGCGATTTGGTTGTAAAGGAACTCGTCGAATGCCAACCTGCGTTTTGCTGCCCATAGTTGCTGGGCGCGCTGGTTGGCGTCGTTTGGCGGGCGGTGGATCGCAGTAATCGCATCTGCCAACGGGATCAAACCATTCTTGGATATGAGATCTCGGGGCAGCGGGTCCTCGACCAACGGGATGCCGTTATCAAGGCATTGCATCACCCCATTCCGTACGGTGCGTTGGTTTAAGCCGGAGCTCAACGGGTAAACGGGCACCACCGCGCCAGCGTGGATATTGCCTCGCGGGTTCTCTCGACCTCCGCGCGTTACGTCGTCGTATTCTGGGTTCTCCATTGTGGGGCGACCGCGAAACTCGCTGATTTTGCCACTCACTACGATTCGGTCGCCACGTTGCCAACGGTCGGCGAGATACGGCATGTTGAACCAAGTTATTGTCATCACCTCTGTGCCGTCAGAGATGCGGACGCGTGAGTGTCTGTTGCGACCGCCGAATCTCGAAACCTGCGAACTCAGCACCTCGCCTACCACAGTGGCATCGTCGCCTACTGATAGTTCGAGGATTTTCGACGTTCGAGAATAGTCGATATGTCGCAGCGGGAAGTGTCGCAACACGTCGCCGAGAGTCGCCAGACCGAGTTGTTGAAATGCTTGTTTGGCGGCGCGATGCAAGAACCGCAGATCTGCGACTTCTCTGTCGAGGCCAGTCTTGGGAGACTTGCGTGACGGTTGGCTGCGAGTGGAGTTGGGTTGCCGACGCACTGGTCTGGGAGCGCGTGGCGTTTCTTTCGGTTTCGGAGTTTGAACCAGCGTTGCCGGATGCGTGCTGCTCTGCAAAGTGTGCAAGACCGCCGTTCGCCAAGCCTTTCGTTCGCCGACGCTCAATGAGGAGTAACGTCGGCCATTCATCGGCGGAAGGTTGCGTACGGCGGCGAGACCAGACAGGTTACTCAGCATGCCGTCTAAACCGGAGCCGATGACGGCTCCGTTGTTGAATCCGAGGCGCGCTTCGAGATTGAGAACGTCGACTAGCGTTTTGGTTTGACGATCAGCATCTTGTTCGATCATGCCGACAAACGCCTATCGAGGCGAGCGTTCACCAAACCATTCCGACGCCGATGGAGCCGGGTCCGAGATGTGCGCCCAGCGCGGTCCCCATGATTCCGCATATTGTTTCGCCGTCTGGGGTGACCAAATCTGAGAAATCATCCAACAATTCTCGCGCCTCATCTTCCGCGACGCCGCCAGTGTGCATCGCTGCCAAACCGCTCAGCGGTGCCCGTTCCTCGGCGACGGATCGCAACTTCGCAACCGCTTTCCGATGCGACCGCGGCTTTGCGACCACTTCGACAGCACCGTCTTCCATCGCGATGACAGGTCGGATGTGCAGAATGTTGCTGACGAGTGCACGGGCGCCAGTCAACCGACCGCCGCGTTGCAGGTACTCCAGAGACTCCGGAGTTCCCCCAAACCAGACCCGGGTCACGAGGTCCGAAGCTGCCGCGTGAACGTCAGCCAAGCTGCCACCGTCTTCAATCACTTTCTGAGCGCGCAGCACGATCCAACCGGTGCCCATCGAAACTGTCTTGGAGTCGACGAGTTTGATTCGCTCGCCACTGGGGTCGGCGAGTGCCGCGCCAGAAACCGCAGACGAGTATGTCCCGCTTACCGTTGACGAGATGTGGATCGAGACTATCGAGTCATGGGACGCTAAGAGTCGCTCGTACTCGGCTTGAAAATCCCCGGCCGAGGCTTGAGAAGTAGTGGGAAATACGTCCTTGTCGCGCTCCAAACGCTCGTAGAACTCGGACGTGGTGATCGTCTTGCCGTCTCGAAACTCCTCTTCGCCGAATCTCACAAAGGAGGAAACCGCTGTGATGCCATGCTTGTCCAGCAATTCTTCGGGGATATCTGCCGGCGTATCCGTTACCAAAGCGATGCTCATTTATCAACTCCTAGTACCACAAAGTGCGGCACGATTGTCTAGCTTTACTGCAACTAAGTTACACCATGCGCCAGTCTCAAGCAGAAGCGTTGGCTAACATCTTCAGTATCTGACGACGACACATCCAACTCCCAGCAAGTTCACGTAGACACTTTCGATGCTGCGCATCCGACAATTGCTTCCGGTCGGGGGAAGACGCTCGCTGAGTTACCGCGAGGTTGTCAAGGTGAGGCGCGCCAATCGGATGCGGCGCGGACGCTTGAAGCGATCGTTCGTAAGGTCGATGCTGTGGGTGCCCGGCATTTTCGTAGCAGCACTTGGCATCGTCGCCATCGCTCTGCCGGTTGGTGATCGTCGCGTCTTCACTCACGTCGAACTCGCAACCGCCGGAAGCCGGTACGATCTGACTTCGTTTGAGCTGCAGAACCTGCCGGATAAGTGGTTGCACAAGATCATTACGTCACTTCCGTGGAATGCAATTGACGAGAAAGAGCATCGGCAGTTACTCGACCGATATCTGGCACTCGCTCCCGAGTTGCGGGTTGCACGATCCGAGCTTGAGAATGCACTCGCGGTGCGTGATCCGATCCTTATTGCCAAGGCCCAGTTGAGGCTTGACTCGCTCATCGCAGAGCGTAACGAATTCCGCGATCCAGTAGAGGAGTTCCTTGAGTCGGCTATCTCTGCCCAGATCGTCGAGTTGAATCTCCACAAGTTCGGAGATTTCATTTGGCCGCCGGTCGATTTTCGGATAGATGATGCCCCGCATCTGCTGGTTACCTCGCTTAGGAATGTAATCGAGCGAAAAAACTCGATTCTCCTGTCGCCGGTCATGGACGAACCGACAAAACTCGCTATTGAAAATCAGATTGTCGAGAGTGCGGATCTATCGGCCGCGGTTTTTCCCATCGGAGGTCTCGCGTCTTTCCCGAATTTGGTAACTCACAGCTACGATCTAACTTCGCTTCTTGAGATCGCAGCCCACGAGTGGATCCATGCATATCTGCTATTTCAACCTCTCGGTCGTGCTTACTGGGCGAACGGCGACATGACTTCGCTCAACGAGACGCTCGCAACCATTGCTGGCGATGAAATCGGTCGGATGGCATACAACTACATCACCGGCGAAGCGATCGAGACGTCGGTAAAGCCGCGTTTCAAAGACGAAGCGGAGGAGATCGAAATCGATCCTGATGCGTTCGACTTCAATCGTTTCATGCGCGAAACCCGGGTGCAAACCGATGAACTCCTCGAACGCGGCGAGATTTTGGAGGCTGAGGAGTACATGGAGCGACGGCAAGTGGAACTGATCGACCATGGATACAACATCCGCAAACTGAATCAGGCTTACTTTGCGTTCTATGGCACATATGCCACGGGTCCGGCATCGACAAGCCCTTTGGCCCGGCAGCTGTGGGAGTTGCGGGTCCAATCGGATAACGCGGGACATTTCATCAAGACGCTACAGACGATCTCGAACTACGACCAATTCCTTGAGCTGTTAGAGCAGCGCGAAATAGATTGAGGTCCGCATCGGTGAGTCGATGGGGTCCGAGATTAACGATAGACTTCAATCAGGGGATCCAAGCAGCAGACTACGGAGATTTGCTATGCAGGAAGTAACTAGATCCAACAATGGCGCGCCAGGAGCGGCGATCATGTCCCTTGGGGATGCCGAGGCGAATCGTGCATCATCCGCCAGCCCCGCCGTCTGGTTGGCCGGTGACCCGGAGGACCTGAAGCCGTGGATGGAACGTGGTGCCGCCGGCATCGTGACCAATACTGTCGTGCTAAACGAGATGGTCCAGAAGTACGGACAGATGACAGACGTCATCCAGCGTTACCTTGACATCACTGACAAGAAGGTGGCGGTGGAGATAGACGGGCATTCGACGCAAGAGTTGCTTGACGTCGGTGAGGTGTTCACGAAGATGTCCGATCGCGTGATCCTTAAGGTCCCGTGCTCAGTGCATGCACTCGGTGCCTTTGCGGAGTTAAAAAAAGCAGGCGTCGAGACGTTCTGTACTACAGTGTTCACGCTCAACCAAGCGGTTGCGGTCGCCCAAGCCGGCGTGTCCCACGTTTTGCCGTTCTGCGAACCCTACCGCGATGTTTCCGGAGATCCGACGGCACTGATTCGCGACCTCAGAGACGTCTTCGCCGATTGGGCACACCGGCCATACATCACTGCCGCTTTGGTTCGATCCACGGCTACCGCTGAAGCGGCACTGAGGGACGGTGCCGATGGGATTATCGTGTTTTGGCCCATTTTTGAAGAGATGCTACAGAGCAAACTCACCCACGAATGGAACACAATCTTCCTCAACGAGTGGGATGCCATGGACGATGCAGGACTATTGGAAGGCGTCCCATATACGCGCCACTGATCGCAACACCGCAATCCCGCAATCGAAGCTTCGCGGCGGTTGGTAACCCCAAACGCTGAAAACGGACTCGCTTCAGTCGATTGAGTGCTCCATATGGAGGTATCCCTTCGATCCCGTTGCGAAGCGAACGAAAACGTCGTCGTGCTTGCTGAGGACCCGGTAGCCCAAGCGTTGGTATAGCAGTTGCGCGCCTTTGTTCTCCAAGATTACCCCGAGCGTCATTCGCTTCTTGCCCATCGCCATTGCGAGTTCCTTTGCCTTGAGCATCAATGCTGTCCCGACACCCATTCCGCGTGTTGACGGCGAAACCACGATTGTCTCCAAGACGAATTGATCCGCCGCGACGCGGTCGTCAAGCATCAGCAGGTTAATCAACATCAATGTCGCGCGCACGGGATTGAATCGTCCCAACAGCGATCTGAAGCTAAGTCGGTAGAACTCACGCTTCGTAGTCCGGAACGTCAGCATCCCCAATAGGCGACCATCCTCAGACGCTGCGGTGATGCAGCTAGAACGATCGACCGCATCGGCGAACAATTGAACGTAGTCGTCGGCGTTGCGAAAACCGATCCTGAACTTCTTCGCGAATGCCTCGTGAGCCATCCGCAACCCATCATCAACGAGACACTCGTCAATGCCGACCTCAACGATGACGTTTTGGATCGACGACACCGGAGGGATGCGATTGACGCTACAGAGCGATGATGCCGTAACCGGCGTCGACGGGGATGACGGCACCGGTGATGCCGCTTGCCATTTCGCTCAACAGGAACAGAGCGGTGTCGCCAACTTCACGATGTGTGATGTTGCGCTGCAAAGGTGAGCGTTCACGGTGGGCGCGGGTCATCTCCCGGAACCCTGGAATACTGCGCGCGGCGAGGGTAGGCAGCGGGCCTGCCGAGATGGCATTCAACCGCACATTGCGGTCCCCGAACTCCGCCGCCAGTTGGCGGACTTCATTCTCCAAAGCAGCCTTAGCAGTCCCCATGATGTTGTATCCGGGGTAGACCCGTTGCGATGCGTCGAACGTCATCGTCAATGCGGCACCACCGTTCGGCATCAGCGGCACGGCTTTGGAAACCACGGGCATCAGCGTATACGCACTCGTCTCCAGCGCGGTACGGAATCCTTGGCGTCCGGTAGTCGAAAAATCCCCGCCCAAGTCGTCGCGTTCGGCGTATGCGACGGAATGAACCACGAAGTCTATGTTGCCCCAACGATCGCCGATCTGGTTGTAAACGGATTGCACGTCGCCGTCATCGGTGGCATCGCACTCAATCAAAACCGGATCGTGCAGATCCGACAGAGTCTTCTGCACCGGTCCCAAGAGTCGTTCGTTGAGGTAGGTGAAGGCGAGTTCAGCACCAGCTTCGATAAGCTTTTCTGAGATTGCCCAGGCGATACTTCGCTGGTTCGCAACGCCGAAGACGACGCCCCTCTTGCCCGAAAGATCAATTTGAACCGCCATCTAGCTCCTCGCCCTTAGTCTCCAATCTGCGAGCTACACCGAGATCGGTATCGCCAACCTAAGACTATAAACCGGCTGAGGGCACCGACCGGTGCGCGCTGGTTCAACGATAGCAATGGAGACTACAGATGGAAGCCTCCCCCTTCAAGGGTCGGATGCGCAGATTTTCACAGCATCTTCACAATTTCTCGGATGGTTCTCCACATTCGAAACCTAAAACTGAATCGTGAAGCAGACGGAAATGCCGTCCGCACGGAAACAGAAGACGGTCTAACGACCGCGTAAGGAAACGAAAATGCCCAAACTTAGAAAGCTCAAGATTCTCGTGGCGAGTGCCTCAATCGCAGTCATCGCCGTAGTCGGCACCACTGTTGGTGTAGTCGCGGCCCAGTCCGAAGAAGACGGTTCTTCCTCAACCTTTGCAGAACGAGTTGCCTCGATCTTGGGAGTCTCGACTTCTGAAGTCGAATCGGCCTTCGATCAGGCGAAGGATGCGATCCGAGACGAAGCGACGGCCAGCAAATTGGCCGCTTTGGTTGCAGCAGGGACAATCACACAAGAGGATTCCGATGCCATCACGGCGTGGCTCGAAGATCGTCCCGAGATCGCAATCGATAGCTCGGTTCACAGCGGTAAGTTTGGACGTTGGGGTCGAGGGCATGGCGGTCTTGGTCATGGACCATTTGGATTCGACAGCTCTGGTGACAGGCTCGCATCATTGGTCGAGAAAGGCACCATCTCGCAGGAAGACGCAGAGTCGCTGACTGAGTGGTACGACGACGCGCCTGAAGTCGTATCTGAACTTGGCGGGAGTCACGGCAGTTCGAAGTTCAGTCACCGCGGAGGACACCGGTTCGGTGGATTTAAATCTCGCGGCGATCGGTTTGGCTGGTCGTCTCAGCAATCAGGATCGACTACCACCGAGTCGACGCTAGATCCCGCTTCCTACTCGAACTGATCCAGTAACGAAGACTATCCCTCCATCCGAGACCGCCGGTTACCTCCCCGGCGGTCTCTACGCGTCTGACCATTTCAGAACGACCTAAGCGATTACGTTGTCACCTCGTAAGGCGAAACCGGTCGATTCTCCCTAGCCGCGAGCTGCCCGGCACGTGCAAAACGATAAACCTCTCGGGATTCCTCCCCCGTCATCGTTGGAGCGTTGCCGTCACGAATGTTCTCTAAGAACTCAGCGGTGCATCGCACGAACGACATCCCCCAATCAACATCGATCTCGTCTTCGCTCACGCGCGTCATTACACCGTCGGCGTAAACGGCCAACGGCACTGTGTCGTACAGCATCTTCGCCGTGCATCGATTTACCCAGATGATGCCCCGCGTGCCGCTGAGTTCGAACCACTCGTCGCCAGCGTAGTAGTCAGATCTGACGATCATCCGATCGTCGCCGTGCAACTCCCAAGATCCGTGACGTTTGCCACCTTCGTAAGTCCACGCCATCAACAACGGTGAATCGCGCTCGAACCCCATCTCGTTGATCGAAGTTCGGATCCACGCGAACACCTGTTCTGGCGATCCCAAGAACCACTTTGCCATCGCAAAGACGTGATAGCCGTAATCAAGGACTGCGTGACTGCCGCCACTAATGGCATCATCGGAACGCCACTCCAATGACGCGTCCGGGATGTCCCAACCGTACCTCCTTGCGCCGTTGATCGTCTTGATGCGCATTGAGACGGGATCGCCGATGATGCCGTCGTCCAGCATCTGCTTGGCACGCACTAACGGTTCGTAGTACATGAAGTTCTCGAAGACGCGCAGATGGCCATTCGATTTCGACGCCGTTTCGACCATGGCGTCGCACTCTTGGAGCGTAATCGCCATCGGTTTCTGAACGCTTACGTGCTTGCCAGCATCAAGTGCGTCAATCACAATTTGGGCGTGCGACGAATGGGGCGTCAGAACCTCAACGGCGTCAATCTTCGGGTCTTCAAGCAGATCCCGATAGTCAGTGAAGCTGCGTTCGGCACCCCACTCCTGTGCCCGACTCGCGGCAACGCCGTCACCAGTGTCGGCGACCGCGTAGATGCGAGCGTCATCTCGGCCGAGATAACCGGGTGCATGCAAGTCGGCAATCTTGCCGGCACCTATGAAACCAACGTTGAGCATAGAAAGCCTCCTACGCCGATTGCAGTCTCACTTTTACCAGTTCGTGTGCGAGCCGTCTCGGCGGTGCAGATGCGGCGCCTCCCAAAACTGGAACGGCTCCGTCAAACTCGCCTCGTCGACCTCAACGCCTAAACCGGGTTGGTCATCGTCCAAAACAACGCGCCCCGGTTGAATGTCTGGCTGCACCGGGAACACCTCGCTCTGATAGAAGTTCAGATCCGGTTCGCCGATTGAAGCACGAATTTCCAACCACGAAAAGTTAGCGACAGCCGTCGCCATGTGCGAAGTCGCCGCGACGCAGATCGGGCCAAGCGGGTTGTGCGGCATCAGATCGATGTAGTGCGCCTCCGCCCAACCAGCAACCTTCATCGCTTCGGTGAAACCGCCGACGTTGCAGATGTCCAAACGGGCATAGTTAGTCAACCCCTTCTCGATGTAAGGGAGGAACTGCCACTTCGAAGCGAACTCTTCGCCGATTGCGAATGGGATCGGCGTCAGTTTCCGCAGTTCTTCGTATGCCTCGGGGCATTCATCGCGGATCGGCTCTTCAATGAAGTCTAAGGTGTGCGCTGGCATCATCTGGCAAAACGAAGCCGACTCGGCAACGGAAAGACGGTGATGGTAGTCAATTCCGATGACCGGTTCCAAACCGAGTGCTTCACGCGCTTTGATGAGTGCTTCCGCAGTCGGGGCGATCGATTCACGGGGTTCGAAAAGTGTAGGGTCGTCTTCCTCGCCAATCGTCTGCAGATTGAGTCGCATCGCCTTGTAGCCGTCGGCCCAAATCGCTTTACCGATCTCAGCAACCTCCTCTGGCGTGGAGCCGCCACCTGATGCGAACGTCGGCACCCAGTCTCGCTGCTTGCCTCCGAGTAGCTCGTAGACAGGGACACCCAGTTTCTTGCCTGCGATGTCGTGCAGTGCAATGTCGATCGCCGAGATCGCCCCGGTAATCGTTCGTCCGCCTTCGAAATACTGACCGCGGTACATCTCCTGCCACAGTCGACCTCGTTGCATCGGGTTTCGCCCGACCAAGAATTCACGGAAGTGGTCAACCATCCCGCTAACCGCGAGCTCGCGACCGGAGAAGCCTGATTCGCCCCAACCGTATATGCCTTCGTCGGTCTCAATCTTCACCAGCATCTGGTTGCGGTGCCCGACCCAGACTGGATAGTTCTTCACATCGGTAATCTTCATTGACGCTCCTGCCTTGGAGTGCTGATTGCGAAACGCGATACAAAGTCTAGCACCAAACGCATCAATCGCATGGTGCAAGTTTGAGGGATTGAACAAACGAATACGCCTCGCACCGCAAAGGTCCGAGGCGCATCGATTGCTCGCGTTTCAGTCGCTGACTAGGCGTCGTAGCTGAGGAAGAACTCGTGCGGGTGCGGGCGTAGCCGAACCGCGTCTACTTCGTGCTCGCGCTTGAACGCGATGTATGCTTCGAGCAGATCCGGTGTGAACACGCCGCCCTTGAGCAGGAAGTCGTGGTCTGCCTCGAGTGCGTCGAGTGCTTCGGACAAACTTCCCGGCACTTGGGTCAGGAGTGCGGGATCGACTTCGTACAGGTCTTCCTGCATCGGCTCTCCGGGGTCGGCACCAGTGTCGATACCGTCGAGGCCGGCCATCAACATCGCCGAGAATGCGAGGTACGGGTTGCAAGTTGGGTCCGGGGGTCGAAACTCGATGCGTTTCGAGTTTGGAGAGTTCGAGTACATCGGGATGCGAGCAGCTGCCGAACGGTTGCGGGCTGATAGCGCAAGGATCGTCGGTGCCTCGAATCCGGGGACCAATCGTTTGTACGAGTTGCTGCTTGGTGCGACTAGAGCCATCAATGCGGCACCGTGCTTCAACAACCCTCCCGTATACGCCAGTGCCATTTCGCTCAACCCTACGTAGCCGTCGCCTGCGAATTGAGGTTTGCCGTGTTTCCAGATCGACTGGTGCGTGTGCATTCCGGTACCGTTGTCCTCAAACAGCGGTTTCGGCATAAACGTAGCGGTCTTCCCGTACTTCCTCGCCGTATTCTTGAGGCAGTACTTGTATGCCATCACCTTGTCCGCGGCAGACTTCAGTGGGCTTGCGTGCCAGTTAATCTCGCCTTGTCCGGCGGTGGCGACTTCGTGGTGATGCTTTTCGATTTCGATGCCAAACGCCGCCATGTGTTCGCAAGCCTCGGCTCGGATCTCAGTCTGCGTGTCGGTTGGGGGTACCGGGAAGTAACCGCCCTTGTAGCGAACTTTGTGGCCGAGATTTGGACCGTCGCCCATCAAATCAGTAGCGTTGCCGGTGTTCCATATCGCTTCTTCCGAGTCGACGACATAGTGCGCCGAGTTCGATGAACCTCCATAGGAGACACTGTCGAAAATGAAGAACTCCGCTTCTGGTCCCCAGAGCGATTCATCACCGTAACCGGTCGACTTGAGGTACGCTTCAGCCTTGGCAGCAACGTGGCGCGGGTCTCGATCGTAGTTCTCCAAGGTGATCGGGTCGCGCACGTCGGCGATAACCGACACAGTCGACGGAATGATTGGATCCACCGTAGCCGTGTCGGCGTCGGGGAAGAGCAACATGTCGGATTCGTTGATCGTCTGGAATCCGCGAAGGCTGGATCCGTCGAAACCAGTACCTCCCGAGAATAATCCTTCGGTGACCTCGCTTTTCGGGAAAGATACGTGATGCCAAGTCCCTGGCACATCAGTGCATCGGATGTCCAACCACTTGGATCCCGACTCCTCCATCAACTTGATCACATCATCGACTGTCGCCATCGTTTCGTCTACTCCTGAATCTCAGCAACCATTGTGCAGGCGCGTCAGCGCAACACAGTCTAAAGATAACGCTTAGATGTTTCATAATTGTTTCCCTTTCGACCTACGTTTAGTTGACCCATGACCGACTTGGTTAGAACGTCCCAAGCCCACCTGTCGAGTAACATTTCTGCATTGCCTAAGGACGACTACGGTAATCGTGGTCGCTAAGCCGGTACAACAAATTGAACTCTCTTCATTTGCAGGCAGTCAAGATGGGCGCGCACGCTGTCGATCACTGGCGCGCGGAGAACCCGGCTGCGAGACTAGACCTGACCGGTGCCGACCTGTCCGGCATGAACTTCGATGGTTGGAACCTTTCTCGGGCTATCCTCGACAATGCGAGTCTCGTCGGAGCCAAACTACGCGGTACAGATCTGTCGGAGTGTTGGGCGAGGCGTACCGATTTCTCGGACGCGGATCTGACGAAGGCATCACTATTTAGAGCTAGCCTCGCCGATGCCAACCTCCAAGACGCAAATCTGAGCCACACGAACATGTACCGATGCATCCTACGCGGTGCCACTCTCGCCGACACTGTGCTTGACAACGCTTGGACGGCGAAGGTCATTTGGCCTGATACCAACCAGACTTGACGTGCGCCAGAACTAAGGAGGCAGAAAATGCAGACAGTCCAATTTGGCAACACCGGCTATGAGGTTTCGCGACTCGGGGCAGGTTTGGCGGAGATTGGCTCGGAGCTCGATTTCGACGACGTCGAGCAAGCCGGCGAGGTACTGAACAATGCCATAGACATGGGCATCAACTTTCTCGATACTGCCGCATGTTACGGCATCTCAGAAGAACTGATCGGCAGAACGGTCGCGCATCGACGCGACGAATACACGCTTGTCACCAAAGCCGGACATGCGAGGGGCGAAGGTCTCAACGGCAGTGACTGGAGCTATGAAACCGTACGCGACTCGATTGACCGCAGTCTGCGACGGCTCAAGACCGATTACGTCGACTTGGTGCAAATTCACTCGTGTGGCATTGATGACCTTGAGCGTGGGGAGACGATTCGTGCACTCGAAGAAGCGAGGGATGCCGGCAAGACGCGCATGATCGGCTACTCAGGTGACAACGAGGCCGCGCATTGGGCTGTCGATTCAGGGATCTTCGCAACCTTGCAGACGAGCTTCAACCTAGTAGAGCAGCGCGCATACACCTCCGGATTGTTGAAGAAGTGCGCCGACAAAGGCATCGGCGTCATCGTGAAACGACCCATCGCCGGCGCGACATGGGGTATGGCGAAATCCGGACTCACTGGTTCGCGACGCGGCTACGACAACACCTACTTCGACCGTTGCAGAAAAGTACTCGACCACGGCGATGTACCGGGAGATCCTGACGATCCGATAGTCGCCGCAATGGGCTTCACGCTCGCCCATCCTGAGATTCACGTTGCCATCATTGGAACCAAGAATCCTCGACACATGACGTCGAACATTGAAACTTTGGAAGAAGCTCTCAATATCGACGGCACATTCGTCGATGCGATGCACGAACGTTTCGCTGAGCTGGACGACGGATGGCGGCAGCTCACGTAACCCCATCAAAGAGTAGCCTTGAAAATCTAATCGGTCTTCGGGGGCACGGCAAAAAATCGCAGTTGACCGACCTGCTTTCGCGCGCGTGGAATCCGGCACCTTGGAGCGAGGGCGACAACATTCCGTGGCATGATCCCGAGTTCAGCACACGGATGTTGCTCGAACATCTGGACCAGTCGCACGACCTCGCAAGCCGAAGATTCGAAAAGATCGACGCGCACGTCAATTGGATCCATCGCAAACTATTACTGTGTCGTGCCGATGGCGTGCTCGATCTGGGCTGTGGACCTGGCCTCTATGCAAACCGGTTGGCGGAACTAGGGCACCAATGCGTGGGCATCGACTACTCTCCGGCGTCCATCGCGTACGCGCAGGAGCAGGCACTCGAGCTCGAGCTGCGGTGCCGTTACATTCACGAAGACATCCGTAGTGCAGAGTACGGCTCCGACTTCGCAATCGCGATGCTCATATACGGTGAGTTCAACGTCTTCAAACCATCCGATGCGTTAACGATTTTGGCTAAAGCGTGGGACGCGCTCCGGGCCGACGGAGTTTTGCTGCTGGAGGCGCACACCTACGCAACCGTCCGTGATGTCGGGTTGGCATCGCCTACGTGGCGGTTGCTCCCTGAAGGTCTTTTCTCAAATGCGCCGCATCTCTACTTGCAGGAGAATGCCTGGGATGAGGAGGTTGCTGCCGCAACAACAAGATATCTGATCGTCGACGCCGCCTCCGGGGAAGTTACGCGCTTCGCCCAATCCTTTCAGGCATATACCGAAACGCAGTATCGATCCGTACTTGAAAACGCCGGTTTCAAAGGAGTGCACTTCCTCCCTTCGCTGACTGGCAGCAGGGAAGACGCGCATCCCGGTTTGATGGTGATTACAGCGCACAAATGACTAGGCTCATCCTCCCCCAATCGAGACGTTCACAACAGCTGACGAGTTGACGGCGATCACCTCAGCGCGTCGTAGCTGTGCGGCAAGGCCGGAACTACCACCTTGAATCTTGTAGACTACCCTCACCGGACGCGTCATCACGCAATGTCGCCTGACGGTTGCTAGATTCCCAAGTCCAACGCCTATCAATGAAGATCGAACGGATCGAAGTCCATCCACTCGTCGGCAAACTAAATCAACCGTTCGGTTGGTCGCAGCGATGGACCGATGAGCGTGCCACGCAGGTTGTCAAGGTGATCGCCGATGACGGGACTTATGGCTGGGGCGAAACGGGTGTGGATTCAAGATCGATCGCAGTTATGTCGCAATCGCTGATCGGACGAAATCCCGAACACTTCGGTGCCATCGCTCAGTCACTCATCAACCCGAGGTACCAGAGCGGAGGATACGCCGGAGCGGTCTCCAACGTCGTTAGTGCCATCGATATGGCTCTACACGATCTCGTCGGCCGCGCCCGTGGCCGGCCCGTATACGAGCTGCTCGGCGGCAAGGTGCGAGACCGCATCTGCACCTACGCTACCGGGCTTTACTACGTTCCGTCAGATCTCGAAGATGAATCTTGGACCGATTTCAGAGCGGAGGCAGGAGGATACGTTGAGCAAGGCTTCACCGGCATGAAGATGAAGATCGGCGGATTGACGACTGCACAGGACATTGATCGAGTTCGCGCCCTCCGTCGCACCGTGGGCGACAACATCCGAATCATGGTTGACGCAAACGAAGCCTATGACCCAATGACTGCTTTGCAGGTTTCGAAGAAGATTGCTAACGCCGACGTCACTTGGTTCGAGGAGCCATGTTCTTCGCGCGCTGATGAGGACAATCTGTTGGTCACGAATCGGTCTCCGGTGCCAACTTCAGGTGGCGAATCTGCGAGTACTCGCCGTGAGGTCGCGCGGCTCTTGCGCACCCGCGTATTCGACATCATCCAGCCTGAAATCGTGAACGTCGGTGGCATTTCTGAACTGCGTCTGGCAGCGCAGATGGCTGAAGCCTGCAACGTGCGCTTCGTACCCCATTTCTGGAATACGGGCATCAGTTTCTCCGCCATTCTCCACACGCTCGCCACGGTTTCTCAATCACCACCGGCCTATCCGAAAGAACCGTACGTCAACGAACCTGTTACGGAGTTCGACCAGACCCCCCATCCAATCCGAGAGAATCTGACCGATCCCGTCTTCAAGCAAGTCGACAGTCACGTCGAGGTCCCTAATGCCCCTGGCCTCGGCGTGGAGGTTGACGCCGACGCACTTGACCACTTCCGTCTTGGCGATCCAATCGTCGTGAAGTAAACGCCGTGTGGAAGCGGTATCGCATGCCATGAAGATTGAGCGCATCGAGTTACACCCACTTTCGGGCAAACTCTCGAAACCGTACAAGTCTTCGATGCAGTGGAAGACTAGCCGTGACACTCTTGCGGTGCGGGTTGTTGGCGACGACGGCACGTACGGATGGGGAGAAACGGGAGCAGACGCGCAGACGTTCGCGGGTTCGGTTCAGCACCTCATCGGTGAAAACCCGGAGCGGTTCGGTGCCATCTGGCAGTCCATCGTCAACACTCGATACCAAGGAGGAGGATATGCCGGCAGCGCGTCGAACGTCGCGAGTGCGATCGACATGGCATTGCACGACCTCGTCGGAAAGACGCGTGGATTGCCCGTCCATGAGCTCCTCGGAGGCAAAGTCCGGGACAAGATCGCGGTCTACGCGACCGGTCTCTTCTACGACGAAGACAACATGAATGATCCGACGTGGTCGGGCCTGATCGACGAGGCGCAAGTTTACGCTGAAGCCGGTTTCAGAGCGATGAAGATGAAGGTGGGCGGCCTCACGCTCGACGAAGACGCTGATCGCGTGCAAGCGATCCGGCGGGCCGTCGGGGATAACGTCCGCATCATGGTCGACGCCAATGAAGCGTACGAGCCGGTGTCAGCAATCACATTCGCACGGAAGATTGCGGACTCCGACGTTTCGTGGTTTGAGGAACCGGTCGCTTCGATGGATCTGGCAGGCAATTCGTTGGTCACTCAACGATCACCAGTCCCGACCGCGGGTGGGGAATCCGCCAGCACCAGACGCGATATCGGAAGGTTGCTCCGCCAACGGACATTCGACTTCATCCAACCGGAGATTGTCGTGGTTGGCGGCGTGTCGGAACTGAAGCTCTGCGCTTCGATGGCTGAGGCGTTCAACGTAGGCTTTTGCCCACACTTCTTCAACACTCACATCAGCCTGGCTGCCACTCTGCACGTTCTCGCCACGATTTCGCAGGCACCCCCGGCGTACATCAAAGAGCCGTTCGTCAACGAACCGGTAACTGAGTTCGACCAGACAGAGCACCCGGTCCGTGAGGTGCTGACCGATCCGTTCTTCCGGCAGAGCGATAGCCATATCGCAGTATCAGATTCGCCTGGTCTCGGCATCGAAATCAACGAAGATGCCCTGAACTATTTCCGACAAGGCCCACCGATTGTGGTCGAATGATAGATCGCCCGATCGCAGCGAGACCGGAATAGCCGAATGAAGATCACCGACGTGAAGCTGTCAATCCTTGAGATGGACGGCTCCGACCAGTATTACGACCTCGTTAAGTTAGAAGGTCAACGGCGCGAGCGTTGGCTGCATCACACTGTTCCGGCGCAGGCAAAGAACCGATACGAGTACGTGCTGCACGTCGAAACCGACGAAGGGTTAACGGGCGTCTGCACCACGCCGGGGGACGGTCACACGGGTTTACACCCCTCCGATCTGCCGCAACTCAAGGCTCTAGTCGTGGGCGAAGATCCTCTCAAACGCGAGTTTCTTTACCAAAAGCTGCATCAGGGCACTCGCTGGGTATACCGGTCGCAGAGTTGGTTCGGTGGATTCGACAACTGTCTCTGGGACATCGCGGGAAAGGCAGCGAACCTGCCGGTGTACTCGCTCCTAGGTAAGGTGAGAGACGATATTCATGCCTACTACAACACGCGCGGTGCGACTATTGAGGAAGCAGTCGAGGATGCGCAAAGGGCAATGGATCTCGGATTCGTCGCCGTCAAAGACCACTTCTATCACCCAGTCGACGAGAACATTCGTTGGTTGACCGCAATCCGCGAAGGGGTAGGCGAACAGATCGACTGCATGCACGATCCGGTGGCGATCTACACCTTCGAAGAAGCTCTAAAGGTTGGACGAGCTCTTGAGGAGCTGGATTATCGGTGGTTTGAGGAACCGATTCCTGAGCGTCAGCACAACAAACTGGTTGCACTCGCCAAGAATCTCGACATCCCGATAATGGCAACCGAGACGTTCATGTACGACACCGATCTCTGTGCTCAATACCTAATTTCAGGTGCCACCGACCTTATTCGCCAAAACGCTCGTCATGGCACCACGGCACTGATGAAGTTGGCGCACCTCGCCGAATTGCACGGCACGAACGTCGAACTCAACGGCCCAGGCGGACTGTACGGGCTGGTACACGCCCATCTGCTTTGCGCCATCCAAAATACTTCGTACTACGAATGCTTCCCCGGCGGACGGCACGACGTCGACGGCCTCCAAATCGGACTGCAAAACCCTGTGGCACCGATCGACGGCAAAATTCGCCCTCCCGATACACCGGGTTGGGGTGCCGAATGGGACTGGAATCAGTTCGACCGAAGGACAGTCGAGACGATCTCTTAACAGAGCCGCCGGAGCTTGTCGGCGACCAAGTTTACGCCTTTAGCGAACTCACTTGCGCCACCGAACGACGGATGACGGATTCCGATTGAGGCGACGCCTATGGAGTTGCAGGCGTCTTGGGCGACGCGACCAACGGCTACCGGTAACAGCTCCGGGAACATCGCCACGATCTTGCGCAACCACTTGGTGCCTTTCTTCAACTCGTGCTTCGTCGGCTTCCGATTCGACTCCTCGCCTCCATGATCGACTTCAATCGGCCAAAACGGATACGCGTTCCAGGTGAGTGGAGGCGGCAGGTCCTTGAAGGCGAATGAGACGTGTCGCCAGAAGATTGTGGCAGTAGCTTCCCTATGCTGAGGATCAACTTCAGACGGGACGCGATACGAACCATAGGTAAGTTGCCACAGTTCCGAGTCGAGTGAGGTCATGAGATTCGGCGACACGAACGGGATGCCCGTCAGTGCCGCCCCATGCTTCCCCGGTGCCTCGCCGATGAACAACGCGGTGACGGATGACTGGTCAACCAATGCAAGCCAACGACGTAAATTCTCTGCGCGTACAGGATCTGCGTAAGGATTAATGGCACGGTGATCGCCCATTTTGGCGTCGATGAGTGACTGGACGAACGCGTCAACCGAAGGATTCAACGAAGCACCTTGCGCGTCAACATCTGGGGTAAGGCATGGCAATGCTTAGAATCTGTGCATGAGTTCCGCTAAAGTCCGCGATCCGAAACGCTACGAGCGGACGAAGCTCTTACTCGGATTTGTCGCACCTTCGATATTCGTCATACTTGCGTGTTTAGTGCTCGTCACGGGTTTCTCTGCGACTATCCGAGACGCCATCTCAGATCTGAACGACAATATCATTCTCGGTGCGGTCGTCTACGCCGTCGTCGGCTCGATTGTCATCGAGATAATTACGCTTCCGTTCGACTTTTACGGTGGGCACGTCGTCGAGCGTCGGTACGCACTGACCAAGCGAACTGTACCCGGTTGGTTGCTGGATTGGTTGAAATCTCTGGGGGTTCAAACCGCGTTGCTTGCGGCATTCATCGCAATCGTATACGCGGTGCTTTACTTTGATCCGACTTGGTGGTGGCTCTGGGCGTCTATGCTCCTGACGATCCTCTCCGTCGTGATGGCTGCCATCGTACCAGTTGTGCTGCTGCCGATATTCTTCAAGTTCGAACCACTGCCCGACGGCGATCTCAAGGAACGTCTCGTTCGGTTGTCCGAACGCCTTGGCACGCAAGTTCAAGGTGCGTACATCTGGAAACTAGGGGAGCGTACGGTGAAAGCGAACGCGGCGTTGACGGGATGGGGCAAGACGCGCAGGATCATCATCTCCGACACGCTGATCGAGAGCCACGAACCAGACGAGATTGAGGTGATCATCGCCCACGAACTCGGACACCACGTCAACGGTGACATCTGGCGAGGCGTCGCCGCCCAAACCGTTCTGATCTTCGTTTCGATGTACGCGATCAACGTTGCTTTGAATGCATGGTCAAGCAGTTTCGGCATCAACGGGGCACTTCACGATTACGCTAATCTGCCGTTGCTGGCGTTGATCATCATGGTCGTCGGTTTCATTGCGCTCCCGCTCGCAAACACTTACTCGCGTCGCCGTGAAACCGCTGCCGATAACTTCGCCATCGAAACGACCGACATGCGAGACGAGTTCATCTCCGCGATGGAGAAGTTAGGTTTAGTGAACCTGTCCGATGCCAATCCGCATCCGCTCATCGAGACGATGTTTCACAGCCATCCGAGCATCAATCGACGCATCGCCAACGTGCGGCGATGAAGAGTCGTTACCAGACTGAATAACCACCGTCGACGGCGATCGCGGTTCCAGTCACAAAGTCGGATGCCGAGGACGCGAGGAATACAGCGGTACCGGCAAGGTCATTGGGCACGCCCCAACGATCGGCCGGCGTTCGAGATTGCACCAGCTGGTATCGCTCCGGGAACAACTCCTTGAACTGATTGGTCATCTCAGTCACGATCCAACCCGGCAAGATTGCGTTCGCCTGAACGTTGTGCTTGGCCCAAGCAACGGCACACGACTTGGTGTACTGGACGACTCCGCCTTTTGATGCAGCATATGCGGCGGCGTAAGCGGTCCCGAATATCGACATCATGGAGCCGATGTTGATGTACTTGCCGGCACCTTTGTCTCGCATGTGATCGAATGTCAGCGATGCGACGTGGTGCATCGAGGTTAAGTTCGTATCGATGACGTATCGCCAATCTTCATCCGAGAGATTCTGAGGTTCGTCTGACCTGCGGTTGGTTCCGGCATTGTTGACGACGATGTCCCATCCGCCCAACTTTGCCATCGTCTCGTCGAGTGCCGCCTGTATCGAATCGCGCTCGGTTACGTCACACGCCAATGCCAAGACGCGCGACGCGTCGCCACCAGCCGCGGACACGAGTGTGTCAACGGCACTTCCCAGCTTTTCTGCATTGCGAGCGGCGATAGCGACCGATGCGCCGTGCTGAACAAAACCTTCGGCGATGCCGAGACCTATCCCGCCGTTGCCGCCGGTTACGAAGCCTACCTTGCCGGTGAGGTCAAACAGTGAATTGGACGATGCCATCCTTGTCCTTTCTCGAGATGTTGGCCAGGAAGATCTCGCATATTCGGGATACTCCGAGGTGCTCCGAGTTTACTCTTCGTCATCGCCGAATGATCCGTACCAATCGGTGCGTTGCGCTTCTGGCGCGTCGACGTCGATGCTGAACTCGTCCAGTGCATCCGGGTTTGGCTCGATTCCCAATCCCGGGCGACCATTCGGGTGGATGTGCCCGTTTCGGACGTCGAACATCGGCTCGATCAACTGCTCAAAGGTTGAGAACCAGTGGTGAACGCACTCCTCGCGATAGAGGTTAGGCATCGCCATGCACGCTTGGAAACTAGCAGCGATGGCTATCGGCCCGAGTGCGTCATGCGGACTGATGCGGATGTATGCCACCTCGGCCATGGCACCGATCCTGCGCAACTCGCTTATTCCTCCGCACCAAGCGACGTCAGGCATGATGTAGTCGACCAACCGATCGTTGATGATTTGCCAGTAATCCCAACGCGTGAAGTGGCGTTCACCGACACACAAGGGAACATTCACGTTCTCCCGAACCTGTTTCAGTGCGTTGTGGTTTTCTACGTGGATCGGCTCCTCGAGCCACACCAAGTTGATGTGCTCGAGCGCGCGGCATGCTTCGATGGCAGAGGCGACGTCGAAGCGTCCGTGGGCGTCGACCATCAGTTCATATTCGTCGCCGACCGCTTCTCGCAGTCCGTCCATCCATTCGACAGCTTGCGCGATCGCCGAAGGGTCGAGACGTTCAACCATGAACGCACCGCGGAATCTACCGTATTGCCTTCTCGAAGGAAATGGATCGGTCTTGATCGCTTCAAAACCCATCTCTTTGGTGCGACGCGCGTCCGCCATCATACCTGCGAGATGCTCATCAAACGTCGTTCCTTGACTGGTGTCGCTGACGTGCGTGTAAAGCGGTACCGAGGCCCGAACTGGGCCGCCAAGCAGGTCGTAGATTGGGCGATTCAGCTCTTTGCCTTTGATGTCCCACAGGGCGATGTCGATTGCGCTGATGAGGTGCGAGACGAATCCGCGTCCGTTGAGATCGGAGTAGAGATGGAATATGCGTTGCCAAATTTCCTCAATATGGGAAGCGTCGACGCCGATGACGAAAGGTTTGACCGCCTCGATTCCTCTAACAAGCTGCGGATTGGCGATGTAGTCGGTGCACTCACCCCAACCGGTGATGCCCTCGTCCGTTTCGACGCTCACGAGTACCCACGGCATCGTTGTCGGCATCTTCACGACGTGAGACTTGACATCGGTGATCTTCATGGCAACAGACCCCAGAAACTTCGGGATGGTGATGGTGTTGCGGATAGTTTACTGCGCGTCATACGGGCTAGAATGCGTTGAATCAGTTAATCTGTCGCAATCTCGGATCGAGGTAATCGCGCAACCAATCACCGATGAAGTTAAAGGCGAAGACGGTGAGGAAGATGGCGATTCCCGGCATCACTGGTACCCACCATGCAGTAGTGATGAACTCTCGACCGTCTGCAACCATGCTCCCCCATGCTGGTTGAGGTGCCGGGATGCCAACGCCGAGATACGAGAGCACCGATTCGGTCAATATCAACGAACCGATCTGCAGCGTTGCGATGACGACGATGGTGTTGAAAACCCCGGGCAGTATGTGATTGAAAGCGATACGGATGCCAGACGCCCCGGCGACGCGGGAGCTGGCTACGTAGTCCATGTTCTTGAGTTGTAGTGTGAGCCCACGCGTTTGGCGAGCGAATATCGGCCACGAAAAGATGGTCAGCAGTATCAAAACTAACCGGAAGCTCGCACCGAAGACGACTGCGGCCACCAAGGCTATCAATAGGAAAGGAATGGCGTACACGAGGTCGACGAGCCGCATCGCGATCTCATCCCATAACCCGCCGGCCATTCCCGACGCGATGCCGACGGCACTGCCGATGATGCTTCCACAGATGATGACGATGAAGGCGACCGAGAGCGAGATTCGAGAACCATGGATGATCCTGCTGAGTAAATCCCGGCCGATTTTGTCAGCCCCGAGTACGTAGTCCCACGTACCACCTTCGAGCCAGACTGGAGGTGCAGCCAACTTGTCGAGGTCGCTTTCGAGGGGATGGTTTGGTGCGACCCAAGGCGCGAACAGTGCCATGACAGCTAGTCCGATGGCAATCGTAACTGGCAGCACCGGGTACCGCCTTACCCAACGGTAAGCGGTTTTTGGTACCGCAATCCAGGCAGTGTCAGCAGGTTGTGCGGTTCGACCGGACGAGGCGATCACCTGTTCCTCGGTGTTTTGGATCATCGGACGTGGTGCGTGGGTGCGCTGTCGGTTAGTCGAGAGTTCCCGCTCAGAAGATGCGAATACGGGGATCGATATAGGCGTACAGCAGATCGGCGATGAGACTCGAGACAAGGAACATGGCGGCAAAAATGACCGTGATGCCGGTTACCAACGGGAAGTCGTTGTTCCGCGTCGCGTCGACAGCTAGTCTCCCAAGTCCCGGCCATGCGAAGACGGTTTCCACGACTACGGTTCCGGTGAGGAAGCTGGCGAGCAGGATGGCTGCGACGGTGAGTGGGGGCACCAGCGCGTTTTTCAGTCCGTGTTTCAAGATAACCCGTGTCCCAGAAACGCCCTTCGCCCGAGCCAGCTTGATGAACTCGCTATCCAAGACTTCCAGCAGCGATGATCGGGTAAGGCGTGTCAAACCAGCCGAACCCAACCACGCCAGAGTCACTGCGGGCAGCACGAAATGCGTCCAATCTCCGCGCCGAGAAGTCGGGAACCAGTCGAGATACACCGCGAAGATGTAGATCATCACTAGTGCCAACCAGAACGGCGGTGCCGCTTGCCCGACCAGAGCAAACGAGCGCACTCCCAAATCGATGAAGCTGCCTCGCGTAACTGCGGAAATCGTTCCTAGCGTGATGCCGATTCCGATCGCCATCAGATAGGCGATGCCCGATAGTTGGATGGTTGCCGGCACCTTCGACATGATGACGTCAAGCGAGTTGCGTTTGTGCCAGAGCGACTGTCCGAAATCACCTTGCACCGCATTGCCCGCCCAGACGAGATACTGCACCACCATCGGTTTGTCGAGCCCGAGTTCACGTCCTCTTGCATCCCACACCTCCTGCGACCAACGGGTACCGGGCGTCATGTAGAGCAGACGCGGGTCGCCAGCCAGCCGCGACAACCCGAACACGATCATCGAGATGCCGACCATCACGGCGATCATGTAGATGGTGCGTCTTAGCAGGAATCTAGCCACTAGCACCTTTCAATGGTTGAACTGCCACGGTGCCACATTGGGTGCGACGCGAATTCTGGTTCGAGTGAACCGGGTGAAGTTGCGGATATTCTACCGCAAAAGCCCCGGCGCGCGGCGATTCCTCCTCCTCCCGACGCCTTAAGTGGCGAAAAGGAGGAGGAGAAATCGATGATCGAATCATTCAGAATCGACGAGAACTATCGATTCCGGTCGGTTCGGAAGGACGTCCTGCGAGTTGTACGGATCCCACGACGCGACGGTTCCGGCGACTGCGAAAAGGTTTGCGCTGTGCTGGAACATCGGCAAGAACAGCATCTGATGCGAGAGGTAGTCTTGCACCGCGATGTTGTTCGAGATCCGCTGGGCCAGCGAGCGTTCGGTAGCATTCGACAGTCCAATGTCGCAGTATCGCTGCTCCATCGTGAAACCGACGATGTGTCCGGCGGCAGCGCAGATGTAACGAGCCGAGGTCGCTCCGGGTATCCAGTTAATGCCGTGGGTGAACGGCACGTTGATCGTCTTGTCCACGGTTTGTGGTCGGCGTGCTGCGTATTCGGTGCGATCGATCGTCACGTCGATGCCGAGTTGACTGCGCCACATCTCGGCGACAGCTTCGGCGGCTGCGATCGTCCCCGGTGAGAAGGTACTCGGCACCCAGATCTCCATGTCGAAACCATCGGGGTATCCCGCTTCAGCCATGTACTGCCTCGCCATGTCGACGTCGTGTGGAATCACCCACTCGGACTTGTGAGTCGGGTCGTCAGGCAGGATGTTCTGCCAGGCGTAGATGACGCGGCCGAGTCCGTCAAGCACGTTCTCAATGATCGACTCGCGATCGACCGCCATCGCCATCGCCCATCGAACCTTGCGAGCATTCTCCATGGACGTTGCATCGGTCGGGTCGCCGATCCAAGGATACCCTTCGCTGATACCTTCGTCCCAGCCGGGTCGAGGCATCACGCCACCTTCACAATCCGAGCACGTGGTCGACCAGTAGTTGCCGGCCATCTGGAATCCTTGCGGACGGGCGATACCGATTTCTTGTACCGAGCCTCCGATGTCGCTGGCAACGGCGTTGATGACCTGAGGGCTGAGTTCACCAATGTCAATCTCGCCAGCTCTCAACGCGGCTTCTCGGGACGCCGCTTCGGGCATGTGGACGATCGTCACGGTTCCAACTGATGGTTGGTCTCCAGTCCAGTGGTCAGCCACCGAGTGCAAAACCACCTGGTCGTCGGCCACCCACTCTGAAACTCGATACTTACCGGTGCCTACCGCATTGGTTCCGAAACCGTCAGCACCGAGTTCGTCGAAAGCCATCTTGCTGACGATCACGATGCCGTTGAATCCCGCATTTCCTTGCAGCCAAGCCCACGTCGGGTCGAAACCTCCCGGTTCGATATTCTGGCGGACAGTTCGTTCGTCAATGACGTCAAATCCCAACTTCATCTCCGGTCCGATCTCTTCGGCCCCATTGTTGACCGAATCTGGGGCGAACGCGGAGTTGAAGCTCCATGCAACGTCCTCGGCAGTCAAGTTACCCCAATCGCCGCCGTTGTTGTGCCACGGAATGTCTTCTCGGATCGTGAAGTTGATGCTGTTGAAATCGGCTGCGACCTCCCAAGACTCGGCAAGACCGAGGTCTCTTGGCGAGTAGGCGGTGTGATCTTGCGGCGGCGGATTAGGTGGTGCAACGTGCGGCGCACGCACGATCGTTTCGAATACCGAAAGGTCCTTGCCGATGCCTCCAGTCGCCCGGATGTCGCGGCGCGGCTCCTGAATTAGCGGAGGCACCTCGCCAACCGCGATGGTGACGTTGCCGGAGGTAGAAGGCCCGGAGTCGTCACCGCCGAGGCAAGCGACGGCTGCTAGGGCCAGAGGTATCAGCAGGGTTGACATCAACACCCAAAACGCGTCTTTTCGGTGTTGCCGAATTCTCGATAACATCACTCAGCTCCCTTCCGTGATGCGAGTTTACTTGGGTTGCAGATTATCGAAGTGATTTGCGGCTGTCAAGAGAAAGACGCAGTATCGAGGCACCAAATATACGAATTACGCATTCAACTCGAGATTGGAAACGCGACAAACGTAACGAATTGCGAGAAGCGTGGATTTCGCCCGCGATCTTAGGTCATCTAACACGTCATCCATTGCGTACCATGAGAAAGCGAAACCGAGATGAGCACCGTCTTCTACAGAAAGTGGCGTCCGACTAGGTTCAGTGACGTAGTCGGCCAGCAACACGTAACCGAGACTTTGCGTCGCGCCGTGCAGACGGACCGCGTCGCCCATGCCTATCTCTTCACCGGTCCACGCGGCGTTGGCAAGACCTCTACCGCGCGCATCCTCGCCAAAGCTCTCAACGCAGAACTCGATGAGAACGGCGATCCCAAATCCGACACCGAAACCGCCATCGCGATCGATGAAGGTCGCTACATGGACTTAATCGAGATTGACGGCGCGTCGAACCGTAGCGTGAACGACGTCCGGGACTTGCGCGAACGCGTGCTGCTGCGCCCATCAATCGGCGACTACAAGGTCTACATCATCGACGAAGTCCACATGCTTACGACGGAGGCATTCAACGCCTTGCTGAAGACGTTGGAGGAACCGCCGCCGCAGGTTGTGATGATCCTAGCGACGACAGACATTCATCGCGTGCCGGCGACAATCATCAGTCGTTGCCAGCGATTCGATTTCCGTCGTTTGTCGTCGGATGACGTTATCTCCCGCTTGGTTCTAATCTGCGACGAAGAGGGGATTGAGTGCGAACCGAGCGTGCTTGAGTTAGTGGCGCGGGCTGCATGGGGTTCGTTGAGGGACGCCGAAAACCTGTTGGAGCAGTTGGCGGTCTCCTACGGTGACGGCAACGAGATTACAGAAGATCAGGCGCGCGAGTTGCTCGGCATCGGCGACGAATCTACGGCGCGCGAGTTGGCGAGTGCGGTATTGCGCAAAGACGCGAAGCGCGCACTTGAAATTGTCGAAGAAGAAGCCGCGCGCGGCACCGAATTGCGGGGGTTGCGTGATGGTACGATCGCAGCACTTCGCGGCGCGTTGCTCAAGAAACACGGCGTTGAGGCATCGTTCGGCGACCAAGTCGACACCACGGAGCTTGAAGCAGATGCGATGTCTGCTTCATCGGAGCAGATACTACACGCCATCACCGCTTTCGGTCGCAACGAACGCTTTGCCGACGCGTCGTCACCTCTCACGCTCGAAGTCGCCGTAGTGAAGGCGATTGCTGGACCGCCCGCCGTCAACGTTGTTGCGCCAAGAACCGCGCGTCAAGCGACACCTTCAGGTGCTCGACAACCGCAACCAAGCGGGGCGTCCCGCGCTCCCCGCGGCAGGTCGGGTCAGGCTTCTACTGCATCGCCGCGCGGCGATGACAACCGATGGAGCAGATTCTTGGAGGGCGTGGATCTGGCACTCGGGTCCGACGCCAAGGCGGTCTTCGCTGCCATGGTCGTCACGGGCCCGGCGGACGGTCGGTTGACGTTGCGGCCGCGAGACAGTGCGGTAGACGACAAGTTCCGCGCAATTTGGGGAGACGATGCGAACCGCGCCAAGTTGAGACCGCACTTCCAGGACGTCTACGGCTCCAGCACCAGGCTTCAGTTAATGTCGGCGACGACGCAGGCGGGAGTTGATGCGACCAGTACGGCGAACGAAAACCCAGGGGTTACGCCTGCGACACACAGCGATGCTTCTGATGCCGATGGCGCGGAACGAAGTGGATCGATAGTGGTTCCCGAGGAGGTCGACTCAGATCCACTCGTCCAACGATTGCGGAATGTTGGCGGAAGGGTCGTGTCGGTCGAAGACGTCGCCGACAGCGATTGACACCGGCTACAGATTCGTGCGTCGAACGGACGTATCTTGACCGGAAACTGCCATCAAGTTCGGACTGTAGAATCGCACTAGTCACCCCCACATCGCTAGACAGGCGGCAGTTTCGACATGATGAATCGCAATATGCTCAAGCAAGCGCAGGAGATGCAGCGCAAGATCCAGCTTGTGCAGCAGGAGATCGCGGAAGCTACGTCTGAGGCGTCGGTAGGCGGCGGTGCCGTTAAAGCGGTCGTGATAGGCGGTGCGAAAGTCGAACGTATTGAGATATCACCGGACGTGGTGGACCCGGAGGACGTTGAGATGCTCGAGGATTTGGTAATGGCCGCAGTTAACGAGGCGATGGATGCCGCACAGGAAGAAGCGGCAAAGAAGATGCAGGCGATTACGGGTGGACTAAACCTGCCAGGCTTGGGTCTTTAGCAGTCCTAGACGATCCCAAGTGTCGGGTTAGTCTAGGGACATGGCAGCGTTCCGACCCGATCCACCGCGACGATTTTCCTCGGCTAGGCAACAGGCCGATGCGCCGCGCGGCATCGTCGCACCATTGGCCCGCGTCATCGAATCCTTGCGACGACTTCCCGGCATCGGGCCGAAGAGCGCGCAACGATTGGCATACTATCTAATCCGGATGCCCGAAGAGGATGCGAGCGAGCTGTCAGAAGCGATCTTGGGCATCAAGCAACGTATCATCCTTTGTGAGCGATGTGCCGACATCACCGAGGAACCAGTCTGCGCCATCTGTATGGACCCGCGCCGCGACAGAACGCTAATCTGCGTGGTCGAGGAACCGTTGGACGTCGTTGCATTTGAACGGACCCGTAGGTACCACGGTCTCTATCACGTACTACACGGTGCCATTTCGCCAACCGGCGGCATCGGTGCGTCGGACTTGAAGATTAAGGAACTGCTGGAGCGGATCAAGGACGAATCCGTCAAGGAAGTGATTGTCGCAACCAATACCAATCTCGACGGTGAAGCGACTGCGATGTACCTGCAGCGCGCTATCGGACCAGCTGGCATCAAAGTAACTCGGTTGGCGCGGGGATTGCCGTCCGGTTCAGACATTGAGTACGCCGACGAAGCGACGTTGGCTCACGCCCTCGAGAGTCGATCTGAGATTCCCGGCGAATGACGCCGTCTGTATCATCAGTTCAGAGCAACTTCGATGCAGGTGGCACGGAATCCCGGTGAGACGTACGCGGCTATCACAATGTTCGCAACGCGACGAGGTACACGATGAAGATTGAGCAAGTCGAGACTTTTCTGGTAGACCGATTTCTGGTCATCCGGGTTACCACGGATGACGGGACGCAGGGGATTGGTGAGAGTTGCTACTGGGCATATCCACGTGCCGCCGAGGCTACTGTCCACGCCTTGGGCGAGGCGATTCAAGGGATGGATGCCGCAGACACGGAGCATATCTACAACTTTATGCATCGCTACAACGGCAGCTTTCGCGGAAACAGTATCGCCGCGGCGATTAGCGGCATCGACATGGCACTGTGGGACATCAAAGGAAAGCGACTGGATGCACCGGTATGGGACCTACTTGGCGGGCGCGCTCGACATAAGGTGCGCGGCATCTTCCTCGGCGTCGGCGGAGAAACCCCGTCTGAAGTCGCGGAGAGAGCGAAGGTCGCCATCGATCGAGGATACTCGGCACTGAAGTTCACTCCGATGCCCCGCGAGTGGCAACTCGTCAAGTACCCGAGACTTGTCGACGAAGCAATCGACATGCTGGCTGCAGTCCGGGAGACGGTCGGCAAGGATTTCGACATCGGAATCGAGATACACCGAAACATGAGGCCTTCGGAAGCAGTCGTCTTTTGCGAGAAGGCAATGGAGTTCAATCCCTACTTCATCGAAGACCCAATCGTGCCCGATGGCGTGCTGGCGATGTCGGAGGTTGCGGCCAAGATGCGACTGCCGCTGGCCGTTGGAGAACGCAATACCGGCATCTACGAGTTCCGCGAGTATGCGCAGATGACGAACTGCTCATTCTTCAAACCTGACATCGCAGTTGCCGGCGGAATCACGGGCGTCAAGAAGATATCGACGATTGCGGAGGCGCATCACATCCTCATCGCACCGCACAACTTCCAAGGTCCTATCGCCACGGCCGCTTGTGTCCAACTCGGGATTTCGTCGCCGTCTTGGGATGTGTTGGAAGCGGTCGACGAAGACAAACCGCCCAGATCCGACATGGTGGTTGCGCCGATGGAGGTGGTTGACGGTTGGTTCACATTGCCCGAGCAACCGGGATTGGGTGTTGAGTTCCGTGAACAGTCTGCGCAAGAGCACCCGTTTGCGCCGGCAAAGATCGCTCCACCAATCCGCGAAGATGGCAGCGTCGGTTTGCGCTGACCAACCTAGCGAACTACGGGTGGTCAAGCAGATACCGGACGACATTGGGACGGCGCGTCGAAGGTCGCGTCTTGGCACGATGCGACGTCCATCTTTGAAGTGCCGCCGTCCGATCGAAGGATGACCTCGCTACGATGCCGCCTCGCAGGAAACAATCGATTGCCGAAGGCATCGTTGTGCGTGCACGCGACCTCGGTGAAGCCGATCGCATCGTCGTAATGCTGACGCCCGAGCGCGGGTTGCTCTCCTGTGTTGCGCGCAGTGCTCGGAAACCCGGATCGAAACTTGGGGGGCAAGTCGATCTACTGCGGCACGTCTCGGCATCGATGTCGGAAGGACGATCGGACCTGCACACGATCACCCAAGCCGAGACTATTAATGCCTTTCTCGGCCTGCGGAGCGATCTCGATCGTCTGACCATGGCATCACACTTCGCCGAGATCGCTGAACGTTTCTCACTTCCCTCTGCGCCGAATCCAAATATGTTCCTCACTCTGCGGGATGCGCTCGGGTTCGCGGAAGTCGAGGACAAATCGAAGCTGCCAATGCTGCGACTTTGGTTTGAAATGACGGCGATGAGGGCAGTCGGGCTGCAACCGCAATTGCGACACTGTGTTCGTACGGGATCCGAGATACCGCCAGACGATCACTGGTTTTCGCCATCAGAAGGCGGCATCGTGCGTCGCATCGACCAACCTAACGGGGAGGACACTGACCGCTTGGAATCTTCATCACCGGATCCAGCAATCCGGGATGACGGTGAACTATTGCGATCCGCTCCACTTCTCTCGGCCCCGCTCAATACGCTGAAGTTGTTGCGACACGTCGAACGCTACCCTGAGTGGGAACGTCACGCCTCGCTGAAGGTAGAACCAGGCATCGTAGAAGACGGCTTACGTCTCTCTAGTGCCGCGCTGGGTTGGCAGCAAGAGCGCAAGTCGGGACAAGCAGAGCGTGTGATGGCCGACGTCGTTCGCGGCCGACGTGCCGCGTCTCTATTGCGCACTTGAAGCCGCGCCAGGTTTCCACCTGTCAAACTCGCGCGGCAGCAGGTCGAGAATCTGTTCCGCGGTCATGCTGCGCAGGTCGTAAGTAAGGTCCAATTGGTCGATCACCGTCATGAATCGGCGCAGGACGCCCGGCCGACTGGCGTCAGAAACGGCACCAACTTTGCCGCCTCGAAACCCTCCTTACATTCGCGGCCCGCGCTTATCTCAAATGTCGCCAGTGATGAGTGCCAAAACTTGCGGGCGAAGTTCTTCAATGACGGAATCGAAAGCTGGCAGTCCAGGGACAAGTGGGCCTAGTGATTGCGACCACGTGTCGCCTACGTAGTCGATCATCCGCGAGGCAAAGAAATCCGCCGGTTCGGTGTATGTCACATTTCGAAAGGCGCATTTATCCCGAAGTTTAGAGGCGAAGTCGGATGGGTCCATACGTTCGCGGTACTCCGTTAACACGCGCCATAGGTCATAGTAGTCTCGGGCCCGGGATCGGCTCCAACCCCGTCTCTCCAGCGCATCCGCGTGCTGGAGGATCGCCCGTAGCTTCTCAGCCACCACTTCTTCCAGCGAGTAGATCAAGACCTCCGCCTCAAGGGGTTCGCCGTATTCGTGGATGACTCGTCGACTCGCTACGGGCCAGAGAACCTTTTCGGCAAAGGTCACTTCAACCAATATGCGAGTCTGGTGTCGATTCTGCCACGGCATCTGGGCACGTATCACGAAAGCCTCCTGCCCGCCCGGGTGTGGATTCCGCTCCGTGTAACGTTGGCATTCCAGACCTATGGGACCGTACTCATCCAGTATCTCCACCGACTTCGAGACAGCCTCTTTAATCGAACTCTCCATCGCCTTGCCCGTGAGCGAAGCGTCAAGCCCCGTGAAGTCCAGATCCTCAGAGAAGCGGTAGTCGCTGAAATAGCACTTCTTGAGTGCCGTGCCACCCTTAAAGACCAGCGATTCGGACAGATTTGGCGTCTGCGCTATCCCGGCCAAAACCCACGAAAGTAGGTAGTCCCGTTCCAGTGCCTCCCACGGTAGGCCAAGGCGTTGACGAGCTTCCTGAAGGCGAGTGCGTAGCGGTCTCACCATGCCAGCATTCCAGGCAGGTTTTCCTGAATCTTCCAATACCCGTTGCACCTGCCCTTTCTCGGACCGGTAACGTCGAGACGGGTATAGCCCTTGACAGGGACGGCGGCGAGGGCGTCTAGATGGGGTGAATCGACGCCATTTCGCTCCAAAACCCAGCCAAGACGCTTGGCGGTAGCCCCATCCAATCGGAGCGCGTAATCGACGATCCGGTCTATGTCCAGGTTTACCAACCCCAATTGGAAGGCATGTAGTGCCTCGGCAAAACCGCCGCAGTATTGGGGCATGGCGAGCGCGTCCAACAATGTCCGTTCTAGGTCGGTAATCCACACTGGTGCGTCGTTGATCCACTCACGCCCGACCCCAAAGTAGCGTTCTGGCTTGAATTGAATGAACCGATATGAGGTACCTAGGGCTTGGTAGCCCTGGTCAGTGCCGACGGTTTCCTCCCGCCTGGCGCGAGGGATGGAAGCCTGCGTGGTGGTCGATACGAATACTGTGAGCGGTGGTTGCTCGGTGAGGCCGTGATGGCTCAACGCGGACCAGTGGGAGATTGTGGCAGGCGACACCAGAAACATCGCGATTTCGTACTCATGCGCCGCCGGCACGCCGGGAACCGTCGGACAAAGGGCATACAAACCCCGACGCAGCGAGACGATCCATCCATTCTGTCTAAGGTGGTACAATGCCTCCCGAAGGTAAGCATCTCTCAGTCCTACGCGGGGTGCCAACTCGCGGGCCCGCTCAATGGTGAAGATACGGTCACCTTCGGCGGTTAGCAATCGGATCAGTTCGATGCCTACCAGTGTTCGCTTGGGCTTCGTGTCGGTGGTCATCTGGGCTGGTCGAGCGGCTAGGGATGAGCGATGTATATTGCAATGTTAGGGCGATAATTGGATACCGTCAAACGATGTCCCTGACCAACTGTAGATACCAAGGCAATCGCGTGGTTTCGCGGCAACAGATGAGGTGGACGCCGGGCTTGTTGATTCACGCTTGCAGCCCGGATCAGGTGGTGCTGTGAATCGGTCAGTTAGGCCTCGAGAGATTGCGACCGATTGAAGGTTACGACGCGGATGCCACCTGATGCTGGAACCGTCGGTTCTGGCGGATTCGGTGGGTTGAAACCTCGGGGTGAGCGACGTAAGTGAATAATGCGGTGGAGTGAACCGAGATGGCGGACATTGGCGAGTACCGAACCTACATTCAAGAACTACAGCGAAGTGTGGCTCGGGGCGACGCAACGGAGCATACGCATAGACCCGCGCTCAAGTCGCTGCTCGAAGCCGATCGCATCGTCGTAATGCTGACGCCCGAGCGCGGGTTGCTCTCCTGTGTTGCGCGCAGTGTTCGGAAACCAGGATCGAAGCTCGGAGGGCAAGTAGATCTACTGCGGCACGTCTCGGCATCGATGTCGGAAGGACGATCGGAACTGCACACGATCACCCAAGCCGAGACGATTAATGCCTTTCTCGGCCTGCGGAGCGATCTCGATCGTCTGACCATGGCATCACACTTCGCCGAGATCGCTGAACGTTTCTCACTTCCCTCTGCGCCGAATCCAAGTATGTTCCTCACTCTGCGGGATGCGCTGGGATTCGCGGAAGTCGAGGACAAATCGAAGCTGCCAATGCTGCGACTTTGGTTTGAAATGACGGCGATGAGGGCAGTCGGGCTGCAACCGCAATTGCGACACTGTGTTCGCACTGGTAGCGAGATACCGCCAGACGATCACTGGTTCTCGCCATCAGAAGGCGGCATCGTGCGTCGCATCGACCAACCGAACGGGCAGGACACTGACCGCTTGGAATCTTCGTCACCGGATCCAGCAATCCGTGATGACGGTGAACTATTGCGATCCGCTCCACTTCTCTCGGCCCCGCTCAATACGCTAAAGTTGTTGCGACACGTCGAACGCTACCCGGAGTGGGAACGTCACGCCTCGCTGAAGGTAGAACCAAGCATCGTAGAAGACGGCTTACGTCTCTCTAGTGCCGCGCTGGGTTGGCAGCAAGAGCGCAAGTCGGGACAAGCAGAGCGTGTGATGGCCGACGTCGTTCGCGGCCGACGTACCGCGTCTCTATCGCGCACTTGAGGCCGCGGCAGGTTTCCACCTGTCAAACTCGCGCGGCAGCAGGTCGAGAATCTGTTCCGCGGTCATGCTACGGAGATCGTAAGTCAAATCGAGCTGGTCGATCACCGTCATGAATCGGCGCAGGACGCCCGGCCGACTGGCGTCAGAAACGGCACCAACCTTTTGGCGGAACCGTTTGGGATCGAAGTAGAGGGTGTCGACTACTCGCACCAACTCACGGTTCGAGATGTAGCGCATCGTAACGGCTAGTCGCTCCTCGAATTCCGTGACACCGTGTATGTCTCCGCCGAGGAATAGTCGCGCCATGGTGGGTTCGTCGCGGAGGATCCAATATATCCGCGCCGGCCCGGCGACGCGATGCCGATAGAAACGGAGGCCGTTGGCGTCGAGAACATAGTACGAGAAGTCTCGTAAGCGGTTCTGTTTGTTTCGGGTAAGCGGTGGTTTGATGAGATGGAACGTGGCAGCAGCCAGCCAAGTCCACATGCCTCGGTTCTCAATGGATGCCCTTGAAGGCAACTCCGCCAAGCCTGATTCTTGGAATGCTATGGCGACCTTTTCGGCCAGCTCGCGTTTGGTGCACAGCACAGGGATTTCGACATCAACGCGCGGTTCGTAGCTCGATGTCAGGTTAGATTCGCCGAGCAAACGATTGACGTCACCCACCTTGGCACTACCTTCCGCATATCGCCTCAGGAATTCTTCAAACCGCTGCATGCCGCGTTCGTTGAACATGCGAACCCACATTCTCATTCACCTCCGTCGTAGGCACTGGATACCTTAGTCGCGAACATGTGCTTGCGCATCCTAGCGAATGCAGCAACCGCATCGTCGATCCATCTATCGAGTGCTTCGCCATCAATCAGAGTCAGCTCGGCCTCGAGTTTGGCCAGTTCCGGTTCCTGGGACATCCATCGTCTCCATTCAAAGAACCACGACTCGTCATCCGTTGGATCAAACTCGTCATCGGGATTCCGCAACGCCGCTTCCAAGACTCTCCTGAAAGCGTTTGGGACTACGCAACCGGTGAACATCGGGTCTTCGTTTAACCTGCTTTGGTGCTCTTGGAGGTTTCGCGACAGGTACAAAATCGGACCAGAGCTTTCGTCGACTTCGATCTTCCAGATCTCCTGACCGGTATCGTCCCACTGTGAAGGTAGGAGCGAATCGGACGAATTAATCACATCCGCAGGGTTCTCGAGCGGGATGCCGTCCGACCAACCACGCATTCGTCCGGATGAAGCATCATCAACGACTCGGATGCGGAACTTGGGTCGGTTGGAGACACCGAAGTCTTGAAACTCGATCTCCTGTTGGAGAAACGGGTCAAAGGGGTTTTCTATCTCGCGGCGGGCAAACGAACTCTCTGCATAGGCTTCGATGTATACACGAGCATCCTCGGGGAGGTCATAGTCTCTCAGATCGATCCGGACTGCGACGCGTGATTGCTGCAGCGACGCGTCCAAGAGCCGTACTTGAACGTGCTTTCGATCAATTCGAGCTCTAGACGTGAAGTTGATAGTTCGTTTCATTGTCTCGTCGTCCTCGGGATCACCTGCACTTGGAGGTCGCGGTGAACGTCGAAGCCGTCGATTCGAATGTCGAATGTGTCTTCGAGATTGGTCAAACGGACCTCGTTCGGGCTAAGTACATCGACGATGCAACCGTTGGCTTCGAAGTTCAATCCACTTTCCTCGGGATTAGCGAAGTCGAAATCGAACCGTGAATGGTTCTTGAACGGGTTGCCTCGATTGCCCTTGAATCCGGCCTTTATGTTGATGCTGTCGACGCTGGTTAAGCTTTGCGCATTGTCTTTGATGTGGAAACCATTACTGACCTGATTGAAGAGAATGGGTTTCGGAGTTGCAATGACCTCGACCGTGGGAGTTGCTGACTCTCCTTGGTTGACGGGAACTCGCCTCTTTCGCGCGTTGATTTCCTGTCGTTCCTGGACTTTCGGGAAGAACCCAGCGATAATCGCACCTGCGGAGTCGTCATCTTGGACATCGAGCTTACGGATGAGTTCGACCGGACTATTCTTGACGAAGTTGATCGTCGTCATCGCTCCGTGCCGGTACAGCTGACGCACCTTGGTGGTGCGTACGAAATTCGTGTGCGAAGGATTCTCCGCATCACCTAGTAAGTCTGCTAGAGATCCTTGTTCGACCACGATTAGACACACCCGTTGGGCCGGGTTGCGAGAGCCGGCTTGTCGCACGTAGATGCCCTGACGAACGAAGTAAGATCGCCGACGCGTCGGATAGGGCACACGATGGCAATAGACGTGGAATGTCGCAGACCGGGGGTCGCCATTCTCGGGTTGCACCCACAGGGGCACCCGGATCGAAAACGGAACGCCATCAAGTTCGCAGTCGATAAGTTTGTTGACGTCGGCCTCGCTAAGTTCGACGTCATCCCAAGATGGGGTAGCCACTCGACCTGTAGGCAAGTTGATGGTTGGACTCTTGTGGTCGTTGGCCCATGCGGCGAGACTGATTGTGTCGGCCAATTCGCGATCCTTTTGCCTGAAGTTGGGCGAATTGACCGCCTGCTGCATCCAATCGCGGTTGATGACCGTTTCGGGAGGCGTAAGGTAGTTTTCCTGTACCTCAATGACGAGGTCACCTTTGAGGACTGGCCAGAAGTAGTTTTCGATGACTTCTTGCCGCAACATCTCGACGCTGAACTCGTCAATGACGTGAGGGATTATGATCGACAACCCGGGTGTGTCGCCGGAGCCGCTCCGGGCAAGGTGAAATGCGTGACGGACCCGCTCAATTCTAGTGGCATCGGTAATCGCCATCGGTTTGGTGCCGTGCCAATCAGCGAAATAACCGTATGGGTCGTATTGCTGACCGTCAATCTGATGCGTTTTCAGATCGCATCTACCTAGAAGGTACGTGGCATTGTCACCCGGTCGGCAAGTCAAACCGAAGAATGTGTTGATCCCGCTTGAAGCCGGGAATACCGTCTTGCCCAATCCCCATTTGCCGAGCGTGCCACTCCTTTTGCCGCTTCGACCCACGTTCCGCCAAAAGTAGTAGAAATTTTCGTCTTCTCTTTCATCCACGTCCAGCAGCTGCGAAGGGTCGCCGGAAAGCCCTGTGGTGCCGAAATCCTCAATAGCCAAGAAGCGCAAAGAGTCGGAAACGCTAGGAGGATCCAGTAACCCACTATTATTGGCCGTCAGGTGCCCCTCTAGGGATCCAAAGAACTCCTGCGCGTCTCGGCGTCCGAGCTCGCCGAAGGTGAATCTGACGCGTACCGGTTGCTGGTTGTGGCGGGCGTCAAGTGAGTTCTGAATCGACTCTCGGACCAGGTGTCTGGCGTTCGCTTCGTCGGAATCGGTAGAAAAGAAGGCTTCTTCGATAGGGTCAACAAGGGTACGACCCGGTTCGTGCTTGAAAAACTTCCACATACGAGTTCCAACCTTCAGTCGGCAACCGACGCGATTCATCGGTCGCCATGCGTCAAACGATTGAGAAGCGATCAACGCTAGACAGACTGTGATCGCACGCCGATGCTTCAAACTACGGAACGGTAGTGTAGCATATCCGGCGCAAGTTTGCGAAAAATGCCGGGTTCCGGCGCACAACCGTGATTGCGGCACCACGCGCGCCACGTCGTTCTTCACGGATTGCTGACAGAACGTGTGTCGCGCCCGATTAAGCGGAAGTTACTGAACGGCGTCTGAACGTCAGCACCAGAACGGTGCCGCCAACCTGACCTCGAAAGACCGAGGCTACTCTGAGGAGCCGTCTTCGGCGGTGGAGGTCTGCAGGTACTTGAACAGGTCGGAGTCGCTGTCGAGCAGGATTAACGATTGGTCGTCGAGGATATTCTCGTAGGCTTCGAGCGAACGTCGGAACTCATAGAACTCCGGATCCTTCTCAAGAGCCTCGGCGAGAATCTGGATCGCCTCTTGCTCAGCCTCACCGCGTAGAAGTGCGGCAGTTCCGTTTGCCGTTTCAAGAATAATCTGCACGTCACGATCGACTTCAGCGCGGATCTCGCGGTCTCTCTGGGTACCTTCTGCGCGCAATCCTTCGGCGATGCGTGCACGTTCTGCCTGCATGCGGGCGAAGACGGACTGTTCGATATCGATCGGGAAGTCGGCTCGCTTGATGCGGACGTCAATGATGTCTATGCCGAGTTCGTCGGCGAGCGGACGGTAGTACGACACTGCTGATCCTTCAAGAGATTGAGGATTCGGATCACGCGTCAGCATGTCCAGCTCTTCCGACGTGGCTAGTCGTTCTCGAACGACCACTCCGGCTTCGGATGGTGGCGCGATGAGAACCGTCACCCGCGGGTCGCGCAGGTTGTTGTTGAAGAGGTCGAGGGCTTGTTGGCGAGTTATCTCAGAGCGATTGCTCGCTTCGGCAACCCGACGCATCACCTCTTCGCGAGTCTCCGAGATCACCTCGGACTGCGTGTCCCGCGCCACTTCACGCCGAAGTTGCGAGTTCACAATGTCGGAAACGCGAGAAACCGCTTCCAACTCGGTGCGCAACCTCTGGAAGAAGACCAACGGATCGACGATGCGATACCGGGCGTAGGCGTCAATGACGAGGTTCCGCTTGTCAGAAGTGAGCAGCGATGCTGGTTGGGCGTCAACCCGAAGCAACCGGCTATCCATCTTGACAACCGATTCGACGAATGGTTGCTTCACGTAGAGACCGGGGCTGCGATAGTCGCGTTGGAACGCACCGAATCGAGTAACGATGGCTAGTTGGGTTTCGTCAACTGTGAATAGCGTCTGCGGGATGAGAATGAAAGCCGCAACAATGACGATGACGATGGTGACGATTAGACGGGGCATCGTGCTATTGACCTCCCGTCGTCGTGCTTTGGGTGCCCGTTAGCTTGCTCAATGTGTCGAGGGGCAGCAATGGCAATGCACTCGATTCAGAATCGATAACGATCTTGGAGCGTCCTGCGAGTATGCGCTCCATCGCCTCCAGATAGAGACGGGCGCGTGTCACTTCGGGAGCGACGTCGTAACCGGCGAGTATCGCTTCGAAACCGTCGGCTTCACCGCGTGCGCGCTCGATTCGACCGCGTTTGAAACCTTCGGCTTCCTCAACAATCTGAGCGGCTGAACCTTGCGCTTGCGGGATCTGCGCCGCCTTGTAGGCTTCGGCGAGGTTGATGTCGCGTTCTCGGTCCTCACGCGCTCGGACAACGTCTTCGAATGCGTCTTGGACTTCCGCTGGTGGGTTGACGTTCTGAAGCAGGACTTGGAGCACGTCGATGCCCGTGTTGTAGTCGCGGGTAAGTTCTCGCATCTTGTCGAGGATGCTCGCCTGAACTTGCTCTTTCTCCGTCGTTAAAACGTCGTCGATGTTGCGGGCACCGACCACCTGCCGAACCGCAGTCTGTGCAATGTCCCGGAGCGTCTCGCCTTCTGGTAAACCAGGGGCAACGGCGCGGTCGGGATCGCCAGGATCGTCGACTTCGAAGAGGAAGTTGCGGAGGTTAGAGATGCGGTACTGAATCACCGCTTGGACGTCGACGATGTTCTCATCGCCGGTAATCATCTCCGATTCAATCTGAACCGGAGTGGAGCCGGTGCCGTTGGGTGCGCTTCTGAAACCGAGTTCCAGACGCCGGGTGGTCGTGACTGCGACGATGTTTCGCGTGCCGATAGGGCTCGGCCAGTGCCAGTGAAGACCTTGGTCTGCAATGGCGACGAATCGACCGAAGGTTCGGAGTGCTGCCTGCTCTTCGGGACTTACGGTGTAAACGCCGGTCGCCAGCCACACGACTGCGGCTAGCGGGATGATCAGCAGAACGAACGCGCCAGCGCGACCGGATCCGCGTGATTCCTGTCCGTTGCTGCTCTGAGATCGGTTGCCGTCGCCACCGCCAAATCCCGGGATGCCGGCGAACATCTCCTTGATGCGATCCATGATGTCATCAAGGGTCACCTCGCCATCGTCATCCCTTTCGGGCGGACGGTACATGAGGTCCTCGTTGGCAACCGCGTTGGGACTTTGGGATTGTCGCTCTAGGGTCATTAGGGGCAAGCCGGACGAAAAGTGTCCTAAACAACGATTATATTTGCCGCGCTCGCTGGGACGGCAATTTCACCGCCCCAGCTATAGTTGCGTTCTTGCAAACGATGCCCGAAGTTCGAAACTACTAGGCTTTCGCCTCGATCGCCTTCACGATGCGTCCGGCGTTCATCGGGGTCTCCCGCAAGCGGATGCCGATCGCGTCTTTGATGGCGTTGCCCACCGCCGGTACTGGCGGCACAATCGGCACTTCACCGACGCCGCGCACTCCGTACGGGTGTACCGGGTTCGGCACCTCGACGATCACCGTCTCGATATTCGGCAGGTCGAGGGACGTCGGCATTCGGTAGTCGAGGTATGAGGAGTTGCTCATGACGCCTTCGTCGTTCATGTAGTACTCCTCGTTGAGAGCCCATCCGATGCCTTGAGCGACGCCGCCCTGCATCTGTCCCTCGACGTAAGACGGGTGAATCGCCCGCCCGGCGTCTTGCACGATGGTGTATCGCACGACGTCCGTCTTGCCGGTTTCGGGGTCGATCTCGACGTCGCAGATGTGCGTGCCGTAAGCACCACCAGCCGCTTCGAGGTCGACGCTGCCCGTTGACGTTACCGGTCCTCCGGTGTCGCCGAGTTTGCCGGCGAGATCTTTGAAGCCGATGCTCAGCTCCGGGTCGGATTTCGACGAGAAGACGCCGTCGTTGAAGTCAACGTCGCTGCCGTCGATATTCCACAGCAGGGCTGCTCGCGCCTTCAGCTTGTCAATCATCTCGATGGCGGCGTTGTACGCGGCATATCCCGTAGCGTAGGTAACACGGCTGCCACCCGTTACTGCGGTGAATCCAACCGTGTCGGTGTCGACAACCGTCGGGTTCACGTCTTCCGCGGCGATGCCGAGAGTCTCGGCGGTCTGCATGGCGATCGACGCCCGCGTGCCGCCGATGTCGGTTGAACCTTCGACAAGCTCCACGGTGCCGTTGTCGTTGAGCGAGAGGTTCACCGATGATTGCAAGCCGACGTTGAACCAATAGCCGCTGGCGAAGCCGCGTCCGCGCACTCGACCGGCAGAAGGTTCGCCGAGCTCTGAGTTGTAGTGATCAGTTTCTTTGGCCGCGTCAAGAACTTCTTCCATGCCGATTTTCGGGAAGATCGGTCCATCGCCTCGGCGCGTGCCTTCGCGGGCGGCGTTGTCCCTTCGGAACTGCCACTTGTCGAAACCGGCCTCTTCGCAGAGGTCGTCAACGAGCGTCTCGATGGCGAATGCGACCTGCGGGGAACCCGGGGCGCGGTATGCCGCTACCTTGGGTTTGTTAACCAATACGTCGTAGCCAACTATCCGCATGTTCGGGATGTTGTAGCAGGCGTAGATGCACATGCCCGACGCACCGACCAGTGATCCGGGGTAGGCACCAGCCTCCATCCGAAGCACGGAGGAAGCCGCGATGAGTTTGCCATCCTTGGTAGCGCCCAATTTGAGCTTAATCTTGCCGCCAGCGGCCGGTCCGGATCCTTCGAAAACGGAGCGACGCTCCATCACCATCTTGACTGGCAAACCGCCGGACTTGCGTGACAGCGTGGCGGCGACAGGCTCTAGGTAGATCGGAATCTTGCCGCCAAATCCTCCGCCAATCTCCAACGGCGTGACGCGGATGCTCGACTCTTCTAACTGCAGAATCGCCGCTACTTGCTGCCGAACGGTGAATGAGCCTTGTGTGCTCGTCCAGACTTTGAGCCGACCGTCTTCGTCCCAAACTGCAGTTGCGTTGTGCGGCTCGATGTACCCCTGGTGCACCATCTGCAGCGAGTACTCAGCTTCCTTGACGAAGTCAGCCTCGCCGAAAGCACTGTCCGGGTCACCGAACTCGTGCGTGTACTCCTTGACGTGGTTGGGGTGTCCACTCTCTTCGGCACCGGGAGACCCGACGAACTCATCAAGAATCGCCGGCATGTCCGGATCTACCGTGTCGTCGACGTTGGTCGCCGAGCGCAACGGTTGATAGTCGACCTTGATGGCGCGCGTCGCTTCCTCTGCGGTGTAGCGGTCTACCGCGGCAACCGCGGCTACGGCGTGTCCGGCGTAGAGTGCTTTGTCGCTGGCAAGGATGTTGTCGACAGCCCACTTTAGGTTGGTCGCACCTTCTCCAAGGTCAACCATCTTGTTCTCTGCAGCGGGGAGGTCAGCGTTCGTTACCACCGCAACGACGCCTTCCATCGCTTCGGCCGCGGAAGTGTCGATCGACGAAATTCGCGCATGCGCATGCGGGCTCCGTAAGACGGCACCCCACAGCATTCCCGGCAGTTTGATGTCGGCACCGTAGATGGCGCGACCGGTTACTTTGTCAAGTCCGTCATGCCGTATCGGCCGCGTGCCGATGACTTTGTATTCACTCTTGGGTTCGAAAGTCGCAACCATAGTGTCAGTCCTTTCCCAAAGTAGACGTGCGCCGAGAACGGCGCGGTTTACTCGATTGGATTAGCTCGCCATCTCGGCGGATGCCTTCTGTACTGCGCGCACGATCTTGTCGTAGCCGGTGCAGCGGCAGAGGTTGCCTGCCAACCAGTGACGAATTCGATGTTCGTCTGGCGAAGGTTCGTTGTCGAGCAAACCCTTCGCGGCGACGAGGAAACCAGGGGTGCAGATTCCGCACTGCAGAGCCGCCTCTTCGAGGAATGCCTGTTGCAGCGGGTGCAGACCTTCGGCTGACGCCATGCCTTCCACGGTCTCGACCGACTTGCCGTCGATCTCGGCACCGAGCACGAGGCAAGAGTCGACGATCTTGCCGTCGAGCGATACGGTGCATGCACCGCAGTTGCCGTCGAGACAGCCTTCTTTGGTGCCGGTGAGCCCGACGATCTCGCGCAGCGTGTCGAGCAAGCTCATGTATGGCGGCACGAGAAACTCGTGCGGTTGACCGTTGATCGTCGTCCGGACGTGGACGCGTGCCGGACCTGGAGTGGTTCGAGTCGTCATATGGATTTAACCTCTTGCTCGCTCTACTGCTTTGTCAATCATTCTTCGGGTCAACACGCGTGCCAAACTGACGCGTTGGTCGACCGTGCCGCGCATGTCGGTAATCGGCGTTGCGGCATTGCCGGCGATGTTGGCGGCGTTTTCGATTACGTCGTCGCTGACTGAGTTGCCAACGAGTGCCTCGGCAGCGGCGTCGACAAGCAAAGGCACGGGTGCAACCGCGGCTAGTGCGATGCGGGCCTCTTCGAATTTGTCTCCAGCGGCGTTAAGACGGACGGAAACGCCGGCACCTGCGACTGCGATATCCATCTCGTTGCGCGGGATGAAACGCACGTATGCAGCACCGAAGTTATCTCCCGGCGCGGGCAGCACCAAACTTACAAGGATCTCGCCTTTGCCAAGTACGTTCGAACCCGGCCCCGTGCAGAACTCTTCGACCGGAATGTCGCGATGTTGGTTGTTCGGTCCGGCGATGTGGCAGACGGCGTTGTACGCGATCAACGGGCAGATGCCGTCGGCACTCGGAGAGGAGTTGCAGAGGTTGCCCCCAAGGCTCGCCCGTGACTGAATCTGGATGCCGCCAATCATCTCGACGGCGTCGATGATCCCGGGGAAGTTGTCCCGAATCTTTTGGTCTTCGTAGATTTGGTAGCACGGAGTCGCTGCACCGATGGAGCTTGACCCATCGGGGTAGTGACTGATCGCCGTTAACTCAGGGATGTTTTTGACGTCGACGATGGCGTCGAGGTCCCACCGATTTGCCCTCGCCTGCACCAACACGTCGGTGCCACCGGCGATCGGTCGTGCGCGTTCGCCATGCTCATCCAGCAAGGCAACAGCATCATCGATCGAAGAGGGTGCTTCATATGCGAATGGATGCAATTCCCGCTCCTTGAAAACTACAGTTTCTATCGGCTCAGGTTTCCGCGCGTTTCGCTCAACCGAATCGATGCCGATTTCCCGCATTAGAGTTTATTCGAGATTCGCCCCAACTGCAACGACAAGCAAGAAAGTCGCGTCGAGCGTCGCCTTCGTGTTGACGGAATCAACCGACCCGATCAATCGACCCGATCAACCGACGCGGCGCAACGCCAATTGCCAGATTAAGACCGTAGCGACGATTGCCATGATCCCAGCCACCGTGAAAGCGAATGGTGCGCCGAACAGCTGAGCCAGCGTACCCATGAGCAACGCACCGATCGCTTGCGCACCCCAAGTGAAGTTCGTGAGACTCATTACGCGACCGCGAAACGAATCGGCGGCGATGGTTTGAACGACCGTGGTGCTCATCGTTCCCTTGACGACACTCAATCCACCGACGACGAAGGCGATTGCAATGGCGTAGACGAACGTTTCCACCGCCGCGAAGAAGATGTAGCAGACTCCAACCACGATCCCCGCCAGTACGAGGAACAGTGCCGGTTTCGCCCGTGCCCCGATCAAGGTGATAGTGATGGTGGCAATGATGCCGCCGATACCCACCGCAACCAAAAAGCGTCCGTAGGTCTCAGTGTTGCCCCGATAGATCTCTTCGGTGACGACCGGCAGCAACGTCTCAAACGGCGTGGCGACGATTCCGATGACGATGCCATAGACGATGATGGCAGCGATCGCCGTCTCTTGGCGCACGTAGCGAACTCCGTCAATCAGGTCTTGCACGCGGGACCGTGCAACTTCCCGCAATCGCAACTTAGTTGCCACTTCACTCGTGTGCGCGTCCGTTGATTGTTGCGGAGAGTGTGGACCGGCATCCATCCTGAGCAGCGTCAAAACCGTCAGGACATAGGACGCCGAGACGATTGCGAATAGTCCCTCCATGCCTACCGCAGAGACGATGGGGTGAAAGAGAGTCGGGCCGATGATCGCGGCACCGCCGAAGACTATTGCATACAGCGAGATTGCACTGGGCAGCTGCTCCTTCGGCACCAAAGACGCAACCATTGCACCCCGCGTCGGGATGTCAAACGCGAGCAGGACGCCAGTGAATCCCGCAATCACAAGGAGCTGCCAAGGCTCGATGACGTCGAGAAATATCAATACGGCAGTCGACAATCCGACCACCGCGAATAGTGCCCTCGTAAACGTAAGGAAACGCAGCCGATTTGCCGTATCCGCAACGACGCCTCCCCACACGGAAAGCAACATCACCGGTGCCATCGTGCACGTCGTGACGAGGCCGAGAAGTATCTCCGATTCGGTCAACGATCGCATCAACCAGAGGCGACCATAGATGAGCGTCCACATTCCGACATTCGAAAACGCCGCGGCGATCCAGAACAGTCGGTACTCCCGATATCGGAAGACCGTGAACCCGGTGTTCTCGAGCACTAATCGATACCGGCTGCTGCGTCGATTTCGGATTGCAGACGGTTGACCTTGCCCGAGACGACGTCGTCAATTGCCACGGGTTGCCCAATCTCACCAGACTCCAAGATCCCGTAGGTCAATGCCAACGCCGCCATGCCTTCGTCGCTTCCAACTTCGGGACGTCCGTTCTCGGCAACTGCGCGCGCGAAGTCCATGTACTCGATCGCAATGATCTTGGCGTCAATCTGTCGGAAATCCATCTCGTACGAGTGCAAGCGATACGCGTCGTCCCAGAGCGCTGCGGTCGTGGCATCAAGTTCGAAATCGGGAACCGTGTCGAGGAGATCATCGCCTTCGACTTCGCTGCCGTCCATCCGCACGATGCGGGGACCGGTACCCCGCCGACTTGGCGGACGATACAACGTCCCTTCACTGCCGACTACCACCGATTCGTGGAGCGCGTAACCGTGCGCGGCGTCAGTAATGATCATCTGCCCGACGGCACCGGAATCGAACCGGACGGAAGCGAAAGCCGTGTCAACGGCGTCTTGATCGACTCCGTCGCCGACCGTTTCGCCACCTTCTTCGTGCCGGTGTTGATATGCAGATGCCAAACCTGGAGCCTGCTCAGCCATTGGACGTAGAGTGCGGTTCGGATCGTTCACGTCGGTCTCTGCGTACACATGATCTGCGGTTCCCATGAGATAAAGCAACAGATCCGAGTTGTGTACGCCGGCATCAAGAACTACACCGCCGGCGTGCAGTTTCTTGGCGCGCCAAACAGTGCTGTGCATCACCCCGCGCTGTGCACTTCCCAAGGAGAAGTCTAGAGCGAATCTCGGCTCTCCGATCGCGCCAGCTTCGAGCAGTGCCTTCGTCAAGCGATTCATCGGGTCACGCCGGAAGTTTTCAGAGACGGCAAGAGTCCTGCCGGTTGCAGCTTCGACGGCTTGCATTCTCCGACACGCCGTCAACGTCAGCCCCATCGGCTTCTCAACCATCACGTCGTAACCGGAGTTCATCGCGTCGATCGCCAAGGTGTGATGCGCAAGCGTGTTGGTGACGATGTCCACGGCGTCCACCGACAGTGATCGATCAGCCGCTAGCTCATCTAAACTCGCAAGCACCTTCGGCGCGTCACTCGTCCTCGAGGCAATCGCTTGGGCGACCGCTTGCGCCGAATCGACGTGGCGATCAACCACCGCGACGACACAGACGTCCTCAAAGTACCGACGAAGTTCTGCGTAACCGAGAGCGTGACGCATACCCATTCCGCCAGCACCGACGATGGCGATGTTCAACGTCATGGAAGAAGGGGTATCAGATTGCCTACGTCGCCAGTCGCGACGCGTTGATGGCGGAGATGTCGACTTCCGTTTCACCGTCGACGATGAGATCGCTAATCGACTTGCCGGTAATCGGGCCGTAGTGGATGCCTTCCGACCAGTGTCCGGCCGCAACGTAGACGTTGTCCCAACCCGGCGCGCGTCCGACGTATGGCTTGCCATCGACCGGCATCGGCCGCAGACACGCAGTGTGGTGCCCCACCGATTCGTCAGTGACCCGCGCACTGAGACGCTTCACCTTCGGAAGGATGAACTCGCGGGCGTATGGAGTCGATTCGCGGTCGAAACCGTTCTCCTCTTTGGTGGCACCCAACACCGTGCGCGCCGAACGTCGGGGCAATATCACACCGCCTTCGTCCATGTTGTGCATCGCCGCCGATGGAGTAGCGTCGGGATCGTCTTCCGATGCCAGCTTCATGTAGAGCAACTGCCCCTTCTGCGGTCCGACGGGCAGTTCGTAACCCAACCAATCGCTTGCCAATCCCGACCACGGACCCATCGCGATCACTATGGCGTCAGCACCGATCACCGATCCGTCGGCAAGTTCGACTCCGTTCGGGGATCCCGCCGCCCCATCGAAGCCGGTAACCTCACCTGCGACGAAGCCAGCACCCGAAAGTCGGGCGGCTTTGTATGCCGACGCCGTCAACCTACCCGAGCTCAACGTCGGCTCGATCGACGTTGCACATGCACCGATTACTTCGGGACTAATCCAATCGCATACTTCGCGCGCTTCGTCACCGCTCAACCACTCGGCGTCAAAGCCGTCGGCCGTTCGTTCGCGTAGAAATTTCTGAGCCGCTTCGTAACCAACGTCACCAAACGCGCAGCGAAGGTACGGGCGAAGATCATAGCCATGGTCGATACCGGTTATCGACGGCAGCTCTTTCGCCAGTTCGGCGTGGAGAGCAAGCGTTGCCGGCGAGAGGTCGAGAAGTCCGCGATCGTTGGAGCCAGAGTACGGCGTGAGGATGCCCGCAGAATAGCCGCTCGCACCTGACGCTAATCCGTCGCGCTCGACGATAGTGACGTCGCGCACTCCAGCGCGCGTCAGGTAGTACGCGGTGAGACATCCGATTAACCCGCCGCCGACGATTAGAACGCGGGAAGTGGAGCCTTGGTGCGTCTCACTCGCCATCGGAAATGCGATCCGATCAGAAGAGTCCGCCGCGTGAACCCGAAGTCGCAATCTCCCGACCGCCGGCAGGTTGCAATGGTCGGTTGTTGTCTCCGACTAATCCCTTGATGGCGTCGACTTGCGCTTGCGACACGGTGCCGATCTCGAGCATCACAAACCAATCAACCGGCTCGGTGCAGGGTGGATAGGTGAGAGAACCTTTGTACGAGTAGTATCCGAGATCCTTCTTCTGCAAGTCTGCAGCGTTGAGGAGTGCCGACACTGCCGTCGTGCCGCCTTCGTTGGGTGCGTTGTCGATTATCTGCTGGACAATCGGGTCTTCATCGCCGATCTCGAACAGCATCGAGACGATGGCGATATCCCCGAAAACTTGGCTGTGCTCAAGCTGCAGTTCCAACGGATACGATTGACCGTCAACGTGGTGCTCGCTCGGAGTGCGCACTACCACATTCTCGAGTTGATACGTGCGCTCGCCGAATCCCAGACGATTTCCGTCCTCGTAGACGGCTGCCACCAATCGACCGTCATTCGTAACCTCTTTGGCGTCTCTTCTATAGGAGAAGGAGAGTGGCGGCGAGTTGCCGCGCTCGTAGCCGGTGATGTCGATCGGCGACTGCATGCTGCCAGTGCCGCAGGTTGCGTTATCGGCCGAGATGGATGCCCAGTTCGCTGGCGCACCCGCGCCGGAGTATCCCCAAGCGACGGTTTCGACTTGCTCTTCCACCACCTCTTCACCGCCGCAAGCCACGATTGCCATCGTTGTCGCCATCACGGCAACGCTGACAATTCCGGCTAGGTTCCTCTTCGTCAATCTCTTCCTCATTCGCTTCGCCTCGGTTTGTGTTTGGGTTCGTAGGTCTGCGTCGGTTAATCCGGGCATTCAGTTTGTGAGTCGTCTGCGAGCAGCCGCTCAATGCCGAACAAACCCATGTCATACTCGATTGCGCGATCGGTCGCCATGTCTGCCACCATCTCGCCGATGACCGATGAGAACTTGAAGCCGTGTCCGGAGCACGGGCTGCAGATGATGACGTTTTGATGCCCGGGATGTCGATCCAACAGGAAATGGTAGTCGGGCGTATCGGTGTAGAGGCAGACTGCGGACTTGAGCGTCGAGCCGTTCAGTTGAGGGATGATGTCGGAGATGGCATTCCTCAGATCTCGTTCGTCAGATTCCCGTACCGTGCGGTCGAGTTTCGCTGGATCGTCGAACATCTCGCCGTCGTGGTGGAATGCAGTCTTAACCCCGCCGCCGAAATCTGGTTGACAGTAAAGACCTTTGCCCGGCGAGTATTCCCAAGAGTGGTTGGGGCAGTTATCCGGAGCGAACAGATCCGGGCTGCCTGCCGGTTGGAACCAGAAGAGCACCTGACGTTCGAGACGCAGTCGGAGATTCAGCTTCGAAACGAAGCCGCGATTCCACGCTCCGGCAGAGAAGACGATCTGGTCGCTGGTGAACTCACCGGCGTCGGTGAAGACGCGTATGCCGTCTCCGTCCGGATGCCACCGATTGACCGGTTCGTTGAAACGCAGTTCCGCACCTTGTCGAGCCGCCTGCCGCAGATGCGCCGAGACGCACGCCTCCGGGAACAAGACGCCGGCTCGCGAGTCGAATGCGCCGATCATGTTGTCGCGCGGTTGGAACTGTGGCCATCGGCTGCGAATCTCTGACGGCTCGAGCAGCTCAATCTCGAGGTCGTGCACCGACGCCGAGCGTTGCACGCCTTGGATGCCTTTACCTTCCGGACGTCCAATCGTGATGCCGCCGGTGATGCGCATCAACTCAGTGTCATGTCCGTCATCGCGATCTGCGGATTCAAGCTCGCGCCAAATCTCGTAGGCGCGTTGAATCATCGGGACGTATTCGGTGCCTTCCGAATAGACCTCGCGGATGATGCGCGTGTCGCCGTGACTTGACCCGAGAGTGTGCGGCGGACGATAGGCGTCGAATCCGATAACGCTGATGCCGCGCTTGGCGAGTTGCCAAGCCGTCGCACTGCCGTGTGCTCCGAGTCCGACGACTATGACGTCTGCTTTTTGGGTTGCCATCTCTACTCGATTGGTATGCCGTTCAGGTGAAATCCGCTTCCGCAGCTCAGTTGATCGATAGCGGTGCCACGGCGAAGACTACTTGGAACGGCTTGCAGTAGATGACGACGCTATGGTGGTCGTCGACGCTAACGTCGTCGGGTATCGGATAGTTCTGATTGCCGAGGTTGCCTTTCAGCTTGCCAATCTCGACATACTCGACGTCGTCGGCATGAACATCGCCGCGCGACATCGGATCGGGATGCGTTGTCAGCAGCACGCGCAGATCGGGTCCGTTGGTTACGTCAAGGTCCTCAAATCGCAGCACGAAACCGTCGATGCCAAGGTCGTAGATCGTCGCCGAGCCGCTGCCCTTGTGGAAACTGTCGCCATCGCGGAACATCCCGACCTTCACCGCGTCGGGTGCCAACATCGCGCCCATCGCCTCCATCATCTCCTCCGCAACCTCGACCGGCGCATCCATCGCCGCTTCCATCGTGCTCTGCGCATCGACCATCTGCATCGTATCGGGAACCACCGCGTTCGACAGTATCGGGAAATCTTCTTGCACCTCGCGGTCGATGAACAACGGCGACGCCAGCCACCAGACGACTGCGAGTGCCGGCAATCCGACGACTGCCACGATCGCCACTGTTGCGATCCTATGGGTCTTAACCCAAGTGATGAGAGTTTGCATGAACTTATGCGGTGTCGTTGTTTAACCCATAGGTGATTTTAACCGCACGCGGCGAACGATTAAACTTGCATCAATCTTTGAATGACGGCATTGCCAAGTGTGTGATTAGAGAGTAACGGTGCTGAATCGGGCGCGCCGGAACGGCAAGAAAACGTTCTACGGCTGGAACGTCGTCGGAGCCATGTTCTTCGGCATGTTCATCATCCTCGGCACGCGCAACGGTTTCGGCGTCTTCGTCAGCACTTGGGAAGAGGAGTGGGGAGTAACCACCGGCGAGATTTCAGTCGCCGCCGCCATCGGATGGATCGTCAACGGCTTCTCACAACCCATCCTCGGCAAGATCGTCGATCGCTTCGGCGGTCGGATCGTCGTCGTCGTCAGTCTCTTCGTAATGGGCATCTGCTACCTGTTGCTCGGATTGATCAACAGCGTCTTGATGTTGGCACTGCTCTTCGGAGTCGTCGTCTCATTCTTCTCCGGCGGAGTGTCGCCCGGCACCTCGGGAGCGGTCATTACCCGTTGGTTCCAACGGCAGCGAGGCACCGCCATGAGCATCGTCGCTGCCGGCGGATCCCTCGGCGGCTTGCTGATGGTCCCCTTCCTTACCCAATTGATGCTCGCCACGAGTTGGCAGACCGCATGGTTCGTCTCCGGTTTGATCGTGTTGTTTTTGGGACTCCCCGTCTCGTGGTTCATCATCCGCAATCGACCTGCCGACATGGGACTGCTCCCTGATGGCGAAATCCGTGCGCGCGATGGTCGCGAAGCGGCTCGACAGCGGACGCGCACCAATGCTTTAATGAACGGCGGCCCGTTAGGATCCGAGCGATGGACCGATTCATTCAAGTCGTGGCCGATGTGGCAACTGTCGATCGGCTACTTCGTTTGCGGTGTAACGACCGCCAGCATCTCGACACACTTCGTCCGCTGGGCAATCAGCGAAGACATCGGGCAAGCCGACGCCGCTTGGGCATTCGGCATCTTGATGGGCATCAACGCCGGAGGCGTCGTCCTCATCGGACTGATGTCGGACTACTTCCAGCGGCACTTTCTGCTCGCCGCCGTCTACCTCGTACGCGGCATCGCCTTCGTTACTCTGATCGTGCTGCCCGGATCGATGGCACTCTGGGCCTTCGCAATCATCGGGGGTGCGTCATGGCTCGCAACCGTACCGTTGACCACAGGATTGACCGCCGACGTCTACGGCGTCAGAAACGTCGGCACGCTCGGAGGAATCATCAACTTCTCGCACCAAATGGGCGGCGGTGCTGCCGTATTGTTGTTCGGTTTGACCTTCGACCGATTGGGCACCTACGACCCCGCGTTTGCCGTGGGGGCTGTCTGTCTCTTGATTGCCGGGTTAGTGATATTGACGATTCAAGAGAAACGCTACTCCGTAAGGTATGCCGCGTCAGCGGCGTAGATACCCGCGTCGTTGTCCCCAACGGAAATGTCATTTGCGACGCACATTTCGCAACGTAACGCCGACGAACTCTCGGTGCTCATGCACCACACCGAGTCGGTTGATCCCACGCTAGTCCGATGGATCCAACACCTTCTCGACGACCTCCTAGGATGGGGTCCGTGGACCTTCATAGTCGTGATCGGTGTAGCGATCATCGTCGTTCCACTCTGGCTCATCTTCACCACACTGCAAAGTAGGCGCGCCGCCGACGCCGAGGTTCCCGAGGAGGAGTTGCCGGCCCGTTAAGTCCGAGACAAAACGCGGTCGGCACCGAACCGCAACGGGAGACGCAAGACCAACTGCTGCGACGAGTAGGGACAAAGTCGACACCATCGTCATCATCAAGCAATCGATTGGGACCACTTGATGCTTGTCACGCATGTTTCTCCGATCGGCTACGGCTGCGAACTTGAATAACCAGTTGCGCACCCTCAACCTGTCTGAATTAAACCCCTACTGCCTCAGACACATGGACGAAGTACCCGAAATCCGGTGAGATAATCGTCAACACCGAACACGGTTGCCCGACCGCACGCATAGTGCCGGATCGAAAGAATCACGACGACTGGTTCGGTGCTGACCGAGACGGAGTAAACATCCACTGCGACATCGTTTCACCCATTGACGAGGAGTGGGAAGCCGAGACCCGTTTATGCGCCGCATAACGCGAATTACCAACCTCAGAGATTTTGGAATCTTCCGAGATTTCGAATGGCCCGATGAGCTCGCTGACTTCGCTCGATACAACCTCATTTACGGCCTCAACGGTACTGGCAAGACGACGTTGAGTCGATTGTTCGGCGATATTGAACACCGCCGGGTCCCGTCTCAAGGTCGAGCATCCGTGCGAATCGGGCACCAGGAGATCCAAGGCACAGATTTCCCTAGGTTAGTCGCGCAAGTACGCGTCTTCGACAAGCACTTTGTAAACGAAAACGTGTTCCCATCCGGTGGCGGTGATTTACCGCCGATCTTCTTTTTGGGGGCTGAGAATGTTCAACGGCAACGCCGCTTTGAACAGATGGAACATGAGAGAAAGGAGTTGGCGGTCCAGCTGGATCTCGCGCGCCAAGCTGCGACAGACGTCGGTGACGTCCTCGACCGGTTTTGTATCGATCGCGCAAGGCTGGTAAAGGAACGACTTAGGTCGCCCGGTAAACATCGTTACAACGCCTACAACAAAACCAGATTTCAGAGCGACGCGAAGTCGATGTTGACGAACAAGGGCAACTCAAGCTCGCGCCTGTCGCGCTCCCAAAGAGATTCGATGTTGACGCTGATCGGCGGAACGCGCAAGGACAGGATCCCAGAACTCGATTACCCATATCCCGATCTCAAGTCCATCGCGAAAGAAGCACGTGAACTACTGAAAGAATCAGTTGCTTCGGGTGTCATCCTAGAGCTCAAGAGTGATCCCGAGCTGGCAAATTGGACGCGGCAAGGACTGCGACTGCACCGAGACCGAACTGACGCGCGATGTCAGTTCTGCCACCAGCCATTGTTGCAGAGCCGTCTCGAAGCACTATCGGCACACTTCAACAACCAATACGAACATTTGCTTAAGCGCATTGAAGCGGCGATTGAAGATCTCACATCAACATCAGAAGCTCTTGCATCGGTCCGGTTGCCTGCGCGTGCAGAACTATACGAGGTATTTGGGTCGGAATTCGAGGCTGCAGCAAACCAATTGAAGCATGATTCGTTGTTAATACAGAAGTTTCTCGAGCTTACCGCCAAAACACTTGACGACAAAAGATGTCGAATCTTCGAGACTGTCGAGTCCGAAAACAAAATACCGGCCGTAGACGTCGATGTCGACACCAGATTGAACCAGATAATTCGGCGACACAATCGAATGTGTGACGACTTCGAAAACCAGGTAGAGGATGCTCGAATTCGGCTCGCCGAAGATATGGTTGCGGGAGAGTTACCAGATTTTTTGGAACTCGCCTACGCGGCGGAACAAGCGCGTTCGATGGCAACGTCGAAGCAACAAGAACTCGACGAGTTGCAGTTGCGCATGAACGCTCTTGAGGACGAAATCCGAGAGCATCGTCGGCCCGCGGAGGAACTTAACCGAGAGTTTGCCCACTATCTCGGGCACCCACAGATCCGTTTGGAAACCAAGGACAACGGTTACCGCATCGTGCGAGATGGCGAAACTGCGGAGTTGCTGAGCGAAGGCGAAACTACCGCTATCGCATCGCTTTATTTCTTGAAGTCGCTACAAGACAAAGATTTCGACCTTGCCAACGGAGTCGTTGTACTTGACGATCCGATCTCAAGTCTCGATGTCAACGCATTGTTCTTAGCCGTTAGCTTCATCAATGAACGTACGCGGGATGCTGGCCAATTGTTCGTCTTGACCCACAATCTCACACTATTCCGCGAGGTTCGCCGATGGTTCCGCAGTGATGGCGATGTCCAGAAAGATCACCGGCTCTTGATGCTTGCATCAACATATCGAAACAACTCAAGGTCCAGCGACCTTCGGAACATTGACCCTATGCTGGGCAAATTCGATTCGGAGCACCATTTCCTTTTTGCCATTGTTTTCGAAGCTTCAAAACAGCCATCGCCACAAGACCTAACGCAGAATTACACCCTTCCGAACCTCGCGCGCCGATTACTGGAAGGTGTTCTTGCTTTTAAGATGCCAGACGACTCGTTAAGTCTGTGGATGAAAATGCAGCGCATCGACTTTGACAACGTAAAGAAGAACCGAATCTACCGTTACGTTAACGCTTTCTCACATGCGAGTACATCAAGGGAACCGATCAACGATCTGAATCCGTTCGCCGAGGTGCAAGCAGTCCTTAACGACCTATTGGATTTGATCGAGACGCTGGACCCTGAGCATTACAACACGATGGTCAAGCTCGTTGAAGAGTCAGCCAAGAATGGTTAGGTCAGGCGCGTATTTCTTATCAGACCGGTGATCCTATGGCACCTCGGCCAGCCTCGTTTGAAGTTTCACTGGATCAACGTAGGGACGAGTTTGCAGGGCGGAGGACGAGCAACATACCAAACGTGCCCCGACGTATTGCTCGACGACAGCATGTTGGTGACACTCGTTGATCGCGAAACTGTCCTGCTAACGCTGCATCTACCATGTGGCTGGCGTCCCTCAAAGTTCCGGGCTGCACCTGAATGAGACGCGACCCATCGTCAGTGCCGCGCAACGCCTCTACCTTCGCGCCACGCCCCACTCTGTGGCATCATCGTATTCGGCATCTCGACCGCTGATGCCGTGCACGCATCTGATACGGAAAACCGACTTTCATGACCACACGACGCCGGCGATCACGACGTAACGCGAGTGCTGCGGAGGCGAATGGATCGTCAGCCGATTACCGCGCTCAACTCTGGAAGATGGCGGATGCCCTGCGCGGCAGCATGGACGCCGCAGAATACAAGCACGTCGTGCTCGGTCTCGTCTTCCTCAAGTACATCTCCGACGCCTTCGAGGAGCGATACGCCCAGCTTGTCGATGAGATCGACCTCGGTGCCGATCCCGAAAACCCCGACGAATACGTCTCGCAAGGCAAGTTCTGGGTCCCTTCGACTGCACGATGGGAGAAGATTCAGAGTGCAGCACGCCAAACCACCATCGGACAGGTTGTCAACGATGCAATGGCAGACATCGAGCGGGATAATCCAATCCTGAAAGACGTGCTGCCCAAAGACTACGCGCGGGCGGCTCTCGACCAATCCCGTTTAGGACAAGTCATCGACCTCGTCAGCAACATCGACGTCGGCGGTGCCGAGGCGCAGGCGAACGACGTGCTCGGCCAGGTCTACGAGTACTTCCTCGAGCAGTTCGCAATCGCAGAAGGACGTAAAGGCGGCGAGTTCTACACACCGCGATCCGTCGTGCGCCTACTAGTGGAGATGCTGCGCCCGTATCGCGGTCGCGTCTACGATCCTTGCTGCGGTTCGGCAGGCATGTTCGTGCAGTCCCAGGAGTTCATTCGCGCCCATGCCAACGGAAACGGCAACGGTGGACGTGCCAAAGCGGACATCTCGATCTACGGTCAGGAGTCGAACTACACGACGTGGCGACTGGCGAAGATGAACCTGGCGATCCGCTCAATGGTCGGCCAGATCGCGCATGGTGACAGCTTCCACAACGACAGCCATCCCGATCTCCGCGCCGACTACGTCCTCGCCAATCCACCGTTCAACGACTCCGAGTGGGGCGGCGATCGCTTGCGCGACGACGGACGTTGGCGATTCGGCATCCCGCCGGCACGCAATGCCAACTTCGCTTGGGTGCAACACTTCCTGCACCACCTCTCGCCGCGCGGCATCGCTGGTTTCGTTTTGGCTAACGGCTCGATGTCGTCCAATCAGTCGGGCGAGGGCGAAATCCGCAAGAACATCATCGAAGCCAGATTGGTCGACTGCATCATCGCCCTGCCGGGTCAGCTCTTCCGCTCCACGCAGATACCGGCGTGCCTCTGGTTCCTGAATCGCGCCAAGGCGACCGGACGACGATCGGGCGAGACGTTGTTCATCGACGCTCGCGATATGGGGCACATGTTGAACCGCACGTTGCGCGACCTGTCGCCCGAGGAGATATCTCGGATTTCCGACACCTATCACGCCTGGCGTAGTGGCGGCGAGTATGCCGACGAACCCGGTTTCTGCAAGTCGGCAACGCTCGAAGAGATGCGCGAGCACGGACACGTCCTTGTGCCAGGTCGCTACGTCGGTGCACCACCGGCGGAGGACGACGGCGAACCTTTCACTGACAAGATGTCACGCCTCGCCGCGCAGTGGCGCAAGCAGCAATCCGAAGCCGCCAGCTTGGACGCCACCATCGCCGCAAACTTAGAGCGACTCGGCTTCTGAACGACAGGGCAATGCTGTCCTGACGCGAATTCCCGCGTGCTGAGTTCCCAACGCGCGCGCTGTATCTACCACACGCTTTAGGTCGTTTATACTTCCATGCATAATGGGAATGCTTTATAATTGACGATATCGGGAAGTGTGGATGATTGCGAGTTGAGGGTATTCAACAAGAAGACCTTGCGAGAGTATCAGAGAAGCCATCCGGAGGCTGCACCGCAGTTGGCCGCCTGGTTTCACGAAGTGGAACGCAGCGAGTGGTCCAGTCCTAGACAAGTCAAAACCAGATTCCCGAATGCCAGCATCATCAAGGACAACCGAATGGTGTTCAACATCAAAGGAAACAGCTTCCGGTTGGTGGTTTGGATCAACTACTACCACCAAGCGATCTATCTGAAATGGTTCGGCACCCACGCCGAATACGACCGCATCGACGCTGCCGAGGTTGGACTATGAACGCGATCAAACCCATTAGAACCGAGGAAAACTTGGATGCCGCGCTAGCGCGCATCGAAGAGATCTTCGACGCCCCCCCTGGCTCGCCCGAAGACGACGAGCTGGCGGTGTTGCTCGACCTCGTCGAACTCTACGAGAGCAAACATCATCCCATCGACTATCCCGATCCGATCGCTGCCATCGAGTTCCGCATGGAGCAGTCAAATCTCACGCCCCGAGACTTGGTGCCCTTCATCGGAAGCCGTCCCAAGGTCTCCGAAGTACTTGCCGGCAAACGGTCGATAACGATGTCGATGGCTCGAGCACTCCATCATCACCTCGGCATCCCTGCCGACGTGCTGCTGCAGGAACCGGGAGCCAAACTGCACGAGCCGTTACCCGACGTCGAATTCGCGCGCTTCCCGCTGCGTGCGATGGCAAAGCGCGGCTGGATCCCTAATGTGCCACACCTCAAAGATCGGGCTGAAGAGTTAGTCACGGATTTGATGGGGCGTGCCGGTGGTCGTGAGTTCGCTGCCGCTCCGTTGTACCGCAAAAACGACGGTCGTCGCATCAACGCGAAGACCGACGAGTACGCACTTCGGGCATGGTGTTGGCAGGTCTTGGCACAAGCCCTGGAACGCCAGTCGGATGCCGAATACGACGCCAGCGCGGTCGACGACGACTTCCTGCGTGAAGTCGCCAAGATGAGCGTAGCCGAAGACGGACCGGTGCAGGCGAGGGACTTCTTGGCGCAACACGGCATCAGCCTCGAATACGTCCGACACCTCCCAAGAACACACTTGGACGCCGCCGCATTGCTGCTGCGCGATGGCCGACCTGTCATCGGGATGACCCTGCGTTACGACCGCATCGACAACTTCTGGTTCACCTTGATGCACGAGTTGGCACACGTATCGCTCCACATGGGCAGACCCAACGGTGAGACAGGTTTCGTCGACGACCTCAGCTTGCGAGGCGTCGATTCCGCGGGGGATGACAACACCGAGGAGGAAGCCGACGAGCTAGCGCAGGACTCTCTCATCCCGCAGGAAATCTGGGATGATGGGACGCTACTCGACGATCCGAGGCCTATCGCCGTGATGCACCTGGCATCAGAAGCGCAAGTCCACCCGTCGATCGTCGCCGGTCGCGTCCGCTACGAGTCAGGCAACTACCGCCTGCTCTCGCAATTGGTAGGCACCGGCGAAGTGCGTCGGCAGTTCGCAGAGGAGTGTGCCTGAATGCCCAAGAAGCACGCCCGAATGGCATTGATTTACGACTTCGACGCAAAGGTTGCCAGACAACAGAGGAGACATTGTTGAACATGGTGCCTGTGCAAGTTGAAACAGAGCGTCAGACAACGATTACATGACCAAGCAATCCATCGGTGAATGCGCCACACTCATCAATGAAAACTGTTCGCCGACTGAAGTGGATGTAGTTCCTTACGTCGGTTTAGAACACATCGGTGAAGGTTCCCTTCAGCTCACAGGAGTTGGGAGGTCTTCGGATGTCACCAGTGCTAAGTCGCGCTTTCGCAAGGGAGACGTACTGTTCGGGAAACTGCGTCCATACTTCCGCAAGGTGGTAAAGGCACCATTCGACGGGATCTGTTCAACGGACATTTGGGTAATCCGACCTACTGATTTGGTAGATTCAGGCTTCTTGTTCTATGTTGCTGCCTCTACTGACTTCATCGACCACGCAATGCGAGGGGCTGGCGGCACGCGGATGCCTCGCGCACAGTGGGACCATGTGACGAGATTTGAACTCGAGCTCCCGCCCCTTCCCGAGCAGCGGCGGATTGCGGGGGTGTTGGGTGCGCTGGACGACAAGATCGAGCTGAACCGACGCATGAACCAGACGTTGGAGGAGATGGCACGCGCCATCTTCAAAGACTGGTTCGTCGACTTCGGCCCCGTCCGCGCCAAAATCGCCGGTCAGCAACCCTACCTCCCAGACGACATCTGGTCGCTCTTCCCCGACCGCCTAGTCGACTCGCAACTCGGCCAAATCCCCGAAGGATGGGAATTCAAGCGGTTGGGTGAGATCTGCGAAAAACCTCAATACGGTTACACCCAGTCCGCAACTGATGAACCTGTAGGGCCAAAGTTCCTGCGAATCACCGACATCAACAAGCAAGCTTGGATTGATTGGGATGCCGTCCCGCATTGTGAAATTGACGACGCAGACCTCCAGAAATATCAACTGAGCAAAGGCGATGTGCTGATCGCACGCATCGCCGACCCAGGGCACGGTTGTCTGATTGAAGAAGATCTACCCGCAGTCTTCGCTTCTTACCTGATTCGATTCAAACCGATCGACGAACGTTACAGGCGTTACATCCAGTATTGGCTTCGATCTGGCAGCTATTGGCGTCTTGTCGAAGGAAGAGCTGCGGGGACGACACGCGTCAGTCTCAACGCCAAGGTATTAGGCGCATTCCCCATTTTGCTGCCACCTTGGTCGATCTTAGCGTATCTCAGTGTGCGACTCGACAGCATACGCAATCGAGTAATAGCTAACGCCGATGAAACACGTTCGCTCGCCGCGCAACGGGATGCTCTGTTGCCGAAGTTGGTTAGTGGCGAGGTTCGGGTATGAGTGTCCACGAACGCCCCGTCACCATCGCTGCAGCGAAACGTGCAATCACCCATGTGGGCTTTAGCGACGAATCTTCTTGGAATCAGAACCGATTTCGCAGCATCGGACTGGTCACGGCACCAAAGGACATTGCCGAACATGTCGCTATGAACATCTCCGAACTGCTTGCAATTTCCGGTGTAGGGGAATTCGCTTGGAATCGGCTCAGGGATGCGAAGCACCGACTGGCTGCCGAAAAGGTTGTCGACTACGTGGTCAAACATTCTCACAAAGGGGCACTTCGAATGGATGTCATCATCTGGGACACTCACGATTCTCGCCACAACGTGCCTTTCAGAGACGACACCGCCAATTTGACGCGCATGTATTATCACCTCATTTCCGACACCGCCAAGAACAGATGGCCCACGGACGCTTCTTGGCTCTACTGTGTCGACGAACGAACTGACGTGGATTGGGACGCATTACAGCAATGCCTTGCTGGCAGAACACGGAAGGAACGCGAATGCTCCCAAGGAGAACTAGTGAAACGGGTAATCGTCGCCAAATGCCCCCAAAGGTCAAGCAAGCCCGTTCAAGCGAAAACGTGCTGGTACAAGTCGCCGACCTCTTCGCTGGGATGGCGGCGTTCTCTTGGAACTATGCAACGACCCACAGCGCATGGAACTCTAACCAACCCCGCCAATCGACGCTCGTCAGAAACCAAACTAGCGGGGGATTGTCGAAATCCGCATCAGAGAAGCACAAAGTGCTTGATCACTTCGATACAGTCGGACCGTCATCCGTCAGTCTAAGGTCAAACCTTGATGAAGGATTGAAGACATACGGACCAGACAATCCCGTCAATTTTTGGATGTACGTGCCGCAGGGATCATACGATAAAGCACCATTGCGGAGCGTTGTGTAAGCATTTACTACAACGCTATGTTGACCGCGCTGACTGGCATGCACTCGATATCCGAATACCACTTCAAGACCAACCGCCGAGAGAGATGCGGATAGCTGCATGACGCCGACCCACTACCATTTGGGCAAGTTTCCGCCTGCAGACCTAGACTGGGCAAATCTGATTCCGGCAATCGGACAGGCTCACGCGGCGTTGGCCGCCTTCGTGGCGACGCTGGAGACCGTCCCAAACCCCCAGGTGCTAATCGCTCCCCTGAGGGGACAAGAAGCGGTCTACTCAAACCGCATCGAAGGCACGCAGACGACCCTCGCCGAAGTCCTGACCTTCGAAGCCGAAGATGACTCCGACTTCGGTCACGAGAAGATCAACGACCTGCGCGAGGTAATCCAATATCGAAGAGCCCTAATGCAGGCAACTCGAGAACTCAAAGACCGCCCGTTGTCTCGGAACCTGATCAAGGATACACATCGTACTCTCATGGAGGGCGTAAGGGGGCAGGACAAAGATCCCGGCGAGTTCCGACGAATCCCTGAAAGCGTATGGATCGGACCGCCGGGATCGAACATCGAAAACGCCCGGTTCATACCGTGTCCTGTCGAACACCTCCCCAACGCGCTAGACGCCTTCGAAAGGTATATCCACTCGAACGAGGTACCTGACAAACTAGTACAACTGGCGATCGTGCACGCCGAGTTCGAGGCTATACACCCCTTTCTTGATGGCAACGGTAGACTCGGACGGTTGATTGTGCCGCTATTCATGGTCGCCAAGGACCTCATCAAGTCTCCGCATTTTTACATCAGTGGTTCCCTCAATCGCAACCGAGATGAGTATTACGATCGGCTTCTGGCGGTCTCACGGGACGGTGACTGGGACGGTTGGGTCGAATTTTTTCTTAATGCAGTGGAGGAACAGGCTCATTCCAACATGCAGATTGCACGAAACATCTTCGCGCTCTACGATGTCCTCAAGAGACGAGTTGAAGATGAGACGCACTCTCCTTATGGAACCCGCGCGCTTGACTGGATCTTCGAGAAGCCGATCTTCCGCTCTACCGATTTCGTGAATAACTCCGACATCCCAAAGCCGACTGCGTACCGCATCCTCAAGGTACTGCGCGACAGCGAGATGTTGGAAGTGCTGAGGCGATCCCGAGGGCGGCGTCCGGCACTGCTGGGTTTCCGTCAGTTACTGAGGGTCGCCGAAGGTGCCGAGTAGTTTGTGTCTCACGGATTCGAGACAAGTCGAGTTGTGTCTCACTATTCGCCATTTGTGAGACACAACGGCGTTCGCATTCAACGCGTGAGACACAAGAATCAAACCGATCTGGAACCTTCGTTGGTGTGCTGCCAGAGCGTTTGACCAACACCGAAAGCATCCCGTCGGTTGCTAGAAATCGCCGAGGGTACCGAGTAGTTTGTGTCTCACGGATTCGAGACAACTTGCGTTGTGTCGCACTAATCGCGTATTGTGAGACACAACGGCGTTCGCATTCAACGCGTGAGACACAAGAATCAAACCGATCTGGAACCTTCGTTGGTGTGCTGCCAGAGCGTTTGACCAACACCGAAAGCATCCCGTCGGTTGCTAGAAATCGCCGAGGGTACCGAGTAGTTTGTGTCTCACGGATTCGAGACAACTTGCGTTGTGTCTCACTAATCGCGTATTGTGAGACACAACACCGTTTGAATTCAACGCGTGAGACACAAGACCCAAACCGATCTGGAACCTTCGTTGGTGTGCAGCACGGGCATACGTCCAAAATCGAAGGCATTCCGTCGATTGCGATCACGCTACAGAGGCACTGACCACTTTGTGTCTCACGGATTCGAGGCAACAGTCGTTGCGTCTCACCAACCATCACACACGACACACAAAGCCGTTCGAACTCAACGCGTGAGAACCGACTCCGAGTCTCAGTGGTGCTGCTGATGGTGTATTGCAGCGAGTGGCAACGGCAATCACGATAATATGACCTTGGGAGACGCTCCCATTACGGCAATGGCATACACGCTCAACTTCGTTACGCACAAAGTCCATGCCTGAGAGCGGTTGGTTTTGCACTATGCCAACCGTTGGAATACAGAGTGACCACGATCACCGAAAATGACGTCGAACAAGCGGCGATGGAGTGGTTGTCCGAAGCGCGGTGGGAGATAGCTTACGGACCGGATATCGCTCCGGATCAACCTGCCTCCGAGCGCGCCGACTACGCCGAGGTGATACTCGAAGGTCGGTTGCGAAACGCCTTGGCGTCGCTCAATCCCGATCTTCCGCAAGATGCGTTGGACGACGCACTACGCAAACTGACCAACCCGAACGGCTCCTCGGTAGAGCTGCGTAACCGCGAATTCCATCGGATGCTGGTCGACGGCATTACTGTCGATTACCGACACGTCGATGGCGACATTCGGGGCGCACCGGTTACCGTTGCTGACTTCGATCACCCATACGAAAACGATTGGGTGGCGGTCAATCAATTCACAGTAACGGAGAACCAGCACCGCCGCCGACCGGACATCGTGCTGTTTCTCAACGGACTGCCGATCGGCATCATCGAGTTGAAGAACCTCGCCGATGAGAACGCCACGATCCGCGACGCTTTCCAGCAGTTGCAGACCTACAAGTCCGAACTGCAGAGACTGTTCTCGTTCAACGAGTTGATGATCGTGTCGGACGGCACCACTGCACGATTGGGCACGCTGACGGCCGGTTGGGAGTGGTTCAAGCCGTGGCGCACGATTACAGGCAAAGCGGTTGAGGACACTTCATCGGTCGAGTTGCAGGTGTTGCTCAAGGGCGTGTGTAGTCCGCACTACCTCGCACCGCTTCTTCGCGACTTCATTGTCTTCGAAGACGACGGGGCCAGTCCCTTGGTCAAGAAGCAGGCCGGTTACCACCAGTTCCACGCCGTGCGCACGGCAGTCGAAGAGACTTTCCGCGCGACCGCGCAGCTGCCGGACTTTGGCGAAGAACCGGGCACGTATGAATCTGGCCAACAGCCCGGAGGCAAGTTCGGCGATCGGCGCATCGGGGTAGTTTGGCACACTCAAGGTTCCGGGAAGAGCCTCACCATGGCCTTCTTCGCCGGCGCGTTGGCGCGACATCCGGAGATGGAAAATCCGACGATCGTCGTTCTCACCGACCGCAACGATCTGGACGATCAACTCTTCTCGACGTTCTCACGCTGTCAACAGCTACTTCGTCAACCACCGACGCAAGCCGAGAGTCGCGCCGATCTGCGGCGCAAGCTGTCGGTGGTTTCCGGTGGCGTAGTCTTCACCACCATCCAGAAGTTCTTCCCCGAGAAATCGGACGATGGATTTCCTACGCTGTCGGAACGCAGCAACATCGTCGTGATCGCCGATGAGGCACACCGCAGCCAGTACGACTTCATCGACGGTTTCGCCCGGCACATGCGCGACGCACTACCCAACGCATCGTTCGTCGGCTTCACCGGCACACCGATCGAGCTGCAAGATGCCAACACACGCGCAGTATTCGGCGACTACATCAGCATCTACGATATGCAACGCTCCGTCCAAGATGGTGCCACGGTGCCCATCTACTACGAGAGTAGGCTCGCACAGCTGTCGCTCGACGAAGCGGAGAAACCGACTATCGACCCGGACTTTGAGGAAGCGACCGAGGGTGAGGAGGTTGAGCGCAAGGAGCGACTGAAGACGAGGTGGGCGCAGCTCGAAGCGTTGGTTGGTGCCGAGAATCGGGTGAAACAGATCGCCGCCGACTTACTCGAGCACTTCGAGGAGCGATCGGAAACGATGGATGGCAAGGCGATGGTCGTCTGCATGAGCCGACGTATCTGCGTCGACCTCTACAACGAACTGGTGCGTCTGCGTCCCGAGTGGCATGACGAAGACGACGGCAGAGGTGCCGTCAAGGTGGTGATGACGGGTTCGGCGAGCGATCCGTTGGAGTGGCAGCAGCACATCCGCAACAAGCCACGACGCGAGGAGTTGGCCAGACGGTTTCGAGACCCAGCAGACTCGTTCCGCATCGTGTTGGTGCGAGACATGTGGTTGACGGGATTCGACGCCCCGAGCTTGCACACAATGTATGCCGACAAGCCGATGCGCGGACACGGCTTGATGCAGGCGATCGCGCGCGTCAATCGGGTTTTCAGCAATAAACCCGGCGGTTTGGTGGTGGACTATCTCGGTCTGGCCGACGATCTACGCAAGGCTCTCGCCACGTACACCGAGAGCGGCGGCCGGGGGAAGACGACCGTCGACCAGGAACAAGCGGTTGCGGTGATGCTCGAGAAGTACGAGATTTGCCGAGGTCTATTTCACGGCTTCGATTGGTCGACGTTCACCACTTGTGAAGTCACCGACCGATTGGATCTGATAGCCGGAGGACAAGAGCACATTCTTGCGCAAAAGAACGGCAAGGATCGGTGCCTGAAGGCAGTCCGAGAATTGAAGCAAGCGTTCGCACTCTCCGTTCCGCACGCTGAAACGAAGCGGATCCGCGATGACGTGGCGTTTTTCGACGCCGTGCGTGTCGCGCTCGCCAAAGGCGCAGAGTTGGAGTCGCGCAGCGACGCGGAGCTCGACTTTGCGATCCGTCAGATCGTCTCGCGTGCGATGTCGGCTGGGGGAGTCCAAGACATCTTCGCCGAAGCCGGATTGAAGAAGCCCGACATCTCGGTCTTGTCCGACGAGTTCTTGGCAGAAATTCGAGGTATGCCGCGTCGCAACCTGGCGGTGGAGTTGTTGCAGAAGTTGCTTCGCAAAGAGGTCGCTGACACGCGTCGAGAGAACGTGGTGCAAGCGAGGTCGTTTGCCGAGATGCTGGAGCGGACGTTACGCCGCTATCAGAACCGCGCAATCGAAGCGGCACAGGTGATCGAAGAACTGATACAGCTAGCTCGAGAGTTGCGTGAGGCGAGGCAGCGCGGCGAGGATCTTGGTCTCAGCAATGACGAGCTCGCATTCTACGACGCTCTGTATGTCAACGACAGTGCGGTAAAGGTGATGGGCGACGAAAAGTTGCGAGACATCGCGCGGGAGCTCGCCACCACAGTCAAAAACAGCACCACCATCGATTGGACTGTGCGAGAGAATGTTCGCGCAACATTGAGAGCCAACGTAAGTCGTTTGCTGCGCAGACACGGCTACCCGCCCGACAAGCAAAAGAGGGCAACAGACACCGTCCTCAAGCAAGCCGAAGTACTGTCAGAGTCCCGCTTAAACGAGCGTTGACCGGGTGCGGGCATATCACCAACAACCGCTGACAACGACCGGTCATCACAAGGTTACCGAAGCGCGGCCCCGCACGCACCAACCTTCGCGTTGCGGTTCGCAGGTTCGCCAACTAAACCGTAGGACTTCAACTTCATCGAAGGCAGTCTTAAACGCCAGTCGCCTGAATGCGAGGTCTGCCGATTAAACGAACTAGACCTATGCCAAACACCGCTGCGTCGTATTGAAAGGTTGAAATAGACGCTGAAAGTTGGTACCCCGTACGGGATTCGAACCCGTGATCTCCGGCTTGAAAGGCCGACGTGCTAGGCCGCTGCACCAACGGGGCGTGTTGAGAGTTCAGAGCGACTTGCCCAAGCACACAAGAATAACACCGCAACCTCTGAAACCAGTGAACAACCCAGCGCGATATGATGGGTTACGGCGCATCGACACAACAAGCGACGCGCCTTGTCGGGGGCTTCGGTGGAAGTCCGTCGACTTCTTGGTCGAAGATCTTGGTCAAGTTCAAATTGGCAACTCCCACAGCGACAACCGCACGAACTGAATCGACGACTGCCAGATCGACTGGCGGCGCACGCATCGGCGACGAATCGCCTTGGTTGATGGTCGGCATCTCGGCCGGTCACGGCGTAAAGCACTTCGGCCAGGGCGCACTATTGGTGATGATGCCGTTTATCCGCTCGACCTTCGGATTGGGGGACGTCGCTTACGGCACGATCTTCACGCTGAACTCGATATCTTCGGGCGTGGCAAACGTGCCGGCAGGCATGCTGGCCGACATGTATCGGAAGCGCGTCGCTTGGCTGCTGGCGATCAGCATGGTGATGGTGGGCACCGGTTACTTCCTTATCGGCGTCAGTCCGTGGATATGGGTTATCGGCTTGTCTGTGGCAATCGTCGGATTCGGGACGAGCCTCTGGCATGCTCCCGCGTTCGGGACTTTGGCGGCGAGGTATCCGAAGAAGCGCGGTTTGGCGATGGCGGCGCACCTGACGGGTGCTCAGATCGGCAATACGACCAGCCCGGCGATCATCGGTTTCCTCTTGGGCGGTGCGATCGGAGGTTTCGAGTTCGTCGGATTCGAATGGCGACTGGTGGCCGCCGGGGTTTCGATTCCGATGTTCCTCACCGCGGTTGCGGTGTTATGGCGTTTCAAGACGGCTGGCGTGGAGGCCGATCACAATCTCGACTTGGTTGAGTATCTAGCTTCGGCACGTCGCTTAGTCACCAACTTCGGCGTGCTGGGTTTGGTGGTTTTGGGAGCGTTCCGAGGAGCCATCCATACGTCGTTTCAAGCGTTCATCGTGGTCTACATGAAGGAAACGCTCGAGATGTCTGCGTTCACGATAGGTTGGCACGTGTCGTTGCTCACCCTCGCCGGCATCGCGTCGACTCCGGTGATGGGTTGGTTGTCGGACCGCTTGGGTCGCAAACCGGTGATCTTCGTTGCGATGGCTTCGATGGCGGCACTGCTCTTTCTTTTCCTGCCGTTCCACGAAGGCATCTGGTTCACGCTGTTGCTGGGAGCGATGGGCCTCTTCTTCTTCTCAGTGATGCCGATCATCACTGCGGCGGCGATGGACCAGGTCGATCGCGGTTCGGAGGGTTCGGCGACCGCGTTGATGTTCGCTGGTGGTGCGGCGATCGGAGCGTTTTCGCCGATCGCAGCCGGGTTGGTGTACGAGAGTTGGGAGCTGACGGGTTTGATCGTATTCTGTGGGACGATCGCCGTGGTCGGTGCGTTGCTGGCGTTGCTGTTCCCGATGCGCCGGGTTTGAGAGTGCCGAGCCTAGCGCGTCAACTGCTTAGGCTGCATCAAGGTCGTCAGGGTAGCGGATCCTGGTACAACTGGCGCACCATGCGTTTCGATTACGGCAACGGCACCGGTATCGAGTTCGGTTGCACCGTAGCGTTCGGCACCGATCAGCACTCCGGGTAGGTAGGAGAAGGTCGGGTCGTGCCCGACAATGACCACGGTGCCAGTCTCGTCGAGTTCTTGCAGTAAATCCAACGCTTCTTCGATCCCGTTGTGAGCGGAGAGACGTTCGTCGATGGTCGGTTCGGACCATCCCGCGTTGTCACAGAGGATTTGTGCGGTCTTGAGCGCGCGGGCATAGGGACTGGTGATGACTGTGGGTTCGCGGTCAACCAGTTTGACGATTGCCTTGACCGATCTTTCCGTGCGCTTCTCGCCCTTCGCGGTGAGCGGGCGTTGGCTGTCGTCCGGCCAGTGCACCGGGTCGGCGTCATGTGCCTTTGCGTGCCTGAGAATTAGGAGCTTCATGGCTTGCGAGACGGGGATTACCGAGGTGGGATTTTGTTATGTTAACGGCTAGCGTCATCTACCGTCATTTGCTTGCGGTGATGGTGATGTTGTGACTCCGCGTCGTATCTCGATCCTCAACCGATGCCTCAAGTCGTCCACAACATGTTCCGTCGTAAACACTCGCGCCAAGACTATCGCTGGTGGCTGTACTTGGGCTGGGTTTCCGGTGCGGCACTGCTGCTGACACTCGCCGTGGCGGTGTTCACGCCGCATGAAGGATCGCGGATCATTGGTCAATCCACGAGTGCCGCTTGCTCCGATGCACCGGCGGAACCAAGGGACATCAAGGTGTGGGAGCACGATCGCGGACTTTTGGTCCAATGGGATGCGTGTCCAGATCACACGTATGAAGTGCGCTGGCGGCTGACGACTGAATCGCTGCCGGTGTATGAAGACTGGCCGATGACGGTCAATGTCGGAACCAAAGATGAGTACGACATTCTTGGGTTCGACACTGACGACGACGGTGAGATTGAGAACGACGAGAGACTCGATAACGGTACGCGGTATTTGATCCAGCTGAGATCGATCCACCGCGCCGACAATCGGATTCGACGAAGTCAGTGGGTCGACGATTACTTCGGGACGCCAGAAAGATGCGCAGATCTGCCGGAAATACCGACGAACGTCAAAATGAGTGCGGGAGAGTCTACGCTTAGCATTTCGTGGCGCAGCTGCTCGGGGATGCGGACGCATCTGCGGTGGCGTGAGTCTACCGACCGCAGTTGGTCAAATCCTGTCGACGCCGGGACCGCCGATGCGTATGTCATCTCTGATCTCGAGAATGGCGTCAAGTACGAGGTGCAACTCCGATCCGTATTGCCTACGCCGGCGCGCGTCCGGATGCCGAACGGCGACCCATATCGAACGGCATGGAGTGCAGCGTTTCCCGGAGTGCCCACGGCAGTGTGCACGGAGGGGCAGGCGATAACGCCCAAGGAGTTCGTAGTCGTACCGGGCGACGAGAAGCTCTTCGTCTCATGGCGTCCATGTCCTGACCATGAGTACGAATTGCGTTTTCGAAAGAGCGGCGACGATTGGGAAAGTTGGGATGACGTCGGTTTCGACCGAGAAGTCATCCGGGGCCTGGATAACGGCGACCGTTACGAGGTGGAGCTGAGAGGCAGATTCGGGTCCAACACTAGTGTTGCCACCGCGCCCTATGCTACCCGTCCGCTGGCAGCACCTTCGGACAACCGTGCGCCGACTTGGGAACTGGGCGAACGTCGGATCGAGGTCGTAGAAAACCAGACCTACGAAGAGCCGATTGCGGTTTTCGAGGCGTCAGATAGAGATCTGTCTGACTACGTCGTTTACGAGATTAGCGCACGCGACAAACCTGACATATTTCCGTTCACGATCAACGCATTGACAGGTGAGCTCTATCTTTACGACGTTCTTGACTACGAAACTGCGGATCGGTACACAATCACAGTCCAAGCTACTGACTTGGCGGGAGAGTCGATAACGCGCGAGTTAGTCGCCGTAGTCGTCGATTCGGCTGGGCCGGCGGCACCAATCATCACGCGCGCCTGCCCCACGCCAAGCGGAGTAAGCGTGGATTGGAACCGAGGTTCGCAATACGACTACGAGTTTCGCCGCAGACCTCTGGATTCGAATTCGGATCGAGAAGTTTGGATCGACACGACGGTATCGACGGTGGTTGACTTGCCACAAAACACGACGTGGGTATTCCAGGTGCGCGCCATCGACAAGGCGTCAGGTGAGCAAAGCAAGTGGTCTTCCGAGGTAGCGGTCCACGTCAGCAACGCGACGAACAACCGTCCGCAATTTCGTGAGGACGAGTTCTTCTTCGAAGCGACTGAAGAGCAGGCTGCTGGCTTACACATCGGATACGCCATCGCGTCGGATGAAGACCCATATTCATCGTTGCACTACCGAATCTTCGAAACGACACCTGAAGATGCGCCCTTCGAGATTAACCCGATCAGCGGCACGATCACGACAACGGGTCGCTTGGACTTCGAGACCGTGTCGCAGTATGAGTTATTCATCGGAGCGACGGATCCGTGCGGTTCCAGAGATTACGCCGACGTAACGATCACGGTGATTGACGACGGTGAGATCGACGTCGTACCGGAGGTGCCAGGCGCGCCGTCATTGATTACTCGGCACAACCAATTGATTGCAGTATGGCCGACTGATTTCGAGGAAACCTACGACTTAGATTGGCGTCTGGCGTCAGGGGAGTATCTGTCGCGCCCCCAGGACTCGGATGCAGCCATGCCGCGCTTGGTAGACGTGCAATACGCGGAAACTGAATATGCGTTTCGACTTCGACGCGTTAACGCTGTTGGGCAGGCCGGTGACTGGTCTGAAGAGACGATCGCGCGAGGGGTCGGCGAACCGCCCAGCGTCGATCCGATCGTCGCACCTCGCCAGGGCCAGATTCTTGGTGGTGCCGTTCCGTACTTCGACACGCTCACGCTGAAGACTGGTCAAACGGTGTACCTAGGATTGGATCTCTTCGACATCGCCGGGAAGTTGGACAACTCGTTGTTGGATCACCGAGACGTGTCGATCGTGTGGCGGGTCGAGGCGGGAGACATCTCGAATGTCAAGAGTCGGGTACTGACTTACACGGCACCTGATTCTGAGGGGCAGCACAGCTTAGAGGCTGTGGTCAAACAGACCGTGCCGGGCGGTCTTGTGCAATTCGACGTCGAAATAGTCGTTCACGTCATCGGCGAGCGCGGCAGTGTGAAGCCCCATCGAGTGGCAACGGAAGATCTGCCGCGGAGCGTGGTTTTCGAGGATACGGAGTATCGACCGATCTCAAATGCGTCGGCAGTCGAGTATCGTCCTTCATCAAGCCCCAAGACTATTTTCAAGGTTCGAGAGGAATCGGCGCCACCTTTCGAATGGGTCGGCGTGCACATCGCGCCTACGGCGATTCCGTCTGAAGTTGCGGATCGGATCACAGGTTACACGCCGATCGGAGAATCGTTCGTGGCAGACTTCGTGAGTGCCCGCGGCGAGCCAATCGAGAACATGGTGTTCGGCAATCACGTGGCACTGTGCCTGCCCGTTCCCGAGGATTGGACACTTGCTTTGCCGTCGCTTGAGGTGATGAACGTCGAGCCAGACGGTACTTCGTCGGTGATGGTGTTGCCAGTGCGCTTCCAACCAGATCCGCTCCATAACGACCCGGCTTTGGTATGCGGTCATGCGACGAGTTTTGAAGGGCACTCGTTCATCGTCATTTCGGATGACGCACCGCCGACTCCGACAGCTACGCCGATGGTCATCCCCACTGTTCCCACGATTCCAGCAGAAAGCCCAACTCCGACACCGACGCCGGTGCCTACGCAGATCGTGTTGCCGTTGCCGTCACCGACGCCGATTGCATTACCGACCAACACACCGATTCCGACTCTAACGTCAACTCCTACGGCTGCCGCAACAGCAACCTTGACTGCAACCGCCACTTTGGTGCCTACCGCAACCTCAACGAATACACCGGTGCCTTCGCCGACGGCGACTCCAGTTCCAACCGACACACCATCCCCAACCGCACAACCACCGACCGCTACGCCATTGCCACCGGAGCCTACGTCGACTCCGAAACCTACTTCGACCGTCGTACCGTCGGCAACGTTAGCACCCACCTTAACTGCAACTACCGTACCCGTTGCCATCGTTGAAGTGGTACCGACCGCTTCGAATACACCCAATCCAACACCGACGCCACTGCCGACCGCATCCCCGGAGTCGGTCGCGCCGCCCACTGAGGAATCCGGGGATGAGGGACAAAGTTCTGTGATCTACATCGCAATCGCCATTCTTTCGATAGTCGGAATCGCTATCGCCGCATTCACCATCTACGCCACCCGCACGAGTTCGGTGGATACCTCAGAGGTAGATGAACTGGAAGTTGCTCCGGATATTGAAGAGTTGGAAGCGGAGGTATCGGAGGATGGTGACGCTGACGATGCGGATCGATACGAGGTGCTTCGGATCGAAGGTGCCAGCAACAAAAACCCCGATTAGGTGCGTTTCAAAGTGCTGAAATGAACGATGGCGTTTTGCTATGTTTACGCCATCGATATCACACTCTGCCTTACTCGTCGCTTCATCTCCCTATGGATTTCAAGGAACGCGTCCGTTCGATGCGCGCATTCGCGACTGCGCAAGGCGTGCGTTTGTCGACGGTTTTCGCGGCGGCGATTGTCGTGTTACTCGCGACTGAGCTTGGCGGTTTCGGGAGTACCCAAGATTGGCATTCGACCCTGCGCGCTGCAGACGCGTTGACTCCCACAGAGTTCGTAGTCGTGCCCGGGAATGGCAAACTGCACGTTTCTTGGCGACCTACCCTCAATCACACGTACGATCTTCGCTGGCGAGACGGCGACAACGAACATGCCCGGTGGAATTTGGTGCAAGATGCCGGCACCTTTCGCTACGAACTCACCGGGCTTAGCAACGACAACGACTACGCCGTCCAAGTACGAGGGGTCACAACCAGCGGCGGCACCCGAGACGTCAGCGAGTGGACCGCGGTTGAAACTGGACGACCGCGTGGCCCCCGCGACTCGACGAACGACATGCCGCGGTGGCGGGCGGAGATTGGGACGTTTAACGTCCTCGAGAACGAGTCTTTCGAACAGTCTCTGTTTCGCGTCGAGGTTAGTGACAACAACAACCGCGAGCAGATTAACTTCGAGTTGGCGACACCGATTGAAGGGCCTTTCGCAATCAACGCTAGCACCGGCGAAGTCTACCTTTACGGGACACTTGACTACGAAGAGCGGACCAGCTATCCGCTCTACATCGTGGCGAGCGACTTGGCTGGCGCGTCAATTCGACAGACGGTACAGATCGAGGTGGTAGACGTTGCAGGCCCGCCAGTGCCGCGAGTGGGTCGATTGTGCGCTGGGGATATGTCGGCGATGATGAGCTGGGCGCACGACGACGCACTCGCGTATGACATTCAGTGGCGCGAACAGGGTACCACGGGCTTCAGCGGTGCTCCTTCGAGGAACGCCAGGAACATCGACGGTGCTGAATGGTCGATATCGGATCTGTCCAACGGTGTCGAATGGATAGTCAGGTTCAGAGCGGTTGACAAGGCGTCGGGTGAGCAGTCGAAATGGTCTTCCGAGTTCCTTGTCGTGCCGTCGGTGAGCGAGGAAGTCGCCAACACGCCACCGGAGTTTCGTCAGGACACCTACAGATTCCGAGTTCTCGAGGAGCAAGCGGCAGGCTTTGAGGTAGGTGCAGTTGCAGCGACTGACGAAAACCGATTCTCATCTCTGCGCTTCACCATCAAGGAGACGCGACCTTCAGGTGCGCCATTCTCCTTGGACGAGGCGGTCGGCACCATCAATACCACGGCAGTGCTTGACTACGAGACGAACAACACCTTCACAATGGTCTTACTAGTGACCGACCTTTGCGGTCTGCAGGATGAAGCCACGGCTGTGATTTCCGTCTTGAACAGTCCCGAATCGGATGTCCCAGTAACGAAACCTTCGCCACCGGCGGTTGCAGTCAGTCACTCCTACGCCACGGTGCTTTGGGACAACTACTCAGATCTCGATTATGACTTGGATTGGCGGGTTGGCGATGAGGCGTTTGGCAGGCTGCCAAAAGTCGCCGGCGCAACCTCGCCGGGTGTGGTCGAGTTCGTCGAAGCCGGCACCCAATACGGTTTTCGACTGCGTACGCGCAACCAAGAAGGTGAGATTAGCCCATGGTCAGATGAGACTCTCGTGACACCGCTGGATCTGGCCCCCGTAGTAGCACCGGTGCCGAACCTCGCGAGTGATGTCGTATTGGGGCGAGTTGTGCCCTATTTGGGTTACGTTAACCTTCGCAAAGGGCAAACCATTCAACTCGGGGCAAGTCTCTTCAACGTGGACGGCAATCTAGATAACTCGATTGCTGACCGCGATGACGTCTCAATTGCATGGCGATCATCGATCGGAGATCTGTCGAATCCGAACGAACGCTTGACTACTTACACCGCGCCGCATCGCGTCGGAGACTTCGCTGTTTACGTCGTGGTGACCCAAGAAGTCGCGGGCGACGACGTGTGGATCCAACATCGGATACCAGTCCGCGTATTGTCCGGGACTACCGAAGTCGAAATCTTCACCGGCGATGGGCCGCTTGCTAATGTTGCGTACGAAGGTGAAGCGTATCGGGTGGTGCATTACGATGCGGGTAGCGAGTACACAAACCCGACGGTCGATTTTGCGTCGATTTCGCTGTCGGTTAGATCGATACCTGTGCGTGATTGGGTGGGCATCCGGTTGGATGAAGATGGCGTCGCTGCCGACGTGCAATCTCGAATCCGTCGCTACATTGCGTTCGGCAACGTCTATCGAGTGAACATCATTTCGTCAACGTTGTTGCCAGTCTTCGGATTGGCGTTTTCGCCACACGCCGAGGTATGTCTGCCGGTTCCGGAATCGAAGGGCGATGACATCGCACAGCTGGAGATAATGACACTCGACGGCAACGGAATTCAACGACTGCTCAACTCCCCAGAGCGCTCTCCAGCCGACGCCGCCAATGGCGTTCCGGCGCAGATTTGTGCGAAAGCGTCGACCCTTGATGGGCAACTTTTCTTGGTCGAGCTTGGCGACTTCGTTCCGGCGTCACCGACTCCGGGCGCATCACCCACGCCGCAACCAACTGCGACGCCAATAGTGTTGCCCACTGCGACTCCCGAACCTACGGCAACGCCACAACCGCCGCCGTCGCCAACTCCGGTGCCGATCGTAATTCCGTTCACACCGACTCCGGAGCCGTCGCCAACGAGCACGCCTGAACCGACACCAACCATGACTCCGGAACCGACGGCGACGGACACGCCAGCCCCGCCTACTGAGACTCCGGAGCCGACGGCAACGGTTGAGCCAGAACCAACGGCAACCCCAACACCGACACTTACGGCAACGCCGCTACCTTCGGCGACACCAACTGCGCCCCCGACCGTCGCACCGACTCTGATTCCAACGGTTGCCGCGGTCGTAATCGTCCAGCCATCACCAACCCCGACTAACACGTCAACTCCTGTGCCGAGCGCGACGCCCACGACTGTCCCGACGCATACACCATCACCGACGGCTGCTCCACCGACGGCAGAGTCTGAACCTGAAGACGACGGAGGATCCAACGCACTTTGGATTGGCCTCGCGGCGGTCTTAGCACTCGTAGCAGGGGGATTGGCAGTCTACGGATTAATCCTCCAAATGAGGCAAGATCGGGCAGACCAATCAAGCGTCGCTGTTGAAGACGACGATGTTGTTGAAGATGTCGAAGATGATCGCCCTGATGCGGACGACGAGAGGTACGACGTACTGAAGTACGATCGAGTGGACTAAAGTGGCGGAAGCCTGGTCGGGGAGCCGGGATTTGAACCCGGGACCTCTTCGTCCCGAACGAAGCGCGCTACCAAGCTGCGCCACTCCCCGACGTTCGACTCGATTATACGCCTTGATGCTCGCCGAACTGGTTCGCTAGGCGTCGTCGCCGAAGGTGTCGAAGGCCAAGACTGACGCCCCGAGCAAGCTGACGTCGTCGCCTAACTGGGTGACGAAAACGGGCACGCCTCGCTCGACGTAGCGAGGCAACGCGTACTTGCGCACGCGGTCGATCAATTCGTCCCATCGATCTTGGAGGCTGTTGACGACTCCGCCTCCGACCATGATGCCGTCGGGATCGAGTGTGGCGAGTAGGTTTGCCAATCCGCGGGCGACGTTGTTGATGACTTGGTCGATTACGGCTTCGGCCACGGCGTTGCCAGATTCTGCGGCTGCGAACGTCGTCTGGGCGTCAATGCCATCGATCTCGCCTCCGGCCAACTCGATAAGATGTGCCGCGCCTTGAGGATCGCGTTCCGCGGCTTCGCGTGCCATGCGTCCGATGTTGGGGCCTGAAGCATTGCCTTCGAAGCAACCGTGGCATCCGACGTTGCATGACAGGGCACCTTCGTCGGAACGCACCGTGATGTGTCCTACTTCGCCGGCTTGACCGGTTGAACCGGTGATCATCTGTCCGTTGGCGATGATGCCGCCGCCAACACCGGTGCTAATCGTCACGTAGACGAGATTGTCGGAGCCTTTCAGCGGTCCAAACCGAGTCTCCGCCAATGCTGCTAATGTCGCGTCGTGCCCGATTACAACGGGTGACGATGTCAGGCGTTCGAGATCGGACTTCATCGACTTTCCATGCCAACCGATGAGGTTGGGTGGATGGTCGTAGATGCCTTCTGCGGGATTGATCGGCCCGGCAGTCGAGACGGCGAGACCGACGATTGATGACGCATTAAGTGTGACTTCGTTGACCAAGTCTCCGAGTCTCGACGCGGTATCTTCGATACCTCGCTCGGACATTGTCGGCCCGCGTGCTTCGCCGAGGATTTGGCCTTGTCGAGTGATCAGCGCGGCGCGAATCTGAGTCCCGCCGATATCTCCCGCCGCGGCAAGATTCGACTTGCTGTCAATCTTGGTCATGAAGGCATTCTAACGGTTGGTCGTCAACAGAACCGAAAGCGCGGACTGCTACGGGAGACACGATTATCCTTGATTCTGTCGAACTGAACTGAGTTCTTGGTTAGGTCCACCATGAAGACTATTGCGCCCTATGGCTCTTGGAAGTCGCCGATTACCGCCGAGTTGATCGCCGAGGGCGGCAAGCAACTCAACGAGATCCGAGTGGACGGGAGCGACATCTACTGGCTTGAGGGACGTCCGTCCGAAGGCGGTCGCAACGTCATCGTGCGGCGATCTGCGGATGGCGAGATTGCTGACGTCACTCCTGAAGGATTCAATGTTCGTAACGCCGTGCACGAATACGGCGGTGGTTCCTACGCGGTGAAGGACGGGAGCATCTACTTCAGCAGTTGGGAGGATCAACGGGTTTACGTCCAGCGAAACCGAAGCGAAGCAACTTCGTTGACTGAGGTACCTTCCTTACCGCGCGGGTTGCGCTACGCAGATCTCACCGTTAGCACCGATGGCAAGAATTTGCTCTGCGTTCGAGAGTCGCATCATGCTAGTGGTGCCGAAGCCGACAACGAATTGGTCGCGATTGACACGACTTCTGGCGACCAGAAGTTGGTAGCGTCCGGTCGTGACTTCTACTCGGACTTGCGCATCTCAAATGACGGAAGTGACATCGCATGGCTCGAGTGGGACCACCCAAATATGCCGTGGGACTCCGATTACCTCGTCCGAGGGGTATTCGAGGATCTCCCGTCAGCAACGGTATTGAACGAGGGCGACGGAGAGAGCATCATCCAACCGCGTTGGGGCAAAGACGGACAACTGCACTTCATCTCAGATCGCACAGGTTGGTGGAATCTCTACGTGTGGCGCAACGGTGAGGCCGTCAACCTTCTCGAACGTGAATTCGACGCTGGTGGTCCAAGCTGGCGATTCGGAATGTCGAGTTACGACTTCATCGCCGACGGCAAGATTGCACTTGCGCGTGGAGGTGTAGCGTCGGGCATCATCTACGTAATCGACGGACCGGACCATGTCCGTGAGGTTGAGGTGCCGTACAGCGACATCGCGTCCTTGATTTCGTACGATGATGGGGCGTCGGTATTGTTCATTGGAGCGTCACCATCGATGCCGCCTTCGATCGTGAAGATGCACGTCGAATCGGGCTTATGTGAGGTGTTGGCTAGCAGCAGCGATCTGCAGATTGGTGACGACTACCTGTCGACGCCGAAGCACATCACCTTTTCGACGACAGATGACGGCATCGCGCATGCTTATTACTACGAACCGAGAAACAGCGAGTATGAAGGTCCCGATGACGAACTGCCTCCGTTGGTGGTGATTAGTCATGGTGGGCCAACCAGTTCCTCCGGCACGTCGCTCGATCTGTCAAAGCAGTTCTGGACGAGTCGCGGCTTTGGCGTTGTCGACGTGAACTATCGCGGATCAACCGGCCACGGCCGTGCATACCGGGAAGCATTGAAGTTGAAGTGGGGCGTCTACGACGTCGATGATTGCATCGCGGCAGCCGAGTACTTGGCTGAAACCGGAGAGGTTGATCGACATCGCTCCGTGATTCGTGGCGGTTCTGCGGGTGGATACACGACGATTAACTCTCTGGTGTTCCGCGACTACTTCGTTGCCGGAGCGTCGTACTATGGGTTATCCGATCTCAAGATCTTTATCGGCATCACTGATGACGATGATGCCAGCACGGAAGATCTGGCAACCCACAAGTTCGAGTCGCGGTATCTGGATTCACTGGTTGGCCCGTGGCCTGAAGCGGAGCAGGTATACTACGATCGCTCGGCGATCAACTTCATGGATCGGCTTTCAACGCCGATGATCATATTGCAAGGCGACGAAGACGAGATCGTGCCGCCGTCACAGGCGGAGGTGATGGTCGAGGCACTCGAGTCTAAAGGTTTGCCGTACGCTTACCTCCTCTTCGAAGGCGAGCAGCACGGCTTCCGCCAAGCAGCGACGATCATCCGCGCGCAACTAGCCGAACTTGCGTTCTATGGGAAGGTGCTCGGATTCGAGCCGGCAGACGACATCAGCGAGGACGTCGTCGATATCAAGAACTTAGGCTAGCGCGGCGCGCCCTTAACGGCCGTCGCCACTAGCGTCGCCTATCCGGCGGCAACCGCGGCTGGTTGGCGAGCCGGAATCCTAGGAACCCCGCACTCGTTGAGCAACGTCTCCAACTCATCCAATAGGTGCTGAGGCGGTCGGATTGAGGGAGGACGCGGCGGTCCAACGGACAGGCCTACGGCTTCCATCGCCGCTTTGATGAACGGCCCTTCGCCTCCCGTTACGGCGCACACTTTCGCCCTCCACTCGGTCCACTTCCACTTGAAGTCGGCGAGTCTTTGGCGTGCCGTGTGGTAATCGTGTTTTTCGAGCAGCTGCCAAATTTCCGCTGGATACTGAGGCCAGAATCCACTCAGATGGGTGATGAAGCCGCGTGCTCCCATGATGTGACTGAATATCTGTTGACCGGAGTTGTCAATGCACGCTAAGCGGTCTGCGAGCATTATCAACCCGTCGCGATAGAGCGCATCGTTTGGTGCCGACCACTTCAGCGCACGCACCGTCTCGATGTCCGCAAGGTCGTTGAGGAGTTCGAGGCTCATCGTCAGACCTTCCCACCACGTGTGATAGATCATGATTGAGACGTCGGACTCGCGAGCCAACAACTCGAAGAGTCGATACGCGTCGCTCTCGGTCGGTTCGTAGTAGTAGGTTGGACCGAGTTGTACTCCTCCAAGGCCGACATCGTGGGCGTGGTTGGCGAGTTCGATGATGACTCGGTAGTCGGTGTGTTGGACACTGCTCAACACCGGTGCTTCACCGTCGGCAGCTTCCATTGACGCGGACATGACCGCTTTGCGTTCCTCAACGTTCAGCGTCGGATGTTCGCCACCGGCACCGCCGACCAAAAGCGTACCTTGGCCGGTGTGCACACCGTTCTCGACCATGTATCGGATGTTGGTCTGCAGCGCGTCGATGTCGAGCGAGTAGTCTTCCTTGAACGGAGTGGCTACAGCGACCATCGGTCCGCACAACCAATCGCGCATTGTTTCAGGATTCAAGGCTATTTCCCATGGTTAAGTTTCGTACTTGATGATGCGTTAACTCTAAACGCGATTGAAGTCGGAGGAACGCTCGAGCTCTATCGACATCGCACTAACCGTTTGTCATCCACTCTGGGTTGGCGATGTTGCGTACGATGTCGCCTAGAAGGTCCGCGGCAGGCGCACCGTCCCAAGCGCGATGCTCGAAAGTTAAGCTGAAGTGGCCTACAGAGCGGTTTTCGATTTCGCCAGATGGCGTTAGCGTCGGTCTATCAACCACCTTGCCGACACCCAAAATGCCGACTTCGGGTGGGTTGATGATCGGGTTGAAGTTTTCGACGTCGTAGTTTGAAAGGTTTGTGATGGAGAAAGTGCTTCCCGACAGCTCTTCGGGCCGCAACTCGTTTGCTTTCGCCTTTCGGGCTATTTCCCGCGTCTCTTGTGCAATCTCGAGTGGTGACTTCGTACCGGCATCCTTGATCATCGGCACTAGTAAACCGTCGGGAACTGCGAGCGCGAAACCGATGTTGATGGTTTCGTAGACCACCACCTCATTCTCTGTGAGATGCGCGTTTGCCAACGGGTTGTCCTTCAACGCGCGGACGGTTGCAGCGATGACTAAATCTTGGTACTGGGGGCGGATACGGCTTCGCCGCCACTCGCGGATGAGTTGACGTTGAAATGCGATCGTGTTTGTTACGTCCGCAGTCGTGTTGAGCGTAACCAGTGCCCCTGATGCGCTCTGCAGCATCCGACGTGCGATTACTCCGCGCATTCCGGAGAGTGGAATCCGTTGACTTACCACAAGGTCGGATTCTGGGGCTGTCGGTGCCTCCGCGGCAGCGCGGATGTCATCTTCGGTTACTCGCCCACTCGGTCCAGTGCCGGATTGGATGTTGTCGAGGTCTACGTTGAGTTCGCGTGCGAGTCTACGTGCCCGGGGAGTAACGACGACTCTCGATCCCGAACTCCTTGACTGAGCCCTGCTTTGACGCGCTGGCGATCCCGAAGGATTCGCCTCTTGCTTGGGTGCTTCTTCCGGCAGGTCGCGGTCTGATTCGCCAGCGAGTAGTAACAGTCCCAGGATTGTCCCGACTGGGACCGTCTTGCCTTCTTCAACGACAATGCGCCCCAAGGTGCCATCGGCGGTTGCTTCTACCTCGGCGTTGACTTTGGTCGATTCGATCTCGACGAGTGGGTCGCCTTTGACAACTGGATCGCCGACAGACTTCAACCACCGAACAACCTGGCCTTCGTTCATGCCCATTCCCCACTGCGGCAGGATGATGTTTCCCGGCATACTGTCGAATTGCCCTTATGTTGGTTGTCGATGACTTAAGAAGATGCGGTTAATCTTAACAGCGCGTCAGTTGCTTCCCCATCGCCGTTTCTGGGATCAATCCTCAACGGCGCATCGCCATTGTTCGCACGCGATCTCGTGCTGCTTGGCGCACCTTGGCCGCGACGCGGGACTGCGATTCAAGGGTCATCGTCAACGGCAGTGCCACCAACAGTAGTAATGCCATGATGGCGAACGCTTGTCGGTAAGTACCGGTGAAGTCGTGCATGAATCCGACGAAGAGCGGACCAGCGGTGCCGAATATTGCACTGACCGAGCTGGTGATACCCACTATGGATCCGTAACTCCGACGGCCGAAGTAGTCGGCTAGGATGGCGAGCCGCAGGGGTATCGATGCGCCGAATCCCAAACCGAAGCCGATGACGAAGATTGGCAATGGGATGATGCCCCACGAAATGCCGAGAAAGTCGGAGTTGATCATCGCCAACGCACCGACACCCATCGTTTGTATGAGAAACGATAAGGTCAACAACAATCGCTTGTCGAAACGGTCGCCGATGAAGCCGATGCTGGCGCGCCCGAGGACGTCGCCGATGAAGACTGCGGCGGCAGCGAATGAGGCGAGCCAAATGCCGATGTCGTACTCGTTGAGGGTGGGCAGGTGAAAGAGATTCGTCGAACTGACGAGTTGTCCCATGCTGACTGCGATGGCGAGTTGCCAAAACGCCCGCAGTCGCAGAGCCTCGCGCACGCCGATCGAAGCGTCACGCGGTCCGCGAGGACGGTCAGTCGACGATCCGGTGACCTGCAGCGTTTCGTCGCCATCCGGGAGCATGCCGTGGTCTTCAGGTCGATGCTTCATCATCAACGCGATGGGCAAGCCGAGTATCCAGAACCCGACTCCAACCGCAAACATCACGGGACGCCATCCGTATTGGGAGATCGACCACACTAGCAACGGAAGCACGACGGCTCCGATCGCCGAGAAGGTCATAAGCATTGACAGTGCCTTGGCGCGTTGCCGCACGAACCAATTGCCTACTGTGGCGACGAATACGATGAATGTGCCGAACGACATTCCCAAGGCGAGGAGCAGAACGGCGACGTAGAAGTGCCAGAGCGATTGCATCTGGCTCATCAAGATGAACCCCGCCCCGGTGACGACGATGCCGAACAGCATCACGCGTTTTGGTCCGAATCGGTCGAGTGCGGCACCGACGAATGGTGAGATGAGTCCGCTTTCGCCGCGTTGCAGCGAAATTGCAGCACCGAAAGCACCGGAACTCCAACCTGAGAAGGTTGCCAAAATCGGGTCGACGAATGCTTGGAAGCCGCGCCAGAACACAGCTGACGCGTAGAACTGCATCGCACCGCCGCCGAGGACGATCCACCAGCCGTAGAAGACCTTGGTTGGACGCTTCCCTAACGTTTGGGGACCGCCTTTCGTTCTCGGAGCAGATTGTGTTCGAGGAACGGTTCGATGGCGCGTATGAAACCGAGCGGGTTGTCGCCGGGAACTCGGTGACTCGCGTCCGGCACGTAACACGCGGAGCTGCCCACGACCGTTTCGACCATCCGTCGAACGACCTCCGGTGCGACGAGTTTCGAATTACCACCCATGACGAAAAGCGTGGGTGCAGATACGCCGCCGAGGAAGGCCCAAAGTTCGTCGGAGCTGAAACTCACCCGGTGGTGTTTGAGAAGCTGCGGGTCGTGTTTCCACCTCCAACTGCCGTCAGATTCGAGGTCGACGGCACGCAGGAGTGAGCCTTCGACTGACTCACGGTTGCGGCGAGGACTCAACTCTGTTACCCGGTCGACGAGTGCCTCGAAAGATCCGTCAGACGGCAAAGAGTCGATGTATCGTTGGATGCCTCGACGTGCCTCGCGGTTCAGTTGCGGTGCAACGTCTACCACGATGATCGATTCCACGACCTCAGACATTTCCGAGGCCAAGATGTACGCGAGTTGCCCGCCGAGGGATAGACCGCAAATGCTGAACTCGCTAATCCCCATCCCCGTCGACATGTGATCGACAAGTCTTTTAGCGTCTTCGAGATAGCCATGCGTGGTGTAGTTGAGATCTTCGGAAGCACCGCTGTCGCCGTGACCGCGCAGGTCCAATGAGATGCAGCGGAAGCGTGAACGGAGAGCCAAGCACGTGAAATCCCAGGTACGCGCTTGTTGAAGGAAGCCGTGAATAAAGATGACGGTTGGTTTATTCCCGCTGTCGTCGCCCCAATCCACGAAATGCAGATCGTGCAGTTCGGGATCCTTGATCGTGACTGCTGTGGGAGGCGAATCGTCGAAGAAGCGGACGCCCAGATTTCTCGCCGCTTCAAGGGTGTTCTGGAACGTCTCGTCCATGCGCCAATCTCTTAGGTTACAAATCAAAGATGACCTTCACAACGTGCTACGCGCGCCGTCCACGCGGTTGCGTCGCCAAATGTTGCCAAATGTTGCCAGATATCTGGGCGATTGAATTGCGTATCTATCTATGTGAGGCAGTTCCGGTGCGGACCTGTTAGCCAAATCTTCCACGCGAACTCATCGTCAGCAAACATCCTTAGAATCTCGATATGAACATCGGCAAGCTGTTCGACATCCCGATCAAGTTGCATTGGTCGTGGTTAATCGGATTTGTGTTGATCACTTGGTTGGTCGCTTCGGGAGGGTTGCCGTTCATCCCGGTCGGATTGGCGGAATCGCAAAGGTGGGTAGTTGGTGCGATCATCACTATGACGCTGTTCGTCTCAGTTCTGGCGCACGAACTGGCGCATTCGTTGACCGCCAAACGTCTCGGATACGGCGTTGCCAGCATCACGTTGCTGATATTCGGTGGTGTCAGTCTCATCGTCGATCGACGGATGAAGGCATCGCACGATTTTCTGATTTCGGCAGCAGGTCCCGCCGCATCTCTCGCCATCGGGATTTTCTTCATCGCGCTCTGGATGACCTATAACGATCCTGCGCGAACCGGCACCGAGGCAATCTTGGAAGGCGTGCTGTTCTACATCGGCCTCGAGAACATCGCTTTGGCAGTTTTCAACATGTTGCCCGGACTGCCATTGGATGGTGGGCGCGTGCTGCAATCGATTGTGTGGGCGTTAACCGGCAAGCGTCGATTCGCGGCTCGCACCGCCGGGCGTGCAGGGCAGCTACTATCTTTCCTGTTGACTGCAGCCGCGCTCTATCTGATCTTCATTAGGAACGACTTGAGCAGCGGTGTATGGCTTGCGTTCATTGCGCTCTTCATCGGCTCGGCGTCTTCCGCTGAGGTACGTAACAGTCGTTCGAACCCATCGTCCAACGGCATCGCCGCGGATCCGACGCACACGGTGAGGCATGCGATGACGTCAGTATCGATGCCGATCAATGCTGCCGCACCGTTAGAGCAAGCAGTGCAGAACGTCATCTCAAGGCACCCAGAGGTTGATTTGCCCGTTATATCTAGCGGACGCATCACGGGATTGGTTTCGATGGATGACGTCAACGCGCTGAGACTCGATCAGAACGAGGGACGTGGGCTGACCGTTTCCGACATCGCCCGACGCGTGCGCACCTTTGCGGTCGAGCCAGATACGGACCTCAATTCAGCGCGCCGAATTTTGACGCGCGGCTCTACTGACCTATTGCTGGTGTTTGAAGACGACTACCTAATCGGGATGTGCACGTTGGGTGACATCGAACGGGCATCGATTTCGCTTTGATGAGTCATCCGCCCAACGGTTCGAAGTCGGGATGCGCGCGGTCGATCCACACGTCGACGAATCTCGATCCGTGATACTTCGGTCGCTCATATCCATGTATCCACGGCTGCATCGTCGCTCGCGCGATGTTGTTCGACCAGAGTAATGGCACGGCGATCGCCTCGTCGATAACGTACGCCTCGATTTCGCGGTAGAGGTCTAGTCTGGTCGATGCGTCCGGTTCTGCAGCGGCGTCGGGAGATACATCCTTCGGCGTGTCAACGGCGGCAGTGTTGCAGGACAGTACCAGGCTAAGGGCGAGAGCCACCGCGCAAGCCGATACACGAGGGCTAGAACGTGAATGATGTCGTTGTACCGCCGCCATGAGTAGCGATACTATCTGCCGCGGCTCTCCGCCGATGTGTCATGCGGCGGTGCTAGCGCGTCATTTCAGTCGTTTTCGGGGAACAACGCAGCGCGGCGATGGACGCCGGTGCCTACCAACCGGTCGTTGTCGAGATCGTACGCTTCGACGTTGAAGCGAAAGCGGTTGCCGGAGGCTTCGATGAGTTCGGCGGTGGTCTTGATGCGAGAACCAAGCGGGGCAGGCGCGACATGGCGAACGTCGACGTGGTAACCGACGGTGAATCCTTGATCCGGCAGATGAGGATCGACGGCTCGCATTGCCGTTATCTCCATTTCGTTAATCATCGAAGGGCTGGAGAGCGTTGCGCGCGCCGGATCTCCGCCCGGGCTGTAGAGCATCTCTTCTGTAACGAACCACGTGCGTTCATTGCGCAACCCCGGCGCAACGACTTCAGGTAAGTCGATCGACATTGTGATGTAACGGTCTCGTCAGAGCAGTTCGTCCGCCATCTCGTTGAAGTCCGAGACGGTGAGGTCTGGTTCGTACTGTGCGTCGGTGTCTTCGAATGGCAGGTCGTATCTGTCGACGTAGATTCCACGCAAGCCGCACGTCCTCGCGCCCATTACGTCGAAAGAGTTGGACGAAACCATGATGAGTTCTCCCGGCTCCATGTTGAGGATGCGTGCTGCGCTGCGGTAGACGCCCGGATGTGGCTTGAATGCGCCGGCGACTTCGACGGAGATGACGTCGTCGAAGTCGAACTTGATGCGGTTTTCGACGAGGTGATCCAAGAACCACGGATTGCCATTCGACAAGGCAACGAGTTTGAACTTTGGGGCAAGCCTTGCTAGTCCTGGCAAACAATCGTCAAATGGATTGAGCACCTGCCATCCGCGCATAAAGTGCGCCGTTTCTTCTTCGGATGGAGGCAATCCGTTCAGTTTGGCGACGTAGACGAATGCCTTCTGCGCCGTCTCGAGATATCCAGTGTGCCCTAACTCGAGCAGTGAATCTTGGTACTGCTCGATGCGCTGGCGGTGTCGAAGCTGCGCCCAAAAAGTATCGGCATTAACCTGATCTTCGCCTCCTCGATTTCGTATGAACTCAGCGATGAACGGGGTGAGACTCCCGCCGAGGTCTAACACCGTGCCGAAAAGGTCGAACGTGAGTGCCTTGCAGTTCTTCAGGTCGGTCATATCGAGATATCCCATCCGAGGTATTTCTGTTGAGTCGAGGATCGGATTCGTGCGGATCGATAACACAGATCCTAAAGTCCGGCAGTCCCGTCGTTAATCTCCTCTTTCGGTTGGAGTTGAGATTGTTGAAACTGGGGTCGAGCGGATTTCAGCATCGTCATCGCTTCTACAGTTCGTTCGTCGCCGCTGAAGAGATCGCAGATGGCGGCCGGGCTATCGGGATCGACGCCGTGGACACCAATCGGATAGATGCGCCAAAACCGGCCGTCGGTGATGGCAAAGACTGCGACGCCAATGGATCGGCAACGATCGAGATGGAATTCGATGCCTTCTCGGATGTCGGCACCCAAAGCACGAGTTTCGACCACCGCGTGTGTCTGGTTCGGCGAGTGCTCCGCACTGAATGCATGCACCATCCGTGCATCGGCATCGCTGCCGCTGTCAGGTATGAACCAATACTCCGGGTGACGCAATCGCCAACCAATCAGATTCAGTACCGGGGTGACGAGCACTATGAAGGTGCGCGAAACGCTGTGTTGGGCACCGATCAGCTCGAACTGATTGCTCCGAGCCGATGCTACCTCGGCGATCAATCTGCTTGCTAGCGAAGTCGTTTAGTCCACCGATTTGATCAGCTTGATGTCGCGGTGCGCAAGATGCCCTCGGACCAACGGCATGTTCTCTTTCCACCAATCAGATCCGTAGAACGCCGCTTCCTTCTCCTCCAACTCCTCCATCGTTTCGCCGTAGGAACGGATCCAAATGAACTGAGAATCGTCCTCATTGACCCAAACCGTTTCGGCCTTCATGCCAAAACCTGCCATGACGTCAATGAGCGTCTCGTCAAAGAGTTTGAGCCATGATTCCATTTGGCCCGAGTTGATGGTGTAAGTTCGCAGATGGGCAATCGTCATCGCTTGTATTCTCCTGAGTTAGAGGTAGTTGCGTCTTCGCCATAAACATTATCCACACGTGTCGGCGTGGTCATGGCACGCGTCGCCACTTTCGCAGGCTCGCCGGGTTGTCGACTGGCGGGGATTGGTGGCGACCCCATTCGACGAACGACACCTCGGCGATATAAACGTCGCCGCGGGAATCTACCGCCACGCCGTGCGGCCACAGGAACTGATCGGGCCCTTGTCCGAAGTGAGGATTACCGAACCGGTCTATCATCTCGCCGTTCCAGTTGTAGACGCTGACGCGGTTGCCGATGTTGGCGACGCCCCGCTGCACCGGTGCCGGTCCTTGCTCGCCGATGAATATGGTTGCGTCTGAACCTTTGCCAACGACGTCCACGGCGGTTGCCTTGTGGACGGGCCATTGACGCACGTATTCGCCATCTGTGGTGAAAACCTGCACGCGGTTACTTTCGCGATCGCACACGATTACCAAGTCGTCGTCCAATATCGCGATGTTGTGTGGGAGATTGAAATGACCGTCGTCGGTGCCGGGTTCTCCCCATGAGAGGATGTGATTGCCTTCGGCGTCGAATCGGTGCACGCGCGAGTTGCCGTAGCCATCGGAGATGAAGACGTCTCCGTTGATTGGGGAGATTGCGACGTCGGTTGGGCGGTTGAACATCTTGCCACTCTGGCGAGGAGCCGCTTCACCCGTCCCGATTGTCATCAACCGCACTCCTTCGCGGGAGTACTTGTGGATTTGGTTTCCGACGTCGTCGACCAGCCAAAGGTTGTCTTCATGGTCGCAGGCGATGCCGTGTGGTCGCATGAACCAAGTGTTCCAGAACTGCAACCGATTGCCGTAAGGATCTTCCGTGATCCGCACATCACCTTGCGGATCGTCGTTCCCCCACGAGTCGACGAGATTGCCATCGGAATCGAAGACCAAGACCGGAACGTTTCCGCGATTGAAGACGTAAACCCGATCTTGCGAGTCAACGGCGACGGACGTGGCTTCGCGCATCCAGATGCCGTGCGGCACCTGTGCCCAGTTCGGTACTGGTTCGTAATTCGTAGCAGCTGGCAATGATCTAGCTCTCCAATCGAAGGTTGCTACAAGTAAGTGATTCGGGCATGAACGAAATCGCCCGGTGCTAGAATTATGCAGCAACTTTTGCCGGACAATTCGATTAATCGGGGTTACGAACGAAATGCTTGCGGATCTGAGCGGACGGACTGCGTTGGTTACCGGTGGCGGACAAGGTTTGGGGCTGGGCATCGTTGAGCGCATGGCGGGGCAAGGAGCACGTGTGATCATCGCAGATCTCAACGACGAAAACGCCGCCGCGGCCGTCGAACGGGTGAAAGAACTGGGTTCGGATGGTGTGGCAGTTCACATGGACGTTACGGACCAACAGAGCATCTCGGAGGCGGTTGGGATCGCTAATGGTGCGGTAGATCGCATCGACATACTGGTTAACAATGCCGGCGTTTCTGGCGCACCCGGATCTACTGGCACCGAGTTTCGCGACGTGGATTGGGAGTTCACGTGGAAGGTGAACGTCAAGGGATTGTCCGACGTCACCGAGGCACTCCTACCTCAGCTGCGCGCACAGCAATACGGGAAGATCGTCAACATCTCGTCAGTAGCGGCGCGTGCAGCCCGATACGTCACTGGATATTACGCCACGACGAAGATGGCTGTAATCGCCTACACGCAGGCGTTAGCTCGCGAGTTCGCCAAGGACAACATCAACGCCAACGCAATCGCGCCGGGACGGATCTGGACTGCGTTCCATCAGGAGTGGATGGAACGTCGCGATGCCAAGGGGGACCCGGACGTGGCTGGTCGTGACCACTTGGACGTCTTCGAAGAAGCCGCGGCAGAAGTCATCCCGTTGGGTCGACCTCAAACTCCTTCTGACATCGGTGCACTTGCGGCGTTCCTCGCGTCCGAAGACGCACGAAACATCACCGGGCAAACGATCCAATGCGATGGCGGCCAGGTGATGGTGTAGCTCGTCTCGCCTGAACGGGAAGATCGAAACGGATTGGTATAATTTGGCGATGCAGCGGTTGATTGGGTGGTTGGGAAGCGTCTAACTCCCAGGTCTCTCAAATCCGTCGCACGCGCCACTCTTTGCACCGGTTAACCTTCGACAAATGCGTCCTCAAGATACGAGCTCGCAATCCCGGCAGTCCGGCGTTTCTAGAATCCCCGCGTTCGTCTACTTCGTTGCATTGGCTTTGACGTTTTCGGTGGCAGTTGCGTGCAGTGGTGATAGCGAACCGACCGCAACATCTGTGCCGACGGCGGCCCCGGCCCCGACCGCAACGATCGTTAAACAAGCTCCGACACCAACGCCTGAACTAACTAGCCCAGCGGATGCCGAGGAAGAGGACGTGGTCGAAAAGATTGAAGGCGATGAAGCGTTAGCGACGGTGTTCGGCGAGTGGGGTCCGACTTGCTTGAATGGCGTCTATCCCCCTCAAGCTCCTCAGTTGGACGACGTAGACGTTGCGGACTTCAGCACCGACGCGAACGGCCTCGAGTTCTACACCTTCGTCGAGGGATATGGCGACAAACCGAAACTCGATTGGGAGGTCGACGTTCAATACACGGGTTGGTTGGAAGACGGTTGCATATTCGATAGCTCATACACGCGCTCCGAGCCATCGGTCTTCCCAGTGGGCGCGGTAATCCCCGGTTGGCAGATGGCGATCACTCAGATGCAACTCGGAGAGCGACGTCGTGTTGTAATCCCGTCCGAGCTGGCATATGGTGAAGCGGGATCTCCACCGATCATCCCAGCTAACGCAACGCTCACATTCGACATCATCCTCGTTGATGGCTCAGACCCCGATGCGCAACAGGCGGTAGCGACGCAAGAGGCAGAGCGTCTCCTGACGCTGGCGACCGCGGAAGCGTTGGACGAACCGGTAGAGTTTGCGCCGATCTTGGAGGACTACTTGGTTGACGCATCCCGCTTCCTCGGCGCATTGCCGCAAGGCGAAGTCACTTGTATGGGTGCGTATGCCGGCGGTGCCGACGCGCTACTTGCTATCTTTTCGAGTCAAGACTCGAGACCCACGGTGCGGCTGGTGGAACAATTCGACGAATGCTTGAGCGATAACAGTTTGAGAAACGTCGTTGTCGGACGCATCGTCATCATCAATCCGCAGATGTCCGAATCGACGGTTTCGTGCATGGCTGACACGATCGAAAACCCGACACTGAAGCCTCTATTCGGTGTTTTCAATGAGTTGGAGGTGTCCCGAGAGTGGACGTCCGCACATTTCTGCATGACTGCGGAGGAGCGAATCGCATTCGAAACCGCACTCTACACCGACCCTGCGCAACGGCCGGCTATCGGCAATGGCACAACTTTCGTTGACGTGCAGGAGTGCATGGTGAATCGCTTAGGCTCGGATCGCTACTTCGCACCGGTACAACAACCTGACACATCTGATCGTGCGGCGATGGATGTCTTCTTCTCAGATTTCACCGCCTTCATGATCGCCGACATTGCCTGTCGACAAGGCGACGCTGGATTCGTGATGGAAGACGGCACCTTTTTGACCGAGGAAGCCGCCACGTGCGTCGCTGAGGAGTTGGGCGACGTGCGCTTCGGTGAAGTGTTGCTGGATCGAGTTTGGGTGCCAACCAACGATCAACACGTCGAGATCGTCGAAGGTTTCTCCAAATGCGACGTCGCCAACGACTTCCTCGATCTACCAGCAAGCGTGAGCACTTTAGGATCGTCAGATCTCAGTTGTTTACTCACTGAGTTGGAGAACACTGAAGATCGAACTCGGACGTCTTTGCGTTCGTTCGCGGAAGTGGGATCTCGGGGCGAATTGAAGTCCGGCGACTTGGCAGCGTTGCTCTTCGGAACTCACCGATGTGGCATCGAGTTGCCAGGTGTGCCTCGCGACACCGAGTTGTCCGACACCGAGGTGATGTGCATCGTCGGCAAGATTGATGCAGAACTGTTCGCACAAGGCAGAGCTGCGGTAATGCCAGCGTTCGATGCTGTGCTCGTGGAAGCCGGCGATTGCGTCGAGGGTTAAACCACTAGCAGCAATTGGTTGGCGGGTTGGTGCGGTAAGATACTTGCACCATGTCCAGCGATGTTTTAGATGTCGGCGACATCCGCGTCACGTCTCTCAGCGATGGACGCGTGGTGTTCGACCCTCGAATCACCTTCCCTGAGACGCCACTTGAGCATTGGGAGCGGTACTACGACGTCTTCCCGGAGTACTTCGCGCAACCGTTCTTCCTGCTGAATCTTGGTGTATTCGCGATGCGGTCGGGTGGCAAGACACTCGTTGCCGACACAGGGTTCGGCCCGCACGGTCAGATGTTGGGTGCCGACACACCGGCTGACTTGATGAACGACTTCGACCGCAAAGGCATCTCGCCTGATGAGATTGACACCGTGTTCCTAACTCACCTGCACGGGGATCACGTTGGTTGGAACACGCGCCCAGAGGACAACTCGGTTCCCACGTTCAAGAATGCCCGTTACAGAGTTCACGAAGCAGATTGGCACCACTTCACGGCTCACCAACAGATGGACGGGCCGGCTGGCGAGACGATCGACCGCAGTGTGAAACCGTTACACGAAGCGGGGGTGCTGGACTTGATGCACGGAGAGACTGAACTACTCCCCGGCATCACCGCCATCCATACGCCCGGTCACACTCCGGGACACATGAGCCTACTGCTCGCATCGGGTAATGACCGAGCATTACTCATCGGCGACGTCTTGGGTTCCCCCATGCACGCCACCGACACAGATCTGCCATACTGGCCAGATGTCGACAAGCAACAAGGCATCGCCACGCGCCATCGACTCTTGGACATGGCCGAGCGAGAAGGGATGATCGTTCTAGGCAGCCACCTCAGCCCACCCGGCTGGGGCACGATGATCCGATGGCAAGGCCGCCGCTATTGGCGGGGGTTGTAGGGGTTTTAAATCCAGTCGTGAGCCGGAGGAACCTCTGGTCTCGCGGCGATACCGCTTCAATCGAAGAAGTGTTTGTCTTCGTCGGAGAGGTACTTCTTGGCTGCGGGGACGTTGAAGCGTACGCCGAGTCCGGGGGTGTCCCAGACCTTGATGTGGCTCTTCTCGACGATTGGATTGGGCAGACCTTCGATGATGTCGTACCACCATTCTGGGCGACCGGCGGGGTACTCAAGCGCGATGTAGTTGCGCGGTAGTGTGGCGGCGAGGTGAACGTGAGCGGCGACTCCGATCAAACCGTCGGCGACGCCGTGTGGCGCGATTAGGATGCCGTGCAGGTCTGCATATTCGGCTATCCACTTCGTCTCCGCAATTCCGCCGACGTCGAGTGGATCGGGACCGATGACGTTGACCGCCTTCTTCTCGAGCAAGTCCTTGAAGTTTTGTCTCAAGTAGATCTGCTCGCCGGTATGAATCGGGGTCGATGTCGCGGAAGTCACCTCGCGATAGAGGTCAGCTAAGACGTAAGGCGTGTAGTCGCCGGTAATCATGTCTTCGAGCCACATGATGTTCAGCGGTTCCAGAGCTTTGGCGAGTCGCAACGCGTCAATAACGGTCATGCCCGGACCGCAGTCCAACGCGAGGCCGACTTCGTCGCCGAGAACGTCCTTCATTGCTTCGACACAAGCGATGGTGTGTTTTAGCCCTTTCTCAGTGAGTAGACCTCCGGACGGCGGTCGGACTGGACCACCCAATCCTCTGGTTTGATTCGGCTCGCCGTAGAAATAGTCGGGGACGACGGATGCCATATTGGAGTGGAAGGAGATGCCTTGCTTGATGATGCTGAAGCCCTCTTTGAACTCCTTCATCTTCGCCATGTTTTCGGCGTAGTGTTGAGGTTCGTTGCCTTCCATCGGCACTCGAATGCCACCGTTGTAGACACGCACTTGATCGCGCACCTTGCCACCGAGGAGTTTGTAGACGGGTAACCCAGACGCTTTGCCGGCGATGTCCCACAGTGCGACTTCGATGGCACTTACGGCAGCTCCCCACGGTTTGAAGCTGCCAAGGCGTCGGATGCGACTGACGACACGTTCAACGTCGGTTGGATCCTGATCGATCAACGCATCGCGGTAGAAGAGGATGTGCGGTTTGAGATACGGCTTGGTCCATTCGGCTTGCCCTAGACCGTCGATGCCCGCGTCCGTCGTGATGCGCACGATGGGGTTGCCGCCGATGACGGCACACTTGAGGTCGGTGATCTTCATTTGGCGCATCCTGCGTGACTCGACGGTTCGATATGCCAAATGATACGGGTGACGAGCGACGCGCTAGGTTAGTCAACGAGAACCGAATGCCCAGATCAGTGGGACGGGAAAGAAGTGGCGACCCCGAGCAGATTTGAACTGCCGATCTCCTCCTTGACAGGGAGGCGTGTTAGGCCACTACACCACGGGGCCGCATATCGGTGAGTAGGTGCTGGTGGGAGCCCACCTCGCTACCACCTACTAGACTACACAAAAGTCGCTACACGGTCAACGCGCAGCAGAATACCGGTGCGTTACCGATAGCTCGATTCCGACTCTTCGAGTGATTGATTGAGATACTCTGATTGCTCCAGAACCTCTTCAGGGATTTCGTACTCCTCACCGTATGCGACGACGTCGGCTTCGACTCGATAGCGGTAGCGCGAGTCTTCTTCGAACTGCCATTCGATCATGTAGTGCTGAATCTTGTGTGTTGTGGTGTCTACGAGGACCTCGATGGTTGCTCGCGGCCAATGAGTGACGTCGCTTAAGCGCGTGAATGTAATTTGCGCCAAGTCATTGCCCCGGCGCGATACTTCAGCAGTGACGTCCCAACGACTTCCGATTCCCATCAAGCGGAGTGGGTTCGCAAGGAAGGGGTCGAACCGCACTCGGTTTCGATAATCCCGGGCGCGCCCGCCATGCTCCGCACTTCGTGTCCACCTTCCCCCCGCTGACGACCAACTTTCCTTGTCATCTTCGAAGATTATTGAGTTCCAACTGCGGCTCGAGAATGCGACGAAACGGCTATTGGATCCCTCAAAATCAGCGTAGTGTACGTCGAGCGTCGGGCCCGGGTTGCGGGCGCGCCCATTAACATCGATCCCCACGAGTTCGAGTGAGATGCTGCCAGCGTCTCTAAAGGTCTTTTCCACGTTACGCCAGAGATTGGACGAGTATCGTGTCTCTGCCACATCAATTGAAACTGCGGCCGTTGCTGTGGATTCATCCATCTTGTTAGGCACGTAGTCAAGAGTGTCTTCGTCGAAGACGATCAGATCCTTGAGCTCGTCATGTGTCATGCCAGGTTTGACTAACTGTGAGTAGATCATGCGGAATATGCGGATATCTTCCGGACGGATATAAGACTCTTTGTCGACGTGAGACGGTGAGAATGGACGATTATCGTGTCCTACCGGGATCAGGGCGTGCAGCAATTCGTGATTGGTGGTGTACCGGATTTCGTCTTCTATCGTTATCGCCTCGTCGCGCCAATCGGGGTGCCGCTTGGACACAGTAATGAAGGCGTAGTTGATGGTGAACTCGTCGTCAGGATCGGAGCGATGGTACATGCAACCCGCACATTCAACCCACCCAGTGCCTAGTCGAAGTACCCGGGGATGTCCTTCGTGTCCGACATACGCCTCTACGTGGGCGTCTTGGTAGTTGTCGACGACGTGGTATTCGAGGTTCGTGATTTCGGCGATGCTGGCAACGGCTTCATCGAAGATCCGCACGTACTCGGGATCGCCGTCCCGATAGATGTTGACCCGGTCGACCGCCCATTTGCGGATGTACGGATCGTTATATCCGCCGCAGGTTTCGCCTATGGGCACTTCGATTTCAGTGAAGCACTCCCAAAGGTCTTTGGACATTCCGGTGATACGTTCTGCGACGTAGGCGTCGAAGGTGACGCTGAACTCCCCTGCGCTGACCTGCAACTCCATCTCGCCCTGCGGCAAACGGATTCCGTCGAATCGGACTGGCGTATAGTTCCGGCCGATGCGAACGGGATCGCTCGCGTCTATCGATTGGCAAGTCTCACTGCCGTCTCCATTTGAGATGTAACAGATCGCTTCTGGCGTCACAGTTGCTGACGGGAGACGGCCGGCTTGCCGTGCGGAAACGGCAATGTCGACTTCTGCCGAACCGTCGAGGTAGTAGCCACGCACTTCGACTGAGGGCCGATGCCAAATGACGTCGATCGCGGGTTGCTCAGGGATGTACGGCAACACGTTGCCCAGTTTGGTCGTTCTTGATGCGCCGTTCCAACCTTCAGACATCGAGTGAAACACGGCAGTCAGCTCGTTGTCCGTAGTTTGGATGCCATACAGCGTTATCACGTATCGGTGATTGCTCCATTCCTCGTCAGAGATCTGGAAAGTGTCGGACGCATCGCATGGAGACTCTCCTGAGCAGCTGAAGTCGACCCGCAAAGATTGGACCGGCCACGGATCCGAGTTGAGAATCTCGAACTCCAGCTCAACGTCTGCCGAACGGTCGGGGTTGTAACGGATCACGTCGAATTCGATCAACGAGACATCGGGACCTAGGGCAGGAGGTACCCAATCGGACAGATCGTCGAAGGTCAAACCGCTCGAGAAACAGTCGAAGCCTGCATGGCATCCGACGAGTTCGATCGAGATTTCGTGGAGTTGGGGATCGATGTCATATAGCCCGACCGTGACGACTCCCGGCGGAAGTGGGTCGGGCAGTCCGTCTCCGTCGATGTCGTCATTCCAATATTGCCTAGCAATCGTCGCACCGTCGCACTGCGGCCCGACACGACAATCGATGAACACGTCGAACTCGGTGACCGGCCAATCGTCGACGGGATCGGTTTGGAATCTCAACGTGAGCTCGATCAAACCATTCGGTAGGAGGCGTTCGACTCGATGACCCAGATATTCGACCGCCATCGGTTGTGGCTGGGGAACTTCGATTTCGTCATACCGATCCGCATGGCGAACTTGGTCGCCGCCAGAGGCCGTAGTCGAAAAATCAAACGAGACAGAATCAACATCAGGCGAGAGGTCAAGGTAGAAGCTGGCCAGCACGAGTGAGTCGGTTGATACCGTTGGCTCCAATAGAGCGTGCACGCATTGTTCGGGCGCGCCAAAGCATGCGGTTGCTTCGATCAAGCTCTCGATGTCGAGGAACCCACTCGGCAGTGGGATGTCGAATCGCACCGTGGCAGTTCCGTCGCGATTGAAGCTGGTTATCGAATGCGTGATGGTTGCTTGCTGTGCCGTGGATGCGCTCACCAAAAACGGGTTGAAAGCGATCCATAGTGCCGCGATGATGACCAACGCGGCGACCTTTACCATCAGGGGCCGCATGCTATTCGGCGTTTGCGGCGTATAAGTGGCAGGCGACGACTCGAGACGCGGTGGAAGGATAGAGCGGCGGCGTCTCTGAACATTGATCCATGGCGTGCGGACAGCGATCAGCGAATTGGCAGCCGGTGTACCCTTCACCCATCGTGTCGCCTGTCGAGTCGGACGCCGGAGCGACGACTTCCAGTCCTTGTTGCCATCTCCGATCAGGATCCGGCATCGGGATTGATCCCACCAGCAGTTGAGTATAGGGGTGTTCGGGACTTCGCACCACTGCTTCCACGTCGCCTTGTTCTGCGACCGCGCCACGGTAGAGCACGATAATCTGCTCGCTAATCTCGTAGGCCGTGGTCAGGTCATGCGTGATGTAGATGATCGAGATACCGAATTCGGTGTTCAGCTGACGAAGGTTCTCGAGGATGGTTGCGCGCAACGACGCGTCGACCATTGAAACCGGTTCGTCGGCGACGATCAACTTCGGATCCAACAGCAACGCTCGCGCCACCATCACTCGCTGTCTTTGCCCGCCACTCAACTGATGCGGATAGCGGCCGAGCGTGTCGCGCGGGTTCAAACCGACTTTCCGCAGCGTATCTTCGATGATCTCCACCGCTTGATCTCGCGAACTCGCCAACTTTGCCTTCCGCACCGGCAGGTGAAGGGCATGGTCCACCTTGTAGAAGGGGTTGTAGACCTCAAATGGGTCTTGGAAGATGACCTGCACGTCGCGCCGGAATTGGCGTCGCTGCGTTCTGGAAAGCGTGCTGACCGACTGATCGCGGTATCGGACTTCGCCCGCAGTTGGCGGGATGATTCCAAGCAAGAGACGGGCTACGGTCGTCTTGCCGCTGCCGCTCTCGCCGACCAGCGCGGTGATGGTGGGTTGGTCTTCATCAACCGCGATGGAGAAGTCGCGCAGGGCTACGGTTTTGCGACTGAACCAACCGGTGCCGAAGGTTTTCGACGCGTTCTTGAGTTCGACGAGCGAAGTCATTTCGTTGCACTCTAAGCGTTCTCGCCTTGTGAGTAGAGGAGGCAGGCAGCCTGCTGCGCAACCTCGTTCGTTTCGCCACCGTTTTCGATCGCCATGAGGGAAGGCTCTTGTTGGCTACAGATGTCGATGGCTTGGGGGCAGCGAGGATGAAACGGGCATCCGCTCGGCAACGCATAGAGCGAAGGTGCGGTTCCCGGTATGCCCCGGAGGTCACCGCGTTTGCGATCATCTCGTTCGAGCGAGGGCAGACTTTCGATGAGCATCTGGGTGTACGGATGCTTGGGTTCACGCAATAGTTGCCGGAGCGTACCGGTTTCGACGAGTTTTCCGGCGTACATCACGCCGAGTTTGTCGACGAACTGCGCCATCAATCCGATGTCATGTCCGATGAGCAGTATCGCGGCACCAAGCTCCTCTTGCAACTCGGCTAACGTCTCCATGATTTGACGTTGCACGACGACGTCGAGTGCGCTGGTGGGTTCGTCGGCAATGATGACTTTCGGACCCATCGAGATGGCGATGGCGATCGTTACCCGTTGCTTCATGCCGCCACTAAGTTCGTGCGGGTACATGTCGCCGACTTGCGGACCAAGCCCGACTTTCGCTAGTAGTTCGATGACTAACTCGCGGAAGTCTGAGTTCGAGAGTTGGACGTCGTGGTCGCGCAGTCCGTCGATAATCTGATTCTTGACCTTGGCAACGGGATTGAGCGAGTTCATCGCGCCTTGCGGCACCAATGCAATCGTCGATAGTTTGGCGTTGCGCATCTCTTCGTCGCTGAGGGCGAGCAGGTCTACGCCATCGACAACCGCCGAGCCGTCGACGATGCGTCCGGGAGGTTTGATCAACCGCATCAGTGCGAGTGCAGTTGTAGATTTTCCGGATCCCGATTCACCGACTAAGCCCATGCGCTCGCCGGGCATGATGGAAAAGGTGACGCCGTCGGCCGCTTTAATCTCACCGAGGGACGTGTAGTACGAAACTCGCAGGTCTTGCAGGTCTAGTGCCGGCCGGTCTTTGGCGGCGGGTTGACCATTCTGGATGGCAGAGGATTCAATCACACCTGCCTCCGTAATCGCGGGTTGGCGATCGGGTCCAATCCGGCGGTGATGAGGTACAAGCTGCCGAAGACTAGTGCGAGCGCGAGGACCGGCGGTGCCCACCACCACCAAATTCCTCGGAACGGTGCCGAGTAGAAGAGTGCCCAGTAGATGGTATTGCCCAAGGTCGGTTGGTTCTGGGGTCCCAATCCGAGTGCATCCATGCCGATGGTAGTCAACATTGCGGTGGCAACGGCTGTGGCGAAACTTGCGGCGAGGAATGGGAGCAGATTGGGCAGCATCTCAAGGAAGATCACTTCAAGTGTGTTCGCACCTGAAATCTGGGACACCGCGACGTATGCACGCTCCCGCATCGTCAACACTTGGGCACGGATGGCGCGCAACGGCCACATCCAGACGAACGCGGAAATAATCAGAGCCTGTTGGGTTACGTCGATTGAGGACTTCAGCGTTACGGCCACTACGACGAGGATCATCAACACTGGCACCGTGATGAGCATGTCGGCGAAGCTTTTGAGGATGTTGTCGATGATTCCGCCGACGAATCCACCGATGAAGCCGAGAACGGTTCCGATGGACATTCCGATGAGTGCTGCTAGGAAGCCGACGTAGATCGTCAACGGAGTTCCCAGTAGAGTAACCGCCCAAACGTCGCGCCCTTGGCTATCCGTTCCGAGCAATGAAAATGCGCTGCGGTCTTCCCCTTTTACTCGGTACTCAACGGTTTGCCCCGGCGACAAGTCGATGTCGACAGTGCCAGCGCGTGCGAGTTCCGGATCGACGAACTGTGAACCGACCAATCCGAATAGCACCATGAATGCGAGCAGGAACAAGCCTATCCAGAGAGTCGGATAGGTGCGCATCCAGCGTAACGGCATCAGCAAACTGCGCATCAGTGTGCGACCGTCGCCAGGTTCGAGCGTCGTGTCCAGTGATGCGTCGGTGTTCTGTGCTGGTGCTGCCATCTAAGAATCGAGCGGTTTCGAATTAGTTGCGCGGGGCGTAGGTGATACGTGGATCTAGTCGTGGGTAGACGAGGTCGAGTATCAAGGTGGCGATGGCGATCGAAAGGATGACAAGGTAGGCGATACCGTAGAGCAACGTGTAATCGAAGTTCCTGATTGCCTGCAGCAGCATCGATCCGATGCCCGGATACCCGAAAACTACCTCGACGAGGATGACGCCGGACACCACGTGACCCAACGTCAGCGCGAACGATGTAACTTGCGGCAGCATGGCGTTGCGGACTCCGTACCAGGCGAACAATCTCCAACTCTTCGCGCCTTTGGCCTCGGCCAGCAACATGTAGTCTTCGCCTTGTGTCGTCACCATCATGCCGCGCATGCCGATCGCCGAGAATCCGATGCTGACAAGGATGATCGAGCACGCCGGGAGTATGGCGTGTCGGAAAGCGTCGACGTAAAATCCCCAGTTCCATCCCGGCGTGGTGCCTACCTTGTATCCGCCGCCGAGAGGCAACCACTCCAGAGAAAAAGCGAATACGTGGATCAATGCGATGCCGACGAGGTAGTACGGGATGGATGACAATGCCATCACGGGCGGGAAGAGTGCTTTGAAGACGCGAGACGCACCTGGCCACGCCACAAGGGCACCCAATGCCATGCCGAGGATCATGTAGATGAGCGATGACACGGTCACCAAGACAAGCGTCCATGGCAGTGCTTGGGCGATGATCGAGCGAACTTGAGTTGGGAAAAATGCGATTGAAAACCCGAAGTCGAAACGGGCGAAGTTCCAGACGTAGCGGACGTACTGTTGCCAAAGGGGTTGATCGAGTCCGAACCGCTTCTCGAAGTTCTTGATCATCGCCTCCGTGTTGCCACTTGACACGGCACCGCGTGAAGCGAGTTGGCTCATGCGCTCCTCGATCGGATTAACGTCGGCGATCCTAGGGACGGCGAAGTTGAAGGTAGCCGCGCCCCATACAACAAGCAAGAAGACGCCGAGGCGGCGCAGTAGGTACTCGAGAGTCATGTCGAATTCAGCGAAAATCCGGCATTCGCTGGTTGGTTGCGTTCGTAATTCTAGTTAAGATTAGCCTAAGCAGTACTCATCGAACTTTCGAGTAGCTTGTAGCTACCGATTTTGGCAGATGGGGGATTAGGATAACCGAGCCGATACTAGTGCACGTTTCGTGCGATAGAAGGAAACGGAAATGTTCATGAACATAGGGCGAAGAGTGGAGGCCTGGCGGCTCTTCCGAGTTTTCGTGCTGGCAACGGCAGTTGCGACGATAGCGATCGCGTCTATTGCTTGCGCGTCCGAAGATCCAACGGCTACGCCGGTACCGCCGACTCCGACGCCGGTAGCGGAACCGCCGACGCCATCACCGGATCCAACGCCGATACCAGAAGCCACACAGGCAATGGATTCGTCGTCGATGATGATGGACCCGGACTCGATACCGCGCGAGAAGACGTTGATCGTCATGAGTGGCGGTCAAGACGGTCGATTCCCGGATTGGGAGAACTTCAACAATTACGTCCCTGGCGGAACCGGCGGATGGCACACAGGTCCGCTCCAAACGATGAGTGAACCGCTTCTGATGTTCAACCTGCTGACAGGCGAGACGGATTTCTGGCTCGCCGAATCGATGGACATGAGTGACGACTTCACCGAGGTCACGCTCAAACTCCGCGAAGGCATCGAGTGGAGCGACGGTATGCCCTACACCGCAGAGGACGTGGCGTTCACGTTCCAAATGGTGATGGACAACCAAGATTCGATGGTTCACACGGCGGAGATCCACCTGCTGGATTCCGTAGAAGTAATCGACACCCACACGGTTAGATTCACGCTGAAGGAGCCGTCGCCGAGTTGGTGGGTGAACACACTCACGAGCAACCACGGTCTCTCCGAGCACATTGTGCCGAAGCACATCTGGGAAGGCAAGGATCCGCTAGAGTTCACCTTCTACGACCCCGACCAAGGTTGGCCGATCGCGACCGGTCCGTTCGCCTTGGCGTCGGCGTCTCCGGAGCAGAAGGTCTTCGTACGACGCGACGATTGGTGGGCGGCCGAAACCGGTTTCAAGCCTTTGCCAGAGGTCGAAAAGGTTGTCTACATCCCGCAGCGTGAAGAGACGCAACGGGCGCAGATGATCATCCAGAACGAGATCGACAGCATGAGCATGGTCCCAGTTGACACCTTGCTGGACGTCTTCGAGAAGAACCCTGACGTGGTCAGCTGGAGCAGGCAAGATCCGCCGTACGGGTATCTGGACTGGTGCCCGATCGGCCTCTTCGTCAACAATGCGGGCGAGAGTCCGGTTGCCGCAAGCAAGGACATTCGCTGGGCGTTGAACTACGCCCTCAACCGAGAAATCCTCGTCAGCAATGCCGAGCGCGGTGCCGGGACGATCGCTTACCACATGATCACGCCGTATTCGTGGTTCGACCCGTTTGAAGAAGTGCTGCAACCGATCTACGAGAAGCACAACCTCAATCCTTCGGATCACTACGATTTGATCGACGAGCGCATGGCCGCAGCTGGTTACGAGAAGAACTCCGACGACATGTGGGAGAAGGACGGCGAAATCATCGAGATGAGCATCGGCTTCCCGTCATGGCTCGCCCGATATGGCGTTCACATCGTACGGCAATTGCAAGACGCTGGTTTCGCTGCGGAGATGGACCAGAGCCCGGGCACTGGCGAAGCGTTCGGACGCGGCGAGCGCGACTACCAGTTCGGATGTAAAGGTCCGTCTGGCGTCCTCGGTGCAGACCCCTACTACATGCTCTCGCTCTACTCCTCGGCAACCTATCGCGACATCGGCGAACCACCGGTCAACCCGTGGGCGACCGCACGTTGGCAGAACGCGGAGTTCGACGAAATCGTTACCGAGATGTCGAAGATTCCGGCGACCGATCCACAAACGATGGAGCTGTTCGAGGATGCGATGGACATCTGGTTCGAGGAGCTGCCCGACATCTACGTTTCCCAGCTGATCATCCGCCACCTCGGTAATGAGAACTACTGGGAAGGCTGGCCCTCAAAGGACAACAACTACGGTGTGTTGCACCCGTGGCAGCAAGAGTTCCTGAAGATCACGACAAGTCTGAAGGCGAAGTAGCACTCGACCAACCAAACCGGACGGCGAAAGTCGTCTGGGCAGACGCCCCGAGAACCTCACCCGTCTCGCACGCAAGCCGACGGCAGGTTCTCGGGGCGTTTCGATTCCCGTTCTGACTTCGGGAGCGGAGTAAATGACGGCGCGGTTACTTCGCGTCGTGCATCGTCTGATTCCGCATCTGGGTGCGCGCCGGGAGGCTGTAGATGTCGATGAACCCAACGGCCGCTGCGTGGTCGAACTCGTCCTCGGTGGAGTAAGTCGCCAATCCGTAGTCGTAAAGCGAGTATGGAGATCTGCGTCCGGTAACCGTTGCCGCCCCTTTGAAGAGCTTGATGCGCACGTCGCCCGTCGTATAACGCATCGCCGAACTGACGAAGGCATCAAGGTCTTCGCGAAGATTCGTGTACCACCGTCCGTCGTAGACGAGATCGGCATAGATCTGCGCCAGCTGGGACTTCAATCGCTGCTGATCTCTCGAAAGCGTGGCCGTTTCGAGTGCTCGCAAACCTTCGTATAGGACGCTGGCGGCGGGCGTTTCATACACCTCGCGGGATTTGATGCCGACTAGACGGTTTTCGAGGTGGTCAACTCGCCCCACTCCTTGTGCACCGGCGATGAGATTGAGTTGCTCAATTAGTTCGACGAGATCGATTCGCTCCCCGTTTAGGGCAACTGGCACGCCTTGCTCAAATGAGATTTCAACCTCTTCGGCTTGATCTGGCGCGGTGTCCGGTGCTTGGGTCCAAGAGAATGCGTCTTCTGGCGGTGATTGCCAGGTGTCCTCTAGGTCTTCACCCTCGATTGCCAGTCCCCACATGTTGCGGTCGATAGAGTAGACGCGTTGATCATCGCCGACTTCGCGTAATTCAAGTCCAGCGCGTGCGGCGAACTCTTTCTCCTCGTCACGCGTCATGTCCCATTCACGAGCCGGGGCGATGATGCGCAACGGTTCGCCATGGGCAGCCAACGTTTTAATGCCGGCATCGAATCGTACTTGGTCGTTGCCTTTGCCGGTGCATCCGTGGGCGACGGCTACGGCACCGACTTGGCGTGCCGCTTCTACGAGCTTCTTCGCCATCAACGGACGTCCGAAGGCGGTAGAAAGCGCGTATGCCGATTCGTACATTGCGCCGGCCTTCAATCCTGGAACGATGAAGTCACGTGCGAACTCTTCTCTAACGTCCCAGACCAGTGATTCGACTGCACCAGCAGACGCGGCTCGCTCCCGCACGCCTTCGAGTTCCGGACCACCTCCGATATCGACGGTGAGGGTAACAACGTCAAGGTCGTAGTTTTCGCGAATCCATACGATTGAAATCGTGGAGTCCATGCCTCCGCTGTAAGCGAGTACGCACTTGTCTCTAGCCATATTCGATCTCAGTTCCTAGATTGGTGCTGATCCGTTCTGATGCCGCGCCGCGACATGATTCAAATCGTACACCGGGTTCTGAAGCGTGCCGCAATGCGGTTGGGCCGCACGATCGCCCGATCAGGAACCGAGCGCGGAGATTTCGCAGGTTTGCTCTAACGCGAGAAGTCTTGACTTTAACGGCAACCCGATTGAGCCGCCGAAGCCGTGTAGATTGCCATCGGATCCGACGACACGATGGCAGGGGATGATGATCGGCACTGGATTGGTAGCCATCGCTCTGCCCGCGGCCCGAGCTGACATGCGAGACCCCGAGGCCCGTTCCGCCAACCATGCGTAAGTGCGGGTTTCGCCACGAGGTATCTTCCGACAGGCGTCTCTCGCCCGGCGCGTGTAGGGAGTCCAAGACGTTTCGTCGATTGCGATGCCGTCGAGATCGACGTCTTCACCCGTCGCATAGGCCTGCAACAGCGTTGCCAACTTGTGCATCGAAGTATCGTACGACGGTTCGAATGTTGCGGGGTCGCATTTGATTGCGGTTACCGCGGTTTCTCGCGTCGGTTCGGGAAGCGACATTCGCAGGAGACCGTTTCTACTCGAGATCGCGGCGATCCAACCGAGTTCTGTCTCGAAGTAATGCGCTGCTGCGATTTCGTTCGACAATGTCCGTCAGAAGTTGCTTGGCGTTCAGGAATTAACAGCATCGATCGAAGAACGCGGCGTCAATCCGAAGAGTCGTTTGACGCGATGTTTGAGCACCGATCGCGCGATTCTGCGCCAGGACCTCGATATGACCTTTGGTTCGTCGTTTACCGGCTTTCCATCGGACACGGCGTCATCGACTGGATCGACAGTGTCCTCGGCTGGCGTCACTTCGCTCGAAGCTGTTTGGGGGCCGTAGACGTAGCCTTCGTATGCCACCAATAGTCGCTGGGTTTCCACATCGCGTTCTGCGATGCGACCGATGTAGTTGAGGTACTCGCGTGCGGATGCGCTGCGAGGTCGACGATACCCAAGCAGATTGCACACGCGCGTCAACTGCGTATAGGCTCGCACCGCAGCGGGAAGTTGCCTGAGATTCCAACGCCAGATCATTGTGAGTACGAAAACCAACGCCAAAATGCTTGCCGCCGCCGAAGTCGGAACCACGGGTATGTTCGATGGATCGTACCAAGACGTTTGCTGTTGCGCGTTCGTTTGTCTGGATCGCAAGAAGTCTTGAGCTTGCAGGGCGAGATCGTCAAGGTCTTCAAGGTAGAGGAGGTAATCGGGATCGAACTCCGCCGAACCGATAAGTCCGAACGGTATCGTCGAAGTAGGCGTTGTGGGCACGATGACGTTACGTGGTGCAGCCGGTCTGCCGGGTGTAACTTCAACGTCGATCCATCCGTATCCGGTGGCGTAGATCTGTGTCCAGCCGTGACGATTGCGATCACGGATGAGGAACTGACCTTGGTCGGGGACGTATTCCCCGGCACTCCATCCTTGGACCATGCGAGAGGGCACGCCGGCGATGCGGAGCATGACCGTACCGGCGGTGCCAAAGTACTGGCTGTAACCTTTTCGCTTCGACGTATCGCAATTCGGCAACTCTGATGGACAAGGCTCTGCAATGGTTTCGAATAGGAAGTAGTAGACGCCGTCATCGAATGGTCCTGGTCCTTCGATTTCGAGCGAATAGACCTGTGATTGCAGGAACGCCTTGATTGCCTGCGTCTTCTCCCACGGAGTGATTGCACCGGCGTCGGCGATTATTCGGTTTGTGAGGTCGTAGATTTCGGATGAAACGGTATCTGGGAGGGACAGATAGCGATCTGAAATCCATGGCGGGTATATGTCCGACATCGTCGCCAAGTCGGAGTCCTCGGCAGTCGACACGTAGGTGGATACGGCATAGACTTCGTGCTTCTCTCGCAGCTCTTGGAAAGTTACCGTGTTCTGTTCGGTTGGACCGTTGCGAGCGATGCGCATCAACTCTGCACTGGATCCGTCGGCACCGGCGTAGATGCGGAAGTTGAAGGTATCCCACGGGATTCCGCTCCCCGAGAGGTCCATCACGTTGAGGTCTTGTTGGGTGATCGTGAACCGATACCAATCGAGAGTACCAGTTGAGCCGTTGGGCAAGGCCCCGTTTTCGGAGATGGAGGCGAGATCTTCGGGGCTGATGAGGAATGACAGGTTCCTAGGTCCGTTGCCGTTGTTTAGATTGGCGCGTTCCCGCAACGCAACGGTCGAGACACGGAAAGCGATCGTATCGGGCGTGTTGTCGGCACCGGAAATGAGTTCGAGCAACGCTTGCCCGGAGATTTTGAATGTCATGCTTTCAAATGCGCCATTCGCCGACAGCTCCATCTCTTCGAGCGAACTGGAGGTGATCGAGTAGGTGATCTGCTCTTCGAGATTCCCGATAGGGATGACGCCAGATCGGAGATTTCGTATAGCCGTCCCGATGTCGCGCGCCGACATAGCTGGCTGCGTGCTCAAGGTGTAGACGGTTCCGGGCGAAGCATCCTCCGCAATCTCCCTTAACTTGTCCCGGAGCTGAAATGCGAAATCTCGGAGATCATCGGGCAATTCGGCGAGAGCAGCAGGACTGCCGGTAAGTGGGACGTCCCAAGCCTGCGGTTCGAGCACTTCGACTTGGACGCCGTTGTCCACGGCATGAACCGCCGCGGCCGGGATAACCAACTCTGTATTGCCTAATGGCTCGACGATGATCTCGACGCGCTCGCGATTGGTGATGCCGAGATCGTCAGGGAGGTCGATTAGCTTGGTATTGGCGTCGGCGGGTAACGAGATGCTCGGTGCCGTAACCCATCCCTGGGGTGTGTACTCCTGATACACGCGGGCGGGATGAAGCTTCGCATACGGGCTGCGTACCCACATGATGGGATCGTCGGTCAGTTCAATGCCGCCTTGAAACGGGAGAACCGCGTTCGGGAAATATAGGCGATCGTCGTCGCCGCTTGGCACGCCAGCCAAGAGTCTCTCGGCGGTTGATCGGAACTGTGTGATTGGATTTAGGAACACCGCGTTCCAAGTGGTTCTGAGAGGTTGAGACCTTGGAAGTGCCAATGGCAAAATCGCGGCGAATACGATGACGATGGTTGCCAGAATGAGACCGTCTCGTGAGGCCACCCAACGGGCTTCTTTGGGAATGCGCAGCTTCGCCATCTTCCATTCATTCACTCGGCGGATCGCCACGAGATGTGCGAACTGAGCAACGGCTCCGATCATGAAGAGGTAGAAGGTGTGTTCGTGTTGCCCGATGCGGTGGCTGAGGTTGACTAACAGGGCGAGTCCGAGGACGAGAGACGGAATCCAAGGATTGTAGTAGCGGAACGTGAGTGTCGTCGTAGCGTATGCGACTATCCAAGTGGCGGTCATCATGAGCATCGCGAACGGCACCTGATCTGCGCTGATGCCGCCGTTGATGGCGACGTCGATCCAGAGTGCAAAGCGATCCCAAGCATCGTTCGATCGCGCCAAAGCGTTGCTGCCCTCAGCGTTTAGAGAGCCTTGCCAGAAAACTGTCGCGATACCGGCGATGAGGAAGACGGCGACCTTGGTGTAGATTGAGGTTCGATTCTTCGCCATGACGAAAGCGATGATGGCGGCGATCACGGCGGTCGGGATTAGGTTTGGCAGCTCACCCCATCGGGCGAGGTCGACGGCCCAAGTGACCATCGCCAGCATCCAAGCGAGCAAACCCAACGCGATCCAATCGCTGACGTAGACGTCGGTGGGCCAAAACGGTTGACGCCATGCGCCGCTCAGCACTCGTCGCGACTGCGCGGATCGGGATCTACTGGCTGATCCGACGTTCCTGTTGAGTGTGATGGTAGTCATCAGGTCGTGCGACCATCTGCTGGGGCGTAGAGCTGGGAATCGGTGGCGTCGGAGTTGAGTTGAGGACTCGTTGCGGTGTTGCTCTCGCCAGTTGCGGCGAACTGCTCGGCGATCATGTCGGCGTTGGCAGAAGTCCTTAACGCCTCGCTGATTACGTCGCCGTGAGCGATGCGATATGTGGCCACGCCTGCGGTCGGCAGTCGTGCTAGGACGTCGTCGTTGGGTTCGCCACCGAACGATTCGCGATCCATGGCGATGCAGATAGTGCGAACGCCGCGTCGCTGCAACGAACCCAGAGCATCGACCCATTCGCCGTCACTCGCCGCAGTGATGACTATCACCGTAGAGCTGACGTAGAGCTCGCGGTCCACCTGAGCAAGGACGTCGATTATCGGGGCTCGACCCTCCGGCCGGCTGGCTGCGATGTGGCGCAGAATGTTGTCACGATGCGCGGAGGTGTGTTCCGGCATTGCGAAGAGTGTTTCGCTGCCTTGGGCGACGTATCCAACCTGCGTTGCGGTACGCGTGTACTTGTCGACGATTGATGCGGCGATCGTCGCACCATACTCGTCCGTCGAGTCCTTGGCGCTGCCGGCTTGCGCTTCGACGTGCTGATCAAAGACGACCCACATGTCTCCCGAAGATCCTTGATCGAACTGCTTGACCATTAAGGATCCGGTACGCGCCGTGGTGAGCCAGTGGATCCTCCCGATCGGGTCGCCGTCCGCGTATTCTCGTACGGAGGATACGTCGGTCGATAACACGTTCATCCGTTGTCTACGGGCGTGCTCTCCAGCCAGTAAGACGTTGGATGCCGCAATGTCTGGTATCGGGACGACTTGGGGATATACGAGCACGCGGTCGATGCCTTCGAACGCGACGTCGCGCGGGAATAGGCCGAAAGGGTCCGAGGCGCGGATGACCAATGGGCCCAGTTCGTAGACACCCCGCTGCGTCAACGATGCTGACATCTCGACGCGTCTGAACGTGACCATGAAGCCGAAACTGGTGACGTCTTTGAACTCCACATTCGGCAGCGTGGTGTAGTCCTCGACTTCGACCCACGATTTGGGTGCGCCGTTGGCGTTTTGGATGGTGATGCGTTCGCTAAGCGTGTCGCCAACCGAAAAAGGGCCATTGGGGCGATTGACGTGCGCGCTCATCTTGGTTACGCCGACGCGCGACCAGACCCAGGAAATGATGACGAGGATTATCAGTAGATACGACAATCGCATTGCGAGATCGAAGCCGGTGGATACGGCGTTCACGATCAACATCGCAATGAGGGCGACGATGCCGATCAGAAAACGATGCTTGCTCAACCAACCGCGCCAACCTGTCGACTTCCCAATCGTAGCGTGATCGTCTCGCCGCCGCCGTGTGAGTCTCCTCGCGGTTGTAATCATGCTGGTTCAATCGATCAAAATGCGTAGAAGGACGAAACGGCGATTAAGCACTGCCACCCGCGGCACCTGGCACGCTCGATTCGCTAATCGCTTCTTCGACGATTTCTGCTTGTCTAACGCCGCGCATTCGAGCCGAAGGCGTCAACAGCACGCGGTGTGACATCACCGGCACGGCGATCGCCTTCACGTCGTCCGGAATGACGTAGTCGCGTCCTTGGATCATGGCGTAGACTTTGGCACCTTTCATCAGGTTGATGCTGGCGCGCGGCGAAACTCCAAGCGTGGCGTCGGGATGTTGTCGAGTTATGCCAGCGATCCCGACGATGTACTGCTTGATCAGTTCGTCGATATAGATCGTGTCGGCGTACTGCTGGAGTGCAACGATCTCCGCGTCAGAACAGACGTGTGCCAACAGGTCGATAGGATCGGTGGCTTCACGTCCGTCCATGATCGCCACCTCTTCTGCCGGGTCAGGGTATCCCAGTGAGATGCGCATGAAGAATCGATCGAGCTGTGCTTCAGGCAGCGGGAATGTGCCTTCGTATTCGATCGGGTTTTGTGTGGCGATAACCATGAACGGTCGCGGCAAGACGTGGGTTACGCCTTCAACGGTTACCTGTTGTTCTCCCATCGCTTCAAGGAGAGCCGACTGCGTTTTCGGCGTTGCGCGATTAATTTCGTCGGCCAATACGATCTGCGCCATTACCGGGCCGGGGCGATATTCGAACTGTCCGAGTTGCTGGTTGAAGACCGAGGCTCCGGTAACGTCGCTCGGAAGCAGGTCGGGCGTAAATTGCACGCGCTTGAAATCGCATCCCGTGGTGATTGCGATCGCCCGCGCAAGCATCGTCTTTCCGACGCCCGGTACGTCCTCGACCAGTACGTGACCACGACTGATGAGCGCGACGATGGCAAGGTTGACGGCGTCACCTTTGCCGATGATCACCTTCCCGATGTTTTCGGCGATGCGTTCGATTGTCGCGGTGTGCTCTGCGTTGACGGTCGTTTCTGGGGATGCTGTCGGGGCAGTGGTCAAACGAGAGTCCTTTCAACAGGTTGTGCATCGTAAGGATATGTTAGCGACGCAGCACGTAGCTGGAGTCGGGGAGGTCGGAGGTTGGTTGGCGTCCTTAACCTCGCGTAAACCGCACTACGCCGTGGTTAGATACGCAATTGGGCACGCGACAGTTTCATGTCGCCCCGGCTCTAGCGTGGTGCGGCAGAGGTCATCAGGAGCTCTCGCAGCAACTCCATGTCTTCCGTCGGCAGCGACGGGTCTTCGAGCGCGGTGACGTTCTCTTCGAGGTGATCGATACTCGAGGTACCGCTAATCACCGTCGAAATGCCCGGGTGGGCTGCAGCGAATTTGTAACCCGCAGCGATTACCGACGGTACGTTGCCCCTTACCAGCCAACCCAGTCCGTCTCGCAGTTTGGGATGATCCACGTCGATCGAGTCGTCGTCGCGCCACTGCTCGAGCAGGGCTCGGTACTCGTCGGCGCGGGTCAACGTAAATCGCACCGGTGCCATGTTGAGAATGCCGATGCCGTGCTCCTGCGCTTTCGGCAAGACGTTGATCGCGGCGTACTGGTTGAGAATGCCGTACTTGAGCATTATCGTGTCCCAGATATCGTGGTGTTCATTCACCGCAATTTCCGGGGCAGTGTGCGACGGGTCCTCCGTCATCATCTCCGAAAACCCGATCAATCTCGCCTTGCCCGTTTCCCTCAGCTTCAACAGGGCAGGCGCGTACATCTCGGTAGCCTGACGATAGACCTGCTGATTGAGGCCGTGAATCTGCATGACGTCGATGTAATCCGTCCGCAACCGGGTCATGCTCTTTTCGGCGGATTCGATCAACGCATCGGGATGTGGCAGTTGTCCGCTTGATGACCGCCATCCCCACTTGGTGGCGATCATGAACGAATCTCTTGGATGACCTTCGAGAGCCTGCCCGAGCCACGTCTCGCTTTCGCCGTTTGCGTAGTTGGCAGCGGTGTCGAAAAGGTTGATGCCGAGATCTATAGCGCGTGCGATTAGGCTTCTTCGTTCCGAGTCGGTGAGTCCGGCCGCTTTGCCGAATTGGCTGGGGCCGCCGGCACCGTAGGAGACTAAGGAGACGCGGATTCCCGATCTTCCTAGCTCGCGGTATTGCATCTGTCGTCGGATTTGCTGTCTAGGAGTCGCCTAATCGTCGTAGACCATGATGGCGCGCCCGAGAATCTCGCCGTTTTGCAGGTCGTTGCAGGCATCGTTGATCTCATCCAGCGAGTAACGACGTGTCACCAGCTTATCGAGAGGGAATTTGCCCTCCTTGTGCCAGCGAAGGAACTGCTCGAAATCCTTCTCCGGATAGGTAGCACCAAGTGATCCGCGGTACTGCTTCTGGTGGTACATGAACTGTCCGGGATCGACAGTCATCTGGGGTGCTGGCATGCCGATCAGTACAGCCATTCCGCCGTGGTTGTCCGCACCGGGGCCACCGCCTCGAACCGAAGGCAAGATCTGTTCGCTCGTGATCTGCAACCCGATGGCGTCGAACGCGTAGTCGGTGCCACCGCCGGTTATGTCGTGAATCGCTTCTATCGGATCGGTATTGGCGGCATTAACGGTGTGCGTCGCACCCATCTCGGAGGCGTACTCGAGCTTCGAGTCGTCAATGTCGACTGCGATGATGGGGTAGGCTTCGAGCATGACGGCCATGATTAAAGCCGACGTGCCGACTCCGCCGATGCCATAGATGGCGACTGAATCGCCGGGTCGCACGCGGGCCGTGTTCAGAACCGCACCTGCGCCGGTAAGGACGGCGCATCCGACGATCGATGAGATGTCGGTAGGGTTGTCCTCGGCGATGGGAATAACGTATCCGCCCCACACCAGGGAGTCTTCACCCCAAGTGTAGGTCGCGCCGTTCAACGGTTCTTCGCGATAGGTGGCACCGCTTGGGTCGGGAGTCCATCGTCCTCGAATCGGATCTTTCGGCACCCAAGTGACGATCGCCAAATCGCCTTCCTTGACGTGCGTGACGTCGGATCCGACGGCAACGACGCGTCCGGTTCCTTCGTGCCCCAACAACGACGGCGTCGGGGTAGCAGGATTGTGCATCTGGTGGAGTTGCGAGTGGCATACGCCGCTGGAATAGAGCTTGACGTGGACTTGGTCTGCGCGCGGATCCGGGATCTCGATCTCGTCGACTTCCAACGGTTTCCCGTGCTCCACGTGAATTGCGGCTTTGCTTCTCATTGATCGACGCTCCTAACCGGATCCCCTAAAGCATCGCGTCCGCTATTGGCAACCACGACAAAGGGGCATAGCTAATGCGAAAATGATATCCGTTTGCGCGGTCGTTCGCGTGCTTCGAGTACTGATGCGGTGCCGCATTTGCCAAGGCTCACTGACCGGCGGCGAGGTTCACCGATACGTCGCACGCTTGCAATGCAGGAAGCAACGGCATCAGCGTACCCAAACTAATCGTCGAGCCTTGTTCTTCTTGGCTGAGCGTGAAGAAAACCATCAGCGGTTCGACGCCCGTTTGGTCGATTATGCATGCTGCGTCGTCGCGCGAAATCTGGGACACCAATGGACCGATGTTTTCGGGCATCAAGCCGCATTCGGCGAGAATGTGTGCGGCGTCGAGAAGATCTAGGATGTGGTGCGCTTCTACGTCGGTGCCATCGCTAATCGCCTCAATTGCCGCTGAGAGTTTCACCAAAGTCTCGGCATCTGCGGTTTCTGCTAGACATTGCGCTGCGTCGTCGTCAGGAGGGACCATCGCATCCTCACTGACAGTCCGTTCCTGAACCTCAGGTTCCGGCGTGTTCGTCGGCTCAGGGGTCGCAGTTGGCGGAATCGGCGTAGCTGTGGGAGTCGGCTCGGGTGTAGGCGTGGCGGTTGGCGGTATCGGTGTCGGGGTCGGCGGAACCGGAGTTGGTGTCGCAGTCGGCGGCACGGGGGTTGCCGTGGGTTCGGGCGATGAGCACGCAATTGCGGCAGCAATCAACGTCGAAGCAAACGCGACGGTGATTAGAGTGAGTATCGATAGTCTGAAACTGTTTCGCATTGTTTGCACTTCCTGCCTTTAGTTCGTCGTTCAAGAACGCAACAGGTGTTGACGTAGGGTGCCGAAGGCGTACATGGCGGCGCGTCTGCGATCGGGCGCGCCACTGCCGGCGGACCTGATGTGCCGCATCTCGGACTTCTCGCCATCCGAAATCACGATGTAGGTGTCGCCCTTGGCGAGATTCTCCGCACTGCCTTCTTGTTCAGGGATGCCGTGAACGGCGATGCCGATGGATGCGCCGGACTGCTCTCGAATTGCGTGCGACAACGCGGCGGCACGGTCTTCTCCTGACATCTCATTCTCGGATGCCCCAATAAGTCGATTACCAGGCGTATCAGAGTTCGCAACGATCGCCTCGAGAAACCGGTCGGCGGCAGCGGTTCGCATCGAATCTGAGACGGCACCACCGCTCAAGTCTTCATAGATGGCGACGGTCTTGTCGCGTTCGCGCAACATGTCCCCGATGACGCTCTCGATAGTGTCGTCGTCCACGCCGAAGATGTGATTTCCCAGCAAATCCCGCACCTTCGCTTCAACGGGGCCAATTAGTGCCACCGCTTCGTCGACGGTAGCGGCGCGGGCGGCGATGCGCACGTCGACTTGACCGGGCCGCGCCAATACGCCGACGGTCGGGTTGGAAGATTCGGCGATGAGATGACCGATGAGGTCGTCAACGGCACTTTCTCCTAGATCAGTTACCTTCAATACCCGATAGTGGATCGTGTCGCCGAGAGCGTAAGTTTTCCGTAGATAAGGGATGACTTCGTTGTCGATGAGCCACTTCATCTCGAAGGGCACGCCGGGCAGGCTGATTATCGTGCCGTTGTCTGTTTCGACGATGAACGCCGGTGCGGTGCCGTTGGGGTTCTTGACGACCTTCGCACCTTCGGGAATCTGCGCCTGGCGTTCGTTGTTCTTGGTGAGAATGAAGCCGCGCGACTGGAATCGTTCGTGCAGTTCGCGCAGCGATTCGGGATCGGTAACGACCTTTGTGCCAACCACTTCGGCGACAGCTTCGCGGGTGAGATCGTCTTGCGTCGGACCGATACCTCCGCCAGTGATGACGACGTCGGCGCGATCGAGGGCAATGCGCAGCACCTCGGTCATGCGGCTCAGATTGTCGCCGACGCACGACTTGTAGTAGACGTTCGCTCCGTTGGTCGCCAAGCGTTGCGAGATCCAAGCAGAGTTTGTGTCGACAATCTGCCCGAGCAGCAGTTCCGAGCCGATCGATACGATCTCGACGTTTACGGGCATCGGCGTATTCCGAGTGTGCTAGTTGGCGAGTTACCGAAGTCAATTATGCACGAATCAAGGGTTCGTCGAAGAAAAATCGGCTAATCGCTTGACAGGTCGTGTTAAAGCATGTATGTTCTATTTATTACTAAGTGCTACATCTGTGTGAAAGGACTCTCTCGTGGCTACCCAAACTTTACTGAAACCTGCAATGGACGTGGTTACCGAGAAGATCCAACTCGACTCTGAACATCTGTTGGATACCATCGCAATCGACATCGACGTCAGCGACTCTCCGTCGCTCAATGGCGAGTTGGAAGCGATTACGAAGAGCACGCTGATCAATCTGCCAGCGCAGGTTGAATGCATCACAGACCGTGAGGAGTTGGGGCGTCGCATCTTCGAATCGGCGATGTCCTCCGATTACGAGTCGATCACTGTCGAGTGCCGCAATGCTGAAGCGGCGACCGAATTCGGGACTCCGATACGCGGCATGTTATTGGCACTGGCCTCGGGTTTCGGCGGCGTGAGTGCAACGATCTCTCCCTCGCTGTATTCGGACACCTGGCCGGCGATCGAGAAGCTGGTGCAGCAGCTTGACGAAGCACACGCTGGAGATCTCTGGCAGCCGGTTGGCGAGCGATCCCTGTGCCTCGGTTCGGCGCGTCACCTGTTCGTCAGCGTTGACCACCCCCTAGCGCGCGACGCGACCTACGTATTTCCCAACGTTTTGCTTGAGGTAGTCGACGCGCATCTCATCGATCCAGAGTGGTTCGATCGCGTGGTGTCGCCGCGCTGCCAAGACGAGGCATTGACGTTCGTCTACTACGGCCAACCAGGACGCGTCGGTTCACTCTACGAGCGCGCCACGCATGAGAGTTCAGTGCATGGGGTGATTTGAGCGATGTTGCAAGCAGGCTTCAACTACTCGTTCGATTTTGTTTACGCGGAAGAAGACGAGGAACCCGAAGACCTTTCTGGGACCCTACTTTGCGATGGTGGCACCGAGTCGTATCGAGTGCGCAACATCGATTTGCCGGAGAACACGATCTACGAGGACACCGGATGCGAGTTGGCACCCTCTTGCTTGGCGTGTCCCCTCGCCATCTGCAAGTACGACGATCCGAATTGGGGCCCGCGCAGCAAGTTGGTGATGCGCAACAAGGAGATCGCCCGGTTGTTCGAGCGCGGTGAATCGGTTGCCGCCATCGCTAAGCAGATCAACGTCAGTTCACGCACCGTCTATCGCGTGGTGATGGATGAGCTGGGTCCGATTCGAATGCAGCGTGCGAAGGAACGCAAGACTGAACGCGTTCGAGACAGAAGCGTCGCTGCGCTGGGTTAAGCATCTCAACTTGGGGTCGGGTTCTCAAAACCGGCCAGAGTACCCCGAGTGAACGTGTAACGTCGCGCCATGCACTCGGGCGTTGCGGCGTGCGCGTCTGAGATTGTCGGTTTTGGCTCCGATGTTTGCGCGTTTTTCCTGCGCTATCGTGCGGACAATGCGATGCTGCAATGGCGCGTGCAGTCGCGACGCGCAAACTGCGGGTTACAGTGTTTAATGGATAGATGTGCTGTTGGTGCTTGATTGGGTATCGTTTAGACGATAACGATTGCGGCTTCGTCCTCGGCTGACGGGTGCTGCAAATGCGAACGACGACGTCTGAATCCGCGCAAGAACCAAGGTCTAGTAGAGCAAATCGAGAGGTAGATTCATCGCCAGCGGAATCCTAAAGCGACCGAACTACTCGCTGACGATGTTGCGCGGCGACATTTTCGGCGGGTTAACCGCGTCCGTCGTCGGTCTGCCGATCGCACTCGCTTTCGGAGTCGCGTCCGGTCTCGGCCCGATTGCCGGGTTGTACGGTGCCGTAGCAGTGGGATTCTTCGCCGCGGTATTCGGTGGCGCGAGGTCGTTGATTTCGGGACCTACCGGACCGATGAGCATCGCTATGGCGGCGATCGTCACGGTTCACTCGGACGGTGACTTGGCGAAGGCCCTCACCGTGGTCGTGATGGCTGGCCTGCTCCAGATACTGCTGGGTGCCATTCGTATCGGGCGGTTCGTAGCGTACACCCCATATTCGGTCATTTCTGGCTTCATGACCGGCATCGGCACGATCGTGATGGTGGTGCAGATTGCGCCGTTCTTGGGTGCGCCGTCGGACCCGGGCGGCGTCGTGGCGAAGTTGCGCGAGATTCCTTCAGCAATCTCCGAGCTTCAATTGCACTCCGTGATCGTCGCCACAGTAACGCTTCTGGTCGCCGTTCTCTGGCCCGCGCAGTTGCGGAGATACCTGCCGGCACCTCTCGCCGCTATGATCGTCGGCTCGGCACTGGGCATCCTCTGGTTGACCGACCTCAACGTAATCGGCGACGTCCCCACTGGTTTGCCCGAGTTCAATGTCCCTGTATTCGACCTCGGCTTCCTAGCCAGCTCGTTCACGCCGGCTTTGATCATGGCCCTGCTCGGTTCTATCGACAGCCTGCTTACGTCGCTAATCGCCGACTCGCTGACCCGGACCCGACATAACCCCAATCGCGTGATGATGGGACAAGGCATCGGGAACACCGCAGTCGGTTTGATCGGCGGACTGCCTGGTGCCGGCTCAACCCTCGACACGGTGATCAACATTCGTTCCGGTGCTCGCACGCCGATATCCGGCGTCATCCGCACGATCATCTTGCTCGCGTTGGCTCTGGGATTGGGACGATACGTTACTGAGATACCCCATGCGGTGCTCGCCGGCATCCTGATGAAGGTGGGTTGGGACATCATTGACTGGCGGCTCATCACGCGGGCACATCGAATCCAGCGCGACCAAGTCGTCGTGATGCTGATTACCCTCGGTCTGACCGTTTTCTTGGACTTGGTTACGGCGGTTGGCATCGGATTGATCGCGGCCGGTATGGTTGCCGCGCGCCAGTTGGAGCGACTCGAGTTGGACAGCGTGGTGTCGACGCCGCTGTTGGACCAGAGTTTCCTCTACGACTCCCCCGCGGCGGCTGCCGCTGCCAACGACGGCGACGAGTTCGCTGCAAGGAGTGGCGTAATCCGGATGCGCGGGCGATTCTCCGCAGCATCATCCAGCAATCTCGTTAGCGTCATCGGCCGTGACATCAGCGAACATGACGTGGTGATATTCGACTTTTCCGAGACTCTGAACATGGATATCAGTGCCGCGATGGTTGTCGAGCGCATGATTGACATCGCAGTCGAGGAGGACACCGAAGCGATCGTCGTCGGGCTGTCCGGATCCGAGGTGGAAGAGAGTCTGCGCTCCTTGAACATCTTGGGCAAAGTTCCTGAAGATCGGATCGTCGACACGCTTGAGGATGCCCGACAGGTAGCGCGCAGCATCCTGAACATCGATCAGTCGAACGACGAGGCGAATTAAGGCGCATCGGGATCGTCGATGCGGTCGGGGCAGGTGTGTAACTCTGGCAAACCCGAACTTCGCCGCGCGTCAGTCGTAAAAGCGATGTGAAAACGTGTAACATCGCGCCATGAATTCGGGCGTGATGAAATACGACGTGGTGATCGTCGGTGCCGGTTCAGCTGGCTGCGTCTTGGCTTCCCGCTTGAGTGAAGATCGCAATCGATCTATTTTGTTGCTCGAAGCCGGACCTGACTATCCCGAGACGCAGTGGCTCCCCGAATACGTCAAGTACGGCGTCAGAGTTTGGTACGACTCGTATGACGTTGATGACCACACTTGGGGCTACAAGGCGAATGCCACTCCGTTGCAGCAACCGTTCGATCTGCCGCGCGGCAAGGTAGTCGGAGGCTCGAGTGCCATCAACGGACAGGTATGGTTCCGCGGCATCCCCGAGGACTACGATGACTGGGCGGCCGCAGGCAACGACGGCTGGTCGTATCTCGACGTCCTCCCTTACTTCCGCAAGTCGGAGACCGACCTCGATTTCGCGGGAGATGACTTTCACGGCTCCGACGGACCGATACCGGTGCGTCGGCATCGTGAAGATGAGTTGATGTCTAGCCCACGGGCATTCTTGGCGGCGTGTCAGGCAGCCGGATTTCCGTTTACTGAGGATCACAACCATCCCGATTCAACGGGCGTCGGTTACTACGCGCTCAACCGCGTTGACGGCATCCGCATGAGCACTGCGATCACCTACCTGCAACCGGCGCGAGACCGCATGAACCTGACGATACGTTCAAACGTGTTGGTGCATCGCGTGATTGTCGAGAATGACCGCGCCGTTGGCGTTGAGGTCGAGTCGGGTGGCGAGACCTACCGCATAGACGCCGAGACGGTTATCTTGAGCGGAGGTGCCATCAACTCGCCGCAACTGCTGATGCTCTCAGGCATCGGACCCGTGGCTCATTTGTTGGAACACGGTATCGAGATAGTCGCCGACGTTCCGGGAGTCGGTCAAAACCTGCGCGATCACATCGCTGTCTTCATGCGCTACGTGCAAGAACCGGGTGAGAAGATACCGCATCGCCCGTCGCCGTTGCAGATTGGGATGCGCTACACGACTCCCAACTCGCCGTTCCGCAACGACATGCAGATGCGTCCGATTCAGATCCGTACAGAGCACGTGCCGGCGGACTTCGACATCGAATCTGCGGAGGTGCCTACCGGCTTCAGTATCGCACTGCAGAAAGCGGTCGGATCTGGTGAGTTGACCTTGAACGGTGCCGATCCGCGCGCGCAACCTCGACTCGACTATCGCTATCTGAGCGAGCCGTTCGACATGGAGCGGATGCGCGGTGCGGTTCGACTCTGCGCCGAGATTACCCAGTCGCAGGAGTATGCATCGGCAAAGACGACCCGCGTCGAACCGTCCGACGAAGTCCTCGCCGACGATGCGGCTCTAGATCGCTGGCTGTTGCAGAACGCCCGTACGCAACATCACTCTTCTGGCACTTGCAAGATGGGAACGGCGACTGATGAAATGGCCGTCGTCGACGCTCAATGTCGTACGCACGCGGTCAACAATCTGATGGTGGTTGATGCCTCGATAATGCCCGACGTGATTCGCGCCAACACCAACGCCACGGTCATCATGATTGCCGAGAAAATCGCCGCCGAAGTCTTTGGCTAGCGGTTAGCGTAAGTCGACGCGGTAAACCTTCATCGCTTCGTCGCCGAGGTGGTTGATAATCTTCACGGCGATGCGTCCCGATTTGGGTGGGTCGAACGGTCGTGAGACGGTGCTGCGGAGCGTCGACCAAGCATCGGCGTCGATCTCGGCTTTCAGCGTCGTCTTTAGTGCACGGTAGGGGTCCTGTGCGCCGAGGAAGTAGGCTTGGCGCACGAAGAACGCTTCCTCGTTGTAGTCGGTATCGACGAACCAGCATGCGATGCCGTCGGTGTCGTCGCTGCGAATCTCCCCGGAGTTGGGATGGAAGACATCGATGCCCTTAACCTCGACCTCGATTTGACCATCGTCGGTTCTGCGCACGTCGACATCGGGTTCGCCGAAGATGACGAAGAGGTTTCCCTTGCCGGTGTTCTTGAGGTCTGTCGCCATGTGCAGATCGGCATTCATGCGTGCCTTCAGTATCGTCATGCGTCCGAACTTGGCGAAGTCGGACGTGTGCGCTTCGTAGTTGAATGCGCAGGCGATCAGGACGTCGAGATCGACATCTGCGGCTTCTCTGGCGGCTTTCACAAGGTCGGCGCGCGAGACGGTTCCGAATTCGGGGCCGATGTAGATGCCGGCGCGTCGTCGGGTCCCGTCCTCGTCATCGCCTTCGATGTACTGACCGACGGCGCAGATTGAGCCGTCGCCCGGCCACGGCTCTATCGAGTCGAACTCGATCCGGTCTTCTTTGTGGACCTGCTGGACACCCGAGGTCTTGAGATTGTCGAGCATGATGTCGACGAAGCTGTCGCCGGTGGCATACTGCTCGCCGTCTTCGCGCAGTTGGTCGAAGAACTCGCCGTTTTCGTTGACCGCCAAGATGCGATGCGGCGAGACACTCTCGACGGTGAACGGGCCGGCAACGCGCACCTTGCGACGGTCCTCGTATGGCTTGTCGTAAAGGTATTCGAAGTCGGCTTTGGCGGCGATTGATGCGTCGATCTCCTTCTGGCGCGCGATTCGGAGCTTCCACCACTCCTCGTGGAGGTGTTTCGCGCGCTCGTTTGCCCCCCCCCAGATCACATACTTGTGCTAAATCACGCGGAATCTGCCACTCTTCCCACTCAGTACCGAGCTCCTCATTCAGCTCCTGCCGCAGCGGCTCGAGTTGCTCCTGTGCCGTCTCCCAGATGACGTCGATCTCGGCGTTGTTGGCGATGGCGCGCAAGGTGATGTGCGGAACTCGCTCGTAGACGAACCCGTGGCGGACGTTGCCGAAGGTCGGAGTTTCGGGTGCGACGGTGCGAGTGATCTCCGCTTCCTTCTCCTGTCCGGCCGCGCTGTCCGACAACAGGTAGTAGGGATAGCGTGCACCCATGATGCGCGCACGCGCTAAGGCCATAGCGACGCGTGAGGTATCGATCGTGATCCAACGCCGGCCCCACTGTTCTGCCACATACGCCGTAGTGCCGCTGCCGCAAGTGGGGTCAATCACCAAATCCCCCGGATCGGTAGTCATCAAGACACAGCGCTTCACGACTTCCGAGTTTGTTTGAACCACGTAAACCTTGCTGTCGGCACCCGCGGTGTCGTTCCACGGGACGGTTCGATCTCCCCACGCTTTGTCATCTGCGTATAGCGCATATCTCAACATGTTGCCGGCAGGAATCAACCGACCCGCGCGTTCCAACCTCTTCATCCCATCACGACTGGTGCCGAACCCGTTCCTGGGATGTTGGTATTCGAAACCATTCATCAGGTATGTGAACATGCCGGATTGCATAATGCCTGAAGGTTCAAGGGACTTGGATGAGTACAATCTTGAGCCCGGGGGCAACTCTCGACGGTCCTTCAACACTTCTGCAACCTTTGCGCGAGTTCCGTCAGGCAAGCTGAGTAAGTTAAACGCGGACCCAATACCGTAGTTCATCTCCCTGAATAGCTTTCGATACTTTGGTCGGGCTTGCGCCTTGGACCGCGAATACCAAAGCACGAACGCCGACATCTGCTCTACGAAAATGGTCCCGAACGGCATGGTTTTGGTCCTGAATGGGATGATCGCTACGAAATTCTCTGCACCAAACACCTCATCCATCAATGCCCTCACCCGGTGGACGTTTTCGTCGCCGATTTGGACGAAGCATGAACCGGAATCGGTGAGCAACTCGCGGGCTACGGTCAAACGATCGCGGAGGTAGGAAAGATAGGAGTGGATGCCGTCGCGCCAAGTGTCGCGGAAGGCCTTGACCTGCTCCGGTTCGCGGGTGATGTGAGCCAGGTTGCCGTCTCGAACGTCGCGGCTGGTGGTGCTCCACTGGAAGTTGGAATTGAAGCGGATGCCGTATGGCGGGTCGATATAGATGCACTGCACCTTGCCGCGCAACCCCTCCTTCTCGCCGAGTGACGACATCACCTGAAGGCTGTCGCCGAGGATCATTCGGTTCGACCAGTTCGCTTCGTGCTGATAGAACTCGGTCTTGGCATCCTCGCTGGGCAATCCGTTGAAGTCGGCGAAGAGATCGGCAAAGCCTTGTTGCTCGACATTGTCCTCGGCACTCCGCCGCTCCTTCGACTGCCGCATCAAGTCGTCGACCAACACCTTGGGATGGACGCGTTCTTGGATGTACAACGGCGGTGCCTGCACCGTTAGGTCCGATATGTCCTGTTCGTCCTTGCCGCGCCAAACGAGTTGCGGATCCAGATCCCGGTTGCGACGCTGGTAGGCGACCTGTATCGGCTCCTGGTCGTCCTGCTCCATCACCGATTGGTGCTCGGCACTTGGGATGTTGACGCGACTAGCATCATCGTGCGTCAGCGACTCGACCTGCTTGGATCGCGGAGTGGTTCGTCGTCTTGGCATCGTCTCGTCTTGGTTGCTGGTGGTTTATCGGATCACTGCGGCCTCGGCGTTGCGGTTGGCCAGTTCGTCGACGAGCGTCGCGAACTCGTCCTGCATGTTGACGGGGTCACGGAGTTCGACGAAATCCCAGCGTCCGTAGCGTCTGAGTTGGTTCACGGCAGGGATCCAATGCGATTCCATCGCAGAGTGCTTCTGACGCACGTCCTCGCCTCGGAAACCTTTGACCTCGACGACTAGGTTTAGCGGATCGTCTTGGCCGTCGTCGATTTGCACGATGAAGTCGGGGCGATAGCGTCTGGCGGTCGCTTCGTTGCGGTACGGCACGTCGAAACCGAGTCCGTGATTCTTGACGTAGGCGCGCACGCGGCGATGCCCTTCAATGACGCGGCAGAACTCGCCTTCCCAGCCGCTATCGAGCGGGGCAAAGTTCACGTGGCACTTTCCGGCGTCAGTTCGCCATAGGTCTTGCTTGGACGTCGTGAAGTTCACGTGGTTCGTCGAACCTGTGGGATTGTACGGGTCGAGGATTGCGTGTATCGGGTGCACGCCGACATGCGCGAGGGTGATGGCATCGTGAATGCGCTCGCAAGCGTTGTCAGAGAGTGATCGATACAGTAGTTGCGCCGGATAGGTTCCGCCTTCGCAGAAGAGCTCGGAGTCTAACCACTCGCCCACTATCCGCTTGAGATCGCCGAAAAGGTACCAGCGTGGCGCGTCGCTTCCGTCTTGCCATTTCGTCTCAAGAAGGTGTTTGGCAAGATTGAACTGCACGGTAGCCAATCGGACGCTATCAAGGTGGCTCAAATTGAGGTCGACGCCCTCGCCGACGATGCCTTCGCTGCGGGTAATGCTCGGGCCCACCAGCTCCGGCGACAGTCGCATAATCGAGTTGTCGGTGAACTTTGCGCGCAAGCGTTCAGATGGCGGCTCGGCGCGGTAGCCGGTAACGCGCGGGAACCTAATCTCGAGGTGGTCGCGATCTGGACGCACGGCTCGCACGGTGTAGATGCGTTTCGGCGGATGCGGCTCGACGACTACCGGCTCGGCGTTGAAATCGAACGGCACGCCGAGAACGTCCGCATACTCGACGTCGAACCGTCCTTCGTCGTTGAGATCATAGGATTGGCGTCGCAGTGCGCGTCCGACGACCTGCTCGCAGAGGAGTTGGGTTCCGAAGGCGCGGACGCCGAGGATATGCGTCACGGTGTTGGCGTCCCAACCTTCTGTGAGCATCGATACCGAGACGACGCATCGGATGTTTCCGCCGAGTTGACCTTCCTTGCCGACTGTGTTCATCACCTCGCGCAACAGTTCTTGGTCGGTGATGTTCTCCGCCGCCTCTGGGTTGCCATCGCGATGAACCATGTCCTGTTTGAATCGGGCGATCTCTTCCGCCGCACTCTCACGGAAGTTGCGATCTAGGGCGTCAGGCGTCTCGAGTTGAGCCGAGTCGATGAGAATCGTGTTTGGGATGGCAGATCGATTGCCGTCTGCATCGAAGTTGCTGAAGAGCGGCAGTCGCCCGGCGTGCTGGACAGTCGATCCGTCTTCGCGGGATTCTTCCCAGCCTGAGATGTAGTCGTAGACGACTTTGGAGGTAGCAGTGTTGTTGCAGACGACGATGAAGCATGGGGGTACTGGGATCTCGGCTTCGCGCCATTGGTTGTAAGTCTGCTGGTAGTGCCCGTATAGTGCCTCGAGTGCGGAGATGAACGGCACAGGCAACCGCACCGGGTCGTATTGCTCGCCTTTGCGTCGTCGGGAGCGCGGCATGTCGTCGCGGATGTTTTCCCAAAGAGCTCGGTAGATCGGCATGTCGCTGCTCGCCAGATTGTCGGCAACCGGCACGCGCGGCAGTTTGACGATGCCGCACTCAATGGCATCCATCAAGGAGAAGTCAGAAACGGTCCACGGGAATAGCGTGCCCTCGGCGTAACCGGATCCGCGCAGGAAGAATGGTGTTGCGGAGAGATCGACGACGTTGGAAATCCCGATGACTCGCTTAACCGCTTCGATCCCGGAGATCCAGACGCGAGCCGCCTCGCTATTCTTGCGCGCCTCGGTCCGCTCGTCGCCGGTCGCCCGTGCTTCCTCTGACTCATCGGATGGACGCTCGCGGTAGCAGTGATGACCTTCGTCGTTGAGGACGTAGATGCGTTTCAAACCCATCAGTTCGGGCATGACTCGCCGCACCATCTGCCCCTCGGATTCGATGCTGGCGATCTCAGGTCCGCGCCCCTGAAGCAGTCGTCGACCGTTTGCGGCGATGTTCAAAGTCTCGCGCGGCATCAGCGCGTGGTAGTTGGTGACGACGATCTTCGCGCTCTGGAGGTCCGGCAACATGTCGTCGGGCACCAGTTCGCGACTTTGGTAGTAGCTCTCAGGATCGTTCGGTTGGAGCACGCGGAGTCGATCCTTGATGGTGATGCCGGGTGCGACGACGAGGAAGGCGCGAGTGAAACGGTTGTTGCGCGGGTTGCGGACGGCATTGATGGTCTGCCATGCGATGATCATCGCCATGACGGTGGTTTTGCCGGCACCGGTCGCCATTTTGAGTGCCCAACGCGCCAACGCAGGATTAGCTTCTCGAGAAGTGCTCTCGATGAAGCGTCGGACATCGTTGGAAGCTGGGACCCTTGGTGCGACTTCGGTGAGCCAGATGATGGTCTCGACCGCTTCAATCTGGCAGAAGAAGGGTCGGTAAGAGTTGAAATCGTGGTGTCGCCAATGCTGCAGCAGGCGTTGCGTCTAGGGAGTTACGCCCCAATCCGCCGGATTCGGGATGCGTCGCCAAGTATCGACGTAGCGTCGGATCTCGTTGACGTTGCCGGTTACGTCGTATTGATCGCTGGAGGTTGAGATTTTGGCCTCGCCCGCGGCCAAGACTGCCTGAGCAGACTGACCGCCCAACTTCTTTGGTGCTGGGATAGGGGTTACGAACTTTGCGGCACGTCGGGAATCGATGATGCGCTGCGTCGGTTGCCCCGTGTCGTCGAGTTCCCAATGGTGCTCCGGATACTCGTACGGCGAGTTGAGTATCGGTTGTTCGGCGAATTGGTTGGGCATAGGGAGGTAGGACGCGCCCGTGTAACGGGTTTCAACTTTAGCCTATGGATGACTCGCTTCTACCGACGCCGTGGCATCGAGGTCTTGTACCGGGTTACTCTTGCACGATGTGCACTTTGACGGCACCGGTTGACTTGTCGAATGCGGTATCGAATGCGGTGCCGACTTCTTCGAGTCCGTAGCGATGTTTGACGGTGTCGCGGTAGGGGTACTTCCCTGATGCGAGCAGGTTGATCGCGATTTCGTAATCATGCACACCGTCGATGATGCCGTAGCAGTTCGAAGCGATGATCTTGATCTCCCGAAGCAACGGGTCGAAGAGGTCGACTTCGAGCGGAATCTTCATGCCGCCGAGGTAGACCATCGTGCCTTGGCTGCGGGTTGCGCTAATCGCTTCGTGGAATGAAACGGACTGGTGTCCACCGACTGACTCGACGACGACGTCTGCACCGACTCCGTTCGTAAGTTCAAGCACTCGATCGGTCAGCTCTCCGGGTTCGGCACCGGTGATGACGTCGGCACCCATCTTTGCGGCGAGTTCGGCTTGTTGAGGATACTTTGCCGAGGCGATGACTTTGCTGGCACCGAAAGCGTGCGCACTGGCGATGGACGACAGACCGATCGGTGCGGATCCGACCACGGCAACGACGTCGCCGGGCTTCATACCGGCGTAACGCAGGCCGTGCACCGATACCGCCATCGGCTCCACCAACGCGCCGTCGGTCCAATCCATGTCGTCGTGCAGCTTGAAGAGACCCAACGGTCGACGCGTCATGTATTCGGCGAATCCACCACCCGAGTCTTCGACCATGTTCATGCAGTGGCGGTACTGTCCGTAGTTGCAGTAACGACAGTCGAAGCATGCCCTTCCGGAGCAGACGGTATCGATAGCGACGCGGTCTCCGATCTCGAGTCCGTGGTTTCCCTTTGGCAGTTCGACGATTTCGCCGGCGACTTCGTGGCCGGAAGGGAGGTCTTGTGCTTCATCACGGCGCGTCGTCATGTGCAAGTCGGAACCGCAGATGCCGGTTTGCCACACGCGGATCATAGCCGCTTGGTCAAACATGTCGGGCATTGGTGCATCTTGAGTTCGATAAACTCCCGTGCCGTCGTCAAGTGCCGCTCTCATCGTTGTAGCCATGTCAAAACCTCGAATCTCGTTAGGTAGTGCAAGCCGTTTCCGTTGCAACCGATTATGCACGCAACGCGTCGATATCGCTTCGTCCGGTGGTTCGCGGTGTAAACTCGATAGCCGTCAGATTGATGCACTTACGGCGACCGCAAACGATACCGAGAGGGACATGGGAACACAAACGGATTCTGCAAAACGATCGAAGAACCGCGGCGTGTTTTCGATACCGGTTACGCCGTTCAATGAGGACTACAGCGTCGACTACGAGTCGCTCCGCCGGTGCGTTGCGTACTGCGTCGAGGCCGGCGCGCACGGCATTGTGATGCCGGTCAATGCGAGCGAGGGGCCGCGACTTACGGACGTTGAGCGCGATGAGGTGTTGCGCGTCGGCGTGGAGACGGTGAACGGCGCGGTCCCCGTCGTTGCTGGTGCGAGCGGCGTATCGATAGAGCACTGCATCGAACGTGCCAAGGTCGCTGTCGACGTCGGTGCCGACTCGATTATCGCGATGCCGGTCAACGGCATGGGCGGCGGTCAGGAGACGTATGACCTGTTTGGTGCGTTGCGCGAGGCGACGCAGCTGCCGGTTTGGTTGCAGAACAACAAACCGCCGACCGGTCCGACGATACCTACACCGACGTTGATCCGCATCATCAACGAGATCCCGGGCGTCAATCTGCTTAAGGAAGAGAGTCTTCTGCCGGGAAATGTGATGACCGCAGTATTGGATGCCTGCGGAGACAAGGTGGAGTCGATTATGGGAGGCATGGGCGGTAGGTATCTGCTTGGCGAGTACCGCCGCGGTGGTGCCGGGACGATGCCGGCGGGGCATATCACGGAAGCGCACGTCGCACTGTGGGACGCGTTGGAGGCCGGTGGTACAGACGCAGACGGTCAACAGGTGGTCAGTGCTGAGGCACGCGCTCTGTTCAACCGTCTGTTGCCTTCCCTAAACTTCGAGTTCTTCTTCGGCATGACGACCTATAAGCAGGCATTCTGGCGGCGCGGCATCATCAAGACGCCGATCACGCGACAACCTGGAACCAAACCGTTCGACCGGTACGATGGCGAAGAGTTGGACGCCATACTCGACGAGATGTCGGATCTACTTACTTGGCGCGGCTAGACGTCGAACTCCTAATGTCAGCCTTGTACTGAGTGCGGAAGTAATGACGCTCAAATGAAGGCGTTGAGGGCAGCTTCAGGTGTCATTGCGTTAATTGCATTGCTGGTCAGCGTGGTCGCGCTGGCTGTTGCGGTGCTTGCGCTGACTGACAACGACGATGCGTCGACCGGCAAGGAGAACCCGGCAGCGTATGCGATTGAGTTGGTGGATGACGCGGTTGCGCGGCTGGCTGAGGAAGGTATTGAAAGCACGCTCGCGTACTACAACTCAGAGGAAAGTGCGGACGGACCGTGGTACGTCTTCATCCTCGAAGATCGTGGCGGCGACCTCTACACCGTGGCGCATGCGAGTCGTCCGGATCTGGTCGGCACGACGCGTGAACGAATCGACTCATCCGGTTACGACTACGGCGAAGCGTTTGAAAACGTAACCGAAGCGAGTGGCGGAAGGTGGGTAAGTTACCTGTTTACGCATCCGGAGACGCGCTCAGATGCTCCCAAACACACCTGGGTCGTCAGACGCGGCAATCTCGTCTTCGGTGCCGGTTGGTACGAAGGCATCTAGCCGACCGCTCTATCGGCAGCCAGCACGTCAAATGAGGTCGTTTACCGACTGCGCCGTCGGTTGCGTACTGCAGCTGAAGTGAGACGCAACAGCGTTAGGCCTGCCCAACCGGCGACGGCCCCGATAGCGACGGATGCGAACACCCACGACGAGATTGGTGCCCAGGCACCGGTGGCAGGAAGCCGTTCAGGTTGCGGCACGCGTGTCGGCTCGGGAGGCGATGCACCACGACTGCCGGCGGCGACGGTGATGGGCAGTCTCCCCACGTTGCCGCAAACGACCAACTCTTGGCCGGACAGCGTAACGCTGTTGGAGAGCACCGTTTGCTCAAGGTTTTCCAGTCCGACGCCGATCAGTGCTACCCGGTCGATGACGGTCCTTAGATCGTCAGGAAGCGGGATGCACGCTTCTGCCGGGATCTTGAGTTGATAGCTGGAGAGAGCTGCACCGTTTGCATCCACCGCGAGGATGGAGTACGCATTGCCGCTGATGGTGTAACGATGGTGTGACCGATAACCTGTCGGCGCCGGCCCGACTTGCTCCATTCGCACGCCGATCAAGGTGGCACTTGGCACCGCGCCTCCGGCGTCGATGAACGAGAATCCTTCGCCTTGGAACGTGCCGCCGTCTTCAGGCGTGAAGACCTCGTACTGGTTGCCTGCGGAATCGGTCAACACCGCAGGAATCGGCAGCGGCGGGTTCACCGGTTTAGGCGTCGCGGTGAGCGTCGGGAACGGAGTTGGGTCTTGAGCCGCAACCGGGTCGGAGGCGGCACCGACGGAGATCCAAACTGCCGTCAGCATCAGGCTGGCGACGAGAACCGAGAGGGAGATACGGGCGATCTTGTGTTTCAACATCTGATTTGCTTCCGCTGGTTGCTCCATTAGTTGGGCTCGCGTGATTCAACGCGCATGTTGGGCATTGTAAGTTTCGCTTAAAGTGATTGTGAAAACACGCTGCAAACGCGCGTTTACGGGAAGTGTAAACTTAAGCGTACCATTGAGAGGATCGAACCACACAGACTTGCGGTGCGTTGAATGACGACCACACCTATCCGAATCGCCCATTCGAAAGGCAAGTCGAAACCTTCATCGGTTAACGGTCATCGAGATTCGTCAACGGATCTGATGGTTCAGGTGAGGAGTTACCTTCCTGAAGACCAGGTCGAACTGATCCAGTCGGCGCACGAATATGCTCGTGAAGCGCACGCTGGGCAGACGCGCAAATCTGGCGAACCGTTCATCGAGCATCCGGTTCAGGTTGCGCTTCGCCTGGCGCAGCTAAATCTTCCTCAGGATGTGATCGCGGCCGCTCTGTTGCACGACACGGTGGAGGACTGCGACGTCGAGGTCGATGAGATCGTCGAGAAGTTCGGAGCGAACGTCGGTGCTCTGGTTGACGGCGTCACAAAGTTGAGCCACATCGACCTATCGAAGATCTACGCTGGTGCGAGTGCTCGCAGCAAGCGTCGCCACGCCGACGACCGCGAGCGACAACGGGTGCAAAGTCTGCGCAAGTTGTTCGTGATGGCCGGCTCGGATCGACGCGTGCTGCTCATCAAACTCGCCGATCGGATGCACAACATCGAGACGTTGCGCTACCTGTCGGCGGAGCAGCAGAAGCGCATCGCCCAGGAAACGATGGACATCTACGCTCCGTTGGCCGATCGATTGGGTATGAACGACATCAAGTGGCGACTGGAGGATGCGTCGTTCCGGTATCTGAATCCAGCCGAATATCGCGAGATGTCGAGATTGGTGAAGCGGACGCGTCGAGATCGCGAACAATACACGCGATTGGCTGTCGAAGCCCTACAGAACGAGTTGATTCGTCGGCAAGGCTTAGAAGCGTCCATCACCGGACGCGCCAAGCACCTCTATAGCATCGCCCGCAAGAAGCGACGTTACGAACAAGCAGGACGAACGTTTGACGAAATCCTCGATTTAATCGCGCTGAGGGTCATCGTCGCCAACGAAGCGGATTGCTACAACGCGTTAGGGGTAGTACACAGTTTGTGGGAGATGATCCCCGGATCGTTCGATGACTACATCTCAAATCCGAAGCCGAACGGTTATCGATCAATCCATACGACGGTTCGAGGGCCAGGCAAACTCCCACTCGAAGTCCAGATCCGTTCGAAGTCGATGCACGTCATTGCAGAGGACGGAGTGGCGGCGCACTGGGCGTACAAGGACGGTGCACAGCAGTCGACCGAATACAACTCGTATGAGCGGACTTTGGCGTGGTTGAAGGACATGGTGGACCTGGGTGGTGAAGACGGTGATGCGGACGACTTCATCGATTCGATACAGGAGGAGTTGCTGCAATCGGATCAGGTGCAAGTGTTCACTCCGGCGGGAGACGTCATCAACCTGCCGCAAGGTGCGACGCCGTTGGATTTCGCCTACCGCATCCACACCGATTTGGGGCACTCGACAGGTGGCGCAATCGTCAATGGTCGGTTGGTGAACCTTAATACGCCGCTCGAATCTGGAGACACCATCGAGATTCGTAAGGCTACTCACGCGCGCGGTCCGAGTTTGGATTGGCAGGACGCGGAAAAGCGTTACGTAGTCACCAGCAGCGCGCGATCGAAGATACGTCAGTGGTTCAGCCGGCAAGAGAGGGAGATCAACCTTCAGCACGGTCGCCAACAACTGAAACGCGTCGTCGATCGACTAAAGCGTATGGGGCACGGCATCAGCTCCGAAGATGTTGCTGAAGTTATGGGTTACACGTCGGTCGATGAGTTGGCGACTGACTTGGGCAAGACGCACGAACAGCCATCCGAGGTCGTCCGCGCAGTGATCCGCAGTCTCGAGGAGGAACGTCCGGAGCAGCTGCTTGAAGAGCAGATCCGAAGTGGTGTCCGAGAGATTCGTCGAAAGACGACGAACGATCTTGCCAAAGGCGTGGTCGTTATGGGAATGCAGGGCGTTCAGGTCAACTTTCCGCAGTGTTGCTTGCCGGTTTACGGGGATGAGATAGTCGGATACTTGACGCGTGGACGCGGGGTTACGGTGCACCGCACCAACTGTCGCAACATCCGCAACGCCTCGGACCCCGACCGGGTGATGGAATCGGCGTGGGGTCACGTCGACGAGTTCTATCCGGTGCGCTTGCGGATCAAGGGATCCGACCGAATTGGTTTGATCAGCGACATCACTGAGGTCATCAAAGAGGAGAAGATGAATCTGCACGAGTTCTCTTCCCGAGAGAGTGATCATGATTCAGAGACGCTAATCGACTTCGTGGTGTACACGAAAGGCACGGAAGAGTTGGCGAGGTTGTTCGATCGTCTAGAAGCCGTTTCCGGCGTTTATTCCGTATTCCGGATCCGACATTGACGAAGCGAGCAGTCGCTTGATTTAGAATCAAGCGGCACATTTGCCGATAGTTTCTGTGATCGGCAGCACAATCCCGGAAGGAACTCAATGCCGGCAGCCAAGAGCATGCGCGTCCAGCGAAGGAAAGCGGCGCGGAATCGATCTGTGAAGTCGTTTGTGCGATCGAAGATTAGCGACGCACGGGCCGCTATCGCCTCGGCACCTAGTGATCAGGACACCGAGTCGAAGATCCGTCAGGCTATGAGTGCATTGGACGTGGCCACGCGCAAAGGCGTAATCCACCGCAACCAGTCGTCGCGCAAGAAGAGTCGTTTGGCGAAGCGGTTCAATAAAGCTGCTAACGGATGATCGAAGATTTGGGCGAATCTACGCGTCGCTCGAATGATCACGAAAACCCGGATGCCGACGGTGACGTGGGTCACCATCACACGCATGGAGCCGGTTCACAAGATGAGCCGCAGTCGCGATTTCGCTGGCAGGTGCATCATCCGTTCGAAGGCATAGAAGGTCGCGCGGCCATTGAGGTAGCTCCTTGGTCGGGTGTTTTGCCGAGATGGAGATTCGTCATCCCGGCGAACTATGAAGGATTGGTCCGCTGGGGAGTTGGCGAACCTGACGGCGGAAGCGTCGAGTTTGAAGCCGTGCGGCGACCGGTTAAAGATGGTCCAACCCAACTGGTCGACGGTCCAGAGGTTGTTTGGGTGGGTGGGCACAACCCGTTGTCGACGGCACTCAGTGCCTATATCGTGATTGACGGCGACCCGCCGCACTACTTGGCGTTCGGGCAGGCGGAAGAGCCGGACGCGCCGCCTACCTCGCTAGAGGGCATCTATTTCGCGGCTCACTATCCGCATCCTCACGAACACTGAGAGAACCCGGGCACGAACCTAGTCAGTCGTCAGTGCTTTGAGTGGTTGAGTTCGCGGCCATCGCACTCGGCGGGTCAACCGGGAGGACGATCAAGAACTCGGTGAATTCGTCTGGTGCGGACGTCACGGAGATTGATCCGCCGTGGCTTCTCACGATGTCGTTCGCAAGCGAGAGTCCCAAGCCGGTTCCTTTATGCGTCGGTTTGGTCGTGAAGAAGGGATTGAAAATCTTCTCCGCAACTTCGGGCGGCATGCCGGTGCCGTTGTCTTTGAAGCGGATTTCGACGCGGTTATTGAATGCGCGTGTCGACACGTCGATGCGTGGCGAGTAAGTGCCGTTGTTGCTTGCTTGCGGCTCGAGCGCGTTCAACTTGTCGTCAGTGGCGTGGGTAGCATTCGAGACGATGTTGAGGAACACTCGCCCGAGGTCTTGAGGCACCACAGTTAGTTGCGGAATGTTGGGATCGAAATCGTTGACAATCTCGATGTTCATATTGGGATCCGTCGCGCGCATGCCGTGATATCCGAGTTGCGTATATTCGTCGACTAGGCTATTGATGTCGGTCGCTTCGACGTCGGTGGATCCACGTCCCATCGCCAACATGCCGTGGACGATGCGATTAGCGCGATCGCCGTGCGACTTGATGCGCGTCAGGTTTTCGAGGATGTCCCCGCTTATCTCTTCGAGATATTCTTGTGCGTCGTCGGTGAGGTTGCCCGAGGCGTCGTCGACGGCTTCGCGCAGTTCTTCGATCAACTCTTGCGACGATTCGGCGAAGTTGTTGACGAAGTTGAGGGGGTTGCGGATTTCGTGGGCGACGCCGGCGGTCAGCTCACCCAAGGCAGCCAATTTTCCTTGCGCGATGATCTGATCCTGTGCATCCTGCAACTCTTCCAGCACGCGTTCGAGTTCTTCGTTCTTGGCTTGCAGCTCCTTCGCCAGCTGCTCAACCGGGTTCAGACGTTCGACCTCGATTGCGTGTTGTCTAAACACCTCAAGGGCATCGGCCATGTCGGTGACCTCGTCATCGCCACCGATGTCGACTTTAGTTTCGAGGTCGCCATTCGCCATGCTGATCATGCGTTCAGACAGTGTCTGGATGCGGCGAATCACTACTCTCCCCACATACAACCAAGTGATGAGAAACGCGCCAATGACGCTCACGGCACTAATCCCGATGAGGTAGATTCGGGCGATTGATATGGCGTTGATCGCATCAGTCGCCGCACCGTCGGCAGCGTTCTCGGCCACGTTCACGTGCATATCGACTTCATTCACTAAGGCGACGGAGATGTCGCGATTGTTGGCGAGCGAATCGTCGAGGTTGTCGATCAGCTTTAATCGTTGGTTGACAAGAGCAAAGCCGCCGTCTTCCCCGAGCGCGAGATTAACCATCTCATCAAATCTGGACTCAAGGTCGCTTGCGAGATCGGCGTCGTCCAGCAACTGCAAACCTGATTCGATGCGATGCATGGCGAGTTGATGATGATCTTCCAGAAATCCGATCTCCACCGCGTCGGATGAGACCAACGCGCTCGCCAGTAGTTGAACGGCGTCATTGAAGTTGGTGTTCAGTTCGCTGAAGTTGCGATACCTGAGAAACTCCTGCAAAGGCAGGGTACCGGAGGTTTGCAGACGTGCAATACCGGTCTCGTCCGAACCAGATCGGGCACGAAACAATAGCTCGTCGATCGTCGGATGGAAGTATCCGTCGATACCGCGTTGAAATGAATCGAGTCGCGCGCTCGTCGCGTCGATCTTCGCATCGACGTCGAGCAACGTGGACTTAAGCGATACGATTTCATCGATGTTGTCGGTCAAACCATCCGCGGAATCTTGGATTCGCAACAAGCGCGGTCGATCGATACCGATTCTGTCCAACTCCGTCATCTCGACTTCGAAGAGATTGACGGTTTGCGCGAGCTCTTGCAACGCCGCTGCGAATTCGATTTGTGTGGTCGCCGCGCTGATGCGCGGAGCCGCGGCCGCGAGTTCAGCGGTGTATTGAGCCACCCCGAACGAGTGCACCATCTCAGGTAAACTACCGTCGTTGACTCGATCCGTGGCGTCGTCGATTTGGTTGAACGATAACCACGCCACAATGCTGGCACTGAGCGTCAGAGTGACGGCACCGGCGATGCCGGCGTACATCTGTACCGACATCCGGAAGTGCCGTCGCAGTGGCGTGGACAACGACCGAATCATCCGATAGGCGGTTTCTGGGTTTCGACTAATCTTGCACTGCTCCCCAGATGATTTCGAATGCGATCAAATTCAATGTGTTCGGCACGTTACCGGTTTTATAGGTTGTGCCCCCAACCAAGATACGAGGTTTGATTAACCACGGGACGGGCGGAGTTGGTGGTGGCGAAGAACATTTGCGCCGCCGACCATCCAAGCGTATTGGGAGCTAACTTTTCCGCCGTTTGACGATCGTGACGCGGTTCTTGTCTCCTACCCTGTCGTAAGTGGTTTCGTCGGTCAGAGTCTGGACCAGGTGCACGCCCCAACCACCGATTTTGCTGTCAGCAATGGAAGTTAGACGGTTCGGTTGCGGTGCATCGGCGAAAGGGTTGAAGGCGATACCCTTGTCGGAGACGACAATCTTGACTTCAGATTCGTCCGAAGCGATTTCTACGCAGATGGGATGGTGGTCTGGGACCTCTCCGTGTTTGATGATGTTGATGCAAATCTCCTCGAGCACCAACTCCATCTGATATACGAGATCGTATGCCCAATTCTGTTGATCCGCGATAGCCTCAATTTGGCTTTGCAGCGTGCTCAGTTGTTCGAGTTGAGGCTCGATCGCAAATGAGGTTTTGGCACTCACGACTAGACCTCGAGTCGGCGCAAAGCCAAACATGCTTGGTCGTCAGATTGCGGATAGTCTCCGGCGAATGCGGTAACCGCATCGAGGATCATCTCGGTAGCCTGGCGTGAACTATCAGGTCGGCGGTCTTGGAAAACCTCGCGTAATCGGTCCATCCCGAAATATTCGCCGTGCGAGTTGAACGCCTCGGTAATGCCGTCGGTATACATCACTAGCATCTCGCCCGGCGCGAGGCGTATTTCGTCTTCGTTGTAATCCAATCCGGGGATGATTCCGAGTGCGGTGCCACCGGTTGGCGGCAATACGGTAGTCGAGCCGTCCTTGTGAACTATGATGGGTTCGTTGTGCCCACCGTTGGCGTAGCGGATGAGGCCTGTGTCGGTGTCGTAAACGCAGTAGAAGAGCGTGACGAACATGCCGGCGTCGTTCTCTTCTTCCAGCATGTCGTTAACGGCGGCCAAAGCGGCCCCAGGGTCTTCGAAACGGCGGCCAGTGCTCTTCAAGAGCATGCGGCTGGCCATCATAAACAGCGCCGCGGGCACGCCTTTGTCTGAAACGTCGGCGATGGCCAGTCCGAGTTTGTCTTCGTGGTCGGTCTGAACGTCGTAGAAATCGCCACCAACGTCCCTTGCCGGTTTCATTGATCCGTAGATGTCGAAATCATCACTTTCCGGAAACGATGCCGGCAGTATCGATTGTTGGATGGTGTTGGCGACTTCGAGCTCGTTCTGCAAAGCGACGAGTTTGTCGTGAGATTCCAATGCTGAATGCCACTCTTCGAGGTGACGCAAAGTGCGCTCGACGGTGAGCGAGAGATCTTGGAAATCGAGTGGTTTGGTTACGAAGTCGAATGCGCCGCGATTCATGGCGGTGCGGATGCTCTCCATGTCCCCGTATGCGGAGATGATGATGGCTCGTACGCGAGGATTGACCGATTCGATGCGTTGGAGCAGCGTCAACCCATCCATCCTCGGCATGTTGATATCGCTGATTACCAGATCGATGCTTGGGTCGCCAGTGAGCTTCCCAAGGGCTTCGACGCCGTCGCGCGCGAAAAGGAACACATACTCGCCGCGCCGGATGTTCCGCCGCATGCGCTGAAGAATGAGCGGCTCTAGATCCGGTTCGTCGTCAACGACGAGGATCTTTTTCGCGTCGGTCGTTGTTCGAACCATGTCAAAGGCCATCTAGCGACGGCGTAGCGTCAACCCAATGGCGATGAATCTGTCGCCTGCGAGATCGGTCGTACGCGAGGCAAGTGATTTCTTCCTACGATTAGGTGACTTTGGCCAACGCGGCGTCTCGATCATCTTCGATTGGAATGATGTTCGCGAATCCGCTAATGGCGAAGATCTCCCGGATCGGATCTGAGAGTGAGCAAACGGCGAACTTGCCATTGCGTCGGTTAACCGACTTGACCACAAGCAAGATCGCTCTCAATCCGGCACTGCTGATGTAGGTCAGATTGGCGGCGTCGAGGACGACCGCCGTTGCATCATCTCCGATGGCGGCTTCTAATCCGGATTGAAACTGGCTAGCGTTTAGTCCGTCAACGCGCGGTTCGGACGCTTTGACGATCAGAGCACCGTTAGTAATTTCCGACGTAATCTCCATCGCTTCAACTCCGATCTGTGTTGAATGAGCACGAATGATGGCCACAAATTCGCGCCACTGCGGCGTAACTCAGTTTACAGCATGCCAAAATACAACCTCCTCAAGCAAGAGCATGTGGGAACGAAAGCGTCAATCCTCCCGAACATACTTACCGATGAAACTGTCCTCGCGTCTAACCTCCCGGGGCATACGCGCCATCGAAATTGTGTCCGGCAACACGATGCCGCCCGAAAATATCAGCTTCATCGCTTCTTCAACCGTAATGTTCGTCTCGACGATGTCGTCTTCCAATACGAACGCCATGTTCCCTGAAGTAGGGTTAGGCACGGTCGGAATGTAAACAGAGACCATGCCTTCGTGCATCCCTGGTGCTTGCACGCGTCCGGTCACGAATCCCATCGCCATCATGCCGTCGCGTGGCCACTCGATGAAGACTACGCGGCTGAAGCTGTACTCGGATCCCATCGAAGCCGTGGCTTGTTGGGTTACCCCGAACACCGTCTTGACGACCGGGATGTGGTTCATCACGACGCTTTTCCAATCAAGGACAAGTCGCCCAGGTCTGGTTACCGCTAATGCGCCGACCGCGTAGAACACGGCAGCCATGACGATTAAGCCGATGCCTGGAAAGTCCCAAGGTCGTTCCTTGATGAAAGCCCAAGATCGGACGAATTCGTCGGTTGCGTTGATCAGGTACGTCAGGACGATTACCGTGACGATCAACGGCACGAGTTCGATCAAACCGGCAACTACGGTGCCTTGGACGTGGGACTCGATCGTCCTGAGGAAGTTTCGAAGCTTAGCTTTAGGAGAACCGTAGCTGGGGGTGCTTGCGCTTGCCATGTCGGAACCTCCTTTCGACATCCGCGCCGCGCGATGCCTCACCTGACGGCGTTTAGATGCACGACTTGACTGTAAGCGAGTTTAAACCAGTGGGAGCCGATTTGGGATAGTTGAGAGTTGAATTGGGGGACCGACTTGGCGCGAATCGCCGATGATGCAACATACGCTCGACTAGGATTGGCGCACGCATCTTTCGAACAGATCGAAGGACTGCTCGGCGAACGCCCACATATTCGCTTCGCGGTCATCGATGCCAGTTTCAACGGTGATCACTTCTTCGACCGGACCGGCAACGGCGACGCAAGTGTGTCCTGCGGCGTCACCGTAGCGGTTCCCGGTCGGTCCGCTAGCACCGGTTTCGGCTAATCCCCAAGTCGTCCCCAACTGTTCGCGAACCGCCTGCGCGTTAAGCATCGCGTACTGCTCCGTGCTCGAACGAATGCCCTCAAGTTCTGCGTCCGGGACACTCAAGAATGCCCGATGCGAAGTACGGGTGTAGGTCACGGCACCGCCAATAAAGTACGCCGACGCGCCGGGAACGGCGAGTAGGCAAGCCGAAATAAGTCCACCACCCGAAGATTCGGAAACGCCAACCGTCTGTCCCCGCTCAACCAACAGATCAGCGACTACGCGAGCCTTTGCACCCAAATGAACCATCTTTATGCCCCTTTGTCCTACCCGTTGGATCGATTGTCCATTGAGTTTACGGGAGTTGAAGCATCATAGAGTCGAACGCGAGCGGCGGGTATGCGTTGGATAGCAACGCTTCTCTTGTGCTGATGACCGCGTCCATCGTGTGCGCAATGTCTTCCTCGGTTAGCGACTGAGCTGCGTCATCAAGTTGCGACATCCGGGATTCGAACACGATCTTCTCCGTCAATCCTGACTTGAAGATCGCGAGGTCCCGCGTGACTGTCAGCCACTCATCGAGTTCGTCCAGTGCGACGGTGCGATCTCGCCTGAACTCCGAGCTCAACTCGTTAGAGTACTGAAATCGATCTGGTAGATCTGAAGCCAACACGTTGAGGATTGTCGATGCGGTTTGAACTTTGCGGTCCCGCAACCCAGGATCGTTTAGCGCAGCGATCGCCCAACCCGGTGATCCTAGAGCGAGTTTAGCCAAGGTGCGAGCATCCGATGGTTCCGCGCCAAGACTTTCGACCAACGCCTCGGCTATCGTCGCTTCAGGGACGGGATGCAGTCGGATTTCTTGGCATCTCGAGACGATGGTCTGCGGCAATTGTTCTGCAGCACTAGCCGTGAGGATGAACTGAACCGCTTCTGGTGGTTCTTCAAGCGTCTTCAGAAGCTTGTTGGCAGCTTCTGGGGACATGAGCTGCGCTTGGTCGATGATGAAAACCTTCAGGCGACCTTCGAACGGTTCCAAAACGGCACTGGCCAAAATGTCGGTAATCAGGTCGATGCCGATCATCACGCGACGTTCTGCGGCCAGTTCGTCCGCGTCCTTCGAAGTCGGCGTCGTGTTGGTGACTATCCGTACGTCGGGATGCAACTCCCGCAGGATGCGGTCGCAGGAGCTGCATGTGCCACATGGTGGTTGTGTTGCCTCACCGGTCAGAGACGGTTGAGGATTGCAGTTGAGAGCGCGGGCGAGGTCTATTGCTAACGTCAGCTTCCCGACGCGCTTTTGACCGGTGAACAGGTAGGCGTGCGAAGTGCGGTTTTGTCGGAGCGCACCGGTGAGTTGCGTCACCGCAGACTGGTTGCCGACGATGCGCCATTCCCCGATTTGGGTGGGAGTTTCGTTGACCGTCACTCGAAAATCGACGTTGCAAGAAGATCTTCGTAGGTCTCGCGTCGACGAATTAGGCGAGCATTGCCATCGGTAGTGATCAACACGATTGCTGGGCGAGGTTGCAGATTGTAGTTGCTCGACATGGCGACACAGTACGCGCCGGAGGCCGGGAGCGCGACAAGATCGTCGGGATGCAACTCGGGAAGATCAACGTCTTTTGCTAGGAGATCACCTGACTCGCAGAACTTCCCGGCGATGGTCACGGTTTCCACCGTATCTCCGCACGGGTCATCGACAGATATCACCTCGTACTTCGAGTCATATAACGCTGGACGGATATTGTCTCCCATGCCGCCGTCGACGCTGACGTAAGTTCGTACGCCGGGGACCCGCTTGATGCCGCCGATCGTATAAATTGCGACACCGGCGCGGCCGATGATAGCGCGACCGGGTTCGATTGTGAGCTTGGGCAATTCGAGGCCGTATTTGGTGCACGCAGCCTTCAGAGATTCGGAAATGGTCTTGGCGTAGTCGTCGATACCAGGTGGCAGTTGCGAGGATACGTATCCGATCGCCATACCACCACCCGGGCTGAAGTCTCGAGCTAGCAAACCGTGGACGTATCCCATGCGTGCGATGAATGCGCAGACGTACTCGATCGCCTCGGCGTAGGGTTCCAGCTCGAATATTGGGGATCCGAGATGGAAGTGGATGCCATGCACGTCCAAGTTCGGTTTGCCCATGGCTTCGCCGACCGCTTTCTCGGCGTCGCCAGTTTCAATCGAAAAGCCAAACTTGGAATCGAGGATGCCGGTCGTGGTTAGCAGATGTGTGTGCGGATCAATGCTTGGCGACAAACGCAGGTTTACTGCTTGTTTCACACCTGCATCAGCAGCAACTTCGTTGAGAAGATTGATTTCGTGAAACGAATCGATAGTGATGCGTCCGATGCGCGCGGCGACAGCTTCTTCGAGTTCGGACTTGGTCTTGTTGTTGCCGTGATAGTTGATCTTCGACGCGGGAAAACCTGAAGCAAGAGCAAAGGCCAACTCGCCACCGGTTACGACGTCGATCGCCAATCCTTCCTCTTCGATAATGCGCAATAGCGTCGGGTTGGAGAACGCCTTCGTGGAGTATTCGATCTCGGTATCGGGGTACTCGTTCCTGAAACGAGTGATGAACTCGCGGCACATGAAACGTATCGTCGCTTCGTCATAGACGTACAACGGGCTGCCGAACTCTTCCACGAGCTCGCGAAGGTCCAAACCGCCGATCGCCAATCGTCCCGAATCGTGCAGAGAAGTGGAGATTGGGAGGATTTCTGCGAGTGGTAGCTGCGACATCGGTGTTGGGTCAATTCGGTAGTTCGCTTCTCCAATTTTGTTTGGCGCGTTCGCCATCGTCAAGAAAAGCGGGGTTGGTACCATTGTTGCTGACGGTTTGGATGCCCAACACTGGGATGAAACCCCCTAAAGACGCGCAGATGCTTGAAGAAACGCCGCGTTTGACCGAGTTGGCGAGTTGCGCCGGCTGAGCGGGAAAACTGAGCCAAGACGAACTCGCCCAGGTTTTGGGTGGGCTGACCAAAGCGACGACCGCAGATCCCAACTTGCTGGTGGGATTCTGCACCGGCGACGACGCGGCGGTTTATCGCATCAACGACCAAGTCGCGCTCGTGCTGACGGTGGATTTCTTCGCGCCGATCGTCGACGACCCATTCACCTACGGTGCGATTGCAGCAGCGAATGCCCTGTCAGACGTCTATGCAGTGGGTGGTCGACCATTGACGGCACTGAACGTCGTCGCCTTTCCTCGAACTTTGCCGCCGCAGATCTGCGCAGACATTCTGCGCGGCGGTGCGGAAAAGGTCGCCGAAGCTGGGGCTATCGTCGTCGGCGGACACACCGTGGATGACGTTGAGCCGAAGTACGGACTATCTGTCGTTGGGATCGTGGAACCTGGCAAACAGGTTCAGAACTCAACGGCACAACCGGGGGACGTGTTGGTGCTCACTAAACCTATCGGCACCGGTATCATCTCGACCGCGCTCAAATCGGGAATGGAGATTGAGCAGGAAGTTGATGCGGCGGTTGATTCAATGTCGGCGTTGAACAAAAATGCAGGCGAGGCAATGGTCGAAGCGGGAGCGCACGCAGCTACGGACGTCACTGGTTTCGGCATCGTGGGACATCTGATGACGATGATGCGGTCGAGTGGAACGACTGCGGCGTTGCGTCGCAGTGCTTTGCCGGTGCTGCCGGGTGCCGAAGATTTGCTGGTCCAAGGCGTTGCCCCAGGCGGCACGCACCGCAATCTCGAGTCGTGCGAGCCACACGTCGAGTGGGAAACCGGGTTGGACGAGAACGACAAGTTGCTCTTGTGCGATCCGCAAACTTCTGGCGGACTGTTGATTTCGATTGCCGAGGACGCAGTGAACGACCTCATCGAAGGTCTCAAAAGGCGCGGCGTAGTTGCCTCAGTCGTAGGTGAAGTCGGACCGCCGTCGAGAGAGGCAGTCAAAGTCTTGGTCTAAGCGGAGGCTCGCCAGATGCGTTCCCTTTCCTCGTCCTGTAGCTCAGCGAGAGCGGTTTCCGGTGACACTGCCTCTGCACGCAGCACTCGCTCGCGCAATCTAGTGTTGGCGTTGCGCAAGGCTGTTTCGGGATCGACGCCCATCTGCAGGATGGCGTCTACTGTTGACACCAGAAAGTCTCCAGCGATCCGTTCCGCTTCGTCACTCGAGACCGAATCGCTTGCGACATTGAACGTCTCGCGCAGATCGTAGCGATGATTAAGTTGGAGGTGTGCACGCTTCACTCGACGTTGGAGAACCGCGGCTTGCGCCAACGCGGGCAGTGCTTTTGGCACAGATGCGACTAGCGAACGGTTGCCTCCGGCTTCTGCGCGTTTGATCTGCTCCCACCGGTCGATGACGTCTTCACCCGACTTCAGTTGCGTCGCATCGCCGTAAACGTGAGGGTGGCGACGAATCAGTTTCTGAGCGACTTTTTCGCAGATCGAATCGGCGTCGAATTCGCCCTTGCGGGCAGCGATGTCCGCGTGAAATGCGATTTGGATCAAGAGGTCGCCGAGCTCTTCTTCTAGACTTGAGGCATCTTGGGATTCGATTGCGTCGAGCACCTCGTAGGCTTCCTCGAGCAGGTTTTCGCGTAGAGATTCGTGAGTCTGTTCGGCGTCCCAAGGGCAACCGCCGGGGTCTCGGAGGCGACGAACAGTTTCGATTAAGTGGTTGAAGCTTGAAGAAAGCTGTTCGCTGTCCTTGTCGGTGGCTTCTGCCATGGTGCGTAACATCCAATCCATCAAAACGATTACTGCGATACGTTTTATTCTCGAAACACATTCAGCACGCTGAACGTCCGATACCGCAACAACCGATACTAGCTCCGATGTCTCAGATCGCCAGATTGAGCACGCTTCGCCCTTCCGGATGGGTGGTGCTTGTCGTCGGGTTGGTGATAGCGGTTTGTACCCCGGTGTTCATCATTGCGGCAAACGTGAGTTACGTTACGCACTCCGAGTGGTTGTACGCCTACAACTGGTGGCGAAACGGCATCGCCGATCGAACCGGACTTCCGACGTCGGAGCTTGACAGTGCGGCCGTGCAGATCAAGGATTACTTCCGCAACGATGCGGACCGGTTGCAGGTTACGGTGATCTCCTCTCGAGGCCCGCTAGAGATTTTCGACGAGCGAGAGATCCTGCACATGATCGACGTGAAGGTGTTGATGCAAGGAGTCGATGCGCTCTCGTTATGGTTGGGCGTGTTGCTTGTGCTCTTGGTTGCGATTGGATTTGCACTGCGCCGCGGTCGGTTTTTCTCGGCTCTGTCCACGACGCTGAGGTGGAGTGCTGCGATTTGGGGTGTGATCGTGCTTGTGCTGGTAGTCGCGTCTCTGATCGATTTCACGTGGGTCTTCACCCAGTTTCATCTGCTGAGCTTTGCCAACGACCTATGGCAGCTGGACCCGTTCCGTCACTACCTATTGCTGCTTTTCCCCGAGCGCTTCTTCCTCGAAGCGACACTGTTCATTGCTTTGCTGTCGGTGGTCCAGTTCGCAGGACTCTACGTTGGCGTGCGATTGATGGAACTGAAGCTGAGTGGCGATCAATCGTAGACTATCTTGGTTGCAACCGAGCAATCAGGATTGCGTTCGCTGATGCGTTCTCGACCTGCGAGAAATGCGAGTTCTATCAGGAACAGGTGAGCGACCGTCGTTGCCCCAAGTTTCGAGATGAGTTCGTCGGTGGCGACGGCTGTGCCGCCGGTTGCCAGCAGATCGTCGACCACGGCGACCCTTTGCCCAGCATTGACAGCGTCTTCGCGGATTTCCATTTTCGAGTTGTCCGCATATTCGAGTGAGTATTCGACGCTGATCACAGGCGGTGGGAGCTTGCCGCCTTTGCGGACTAGCACAAGCGGGAGAGCGAAGCGGTGTGCCACCGGCGCGGCGAAGATGAAGCCGCGGGCATCGGTGCCCGCAATCGCGTCCGGTTGGATTTCGGCGATCCTTTCGGAGAACCAATCGATGGCTGTACTGAACGCCGTTGGGTCAGCAATCAGCGGTGTCAAATCCTTGAAGGTTACCCCAGTAATCGGATAGTCTGGCACATCGCGTACGTGGCGTCGTAACTCGTCCGTCATTCGCCGTATATCTCCGTGTCAGGGAAGAAGTCGCTCCAAGCGAACCAGAACATGTTGACAGCGTGAATGGATTCTAGTCGCGTGCCTTGATAGTCTCCATGCCAGGCCAGACCGTTCAACGGCAGCCACTTCGAACCGGATTGATCATCTACGAGCCAGCTGCGCTTGGCACCCTGTTCGTCAGACTCTTCGATAAGCGTAAAGTCGAGGATCCTGCCAGATACGGATCGCGAGTATGCGGTTGCCGTGTTGGTCGCCGGATGGTAGTAGACGACGACGGGTTGCCCGTTGACGTCAATGTTGATGACCGGTTGCTCCTGTAACACCGTGTGCGGAAATGCTATGGGCCCGTCATCGAAGCCAACACCGAGGATCAGTTCTTTGGTGTAAAGCCGATCGTCAGAGTTTGACTCGCCGATCACGCCGGCGTCGCCGCGCAGATAGTAGACGGTGTACGGGTCGTAACCTCTAGAGGCTTTCCAGAGTGCTTTAGTCTGCGGGAATGAAGTCTTCCAGTCTGTCCACGTCGTTAGTCTCACCGGCACGTTAATCAACTTAACTCCTTCGTAATCGCCGGCGATGCCTTCAGACAACAGATGACTCCATAACGAGCGCGTCTGTCGGTCATACATGATGAGAGTGTTCATCGTCAGCTTCCCGGAGACGCCGAAGGTAAGCGTCTCGCCTTCGACCTCTCTGGAATACCCGATCCCAGTGAAACAGAGCGGTCACCAAGTTACGGCAATGGGATGTCCGCCCACTATGTCGTTGACGATTTCGTGACTGCTGAGTAGCGGGACCGAGTATGCTCTGGCATCGCCATCAATCTCAACGCCGAGGATCAACTCATCTTCACCGTATGCCCGGTCCGCGTCTTCGACTGTTTCGAAAAAGGTTGGATCGTTGATCGCCGGGATCGCATCGAACGGCAGGAGAGTAACGATGTCAAGATCGCGTTGGATCCGCTCGAAGGTAGGTGTGACACTTGGTTCTTGTGGTGAGGAAGTTGGTGATGCGGTTGGTGGAATGGTGGTAGAAGTCTCTGTTGTTGGGGTTGCGACGGATGCAGTTGCCGTCGGAGATTGAACGGTGGGCGACGGTTGGAGGGTCCCCGAGGTACTTGGTGTTGTGGTCGATTCGACTTCGGTTGGGCTCGGTTCCAACGGTTCGGCGGTGCAACCCATGGGAGCTGCGACGGTAGCCCCGATGCAGATTAACATCAGGATTGCTACGTAACTGTTGCGAGCGAATCGTGTTTTGCCAAGTGACATTCGTAAGAGCAAGGTATGACTACGAGGCTACGAATATCTTACGTATCCGCTTTGCCGAGAGTTCACCCGACGAGGTTCTGAACTGCGACTTCGAAGTTCTGCATGCATCTGACAAGATTGAAGATCAGCGGTTTTCGCAACCACCTCGACACCGAGATCAGTCTTGAACCAGGGCTTGTCGTCGTGACAGGTGCTAACGGCCATGGCAAGAGCTCGTTACTGGAGGCAGTTCACATGCTTTCGGTGGGCAAATCCGTACGCGCCGGAAATGACCGCGAGATAGTGAACCATGCGCTCGCCCGCGACGGTGGCAACGTTCAGGTAGTCGGTGTATTCCGCGAAGGACAGGATTCGGTGCGGACGCAGTTCGATCTGCACGTGCAATCTAGCAATGCCGAGAACTATGGCCGCACGAAGGTTGCTTCGAAGGAGTGGCGGGTCAATGGTGTCAAGGTGCAGCCCGTCGAGTTCGTTGGCAATGCGAACGTCGTTTTGTTTGAGGCAATGGACCTCGAACTCGCATTGGGATCCGCATCGTCGCGCCGTCGTTATTTGGACATCGTGATTGGACAATTCGACACCGAATACGTACAGGCTCTAATCCGATTGAACCGAGTTCGGGCCAGTCGCAACGCTTTGCTGCGCGGTTCGTATGAGGTCGAAAATCTCGAGGACGAAATCACGTTCTGGGATAAGCGCTTCTGCGATGAGAGTGCCAAGATAATTCAGACTCGGCGCGAGGTGACGCAACTGCTGCAGCGTCATGCAGCACCGGCGCACAGCGAACTAAGCAATGGCGAGCAACTTACGCTAGCTTACCTCCCCAACCTAGGTTCGACCTCGGCATCGTCGAAAGCCGGCGAGTTGGAAGGTGATGAACTGCGAGACCAAATCTACGACGCATTGATCGCGTCGCGTCGCAAGGAGCAGATGTCGGGTCATACAGTAATCGGGCCACACGTGGACGATTTCCAGATCGAAATTGCTGGGTCGCCGACACGTCGCTACGCATCGCGAGGACAGGCGAGAACGGCAGCACTATCGCTGCGACTAGCAGAAGCCGCTCTGGTGTCCCAGTACGCTCGGCGGGTGCCGATCGTTGCGTTAGACGACGTGCTGTCGGAGATGGATTCGTGTCGCAGAAGGTTGATACTGGAGCGTGCTCAAAAGTTTGAGCAGGCGATATTGACCGTTACGGACGAGGCTTTGATTGGCGACGAGGTACTCCAACACGCCCAAAAATTTCGCGTCGTCCAGGGCAAGGTTTCGAGAGTCGGGTGAACCTATCGCGTTCACGGGCAGTGACTGTGGCGATGTCTGTGCCTCTGGTATGTAAACTTCATTCAGCGAGTTTGCGGGAACCCAAAACCTAGATATCGTGCCAAGAAGCATCAAGTACATAATCGCGGATCGCGTCGCCAATCCGAGCATGACAGGTTGGTTGCACGAGAATGCCGTTCGCATTGACGGTGGCGTGATCTCGGATGTCATCAACGTTGCGTCATTGCCAACCGATATCGATGAAACATCGGAAGTGCATCGCTTGGGCGATGTTTCGTTGCTACCCGGTTTGGTCGACGCGCATTGCCACATGCACTGCAGCGCAACGGTCGATGCACAGAAGTTGGCCCTTGAGGAGAAAGACGATATCCCGCGGCTGACGATGCGCGCGGTTACGGCGATGCGCAAGGCGGTCCTGGCTGGCACGACTACGGTCCGAGACCTCGGTTCGCGCAACGAGGTGGCATTCCCGATAAAGCGAGCAATCGCCGACGGCGCCATACCGGGGCCGCGTCTATTGGTAACCGGGACTCCGATTACGATCACCGCCGGTCATTGCTGGTTTTTCGGTACACAGGCGGACACTGCCGACGAGGTTGCTTGGGCGGTACGAAATCAGATACGTCAAGGTGCTGATGCGATCAAGGTCATGGGTACTGGCGGAATGTTCACTCCAACGGCGAATCCGAGGTTGCCGCAATATTCGGCGGAGACGTTGGCGGTCGCGGTACGGGAAGCGGCTCGATCCGGCATCAAGGTTGCCGTGCACTGCCTTTCGGCTCAAGGCGTCAGGAACTGCGTTGAGGCGAATGTCCACAACCTGATCCACGCGCGTTGGTTCTCACAAGACCCGTCTGGGGGTCTCGATTTCGATCGCGAGACGGTGAAACGGATGGCAGACCAAGGGCAGTGGGTTGATCCGACGATCGGTCATGGCATGCTCGGACACGAAGCTGCTGCGTCAGGCGAGGCACCGCCGCGCGCGATCCATTGGTCGGTTGCGAACTCCAATGTGACCGATGAGCATCACTACGAAAAGTTGATCGAGATGCGCGAGCTGGGAGTGCGGTTCACGAGCGGTTTAGACATGGGTATGGCTAACGGCACACATGATCGTTCCGCTGCGAATGCTTGGGCCGCCGTCGAGTGCTTGGGTTGGAGCAATTGGGACGCGATGCGGATGTGCACCACTGATACTGCGGAAGCTCTCGAACTGGCCCACGAAGTTGGGTCGATAGCCAAAGGCAAGACAGCCGATCTTGCAGCGTTCGACGGTGACCCGTCGGTCATTATTCGCGATATGGATCGCGCGTCGACAGTCATCCAAGCGGGAGCAGTCATCAAGCTCCGCAACGTCGCGATGGTATGACGACGATCGTCGACGGTCTAACTCACGTACTTCCTCCCTACTTCGTCGAGCGTCGTGAGCACGTATTGGCTTCCGATAGAACATTCGCCGATTTGTTCGCGAATCCGAAGGCGAAGATCGTAGGTGCTGGTGCTTTGATTGAGGAGATGGATCGCTCCGGCGTGGCACGGTCCGTTATCGCGGGTTTCGGATGGACCGATTTGGACGCAGCGATGCGGTCCAACGACTACATTCTTGAGAGCGCGGCATTGCGTCCGGAACGACTGATACCGGTTTGCAGCGTGAATCCGCTCTGGGATGAAGGACGAGCCGTTGCGGAGGCACAACGCTGTTTTGAAGGAGGATCGGTGGGCATTGGTGAGTTGCACGCCGACACACAAGGATGGGTCGATTCCGATCCGGAAATCCTCTGTGATCTAATGTCGGAAGTTCGACGGTACAACGGTGTGACGACAATCCACGGATCTGAAACCTTCGACCATCAATACCCGGGCAAAGGGACAATGTCGCCTACTAGGTTGCTGTCGATTGCGGAACGGTATCCTGATAATCGTTTCGTCTTCTCGCACTTCGGCGGAGGCATGGCGACGGAAAGCCTTGTAGATGAGGTCAAGCACTCGCTGAGAAACGTATGGTTCGATGCGGCGGCGGCTCCGTTTCTCTACCATCCTGAGGTGTACCAAATTGCGTTCTCTGAGTTCGGCGCGTCGCGCATTCTCTTCGCGAGCGATTTTCCGCTCATCAGGCAACGGCGAGCATTGGCGCACATGGAGGAGGCTGATCTGGATCCCGAAGTAGCCGCAAGGATTCTGGGCATGGCGGGGGAAGTGTATGATTTCAAGCGTTTTGATCCGTAGCTGATGCGACCTTGAGGAGTGCGAGATGGCATTGTTGTTGAATCGTTCGGACGTCCAACGTCTTTTGACGATGGACAAGGCGATCGATGTTGTCGAGGCCGCATTTGCAGAGCTAGCGAGCCAAACCGCCGAAATGCCGGCCCGTACCGTGATGATTGATGGCGATGTCGGGGGTTGGATCGCGTACATGCCGGCTTACCTGAAGTCCGGAGGTGCCCTTGGCGTCAAAGCGGTGACGGTTTACAAGGAGAACCCAGCAAAACGCGGATTGCCAACGACTCTGGCGACGATCTTGGTTCAGGACAACGAGACAGGTCAAGTATTGGCGGCGATGGATGGCGGGTACTTGACCGCAATGCGCACGGGTGCCGTCTCGGGTGTGGCAACGCGGCACATGGCACGTCCGGACGCCAAGGTTGGTGGTGTCCTCGGTGCTGGGGTGCAGGCGCGGCAGCAGGCAATCGCCATCGCCGCGGCGAGCGAGGTCGACACGATCTTGACTTTTTCGCTTGACGATGAAGCGCAACGGCATGAGTTTTCGGAGTGGGTCGCAGGGCAAACAGGTGTAAGTACGGAGTTGGCAGCGAGCGGCGAAGCACTCTGCCGAGAATCTGACATCGTCGCATTAGCCACTACGGCAGTCAATCCGATCGTGAGTTCCGATTGGTGGAAAACCGGTGCACACATCAACGCAATTGGTTCGCACGCCCCCGGGGTGAGGGAGCTGGATACTGCTACGATCCAGAACTCACGCGTGATTTGCGATCAATTGGATGCGTGCAAAGCGGAAGCAGGGGACTTACAGATACCAGTTGAGGATGGCGACTACAGTTGGGACGACGTTGCTGGTAGCTTGGGCGATGTTGTCAACGGCAGTGTCTCGGGTCGTACTTCAGACTCAGAGGTAACTCTTTTCAAGAGTGTCGGATTGGCGATCCAAGACATTTCGTGCGCGACTCTGGTTTACCGCGAGGCGGTTGCGAATGGCATCGGTAAGGAGTTCGATTTCTCGGTTTGAATTGCGAGTCGCGCGCCGACAGGTTTGACGGTGCGCGGTAAGGACGTTCGGCGCGCTGATCGATTTCGGGATACAATGTTCACGCACGTACGAAACAGTGACGAAACACTGATGTTGTTCGATAGAAAATGTCGGGTCACTTAGATTAGGAGGTAACACCGATGAGTGTTGATTCAGCGAGGAGATTCGCTCCGAGCGGCAAGCTGGCGCGCATCTTGTTGCCATTTGCTGTTATCGCTTCTGTGGCGTTAATGGCGTGTGGCAGCGAACGCATCGTAGAGGTGACCGTTGAGGTGCCTGTACAACAAACAGTGGTGCGTGAGGTACCTGTCGAGCGAGAGGTAGTCCGCGAAGTAGAGGTCGAGAAGGAAGTCGTTGTTGAGGTTGAGGTGACTCGTCAGGTCGAAAAAGAGGTCGAAGTCGTTCGCGAGGTTGAGGTCGAGAAGGAAGTCCAAGTTGAGGTAACTCGCGAAGTCGAGGTACAGGTTGAGAAGGAAGTGCAAGTGCAGGTCGTCGTCACGGCGACCCCGGTACTTCCGCCGACTGCGACTCCGGTTCCGGCGCAAACTGCAGCACCGCCTTCACGCCAGGCAGCTGGCGAGTTGGTTTGGGCGATTGGCGATAGTCAACGCAACTGGTCTGGCTTCAATGCAGGCAACCTTTGCTGCGGTGCAAAAGCACTCAGCGTAGTTGAGACGCTCTTCAAACCGGTAGGCACGAACATCGCCGACAATCTGCTTGCGGAAAGCTTTGAAATCGATCCCGAGTTCACCTATGCAGACGTCAAAGTACGCCAAGGCGTTGAGTTCCACAAGGGATTCGGGCCGTTGACCGCGGAAGACGTCGCTTGGTCAACGAACGACACCAATCCGAACTTGTCAACAGAGCTCGGATCGGGTCAGACCAGCGTAACTGACGGATCAGGAACATGGGCTGGTTTCTTGGGGGCCAATCCGAGTGAAGCGTTGGATGATGAGACGGTGAGAATCCGGTGGGAAAACTTTGATCCCCGATGGGACACTTGGTTCTTCGGTCAGGACGGACTGGGTGCTGGCATCGTCAGCAAGGCAGCGTTCGACGAGATGGGCAAGGACTGGAACAACGACAACATCGTAGGCACCGGCCCGTTCGAGTTCACGAACTGGGTCCGTGGGGATCGCACCGAGTACACCGCCCTTTCGTCGCACTGGCGTCAAGCTGCACAAATTGCGAAGATCACGCGGGTGTCCGTGCCCGATGAAAGCGTTCGCATCGTGATGCTGCAGAACGGCGAGGCTGATATCGCTGAAATCGGTACTAGCAACATCCCGACTGTTGAGCGGTTCGGCATGGTTCGCAACGGTTCCGGAACTGCGCGTATGGTTACCGTCATGTTTGCTGGCAACCTTTGGGAGACGAACCACCCGACTACTGGCGAAGAGTTGGAAATCGTCACCTACACGCACGACCTACCCTGGCTCGGAAATCCGCACAGTCCGGAGGATGGAAACAACCCTGCCGGCATGGATGACATGGAGCAGGCGCGATTGGTGCGCACCGCTTTGGCGATGTCGATTGACCGCGAGTTGATCAACGAAGCGATAATCGGCAGCGTGGGCTGGCGCGTTGAGATCCCCTACTTCGACGTCAATCACCCCGATTGGGAAGAGGATCGATGGGGCGTTGGCTACGATCCGGAGATGGCCGGTCAGTTGCTTGACCAGGCTGGGTTCCCGCTCAATGCCAATGGCGAGCGCTTCAAGATCGCAATGTTCGCCTGGCCCGTAGGACACTTCTTCGGCGACATCGGCGATGCGGTCGCTCAGTTCTGGGAAGAGATTGGTGTGGACGTAGACGTACTCCACTATGAGTACACCGTCTTCCGCCCAACGCTGGTGGGTCGTTCAGCGACACAAGCCTGGACTGACACGGGTCCGCTCGAGAACTTCGCGACTACCCCTTGGGACTTCCCGCGTGGCATTCAGATGAGTGCCATTGCCCGTGGAGGCAAGAGCCACGGGATTGAGATACCTGAGGCAACTAACAACTACCGGGATGTTTCAGCAGAACCCGACCGCGCCGCAAGGATTGAGTTGAACAAGGGCTTCGCCGATTTCCTGCGTCACTGGATGCCAGGTTTTGGCGTGGTTGCAGTACCTAGCCTGATCGTCTACAACCCGAACTCGATCGGTTCTTGGGACATGGAGCCAGGACTGCGCTCCGCAATCAACTCACCAGAGAAGATCACTCTCCCGTAGTTTCTTGCGACGTTTTGACGTCGGTTGAACGCACCGGCATCGCCCCTCGCTCCGAATCATCAAGTTCGGGGCGAGGGGTGGTATCGTTTGGCACCGATTTTGTTGCGGTTGCATCAACAACACTGTTGACTGCGCTGATGAAAAATGGGTTCGAGGATGTGATCGGTTTTGCTTGAACGAGCACGCCTGGTGGGGAACTAGCTGCACTGAGCGATCATGCGTAAGTACCTGCTGAGAAGATTCGCATTCGCGATCCTCACGTTGTGGGGCGTTACAATCCTTGTCTTCGGTTTGTCGCGACTAGGTCCGGATCCGTTGCTCGCCTTCGTCAGGGACGACACCTACGGCCTTGCTGAAAAGACGGTGGAGGAGCTGCGGGCGAAGTGGGGATTGGACAGACCCGTCTACATTCAATACTTCGTGTGGCTCGGCAACATCCTGCAAGGCGACATGGGCGAGAGCATTGCCACGCAGCGGCCGGTCTCCGATACCATCTTCGAGGCATTGCCGAATAGCCTCCAATTGGCCGGCGTCGCCTGGATTTTGGGTACCATTCCCGGCGTGCTCTTGGGTGTGATTTCTGCGGTTAAGCGAGGGAGCGGCATCGACTATTTTGGGCGTGCAATCGCGTTGATCGGACAGGCTACCCCGGCGTTTTGGTTGGCGATCCTTTGCATTCTCTTTTTCGCCGGATATCTACAGATATTGCCTTCGGCTACGAAAGCACCGCCTGGCACCGACCTTTGGTTCCAGGCGAAACACTTCATCATGCCTGCTTTCGTGTTGGCGTTTGACCCTTGGGCCTCCTATCTGCGCTTGACGCGATCATCGATGCTGGAGGTGCTCGATTCCGAGTATGTGAAGTTGGCGCGTGCCAAAGGCGCGTCAGGTGGCACTGTCATCATGCGACACGCCTTGCGGAATGCTTTGATTCAACCGATCACGGTTTCTGCACTGGTGTTGGCAGCATTCATCACCGGTTCGGTATTCGTAGAGACGGTGTTCGCTTGGCCAGGCATCGGACGATTGGCGGTTCAAGGCGCGCTCGACAATGACGCCCCGATAGTGGCTGGCACCGCTTTGATCTTCGGACTTGGTTACGTTGTTCTCAACTTCGTTGCTGACATGCTCTATCTTGTAATCGACCCACGGATTCGGTATTCGTGATGCAAGGACAGAGCGAGAGTGTCGTACTGACCTCGGCACCGAGGATTGTGACGCGGCACGGGACTTGGTATTCGCCAATCGAGTGGTGGCGTTTCCTCAGACGTTGGCCGGTGATACCGGTGGTCGTATTGGCGTTGGTGGCGTTAGGTGCGATATTCGCTAATCAGATTAGTCCCCATGAACCTGATAAAGGCAACCTACGGGCACGCGACATTCCGCCGCTTTGGTTCGAGGGCAGCTCGACAGAATATCCGTTAGGAACCAACAATCTGGGGCAAGACATGCTCGTGCGTGTCCTTGAAGGTGGACGTGTTTCGTTAATCGTGGCAAGCGTCGCCGTGTTGTTCGGTTTGGTGGTAGGAACGCTCACGGGAATGCTAGCTGGATATTACGGCGGCCTACTGGACGAGCTCTTGATGCGATTGGTGGACCTTTGGTCGTCGTTACCTTTATTGATGATCGCCATAATTTGGGCCGTAAGTATTCAACCCAGCTTGTGGTCGGTCACGCTACTGTTGTCGATATTCTCATGGTCTGCGGGTACGAGGAACATTCGCGGGGAGATACTGTCTTTGAAGTCGCGCGACTTCGTGATCGCAGCGCGCACGATGGGTGCCAATGACTACCGGATATTGGCGCGTCATCTTTTCCCACAGATCGTTCACATCGTAATCGTCGTTACGACCTTGCGAACAGGAGCGTTAATCGTTGCCGAATCAGGGCTTTCGTTCTTGGGAGTTGGTTTGCCTGCTTCGGTTCCGAGTTGGGGGCTGTTGATAACGCAAGGGCGAGCATTCCTGACGACGACGAACTGGTGGATGTCGATCGTTCCGGGGCTGTTCCTCTTCTTCACAGTGATGTCGTTGAACTTCCTCGGTGACTGGTTGAGAGATCGGTTAGATCCCAGGTTGCGTCAGATAGATTGACCCGTTTCTCAGAAGATTGCTGCTGAGACGACGACGTTGCGTCGGGGTTGGTTCAGGATGCATTGGCGATAATTGCATGTGATGAACGCCGACGCAAATCGCCCAGCAGTCGCCAATGGCAATCTGATCCGAAACCTCTCTGGCGGCTTCACCGTCGCCATTGAGGTCGAGACTTCACGCGGGCTTGCGATCTCTGACGATGCTCGGCGTTCCGTCGATTTGGCGAAGAGTGCCGCGTCCAGCGGACGCGTCCAAGTGGTGTGCTTCACTGATAATCCCGGTGGCAATCCTCACATCACTCCCGAAACCCTAGGTCGAGAACTGCTTGACGCGGAGGCCGAGGTGGTAGTCAATCTGTCGTGCAAGGACTACAACCGGAACGCGCTCGAAGGTCGCCTTTGGTCGCTGCACAGCCAAGGTTTCAGGAATCTGCTTTGTCTATCTGGCGATTATCCCGTTGCGGGCCTTTCGGGTCAGGCACAGCCGGTGTTCGATACCGATTCGGTGGGATTGCTCGAGATGATCCGGTCCATGAACGAAGGGTTGCAAGTCTCGTTGCCGGGCAGACGCAATGCGACGACCAAGCTCGCGTCGACATCGTTCATTACGGGTGTGGCGGTCAACCCTTTCAAGCTCTATGAAGGTGAGTATCTGACGCAGCTCTACAAGATGGACATGAAGTTGCGCACCGGTGCGAAGTTCTTGGTAAGCCAGATCGGTTACGACGCGCGCAAGCACCACGAGCTGATCCGCTATCTGGCAATGAAGCACGGAGCATCGGAATCGTCGCCAGTTCTCGGTTCCGTCTACGTATTAAGCGCACCGGCGGCGAGGTTTTTCGGCAGATGGGGCATTCCAGGAGTTGCGGTAGTTCCGGAACTGGTAGATAAGGCGAACCAAGCGGCGAAATCAAAGGATCGTGGTCGGGCGTTCTTCGATGAGTTGGCGGCAAAGCAGATCGCCATACTACGTGGAATCGGGTACGCCGGCGTTTATCTGTCCGGAAGATTAACCTACGAGCGAATTGAGCGCATCTTGGATATCGCTGAAGGCATCTCCGGCGACGACTGGAAGGACGCCGCAGCCGACATCGGTTACTCGCAACCTGGCGAATTCTACCTATTCGAGCCGGGTGACACTCCCAACACTGCGTCTAAAGAGATCAATCGCGCGTACTCAGCTACTAGGAGTAAGAAGGCTCCCATTCTCAAGAGGGCAATCTACCCGAACCTTGCTTACCGCATCGGCCGGTTCGGCAAGAAATTTGTGTTCGATCACGACGCGCCGGCTTTCGGCATCGGAAGATCAGTTTATCGCCAACTCGAGAAGAGTTCGAAAGCAAACCGCATCGCCCATGCGGCTGAGCAAATGATGAAAGTGCCGCTCTACGGTTGTAGGGATTGCGGCGACTGCTCACTTCCAGAGATCGGTGAACTTTGCCCGGAATCACAATGCGTCAAGAATCAACGCAACGGGCCGTGCGGAGGCACGCGTGCGGGTAAATGTGAGATTCTCGACAAGGAATGCATCTACCTTCGCGCATACAACCGATTGAAGCTCTACGGCGAAGAGGAGACGATGTTGGATCACCCCGTCGTCATCAAGGATTCGTCGTTGCAAGGAACGTCATCGTGGGGAAACACCTTCGCCAAGAGGGATCATTACGGCAAACCGGAATGAGCTCGTGTCGACATCAGTTTTGCGATATTCTGCTTTCATTGTCGAGGCCTAGCTACTAGAGGATTCGGAGTAAGGCAATGCATTTCGATCTGTTGATTGCTAACGGAACCGTCTACGACGGTACGGGTGCCCCCGGTCGGCGTGTCGACGTCGGGGTCCGAGGCAAAAGGATCACGGCCATCGAAGACCTTTCGTCGGCAACGGCGACGCGGGTCATCGACGCCACGGGTTGTGCAGTAAGCCCTGGTTTCATCGATGCTCATTCTCATGCTGACGCTGCCCTGCTGAGAGACGGACAGCACGCCTGTGGCATCCGACAAGGCGTGACGACCGAGATAATCGCCCCTGACGGTCTGACGCTTGCGCCGCTATCCCGCGAAAACTTTCAGATGTACAACCACTATCTCAGCGGGATCTTAGGTTACGCGCCGGACGATGTAGATATGTCGGACTTTGCGACGGCGATGTCCAACTATCACCAGAAGACCGCATGCAACGTGGCATCTTTTCTGGGGCACGGTCCCTTGCGTTTGGAAGCTGTCGGCGGAATGCGTGATGAACCGTTGACGGGGGATGCCTGGACTAAAGCCGAAAGCATCATCCGCGAGAGTTTCGATCAAGGTGCATGCGGATTCGCCACCGGACTGTCCTACTACCCGAACTCATTTTCGGACACCGACGAATTGGTCAACATCATGAACGTCGTTAAGGAGTACGAGCGTCCGCTCTCGATACATCTACGGAACCACAATGTGGATCGTGCATACGCAGGCGGTGGCGTCGAAGAGGCCATGGAGATCGGCCGGCGAAGCGGTGCTCAGATTCACTTGGAGCATTACCGAACGCAGCCCAACTCTGCAGGCGACTTGGAATCGATCCTTGAGCCGGTTGAACGCGCGAAATCGGATGGCGTGGACGTTACGCTGGAGACTTATCCGTATCCTGTCGGTTCCAGTTTCCCTCAGAGCTTCTTTCCGAGCTGGTTCCATGAAGGCGGCCCAGATTCGATGCTAGAGCTGTTGGGCGATGGCGAAAATTTGGAGGAAGTCATATCCGGAATCCGCGAGGGCACTCGCGGCGGGGTCTCAGGTAACGTATGGTCGCATATCGGTTCGGATGCGAATCGCCACATCGAAGGCATGACATTCGACGAAGTGGCTGAGGATTGGGGCGTGACGATTGAGGAGATGATGTGCCGGGTGATGCTGGAGGAGAGTCTGAATTGCGGATTCCGTGGTGTGCCACCGGCGAGCACGAAGGTTTGGCAGCAGGTGGAAGCCGACATCATGGAGTTGATGCAACGTCCTGATTACATGGTCGGTTCGGACGCGATTCCTACCGGCGGGATGGTGCATCCTCGTGCATTTGGTTGCTTCCCGCGAATGATCGGTCGACTTCGCCGTCGGCACAACATCGCGTTAGAGCTGATGGTGCAAAGATTGACGCAGAACGCGGCGCGAAGGTTCGGACTGGTCGACCGCGGCGAGATTAGCAAGGGCAAATTCGCCGATATCGTGGTGTTCGACCCAGATCGTATCACCGACAGGGCCACATTCGAGGACCCTGAGCAATTCCCAGAAGGCATACCCTTCGTCGTAGTCAACGGCAAGGTGGCGGTTGACCACGAGCGGTTGACTGGAGTACTTGCCGGAGAGGCGGTGTGACACCTGTTCCGCCTCTTGTCGGCGACCCGGGATACGAGTCAAGAGACTGGTTCTCAATATCCCAGTGCCATGCCGTCGCGGCGTGGGTCGGCGGCACCTAGGTAGGTCCCGTGCTGGGTCCGATGGATGGCGTGGGCACCCCCGACGGCGTTGGTGTACGGCGGCAAGAGTTCGTAATCGTAGCCGATGCCGCGTAAGTGCTCAAGGACCTCGGCGTCAACGCGTGATTCGAACATGAGCACTTGCTTGTCGTAGTAGCGGAATCTGGGTGCTTCGATCGCCTCTTGGATGTTGCGCCCGCAGTCGACGAACTGATGAATCATCTGGACCGTAGTGTGCAGGATGCCGTAGCTTCCTGGTGTCCCGATGGATGCCACGAATTGGCCATCGCTCGCGAATATCTGGGATGGTGCGATCACGAAGTCGACCGCTTTCCCGCCAGCGATGTCGTTCGGACTGCCTTCGTTCAGATCGAACCATTTGCCCATGTTAGTGATGAAGATGCCCGTGCCTTTGGGTGCGACGTACGAACCGAAACCACCGCCGAGGGTTTGAGTGATGGTAACGACGTTGCCCCACTGATCAGCGGTGGCGAAATGCGTCGTCATTGGTGCAGCGGCCAAACTCGACGGGTTCCATATTCCCGGCAATGATGCTTCGACTACGCCACGGTTCCAGCGTTCGGGTGGGAAACCGCCGAAGCTATCTTCTGCGATGTGACCACGCGCTTCGTCGGCATACGCCTTGGAGATCAGGCGATCGATCGGAACGTCGACGTGTTTCGGATCACCCGAGTAAATCACACGGTCGTCTGCCGATTTCAACACCGCTTCGATCAACAAATGCTGAGTCCTGCCGGTGTCGGGTTCAAGATCGTAACCGTCGAGTATGTTTAGCGTTTCGAGCATCTGGAACGCCGACGAGTTGGGTTTTGGCACGCGGACTTCGTAGCCACGATATTCGGATGAGATAGGATCTTCCCAATATGGACGATATTGAGCCAGTTCATCTCGGTTGATGATGCCGCCTAGGGCTTTCTGCCCGTTGTAGATTTCGTCGCCGAGACTTCCCTCGTAGAATTCCTCGATACCGCCTTCGACGACGCGCCTGAAACTCTCGGCGAGCAGCGGTTGACGGAGTATGGCACCAGGCTCAATTGCTGAGAATTGGAGTGGATGCGTAGCACCTGGTTCCGTGTACGATTCGATCTTTTCTTTGGCGTCGGCGACGGTGGATGCCATCAAAGGTGTCATGGGCACGCCGTTTTCGGCGATGTCGATGGCGTATTCGAAAACCTGATTGCGACTTAAGGTGCCGTGTTCCTCGTGCATGGTTAACCAACCGCCGAGGTTGCCCGGTATGAGCATTGAGAGCGGCCCGGATTCGAGATCGTCTCGGTTCATGCCAGATGGATCGATGTCGTTGGGAGCGTGTCCTGAGAAGTTGATTGTGCGAGTTCGGCCATCCGCGGCCATGAACATGAGCCCAATGCCGACTCCTCCCATGCCGGACATGAAAGGTTCTGCAACGTTGAGTCCGGCGGCTACGGCGATCGCTGCATCAACGGCGTTACCGCCCTGCTGGAGTGCCTGCAAACCAGCGAGGGTGGCGTGTTGCGACGCGGAGGCGACCATCCCGCGTCTGCCGGTGGCGGGTGGTCGGGTCGAATCGCCGTGCGGTGTGCTGCCCAGTTGTGGTGCAAGTGCCATTAGAAGGTGCTCCTTTGCGGTTGATCAAGGCACGAGTGAAGCAAGGTATGCGCGTGAGGCGATCTTTTCTTCATCGTTCCCATATTCCATTGAGTAGTGCCCTCGATATCCGATCGACTCGAGTCGGTTTAGGCAAGATGAGAAGTCGATGTTGCCCTCGCCGGGGATCATGTGAACTTCATAGTCGCCGAAGTTGTCGGCGAGGCGAACTTCCCCGATGCGTTCGATGCCGAATGCGTCGAGGAAACCGTCGACGCCTTCAGGGACGAGATTGGCGTGATTGACGGTGAAAGCCCATCCAAGTTTGCTTGCTGAGATGGCGTCAAAGATTCTCGAGCACTCATCAACGTTGTGGGCAAGGTAATTCACTTCTGCATGCTTGGGTTCGAGGTTTAGGTTCTCCATAAGTACGCGCTGGCCGGTATCGGCGGCGTATGTTGTAACGCGATCGAGTCGGGCGATTGCGGCATCAAGTCTAGCTTCGGGATCGGAAGTGAAGTGGTAACCTGCGTGGACGACTGTCCATTGACATCCTAGTCGGTTTGCGAGGTCGATGGATGCGCGCATGTAGTTTTCGACGCCTCGGGCGACGTACGGGGATAGCTCCGCGACGTTGACAGCACTCAAGGTGTGAAGTCCGATACTGATGCCGTTCTGCTCGCAACGACTTCGGACTTCGGAGATTCGCTCCGCGTTCCACGTCTCCATGTGGTTGGGCCCGAGGTCGGCATTGAAGTCGAGGAAGTAGATGCCGTTGCGCTCCGCGAAGTCGAGCGCGTCCTCCAGTCGGGTGGTGCCGGCGTCGAAACCGATGCGATCAAGTATGGACATTGCTAATGGTCGAAGCTGAGCGTGGACAGATGCAGAGATTTTACGCGTGTGATGGTCAGAACGTTAGAACGGTTCGGGTCGCTTCGCCTGTGTTCATGTCGGCAAACGCCTCGTTCACTTCATCAAGGGGCCGATATCTGGTGATCATCTCGTCGAGTGCCAGTTTGCCCTGCTTGTGCATTTCCAACAGCCAGAGGAAGTCGACGCGTGGCTTGCCATCGCCGTGCCAGTTGCCGAGGATGGTACGACCGCGCAGAAGTTCCCAACCGTCAACTGATATCTGTGCTCCGGTGGGTACGACGCCGACGAGGACCATCGTGCCCAATGGTCTTGTCGAGTTGAAAGCTTGCGATGCGATGGCGGGCAAGCCAACCACCTCGAAAGCGAAGTCGACACCGCCGTTCGTGATTTCGTGAACGCGTTTGACGGGATCTTCCTTAGTCGCGTTGATGAAGTGGGTTGCGCCCATCTCCTCTGCTTTGTCGAGTTTGAAGTCGACGGTGTCGACAGCGATGATCTTCGACGCGCTGGCCAACCTCCCTCCTTGGACGACGCTAAGACCGACGCCGCCGCACCCGAAGATAGCCATCGTCGCTCCGGCCGGCACCTTTGCCCGATTGACGACGGCTCCGACTCCGGTGATGATCCCGCATGAGATGAGGCTGGCTGCCGCGAGATCAACGTCAGGCGGGACAACGACACATTTGTCCTCCGGGGCCATGGTGTACTCGGTGAAAGTTGCTGTACGGTGATTGAAACGCTCGCCGTTCTTGTAGAACCTCGTCGTCCCGTCTGGCATTGTCATGCCGACGTTGAAGTTGGTTTCGCACAGTGACGGGTGTCCGTCGGTGCAGTTGCGACAACGGCCGCACATCGAATCGAGGGAGAGGATGACTTTGTCGCCCGGATTGAGCCAGTCGACGCCTTCTCCGACGCTCTCGACAGTACCTGCGCCTTCGTGCCCCAAGATCATCGGCGTTGCGGCGTTCGTCAAGTGTCCATCGACCAAGTGATAGTCGGAATGACAGACGCCCGCCCCGACCATCTTGAGCAAGACTTCGCCGTTTTGCGGAGAGTCGATGTCGACCGTTTCGACCGAGACCGGCTGTTTGGGTGCTCGCAGGACTGCGGCTTGTGTCTGCATCAGTTCGATCCTCAATGCTTCGGTTGGCGGATGGTTAATGATGTTAGCGCGTTGCTGGTGGAAGTCGACGAGATCGGGCGAGCGGTTAGGTGTATGCTATGCACATTGCGCGGACACCAGATAAAAGATGTACGTCATGACCCTTCCGACTTTGGAACAGCTTGAGCAAGATCCCTATGCGGCGTTGGGGGTGCGTAAATTCATTAACGCAACGTGTCACCACACGGTGATGGGAGGCACACTAATTCCGGAGACGACTCTGCGATCGATGCGTGCGGCGGCAAACTCTTTCGTAGATCTGCAGGAGCTGCAACGGGCTGCGGGAAGCGTGATTGCTGAGATTACGCATGCGGACGACGGATATATCGTTTCCGGTTGCGCAGCAGGATTGATGGTGTCCGCGGCGGCGATCATCACCGGTACCGACAAGGCGTTGATGGAGCAGTTGCCGTTTGTGCAAGGCGGTCAGGTGCCGTGTGTCGCGAAGCGATTCAACCGACGGTTCAACGACGACGGGATTGAGTATGTGGATCATGGCTACGCGATGGCTGTGAAGACAGCTGGGGTCAAATTCATTGAAGTCGGGGAGCCGGGACCGAATGGTTCTGGTGCGAGCGTGGTTTCTGCGGAGCAGTATGAGCAGGCATTCATCGATAATCCAGATGCCAAGATGGTTTACTGGGTCGGTTACGCGCCGACTGGCGACATCTTGTTGGAGGATGTGATTGATATCGCGCATGCACACGGCGCACGCGTGATCCTCGACGCGTCGAACGCTTTGCCGCCGCGGGAGAATCTGTACCGTTTCATCGACTTGGGCGCAGACGTGGTTTGCTTCAGTGGCGGCAAGGGCATACAAGGGCCGCAGGGATCAGGCATCGTCGCTGGGAGTCAGGATCTAATCGACTCGATTGCGATGCAGTCAGCTCCGGCGCACGGCATCGGGCGTGTCGCGAAGGTTTCGAAAGAGGAGGTTGTCGGTCAGATCTCGGCGTTCATTTGGTGGGCCAACCAGGACGACGAAGAGCGGATGACTGAGCATCATCGCAAGTCAGCTAGGCTTGAGAGCCGAGTTCGCAGCATTTCGAAACTCTCGGATACGTTCATCCAATTCCCCGACTCCGAAAACCGCCCGTATCCGACTGTGCACGTGCAGGTGAATCCGGGCACGGGCAAGGATGCCGCGTGGTTGATTCAGGAGTTGCGAGACGGCGACCCAGCGATTGCGACGACCGGACATCAATCTGACCCGCAGACTGTGCGGATTGATGTTCGCCTGCTTGAGGATGATGAGATCGACTCAATCGCCAGCAGGTTACACGAGATATTGGGCTAGTCCCGACCCAGTTAGGAACCGAATCTAGACTCACCGGTTGAGCTCAAGTGGTGCAGACTCCGAACCCTTGCGCCGATGTGAGAACCAGACAAGAACGGAGCTATTTCAGGCACCGTTCGGCATGGCGATGGCGCGTATCTGCTCGTCGATATCGTCGCGAATGTCGGTGTGTTCTTTGAGGAACATGCGAGCGGCTTCTCGGCCTTGGCCAAGTCGGGTTTCACCGTAGGCGTAGAAGGCACCCCGTTTCGTGACAATGCCGTGTTCGACTCCCAACTCAATGATGTCGCCCTCCATGCTGATACCTTCGTTGAATACGATGTCCATCTCGGCTTGGCGGAACGGCGGAGCGACTTTGTTTTTTACGACGCGGACGCGGACGCGGTTGCCTGTGATGTCTTTGCCTTGTTTGATCGACTCTTTGCGTCGCATGTCTAGACGAACGCTGGAGTAGAACTTGAGTGCGCGTCCTCCAGGAGTCACTTCGGGACTGCCGTAGATCACGCCGACCTTTTCGCGGAGTTGGTTGATGAAGATGCAGACGGTATCGGTCTTATGGATGATGCCGGTCAGTTTTCGCAGTGCTTGCGACATCAACCGGGCTTGCGCGCCGACCTGGAAGTCGCCCATGTTGCCTTCGATCTCGGATGAGGGCACTAATGCGGCGACGCTGTCGAGCACGATCATGTCGAGTGCCGATGACCTGACAAGGTGCTCGATAATCTCAAGGGCTTGCTCGGCGGAGTCGGGTTGGGAGATGAGCAGCGATGCGACGTCAACGCCGATGGCTTTGGCGTATACCGGATCCATCGCATGCTCGACGTCTACGTATGCGCATACGCCGCCGTTTTTCTGTGCTTGTGCAACGGTGGACATCGCCAAAGTCGACTTACCGGCGGACTCGGCACCGTAGACTTCGATAATCCTTCCACGTGGGAAACCGCCGATTCCGAGTGCGATATCGAGGGCGAGTGATCCGCTGGAGATGGCCGCAACATTGCTGTTGCTGTCGGTCTCACTCATGCGCATCACGGCACCGCGGCCGAAGTTGCGTTCGATCTGTGCGATTGCCTCTTCGAGTGCTTTTTCTCGGGTTGACGGTGTGGTGGTTCTGGGCATATCTTCGGAAGTCGACTCCTCGTCATTGCTGATGAGGGATTTGACTTCAGGGCCTTGTGCGACTTGGGTGGAAGCTTCGGTTTTGGTCACCATTTGGTTCATCCTTAATCTTACGCCGTGTGCGACATCGTTGGTGGTATCGCGTTAGTTGGCACAAGCGTAACATAAAAGATGTCGTAATGCAACATGCATGCTAAATCAGTTGCGTGAGTACGAAATCCAAGTTGATGCCAAAACTGGTTTTGTACACCTAACCAGATGGATCGGCAGAAGGCGGGACGCCAAGGAGCGGGGCGTCCCGCCAAGAAGGAGGAAAGTTGATGCGTCTGGGATTACCGCAGCTTCGAACTCAGTTGAAGCGATCTCCCCAACTGGCGAGGGTCACGGTCAACGGAACAATTTCACCGTTGCGTAGGACTTCGATTACGACGTCGTCGCCGGGTGACGTGTTCACCATGATGTAACTGAGGAGGTCGTAACGGTCCTTTATGGCGGCATTGTCAATCTTGACGATGATGTCGCCGTCGCCGTTTGGTCCGGATTGGCGAGTCCCTGAGTCGGCGATGATGCCTGCGTCGTATGCGGGGCTTTCGAAGGTAACGTCAGTCACCAACAACCCGCGTTGGTTTTCATCAAAGCCGGCTGCGGTGGCGCTGGTTGCGGTGAGCACCACTGAGGAGACGCCAATTAACGGGTATTCGTGCGATCCTGTTTCGATGATGCTGCCGACCACACGTCGCACGAGATTTATCGGCGTCGCGAATCCGACACCGCTGTTGGTGCTGGTGTAGCTCCGTATCTGGGTGTTTACACCGATCACTTCGCCGGCACTGTTGAGCAAAGGTCCGCCGGAGTTGCCGGGATTCATGTCGGCATCGGTCTGTATCACCGCGGGTATCGGGAGCGTGTTGCTGGCTGCTTGTATGGAGCGCGCTACCCCGCTAACTATGCCGTGCGTCATCGAGAACGCCTGGTCGGCACCGAAAGGGTGGCCGAGGGCGACCGCGGACATGCCAGGCCTGGCTTCCGAGCTGTCACCGAGAGGCAGCGCATTGAATGTCCCGGGAACGGGATCAATCTTGAGGACAGCAACATCAGAGACAAGGTCGGTCCCGACCAACTCTGCTTCGTATTGATTGCCGTCGAATGTAGTTACGTTGATGGCAGTGGTCGCACCGAACGTTCGGATCGGTTGTACGACGTGACGGTTGGTGACGATGTGTCCCTCTTCATCCCAAAACCAACCTGCACCGGTGCCGCTGGTAGGGAAGATGCTGTTGCCCATGGTGATGAGGACGACTCCGTTGATGGAGTCGTCCCAGATCTTCATCAACTGGGTCTCCCATTCGAAGTAAAGGTCGAACTCCTGCAGCTCGGGAGTCTGAAACGCGGCGATGTCGCCTTCCGTGGCCACTATTGCCACGTCTTTCAGTTCAGCGTCGTCGACTTCCATGCCGTCAATGTTGTCGGTCAGTGTGAACTCCACAACGTTTCCTAGGTCGTCGGTGACGAAGTCTCCTGTCGGTACAAGTACGAGTGGATCTTCGATGCTCGAGATTTCGGGCTCTAACGCCAAGCTCTCTTGCGCGGCCGATTCGGCGGCGTTGATGAAATGGTCTTCAGATACTGTTTGCGACGCGATCGTTGGTGAGTCTTCGTTGGACGAACAAGCCACCCCCAAAACGACTACGGTGAGTAAAAATGGGAGTAAGACCAGTGCTTTCAGTTCGTGTTTCATGCAGGCTCCGGTTTGCGTTTCACTCTCGACAGTTAGGTTAAAACTACCGTCAAAATGTGCGAATTGTTTTCAGGGGTGTTCGTGTCAAGTCGGTTGGGAACCAACTGCGAACAAATACGCAGCGCGGTCAACGCACGGTTTTCTTGGACTGAAACGCATCGAAAGAAAAGAGCATCACGATCGATGTTGACGCGGCAGGCGAGTGCATTCGGACGAGGAGAATTGGATTAGTAGTGCCTCCACTTGGAGGCGATGGGCATTCTGCGATCACGACCGAAAGCCAATCCGGTTATCTTGATGCCAGGTGGCGATTGTCGCCGTTTGTATTCGTTGCGATCGACCATCTGGATGACGCGATTGGCAGTTTCTGGATCGATGTCGGTCTGTCCGAGGATTTGCTCCGGCGATTGTCGTTCTTCGACATAGGCTTTTAGCAGAGGGTCCAGCGTGTCGTAGTCCGGCAGAGAATCACTGTCGAATTGATCCGGTTTGAGTTCAGCTGATGGGGCTTTGGAGATGATGTTCGGTGGGATTGGCGGGTCTTTGTCGATTTGATTGCGATATTGGGAAAGCAGGTATACCATCTGTTTCGGGATGTCTTTGATGATGGCGAATCCGCCCGCCATGTCGCCGTATAGGGTTGCGTAACCTGTGGCCATCTCGGACTTGTTGCCGGTGGTCAAGATTAGCCATCCAAACTTGTTGGCGATTGTCATCATGACGTTGCCGCGAATGCGAGACTGGACATTTTCCTCTGCGGTGTTGGGTTGCGTGCCTTCAAACTGCTCAGAGAGCATCGACTCGAATGCGCGGTGTGCAGGCTCAATCGGGATGCGCCAGAGTGGAATGAGCAAATTGTCGGCCAACTGTTGCGCATCGACGAGACTGGCTTCGGACGAATAGCGGGAAGGCATGGCAACGCCGACGACGTTTTCGTTGCCGATGGCATCAACTGCGATACAGGCGACGATGGCGGAATCGATGCCACCTGATAGTGCTACCGCAATCTTTTGAAATCCGGTTTTGCGGACGTAGTCGCGTGTGCCCAAGATCAGTGCTTCGTAGACCTCCCCTATATCGTCTTCTATACGGTCGCTCAACTCGGGTATTGAGGGTTTGGCTCGCGTGCTGAACAGCGGCGCGGTGACGATGGTTACGTTGTTTGGCGTACCGTGTGGTTCGACGGACGTTGAGTCATCTGCGATTTTGATGTCGATTGGGACTAAAGCTTCCCGGAATCTGGGTGCAATTGCGAGGACTTCGCCCTGTGGTCCGGCGAATATGCTGGATCCATCGAATACGAGCTCATCCTGTCCTCCGACTTGGTTCGTGTAGATGGCATACGCGTTGTTTCGTTTCGCAAGGGAAGTAACTAGGTCGATGCGTTTCTGTAGCTTTCCAATCTCGTACGGTGAGGAGTTGAGCGTCAGGATTATGCGTGCCCCGGCATCGCCCTGGACATCTCCCGGACCCGGGGTAACCCATACGTCCTCGCAAATGTTGATGCCGACTGGCGTCCCGTTGATGTCGACTACGTGGCAGGTTGCTCCTGAATTGAAGTAACGGAGTTCGTCGAAGACGCCGTAGTTGGGCAGCTGGTGTTTGTGATAGACCGCGACAATGCGACGATCGACGATGGTCGCGGCTGCGTTGTAGATGCATTCGATATTCCCATCGGCATCTTCATCGAAGTCGACGATGCCGATGACGGCAGCGATGTCGCGGCATCGTTCGACGAGTTTGTCGAGTGCCTTGCGGTTGCTGCGAATGAAGTACTCTGACAGAAGCAGGTCTTCCGGAGGATATCCAGTGATCGAGAGTTCGGGGAATACGACGATGTCGACCCCGAGTGCTCTGGCATGTTCGATCGAATCGCCGACGAGTTTGCAGTTGCCGGCGATGTCTCCGACGGTGGTATTGATCTGGGCGGATGCGACCCTGATGGTGGTCATTGCCGCGTCGGATGGGTTCGTGTCGCGGTTCGGTTAACTGTGAGTGATCGACTCACACGAAAGTCGGGGTTGCTGGTCGTGCATATCCCCTCACAGTGGGTAGATCGGATGAGCCTTGGAGGAACACGTCTACCGCGCGCGCACACCGTCGTCCGCTAGCGATGGCGTGGACGACGAGTGACTGCCCGCGTTGCATGTCGCCACAGGCGAATACCTTATTGACCGAACTTTGAAGGTCGGCCTCGGTTTTGACGTTTCCGAATGCATCGTAATCGACTTGAAGGTCGTCGAGTAGCCCTTCGTGTTGCGGGTGAACGAAGCCCATTGCGAGAAAGACTACGTCAGCCGGTATCGTGAAGACTGAGTTGGGTATCTCGGCCATTCTTGGTGGACCGCCTTCGTCGAACACCCAATCGACGCGTACGCATTCTAGGTGAGTGACTCGACCGTTTTCTCCGATGAACCGTCTCGTCATGATGTTGTAGTCGCGCTTGCCACCTTCTTCGTGGGCGGAAGAGGTACGGAAAATGCGTGGCCAGTCGGGCCATCGATCAGCGGTTGCCCGTCGCTCCGGGGGTCGGGGGAGCAGTTCGAGTTGGATAATGTTCTCTGCCATCTGACGATGCGCGGTGCCCAGGCAGTCGGCACCGGTATCACCGCCACCGATAATCACAACGTGCTTGTCTTCCGCGGTAATCGTCTCGTGCGGTGAGAACTCCTGTCCTCTGAGGCGACGGTTCTGCTGGGTGAGGTACTCCATCGCGAAGTGGACGCCATCAAGGTCACGACCTTCGATTGGCAAGTCTCGGGGTACGTTAGATCCGCCAGACAAGACGACTGCGTCGAATCCTTCAGTCAGTTCTTGTGCCGAGATGTCGATACCGACTTCTACTCCCGTTTTGAAGCAGACACCTTCGTCGCGCATCTGCTGCAGTCTTCGTTCGACGACAGATTTTTCGAGTTTGAACTCGGGGATTCCAAGTGTGAGCAAACCACCGAGGTATTCGTCGCGTTCGAAGACCGTAACGTTGTGCCCGGCGCGATTGAGTTGTTGAGCTGCAGCCAACCCAGCGGGACCAGATCCGACGACGGCAACGGATTTGCCAGTTCGACTTTCGGGTAGTTCAGGAACGATGTACCCGGCTTGCCACGCATGATCTGAGATCTGCTTCTCGATCATCTCGATCGTGACCGGTTCCATGTTGATGGTTAATGTGCACGCAGCTTCGCAAGGTGCAGGACAGATTCTGCCGGTGAATTCAGGGAAGTTGTTAGTGGCGTGAAGTCGAGTGATCGCTTCCTTCCAGTCCCCCAAGTAAACCAAATCGTTGAATTCGGGTATCAGGTTTCCGAGTGGACAGCCTTCGTTGCAGAAAGGGACGCCGCAGTCCATGCACCTAGAAGCCTGTTTCCGAGCGTCACTCTCGTCCCATTTAAGATAGATCTCGCGCCAGTCGTTCAGGCGTTCGCGCCTGTCGCGCCGCTTCATAGGCTCGCGTTCGAACTGCTTGAAACCTTGGATGCTTCCCATTTTGGTTCGGGTCAGACTGCGGACGCTGCGGTTTGAGTTTTGGCAGATGAATCGACGTAAAACGGATCGCCGTTGGAGGACGCTAGTGCGTCTCCTCGCGTTGCGGTTTTTTCGGCGTTGTGCCGCTCGCGCAAGACGCGTGCGTAATCTCGGGGCATGATTTTCTTGAATTGCGGGAGCGTTGCATCCCAGCTTTCAAGGATGGACGCAGCGACTGTACTGTCGGTCCAGCGGTAATGGTTGCCGATGATGGACTTCAAAGTTTCGGCATCTTCGGATTCGGTTTCAATAGACTCGAGGTCGGCCATTCCGCCATTGAATCGCTGTTTGAAGGTGTTGTCTTCGTCCCAGACGTATGCGATGCCGCCGCTCATGCCGGCGGCGAAGTTTCGTCCGGTTGGTCCGAGAATGACCGCGACGCCGCCAGTCATGTACTCGCAACCGTGGTCACCGATGCCTTCGACGACGGCGGTGGCGGCACTGTTGCGCACGCAGAATCTCTCGCCGGCAATCCCGCGGATGTACGCTTCGCCACCGGTGGCACCGTAGAGTGCCACGTTGCCGATTATGACGTTCTCTTCTGGGATGAACTGCGAATCTTCTGGAGGGACGATGACCAACCTGCCGCCGGAGAGCCCCTTACCGAAGTAATCGTTCGCATCGCCGAACACTTTGAAGGTCACGCCTTTGACGACCCAGGCACCGAAGCTCTGCCCCGTAGAGCCGTAGAACGTGAAGTTGATCGAACCATCCGGCAAACCTGGACGACCGTGTTTCAACGCGATCTTGCCGCTCATCATGCCGCCGACGGTACGATTTTGGTTGCAGATTTCGACCGATTCGTTGACTGCGGTGTGACCGCCGTCGTCGATTGCAGTTTGCGCCAATCCGATCAATCGATGGTCGAGAGCATTCTCGAGACCGTGATCTTGAGTTGTGCACTGGTATGAGTGATCGAACGGCAGCGTTTCGGCATTGACTAAGATGCGAGACAGATCGAGTTGTTTCGCTTTGAAGTGTTCTACACCGGCTCGTTGTTTGAGCATGTCAGCGCGCCCGATCATTTCGTTCACCGTGCGGAATCCCATTTCAGCCATTCTGGCGCGCAGTTCCTGGGCGAGCATAGTGAAGTAGTTGACAACCGCTTCGGGGGTGCCGGCGAACTTCGCTCGCAGTTCGGGGTCTTGCGTTGCAACTCCGACTGAGCAGGTGTTGAGGTGGCATTTGCGGAGCATTATGCAACCCATGGTTATGAGGGCGGCCGTGGCGACGCCCCATTCGTCGGCTCCGAGCATTGCTGCGATGGCGACGTCCCTGCTGGTCTTGATTTGACCGTCGGTTTGGACTACGATGCGATCGCGCAGTCCATTTGCGGCGAGAACCTGTTGAGTCTCGCTGACACCGAGTTCCCATGGAATGCCGGCGTGTTTTATCGACGATAACGGTGAAGCCCCCGTGCCACCGGAATCACCTGAGACGAGGACGACGTCGCCTTTGCCTTTGGCTATGCCGGCAGCGATGATGCCGACGCCTGAACGAGCGACGAGTTTTACGTGAACCCTAGCGGCGGGATTGACGTTCTTCAGGTCATGGATGAGTTGAGCGATGTCTTCAATAGAGTAGATGTCGTGGTGCGGTGGTGGAGAGATGAGTTCGACGCCGGGTGTCGTGCGACGTATTGATGCGATGTATTCGCTAATTTTGTGCCCAGGGATTTCGCCGCCTTCACCGGGCTTGGCACCTTGAGCCATCTTTATTTGCAAGTCTTTAGCGTTGACCATGTATTCGGCGGTTACACCGAAACGCCCAGATGCGACTTGTTTGACCGCCGAGTTGCGCGAATTTGGGGCGTCGAATGGAATGTATCTCTCGTCGTCTTCGCCGCCCTCCCCGGTGTTGCTGCGGGCACCGATGACGTTCATCGCGATGGCGAGCGTCTCATGCGCCTCTCGCGAGATTGATCCGAGTGATATAGCTCCGGTGGCGAAACGCGGCAAAATCTCTTCGACCGGTTCGACTTCATCGATAGCTATGGGATTGAACTTCGATTCGTCGAACTCAAGCAATTGACGGAGGGCGATGTGTCCCTCATCGAACTCGTCTGCTGCTTCTTCGAATTCCTTGTAAATCGTGGAGCTGTTGAGAGTCGAAGCAGTCTGGATTAGTGAGATGGTGCGCGGGTTCCACATATGAGGTTCGCCAGTCGCTCTCCACATGTAGTAACCGCCGAGGTCGAGTCTCAAGTTTGACGGGATCTCATGGGAGGGATACGCGCGTGCGTGATTGGCGATAATGTCGTCGGCGATTTCCTGCAACCCGATTCCGCCGATGCGCGAGTTGGTCCAGGTGAAGTATTCGTCAATCAATTCCTGCGACAGCCCGAGAGCTTCGAATATCTGTGCTCCGAGGTATCCCTGTAACGTGGAGATGCCCATCTTGGACATCGTCTTGAGAACGCCTTCTTCGGACGCTTTGCGATAGTTTTCCTCGGCTGTGTCCTGAACCGGCATCGTGCCGTCGGTGACTGCCGTCTCGCGTATCGAAGCGAGCGATTCAAATGCGAGATATGGGTTGATGCCGGAAGCACCGTATCCGAACAGGCATGCGAAGTGATGGACTTCCCTTGGTTCGCCAGATTCGACGATTATGTCGGCTTGCGTTCTGGTTTTTTCGCGGATGAGGTGATGGTGGACGGCCGCGGTAGCGAGGAGTGAAGGGATGTACGAGTTTTCGGAGTCGATGCCACGATCTGAGAGTACGATGACGGTGTACCCGTCTGCGATGGCATCGGAAGCTTCGGTGCGAATCCGTTGCAGTGCGCTTTCTAAACCTTGCGAACCGTCGCGCACCGGGAAAAGCGTCGATATCGTCTTAGCTTTGACGCTGCTACGATCTGACGCTCGAATGCGGGCGAGTTCCGCGTTGCGGAGGATAGGATGGTCGATTCGCAACAATTTGGCGTGGTTTGCCGTCTCATCAAACAAGTTTGGACGACGACCGACCGGTACCGCCATCTGCGTTACTAGAGCTTCGCGGATGGCGTCGAGCGGTGGGTTGGAAACTTGTGCGAAGTCTTGCTTGAAGTATGCGAAGACGCTTTGCGGTTTGTCGGACAGCACGGCGAGTGGGGCGTCGTTGCCCATTGAGCCTTGCGGTTGGTGCGCCGTGATACCCATCGGTGCGATGAGCATTCGCAAATCCTCTTGCGAATACCCGAACGCCATCTGCCGCGAAGAGATAGTTTCGAGGTCGATGCCGGGAACGACGGATGGCGGGTCCAAATCGTCGATGGTCACGCGGTTTTCCCGCAACCATTCGCCGTACGGTCTGGCGTCCGAGAGGTTGGCAGTTACCTCTTCAGGTTCGACGATGCGCTGCGACTCGAAATCGACGAGGAACATGCGCCCGGGACGCAGCCTAGAGCGGTAACGGATTTCTTCGGTTGGGATGTCGAGAACGCCGGTTTCGGACGCCATCACCAAGAGGTTGTCGTTGGTGACGGAATATCGGAACGGACGAAGACCGTTACGGTCGAGGACTGCCCCGAGCATATGACCGTCGGTAAAGACGATCATTGCTGGTCCGTCCCAAGGCTCCATGATGCCGCCGTGGTACTCGTAGAAATCCTTAACGTTCTGCGGCATGGATTCGTGTCCGTACCATGCGGCCGGCATCATCATGGCCGCGGTGTGGGCGACCGATCGACCGCCCATGTATACGGCTTCAAAGGAGTTGTCAAGAGATGCGGTATCGGAGGGTTCGTCGTATTCGCAAATCGGCAGGATGTCTCCGATGTAGTCGCCGAAGAGGTCTGATTCGAGAGTGAGTTCGCGCGCTGACATCCAGTTGCGGTTGCCGCGCACGGTGTTGATCTCGCCGTTATGGGCGAGCATGCGGTAAGGATGTGCGAGTTTCCACGAGCCCAAAGTGTTGGTGCTGAAACGGGCGTGCACTAGGGCGAAGTGAGATTCGAACGCCGGGTCGTTGAGGTCGGCGTAAAAATCGTCGGTTTGCTCCGCCGTTAGCATGCCCTTGTAAACGATTGTGCGCGCGGACAGAGATGAGACATACCACTCGTTTAGGAGCGCGTTGATTGTTTGCTGCGTCGCGTCGGTTGACGGCGAGCTTTCGAGATCGGCGATGCGAGATCTGACCGCTTTTTCCGCCGATTTGCGGATTACGTAAAGCCGTCGTTCCAGCAAAACCTCGCCGATGTCGTCGGAGGGTTGGAGGAAGAGTTGAGCGATATGCGGCATGCGCGCGCGTGCCCAAGGTCCGACAGCGTTGGGATCGACGGGAACGTCGCGCCATCCCAGAGTTTCGACTTCATGCTCGCTGGCACATCGCTCCATGGTGTTCATGCAAAACTCGCGCAGTTCCTCATCTTGCGGGAGGAACGTCATCGCAACGGCGTAACGACCGGCTTCCGGAAGTGTGATGCCGGCGTCATTTGCCGCTTTGAGCATGAATGCGTGGGGCATCTGAACAAGCACGCCGGCACCGTCACCGGTGTCGGGGTCGCAACCGCAGGCACCGCGGTGCCCCAAGTTCCGTAGTACTTGCAAGCCCTGCCGAACTACCTCGTGTGAACGAATGCCGTCAATGTTGGCTACCACCCCAATTCCACAGGCGTCGTGTTCATGAGATTTGAGGTAGAGTCCTTCGCGCTCAAGGCGATTGAACTCTGCGTCGCGATGCTGGGCGAGCCTTCGGAGGTCGCGATCGCGATATGGGGTTGTTTCGGTCATGAATGCTCTGATGCCAGATAGAGAATGAATGTTAATATGCTGCGCTTGCGCAAGATGGTTCGCGCGATTTCGGATAAGCCTGCTCTATGGTTCACACGATGTCGAGGTAACGTCTAGTCTCGAAATCGGTGACGGTGCGATTGAACTCCTCGAGTTCGATGCGTTTGTTCGTGCAAAAGCTGTCGATTGCGCGCTCGTCGAGGTATTCTCGGAGCAGGTCGCTATTCTCAGCGATTGCTACAGCTTCATGGAGCGAAGTCGGCAATCTCGGCAACTCGCCCGGTCCGTTGTTGGACGACTTGGCGATCGGGTGCGGAATTGGGTACTGTTCCTCAATCCCTTTTAACCCGGCGGCAAGCATTGCGGCGAATGCGAGATATGGATTGCATGCTGCATCGGGTGCTCGGTATTCGACCCGCATACTCGACTCGAGTCCCGGACGGTAAGTCGGAACACGAATCAGGTCGTTCATGTTTCCTGCTGTCCAGGAGGCGAAAATCGGGGCTTCAGAACCGGGTACTAGTCGCTTGTAGCTATTCACCCATTGGTTGGTGATGGCGGTTATCTCCGGTGCGTGGGCAACGAGACCAGCTATGAATCGACGGCCGACCCCGGAAAGGTGGAGGTCTTCCTCGTCGGAAAAGAACGAATTTTCGTCTCCGCTGAAGAGCGACATGTGCGTGTGCATGCCCGAGCCCGGTCGATTTGTGAATGGTTGAGGCATGAAAGTGGCGTGCCCGCCACTTTGCGCGGCAAGTTCCTTGACGGCGACGCGGTAAGAGATCACCGAATCCGCCATGGTCAATCCGTTGGTGTGTCTCAGATCGATTTCGTGCTGTCCGTGCCCTACTTCGTGGTGCGAGTGTTTGACCGGGATGCCCATATTTTCGAGGGCAATGATTGTCTCGCGACGCAGTTGGGCACCACCAACCTCCGGCGAGGTCTGGTCGAAGTATCTGCTCACGCGTGCATGTGGCGGCGGTTCGTCGAACGGTCCCGAAATTTCATCCAACGCGGAGTGCGAACGTTGTTGGTTGCGGCGGAACTCTCTGATGTTGTCCGCGTAGTAGAACTCGAGCTCGGGTGAGACGTAGAAGTTGAAACCCATCCTCCGGGCGCGTCGCATCACGTTGCGAAGGATATTGCGACCGTCGGTTCGGAGCGGTTGATTGTCCGGCGTTACCAGATCGCAGAACATACTGGCGACTGCGTTTTGGCTAGGTCGCCATGGCAAGATCTGCCAAGTGGTGGGGTCAGGGATGGCCACGGCGTCAGACTCGTCGCTACGAGCCAACGCGTCAATCACCGAGCCGTCAAAGCTAGAACCCGAGTCGAGGACGTGTTCGAGTTCGTCAATGGTGATCGCAAACCCTTTGAGAGTGCCCAGGATGTCAGTAAACCAGAGTCGGACGAATCTAACGTCCTGTTGATTGGCGGTTTGGAGAACGAACTCCTTCGCCTCTTGTTCAGAGGATCGAGCACTTGTGGTTGGCGGTGTTTGTTCGTTCGACTGCATCTTGGTCGAAACTATCCGGCGGGATTGTTAGGGTTTTACAACCGCGTTTAGCACTGATTTTCGGGTGATGTTGCGGAACGCGACAGCAAGCGAGATCCACGAATTCCGCAAAACGGAGATTTTATCAAACCGCTAGTTGCTGACTGCGTGACTGGAAGCCGCTTCAGGGCTGCGTTTGGACGGGGAATCTGCGGGTGTAAATCGGTACCCGACCCGCCACATAGTTTCGATAAGCGGGTGGCTAACGTGATCGAGTTTGCTGCGCAGTCTGCGGACGTGCACGTCGACAGTTCGAGTGCCGCCGAAATAGTCGTCGCCCCAAATGCGGTTAAGGATGTCTTCGCGACGGAATACGCGTCCGGGATTGGATGCGAAGAGCTTGAGCAACTCGTACTCTTTGTAAGTCAATTCGATGTTCCGGCCATTGAGTGAGACTGCGAATCGCTCAACGTCGATGGTCAATTCGCCGTGCACGATCGTCGGAGCTTCCTTAACCGTTGCTCGTGCCTTAACGGTTTTGATCCGAGCTTCGAGCTCAGCTGCGGATTGGTATCCGAAGCAGACTTCGATATAGCCCGAGCTAAAGTCGAAACCGCCGATGGACGATTCGTCTGTGATTGCGACGACAGGCACGCCATTGGCTGCGATCCGGCTACTGACACTCCCAGGTTGCGTAACAGACCGTCCGTATCCCCAAACCAACGCGATGGCGTCGTGTGGTACGGAATGGTTGCCATCAATGAAGTCAACCTCGGCCCGTAGTAGTTCGGCGTTCAGCGGTTGATAACGCAGGTCATTGATGAGCGCGTTCGCTCTTGAATCGTCGAATCCGTATAGGAGTAGGACGGTCATGTAGGGGCTGGCTAGCGAGATCGTGACGGTTCGCAGTTTGGGCAGGCTATCCGTTGCTCGCTCTTGGTTTTGAGTTCAACTTAGGGATTGCGGGGCGATGTCGCAAGGATATTACAGTGGCGTATCACGTCTCAGCGACGTTCTGCTCGGAAACATTAGAAGATCGGTTGGTGAGACAGGCGGGTGCATTCGCGTTGCATTGCTGTTGCGAGGCAGGTTCGTGCGTTGTATGATTGACGGTTTAGCAGTTGCGGCGTGACCGCGTCCGATTCGACACGTTACCCAATGCGTGAGAATGGTTGGCGAAGGTATCGGCAGCGTGATGTGTCAGCCGCGCGATGGAGATATGTATTGCCGACGCTGAACCAGCTACTCAGAAAACCGCGCAAGCGAACTCGCAAGAAGCCGAAGACGCCGGCGTTGCGAGCCGTTCGAAACTCGTTCACTGGACGAACACGGCAGCTGCGCAAAGGTTCACCGCAAAAGGCTGGCGTGTGCCTTCAGGTGCGAACGATCCCACCGAAGAAACCTAACTCGGCACTTCGCAAGGTCGCACGGGTACGCCTGTCGAACAACGAAGAGGTTACGGCATACATTCCCGGCGAGGGGCACAACCTGCAAGAGCACTCCGTAGTGCTGATTCGCGGGGGCAGAGTTCGAGACTTGCCGGGTGTCCGATATCACGTCATCCGAGGCACTAAAGACACGGAAGGCGTGGAAGGACGGCGACGAGGCAGGAGCAAATACGGTGCTCCGAGAGGTGCTTAGAGAAGGTCCCAAATTTATACTTGTTGCAGATTTCGTAACCTTGAGAACGACCCTGACCGGCAAAAACGCGTTTCACCGTCGAATTGCGTAACGGGTTGCAGTCCGACGGAGCACGGAAGTTCATCTTTGAACGAACACGCGCTGTCGACGTGCGAATGTAATCTGAATCATTACGAATAACGAAGATAAACCGACCAATCAAGCGGTCGGGTGGATCAGCCATTGAGTAGAAGACACAGAGCAGTACGGCGGAACACGCAACCTGATCCCCGTTACGGCAACGAGGAACTGTCGCGTTTCATCAATCGCGTGATGATCGGCGGTAAGAAGAGCATTGCTCGGCGTGCCGTTTACGAAGCACTCGAGATGCTTGGGCGGCGATTGAACATGGATCCGTTGGAGGCATTCCAGCAAGCGATGTCTAATGCGACGCCGCTGCTTGAAGTGCGTCCGCGCCGGATTGGTGGTGCCACGTACCAAGTTCCGATTGAAGTTCGGCCGGAGCGTCGTGAGGCGTTGGCGCAGCGTTGGGTGGTGAATGCCGCCCGTTCCCGTCAAGGTCAACCGATCGCGCGCAAGCTGTTCACGGAGTTGGTTGACGCGGCAAACAACACCGGCGCGGCTGTCGGACGGAAGCAAGAGTTGCAGCGCATGGCGGAGGCAAACCGAGCCTATGCTCATTTCAGGTGGTAAGCGAAGTTAGCGAGCACCTGCAGGTGGGTCGTGGCGGATGTGAAAACTACACCACTCCATTTTGACTACGAAATCTGACGTATATGACGACTACTAAACCAACGAAGACAAGGATGTCAAAGGCAACGGCACAGACGGAAGTCGGCGGCGACCTCCGCAATTTGCGGAACGCTGGTTTTATCGCGCACGTTGACGCAGGTAAAACTACCGTCAGCGAGAGTGTGCTTTTCTTCACGGGCGAGACCTACAAGATTGGTCGCGTGGACGAAGGCACCGCTTTGCTGGACTACATGGTCCAGGAACGCGAGCGCGGCATCACGATCACAGCGGCTTCCCAAAACGTGTCATGGCGCGACCATCAGATCAACATCATCGACACGCCGGGACACGTGGACTTCACCGCAGAGGTAGAGCGCAGTCTCCGGGTCTTGGACGGCGTGGTCGTGGTTCTGGATTCAGTGGCTGGCGTGCAAGCGCAATCTCTGACGGTTTGGCGACAAGCGGACAAGCATGGCGTGCCCAGAATCGTCTTCGTCAACAAGATGGACCGCATCGGAGCGGATTTCGAACACGCGGTCTCAACGTTGACGACACGATTGATGGCGAACGCGGTTCCGATCCAATTGCCGATCGGCCAAGAAGCTGATTATGAAGGCGTGATCGATCTGGTGTCGATGCGTGCCTACTACTACGATTGGGGCGATCCGACGCAAGGCGACTCACGTGATGTTCGCTTGGAACCCAGAATAACCGATGTGCCGGATCATCTGATAGAGCGCGCGAGCGCGGCTCGGGACGAGTTGGTAGCCAAGGTCGGCGAGTTCGATGCAGAGTTGGAGGAGCTCTACTACCTAGGTGAAGAGGTGTCGGAGGAAAAGTTGATGGCGGCGATTCGTCGAGCCACCATCGAGATGAAGATCTTCCCGGTGTTATGCGGTGCAGCGTTGAAGCACCGGGGCACTCACCAGTTGCTGGATGCGATGCTCAATTACCTCCCTTCGCCGTTGGATCTGCCGCCAGCGATTGGTTTTGACCCATCGAAACCCGATGTTGAAGTTGAAAGATTCCCGCGCAACAATGAACCGTTGAGTGCCCTTGCCTTCAAGGTGTTGACGGATGAACATTCCGGGCGATTGGTGTTTTTGCGGGTGTATTCGGGCGTTCTGAAACGCGGCACTCAGGTGTGGAATCCGTCGACACGCAGTCGCGAGCGGATTGGTCGGTTGCTGCGTATGCGAGCCGACGCCAGGGAGCCGGTTGACGAAGCCGGCGCGGGCGAGATTGTCGCCGCGATCGGCTTGAAATCTACCAAGACCGGGCACACACTGTCGGCGATTAATGCTCCGGTGGCAATGGCGCAGATCGAGTTTCCGGACCCCGTGCTTTCGTTGTCGATCGAACCGGCGAGCCGGGCTGATAAGGACAAGCTGTCGACGGTGTTGCTCAAGCTTGTTGATGAGGATCCCACGCTAACGCTCTCGAATGACGAAGAGAGCGGACAGGTATTGCTTTCGGGCATGGGTGAGTTGCATCTCGACATCATCTTCGATCGGATGCAGCGAGAGTTCGGAGTCTCCTGTGTCAAAGGTCGACCGCGCGTCGCCTATCGAGAGTCGATTTCGGAGATTTCGGAGGCCGAGGGCAGGTTCGTGCGACAGACAGGTGGGCGCGGGCAATACGGCGTGTGCACGCTGAGGCTTGAACCGCTTGAGCGCGGTTCCGGTCTGCAGTTCGAGAGTGAAATTACCGGTGCGACATTGAGCACCGAGTGGTTTTCGGCGATTGAACAAGGTTTCCGAGAAGCGGCGCGATCAGGCGTCATACTTGGATATCCGGTGGTTGATGTCAAAGCCGTCCTAGTGGATGGTCAGGAGCACGACACCGATTCGTCGGAGATTGCTTTCAAGGTTGCAGGGTCGATGGCGTTTCAAGCGGCGATGCGGAAGTCGCATCCAATGTTGCTTGAGCCGATCATGCGCATGGAGGTCGTGACTCCTCCGGATATGGTGGGAGCCGTGATGGGAGATTTGAGTTCGCGGCGCGGTCGAATAAGTTCAATGGAAGCGTCGGGGAGCACCGGCAGCATCACCGCGTTGGTTCCACTTTCTGAAATATTCGGCTATGCGTCGGATCTTAGAACCTTGACGTCGGGTATGGGTAACTTCGTTCCCGAACCCGACCATTACGATCCGGTGCCGACTGGGGTGTTGGAAGATCTGAAGAAGAACGGGAGAATCTAGATGGCGACGGGCAAGATGCGTCTATTGCTCCGGAGCTATGATGCTCCGCTGCTAGAACACGCCACGCAGTTGATTCTCGACGCCGCTACACGCACCGGTGCACAGATTTCGGGCCCGGTTCCGATGCCGACGCGTCAGAGAAGGTTCACCGTTATCCGTTCGCCGCACATCACGAAGGACTCACAGGAACATTTCGAGCTGTGGTTGCACAAGCGACTTATTGAGGTTGTCGAACCGACTTCCAAGACAATGGATGTGTTGCAACGCTTGCAGGTGCCGACCGGCGTTGAGGTGAGCGTAAAAGTCCTGCAGTGAGCGATCTCATAGGTCGACATCAAGCGTGCGCTGAATATCAAAGTTGACGATGACAACTGAAACACAAGACACCGTAGTTGTAGAGGCTACCGAGGATGCCGTCGAAATCAACGAAGACATTGTCTTGCCGGATGCTCCCGAATCAATGCGTGGTCTGTTGGGTCGCAAGGTCGGAATGACGACAGCGTACGACTCGTCGGGTCGCGCGGTTGCGGTTACGTTGATTGAAGTTGGTCCGTGCGTCGTTACGCAGGTCAAGACAGATCAGCGTGATGGCTACCGAGCGGTTCAAATAGGCTTCCAAAGAGCGAGTAAGGTGAACCAACCGCTCCGAGGACACTTCGAGCGCGCCGATGCGAGTTACCGACACGTACAGGAATTCAAGGTGGATGACCTGGGCGAATTCGAGGTTGGTCAGCACATTCACGCCAATGTGTTCGAACCGGGCGATTCAATCAAGGTTACGGGCGTCTCAAAAGGCAAGGGATTTCAAGGCGGTGTCAAGCGTCACGGGTTCGCCGGCGGGCCAAAAACCCACGGACAGTCGGACCGACATCGTGCACCAGGTTCGGTGGGTGCGGGCACGTATCCTGGCCGGGTCTGGCCAGGCACCAAAATGGCGGGACACATGGGAGCTCGCAAGGTGACGACGCGTGGCATGTCAATATTCAGCGTCGATGCGGCACAGAATGCGGTTTTTGTCACGGGCAGCGTGCCCGGGGCGCGGAACAGCATCGTGCGGATTGAGAAACAGGACTGAGGCTACAGCACTGATGGAGCACGAAGTCAAAGATCGTTCTGGCCAACCTGCTGGCAGTGTTGAACTTGACGACCGTGTTTGGGGCGCGGCACAAAATGACGGTCTATTGCAGCAGGTCGTCGTGGCACAACTCGCCAATCGTCGTCAGGGCACGCATGAGACCAAGACGCGTGCACAGGTTGCCTATTCGACTCGCAAGCTGCGAGGTCAGAAACACAGCGGCCGATCTCGCATCGGCAGTTTGAAGTCGCCGGTGCTGGTTGGTGGCGGCGTTGCGTTCGGACCGCATGCGCGGAGTTATAGACAGCGAACGCCGAAAAAAATGCGTCGTCAGGCGTTGCGAGTTGCTCTCAGCGACAAGCAGCGAGAGAGTAAGTTGACCGTTATCGATGAGTTCAGTGTCGACGCACCTCGAACCAAAGACGTTGTCAATCTAATTGATGCGCTGGGATTGAACGGACGTACTTTGTTGGTGGTCGCATCGCACGACCGCGATATTGTGTTATCAGTGCGCGGAGCCTCTCGGACCAACGTTATATTTGCTGACGGTTTGAACGCGACCTTGGTTGCATCGTCATCAAACCTCGTCGTCACCCGAGATGCGTTGGTGAGGATTGAGGAGTTGTGGGGCGACGTTGCAAAGACTGCGGAGACGGTTGCGTGAATATTGCGAGAATCCTGAAGCGTCCGGTGATAACCGAGAAGTCGACTCTGCTGAATGAGCAGAACCGTTACGTCTTTGAGGTCGACATGAACGCCACGAAATACGATATTGCGCGCGCCGTGGAATGGGCATTCGATGTCAACGTGGTATCGGTGAATACCTATCGGCGTAAAGGGAAGGTGAAGTCGTTCGGGCGACGGCAGATGGGATCGCGCGGCAAGAAGATGCCGGATTTCAAAAGAGCGATCGTTACCCTAGCGCCGGGCGACAGCATTGTACTGTTTGAGGGCGCATAGACTACGAGTTTCGCAAAATGCCGTTGAAAGAACATAAACCAACATCTCCTGGTCGTCGTAACAACGTAGTCGACGACTTTTCGGATATCACGAAGAAACGACCGGAGAAGTCGTTGCTGTCGCCGATGGTCAAGAAGGGTGGCCGCAACAACAAAGGTCGCATCACAGTGAGACGCCGCGGCGGCGGCCACAAACGTCGATATCGGATGGTCGACTTTAAGCGTGAACGCGGCGGGCAAGCGGAAGTGCTTGCCATCGAGTACGACCCGAACCGCAGCGCACGGATTGCGTTAATTCGATATGAAGACGGTGAGAAAGCGTACATCGTTGCACCGCAAGGTTTGACGATTGGTCGCAAGGTGGAGTCGGGATCGCAAGCACCGGACCTGCCGGGCAACACGAAACCATTAGTAAACATTCCTCAGGGAACTATGGTGCACAACGTCGAGATGACGCCGGGAAGCGGGGGTCAACTGGCGAAGGGAGCCGGTACTGGTGCCCAAGTGATGGCTCACGAAGGCAAGTTCACGTTATTGCGCTTGCCATCGGGCGAGATGCGGGAGGTACGTCAGGAATGCAAGGCGACCATCGGAGTTGTCTCAAACCCGGATCACAAGAACATCAAACTGGGCAAGGCCGGTCGCTCGCGGCATCGTGGCAAGCGTCCGAGCGTTCGTGGCGTTGCGATGGCACCCGACGCGCACCCGCACGGCGGAGGCGAAGGTAAAGCCGGTATTGGCTTCCCCAAACCCAAAACTCCGTGGGGCAAACCGACGCTTGGATATAAGACGCGGCGCAACAAGCGCACCGACAAATTCATCCGCAGACGCCGCTACGAGCGTTGATGATTGGTTTTCGATCACGAGGAACTCAGGTTAGGAATCGATGAGCCGTTCGGTTAAGAAGGGTCCTTTCGTGGACCCCAAGTTGATGAAGAAGGTCGCACGCGCACGCGCGGAGCGTTCGCGCACGCCAATTCGCACATGGGCACGCTCGTCGATGATCATGCCGGATATGGTTGGATTGACCTTTGCCGTGCACAACGGTCGGACGTTTATCCCGGTATTGGTGACTGAGAACATGGTTGGCCATCGTCTTGGCGAGTTCGCCGCCACTCGCGTCTTCAGAGCACACTCGGGCAACCGCTAGAGACGATTGAGGATTTCAGCGTAATGGCGAAGGCAAGGGCCAAAATGATCGGGATTTCGGCGCAGAAGTTGCGGTTGGTAATGGATGAAATCCGCGGCAAACGTGTGGAAGACGCGTTGGCTTACCTGCGTTACATGACCACGCCCAGTGCAAAACAGATATACAAGGTGGTGCATTCCGCCGCAGCGAATGCGGAGAACAACGACTTGCAAGATCGCGACGCGCTCGTGATTACAAACATTGTTGCCGATCAAGCACCACAGATTCGGCGTTTTCGCGCACGGGCTCGCGGACGAAGCGGTCGGTTTTTCCGACCAACGGCGCACATCACGGTCGAGGTAGACGAGGCTCTAACCTAAGTTGGCGAACGTCTACTGACGGAGGATCGATTCTAGGAACTATGGGACAAAAAATACATCCGATAGGGTTCCGTTTGGGCATTTCACAAGAGTGGCGTTCCAACTGGTTTGCCGCCAAGCCTGAGGGATACCGTGCGATGGTCAAGGAAGATTATCGCATCCGCGGCATTGTGCGAGACGAATACGAGGGCGATGGTGCGATTTCTCGTGTCGACATCGATCGCGGCTCGAGCGAGATGAGCATTAACGTGTTCACCAGCCGCCCCGGAATCATCATCGGAAGGAACGGTCAACGCATTGATCGTTTGCGGAACTTGATTGAACGCGAGACAGGTCGACAAGTCCGTATTTCGGCGAACGAGATTAAAGTTCCAGAGCTCGATGCGAAACTCGTTGGACAGAGTCTCGCCGAGCAATTCGAAAGACGGATCCCATATCGACGCGCGGTTCGGATGGCGATGCAACGGACGATGGACTCGGGAGCTGAAGGTATCAAGATCGTCGTGGCTGGTCGCCTCAACGGGAATGAGATTGCGCGCACCGAGAAGCAGATGGAAGGTCGAGTGCCACTCCACACACTGCGGGCGACGATCGACTTCGCGATATCAGAGGCGCACACGACGTTCGGCGTTATCGGAATCAAGGTTTGGATCTTCACCGGCGACATGCCGACTGGGGGTCGACGGCAATCGGTAGTTGACAATTCGCGGGTTGCGCCGATTGGCTTAGGCCGGGCACAAAGGCATCGCAGTTAATACAGCGCGCCGAATGTTGCAATCGAGTAAGGGACCAAACAGATGCTCCAGCCTTCAAGAACTAAATTCAGGAAGCAACAGCGCGGCAAGATGCGTGGAGTTGCGAATCGAGGCAGCAAGCTCGCATTCGGTGATTTCGGGTTGAAGGCTCTGGAGGCGAGTTGGATCTCTTCGCGCCAAATCGAGTCTGGTCGCCGCGCGATTACGGGATATGTGCAACGCGGCGGACAAGTGTGGATTCGCATCTTCCCTGACAAACCGGTATCTTCCCGGCCAGCGGAAACCCGAATGGGCGGAGGCAAAGGTGCCATCGATCACTGGGTAGCACCAGTTCGTCGAGGGCGGATCTTGTATGAGATAGCAGACGTTCCTGAAGCGGACGCTCGCGAGGCATTGCGCCGCGCCGGTGCGAAATTACCGGTTCCAGTCAAGATAGTTTCACGAACGGACGAGCTCTAGACGACGTAATCCGGTCGACGTGGTAAGGACAGATTCAGTTGCGAATCTCAGAAGTAAGAGAGTTGGATACCGAGGAGCTGTGGCGAGAGTTACAGAACCAGGAGCGTGCGCTGATGAACCTGCGGTTCCAAAAGGAAACTCGACAACTCACCAATACAAACGCATTGCGGGATACTCGCCGGACAATCGCACGAATCCACACCGTATTCCGAGAACGCCAGATTGTCGAAGCACTCGGATTACGCGATTCCGACGAGTGATTGTACGCCGCGCTGCGAAATACAGGTTTCAGGAGAATTTGAGAAGATGGCAGGTCGACCAAAGACGCGCACCGGGACGGTGATACGCGACAAGAACGACAAGACGATTGTCGTTGCGTATTCGTGGTCCCAGATGCACCGTGTATATAAACGGAGCCGTCGCCGAATCTCGAAGTTTGTTGCGCACGATGAACGCAACGAGGCATCAATCGGCGATCGCGTGATCATTGAAGAACACCGACCGCTTTCGAAGACGAAGCGATGGCGATTGCGCGAGATCATCGAAAAGGTTGATGTCGTTGCGCCGGATGACGCGCCTGAAGAAATCGGCGAACAGGACGTCTTGACGGGAGACGACAATTGATTCAACGAGAGTCGCGACTGCGAGTTGCAGACAACTCAGGTGCTCGGGAGGTATTGTGCATCAATACGACCGGCTCCGGTAACCGTCGCTACGCCGGCTTAGGTGACGTCATCACCTGCGCAGTCAAAGATGCCCAACCTGGCGGTACCGTGAGCATGCACGAGGTCGTCAAAGCGGTGATAGTTAGGACGTCGAAGGAGCATCGTCGCCCAGACGGTTCGTACATCAAGTTCGATGACAACGCCTGCGTCGTCGTAGCACCAGACGGCAACCCCCGCGGGACACGTATTTTCGGTCCGGTTGCGCGAGAGTTGCGTGAACGTGAGTTCAATCGCATCGTCTCTCTCGCACCTGAAGTTCTCTAGACGAAGGAAAATGTCGAACAAGATTAGACGAGGCGACACCGTTCTGGTGGTGTCAGGAAAAGACAGCGGCAGTCGCGGCGAGGTCATCAGCGTGAACCTCAAAAAGGGACGCGTCTTGGTCGAAGGTGTAAACGTGGTGAAACGCCACATGGGGCCGCGGCGCGGAGTGATGCAATCGGGCATCATCGAAGGCGAGGCACCGATCGACGTCTCGAACGTCGTTCTAGTCGACCCTGACACCGGTGCCGTCGGACGTGTCCGATGGCGTGAGTTGGAGGACGGGACGCGAGTTCGGACTGTGAAGGGATCTCGCAATGGCTAACTCAAACGGATCTAGTGCGGCAATCGCACCGCGCCTGTTGCGACGATACGTGGATGAGATCGTACCGGTGCTTACGAGCGAGTTCGGGTACACAAATCCGCTCCAGTTGCCGCGCCTCGACAAGATTGTTGTCAATATCGGCCTGGGTGAAACGATTGACAATTCCAACGCATTGGACGCCGCGGTCGGAGATCTCGCCACGATTACCGGTCAGAAACCGATAGTCAACCGAGCGCGGAAGTCGATTGCAAACTTCAAACTACGTGAAGGTATGCCGATCGGCGCGTCAGTAACGCTGCGCTCCAATCGAATGTGGCAGTTTTACGACCGATTGGTTAACGTTGCCTTGCCACGTGTTCGGGACTTCCGGGGCACCAGTCGGAACTCCTTCGACGGTAACGGCAACTACAGCTTGGGGTTGTCCGAGCAGGTTGTGTTTCCAGAGATTGACTACAATCAGATAGACCGATTGCGTGGATTTCAAGTGGCGATCGTGACCACTGCGCGCACTGATGTGGAGGGTCGCAGGTTGCTCGAGTTGTTGGGCATGCCTTTTGCGACGGGACGCTGAAGGGTCGAGTGACCGTCGACATTTATTGACCAATGGAAGATAAGGCGATTCGAGACTGACATGGCACGAAAGGCGATCATCGAGCGAGAAAAGAAGCGAGCACTCCTCGTTGAGAAGTATGCGTCGAAACGCGCGGAGTTGAAGGGGATTGCAAACGATCCTGAGAACTCGTTCGAGCGTCAGATGCAAGCGCGTCAGCAGTTGCACCTATTGCCCAAGAACTCGAGCAAGGTGCGACAACGCAACCGTTGTTTCGCCACAGGACGCCCGCGTGGCTACATCCGATTTTTCGGTATGTGCCGCATTGTGTTCCGCGAACAGGCACTACTGGGCAATTTACCCGGCATTCGAAAAGCGAGCCTCTAGCAGCACCAATCAAAGCACTAATAGCAATTCAGATTTGAAAGATGCCAGTAACTGACCCAATATCCGACATGTTGACGCGGATCCGAAACGCCGTGATGTCGCATCACGCATCAGTGATGATCCCGCACTCGAAAATGAAACGGGCTCTCCTTCGTTTGATGCGAGACGAGGGCTTCATCTCGCAGGTCGAAACCTTGCGCGATGGCGTCAAAGCGGACTGCCGTGTTACTCTGCGCTACTACGATGACACCGAGGAATCGGTGATTACCGGGTTGAAGCGCGTGAGCAAACCGGGACGACGCATCTACGTCGGCAAAAACGAGATCCCGCGTTACTTTGGCGGTCGCGGAGTAGCCTTCCTGTCGACCTCGAAAGGCATTATGACCTCTAGCCAAGCGCGCCGATCCGGCGTTGGCGGAGAGTTGCTGTTCTACGTTTGGTAATCGCATCGATTTCATCTGATTTACGGGAAGTATCACTGTGTCTAGAGTAGGACGTAGCCCAATTGCATTGCCCGCCGGCGTCGAAATCGAAGTCGACGGCGACAGTGTAAACGTAAAAGGTAGGCTTGGCGAGCTTAGCGAAAAACTGAAGGACGGCATTACCGTTACAGTCGAGGATTCGCAGGTGTTGGTCCAACGCCGAGACGAGTCCGGAACACAGAAGGCGTTGCACGGTCTCGTGAGAAGCCTCATCAACAATATGGTCATCGGCGTTAGCGAAGGCTATACGAAACGCTTGATCATGTACGGCACCGGATATCGGGCGACGCAACAGGGCAAAGGCATTGAGCTCTTGACTGGCTATTCGCATCCGGTGTCGATCGAACCTGCGGGAGGAAACACGCTCGCAGTTGAAGGCAACACCACGATCATTGTCTCTGGCATCGATAAACAACAGGTAGGCCAACAGGCAGCCGATATCCGCAAGGTGCGCAAGCCGAGTCGATTCCAAAGCAAAGCCGGACGTGTGCCGCAGTTCGGCATCGCGTACGAGGGCGAACGTCTTCGACTGCGCGTTGGTAAGACAGTTGCCGGTGTGGGAGCCTAATCGCAATGGCCAACAAGTTCGATTCGCGACCTCGCTGGATACGCCATCGACGCGTCCGTCGCCGGGTCGCCGGTACCGACGTTCGCCCGCGACTGTCTGTTTTCCGCAGCAACAAACAGATCTACGCGCAGATTATCGACGATGGCTCCGGCCATACTCTCGTGAGTGCCGCGTCGACGGAGGCTGCCGAGGTTGCTGGAAACAAGACTGACGTGGCGAAGTCCGTTGGCACGATGGTGGCGCAACGCGCTTTAGGACGCGGATTGAAAAGCGTGGTCTTCGATCGCGGGGGATATCGATATCACGGACGTGTCAAAGCACTGGCAGAAGCCGCACGTGCGGAAGGGCTCGATTTTTGATGGTGACGCAGCAAACAAGAAGCCGCGATGACCGAACCGGCGGACAACGCCGAGGCGGCCGGCCGCGACGACCACGACGAGATGAGGTTTCGGAGGGTCCGGAACTCTTCGATCGAGCCGTGAAGATACGTCGCGTCTCGAAAGTGGTTAAAGGTGGTCGAAACGTCTCTTTCAGTGCCATGGTCGTCGTGGGCGACTACAACGGCAAGGTAGGTGCCGCAATAGGCAAAGCTGCCGGTGTGCCGGACGCAATTCGTAAGGGACGTCAGAGTGCTGAGCGGTCGATGAAACAGATGGTTTTGAAGGAAGGCACGATTCCGCACGAAGCATTTGCGAAATACGGCAGTGCGAAGGTCCTCTTGTTGCCAGCAGCACCGGGAACTGGCGTCATCGCCGGCGGAGGTGTCCGTGCCGTCATCGAAGCTGCGGGGATTCAGGATGTTCTTTCGAAGACGTACGGCGGCAACAACGCGGTGAACACAGTGCGCGCCACTATCAAAGCACTCTCAAGCCTGCGAGACCCCGAAGTCGAGATTGCCCGCCGACGCGGCACCATGCAGAATGGAGCACCCGAACGCGTTGACGACGTCGATGTCAGCGCGGTGGATGCGGCGATTACGGATGTCGTTGAGGAGAGTGACGAGGCACCATCAGACACGCCTGAGGTGGTTGAAGCGTCCGAAGAATCCGAGACGGATGAACCTGTCGAGAGTTCAGAAGAATGAGCGAGATACGCATCAAACAGGTTCGGAGCGCAATCGGAACTATTCCTAGGCACAGAGCGACGCTCAAAGCTCTAGGGTTGAAACGGATTAACCATGTCGTGGTTCAGCGTGACACCGCACAGATCCGAGGGATGGTCAAGAAGGTCTCACACCTAGTTGAGGTCGTCTCCTAGGAGAGAGTTCGAAACATGCCAGGATTACATGAGTTGAAACCTGCCCCCGGTTCTCGGCGTCGTCCGAAACGCGTCGGCCGCGGCGACGGCAGTAACCGAGGTTCGTACTCTGGTCGAGGCAACAAGGGCCAGAAGCAGCACGGAAAAGTCCCATTCCTCTTCGAAGGTGGACAGCTGCGTTTGGTGAAACGCCTGCCGTTCATGCGCGGCTTCACCAACAACTTCCGGGTGGAATACACACCGGTGAACGTCGCCAGCCTCAATTCATTCGAAGACGGCGATGACGTTGGTCCGGAAGAGTTGGTAGCCAGTCGACTGGTGCGACGTTCGGGATCTGCGATTAAGTTGCTCGGAGAAGGCGAGATTGAGAAGCGGCTCAATGTGAGCGTCCACGCTTGCTCCAAAAGTGCTCGGGCCAAGATTGAAGGTGCCGGCGGCAGCGTAAAGATATTGGGGGAGTCTCCGACTTCGCCTGTTGACGTCGATGAAGCGGACTCGGGATCCGAGTAACTGAAGCAACCTAGAGTCGATGCAAACTACTGGAGCACAGACCGGACGTCAGTCGGCGTTGCCTGCGCTGTTCCGCGCAGTCATCGATTCTTGGCGAGTTCCGGATCTACGATTCCGCATCCTGTTTACACTCGGGATCCTGATCGCATTCCGCTTCTTGGCCCACGTACCGAACCCAGGTGTTGACCAAGATCTCCTCGCCCGAGCATTCGAGGCGAATCCGGTATTTGGCGTTCTCGACCTCTTCAGCGGAGGTGCTCTGAGCCAGCTCAGCATCGCGGCGATGGGGGTATATCCCTACATCACGGCATCGATCATTTTGCAGGTGTTGACCCCGGTAATCCCGCAACTCCGCGAACTGTCGCGTGAAGGTGGCGAAGCCGGTCGTCGCACGCTCAATCGCTACACCCACTATCTGACGGTGCCGCTTGCCATTCTGCAAGGTTGGGCGTTGTTGAACACGCTCGAGCTACAGGGAGCGATCACCGGGATTGGTCTCGGTGGCGGCGAACTGATGAACACCGTAACGATCATCATGTGCATGACGGCGACGACAATGCTGTTGGTGTGGATGGGCGAGATCGTCACGGAGAAAGGTATCGGCAACGGCATTTCGTTGATTATCTTCGCCGGTATCGTTGCTTCGTTGCCACAAACGGCAGGACAGTTGTGGGCCTTGCGAGATCAATCCTTCCAAGTCTTCATGCTGATTGCAATGATGATCATCATCATCTTCATCGTGGTTATCTTCAACGAAGCCCAACGTCGAGTCCCGGTTCAGTACGGACGCAGTGTGTTCCGCGGTGGTCAGATGTACCGACAGACCGGTGCATCGTTCATTCCATTGCGTGTCAATGCCGCAGGCATGATTCCGCTCATCTTCGCATTCTCAATCGTCACGCTGCCAGCAACTATCGCGACTTATCTTGACGACCCGACCAGCAGCGGTTTCACGGCACAGGCGGCGAGTTGGGTTACGCGCACTCTAACTTTCACCAGTGACCCCTACTGGTTGTTCATATTTATCCTGACCGTCGGATTCACATTCTTCTACGCTTTGGTGGTGCACAACCAACAAAACTTGGCGGAGAACCTCCAGCGAAATGGCGGCTTCGTTCCCGGAATTCGTCCGGGACAACCGACACGTGACTATCTGATGCGAATTGTGTTGCGCATCACTTGGGGCGGGGCGATTTTCTTGGGTGTCATCGCCGTTACTCCTTGGATCGCCAATCTCATCACAAATCTCGAGGCATCCCTCACGCTTATCCAAAGCACCAGCATGATCATCATGGTCGGCGTTGCCTTGGACACCATGCGCCAGCTCGAAGCGCAACTGATGATGCGCAATTACGAAGGGTTCGTGAGGTCGTAGTAACCCCGCAACCTCTCCGGGTCAACAACCCTGAGGTCGGGTTAGTGTGAGCAGTTATGCGGATCGTATTCCTAGGACCGCCCGGTGCTGGTAAGGGCACTCAAGCAGCGCGACTATCGCGTGATCGCGGTTACGCACATCTTTCGACGGGCGACATGATTCGAGACGAGATGAGTCGTGAGACCCAACTTGGGAAGTTCGCCAAGACGTTCTACGACCGCGGCGACCTCGTCCCTGACGAGGTGATCATCGACATGATCAAGGGACGCGCCGCCGAGTTATCAGACGTCGTGTTGGACGGTTTCCCGAGAACTATTGCCCAAGCGGCAGCATTGGATGACCAGTTGTCGCAATTGGGTGTACCCCTCGACCGTGTTGTCTTCTTTGGCGTTGATGTTGACGTGTTGGTGGGGCGTCTCGAGAAACGACGCGATATTGAAGGTCGGATCGACGACACACCGGATGCGATGCGCAATCGCATGGAGGTTTACGAACGGCAGACAGCACCGGTTGCGGATTACTACCGCGACGACGGTAGGTTGGTCGAAGTCGATGCACTAGGCACGGTGGATCAAGTATTCGATCGACTTTTGCAAGCGTTGAGCGACTAGTGAATGCGGAATACGGTCATCCGAAATCAGACAGCATCGAATCCCGGATATAATTGCGATTGATGTGGTGATTTGAACGATTCTGAGGTGAAAACCGGAGACGCGACGCGGCGCATAACGCTCAAAAGCCAACGCGAACTCGATTCGATGCGAGAAGCTGGGCGGATTGTAGCGACTGCGCTTGACGCCGTCTTTGATGCACTAGAACCCGGGGTTACTACCCGAGAGCTCGACGACATCGCGCGCTCCTATATCGTCGATCAAGACGCCATCCCGGCATTCCTCGGGCTGTATGGATTTCCTGCGACGGCCTGTATCTCGATTAACTCGGAGATTGTGCATGGCATACCAGGCGATCGGGTGATAAAGGAAGGCGACTTGGTTTCCGTCGATTGCGGCGCGATCGTCGACGGCATGTACAGCGACCATGCTCGCACCTCGATTGCAGGTAACGGGTCGGATGACGACCAGCGATTACTGGACGTTTGCCGAGAAGCGTTGGCGAAAGGGATTGCCGCATCGGTTGCGGGTAACCGCGTCGGGGACATCGGATATGCGATTGAGAGCTATGTTCGAGATGCAGGCTTCGAACTGGTCAGAGAGTACGTCGGGCATGGCGTCGGGCGCGAGTTGCACGAGGCACCGCCGGTTCCGAACTTAGGTAAACCGGGCACCGGCCCTGTACTGATGAATGGGATGACTATTGCAATCGAACCGATGATCATGTCCGGAGATTGGCGAACGAAGATCTTGGAAGACGATTGGACGGTGGTGACCGCCGACGGATCGCTATCTGCACACTTTGAGCATACGGTTGCGATAATAGAAGACGGGCCGGAAATTTTGACGACGTTGCGAGGGACGCGACTCCTTCAAGCGTGACCGATTGAGGATTAGATGGCAAAGAAAGAAGCGATTGAGGTACAAGGCAAAGTGACGGAAGCGCATCCGAACGCATATTTTCGGGTGAAGTTGCCGAACGATCACGAGGTGATTGCCCACGCTTCAGGCCGGATAAGGAAGAACTACATTCGTATCCTTCCCGGCGACGAGGTAATGGTCGAGTTGTCACCGTATGACCTGACGCGGGGTCGAATCACCTACCGCTTTAGGTAGAACCGATAAGGAGCGACATCAATGAAAGTGCGTGCGTCAGTGAAGGCGAAGCAACAAGGCAGCCGCGTTGTGCGTCGCAAAGGCCGAGTTTACATAATCAACAAGCAGAATCCGCGCTTCAAACAGCGACAAGGTTGATCTCAAGGAGGAACTCATGGCGGTAATCGCAGGAGTCAACATTTCTGACAACCTGAGGGTTGTTATCGGTCTGACATCCATCTACGGTGTCGGCCCCAAACGGGCTTCGGACATTGCCAAAAGGTTGGGTATCGAACCACACATCCGGATGCGGGATCTACGCGAGGAGAACCTTGCCGATATCCGTAACGCAATTGATCGAGAAGGTATCGCCATTGAGGGAGATCTTCGACGAGAACGTCAGTTAAACGTGCGGCGTCTCACCGATATTCAGTGTTACCGCGGTCAACGGCATCGACGTGGTTTGCCGGCACGCGGCCAAAGGACGAAGACGAATGCCCGGACCAAGCGTGGACGGCGTCAAACCGTCGCCGGTAAGCGTCGAGCACCGTCGCACTAACGTCGAAACACGGACGGTGATGCTGATCCGTCCACCATCTGAACAGCACAAGGATAGCTAATGCCGAGGACGCGTCGAAGAAGCAGAGAGCGCAAGTTTGTACCGCAAGGTCGAGTGCATATCATCGCGACGTTCAACAACACCTTGATCACATTCACGGATCCCTCCGGGAACGTGATATCTCAGAGCAGTGCCGGAGCGATGGGATTCCGCGGTTCGCGCAAGAAGACGGCGTTCGCGGCGCAACGCGCTGGCGAGACGGCGGCGCGTGCTGCCTCTACGCATGGAGTGCGCACCGTGGACGTCATGGTAAAGGGACCGGGCAACGGACGCGAGTCGGCGATACGTGCAATCGCGGGCGCGGGAATACGCGTCACCTCGATTCGCGATGATACACCGATCCCGCACAACGGATGCCGTCCTCCGAAACGCCGCCGCGTGTAGCAATCGAGCGGTTTAGCGTGTGGGATTAATCTGACGGCGAATTAGAATCAGAGAGTTACCCCACCATCGACATCATTGTCTGCGGGGCAATGTGGAAACGTCGAGTAATCCCGTAGGCATAGGAACGAGCATGGGAAGATATACCGGCCCAGTCTGCAAGTTGTGCAGACGGTATGGCGAGAAACTGTTTTTGAAGGGCGAACGTTGCTACACCAGCAAGTGCGCTATCGACCGTTCGCGAGAAGGAGCTGGCCGGCGTGGATCATTCGGCGGACCGATGGGAGCGCGTCGCCGCAGCCGACAATCTGAGCACGGTCTGCAACTCCGACAGAAGCAGAAAGCCCGTTTGGTTTACGGAGTGTTTGAACGTCAGTTCCGCAACGCATTTGATGACGCCGAGCGTCAGGCCGGCGTGACCGGTACGAATTTGCTGAAGCTGCTTGAGCGACGATTGGACAACGTGATCTTCAGGTCCGGCATCGCAATCTCGCGACCTCAAGCTCGGCAAATCGTCAATCACGGACACATCGAAGTCAACGGCAGAAAAGTCAATGTGCCGTCGTTCATCGTCAAGGTCGGTGATGTGATTGGATGGCGGGAAAAGTCGCGTGGCGGTTCGCTGTTCGAGACAGCCAACGCAAACGTCGGTCGACGCCGCGCTCCGACCAACTGGTTGACGGTAGACTCCGAGAATCTCACGGTTGCGGTAGACGCCATACCTTCAGATGACGATGTTGACTCGACAATCGACACTCGCCAGATCGTCGAATACTACTCAAGGAGATAGATAGCCCAACATGATCAGTGACATCGGATCAAGGGTAGTTACCACAGTTCAGTTCGCCGAAGACGAAGAGGAGTTCGTCCCGCTACTGGAAGAAGTCGAATCGACGGACAGTTACGGCAAATTCCGTATCGCCGGTTTGGAACGTGGTTGGGGCACGACACTTGGCAACAGCCTGCGGCGTGTACTTCTAGGCGCGATGCCGGGCGTCGCAATCACTTCGGCGCGCATCGTCGGACAGCAACACGAATACGGCTCGGTGCCGCACATGCGCGAGAGCATCGGCGAGTTCCTAATTAACGCCAAAGGCATTCGAATTCAAGCAAGTGCTGACACCTCACAGAGGGTACTCTCACTATCCGCCTCGGGCGAAGGCGAAGTCGTCGCCGGCGACATTCTGCCACATGACGTCTTCACGGTAGTCAACCCAGAGCATCATCTAGCTACGCTCGACAGCGAAGAGGCTGAGTTGGTCGTCAGGTTCGACGTAGAAAAAGGCGACGGTTTTCGTGTCTTCGACCACGAGGAAGAAGCGAGCCACGGTGTTTTGCCAGTCGACGCCATCTTTACTCCAGTGTTGAAGGCGAGCTACGAAGTCGAACGTCTATCGGGACGACTCTCGGGCAAGGATCTACTGACAATCGAGCTTTGGACAGACCGCACCGTCACGCCGTTGGAGGCGTTGACGACTGCTGCGAAGATCATACAGAACCAGATGGGCATTATCACCGACGCCGAATCTGGTGACGAAGAGCAGCCAACCAGTGCGGAGCAAGCGGCGCGCGAGACTAAGCTCAAGGACCTTAGCGGGCGATTGAGTCCGCGCACCATCAACGCACTTACTCGGCACGGTATCCAAACAGTCGGCGATGCCATCAGTTTCAGTCCTAACAGCTTGCAGAGCGAAGTTCGAAACTTTGGCGAAAAGTCGGTAGCGGAGCTCCGCGAATACGTTATCGAGAACGATCTGGCTGAAGGCGATTGGCCCGTTGACACGGTCGACGTAACGGAGAGCGACGAGACGGCATAGCGACGGGAACATCCCGTTGCTAGGAGGTCACATTCGATATGCGACATCGACGATCAGGACGCAAATTCGGTCGAGCGAGCGCGGCTCGCAGAGCGATGTATCGCAACATGGTGACGGATCTGTTGCGCCACGAAGTGATCCGCACGACCCACGCCAAATCCAAAGAGATCGCGCCGCTTGCCGAGAAGATGGTGACGCACGGCAAGAAAGGCGACCTCCATAACCGCCGACAGGCGGCGACGTTCATTACTGACGGCTCGGTGTTGACCAAGGTGTTCGATGAGTTGGCCGACCGCTACCGAGACCGCAACGGCGGATACACACGCATCATCAAACTCGGCAAACGGGCTGGCGATTCTGCCGATATGGCACTGATCGAGTTGGTCGAGTAGCTACTTAATTGGCGAGGGATTGGTGGTCGGGGCATGCGTTGGGCGTTGATAATCGAGTACGATGGCACCGATTTCAACGGGTCGCAGAGCCAACTCAACGCGCGCACTGTTCAGGATGTGATCGAAAGTGCCGCGGCGACCATCTTCGGTGAAGGACTAGATCGCATCCGACTAGCCAGTCGCACCGACGCCGGCGTCCACGCGGAAGGTCAAGTAGCCACGCTGGACGTGGCAACCGCAATGTCAGCCCATGAATTCAGGGATGCTTTGAACGGCAATCTCCCTCCGGACGTCGCTGTATTGTCGGTGTGTCGTGCAAGGCATGACTTCGACCCGAGACGTGACGCGATCGCCCGCGAGTATCGATATACGATCAATGACAACAAAGCGCGTTCGTCGTTGCGACGACGTTACGAGTACCACGTCGGGCGGCGGTTGGATGTCGAAGCGATGGCGCGTGTTGCAGAGTTGTTTCTAGGAGTTCACGACTTCGCATCATTCGCTGCCTCGACCACCGACGCCGGTTCAACCATACGCGAAGTGACGAACTCGAGTGTGCAGCGTTCGGAAGATGGGCTAGTTATGTTCGATGTTCGCGCCAACGCGTTCGTGAGGCAGCAGATACGCAGGATGGTTGCTGCTCTCATCGCCGTCGGTGTAGGCAATCGTTCGATCGCTTGGGTGAAGGAGTCGCTCGGCTCGCCGGTGCGCGGTGCCGCGTCTCAAGCTGCGCCCGCACGCGGACTGACGCTCCGCCGAGTAATTTATCCGGAGCGAGCGTAGGAGCGAAGACGCGCAGATATGTCGTCTGAGCACGCACGGAGATAATGGTGCGAAGCCGCGTCGGGGAAATTAGAATCAATACGTTATGCCAACGAGACTGAAGCACTACAATCCCGCGGCCGCGGATATGAAGAACCGCTGGCGCGTACTCGACGCCGAGGGTCAGACTCTGGGTCGATTCGCAAGTGAAGTCGCCAAAGCCTTGATCGGCAAAGATCGTCCCGAATATGTCCCACACATGACCGCGGGCGATTTCGTGGTTGTCGTGAATGCGTCCAAGATCGTGGTTACTGGCAACAAAGCAGAGGACAAGATTTACCGTCGGCACAGCCAACGCCCAGGTGGGTTGAAGGAGATACCGTACCATCGCATGATGGAGCGCACTCCGGAGCGGATTGTCGAGCTTGCGGTACGCGGTATGTTGCCCAAAAACCGGCTTGGTCGCAAGATGTATTCGAGGCTCAAGGTCTACGCCGGTCCGGAACACCCGCACATGGCGCAGGTTATCGGTTCGGAGCGCGCAGAAATGCGCGAGGAGTCCGAATAAAAGCTCCTGTTAACGGGAAGGCCAATTGGCATCCATCGCAGCGAGTGGTTCGTATTCGAATGAGAATGAAATGGATCGTATTTTTGCGAGAGAGAATGAACTGACGAGCGAACGACACTTTGCGAAGAATGCTTGAAGGTGCGGTAAGTAAAACCCGCATGAGGACGGACGATTGACCACAGAGACTGATCGCTATTATTACGGAACTGGACGCCGGAAAACGTCGATTGCGCAGGTTCGGGTATACAACCGGCCTGGCGGCGTTACGCTGAACGGCAAACCGGCGAACGAGGTTTTGCCAGTCGACCAGTGGTACACGGATGCGATGCGTCCTCTCGAGGCCACAGACCTCGCAGGGAAAGTTACGGTGATAGCGAAACTGCACGGAGGCGGCATCCATGGGCAGGCGGTAGCGTTTTCACACGGACTTTCACGCGCTTTGTTGGAGTTTGATCCGCAGTTGCGTCCGACGCTCAAGCGACACAAATTGCTGACTCGAGATCCGCGAATGCGGGAGTCGAAAAAGTACGGGCTCAAGCGCGCTCGCAAGGCACCTCAGTACACCAAACGCTGATACCTTGCGCCTACGCGACGGGATAATTCACGTCGCGGGATACCTGGCCGAATGTTGGCCGAACGCGAATTCGGAAATTCCGATTCGTGCATCGAAACTCAAGTATTGATGGCGTTCGGAATCGCACAATCATAAGTTGGGAAACCATGCATGACCAAGTTGCATCGACACGTACTTAACGGTGCCCGTCTATGGGCCAGCGTGGTCGCGCTCGCGGCGATTGTCGCAATCGCATTGGTTTCCGTAACTACTCGCGAGACAGAGACTGCAGAGGCGCAATTGCCGCCGAGGATCGAAGCGATTATCTTTCACGGCAAGGTCACGATACAAGGCGAAGCCCCGGCCTATGCTGGTTTCGAGATTACCGCTCGCATCGGCGATTGGGAATCTCCTGGGGTGATCGTTGGTGCCCGTTCAGACCGCCCCCAAAACTTCGAACACTTAGTCGTCGCACCGCCCAGCGAACTCGACCTTGCGGGTTCACAGATTGAGTTTTGGTTAGATGGGCAGGTTGTGTCGACGGTGTTCAACTATTATGCTCAGATCAACGAGTTCACAGGCGAAATCTGCCCGGGATGTACGTGGAGCTTCCCGATACTGCGAGAGGTCAATTTGGACTTCCCCTCGCTCCCGGAGGCGACCCCGACCCCGACGCTTTCACCTACTCCTTCACCGGTATTCCTGCGGCCCGCGTTCTTTAGCGGCACTGCACGCACGCAGCAAGCCATTCTCCCGGACGCTTACGAGATATTCGCAACCGTAGGTGATGACTTCCGAACTCCGAACTTGGCGGTCTATGGCGGACAGTACTTCATCACCGTCGATCCGGTGGAAGAGAAGTACCGCGACGCGGAGGTAGTGTTCTACCTCATCGATCCTAATCGACCTTCTGGCTCAGGACCGCTACGTGCTATATCGCCGCCATCGGCTTTTGCCGGCGGTGCGCAGTTCGACAACGTCACATTGGTATTCCCTAACGTGTTGCCAACGGCGACCCCGACGCCGGTTCCGACTGACACTCCGACACCGACGCACACGCCGACAGAAACTCCGACGCCGTTGCCGACGAACACACCGTTGCCGACTCACACTCCCACACCATTGCCTACCGCCACACCAAGTCCTACCGAAACTCCAACGCCCACAATGACGCCGGAGCCGACGCCTACACCAACGTCAATGCCGACTTTTACGCCGGAGCCGACGCGTACGCCGCGGCCCACGTCAACACCTATTGCGACAGCAACGACGGTCGTTGATACACCGACAGCGGTCGCGCTCGCGTCAACTGCCACTCCTACACCGGAAGCGGAGTCCGAAAACGGTGGTGGTTTTTGCTCTTCGACCCCGAATGAATCAGGCAGCGTGGAGGCTTCGGTGCCGTTCGGGATATTTGCACTGTTGATGCTGTTTACCTGGCGGGTGATGTCGCGTCGTGGAAGCGATGATGCTCAACCCGCCACGCGACCATGACAATTCGAGCCGAATTGGACACGAGGCCCACCAAATGAAACACACAACCGAAAGTCATTTCGTTGATAGCCGACTCGGATCACGTGGGCGGGAATCGTCTGAGAAACGTTGGACCCTTTGGCGAAGGTTGACGTGGAGCAGAGTTTTCATTGCCGTCGCAGTTTCGACTTTGGCGTTGCTGGTTATGGGTGTTGTTGAAAACGTCCGAGACTACGCCAATGCGCAACAACCTCCGACGCCCGCGATATTCATCTTCAGGGGTACTGTAACCGTGGGCGGATCGACGGAAGGTGCCACCGGGTTGGAGATTAGGGCACGCATCAACGATTGGGTGTCAGAACCTGCCATTATCGGTGAAGGAACTGGGGTAGCCCCAAACGGGTTTGACAACCTACGATTTGACGCCGCTGCATTCCCTCTTGGCAGCCAGATCGAGTTCATACTCGATGGTAGATTGGTTTCGGATACAGTAAGTTTCGTAGCCAGTATAGTCGAAGGCACCATATGCACCTCTTGCCCTTTGGATTTTCTTGAAGAGCGACAGGTCAACCTAACTTTCGAAGGGACGTTGGAACCGACTCCCACGCCTCAACCTACAGCGGGGCCTGCCGCAACACCGGTGACCGTTGCCCCAACCGCTGAGCCGTCTCCCATGATCACAATCTTCAATGGTCAAGCACTCACGGCGAGTGGTGCGGTGCCGGACGGTTACCAGGTATATGCAGTGATCGGTGAGGAGCTGACGACGAGCAACGTCACCGTATTTTCAGGTGAGTACGCGCTGACCATCAACACGGACGGCGAAGCATATTCCGGGCAGATCATAAGGTTCTACTTGATTGACAGTCCCGACCCTTCAGTGGAAGGTGCGCAGAGGTTGTCCGCGGAGACGTTCTGGATCTTCACACCGGGAACCCAAACTAATCTGCGATTGGTTTTCCCAATGTTGACGCCGACTGCAACCCCGGTGCCTCCCACCGCGACGCCGACACCAATTCCACCCACTGCGACGCCTGTTCCGCCGACACCTACCCCGACTCCGGTGCCGCCGACCGCGACGCCAACACCGGTTCCACCCACTGCGACGCCAGTCCCGCCCACAGCAACCCCGGTGCCGCCCACGGCGACTCCTGTTCCCCCGACCGCAACGCCAGTGCCCCCGACCGCAACCCCAATGCCTCCGACCCCAACGCCGGTGCCGCCCACGGCGACTCCTGTTCCTGCGACCGCAACGCCGGTTCCACCGACTGCGACTTCGTTACCCCCAACGCCTGAACCGGAAGAATCCGGCGGCGGACTATGCAGCGCGCCGGTAACCGATGACGGATCGGCTGAGGCGACGTTGCCGTTGGCCTTGATACTGTTGCTTGGCGCGGCCGCTTGGCGTCTACGTCGCGCCGTTCCCAACGTCTAGGTCGAAGCCTAGTTGTTCACGATTGAGACGGTTCGATCACTCGGCCGTCTTTACCGGTGGCAGGAATCGTCGCGTCAGCGAGGTCGCAACACGACCAGTTGCCGTTGCGCCGGGAGCGAAGACCTTGTTACGTTAACGCGCAGTTGCGGCTCTTTGGATTCGGTGTCCGATCCCGCTTCACCAAGCATCGCTGTGAGAAGGGGATTTGGCTCGGCACTTTCCCGCTCCAATCCATTCGACAAGACTACCGACGGGTCGAGTGATCCAATGAATGAAGACAGTTCCTTGACGTCGATGTTGAGGTGAGCGGCATCGACGAGCAAGACGTCGACGTGTCCGATTATCTGTGTCGCACGTGAATCGGGTGCCGCAGTAGGCAGCCCGAGCATGAGAACCGAGAGTCCTTCGGCGTCGATGCGGAATGAAGTGGTTGTTTTTTGAGCCTCGCCGTCGCTAGCCGCAAGTAATGCTATGCCGCGAATCCCGAGGTCGCCGATTTCGTATTCGCCCGGGTGCGAAATAACGTCAACCGCCGAGTCGGCACTCTTTCCACGAAACACCGATCTGTCCGGGTTGGTTCCTAATACGGCATTGATGACGGTGTCGTCTGCCGCGGATACGGGGACGAACTTGGCATCCTCGTCGTTCTTCGGATCGCAAATCACAGATCCGGAAGTTGTCTTCACGAGAAACGCGTCTTGACCGTTAAGCGATATTTCCATACGACGGCGAATCCCCTACAGTAGGATGGTCGAGCAGCAACTCATGATTGAGTCTAATCTGTGCAACTGGCCGGCAATTTGGTTTAGGGCAGGATACCTTTGCGGCGGACGGTTGTTGAGATTTGATAGATTCTTAGTTAACGGTACGTTGAGTTTGCGGATGTGCCGTGAATTTTCTCCTCACCTAGCGGAGAAGCACACAATCGACGCCAAATCTCTTGAGAAATGGTCCTATCTGACAGGCGAAATTCGATCTTGACGTACGTTGTCGATAGTTACATATCGACCGGTACGCCAGTGTCGTCGAGCATGGTAGCGAGCGACGGCGGCTTCAGCATCTCAAGTGCGACTATCCGCAACGAGATCGGAGAGTTGCTGGACGACGGCTATCTGTTGCGCAGGCACGCCTCCTCTGGTGCAATACCATCCGAGCACGGTTATCGGCACTTCGTTGGCGGGTTAGAGCATGCAACACCGCCAGAGGACTTAGTCGCTTTACTGCAACACCAACTTGGTTCGATATCGGAAGATCTCGAGGCTTGGGTTCAGATCGCATCCTCGGTAATCGCCGACCTGGTGGGTGCTTTGGTATTCATCACTGCCCCGCGCAGCAAGATGCCGAGCGTGAAGCAGGTCGAGCTTCTTCGACTGCAAGATATGTTGGTCATGCTAGTGCTGGTTCTCAACGAGGCGCGCGTTCACCGACGTCTGATTGAACTAGACTGCACCGTATCCGAGTCGCAGATCGAGACGACTCGGAACAAGGTGGCCGCCGAAGTCGCCGGCAAAGACGTTGGAGAGTTGATGTCCCAGCGAACCCATGACGCCACTCGGGACGAGTTCGAACAGCGCATCTGGGAAGCGACAATCGAGGCATTGGTCTACTCTGACGCCGTGCCTGGTGCTCGCTACGTAAGCGGGTACCACCATTTGTTGTCAGACCGCGATGTGAATGGCGAACCCGGACGTGGTGCTCAAACGCTTTCCGCGTTGGAGGACGATTCGACATTCGCTGACATCATCTCAGGTGTCTCATACGGCAGCGAACCGATCGTCTACATTGGCTCAGAAAACCACCGCCCCGAGCTCGAAGAGTGCTCCGTAATTATGGGCGGGTATGGCGGATCCGTCAACGCACGCGGGGTACTCGGGATTGTGTCGCCGATGCGCACCGCTTACGACCGATCGATACCAACGGTTAGTTTTGCAGTTGGCGTGCTTGACTCCATGGTCAACCGAAACTTTGACAACTAATCGCTTGCGCGAGCGCGTTTCCGAGATCGGGTAGAGAGATTCGAATGGCAGCTAAGCGAGATTACTACGAAGTGCTCGGAGTTCCTCGCACCGCAAACGACGAGGACATCAAGAAGGCGTTTCGCAACAAGGCGATGGAGTACCACCCAGATCGCAACCGCGAAGCTGGTGCCACCGAGAAGTTCAAGGAGATCAACGAGGCGTATCAGACCCTGAGTGACCCGGATGCTCGCACCCGATACGACCGTTTCGGTCACCAAGGCGTCAACGGTGCTGGTGGAAGCGGGTTCGAAGGATTCAGCGACTTCGGCGGTTTCGGCGATATCTTCGAGTCTTTCTTCGGCGGTGCGTCCAGCACGCGCGAAACGCGAGGGCGCGATCTCGAATACGTGATGTCCGTGTCGTTCAAGGATGCCGTATTCGGTGCAGCTCGAGATGCGTCGATCCGCCGCCGCGAGATTTGCGGGCGATGCAGCGGTTCGCGTGGTGAACCGGGCAGCAACACTGCAACCTGTGTCACCTGCGGCGGCACAGGTCGCGTTAGGCGGGTCCAAAAGACGCTATTCGGGAACTTTGAGCAGATCACTGAATGCGCGTCATGCCGCGGCATCGGCAAGACAATCGACAAGCCATGCATAGAGTGCCGTGCTGCTGGCGTCGCCGACGCAACGCGCAAGATCTCCATCGACATCCCAGCCGGGGTCGATGACGGTACGCGAATCGTCATGCGGGGGCATGGCGACGTTGGAGATTCTGGGACTAATCCGGGCGATCTATACGTGCGGGTCCACGTCGAACCGGATCGCATCTATACCCGAATCGGTGACGACGTCTTGATTCGCGTCGAGTTGAATGTTGTGAATGCAATGTTGGGTGCCACGATCACGATACCCACATTGGAAGGTGAGCGCGAGATAGAGGTCGCCCCGGGCACCCAAACCGGTCATCATATTCGATTGACTGGCCTCGGCATCCCGAGATTGCGAAACGACGGACCTCCAGGCGACCAGATCGTCCAGTTCGAGGTCGTGACGCCACGTTCGCTGACTCTGAGACAACGTGAGTTGGTTGAAGAACTCGGCAATGCGATGCTCGAAACGGACGAAAGGGCTCTTGATCCGTTGATCGTCGAAAACGAACCCGGAAACCGAGGCGGCGACGAAGGGAATGGCAGTGGGATTTGGGACTTCGTGAAGGGTGCTTTCACGAGATAGGTGCTGATCGCAACCGCGATAGTCCTCGCTGCGCGCGGTTGAAACATTGGGGGATGGGATGAGCATTGATGACGCAACGAGCGACCGTTGGTTGGAGTTGCGTGTCCAACTGGAGTCCGAATACGCCGAACCGGTAACACATCTCTTTTCGCAATACTGCGACGGTCGCGTTTTCGTCGAACAACTCGGCGATTGGGATGCCGATGATGACTTTGACGGCAAAGACTTAAACGCCGCGGTCATCGTCTGCGGATATGTGCCCATTGATGCGACGACCGAAAATCGCAAAGCCATGGTAGAAGTCGGCGTCCGGTTGATGGCGGAGTTCGGCGAGGTCGGATTGCTGCAGGAACGAATTGTTGATGCGTCTGAGTGGGAAAATCAGACGTTTCCGTCGGTCAAAATAGGCAACAGGATATTCATCTCGCCGCGACTTCCGGGCGATGTCCCAACGAACAGAGACTCCGGGTTGGCCACTGATTCGATGGCTCCGTCACAACGCGACTACGTCGAAGTCTACTTGTCGCCGGGCCTCGCGTTTGGGACCGGAAATCATCCGACGACGCGACTTTGCCTACATCGCATCGTAGAGGAGGCGGAATCAGGCAGACTCGACGGAAAGACGGTACTGGACGTCGGTTGCGGTTCCGGGATACTGTCCATCGTCGCGCTGAAACTCGGAGCGCGCGGTGCGTGGTGCATTGATATCGACGACACTGCGGTTCGGGCGGTTTGCGACAACCTCGTGATGTCCAGCGTCTCCGAACGCGCTCACGTCATGCTTGGCACGCTGCCCCACTTCGAGTTGCAAAACATGCAGTTTGACTTCGTATTCGCAAACATCACGTCTCGGGTTTTGATCGAACTCGCTGAGGCACTAATGGCATCAGTCAAACCAGGTGGAACGATCCTCGCTTCCGGCATATTGGTCAACCAAAAAGATGAGGTTGTGTCTGTTTTCGAGAAGTGCGAGACTGCTGACTTAGATGAGGTCAGCAAGGACGGCGACTGGTTGATGTTGCGAATACTCAAATCCAGCACCCAGAGCGACGGCTCGTGATGCACAGGATCTACGTTGATCCAGGGTTCGCCGAGTCATTCTCCATAGGCGATGTGATCGAGATACCTGCAGCAAAATCACGACGTACCGCAAACGCATCGGGGCCGCACAACAGTGAAACGGTCGCCTTGTTTTGTGGCGACGGACGGGAGTGGTTGGCCGAGTTGAAGGTTGACGATCGAACGGGATTGAATGTGAATGCCGAATTGCTCGAGGTTTCGCAGCCCGATGTCGAGATGCCGATTGAAATCTCGATGATGATGGCGTTGACTCCGACGGATCGCTACCAACAAGCTTTGGCGAAATGCACCGAATTGGGTGCCGCTGAGTTCGTGCCATTCGTCTCGGACCGAGTGAGTAGCAAAACACGAGGAGATTTCGCGGACAGAATCGATCGGTGTCGTGAAGAGATAGTCCAAGCTGCAGAAGAGTCTGGACGTTTGCACGTGCCGACAATCAGCGAAATCCAATCTTTCGAGGATGCATTGACTCGGCAATTGGACCGAGACACCTCGATCATCTTCCTGTGGGAAGGTGCAAATGAGCCGTCGCTCTGGGAAGTCGCAAACTCACTCAGTTACCGACCGCGACATCCGGTTCGAACTGTCGTTGTTGTCGGTCCAGTTGATGGATTCACTGAAACCGAGGTCGAGTTTGCAGAGTCTTTAGGCGTATGTGTAGCCAGTCTCGGGCCGAGAGTTCTCAGGACTGACACTGCGTCGATCGCCGCGATGTCGCTGCTCGCGCAGGCGTTCGGTTGACAGGAAACGCACGCTAGATTAACCCGGGTCGATGGATGCGGATTGTCTCTAGATTTGGGGCGGTTGCCTCGCAACCTGATGATCCGAAGAGGCAACGACATTGCGAAAAATGACAGAGGAATCTTACGATTGGCGTCGGTGATATAGTCTTTTGCAGGTTGGAAGCACCACAAGGAGATGGGATCGACGATGAGAGATAAACGTATCTACAAGAGCCACGGCTTGCTGGCATTTGCGCTGTTGTTGAGCGTCTTTGTGTTTGCGTGCGGTGGCGAGACCGTCGTCGAGGTTACCCGAGAGGTCGAGGTAATTCGCGAGGTAGAGAAGGAAGTCCCGGTTGAAGTTGAGGTCGTCAAAGAGGTTGAGGTGGAGAGGGAAGTCCCCGTGGAGGTCGTCAAGGAGGTCGAGAAGGAGGTTGTGCGCGAAGTCGAGGTGACGCGTGAGGTTGAAGTCGAGAAAGAGGTGGAGGTCATCAAGGAAGTGGAGGTAGAGAAGGAAGTTCGGGTTGAGGTTGAGGTTACTCGCGAAGTCGAGGTTCAGGTCGTAGTTACAGCTACTGCGGAGGCATACGGTGCGGGTGCAGGTGCTGAAGTGATTGCGGCTGCAACCGCGCAGGTTGAGGCACCTTCACAACAGTACGGTCAACTGGTAGTCGTCTCCCCAGACATCGGAGCCGGTTGGTTTACCAGCTCGCCATACGACGACTATACGAGTGACCAATTTGGTGTTGCAGATCCGTTGATCTACGCAGATCCTGCGCCGATTCCGCAACGCGGCGCATTCAATCCATCCATCAGCATCGCCAACGGTTGGCGAGTTGCCGACGATGCTCGTTCAATAACCTTCAATATCCGCGACGGAGTCCAGTTCCATCACGGTTGGGGCGAACTCACAGCGGAAGACGTCGCCTGGTCGTTCAACGACGCGTTGCGAGAAGGCAACACAAACTCGCGGTCCGGTTTCGTAGGTGAGTACCAAGGTTCATGGGAAGCGGTCGATGACAACACCGTCATCATGCACGTGAAAGAGGGAGCCACGCTCAGTCCCGTTTGGCTGTTGGAGACATCGAATGTTTGGCGCAACACGCTGACGGCAACATCGAAGCGCGCGATCGATGAGCTCGGACCGGAGACGGGCGGAAGGAAAATTGGGCAAGGCCCGTTCGAGATGATCGAAGGTGCTGCCGACGACTACATCTTGTTCGAGGCAGTCGACTCGCACTACCGCAAGGTTCCGTCTCTCGAGTCGGTGCGGATGGTAGCGATACCCGAACCGGCGACGCGCGTTGCGGCGTTTGCCAACGGCGAGGTGCACATTTCCGTTCTCTCGGCACAGTTCGCAGTCGAGGCGCGCGATCGCGTGCCTGGATCGCGCATCCAACCGTTGGGTGAGGGCCAGACCTTGCACATCTACATGGGTGGTAACTTCTGGCAGACGTCAGATCCCGTCGACCCGTCAACGGAGTTCCCACGTGGGGGTTTCATGCCTGACGCAGACCGCCCGTGGATCAGCGACCCGAGCGACCCAGCTTCGATGGAGCGAGGTTCGAAGTTCCGCCGCGCCTTGAGCATGGCAGTCGACCGACAGGCGATCAACGAGGTAATCGGGCAAAACCTGTATCCTCCGCACTACACATTCACCGGTTTCACCAGCAACGACGCGTTGTGGAAGCCAGAGTGGGAGATTCCTTTCGACCCTGAAGGTGCACGTGCACTGATGGCGGAGGCCGGTGTGCCCGAAGGCTTCAAGATTCCGGTTTGGTTGACCCCCGATTCCGGTTCATTGCCCTACGACATCGGCGAGGCTGCGGTGTTAGATTGGCAGAACAACCTCGGACTTAGCGTAGAAATCGAAGCGACCGCATACTCGGCTCGACGTCCCACGTTGATAGGACGCACGATCGACATTCCGCTGTATCACCATATGAACTTGGGTTACGCGGACGAACCGAAAGGTCGATTGATGTCGGCTGCCAAAGGTGGTGCCAATCGCGGCATCGAGTTGCCCAACGAAATCCTTGAGAGGACATATTGGGCAAACTTGGTCGAGACTGATGCCCAGAAGCGGATTGAGAACAATATCTATCTCACCGACTGGTTGAACGAAACTGCGTTGGTGATGTCGATGGTTAGGCAGAATCAGCTCTACGTCGTGTCACCCGAAGTTGTCGAGTGGGTACCGTACACCGAGACGTTCGGCGGCATGAACGCACTCGACACGATAGTCTTGGCGCGGTAACTACGCGTCGATCTAAGGCGGTTGTAGTTTCCGCTTTGGCGATCGCGAGATGACGTCCGGTGCAGTTTTCCATTACCTGCATCGGACGTCGTGATTCGAACGAACTCTGGCTGATCATGAGGTGAATTAAACCCCAACGATGTGGCGCATCATCGTCAATCGACTTGCCTTCGGTGCCGTCATCGTAGTCTCGATTACGGTCGTTGTATTCGGGTTGTCGCGCGCTGCGGGCGACCCCCGAAATATCTATCTCGACGAGTATGCGACTCCCGAAGCATGGGATGCCTGGGGAGAACGTATGGGTTTAGACAAGCCGCTGTACGTGCAGTACGGCGTCTGGTTGTGGGATGCGTTGCGTGGCGACTTCGGCGAGTCGCTGTACTACGACGTACCCAGCTTGCGGTTGGTTCGTGAACGCGTGCCCAACACCTTGCAACTTGGCGGCGTTGCTTTTGGCGTAGCCATCCTCATCGGTATACCCCTCGGCGTCGTATCGGCAGTCAACCGCGGATCCGTGATCGACTACGGCGTACGAGGATTCGCTTTGCTTGGTCAGTCAGTCCCCGTTTTTTGGATTGGACTTATGATGATCTTGATATTCACGGCGACGCTTGGCTGGTTGCCGTCAAGCCGCAATGAAGGTTGGCAACACTTCATCATGCCTTCGATTGCGCTTGGTTGGCTGCCGGCGGCTGGATTGATGCGCATCACGAGGGGTGCGATGCTCAACATCCTAGACAGCGAGTACATCAAACTGGCGAGAGCAAAAGGAGTCTCTTGGGGGAGGGTAGTTTGGGTTCATGGCTTCAGGAACGCAGTGATTCCTCCTTTGACTGTCGCCGCACTGATTTTCGCGGCGTTTCTGACGGGCACAGTAGTCGTTGAGTCGGTGTTCGCTTGGCCAGGTGTCGGACGTTTGGCCGTCCAATCGATCAAGAACAACGACTTTCCGGTATTGAGTGCCATCGTCGTGCTTTTCTCATCGTTCTACATCTTCCTTAACTTGGTGGTTGATCTGCTCTACGCGAATCTTGATCCGAGGATCCGGTTGGACTAGGGTCAGACGACCGTGGCGATCGAATCGAGATACGTCCCGTCGCCTTTGGACGACTCGCTTCCGACCAACCCGTTGTTGCGTGCACTTCGGTTGGGTTGGGGTGTCTTCCGTCGCTATCCGACGATCCCAATCCTCATACTGATTCTGTTGCTGGTCAGTGCCATATTTGCCGAACAGATCTCGCCCCACGACCCGTTGCGTGGTGGCGGTTTGAGGGCGGCGTTCAAGCCGCCCGTCTTCCTCGAAGGCGGCACCTGGGAGCATCCGTTGGGTACCGACCACCAAGGTCGGGACATCTTGAGTCGTCTAATCTATGGTGCGCGCATATCGACATTCATCTCAACCGCCGTGATTCTGGCTGGCGGCATTGGTGGAACCATTGTCGGTCTGTTGGCCGGGTACCGAGGCGGATGGGTCGATCAACTAGCCATGCGGGCGGTTGATTTCACACTTGCAATGCCGTTCCTGCTCGTCGCACTCGTCGTCGTTATCGTCTTCGGTCAGAGTCTCGAGTTGATCATTATCCTTCTCATCCTCTTCGGTTGGGACAACTTCGCTAGGGTTGTACGCGCCGAGACGTTGACGCTGCGCGAATCCGACTACGTCAGCTATGCGCGCATCCAAGGTGCCTCGGAACGTCGGATATTGTTCCGACACATTCTCCCCGGCGTCGTTGGCTCCGTGCTCGTCATCGGTAGCTTGCGGGTCGGCTCTCTAATCCTGACCGAATCTACGTTGAGCTTCCTCGGAGTTGGTGTGCCACCAGACACACCGGCTTGGGGCATCATGGCTTCCGACGGTCGTCAGCACCTGTCGAGGGCTTGGTGGATTAGCACCATGCCAGGCGTAGCGATCTTCCTGGTCGTGATGGGTTTCAACTTCCTTGGTGATTGGCTGCGGGACTGGTTCGACCCGCGATTGCGTCAACTGAGGATTCAGTAGCTTCAGTCGCAAGATCAGATACGGCGCAGGAAACTACTCTCGTTGCAGTTCTCGTTGCATTAGCTCGGTCATCGCCTCGAACGGTGTGACGCCTTCGAACATCACCTTATGTGCCGTCTCGGTGATCGGCATCTCGACGTCCAACTGCCGTGCTATGCGTAGTGCGGCCTGCGTGGTTGGCACACCTTCCGCAGTCTGCCCAACGCATGCGAGTGCTTGCTCAACCGAATCGCCGGCCGCGAGTCGGGCACCCAGTCGGTAGTTTCTGCTCAGTCGGCTGTAACTCGTCGTTAGCATGTCTCCCATCCCACTCAAACCAGCAAACGTCGTTGGTTTCGCCCCCATCGCAACGCCCAATCGAGTGATCTCATGCAGCCCGCGTGTGACGTATGCAGCCTTTAGATTTGCCCCTAACTCGGTCGCATCGATGAAACCGGCACCGATAGCGATGATGTTCTTAAGCGTGCCGCCCAACTCGACCCCGATGATGTCGTCGGATGCGTAAACTCTGAATGCATCGTTGCTTGTGATCTGTTGCACCGCTTCAGCTGTCGTTATCGAAGTCGACGCAGCGGTGGCGAGGGCAGGAAGACCTTGGGCAATCTCCGGGGCAAGGTTCGGACCAGACAGCGCGCAGATATGGTTCAGCGTTGCATTGACGTTCGTCCCTCGCGACTCGGCAACGGTTTCGGCGATAACCTCGCTCATCCTTTTGCCGGTCTCGATCTCGAGTCCCTTGGTGGCACTCACAATCATGGCACCGGATGAGAGATGTGGCACGTACGCTGCCATCGCGGAACGCACGGCTACGGATGGCAACGCGACGACGACGCAATCGACGCCATTCAACGCGTCAGGATTGCCATGGACGGACATCCGCTGAGGGAACGCGGATCCGGGTAGGTATCGCTTGTTCTCGCCATCCTCTAGCAGCTGCGCCGCCCGTTGTTCATCTCGGGCAACCAGACGCGTCACGCGATTGTTTTTGGCGAGAAGAACGGCGATTGCAGTCCCCCATGATCCTGCGCCTATGATGCCGATCGTCGGAATCGGTTCACGTCCAGAGTATTGGTGTGTTTAGTTCAATCCTGAGCCGCTTGGATATCGAGTTGATTCTCTTCACCCCTAATGAGACGCTTGATGTTCTCGCGATGGCTGGTAATGATCATACCGCCTGCAAGAATGGCGAAGAGAAGGTACTCGACCGGTTCTCGGATCACCAAAGTCGACGTCGCCTTGACGTCGACAACTGCGATCACGATCAAAGCGGTGATTCCCAATACCGCACCGATCATCGATCCCAGCGAAACGTAGCGCGTCAAAAGAGCGATGACAATTCCGATCAAGGTTACCGCACCTGCCCAAGGAGAAAGCACGAAGATTGCTGCCCATCCGGTAGCCACGCCTTTGCCACCTTTGAACCCGGCGAACACGGGCCAAGTGTGCCCGATTATCGCCATCACTCCACAGCATGCGTGGATCCAGTAAGAGTTGGGGGTGAGGATTAACGGCAATCCGACGGCCAAGGCTCCTTTCGCGAAATCGAGTATCAACACCGTCGCAGCCGCCTTCTTGCCGACGGTCCGCAAGACGTTGGTAGTACCCATGGATCCGCTTCCGTGCTCGCGAGGGTCGACGTCGCCCCAGAGCTTAGAGACGATGATACCCACCGGAATGGATCCGACAGCGTAGGATGCTGCCATAAAGGCGATCCCCATGATGAGATCGTTCATTGGTTGCGTTCGTCAATCACTTGGTGGACCTATACAGCATTCGGAGCGGGGTACCTTGGAAGCCGAATGCTTCTCGCATTTTATTCTCCAAATAGCGACGATAGGAAAAGTGAATCAGATTTGGGTTCCTGCATTCGACCACGAACGTCGGCGGACGCGTTGCTACCTGCTCAATGCCAGTTATCCTTGCGCGCCTGCGTCCCCGAGTCGGTATCGGACGCTCTCCTAACGCCGTGTAGAGCACCCCGGACAGTTTCGAGGCGTCCGTCTGTTTGTCGAATTGATCGTACGTGTCGCGCACCGCGGTTGGGATGGCGTCAATGCCGACGCCAGACATGGCCGACGTTAACAAGATCGGTGCTTCGGGGATGAACTTGAAGCGGTCTCGAACCTCAAGTGTCGCTTCCTCGGGCGTGACTTCGGCTTCCCCTGCTAGATCCCACTTGTTGATGACGACGACTCCCGCCTTGAAGGCATCCTGCGCGAAACCACCGATGTGGGTGTCTTGGGCGGTCACAAACTCGGTCGCATCCAAGACGATTATCGTCACATCCGAACGCTCGATGGCGTTGATGGTTCGGATCGCACTGAACTTCTCGATTCCTTGTTCAGTCTTGCCTCGCCGACGCAGACCGGCGGTGTCGAGGAACGTAAACCGCGAGTGTTCGTACTCAAAAGTGGCGTCGACAGTGTCTCGAGTCGTGCCCGGCACAGCACTCACAATCGATCTGTCTTCACCGGTCAGAGCGTTGAATATCGCCGACTTGCCTACGTTCGGACGTCCGGCGATGGCAACTCTGATGCTGTCGGCGGGTACTTCGTCCTCGGCCGGCCCCGACATGATCTCGAAGGCACGATCCATCAACTCTCCGATACCGATGTCGTGGTATGCGCTAATCGGAATCGCCTCGCCCATGCCTAACGAGGCGAATTGGTAGAGCTCTGCTAATCGATTGGCGTTGTCGGTCTTGTTGCCGGCGAGCAGGAATGGTTTGTTCGAGCGTCGCAACAGATCCGCGGCGTCGTAGTCGGATGCAGTTACGCCGTCAACGCTGTCAACCAGCATGATGACGAGATCCGCACTATCGATGGCGCGTTCTGACTGCGCTCTGACTTCGTCCCATAGCTGCAACTCGGCGGATGGTTGATCTTCGATCCCCGCAGTGTCGACGAGAATGAAACGGTTGCCCATCCATTCAGCATTGGATGACACACGGTCGCGGGTCGTTCCCGGCGTATCGCTAACGATCGCGATGCGGCTTCCAGCGATGCGGTTGAATAGCGTTGACTTGCCGACGTTCGGACGCCCAACAATGGCTATGACAGGTAACGACATCGGATCTCGAAGTTCGTCGGTACAACGGTTCAGGATGCTGCGATTGGTGCTGTGCGGTTAACCGACGATATGCTCCATCAGAGCCATCTGAGCCCACATGCGGTTCTCGGCTTGCTGGTAGACAACAGATGACGGGTGCGCCATCATGTCTTCCGACACCTCTTCTCCGGGATGCGCCGGCATGTCGTGCATGAAGCGCGCCTGCGGTTTCGCCAGTTCCATCAGTGCCGGATCGACTTGGTACCCTTGGAAGTCCTTCAATCGTTGTTGCGTCTCTTCTTCTTGTCCCATACTCGTCCACACGTCGGTGTAAACGAAGTCCGCGTTGCTCGCCGCTTCTTTGGGATCCCGCAGATGGAAGACTGTACCGACCTTTTCACCAGTAGCGATGTACTCCGCAATATCCATCCTCGTGGCGTAGTTCACCTCGTATCCTAATGGCGACGCGATGAGCATCGTTCCCCCGGCCCCGGCAACCGCATATCCGAGGCTTGTCGCGACGTTGTTCCCGTCACCGACGAATGCGACGCGGACGTCGTCGAGAGTGCCGCGGATCTCGAGCATCGTCATCACGTCGGCGAGTGCTTGACATGGATGTTCGGCATCGGTCAACGCGTTGATAACCGGGATACTACTGTTTTCTGCAAAATCATCGAGCGTCTCCTGTGCAAAAGTCCTAATGACGGCGAGGTCAGACATCCTAGCGATTACGTTTGCGACATCCGCAATCGGTTCGCGTTGACCCAAGCCGACTTCCTCAGGTGCGAAGTAGAGCGGATTTGCACCAAGTTTCTGCGCGCCGATCCAGAAGGAGAGTTTCGTCCGCAGTGATGGTTTCTCGAACAACATCACGACGCTCTTGCCTCTGAGTGCGTCACTCGCCGCTCCCGATTTCAGCTCGATCGCTCGATTCAGGACCGTCAGGATCTCCCCAGTTGGCAGATCACGGAATCTCAAGAAGTGCTGATTCATTGTCGGTCCTTCGGCAGGTTGAGACAGAGGCTCGGACAGTACCTAAATTGTGCAATACCCCGGGGTATGCACTATCAACACTTCGTCCGCGTCGATCCCCTGCCCAAACGGTCAGGCCGCGAACTATTTGGGCGAGAAACCGACTACGCTGGCGTGAAGTTCGGAAGCGTGTAGTTGTCCGAAATCTTCGTGAACGTAACCTTCAATGGCATACCGATAGTGAGATTGCTTGGATCGGCATCGACTCCGACTATGTTGGCTGCCATCCGCGGACCTTCTTCGAGCTCGACGATCGCCGCAATGTACGGCACCTCAACGGTGAACGCGGGATGCGGCGGCACGTGCACGATGCCGAACGTATGCAACGTCGCGTTGCCCGATGCTTTCACCCACTCCAAATCGGCACCAGGAGTGATGGTGTTGATCGCCCGCGGGTAGAACTGAAACTCGCTGGTCGAGGTATCGCGCTGCAACCACAACTCGCCGTTGCGTGCACCTTCCCAATACGCGTCCGATTCAGGTTGTGATACCGGTTCAGGTCGGGCTGGTGCGTCGGTGGTCATGCTCAAGTTCCTTAGACTGATTGCTGGGTAGATTGTACGCATCTATTTCATTGACTTAGATCGACGCCATCGACGATCACTCCGATTACTGTGGCATTCCCATTGCCGTCAATCGAGACTCTCACCTTTAGGTCGGCAGCCGTCTCAACTGCACGACCGGTGCCCTCCGGGACGAAGTAGGTGCCGATGCCGAAGTCGATTCGGCCGTTCGCCTGCATCGTGCCGCGCAGGAATAGATCATCCGGAGTAGCCAGCGCCACAGACTCGGCACTTGCATATCGCGTCGCCTCCCACACTCCGTCCGCCTTCTCGAGCCACACTAAAATGCGGTCTCCCGATGCGAAGACTTCCTTGTACTCGTCTGGTACAACCGCGATTTCATAGTCGAGAATGGCGTAATCTCCTTGCAGTAGCGAGCGTGGATCCACCGGAGTGCCTTGCAAAACGATCTCAGTGCCGGAAGCGATGATGCTCTGTTTAATCAGGGCGAAGGTCACCAATCCCAGCACCTGCGCAACGACGACTGTGAAGAAGAGGATTGTGAAGATGCGGTTCACGCGTCGCCCCGCCGTCTGCTGAGGTCGCCGATTGCCCAACGCCGCAGACGCTCGAGTCCCAGACCTAGAACAATCAAGAACACTCCCGTGATGATGAATGCCACGCCACGATCAAACAGATCGAAACCGAACTCGAAGTACCGAGTGACGACGGTCAGTGCGAACACCGCGAACGCTATATTAACCATCGAAGCCCGACCGTAGCGGACTCCGGCGAAGAGCAGTGCGATGACTGCTGCGAGGATGATGAAGTTGACCGGTACCCAGAACCACGTCGCATCCGCCAACAACGCGGCAGCCGCGCCGAAAGCAAGCGCAAGCATCGTCCCGACTCCGGCGAACTCCCAGAACCATCGTGCCGGATCAATGTCTGTATGACCATAGCGAATCTTGGTGACGATGATGGCCAGCAACCCGCCAACCGGTACGACGGTGGCGATGACGAAGTACTCATTGGTCAAGAAATCGGTCGTCGGTGCTTCTAGGTTCGACCACAGCGATTTGAAGCTGAGAATGTAAGCGGCGCAAACGGCGGTCAATATGCCGAAGATGTCGAATACTTGGCCGAATCGCCGAAATGCCGTGGTGCGCGCCTGTAGACGACCGATCGCAAATAGGAGAGCGGCGACTCCGAGATACGAAGTCACGATGATGACGAACGCTTCGTCGTCAAGGGTCTCGACCAACGATTCGTTGAACCATGCCTGCGCCCTAAATCCAGTCGACGCAATCAGGAGGATGAGCGAGAGGACGAGGATTGCGCGCGACTTCGTGACGTAAGCGAGCGGCAATACCCCGACAAACCACGCCGACATCAACCAAGGATGATTGACTTCCACGTTGAACGCTTGGGCAATGAGATGAATTGACGCACCGAACACGATAGCTCCGAGCAAGATGACGGCGATGCCAGTGCGCGGAAAGCTCAACCGGTATGCGAGCAACCAACCGATCGAATAGGAAGCCAAGGTTCCAACGACCATTGTTGAGATTTTGGCAAAATCGGGAATGCCGTCCCAATTCGATGCCAGCAGCGCGATGATGCCAACGCCAATCAGCACCCCGCCGAAGATTGCGATGTAACTGGCGAGCCGACTGAGCAGGTTCGGATCGGAAGCCCTGGTCGGAACTGCGTAACGCGCGGTCAGGCTGTCCGCCAACTCCTCAGCGATGAGACCTTCGGCGCGCCAAGATTCGATCTCGCGCCTTAGACGTCGTTCGAATCCAGCGTCTGACACCTCGACATCAGGCGTGTCGTTCTGACGTTCTTCATCCATCCCTAGAGTCGCCTCTGGGGTCAAAATCGCGCTGGGACTACGGTGCAGAGAGGATTACCGTCCCAGTCGACGAGAGATATCCGCCCGTGCCGTGTGCGACTGCGAGATCACACTTGTCCAGCTGCCGGTCGCCCGTTTCGCCTCGCAACTGTCGTACCGCCTCAGTAACCGTGAAGATGCCGTACATACCCGGATGCGTGTACGAGAGACCACCGCCGGACGTGTTTACCGGGAACTCCCCTCCAGGCGCAGTCCTTTGGTCGGCAACAAGGTCAGGACCTTCCCCGGGAGCACAGAAGCCCAAGTTTTCGAGCGACACGAGCACCGTGTAAGTGAACGAGTCGTAGATCATCGCCAGATCGAGATCCGAGTGCGCCACGCCTGCCATCTGGAGTGCTTGTTGTCCCGTGTTACGACCGAACGCACTCGTGAGATCCGGCATCTGGGAGATCATCGAGTGGTCGTGCCCTTCAGCCGCCCCGAGTACCGTAACGCCACCCTTGGCGCAGTCCTTGGCACGCTCCGGCGTCGTAACAACAATCGCCGCACCGGCATCCGTAACCAAACAGCAATCCAACAGGTGGAACGGCCAGACGATCCATCGTGAGTCGTGGTAGTCGTCAAAGGTCGCCGGACGGTCGTAGAAGTAAGCATTTTCGTTCAGATTCGCCCACTTGCGGGTCGCAACTGCAATATTCGCCATCGCTTCACGCGTGCGGTCCTCGCCGTATTGGTGCATGTAACGACGGCACGCCATCGCATATGACGCCGGCGGACCGATGATCCCGTAAGGTCGCTCGTACTGGTTCTGCGGAGTGCCCAAGTTCGGTGCTGTCGGAGAGCGGTCGGAACGTCCCGACTGTCCGTGAGTAATCAGAGCAACCTCGCAGTAACCCGCCGCAATCGCCGCCAAGGCGTGCGCAACGTGGATCACAAACGACGAACCGCCAACCGAAGTGCTATCCGTAAAGCGCGGTTGAATCCCTAGATACTCCGCCACATCCAAAGTCGACCAACCAGCCGTCAAAATCCCATCGACGTCATCCAACGCCAACCCAGCGTCATCAAGCGCATTGATCGCCGCCTCAGCATGGTGCGCCAGAGGCGACTTATGCGGCACGTTGCCAATCTCATCAGATTCAGCAACCCCCACGATTGCCGCCTGAGCGGAGAGGTTCGCCAACTTACTGTAGTCCGCCATCCTAAGGAAAACTCCAATCCAACAACCGACAGTCCATCCAGCAAGGATTGTAATGTGCGATGCGATGAGTGCGGGCGTCCAAGAGACGACAGGCCGCATGGCATTGACGCACGTTCAAGTGTCTACGACAAGCAGTTCTCGAACGTGAGAGGGAGCCGAGACCGCAGCGGCAGATTTGTGAGCGAGAAGATCGGGCTGTTTTGTTAACCGTGAACCAAGCAACGGCACGCGGAAAAGAAACCTTACCTCAAATTGCGGATTTGCGCCTTCATTGAACCGTCACTCTTAGTCGATCCTAGTTCACGCATGTCCCCTGCCAACGGCGAACGCAACATGATTCCGGCAATCCGTTGTACCGACAAAAGGCAATACCGTTAGCGTGTACAATAGATCGTATTATCACCCTATAGGTGAATTATGCAATTGGCATTTCGGACTCGCAAGCTTGAAAGATGCTACCTGCAACAGCGAGAGGCGACGAGAGAATGGGGTCCAAACGTTGGGCGTAGATACATCAAAACCCTCACCGAGTTGCAGCTACTGACCCGATTCGGGGACATTTCGAGAATACGACCGTACCGACTTCACCAGCTTACTGGCAAGAGGAAAGGGCAATTCGCCATTGACTTGCACGGACGGTGGCGATTGATCGTCAAACCCACAGCGGACGAAGACGGATTAACTGTCTGGGAGGTATCGAATCATTATGGCGATTAGCGAACAACACATTTGGTCCGACTTGCCCGTTCACCCAGGCGAGACTCTGTTGGACGAGATTGAATTCCGCGGAATTTCGCAGAAGGAACTAGCTCGTCGTCTCGGTCGTCCGCCCCAAGCGATTAACGAGATTGTTCGTGGGAAGAAATCGATCACTCCGGCAACCGCACTCGGACTGGAATCCGTGCTCGACATTCCAGCCCAATTTTGGACCAACATGCAGCTGGTACACGACATGACGCTCGCCCGAAATTTCGACCGGGAACGCTTGGAACAGCAGATACCACTTCTCGATGAGTTCCCGATCAATGAGATGAAAAACCGGGGACTGATACCTGGAGTGAAGGAGAAAACAGAGTTAGTGGACGCTCTATGCAGATTTTTCGGCGTGGCGTCCCTCGACCGATATCAACAGTCGTGCCCGGCTGCTTTTCGCATCACCGGGGATGGAAAATACTCTCACGAGGCACTAGCAGTTTGGTTGAGGCAGGGAGAGATCGAAGCCGAAAACATCGATACACCGTCTTTCGATAAAACGGAATTTCTGCGTGCTGTGGAAGAAATCCGGGGTTTCACATCTGATCCACCGGAAGTCTTCCTCCCTGCGATGAAAGATGTTTGCGCGCGTTCTGGGGTCGTGTTGATGTTGACACCAGAGCTACCGAAATGTGGTGCAAACGGTGTGGCGCGTAGGGTTAGCGGCGACAGGCGAATGATTCAACTCAATCTGCGTTGGCGTTGGTCCGACATATTCTGGTTCACGTTCTTCCACGAAGCCGCACACGTCCTGTTGCACAAACAAGATGTTTATGTCGATTTCGCCAAGCGTGAGATACGCGACTCGGCACTGGAAGACGAGGCGGACAAATTCGCGGCCGATGTCTTGATTGAACCAACACAATGGCGAAGGTTCGTTGAACCCAGCGTATTCTCAGAAAAGCGCATCATTAGCTTTGCTTCACGAATGGGTATCGATCCAGGGATCGTGGTAGGTCGCCTACAACACGAAAAAAGAATCGATTACAACCGTTTCACTAAGATCAAAACGCGGTTTACCTGGACTTGAAGGGAACGGCGGGTGCTGGGAATGTCGTCGCACCGCGCCTTAAACCCAACTTCGCGACGCGCCTCCCGTTCAATTGCCCGGTGTGCTATACCGGATGAGACTTATGGCGTTTGACCCCAAATCCCTCCCTGACGATATCGCCGCGCTGATTGCTGGCGTCGAACGGGATCCCGAAAATCCCACTGAGGGGGGGGGTACAAGCGTACTAACTACTCGAGCCACGGCCCTCCCAAACTAGAGATCGTCAACGACGACGTTCTGAAGACGGAAGCCATTGAGCCTTCGTCGATCGATCTCATCGTCACGTCGCCGCCTTACAACGTCGATATCGAGTACAACTCGCACTTCGACGCCGAGGATTACGCGCAATATCTGGATTGGACTCGGCAGTGGCTTGCCCGGTGCTATGAGTGGCTCAAACCAGACGGCCGCTTCTGTCTGAATATCCCGCTCGACAAAAACAAGGGCGGACAGCAGTCGGTTGGGGCTGACATTACTCGAATCGCTCGCGACTTGGGTTTCGGATACCACTCAACGGTTATCTGGAACGAAGGCAACATCTCGCGCCGCACCGCGTGGGGATCTTGGATGTCCGCTTCTGCGCCGTTCGTCATTGCACCGGTCGAGTTGGTGGTGTTGCTGTATCGCGATTCGTGGAAGAAGCAATCCAAAGGAGTCTCAGATATCACGCGCTCGGAGTTTATGGAGTGGACCAACGGTGTCTGGGAGTTTAGCGGAGAGAAACGATCGAAGATCGGGCACCCGGCTCCGTTCCCGTCGGATCTGCCGGAGCGTTGCATCAAGCTCTTCAGCTTCGTCGCCGACACAGTCCTTGATCCTTTCTTGGGTTCCGGCACGACACTCATGGTCGCGCGTCAACTCGGTCGCAACGGGATCGGGATCGAGATTGACCCGGAATACTGTCAGTTGGCGATGCGACGGCTTGACACCGCTCCAGGGGTATTGTTCGATGCCAAGGAGTAAGATCACCCAAAAGGGGTTGGTGTTGAGCTACTTCAAGGCGCGTCCGAATCAAGATGTTCCGACACCGGAGATTGTCGATTGGGCTACCGCGGAGTACGAACAGATCACCGGGAAACCACTCCGTGACCCGGATCGAATGATCAGATCACTCTACTCCGAAGGCAAACTCGTCAAAGTCAGGAATGGCGTGTATCGCTACGATCCGGATGCCGTGTTTGAACGCAGCGACGAGTTCTTCTCCTCCGCACAAAAAGCGGAAATCCTGAAGAACGGAGGTTACAGGTGTGCTTTGTGTGGTGTAACCGAAGTTGAAGGTGCGGATCTGCATGCCGATCACATCGTGCCGAGGGACAAAGGCGGCAAAGCTACCGTCGAAAACGGTCAGGTTTTATGCAGCACCCACAACAACCTCAAAAAGAACTACGGCCAGACTGAAACGTGCAAACGAATGTACAAGGTGCTCTACGAGACGGCGGTGCGACTGGATGATCCCTCGATGCTGGCTTTTGTTGAAGACGTGATGCGCGTCTACGAAAAACACAACATCAACAGCCACATCGACTGGAAGCCCAATCCAACTAGACGCCGGAAGTCGTAGTCGATACGCTCGGAAGTCGTGCTACGGTAAGGAAACCTTCCTGCCGTGTCATGTCCGCACCTCAGACCCGTTTCGAAACTAATCCAGTCTGCTTCATCTGCCGAAGGTTAATTGATGCCTCCGCTACAAGGGAAATCGGCGGCGAAACGTTTTGCGACGTTGACGGCGAGAGCGTCAAGCAGTTCGGTTTGATCGGTGCCGCATGCAAACGTCAGATGGAACTCGCCATCCATGCTATGTCGCACCGTGACTTGCCGATAAACGGACTCTACGTGGAACTGACAGAGCTGTTCGAGCGGTACGGACTGATTGACCGCGCCGATAGGGAGTGAACTAGGTTCGATTGCGATACTCGGATCCAGTCCCTCGTTGTCCAAAACCCTTCAATGTTCACCGACCAACCGTATGTCCCTGAGCGTTTGGGAACAGTCTAGCGCGGCCTCACGATCGGTCAATCTCCGATCTCCGTGATCCCCCCGGAGACTTGTACCCGGTTCACGGTTCCAGATCGATCGTTCGCGACATCCACCAACGACGGCCAAGTCTTGACCATCTTCCAGGACAGATCCCAGTACTGGCAACTCGACCAACCCTTGCGCAACAAGAACCAAGTTAAGTTGGAATGCCTCAGTATGGCGGCCTCGCTTTTCATCTTGTCGCGAGTGACGATCGACCATTGGTGTGGAGACGACGCAAGCGAGTTAATCCAATCGGGATCCTGCGCGCCTTCCCAATCTTGATCTCGGATACTGACGACATCGTCGTCCGGCGAATCCGCACGGTGCAGTGCCCGGATTGCTGTTGCCAGAGATGGCGGCAAGTTCTCGTCAAAGAGGTAGTTCACGCCTTGACGAGCGACTTGCGACGTTGCCGGGCGCACTCGAATGCTAGTGCGTCGCGGACCGCTTGCTCTGAAACCTTGAACCACGATGCCACGGCTCGCAAGTCTTTACCCTCTGCGCGATACGCATCGGCAAGTGTTCGGGTAGCGACGCGGTACTCTGACATAATCGGTGCACCAAACGCAATCTTGGGGTCTAGACACACCGACTTCGGATCTATTTCCACTTGCCATTCCTTCGACGGGTACCACCTGACCGGTTCGTTCCCGTCCCAATCAATAGGTTCGAACAACGACGGCCGCACTACATCTTCGAACGTCAACTGGCTGTTTGCCGAAACATCTTCCAACCCGGCGGCAGTTTCCGCGAAGATGGCTGCACCGTCCGACAGGAACCGTTGATCTGAGAACGGGTACGCTGTGTCGAATCGATCGCGACAGTGAGCGGCGGTGCGGACGAGGACTCGCATCGAAACCCCTTCTTGACGAAAGGCTCGAATGTTGCGGATTTCGATGAGGTCCGCAAAGTCGAGGATGTAGCGTCCTTCGGATCGACGGTGAGAGCGGTTGTCCGCACGATCAAGCACGTGATTGACCACCCGATAAACGAACTCACGGTCGGAATTAGTCATCGCGCAGACTTCCGACGTGCTGTACATGCCTCGAGCTGCTCTTTCAGTCGTCAATGTCATACTCCAACTGCGCCCCAATGTTGTTGGTTCAATCGAAGATCCGCGATGTCCGAGTCAATTTGGTGTCGTGACAATTCGTTGTAACCCGGTGAATCGGTATTATCTAACACCCGCGCGATATGTTCCGAGCAACGCGCCAGTTGTGACTACCAGTTAACCACGATTGGGAAATCGAGCCTAGTACCCACACGCCCCTCCAACCGTCAGCCGGTTTTGCGCGCCCGATCCAGCAATGCTTGCAGCGTTCCGCCCTCGATCGCTTGGCGATCTTCGACGGATATGAAGGTTAGGTGGGTGCGGAATGCTTCCAAGGACTGCAGGTGTGTCATGTGCTTCTTGACTACGGGGAAGTCGGAACCCCAGCAGAGGCGCGTGCCGAACGCTTCGTAGCAAGCTTCGTAGACCCAGTGCGTGCCTTGATACGGGAAGTCCCAGGTGCGCTCAGGCTCGCAGAGGTAGTGGAAACCCGAGAGTTTGAGGTGCATGTTCGGCAGCTTCGCCGATTCGATGACGTTGTTAACCATTGCCTGCGCCGTGTCGCCGTAGGATTTGAGACCTGACATGTGATGGCAAAGGATCGGCACTTCGGGGAATGACTCAGCGACTTTGCGGATCTCCGATTGGTGGCGTGGTGCGATCGCCAACGAGGCGATTAGACCGACTTCTCTGGCGACGCCAAAGAAGTCTTTTCCTTCTTGGGTGTTGAACCACCGTCCGTCGTCTTCGCTTGCAACGTATTGCGTGAACGCCTTCATCGGCCATCGTTCGGCGGCAGCTTCGAGACGTTTGGCTGCACCAGGCGTGTGGTAGGAGTCAGACCAGAACGAGTCGACGTCGGCGAACTGGTGCAGACGTTCTGGATGCTGTCGCACCTTCTCGGCTACGTAGTCGTTGTTGTTGCGATTCCGGTGGATCTGCGCGCACACGATCGTCGCCTGATCGACCCCGTTCTGGTCCATTTGGTAGAGCAATGCCTCGGCCGATCCGTGGTCGTTCGGGTCCGGTACCTCGGGCAGATACGGCCAGTAACCCCAAGCGTGGCAGTGGGAATCGATGATGGGCATGTGCGTTAGCTTCCTATTACATCGTCGGTCGTCGATGGCTTCTGCTATCTCGCATACTACATGCGCCGACGTTGCTAGAAAAAGTTGGTGTCAAAGGTCGGGAAGTTTACGGAAGCGAAACATGTAGGAAACATACATGAAACAACGAAGGCGTAGTTTAAGTGGGTATCGATTAGAAAAGTGATCGGAGGAGTTCAGAAATGGATACTGGACACATCGCCTGGATGTTGACAGCCACCCTGTTGGTGCTGTTTATGACACCCGGGTTGGCGTTCTTCTACGGCGGATTGGTGCGCGGTAGAAACGTAGTCAGCACTCTCATGTATTCGTTCATCGCGATGGGCGTGGCGAGTATCGTGTGGGTGCTATGGGGATTCTCGCTCGCGTTTAACGACGCCAGCAACATCGGTTGGAGCGGCGGTTTCGACTATATTGGATTCTCGAATATCGGCCTCGGCAACGATCAGCTCGGTTGGGACATCCCTGACCTTCTGGTCGCGGCATTCCAGATGACTTTCGCGATCATCACCCCGGCCCTGATTACGGGTGCGTTCGTCGAGCGTTTCAAGTTCACGACCTACCTTGTATTCCTCGTGCTTTGGATCACTCTCGTCTATGCCCCAATCTGCTACTGGGTCTGGGGTGGAGGTTGGATCGGCGGACTTGATGGTGGCGCATTGGACTTTGCGGGCGGAACCGTCGTCCACATCAACGCCGGCATCGCCGCGGTTGCGGCAGCAGCATTGGTCGGCAAGCGTCGCAATGCTGGTCTCGAACCGCACAACGTCCCGTACGTAGTTCTCGGTGCCGCAATCCTCTGGATTGGTTGGTTCGGATTCAACGCCGGCTCGGCTGGTGCAGCCAGCGGTACCGCAGTCATTGCATTCGTCAACACCAACACGGCAGCAGCCACCGCAGCGGTCGTATGGGCGTTGCTATCCTACGCCCACACCGGACGCATCAGCGCAGTCGGTGTCGCCACCGGCGTCGTCGCCGGTTTGGTGGCGGTAACTCCTGCTGCTGGCTTCGTTGGCGGCATGGGTGCGTTTGCGATCGGTTTAGGAGCAGGAATCATCTGCCACTACGCAGTCCACTTCGAGATCTTGCACAAGATCGGCATCGATGACTCGCTTGAGGTATTCGGCGTGCACGGCATCGGCGGTATCTGGGGCGCGCTTGCCACAGGTATCTTCGCTTGGAGTGCGCTCACCGGCTCCGACGGCGGTTTGGTTGACGGCAACGCCGGACACGTCGTGGCGAACCTTATCGCAATCGTCGCCACCTTGGCCTACTCCGGTGTCGTGTCGTTCATCATCCTCTTCGTCCTCGACAAGATCCCCGGCCTCGGCTTGCGGGTCTCCGCGGAAGAGGAAGACCTAGGCATCGACATCACGGCGCACGGCGAACGCGGATATGTCGCGGATGGCGCAGACTAATCCCGAGTGGCGCATCAAAGCGTAACAATGTAAAGAGAGGCGATCGGCACTTGGCGTTGGGGCTATGCCGGGTGTCGTCCGCCTCCGAACCTAGGAAGGAACAAAACCAATGTTGAAAATAGAAGCGGTGGTACGCCCGGAACGGACGTCAACGGTGCTCGACGCATTGACGACGGCCGGAGTCAAGGGATACTCCTACTGGAATATCACCGGCAAGGGACAACAGGAAGGCGTTGAGGTCTTCACTGGACGCGGCGGGCACCTTTCGCATCGCGCCGCGTTGCCGAAGACGATCGTCATGACCGTCGTCCCAAACGACATGAAGGACACTGTAGTGTCGGCGATCATTGATGCTTCGAAAACCGGCGACGACGGAGCGATCGGAGACGGCAAGATCTTCGTAACGGAGGTCGCAGACTCGATCCGAGTTAGAACCGGCGAAGCGGGTGACGCTACAGTCAGCTGACCTACGTTGACGATTGGTCGGGATCGGGCTGTCAGCTCGCTTTCGACCAAAACTCAATACGAAACACACCGGTACGGTGACGTTGCGGGCGCGGATGCGTCAGCATCGTGAACCGTGCCGGTCTTCTTTGTTTTGCGCATCGCAGTGCAGCGCGAAAATCAGTTTGCCGTCGTGTTTGAGATTGGTAAAATCGAAGTTACAGACGGAGGAGCGTAGCTCAGTTGGCTAGAGCGTTGGTCTCCAAAACCAAAGGTCGCGGGTTCGAATCCTGCCGCTCCTGCCACCTGCCTTCGAAAAGTTGGCACAGGTGGCACCGTTTGTGGAGTGCCGGGATGCTGAAATTGGTAGACAGGCTACGTTGAGGGCGTAGTGCTCGTAAGGGCGTGTGGGTTCGAGTCCCACTCTCGGCACCAAGCTGATAGGTATCGTTATCGGAGCGTCGTGAAATGTCGGCGTTGCACGGAAACTTTACTGTTTCGGATCAAGGCGACGTAGCCAAGTGGTCTAAGGCAGGGGTTTGCAAAACCTCGATTCGGCGGTTCGAATCCGCCCGTCGCCTCCATCGATCTTCGTCGTATGGGATTTCTTCGTGATCTAAGCGCACCCCGCAGGCGTCGTTGTCGAGTTCCCCCAAAGCAAGATGCGGGGGATGTCGCTCACTCGCCGCCGATGCCCGGGGTGCGTGGTAAAAGAACAATCGGGTGATCACACCTTCGTCTCGAAGCACCAATCCGATCAAATCGAGTCATCGTTACGCACTCACTTCGACGCGGGGTTCTCGACCAATTGGAAGCCCAGCCACTTCAGTAAACCAGGCGTCGTCGCGTGGCACGCTGAAAATCGCCATGGATCGTTACGGGTCTAGTCAGACAGTTCGTGGTCGCGTGAGTCTCGGTGCGTTCACGGCTTCGATTCGTCGGTTGACAGATTGACAACGCAGGTGTAACTTGATCTGTGCATGGCGAACCCGCAATGTGCATGATTCCCAATATCATGCATTGCAGGTTTCGAAACCAGAACAAATGACGAGGTGCCGAGATGCGAATCTTGTACTCGAAGGCGATCCTTAGTGCCCAGTCGGCAAAGGCGTACCTAATCGGCGCATTACTTCTGGCGACGGCCGTAACCGCCGCATGTGGTTCGACCGAAACGGTTGTCGAAACCGTCATCGTCGAGCGAACTGTGCCCGAGACAGTTATCCAAACTGTGGTTGTGGAGAGGGAGGTGCAGGTACAAGGTGAAACTGTCGTCCAGACCGTAGTGGTCGAACGGGAAGTGCAGGTCCAAGGCGACACAGTAGTTCAGACGGTTGTCGTCCCGCAGGAAGTGGTGGTGGAAAAGGAGGTGATTCGCGAAGTTGAGAAAGAGGTCGCCGTCGAAGTCGTTGTAACCGCGACGACTGCTCCCGCACAGGTCGCGCCACCTCCTGAATTCCAAGGCAATCTGAGGTTGGGCGAAATCCTAGTCGACCCGCCGGTGTTCCTTCCGAGCAAGCAAGGCACCGGCAACATGCAGCTTCTCATCTTCTGGGGCTTCTTCGAGCCTCTAATGTGGGCACAGCACTCCGATCCGCCAAGTCTGAATCTTGACGAAATGACGTACAACCACGGCATCGCCGAATCTTGGGAGGTCGCCGCGGACACTAGCGCAGTAACTTTCAAGATCCGCGATGGTGTCGCATTCCACCAGGACTGGAATGGCAACGACTGGGGCAACGTCTCTGCCGCCGACGTCGAGTGGAGCTACGGCGACGCGTTGCGCGAAGGCAGCATCAACCAGCGCGCTCAAGGCATCCAACGCTTCGTCACCGATTTCGAGGCGATCGACGACATGACGGTTCGGATGAACATTCGCGACAACCAGTTGGATCCGCAGTGGTATCACATCATTTCGAACACTACCCTCGGTTCACCAGTCATCGTCCCTAAACGCCTACATGACGAGATGGGCGAGGAAGCAGCGAACTTGACGCCTGTCGGCACCGGTACCTTCCGCATCACAGAGTGGATCACCGACAGCAACGTGCGGGCGGAACCGGTTGCGGATCACTACCGACAGCAACCGAGTGTTGCATCGTATGAGGTAATCCTGATGCCAGAGCCGTTGGCAAGGATCGCCGCACTCCAGACCGGTTTGATACACGTCGCCCGCGTCCCGCTAAAGCTGATCAAAAACACGGTCAACAACATCGATGGTGCCCGACCGCAAGTAGTTGGCCCGCCGATTAACCAAGTTGTCATGTTCGCCGGTAACTACTGGGCAGAGACTGATCAGAACGGAGAGGACATCTACCGACAACGAGAAGGATTCTTGCCGGACGAAGAGCATCCTTGGATCGGCGATCCCGACGATACGGCATCTATGGAACGCGCCAACAAGGTGCGACGTGCTTTGAGATTGGGGATCGATCGGCAGACGATCGTTGACGAGATCCAATCAGGCGTCGGACGTCCCTTGACCAACTCAATGAACGCTTTCCCTGGCGATCCGCACTGGCGAGACGAGTTCGACATCCAATACGACCCAGAAGAGGCGAAACGATTGCTGGCAGAAGCCGGATACCCGGACTGCTTCCCGTTCAAGTATCACGTCGCACCCGGCAAGGAGTGGGACGAAGAGGTCGGCGGTGCCGTTGCACAGTACTGGCGTGAACTAGGATGCGAAGTTACCGTCGACGCGACCGACTACGGAGCTGCACGTCCGCGACTGGTTAACCGCCAGAAACAGATACCTTGGATGATTCAAGCGGGAACTAACGCACGACCGGACGTATTCTTCGGATCCGTGTATCGTCCGTCGGGCGGTTTCAACTACGGCATTGAGTTGCCGAACGAGATCACAGCGATATCTGAGCGCAACCTCGACCTTGCTTCCACCACTCTCGAATCGAGGATTCAAAACTCGGTGGATTGGTGGTCCTACGTCAACGAATGGAACCTGGTGGCTTCGGTAAGCACCTTGCCCACGTCGGTGGTGCTCAGACCTGAGATCACCTCGTACTCACCGTACATGAACACCGGACCTGAGTTCGTCGCACCGGAGACGGTAGTGATGAGCGGCGAGTAGGCGATCCAACCGCCAACATGGTCGCATAGGCGCGATCACTGGACGGCGAGTCGTGAGGGAACCACGGCTCGCCGTCCGTAAGTTTGAGTTGCAAAATTGAGGCGTTTGATACTCCGCAGATTGATCGCTGCGGTCGTGGTGTTGTTGCTAGCGAGCGTCTTGGTATTCGCACTGTCGCGGATGAGCGGCGATCCGCGTCATCTCTTTCTCAGTGAATACACGACGAAGGAGCAGTGGGAGGCTTGGGGGCGCGAGTTCGGGTTGGACAAGCCGTATCACGAGCAGTATCTGACGTGGTTACTCGGTGCCATTCGCGGCGACTTCGGGATTTCCGTTAAGGACCAGATCCCGGCGACGACAGTCGTGTTTCAACGCGCACCTGCGACGTTGCAGTTGGCGGCGGGAGCCTACGTCTTCGCATTACTGCTCGGACTGCCGTTGGGCATCTTCTCCGCCATCAAGCGCGGTACGCTAATCGACCTCTTTGCAAGGACGTTCGCACTATTGGGTCAGGCGATGCCGGGTTTCGTGCTGGCGATCTTGCTGATCATGTTCATCGCGGTTCGACTGGAGTGGTTGCCCAGCGGAGGGCGCGGCGATTTCAAGAACTTGGTACTGCCGTCCATCACCTTGGGATGGTTCGCAGCTGCCGCATTGCTTCGGTTGACGCGTTCGGCGATGCTCGAGATCTTGGACAGTGAGTTCGTGAAGCTGGCACGCGCCAAAGGGGCGTCTCAATCGACGGTTGTGGTGAAGCATGCATTCCGCAATGCCATCATCGTGCCGTTAACCTTTGCTGGGGTTTTCCTCACCGCACTGCTCACCGGTGCCGTCGTAACAGAGACCGTATACGGATGGCCGGGGTTGGGGAGATTGGCATGGCAGGCGGTAAACGGAACCGACTTCCCAGTCATCAGCGCGATCGTCATGTTCGCCACCGCGGCTTACATGTTCATGAACCTCCTCGTCGACGTCCTATACGGTGTCTTGGACCCGCGGATTAGGCAGAGCTGAGATGGCGACGGGATCGAGCACTCGCCTTGAGGCGATGCAACCGGCACGTGCGACGACCGAACAGATCGCTTGGTCAAAGCGAGTCTGGCGATTTCTGCGACGCTACCCGGTTTTGCCAGCAATCATCGTCGCATTGCTGCTCATTTCCGCCATATTCGCGCCGTGGTTAGCACCGCACGACCCGTTGCTCGGGAAACTGAGCGAGCAGGACCGTCCTCCGATCTGGGAGGACGCGTCGCCCATCAGCGGCAAGGAGCCCAAGTGGGAATACCCGCTGGGTACTGATCTGCTCGGACGCGACCTATTGAGCCGCATCATCTGGGGTGCGCGCTACTCGATGTTGATCGCCTCGGTCGTCTTGGTGTCGGGTGCCATCGGCGGCACGATACTCGGCATGATCGCAGGGTACTTCGGAGGCGTCCCAGACGAGATACTGATGCGACTTGTCGACCTCACTCTCGGACTGCCTTTCATCCTCGTGGCACTGGCAACGGTGGTCGTGTTCGGATCCAGTATGACGTTAATCGTGACGCTCTTAATCCTTTTCAGCTGGGGCGGGTTCGCACGTCAGATACGCGCCGAGACTTTGCGATTGAAGGCGTCAGACTTCGTGGCATTGGCGGTCGTTGCTGGCGCTTCAGCGGACCGCATAATCTGGAGACACGTCTTGCCCGGCGTCGTCAACACGGTGTTGGTCATCGCCAGCCTAAATGTAGGACAACTCATTCTCACCGAAGCTACACTTAGCTTCCTGGGCGTCGGCATCCCAAAACCGCGCCCAGCGTGGGGATCAATGGTCGCCGAAAACTACGACTACGTCTCCACCTCGTACTGGATGGCCCTCTTCCCTGGACTAGCCATCTTCGCCGTAGTCTTCGCCATGAACTTCCTAGGCGACTGGATCCGCGACCGATTGGATCCGAGATTGCGTCAGTTGTAAAGGTGCGTCATACGCATTCCCACCTTCGGCTGATGCTGCCGATGTCCTAGCATTGCTGATGCGGACCTAGATCCGCGTTGGGTGGTTTTTCGTAAAGGTTTGACTATGGGTATACGAACGAATCTACACGCGCAAGTCGGTATGTCGCGACCGTCGATCATGAGACTGCGGTCAAGACTTCGGTTCGCTGTCTCGGTCGGTGCTACTCTGGTGGCACTGATGCTTGTATTCGCCGCCTGTACGGCCGCAACCCCGACACCAACAGTTTCGTTGGAAGGCGTAGAGATTGTCGATTCCCCCGGCTCGAACTCAGAGATGGCTGGTGAAACGGAGGTACCCATCGGTGATCGTGCGCGGGGAGGCGGGACTTTGAGGATTGAAGTGCAAGACTGCAATATCCCAGATCCTGCGATCGACATCGCGAGTACGCACTTGGGTCTGGGTTCTATGCCGTTGGTTCATGAGATGCACGTGGGTTTGATGAAGCACAGCGACGAAGATCCGTTTGGTGCGGCACCGGAGTTGGCGGAATCTTTCGAAGTTAGGGAAAACGGGAAGCTGTTCGAATTCACGCTCCGAAAGGACCTCAAGTTCAGTGACGGTTCTCCGCTGATCGCCGCTGACGTCTTGTGGAGTTGGGAAAGGGCACTGCGCAAGTCGACCCCCAACAGTCGTGCCAACGATGTCTTCGGGGACGTCATCGGAGCTGAAGTTGTCGCGTCGGGGCTGTCGCGTGAATTGACAGGCGTAACGGTTGTCGACGACCGTCACCTGGAAGTGCGACTGACGAGTCCGCGCCCTGACTTCCCGCTACTATTGGCAGATCCAGTTGCGTCCGTGATAAGTCGGTCTGGGGAAGACGAATGGGGTGCCGCTTGGTTCAATGATCCGGAATTCCCGGCCGACGCTTTCCACTTGCCAAGGGTCTACCCTGAGACATTGCCGATCGGCGCAGGACCGTTTGCGATCTCCAACTATGCTTTCCCATCGTTGACGTTGCAGGGTCGTTCCGGAGAATCGAGGTGTGGGTTGGTGCGCAATGACCACTACTGGGGACGCCCTGCGCATTTGGATGGCGTGATCGGCGCGATACACACGGAGGAATGGGATTTCGCTACCGCCTACGCGAGACATAGGGAACTCCTCGGTTCAGGTCAACTCGACTTGGTATCTGTAGTAACAGAACTAATCGACCCCAGTGAAATTCCTCCGAACTTGGTCCTCGTTTCAACGTTTTGGCGACCTTTCTCGGATTTCGTTACGCTAAACCCATCAGTACCCCCGTTGAATGATGTCCACTTTCGGAAGGCTCTGTCGTATGCAGTTGGTTTGGCCAAGTCCGATGACGCGAGCAACGCGGTTACCGCCGTCGGATTCCTGTCTCACGAGCGGAGGTTAATCCCAGGTTCGTTGTACGCAAATGGCTCTGACCTGACTGCGAATGCTCCTGATGCGGAACTCGCTAAGGCAGAACTCGACAGATCAGGATACTCCGCGGCAGTCGGGCAATCTCCACTCGAAATCCATGCTTATTCCTGGTACCAACCGGACTTGGCAGAGCTGTTCGCCGACCCGTGGGAAGAGGTCCTCGGGCTGGAGGTCGAGTTCATACCGATCGAACTGTACGAGGAGATCAGCTTCGAAGATCTGCAAGTGACACATGTAATCGCGGAGTCGACTTACCGATCCCCCCAAACTGTGCTACTGGCGATACTTGACGCCTTCGGTAAAGACAACGACGCGCCAGCGGTCGTTGATCTCAGAACTAGGCTCGCGTCCGCCGCTGCGGAACTCGACCAAGCCCGTCGTCTAAAAATGTACGAAGAGATTGAGCATTGGTTGATTGAAGAAGCGTTAGTGATTCCCGCAACCCCGTTCGACTACAGCCAAGATTATTTGACCCAACCATGGGTTAAGGGATTCCAACCTTCGCGATACGGCGGCTCGCGCTTCTACGACGTCTGGCTCGACGGCGCACCGGAGCGGTGATGGAATGGCAAGTTCTAAGTGATACCGGACGGTTCAGTTTGTCCAGTGTTTAGTGCCGTCAAGTATGAACCAAGGAAGGTTGTTCCCGGTTGGGTTCCCGTTTAGCACTGCGAACTCAATAGGTACCCCAACTCCGCCAGCAACTCTCTCGGGTTGGTGTGCAAAATCGATTGCAGCTCGTGTTCGTCGAGCCCTGCTCCTCTTGCGACCTTCTCGCGTAGTTCCGGAGTGAGCAAATCCTCGGGCGCGTGGGCGTCGGAGTTCAGGACTAGCGTGGCACCTGCTTGTCTAGCAACCTTCACGAGGTGGCCGTTGGCGAGACTGTGTCCCCGACGCGCCGAAACCTCCAAACGCACGCCACGCTCGGCCGCCAATCGCGCTTCTTCAACCGTGAGAAGTCCGGGGTGGGCCAACACGTCAACCCACTGCGAGCGAATCGCTGCTTCGTTGGTGCCCGGTTCTACCGGCTCCACTGGGGTTTCGCCGTGTACCGCCACGAGTTTCGCACCCAATTCCTTGGCGGTGCGAGCAACGAGATCGATGTCGTCCTTCGGCACGTGTGTTATCTCGACGCCGGGAAGTGCCAAGATATCCCACTGTTTGGTTGCGAGTTCGCAGTCCACCGCCAATGTCTTGACAACGTACTCGACATTGCCCAATCCCACGTGGTCCGTAACTGCCATCCCCTGGTAACCGAGAACGTAAGCCCGACGGATCAGCTCGATCGGCGACAACACACCATCGCTGAGATAGGTATGCGTGTGGAAATCGTACATCTCAGTTCGGTGCGGTTGGCGACTATATCCACAACTTTAAATCTGAGAATCGCCTTCTTGACAATCGCTTCCCGCCGTCGAACTAGCGGCAAGTTGGTTCGCCTATGGATCAGGGTTTTGGGATATGAACATCGAATATTCGGACACCGGTATGGATTCCCCGTCGCGTTGCGCCCAGAGAACTAAGGTGTAGACGCCCGTCTTGAATTCGTCGATCAGTGCTTCGACGTTGGCGACCACGCGGAACGATTGCAGGCTAACCTCCCATTGATCGGCGGTTATCCAAACGCCCCGGTGTTGTTGGATGAACTCTTGCTGGCTTAACGCTCGTGCCTGTTGCCACAACTGGTGAGCCTCATCGTAAGACGTTGGCGGAGGCAATGATTCGTGGAAGTTGGACGGTTCAACACAATAGCTCTGAGGGTGATTGGTTAACTGTGAATCTGGGTACGTCCAGTTTTCGGACAAGGGACGTCGCAACGCGGCGATTTTCGTACCTGACGCCACACAATGTGTTCGGGTAAGCTGACCGCGCGTCAACGATTTAGGTGGTTGGTCGTAAAAGAGTTGCGCACCGAGTGCGTCGGCATCACTTAAGGTTGCGCCATTCTTCAGGCTTCCGCTGAACGACAGAAGACCATCTGCAATGGTCGGTAAGTTTTCGAAATCGACGTAGTCGCCAGTGAACAGTTGCACTAGCCATCGATTGGGTTTTTCGCGCGCGATGCCGATGCCGACTTTCTTGTGGTGAGGATTGAGAATGTTCTGGCGATGCCCGGGACTGGCCATCAATCCATCCATTGCATCTTGGATTTGCTCAAGCAAACTTGACGATTGATAGAGTTCAGGGTCAGACGGACAGTAATCGCTGCCGCTGACGTTCTCCGCGGAGTACTGTTGTCCCCCTTGCAGCGTGTAGCGCATGTAGGGTTTCATGCCATCGGATCCCCAATGTCCGGAGAAGCAGTTTTCCTTTGCATCCTCGGCGTGCGACTGGGCGGCGAAGTTGACATCCAAGGCGACGGCCTCCAGTCCGTGTTCGGATCGCGCCTCGTTAATCAGTTGAAGTGCGAAGATTTTGCCTAGATCCGACTCAGTTTGCGTTAAACCAGAAGGGAGAAACGGTTCGGGAGTCGAAGTCGGTGAGGGCGATGGCGTTTGCGTAGGTGTTGGCGTGGGCGTTGCGGCATCAATCGGAGTTGGCGCGACAGTTACAGACTCTTGAAGCGAGGCAATGTCTTCCTCTTCGACGAAGATGGAGAATTCGGATATCGGGATTTTTTCACCCCGATGTTGCGCCCAGAGAACCAGCGTGTAGACGCCGGCCCCGTACCGGTCAATCAGGCTGGCGATGTCTGCTTGTCCGGAAAACGTCGTTTCGACGATCTGCCAGGACAAGGTTTCGACGAGGGCGACATCCGCGGTGAATGGCCGGTTTGTTGCCTGCTTTTCATCGAAATACGATGTGGCCGGGGCGGCATCTGTTGGGACGTCATATGGACTGTCACAGATCGTTCCAAACACCTCGAACGAACCATATGAATCGAACGGATTCAATGCGGCGATTGGTTCCCCACCGGAATAGCACCCTGTGCGATGTAACTGTCCCCTCGTCAAGCGATGCGGATAAGGATCGAAGTTGATCACGACAGAAAAATCGCCAGTATTGATTTGGGCACCGTTCTTGGACTTGCCTCGAAAATCGAGGATCCCGTCGTTGATGGTTGGTGGCGCGTCAAACTCAACATAATCTCCTGTGAACAGTTGAACGAGCCACTGATTCGGGTGCTCGCGCGCGACGCCGATTCCGACCTTCTTGTGATGAGGATTCAGTATGTTTCGACGGTGCCCGGGACTCGACATCAACCCATCCATCGCTTCTTGGATGTCTTCTTGTACTGATTCGGACCGGTATCGATTGGGATCAGGAGGACAGTAATCGTTGCCACTGACATTCTCGGCCGAGTACTGCCGTCCTCCGTGTAGCGTGTAGCGCATGTAGGGCTTCATGCCGTCAGATCCCCAATGTGCGAAGAAACAGTTCGCTCGTTGGTCTTCGGCATGTAGCTGCGCTGCCGGGTTGTCATCCAATGCCACCGGTTCGAGACCATTGTCGGTCCGGGTTTGGTTGATTAGTTCGAGCGCGAAAGCCTGGCCTTCTTCCAACTCGATCTGCGTCAATCCCGACGGATGTTCAGGCACGGGTGTGAGTGTTGGGATTGGTGTCGGTTTCGGTCGGGGCGTTGGCGACGGTGCCGGAGGATCGGATTCCGGTTCAGGTGAGATCGTAGGGATCGGTGTCGGTTCAGGCGTTGGTGATGGTTCAGGTTCAGGTACATGCGTGAACGTCGGGGTAGGCATCGACGTCGGCTCAAGCGTTGGTGAAGTAGTCGCGGTGCGCATCGGACTTCGTGCAGTCTGTCTAAGTTGACTTGGGTCTACCGGTGTTCTGCCCGGCGACTCGCCACGTTGAACGACGCGCGCAGGACCGTCGCTGGCATCAGACGCGAATAGATCTGAGAGCGACGTCGCAAAGTCGGACACGCTCCGCACCTGCGCTCTGAACTCGTCACGCCAGTCTTGCGCAATCTGAGGACTTACCGCGCTGAGTGCCATGTAACCGGCGATTACCAAGAGAAGGGAAATCGAAACCAGCCCCCAAAATCCAGCTTGACGAATTCCAGAGACGGGTCTCAGTACGCCGAAGTCACATGCCGACTTTGCGAGAAACCAAACGAGTTTAGGTATCTGTGACACGGTCCGCAATAGAAGCTTCATCTTCTGATCCAGATTCCAAGGACCACGTCGCAAGCGTGCGTCAGGTTCATATCAATATCCGAGGAAAGTTACCGGGCGGGACAATGGGCCGTCAAAGACGCGTGCCCAACTTTCCATGAGTGGCTCGATGTCGTTCGGCATCGTCACAACAACCACCAGATAGGCAACGATGACTGTCGTCAACAATAGTGTCGCGATGACCCAAGTGACCGAACGTTTGTTGCTCGAGCTTTCCTGAGCGAAATCAGAATCTGATGTTGATGAAAATCCGCGTCGACGTGGTGATGGTTGGTTGAATCCAGGCGTGTGCCCGTGCCGTTCAGTTTCGGGCGCGCTTCGGCGACGGTTAGCGCACTTGACGCAGGTGCAATATGCCGGATGTTTTCCGCGAGCGAGTATCCAACGGGCGACCATGCAGTCCTGTCACCGTTGTTGAAGTATCGGACAATCGTTGCCCAACATCATATCGGTTAACCAAATGTTGCGCAGTTCAACGACGACATTACTCCGCCCAGGACTTGGCACCGTCAACGCGCTGGGTGATGGCTCGGAGTTTGCTGGCGAGGCCTGGGTTGCGGTGCTGAGGGGCAGTGGCGATGGCGTGCTCTAGGGCGCGGTGGGTACCGGATGGGAAAGGTGCGGAAAGGTTGCCCACGACGGGGATGGTGGCTCGGATTAGGTCGCGGGCGCGCTGCCCGTTTTCGTAGAGTACTTGCAGGATGAGGTCGGTTGACACTTCGTCGTGACCGTCATGCCAGCAGTCGTAGTCGGTGACCATGGCCACGGTGGCGTAGGCGATCTCGGCTTCACGGGCGAGTTTCGCTTCTGGCATGTTGGTCATGCCAATCACGTCGCAACCCCACGAACGATAGAGTTCCGATTCCGCTCTTGTCGAGAATTGCGGACCGTTCATCACGAGATAGGTGCCGCCGCGCACAATGTCGAGATTGATCGATCTCGCGGCGCGCTCAATGGCGTCGCAAGTAGTCGAGCACACCGGATCGGCCATGCTGACGTGAGCCACAAAGCCTTCGCCGAAGAATGAACCGACGCGGTTGTTGGTTCGATCGACGTATTGGTCGACGAGGACGAACGTGCCGGGCGACAAATCTTCCCGCAGTGATCCGACTGCGCTGAAGGAGACGATGCGGTCGACTCCGGCACGTTTGAGTGCGTCGATGTTTGCGCGGTAGTTGACGTGTGATGCGGGAATGCGATGCCCGCGCCCATGCCGAGGCAGGAAGACGACTCGTTGTCCTCCAAGCGAACCGAACAGCAACTGATCGGAGGGTGCTCCGAAGGGTGAGTTTACTTCGACCCACTGTTGGTCTACGAACCCTTCGAGCTCATAGAGTCCGGTTCCGCCGATGATGCCTACGGTTGTTTCGAGTCTGTCGATTGCTGGCGTCAAATTTGAGAAGTTAGAAGATCGGTCGGCACGCATAGAATCTTATCCATATGTGGTTGGAGAGTCTTGCGATGCGGCTAGACTGCCCTTGCCGAGGTGGCGAAATGGTAGACGCAGCGGGCTTAAACCCCGCGGCCAGTAAAACGGCGTGTGGGTTCGAATCCCACCCTCGGTACCATCGACTAACTGCACCGATCCGACGTCACTAGTCGTTGGTGCGATGCCAGTTGGAGCCACTGCGTCGACGACATTTGAAGAGCGACAGGGAACATCCGACGTCCACCAAAAACACCCCCGTGACGTCGCACCAATGCTTTGTTTAACGCAGATTGGGATCTATCTGGAGAGAGTCTATGACCCGAGGTAACGGGGTGAGCACCTTTGGTTCTTTTTCGTTGAAGAAGACGGCGAGCATCATCCGAAGAGGCTTGACTCTGCCAGTGCTGCCGATGCTAGGGGTACCCGGTTCGAGTGAATCTGCCGGACATACCAATCCCCAGATTGCATGGGGATACTGGGGACCGAGTGCCCCGAATCACTGGGGCGAACTATCTTCTGATTGTGAACTCTGCTCTACCGGCACTCGCCAGTCCCCGATTGAAATCAATGACTACGATGAAGACGTCAGTGCCCCGCCACTCGTTTTCAACTACGGCCGCGAACCCGCAAGCATCGACCACAATGGCATCGTAGCTCACGTGGAGTACGGGAACGGCGACGCGCTGACGGTGGGTGGACGAAGTTACGGTTTGGTATCGATGCACGTGCACGTCCATGCCGAGCATCAGGTAGATCGAGAACTGTTTCCGGCGGAGATGCACCTCGTTCACTCTACGAATGAAGGATTACTTGCCGTCGTGGGACAGATTTACCGTTTGGGCGCGGCCGATCCGACCATCCAAGCCCTGATCGACGCCTATCCTCAACCCGGAAGCACGGCACAGTCGCCGCACAATCTCAACTCTGCTGGATTCCTGCCGTCGGACCTGGGCTACTATCACTACGAAGGTTCTCTCACCACTCCCCCCGGCACGGAAGGCGTGGCTTGGTACGTTTTGCGGGAACCGAAGACGATCTCGCAGGAGCAGGTCAACCGCATCGCTTCCCTCCACAACGGTTTCAATCACCGTCCAATTCAGTCCCGAAATGGTCGTTCAATCGTCCACACCGGGCCGAGACGTGCGGAGTAGTGTGCCAAAGTCGGGACCGATGCGAACGGGTGCTTGCGACCTTTGGTGATAAGGTGGTTGCACCTTGTTGACAGGAACTCAGGAGCACACGGGAGCCACGGATGTCCGGGATTAATCTCCGCCACGTCTCATACGACGAGATAGTCAACGATCTAAAGCCAGGCAATGACGCCTCGGGTTCATCGGTTCTGCCAGAGATTGCTCGATCCGGCGGCGACTACGCCAGCGTGACGAAATCGCGGGTCTTGGTTGAAGACGATCGAAACAAGCTTGCGGTGATTTCGTCCCCCGGCGGTGCACCTGGAGATCCCCACCTGCATCCCGACTTCAACGAGTGGTGGGTAGTGTTCGGCGGCGTGATGCAGTACCGGGTGGGCGAATATGAGACGTTCTTGGCTACGTTCGGAGACATCGTGATCGCGCCTTGTGGGTATCGGCACGCCCCGCAAGCGTACGAGGGTGACATGTGCATGCGCATGGTGTGTTCCAAACCTGGATCAAACCACGATCTCAAGGGTTTGGAACCGGCAAGGACAATTCCGTTGGACGACAGTTGGGAGCCACCCAACCGAATCTACACGCCGTTCGCGTACATGAAGGAGCGGCACGGGTTGGGCGACGATTGGCAGGAAACCGTACTGGTGGATCAACGTAATCGCGTCGACATGTTTCACGTGACGCCGGGCAACGGCGCAGAATCGATCAACGGAACATCGGCTTCGTTCTGGGTAATACTTCAAGGCGAAGTGGGTTTCGACTTTGGTGGCGACGTGGTCAACGCCTCATCTGGATCCGTCGTCTGCGCTGCGGATGGCGATGAGTGCCAAATTTCCGCGACAGGCGACGATGCAGCGATCTTCATCGAAGCGGTTGATCCGGCTACGCTCTAACCCAATGCACCGACCTTAGACCGTGGTCAGAGATGGGGATTTGCATGCGTCGGACTCGTCGCCACAGATTCCGCTAACCGAGAACAGTTAGGAGCAGACGGACATGGGATCAACATCGATAACGGTCGGCGAGTACGAAGTGCATTTGGTCGATGACCACATTGGCTTCCAGCGCAATCCAGCAGACGTGTTCGTCGACGTGACCTCTGCAGAGTGGGATCGGCATCGCAGCTATGCGTTAAACGAAGAAGGTCTGTGGCAAGCGCAGTGGCGCGGGCATCTGATTCGACGCAAATCTGGCGAAGGCGAGAACATACTGGTCGATACAGGAATGGGAGCTGGTCCGTACGAGCACGGACCGCAGGATGGGGCACTCGTTAAGAATCTCGCGGCTTTGGGCGTGAGTGCTAACGAAGTGGACAACGTCGTCATCACGCACTGCCACTTTGATCACATCGGTTGGAACGTCGGCGGAGGCGGTGATCCGGCTGCGCCAACATTTGGCAACGCGACCTACCACGTCGCGCGAAATGATTGGGATTACTACACCGACGACGCGAACCGGAACGACGAGTTCGACGCGCAGATTCGACCACTCGATGCGGGTGGTCAGCTCGAGTTGGTGCTCGGCGAATTGGAACTGATGGACGGCGTGAGTTTGCTACCGACGAACGGACACACGCCAGGACACCAATGCGTCATGATCCGCTCGGAAGGCGAAGTGGCAGTCTTGACCGGCGATCTGTTCCACAACGTCGCGCAGATTCGCGAGCAGCACTGGTGTCCCGTCTTCGATTGGCGACAAGACCTATCCACCGCATCCCGACGGTGGATACTGTGGCGCGCAATGTCCGAAGGATGGACGATCGTGTCCGGGCACCTCCCGACTGGCATGAGTATCGGCAAGGTTGTCGAGCAAGACGGCAAGCCAACGTGGCAACCCGTGTAGCAATTGACTCTTCTCAATCCTTGCAATGATCACGACTTCGGCGTCGACGATCGACTGGGTTGCTCGATTTGAACGCGCAGGTCGAAAGACTGAGGTTTGGGAAAGAGACGGGCTGCGCTACTACGTCAACGAGTATTGGACTTCGAAGCAACGGGATGCAAACGGCATCCACGAAATCAGCTACCGAGCCTGTTTCAAACCACAGCTTCCCGCGTTCTTCATCGAAAATCTGACCGAGCCTGGCGACGTTGTCTACGACCCGTTCATGGGAAGGGGGACGACGCCAATCCAATCTGCTTTGTCCGGTCGGGTGCCCTACGGGATCGATGTCAATCCCTTGTGTGCGATGTTCACGCGTCCGCGGTTGAATCCGCCAACCTTGAAAGCGGTTGCGGATCGCCTTGCTGAGATTCCGTTGGATGACGATTTGTGTCGCGACCTAGGGCTGTTGACATTCTTCCATCCGGTGACACTCTCGCACATCGTTTCGCTACAACGATGGTTCCGCAATCAGACGGCATCTGGTGAGTTCGATCACGTCGATGATTGGGTTCGGATGGTGGCCTTAAATCGATTGACAGGACACTCGTCCGGGTTCTTCTCGGTCTACACGCTGCCACCGAACCAAGCGACGTCAGTCAAGAACCAAGCGCGGATCAACGAACGCAGGCGACAGCGACCTACGTTGCGAGACGTGAAGGCACTGATCGAGAAAAAGTCGGCGAGTCTATTGCGACACTCACCGGTGATTTCTGACGACGGTGCCATTGTGGGGACGGGACCGGCTTGGGCGACGCCGCAAATTGAATCGAGTTCGGTAGACCTGATCGTCACGTCCCCGCCGTTTCTTGACGTCGTGAATTACAAGTCAGACAATTGGCTGCGCTGTTGGTTCGCCGACATCGGCGTTGACAGTGTCAATATATCGACGCATCGGACGCTGGAGTCGTGGACGAGCTTCGTGCGGGACTGTTTCGTCGAATTCGGACGAGTCGTCCGACCGGGCGGGCACGTGGTATTCGAAGTCGGAGAGGTTAGGAACGGCACCATATGGTTGGAGCGACACGTCGCTGAAGCGGTGCACGGGTTGCCATTCGCGCTGCTTGGTGTGATTGTCAATCAGCAGGAATTTACAAAGACTTCGAACGTGTGGGGCGTCGACAACAATCGCAAAGGCACGAACTCGAATCGCATCGTGTTGCTGCGCCGACACTAGATCGCTTCGTATCGTCGCCGAACCGGACCAACGACGTGCAGGCGATGCTTCAGATGCCCAAGTGCGCTTGCAGATCAGCGAGGATGTTGTCCCGGCTCGCTTCGGTGGCTGCTTCGGCGTAGAGACGGATTAACGGCTCGGTTCCGGACATCCGCGCGACTGCCCATGCGCCGTTGCCGAGGACCAGACGCAGACCATCGCGACGGTCGGTTTCGACAACCTGGTTGCCGTCTAGACTTGACGGGGGATCGCCATCGATAGCCGTCTGTATCGAAGACTTGCGCAACGGCTCGACGCGCTGGTCGATTCGCCGGTACGTGTGTGGTCCCGTGATTTCGTGTACTTCCCTGAGAAGTTCGGAGGGAGATTTGCCAGAGATAGCCATGCTCTCGAGGAACATGAGCGCGCTCATTGGTCCGTCGCGTTCAGGGATATGCCCAGCAAAGGCGTAACCGCCGCTCTCTTCACCGCCGAGCGCGCACCCATTGTCAATCATCGCCGGGCTAATGAACTTGAACCCGACTGGTGTCCGATAGAGGTCTGTGCCGTGGTGTTCGGTGAGACGGTCCATCATGTTGCTCATCGTGATGCCACATGCCGCACCGCCAGATGTCTTGCGACGAGACTTGATGTGCTGGAAGAGCATCGAGAAGACTTCGAGCGACGAGAGGTAAACGCCATTCTCGTCGACGACGCCCAATCGGTCTGCGTCACCGTCAGTCGCAACACCAACGTCGCACTTGCCGGAAGTCATCAACTCGATCAATGGTCGCAGGTTCTCTTCGGTTGGCTCTGGTTGATTCATGCCGGGGAACGCGGGGTTCACGTCGCCACGAATCTCGAGCGTTTCCTCAATCATCGAAGCCAACACATTGGCACCCGACCCGTGCATCGAGTCGACCGCCAGCGCGATGCCGGCACTCCGGATGCGTTCGATGTCGACGACCCGTGCGAGCTGAGCGCGGTATTGATTGACCATGTCGACAGTTCGAATCGCTGCCCCTTTCGCAGTCGATTTGGATTCGATATCGAACGCTTCGTCGAACTGTGCTTCGATCTGCGCGACTTGATCGGGCGGTGCGCTTCCGCCGGCACTCGATTTGACTTTGAACCCGTTGTAGTCAGGCGGGTTATGGCTCGCCGTGATCATGATGCCAGCGGCGGCTTTGTGCGTCGTGACGGCGTAGCTCAACGCCGGTGTCGGAAGCGGCCGATCGGAGATGACGACTTCGATGTTTTGATTGGCGAATACTTTTGCCGCGGCGAGCGCAAACTCTTCAGATAGGAATCGCGTGTCGAATCCGATTGCGACTCCAGCAGACGCGCACTCGGTCTTGTGCAGATGGGTGGCGACTGCCGCAGCGCATGCTCGTACGTTGTCGAACGTGTACTCATCCGCGATGATGGCGCGCCAACCATCGGTCCCGAAACTGATGTCAGGATGTGAAGGCATGCAAAATGCGACGGATCCGGAAGTTCATGTGGAACTCCACGTGAGGTGCGTGGATCGCCCGGTTAGAGGTTCGCCGCGTCGCGGAGCGCGGATGCCTTGTCTGTCTGTTCCCACGGAAGGTCGAGATCTGTTCGGCCGAAGTGGCCGAATGCCGCGACCTTTTGATAAATCGGACGACGAAGGTTGAGCGATTCGATGATGCCGCTGGGACGGAGGTCGAAGATATCCGATACGAGATCTCGAATCTCGGTGTTGGGGATCTTTCCGGTGTTGCGAGTTTCCACCATCAAAGATACTGGTTCAGCCTTCCCTATGGCATAGGCGATCTGGACCTCCGCACGTTTCGCGAGACCGGCGGCGACGATGTTCTTGGCGACATATCGGGCAGCGTATGCACCGGAGCGATCGACTTTCGAGGGGTCTTTGCCAGAGAACGCACCGCCGCCGTGTCGCGCGCTGCCACCATAGGCGTCGACGATGATCTTGCGACCGGTCAGTCCCGCATCGCCATTTGGTCCGCCAACCACGAAACGACCGGACGGATTGATGAGGCAGATTACGTCGTCGGTGTCAACGTCGTCCGGCAGCAGAGGTTCGATGACGTGTTTGATCAAGTCGTCCTTGATTTGCGACTGCTCAACGTCGGGTGCGTGCCATGAAGACAGAACGATGGTGTGGATGCGCTCGATATCGTGATTGCCGTTGTACTCGACCGTGACTTGGCTCTTGGCGTCGGGTCGAAGGTAGGGGATTAGGCCGTCCCGTCTGGCATCACTCATTCGCTTAGTCAATTTGTGCGCCAGCGAGATGGCCAATGGCATCAACTCAGGCGTTTCGTCGACGGCATAGCCGATCATCATGCCTTGATCGCCGGCCCCTTGTTGCCCGTCATCTGACGGCGCGCCACCCGATGATGAATCCCGGATTTCCAGAGCGGTGGTGACTGCGGCACTGATGTCGGGTGATTGCTGGTGCAGGTAGCTGTTTATTTCGCAAGTCTGATGTGCGAACTCGAACTCAGGATCGTCGTATCCGATCTCTTCGATCACCTTGCGGGCAACCGCTTCGTAATCGATCTCGGATGCGGAGGTAATCTCGCCGAACATCCACAGTCGATTCTTCGTGCACGAAGTTTCACAGGCCACGCGCGATTTGGGGTCGCCGGCCAATGCAGCGTCAAGCACTGCATCGGAGACCTGGTCGCAAATCTTGTCAGGGTGTCCGTCGGAAACGGATTCGGAGGTCAGCAGAAAGTTCGAGTTGCTCACGTGAGTACCTGTGTTGGATGGTCGGTTTAAGTCGAATCGGTCAGTCTAAGTACCGGCTTCCCAAGAGTTGATGTAGCGTTCTTGCTCGGGGGACAAAGTGTCGAATCCCATGCCCATCGACTTGAGTTTAAGGGATGCTATTTCGACGTCGATCTCGGGTGGGAGCATGTGGACCCCAGGTTCTAGAGAAGCATGGTTCGAGGCGATATATTCGCTTGCCAAGGCTTGGTTGGCGAAGCTCATGTCCATGACGCTGGGCGGGTGTCCTTCAGCCGCAGCCAGATTGACAAGCCGCCCTTCTGCCAACAGATTGATTCGACGTCCGTCTTCGAGTGTGTGCTCTTCGACGAAGGGGCGGACGGTGCGCTTAGCCTCGGTGAGTTCTTCAAGTGCCTCGATATTGATCTCGACATTGAAGTGACCGGAGTTGGCGACGACGGCTCCGGACTTCATCAACTCGAAGTGATGCCTATCAATAGCGTGTAGACCACCGGTGACCGTGAGGAAAATGTCACCATCTGTGGCCGCTTGTTCCAACGGCATGACGCGGTGCCCGTCCATCACCGCCTCAAGCGCACGCACCGCGTCGACTTCGCAGACGATGGTGTGGGCACCGAGGCCGCGCGCCCGGTCGGCGAAGCCGCGACCGCACCAACCGTAACCGATGACGACGACTGACTTGCCGGTAATGAGCATGTTGGTGGCGCGAATGATGCCGTCGAGCGTGCTTTGCCCAGTGCCGTAGCGATTGTCGAACATGTGCTTAGTCATCGCATCGTTGACAGCGATAATCGGATATGCCAGTTTGCCTTCGGCATGCAGAGCTTTTAGGCGGATAATGCCAGTGGTGGTCTCTTCCATCCCGCCCAACGTGGAGTCGAGAAGTTCCCGTTTGTCCGAGTGCAGCATCGCCACCAGATCTGCGCCGTCGTCAATCGTGAGATGCGGACGCGTGTCGACTGCGTCAGAGATATGGCTGTAGTAGGTGTCAGAGTCCTCACCGTTCCGGGCGTAGACGCTGATGCCTTCAGCCACGAGGTGCGCCGCGATGTCGTCTTGTGTCGAAAGCGGGTTGGACGCACACAGTGCGAGCTCCGCACCACCGGCGACGAGCGTCTTGGCTAGGTTTGAGGTCTCAGAAGTAACGTGTAGACAGGCGGCGATGCGAATGCCGTCGAGCGGACGGGTCTTCTCGAACCGCTCACGAATGCCGCGCAGGACCGTCATTTGCTGTTCGGCCCACTCCGATTTCAGGGCACCTTGAGGCGCAAGGTTGATGTCGGTGATGTCGTAGTTCATCTTGTCTCCGGAGCTGGGATGATTAGCGGCTTACTACCTTCGTTTTTAGAGGAAGTCGTGAGCTCGTGTCGAAGTTGGTGATTTCGGCGAACTCGTCGAAACGTTGCTGGATCTCGAGATTCGACAACTCTGTCAATCTCTCGAGACCGAACCCTTCGACGGTGAAGGACGCAATGATGGTGCCGGCGATGATTGCGCGACGCACGGTATCGACGTTGTAGGACGTTGACGCGGCGACGTATCCCATGAATCCACCGGCGAACGAGTCGCCCGCACCGGTTGGATCGACTACTTGGTCAACCGGAAAAGCTGGTGCCACGAAGCGGTCGCCCTCGCCGAAGAGCGCGGCACCGAACTCGCCGCGCTTGATGACGACGTTGCGGGGGCCTTCATCAAGGATGGTCTCGGCGACTTCAACCAAGTTATTCCTGCCCGTCAGGAGCTGCGCCTCGCCGTCGTTGATGATCGACATGTCGAGACTTTCCATTAGTTGGGTCAAAGGTGCGCGCTTCTCATTGATCCAGTGATTCATTGTGTCGCCCGCCACGAACATCAAGTCATCAGTCATCTGGTCGAGAACCGATTGCTGCGTTTCCGGATCGCAATTGGCGAGGAACAGATACGGTGCGTCGACGTGTTGTTGCGGTACGGTGGGTTGGAAGTCGGCGAAGACGTTGAGTTTGGCGTCAACGGTCTCGGCGTTGTTGATGTCTTTGACGTAACTCCCCGACCATCGAAAAGTGTCGCCTTCTTCAACTTCGATACCGGCGATGTCGATGTCGCGATCTAGATAGACATTGCGATCCCGTTCGGTGAAGTCCTCACCAACGATGGACACTATCGCAACGTCGGTGAAGTATGAAGCAGCGACGGAAAAGTATGACACCGATCCGCCGAGTTGGGCCTCTCGCTTACCGACCGGTGTTTCGACGTCATCGTATCCGATCGATCCTACGACCAGCACTTTCATGCGATCAGTCCGAAACGGGATACGAAATGGTTGGATTCCGAAGGAGTTGACGCTCGCAATTCCGAGTATGCTCCGAGACGATGCGTCTCGGAGCATTGCATGTTGCCGATGGTCAAGACGAAGCGATCATTTACCGGTTGCGTGCGGAAGTCCGCTGGCGATCCACGCTGGCGTTCCGTCTTCGATGTTGAAAAGCCGAGAAGTCTCAGCTCCCATCGCAGCCGCGTATTCCGCTGCGAGACCGCTGCGCGCGCCCACCTCACAGATAAATAGGAGGTTGCCTTCAGTCGGGAGCTCGTCGAAGCGTGGAATGATGTCGTCGACGGGAATCCACTTGGCACCATCTACGTGCCCCGCTTCCCACTCGTGTTCATTGCGGACGTCGACGACGGTGGATCCGCCGTCTTGCAGCATGCCATAGGCTTCTTGTGAAGTGATACGGGCGTAAGGTTCGCCAGGGACTTGACGCGGCATTTTGGCACCTAGATTCGGAAATTCGAGCCAACTTCAGATTTTAAACCAAGTCAATAGTCCGCAACCGATGCGCGTCAACCCCGGACCCGCACACTATTGGTTGAACTCGCGCGATACCGCGAAACGCATAATGTGGCGCGTCAAACTGGGCGTCGACAACCGCAACCCATCTCGGCACCTATTGGATAATCGTCTGAGGACAATCAGAGTCGCTCGCCGGTGATCGCACTCGTGATCGACGTCAAGAGCGTGAACGGTCCAAACGCGAGAATCAGTAGCGGGACCAGAGCCACCAGTGCCGCGATCGCAACGTGTCCGTATCGACTTAGAGCCTTCTGGTCCTGGTCTTCGCCTGCCGGTCGTCGTAGGGCGAGGATGTACGTGCCGATCATGATCGCGACGTAGATGATCGCGCCCGCGACGCCCGCGTACAAGGTCTTCACCATGAAGATGTACCCGTTCAGGAAAGATCCGAGTAGCTCCTCCACGAATGCCGAGATCCAGAGTCCGGGACGCAGTCCTTCGAATATGTCAACGAAGAAGAAGAGTGTCAGCGGAAGCAGAAGGCCGATCAAAAGCGGAGTGCCGATCATGTAGATCGCAGTTGCTAGCAGCCAACGGACGACGGAGCTACACTCCGCGCGCGATGTGAACAGGTAGTACGACGTGCAACCTCCGATGACACCTCCGCCAATCAGGTACGCGGTGGCGATGCGGATGAAACCAAGCAGATCCGGACGGAAAAACTTGAAGCCAAAATCGCCGATGTTCTGGTCGACGATTGTGATGGCCGTTGCGAGATATCCGACAGTTAATCCGACGATCGCGCCGACTACGATGCCGAGCCACAAAAGGCTAGTTCGTACCGCGTGCTCGACAGCCAGTCGCTGATTCTCGACTTCCCGAAGGCGCGATAGAGCCTCGCTCCGGGATTGCGAGTCGACGTCGTTGCTCAAATGTTCTCGTTCAGAAGGAGATTCAAAACTAGAGTCCATAAACTCATTGTGCATTAGCAGATTCCGACTGCCTCATTTGACGGCAGGTACCGTATTGTCGCCGATGGCAATCGCGCATCCGAAGTCGCCGGCACGTCCAATGTCGACAATCTGGATATTGACGGATTGGGGTCGCCCAGTTAGTGCGCAACAACCAATTGATCCGATGAACTGACAGTCGATGCGCGATTTTCGTTGCTCGCGTGTATGCTGTTACGTGTTGAAGTCGGCACGGGCGTTCTGTGTCGTATAAAGCATTTGACTTTCTCGGGATCCGGGAGGAAAAATCATGAAACTCAAGTTCGTCTGGGGCTCGGTGCTTGCGGCTTCGGCGGCGTCTCTGTCGTTGCTCATTGCGTGTGGCGGCACCGAGACGGTAGTCGAGACCGTCGTAGTCGAGAGGGTCGTCGAAGTAGTTCAGACTGTCGAAGTGGAGAGGGTTGTCGAAGTCGAGAAAGTAGTCGAGGTCGAGGTCACCGCCGCGGCAGAAGAAGCGATGACGGGCGACCAAATCCCTCGTGAGCGTCAACTGATCTTGTTATGGGGCGGTTCTGGTGGTGTCGGCTCTGCCGGACAATACACGAACCACGACATCTGGAATGTCTACTCCGGTGTGAGTCACCAAGACGGACCGGCTTTGATATTCGAACCACTGGCGTTTTATTCGGCGTTCAACGACACCGAGTACCCGTGGTTAGCCGAATCGTGGGAATATAGCGACGACTTCACCCAACTCACGATCAACACGCGCAAAAACGTCGAGTGGAGCGACGGTACTCCTTTCGGCGCTCACGACGTTGCGTACACACTGGAGCATCTGCGCACAACGCCCGGTTTGGCGAGATCCGGTCAGGTACAAGCGGACGTCGAGTCTGTAGAACTCGTGGACGAAAACACGGTTGTGGTGCACTTCCAAGGCCCGCGACCGAAGTTCTTCTACTTTATGACCTACAAGTTCGACATCGGACTCTACATCGTCCCCAAACACATCTTCGAAGGGCAAGATTGGCAAGAGTTCTCGAACTTCGACCTCGAAAAAGGTTGGCCCGTGACGACAGGTCCTTGGGAAGTCGTGCAGACGTCAACCCAATCGAAGATCATGAACCGGCGCGATTCGTGGTGGGCGGTTGAGCAGGGCGTTGTGGACAAGATGCCAGAGGTATGGCAGATCGTCTACATCCCGAATCCTGGCGAAACTCAAATGGCGCAGGAGATGATAGCCAACCGCGCCGACGCATCCCTGTCGCTGCAAACAGGAACGATGCGCGAGGTGTTGGCGCGTAACAGTGCCATCATCACCCATTCCGGGTTCAATCCGCCGTTCGGATATGTCGACTGGTGGCCGGTCGGACTAATGTTCAATGCCAGCGAACCACCGTACGACGACAAACGAGTACGTTGGGCGGTATCCCTCTATCTTGACCGTGAGCAGTTAATCGAAGTCGGTTTCGGCGGTGCCGGTACCCTTTCCTACCTCCCGACGCCGAGTTATGCGCCGCTGCAGCGTTACTTCGACGCCGTTGAGGACAAGCTCACGACAACTCACAACACCACCGAGTACAACCCAGAACGAGCTGACGCATTAATGATGGAGGCCGGTTACTCGAAGAACTCCGACGGCTATTGGGAGCGCGACGGCAATGTTGTCGTATGCGACATCCTGAGCTTCGGCATCTTCAACCACTACGGCCCAATCGTTGCCCGACAACTCGATAACCACGGCATCAAGTCGTCATACAGCACGCCGCCCGACGCTTGGAGTCGCCAGAACAACGGTGAGGCTTCGTGCGGACTTCGCGGACACGGTGGCTCGGTTAGAGATCCTTACTTCACGCTGAACCTGTATGCCGGCGGTGATCCGGCGACTCCTGCGGAGGAGCGCGACCGACCGCCAAACGCCTACCACTGGTACAACGAAGAGTTCAACGACATCACGGCCGAGGTGTTTGCGACGGCGATTGATGACTATGCCCGACTTGAGGATTTGTGGCTGGAGGCGATGGAAATCTGGCTTGACGAACTGCCGGACGTGCAGGTTCTCGAGTTTTACCACCGCATCCCCATGAACACGACCTATTGGACCAACTGGCCAACGCATGACAACCCTTACGTTAACGGTGCGTTCTGGCATCTCACGTTCCAGTTGATACTCAATGAGATCGAACCGGTCCAGGCATAGAACTCGATCCCGCAGTTGCCAACTGCGGTGGAAATTCAGAAACATCCGAGGCTCGCCATTGCGTCTTGGCGAGCCTCGGTAGCCGCGATGGTCGGATTCCGATGTCGAACCGTTTGATTGGTACCAAATAGTCGAATGCCTTGGCATTACATCATTGGGCGGCTCGTCATGTTCGTCATCACGATCTGGATGGCAAGCACGATCGTGTTCTTTCTGCCACGCCTTTCTGGCCAAAACCCTTTGGCCGAAAAGATCTACCAAGAAGCTCAACAGGGCGGTTATCAAGATCCCAACGTTGCAGAGCGCGTTCGAGTATTCGAGGAGAAGTACGGGTTCGACAGACCGCTGTGGGAGCAGTACGTCAAGTTTGTTGGCGACGTGGTGCGTTTTGACCTTGGTAGATCGATCTTCCAATGGCCCAAGTCGGTCAACGAAATTCTCGCCGAAAAGATCATGTGGACGTTGAGCATGGGGTTACTGACGCTGCTGCTCGCGTTCGGCATTGGTTCGATGATGGGGGCGTTGCTGGAGTGGAAGCGCAACAACTGGGGATTGATGGTGGCGATGGCACCGATCTTGGCGGTATCCGCCGTGCCCTTCTTCATATTCGGATTGATCCTTCAACTGTTGGTGTTCAACATCGACAGCGAGTATCCGTTGGTCTACGGGTTCAAGCAGGGCGTTATTGGTTGGCCCGACTGGACGGACATCGACTTCATCCTCAGCGTGTTCCAGCACGCGCTGTTACCGGCCCTGTCGATCACGCTGGTGTCGCTGGGCGGATGGGCGATGGGAATGCGCGGCATGATGGTGACGACGAAGGGCGAAGACTACATGGTGCAAGCGGAAGCCAAAGGCTTGCCTGAAAGAGTTATGCTCACGAAGTACGCCATTCGCAACTCTCTGTTGCCGCAAGTTACGGGCTTGACGCTCGCCCTCGGCTTGATTGTTTCCGGCGTGGTATTAGTTGAGATCGTGTTCGGATATCCGGGTGTCGGTGGGCAACTTCTACAAGCAGTAAGGTCCAACGATTACCCAACGACGCAAGGGATCGTTTTCGTGCTCGCTTTCGGAACGGCGGCTGCGACGTTAGTGTTGGATCTGATCTATCCGTTGCTAGATCCGCGAATCAAGTCGGGAGCAGCGAGTTAGTTTTGGCGCAAGACGTTCGAACAGAGCCTCCAGTGACCTCCCGCGTGACGCGTGATTTCGTCAACTCGGAGTTGTATGTCGATCGCATCCTTCCGATATTGCGGTACCTGCGTCGCAACAGGTTGATGATCATAGGCTTAAGCGCATTCGCATCACTGGCACTCTTCGTTGCGTTGTCGTACCTCTTTTACACGCGCGAGGATCTACTGGGTGAAGTGCATGGGGTTTCAGGGTTAGTTCGGGCGGTTTCGGTGCCGGCGAACGAGCGACCATCGTGGAATCCATTCAGCGGGTACCCGCTGGGAACTGACGTTCAAGGTCGTGACATATATGCCGCGGTAGTGGTCGGTATACCGCTATCCCTGCGCATCGGCGTGATCGCGGCGGCGATTGGGGTCGGCATCGGGATGATCTTGGCCTTCGTTGGTGCCTATGTCGGCGGAGTCGTCGACGCGGCAATCCGCACGGTGGTGGACAGCCTTATTCCGATACCAGGGTTGCTGGTGTTGGTTTTGGTGGCGACTTCGTTGAATCCAGGACAAGGACTATCGGTTGATCAGTTGGCATTCGTCATCTCCGTGCTGGCGTGGCCAGGACCGGCGCGGGTGATCAGGTCGCAGGTTTTGGTGATTCGAGAGCGCGGATATGTTGAGATGGCTCGGATGTCGGGGACATCCGCAATCGGCATCATATTCAAAGAGATGATGCCGAATCTAGCACCGTATATCTTGGCAAGTTTCGTCGCCGCTGTCTCCGGATCGATCTTGGCATCGATCGGAGTCGAATCGCTGGGACTCGGTCCGTTGGATTCCCCGACCTTGGGCAGTATGATCTACTGGAACATCTTCAACAGTTCGGTGTTGTTGGGACTGTGGTACTGGCTCTTGCCGCCGATACTCGTGTTGGTGGTGCTCTTCGTTGGGTTGTTCATGATCTCCGCGGGTTTGGACGAAGTTGCCAACCCGAGGTTGCGACGCCGGGTTTAGGTCTGGGTCGACGGATCCCGGGCGTGGTCCGACGCCGTTGCCGTGATCGCGACGGAACCGATTCGGGGCGAGCACCGATCCTCGAGTTGGGAACCATGGTCGCGAACCTCTGCAAGGGCCAGATTGGCAAACGCGATAGCGCGCTCACTCCAATGGCGACTTTGGTCCGAATTTCGGCAATCGTCTGTTGACGCTGGCAAACGTGCTACAGTGCGTTGGGACGTGTAATTGGGCGACTACATACGCAACTGTTGCGTCCCGATCTACGGTCGAATTGCGTTATCCGAGCCAAGCGCGTCGAATCTTTCGAAACAACAGAAAAGGGCTCGGCCGGTTTAACGCGGCCGAGCCCTTGCTTTGAGCGGTTTACGCTCGGGTTGAACTCTTGTTCAGACCTACTGGGTAGCCCTGAGGTTGTTCAGGATCAACTGGAACGTCAGGTGCCAGAACGCGCCGTTGGTATACGGGTTGTCGTGCGTCGGCCAGTTGGTCCAGTAAGTGGTGTTCATCGGGATGCGGTGGTACCACTCAATCACCTGGACGTCGGGCAACTCGTCGAGCCAGATGTCCATCGCTTCGGTCCAGTACTCCTCAAGTTGGGCGACGTCGTCAATGCCGGTAGCAGAGACCAGGTCGGTCAACTCGTTGAATCGCGGGTTAGACCAGAAGTAGATGTTGGCTTGGTGTCCTTCACCAGCTTCCGCGGTGTCGGATCCGTAGTAGAGATTCATCGTGAAGTATGGGTCTCTTACGGAACCGCCGTGGCCACGGAGACCACAAGACGCTTCACCAGCGATCTGTCGAGCCGATGCGTCAGGCGGGTTGCTGTACGACGATTGGATGCCGTGGTTGTCAAGTTGCCGAGCAAGGATCGGACCGAAGTCGTTGAAGATCCCGAATCCGAGAATGTCGCAGATCACGACATTGCCGTCCTTCTCCCAGTAGCCGTCAGCATTCTTGCTGTACCCGGCCTCACCCATCAGAGCATCAGCCTTGTCAGGGTTGTACTCGATGGTGTTATGCGTGGTGCTGAGCTTGTCTTCGACAGCGTCGTAATACCTCTGCAGAGGTGCGTAGGACGGGATCGGCAACCGCGAAGGTGTTCCAGCGCCGTCGTATGCGACCTCAATCAACTGGTCTCGATTGATGTAGTACGAAACTGCCCAGCGGACGCGTTTGTCGTCGTACGGCGGTTGGCTTGCGTTAAAGAGCAGACCGATGGGCCACCAGTCAACGTAACCGTATGGCTTCTCGAAACCAGAGTGCGTAATCACGCTTGGGTTTCGCGCAAGCACCTCGGCCATCGTGGTCGGACGCAAGTCAAGGGTTGCGTCAGCGTTGTTGCTGATCACCGATTGTGCCATCTGCGTTTCACCCGGGTTGGGAACGTAGACGATCTGATGCACCTCCGGCAATCGATCAACGAGCCCTTGGTCAACTGCCCACCACGAATCGCGTCGGTTAATGATCTTCTGCTCGGGCGAAGTTTGAACGACGTGCCACGGCCCTGTGGTAATCGGCCAATTTTGGTCTAGGTCGAAGTGGGTGAACTCCAACCAGTCTTGCCCTTCGAAGATGTGTTTCGGAACGATGTAAAGCCCGATGTCGAACTTGTACATCATGAAGTACATGAACTTAGGTCGTGGACCCTGGAAGTTGACGACAACGGTTAGGTCGTCGACCTGCTCGACAGACGAGACGTCTCGTTGAACTTGGACGCTGCGACGTATGCCGGAGTTATTAAGTAGGTAGTCAAGGGTGTACACGACGTCGTGAGCACCGAAGTCGACGCCGTCGCTCCACTGGATGTCATCGCGCAGATTGATCGTCAACTGCGTGAATTCATCGTTGTAGCTCCAAGACTCGGCCAACCATGGGTATACCGTGTCGTTGAAGGCAGAGTAGAACGCAAGCGGTTCGTAGAAGAGACCGGGTCCGTTCTGGTGGCTAGTTCCGCCGTTGTAGATATTCCAGATATCGTGGTCCGTGTAGCGTCCAGCCGCACCGACACCGCCGGAGCCACCCCAAAGCAGGATGAGCTGACGGTTTCTCGGGATCTCGTCGGACATCATCATCGAGTCATCGGTCATCGCGTCATCTGACGCAACTGGTACCTCTACCTCAACGACCTTCTCGACCTCAACGACCCGTTCGACCTCAACGGTCTGCACGACTTCGACGACCCTCTCGACGACGACTGTCTCAACGACGGTTTCGGTGCCACCGCAAGCGATGACGCCGACCGCGAGAGAAGCCGAAGCGAGAGCCGCGACGATCAATGCCATTACATTCTTTCGCATTTCAGGCAAACTACTCCTTGCTGCTGGTTAGTTTTAGTAGATGCGTTATCAAACGCAAGTTGCTAAACAGCGAGATTTTATTCGCAGTCTTAAGATAAGTCAATCGGGAACGCTGTCGCATGCCGGGCACATATGATGGTCAGGCGTCAAAGGACGGCGTCCGGCCGTTCAACAGATTGACATTCTGTCTAGCGCGCACTACTATATTCGATTGCATTCGTTTGCTTTCGAGTCATCAACTGCGCAACTTGGAAAGCCTGTCGCCAAACTGAAGTGCGTTGAGTCTCGCCCTTGCGACTCCGGTCTTATGCTCTACAAGTACATAATCAGCCGACTGGCGATGTTTATCATCACGATTTTCGTCGCCAGCACGATCATCTTCTTTTTGCCTCGGCTGACCGGCCAGAACCCTCTTGAGGAGAAGTTTTATCAAGAAGCGCAACGCGGAGGTTACTTGGAGGACGTGGACGAGATAGTCGAGGCTTTCGAAGCAAAATACGGCTTCGATCGACCCCTATGGCAACAGTACTTCTTGTTCCTCGGAAATCTAACCCGGTTCGATCTCGGACGTTCAATCTTCAGTTGGCCGAAGACGGTAAATGAGTTGCTCGCCGAGACGATCATGTGGACGCTTGCTCTGTCGTTGCTCACTGCATTTATTGCCTTCTTCATCGGTACGGTGATGGGAGCGTTGATGGAGTGGAAACGAGCGAACACCTTCCTGATGGTGTCTTTCTTCCCGTTCCTAATCTGGGCTGCGGTGCCATACTTCATATTTGGCCTCGTCTTGCTCACCGTCTTCTCATTCGCTTGGCCAGTATTGCCGGGATATGGCGGGTATCAGACTGGAGTCGTCGGTTGGCCGAATTGGGGCAGCTTTGAATTCTTGGTGAGCGTCTTGAAGCACGGAACGCTGCCGGCATTCTCGATAATCCTCGTATCGCTCGCCGGGTGGGCGATGGGTATGCGTGGAATGATGGTGACAACCAAGGGCGAGGACTACATGTTGCTTGCGGAGGCCAAGGGCCTGCCCGGACGTGTGCAGTTCTATCGCTACGCCGTGAGAAACTCGACGCTTCCCCAACTGACCGGTTTGGCGTTGCAGCTCGGATTGATCGTGTCGGGATTGCTGCTCGTCGAAGTCGTGTTCGCCTACCCCGGAGTCGGTGGCATGCTGTATTCGGCGATCCGGATAAGTGATCACGCCATCATTCAAGGCACAGTATTCGTCTTGGCATTCGGCACTGCATTGGCGACACTGATACTGGACATGCTTTACCCGATCATCGATCCACGCATCAAGTACGGGGCAACCTAGAGTTGGCGCAATCAACGGCTCAGGTTAATCCGGCAGCGGTGCCAACAAGTGGTGCCGCGCGCATCCGCCAGGTATACCTTGAGCGCATATTGCCGGTTTTGCGCTATCTGCGACGCAACCGCCTAATGGTTGCCGGCTCGTCGATCTTGGCGGCACTCGCATTGTTCATCCTCCTTTCCTACGCCTTCTATCGGCAAGAAGACCTCTACGGAGAAGTGCAAGGGGTGAACGGTCTTTCCACCGCGCTTTCGGTACCTGCCCGACTCAAACCGACTTGGAATCCGTTTGGCGAGTTCCCGCTCGGAACCGATGAACAGGGTCGTGACATCCTTGCCCATCTGACCGTCGGGACGCCATTGACGCTGCGGATTGGACTAATCGCAGCTGCCATTGGCATCGGCGTAGGCATGGCTTTGGCGTTCATCTCCGCGTATGCAGGCGGTTGGATTGATGCTGTCATCAGGGTGCTGGTCGACAGCTTGATTCCGATACCCGGGTTGGCGATCCTAATCATCATCGCTACGGCACTGACGCCCGGGAAGGGGTTGACGATTGACCAGTTGGCACTGGCGATATCAGTGCTAGCTTGGCCCGGTCCAGCGCGCGTTATCCGATCTCAGGTCTTGGTGATGCGGGAGCGGGGATACGTCCAGATGGCGCGCATGTCTGGTACCGGAGGGTTGGGGATCATCTTCAAGGAAATGATGCCCAATCTCGCGCCCTATATTCTCGCCAGCTACGTTGCTGCCGTCACAGGTGCGATACTGGCAACCATCGGCATCGAAACCCTCGGTTTGGGCGACATCGATGCCCCAACTCTCGGTGCGATGCTCTACTGGATCATCGAACTCGGAGCACTGCTGAAAGGTCAATGGTGGTGGCTGCTCTCACCGATCGTCATGATCGTATTGCTCTTTATGGGTCTGTTCATGATTTCCGCTGGGTTGGACGAAGTGGCTAATCCGCGATTGAGGCGTCGGGTCTGAAGTCTTTGGCACTCGGATCATGCTCGAGTCTCGCGTTGCACACCAAAGTCTCAGATCTTGATGAACAGGTGATTGGATGATTGCTGCTCAATCAACAGATATACGTGCCGCGGCAGCAGTAGACAACGTATTGGAGGTCGAGAATCTCCGTGTCTACTACGATACCGACGCTGGACAGGTTAAAGCGGTGGACGATGTGTCGTTCACTCTGAGGCGTGGCGAGCGTATGGGTTTGGTAGGGGAATCGGGTTCGGGTAAGACGACGATGGCGATGGCGTTGATGCGTCTCCACAAACCACCGGCGGTGATTGCCGGTGGCATAGTGCGCTTGAATGGTGTCAACCTGTTGGAACTCGATGACGAGGAGATGCGTCGCACCCGACTATCGAGCATCGCGTTGGTGCCGCAAGGCGCGATGAACTCACTCAACCCCGTCTATCGAGTGCGCGATCAGATTGTCGACGGCATCAAGCACCACACTCCAAAGGACCAGATGCCTAATAAGGATGCGCAAGCAGAGCGCGTTGTTGAACTTTTGAACAGTGTCGGCCTCGATGCAAGCGTTGCGGAAATGTATCCGCACGAGCTGAGCGGCGGCATGAAGCAGCGGGTTGCATTGGCGATTGCGACTTCACTGCGGCCGCAAATGATCTTGGCCGATGAGCCAACAAGTGCTTTGGACGTGGTGGTGCAGCGGCAGATTATGCTGACTTTGGAGCAACTGCAGCAGGAGATGCAAGCGTCGGTGTTGCTGGTCGGGCACGATATGGGCTTGATGGCACAGTTCGCCGATGTTCTTGGCGTGATGTATGCCGGACATCTGGTCGAGTTCGCGCCGATCGCAGAAATTTTCGAGAACCCCAAGCATCCGTACACCAAGAAGCTGATTAGCAGCCTGCCCGACATCGAAGTGAAAGGACGCTTCACGGGTATCGACGGATTGCCGCCGACGCTTGTGGTGCCGCCCCCAGGATGTCGTTTCCATCCTCGCTGCCCGGTCTATAACGACGATGAGGATTTCCGCGATGAGTTCGCCGATCTGCGCGGCGGGTTGGATGCCAATCTTTGCTCTACCGTGGATCCGGCGTTGGTTGAAATTGAACCGCGTCGCTGGGTTGCTTGCCATCTGTATGAAGGAGGCGAGTGACGTGGCGACTCAGGTTTCAAACGCAACGGCCTCCGAGACAACGACGACTGACAACGTCCTCGAACTGCAGAACGTAACAAAGGTTTTCGGTGGAGGTTTGCTGCGTCGCAAGGTGACGATCGCCGTTGACGACGTCAGTCTTCGGATCCCGCGTGAGAATCCCGGCATCATCGCAGTCGCCGGTGAGAGTGGCAGCGGCAAGACGACGCTGGCGCGCCTGATGTTGGGCATCATCCCGCCGACTGAAGGTTCGATCCAGTTCAACGGGAGCGACATTTCGACGTTGCAACGACGCGACCGAATGGAGTTCCGACGCGAAGTTCAACCTATCATGCAGGACCCATTCGAGGTCTACAACCCGTTCTACAAAGTCGACCACGTATTGATGTCGCCGGTGATGAACTTCGGTTTGGCTCAGAACAAACGCGAAGCTCGGGACCTGGTCATCGAGTCGCTCGACACCGTTGGTTTACGACACCAAGAGACTTTAGGTCGCTTTCCCCATCAGTTGAGTGGCGGCCAACGTCAACGCATCATGGTCGCTCGGGCATTGCTCTTGAAACCGAGAATCATCGTCGCCGACGAACCGGTTTCGATGGTGGACGCATCGCTCCGAGCCACGATACTCGGAAGTATTGACCTCCTGAACAAGGAACTGGGCATTGCGGTCATCTACATCACCCACGACCTGACGACCGCTTTCCAGATTAGCGACAACATCTTGGTCATGTATCAAGGCTCAGTCGTCGAGACTGGGCACGTCGAAGACGTCATCCAGAACCCGCAGCACCCGTATACGCAGCTCTTGGTCGAGTCGATACCGCGACCCGATCCGAAGGAGCGTTGGGGGCGAGACATGGCTTCTCAAGAAACTGGTGGCGAGAACGTCGGCGTCGGATGTCGTTTTGCACCTCGCTGTCCGTACGTCATGGAGGAGTGCCGCGACGCCATGCCGCCGCTCTACCAGATCGGCGACTACCAAGCGACCCAGTGCTATCTACATCGAGACAGCGCAAGAGGCGTGGCGGAAGCCATTTCAGACGTCTTTTAAGGACACCGTTCGTTGGGGAACGAGAAACGGTTCGGCATCCCCGAGAGTCCCGCATCAAGGTCTTGGGTGGTGGCGTAGCGCGTTATCCGCATGACGAGAAATCCGACTTCTGCTACGCCGGTCTGGTTTTGGCGGTAGTCAAGCGAGATCACGCAAGAAATCGATCGGTCCCATCAATGCGAAGAGCAGTATCGGCAACCCAGTCCCGAATGCCACAACCCAGGTTGCGATTGACGCGAACTGCTGATTACGGACACTGTTTAGACGGTCGACGACGAAGCCGCAGACAGCGAACAGCGCGCCGGCCTGCAAACCGATGAATACGCCTGCACCACCTTGCACGAACATGTCGTACGGGAAGATGATGATGCCGTCAATGAGCAGTGAACCAAGGTCGAGAATGCCATAGTGCCCGTCTGCGAGCCCGGCGAATGCGATGGCTATGCGATTGAACCCGCCGGTAAGTAACGGCGTCGCAACACCGAACCCCATGCCAAAGCCCAACCAGACGATCGGATTAGGGTGCGCCTGCGCCATATCCCTAACGTGATAGACCGTCCAAGGAACGACGATCAAAGCGGCGAGTGCCGCAGCTACTGAGAGTGCAATCGCTCCGTTGCCCTGTATTCGTACAGCTTCTTCGAAGTATTGGAAACGTGCCAACACCGTTACGTGGAACGATGCGATCGAGAGCATTATCCCGAGCAGAGTCGTCGCTAGCGTCAAGCGAATACGACGGGTTTGATCCGGACTGTCGCCGGTGCCGCGGGTGAGGCGATCCAGTGAGAGATCGATTGTGGGTTTAGAGACCGTTGAAGCGACTCGAGGCGGGTCAGTTGGTTGAGAGTTCGATCTCGTCCGCCCGATGGCAACTGACGAATCGTCCATCAGAGGACTCTACCAACGGCGGGACTTCGTTTCGGCAAATGTCGGTCGCGTAAGCGCATCGCGGATGGAAGTAGCATCCCGTCGGCGGGTTCGCTGGGTTAGCAACCTCGCCTTCTAGCACGTAGCGTTTGGTGCGCTGACTCGGGTGCGGTTTAGGCACCGAACTCATCAACGCGGCCGTATATGGGTGCTTCGGCGATTCGAACAACTCGGCCGGCGTCCCGATTTCGGCGATCCGTCCGACGTACATCACCACGACGCGGTTGGAAATCTGCTTAACCACTGACAGGTCGTGAGAGACGAAGAGGTAGGTCAACCCGAGGTCATCCTGAAGGTCCATCATCAGGTTGATGACTTGTGCCTGCACTGAAACGTCGAGACCGGATACCGGTTCGTCTGCGAGGATAAGTCGAGGGTTGATGGCTAGCGCGCGTGCGATGCCGATGCGTTGACGTTGTCCGCCGCTGAATGCGTGCGGGAAGCGCAGCATGTACTCAGGACGCAATCCGACGAGTCGAAGCAGATTGGCGACGCGCTCTTCACGTTCGGCGCGATCGCCGATTCCATTGACGAGCAACGGCTCGCTCACGATCTCGAAGATGTTCATGCGGGGATTGAGCGAAGAGAAAGGATCTTGGAAGATCATCTGGAGTTGCCGCCGATACGGCCGCATCTCCGTCATCGACAACTGCGCCAAATCGATCGGATCGCCCTCCTCCGGGTTGAAGATGATCTCGCCATCGGTAGGCGGATATGCGCGAATGATGCATCGAGCGGTGGTGCTCTTTCCGCAACCGCTCTCACCGACGAGGCTCAGCGTTTCGCCTTCGTAGATGTCGAAGCTGATGTTGTCCACGGCGCGCACTGTTCCCACCGTGCGACGGAAGAAGCCACGACGTATTGGGAAGAATTTGCTGAGGTTTCTGACGCTCAGCACGTTGTCTGGGCTGCCGTCACCGTTGATTGAGGCGTCGGCAACCGCAGTCTTTGCGGAACTTGTCGTCTCGACCATCTAATTCTCCGGGTAGAGGAAGCAGCTGACGTGCTGATCGGCACTAACCTGCATTAGTTGCGGTTCGTCGACTTCGCACTTGCCTTCCATGAACGATTCGCATCGGGGATGGAAAGAGCAACCTTGCGGTCGGTTCTGAGGATGCGGTATCGAACCTGAGATGGATGGCAAACGAGCGCGTGAAGTGGTGAACATGCTCGGGATGGAGGTCAGCAGTGCCCGTGAGTAGGGATGCCGCGGCGCGTCGAAGAATGAAGTCACGGGTCCCGATTCGACCACTTTACCAAGGTACATTACGGTTACTTCGTCGGCGATCTCGGCGATTACCCCAAGGTCGTGCGTGATGAAGAGAATCGACATGCCGTTCTCTTCCTGCAGCTGCTGCATCAAGTCAAGAATCTGCGCTTGCGTGGTTACGTCTAGGGCGGTCGTCGGTTCGTCGGCGATCAGCACACGCGGATTAGTACACATCGCCATCGCGATCATGGCGCGTTGCAGTTGACCGCCGCTGAAACGGAACGGGTATTCGTTCATCCGCTGCTGGGGATTTGGGATGCCGACGCGGTCGAGCCAGTCAACACCGATTTCGAATCGCTCTTGCTTCGTGTAGTCCGTGTGAAGGCGCAAAGCTTCGTCAATTTGGTTGCCGAACGTGTGCAGCGAGCTGAACGAAGTCATCGGCTCTTGGAAGATCATCGAAATCTCGCCGCCGCGGATGTCGCGCATCTGCTCGCTGTTGGCACCAAGAGTCAAGAGATCTGTAGGCGTTGCAGTGTCCGCTGACTGCTTGTAGTGGATCTGCCCTTCTACGATGCGACCCGGCGGTTCCACGATCTGAAGTATCGATTTGGCGGATATCGATTTTCCGCAACCACTTTCACCGACAATTCCCATCGTCGAACCCGGCATCAAGTCGAAGTCGACACCGTCCACCGCTCGTACCACGCCTTCGTCGGTGAAGAAATGCGTCGTCAAGTTCCGTACCGACAGTATCGCGTCGGAATCGAACTCGACAACGCTGGTGTCAGCGTGGGATTGCGTCGCTTTTGCTTCGGTTGTCATCACGAGGAGTCGCTAGTTGTTGCCGCCATACGGGTCCGCTGCGTCGCGTATCCCATCGCCCATGAAGTTCAAGGAGAGCACCAGCACGACGACGAACAGACCGGGGATGAGCAACCACGGTGCAAGGGCGACGGTCTGCAGGTTCTGGGCGTTGAAGAGCAGCGTGCCGTAGGAGATTGCCGGCGGTAGCAAACCGAGCCCGAGGAAGCTGAGCGTGGTTTCGCTGATGACCATGAAGGCGAGGGATAAGGTGCTGGCGGCGATGATGTGGCTATAAAACGATGGCAACATGTGTCGGAAGATGACGCGTCGTTGGTTCGCTCCCGCCACGATTGCTGCGGTTACGAAATCTTCCTGTCGCATCGCCAAGAATCTCCCGCGCACGACGCGCGCCAGCTCGGTCCACGCAAATAGCGACACCACGATGGTGATCGCGAAGAATCGTCGCTCTACCGACCAATCAGCCGGGAAGGCCGCGGCCAACCCCAAATAGAGCGGTACCGTCGGGATCGATCTCACGATTTCGATGGAGCGTTGGATGAAGTTGTCGACGAACCCGCTGTAGAAACCAGAGACGGCACCCAATACGGTGCCCATTATCAGCGAGATGCCTATACCTAGGAGACCGATAAGCAGCGACAAGCGAGTGCCGCGCATGATGCGAGAGTAGAGATCCCTTCCCTGAACGTCGGTACCGAGGATGAACAAAGACTCTTCGGCGGTAGTCTCCGGGTCATCGACGGCGAACAGGTGCCAGTCGGTCTTGATACCGAAGAATGTGTACTCGTAACCTCTTCCGAAAAGCCGGACGTCGACCTTCTGGTCGCAGTCTCGTTCATATACCTTGCGGAAGAACTCGTCACGCGCGCCGACCAACTTGCAAACGTGCAGGTCGGGTCTGAACCCGTCGAACAGGCGAATCCACTGCGGCGGCGTAAATTGACGATCTGCGTCGCTATCCTCAGGGTCGTTCGTCGCCAAGAAGTCTGAGAAGATTACCACTAAGTAAAAAAGTGCGACGATTACCGCAGCAACCATCGCAAGACGATGTCGTTTGAAGCGTCGCCAGATAAGCTGACGCTGCGACATCACGTCGACGCGATCGTCTTCCTCAACGCTGTCGAGCGTCTCCTCAGACGTCTGGGGAGCGTGTCCGACTTGTGAACCGGCAACCATCGATTTAGTTCTCATCCAACCTAATTCGTGGGTCGACCCAAGCGAGCAACAGATCGGACACGAAGGTGCCGATAATTGTCAGCCATCCGGTGCCTAAGATGATGGCTCCGGAAAGATAGATGTCTTGCGCAGTCAGTGCTCTCAGGAAGTCCCTTCCTAGCGTCGGCAAATCGAGAACGTAGGAGAGGACGACACTGCCCGAGATGAGGAACGGCAGGATGTATGCGGTCAGAGATAGTACCGGGTTCAATGCGTAACGCACCGGGTACTTCATTATGAGTTGCAGCTCGCTGACGCCTTTGGCACGCGCCGTCGTTACGTAAGGTTTCTTCAGTTCGTCCAAAAGGTTGGCGCGCATTATGCGGATTAGCGAAGCGGTGCCGGCGGTACCGAGAATGATCACCGGCAAAACGAGGTGTTTGGTGAGGTCCCAAGCCTTGGCCAAGCTCCACGGTGCCGTCAGATACTCGGGCGAAAAAAGACCCGTCAGCAGGATGCCAGTGAGATCAAAGACGAGGTAGGCAACGACGAGCGCGATGAGGAAATCGGGGATGCCAAGTCCGAGGAATCCAAAGAATGTTGCAATGTAATCGCCGACTGAGTACTGTTTGACAGCCGAATAGATGCCGATAGGAATACCGACTATCCATATGAAGACGATGGCACCGAAAGCAAGCAACAGCGTGTTGAATAGGTTCTGCTCGATTACTCTGATCACCGGCGAATTGAATTCAAATGAGAATCCGAGTTCGCCACGCAATATTCGCAAGATCCATCTCGCGTACTGCACGTATACCGGTGAGTTAAGGCCGTAGACCTCGCGGAGGTTGTCCGCTTCGTCGGCGAGGATGATGTTGCCGGTGGCGGCTTGAGTGGCGATATACGTCGTAACGAAGTCGCCGGCTGGGAGATTGATTATGACGAAAGATATAACCGACACCGCCCACATGGCGATGATGGCGTAAAGAAATCTTCTGATGAAGAATGAGAGCATATGACGGTTTGAGTTCCGATGACGGATGCGACGTTAGGGCACCCGTCTGTGTCCGCCCCACCGATGTGGCAGGGCGGACACTGTACCTTGCCGGTACTAGGCGATGACCAAGTCGTCGCCCGTCGACTTCAAGACTACTGTCCTTCCATCGCGTTCTCGTCGTCAATCCACCACTGCTCAGGGAATCCGTTTCCGGAAGTCTGGTTGTGGTAGGAGAATGGCAACGGGTTCGGGATGTTGTGGACGTTGTTCTTGATGATCGCCACGTATGTGGGTTTATTCATCACCGTGGTGATCGGGTTCACGTTCTCGCAGTTGATTTCGACAACGCGCTGAACGATCTCCGTGTAACGGTCAGGACCTGCAGTCGAAATCGCCTCGGAATAGAGCTCCTGCTGTTGCCTCAACAACGGGTTGGCAGGCTCGACGCCCGATGCACCTGCTGAGTCGTACCAGTCGGCTCCAAGCGGCGAGACGAATGTTGCATCCAAAACCGGCAGCAAGTGTGTCGGCGTGATGATCGTCGTCACGCGCGGTGCCGACTCCCAGTTTTGCGTCATCAACTCGTTGAGTTGGGCACGGTCGCCGTGCAGACCACGCTCAAGGGATTGAACTTCGGCGTGAATGCCGAGGTTGACCTGCCATTGGCGCGCGATCATCTCGTTGATCGCCGGGTAATCCTCGAAAGCCGCAACTACTGACGGAAGCTGAACCGTCAATCGTGCACCGCTCGGCATTAGTCGGAAACCATCGCCGTCTCGCTGGTCGAGTCCGAGTCCGTCAAGTATCGCGTTGGCCGCGTCCGGGTTGAAGCGTACTGCGTCTTCGCCGATGTACTTGCCTGGGTTGTTCGGGTCTTCCCAACCGGCACAGAGGCCTTCAACCGAACCAAGACCGAGGAAGAACACCTCGTTGATCTGGTCGCGCTCGATACCCATTGAGAGCGCGGTTCGGAAGTCGACGTCGCGGATGAAGCTGGCAATCTCGTCATCGCCGTCCCAAGTCTCGTTGAAGTAGAGATTGGCGATGCCGGACTGGTCTTGCCTCCAGAACTGGATGCGGTATCCGACCGACTCGGCGTTCTGCAAGAAGAGTGGCAACTTCGCGATGTTGATGTGTCGACCCATCACCGTGTAGTTACCTGCGAGGGCACTGAGGTTCAGCACCTCGAGGTTCTGGGCGAGTGTCAAAACAACGTTGTCGATGTACGGGAGCTGGTTGCCCTCGGTGTCGACTGCAAAGTAGTACGGATTCCGCTCAAACGACCACTCGTTGGTGTTAATGCTGCCCGTAACTCTCCAAGCGGTGAGCATCGGAGCGTCTGGGTTGGCATTGGCGTGGTTGCGGTCGTAGAAGTAGGTTACCCAGTTGTCGAAGTCCGCTTCCTGCGCTTTGCGGTTAGCCTCTTCCAAACCGACGAAGTCGGGGTGGAACTGCTCAAGGTAGTGCCGAGGCGCATACAGACCGTCTGCGGCATCACCACGCGTGTGCTGACCCGCGACGATCACGGATGCCATCAGCTGGACGAATAGACCGTACGGCTCGGCCGCTGTGACTTTGAACGTCTGCTCGTCGATCGCCTCGAACTTGAGCACTTCACCGCCATGCTCGGTCCAACCCGGTTTGCTGGGGTTGAGGTCCTCGTTAAGCAGCATGTGCTCGTACCAGAACATGATGTCGGCGGTCGTGAAGGGGTGCCCGTCCGACCACTTGTGGCCCTTGCGCAGCGTAAACGTAAACTCGGTGGAATCTTCGTTCTGCGTCCAAGACTCGGCGATGTTCGGCTGCGGGATCTGTCCCGATACGTCGTAGAACAGGATGTGGTCCTTGAGTGGACGCTCCATGTTCTGTCCGTCAGCTGGACCGGTGAAACCACGTCGCCAGGTTCCGCCATATTTGCCGATGCCCCGTGTGGGTTGCAGCACCAGCGGGTTCTCAGGAAGGCGCTCTTCTACTGAAGGCAGTTCGCCGGCAGCAACTCGTGCTGCGAGCATCGGTGCTTCCCTGTAAGAAGACGGCTTCGGGAAGAGATTGCCGTTGTCGTCGTAGATCGTCGGCCACTCCTCTTGTCCGACCGGCGGGTCGGCGGTGATGTGAGGCGACTGAATCGGCTCTGGAGTCGGAGTTACCTCGCGCTCGACAACCCGCTCAACCTCGGTCTCAACGACGACGGTCTGGACGACTTCGCGTTCGACCTCGACTTCCTTCTCGACCACGACGGTCTGGACGACCTCGCGTTCGACCTCTACCTCTTTTTCGACTACGACGGTCTGCACAACCGTTTCGCCTGGTACCTCAACGGGGACCTCGACCGTCTGGATGACGACCGTCTCCTCGCCGGCACACGCGATGGCCGTCGTTAAGGCAGCTGCTACGGCGACGATGGTTCCGATGACCATGTAACGCCGTGACAACCACCGTCTGGGGTCAGCACTCGGCATTGTTGTTACCTCCAATTGGCTGATATTCCATATCTTCGGGTTCGTCTAACGCGACGAAATCCCCGACATCACTGAAATCGCGCTCTTCAGATCGCCAGCCGCGCTAGCGGATGCAATCGGGTAAAGCGCGCCACAGTGGTGCTGTAGTGAAACTAAACCAGCAACGCGCAAATGTCAAACGACCGCAACTCGACCATCTACTTCTGTCGTCGATCCAACCTTGCGGTTAGACCGAGACGCGTCTGACTTTTCTGCATCGGATCTAGGACCTGCAACCGAAACTCAAACCCGCGTCTAAACTTCGATAGATGCCGAATTGAACTCGAGGTGAAATGTTGGATACCGGTCGATTTTGACTGTCAAATTAGCGTAACCGGAATTGAGAGATGGTGTGAACCCGAGTACGCCCCAATATCGAGTACAAAAACCCAGATGTCAAACCTCCCAAACGTGATCTTCGTCGTCGCCGATCAACTGAAAGCGACCGCATTGCGCCTCTACTCCGAGATCGGTATTGCCACGCCGACCTTGGAGCGTCTCGCCCGTCAAGGCGTGACCTACCGCAACGCGTTCACGCCGCATCCGCTCTGTGTCCCGGCACGGGTCTCAATGATGACGTCTCGCTTCCCGCACTCCACAGGCAGCCGACGCAACGAGACTTTGATGCCGTCTGGGCAACTGCACGCCTTTCGAATCTGGAAGGAACTCGGTTACACCACCGGACTTATCGGCAAGAACCACTGCTTCATCGAGCAAGACGACCTCAACCTCTTCGACGTGCACTGCGAGATGTCGCACAGCGGGTTGCCGCGCAACGACTACATCGGTGAAATCCCAGGCACCAAGGGCATGGAGTGGGTAGTCCCAGAATCGACCATTCGAGAATCTCATTCAACGCGCAACGACATGCCTAACCAAAGCCCGTCGTTCGGATACGCAGTTACCGACCACCCATTGGAAGGTTACTCCAGCTGGGCACTGTCAGAGCAGGCGATCGAGTTCGCCCGGCGATTTGGCAAACGCATCGGCGAACCCAACCGCAAACCATTCGCGCTCCTACTCTCTTATCCAGACCCGCACACGCCGTTAGAGGTTCCGCGGCAATACTTCGACCTCGTGCCGCCGGAGCGCGTCGCTATGCCGCCACAACGCGAAGGCGAGTTTAGCGACGGGACCGCGCCGACGCGCAATCGGCAGCTGCACGCCATGATTGGGATAGATGAAGATGATCCCGACGAAGTCCGCAACGCCGTTGCCGTATATCTAGCGATGACGCGCTTCGTCGATGACGGACTTGGGCGCGTACTGGACGCCTTGGACGAATCCGGACTACGGGAAGATACCATCGTCGTCTTCACATCCGACCACGGCGACTTCGCGGGCGAGCACGGGATGCTTGGCAAGGGCGGCGCCTTCTACGACGCAATGGTGCGTATACCCATGTTCGTTTCATGGCCGAATGGCGGCGTACCTTGCGGAGTCGTCGACGATTCGATGGCGAACTCCATCGACCTCCTGCCGACGGTCCTTCAACTCTCCGGCATCGTCGACTACACGTCCGCACCACCTGGCGGTACATCGGATGAGTTGCCTCCACCCGGACCGAGAGTCTGCGTCGACGTTGAATCCGATTGGCTCAAATCCGAGATGATGCGTCGCATCCAAGGTCGACCTCTGCCGACCGTTACCGCGTATCCGGCGCGTAGCGCGGCATTCAGCGAATACGGCACCGGCGGACCGCCGCTCGAAGATCAAGACCTGGCGAGACTAATGGCAGACGGACATGCAGGTCGCGATTTGATTATGGAGACTCTCTGGATCCGCGAAGCCGAAGGTCGAAGACGCATGGTGCGCACTCAAGATTGGAAGTACGTAACCGATCCAACCGCAAGTGCCGACCGAGACGAACTCTACAACCTAAAGGATGACCCGTGGGAACTCACCAATGTTGCTGGCGATCCGAAGAACCTACGAATAATCGCAGAGCTGCGAAGCAAGCTACTCGAATGGTCAACATCCACCGAGGATCATCATCCGGTACCGCTTCCCCGTACCTTAGGCAGACGCGCTTGGACCGGCGACGGTTGGCAACGGTAAAGCGCGAATCTCACTTCGATCCTACGATTCGATACGAACTCGATTCCGTCGGACTTGGCGGCAAGGTGACGCCTGAGTTTGCTCAGCAGCTTCCCTACGGTTTCTGTCGAAAACTACGCCTTGCGAATCTCGCCGATCCGTTCAATCTGCTTGCTGGCGGAGTTGTGGATCCGTGAAGTCGCGGATCCAGTCGCCGATGAAGTTCAGCGACATCACGACGAGGAAGATGGCAAGCCCCGGGAAGAATGACGACCACCAAGCAGTGGTCAGGTACTCACGACCTTCCGAGACCATCAATCCCCATGAAGGCGTCGGTGCTTGAATTCCCGCACCGAGGAAGCTGAGCGTCGCCTCGGTCAGAATCAATCCGCCTACCGCCAAGGTTGCGATGACCATGATGGTGGGCACGACGCCAGGCAGGATGTGGCGGATGATGATGCGCGCCGTCGATGCACCGCAGACCCGCGCCATCAGCACATACTCCCGTTCACGCAAGGTCAGCACTTCCGCCCGCACGTTGCGGACAAAGCCGGACCACGCGACCATCGCCAAGACGAGCATCAATACTGTCAGACTGCCTCCGAATAGCAGAACTACGACGATTGCAACTAACAGGAATGGCAATGCGTGCCAGATATCGACGGCGCGGGCGACTATCTCATCGATAATGCCTCCGTGCCATGCCGCGAGCAATCCGAGCGTAACACCGACCAACAATCCGCTGAGGAGTGCGACACCAGCAACGGCTAGCGAGATGCGTGCACCGTGGATGATGCGACTAAGCACGTCGCGTCCTACTTGATCTGCGCCCAGCAGGTATCGGTTGTCGTCCTCCTCGGCCATCCAAATTGGGGGAGTGTTGCGATCGCGCAGTTCTTGGTAGTTCGGCTCTTGCGGCGCGATCCAAGGCGCAAACATCGCCGATAGCACCAGTAGTACCAGCACCGAACCCGGCAGAATCGGCCACCGCCGCAGGAATCCGTATCCGCTTCGAATGAAACCGAACATGCCAGAACCGCTTTCCGGCACGGTTGAGTATGCGTTGGATTTCGACGCGCTTGCCATGGATCGAGGGATCGTGGCCTATGAGTAGCGAATTCGCGGATCGACCACGATGTAGAGAAGGTCGGCGATCAAACTGAAAATGACGTAGATGATGACGAACACCAGCACGCCGCCAGTGAGTACCGGGAAGTCGTTGTTGTTCACCGCCTCGAGCATCGTTCTGCCGAGCCCGGGCCAAGCGAACACCGCTTCAGCTACCAATGTTCCATTCAGCAAACCAGCAAGCAACAGAGTCGACAACGTAATCGGTTGATTGAGCGCGTTGCGGAGGGCGTGCTTCCAGATGACTGCAGTTGGACTCGCACCTTTCCCGCGCGCCAATCTGATGAACTCAGAATCGAGCACCTCGAGCATCGACGAACGAGTAATCCTCAAGTATCCCGCCATCGAACTGGTGCCGACGACAATCGCCGGCATGATGAAGTGCTTGACGTCGAATCCTTGCCCTCGCAATCCGCTCGGCAACCACTCCTGCCAAACCGAGAAGAGCAACACCATCACGATCCCGAGCCAGAAGTTCGGAATCGCCTGACCAAACAGCGCGAAGAACCTACCGCAGTAGTCCCATATCGTCCCGCGATAGACCGCCGAAATGATGCCGACCGGTACGCCAACTACTGTGGCGAGCAGCCATCCGGCGACCGCCAACTGCGTCGTCGCCCCCACCTTTTCCAGGATCACCTTCGACACTCGGCGTTCACCAGCCAACGACGTGCCGAGGTCGCCTTGCAGCACGTGCCCAACCCAAACGAGATATTGGACGATGAACGGTTTGTCCAATCCCAGATGCTTCTCAAGTGCCCGTATCTGCTCCGGCGTCCTCCCATAACCCTCGGGATTGGCGTAAAGCAGCAGCGGGTCACCGGCGACCCGTGAGAGAGCAAACACCACGAACGTCGCACCGATGACCGTGATGACGGATGCGATCAATCGACGTGTCAGATATCGCTTCATCTACGTAATCGGTTCAAAGAAGACCCAGACCTTCGACGCGTTCATCCGCCTCCGCTTAGGTTGCCATCAGCGGAGGCGGACAAAGTCAGTTCGCCAATCGACGTGGGTAAAGACGCTTCGACTCTAGCGCGCCGGTTTGATCAAGTCCAAAGATACGATGTGCGTGCCAGCCGCGTTCGCCCGCATCTCCCACGACTCGATCGAGTTCGGGTTCCAAACCAACGGCTCGGGTGCCGCCACGATGCCGGAGTTCAATCGCCAATGTCGGTAGTACTCAAGCAACTCAGTGTTGTTGGCGATCCGCTTGGCGCGATCCAGCTCGGAAGCGGTTCGCAGGTAGTTCTCCAAGACGAACGGTATCTCCATCGCACAACTGAATCCACCCCTCGACAACGACGTGAACACAACGCCCTTCGGGAAGTCCCAAGGCACCGAGTCCCGCGCGTCCGTGCCGCCACAAGCACTCAAGAACGGTTGGTTCTGCGACCTATCAACCACAGTCGGACGCCATACCGGGTAGCCGTGCCGCACCAAGCTGGTGCGAATCCCGAGGCGGTCCCACATCGCACCGACCGCCGCTTGAATCTCTCCCGCGGTCCCTGTGGCGCCGCCAACGTGCGGCGTTACGTACATGTCGACTTGGAACCTAATGCCGCGCGCTGCAACCGGATAACCGGCTTCGTCAAGCATTCGCGCCGCTTCGGCAGGGTCGTACTCGATGTTCCACTTGTCGTCCCATTCAGGGTCTCGGATCGAGAATGCGTTGACGTGTACTAACCAGCCCAAACCATCGAGAATGACGTCGTTAATCGTCTCCTTGTCGATGGCGATCGACATTGCGGTTCGAACCATGCGAGCGCGTTCCATGCTCTCTTCATTGCCGTACTCGCCGATCCAAGGGAACTCCTCCGTCGGCGTGTAACCGGCGCGACTCACCTCAACTTGTTGCGGAACGCCAATCTCAATGTCGGGGCATGAAACCGAACTGGCACCTTGGCTGCAGTTGTAGTCGTATTGCTCCCAGTAGTTGCCAGCGAAGAAGATGCCTTCCTGGGCAGCCTTGCCGCTGTCCGACATCATGAAGCCTTCTTCCAACAAGGGTCGAATCGCCTTCAGTGAGACGTCGGCGATGTCGGCTTGACCGTTGCGAAGCATCGCGATGCGCGTCGATTCCTCTGGAACTTCGTTCACGTTTAGGAACGGCATCGCCGCAGGCGCAATGTGGTGGTCAGGATTCGTCTCCAATCGGACGATGTTCTGCGGGATGAACTCCTTCAACATGTACGGGCCAGTGCCGATGATGTTCTCGTTCGCCCACTCGCGACCGTTCTCATCGAATGCCGCCTTGCTGAACGTCCCGTTCGTACCCGCGAAGGTGTTGAAGTAGGCCTGGTTCCACACGACGGTGAACTGCTTTATCGGAACCTCGACCGTGTAGTCGTCGATCTTCTCCATGCGCTCGAAAACCGCGGCGTAGTCGCCCGACTGGTTGTGCGTGCTCTCCGGCGCGATCAAGTCGTTGAAACTCCACACCAAGTCGTCTGCGGTCAGTTCGCCCCATCCACGATGGAACTGCACACCCTGCTTCACCTTCACCGTGATCTTGCTCAGGTCATCAGCGACCTCCCACGTCTCCGCAAGCACCGGATCTACGATGTTGGATCCCACCGGACCACCTGGTTGGAAGAATCCCTCAGCGATGCTCCAAGGCCCGTCAGGTGCGCCGGTGCTGTTGAGACCGGTCATCGTCAACCCAACGCGGTTTTGCACCGCCATCTCGGCCGTGTCGTTAGCACTCTGCGGTTGCGGTGCCTCCATCATCGCCTCAGCAATCGGCGTCGCAGTGGCTATCACAACTCGATCCACCGGTCGTTCGACGACTACCGTCTGGATGACCGTCTCGCCTTGAACCTCTTTCTCGACGACCACGGTTTGCACCACCGTGTCGCCTGCGACCTGCACTTCCTTCTCGACGATCACCGTCTGGATGACGGTTTCGCCCGGTATCTCGCGCTCCACGACCACCGTCTGTACAACCGCTTTCTCGACCTCGACCTCCCGCTCAACCACCACCGTCTGGATGATCGTCTCGCTGCCACAAGCCGCGACGAATGCCGCGACCGCGACGACGATCGGGAGTATGAACACCAGAAGCGAACTTCGTCTGATTTCGTTGATTCTTTTCATGTGCTGCCTCCCTTGAGTCCGCATACACGCAGACTTTTCGACGCTTCTCGACTGACGCATCACGATCCACGACGTCGATCATGTGTGCTGTCAGGATTGCCTGTCCCATTGCTTGTCCAAGCACCTGCCAACACTGCGTCTTGTCGCAATGTTGCGCTTCAATATACAGGACATTCGCAGACTTCGCACGACGCGGTTTCGAATGTCGTTAAGCGCAAGACGATATTGGACGATGATTCCCCTGACAGTGAACCGCTGAGCTAGTGTGCGCGTGCCCTCGCCCGCAATAGTTGGCGAATCCAATCCGTAGCCTCCTCGACTCTGAGCGTTCGCGTGCCGTTTCGTATTGAAACTCAACCCGTAAAATCGGGTATGCTGAAGCATGCCGACCGCGCGTGACTCTCAACAGGGGATACGTCGAAATGTTCAACAAAGGTAGGAAGCGATGACTGCGACGACTGGTTTTTTCCCAATGCGCACCTTCGTTTTGACGATTTCCGTACTTCTCGTCGCCATTATGCTCAGCCTAGGTTGCACAACTTCGGACGAAGAAACTTCCCCACCCGACGAAGACGCGATGTCGTCGACCGACGGCATGGCGGCTGCCGCTGATGATCCCGGTATCTCAGATGACCGCATCCGCTTCGGCCAGTCCGCAGCATTCAGCGGTCCCGCTTCTGAACTCGGCAACGAGATGCGCCTCGGCATCGAAGCCGCATTCAACGAAGCCAACTCGCGCGGCGGAGTCAACGGTCGCATGTTGGAGTTGACGGCTCTCGACGACTCATACGAGACCGAAGCGGCGTTCAACAACACGATGCGACTCATCAATGCCGAGCGAGTCTTCGCACTCATCGGCGAGGTCGGCACCCCCACGTCACGCGCCAGCGTGCCCGTAGCCGCCGCCGCAGGCGTGCCATTCGTCGCACCTTTCACCGGTGCCGAGTTCCTGCGCGACCCCGAGTTGGGCAACGTCCTCAACCTCCGAGCATCCTACTACCAAGAAACCGAAGAGATCGTCGACCGACTTACCGAAGATCTCGGCATCACCCGTATCGCAGTGCTCTATCAAAACGACTCTTTCGGAGCGGCCGGTTTGACAGGTACGAAGCTGGCTCTCGAACGACGAGGCTTGGCTCCCGTAGCTACCGGTTACTACCGACGCAACACGACGGGCGTGAAACTGGCACTGCTCGACATCACTGCTGCCAATCCTGAAGCACTCATCATGATTGGTGCCTACACCCCGGTCGCTGAAATGATCACCTTGGCTCGCCAAAACGACGATGACATCGTCTTTGCCACTGTGTCGTTCGTCGGCAGCAAAGCACTCGCCGAAGAGTTGGGTTCCGACGGCACCGGCGTCTACGTAACCCAAGTCGTGCCACTGCCTGAAGACGACTCTGTGCCCGTAGTTGCCGCATACCACGACGCTCTGAATGCCTACAATCCTCAGGCTGAACCGGGGTTCGTCTCGCTCGAAGGCTACCTGTCAGGCCGCTTGACCATCTCCGCTCTCGAGACCTGCGGGAGCGACGTCAGCCGGGAATGCTTCCTCAACGCCGTGCGAGATGCCGGCGATATCGACATCGACGGCTTCCAACTCCGCTACGGACCGGGCGACAACCAAGGTTCGGACGCGGTGATACTGACTGTGATCGGTGAGGATGGAAAGTACCACCAAGTCGACATGATGACACGATGAGAGGTGCCCAATAATGTCAAACTTCCGCATATCCGCGTCTCAAATGATCGTCGCTCTGGCGGCTCTGGCGTTTGTCGCCGCCGCCGTCGCCGTCGGGTGGTACTCGGTCGACCAGTTAGAAGCCCAATCCTCCGAAGCCGGAGGTGCCGACTCCCTGTCGGCCGCCTACGGCGTCGCCCGAAACGCCGGCTTGCTCGTCTCCGCAAGTGCCGTCCGAACCAACCTCAACATGAACGACGACAGCCTTGCGCACATCGCCGACACGGTCGAGCACCACTCAGACGCACTCGACGAGCAACTCGCACTGCTCGAAAGCAGCGTCCAGAACGCCCGAACTTCACGGGTGCGAGATCACGTCGAATCCCTCGTCTCGACAGCCCAACTCATCGAGGACGGCCGACCTGAACTGCTGCGACGCATTCAGGAAGGCGATGCCGACCTTCGGCAGTTCCGCTACGGATTCAGCAAGGTGCTCGAAGCCGCGATGATCAACAGCATCGACGACCAGATACATCACCTGCTCACCGCATACGACGAGTCCGGACGACCAATCCAAGCCGGTGCCGACCCAATTGGACGCGAGATCCTTCGCCTCTACCACATGGCTAATCTCAACAGCACCCAGGGCACGGCGATCATCAGACTGCGCGGAGCTGCGGTCTTGCCATTCGCCCACATGATCCCGTCGATCCAAGAAGACTACGAATCGGAGGTCCAACGGATCGAGATCAGTGCCCAATACTTAGCCGATAACGGCACTCCCAACTTGAACTCCGAAGTCATACCGCTGCTCCAACAGTTGGTCAGTTATGGCGAAGGCGAGCAGAACATCTGGAACAAGACGGATATCAAACTGCGAATGTCTGCCGCCGAAGCCGGCCGGATCGCCGCTAAAGAGAGCATCTTGGAAGACTTGGTCGTCGAGCTCGACGCCATAGTTGAGGACGCCAACGATAGCGCAGCCGGTGCCAGTACCGACCTCACCGACACAGTTGCGGCACTGCGCATCATCTTGATCGTCATCGCCATCGTCGGAATCTTGGGGACGCTGATCGCCACCTGGTACTTCGGCAGCCGACGTCGCCCAGAAGGCAGCCAAGCCTAAGCGACCACGCAATCCAATCGGCAGATCGCTCAGCGTCCCACCTTCGGTGGCGTCGCTACCCGCATATGCCTGACGCGGCTCGATCACACCACGCTTCGTCGATTGCCAAACTGAGGAACTTGCGGATGTCTATGTTGGTTCGAACTCTTTCGTCCGTGCTGCTACTCTCAATCGCCGTTGGCGCGATCGCCTGCGGATCGGTTGAGATCGAGGAAGCGGCGCAAGTCGCATCCACCCGAGTTCCCACTCCCACACCAGTCGCCGACGTGCAGTCAATGCCGACGCCGACTGCGATGACTACCGCGCCCGATCCCACTTCGAAGCCTTCAACGAGTGCCCACGACGCATCATCCGAACTGTCGGTTTCGCTCACCTCGGATCAAGATATGCCGTTCCCCTACGACACCGTGGTCTTGACCGCGCATGTCGACGGCGTCCCGGATGGTGCAGACGTACGTTACGCCTGGGAAGAGTTGGTCGACGGTGATTGGGTGGTCTTGGTTAACGAGACGTCTACACTTTCGATCGAATCTGAAGAGATAGACATCCGCAGGTACAAAGTTACAGTCGAGGCCGACGGTGCGATGGCGACCGCAGAGCTCGACGTCATTTGGGGAGAAACCGGAATTTACTTCGAGGTGTGGGGTGCACTTGAAGACAAGCTGGAGGTCGAGGATTCATATGTCGAAGCCGAGACCAACATGCTCAAGTGCATCAAAGAGGTCGCGGCATCGAATCCAGATATCGATCTCGACAATCGACCGCCGATCGACGAAGTCTATCTCGGAGGTTACCGCGGTGCAATGGTTGCAGTTATCGACGGATGTGATGCCGAAACCGGTTACTTCGCAGCCGTGCATGAAGCAGTGTCATCGAATATCGCTGAGTTAAGGGAAGCGAACCCGTTGTACGACGAGTGGATGAACACTGAGTTCGGAGCACTCTACGCGCTTCAGACGGGTGCACCAAAGTACGTCAAAGAGACCTTGGGCATTGTGGCGGAGCAATGGGAGTTGGAACACGGTGCAGGCGCGGCCGAGTGAGGGTTTGCGTCTCGGTCTGTGCAAGTAGCAGGTTAGGCTTCCCCCTTTGCCCGCGTCGCCGGGGTAACTGCCCGCGCAGCGGATTTGCGTTAGGAAGCAGCGGAGTTGCGGTGAGAAAAGGGGAGAAGTCACGGTGGCGGTTGTTATTGGGGGTTGCTGTGTGATGTATAATTTCGGGTTACCCGTTGGGAGAATCGTGAAATCGACACTTCTGCGGGTGGCATCTTTACAGTTGAATAGCGGAAAGAACAGACGTCAGTTCAAATAAGAGTTTGATCCTGGCTCAGGATGAACGCTGGCGGCGTGCCTAATGCATGCAAGTCGAACGAGGTCGCTCCTTCGGGGGCTAAACCTAGTGGCAGACGGCTGAGTAACGCGTGGGTGACCTGCCCTCGAGAGTGGGATAACTGTGAGAAATCGCAGCTAATACCGCATACACTCAATCGCATCAATGCGATTGAAGAAACGGTTTCGACCGCTTGAGGATGGGCCCGCGTCCTATCAGGTAGTTGGTGTGGTAATGGCACACCAAGCCGAAAACGGGTATCTGGTGTGAGAGCATGACCAGACAGAGGGGGACTGAGACACGGCCCCCACTCCTCCGGGAGGCAGCAGCAAGGGATCGTGCGCAATGGGCGAAAGCCTGACGCCGCGACGCCGCGTGAGGGATGACGGCTCTCGAGTTGTAAACCTCTTTTCTCAGGGACGAGAGAGGACTTAACCTGAGGAATAAGTCACGGCTAACTACGTGCCAGCAGCCGCGGTAATACGTAGGTGGCAAGCGTTGTCCGGAATTACTGGGCGTAAAGGGTCCGTAGGCGGTTCGATAAGTCTCCTGTGAAATCTGCAGGCTCAACTTGTAGTTGTCGGGGGATACTATCGAACTAGAGACTGTCAGAGGCAGGTGGAATTCCCGGTGTAGTGGTGAAATACGTAGATATCGGGAGGAAGACCAGTGGCGAAAGCGGCCTGCTGGGGCAGTTCTGACGCTCAGGGACTAAAGCGTGGGGAGCGAACCGGATTAGATACCCGGGTAGTCCACGCCCTAAACGATAAATGCTAGGTCTTCGGGGTGTTAATTCCCTGTGGGCCGAAGGTAACCCGTTAAGCATTTCGCCTGGGGACTACGGCCGCAAGGCTAAAACTCAAAGGAATTGACGGGTCCCCGCACAAGCAGCGGAGCGTGTGGTTTAATTCGATGGTAAGCGAAGAACCTTACCTAGGCTTGACATGTTTGGTAGTACCGATCCGAAAGGTGACGGACCCCTCGGGGAGCCATTCACAGGTGTTGCATGGCCGTCGTCAGCTCGTACCGTGAGGCGTTGGGTTAAGTCCCGCAACGAGCGCAACCCCTATCGCCTGTTACTCTCTCTGGCGAGACGGTCCTTAAACGGAAGGAAGGTGGGGACGACGTCAGGTCATCATGACCCTTACGCCTAGGGCTACACACACGCTACAATGGCCGGCACAGACGGCTGCGAAGCCGCGAGGTGGAGCTAATCCCACAAAACCGGTCTCAGTTGGGATTGCAGGCTGAAACTCGCCTGCATGAACGTGGAGTTGCTAGTAACCGCAGGTCAGCACACTGCGGTGAATACGTTCTCGGGGATTGTACACACTGCCCGTCAAGTCATGGGAGTTGGAGACACTTGAAGTCGCTGGGCCAACCCGCAAGGGAGGCAGGTGCCGAGGGTGGAGCCAATGACTGGGACTAAGTCGTAACAAGGTAGCTGTACCGGAAGGTGCGGCTGGATCACCTCCTTTCTAAGGAGTACATTATCCGATTGCTAACGACTGGCAGGTTCGGAAGTACTACCCAAATTAACCGCACGATCGCACTCAACCTTGACCTCCGGTTCGAGCGAGATTCCCAATCCCGATACCACAACGTCCGACTCCAACGTCGAACCTTGTAATTAACGTCTCGGGGGAGTGGCAAGGGGCTCATCGGCAGACAAGACGGTGCCTAGACCAATCGTGCGCATCTCAAGGCCGACGCGGATTGCAGGCCTTGCAAAAATAAACAATCCGCCCACAAAGTAATTCGACGTCTGTTCAATCCGCTATTCAGCTGCAAAGAGCCAATCACAAGCGCAGGACAACGAGTCCCGCGCTTTTTCATTTCTGCGACTACTTCAATCAACCGGCAAGTCGCTTCGTACCCTTCGCACGATCCGTCCCAATCGCCCCAAACGCCCCAATCGCCCTAAAAGCCATAGTCGCCTCGTTAGCCTTACAATCAACCGACAACTTCTTTCAGCCACTCGACACTCCCAAGCCGACAGCGTGCCAGCCTTAAGGAAAGCGACCGTCCGGTCGATACTCCTCTGCATCGCCCTTCTGACGCTCCTCGCGTGCTCTACGACCGACGACCGCGCATCTAGCGAAGTCTCAGGACACGACGCCTTCGTCAACCGCTGCTCTGCCTGTCACGGCTTCGACGCCCAAGGCACCACGTCAGGACCGCCGTTGGTGCACCGACTCTACGAGATCGGACATCATCCCGACTTCTCATTTCGCAACGCCGTTAAGAACGGCGTAACCTCCCACCACTGGGAGTTCGGCGACATGCCAGCAATCCCCGACGTCCCCGACGCCGAAGTCGAAGCCATCATCTGCCACGTCCGCGACCTCCAACGCAGCAACGGCATCAACGCCGGCACCCCCTGCTGACCGGTGCCATAGGCACCTGACAACGTCCGACCGGCATCACAACCCACATTAGGTAAAAGGTCGGACAGGTCGACAGCACCCAACACCGCTACTCCCCAAAGGAATCCCGCTATGCGGGTTCAAGGTCAACTAGGCAAACTCGCCACCAAAAGCGCTACTCCCCAAAAGAAACCCCACTATGTGGGCGCTATGCGGGTTATGTGGGCTATGCGGGGTAGAAGTAGTAATGTCGACGTTGCGGGACTGTGGGGTCTGGGGCGTAGCGATGTTGCCACTTCGGTAGCTCGTTCGCATAGCGTTCCTCGGCGCGTGAGATCGCATCCTCGTCGATCTCGACCCCCAAACCCGGACCTTCCGGCACCTTCAACGCACCGTCCTCATAGACAAACGGCTTCGTGATGATGTCCTCCGACGGCGGCAACAGCTTCGTATACGCCGAATCCACCGGCCAGATGAAGTTTGGAGTTGCCGTCACGAGATGCAGCTGAGCCGCCGTGGCAATACCCGTCTCACCCGGCGAAGAGTGGCAGGATACCTTCAGACCACCCGCCTCCGCGATCGCCGCGCAGCGTTGCGTCTCGAGAAAGCCGCCGTTAATCACCAGATCGAGATGCACCACGTCGCAAGCGCGGTGCATGATCAACTCCAGAATCTGCTCCTTCGTCGTCCGTGCCGGACCGTCGCACAAAATCGGAATCGTCGTGCTGCGCTTAACCTCCGCAAGTGCACGGACACTCGAAGAATCGACCGGCTCTTCGACGTGGGAGGGGTCGTACTGCTCCATCTTCCGCAGCATGCGCACCGCTTCCAGCTGCGAGTACGAGCCGTTGCAGTCGAAGCCAATCTCGATGCGATCACCCGCCGCCTCGCGGGCAGCAGCGACACACTCAATGTCCAACCCCGGATTGATGCCAATCTTGATCTTGAACGCCTTGAAGCCGAGCTTGATCGCACCTTTTACCTCCTCCGCCACCTGATCCGGCGATTTGAAACCCATCCAGTAGCGTGCTTCCACGCGTTCGCGGTACTTGCCACCGATCAGCTTGTAGATCGGCTGGTTGGCTGCTTTGCCCACGATGTCCCACAGTGCTTGATCAATCGAACCCGTGATGTTGAGAGCCGGCGACGCGCTAGTGTCGAGTAGATGACCAATCTTGTCCGTTACCCGACCCGTCAGGTTCATGCCGCGCTCGATCGAGTTGATATCGTGCGGGTCTCTGCCGATCAGCCTCTCCTTGATGCTCTCGAATGCCCGTCGGTCGCCGCCGGCACCGATACTCGTCTCCCCGATGCCCGTAATGCCCGCATCAGTATCGACGAAGATGATCGTCTTAATCGCCGCAAAGCGCGCACCGTACCACATTGAAACCGGCTCATGCCGACCCAACGCAGACAACGGAATGCACACATTCCGCGTACGAATATCAGTAATCTTCATTCGGTCGCCCAAGTCCCATTACGACATTTCTTTTCGCGGCATTTGGGGGATGTCGTTTGAGCTCGATCTGTCCCTGAGTGAAGGTCGCCCAGCGACATTGCTAATGAATAATTCTCAGAATCTACCGCGCGTCAGCGGGGCATCCTCGAAGAAGTCTACCAAAGGCACCGTCGTGCTTGATCTGAATTCGCAACAGCATCACCGTCGACAACGGGCGACGGCGCCGATAGCCCACCATCAATGAAAAGGGGGCATCAACGCCTTGATGGGTACCTGGCCCACCGCGCAGTAACCCCTCCAAAGTTACGGGCGACAGCCCCGATAGCCCCCAAAGTAACGGGCGACAGCCCATCCAGAGTAAAGGGCGACAGCCCCTAGGACGAGGGTTAGCAGAATGATGACGTTCGACGGGGCGGTGCCGCCGGTGTCTGGCGTCAACGGGTCGACGTCGGAGGTTGGCGGGGCAGTGGGGATGCCGCGCGTGCCGACTGCGATCATCGCTGGGAGCTGGCTCAGTGTAGCGCAGGCGTGCAACGCTTCACCAGATATCGACACCGTAGTCGACAGAATCGTCATCCCGCCGTCCTCCGCGAGCGATACCGCGTCGACTTCCGAGATGTTCGACCTCAAGACGTCCGGCAACGGCACGCATACCGTCGCTCCCGGTTCTTCAAGCAGGTAGTCCGAGACCGCGCTGCCCGACGCATCAACCGCCGAGACGTGATACGTCGATCCGGCTAGCGTGTAGCGTTGCGGAGTGTCGTTCTCTTCGTCGGTTGAGATCGCCTCGCCCTCGACGATACGGATGCCAATCAGCTCGCCGTTCGGCACCGCGCCCGGTTCTACGCCGATGCTGAATCCTTCGCCATCGAAGCTGCCGCCCTCTTCCGGTGTGAAGACTGCGTACTGCTCGCCGTCGTCGTCAGAGAGCAGCGACGGTATGGCACCCGACGGGTTGACCGGTGCCGCTTGTTCCGGCGTCGCTGCCGACGCCCGTTGCACTCGCACCGAGAACTCTGCAGTACAGTCCGCCGCATCGAATTCGATCTCGCTCCTGCTCTCGCAGTAGTCGCTGCTCAACGACGCGGCAATCGTGTAGTGCCCAGGTGTCGACGGTGCGGTGTAGACGATCGAACGTCCATTGCCGGCGAGTTGCCGTGATCCAGTCTCGCCATTCTTCGTTTCACTCCACGTGAACACCACGCCAGAGTCCGCCGGTATCTCCCACGGCTCGTCCTGCAGACCGATCACCTTCAGTCGGAATCTCACCTCTTCGCCCGGCGACATCGTGATCTCGCCAAACACCGGCTCGATGTAGCGGATGTACGCTTCCGTCGAGCGTTGGAGGATTTCGATTATGAACTCTGCCGATTCGATGCGGTCTCCGTCGCGGTCTGTGACGACGTACGTGTAAGTTATTGTTGACGCTGCCTTTGGTGTGCCAGAGATGATGCCAGTGTCTTCGTCGATCGTGAGGCCGCTGTTCTCGGGTAGTTCCGGATCAAGGCTGTATTTCAACGGTTCGTTGCCGCCACGTACCGCAGGCGGTCGGGATTCCGGCACTCTCAGTCCTACCCGGAAAGTCTTCGGCGCGACCGTGGTCGACACGAACCGCGGTTGCTCGTCCTCTTCAACGGTGATGTGCAACGTGAGCGTGTCCTGATCAGGTGAATCGTGCGAAACACCAACAGCATCGGTCACGGTGTACGTGTACGTCGTCGTCCCTAGTTCAGTGAACGTACCCGTAATGTTGGGAGGATTCGCGTCTGCGTTGAACACCACGCCAGCCGGCAATGCTTCATCGCCGGTGATTGCGTACGTGAGGTCTGGGTCTCCGCCTCTCGCTTCCGGTGGTTGCAGCACAACCGCTTTGCCCTGCGTGGCACGCAGCGTGAAACTTGAGCTCGTAAATTGCGGCAACTTGTTCGATTCAGCTCTGATGATGAACTGGGTTGAACCCTTAACGTCCTTTGGTCCCTCCGCCGTGTAGGTGTAGACCTTGGCGTTGTACGAATTCGGGGTCATGCCCGAGATGGTCCGCGTGTTGGCGTCGAAGCTGAGGCCCGTGGGCAGATTTGGGCTAAGCGTGTAGGTGTAAGGAGCCGTTCCGCCGGAGGCTGCTGGCAGTTGCAAGTTAGGTATCGTTTGCCCGGGTGGGAAGAATTGGTTCTGGACGGTACCTAACGCCAGTTTCGCGTAGATCTGGAACTTGAGGATGGGATACCCATGATCGCGATTCGACGGGTTCGCCCGGTAGGCGTAGGTAACCGAGGTCAATGGATCCAAAGGGGTTCCTTGAAGGAACTGTTCGCCAGTAGTTACATTGTGTCCGATGGCAATCCCACGGGGCAACGTCGGGTCGCCGTTGGGCAAAGCGTTGCTGATAGTGCCGTCCTTGTAGAGGATTCGGGTAACACCGGGGTCATTCTCCAGCGAGCAGGACCCTTCTGGAAGGGCCAGGTCATGCCTTTGGACCCGCTCGTCCACCGTGTAGACCAAGTCGTCGATGGTTTGGGTTCCAAAGGTGCAGCCGAACACGGTGACATTAGGAGTTACTTGCACCGTTTCGCCATAGTCCCCGGTAGTTGCGGCCCGATAGACGAAACTCTTAGTAGCCACCGCTTGCTCGGAGGCACCACTAAGCCGCCTCGTTTGGGGGTCGAAGCTCAAACCTTCAGGCATGCCCGCGAGTGTGTACTCGATCGTCCCAATGCCACCGCTGGCCGCTGGCAATTGCAGATCTACCGGAGTGTTCACGAAGAACGTTTGATCAGAGAGCGTCTCGTCAAAGGCCAGTGGCGTCTTGACCGTGATCTTGAACTTAAGCTCGGCAGATTCCGCATTTATGGTGTCGCCGTCCGTGACCCTCCACGTGAACTCCGTCTCGTTGGAACTCGCCATCGGCGTCCCCGAGATTGTCCTGGTATTGGCATCCCAATTGAGACCTTGGGGCAGAACCGGATTCCCATCGCTATGCGGAGACAGCAGGTACGTCAACGTGCCGTTGCCGCCGGTGGGCGTTGGCAACACAAGGTCGTTTATCTTCTTGCCCTGCACGTAAACCTGGTCGGAAACGGTCTTGCCCTCGAACGATGGTGCCGAATCGGCGAACGTGATGTGGACCTGGTTGGATATCAAGCCGACTTGGTCGCCGTCCTCGTCCACCGCGCGAACCCGCATGAACCACGTCTCGCCATTATCCATTTCGCGGAAACGGGTGCTGATTGAATTGCGGCCAATGCCTTGGTCATCTTGGTTCAAAAATGCCGTCCACGGGCCGATACTGGTCTGAGTCTGTGTGTAGGCCCACTGCCACTTGAACCCGCCTTGATTGTCATCGCCCCTGGTCCAACGCAGGTCGAGCGATGGGGTATCAGGGTGGCTAGCCTCGCTGGCCGTCAGCCACAGATAGCTGTGCGGCTGGGCACCCAGATCGTCGCCCTCGGCGGCGAACTCCGCCGACGTGGCTACGCCGTCACCGTCCCAGTCCACCTTGATCTCCGGGTAGGTGTGACCCTTGTCGTCGCGGAAGTCCCAGACGTTTGTGCTCCAACCGCTATACACGCCGCGCCGGTCGTCCTCCGTGGCCAGGCGCATGTCCTGGTCGTTCTTGTGGCTCCCGTACGTCCGGTTGGGGATGCTGGTACGTTGAATCTCGTAGTAGCTGTTGTGAATGTCGAACTTGGGATCAGCACCGCCGTGGCTCGGAGGGTGTAGATAGCCGGGACCCTGTCCTCGGTAGCCCACTATTCCTTGGGTGACTCCCGGAAGAGTACCAGCTCCAGTTGTTTGGTCCTTCGTCCTGCCGACGCCGTAGCTGTCGTACAGTTGCAGCTTGGTGCCGTTGTTGACGAACCCCACCATGACGCCGACGTTGCACCATTCCTCGCCCCCGGATATGCCGCTGTCGTAGCTGACGTTGCCAGTGGAGTAGGAGTCCTCAATCTTCATCTGGTTGCCTGTGGCGTTGGACCGCCAATCCGTGTGATAGGCATGGCCCACCAAGCCGCCCGCGTAGCAGAAGTGCCGATGGTGGGTATTACGCGTGCCGTTGTTGCCGCGGTTAGTCACGTCGCCGGTGGCGTAGCTCTTGCTGACCAGCGTGCCGCGGCCGTTCAGAACGCCGGCCAAACCGCCGACTGCGACGTTCTCGCCAATTGCCGCGCGTTCTTTGACGTTGACGTCGCCGCTGGCGTAGCTGCCGATGATGTTGCCCCACGTGTTGTATCCCACCAGTCCGCCACCCATGCTGGTGCCATCCACCTCCACGTAACCCCTGGCATAGCTATTGACGATCTGGCCATTATCCCGCCCGTCTTCGCCGCCGCTCACCTTGTGGTTGACGCCCGCCAAGCCACCGACGATGCCCGGCCCCCGCACATCGACGTTGGCACCGCTGCCGATGATCCTGCCTCGGTTGTATCCCACCAGGCCGCCCATCGAGGCGTTGTTCATGTGAGCGTTGAGCTCATCCCAAAACCGATAGCCATCTCCTTCTTTAAGGCTAACGTTGTGATAGGTGCTCTTCAGGTGCAGGTTGAAGGCACCATCGCGGTGAACGCGCCCACTGGCGGTGCTGTTCTCGACGCGTCCCCGATTCTCGGACACCAGCGCGCCGATGGGCCGACCACCCCACTTAGTCACATCGCTGTCGGTACTAGTGGTCGCTCCGACGACGTTGACGTTGGTCAGGTGGACGTTGCGAACCACCCCACTCTCACCGACGATGCCGAACAGGCCGGCCTCCAATTTGGTGCCGTCACTGCTAACGCTATCCCTCTCACCGTTATATCTGCCACGAATCAGATTCTTGATCGTGTGACCATTGCCATCAAAGATCGCCGTGAAGTGCAGACCGGGCACGTAGGGGCGACCTGACGCCTTAGTGTCCACCGTGCCACCACCCAATGAACGCCAACCATTGACCTGACCATCGTTGTGCTCGGGTACGCCGTTTCCATCCTCGTCAAAGTCGAGGTCTTCGGTCAGCTCGTAGCCGATGCAGCCGCTGTCCGGGCAGCCCATGTTGAGGGGCGCGCGGAGGAACACTCCCACGATCCATTTACCCTCGTTCCCCGGGTTCGGGTCGGGTAGCCCCATATATTGGTCTGAAGAGGTGGACAAACCATCTCCATCCAGGTCGAGTCGGATGGCGTTCAGCTGCGCCAGGTTACTAATTTCGATCAGGCCGTCGTCGTCGGTGTCATAGTCAGTGAAAGACGGATCGACAACATTGCGGAGATAAACCGTGTCTGATTCTGGGCCTTTGACACCGCCGCCGGGGCCGTTGACCCCCCGCACTTTAACGTAGTACCGCTTATTGTCCTTTAACTCAAGATCGTCGTCTGACCCATCGGCGAAGGTGTGCCTATCTGTGGCCCCATTGCTGTTGGGCACCGTCTTCCAGCCATTGCTGGAGAAGCTTGTACTTTCCGAAAGATTGTATTCGTAGCCGTTAACATGCTCAACGCCGCCCCAGCCCAGGATCATCGTACCGTCCCGCGCCTGCCCCCCGGCGTATGGCTTGGTGGGTATGGTGGCGGTGATCGACAGCGTGAAGTCCACTTTGATGCTGTTGGGCGGATTGGCGTTGTCCGTGGCCACCCACTCGTAGACAGTCTCGGCCATGTAGTTTTTGAATGCCTCGGAACTTGCTCTCAGCCTGGCGCCACAATCGGCGTCAAACCACCAGTTGGGGTCGTCCGACAGGAGCACGGTCGGGTCTGACTTCAGCTGCATCCTGTGGGTGATGTTGTTTGCCTTGCAATCCTTTGCGCCAGCGATATATTCGCTGACACTGCCCCGCCCCTGCTGAAAGGCAAAACCAAAAAAGTCCGGTTTGCTAGGATCGTTGGGGTCTGGCCATGTCCGGTGGTCGGTGTTCCACTGTAGGTGCGAACTCGCCTCGCTCGGTTCAGCAACCCAGAGCGTCGACGTCAGCACCAAAGCGAAGACGCCGAGTGCCGCCAACAGCCGCAACTTGCCAAAAGCGTTGAAACTAGCTTTGAGACTAGAGAAAGTTCCACTCATTTGCGCAATCCCACTGCGTTATCGCTTACCTGTGACACCGACTTCAGACGGCACCGTTATTCCGATTCAACCCGCACAAACCACCTCAAGACACCCGGCGTCCCGAGTCACGTAAGATGTGCAGAATCGCAAATGTTCGATCATTCGCAAACGATGTTACCACATCAACGACCGACCGTAAACCGCACCGAACCCGCACACCACACACCCACAATCGCCGACTATCAATGGCGATATGACCGCGCGCCGCAAGCACCCGACTCGACGCACCGATGGTGCCAACCTCGTCAGCCCGCGCACCGCGAAGCTTCATATGACATGCCCCTATGGGGTGCATGCCCCAAAGGGCCTCGCCGCCCGTGCGCCAAAGTCTCGCTTCAGCGCACAGACGGCTGATTGAACAGAATGCCGTCGTTGACGACCGACTCGCTTAGCCTCGGACTTCCCCAACCACTGTCCGACGTCGCCGTGCCGCAACGATCGAAGCAAATCCGATGACGCCGACCAAGACGCCAAGCGCAAGCAGCAGCAGCGGAGTGCCCGATGCCGGTGCCGCACCACCAGTCGCCGGTGCCGTCGGATCGTCAGCAGCCTCCGGTGCCTTCGGCGACCCCTCGATGCCAGCCGCCACCGTAGCCGGTAGATGGCTCAGAGTGCCGCACACCAGCAAGCCGTCAGCGTTTATCCGCACCGTCGACGTCAGGATCGCCAACGAGTCGTCGGCATGTGCCACGACGCTGGCGTCGGCGACGTTGCCGCGCAGGTGGTCGGGCAGCGGTACGCACACCTCCAAGCCGTTCGGCTCGAGCACGTAACCGCTCACACTGGCACCGTCGGCATCGACCGCCGCAATCTCGTAGGTCGAGCCGCCAAGCGTGTAGCGGTGCGCCGTCATCTCCGAGTTGTCAGCAGGACCGCCGGCAGCCATTCGGATGCCGATAACCTCGCCATTCGGCACCGCGCCGGCATCCGCCTGCACCCAGTAGCCTTCGCCGGCAAAAGTGCCGCCCTGTTCAGGCGTGAACACCTCGTACTGGTTGCCGTCGGAGTCGGTCAAGATGCTCGGGATCGCACTCGCCGGCGGATTGATCGGTGCTGCTTCCTCCGCAGCAGACGCCGACGGACGCTTCACCACCACCTCGAACTCAGCAGTGCAGTCGCTCGCCTTCCATTCGTTCGGAGTAGTGCTTGTGCAGTGATCTTCGGTGAGGGACGCAGTAACTGTGTAGCGTCCCGGTATCGACGGTGCAGTGTAGAGGATGGAACGCGCATTGCCGGCGAGTCGCCGCGTGACGCTCTCACCCACTGTCTTTTCGCTCCAAGTGAACTCGACGCCCGAATCTGCCGGTATCTCCCAAGGCAGATCTTGCAAGCCGAACACCTCAAGTCGCAAGCGGACGTTTTCCTCGGGGGATATCGTGACGTCGCGGAATGCCGGTTCGATGTAGCGGATCCATGCTTCTTCAGCACTCACCACAGTGATTAGGTAATCTACATAGTCTTCGTCTTCCGGACCTGTAAGCAAGTCGCTGTCGTACGCGATATATCGGTAGCGCCTATCCGTCATCGTTTCAGTAAACACGCCAGTGATGTGGTACCACGGATCTGGATCGCAGACGGTCGAGGGCTCCAAGGGGCAGAACGAAACACCTTCAGGCAACTTCGGCTCGAACCGATAACCGGTTAGGCCGTCTGTCCAGATTGCGGCCGGCAAACGCCGTTGAACCTCGATGCCCTGCGTCACCACTATTGGTATTGGTTTTCTTGATCCACCAGACAAATCCGGAACCTGGTTGACGAACTCCAAGATCACGACATTAAACTGCTTCGTGGCACTCTTGCCGGCTTCGTCAGTCGCCGTATATGTGTACGGCCCGGTTGTTTGTTCATCTTGTGATTTTGGTGCGCCCGAGATCGTTCGCGTAGCGGCGTCGAATTTCAACCCATCTGGCAAATCGGGCGTGAGTGTGTAGGTGAGTGTCCCGCTGCCGCCGTTAGCCTCTGGCAACTGTTTCGGAATTATCTTGACGTATGCTTCCCACTTTCGATCGCGGAAAGGTTCCTCGCCGAACGTCGGACCATTCGCCGCATTTGTCGTGACGTCGAAGCCCCACTCCGCAGAGTTCGCTCCGACCATGGCTGCATCGGCAACAACGTCGCGGTAGGTATCTGCACTCCGAACGACGTTCGACCTGCGCGGCATTACCCGCGTGTCGACGCTCAAGGTCACGTTTTCGTTGCCGCTAGTCGCCACTGGCATCGCTGACGCATCGGGCACGGCGACGGTCTCGCCCTCACCGTAGACCACGTCGCCAACGATTGTTTCGCTAACGCCCGTCGCGGCACTCCAGGCGATGGCACCCATTGCCAATACCCAGATAGCGGCGATGATGGGGAACCTTATCTGCACAATTTCAATCCGATTCCCGTTGCCAAAATGTCAGGACGCGCTCACCGTTGGTGCCTGCGTACGCGCAGGATCGCAACTTTGCGACCACCCAATGGGCGACCACCCAATGGGCGACCACTCAATGGACAAAGATGCTAACACCTTTGGGGACACCCGTTGATGCCGTTTGACTGCACCTAACGGCTGAACTGCAGTGAGATTAAGTGCCAACCGCGCTGCCACACCGGACACTGCCCCTATGGGGCTTCGCCGCCCGTGCGCCAAAGTCTCGCTTCAGCGCACAGACGGCTGATTGAACAGAGTGCCGTCGTTGACGACCGACTCGCTTAGCCTCGGAATTCCCCAACCACTGTCCGACGTCGACGTGCCGCAACGATCGAAGCAACTCCGATGACGCCGACCAAGACGCCAAGCGCAAGCAGCAGCAGCGGAGTGCCCGAAGCGGGTGCCGCACCACCAGTCGCCGGAGTCGTCGGATCGTCGGCTGCCTCAGGTGCCTTCGGCGAACCCTCGATGCCAGCCGCCACCGTAGCCGGTAGATGGCTCAGAGTGCCGCACACCAGCAAGCCGTCAGCGTTTATCCGCACCGTCGACGTCAGGATCGCCAACGAGTCGTCGGCATGTGCCACGACGCTGGCGTCGGCGACGTTGCCGCGCAGGTGGTCGGGCAGCGGTACGCAAACCTCCAAGCCGTTCGGCTCGAGCACGTACCCATTGACGCTGGCACCGTCGGCATCGACCGCCGCAATCTCGTAAGTCGATCCGCCCAGCGTATAACGATGGGCCGTCATCTCCGAGTTGTCGGCAGGACCGCCGACAGCCATGCGAATGCCGATGACCTCGCCGTTCGGAACCGCACCGGGGTGCGCCTGCACCCAGTAGCCTTCGCCAGCAAAAGTACCGCCTTGCTCAGGCGTGAACACCTCGTACTGGTTGCCGTCGGAATCCGTCAAGATACTCGGGATCGCACTCGCCGGCGGATTGACCGGTGCTTCGTCCTCGGCAGCAGACGCCGAAGGACGCTTCACCACCACCTCGAACTCGGCAGTGCAGTCGCTCGCCTTCCATTCGTTCGGAGTAGTGCTTGTGCAGTGGTCTGCGATGAGAGTTGCCTTCGCCGTGTAAGTGCCCGGGCTAGAAGGCACCGTAAACGGCACCGCCGCGTCGTTACCCGATATCGCATTCGAGTCGTTAGAACCCGCCGCTGCGTAGCTCCACGCGAACGCCACGGCGTCAGTATCGAGGTCAGCGTCAACCTCGCCCTGCAGACCGTACAGATGCGTCCGCAACACCACCGTCTCCCCCGGCGAAACCGCAACACTGCGCACCGCAGGTCCGATCTTCGAGATGTGCGCGGTGTCTAACGGGTTAATCAACCTGATGGAAAAAGTGAGAGACGCAGAGTCGCCATCGCGGTCCTTCGCCGTGTACGTGTAATCGCGTTCATTGGTAGCGGAAACCGTGGGAGTCCCCGAAATCGTGGGCGTTCCCTCAGTAACAGCCAAGGTGAGTCCGTCCGGGAGGGGAGGGTCAAATTCGTATTTGATATCCCCATTACCGCCTGTAGCCGCGGGAAGCGGCAAACCGCTGAAGGCGGTACCGAATTTGTGTTCCTGATCCGCAATCGTAGCCGTGCCGAACGACGGGGACGTGTCGGTTTCTAAGGTGATGCTGAAAGTGATCGAAGCTTCGTCAGCTGCACCAGTAACCGAGTCGCCGTCGGACGCCGTGTAGGTGTGTACGGTCGTTCCCGGGCTGTTGGTCTCCGCTGGAGTTCCAGTGATCTGGAGCGTGCCTGGGTCAAAGCTCAACCCATTAGGTAAATCGGTCGCAGGTGCCATCGTGGTAATGCCGTAAGTTATCTTGCCGTTGCCCGAAAGTCTGTCTTCTCCTTCTCGTTTGACCACCGCTGGGAGTTGCAGAGCGGTGATTGGGCGACCCAACGAGTACGTCTGGTTTTCAATATCCTGATCGCCGAAACTCGGGACGGAGGGTTCATAATCTTCGACTTCAATGGTGAACGTTAGTGAGGCCGTTGCGTCATCGCCATCTGTAACCGTGTAGGTGTAGTTCGTCTCATCGTGGTCTGAAGTCGACCGATTGGTGATGGTTAGGTTTGTAGGATCGAATACCAAACCGGATGGCAACGGTGGTGCTATTGTGTACGTCAGCGGTTCGCTTCCGCCAGTTGCCCGAGGCAGCTGTAAGTCCGGTATCGTAACTCGCGTTTCGTATATCTGGTCTTCGATCACAGTGCCTTCAGGAAACGACGGACCCGTCCCCCCCGCCTGAAACGAAATCGAGCCGCCCCGTTCCAAATCTGCGGGAGACGCGTTCGAAGCCGCTAACACGGTTACTGAGACGCCCGTTAAGGCGACCACGGACGCCAGCAACACGGCGGTCGATCGGATGGATTTCGGTACGCGCAATTTTCCAACCCCTATCGTCGGGCCAATTTCGGTAACTATCGATGTTAGCACCGTTTCCGACTTCGCGGAAAGCGCGCCAAATCCTAACTTCGACGCACCAACAACAGATTCTGATGCGCCGACTACACGAACTGCACTGCGCCTCTAACCGCCGCGCCGTTTCCCAAACGCCGTCAGTCGACGTGCCGCAACTATCGTCGCAACTCCGATGACGCCGACCAAGATGCCAAGCGCAAGCAGCAGCAGCGGAGTGCCCGATGCGGGTGCCGCTCCACCAGTCGCCGGTGCCGTCGGATCGTCGGCTGCTTCCGGTGCCTTGGGCGACCCCTCGATGCCAGCCGCCACCGTGGCCGGTAGATGACTCAAAGTGCCGCACACCAGCAAGCCGTCGGCATTGATACGAACCGTCGACGTCAGGATCGCCAGCGAGTCGTCGGCATGTGCCACGACGCTGGCGTCGGCGACGTTGCCGCGCAGATGAACGGGCAGCGGTACGCACACCTCCAAGCCGTTCGGCTCGAGCACGTAACCGTTAACGCTAGCACCGTCGGCATCGACCGCCGCAATCTCATACGTCGATCCGCCGAGCGTGTATCGATGCGCCGTCATTTCCGAATTGTCGGCATCGTCGCCGACAGCCATTCGGATACCGACAACCTCGCCATTCGGAACCGCACCGGGATCCGCTTGCACCCAGTAGCCTTCACCAGCGAATGTGCCGCCTTGCTCTGGCGTGAAGACCTCATACTGGTTGCCGTCAGAGTCGGTCAGGATGCTCGGGATCGCACTCGCCGGAGGATTGACCGGGACGGCATCTTCCGCAGCAGACGCCGAAGGTCGCTTCACCACCACCTCGAACTCAGCAGTGCAGTCGCTCGCCTTCCAGTCGTTCGGCGTCGAGCTCGCGCAGTAGTCATTCGTCAGAGTCGCCTTCGCAGTGTAAGTTCCCGGGTTAGACGGCACCGTAAACGGCACTGCAGCGTCGTTACCCGAGATCGCATTCGAATCCTCCGAACCCGCCGCCGCGTAGCTCCACGAGAAGCTGACGGCGTCGGTATCGAGATCTGCGTCAACCTCGCCCTGCAGCCCATACAGCAACGTCCGCAACACCACCGTCTCCCCCGGCGAAACCGCAACACTCCGGAACACCGGCGCAATCTTGGTGATGTAGGCGTTGTCGGGGATGGTGCTTTCTGTAACAGTGATCGTGAATTTGATCTCAACCACATTGTTATTGTCGGCGGCGTCTGTTGCCACGTAGGTGACTTCGAACTCACCAAATTCTGTTGGCCTACCAGAAATCGTGCGAGTAGAGCTGTCGAATCTAAGTCCGTCAGGCAAAAATCCCTTAATGCTGTACTTGATTGGTGGAACACCGCCCCCAAGTTCTGCCTCCGGTAGCACCACATTTTCTGGGACCGCCTGTCCTGACACGAAGTCAGGAATGGTGATCGTCGGATCGCCGAACCTCAGACAGAACGTAACCTCTTGTGCACCAAAATCTTCGGGATTGCCCCCGCTGCCAATCTTCAGCAACGGGTATTGGCAAGCGTCGCCGAAGTCCCAATGGTCAGTGCTCCAATCGTAGTAGGTGTCGGCGTTTTTTTCACCGGGAGCAACCGGTGTCTTCAAGTCACTGCTGGTCTTGCCTTCACCAGCCACGCCAGGATCGACAATGGTGCTAATGCCACTCATTTCTGTGTCCCAGTAGTTGCCGGCCGAGTCCGAGGTCAAAGTCCCGGCGGCCACTAGTCCGCCGATGCCGATACTTCTTCCAGAAGGCGTACCGATTGAGTAGTTGTACTTCAACGTGGCGCCGAAAACGCGGCCTGCCAAGCCACCAGCATAGGAACTGCCTGCGTCGGGAACCGCGGCGTCAACGTCCGCGTAGCTGTTCTCGATTGCCGGCTGGCCACCTTGGGGATCTTCAGCGTATGCGACGAGTCCGCCAGCATGTGACCGTTGGGCTGATCCCGTCAGCTTGACCGAACCGGTGGCGTAGACTTTGCTCACTTTCGCCCCGTTGAGCAGTCTCCCTACGGCGGCTGCGCCATAGTTTTCCGTCGACGAATCAGGTACGCTGGAGGAGACGTCAACGTTGACCAGAGCAAGGTTGCTGATTTCCGTGCTCCCACCTGAGACTTCGGCAAAAAGTGCTTTGGGTTTACCGGCATCACTGTTGATAAACAGATTCGAGATGGAGTACCCGTTGCCGTCAAACTTCGCTTTGTAACCACCGTCCTCCTCTCCAATCGGGTCCCATCCTGCGCCGCCGTTCCAGTAGGTGTCGTAATCGCAGTCGTCGTTGTCAACCGGCCAGTTGCCGATATTGTCGACCACACAGCCCGTAGTGCCGACTTTAGGATCGGGTTGGTTTGTCAATCCGTCGCCGGTTGTGTCGAAGTCAAGGTCTTTGGTCAGCTCATACCCTGTGCATGTGTCATTGAGGCAACCCATTCCAGGAACGGCATCCTCAAATGCGTTTCCGTAAGCAGTGGCATCACTCGGGCTGCTGTCGCCGTTAAGGTCCCAGCGAACTGCGTACAGTTGCGCCAGAGTGTCAATCTCGATGAGACCGTCGTTGTCCGTGTCGTAGTCCTTCGTCCCCGTTTGGAACGAGATCGAATCGCCCCTTTCCACATCTGCCGGAGATTGGTTCGACGCCGCCAATACAGTAACTGAGACGCCCGTGAGGGCAACTACGGACGCCAGCAATACGGCGGTAGAACGGATGGCTCTGAATGCGCGCAATTTTCCAACCCCTGTCGTCGGACCAACTTCGGTAAACGGGACGTAAGCACTCAATATCTTAGCAGTATCCCCGCCACCAACCACCAAAGTCCCGACGCAATCCGCACTCATTCCCGCTTGACGCTGACCGGCCACATCTGAGGAAGCGCGGCTTCATGCGCCGGTGCCTAGCCTTGACGTACCACCTGCAGATTCTGTCGGGAAGTCGCCGCTAACGACGCAACCTCTAACTGCCGCGCCGTATCCCAAACGCCGTCCGTCGCCGTGCCGTCAACAGAGTCGCGACCCCGATGACGCTTACCAAGACGCCAAGAACCAGCAGCAACAGCGGAGTGCCCGATGCCGGTGCCGCACCACCAGTCGCCGGAGTCGTCGGGTCGTCGGCTGCCTCCGCTGCCTTCGGCGACCCCTCGATGCCAGCCGCCACCGTGGCTGGTAGGTGACTCAATGTGCCGCACACCAGCAGACCGTCGGCATGAATCCGCACCGTCGACGTCAAGATTGCCAGCGAGTCGTCGGCATGTCCCACGACACTGGCGTCGGATACGTTTGCGCGCAGATGGTCGGGCAGCGGTAGGCAAACCTCCAAGCCGTTCGGCTCGAGCACGTAACCGCTCACACTGGCACCGTCGGCATCGACCGCCGCAATCTCGTAAGTGGAGCCGCCCAGCGTGTAACGATGCGCCGTCATCTCTGAGTTGTCCGCGGCTTCACCGGCAGCCATTCGAATGCCGATAACCTCGCCATTCGGAACGGCACCGGGGTCAGCCTGCACCCAGTAGCCTTCGCCGGCAAACGTGCCGCCTTGCTCCGGCGTGAACACCTCATACTGGTTGCCGTCAGAATCGGTCAATATGCTCGGGATCGCACTCGCCGGTGGGTTGACCGGGGCGGCATCTTCCGCCGCAGACGCCGAAGGTCGCTTCACCACAACCTCGAACTTAGCAGTACAGTCGCTCGCCTTCCATTCGTTCGGCGTCGAGCTCGCGCAGTAATCATTCGTCAGTGTCGCCTTCGCCGTGTAAGTGCCAGGGCTTGCCGGCACTGTAAACAGCACTGCAGCGTCGTTACCCGAGATCGCATTCGAGTCGTTAGAACCCGCCGCTGCGTAGCTCCACGAGAAGCTGACCGCATCGGAATCGAGATCAGCGTCAACCTCGCCCTGCAGACCATACAGATGCGTCCGCAACACCACCGTCTCCCCCGGCGAAACCGCAACACTGCGCACCGCAGGTCCGATCTTCGATATGTACGCGGTGTCCAAAGGGTTGATCAACAAGATGGTGAAGTTGAGGGACGCCGCATCACCTTCGAAATCCTTCGCCGTGAACGTGTGTTGAGTTGTACCAAGAGCCTTCGGCGTACCCGAAATCGTGCGCGTCGACTCATCGAACACGAGCCCGTCGGGAAGGGCAGGGTCGATGGCGTAGTTGATAATTCCATTGCCTGTTCGTTTGACCACCGCTGGGAGTTGCAGATCGGTGATTGTGCGTCCCAAATAATACGTCTGGTCTTCAATGGTCATGTCGCCGAAACTCGGTACGCGACCCTTCACAAAGGCATAGATTTCAATGGTGAACGTTAGTGTAGCCGTTGCGTCATCGTCATCAGTGACCGTCCAGAAGAAGGTCTTCGCTGAGAGTTGATTGGACGACGGTGCACCCGAAATTTTCCGTTCGGTTTCGTTGAAATACAAACCTGTAGGCAACGTTGGCGACAATGTATATGTCAGCATGCCGCTGCCGCCGGTTGCTTCGGGGAGTATCAGTTCGCGGATAACATAGCCCCTCTCGTACTCCTGGTCGTCGATCGTCGCGTCACCGAACGACGGCCCAGTCGTCTGTTGGAAGACGATGGACTCGGTGCGTTCCAGATCTGCTGGGGACTGGATCGATACCGCAAAAACGGTGTTGGACATGCCCGTGACGACGACAACGGACGCCAGGAATACAGCTGTCAATCGGATGGCTTTGGGTACGCGCAATTTCCAACCTTTTCGTCGGGCAACTTCGGTAACTAACGATGCTAGCACCGTCTCCGACTTCGCGGAAAGCGCAAGCAGCAGCAGCGACACCTAACCTTGATGCACCAACTGCGGGATCGGTCGCTTAGCTGCTTCTAACGACGAACTTGCTTAGCTGAAGGTTGCCCCAACCATCGAACGTCGTCGCCGTGCCGTCAACAGAGTCGCAACTCCGATGACGCCGACCAAGACGCCGATAGCAAGCAGCAGCAGCGGAGTGCCCGATGCAGGTGCCACACCACCAGTCGCCGGTGCCGTCGGATCGTCGGCAACCTCAGCTGCCTTCGGCGATCCCTCGATGCCAGCCGCCACCGTGGCTGGTAGGTGACTCAGAGTGCCGCACACCAGCAAACCGTCGGCATTAATCCGCACCGTCGACGTCAGGATCGCCAACGAGTCGTTGGCATGTGCCACGACACTGGCGTCGGATACGTTCGCGCGCAGATGGTCTGGCAGCGGTACGCACACCTCCAAGCCGTTCGGCTCAAGCACGTAACCGGAAACACTGGCACCGTCGGCATCGACCGCCGCAATCTCATAGGTCGAGCCTCCCAGCGTGTAGCGATGCGCCGTCATATCTGAGTTGTCGGCATCGTCGCCGACAGCCATGCGGATGCCGATTACCTCGCCATTCGGAACCGCACCCGGATGCGCCTGCACCCAGTAGCCTTCGCCAGCGAACGTGCCGCCTTGCTCCGGCGTGAACACCTCATACTGGTTGCCGTCAGAGTCGGTCAGGATGCTCGGGATCGCATTCGCCGGAGGATTGACCGGCGGAGCCTGCTCCGCAGCAGAAGCCGACGGTCGCTTCACCACCACCTCGAACTCGGCAGTGCAGTCGCTTGCCTTCCAGTCGTTCGGAGTCGAGCTGGCGCAGTAGTCATTCGTCAGAGTCGCCTTGGCAGTGTAAGTTCCCGGGCTCGACGGCACCGTAAACGGCACTGCAGCGTCATTCCCCGAGATCGCATTCGTGTCGTTAGAACCCGCCGCCGCGTAGCTCCACGAGAAGCTGACCTCGTCAGTATCGAGATCACCATCAACCTCGCCCTGCAGACCGTACAGCAGCGTCCGCAACACCACCGTCTCCCCAGGCGAAACCGCAACACTCCGGAACACCGGCTCAATCTTGGTGATGTAGGCCGTGTCTGGTGGAAAGGCGATCGCGATGTTGAACGTCAACTTGGCAATTTGGGAAGGCGCCGGCAGGGGATAGGTCGCCTCAGCAATATAGTCGTAGGTTCTGGCCGCTTGGGACTTCCTAGCCGTCCCGCTAATCATGCGCGTCTCTTTGTCGAAGCTCAATCCTTCGGGGAGTTCGGGATTGATGGAGTACGCGATGTTGGCATCGTCTCTAGCTTTGGCTTCCGGCAATGGCTGAGGGCTGGTGTATTCCTCGAGTAGCTTCAGCGAGATGCTTTCGATCATTGCGTCTTCTGCGAACTCGGGAACGCGCGGCAACGGAGTCGTTGCATCGGCTGTCGCCGTTGTGCTCACCGCCTCACGGATGACGTTGTCTTTATCGTCTTCGTTGCGTTCCGTGTACGTGCGAACTTCGAAAGTGTATGTCGTTTCGCTTCGCAGTCCCTCAACTGTGTGCATAGTTTTCGGGGCGCTTGCCGATGTTGCATGGTTTGTCCAAGCACCGGGATCGTCACTGCCTTTCACCCGATGGCGGATCTGGATGTGCGTCACCGCTGGATTAGAGGTGGTTGGCAAGGTCCACTCTAGGTCAACTTCGTTATCGCCATCCGGATCTGCGGTGGCAGTCAAGCCACTCACCGGGCTGGGAGCATTGCCACTAGGAGTCCCTTCCGCTTCCGCCTTGTCCGACCATCGGACGACGCCTGAGTCGTCTAAGTCGGCGTTGCGCAACTCGAATTGGTATTTCTCACCATGGATCAGGCGGACTCCGGCGATACTGATCGGTTTACTGGAAGAGCCAACGGTCGCCGTGTAATTGGTGCCACCGCCTGCGACGACAGAATTCGTTGTTGTTGCGCCCACGCTCACGCTGTGGCATGCGTCCAGCAAGTCACTCAGCTTTTGTTGGGCGTCGTCCGCAAGCCATCCTTCGTTCGGCGTATCTTCCTTGTACCGTTCCCAGCAATCGTCATACCACTCACCGCCGTCTGGCTTCCAACGGACCAGCGTGAAATCGGCACTTGTCCCAGCGGTATGCGTCAATCTCAACACTACCAAGCCGGGTGAACGTAAGACCTCTGTCACCGTGACCCCATCAGGGTGAGAATCGGCATTCGCTGGGGCGTCGCTCCACACGATCGTCGCGAGTGCCAACATGGCAACTACGGATGCCAGTAATACGGCGGTCGAACGGATGGCTCTGAATGCGCGCAATTTTCCAACCCCTATCGTCGGACCAACTTCGGTAAACGGGACGTAAGCACTCAATATCTTAGCAGTACTTACCGTCGCCAACACCCCTCCGTCGCGCCACCTCCTCGACGCTTCACAACGAATTGCTGACTCGACTCGTGCACAATTCGACTTTTTGGTGTATCTTAGTAGCCATTGAGTCCCAAGAGCCTCTGAAAGGAGCGACCATATGGAGATTGTTCAACTTATTGCTTTGATTGTGGCCGTCGTCGGCGCACTCAACTGGGGACTGGTCGGACTCTTCAAGTTCGACTTGGTGGCGACGATCTTTGGGGGAATGCAGTTCGGCGAGTCGAACGCCATCTCACGAATCGTCTACATCGTTGTCGGCATCGCCGGCATCGTCGCTCTCGTTCTCCACTTCACCGAGTCGTCGTAGACCGCGACCATCAAATCCCAAACCCCGAGGGCGGCCGCAAGGTCGCCCTTCTTTATTTGTTGTTATTGGTTCAAGGCACCATCGCTGGCACCAACGGTGCCTTTTCTTTTAGGGCAGCTAAACCGCTCGACCTTGCATGCGAGACCTGGCTTGCGCGTCCGGGCCAACCCGACCGTGAATCGACGCACTATGTTCGTGCCCAAAAACGTTCCCAAAAGCGTTCCCAAAACGCACGTAGAATAAACCGCAATTGACGACTACAGTTGCGATCGACGGCAGCAACAACCAACGAGGTGAGACGATGAATCGGGTTCAAGGCGTTATCTCCACAGCCAAAGGTGCACCCGTCTCGCTCGAGACGGTATTGGTGCCCGATCCCGGACCCGGCGAAGCACTCATCCGAGTCCAAGCCTGCGGCGTGTGCCACACCGACCTCCACTACCGACAAGGTGCCATCAACGACGACTTCCCATTCTTCCTCGGGCACGAAGCCGCCGGAACCGTCGAAAAGGTCGGCGACTCTGTCGACAACGTCGCTCCTGGCGACTTCGTCATCATCGCCTGGCGCGCTCCCTGCGCAAACTGTCGATCATGCCTGCGCGGGCGTCCGTGGTACTGCTTCGACAGTCAGAACGCCACGCAGCCGATGACGCTGGAGGACGGCACTGTGCTGTCGCCGGCACTCGGCATCGGTGCATTCGCCGAACTCACACTCGTCGCCGCCGGTCAAGCGGTGAAGGTCGACCCCGCCGCTGACGCCCGCGCCGCCGGTCTCATCGGCTGCGGCATCATGGCTGGCTTGGGTGCCGCCATCAATACGGGAAACGTTACGCGCGGCGATTCGGTCGCCGTTTTCGGCTGCGGGGGCGTCGGCGACGCCGCCATCGCCGGTGCCAAACTCGCCGGTGCGCACACCATCATCGCCGTCGACATCGACGACCGCAAACTCGAGTGGGCTAAAGGCTTCGGTGCCACCCACACCGTCAACTCACGCTCGAGCGACGCCGTCGAGGAGATCCAAGCATTGACCGGCGGCAACGGGGTAGACGTCGCCATCGAAGCGGTCGGTCTGCCGCAGACCTACGAGCAGGCATTCTTCGCCCGCGACCTCGCCGGCACGGTCGTCCTCGTCGGAGTGCCCAACCCGGAGATGAAGATCGAACTGCCGATGATCGAAGTCTTCGGTCGCGGCGGATCCCTGAAGTCGTCGTGGTACGGCGACTGCCTGCCGACCCGCGACTTTCCGATGTACATCGATCTCTATCTGCAAGGTCGCCTCGATCTCGACGGCTTCGTCTCCGAGACTATCGGGCTGGGCGAGGTCGAAGAGGCATTCCACAAGATGGAGCGCGGCGAAGTCCTCCGCTCCGTCGTCGTCATGTGAGTTCCCACCGTTGAGCCACCAAACCGAATCGAAGCCCTGCGTCGTCACGAAGCGCGACCGCTTGGAGGTCGACGTCGCCAGCGGTGCCATGACGCGCCTTGCCGGCGTCTCCGAAGCATTGTCAGATGCCACCGGCATCCATCTCTCCATCGCCACCGTACCGCCCGGTCGCTGCTCCACTACCCACTACCACACCAACTGCGAGTCGGCCATCTACGTCCTCTCCGGCGAAGGACTCTTTCTGCACGGCCGAGAACTCGAGATCGAAGACGAGATCGCCCCCGGCGACTTCATATTCGTGCCGCCCAACTCCAACCACCAACCGGTCAACACCTCCGACAACGAAGACCTGCTCCTCATCGTGGCCCGCAACGCACCGGTCGAGATCGTCGAAGACCTGCCCGAGCTCGGTCGTCAGGACTGCCGCTGAAGTCGGCTGAAGTCAGTCGAGAGTCGCCGGCTGCGGCTCGTTCGACACTCGCAGCGCGTCCAAGTCCGACGCCTCCCGCTCCACCTTCACCGTGCGCATGAATGCCAAGCCGGCAACCAAGAAGACCGCCAGCTGCGCCAACGCCACCCGATACGCCAGCTCCCCGAAGTCCTCGAGCACCCAGACCGTCAAACCCCACAGTGCCGGGCCGATCACCGCCGAGAGTCGACCTGACATCTGGAAGAGTCCGAAGAACTCGCCGATCTGTCCGTCTGGCGACAGCTTCGTCAACAGCACGCGGTCGGAGATCTGCGGTGCTGCCCAGAAGAAGCCCATCGTTATCGCAATCCCCCAGAACACCGCTCTCGAATCGGCAACCACGCCGACGAAGGTCAAGCCGATCCACACCGTCAGCACCGTCATCAATATCGGCTTCGGCCCGAACCGCGAAACTAGGTAGCCGGTTACCCACGAGGCGATGATGGCGATGAAGACCGTCGCAATGATCATCGTCTGCGCCTCGTCGTCCTCAAATCCGCCGACATTTATCAGATAGAGCACGTAGAAGCTCGTTATCGTGCTGATCGCCTCCATGTACATGAAGCGCGAGATGAGGAACTTGAACAGGTTGACGTGCTGTCGTGCCCGATGGAACGTCTCGTAGAGCTGTCGGTACGACTGCGTAAAGAGCTTCGCATCGACCTTCCCGCGCACCCCCGGTTCGCGCACGAAGACGAACAACGGAAGCGCGAAAAGCACGAACAGTCCGGCAGTCGGCAGGAACGCTGCCTGATTGCCGTTGGCGTCGACGATCGGTCGCAGCATCAAGAAAGCGGCGATCAGTCCGATGTAACCAGCACCGATGCCGATGCCCGAGACGATCCCGCGCGTCGCTTCCGAGCTGACGTTGATCATCAGCGAGTTGTAGAAGATGATGCCGATCTGATACAGGAAGTTGGCAGCGACGAACAGCAGCAACCCGGTGGTCAGTCCTCCGAAGCTGCCGATGATCGCGGTGATGACGGCACAGCAGACGACGCTCAGTGCGAGCAGCGGCACGCGTCGGTTCAGTTGATCCGACATCGAACCCAAGAACGGGCCGGCGAGTGCCACCAGCAGCATCGAAGCTGAGAGTGCGATCCCGAGATGCGTCGCCGTGCCTCCCATGTCCTCCGTCACCCATAGCGGGAAGTAGAACGTCAGAATGCTCGCCGAAAAGATCGTATCCGAGAAGTCGTAAAGTGCCCACGACCCGGTAGCAACAATCTGCCGTCCCCTAATATTCCGCATGCCGAAAGATGATACACGGCACTGTCGTGCATCACATTGGATTCAGGGGAGCTAGATTCGAAGGGCTGCACCCACGGCACAATCGTGCCTCGCATTGGATTCGGGATTCGCACATTCAAGGGACTGCACCCACGGGACCCTCGTGCTTCACATCGGAGTCAGCGACAGCATTAAGGCGGGAGTGCGACGACGATAGCAGTGGCAACGGGATGTCGACCACGATAGTGGTTGGCGCACTGTCGTGCTTCACATTGGAGTCAGGGGAGCTAGATTCGAAGGACTGCACCCACGGCAGTGGCAGGGCAGTGGTCGGAGATGTCGGATGGTTTAGCCGGATGGTTTAGAATGAACTGCTACCGGAGTGCTGGGGAAGTGCAGGTGTGTTGAAGCGGGCCCGTAGCTCAGTCGGTTAGAGCGCTACTCTGATAAAGTAGAGGTCGATGGTTCGAATCCGTCCGGGCCCACCAGAGCCGTGAGGCGGAAGGGGAGACGTAGCTTGACGGCTGACGTAACCCCGAAGAATAGGCCCACCAGAGCCGTGAGGGGCAAGGGGAGACGTGGGGATGAAGTGCATGACAGGCGAGGTCGAAGTCTCTTTTTCAGTCCGAACTCCACACGACGCACCCGTTTCGCCATCCGCGCCGCCGTCCCCTCCACCCACCCGCTAAAATCGACGCATCGTGGCGAGCGTCAATGACCACAACTAACGTAAGAAGCGGGAGCACCTACGGCAAACGGCCACTCCAGATGGAACTGGAAGTCGCCGGTTCGAAGTCTGGTGTGCCGCTCCCCGCAGCACATGCCACACCTGTCGAGTACGCGGAAACCCTCGGCAAGTTCTACTTGGCCTACGCCAAAAGCTCGGCCATTAATAGGTCGGCCACTAAGCAGGTTGGGCACTACCGGACGCCCAGCGAGGTCGCTCACTTCATGGCGCAGCGTGACCCGTACTCAAAACGAGAAATGCGAGTGCTCGACCCCGGAAGCGGCACCGGCATTTTGTCGGCTGCCGTATGCGAGGCGGCACTATCGGGCGGAGCGGTTCAACGCTTGCACATTGATGCTTACGAGACTGACTGGTTTCTCGTCGGATTGACCGAACTCGTACTGGCACATGCGCGTCGCTGGTTGGCTCACCGTGGACTAGCCATGACCTTCTCGGTGAATCCCAACGACTTCGTTCTGGATCACGTCGATGCTCTGGAGGCACTAAACACCGAAGAGCGGAACAACCACGTTAACGACAAATTCCGGCTCGACTACGATCTGGTGATTTCCAACCCGCCGTACTTCAAGATTCGCAAGGACGATCCGAGGGCGATCGCCGGCGCGGCGGTTGTCCACGGTCAGCCAAACATCTACGCCTTGTTCATGGCGGTGGCGGCCGAGCTTCTGTCGACTTCTGGGCAGTTGGTCTTCATAGTGCCGAGGAGTTTCGCCTCCGGACTCTACTTTCGCAAGTTCCGAGAGCACTTCTTCCAACGGGTGACCCCAACGGACATCCACCTCTTCGACTCCAGAAGAGACGTATTCCGAGATCAAGCAGTGCTTCAAGAAAATCTAGTGCTGACTGCCCGAAGACGCATTCAACACGAGTTCGCTGTCGACGACGACGTCATCTTGTCTCACAGTAAGGCAGCCCACGACCTCCACCATCGCCATCGCTTCTCGGTCAAGTTAGCTTCGATTTTGGACTTGGAGGGTAACAACAGAGAGCTCTCCATACCGCGTTCCAAGGACGACTTGCAGCTAGTCAGGACGATGAGACGGTGGCCCAACACGCTAAGCTCTCTAGGATTGGAAGTCTCGACCGGCCCGGTCGTGCCGTTCAGAGCAACTCAATTCCTATCGCGCACCAAATCGGAACTACCGGCAGTGCCGCTGCTGTGGATGCAACACGTCCGCCCCATGCAAACGTCATGGCCCCTTACAGCAGCGGAAAAACCTCAATGGCTGCAAACCGAACCGGGTTCGAATCATCTGCTTCTCGAAGACGCCAACTACGTGCTGTTGCGACGCTTCAGCGCGAAGGAGGAACGACGACGCTTGGTCGCCTCGCCACTGATACGGGGATCGTTGAACGCCCAAGCTATCGGACTGGAAAACCATCTCAACTACGTCTGGGGCATTGAAAGAGAGTTGGATGCCGATTTGACTTATGGTCTGTCGGCACTCCTCAACTCGATGTTTTATGACCGATTCTTTCGCGTTTCAAACAGTAACACCCAAGTCAGTGCCACCGAGTTGCGCGCCATGCCACTCCCTGCAGAACGCGCCATTCGCACAATTGGCGTCGAAGCACGTCGTCGATGCAGTGCAAATGGTCGTCTCTCCGACCTCGATCTGCTAGTTGCTGAAACCCTTGATCTCCCGCTGGCACTCGTAACCGCATTGGAGACGGGCCGAGATGAGTAAGCTCGACGAGGCGCGCGACCTGCTAGAGCAGTTCGGCCTGCCCCCAGCCCAGCGCAACGAAATCTCCTGCCTGACACTGTTGGTCCTCGCGGGATTGTCAGAGGACGACCCTTGGAGCGATGCGACCAAGCCATCTAGAACCATCCACCAGATCCTTGGTTTGATTCGGCACGCCTACGGCAAGGAGTACGCCGAAAACTCTCGTGAAACGGTGCGGCGGCAAGTAATCCACCAATTCGAACAAGCACGAATGGTTGATCTCAATCCCGATGCTCCAGACTTGCCTACCAACAGTCCGCGCACTCATTATGGCTTGACAGAGGACGCGCTAAAGGTCTTGCGACTGTACGGAAGCGATAGATGGTATACCGAACTCGCAGACTTTCGCTCTAGACATGGCACCCTCATTGACACGTATCGTCGTCGCCGGCAAATGCACGAGATACCCATCCGAACCACAACAGGCGAAGACTTTCGGTTGTCACCTGGAAGCCACAATATGTTGCAAGCATCTGTTGTGTCGGAGTTCGGGCCCAAGTTCGCACCTGGTGCCGAACTGCTTTACTTGGGCGATGCTGCCGATAGGACATTGCATCTCGACCGAGAGAAGTTAGACGAACTCGGCGTTGCGGTTGACGAACACGGAAAATTGCCCGATGTCGTGCTCTACGACGAAGACCGAAACTGGCTATTCTTGATTGAGGCAGTTACCTCCCACGGACCCGTCAGCCCCAAACGACTTGAGGAACTGGAAGCCGGCCTAAGGCACTCTACAGCTACCCGACTGTATGTCAGTGCTTTTCCTGACTTTCAGCAGTTCCGTCGTCATTTGGACAACATCGCGTGGGAAACCGAGGTTTGGATCGCAGAAATTCCTGACCACATGATCCACTTCGATGGCGATAGGTTCCTCGCACCCCTGTAGGGTTCCGGGGTCGGATTGACCAAGCTGAACCGAGAAGAATGAAATCTTCGCTGACACCATCGATCCCGAAGTCCCTATCGGGCTCCGCGCTCGCCATCGTCGTCTCTCTGGTGTTGACGGGCTGTTTTCTGGAAACTCCTTTCGCCGAACCAGCACCACCCGTAGAGCGCATCGCATTCGTGACGCTACATGCAGAGGACGAGCCGATAATGCAGCCGTCAGTGATGCTCGCCGATGGCACCGAAGGACAGATTGTGCGCGACGACGATTCGGACCTCTTCCTGCCACATTTCGCGCCCGAACTGAATCCGCCGTTCCCGAGGTCGGAACCCGGTCTGCCACTCTTCTACCACGTACCTACATACGCGCAGTCGCCCGTTTGGTCGCCGATGCCGTAAGGTTAACCATCGACACATTCCACACCGCGTTACTAGCGTCCACCTGGCGCGCAGACTACCCGAAGCCCGATCCAAGACGCCATCCGCGTCGCCGTCCCCTTCACCCACCCGCTAAAATCGACGCATCGTGGCGAATCTAGGCGAACGATATCTGTTGGGGATCGTGCAAGGGTTCCCAAGTGCCGCGATTTTCGTCGGCGACGTCGCCCTGGCCTTCGGCGAAAAGGAGATTCCCTTCTATCACGAGCAACTGTGGGCTGCCTTCTTCATCGGCTGGCTCGTCATCGCCATATGGAATGGACAAGGCAAGGATGCACGTCAGATCTGCCGACGCTCCGCCCAGTCCTTCGCCTTCGTCTCATTCCTGCTACCCGTAGCCGCCATCATCATATGGGTGACAGAACCATCAGAGGACCCAATCTTCCCGCCATCACTAATCTTCGGTGTATCACTAGTAATCGGCGGCATCCTAGGTGGCATCGGCATGCTAGTCGCCGCGCTAAACAGCGACGAAGCGACGTAGCGGATCCCAGCACAGGGATTAAGTGGGATGGTCGGCGGGTTCTACGCGCCGAGTCAACTGTCTAACCGCTCCAAGTCGTCAAGCATCTTCGACCCTCTGGCGCGCCGTCTCCGCGTATTCCGCATCCCTTTCGATGCCCAACCAGTGGCGATTTAACCGCTTGGCAACGACTGGTGTCGTTCCGCTGCCGACGAACGGGTCGAGTACGACGCCGTGCTCTGGCGAGAAAAGGCGGACCACTCGCTCCGCCAACTCTTCTGGGAACTCCGCTTCATGACGCTCGTTTCTCGACACCGATCGAATGCGCCAAACGCCGCGCGATCCCCACTCTGACCACTCGTCGGCACTGAGCCGTTCGCGGTCGTACGCCACGATGCCCGGTTTGCAGAAGACGTAGACGCGCTCGAACTCGTCGACAGCCCGATAGCTCGTCGAGTGCCACTGGCTGTTCGCCCAACAAGGGTCTTTGTGCCAGACGCGCTGGTCGTAGAGAAAGAAGCCGGCCTCCGCCGACCATTGCGCCACCATCTCGCCCGTGAGCAATACCCGCGTCGCATCCTTCTGCTTCCCACCGCGAACGTTGTTGTGCTCCAAACGTCGCTGGACGGTCTGTTCGCTGCATCCGAGGAGCTCGCCTAACTCTCGCCGATTGGCATCGGGATGACGGCGCATCGCCTCGAGCACGTCCTGACGCGTAACTGGGTTGCCTTTGCCTCGAACATTGTCGGCTTGATATCGCGGCAGATCGGGGTCGCTGTAGCAAAGGATGTCGGCGATGTTGACGACCATGAAGCCGCCCGGCTTAACGATTCGGGAATGCGCTTCAACGACGGTTCGGATCAACTCCTGCCACTCCGGGAAGGTCATCTCCTGCTCGTAAGACTTGCCAACATAGTAGGGAGGGGACCAAAAGCTGAGGTCAACCGCATTCTCTGGCACGTCCAGCAACGCCGACCTTGCATCGTCGCAAACAATGCGATCCATCCACCCCGTCTCCGCAACCGGAGACACCGCAGCCTCGACCTGTCCTAACGCCATGGATGATCGTCCTCAAAATACTCACGCTTCCGACACACGATGACGTGCTCGCGCTTCATCGTCTTGCCGAGTTTGCCCCGGGTGTTGGATGGCGAGTTCATCGACGGCATGCGCTTGTTTGGGATGTTGCGCTCGAACGTATCGCCGGCGTCGGCAAAGGTGCGAATCAGACGTCGTGCCACCTGCGGGATCATCATCGCCGGATAGGGATGGATGCCGTGCGTGTATTCCTTCGTATTCGCCGTGCGGTAATCCCAATCCGCGCTTGTCAATCCAGGTCGTTTGAGCATGCGTGCCAACTCGCTTTAGGTTGCAAATGATACCAACCTGCACACATATCCCACCCTCCAATGGCGATTCTTTTTGACACCGAGTGTATGTTGCTTCTTTGCCACTTCTCCGTGTGGTTGACCGTCTATGGCGATACTTATTGACACCGAATGAATGTTGCATCTTGGCCACTTCTCCGTGCAATTGACCGTCGATGGCGATACTTTTTGGCACCGAATGAATGTTGCATCTTGACCACTTCTCCGTGCAATTGACCGTCGATGGCGATAGCATTTGGCACGGAGTGTATGTCGCGTCTTGACCACTTCGCCGTGTGGTTGACCGGGGATGGCGATACTTTTTGACACCGAGTGTAGGTTGCATCTTGGCCACTTCGCCGTGCGATTGACCGGGGATGGCGATACATTTTGGCACCGAGTGTATGTTGCGGCTTGACCACTTCGCCGTGTGGTTAACGGGTTGCAAGGTCGCGGAAGAATTGGTTTGCCAAGCTGCGTGCTACACTCGCTTATTGCTTGCGGACGTGTCGTACGCGTTCGCATACGAGTTCACTGTTCCTCACTCTTCGACGCCGATCTTCGATGCCGATTAACAGCTACCACGGCGGCGCATTCTTCGACGCCATCGGCAACGAGTTCGACCGACTTCACAACATCGACGACGTCATCAGTGCCGACGTGCTCGACGCCTGGTTTCCGCCGGCTCCATCAGTCCTCGACGCCCTGTCGACACATCTCGACTGGTCGTTGCGCACCTCACCACCGACGAATTGTGAGGGATTGATCAAACGCATCGCCGAAGCGCGTGGCATCCCGCAAGCATCGATCTTGCCCGGTGCCGGATCTTCCAACCTCATCTTCCTCGCCTTGACTCGTTGGCTGAGTGCCGACTCGCGCGTGCTCATTCTCGATCCCAGTTACGGCGAATATGCGCACGTCGCCGAGCACGTCGTCGGATGCGAAGTCGAACGTCTCACTCTGGACGCCGACGACGGCTTCATTCTGCATCCCGAACGCTTGGCAAAAACGCTCGAACGTCGCTACGACTTCGTCGTGCTGGTCAATCCGAACAATCCGACCGGTCGTCATCTGCCGAAGCGAGAGTTGATTGACGTCCTGAACTCCGCACCGTCCGAAACCTTGATCTGGATCGACGAGACCTATATCGATTACGTCGATACTGCGGAGTCGATGGAAGAGTATGCCGCCGAAAGTGGCAACGTAGTCGTCTGCAAGTCGATGTCGAAAGCCTACGCACTCAGCGGCGTTCGAGTCGGCTACATCTGCACACAACCAGACCGCATCACCCATCTCCGACGCTTCACGCCGCCGTGGTCGGTCAGCTTGCCCGGCCAAATGTCAGCAGTGATGGCACTCGACGAACCGGACTACTACCGAAGTCGCTATGCAGAGACGCACACCTTGCGCGAGCAGCTGTCCAGTCAACTCGGGGAGATCGCCGACTTCACACAGATACCATCGGTCGCCAACTACGTCCTCTGCCGATTGCCCGACGACGCACCGACGGCACCGGAACTGCTGGCCCGTTGCAGAGCCGAGAACCTCTTCCTGCGAGATGCCTCTCTAACCGCACCCAGCCTCGACGACCGCTGGTTCCGCATCGCCGTCAAAGACGCCGAAACGAACGGTCGCATGGCGGACATAATCCGTCGGGCGTTGACTTTGGGATAGGCACTTCAACGCGCCGGATGCGGGCGAGGTTCTCGCCCTAACTCAACTCGGCGCGACGCAGTTCGAGAACCTTCTTAACCACTTGCACGGGCAATTCGGTTGCGGGATCGAAGTGCAATGTTGTACCGGAGACCCCGACACCTGCGGCTTGCAGTTCGTCCTTCATGGCTGACGGTATCGCCTTGCTCATCGTATGCAGACTGCAGTGCTCTTTCGCAGCCGAGATTGCGACCAAGTCCTTGTTGAGTCGGAAAATCGGTATCTTGTAACTGACGCGTTCGGTGCACTCTGGCAATTCCGAGTTGATGATCGAACGCAGCCGCTCGAGCGTCGTCCTGAATTCGGGAGATTGCGCGGCAAGATAGTCGTCGACCTCCCGCGGCGCATGGCGATTTGGGTCGGCTTTCGGCATCGCAAGTCGCATTCTATACCCCCAGACATTGTGTGAAGGGCAGACATCGTGTCCCCAAACGGATGCGATTCGCAGCGTGTGGTAACTTGAATTGCGAGTGCAATCCGCGCACCAAATCAACCATCGAGCAACTTCGACTTCACGCAGAGTAGGAGCGAACGAGATGTCTGCTGAAACGGATGCAAAACCGGTTGTCCTGCTGTCTGGCGGCAATCCGCAGATCGCAAAAGCGGACGGTGATGCGCCAATTCAGGAATACATCGCCGCAATGCCCGGTTGGAAGAGTGAACTGGGACGCAAACTCGACGACCTAATCGTCGAGCAGGTGCCGCACGTGCGCAAAGCGGTGCGCTGGAACTCGCCCTTCTACGGCGTCAAGGGCATGGGCTGGTTTCTCAGCATCCACTGCTTCGACAAGTACATAAAGGTAACTTTCCTCGCCGGCAGTTCACTGGATCCGTTGCCCAAATACTCAGGCAAGGATCCGGTCGAACGATGGCACCGCATCTACGAGGACGAATTCGACGCCGAGCAGATGGCGGACTGGGTCAGACAAGCCGCCGCAATTCCCGGATGGGACGGCTTCCAACACACTGACGACTGACATCGCCGCTCCCGTTTACCACTTCTCGGACTTCTCAGCGTGCACGTGGCTGGGCAAACGATAGTTGAGACCCTCCGGATCGAACTCCGATACGTCGAGGATTTCGGAGAAGCGAAGTTGATGCTGCATGCGACCGGGCAACACCCGGTTCAATAGCCGCTTGTATCGCTCCACCATCCGGAACGTCAGCATCACGAACGGCACTGAGTTCTTCGGATAGTTCAACTGGTCGGCGAGCGGATTGCCAACCATCGCCCGCGAAACCTTGTAGACGTAGTTGGCGAAGTCCTGACGCGCTTGCGGCTCCGTGAAACCGGCAACTACCGGTGCCGAGTTGATGAGCGAGTTCGCCAACGCAATCGACTCCAAAGACGGCTCAGGTTCGCAAAGCGATCCGATCTCGAACAGCTCGAGCGCGTCCGCTTCGTCTCGATACAAGATCGTCTCAGGGATTCCCATCAGGTGCCCGGTGTATCGCCAAACCGCCATCAACCCTCCCCGCTCCTCTTGATTGAAGCGTACTCCCAAGTTCTTCAGGTGTTTCAGCTTGCGAGCGGAGAAAGCCGCAATCGCGAATCCCATGTGTGCCGCGCTCAATGGCGTGCCCCAAGCCTCTTCGTCCCAATCGTCCGAATGCTTCAATAGTCTTCGAACTTGCGCGTGCACCAGTCGAAGCCGTACCGACAGCTTCCAGCCATCGCCGAAACGCTCCAACCCGCCGGGCAGGAAGATCTCGCTCATGTGTCGGTTGTTCTGACGCAAACGTCGATTTCCGGACTCCCGTAATCTGCCGGTGATGAAGAACGATCGGGCGATATTCGTCGAGAATCCCTCAATCAGCACGCCACCCAGCAGTGCCGCGATCACCATCCCCGGACTTCGATGGAACATCCGGATTCCGGGATTAAACGCCTCGAAATCGACCCAGTCAGGCACCGTGTTGATCTCATCGAAGAATGTACGTAACTCCTCTGGACCGTCCTTCAGTCCTTCGTCGTCACGCTCCATCCCGAGGGCGATCAGACGCGCCGACTCCTTGTGACCGTAGGGCGCGAGAGCGTCCACCATCGCGTCGGCAAGCGGATCGCCGATCGTCGTGTGACGCAGATATGTGTCGGCACGCGCCGCGTCCACTTCGCGGGCTAGCGGATAGCCATCGACATAGTCAGTCGGAATCACGATGTCGGCAGGCACCGCCGCATTCACCACATTCATCTTGGTTGCCTTCTCACGTAGCTACTCGGCACTTTCTTGCTCGACCTGCAGATGTGGAAGCCAAGCGAGGAACTTCGGCAAGTACCAGTTGCGCGCTCCCAACACCTCCATGCTCGCCGGAACGAGGATCGAGCGGATGATCGTCGCATCAAGCAATACGGCAACGGCGAGACCGAAACCCATCTGCTGATTGATCAGCATGTCTCCCGCAGCGAATGCACCGAAGACTACCACCATGATGAGTGCCGCACCCGTGATCAATCCACCAGTCGAGCGCAACCCGAACGCCACCGCCGACGTATTGTCGCCAGTTTCGTCGAAGCGTTCCCGTATTCGACTCAGCAAGAAGACGTGATAATCCATCGAGAGTCCGAAGAGCACCGTGAAAAGGAATAGGGGCAACCATGCGTCGATCACCTCTGCCCGTTGGAATCCAAGGAGCTCAGTCCCGACGCCCTTCTGCAATACAAGCACCAGCAAACCATAGGTGGCACCCACGGCGAGCAAGTTCATCAAAATCGCCTTTAGCGGCACCACAATCGAGCGGAACACGATCATCAAGATGATGAAGCTCGAACCCAAGACGAATGCAAAGACGATTGGCGTGTAGAAGCTGACGATACTCCCAAAGTCGGCGACTTCCGCCGTTACTCCGCCGACCGACACTTCGGCGGGTACGCCTGCGAACGCAGTTGCGATGTGCTCGCTCCGCAATCTCTGCAGCTCCTCCGCGGCTTCCGGACTTGCCGGTTTGCCGGGATAGGGCAGCGTCAACAAACCTAGATCGCCCGTCGCATTCACAACCAGCGGATTGGGCGGCACCGGAAACGCCGGATCTGCAGCCAGCGATTCTTGCAGATCGACGATCGCCTGGACCACTTCCGGGTCTGCGACGTCGCCTTCGATCACTATCTCCGCCGGACTGAGACAACCAGCCGGGTTGACCGCGCCAAACGAAAACTCTCGCTCGAATGTAAGGAACGCCTGCTTCGTCTGCGCCTTGTCCGGGAAGCTATTGACGTCGTTCAGTCCCGTGCGGATATCGAGATAGAACCACGCCAGCACGAGCATCGGCACCACCGTAATGACAATGCTCAACCAAGGAAAGCGCGTCACAATACGCGTCATCGTGTCCCAAAAACCACTCGCATCGGACGTCGTATTGTCGAGCGAAAAGCGTTGCAAACGGGAACCCAGAGACAATCTGTTGACCCGTGGCCCGAGCAGAACCAACACAGCGGGAAGCAATGTGAGAGTCGCCGCCAACGCCGAAATCACCACCAAGATCGCCCCGAGTGCCGTCGACTGATAGAACGACGCCGGCACGATGAACAGTCCCAACAGCGCAAGCACAACCGTCGCACCGCTGAACAGCACGGTGCGGTTCGCCGTCTGCGAAGTCTTGACCACCGCATCATAGGTCGGCGTGCCCCGTCGCAACTCCTCCTTGAAGCGCGAGACGATAACCAGCGAATAGTCGATACCGACCGCTAATCCGATCATGATGATCATCGCCGACACCATGAAGAAGAGCTGCGCTTGCTGTCCGATAACCGCCGCCACCGCCATGGCAACGACGATCGATATGATGGCAAGACCCAACGGCAGCAGCGTCGCAACTACGGCACCGAAGAGCAGCAGCAAGACGATGAGTGCTACCGGCACGCCGAAACGCTCACCTTTCTCGATGTCCTCAGTACCCAACTCGTTCGTTTCATACGCCGTGCTCGCCGACCCGCCAATCAAGACGTCGAACTCAGCGACTTCGTTAGCGTGCTCGACGATCTCGATGAGCTGCGGTACATTGGCAACCGCTCGCCTCGAATCGCCAGCTAGCGTGTAGTGCAGCAACACCGTGTTACCCGTTGGGGATACCAAGAGGCCCAAGAGTTGCTCGAGTTGCTCTGGGTTCGTTAGGAGTGCTGCCGGCTCCCCTGAAGTACCAGCAGGCCCGAGGATTACCCGCAGAAAGTCCATGTAAGCCCAATCGGTGATTCCATTCCGAGCGGCAATCCGATCGACGTCGTCGGACGAGAACGGTGGACTGATCCCCAGTTCCTGTGCGGCACCTAGTGCTTGCTGAAGCGTGACGACTTGGTAGTAGTGCGATATCGGTGTATCCGCTAATCCGCCCGATATCACGTCGCTTCCGAGACCGACCATCTCCGCGTGCACCGCGTCGACCCGCGCTCGAAACTCCGCGTCGTCCACGGTCGGTCCGTAGGAATGGATGACGACGATCTCTCCCAGCTTCTCCGGCCCGCGCAGTCTCTCCTCCAACAGTGTCGCCGCCCGCGTCGACTCATACTGTCCGCCAAGCGACAACACGGTGGTGGTTGCAGTAGGGAAGTACTGATCGACGAGTGCGAGACCGACAACGGTCAAGACTATCCAGACGAAGATCGTTCGCCACGGATAGCGTGCGCACAGACTGCCAAGCTTGCCGGTCATCTCAATCTCGCAGATTCGTCGCCGAAGAAGCGACGACTTCATGCTAGCAACTCGACCGGTCCCCACAGTTGCGCCACTGCGCGTCTAGTTTCGGAAAATCGCCACGTCGAACCCGTATCAGCAAAGCGGTTCATGTTGACGTGCGAGTTGCACCGCTAAAACGAACCTCAAACCTTACTCGCACCAACGTCCTCAGGATCGCATGGAACAAAAAGAAGGCAAGGTGCGTCAAATACCCAACAGCAATCAGCATTCGACAACTTTGCAGCAACCTTCAGCAGCCTCGACTGAGAGGTCGGCAGGGCAGTGGTTGAAGCGCAAAGCACGAAGAGGCCCAAAGGGGTCAATTGAGGTCAGCATGAGAAGGGCATTACAACGAAGAAACCTCGCTTCAGCCATTGCGGCTGTGCTCCTGCTGCTCGCTTTGGTCGCGGCAGCGTATCTGATCGGACCCGCGTTTGCCCCAGACGACGGGGATCGAGATCGTTCCTACAACTCAGCACCTGCAGCACCGCCAGCCGCCCTAGCACCCGCAGCAACCGCAACTCCGACTGTGACGCCTCCCGCTACACCGCCGTCCGAACCCACGCTCGAAACCGACAAAACCGCACTGCGAGCACTCTACGAAGCCACCAACGGCAACAACTGGCACAACAACTCCGGATGGAACTTCGACAATCCCGTCGACTCGGAATGGCACGGCGTAACCGTCACCGACGGTCGAGTCACCGCTCTAGAACTCCCCACCAACAATCTCGACGGCAACATCCCCGCCCGACTGGGCGACCTCACGGACCTCACACGACTCGACCTAGATTACAACGCGTTGCACGGAGCAATCCCACGCGAATTAGGCAGCCTGAAGAACCTTGAGTTCCTCACTCTTCGCGCCAACTCTTTGAACGGCGAAATCCCATCAGAAATCGGCAATTTGGTCAGGCTTACGCACCTCATCCTCAACCAAAACATACTGAGTGGACCGATCCCAACCGAGTTGGGCAAATTGCTAAACCTCACTCACCTCAACCTAAACCACAACGAGCTGAGTGGTGAGATCCCAGCGGGTTTGAGTGATCTCTCCGAAATCACTCGCCTTGAGCTTCAATCCAACACTCTTAACGGCCCTATCCCACGGGAGTTAGCTCAACTTGAGAGCTTAGACTTTCTGGACTTCAGTCACAACGAGCTGAGCGGGCCTATCCCCACAGAGCTCATCGTCCTTTTTGCTCTCAGTTCTGTGCGTTTCGAAGGCACCAAATTGTGTTTGGGGCGCGACGATGCCTCGCTTTCAGACTGGTATTGGAGCATCGGCGATCGAAGTCCTTCCTCCCTACCTGATTGCGTGGTGCCAGCACCACCCATATCTCTGTCCGTCGACGCAATGTCAGTGCCTAACGAGGTCGTGGTGACGTGGGATCACCAAGGCGATGACACGATCTTGCAATGGGAGGTTGAATGGACAATTCACGACGATGCAGCACCCGCGGGGAGCATTGCATCAATCACCTATGGGGATGAAAGGTCGCGCACCTTGATCGGACTGGAACGCGGGGTTTACTACACGATTTCGGTGCGAGCCGGCAACGCGATCGGCTTCGGTGCCGCGTCGTCGGCAACTGTGCAAATACCAAAGGCGCGTGTGACCGACAATGTAGCCTTGCGAGCTCTCTACGAAGCAACCAATGGCGACAACTGGCATAACAACGCAGGATGGGTGTTCAGCAAGCCCATCGACTCGAATTGGTACGGAGTGACCGCAACCGAAGGACGGGTTACGGGTTTGGATCTCTCTTACAACGGCCTCGACGGTTACATCCCAGATGAACTCGGCAAGCTCAGGGAACTCAAGGAATTGATACTCAGCGGGAATTCGTTGTCGGGTTCTGTCCCGATCGAGATGAGCAACGTTACAAACCTCATCCGCCTTGATCTCCACGGCAACAAATTGAATGGTCCGATTCCTCGTTACCTTGACGACCTCGAGAATCTCCTTTTCCTGGACCTCGGTGGAAACGAATTCAACAGAGAGATTCCTCCAGAGTTAGGCACTCTCCGAAAGCTGCAACACCTGAATCTCGATGGCAACCGGTTGCTGAAAGGGTCGATCCCGACTGAGTTGGCCAATCTCACCGCACTCAACCGTCTACGCATTAAAGCCACCCAACTGTGCTTGGATCGCGATAGTGCCTCGCTCGTCGATTGGTACTCCAGCATCAGAGATCGGAGCCCGAACGCACTCCCAGATTGCGCATTACCGCCAGCACCAGCATCACTAACCGCCGACGTCGAATCCGTGCCGAACGCCGTCGTGCTGTCGTGGGATTACGCAAACGATCCGACGATCCATCAGTGGTACGTGCGGCGAAAGTCCGACGGCGAGTTCGGTAGTTGGTGGGGCATTTCGGTAGACGATCCCGCGAACACTACCTCCTACACGATTTACGAACTTGAACCTGACGTTACTTACACATTCGAGGTGCGAGCCGAAAACACGATCGGCGAAGGTGCCGCATCGTCGGTAACCGCGACCGTGCCCGACGCGCCTCATCCCGATGAAGCAGCACTGCGAGCACTCTACGAAGCGACCAACGGCGACAACTGGGACAACAACACCGGGTGGGACTTCACCAAGCCCATCGACTCGGACTGGTATGGCGTGGCTACCAACAACGGTCGCGTAACGGAACTATACCTTGCCGGCAACAATCTCTTCGGACAAATTCCCGTTCAATTGGGAGACCTGACGGAACTCACTCATCTCGAACTGGGTGACAACACAATTTTCGGATCAATCCCTCCCGAACTGGGCAACCTGACAAACCTCACCACCTTCGAACTCTCGACCAACTCCCTCAGCGGTCCGATACCTGCGGAGTTGGGCAATTTGGCGAACCTCGAACGTTTGATACTGACCGGAAACCACCTCAGTGGATCAATCCCGCCAGAGTTGGCAAAACTCGAGAATCTTGCGAGCCTAAACCTCGGCGAAAACTCTTTGAGTGGTTCAATCCCAGATGAGTTGGGCAATCTTGAAAACCTCACCGATCTGAGCCTGTATCTCAATGCGCTGAGTGGTGCGATCCCTTCTTCATTAGGCCACCTCAGGAAGCTAACCTATCTGGAATTAAGTGCCAACGCCTTGAACGGACCAATCCCCTCAGAATTGGGCCACCTCGAAAATCTGAGATACCTGCACATCAGCGACAACCAGCTGAGCGGTCCAATTCCAACCGAGTTTGACCAACTCGAGTATCTCTCGCTCCTGAACCTTCGCAGAAACGCGTTGAGTGGTTCAATCCCGGCCGCTATTGGCGACCTCAAGAATCTTACAAGCGTGTACCTGAACGAAAATGCGCTGACCGGCCCGATCCCCCGCGAGTTGGGCAAACTGCAAAATCTCGAAGCCTTGGTTCTCAATGGCAACCAGTTGAGCGGTGCAATCCCACCGGAGTTGGGCAATCTCGAGAACTTCGTAGACCTCGAATTAAGTCACAACGGGTTGAGCGGAACTATTCCACCCGAGTTGGGTGAACTCGACAAACTCACGCGCCTGTCGATTAGCAATAACTCCTTGGGAGGTTCGATACCACGCGAGTTGGGCAAGCTACGAAATCTCAGAACCTTGCTTCTCTTTGGCAACCGGTTGAGCGGGGCAATTCCGGTTGAGTTGGGCAACCTCAGGTCCCTAAGCCTGCTTCGCTTGGATCGCAACTGGCTCAGCGGTCCGATACCGCCGGAGTTAGGCAATCTCGCAAATCTCAGAGGCCTCGAGCTCAACTCCAACTCATTGACCGGCTCCATCCCTGCCGAGTTGGGCAAGCTAAACAACCTTGAGTGGATAAGTCTCGAGTCGAACTCGCTAAGCGGCGCGATTCCTTGGCAACTGGGCGATCTGCGCAACCTCACAAGTCTGCATCTGGCCCACAACTCCTTCAACGGCACTCTCCCGGCAAGTTTGACCGACCTCAACCGACTCGAGACTTTTAGGGTCTATGACACCTCGGTTTGCCTGGCCCCAGACGACGCCACAGTCACCGACTGGTTCGACGGCGTAACCGAACGCAGTCCCGAAACTCTCCCCGATTGCGAAACTCCACGTGCACCGCGTGCGCTCAAGGCAATCGCGCAGTCCGATCAGGACGCCATCGAGTTGTCGTGGGATCCAGCGAACGACGCCACGATTCAACGCTGGCAGGTGCGCAAAACCACCAACGGCGACGTCGGCGAGTGGACGTACATCCCAAATAGCGACGCCGATACCACGTCACACCTGGTATCCAGCTTGACCGTCGGCGTGACTTACACCTTCGACGTGCGCGCAATCAATGCCGCCGGCAAAGGCACCACATCCTCGGTATCGATCAACATGCTCGATCCCCAATAAGACTAGGCAACGAGGTCGTTACGACCCGCCATCAGCACCGCCAACTCGTCGCCGCAAATCTCGCTCACACCAACATCCCGACGATGGCATGGAACAAAACCGAGACTCGGTGCGTCATATAGCCGACAACATCCGATAATCGACAATGTTTCGGTGCATCGCTGCGACAACGGTTGCACGTTCGAAACCCCATCGGTCCAAGGTCAAAGCACGAAGAGGACAGCATGAAGAAAGCATGGCAACGACATAGCGTAATCTCGGTCGTCGCCGCTGCGTTGCTGCTTGCCGCCATGCTGGTGGCACCGACTCACGTCGCACCCGCATCTGCCCAAGAAGACGGGGATGAAACCAGACGCTACTACCTCGAAGCACCGCCCGATACTCCGCCGACTCAACCCACGCTCGAGACCGACAAAGCCGCACTGCAAGCACTCTACGAGGCGACGAACGGCGACAACTGGCACAACAACTCCGGATGGAACTTCGACAATCCCGTCAACTCGGACTGGTACGGCGTAACCGTCGCCGATGAACGAGTCACCGCTCTGGACCTCCCCGACAACAATCTGCACGGCGACATCCCCGCTCAGTTGGGCCGCCTTACGGAACTCACTCTACTCGCTCTTCGCCACAACTCATTATCCGGAGAAATCCCGTCGGAGTTGGGCAACTTGGTCAACCTCACCCACCTCAGTCTCAACGACAACGAGCTGAGTGGCGTCATCCCAGCAGCGTTGGGCGAGCTCTCAGACATCATCCATCTCGACCTGCAAGCCAACACGTTGAGTGGCCGTATCCCGCCGGAGTTAGGCCGACTCAATCGCCTCAGCTTGCTAAGTCTCGCCAACAACGCACTCAGCGGTACCATCCCGCCCGAGTTCGGAAATCTCAGAATTGTCGAGTTGCTTCACCTTAGCCACAACCTTTTGAGTGGCAACATCCCCGAGGAACTGGGCAGACTTGCGAACCTCACCATTCTCGACCTTGACAACAATGATCTGGGCGGATCGATCCCATCAGAACTCGGCAACCTTGCCAAACTCACCCACTTAGATCTTCATCACAACTCGTTGCAAGGCGTTGTCCCCTCCAAACTCGGCAACCTCGCAAACCTCAATCTTCTGGATCTCCACTACAACGACTTAGGTAGTGCTATCCCGGCAGAGTTGGGAAAGCTCACCAATCTCAAATTCCTCAACCTCAGCCACAACGAGTTTGTCGGTTACATCCGAACGGAGCTGGGCAATCTCGTCAACCTGACCCATCTGGATCTCGACGGCAACGACCTGAGTGGCACGATACCTTTCGAGTTAAGCACCATACCAAACCTCACCCACTTGGATCTCTACGGCAACCAACTGGATGGTCCGATTCCGTGGCATGTAGGTGATCTCGAGAACCTCACATTCTTGGACCTCGGTGATAACGAATTCAACCGGGACATCCCTGCGGGATTGGGCAAGCTCGCAAAACTCCAGCACCTGAGTCTCGGTGCCAACCGTTTGCTCAACGGACCGATCCCGACGGAGTTGGCAAATCTCACCGCAGTTAACAATCTGCGCATTGGCGGTACCCAACTGTGCTTGGATCGCACCGATCCCGCACTCGTCGATTGGTACTCGGGCGTCGCCGATCGAAGTCCCAACCAGCTCCCGGATTGCGTAGTTCCCGCCGCACCTACCTATCTCACCGCCGACGTCAACTCCGTGCCCAACGCCGTCGTGCTGTCGTGGGATTACGCAAACGATCCAACGATCTTCCGGTGGTCCGTGCGGCGAAAGTCCGACGGCGAGTTCGGTAGTTGGTGGGGCATTTCGGTAGACGATCCAGCAAACACGACTGCCTACACGATTTACGAACTCGAACCTGACGTTACCTACACATTCGAGGTGCGAGCCGAAAACACGATCGGCCAAGGTGCCGCATCGTCGGTAACCGCGACCGTGCCCGACGCGCCCCATCCCGATAAAGCAGCACTGCGAGCACTCTACGATGGCACAAACGGTGACAGCTGGCACAACAACACCGGATGGGACTTCAACACGCCCATCAACTCGGACTGGTACGGCGTGACTACTACCAACGGACGCGTGACGGAGTTAAACCTTCAAAGCAACAATCTCCACGGCATCCTCCCTGCTCAAATGGGCGACCTGACGGAACTCACTAATCTCAAACTGGGTGACAACAACATTTTCGGACTAATCCCTTCTGAACTGGGCAACCTTACAGACCTCACCACACTAGAACTTTGGCAAAACTCTCTTATCGGATCGATTCCTGCGAAGTTCGGCAATCTGACGAAGCTCAGACGTTTGGTACTGAGCGAGAACTACCTTATTGGTTCAATCCCCGCGGAACTGGGTAGGCTCAAGAACCTAACGGAGCTTGACCTTTGGGGGAACTCACTCCACGGATCAATCCCGGTTGAGTTGGGTGAGCTCGAGAGTCTCTGGAAGGTGAACCTTAGCTACAACGCACTGAGCGGATCGATCCCACCCCAGTTAGGCAAACTCGCCAAACTGACCCATCTGGATTTCGGTATCAACGACTTGAGTGGATCAATCCCGCCAGAGATGGGCCGCCTCGAAAACTTGAGCTACCTCAACCTCAACAACAACCGGCTGAGCGGCGAAATCCCAACTGAGTTGAACCAACTCGAAGAGCTCTCTTTGCTGAACCTAGGCGAGAACGCGTTGAGTGGTGTAATCCCACCAGAGATTGGCAATCTACGAAGCCTCACGCAACTGTACCTTTTTGGCAACTCCCTGAGTGGTTCGATACCAACTGCTCTTGGCGACCTTGATCTAATAAACCTGTTCCTGAACGACAATTCGCTGACCGGTGCAATTCCATCGGAGTTGGGCAACCTCGAGCAACTCACCAACCTCTTCATGGGATTGAACCGGTTGGAAGGCGCGATCCCACCGGAGTTGGGCAACCTCCAGAACCTCGAACGGCTGCATCTTGAAGACAACCTTTTGAGTGGTCCGATACCGCTCGAGTTGGGCAAGCTACAAAAACTCCAGGTTCTTCTCCTCTACAACAACCGATTGGACGGTCCAATCCCCGTCGAGATTGGCAACCTCTTACAGCTTCAACGCCTTCGGCTGGATCGAAACTCGCTCAGCGGTCCGATCCCGCCGGAGTTAGGCAACCTGGCAAATCTCACAGGCCTCGAACTCAACTCCAACTCATTTACCGGCTCAATCCCTGCGGAGTTGGGCAACCTAACAAACCTCGAGTGGATCAGTCTTGAATCCAACTTGCTGCGGGGAGGTATCCCTCGGCCATTAGCCGATCTGCCGAATCTGCGCAGTCTCTTTCTGTCCAACAACGCCTTGAGCGGTGCGCTGCCTGCCGGCTTCGTCAACCTCGCAGACCTCGAAACTTTGCGGCTTAACCAAACCAAGGTATGCATGCCGACAAACAACGAACCGCTCACTGATTGGTACCAAGGACTCCGCGAGCACAACCCCAACACGCTCCCCGATTGCGTTCCTCCTCGGGCACCGCGTGGACTCAAGGCAGCCGTGCACCGCGATCAAAACGCCATCGAACTGTCGTGGGATGCAGTGAACGACTTCACAATTCAACGCTGGCAGGTGCGACAGACCACGAACGGCGACGTCGGCGAGTGGGCGTACATCGCCGGAAGCGATGCAGAAACGACGTCACACTTCGTAACCGGACTGACCGGCGGCGTGACTTACACCTTCGAGATGAGGGCTGTCAATGCCACCGGGAAAGGCGATGCGTCTTCCGTGACGACCGAGTTGTTCAATCTCGATACCGACAAAGCGGCACTGCAAGTCTTCTACCACGCCGCAGGTGCCCACCTACACCCCGACCTCCAATGGAACTTCGACCAACCCCTCGACTCGTCGTGGCACGGCGTAACCGTCGAAGGAGGCAGAGTCACCGAGTTGGCATTGCGGGGCGACGGAGCGGCCACCGACCAACTCTCACAACCACTCGTCGGCGTACTACCCGCCGATCTCGGGAACTTGAACCGACTTGTGCGACTCGACCTCAGCTGGAACCAGTTGAGTGGTCGGATTCCTCCCGAACTCGGCAGTCTACGCAATCTCGAGTTCCTCAACCTCGCCGGCAACAACCTCGAAGGCACAATCCCAACCACGCTAGGCAATCTGACCAATCTGGTGTCGTTGCACGTGTGTTGCAACGATCTCGAAGGCACGATCCCGAGTCAGCTGCAGCACCTCTCCAATCTCGCCCGACTCGGTCTTGCCGCCAACGCATTCTCCGGACCGCTACCACCAGAGTTGGCGCGTCTGGGAAGTCTCGAGTCGCTCGATCTCGCCCACACTGAATTGAGCGACGCCATCCCATCGTCGTTAAGCAATCTCCGCAACCTGCGCTCTCTCTACGTCTACGACACCGACCTGTGCCTGCCACCTAACGACGCCAGCCTCGCCGACTGGTACAAAGACCTCGACGAACCATTCCCGCCCGTGCTCGGCGAATGCTCAGGTACCGCAGCGACGGCGTCTAACCGATGACGACGCAAGCGACACAATACTCGTTTATCTATGCGCGTTTAACGACGTGCAAATATGCGTGAATATCGATAATACATATGTCTATAACGTCGTATAACACGCATTATAACGTCGATAAAACGTTGCTGACTCAGCGCGCCAAACTGAGATTGGTCACATGAACGTGCGAGACGCTAGCGCGAGAGTCGATAGACGGTGACGAACCGGAGAATCGCCTCAATCCAAAGCCAAAACCAGCACTCGGCGCTGCCGGGACCTCGGTAACCGTTGAGAGTTAATGCCCCTCCGAACGGGCCAAGCGACGATACGGAATCAAATACAGAGACTTGACATATGCAAATAAATCGCTATACTGCATGCATCAGCAACCGTAGCCCATACGTGGAACGTCGGTCAGATACCGACGTAAATCGCAAGTCCGGAATCGATCTCAAAGCCAAACCCATGAGCATCACAAATCTAACTCCATCGACATGCTTCAGCGCAGGTTTCACCAGAACCGCCTTAACCGCTGTCATCGCCCTCGCGCTGACACTCGCCGTAATCGCCGGATCAAGCCTCGCCACCCCCGCCTCCGCACAAACCGGCAACGACCCCAACAACGCCGCCGACACCCCAACCCCTTCCGCCACCGACACACCCACGCCGACGGCTACCGAAGTACCCACAGAAACACCAACCGCGACTCCATTACCAACCGACACGCCGACGTCTACACCGACACCTGAACCAACGGGAGTACCCACCGAAACACCAACCGCGACTCCATTACCAACCGACGCGCCGACGTCTACACCGACACCTGAACCAACGGGAGTACCCACCGAAACACCAACCGCGACTCCATTACCAACCGACACGCCGACGTCTACACCGACACCTGAACCAACGGGAGTACCCACCGAAACACCAACCGCGACTCCATTACCAACCGACACGCCGACGTCTACACCGACACCTGAACCAACGGGAGTACCCACCGAAACACCAACCGCGACTCCATTACCAACCGACACGCCGACGTCTACACCGACACCTGAACCAACGGGAGTACCCACCGAAACACCAACCGCGACGCCATTACCGACCGACACGCCCACGCCGACGGCTACACCGACACCTGAGCCAACCGAAGCTCCCACCGAAACACCAACCGCCACACCCACACCGACCGCCACACCCGCGCCAACCGGGGTTGCTACTCCCACGGCGACGCCTGATTCATCGTCTTCTCCGACCGCAACTCCTACGCCTACGGCTACCCCAGATCCATCGGCATCTGCAAATCCGACTCCAACGCCTACCGCCACGCCGTTACCAACCGACACCCCAACGGCGACGCCCACGGCAACGCCGACCCCATCACCGACAGCAACCCCAACTCCCACACCGACACCCGTCCGCAACCTCGACACCGACAAAGCCGCCCTGCAAGCCCTCTACAACGCTACCGACGGCGACAACTGGACCAACAAAACCGGCTGGGACTTCGACCAAACGCTCACTTCGTCGTGGTACGGGGTAACCGTCACCAACGGGAGAGTCACCAGGTTAGTTCTGACGGGTGCAAGCTCTGGAAATCGTGGTGGTTTAGACGGTGAGTTGCCCGACGAAATCGGTAATCTCGATCAACTCTCGAATCTAAGTCTACAGTCTAACTCGTTGAGTGGTTCGATCCCCTCGGAGTTGGGCAAACTCGCAAACCTGACTTACCTGTCGCTATATGACAACTCGTTGAGCGGATCAATCCCCCCGGAGTTGGGTGACCTCGCAAACCTGACTACTCTCTTCCTTGACACCAATTCGTTAAGCGGACCGATCCCATCTGAGTTGAGCGACCTCACCAAACTCAATTCGTTTTGGGTGATGGATACCAAGGTGTGCCTACCTTCTAATGCCACCGCGTTGAATGTGTGGTACGTAGGCATTGGTGATCGCAGACCAATCTCGCTCCCCGACTGTGTTTCCCCCGCCGCACCTACTTCATTGGCCGCTGCGGATGTGCAGTCGTTTCCGAACGCCGTTACGCTTTCTTGGGATGCCGCGGACAACTCGACGATTGAGCACTGGCAAGTGCGATGGAAGACGGATGGCGATTTCGGGGATTGGACGGATGTGCCGGATAGCGATGAAGATACGACCTCGCACACAGTCACGGGGTTGACGACCGGCGTGTCCCACACGTTCGAGGTACGTGCGGTGAACGCAATCGGTGACGGAGCCGCGTCGTCAACAGTCGCAACACCACCGGGTCACTCCTTGGTTACCGACAAGGCCGCGCTACAAGCTCTCTACAACGCCACCGACGGCGTCAACTGGACCAACAAAACCGGCTGGGACTTTTCGCAACCGCTGACTTCGTCATGGCACGGTGTCACCGTGATCGGCGGAAGAGTGACCGAGTTGAATCTTTCTGGCCAAGTCAGTAATGGCACTCTAAGTAGAGGTGGCCTATCTGGAACTTTGCCTGTCGAGATTGGCAACCTTAATCAACTCACTCGACTGGACCTCTCATTCAGCTCTTTGAGCGGCTCAATTCCCTCGGGTCTGGGTGATCTCACGAATCTCGAGCGTTTGGACCTTTCGTTCAATTCTCTGAGCGGCTCGATACCCTCGGAGCTGGACGACCTCGCTAACCTCGAGAGTCTCATCCTTTCATCTAATTCATTGAGCGGCTCAATTCCCACGGGTCTGGGTGATCTCACGAATCTCGAGCGTTTGGACCTTTCATCTAATTCATTGAGTGGTTCAATCCCGACGGAGTTGGGTAGTCTCTCGGCCCTCGAGCGTTTGGACCTTTCATCTAATTCATTGAGTGGTTCAATCCCGACGGAGTTGGGTAGTCTCTCGGCCCTCGAGCGTTTGGACCTTTCATCTAATTCATTGAGTGGTTCAATCCCGACGGAGTTGGGTAGTCTCTCGGCCCTTGAGCGTTTGGACCTGTCATCTAATTCATTGAGTGGTTCAATCCCGACGGAGCTGGATGGTCTCTCGGCCCTTGAGCGTTTAGATTTGTCTGGCAATTCTCTGGGCGGCTCAATCCCGGCGGGGTTGGGTGATCTCTTGGCCCTTGAGCGTTTGGACCTAGCTGCTAACTCTTTGAGCGGATCAATTCCCACGGAGTTGGGTGATCTCGCGAACCTCACAACGTTAGATCTTTCTTCCAATTCATTGAGTGGTTCAACTCCCGCGGAATTGGGCGAACTTTCGAAACTCGAGATCTTGAACGTTTCATCTAATTCTTTGAGTGGCTCAATTCCCTCGGAGTTGGGTGACCTTTCAAAACTCGAGATTTTGAACTTTTCGTCTAATTCTTTGAGTGGCTCAATTCCCTCGAAATTGGGTCAACTTTCGATGCTCGCGCGGTTGGACTTGTCGTTCAATTCTTTGAGCGGCTCGATGCCCTCGGAGTTGGGTGACCTTTCGATGCTCGCGCGGTTGGACTTGTCGTTCAATTCTTTGAGCGGCACAATCCCCTCGGACTTTTTTAATCTCCGGGGGAACCTGGTGGGGTTGGACTTATCTTCCAACTATTTGAGAGGCCCAATCGCCTCGACGTTGGGTTATCTCGGGTATTTTCGTGTAAACGACACCAAGCTGTGTCTACCATCGACGTGGCCAGTAAAGTCGTGGTACCAGGGTATCGGTCAACGTAGCCCTCACTCACTCCCAGATTGCGTTGTGCCTGTTGCGCCATCATCCCTTGCCGCGGACGTGCAATCTGCGACGAATGCTGTGGTGCTTTCTTGGGATGACGCGGATAACGTCTCGATTGAACGTTGGCAGGTGCGTTGGAAGACGGATGGCGACTTCGGCGATTGGACCGATGTGCCCGAGAGCGATGAGAACACAACCTCGCACACCGTCGACGGTTTGACTCCCGGCGTATCCCACACGTTCGAGGTGCGAGCGGTGAATGCCACCGGCAACGGTGACGCATCGTCTGTGACCACGACGCTTGAGAACGCCAATTTGACTACCGACAAAGCGGCCCTTAAGGCTCTCTACAACGCCACCAACGGCGACAACTGGACCAACAACACCGGTTGGGACTTCACGCAACCGCTCACTTCTTCATGGCACGGCGTAACCGTCGCCAACGGCAGGGTGACCGAACTGGATCTATCCGGCGAAAACATAGATGGCACCGTAAATCGAGGCGGATTGTCGGGATCTTTGCCTGTCGAACTCGGCAACCTTGATCAACTCACTCGGTTGGACCTTTCGAACAATGGGCTGAAGGGTTCAATCCCCTCGGAGTTGGGCGACCTATCGAACCTCAACGTATTGAACCTTTCTTCAAATCTTTTCGGCGGCTCGATCCCTGCGGAGTTGGGTGATCTCTCGAACCTCAACGTATTGGACCTTTCTTCAACTCTTTTGAGTGGCACGATCCCTGCGGAGTTGGGTGATCTCTCGAACCTCAAGATTGTGAACCTTTTCGGCAATTCGTTGAACGGTTCAATCCCGACGGAGTTTGGTGATCTCTCGCGCCTCGAGAGTTTGGTCCTTCGTGCCAACTCTTTGAGCGGTTCAATCCCGACGGAGTTTGGTGATCTCTCAGAACTAAAGACATTGGACCTTTCATACAATCGGTTGAGCGGTTCAATCCCGACGGAGTTTGGTGATCTCTCGCGCCTCGAGAGTTTGGTCCTTCGTCGCAACTCTTTGGTCGGCTCGATTCCCTCGGAGTTAGGTAAGCTCTCGAACCTCGAGAGTTTGGACCTTTATAGCAACGATTTGAGCGGTTCAATCCCTGCTGAGTTAGGTGATCTCTCGGACCTCAAGTTGTTGGACCTGTCTTTCAACGATTTGAGCGGTTCAATCCCTCCGGAGTTGGGTGATCTCTCGCGCCTCGGGAGTTTGGACCTTCATGTCAACGATTTGAGCGGTTCAATCCCCTCGGAGTTAGGTAAGCTCTCGAACCTCGAGAGTCTGAGCCTTTCTGGCAATTCCTTGAGTGGTTCAATCCCTTCGGAGTTGGGTGATCTCTCGAGCCTCGAGAGTCTGAGTCTTTCTAACAATTCCCTGAGTGGTTCAATCCCATCGGCACTGGGTTATCTTTCGAAACTTGAACGGTTATACCTACAGTACAACTACAGATTGAGTGGCTCAATCCCCTCGAGGTTGAGTGATCTATCGAAACTCGAGCAGATTTCAGTTGACGGTACCAAGGTGTGTTTACCGTTGAACGACAGCACATTAACGACTTGGTTCGGGAGCATCAAACAACGTAAACCTGTCTCACTCCCATATTGCGTCCTACCTGTCGCGCCGATAGCACTCCAGGCACACGTCCAACGGATACCGGAAGCCGTCGTGCTGTCTTGGGTCGCCGCGGATGACATCACGAGGGAGGGTTGGCAGTTGCGATGGAAGACGGATGGCGGATTCGGCGATTGGTCGGATATCTTGGCGAGGGGCCACCGGAAAACGAGGTCGCATACGGTCGGCGGGTTGGCGGTTAGTGTCTCGCACACGTTCGAGGTTCGTGCTGTCAACGCGACGGGTTACGGTGTCGCATCCTCCGTGACTGCGACGCCTCAGGATGCCAGCTTGGCGACCGACAAGTCCGCCCTATTTTACGCCGACTGGACCAAGAGCTGGCGTTGGCCCTTCTCAACACCGCTAGATTCGTCATGGTATGGCGTCACCGTTGACAACGACAGATTGACCGAACTGGATCTATCCGGCGACATGACAAATGGCACCGTTAATCGAGGTGGTTTGTCAGGTTCTTTGCCTGTTGAACTCGGCAACCTTGATCAGCTCACTCGACTAGTCCTCTCTTACAATCGCTTGAGCGGTTCAATCCCCTCGGAGTTGGGTGACCTTTCGAACCTTGAGCGATTGGCACTTTCTGGCAACTATCTGAGCGGTTCAATCCCCGCGCTGGGTGACCTCTCGGACCTCAAGGTGTTGGACCTTTCTTCCAATTCTCTGAGCGGTTCAATCCCCACGGAGTTGGGCGATCTTTCGAACCTCGAAAGTTTGGTACTTTCTGGTAATTCATTGAGCGGTTCAATCCCCACGGAGTTGGGCGATCTCTCGAACCTTGAACGGTTGGCACTTTCTGGTAATTCATTGAGCGGTTCAATCCCCACGGAGTTGGGCGATCTCTCGAAGCTCGAGAGTTTAGACCTTTCAGGCAACTCATTAAACGGTTCGATTCCCTCGTGGTTGGGTGATCTGTCGAATCTCAAGGAATTGAATCTTTCTGGCACTTCGTTGGTCGGCTCAATCCCCACGGAGTTGGATGGTCTCTCGAAGCTCGAGAGTTTGGACCTTTCAGGCAATTCATTGAATGGTTCGATTCCCTCGTGGTTGGGTGATCTGTCGAATCTCAAGGAATTGAATCTTTCTGGCACTTCGTTGGTCGGCTCAATCCCCACGGAGTTGGATGGTCTCTCGAATCTCGAGAGTTTGGACCTTTCAGGCAATTCATTGAATGGTTCGATTCCCTCGTGGTTGGGTGATCTGTCGAATCTCAAGGAATTGAATCTTTCAGGCACTTCGTTGAGCGGTTCAATCCCAACGGATTTTGATGATCTCTCGAATCTCAACTACTTCTATGTAGACTCCCCGGTGTGTTTACCGACGAACGACGCCTCTTTAACGACGTGGTACGGCAACATCGAAGAGCGTAACCCGTCCCCACTCCCAGATTGCATCCCGCCAGCAGCACCGACATCACTCTCCGCGGACGTGCAGTCTGCGGCGAATTCGGTTACGTTGTCGTGGACCTCGGCTGATGACGATACGATCGAACGATGGCAGTCACGGTGGAAGACTGATGGCGAGTTCGGAGATTGGATGGACGTTCCGCAAAGCGATGCGGATACGACTTCGCACACGGTCACTGGGTTGACGTCCAACATATTGCACACGTTCGAGGTGCGTGCCGTGAACGCTACGGGCAACGGTGCCGCATCGTCAGCAACTGCGACACCGGAGCCAGGCACGTACTACGACACCGACGACGACGGCTTGATCGAAATCTCGAACTTGGCGCAATTGAACGCGATTCGCTGGGATGTCGATGGCGACGGTGCGGTCATCGATGCGAGTGACTCCATAAGATATTCGATTGCATTCCCTGACGCTAAACCAGGAATGGGATGTCCGTCTACTGGTTGCAAGGGATACGAGCTCAAAGTCGATCTCGACTTCGATACCAACGGCGACGGCATGACGAACCAACCGATGCCGAAAGACGGCACGACCGGCTGCGTGGTGGACACCAATGGCAAGTGGCCCAACGACCACGCCGACTGCGACTACGACGACTACTGGAACAACGGCAACGGCTGGGAGCAGATCGGTTGGAGCGACAACAAGTTCGCAACAACTTTCGATGGCAACGGGCACACGATCAGCAATCTCTACGTCAATCGCGATGCGAGCACCCGAGGTGCGTATGCGGCGTTATTCGCAAACACCGATACCGCAAGTGTGATCAAGAATGTCGGACTCGTCGACGTCGACATCACGGGTTCGCAATCCGACACAGGTGCGATAGCAGGACTTCTCAGAGGCACTCTAAGCAACAGTTTCGCCACTGGCGAGGTCGAAGGCGTGACCTATGTTGGCGGTTTGGTGGGGCAACTCGTGGGAACTATCACCGGCAGCTACGCGATGGTGGATGCGGATGGCGATCGCGATGTTGGCGGATTGGTCGGACGCACGAACCGAGGAACGGTGGCGAGTAGCTACGCCACTGGCAAAGTGGAAGGTGACGACAATATCGGCGGCTTGGTGGGGTACCACGGTGGGGTGATCACCAACAGTTACTCCATAGGTGTCGTCGTTGGCACATCAGATCCGGTCGATGACACATCGGACGTCGGTGGCTTGGTTGGGTATAACTTCCAATCTTCGCCCATAAATGACAGTTACTGGTATCCAAAGACCAGCCATCAAAATGGTGGCAATGGCAAGACGACGTCTGAACTGAAGACACCGACGGATGCTTCCGGCATCTTCGCGAAATGGGGCGGCGATGACTCGCCGTGGGACTTCGGTACTCCCGGACAGTATCCCGCATTGAAGGCGGACTGGGATGGTGACGAAGTTCCGACGGTTGAGGAGTTCGGCGAACAACGCACGAATGCTGCACCTACGGTTGCGAATGAGATCGAAGATAAGTCGGTAGAGCGTGGCAAGTCGTTGACGATTTCGCTCGAAGCCGACGATGCGCCGGTGTTCACCGACGAAGACCTCGAAGAAATCACATTCAGTGCGGAGTCGACGAATACAACCGTTGCCACTGTCGCGATTTCGGACAGCGCGCTGACGGTTACGGGGAAAGAACTCGGAACATCGGACGTAACCGTAACCGCGACGGACGCACGAGGGAAGTCGACAACCGACACCTTCACGGTAACCGTAACGTTGCAAGACTACGACGATGACGACAACGGTCTGATCGAGATTTCCAATCTGGCGCAGCTCAACGCAATACGTTGGGATCTAGACGGCGATGCTGCGGTCGACGACGATGGCGATCCCCAAGCATACGCGGCTGCCTTCCCTGACGCTCAGACAGGCATGGGATGTGGGAATGATGATGGCTGCTTCGGGTACGAGCTGACCGTCGATCTCGACTTCGATACGAACGCAGACGGGACGTCAACCCAGCCAAAACCGAAAGACGGCACGACGGGGTGTGTAGCCGATGCTGACGGCAAGTGGCCTAACGACCACGCCGACTGCGACTACGACGACTACTGGAACGACGGTGAAGGCTGGTTGCCGATTGGCCATTACACCGGTCCGTATAGCGGTACATTTGATGGCAACGCTCACGTCATCAACAACCTCCACATCCTACGAGACTTTACGCGTCTCGGTCTATTCACTGGATTGAGCGGGGCGGTCAGAGACGTTGGCTTCACAAATGCTGATGTGAGGAATCCATCACAAACATCGGGTTTTGGTGCGAACGCAACCGCCGCCACATCAGGTGCAACGGCATCGTCCTCAGTAACGCCTTTGAGCGATACAGCCGGCATTGGCATACTTGCCGGTACGAGCAGCGGCACGATATCGACCAGTTACGCCTCAGGTGTGGTCGGTGGGGACGTAGGCACAACGGGCGCGGGTTTGCTTGTGGGATACAACAGTGGCACAATCTCGAAGAGTTTTACCAACGGCGCGGTTCTTCATAAGGGAGTTGCTGGTGGTCTGGTAGGTATTGACGTTGGAGGCACTATCAGCAACACCTATTCGGTCGGTAGTGTGGAAGGGAACTCAAGCGGAGGTCTGATCGGAGAGACGACCTCTACCTCAATCACTGATAGCTATGCGACTGGTCTGGTCAAGGCTAGACGGGACCGTGATGCCGGAGGATTGGTTTCCTACAACATCGGTGGTTCAGCATCGTACAGCTACTGGGATACTACGACGAGTGAGGTAGACCAGAGCGATCTCGGCGATGGCATGGCAACTTCTGACTTGCAGACCCCTGAGAGTGCCACTGGCATCTACACCGATTGGGACAGCGACGTATGGGACTTCGGTGCCGAAGACCGCTATCCTGCACTCAAGGCTGATTGGGATGGTGATGAAAATCCAACGGTTGCGGAGTTCGGCAACCAGCGTCCGCCCCGTGTACCCGAAGTAGCAAACGCTATCCCGGATCAATCGATCGTGACTGAAGGCACGGTGACGATTAATCTTGAGACGGTCGGCGCAGCCGTCTTCAACGAACTCGATGGCGCAGAGTTAACCTACACGGTAACCTCGACCAACTTGAGCTCCGGGGACGACGCCATCGTCGAGGTTACTCTTGCCGGTACAGTCATCACGGTGACCGCAGGCGAAAACGCCGGCAAAGTCGAAATCACCGTAACTGCATCCAACCCGAGCGATCAGTCGATTTCCGATGTCTTCGAAGTAACGGTAGGCAAGGACTACGACGCCCACGATGATAATGGATTGATCGAAGTATCGACCTTGGCGCAACTCAACGCCATCCGCTGGGACCTCGACGGCGACGGTCTCGTCGACGCGATTGAAGCCGGAATCGATCCTGATGCCACTGACGATGATGAGTCCTATGAAGCAGCATTCCCGTTTGCGATCAGCGGCATGGGTTGCCCGTCTACGGGTTGCGGAGGGTATGAGTTGGCTGCCGATCTCGATTTCGACACCAACGAAGATGGCAAGGTTGACCAGCCGAAACCCAAAGACGGCACCACCGGTTGCGTGGCCGATGCTCAAGGCAACTGGCCTGTTGACCATCCCGACTGCGACTACGACGACTACTGGAACGGCGGAAAAGGTTGGGACCCGATAGGATCATTCGACGCCCTCTTCTCCGGAACACTGGTTGGTAACGGCAAAACCATCAGCAACCTGTTCATAAACCGCGCAGAGAGCGACGTCGGATTGATCCGAAGAATGAGTTGGAGTGTCTACAACATGGTCCTGGATCAGGTCAACGTCACCGGTTCCGAAAACACCGGTGGATTGGTCGGGTTCAACACTGGCACTGGCGATGTGTACAACAGCACTGTTAGCGGAGTAGTCAACGGTGACATCAACACTGGTGGACTCGTAGGCTCAAACAATGGAAACATCTTCTCGAGTTACGCCACAGGTACCGTTACGGGTGCGGTGAATACTGGTGGTCTCGTAGGTTCGAACATCAAAGACATCCACTCGAGTTATGCGACTGTTGCTGTGACGGGTGCAGTGAACACTGGTGGGCTCGTAGGGTTGAACAGTGAGAAAAGTTCGGTAAACGGTAGCTACGCCACAGGTGACGTAACTGGCAAACTTTACGTTGGCGGATTGGTCGGACGCAGCAACGGAGATGGTACGTCAATCAACAACAGCTACGCCGAGGGCGACGTCAACGGTCAGACCGGAGTTGGCGGGTTAGTCGGATCAAATCAGACCAAGGCAAAGGTGAGAGACAGCTACTCGATCGGAACGGTTGTCGGTGACATTGGCACCGGTGAATTGATTGGACGCTACGGTCCCGATGGTGGCGCCGTCGAACGCAGTTTCTGGGTCGCTGATACCGACGACGCTTGCGATCAAACCTCCAGCGATGGCGGAACCTGCAAGACGACGACCGACCTACAAGCGTCGCTGCCCACAGGTTGGAGCACCACCGTATGGGACGCGGGCACCGCCACACAGTACCCCGCGCTCACCGCCGACTGGGACAACGACGGCAACGCTACAGTCGCTGAGTTCGGCAACCAACGCCCAACCACAACCACCGAAACGACCACGTCCGACGACTAATCTTGCGCATTCCCCCTCGGCAACCAAACCCGCCGAGGGGGTTCGCATACGGATCGAATGCCGGTAGTGACTGACTGGTTTGCCACTGTCGCTTGACCCTTTGCCGTCGGTGCTTTCGAAACGCCGCCGTTGCCACAATGACGTTTCCGCAGCAACCGCGTTCGGGAAGCGACGTGCTTTTATCGGCATAAAGACAAATGTGATTGTGCGTATTAACAAAGCAATAAAATTGGCGTATTATGAATTATCGCGCTATTAACAACGAAGTGCGATTGCATCACACCTCACCCGGCGTATCTGGCATCGAGACGATGGAACGAAAGTGCCCACCTGAGATGTTGATTTCTTGTCGATGCCCTCGCGGCGGCGATTGAGTTGCCGGTTCCGATACTTGAGAGTGTCCGAAAGCGACTTAACTGAGGTTCACGGGTGCCAAGTCATCGATGGAATGCGGTGTTCCGTGGTGGCGGAAACACTCACCACATGATTACGGTCGAAATGAAAAGATTTGACATTCATAGAATATTCGATATACTGCTTGCAACAAGCGATGTACGCTATACGCGTGATGCCGGTATCTATCCGACATTGATCACTCGTTCAACCTTGACGGAGAAGACGAATGCATGAGAATCGCACCCCGAGCATTAATTCGTTGCAACTCAAGGCCGGCTTCTACGGAACCGCATTCGCCGTCATCTTCTCCCTCGCACTAGCACTCGTCGTCATCGCGGGATCAAGTCTCGCCTCCCCCGCCGCCGCACAAACCGGCAACGATCCCGCAACTCCCACACCTGCATCATCGGTAACGCCGACCGCCACCGCCACACCCGTCCGCAACCTCGACACCGACAAAGCGGCACTGCAAGCACTCTACAACGCCACCGACGGCGACAACTGGAGCCAAAGCACTGGTTGGGACTTCAACCAACCGCTAGATTCTTCTTGGTATGGGGTGCTTGTGGTCGACGGGAGAGTTGTGGGACTAATCCTCCCTTGGAACTCGTTGAGCGGATCGCTCCCGTCGGATTTGGGTGACCTAGACAAACTCATCGCCCTGCGGTTGTATGACAATTCGTTGATCGGCCCGATTCCGTCCGAGTTCGTCAACATGCACTCGTTGTATAACATCGAGATTTCGGGCACGAAGGTTTGCTTACCATCAAGTGACTCTTCACTGACCTCCTGGTACAACAACGTGTCGATTAAGTCCCCAACCAACCTACCCGACTGCGTAGTACCTTCGGGACCGTCATCACTCGCAGCGGACGTCCAACATGCACCCAACGAGGCAGAGCTAACTTGGGATGATGCGGACGACTTGACGATTGAGCGGTGGCAGGTCCGATGGAAGACGGATGGCGATTTTGGGGATTGGGCGGATGTGCCGGAAAGCAATGAGAGTACGAACTCTCACACGGTAACGGGTTTGACACCCGGGGAATTGCACACGTTCGAAGTCCGCGCGGTGAATGCCACTGGGAACGGTGTCGCATCCTCGGTATCTGCGACTCCGGTACAGGTCGTCACTCGCAACCTCGATACCGACAAAGTCGCGCTGCAAGCCCTATACAACGCCACCGATGGCGACAACTGGACCAACAACACGGGTTGGGACTTCACCCAAACGCTAGATTCTTCGTGGAACGGGGTGACGATCGCCAATGGCAGAGTAACTGGGTTGGACATGACCAGTAATGGCTTGGTTGGCACGTTGCCGTCTGGACTCGGCAAATTAGATCGACTCACTCACCTCGACCTCAAAGGCAACCGCCTGAGTGGCACGATACCTTCTAGACTCGGCAACCTACACCGACTCACTCACCTAAATCTCCGAGGCAATATCTTAAGCGGTTCGATCCCATCGGAGTTAAGCAGTCTTGTCAAACTCGAACACTTTTCGCTCTCTTCGAACAGATTGATCGGAGATATCCCTTCGGGTCTGGGCGACCTAGGCAATCTCACAGACCTTAACCTCGAAAGCAACGACTTGAGCGGATCGATCCCATCGGAGTTGGGCAACCTAAGTCAACTCACTCACTTAAGTCTCCGTCAAAACGATTTTAGCGGATTAATCCCGTCGGAGTTGGGCAACCTAAGTCAACTCACTCACCTGAGGCTCCGTCAAAACGGTTTTAGCGGATTGATCCCATCGGAGTTGGGCAACCTCGACAATCTCAAGTTACTTTCTCTGAGTGACAACGACTTGAGCGGATCGATCCCATCGGAGTTGGGCAACCTTGATCAACTCACATACATGAATCTCAGTGCCAACGACTTGAGCGGATCGATCCCATCGGAGTTGGGCAACCTTGATCAACTCACATATCTTAACCTCGACGCCAACGACTTGACTGGATCGATCCCGTCGGAGTTGGGTGACCTCGCCGCTCTTACTGCCCTGAGGCTTGAGAAAACTCGTTTAAGCGGACCGATCCCTGCGGAGTTAGGCGATCTCGATAATCTGGAGGTGCTTGATCTCTCCGGAAGCACCTTGAGCGGACCGCTTCCATCGGAGTTCGTCGGTCTAGGCAAACTTCGATATTTGGATATCAGAGGCAAAGTGTGCTTACCATCAAGCAACACATCCCTGCAATCTTGGTACAACAGAATTCGCACCACTGAACCCGAGAGTCCCCCCGACTGCGTCGCGCCTGCTACGCCGCAAAATCTTAGAGTGAGTGTGCAATCGGTAGCAAACGCGGTAGTGCTTTTTTGGTGGGAAGCTGACGACGTCACGATTGAGCGGTGGCAGGTTCGATGGAAGACGGATGGCGATTTCGGGGATTGGGCGGATGTCCCGGGAAGCGATAGGTTTACAAAATCTCACACGGTCACTGGATTGACGGCCGGCGTATCGCACACGTTTGAGGTGCGAGCGGTCAACGCCACTGGCAACGGTGCAGCATCGTCGGTATCCGCAACGCCCGTCCTTGTCTTGAACACACCTACTCCCACACCTACGGCAACTCCGGTTGCCGGCGGAACACCATCGCCGACGCCTACTCCGATACCGGGCAGCGAAGCCGACAAAGCGGTGCTGCAAGCCCTCTACAAAGCCACCGACGGCGACAACTGGAAAATCAAAACTGGTTGGGACTTCACACAACCGTTGACTTCGTCGTGGTACGGGGTCACGCTGAACTATCGCAGCGTAGCGCGACTGGAGCTTAGCCACAACTCCCTGAACGGATCACTTCCTTCCGACTTGGGCGACCTTGACAAGCTCGAATACTTGAACCTTACTAAGAACAGACTACTGACGGGATCGATCCCATCGGAATTCAGCAACCTTGATAATCTCGAAACACTGTTCCTTTGGGGTAACAGCTTGAGCGGATCGATCCCATCGTGGTTGGGCGACCTGGACAATCTCAAGTTCCTTTTTCTGAGTGACAACGAGTTTAGCGGATCGATCCCGCCGGAGTTGGGCAACGTTGATCAACTCACATACATGAATCTCAGTGACAACGACTTGAGCGGATCGATCCCGCCGGAGTTGGGCAAACTTGATCAACTCACATACATGAGTCTGGACGCCAACGGCTTGAGCGGATCGATCCCGTCGGAATTGGGTGACCTCGCCGCCCTTGTTACCCTGAGGCTTGAGAACACCCGTTTAAGCGGAGCAATTCCTTCGGAGTTAGGCGGTCTCGATAATTTGGAGGTGCTTGATCTCTCCGGAAGCCCCTTGAGCGGAGCGCTTCCATCGGAGTTCGTCGGTCTAGGCAAACTTCGATACTTGGATATCAGAGGCAAAGTGTGTTTACCATCGAGCAACACTGCTCTGAGATCTTGGTATAACGGAATTCGCACCACGGAACCCGAGAGTCCCCCCGACTGCGTCGCACCCGCTGCGCCGTCGTCACTCGCCGCGAACGTGCAATCGGCACCGAATACGGTCGTGCTTTCTTGGGACGATGCAAACGACGTTACGATTGAGAGTTGGCAGGTTCGATGGAAGGCGGATGGCGATTTCGGGGATTGGATGGATGTGCCTGGGAGCGATGAGGATACGACTTCGCACACCGTCACGGGGTTGACGGCTGGCATTTCGCACACGTTTGAGGTGCGAGCGGTTAACGCCACTGGAAATGGTGCAGGATCGTCTGTATCAGCGACGCCCGTCCTTATCTTGTACACCCCGACCCCCATACCGACCGCAACCCCCATACCGACGGCAACCCCCACTCCGTCTGCGACAGCAACGCCATTACCTACTTCAACACCCACAGCGACAGCAACGCCAAGTCCCACGCCAACCGCCACCGCAACGCCGACCCCCATACCGACGGTAACGCCATCGGCGACCGCAACTCCCACCCCTAACGATACCGACAAAGCGGCTCTGCAGGCACTCTACAACGCCACCGACGGAGACAACTGGGATAGCGATACCGGATGGGACTTCAACCAATCGTTGAGTTCGTCGTGGTACGGGGTTACGGTGAGCGACGGCAGCGTAACGCGATTGGACCTTAGGGGAAACTCCCTGAGCGGTTCGATACCTACGGAGTTGGGCAAGCTCGACAAGCTCGAATACCTAGACCTAGCTAGGAACGACTTGAGCGGCTCAATACCGTCGCAGTTGGGCAACCTCGACGAGCTCGAACACCTAGACCTTGATTGGAACGACTTAAGCGGTTCGATCCCGTCTGAGTTGGGCGGCTTCGGCAATCTCAGGACCCTGAACCTTGCCAGGAACGAGTTGAGTAGCTCGATCCCGTCTGAGTTGGGCGTCCTAAATGAGCTCGAATACCTAGACCTTCGCGGCAATGAATTGAGCGGTTCGATCCCGTCTGAGTTGGGCGATCTTGGCAAGCTTGGATACCTAAATCTTGCCAGGAACGATTTGAGTGGTTCGATACCGTTGGAGTTGGGCGATCTCGTCAACCTCACGACCCTTGACCTTGCATCGAATGAGTTGAGCGGTTCGATACCGATGGAGTTGGGCGATCTCGTCAAGCTCACGTCCCTTGACCTTGGATGGAATGAATTAAGCGGTTCAATACCTACGGGGTTGGGCGATCTAGCGAACCTTACGATCCTTGACCTTGCGGGGAATGAACTTAGCGAATCGATACCGTTGGAGTTAGGAGATCTCGGCAAACTCGTAAAGTTGGATCTGGGAAACAATTCTTTGAGCGGTCCGATTCCATCGTGGTTGGGAGACCTTAACGACCTAGAGGACCTGTACCTGCGCGACAACTCTTTGAACGGATCAATTCCGAAGGAGTTAGGTGAACTTCTTGAGCTCGAAAAACTTTATCTTGGGCGCAACTCCTTGAGCGGACCGATTCCAACTGAGTTGGGCAAACTCACCAACCTCACGACCCTATCCCTAAGGCACAACTACTTGAACGGATCGATTCCAACTGAGTTGGGCAAACTCGCCAAACTCGATACCATTGCACTAGAAAACAACCCATTAGTCGGATCAATCCCATCGCAATTTAGAAACCTCAGTGATGTTAGAGATCTTGATCTATACAACACTAAGGTGTGCCTACCCTCCAGTGACAAGCTACTGGTTTCCTGGTTCGGCCATGTTCCGGTTAAACGCCCAACTAACCTCCCCGACTGCGTCGCACCTGCTGCCCCGACATCTCTTGCTGCGGACGTGCAATCGGTAGCAAACGCCGTTGCACTGACTTGGGACGATGCAAACGACGTAACGATTGAGAGTTGGCAGGTTCGATGGAAGACGGACAGCGATTTCGGGGATTGGGCGGATGTGCCGAATAGCGATGACGATACGACTTCGCACACCATCACGGGGTTGACTGGCGACGTTGCACACACGTTCGAGGTGCGAGCGGTCAACGCCACTGGAAATGGTGCAGCATCATCGGTATCCGCAACTCCCAAACCCGCTCCGTTGGTTCCCACCTCTGAATGCGACATCATCGACCTCGGGTCGCCGCCGACGGTATACGCGTCCTACACCGGAACAGTCGAACTAGGTGACTGCTACGATGGAGGCTTCTTCGACTACTATTCCTTCACGCTCGACAACACTTACGAGATCCAGATCGACCTCGAGTCGGATGACTTCGACGCTCTGCTTCGCATCTGGGCAGGGGTTTCGAAGTGGAATAGCGAGATACTAGCCGAACACGATGACATCGACTACCACGGCGGCAACACCAACGCTCGCATCACGACCACACTCCCAGCCGGAACCTACACCATCATCGTCCTCACCGTAAACCTCGACGTCACCGGGAACTACACCTTAACTATCTCCGACCCCAACCCACCATCACAGTAACCGCAACCAAGCGATGCGCATTCCGCCATACGCTCAATCCGGTTGCTGTCAGAGTTGGGGTCGGTAAAGTCGTAAGTCCAGTCCGCGATGGCGTCGAGTGGACTTACGACGCCACCCGCCGAACAATCTTAGTGCCCCCGCCTCCGTAACCGCTCTCACTCACGCGCCAGCCAACAGCTAGCGGTAACTTAGCATTTGTCTCGAGTGTTCGAGATGAACGACAGTGAACGGCACATCGGAAAGTTGCGCGTCGCACGACGCCTTGTGTCGCTCGTACTCGGCGTCTTCATCGTGCTTCTGCTGCCTACGGTACCAGCGGACTTCGTAGATGCAACCGATCTGGGCGACTGCTTCGGTGGCGTCCTCGCCGACGACCCGTTGAACTGCTACGTCTTGGAGCAGGCGCAAAAGTGGGGCGTGATGGACATCGAAGGGCTCTACCACGCCAAAGGTGCGCCCCTGTACGTCTACCTAACCGGCGAAAACAATCTGAGCGATCTAGATTCCAACTTCTTGAAGCGGCGAGCGGTCAAATTCGCGAAACGCCAACCTGACTTGGCGATTACAGATGATCACACCGAAATCTACGAGCACTGCTTGGCACACTACTGGAGGCACAACATCTTGAACAGCGACGGCTCCACGTTGTGGTGCTTGCTCTATCCGGTGAACGAATATGACCCACTGCCATACTCACCAAATTACATACAGATTCGCGTTCGGGGTGCCGATGGTGACGCGGATGGAAGGGGGAAATCGGGATTGCACAAAGTGTGGCCCATCGAAGTCGGCCCAAAAAAATTCGATGTCTCGGATGTCAACCTGGTCAATTTGCCGGCTTATGTCTGTTTGTCGGATTTGGAACTGATATCTGAGGAACGATTGGCAGGCACCGAAATCGAGATACACCCGACCCCCAACTTCTGCGACGTGCGTGGACGCTTCGACGCGGACCACTTGGCAGTCGGTATCGCAGTAGGAGACAACCCATCCCGGGATATCGATCGTGCGGTCATGTTGTCCGCGGTAGGCGTTTCAATCGACGTTGAGCAGTTCGAACGAATTGTGTCCACTTTCCAAGAAACGTGTGAATTTGGAGTAACAGTCTGCACGCAGATTTGGAATGAGACGACGCAGAAGTACGAAGCGCTGGCGACGGTTGATGCTGGCGAATCGGATGGATTGGTGCATCTGCATGGACGGTTGGCAGAATACGCCGCATCAGTTGGACATCAACCGATGCGAGTGACGGACGACTTAAACGACCATTTGAACGAGGTTTTGACGCTGATCGCCGACTCTGTGGCCGACGAAACCGGTGCACCCCAGGTGGATGTGGAACTGCGAACTAGAGGTTGGGAGAACTGGTTTGAGTACGCGGTAACCGAAGCAGACTCTCAAGCTGTAAGCGGCGACGTTGCGCATTCGTCATCACCGATCGCGGGCGTATCACAGCACTACGAGGTTGAAGCCACGAACTCGACAGACGCCGTCAAGATTGCCGCGTTAACGGAGATCTACGAAGACGTCAAACCCTTGACCTATCGGTTCCGTCCGACGAAGTACAGCGACCTAGACGTCTATAGGTGGACTAACTCGTTGAACGCATACGCCCAGTCTGAAAGCAACACAGTTGGCATCCTAAAGGCCTCGACCGTTGGCACTCGCAACCGCTGGCCGAAACAGGTCGAATACGAAGAGGTTATGTTGAATGTCGATCTTTGCGAGAACCCGGCGATCAACGATGCATGCGCAGACACGAACTTCGTGTGGTCGGACGTTTCGACAATGATCGAGATTGAGGCGTACGACGCCGAACTCTTGATGAATGCATTGCCCGAGTTGCTCCCTCGGTTGGGGATACCACACGAGGCAGTCGGCACGATAAGAGAACTCGAAAAAGTAGAACCACCGTTCCATTACATGTACGTGTTTATCTACGCAGCATCAAGGCGAACAGTTTTCCCAGATCCGCCACTTCGACGTTGGGCAAACAGTGTGGGAGTCCCGAATTGGGTGCCTTACCCGACTTTGTTGGTCGCTACGGCAACCGTCCTTCTTATGTTCTTAGCCGGCGCGATTTCGCTGTTAGTTGTGCTCACAGTCGAAGCGTTCAAACTGACTCGATGCAGATGCTCCGATTGCTTCGAACCTTCATCCCGTGTCGGTGGCGGATTCCCACCAACCCAGTCGATGCTTAAGGCGGTTAGCAGTCGGTGGCACCATTCCCGCGCCAATGTCGCAAGCTTAACTGGTCCGGTGATGCGAGACATGCGCCGACGAACGCATACGAGCAAATCAGTAACGGTCGCTATGGCGTCGACACCGGTCGTGCGGCGGGTCGCATGCGGAGCATCAGCAGGTCGCCATCGTTCCACGGCTGCGTTGCGACGTCCCAAGTGATAATCCCGCCCGATACCGTCGCTTCGGAACCCAGTAACCTCAACGTCACATCACCGTCCAAATCGATGAAGTCGAGATCGTATCCGACCGAAGGTGACGATAGCGACAACACCATCGTCACCTCGCCATCCTCCCACTCGATGCTCGAAATCGACCTCGTACCGCCACCTTCGACATCAAACTCAACCGGCTTCAACTGACCATTCGTCGCGTCCGCCCCCACAGCATCCCCAATCGCCACCGGATCAAAGAACGCCTCGTGCAGGACACCGTCAGGTGCGGTTACGGTGATGACGAGTTCCTCGCGCCTCTTCGCTTCTTCTGGTATCGCATCGCACAGTGAGGCTGGGAAACCTACGACGGCGAAATAAAACTCGAAAGAGCCCGTGTGTAATGGCCGTGTGATGGATACCGTACCTCGGTGCGATACGAATAGTTGTTTGTCCTTCCCGTCGAACCAATCTTTGGCTCTGTATTCGCCGGTTTCGCCGCCACCTACCCTCACAAAAGGAGCAGAATAGACTTGGGTGCCGACTGGACCTCCCGAAGCCAACGCGATATCTGTGGTGAAACTGTCGTACTCGCCATATAGATCCATCGTGTACCGGACCTCGCGCTCTCGTTGGTACTTGAGGCGAATGCACTCTTCGTACTCTTCTGGCGTGAACTCAGTCGATCCTGTTCTTATTGCGTCAGCTATCTCAGACTCTGTGGCAGCGATGCGCGATTTGAGCGCCGAAAGCGATATTGTCGCGCTGGCGGTTTGCGAGTCCGTAGCAGAGCCAGTTTCGCCTTCGACCGTATCTGGAGGTTCTTCCAACAGGAACTGTTGCTCAGCCGCACTGGCCGCGACTGATTGACCTAATTCTCCGGTTTCATCTGCCGGACTTGCGGCGTCGGGCAGCCAAGGTTGGTAACGCCGATTCGCAATTGTGTACCGGTTATGTCCGCCTCCGCTCACGGATCCCAACCAGTAGCGACCGGGTTGTTTCGAGCTTGGGGTGTCGTCGCGTACTCTCAGAAAGACTATGGCTTCTCTGTCGTCCCATCTGTCGTCGCGATCTGAAACCAAGTTCCTGCCGAACAATGCGGCACCCAACGCGGTCTCGTAGAACCACCCGCTTTCGTCAACCACTGCATGAACTTCGTCGCTGCCATTCCCCTTGAGATACTCCAATACGTCAAAAGTAAACTCCATCGCAACTACGTGCGACGAACCAGTGAAAGCGCCCCATGGGTCGTAATGATGGTGTGTCTCTATAGCTTGCCTCGCCGAGCGGAAGTCGACCCGAGCGATGACTTCTGCGTGCACAATCCGTTCTTCGAGCGACATGGGGCCGAAGTAATTCTCTTCGGATCCGCCCCAACCGCTATTGAGCAAGCGAGAGTACGTCCCGATTGCGACGTCGAGCATGAACCCGTTCAAAAACATGGCAACCGCAACGATCCCAAGCAACATGATCCGAACGAATATCGGACGACGGTAACTTAGTCGCTTCAACATTTGCCCGAGTTCAAAACACCCGATTCAGTGCGGTCAGCGTCGAAGATAGTCGCCGCGCCTTTGACGAAGGTTTCAGAAGTCTGACCAAGGTTCGTTCATCACTTTCGTTTAGCACTCCGTGGAGCGAACATGCCATCAGGTGATTCGATCCTTCGCCCAGGCAAGGTGGTGACCACTAATCACTAACAGCAATGCCCCAAAGATGACCGGTTACTGGATCGGCGTTGGGACAACGGACGGATCTGGAGTTGGTGTCGGCACCGGTGGTGAGGCAGGCCACATGCGCAGCATCAGCAGGTCGCCGTCGTTCCACGGTTGCATTGCGACGTCCCATGTAATCGTGCCAGCCGATACCGTCGCTTCGGCACCCAGTAACCTCAACGTCACATTGCCGTCAAGACCAATGAAGTCGAGATCGTACCCGTCCGAAGGTGCCGACGGCGACAGCACCATCGTTACCTCGCCATCCTCCCATTCGATGCTCGAAATCGACCTCGTCCCACCACCTTCGACATCAAACTCAACCGGCTTCAACTGACCATTCGTCGCATCCGCCCCCACAGCATCACCAATCGCCACCGGATCAAAGAACGCCTCGTGGACAACGCCTTCGGGGGCGGTGACGGTGATTTCCAGATAGCTGGTGGGACTATCACGATCTCGGTCTGGGTTGTAATCGCAAGGTACCCACTCCGGCGGTTGATTCTTGCGCGCAACGTTGTATGTTCCCATGGGTATCGGACGGGTAGTTACGTCGATCCATGCGTACCCTGTTTTGGGATCATTATCGGGGTCATCAGTTATTTTGCTGACGAAGAGATCTGAATTCGGTCCATCGGTCCACCACTTCCCGTAGTAGTCGCTTTTTTCGACTATCGATGTCGATGAGGCAAGTTTGTATCCTGACCTGCGTCCCGACGGTATAGAGTGCTCCACGGTGTAGGTCTCCCACCAATTCGGATCGGTGAGAAATTCTGCTTCGAAATTGAGCATCGCCGCAACGCATTCTGTATACCCCGGGATGTTGGTACCCGCTTTGAGCAACTCTTCGTTCTCTTGGATCTTTTGGAGCACTTCGGAGAGGGGAATGGACACTTCTGTGGTCCCGACTGAATGCGCTGCGTCGTCGCTTTCTTCTTCCGATGACACCTTCGTCAAATAGCGACGCTCAACGATTGCGCCAACTCCGGAACGGGAATCCGCAGATTCATCGGCAATCGGAAGCCATGCGCGGTTTAGACCACTTGAGATTGCGTATCGATGTATGTCGTTCCAGAGCAGTCGTCCCGCGAAACCGATCTGCGTGCCAAGGTCAGTCTCTAGTCCGGTGCGCAGCAATACGATCGCCTCTCGGTCGTCCCACCGTGAGTCGCGCGCGGCGAACTCCTCTTGAGCGACTTGCAGTGCCTGTTCCGCTGTGTAGTCCCCAACTTGGTAGATTGATCGGGGGACGTGGGTGTAGACGACAATCCCTTCTTCACCATCGCCCTTTAGGTACTCAAGTACCTCGAACCGGAACTCAAACCTCGGATACGGTTTGCCGTACATGGACCCGACCGCCGCCTGCGCCGAAACCAACTGCACGCGTGCGATGAGGTCTGCGTGATGAATGACCTCTTCGAGAGTAGTCGGTGCACTTTCGATGATTTGGTGCCCCTGAACTTGATATTCGACTTCGCCCGCCTCCCGAGTAGGTGACGGCGAAGGTTCGTGCGCTAGGTGCTCTTCGGTTACCGATGTCGGATCGAGTAATACGCGCGTTGGTGCAACGGAAGGAACTATTGTCGGTGTCCGATGTGCAGCAGGCCACATGCGCAGCATCAGCAGATCACCGTCGTTCCACGGTTGCGTTGCGACTTCCCAAGTGATCGTGCCACCCGATACCGTCGCTTCGGAACCCAGTAACCTCAACGACACATCACCATCCAAACCGATGAAATCGAGATCGTACCCGTCCGAAGGTGCCGACGGCGAAAGCACCATCCTCACCTCGCCGTCCTCCCACTCGATACTCGAAATCGACTTCGTCCCACCACCCTCGACGTCAAACTCAACCGGCTTCAACTGACCAATCGTCGCATCCGCCCCCACCGCATCACCAATCGCCACCGGATCAAAGAACGCCTCGTGGATCACGCCTTCGGGTACGGTAACGGTGACGAAGTGCTCGATCGTGTTTTGGGCGTCGTCCGGCAAGTATCCGCAGGGAATGTATGTACTGCCTTGACGGTTCCAGAAGTACCTGAAAACGCCTCCATGAAGCGGTCGTTGGGTTCGAATCACCCCATTGCTGTACGGTGCCACCTCAAACACTTCCGCGCCCGTCCCTTCTAGCCAAACATTACCGTCCAAGGTATGGGTCGCAATTAACGCTGTACCAGCCGGAGTTCCAGACTCCATCGAACGATCTGAGCGGACGTACGTGGTCTCGCCGCGTTCTTTCGCTTCATTGACGCGACGTTTATCAATGAAGCTAGAGTGGATGCAGTATTCGTGGCCTTCAACGCCTTCGCCGTCCTTGCGCCACTGCTCGAGGCGCGCCATCACCGCCTTGAGTTCCGGAATCGTGATCGTTTCTAGGACACCGTCGGCTGATCCGCTCTCATCGGTCGCGCTCGAAGACTCTGGGACTTTCAAAAGGTAACGTGCTTCGTCTCTGTTGCGATTTCCGTCCTGTGCATTCGCGTCGAGAGCATCTGGATCCTCCGCCAAGGGAAGCCAAACTGCGTTCTTGCCTCCGATCGAATACGAAAATATCTGGCCGAGCGAGTATCGCTTCGAATCGTCCGAGGTGGCGTCGACTTCGTGCGCCAAGATTAGAGACTCGCGGTCGTCCCACCTGCGGTCGCGAGCTTGTTCCCACTCTTTAGCTGCCTCCAGAGCGAGAGCCTCAGTGGTGTAGGGATTGAGCCAATCTCCTTCATGCAGATCAACGAACTCGCCTTTGGCACTAAATTCAATGATCTCTCGAATGACGTCAGATCTCAGGTTGACCGTGGCTACCACGGACAACTCTGGACCGCCGCTGCCCCTAATGTATTCGTGAACATCGAAGACGAAATGTACCAGTCCTTGATAGCGTTTATCAGCCTCGGTGGATCGGTAACCTGGTTCGGTGGATGTGCTCGTGCTTTTGAGTTTGCCGCGCACGATTACGTCGGCGTAATACACTCGTTCTTCGAGACTCGATTCGCCGACTATTACGGGTTCAGCGGAACCTTGAATGGAAGTGCCCATGCTGGCACTCTCGGTGGGCTGCGAACACGAAGTCAAAGCGACCGACAAGACAAGCACAATCGCGTAAATCAACCGACGCGTGGCTCTGAAGAAACGCCAGAAACTCTTCCCAATTCCTCGGTTGCTACTGTCGGGCAAAGGGTTCATGGATGTAGTTGCCGCAAATCGCATCGGCGGCGTTCGTGTCACTTTGGCTTGGTTGCGAGACTCGTACCTAAAGTCTGCTTCCACATCGCTGTCCCCTGACCCAAATCTTGCATCAGAGATCTCGGCAGGCGATGAATTGGCATCCGTCTCCCGGTCGGCGACGTGGTATCGGTGGTCTCCACCAAGGGTCCGATCGGTTGCTTTGCTTGTGGCATCCACAACTCAAGATCGACGAGCCAGCTCAAATATCAACCACAGACGCGTCTAATGATCAGGCGTTGGCGTCGGTGCTGCAGACGCGGCAGTCCGCATTCGGAGCATCAGCAGGTCACCGTCGTTCCACGGTTGCGTTGCGACGTCCCAAGTGATCGTGCCACCCGATACCGTCGCTTCGGCACCCAGTAACCTCAACGACACATCACCATCCAAACCGATGAAATCGAGATCGTACCCGTCCGAAGGTGCCGACGGCGAAAGCACCATCGTTACCTCGCCATCCTCCCACTCGATGCTCGAAATCGACTTCGTCCCACCTCCTTCAACATCAAACTCAACCGGCTTCAACTGACCATTCGTCGCATCCGCCCCCACAGCATCCCCAATCGCCACCGGATCAAAGAACGCCTCGTGAATGACCTCTTCAGGTGCGACGACGGTGACGGGTATTTCCACTTGCTTCCTGGGATCATTGGGAACGCGACCGCAAGGGAAGTACTCGGGATGTCGCCAGTTCCAGTTGTATACATACGTTCTGGCAGGTAGTGGTCGCTTGGTTTGAGTCAAGCGGCTACCGTGTGGCGATGTTTCGAAAAATCTGCTGTCACTGCCGTCAAGCCATATTTCGCCGTTGAGATGAAAGATCTCTTGGACTGTGGTCCCGATTGGCGCACCTGATTTCAGGGAGAAATGAAAGAGCTTTTCGGTAAGTTGCCCGCGCTCTATAACGTCATTGACGCTTTTTTCGTCCTTGAAACTATCCCACATGCAGGACTCGTAACCGTCCATGCCTTCCCCAGCCTTGTGCCAAGCGTCAACGTTTTTGATCACTTCCTCCAACTCGGAAACCGATATTGTGGCTGGTCTCGTTTCTGAAGCAGCACTGGCGGTTGACGCCGAGTTCACAGTCGGTGGTTCCATCAGGAATCTCGCCCCAACGCTAGAAGGAGTGACATGTTCAGACTGACCGTCATGGAGGTTGACGCTAGCCAACGGAAGCCACACGCGATGCCCGGTGGTTATCGCGTAGGCGAAAATCGGTCCCAACCAAAATCGCGACGTGCCATCGGACGTCAAGGGCACGTCAATCTCTCGCACCATGATGATCGCTTCTCGGTCGTCCCATTGTCGGTCAAGATCTAGTTCCCACCTACGCGCGGCACCTAGAGCAGCCTCATTGGTCGTGTAAGGATTCGATGAGTCGATTGCCCACCACTCAATAAATTCTCCCCTCGCTTCGGATTCCATGATCGCTTCGATCACCCTTGGCTTGTAATAGACCCCCGCCACTACCGTGATTTCTTCGCCGCCTTCGCCCTTGAGGTATTCGTAGACGTCGAACGTGTAGTGAACTAACCCTTCAAAGAGATCCGGTTCGCACTCGTCGGTGTAAACGAGTTCAGACGAGGCGTCGGTATCCTTCAGCTTGCCACGGAAGATGTGGGTGGAGCTGGAAACTCTTTCGTTCAAGCTGGTTGAGCCGTAAAATTGCGATGTTTGTGATACCTGTTCGGCTTCGACGATTGGTCGTTGATCGCATTCGTCTTCGATCGACGAACATGCAGCGAACAGCAACTGCGACAGCAAGACGACTATCGCGAATACTTTGAGCGAGTTCACGCTAAGTTTTCCTTGCTTATGCATAGTTCGTCTGTTGGCGGTTGCCGAAAGAATGTCGCATGCGCCCACATTCATGACGTAATCAGCAACCGGAATGTTCCGTTCTGCGGTGAAACCACGTCTCGTCGTGTTCGAACAAGCCCTCTCGTCCATGCCGCCCGAGGCGAGGATCACAGGTACCCTCGCCCCAGACGTATCGGACGTCCGCATCTGCGTCTCGGTTCTATCTGCTGTATCCCGTATCTTCGTAACGCGCCGCGCCAACTGGCTGGTAGCGCGCCATGTGGTCGAGCATCGTGGTGAAGTCACGGTAGGCTACCGTGTGACCTATCGAACCTTCCAGAGGCCGCAGCAAATGGTTGAGCTGACCCAAGTCGTCGCTAATCCGTCTCTCAGTTATCCACCACGGGTCTGGTATGGCACTGTAGCGATCTGCGGCAAGTGCGACGATCGTGCCCAGTTTCAGCATCGAATCCGTAGAGCGTTGGAAGTCCTGTCGCCAGTGTCCCGACACCGACCCGTACTGCTCGCGCGACTCGCCTGAATCGGGATCCACCCAACGAAGTTCGACGTCCCCCAACTTGGCAGTGCTCGCTTGACGGTTCGCGACCCGGTTGTTGAGCCGCAACTCGTAGAACACTGTGGTCGCTGTCCCCGACGGTATCTCAGCGAACTCCTTCCGGTCCTGTGTGAAGAGTGCGTCATCCGTGACTCGGTTTTCGTAACCGACGATTCGCCATTCGTCCACAAACTCGGGATCCCAAGTAACTTGGGCGCGTGTCTGGTCGGCGAACGGCGACGACAATTGGAGCCAATTGTCTCTGTCGAATGTCGATCGAGCCTGTTGCTCGCTGTCGAGATACCGGTACCATCCGTTGCCATGCTGCGCCAGTTGCTCCAGCAGGTAGTCGTTGTAGTTGTTGATTCCCACTCCGATGGTGATGAGACGCAATGGGTTGCGGGTGTTCACGTCGCTCGCCGTCTCGAGTATTGCGAACGGATTGGTCGCGTCGACGTTCGCTACGCCGTCCGACATCAGAATGATGTAGTTGATTGCGTACGGGTTCAACCAGCGCGCGTCTTGAGCCATCCTCACTCCCTTGTTCAGTCCCGCTTGGACGTTAGTCGACCCGTTGGCACTCAACCTAGCGACAGCCTCGCGCGCTTCACGTGAACTTGGTGCTACGTGATGCTGAGTGAAGATCACGTCGTTAGAGAAGTGAACGACCGCGATTCGGTCGTCGGCATCGAGACTGTTGCGGATGCTCTCCGCTGCCGCACGCGCGATGGCGAACCGATTGCCATCCTGCATCGAACCGGATGCATCCAGCACCAAGGTGACGTTCACCGGTCTGTCATCGTCCAACACGGTCGGTGCTTGGAAACCAAGACGTGCCATGTGTTTCGATCCATCCAACGGGTGCCTGAACACGTCGGAGTAGATGCCGAACTCGTCGTCGCGAACCGGCGGTGCGTAACCATAGTTGAACGAGTTGATCCACTCCTCAGCCCGAACGGAGTCGGGTTCAACGTCGTGACCTTGCGAAATCCAGTTCAGAGCCAACCAGAACGACGTGCGGTCGGTGTCGAGACTGAACGTCGACACCGCGTCTTCAGCCGTTGAAATCGTCGGAAGTCGCCGATTGTCCCGGAACGTCGTGGCCGCCGGTGGAGATGTTTGAGGCAGCGAACTAGGAGGTGCCGCGGTCGCCGCAGGTGCTGCAGTCGCCCTAGGGGCGGGGGCTGCAGTTGGCCTAGGGGCGGGGACGGCTGTCGCTCTAGAGCGTGGCCATTTGGGCAAGCTGAACCTAGATCCCTGTGGTTCCAGCCTTAGGCTCTGGGCACTTTCTGCAATCCCGTATCCGCTTGGGTACTCATAGTGCCTTTCAGATCTGACGTCCCAGACGTAAATCACCACGCCGATAAACCCAATCAATGCGATCGTCGAAATGATTCGTTTTACATTCATGCGAAATCCTCCTTGGATTCAGGGTCGATCACCGTAATGACGATTCACCCCAAGGTTTTGTTCCATCCCAACCAGAATCCCTTCACCCACGAACCAAAACCAGACGGAGAGCCGCCCGATCAGGGGATGGTGCCTCGCATCATGCCAACCGTGAACTTCCATCGAGGTTGAACGGTTTGAGTTGCACGCAAGAATTAGATTTCAGCTCGAGATCTGCGTGGAATCTTGAATCTGAGCAGGTGACGCAAGTCGAGTGTGGCCATCAACTACCACCTCGGACTAGATGTCACTCGCGTATAGTGAGATCCATGCGTCGCACGTGCACGGTGATTCAGCGTCCGAATTGCCACCTCAACTAGACGAGCCTGCTGTGAAAAAGCTCAGAACTCTCGCCATTGTCGGCGGTATCGCACTCGTGATCCTCGGGGCTGTGTTACTGATTCGACCGACAGCGTTGCCCGTCGCATTGATCACGCTCTTCATCAACGTCGATGAACCCGAATACTCAGCGCGCTTCTATCCGCCGGAAACGCTTGCCTACGCTTGGGTGAACCTGCTTTCGGACGAGATCATTTCCGGCGACGCGCTGGATATCTGGGAACAGCTCAACGATGATCCAGTGTTCAAAAACTCGCTAGACGACTTCGAAGTTCAGGCCTCAGACGAAACCGAGATTGATTTCAGAGAGGACGTGATTCCTTGGATCGGTCCCGAGATTTCAGCCGGACTTCTGGGAGTCGATCCACGAACTGGCGAACCGTTGCTGGCAACACTCATCGGGGTCAGAGATCGTGACGCCGCAGAAGACTTCATGATCGACTTCCGAGACTACTTCCAAGACGAGTTCCGCATCGATTTCGACGCGGCATGGTACCGCGACAACATCGTCTGGATCGACGAAGAGAGGAACGTCTCGTACGCGTTGACGGATGACTGGTTGGTCTTCGCAAACGACGAAGGCGCATTGGCTTCGGTCTTGCACTACGTCACTGGCGACGATGACGACTCATTGGCGAACACCGAGAGATTCGAAACGGCGCGCGCCAACCTGCCGGACGACCGATTTATCTCCGCCTACGTTGCGGGACAGGAGACGATTGTTCGGTTTGGCGGAGATTCGGTCGACGAGATTGAGTATCTGTTGCAGTTCATCCCGGAGTGGGTGGCAATGTCAGGAGACTGGGTGGATCGTGGATTGGTCGTCGAAGCGGTGTGGCCGACGATCGAGGATCTCGGTGTGTCGGCTGAAGAACTTGACGAACCGGCGCAGGTCGTGCCAGACGACGCGATGGTTTTCATTGCTGGCAGCATCGATATGGATATGGATCACTGGCGCGCGACCCTTTCCGAGTATCGATTAAGCGAGTTCGTTACGAATCCGAGATACGTGGAAGAGATCGATTTCGAACTGAGGCAACTCGGTAGGCATGAAATCGAACCGTTGGTTGAAGACGCAACGGTCGCCGACTTGATGGATATGGGTTTGGATGCCATATCTCACCGCGTCGGAACTGACTTTGAGGATGGTTTGCTGCGACACCTTACGGGCGAAGTAGCGGTTGCCTTCCGCGACTTCGACGATGAATGGCTGTACGGCTATCGCGGCATCGACGACGTTCCGTATGACGCCACGGCCCACTTGCGTTACCGCGGTCGATCCAACGATGATCTGGAGGGCACGATGTCGAAACTTGCTTCATGGGTCGCGGCGGAAGCCCAATCAAACTCCAATCGAGTGCTGGTCGAAGTTGAGCGCGGCAGTTTGATACCGGGGTTGGCACTGGGAGACTGGTTGAGATTCGGGCAAAATCGTAATCCCGGATATGTCGTGCACGACGAGTACCTGACGCTTGCGACTGACGAACGCGAGTTGAGAACTACGGTGTCGGTTCAGGACGGCGACGATCCGCATCTCGCGTCGAGCGATCACTACCGACGAGCCACTTCCCATCTGCCTTCAAAACGCCATTACCTTGGATTTGTGGACGCGACGAGCATGTACGACGTGGTCGAGGAGGAAGCGGATTTTGACCCGCGGATCAACTCAGTGATGCGTAACTCGCTGGACGCATTCGCCGTCAGTCTATTCTTCGGCGAGGAGCACACTCGCCTATCTTCAGTTCTGACGCTGTTTCCCGAGTAGAAGCAACTCGCAGTCGCAGAGGTACGCCGCGTAGCAGAACAAGCCCTGCGCTTGAATGAAAGGGCAGCCGTCGACTCCGCCAAATTAATCGACTTACGGATTCCAAGACATGATTGCGCTTCGCCTCGGAGCCACACCTTTGACCGTCAACCCATCGCTTGTCTCGACCAGCAAATCCTCGGCAGCACTCTTCAATCGGTCGTCAGCGTCGGTGCCTTCCTCGACACTAAGTCGACGTCTCAGGTGGTCGAGCACGCCATCGCGTTCGGAGTCGAGCACGGCAACTTCCGGCTCGAGCATCTTGACGTCGGGGTAGATGTCCATTGACCAGAGCAGTTCGAGCACCATCGCCAATCCTGGCATCGGGGCCGGTGCAGACCCGTGCACGCGCTCGAAGAAAGGTCGCTCAATCGCCCCGGGCGTCTCGGCCATCTCAACCAGAACGACGCGCTGCTTCGCATGGCTTTGCAGCTTTTCGATGAATGCTGCAGCCTCAACAACGTGATGCAAAACCAAGGAACAGAGAACGATATCTGCCGATGCTACCCGAGCGTCTTCCCAATCTTCGTCGATCGTTACAAGGTTGGTAATCTCAGCGTCTCTGGCTCTACATTTCAATAGATCAATCGACTCTTCCGAAGGCTCGACCACAGTTACTCGCTTGGTCCGAGTCGCCAACGGCAATGCCAATCGACCCGCGCCACCGCCGACGTCCAAGACTTCAGAATCGCCATCAACCATCCCAAACAGAGCATTCACGATCTGGTCGTCAGTCCGGAAGGGGTCCAACGGTCTGCTAGTCCATCCGAACCGAGGCCGTTCGCCGTTCCCGTGACCGCCGCCATGCCCGTGCCCATGTCCATGCCCGTGCGAGTGTCCACCACCATCGTCATCTCCGCGCAGCGCGTCCATATACGCTTCATGCGCACGAATCTGCTCTCTCCAAGCGTCAAGAACGCTGCTCATATGGTACTCCTAGGGCATAAATGCGGGGTTGTTGGGCATTCACATGGTAGCGGATGGGGTGGGGTTGGATTTCGGAGGCACGTTGTGAACCAAGAGTGTGCAATCCATTCGGCAATGGCCAGTTACCGAGGTCGCCGACAAGCTCCAATCGAAGCCATGCGCCGAATCTGAGTTGCGGCGTCGCAAACGGTGGCGTCTCCCAAACCAAGGTTGGCGTTCGATGGGCTTCGTCAACACTCAACATCCATCCGAATGGGCGAACACCCTGCTAGTCTTGTGTTCGAGCTTCGGATGAGACACACGAACGAGGTTGACTTGCCAAATCGGCTTCGAGTGTCGAATGCCATAGGTTCGCCTACGACCACTGACTAAGGAATCATGTTCTTATGCGCCGAACAGGTGGAACCATAGAGAATGCGCTAAACAGCATCGCCAAGCACGAATACGTTTTGCCCGCAATACAACGTGAGTTCGTGTGGCAACCAGAACAAGTGTGCAATCTATTCGACAGCCTGATGCAAGGATATCCGTTTGGTGAGTTCATGTTGTGGCGTGTGGATGCTGAGAACGCCGAAAACTATCGTTGGTACGATTTCATCCGCCACTACCATCAACGTGATGCATCACACTGCCCAGAGTTACCAGAGTTCCGAAACGTCCAACTGACGGCGGTGCTCGATGGTCAACAGAGATTGACCGCATTCAACATTGGGTTGCGAGGCTCTATGTCCCTGAAGCTCCCGCACAAGTGGTGGAAGAGTAAGGACGCTTTCCCCAAAAAGGTCCTTGCGCTTGATCTGCTTGCTTCGAAGGAACCTAAAGAAGATGGCAGCCGTTACGATTTTGATTTCATCTCGCCTTCGAGAGTTGGCGCAGACGGAGAACGCTTCTGGTTTAAGGTGTCTGATGTCTTGAGCATGGATAGGGGCCCAGCGATGCTCAACTGGTTGACAGAGCAAGGGTTGAAGGGCGAAGGTTTGAACCATGTATTCGAAACACTCGATCGGCTTCACACGGCGACTCGTGGTGATCACGTTGTCGCGGTTTACGAAGAAACAAGCCAGGACCTCGAGCGAGTACTGGACATATTCATTCGGTGTAACAGGGGCGGAACCCAGCTCTCGTATTCGAACCTGCTCTTGAGCATCGCGGTTTCGAAATGGAAGACATTGGACGCAAGAGCCGAAGTCTATAACTTGGTCGATGAGTTGAACGATGTGCAACCGAAGATGTTCGACTCCGACTTTGTACTAAAGGCGGGGTTGATGTTGTCGGACATTGCCAGTGTCGGATTCAAGGTCGAGAACTTCACGGAACATAACTTGGCCGCGTTGGAAGCAAATTGGCGCAACGTGCAACAGGCTCTGCTACAAACCGCAGAGCTTATCGATTGGTTTGGATTCGACTCTCGAACAATCCAAGCCACAAACTCATTGCTGCCGATTGCATACTACCTGCACAAGATCGGTTCCCCACGAAACTTTGAGACCAGTCAGAGATATATGAACGACCGGGTCGCGATACGAGGATGGTTGACACGGTCGTTGCTCAAGGAATCGGGAATTTGGGGTAGCGGGTTGGACACGTTACTGACAGCATTGCGACAGGTGATAAGAGATGCCGCCGATGGTCATTTCCCAACCGATGAACTGCGTCGCGTGATGGCACAACGAGGTAAGACCTTAAATTTCGTAGATGAGGAGATGGAGGAACTCGCTGACATGCGGTTAGGCGACCGTCGGATATTCCCGCTATTGAAAATGTTGTTTCCGAATGTGCCTTCGAAAAACGGGTCCGATATAGACCATGTTTTCCCCAAGAACGGGTTCACCCAAGCGCGACTTGCCGCAGCCGGCGTGCCGACGGAGCGACGCGACGAGTACCGTGACTACGCAGATCGAATAGCCAATCTTCAGTTGCTGGATCGGTTGATCAACAACGAAAAACGAGCAACGATGCCTGCAGACTGGTTAGAGTCTAACTTCTCGGACGCTGAAGCGATCAAGGGGTATTGCGACAATCATCTCTTGGGCGAGGTCCCAACCAACATCACCGGGTTTTTGGACTTTTACGAGGAACGAAGAAGACGCATATTGGAGCGCATCAAGATAATCGTGAATCAGCATTGAGCTAGTGCTCGTATGCTCGATTAAACCCAAGTATTCGAACTGACAAGGTGCCGTTGACGCGTCGGTATTTCATATCCACGCCTCCCGGCATCGTCGGTTAGTGCTCGCCATCCGTGTCAGCCGAATGTCGAACGGCACATCCGGTTGGGCAATCTGAACCGATAGGATTTCGCCTCATATCGGCAAATGAACGGCTTTAACTAGCGATCAAATTCTTGATCATTGGTCGAGTTCGAATATGTAACTCGCCCGTTTTCCCTCGTTGCCAAACGGTAAGCATCCAATCCTTGGTCAGTCTTTCGCCAATGCTCAAACACTGACATGACCTCACGAACTCCAGGCCGAGCCAATGCCTCCTCAAGCATCGCCTCGTGATCTTTCGCGCGCTGTGATTGTTGGCACTTTTCCACATCTTCTGCCATTTCGTCTCCTCCAGTCAGTACGACTTCGCACGGATTCATTGCGTCGATACCTATCGGGTTTGATACGGATATTACGGCCGCGCGCACATTCAACCGCGCGTCACCCAACCATCGCCTTCGCGCTCACGCACTTGCGACAGCTCGAATGCGCTTTGGCGTCGCAACCAGAAATCGGCGTTTGACCAACCATCTTTCTCGAGGCGAATAGCCATCTCAGGTGAGATCGCAGAATCACCGTTCAAGACTCGAGATAGGCTGTGGCGAGCGACTCCAAGCATCTCCGACGCTTCAGTGAGGCTTAGGCCGAGTGGCTCCAAGCAGTTCTGCTTGATGCTGAGACCTGGGTGAGGAGGATTCTTCATGAACATCGTTTCGTTCGTGAGGGATGATGAATGGGACACTGATGCGACGAATGGAATGGGTTGAAACAATTGACAAGCCTCTATTGTCGCATCCAAAGAGGCGTAGTCCGTTTGACTTCGGATCGAGATCATCCCGTCGATTCGCCATCAGCAACCAACCGCATCCACCTCAACTTCCTTTCGACCCACCCCTTGCTATCATCGTCTCCTATGCCTGCTGAACAACCTCCCCACAAGAAGACCGTTTACTTGGCAAATCCTTACGGCTTCTCGGAGCAGCAGAAAGGGATTTTGCTGCCGATGTTTGTGGATGCGCTGCAGTCGCTGGGATTAGAGGTCTGGGAGCCGTTTGAACGCAACAATCAGGACGGAAGACTCGACCAGTATTGGGCGTACCGACTGGGGCAAGCCGACTTTCGGGATGTTGTCGATGCCGACGCGATTTTTGCGATTGTGAACGGGGTGCCACCGGACGAAGGAGTGATGGTCGAGTTGGGCATGGCCATCGCGCTGAAGAAGCCAACCTTTCTGTTCCGAGACGATGAGCGCAAGGTTACGGAGTGCGAGCAATACCCGCTCAACTTGATGCTCTTCACCGGACTGCCGAAGGACGGGTGGCAGGACTACTACTACACGTCGTTCGACCACATCACCGATCCGGATAGGGCATTGGCAAAGTGGGCCGCGTCCTGATATCCAAGCTACGCCCACTCGAAGTTAGCAGCGCGAGTTGCCCCACTTTTCGGGACGTCGTTCGACCTAAGTTGCCCCGATCGATCCCGCTACCAGACTGCGGAGTCGCCGTCGCGCCGCGGGTCTGAAGCTGCAGACATCGTGCCGGACTCTCGGTGAACTTGGATGGCACCTTCACTTCCCGCACCGGCGAACGGAGCTATCGGCTCTACGTTCTGACCGCGCGCGCGCAGTCCTTCGATCACCCCGTCGTCCAATCGATCCTCGATTTCGAGACGGTCGTCGTTGTTTCGAGGGACGGACGAAGACATACGGCCGGAATAATGCGTCCAACGCGGACCTTCGATCGCCTCAGCGACGGTCAATCCGTGGTCGAAGACGCTGCTGACGACTTGGAAGTTCGTTTGGACCTGAGTGTCCGCACCCGGAGTACCGCAGACTAACTCCAACTGACCGCCCTTCTCGACCGGAGCATCGGTGACCATCACCGGGTTCATCGTGTGTCGAACTCGTTGTCCCGGCGTTAGATGGTCGATGTGGTCAGGATCGAGGTGCCAATAGGTCATTCGATTGTTGAGGAGTATGCCAGTATTGCCCGCAATCAATCCAGATCCGTAACCCATCTGTATGCTCTGCAGTTCGCCGACAGCGTTGCCCCAACGGTCCACCACACAAAAGTGTGTTGTGTCGGAACCCGCGGCACCGCGTGCCACCATCGCGTCATGCTTCGCACTCCGGCCGTTTGGATGGTGAATCACTCCGTTACGACGATATTTCTTCGACGCGTCGGGTTGACGATCCATGAACTCCCACGGATCGCCTTCGCTCAACTCCGCGTCCGCCAGTGCTTTCTCGAAATCGATGAGCTGAGCACGCTCCGCTGCGTATTCCTTGTCCAGCATGCCTTCGATCGGCACGTCGACGAAGTTGGGATCGGCCATGAACGCTTCGCGGTCGACGAATGCGACTTTCTTGCACTCAGCCATGATGTGCACGGCGTCGGGAGTCATGTACCCGAGACCCGCGGCATCGAACCTCTCGAACAAATTCAACTCCTGCAAAAGGACGTGACCAGAAGAGTTCGGCGGTGCCTCATACACGGTCCGTCCGCGATACGAGATTGAGATGGGATCTTGCCACTCTACTCTGTGGTTCTTGAGGTCTTCGTATCGCAGTAACCCGCCACACTCTTCGCTGAAACGTGCAATCTCGCGTGCGATCTCACCTTCGTAAAATGCGTCTCGCCCCTCGGCGGCGATGGTTCGATAAGTCTTGGCAAGGTTGGGATTGCGTCTCAACTCACCAGGGCGCAACCACTCGCCACCTGGTGCGAAAACCTCCCCGGAGGTCGGCGCGTCTCGCAGCAATGACATCGCCATCGCCGACTTCGCCTGTTGGTGGGAAACCGGCACGCCATCTTCGCAAAGTTCCAGTGCCGGTTCGATGCAGACGCTCAAGGGAAGCGTTCCGTACCGCTCGTGGGTCGCCAACAGTGCATCAAGGATTCCCGGCACCGAGACGCCGAGAATGCCGGTCACGGGTATGCCGTCTTGGTAGCGATCAGAAGTCGCCATCGCCGGTGCTGCACCGGTACCATTAGCGACCTTGATGGTGCCTTTGGCGGCAATATAGGACATCACGAATCCATCACCACCGATGCTAGAACCCGCAGGCTCTGCGACTCCTAGGGCGAAGGCGACTGCGATTGCGGCGTCGACAGCATTGCCGCCCCGGTGCAGTATCCGTATCCCGGCTTGTGCCGCCGAGGTGTGGTTGGCGACGACTGCGCCTTTGCTGCCCATCCGAACCGGACGGAACGACTGCCCTTTGATGCCGTGTGGTGACTGGTAACGCATCACGTACTGCCTTTTGGAATCAAGGTGAAAACCTGATGGGGCTAGTTTACCGCTTTTCGCATTCTGTGCTTTGGATTGATGTTGCACCCAGTTCCAAGCGGTTAGATGTGGCAACACGTCTATAATGCATGCCGTATATGCCGCCGTTTAAGAAGGTTACAAAATGCGTGACACCATACGAGAACCTAATCAATACCGTTCCACTGAGGACATTCCGCGGTCGGAGATCAAGAGGCTCTGGCTCATCGACGGTGCCTACCTCTTCAGCACCCAATCTTCGGTCGCCCAAGGCTACAACTTCGACTACCTCTTGTTGAAGGAAAAAATCGAGGAGATTGTCGGGCCAATTTGGCGCTCTTACTACCTCAACGCCTTGCAACCCGACGCCGACCGCAACGACGGCATGCAGCGATTTCACTCCTGGCTGCAGTCCGCACCCCCGAGCGGTCCGAAGATCATCACCCGGCTCTACAACCTCCGAGATTCCGACGCCAGTCACGCATACTGCCGCGAATGTGGCACCACCGTGCAACTCGAATGTCCTTCTGCCGGTTACGACCGCGGAAATCACTTCCTGACGCGACGGACTCAAAAGGGGGTGGATGTTGGCATCGCCTCACTCGCACTTACGCAGCTGCACGCCTACGACGCACTTATGCTGTCATCAGGCGATGGCGACTTGCTCGACGCGGTCCGCTACGTCAGTGATTCAGGAAAGCGCGTCGAACTCTGTGTCTTCCGCTCTGGCGTTGCAACCGAGTTGCAGTCGTGGGCTGATCAGATATATTGGATAGACGAATTCGCTCACGAGATCGCTCGTTAGTCGATACATCGCTCAAACCTACTCGAACATACTCAACTAATGTCGCCACTCCAAACCGGGGATCGCGCCCCTGATTTCTCGCTCACTGCGCACACGTCAAAGCGCATCAATCTCAACGACGTTCTCACGTCTGGCAAACGTGTCATCCTGACGTTCCATCCCGCTTCGTTCACCGGCGGTTGAACGCGTCAACTGGGAGTCCTCGGGAGGACTCGAGACGCCGCCATCGCCGAGAACATCGAGTTGATGGAAGTCAGTTGCGACTCTGTGCCGGTGCAACTCGCTTGGGTTACCGCCAATTTCCAAGACAACGTCGGTAAGGCACCCCTCGTTTTGTCGGACTTTTGGCCACATGGACAAACCTGCCGTGACTACGGCGTGATGAACGAGGAGACGGGGATGCCGATGCGGTCGATGTTCGTCATTGATACCGACAGCACCATCCTCCACTCAGAACTCGTAACTGAGCGCGGCGTATTGCCTGACGTCGAAGCTGCGATCAATATGGTCGCCGACCTCCCTTAGCGAAGCATCGTTGACAACCATTCCGATCTGATCAAAGATCGGTCAATGGCTACCAGCTCCGAAGCCGACGGTTTCGCCGTCTACTCCGATAGCCAACCTGTCGAATCTTCCGACTTCAATTGGCGACTATTCCGTGGGCAAGCAACCGACGTGCTGAGCCATTTGCCTGACGACTACTTCGATGCCATCTGGACGGACCCACCGTATCTGCTTTCGAATGGCGGGATCACTTGCCATGCCGGACGAATGGTAAGCGTCGACAAGGGCGAGTGGGACAAGAGCCAAGGTTGGAAGCAAGACCTCGAGTTCACCGAGGAGTGGATGGCGGCTTGTTATCGAGTCCTCAAACCGACTGGTAGCATCTGGGTCAGCGGCACGATGCACTACCATCCGATCGCCGGGATGGCACTAATCAAGACCGGCTTCCGCATCCTCAACGACATCACCTGGGAGAAACCGAATCCGCCGCCCAATCTCGGGCGTCGCACGTTCACCCATTCGACCGAGTTGATCTACTGGGCCGCAAAATCGAAGCGGGGTGCACGGAAGAAGTACGTCTTCAACTACGAAGCGATGAAGACCGAAAACGGTGGCAAGCAGATGAAGACGGTGTGGCAGTTCAGAGCTCCAGGGCGAGACGAAAAGCAGTTCGGTCGGCACCCGACGCAAAAACCCGTGGCACTGATAGAGCGATGCATCCGCGCATCGACCAATGTCGGTGATCTGGTGCTCGACCCCTTCGCCGGATCCGGATCGACAGGCGTGGCAGCCCTCAATCAAGGTCGAAGGTTCGTTGGCATTGAGGTAGAGCGCGAATTCATCGAAATCGCCAGCAAAAGATTGTACATCTGTACCCCCCCCCCCTCGAATCGAGAACCCAGAAAACTCTCCATCCAATCTTCGTCTCATGGACAGAGGTTAGTCGTTGTCTCCCCGAAACACGCGTACCGGCGTTGTCATGGAGCAGATGGTTATGCCAGCATTGCGCTTGGGCGGGTACCATATCGAAACGCAGAAACAGATCGGCGACAGGTTCGGCGTTTCGAAGCACAAGATTGACGTGTTCGCCCTAGACGGCTCTGCTCGGCCGTACCTTGTCTCAGTCAAGTGGCAGCAAGTCTCAGGCACTGCAGAGCAGAAGATCCCGTTTGAAGTGATCTCTCTAGCGGACGCGATGATGCAGAATGAAGAGTTTTATCGCGCATATCTGGTGCTCGGTGGAGAAGGTTGGCGATTCAAGGAGTTCTACCTCCAAGGAGGACTCAATCGTTACCTAGCGAACGCCGATTTGGTCAACATCGTTTCGCTTGAGCGATTCGTTCAACTTGCCAATCAAGGACAGTTGTGACTTAACTTCAAACCGCTTTCGGCTGCCTCAAAATCAATCCGGTGTCGGCCGACATCGATGTGCCTACTGCGCATATGAAGCCGGCTATCAAGACGCACTCGCCGAGTTCGGTCGTTAGCGACTGCCTACAGCCTTCCGGCCACGCGGTCGAACTCGCCGCGCGCTGATAAGATTCGTGAATGCGCGAAGCCGTGATTCACTTCACGCAGTCCCGCCATCCCTTTGACCGAAGTCCATGGCCAGTACCACCTTCACCGACCCGGCACCTCGCCTTACGCGGATCGACATCGCGCGTCGGGCGGCGAGGATGCTCGTCGATGGATCGGTCGTCAACCTTGGTATCGGTATACCTGCCCGTTGTGCCGATTTCGTGCCCGATGGCGTGCATATCCGATACCAAGCTGAGAATGGTGTATTGGGATTCGGTGAGATCCTGCCGCCTGAAGAGGGAAACCCCGACCTCATCGACGCCAGTGGCAACTTCACCAAGATGACGCCCGGAATGGCGTTCTTCGATTCCGCCGAATCCTTCGCGATGATACGCGGAGGACACATCGACGCAACCGTCCTCGGCGCACTTCAGGTATCCGAGCGGGGAGACCTCGCAAACTGGATGCTGCCGTCGCGCGGAATCGGTAGCATCGGTGGCGGCATGGACCTCGCCGCGAACACCAAGCGAGTCATCGTCGCCATGGAGCACACCACGAAACGCAATGAACCCAAAATCGTTCCCGAGTGCCAATTCCCATTGACTGCGCAAGCATGCGTCACCGACATCGTGACTGACATCGCGGTAATCGAAGTCAACAGTCGTGGATTGACGCTTAGAGAGGTCGCTCAGGGATGGAGTCCCGGAGACGTTCAGGCATTGACCGGGTCTAGGCTCAAGTTTGAAACACCCATCTTGGAGATTGAGAACGCATGAAAATTACCGACATCCGGACGATTGTTGTCGGCAACCCGTGGAAGAACTGGATCTACGTCGTCGTCGACACCGACGAAGGCATTCGAGGCCTCGGAGAGGCGACCGGGGGATTGAGTACCCAACCCACTGTCGCCGCGGTCGAAGAGGTAAAGCACCTCGTCATCGGACGAAACCCTCGCGACATTCATGCGATCTGGAACGAGCTCTACTTCGCCGGGTTCTTGAACGTGAACCGCGAGATGGCGGGAATCGAGATGGCATGCTGGGACATCCTCGGAAAGTCTCTCGGCGTCCCGGTGCATCGGCTACTCGGCGGCAAGGTCCGAGACGACATCCGTGTCTATGCCAACGGATGGTACTCAGGCGAACGCACGCCTGGAGGTTTCGCCGAGAGTGCCGCCGGTGTCGTCGCCAAAGGCTATACAGCGTTGAAGTTCGACCCGTTTGGCACCGCCTACCTCAGCTTGACCCGCCAAGAAACGCGCGAGGTCCAAGCATTGATCCGCGCCGTTCGAGAAGCTGTTGGCGACGACGTCGAGATAATGATTGAGGCGCACGACCGCTTCAGCGTCGGGGCCGCAATCGAGATTGGCAACTGGCTCAAGGAATTCGACGTCACTTGGTTCGAGACACCAGTGCTATCGAACGACGTTGACGCACTAATCGAGGTAGCAAAACGGGTACCTGTGCGCGTCATTGCGGGAGAGCGGATGCACGAACTGCACGACTTCGCACGTTTCCTCAACGCCGACGTTACCGACATCATCAATCCCGAACCTCTCGGAGTCGGCGGTGTGTGGCGCACGCTGCAGATCGCCGGAATCGCCCGCGCGCACCATGCCCAACTCGCACCTCACAATGCCGAAAGCCCATTGAAGACGATGATCGCACTCCACGTCGACGCGGTTACGCCAAACATCTACATCCAAGAGTGTTTCGACGACTTCCTCGAACCGTGGGTGCCCGACGTGTTGAAGGGATTCGAGCGCGTGCAGGACGGCAAGCTTCGTATCCCGGATACCCCTGGCTTCGGGGTCGAACTCAACGAATCAGAAGCGGCGAAGCACCCTTACGGCAAATCGAACTTCTTGCGAATGTTCAAACCGGGTTGGGAACGGCGCGACACGGCGCACGATTGACCCGGACGCGAGTCGCCCGGTTACGAGCGAAACTCGACGAACGAAGTGTTCGTGTTGTCCGCATCCTCGTCCGACTCTTTTTCGTCGAACTCCCATTCGAAGTCCCATCGGTCGCCGAAACGTCGGAAACCATGACCGAAGTGGAATTTGGACCCGCGATCCCAATCGCCAGATTCGAACTGCTCCATCATCTCACGCAGTGAATCGGCGCGCTCGGATGACATCAATCCTTCCTCCACCATCCGGTCGATCAGGCTGTCGAGATCGCCATGCCCGGAGAAGTCGCCAGAGAAGTCGCCGGGGAAGTCGCCGGAGAAGTCGAATGAGTACTTGCCGTCGCCGTCTGCGGGTATCAGTTCCTCCCATTCGTCGTCCTCGAACGCGTGGCGACGTCCAAACCGGAAGATGCCTTCGATTTCGTCCGAATCGTGATCGCCATCCAGTCGCTTGAACCAATAGCGGTGCTTGCCTCGTCCCCAATGACCACGCCCAAACGATTTCGGCGAATCCTCGAGTGCCTCGAGCTTCTCGGCCCGCTCCTCCTCCGTTAGTTCGCCTTCCTCAACCATTGCGTCGAGTTTTTCTTCGATGTCGGCGACGCGCTCTTGACGCATCTCGTCGTGCGCCTGGTCGAACGCATCCTCAACACGCTCCGATTCCAATCCAAGAATCCGTGCGACACGATCAACGAACGACTGCTTGCTGTCGCCATCCTCGCTATCCTGCGCACTCACGACAGCAACCGCGAACGCCGAGACCGCAACCGCGCTTACGCAAGCGACCGCTATCGAAACCCAAATCTTCTTGCTACGCATTCCGTTCGAACCTCAACTATCAGAACTATGCCTTCCAAAGGTGCGAGGTCGCCACAAAGCGAACCACCAACACAACGTAATCTACTGCTCAAATGTTAAGAGATATTGGAGTTGCCGCTGGCGCAGTCGCCTGACCCTCCAATACGGGAGTGAGCGACCATGCGTCTGGTTAGAATCTATCCCGTTAACGTAACACGCACGTCCTTATCACCAAATGAAAATCGCCATCTGTGTCAAGCAGGTTCCTGACACCGACATCCCGCCGTCACAGTTCAAAGTCGACGAAGCCGCGCTAGCCGTCGTACCGCCACCCGGCGTTCCGCCGATTGTCAACGGGTTCGACATGAATGCGGTCGAAGCCGCGTTGAGATTACGCGACTCTGGCGTCGACGTCGACATCACCGCCTATTCGGTCGGCACCGATTTTCAACTCGACGTGATGAAAAAACCCCTGGCTATTGGCGTCGATCGACTGGTTTTGGTCGATGACCCTGCGACAACTGAACTAGATGCACTCGGGACTGCCCGCGTTCTACATGCCGCGATCGAACGCGACGGCGGTGCCGACATAATCCTTGCCGGACGCCAAGCGTCCGACTTCGATCAAGCGCAGGTTCCGATAATGCTCAGTGAATTGATGGGCTTGCCATTGGTAACGCTCGTGCGCTCGCTTGCGCTCTCGGATAACGGGACCATGCTCGAAATTGAACGCGTCGCAGAAGGTGGCTTTCAACGGATACGTTGCCCGATGCCAGCACTTCTAACCGTTACGAACGAACTCGGTGAGGCACGCTACGCCAATCTGCGTGGCATCATGCAAGCGAGCCGCATACAACCGCAGACAATATCAGTTTCCGATCTTGGTCTCGATGCCACTAGCGTAAACGGCGGCATCAAGATGACGAGGCTCTTCGTACCAGTTTCCGAAAGTAGTGTTGAGATAATCGAGGGCGAGGATGAAGCCGACGCGGGACGGTTGTTGGCGTTGCGAATGCGTGAGGAAAAGCTGATATGAGCGACGTTTCAGTCGACACCCTCGTGGTTGGCGAACTCCTCGACGACCAACTCCATCCGACAGTGCCGCAACTGCTCAGTGCCGCGAACCGCGTCACAACGAGTCCCTCATGCATCGCTTTGGCATTGCCACTCAGTGATGGCGGGTTGGATGCTACCGCTGAAGGGTTAAACGTCGGTCGCGTCATTGGTATGCAACACGCGGCGGCTAGCGAGGATGCCGTTGACGGTGTCTACGCACTCAGTGTCGAGTTGGTCGCCAACTTGGTGGCTACCTACCAGCCGCGCGTGGTGATGTTTGCCAAGACCGATTTCGGTGCCATCGTGTCTGCCCGAATTGCCGCTCGCCTCAATGCCGCACTCGCCGCAGATTGCATCGATCTCGTGACTAACCCCGAAACTAGCCAAATCGCAGTAACTCGCCCGGTGCACGGCGGATCGGCGATCGCCGTGTTCGAGTTTGCCGGGGATGCCACCAACTTCATCACAATACGACCCGGTGCGTTCGAACCCGAAGACCGTACCGGCGCAGCCCCACAAGTCGATATCGTTGACATGTCTGATGTTGAGTTAGGTGACGCAACCGCCTCGCTAGTCGAGACCGTCACTGAGGCGGGCGAAGGAATCCCTTTGGAGCGCGCCGAAGTCGTAGTCGCGGGAGGGCGAGGACTCGGCGGCGAGCAGCCGTTTGATCAGCTACGCGAACTATGCAACCTGCTCGGGGCGGCACTCGGTGCTTCCCGAGCCGCATGCGATGCCGGTTGGATCGACCACTCGCACCAGATAGGTCTCACCGGCAAGAGCATCAATCCGACGACATACGTTACCGTCGGCATATCCGGAGCCAGCCAACACATGGCCGGTTGCTCATCGGCGCGCAACATCGTCGCAATCGACAAAGACGCACAGGCCAACATCTTCTCGCACGCTCGATTCGGCGTCGTAGGCGATTGGGAGAAGGTGCTTCCCGCCTTCATCGCTGCCGTCGGTGAACTCGAGTAACGCCTCAACCGGAGCCTGACAAATGAGCACCAATCGCGATCGACCCAACATCGTCTTCCTCTTCCCCGACCAGTTTCGCGCCGACTTCGCCGGATGCTACGGTGCCGACTGGCTTGAGACGCCAAACATCGACGCGCTCGCATCATCTGGTATCCGCTACGCCAACGGTTTCTCGCAGTCACCGGTGTGCGTGCCAGCTCGTACTGCGCTACTCACCGGCGCGAACGCAATTCGCAACGGCGTAACCAACAACTCTCAGAACCTGCGTGCCGACTGGCGAGAAGCCGGTTACGAGACTTGGCCGGAGATCCTGAACAACGCCGGTTACTACACCGCAGGCATCGGGAAGATGCACTTCTACCCGTGGAACGAGAGCCGAGGTTTCCAATATCGAATCATCTGTGAGGACAAACGCTGGCTCCACGTTCGTGACGACTACTATCACTACCTCAACAAACTCGGGCTGCGCAAACTACACGGCAACGAGATGGACGGTTACCACGAAAACAAAGGTGCCATCATCCACGATATCCCTTGGGAGCACTCGTGGGACCGCTTTGTCGGTGCCGAAGCGGTCAAGTTCATTGAGCAGTACGGCGGGGAAGGCCCCTTCGCCATGATGGTCGGCTTCCCCGGCCCTCACTGCCCATACGATCCCGATGAACGCTTCATCCAGAATATCGACGAGTCGAAGCTGCCGTTGCCGGCTCCCGAGGTGCCCGGTCACCACCCCAACATCCGTGAAACCAACGTCGCCGGCAATCGTCGCGACTGGAACGGCGTCGACTACACGGAGTTTCCCGACAAAACCAAGATGACGATCCGCAAGCACTACTCGGGGTTGGTGCAGCAGATCGACTACGAAGTTGGTGCCATCGTCGACGCCTTGGATCGTCAAGGTTTACTCGACAACACCTACATCGTGCTCGCCTCGGATCATGGCGACTACCTAGGGGATCACAACCTCATCGGCAAGGCGTCATTCTTCGAATCTTCAATCCGCATCCCGTTCGTCGTCCGAGGACCCGGAGTTGCTGCTAACCAGGTCGTTGACGAGATGGTGGAGTTGCGAGACGTTACCGCGACCATGTTGCATTGGGCCGGCATCGAACAACTGCCGGTCTGGTACGACGCCATGCCGTTGCCGGGTGATGGTATGCCCGGGGATCACGGCAGGGAGCGCATCTTTGGAATGCTTACCGACGGCTGGATGAACTACGACGGCAAGTACAAACTCCACCGCTACCGCACCGGTGAGGCTCTACTCTTCGATATCGAGAGCGATCCTCAAGAGCAGGTGAACCTTTTGGACAATCCCGAATACGCCGACGTCCGCCATCGGTTGGAGTCCGAACTGATGGTTGAAGTAATGACCTCGGTCGAAGCACTGTCACAGGATCGCTTGGCGCAACATGGTGACATGTCTCAAGACCCCGGATTCGGCAGGGAGAGTTGGTACCGCCAATTCCCGCACCCACCCGTGATGTAGCGATCCGCGATCGGATCGAATCCGGAACTAAACCGCGACTTCGGCGATAAAGTCTCGCTCCGCCAACCAAGGCATGAACGGCAGCCACGCCGGGTCCACGCGGTCGGCACTGAAACCCGTGTACGGGTTCGGACGCGGCTCGACCGGTTCTCGCAACAAACGCATCCTCGCTTCTCTCGGTGTGTACCCTGCCTTGCGGTGATTGCATCGCTGGCACGCTGCGACTACGTTCTCCCACGTATGCGTACCGCCTTTGCAGCGCGGGACTACGTGATCTAGCGTCAACTCCGATCCGCGCTTTCCGCAGTATTGGCAAGTGTGCCCGTCGCGCAGAAAGACCTCTCGACGCGACAGCTTGCGGCGGTGCAACGGTTTCTTCACCATGTAGACAAGTCGGATTACCTCCGGACGTTCGAACATCCGAGATACCGTGTGGATGTACTCCGCTCCGTATTGGACCGCCTCCGCCTTGCCTTTGCCGAGAAGGGCGATAGCGCGCCGCACGTCGCAGATGTTGAGCGGTTGATAGTTCTGGTTCAACACCAAGACCCGAGAACGTATCACCAGCAACGATTCCGAACTCATGAACGTAATTTTATAGACGCCCAAGTTGACAAAGATTGACGTTCGACTAAGGTTCGGCGCGGCAACGAACCTCGCACCCAACCTGCCAACGGGAGCGACCGCGCCAACGCAATCGTTGCGAAACCTCCCACCCCTGCGGGACTACCGCAAGCGAGAGAACAAGACGTCTACGGCAACCCCGATGCGCTCTGGTGCGAATGGCACGATCAAGGGACGCAGGTTCGACAACACGTCAATCGTCACCGACGCCGTCAACTGCTCGTCGAGCCACCGCCGCGGCTCCGAATCAAGGTGCAGCAGGGCAAACGATTCGGCGTACGATGTCCCCCCGATCGTCAAGGCGTCGAGTGGGATCGCGTACGTGAACACCGCCAGCAGAGCGATGGCAGCCAAGGATATCGAAGTTCCCAGCAACGCGCCGACGAGTGCACCGCCGATATCGTTGACCCACTTCAACGGCGTCATATTGATCGCCAGTCTCAACGTGGTGGAAGCCATCCGCGCCAACAAGAACACGCCGGCAGAAAAGATGATGTAGCCCACCGGCGCGACCAACGAAACCGCAATCGCCGGAAAACCGAAATACGGCACGACGCGTCCGACGAACTGCGCGCCAAACATGATCGAGATGTACGCCGCAACCAACCAGATTGCGGCTCCCACGACGCCCGTGAGATAGCCCCAAAACGCCAATCCGAACACCAAGGCAATGAACAGCAGGTCTATGTAGGACATGTTCTGAGGCGGGATCCGATTGGAATGTCGACCAGTTCTCAACGACTGTGCACGGCATTTCCCACCACAAATGTCGATCAACCGCAACACCGATTGAGACTGTCTATAATCGAATCTACAAGTTTCCGTACCAGCAAATCTCGCATAGATTGGCACTTTACGGAAACGATTATGCACCGTCGCCTTTCGTTCTCCACAACCGCTTCCGCGTCTTGCAACCACCGGCTCAAACCGCAATCGACGGCCCCGCAGCGTCCGGCAAATCGACCGTCGGCTCGATGCTCGCAGCAAGGTGGAACTGCGACTTCCTCGACACCGGCCTCATGTACCGAGCCGTATCACTCCTCGGCCGACGCCACGAGATCCGAGTTGACGACGTCGGAAGGTTGGGCGCGTTAGCGGACGAAACCGATTTCGCCGTCAATCAACGCCCGAACGGATCTTGGCGCATCTTCGTCAACGGCGACGATCTGACCGACGAACTACATGACGACTCAGTCAACCGTTCCGTGTCCGAAGTATCTGCGATCCCTGAAGTTCGCGAGGCATTGGTGCGTCACCAACGCAACATCGCGCAACGGGGCCCAATCGTGATGGCTGGACGCGATATCGGTACCGTTGTCCTAGCCGACGCCCCGTTGAAAATCTACCTCGAGGCATCCGCGGCGACACGCGCAATCCGCCGTGCAAACGAGAACCAGATTGGGCAGGGCGCATCAGACGCCTACGACAAGACTCTCGCGTCATTGACGCACCGCGACACCATCGATTCTGGGCGTGAGCACTCGCCTTTGCGACCCGCAGACGATGCCCACGTAATCAACACCGATGAACTCGATGCCGAAGGCGTCGTCTATGCCATCCTCTCAATCGCTGAGCAGACCGTCGGAGTTTCGGCGTGAAGATCGACCGGCAGTGGTTCTTCCCGATGTGCAACACCGCGTTCAACGGAACGCTTGCCGTCTTTTCCGACTTCAAAGTCGAAAACCGAGAACGCCTTAATGTCGACGGTCCAGTCATCTACGTGAGCAACCACATCTCGAATCTCGACCCGCCAGTCGTCGCCAGCATTCTGCCTCGCCGCGCGCGCTTTCTCGCCAAGCGGGAAATCTTCAGCAGTCCGTTATTCAACTTCCTGCTCCGAGGTTGGGGTGCATATCCGGTGAGCCGATACAGTGCGGACCTCAGGGCACTCCGCTGGGCTCGCTCGATCCTTAATCAAGGCATGGCACTCGTGCTCTTCCCAGAAGGCACGAGAAGTCGCGACATGCAAGGTCTAAAAGCCGGTCAAATCGGGGCCGGCATGCTGGCGGAGCAGACCAATGCAACTATCGTACCGATTGGACTCCACGGCACCGACTCCATGCAGAACGTGCTCAGAGTGGTGATGCCGATCTCGACGATTCGCATATCCGTCGGGGAACCCTTCAAGGTAACAACTAGCGTCAAGGAACGCCAGCAACTCCAACAACTCACCGACGAGATAATGGCCAGAATCGCCCGACAGCTCCCGCCCGCGCGCAGAGGCGTCTATGCCGATCGCGTCGCCCAGCAATTCGTACTTACCGACAACGTCGAGCCGACCAACGCGCCGGCAAGTGACGCATCGTCGACCGCCGTAACGGCTCGTTCCACTACTAGGAACGACTCCAGGTGATCGTCAACTGATGTGTGGCATCGCTGCATACGCAGGCAATGGCGACGTCAAGTCATTCCTCCTCAACGCGCTCCGCGATCTCGAGTATCGCGGCTACGACAGTGCAGGAATCGCGGCATGCACCGGCAACGGGATTTCGATCGCTAAACGTGCCGGCCCAGTCTCGGCACTTGAAGAGAAAGTGAACGGACAGCTGTGCTCGGCGATCTCCGGCATCGCACACACCCGTTGGGCAACGCATGGGCCGCCCACCGATCTCAACGCCCACCCGCACCTTAGCTACGATGGCAAGGTCGCCATCGCCCACAACGGAATCATCGAAAACCACCTTGAACTCAGGCGCGAACTCACTTCCCAGGGCATCGAGTTCGTATCCGACACCGACTCCGAAACGCTCGCACACCTAATCGCCCGCCACATGGAGCACGGTTCGACGCTTCTCGAAGCGGTGCAAGCCACGTCCAAACAAGTGCAAGGTCTCGCCGTAATCGTTGCTACCTCGTGTAGTGAATCGGGCACCGTCGTGGGCATTCGCATCGGTTACGCCGGCAGCCTCATTCTCGGAAGATCGGCTGATGCCCACGTCCTCGCCAGCAACACGGCTGCGATGCCGCCCGAAGTGAATGAAGTGACTTACGTCGGTCACTGCGAAGCGGTTGAGCTAACTCGAGACCGCGCAATCATCTGCGACGCCCACGGGCGATCCGTCGCAAAGAGTTGGATCCCGCTTCACCAGAATCGCCGCGCCAACGACCTCGGCGACCACCCCCATCACATGCACCGAGAGATCTCCGAACAAGCGGCTTCGGTGCAAGGCGCAATGCACGGTCGAATCGACTTTAGCAAAGCCGCAATCGACATCCCCGAGCTGCATGGCATTCCGAACTCTGTCGAACGCATCACTGTCGCCGGGATGGGCACTTCCTACTTCGCTGCGATGGCCGGAGCTCACTGGTTCGAGCGTCTATCTCACATCCCGGCACGCCCCGAGTATGCCGGTGAACTCGCAGATCGTGACCCGATTCTCAACGAAAACGACCTACTCATCGCAGTAACTCAATCCGGCGAAACCTACGACACCCTCGTGGCCATCGAAACGGCACAACGCAAGGGAGCACACGTCGCAGTACTCACCGCCAACCTTCACAGCGAAGCGACGCGCCTAGCCGACACAGTCATCGACATCGGTGCTGGCGTGGAGGTAGCCGTACCGGCGACGAAGACCTTCACCAACACGCTGCTCACGCTCTACCTCGCCAGCCTCCAACTCGGAAGCCGACGCGCGAGACTCTCACCGACACAGCTCGACCGCCACGTGCAATCGATCGCCAGACTGCCGATGGCCATCAACCGCACCATCGGCATGGAGGACTTGGTCACGCGTGTCGCCAACGAACATCTGCAAGACGTCTCAAACATGCTCTTCCTCGGACGCGGGGATCTCTTCCCCATCGCGATGGAAGGTGCTCTCAAGATGAAGGAGACGGCGTACGTCCACGCTGAAGGTTGCTCCGCGTCTGAGATGAAGCACGGCATCAACGCATTGATTGAGCCGGGCACGCCAACCGTGGTTCTATTACCACGCAACGGCAACTTGCGACAGAAGATGATCGCCAGCATCTTCGAAGTGCAGAGTCGTAACGGCAAAATCATCGCCGTTGCGCATCACCAAGACTCCGAGGTCGAAGAACTTGCCGACGCATTCATTCCCATCGACGCCGACGAGGACGAGCACGTGCCGTTCCTGATGACCATTCCGCTTCAGCAACTGGCATATCACGTCGCCGTTGACCGCGGTTACAACCCGGATCGACCTCGCAATCTCGCCAAGACGGTTACCGTGGCGTGAACTCAAACCGCATGAGGGCTTACGAACTCGTTCGCCATCGCATCGAAGAACGCGAGTCGCTGCTCTCACCATACGCCACCAAGTCGGCCTACGCCACCCGCGAACACGACGAGGAACCTTCCGAAGTGCGTGCCGCATTCCAACGGGACCGCGACCGAATCGTCCACTCGAACGGATTCCGACGGCTCAAGCATAAGAGTCAAGTCCTCGTAAATCCCCAAGGCGATCACATCACGACCCGCATGACGCACGTGCTCCAAGTCTCTCAGGTCGCACGCACCATCGCCCGCGCACTAAATCTCAACGAAGACCTCGTCGAAGCCGCAGCACTCGCCCACGACGTCGGACACACGCCGTTCGGCCACATCGGCGAGCGCGTCCTTAATGAACGGCTGCCCGACGGTTTCCATCACTCGCGCCAGAGCGTGCGCACGCTGAGACTGCTCGAAAAGCGAGGTCGCGGCCTGAATCTCACTCACGAAGTCTTGGACGCCGTCAGGAAGCACTCCAAACCGGAAGGCGAGTTCATCAATGCCGATGCCGTTGCCGACATGACCTTGGAAGCCCAGATTGTCCGCATCTCCGACGCCGTCGCCTACCTCGCACACGACGTCGCCGATGCCATCCGCGTCAACATCCTCGACTACGATGACCTGCCTGCGGACGTTAGAGACGCCCTCGGCGACGAGCACTCGAGCCGACTCAACGCCATGGTGTGCGACGTCATCGACGCCTCTTGGGACTGCACCGGATCCCCGCGCGTCAACCACGCGCGCGTCAACGAAATACCGCAGGCATTCGACGCCAAACCTTGGATCCGCATGTCGGCACCGATGCGCGACGTAGTAACCGGACTGCGCAACTTCATGTTCGAGAATGTCTACCACCCCACCTCGGCGTCGGACGTTGGTTTACGCGCTCGCGATGCCGTGCACATTCTCCACGACTACTACACCCGTCATCCAGAGGACGTCCCCGAGTGGATGCGCGTCATCTCCATTGAACCCGAGTACGCCGCTGCCGACTTCGTATGCGGCATGACCGACAACTTCGCCATTCAAGCACTCGAAACCATCAAACCCGGCAGTTCAGACGGCCTATACCAAGGACAAGTCGAAATCCCGCACACCAGCCCCGCTTAGGCACCGCGGCACTGTCCGTCTCCGCGTTGCATTTGCGAGGTGGACCTCAATCTCTGCCTTCTACGAAGGTCGCTTAACCCTTTGCCGGATTACCGATAACCTATACCCATCGCGACTACCTTCGACAGGGAGGAAGCATGAGAATCGATATCGCCGGTGCCGGCACCCCCGTTCCCGCACACGACCGCTTTGGGTCGTCATACGTCATCAACTTCGGCGACAACGAGAAGCTGATGTTCGACTGCGGACCGGCAACCACGCACAAACTGGTCAAGATGGGGCACAATCTCACCGAGATCAACAACCTCTTCTTCACCCACCACCACTACGACCACGACGTCGACTACCCCTGCTTCATCCTCAGCCGATGGAACCTCTTCACCGGCGGAGAAGAGAACCTCAAGGTCTACGGTCCGAACCTAACCGAGTTGATCACGCATCGTTTGATGGACGAACACGAAGGTGCATTCGCCCACGACTGGATCGCCCGCATCAACCACCCGTTGAGCCTCAACGCCTACACCTCGCGTGGTGGCATCTTGCCGCGTCCGAAACCGGTAGTCGAAGCCAAAGACATCGCTCCCGGGCTGGTCAAGTCCGGCTCCGACTGGCAAGTTACCGCAGCACCGGCGGAGCACGTCGAACCCTGGCTCGACTCCCTCGCCTATCGGGTCGACACCGAGGAGGGCAGTGTAGTCGTTACCGGCGACACCCGACCTTGCGACAGCGTAGTCGAACTCGCCAGAGACGTCGACACATTAGTCTGTCTCTGTACGCACATAGCCGACGAGGAAGACGACACCGCCGAGTCTAAGTACATGTGCGGCTCCACCACCGCCGCCAAGATGGCGCAAGACGCCGGAGCAAAGAAACTCATCCTCGTCCACCAAACTGAGAAACTCGACCACCCCGGCGAAACCGAACGCGCCCTAGTCGACATCGCCAACTACTACGACGGCCAAATCATCTGGGGCCGCGAACTGCTCAAGGTGCAAGTGTAGGCGGTTATCTTCCTCGGTTGCGACACGACTTAAGCAACGCCTCGACGTACAGATCGAGACCGCCGCACGTCAGCACATACACTGCGCCCCGAGAACGTCAAATGTTGCCGAACCACTCCGGATCGACCGTTACCTTCTCCACCATCTCAGTCGACACCCCCAACTCCAACTCCTTCAGCTTCTCCGCCAACGCCGTTCCATCAATCAGGTCGATCGGAGAAACTCCATCTTTGGTCGCTTCCTGTTTGGCACCTGTCGTGAAGTTACCCGTGGTAATGAACAATCCCTTGTGACCGAGTGCCGGTATCGCACCTCGGAAGTTGCGTACGTCGCCGGCCGATACGCTGTTGCGGAAGCGTTTGCACTGGAACACCACCGGGAAGCTGATTAATTCGCCCATGCGGAGGATGCCGTGTCCGTCGATGCCACCGTCGCCCGGTTTGCCCGTAACTGTTACCTCCGTGAAGCCAGACTCCCGCAGCATGCGTGCGCACAACCGTTCAAACGCGTCTGGCGACATCTCCAACACACACTCGATCAACCGTTCCTGCCAGTTGTCATCCTCATCGGCGTCAGGCGGTGTTTCGTCATCACCATCGTCCTCAACCTGCTCATCGCTGGAACGACGTTTGGCGTTTAGTACCTCTCGAACGACTCGATCCGGATCGACTCTTCGAGTCTCCACACCTTTCGGAGTCAGAGCCCAAACTCCCTTCGTCGAGTTATTGATCAACCCGTACTGCTTGAGATAGGACCTAGACCAACCCAGTCGATACTCGACTTCAGTCCAAGGGCCCTTGCCGTGCAGTAGGTCAGTAACCGATTCTGGCAGTTGCTGCTCTTCGATGACGATCTCTGCAATCTCCCCATTCGAAGCACTGCCACCCGCCTTACGAAGCGCGTCAAGCGTCGGATTCATCAGTTCCTTAAACTTCGGGACATCCATATCAGTCTCCGTTTCATCGCGTCTTCACGCAGTCGCAAACAACTCACTCGCCAGCATCATCGCGACGAATGCGCGTGCACATCGTACGTGAATCTTACGACATCGGCTCGTTCAGGAACCTAAGCAATAGTGAGATCACGCCTTGCCTCGTCCAAACCCGACGAGCTCGGCTTCAACAATAGGTGAGTTTGCCGCGCTCACGTATGCCCGATCCAGACTCCACGGATTGAACCAGAATCCCGTCGTAGGTCGAAAAAAGACCCACGGCATACCAAGAAGGATATGAACTTGCTCTAGCCCGATGACGCGGTTACGCAATCAGCCGGAAACCTGTCGGAGGTCGACCCCAAAAGGACTACGGCGATGCCGTCGGATCTGGAGTTGGCGTCGGTACCGGTGGAGCGGCAGGTCGCATGCGGAGCATCAGCAGATCGCCGTCATTCCACGGTTGCGTTGCGACGTCCCAAGTGATCGTGCCGCCTGACACCGTGGCTTCGGCACCGAGAAGACTTAGCGTCACATTGCCGTCCAGACCGATGAAGTCGAGATCGTATGCGTCCGATGGTGCCGAAGGCGACAGCACCATCGTTACCTCGCCATCCTCCCACTCGATGCTCGAAATCGACTTCGTCCCACGTCCTTCGACATCAAACTCAACCGGCTTCAACTGACCATTCGTCGCATCCGCCCCTACGGCATCCCCAATCGCTACCGGATCAAAGAACGCCTCGTGCACGACATCATCGGGTGCGGTGACGGTGATGACCAACTCGTCCCACTTCTTTTGTTCTTCCGGCGTACCATCGCACAACGCGAGAATGTACGACAGTTCCCAGAAATAAATCCGATATTCGCCGACAGGTAATGGACGCTTCGTGGCGACCTTGAACGGATAGGCACCTTCGAAGAGATGTTGATCATTGCCTCCAATCGAAACTCCTCCGTACGTGCGTGGTTGGATTTCCGGCCAACCAAATGATCCGGAAATTCCTTGATGAATTTGAATGCCATCTGGTAAACCTGAAGCGAGCGGGATCTTGGTAGTTACGCGGTAATACTCACCGCGAAGGTCAACTGTGTACTGAACTTCCCGCTCTTTTTCGTATTTTTTCCGGACACATTCTTCGTACTCCTCATGCGTGTACTCAGTCGAACCAGCTTCCTTGGCTGCGGTTATCTCAGCCTCTATGTCGCCGATGCGCGATTTGAGAGCCGAAAGCGAAATCGTCGCAAGTTGTGTCGTGTCTTCGTCAGTTTCGGGCGGCTCTTCCAACAGGAATCGCTGTTCAGTCGAACTGGATGCAGAGGCTTGACCCGAAGCTCCGGATTCGGTTGTTGGCGTGGCGGCGTCGGGCAACCACATCTGGAATTCGCCAGTTAGTGTGAACTGTTCGTACCCGAGTGGGTCCAGATATCCGAGTCTGTATCGGTCGGCCTGGTCGGTGCTGGGTATCCAGTCGGTATTGATCAAAAAGACGACTGCTTCGCGATCGTCCCAACGCACATCCCTCAATGGGATGAGATCGGTCCCTACAGTGGATGCCCCTAACGCAGTCTCGTAGTGGATCCCACTTTGTTCTGCAACGGCCTTCAACTCACTGGAACCGCTGCCCTTTAGGTACTCCAGGACGTCAAATGTGAACTCCAATGCGACGACATAGGAACTGCCCTCGAACTCGTCGTGTTCGTCGTGGTGGTGTAGCGTCTCGACGATCTGTTGCACGGAACTGAGTTTGACGCGTGCGATCGCATCCGCGAAGACGATCCTTTCCTCAATGGTCCATGGTCCGTAGGTTTGAATCTTGGCTCCCAATGCCGTGTTCCCTGACCCGACGCGTGAGATTAAACCGGTACCGAGATCGAAGGCTAGCCCACTGACACAAGTCATGCCGATGGCAAACACCAAGAAGCCCATCACCAACCAACGACGCCATCGTCGCAATACCGAACCATACTCCCTCATTTGCGAAACTCCTTTCTGTACCTAATGAGGGCGTCCAGGGTGTTGATTTCGAAAAACTTGGCGCACGTATTCATTGTCCCCCAACGGGACGACGACGACGGAGCGTGTACCGTTACATCTTCACATCCGGACGGGAACTCACCAATGATTGGCGCGAAATAGTCCGCACTGAATCACCCGACACTCATCGGATCGACCGTTTCCTAAAACGAGTTCCGCGCCGGAACTCACCCAAACGGACGAGTTGGCCAATCCAGGATCGTCTACGGCGATCCCATCGGCACCGGCGTTGGAGTCGGCATGTTGGTTGGATCGGGAGTTGGCGTCGGTACCGGTGGAGCGGCGGCGCGCATACGGAGCATCAGCAGATCACCGTCGTTCCACGGTTGGGTTGCGACGTCCCAAGTGATCGTGCCACCCGATACCGTGGCTTCTGCACCGAGAAGACTGAGCGTCACATTACCGTCAAGGCCGATGAAGTCGAGATCGTACCCGTCCGAAGGTGCCGACGGCGAAAGCAGCATCGTCACCTCGCCTTCCTCCCACTCGATGCTCGAAATCGACCTCGTACCACCTCCCTCGACATCAAACTCAACCGGCTTCAACTGACCATTCGTCGCATCCGCCCCCACAGCATCCCCAATCGCCACCGGATCAAAGAAAGCCTCGTGCAGGACGCCATCGGGTGCGGTGACGGTGATATTCAGTATGGTGGTTACGAAGTGCTCTCTATCCAAGGCGGGATTATAGTCGCAGGGGATCCAACGAGGTGATTGACTCTTGCGCGCAACTTTGTAAAGGCCATCGGATATGGGCCGAGTAGTGACTTCCTCCCAAAAATATCCTGTGCTCGGGTCACCATCTTCGTCATCCAATAACTGGCTCACGAAAAGATCCGAATTGGGTTCCACGATCCACCATTTGCCGTAGTAATCGTCTTGGCTATGGCGTGCATGGCTACCGATTCGCTGCCCTGCGGCCAGTCCTGAGGCCATGGTGTAGTTTTCGGTGAAGGGGTTCCACCAATTGGGGTCGGCTTCGAATTCTGCTTCGAAGTACAGTTTCGACTCAACACAATCTGCGTATCCGGGTATGTTGCTACCAGCTTCGAGGAGTTCATCATTGGCTCGGATCAATTCTCGCATTTTGGAAAGCGTGATGGTCTTAATCGTGGACTGACTTGAACTCGCTGAGCTATCGCTTGAAGTGTCGGCAGGTGCTTCAGTCAGATAGCGACGTTCGACGTTGGTGCCAACTGCGTCATGTGATGTCTCGGGTGCAACGGCGATCGGAAGCCAAGCGCGGTTGTGCTTGCTGGTAATCGCGAATTTGTCAGTTTCGTTCCAGTTTTCGCGATCAGAAAATGTCGTCTCGCCGTCCACGCTGGGGTCTTGCAGCTCGTGTACGTATCTGACCAGCACGATAGCCTCGCGATCATCCCAACTCGCGTTGCGCAGAGCGAGTTGGGCCTCCGCGACCGCAATTGCTTCGGCTTCGTTGACCCGGCGGCTGTAAACCTCAATCGGCAGATAGGACCTAACGACTAGCTCGTCACCGCCGCCGCCTTTGAGGTATTCGAGTACCTCGAACTGGAACACGAACATCGGAAAGTTGCGCCGGATCCCGACACTGACATCACCTTTGGACGACTTAAGTTGGACACGTGCGATGATATCGGCGCGATTGATGACCTCATCAAGCGTCGTCGGAGCTGATTCAAATGAAGAGTGTTCCGATGTTCCTTGCCCACTAACCGCTACTGCCTGAGGTGGCATCGGAGTTACGGTTGGTGCCAGTAGCGGTTCGGGGGTGTTCGTGAGTGATGCTGTTAGTGGTGGTGTAGGTGGTGCGGCCGTCGGCATGGTTGCGGTAGGTGTTGCAGTTTGCGGAGGAACCACATCACGTTGTGGCGAGAGTGTTGGTTCAGGGGATGGAGGCGTTGCAAGTAGCGGCGGATGAGAGGGTATTGGTGCGGTGGATGGTGTAGGAGGTTGCGCTCGCGCGGCAGTCCGCATGCGGAGCATCAGCAGGTCGCCGTCGTTCCAAGGTTGCGTTGCGACGTCCCATGTGATCGTGCCACCCGATACCGTGGCTTCTGCGCCCAGAAGACTCAACGTAACATTGCCGTCCAACCCAATGAAGTCGAGATCGTATCCGTCCGACGGTGCCGAAGGCGACAGCACCATCGTCACTTCGCCATCCTCCCACTCGATGCTCGAAATCGACCTCGTACCACCACCTTCGACATCAAACTCAACCGGCTTCAACTGACCATTCGTCGCATCCGCCCCCACAGCATCCCCAATCGCCACCGGATCAAAGAACGCCTCGTGGACGATACCTTCGGGTGCGGTTACGGACACGAAGAATTCAACTGTGTTTCTAGCAATATCGGGGATATAGTCGCAAGGAACGAACTTATGGTCTTGATAGTTCCAGAAAAACTCGTATATGTCCTGGGGCAAGGGACGCTTCGTGCGAGTCACACCGTTACTGTGAGGTGCGATTTCGAAGAAGTCTTTGTCGGAACCGTCAAGCCAGATGTTCGCTTGGAGAGGATGTGTTGCTTGCACTGTGGTCCAAACCGGAGAACCTGAATCCAATGAGTAATCCAGACGGACGTAGGTACTCTCGCCGCGTTCTCTCGCCTCGTTTACTCGACGTTCATCGTGAAAGGTTTCCTCGATGCACTGCTCGTATGCCCAGTCGCCTTCGCCTTCAGCTAGCCACTGATCCAATTTGCGAATCAGCGACTTCATTTCATCGACTGAAATCGTCTCGATCTCCGTTGACGTCGAAGCTCCTGAATGAGGAGCTTCCAGGAAATACCTCGATCCCTCCGTCGTGGAAGACGCGTCATTAGTGCTGATTTCCTGCGTTGGCGCAGGAGTAGTGATCGGTAACCACACCTTATTTTTGCTCTTGATGTCGTACGCGAACATCCGGCCTAGTTGGTAACGCTCAGAAACACCGGATTCTCCTACGATCTTGTATGCCATGACGATCGCCTCGCGATCGTCCCAACTACGATCGCGGTCGTTCTCCCATTTTTGCGCCGCCTCCAAGGCCGATTCCATTGAGTGGTAGGGATTCGAGAAGTCAATGCTGACCCAATCGATGTACCCGTCATCTGCACTAATCTGGATAAGCTGCTCGATGACGTCGGATCTGAGATCCACAGTGGCAAACGCCGTTATCTCTGTCCCGCCAGATCCTTTGAGATACTCCGACACGTCGAATGTGAAGTGCACGAGACCTCGATATAGGTTTTGCCCACCATCACTCGCCACAACTAGCTCAGCGGTCGAAGAAGTACTCTTCAACTTCGCCCTGAAGATGACATCAGCACTGAAAACGCGTTCGTTTAATCCCAACTCGCTGACCGAAGGCAGTTCTACCGAGTCGCCCTCGACGATTGGTGAAACGAATTCAGATTCGTCTTGAGTACAACCTACCGAGACCAAGGATACCGCAAGCAAAAATACGCAAAGTACCGTATTGTGAAAACTAAATTTGCGCATCTTGACGTTTCATCGCCTATCGCTTTGGCAGCATTGATGTCGTCCACAGTTAACCCAATTAGACTCGCCGTGAGGACGTCACATCCTCATTCGATTCGCTGTGCCTAGTGACGCCGCATAATCTGGATTATGCACGGCGGTCTGGTTCCTAGAGTTAAGACGACGATGGCGCGGTTCCTGTTCCCTCACCATCCCCGGCATCGGGTTCGCCACTGCTTACGGCGATGGTGCCCACGCTGAACTAGCCCGACGTTTCGTGTTCCACCGCCTAGTGGCGCGAAAGAATCAACCGACTCTACCACCGAACAGATGCTACCGCGTTAGCTGACGCAGTCAGCGTGGGGAACCAACTCCAAGGATGAGTTGGCCAACTCTAGATCGCCTACGGCAATGCCGTCGGTGCTGGCGTTGGTGTGGGGGTAGGTTGGTTGGGGTCGGAGATGGTTAAGGTGTAGTTGCCTGTCGTGTTGAGGTTTACGGTGAGGACGAGGATGGTGTAGTCTCCGGCGGGTAGTGTGGTCGTGATCCGTGCGTTGGTGTTGCCGCCGTGGTAGTCGACGTCGTCGTGCTCTTCGAGTATCTCGCCTGTCTTCGACCTTCCAGACAAGATGCGCAGAAATGGGTCGAAGTCATCGGATTCGAGATCGATCTGGATCTCGTCTTCGTCGTCGAGCGTGAAGGAGTAGAAATCGAAGAACGCCCCGTCGTAGCAGTCACCTACTTCGACAGTGCCGTTGTATGACGCGTATGCCGTTGGGGTCCCGACATCGACGATGTCGCATTCGTATGTGGGTACCAACGGTGCAGGCGTTGGCGTATCGGCAGGAACTGGTGTCGGCGTATCCGTCGGCACAGGAGTTGGAGTATCGGTTGGGACTGGCGTCGGCGTGTTCGTTGGCACCGGAGTTGGTGTATCGGTTGGTATTGGTGTAGGGGTATCCGTAGGCACAGGAGTAGGCGTATCCGTTGGCACCGGAGTTGGTGTATCGGCAGGGACTGGTGTCGGCGTGTTTGTCGGCACCGGAGTTGGAGTATCGGTTGGTATCGGTGTCGGCGTAGGCGTAGGGACTGACGGATCGGGAGTTGGTGTCGGCACCGGTGGCGCTGCGGCGCGCATGCGGAGCATCAGCAGATCGCCGTCGTTCCAAGGTTGGGTTGCGACGTCCCAAGTGATCGTGCCACCCGATACCGTGGCTTCTGCACCGAGAAGACTCAACGTAACATTGCCGTCCAGACCGATGAAGTCGAGATCGTATCCGTCCGACGGTGCCGACGACGAAAGCACCATCGTCACCTCGCCATCCTCCCACTCGATGCTCGAAATCGACCTCGTCCCACCTCCTTCGACATCAAACTCAACCGGCTTCAACTGACCATTCGTCGCATCCGCCCCAACAGCATCCCCAATCGCCACAGGATCAAAGAACGCCTCGTGGATCACGCCTTCGGGCGCGGTTACGGTGACGAAGTGCTCGATCGTGTTTTGGGCGTTGTCCGGCAAGTATCCGCAGGGAATGTATGTACTGCCTTGACGGTTCCAGAAGTACCTGAAAACGCCTCCATGAAGCGGTCGTTGGGTTCGAATCACCCCATTGCTGTACGGTGCCACCTCAAACACTTCCGCGCCCGTCCCTTCTAGCCAAACATTACCGTCCAAGGTATGGGTCGCAATTAACGCTGTACCAGCCGGAGTCCCAGACTCCATCGAACGATCTGAGCGGACGTACGTGGTCTCGCCGCGTTCTTTCGCTTCATTGACGCGACGTTTATCAATGAAGCTAGAGTGGATGCAGTATTCGTGGCCTTCAACGCCTTCGCCGTCCTTGCGCCACTGCTCGAGGCGCGCCATCACCGCCTTGAGTTCCGGAATCGTGATCGTTTCTAGGACAACGTCGGCCGATCCGCTCGCACCGGTCGCGCTTGAAGACTCCGGGACTTTCAAAAGGAAACGCGCTTCGTCTCCTTTGTCGGTACCATTCTGCGGAACTGACTCGATAGCGTCTGGATCCTCCGCCAAAGGAAGCCAAACTGTGTTTATGCCTCCGATCGAATACGAAAATATCTGGCCGAGCGAGTATCGCTTCGAATCGTCCGAGGTGGCGTCGACTTCGCGCGCCAAGATCAACGCCTCGCGGTCGTCCCACCTGCGGTCGCGAGCTTGTTCCCACTCTTTAGCTGCCTCCAGAGCGAGAGCCTCAGTGGTGTAGGGATTGCGCCAGTCTCCTCCATGCAGGTCAATGAACTCGCCTTTGGCACTAAATTCGATTATTTCTCGAATGACGTCAGATCTGAGGTTGACCGTGGCTACCACGGACAACTCTGGACCGCCGGTGCCCCTGATGTATTCGTGAACATCGAAGACGAAATGGACCAGTCCTTGATAGCGTTTATCGGTGTCGGTGGATCGGTAACCTGGTTCGGTAGACGTGCTCGTGCTTTTGAGTTTGCCGCGCACGATTACGTCGGCGTAATACACTCGTTCTTCGAGACTCGCTTCGCCGACTATTACGTGTTCAGCGGAACCTTCAATGGAAGTGCCGATGCTGGCACTCTCGGTGGGCTGTGAACACGAAGTCAAGGCAACCGACAAGACAAGCATCATCGCGTAAGCCAAACGACGTGGGTTTCTGAAGAAACACCGGGAACTGTCCCCGGCTTCCGTTCTGGTACTGTCGGGTGAAATCTTCATGGATGTGATTCGTGGTTTTCGTATATCGCTTTGGCAGCATTGATGTCGTCGGCAGTTAATTCGTTGCGTCCTTCATTCCTGCGAAACATAATGTCGGGTTTGTAGAAGCTATGACCTAGTCCAAATGTATGCCCGAATTCGTGCAATACTGTGTGCTCCAAATAACGGTAATCGTCATCATCATCCGCAAGTTTCAGGTCATCCGTCCAATGGAGTTTCAAGATGCTGTATATATTCGTACCTGCAATCCTGGAATAAATGGTTGCGGGATGGACGAATTGCATGCTGAGGTCGTTGAGATGCTCATCGGGATCCAAACCACGGATGCAAGCGATTTGGCCGGCGCGGCAAGGAAACGTGGACTCGGGATTTTTCAAGGGGCCTTTAGGCCTAGCTATTGGGGTTACGACGAATACCGTGACAGCCTTACCGTCCGTATTGGCTGTTCCACAGTTGCTGTCCTCGCAAATCGCTATACCTGCGGACTTTGAGTTCCATTCGGCGGACGCCCTGCGTATCACCGCCGCGAAGTCAGGCGTCGGGACGACGGTCGGCGTCGCGATGGGGTTTGCGGAAGGAGTTCCCGTCACAGGTGTTGGCGACGGTGTCGAACTTGCGATCGGTGTGGGTGTAACAGTGTTGGGCAACGTTCCCAAAACGTATTTGACCGTGTTGTCGGCTTGATGACGCGCTTGCGGGACTTCAATGGAAGCGAATGTGCCGAGGTCGTAATCCGTTCCGCCGTAGCTGGCTCTGGCGACAACGCCAATGGCGGCGTCACCATCCCCAACCGCGCAACGTACAAGATAGAACTCCTCTGTTGGTTTCTTCCAAGGTGTAATGGTCGTCGATGGGTTCTTCCAGCCGCACGTATTCCTATCGTGGACTGACCTAGCTTCCCATCCGGTCTCTGGCGGTGCAGACACGGCAAACTTATACGTGTCTGTCGGGACGATCACGCCCAGATCCACGCTCGCTCCCCAGAGTACGAAACCACTGAACTCGCTCAAGTTCACCGGTAGACTTGGATCACCCCCATCAATTTGAGTGATCCTTGGTTCAGGCACCGCGTAGGTCCTGATGGTTCCGGTGTATTCCCCTTCAACGGAGTGAACGTTTCCCGAAAAGGTAGCCGTGGCGGTGGCGCGGAAGACGTAGTCAGAGTCGGTTACGAATGCTGGTCCGCCGCCCTTCTTCACTTTGACGACGTGGGTAGTGCCATCGGAGACGTTGAGCTCTGCGGACCCCGGGCAAGACTGCAATGGTGCACTGCACAGCGTCCCCGAGGTTTGATCCCACTCGAGCGTCAGTTTCGAGATCGAGCTAGGCGGTTCTGGGTCCCACTCCAACTTCACAAATGCACTAGTCGTACCGGGTATTACGTCGCTTACCTTCAGTGATGGCAGCGGCAACTCAATTGGGTCAGTAAACTGGCTCCAATCCCCGCATTCTGTGCGTCCGTAGTTGCTGCACGTTCTTCCTCTCGCCTTGTACCAGTAGCCGAAGTCCAAAGAGTCGAACTCTGCCGGCGGGTCGCTTTCGGTCAAATCGGTCTCGCGATGCTCGGCGTAGTCGCCGTCGCGAGTCGACGATCGATGCAATTCGAAACGGTAGAAGTGAGGCGGACCGACGCGTGTGTATTGCACCTCTATCTTGTCGGCAATTGATGCGTGTCGATTGATGCTCAATCCTGAAGGGGGATCCGGTAGAGGAACCGGCGTCGGCGACGGTGGTATCGGAGTCGGTGTGGGCGTTGGTTCTGGGACGTAGATCCAACTCGTGTATCCCGACCAGTCTCCACAATCCGAGTTGTGACAACGACGTCCCCTCGCCTTGTACCAGAATCCCGTGTCTACGTCGTAGAACCTGACGGGTGATGAGGTGTCGGTGAGCTCATCATAGCTTGAGCCGTTACCAGTGCCATTATTGGATTGTCGCAACTGGAATCGGTAACTATGGTCATTACTGTGATCCCAGTTGCTCCGCGTGTAGTCGACCTTCAGGTCATCTTCGCCAAAGAGCGAGATGCTTAGACTATGCGGCGGTGGCGGCGGCGGTACCGGTGTGGGTGATGGTGGTGGTGTAGGTGAAGGCGGTATCGGAGTGTTGGTCGGCGTCGGTGTGTCGGTTGGTATTGGAGTTGGAGTGTTGGTCGGTATCGGCGTCGGTGTCGGTGTGAAAGCCAATAGTTGCAATCTGTTGCTGTAGGGACTCCAGCTTCCGCATTGCGTACGCCAAACGTCGTTGCACGCTTTAACCCGGGCTCTGTACCACCAGTTGAGCGTCAGTCCCGAGAACGAAACCGGCGTAAGTGATACGTTCCTGCTGACTGGATTGCCGTAGTCACCATTTCGCAAGGCCGATCTGCGGAGCTCGACGACATAGCGATGTGGCCAACGGTTGCGGTCGTGGTTCACTAGGATGCGGTTCTGCACCGAACTATGCCGAGAGATGCCAACACCAGTTGGCGGATTGGGCACTGGCACCGACGTCGGCGCGCTGGTTGGGATCGGCGTATTGGTCGGCACCGGCGTAGGTCCAGTCACGTTAAGTCGGATCTGGTCTTCCTCACCGACGGTGTTGCTGGTGCCGTCCTCCAAGACCTCTGCGATAATCCGACCGCCGCCGCCACCTGTACACCCGTATACCGTGAAATTCGTCGAATGAGATAGGCTGCCCGACGGCACATTCTTCTTCACAGAGTTGGCGGTGCAACTGGCGTTGAAACCAAACTCGCGAGTGTTGGAGACGCTGCGCCTAACTCGCAAATCGTAAGACTTGCTCGAGAGTAGATCGACTGCGGTTACTCGAAATCTGTAAGAACTGCCGGCGGCGACGTTTATGCTGGTGCCGGAGACGTTGATGATCGCCTGCTCCCAACACACATTTGTGCCGATCTCACACGCGGTGATGATCGCATCAGCGGTAGGAGAAACCTCCGCTCCATCCACCGCCGTTGGCGACGGCGAAACTACCGCAGAATCCAAGTCCTGCGCTCGCACGAACTGACGACTGTCAGGTGCGTCCCTGATTACGATTGCGAACGCTACCGCGACGACGAACGACAGCACCCCAACAGCGGCAATCCGAACCAAAAATGGGGGGGGGTACGTCTGTCTTGTAGTCTCTGAACATGCCAGTGTGCGATCGTCGGGATGAACGCTCAGTCCAACCGCTCGCGATCAGTCTGCGGGACTACGCTGACTGCATTATACCACACGTTCCTCGAGTGCGTGTTACGCGATGATCAGACACCGCGATGCACCGAATTCGTAGTTTGATGCGACTTTACACAACCACAATTTGATCCAACTCGCCACAAACTCCGCGTCGTTGAGTGAGATTCCCGAACCTTGAGAAGAGTTCATCCTCGCTCAATCACTCCCCAAAACCGTTACACTATCCCCAAAGTCTTGGGATGCACCATCCAATCTCGGGAGTGCTCGACACGATGACGATTACGCAAGCAATGACCGATACTGCGCTCATATCGCATCTCTTGCGACGTGCCGGGTTTGGGGCAACGCCCGACGAACTCGATCACGCCGTTGACGCAGGATACGATGCTACGCTCCACAAGTTGCTCAACCCCGGTCCGCCGGACGACATCCCTTACGACCTGATTCGCCGCTACCACATCGACCAATCAGACCTGCGCAATCAACCTGCCGCCGCGGCGCATTGGATCTACCAACTCTTCGCCACGCAATCGCCGCTGCGCGAGAAGATGTGCCTGTTCTGGCACCGCGTCTTCGCCACCGGCGCAACCAAGCTGATTCAAGGTCGTGTCGTCCTCAATCAGGTGGACATGTTCCGAAAGTACGGCATGGGCAGCTTCCGAGAACTCCTGCTCCAACTGTCACGCGACCCGGCGATGTTGATGTGGCTCGACAATCAGGACAATCACAAGACTTCGATCAACGAGAACTACGGACGAGAGATCCTCGAGCTGTTCGCCATGGGCGTCGGCAACTACTCCGAGGACGACATCAAGGAGTGCGCACGCGCATTCACCGGTTGGACGGTCGTAAATCCCGACTACATGACGATCAAGATGCGCAACAATACGGCGCGTCCGTACGGATACATCTCGTGGCAGTTCCTCTACGACGACGATGACCACGATCACGAGCCGAAGACTCTCCTCGGCGAGACTGGCGACTGGAACGGCGAAGACGCAGTCGACATCATCTGCAAACACGAGGCGACTCCGAGGTTCATCGCCCGTCACCTCTATCACTACTTCGTCGCCGACGAGGCACCGGTGCCGCAGTGGCCGCACACACAGCCGAAGGATCCCGCAGCCATCGACGCACTTGTCGACGCCTACTACGACAACGATTACAGCATCAGCGCAATGCTCGAGACGCTTTTCACGTCTCACTTCTTCAAGGCTGAAGAAGCGCGCTACGCTCGCATCAAGAGTCCCGCTGAGATGGTCGTCGGGATTCTGCGGTTGGCTGGCGATCTAAAGATACCGTCGATGGACGCCTACAGCGCGGCGGCTACCTGCGCAAATATGGGGCAGTCGTTGCTCAACCCGCCGAGCGTCGAAGGTTGGCAAGGCGGAGTCGAGTGGATCAACACCGGTGCATACGTGCAGCGCGTCAACTTCGCTGCGGAGATTCTGAACGACCCCGACAAACCCGGTCTCAGATCGATAATCGACCGCATCAAAAACCGTGCCGACGGTGCCAAAATGTCGCCTGAGCAACTGGTCGACACCTGCATCGACATCCTCGGGCCGCTGGAGACTCCAGAGCTGACCCGTCACGGACTCATCGAGTACGCGGCAACATTTGGAGACATCAACTTCAACTCGGAACTCGCTTCGTCGCATGCCGAGCAGACGATTCTCTCGGTGCTGCAACTAGTGGTTACGACCCCCGAATACCAGATGGCCTAGTCGGAGAAGCCCTGACGTGAGCACGCAGACCGTAGGTTTCAAACTCGAATACGTCGACACCATCGGCTTCAACGCCGATCAGGGCGGCCGCGGCTTCCACCTGCCAACCGCGATCACAATCAGAGACGACGGACGGATTTTCGTCGCTTCGAGAAGCAATACGGTCGCTCTGCAAATCGTCGGCATCCAGATGGTCGATCTCGATCACGGCTACTTCGGTCAAATCGGTTCATGCGGCCGAGACACCGGGCAGATGATTGGCCCCACCGCACTCGCCCTCGACTCGGACAACAATCTCTACCTCGCGGACGACGCATTGCAGCGGATCACGGTTTTCGATGCTGATAACGAAGTGAAGTCGACTTGGGGCGAACACGGCGACGGTGTGGGACAGTTCGACGCCCCGTCTGGTCTGACCTTCGACGGTGAAGACAACCTATTGTTGGTCGACCACAAGAACCATCGAGTGCAGAACTACACCAAAGATGGCGAGTTTCTGGATCAATGGGGCACATATGGCGACGCCCCGGGTCAATTCAATCTGCCGTGGGGTATCGCTCGCGACCACGATGGCACGATCTGTGTCGCCGATTGGCGCAACGACCGCATCCAGCGATTCTCAGCAGACGGCGACTTCATCGCCGAATACGGCGGGTCAGGCAACGCAGACGGCAAGTTCAACCGTCCGTCGGGCGTGGCGGTCGATTCGCACAGCAACATCTACGTCGCCGACTGGGGCAACCAACGCGTGCAGGTCCTCGACAAAGACGGCAAATTCCTCAACAAGGAGAGGGGACAGGCGACACTGTCGCAGTGGTCGGTCGAGTACTTCGACGCGCAACAGGATGAGAAGCGAGCGCGAGACATCTTCGAACCCTACTTCGAGGTCGACGTCGAAGACATCAACGAAGAATCGGCGCGCATCGAACCCTACTTCTGGGACCCGGTAAGTATCGCTATCGACAGCGAGGATCGGTCATACGTCTTGGAGACCTGTCGGCATCGATTCCAAGTCTTTTCATCCAACGGCAGATAGATCACCATCGCAACTAGTGCTTATTCGACGGGAGTAACCGCATATGTCAACTCGCAAAGAGCGCAAACTGGTAGTCGTCCAACTCTCGGGCGGCAACGACTACCTCAACTGCGTCGTGCCGTTCAACGATCCGCTCTACGCAGACAATCGACCCAACGTTCGGATATCCGAAGATCGGATGCTGCCCTTGGACGACAACTTCGGATTGAACCCGGGCATGCGTCCGATCAAAGAACTCTACGATCAGGGCAAGGTGGCGGTCGTCCACGGCGTCGGATATCCCGAGCCGAACCGGTCGCACTTCCGCTCGATGGACATCTGGCACACCGCGGAGCCGACCAAGGTCGCCGACGAGGGCTGGTTGGGCAATGCGATAAACCAGATGTTCCCACAAGGCGACAACCCGGTTGCGGCAGTCAACTTCGGTGCCGGACTACCGCGTGCACTCGTCGCCAAAGGTGCACCAGTAGCGTCAGTGGTCGATCTCGAAACCTACGGTTTGCTGAACCACGTCGAAGCTGAACAGCAACGGCAGTTGGCACTCGAGGCGTTCCGCAACATCTACACCTGCGCCCTCGGCAGCGGTCCCGTGATGGACTACCTTGGACAGACCGGTCTCGACGCCTTGAAGGGATCCGACATCCTCGGTACGGTGACGGAAAAATATCCGTCGAACGTCGAGTATGCTTCGAACTGGATCGCCAAGAGCTTGAAGGGCGCGGCACAGGTGCTGCAAGCGGATATCGGTACGCGTATCTGTTATACACAACACGGCAGCTTCGACGCCCACACCAATGGCATCGTCATGCAGGAACAACTGCTCGACGAAGTCAGCGGCGGCATCTACGACTTCTACTCCGACATGAAGGAACATGGCGAGAGCGAGGACGTCGTCATCCTCGTCTTCTCCGAGTTCGGACGTCGGGTGAAGGACAACGGCAACGGTACCGACCACGGCTCCGGTGGCGTCGCTTTTCTCATCGGCGACAACGTCAATGGCGGACAGTACGGCGAGTATCCGTCGCTCGAGGCGAACAAGCTAGTCGAAGGCGACCTCGAGTTCAATCTCGACTTCCGAAGTCTCTACACCGAGATCCTCGAAGACTGGATGGACGTCGATGCCCGGCCAGTCGTCGAGCGCGAGTATGAACGCGTCGGCGTATTGGCTAACTGAGAGTCGCTTACGTCAATTCGGCGGACCATCGCCAAAACGGGCGGCGTGCGAAACGGACCTTCCGCCTAGCGACTGCGGCCTACTCCCAACCGCGTTCTCGTTCCAACTCGTCCACCAACGCTTGAGTTCGCTCCGACCTGGCAAAGTGCGGACCCCAGGCGTCGATCGGGCTGGTTCTTGGTCCATCGCTCACGCGTATCGTGACGTCCGTGCGATCACGCACGCTTGACTTCAAACGCGTGCCGACGCCCGGACGTTGCGGCGCATGCAGATAGCCGTCGCGAATGTCGAGGTTGGGGTCTACAAACTCGTTGTACCAACCTTTGTAGAAGCTGGGGACGTGCTCTTGAATCATGGCGTTGGCTGAGCTGATGCAGATGTGCGAACAAGCGAAGATGTTCACCGGACCGGTCGCGTCGTGCGGCGCAAACGGAACTTGATGTGCAGATGCCAGAACCGCGATCTTGTGGGTTTCCGAGATGCCACCGGTCCAGATCAGGTCCGGCATCACGATGCGCGCCGATCCGTTCTCGATGTACTGCCGGAGCTGCCAACGCGAGAGCAGACGTTCCGAAATGCATACCGGCGTCTTCGTCGCTGCCTGCAACCTCGCCAACGCCTCCGGGTTGAGCAACGGCATCAAGTCCTCCTGCCACATCATCTCGTAAGGCTCCATCGCCTGCGCAATACGAATCGCCACGGGCAGGCTCCACTTGCCGTGTCCGTCGTTGGCAATCTCCATCTCCATGCCCACGGCATCTCGAATCTCACGGATCGGCTTCAGTGCGGCGTCGAGTTCATTGGGCGAGAGCGAGTTGCCATCCGACGCAATCGCCAGTCCGATCGTCGGGCCGCCTTTCATCGCGGTGATGCCATCGTCGAGCAGTGCCTTCGCCGCCTCACCCGCACCTTCCGTCGGCATCGCTGTAGCGTAGACGCGAATCTTCGATCGAACGGCTCCGCCTAGAAGTTCATAGATGGGCACGCCTAGCGACTGACCCTTGATGTCCCAGAGTGCAATATCCAGTGCCGAAATCGCTCGCATCTCTGCGCCCCCATACCCGGCGTGATCGGAGAGACGGAACATCGCCTCCCAATGACGCTCGATCGCGAATGGGTCGCGGCCGATCAACAGCGGCCCGAACCAGTCGTGGATCGCAGACTCAACAACCGTCGGCGCATAGTACGTCTCGCCGAGACCGACTATCCCTTCGTCAGTATGAACCTGCACCCAAATCACTTGCGGTTGGGCAGCGACTCTCACCGTCTCAATCTGCGTGATCTTCATTTTTGCGCTCCTGTTTACTCATGCAGCAAATCGACGACCGATTTCGGAAACGTTCGGCACGACGGTGCCTCACGCGGATCGCTTCTCGCCTTCGATGCCTTCAGTCTCCATCACCTCAGCCGCACGGGCATTCGTCGCGATCTTCTTCTGGACCGCTTCACGAGCCCGATCCCAGGTACTTCGAGCATCATTCACCCATCGATACGACTCGCTGTAGTCGTCGAGCATGCCATTCAGCTCGGGTACGACGTATCGCGCAACCATGTCCCAGCTGCGTCGCGTATTCTCGCGGTTCGCCCAGTCGTGCACGAAGCCGACAACACATCCGAAACCGCCCGATATCGTCTGCAGTTCCTTGATCTTGGCCACCAGATCATCAGGCGTGCCGATCACCGTCGAGCTCTCTTCCGCTGAAGCGACAGCATCCACCGCCGCGTCGGCGTCCTCGTAGATGGGGCCGTCTCCGCCAGCCAAGGTCTTGACAGTGTAGAGATTGTTGTGTTTGAGCAAACCTTCCTTGGCTTGCTCGCGCGCCTCGGCACGCGTCTCAGCGACGTGCCAACTCATCACCAACCGCAAACTCGAACGATCGACCACGTTGCCGTGTTTCGCCGCAGATTCCTCCGCGAAGCTCCATTGCAACGGCAGTGATCGCATTCCGGCTGTCGTCAACGAACCGATCGACAGTACTCCGGCCCGATGTTTACCCGCCAACGTCATACCCGACGGGCTGACGGTGGAGGCGACGGTGAACTCCATGTCCTCTTGGAGCGGCCGCAACTGCAACCGTGCGTCGCGCATCTTGAACCAGTCGCACTCATAGGTGACTCGTTCGCCCTCGAAGAGCCGACGAATTACACCCATCGCTTCATCCTGTCGGTCGCGCAACAGCATCGGGTCCAGCCCTAACGTGTGCGCGTCTGACGGGAGTGCGCCCGGCCCGGAACCAAAGATCGCACGCCCACGCGACTGGTAATCGAGTTGCACCATGCGTTGGGCGACCATGAACGGGTGGTGATACGGGAGCGAGATGACGCCGGTTCCGAGCATGATGTTGTGAGTGCGCTCCGCCGCCGCCGCGAGGAACATCTCCGGTGAGCTGATCATCTCCCAACCGGTCGAGTGATGCTCGCCACACCAGAACTCGTCGTACCCCAAACTGTCCATTAACTGAACCAGTTCGAGGTCGCTTTGGAACTGGAGGACCGGGTTCTCTCTGATCGGATGATGTGGTGCGAGAAACGCACCGAATCGAAGCCTTGACATCGCGTTGGCTACTCCCTTGTGTTCACGCCTCGCTAAGCGTTGAAACTAGCGTATACCAGTTGCCCGATCCAAGAAGTGGCAGCATCGAGGTCTTCATGCGTGCCTCATGTGGGCGAAGGACATTCAGCAATATCGGAGTCGAAAGGGTATTCCTATCATGCTTCCTTCCGATGTTCACGAAATCGTCAAAACGGGGCGTGCACTTCACTGGATTCCGTGTAATCTACAAACACACAACGCTCTGCCTAAGCCGTCAGAATGCGAAGCCTTCGCTTCTACTCAGCAATGCGGACGTTACTCCAAGGATTGATGCACGCGGGAGTGTAGCCAATGAAAATCCGAAAGCATTTGATGAAAACTGGAGCGGCGACGACCGCCTTGATCGCCTTCTGCCTGTCGCTCTCCGCACTTGCGTTAGCGTGCGGAACCGAGACCGTCGAGGTGACGCGCGTCGTCAAGGAAACCGTCATCGTCGAAGTTGAAGTGCCGGTCGAGCGAACGGTGGTCGTGAAAGAAGAAGTGCAGGTCGTCGCCACCGCAACGCCGGCTTCCGCCATGATGGCTCCTACCGAGCAATCCGGTACATTGGTCGCCGCACTCGCCACCGTCGGATCCCCCATCGGGACTCCCGAGCTCTGCGTACCCACCTGTGCAAACGAGCAGTACTTCTACAGTGCTTGGGACACGCTTCTCCAATGGTCAGCTGAAGGTGCCGTAATCCCCGGCGTCGCCGATTCGTGGGAACTCGATCCTGAGATCACTCAGTTCACTTGGCACATCCGCCCCGGCATCCAGTTCCACAAGGGATGGGGCGAGGTGACTGCAGAAGACGTGGCGTGGAGCACCAACACGGTCAACTCGAACACCAACCCCGATTCCGTCCACGACGTCGCTGGCGACATGTCGTGCTGCTACGGCGAGACGGTAGCAGTCGACAAGTACACAGCCGTCACCGAGATTACGACCTACGACAGTCGGGCACCGGGCTGGCTGTTCACCAACCTTCGCGACGCCTACGGCATCAGCAGCAAGACGATCTACGACGAGCACGGCAAGGAAGGTATGCGCGACATCTTCGTCGGCACCGGACCATTCGAGGTCCGCGAGTGGTTGGACAACGACCGTATCGTCCTCGACGCGTTGCCCGAACACTACCGACAAACGGCATCGATCGAGACCGCACGCATCTTCGAGGTGCCAGAAGAGGCTTCTCGCATTGCCATGTTCGAGAGTGGCGAAGCACTCATCACCCACGTCTCGCTTCCGAACATCTCTCGACTTGAGGATGCCGGCGGCACCAAGCGGTTGCTCCAGACCGTCATCACGCACCTCGGAATGAACCCCAACTTCCTTGAGAAGACGAACCCGAAGACGGGCGAACCATTGGACAACCCCGGTTTCGATCCTTCGTTGCCTTGGGTAAGCGACCCCTTCGCTCCCGGCTGCGATTGGGACCACCTGCTTGAGGAAGTCCCAGCCGATCCCGTCTGTCCTGAGATGGAGAATCCTCGCAAGGTGCGACTCGCAATGGCGAAAGCCATCGACAAACAAGCACTGGTCGATGGCCTGTTGGAGGGACTCGGATCCCCCGCATGCAACTGGGCAATCTCCGCCAACGACGCAACTCACCGTGACAGCTGGTGCGTCGACTACGATCCTGAAGGCGCGAAGGCACTGATGGAAGAGTCGGGCAACGCTGACGGCTTCACCATCGGATGGTGGGCCGGCAATGAACCACAGGAGGTGCATCAAGCGATCGCGGCGATGTGGCTCGACACGCTCAACATCAAGGTCGAGTTCCATCTCGGCCCGTTCCAGACGTGGCAGCCGACTTTCGTCGACCGTTCATTCAAGCACCTCGTTCTCGATGGTGAGCAAGGCGGTATGCCGGCACACTTCGCCAAAGGACGTGAGGCGCAGGCCTGGTTCGCCGGCGGCATCATGTGGAGCGGCGGAATCCCCTTCTACCAGCGCATCTACGGAGCCATGCTCTCAGAGGTCGACGAACAGAAGCGCAACGAGCTAGCGATACAGTTCGGCAACCACGAAGCGTTCTGGCATTGGGACCCGGCGGTATGGGAAGCTCCGGCGTACACCGTCTACCACGGCGGCAAGATGGATTGGGAGCCGCGCAGAATCTCGATGCACACCGCCGAGGTCAACATGATCTTCCCGCTCGAGGACATCGTCCTCAAGTGACGGCGTAGGTCTCAACAACTGAGAGCCTGCCCACGGTTAGTCTGCCGTGGGCAGGCTCTCAGTTACCATGCACCGTACCGGAACGTCGTAGTTTTAGTCTGACTCGTCAACGTCCATGGCTCGTTTCATCGTCCGTCGCATCGCCCTCGGCGTCATCGCCCTTCTGCTGGCGATGCTCATCCTGTTCTCGTTGTCGAGGATTAAAGGTGACCCGCGTTTCCTCTTCATCGGCGAGGATTCGGTCGGCATCGATCCCGAAGTTTGGGAAGAGTGGGGGCGACGTCTCCATCTCGATAAACCGGTCCCCATCCAGTTCGCCTATTGGCTGGCGGACATCCTTACCCTCGATTTTGGCGACAGCGTAGCCTTGCAGCGACCCGTCCTCCAAGCGATTGGCGAGAAGGCACCGAACACGATCCAACTCGGGATCATCGCCTGGTTTCTCGGCGGCATCGTCGGCATCCCGCTCGGGGTCTTCTCCGCCACCAATCGCGGACGATTTCTCGATTACGTGTTTCGCTCCTTTGCGCTATTCGGACAAGCAGTCCCGATTTTCTGGCTCGCGCTGGTCTTGATCTTCATCTTCGCCGTGAATCTGCACTGGTTGCCCTCAGGTACCAAAGGCGACGGTTTGGCGATCAGGAACTACATACTTCCCGCCATCGCGCTAGCTTGGTACCCTGCCGCTTCATACCTGCGCATTACCCGCACTTCGATGCTCGAAATCCTCGACTCCGAATTCATCAAGTTCGCACGCGCCAAAGGCGTCGTCAATAGTACGGTGCAGTGGAAGCACGCATTCAGGAACGCCATCATCCCGCCTCTGACGCTATCGGTGTTCGTCTTCTTCGGTTTGATGACCGGAACCATATTGGTCGAAACCGTCTTCGCCTGGCCGGGGCTCGGGAGGCTTGCAGTCGATGCACTTTGGGCTACCGACTTCCCGTTGCTCGCAGGTCTCACAATCATCTACGGAGCCGCTTTCGTCGTCGGCATATTAGCTCTCGACATCGTCTACGCATTCTTGGACCCGCGAATCAGGTATGCGTAGAAGCGAAGAGATAACGACACCCGTCTCACGGCCGTCGGCCACAAACCGCGCCAACGGTACCGTCGCTTGGTTGCGACCGCTTGCCAAAGCGTTCGGCATCGTGCGACGTTACCCCGTAATTCCCGCCTTCATTCTCTGCCTACTCGTCTTCGTCGCCATATTCGGAGACTGGATGGCACCTCACGACCCGTTAAAGATCAACCTCAGGAATCGGCACGACCCGCCTTTCTTTTTGACTGGAGGATCCACCGAGTTCTTACTCGGCACCGATGCTCTCGGGCGCGACGTTTTGAGCAAGGTAATCGACGGCGCAAGGGTTGCCGTTTTGGTCGTCGTCGCTGCTATGGGAACCGGCGTTCTCGTCGGTACCACGCTGGGTTTGATCACCGGTTACTTTGGAGGCATCGTCGACGACGTCATCATGCGTTTTGTCGATGCCTGGAACATCCTCCCACAGCTATTGATAATCCTCGTCATCGCCCTGACCTTTGGTCAAAGCCTGGAGGTCTTGATCATCGTGCTCGCGCTAATCTCGTGGCCCGGTGCTGTCCGCTTGGTGAGGGCCGAGACGCTCTCACTCAAAAATCGTGAATACGTTGCGCTCGCCAAGGTCGCTGGTGCCAGCGACACCAGAATCGTGATCCGTCACATCCTGCCCGGCGTCGTCAACATCGTCATCGTCACGGCGACCCTCAGCACCGGCAACATCATCCTCACCGAGGCAGCACTGAGCTACTTGGGTGCCGGCATTCCGCCGCCCGACCCTTCGTGGGGACGCATGATCTCCGAAGAGAGACAGTACATCGACGCCGCGTGGTGGACCTCATTCTTCCCCGGCATGGTCATCGCAATGGTCGTCATGTCCGGAAATTTCCTCGGAGACTGGTTCCGAGACCGCTTAGACCCGACCTTGCGTCAGCTCTAGCTGCACAACCCAAATTCGCGACGAGTTGCTTCGGAATCTATCCGAGTTGTCGTAGTCGCGGATCCAATCGATCGCGCAGCCAGTCGCCCAAGAAGTTCAACGACATCACCGTCAGGAAGAGTGCGACGCCCGGGAACACGGAAGTCCACCAAGCCGTCTGCAGATAATCTCGACCTTCGGCGACCATGTTGCCCCAACTCGGCGTCGGCGACGGGATGCCAGCTCCCAAGAAACTGAGCGTCGCTTCGGCAAGTATCAGACTTCCCACGCTTAGCGACGCAATCACCGTTACCGTGCCAATCGTCCCCGGCAAGATATGTCGAATCAGGATCCGCGTAGTCGATGCGCCCGTGATCCGCGCAACCGAGACGTAGTCACGCTCCTTGAGCACCAGCACGTCGGCCCTCACGTTGCGCACAAACGCACTCCACGCCAACAGCACCATCAATACGAGGATTATGCCGAAACTGGCACCAAATACAATCGCCACCACTAATGCAAGCAGCAGAAACGGAAACCCCATCCAGATGTCGACAATCCGCGTGATTATCTCGTCGATAATCCCACCGGCGTAACCGGCAAGCAATCCCAATCCAGTGCCGATGAGGAGGCCGGCAGACAGTCCGACGCCCATCACCGACAGCGAGACGCGCGCACCGTGAATCACCCGACTCAAGACGTCGCGACCGACGTGATCCCCTCCGAGAAGGTACGGGCTGCCATCCCGATATAGCGGCGCGGCGTTGCGGTCCGGCAACGATTGATCAATCGGATCATTAGGTGCTACCCAGTCGGCACCCAATCCAACCACAACCAAAATCGCCAGCACGATTAACGGCAACACTGGCCAACGTCGAATGAAGTACCAAGGCGAAAACCCTCGCCGAATCGCAACCATCTCACGCGTCGGAGATTCGAGGACCGCCATCTATTCGTACCTGATGACCGGGTTCAACCAACCGTACGCGATATCCGCAAGGAAGTTCATCAGTACGAACACCAACGTGAACACCAAAACAGTGCTCGTAAGAGTCGGGAAGTCGTTGTTCCAAACCGCATCGACCATCAACTGCCCAATACCCGGCCAGGCGAAGATACGCTCCACCACCACGGCACCGGTGATGAACCCAGCCAAGGTGATCGCCGATGTCGTCAGCGGTTGCAGCACCGCATTCCTCAAGGCATGCTTCCACACGACTACCCTGAAGTTCACGCCTTTAGCTCTGGCGAGCGTTACATACTCCGAGTCCATCACCTCCAGCATCGAGGATCTCGTCAACCTCAGCAACGCCGCCGCCGGTCCCCATCCCAAAGCGAACGCCGGCATGATCAGATACCGGAACTTCTCCCAAGACCAGAACGACGCATCGTCCGGCCCCGACGTTCCGACGGGAAGCCAATCAAGCGTAACGGCGAAGAAGAGTATCGCCATGATGCTCACCCAGAATATCGGTGCTGCTTGCCCAACCAACGCAATCGTCCGACTGACGTAGTCGGACAGCGTACCCCGTCTCACTGCAGATACTACGCCGAGTGGCACGCCCATCAGCAGTGCCAACACGAATGCCGACAACGAAAGCTGCACCGTCGGCCAGACGCGTTCCGCAATCAGCTTGCTCACGTCAGTCTCCGACACGATAGTCTGCCCCAGATCACCGGTCAGCACTCTCCCCAACCACACCAGATACTGCATTACCAGCGGACGGTCGAGACCGAGCTTGCGGCTGAGGTCCTGCCGCCGCTCCTCCGTCATGCCGTATCCTCCCGGCTTTGCAAAGAGCAGCAACGGATCCCCGGCCATCCTCGACAGCCCAAACACGAACACCGTCGCCGCGATAAGCGTCAATATCGCAAAAATCAACTTCCTAATCAGATAACGACGCATGGCGAACTAAGGTGCCGAAACACCCGATGGGTTAAACCTGAAGCGCGCGCTGCGGCGAGTCTGCATGAAGACTCGCCGCAGCACGACTCTTTCCTCACCGCAGAACGATGTTCTCCGGCGAGTTGTAGCTGTTGCCGAGGTGCATGTCCCATGAAGCGATGTAGTTCGGGTTGGCGAAGTACGCCTGCGGAACCGTTACGTAACCCGGGAACAGTGCCCAGTGATGCATGTACTCCGCATACTCCTTGTTGATGCGGATGCGCTCTTCACGGTCCGGCTCTGCCGCAACCGCTTCGTACCAAGCGAGGATCTCAGGCGACTCGAAACCGCAACTGAAACCACCACGCGTCAGCGTCGTCTGCACCAAGCCCTTCGGCCAATCGAACGGATAAGACTCCTTGCCGTCGTCGCAAGACGTCAGCATCGGCACGATCGTTGAGCGACTGACCAAACCCGGACGGAACACGCCGTATGCATACTTCAGCACCTTGACGTTGATGCCGACATCCTCCCAGAAACCGGCGATTGCGTCGCCGATCTCGCCAGCCGGACCTTCGCCGCCACCGAGTTCGGGGCCGACGAACAACGGCATCTCGAAGCGATATCCGTTGTCGCCTACCGGATATCCGGCTGCGTCGAGTAGTCGGTTCGCCTCGCCGACGTCATACGGGAACTCCCAACTCGAATCCCAGTTCGGGTTGTTCGTGCTGAAGTAGGTAACGTGAACCGGTTGACCGACACCGCCGAGAACGTGCTCCACGATCGCATCGCGGTCGACCGAGCGCGCCAATGCGTGCCTCACCATCCGCGCCTGCTCCATGTCGTCAATGCCCGCCGGGTTGTTGGCGTCGTCCGGACTGTGCGGATTGCCGATCCAGATCTGGTCGTGCACAAAGACGCCATGGGCAGCGAAATCGATCGCCTCACCCGTTATCGCATTGGTCGTCTCCCAGAGGTTGCCCGGGAACATCACGCCTTCTTGGATGCCCTGACCCGCGCCGACCTGCGAGAAACCTGAACGCCGCATGCGTGCCAAGTCCTTAGGGTCGATAAACGCCACGTCGGCTTCGCCGTTCTGCAACAGAGCGACACGCGTGAACTCTTCCGGAACCGCGAGAACCTTGAATGAGTCGACGGCTGCGTCAGCGCGCCAGTGGTCGTGATCCACCTTCTCCAAAGTAACGCTAGTGCCCGACTTGAAGTCGGCGACGCGATACGGGCCAGTGCCGATGAAGTTGTCCTTCAACCACTCACGCCCGTTCTCTTCGAAAGCACGTTTCGACGTCGCTTGCGTCGTCAAGCCACCCGATGCTTCTTGGTTTAGGAAGTTGCTCGCCCATCGCACGTCGAAGTTGTTGAAGTGACCACGTATCGTGTTGTCGTCGAGAACCTCGATCGGCGTGTCGCCGAACAGCGCGGTGAGGTTGGCAGCACTCGCTGCAATCGACTCCGGGTTGATCGCCGGGTTGGTGCGATCGATCACCCACGCAACGTCCTCAGCCGTCAACTCGCCCCAACCGTCGTGCAACTCGACGCCAGATCGGATGTCGATCGTGACCGTGCTCAGATCGTCCGCCAGTTCCCACGACTCCGCCAACATCGGAATGTCCCAATCAACCGAGCCTGGCGTGAAGAGGCTTTCAGCCGCGCCCCAGCGCGCCGCATTCAGCGGGGCATCGGGTAGACTGCCGCCGTTGCCGGTAATCGACCCCAGGGCCGATCCGACGTCAGCCATAATCACCGTGCCAGGATCGCTCTTCGACTGTGGCAGATCAATCGCCTCCGCCTCCTCCATCGCCGCAGTCGGCTCCGGCATCGCTGCCGAAGGCGTCGGCGTCGCAACCACGATCACCGTTTCAACCACAGTGTCGCCCTGCACCTCGACCGTCTGTTCGACGATCACCGTCTGGATCACGGTCTCAGGAGTCGCTTGCTCACCTCCGCACCCGAGAGCAATCACCGCCATCGCCCCTACCGCCGCAAACATCACCAGTAATCGAGAAGTCAGCCATCTACGCATTTCCTCGATACCTCCTACAGGAATTATCGAACTTCGATTCCCAAAGATTACCACACTACGAAACACGCCCAGTCAACGGCGTGAAAGCCAACATCCGCACTAACGCCACCGCCGCCCAGCATGCCCAGACCCTCGCAGTCAGCACCCAGGCACACCTGATGCTTGAACGACTAGGGCACCGGAGTTGGAGTAGGTGTTGGTTGGGATCGGAGATGATTAAGGCGTAGTCGCCGGTGAGGTCGGTTTCTAAGGTTTGGACCATGATCCTTTAGGTTCCGGCAGGGAGTGTGGTGCTGATGCGAGCGTTGGCATTGCCGCTCACACTATGGGTTGGGGACCCGCACCGAAGTGGCGAACGGTGCCTGACGTCAAATCTCTAAGTTCTAGCGAAGGCTATGGAACAAATCGACGCCGATGAGCGTCAAGATGTTCAAAACCGATGTTGGGCAGACACCGATGACAACTCACCTGATCCATACCCGCCGGAAACTCGGCTATACCTCACTGTCATTCTTCAGGAAATCTTGCGGACTCGTGGACCGAATGATGCGGATCGGTCGTTGGCATGCCACCCATGAAGTTTGCCATCGTTGGTCTTACGCTACGATTGTGCTGCAAGACTGCTCAAAGACACGAAGTGAATTTGGAGGTCAATTCTAGTGAGCGTATTCGACAGGGCGGAAGAGGCAAGCATCGACCGTGTGAAGAGTGCCGTCGCGTGGTTAGTGGTTGTGGTTGCTGTTGGATCGCAGTTCGTAGGAATCCGTTCGCCTGAACCAGTCGCCCAAGCCCAAGATCAAGGAAGACCAGTACCCCACTCGCTGGAAACGGACAAGGTCGCCCTCAAGGCGATCTACGACGCTAATGGCGGCGGCAACTGGAAGTACACCAAGAATTGGGATTTCACTAAACCCCTCGATTCCACGTGGCACGGTGTAACAGTCACAAACGGCCGCGTCACCAAGCTGGATCTTTCTGGCATCCACCCCAGCGATCTGAACAATCTCACCGGCGCATTACCGGGGGAAATCGGTCACCTGACGGCCCTTGTCGAACTCGACCTTGCATCAAACAATCTAACTGGACCGTTACCACCTGCACTGGGCAATCTGTCGAATCTCGAATCCCTCTTGCTCTCCTACAACGTCAATGTCGGCAGAATCCCGGCAGAACTCGGTAATCTCACCAGACTGGGCGAGTTCCGCATGAAGTTCAATGAACTCACCGGGGAGATCCCTCCCGAATTGGGCAATCTGCAGAACCTGAGAGTGCTGGATCTGAGTGCCAACAATCTGTCCGGCGAAATCCCGGCGGAGCTTGGCAACCTCGCCAACCTCTCCATTTTGAACCTGTCGTACAACGATCTGAGCGGTACAATCCCTGCTGAAATCGGCAACATCCCCGACCTATCAACCCTTGACGTCGCCGCAAACAACCTGACGGGTCGGATCCCGGATTGGTTGCGAGACGCTCCTAATCTCTATTGGCTGGTTCTCCGCAGCAACGGATTCACCGGTGGTATCCCCGATTGGCTGGGAGATCTATCGAATCTGCACACGTTGGACCTGCAATTCAACGAACTCGACGGTGAAATCCCGATGTCTCTCGGCAACCTAACCGAACTCGGCAAGTTGGATCTCGGTTACAACAACCTTGTGGGTGAGATCCCACCTGTACTCGGGAAACTTTCCGAACTCCAGTTCCTCAGTCTGGCACGGAACAAGCTAGAAGGTCCGATCCCATCTGAACTGGGCGACCTCACACATCTGTGGGCCCTCGAACTCAACGACAACAGGCTCACAGGTCCAATACCCTCTGAGCTTGCCAACCTAAGGGGTCTCGATAGATTGGCACTAGGTTGGAACAGACTCACCGGACCAGTTCCCCCCGAGCTGGGCAACCTGTCGAACCTCGTCTATCTGGAAATGGGTCGCAACAACCTCTACGGCCGGATCCCGCCGCAGTTGATGAGGTTGCCGAAACTCAAGCGGTTTAGTGTCATCTACACCCGACTTTGCCTACCTGCCAGCGACATAAACCTCGCCAACTGGTATGAACTAATTCCCGACAAAAGTCCGCGCATCGTCCCGGACTGTGTACCTCCTGGACGCCCGACTATCCTCAACGCTGACGCACGTTCGGATTGGTTCACCGTAACTTTGTCGTGGGATTGGTTGGACGACCTGACGGTGATGAAATGGCAGACGAGGTGGAAGACTGACGGCGACTTCGGGCAGTGGTTCGACATGCCAAACAGCGACGCGTACACCCGAGAGTACAGGATCACCGGTCTAACAGAAGCGACTGAACACACCATAGAACTGCGCGCGGTGAACTTTACTGGCGAGGGCCAGACAGCGCGCATCACGGCGACACCGTTGGCGAACCCTTACGACGTGGATGGCGATGGATTGATCGATGTTGCCAGTCTGGAACAACTTAATGCCATTCGCTGGGACCTCAACGGCGACGCGTCGGCTGACAACATTACCGACGCGACAAAGTTCGCCGAAGCGTTCGATTACCCGGCGCGAGACAGGATCTGTCCGGTCGGTTACTGCACCGGTTACGAGTTGACCGCAGACTTGACCTTCGACACCAATGGCGACGGTGAGGTTGACGCAATAGACGAATTCTGGGACGAAGGGATGGGTTGGGATCCCATCGGTTCGGCTGACGCGCCATTCACCGGGAGACTGAACGGAAACGGCTTCTCGATCCACGGTCTTCACGTTGATCGTTCCCAGGTGGACGTCGGACTGTTCGGACGTTTGAAAGGAACTATCGAAAATACCATCCTCGAATCTGTCGAAATCGTTGGTCACGCTAACACCGGGGGACTCGTCGGGACTAACGAAGGTATCATCGTGGACAGCCACGTAAAAGGTCGTGTCACAGGACGCGTCGGTACGGGAGGACTGGTCGGGCGCAACAGCAGCGACGGAAGTATCACCAACGCAAGTGCGAACGCCATCGTAGTGGGACGAGTCTACTCCGGCGGGTTGGTCGGCAGCAACGCTGGCATGGTGAGTAGCGGATACGCCGATGGTCCTGTAACCGGAAACATGACGACTGGCGGTCTGACGGGTTTCAACTCTTCAGGTGCAATTGTCGAACGCAGCTATGCCTCTGGCGACATCAACGGTAGGTACTACGTCGGAGGTTTGATCGGTCTCAACAGTGGTGGCAGTACCAGAGTGACGAATAGCTACTCCACCGGGGACGTGTCTGGTGAGATCGGCGTCGGCGGATTGATTGGATCAAACCAAATCGGTGCTGCAATTACCAACGGTTACTCCGTCGGCAACGTAACAGGCAACTCAGGTCTTGGCGGATTGGTCGGACGATTCGGTTTCGTCGGCGGATCCGTCGAAGACAGCTACTGGGACGTTGACCTAAGTGGCCATCTCACTAGTTACGGAGGCAGCGGCGAGGGCACGATCGAGCTGCGATACCCCACCGCGCCATTCGGCATCTACTTCACCTGGGATTCCGAGGTCTGGGATTTCGGAACCCCGAACCAGTTCCCAGCACTCAAAGCCGACTGGGACGGCGACGGCACACCGACTGTATCCGAATTCGGCAACCAACGCTGAGAACGATCAGATTTCCAAAGTCCCGTCGACCTCGCAACAAGCTCGAAGAGACTGGCTTCGAAGTCAGGTCAATCGAGCTTTTCGAATACGGCAGGCATTTGCATGAACGTTGAACTGCGGATGTAATTCAGCACTTGTATCGAACTTTGAGATGTACGACTGTGAACGCCACATCGGAAGATTGCGCGTCGCACGACGTCTGATGTCGCTCGTACTCGGCGTCTTCCTCGTGCTTCTGCTGCCTGCGGTTCCGGCGGATTTCGTAGACGCCACCGATCTGGGCGACTGCTTCGGTGGCGTCCTAGCCGACGACCCGTTGAACTGCTACATATTGGAGCAGGCGCAAAAGTGGGACGTGATGGACATCGAAGGGCTCTACCACGCCAAAGCTGCGCCTTTGTACGTATATCTAACCGGCGAAAACAACCTGAACCGTCGCGACGCCAGATTCTTGGCGCAAAGGGGACTGAAGTTTGCGAAGAGCCGGCCCGAACTGGCGATCACGGATCGTCACACCAAAACTTACAAGGGTTGTGGCGCATACTTTTTCTTTAGCATCTCGATCTTCGATACTGATTCGACAACGTGGTGCCTGCTCAACCCCCTAAGCGAATATGACCCTCTGCCGTACTCGCCCACGTACATCCATATTCGGGTTAGGGGAGCCGATGATGACGCGGATGGAAGGGGGAAATCGGGATTGCACAAAGTGTGGCCGATGGAAGTCGGCCCTATACAAAAGTTCGACATCCGAGATGTCAACCTGGTCAATTTGCCGGCTTATGTCTGTTTGTCGGATTTGGAACTGATGTCTGAGGGACGATCGGCAAGTGCCGAAATCGAGATTCACCCGACTCCCAACTACTGCCACGTGCGTGGACGCTTCGACGCGGAACACTTGGCAATCGGTATTGCAGTAGTTGACGAAAGTCGTGACCACAATCTACCCGCGGACCACCAATCGACTCCAGACGAGTTGATCGAACTAGCTAGGTCGACATTCCAGAAATCCTGTATGTACGAAGTCGCAGTCTGCACGAAGGTCTGGGATGAGAAGACGCAGAAGTACGAAACGGTGGCGACGGTCGAACCTGGCGCGCCAGGTGGAACGGTGCGCCTTCACGGCTGGTTGGCAGAATACGCCGATTTGGTCCGATTCGAACCGATGCGAGTGGCTGACGACCTAAACGACCATTTAAACGAGGTGTTGACGCTGATCGCCGACTCAGCGGCCGACGAAACTGGTGCGCCGCAAGTGGATGTAGAACTCCGCACCCGAGGTTGGGACAACTGGTTTGGATACGCGTTAACCGAAGCAGACTCTGAAACTGAACGAGACGAGATTAACCGGTCGCCATCACCGATCACAGGCATATCGAAGCACTACGAGGTCGGCGGCACGAACTCGACAGACACCGTCAAGATGGTGGCGTTCACGGAGACCTACAAAAACGTCGAACCAGTGACCAATCTGTTCAGTCCGACGAAGTACAGCGACCAAGACGTCTATCGCTGGACTAACTCGTTGAACGCCTACGCCCAGTCTGAAAGCAACACAGTTGGCATCCTAAAGGCCTCGACCGTTGGCACTCGCAACCGTTGGCCGAGACAGGCCGGATACGACGAGGTTGCGTTCAAAGTCGATCTTTGCGCAAAACCTGAAATCAACGATGCATGCGCAGCAACGAACTTCGTGTGGTCGAATGTCTCGAAAACCATCGAGATCGAAGCGTATGATGCTGAACTCTTGATTGACGCGTTGCCCGAGTTGCTACCTCAGTTGGGGATACCACACGAGGCAGTCAGAACGGTTCGTAAGTTGAATCAACGGGTGGAAGCACCGTACGCGGGTATTGGATGGACGTCTGAAACGCCACGTCCATATCCATTTCCATTGCTGCGACGTTGGGCCAACAGTGTGGGCGTCTCGCGATCGGTGCCGTACTCGTCATTGTTGGCAGCTTCGGCAACCCTCCTTATTCTGTTTTTCGTCGGCACGATCTCGCTGTTAGTTGTGCTCACAGTCGAAGGGTTCAAACTAGCTCGATGCCGATGCTCTGATTGCTTCGCGCCTTCAACCTATGTCGGTAACAGATCCCCACCAACCTAGGTGCCCCTCAGATTGAATCCCCGACATTAGCTGCGAGTTTTTGGGACGAGTCGGACCAGTACCCGAACGACTAAACCTACGGCGGTCCAACTTCCCGCGGTGGCTCTGATCCATGTGTGGCGCAGCGCAGAATTAAGCCGACGACAATGCCCAAGATCGAGAAGACGATTGCCCAGAACCATGGCGGGAAGATTGGGTCTTGGACGCCGCGGGTGAGCAAGACCATGCTTGCGGATGAAGCAGGCACCGAGAATGCGGCGAAAGTCAGGATGCGGAGTGTCAAGTGCGCCATCGCGTCAATGTATGGGCGTTGCCAAAGCAACCATGTGAAGCAACCCCAACTGACTACAGCCAAGGTCGTGCCGATCCAAGGGAACAAAGGGAAACTATCGCCACCCATCGCGATGACGGCGTTGACGGTGGCAGCCGCTGAGCATGTGCTCGCCATCAAGACGCTGAGCAAACTCTTGGCAAACCAGCGACGCGCGTCTGACCAACTCGACGAAGTTCCACACTCGTTGTCGCCTTTCGAACCCGGCACGAAACCCAGAGTAACAAGCATTATGAACGGTCCGAATACCGGCACCAAATAGATCAACAGCAACCGAAACGATCGTTCTTGGTCGAGTATTCGCTTGACGCTGAACATTAGCGAAAACACAGTGAAGATGACACCGGCAATCAACCAACTGCCAAAGTCGTAGTACGGCGCGCCAAACACGGCTGCCGCGAAGAACTGCAATACTGCCAGAAACATCAACGCGGTCAAGCCCACGACTACAACGGCAGCGACGAACGAGATCGCCCACCACGTCGTTTTGACCACGCGCCTCTCCGGACTGAAATAGCGAATAAGAATGCTGGACATGTCGTCTTCGATTCCAGGCTACCTAGGTTCGTGGTTGTAGATTGTCGCGACGGCACCGCGCTTCAGCCGGCACTTTACGACTTGCGTAGGTTTTGATGCTCCGTGTGCTGTTGATCGACCTCTGCCTATGGCCACGACGGGCCAGTTTCCCCCTTAGGTTTAGCAGCCCGGGTGGCGAAGAACAGGATGATGCCGGCGGTGACGCCGAGGATCGAGAAGACGATTGCCCACAACCACGGCGGGAATATCGGATCTGAGACGTTGCGGGCCATATAGATCATGCTGAGGGAGGAAACTGGTATCAAGAACGCGGCGATCGTTAGGATGCCGAGTATCAGATATGCCATCGCAACGGTGTTGCGTCGTCGCGTCAGCACCCAGGTGAAGAAAATCCAACTGAGCACGACGGCTGCCGGGGTTACCCAATAGAAGTAGGGAAAGTCATCGCCATCGATAGCGATCACGACGTTTAAGCTGATGGCCGCCGCACATGGGATTCCGAGCAGCACAGCCAGCAGCCGCTTCGGTAGCTTCAGCTGTTGACCGGCTCCTTTGGGTGCTGGTCCGTATCTGTTTTCGCCCTCGGTACCAGGCACCATGCCCAGCATCACGATGAGTATGATCTGACCTACCAGCGGCACGAAATAGATCAGCAACAGCCAGGCAGTTCGGTTTTGGTCGTGAAGTCGTTTGAAGCTGATCGCGAATGAAGTCACCAATACGATGACGGTGGAACCAATCGAAAGGTAACGAAACGTTGCCGGTGAGTTTGGATCCCAATCCAACACATTATGGGCTAGCTGAGGGAATCCGTACCCCCAGATCAAGGTCGCGATCGCCGTAACCGCGAAGGCGAAGACCCAAAATGTCGTTCGGTCGACGCGACCGTTCAGTGTGAAGTAGAGTTTGCGGACGGCGGACATACGCTTGGGTTGCTAGGTACTGCTTGCTCAGAAATGCGCGTTCAACCGGGTTGCTCAGGATCGCGTGGGTTCTGGTGCCCCGCGTGATACGTATAGATGGCCGGTTTGACCCAAGACGAGACGGACCCTTCCTTCAGTGCGGCTGCCCGAGTGGCGAAGATTAGGATGATTCCAGAGATTACCCCGAGGATCGAGAAGACGATTGCCCACAACCACGGCGGGAATATCGGATCTGGGATGTCGCTAGTCATGTTCACCATGCTGATGGAAGCCACGGGTATGAAGAATGCAGCGACGATTAGGATGCGGAGTGCCAGTAGTGCCATCATCTCGATGTTTGATCGTTGCCATATCGCCCACGTCACTGCAACCAAGCTCATCAATGCAATTGCCGAACTGACCCAAGGGAAGTAGGGGAACCCGTCTCCGCCCATCGCGATCACGGCGTTGAGAGTGATTGCTGCCGCGCAAGGGATACCTAGTAAGAAACCCAACAGCTGCCTGGGTATCTTCACTTTGTAACCGGATTCTCTAGGTGATGATCCGTATTTGTTGTCGCCATCGGTCCCGGGCACGAAACCCAGCAATATGAACAGCAAGACCTGACCTACAACGGGCACGACATAGATTAGCAACAGCCAGGCGGAACGATTGCTGTCGTGCAACCGCTTCACACTGAGCGCGAACGAACCAACCAAAGATATGATCAAGCGCACAATCGAGTCAACTAACGCTGCAATCCAAAAATCTGGTTCCCAACCAATCACAATCTCAGCCGTTGCGAGGAATGCGAACGACCAAACAAAATTCACGATTGTAGGAACCACGACCGCGAACACCCAGTGCGTCGTTCTATCGACGCGGCCGTCCAGTGTGAAGTAGAGATTGCGGATTGTGGACATGTTGCTCTCGGTTACTGACTAGCTCGGTTGCCAGTTGTAGATCTTCGAGAGTGTGCCGCCCATCAACTGCGATTTCTCGCGTTCGGTCAGTTCGTCGCTGTCGCGGAACGCATCGACGCCTTGCCTGTAAGTGAGCAGGTTCACCGCCCGAGTCCAGTCAGTACCCCACATACAGCGGTTTAGCGTGTAGGCGTCGATGACCCGATGCAGATGCGGCCAGACGTCGGAGTAGGGATACGGCTCCGTCGAAAGTGTGCATGCACCGGATATCTTGATCGCCACGTTGTCGAGTTCTGCGAGTTCGATTACCGCACGCAGATCATCCCATCCATTCGCCGGTGCCGGAGGTTCGTACGGTTGGTTGAGACCTAGGTGGTCGATAACGAGCTGCGTGTTGGGATGGTTGACCGCCATATCTCGAAAGACGTCGAGTTTGCCGGAGCACATAACGTTGATGGGGATTCCGTGTTGCGCAGCGGAGTTGAGGATGCGACTGATGCCCGGGTGATCCGCCTCAATCTCGATGCGGGCAAGCATGATGCGCGCCCCGACCACTCCCGGATGCGACGTCCACTCCTCCATCTGACGTTCGATGTCTGCGGCGTCTGGGTCGAACGGTCGGATCAATCCGAATTTTCCGGGATGTTGGTCGTAGACCTCAAGGGCGTACGAGGCGTCGTACTGGTACATCGAGAATGGCGAGACCAGCAACGCACCGTCGACGCCGACCTCGTCCATCGCCTGCACCATGTCGTCGCCGCTGACTTCGTCCGGTCCGTGTAGAAATCCGTGCCATGGACGCTCCGGTGTGTCTCGCAGGTAGGCGTGGACTTGGGAGTCGATGATCATGAGCGATTCCTAGGCGAGCATGTGGCGCGTGCGCGGTCGAGATGGCTGCATTCTAACTGCGTTTGGTTGACGGTTATCCGCAACACGGTGTAAAGTTTGTGCGGGGAGCAAGACCATGCCAGACAAACGTCCGAACATCATCATGATCATGTCCGATGACTTGGGTTACGAGTGCATCGGAGCCAACGGGGGCACGTCTTACGATACACCCCGACTGGACGCCATGGCGGCGAATGGAATGCGCTTCACCGATGGTCACGTACTGCCGCTCTGTACTCCGACGCGCGTGGCGTTGATGACCGGCAAGCACAACTTCCGCAACTACATCGGCTTCGGTTTGATCCCGCCCGACGAAGTGGGCTTTGGGCATCTCTTCTCGGATGCCGGTTACAACACGGTCATCGCCGGCAAGTGGCAACTCTACTCCTACAACCCGCCGGACGAGAAGCCGGAGATGCGGAACAAAGGTCAGAAGATCGAGGACGCCGGCTTCGACGAGTTCTGCGTGTGGCACGCCCACCACACCGAGCACAAAGGCTCCCGTTACAAGGACCCGATCATCTACCAGAACGGCTCGTATCGTGAAGACACGAAGGGCAAGTACGGCGACGACCTGTTCTGCGACTACATCATCGACTTCATCGGTCGGAATAAGGACGATGACAAACCGTTCTTCGCCTACTTCCCGATGGCGGCGACGCACAAACCGCACGAACCATCGCCGGACAGTCCCGAGTTCGACGACTTCGAGCCTCCGTCCAACAAGACGTTAGGTGCTCGCACCTGGGCAGCTCTCGAAGATGCGTCGTGGGGCGATGATCCTCGCTTCTACAGGGACATGGTCGAGTATCACGACAAGGTGATCGGTCGGCTTCTCGACTACCTTGAGGAGCAGGGCCTCAGCGAGGACACGCTAGTCATCTACACCGGTGACAACGGTTCGCCGCACGACGTGTGCACGATGGTCCATGAGCACAACGAGATTTGCGGCGGCAAGGGCAAGACGAACGACCGCGGCACGCACGTTCCGCTCATCGTGCAGCAACCCGGTACGGTGCCGGCTGGTTCGGTCAACTCGGATCTGGTCGACGTCACCGACTTCCTGCCAACGATGCTGGATGCCGCAGGCGTCGATGCTCCGGAAGGTTACGTCATCGACGGCTCTTCGTTCTATCCGCAGTTGAAGGGCGAAGCCGGCGATCCCAAGGACTGGCTCTTCTTCCACTTCGAACCGATGAGCCCGCGCAATGACGCCGGATGCATCCGCTTCGTCCGGGACAAGGATTGGTCGCTCTACGAAACCGGTCAGCTCTACGACTTGAGCAACGACGTCGACGAGGAAGTCCCGATATTCGAAGACCAAGACAGCGAAGCGTCGGCGGCTGCGAGGGCGAGACTGCAACCCGTCTTCGCCGAGATGGTTGCCTGAGCTTGCTATAGGCCGGTAAACCATCGCATTCGGGCATTGCCCGCGTCGGCGGACTCCAATTATTCCGGTTGGGATTCGAACGTTGACTTGGTCCGCACGCCTCAGAAAGCCCTCGCTGGGCTTTACGCTTGAGTTTCATGGTTCGCCGTCTCGTTGTCGAAGATAATCTCGTCGCGATGCGGCGGATGCGGGACGAGTCGGTCGATCTAATCTACCTCGACCCGCCCTTCAACTCTGGGCGTGACTACCGGTTTTCATTCAACGGTCCGCGTTCGCTGAAGTCTCGAGCACGTCTGAGTGCGTTTGCGGATACCTGGTCGTGGGACGATGGGTGCGAGGCGATCTACTCGGCATTGACCGATACCCAGAACGGCGACGAATCGCATCAGAATTTGCGCCAAACCATTATCGGCTTGATCGGCATCTTGGGCAAAGGCGAAATGTCCGCCTATCTTCTCAACGTGGCGGTTCGGTTGACCGAGATGCGTAGGATCACGCGACCAACGGCGACGATCTACCTGCACTGCGATCCCACGGCGAGCCACTACCTTAAGCTGTTGATGGATGCCGTCTTCGGCAGTGCCAACTTCCGCAACGAGATCGTCTGGGCATACCGCGGCGGCGGAGTGCCGCGTCGCGACTTCGCCCGCAAGCACGACGTCATCCTGCGCTACTCGAAGAGCGACAACTACACCTTCCATCCGCAATATGTCGAGTACTCAGATGCTTCGCGGAATCTGGTGACCAGCCGAGGCGGTGTGAGCATCGACGACCGCGCCCGCGATCTGGAGCGCGGGGCACACATGCCTGACTGGTGGTCTGACATCAACTCACTGCAGACCTGGTCGCCGGAGCGCACGGGCTACCCGACGCAGAAGCCTTTGCGACTGCTTGAGCGGATTGTCCGGGCGTCGACCAACGAAGGCGACGTCGTGCTCGATCCCTTCTCCGGATGTGGCACCACTTTACTGGCGGCGGAGAATCTCGCTAGGCAATGGATTGGCATCGACGTCGAACCGATGGCATTGCACTTCATACGGGCGCGATTTCAAAAAGCGAAACTCGATCTCGACTTCGAGGTGTCGGGTATCACTTCGCTTGAGGCATCCGATGCGCCGCGCTGGCAGCAGTTGGCAGAGACGTCACCGTCGAAATTTGCGCGTGCCGCTATCGGGCTGGTCGATGGTTGCGTGCCTTGGCGAGATCATCCGCCGAGTGGTGGCATCGACGGTATAGTTACGTTCCCGACTGGCCCAGGTGAGAGTGGCTACGCAATCGTACGTGTCATCGGAGGTAGGTACCTAGGCACAGAGCTGGTGCGGGAGTTCGCAGGGGACGTTGAAGCCGAACGGGATGGCGGAGTAACCGCCGGGGTGCTCATCTGTGCGCAGGAGCCGAATACCGAGATGAATGATACGGCACAATCTGCGGGGCAATTTGCTGTTGCTGACCAGTCGCATCCACGTCTTTGCATCGTTTCAGTCGGCGAGCTGCTCCGACGAAAAAGAGACGGTCGCCCGGCATTGCCGCTCCCGACGTCCGACCGTGAAGTCAATGGTCACCGATCTCACACAGTCGCAGAAGCCAACTCGACTGCCGCGTCGAGTTAGTCAGTCGATCCGCATGGGTTCGCCATGTAAGATTTCGGTTTGACGGACTGTTGGTTGGATTGAGTATGCGTTCGTTGCACCCCGAGTATCCAGAGCTGCTGCCGGTTGACGGCGGCCATCACCAATGCAGCGACTGCGACCGCGTAATCTACTCCGATCCGAAGGTCGCTGTCGCCGCCATCATCTCGATGGATGGCGGCATCGTGCTGTTGAAGCGTGCCATCGAACCGGGGTTCGGCATGTGGTCATTCCCGTCCGGCTACGTCGATCGCGGCGAACAACTCGAGACGGCACTGGCGAGGGAAGTGATGGAGGAGTGCGGATTGGTCGTCGAGGTCAAGTGGCTAGTCGGTGTCTACAGTGGTAACGGCTCATCCGTCGTCCTCGTCGTCTACCACGCCGAACCAAAATCCGGGACTCTGGTCGCCGGCGACGAAACCTCGGACGCCCAAGTATTCGCCTTAGACGCGATGCCACCGCTAGCCTTCGAGCACGACAACCGCATCATCCAAGCCTGGCAAGCATCAAAGGGGATGCGGGGGTAGGGGGTCGACTACCTCATGCAGGCAAGAGTTTCTGCATCAGCAACTTGTACTCAGCGGAGTCGTAGTGGTCCCGAACCCATGTAGCTCGGACGTCAGCTCTATCCCTCGCGTTGCTAGCCCATACTTCATCTCGCATCCACCTCACAGATTGTTTCTTGTTCTGTCGCATCAGACCCCTCAAGGTGAGATTGTCTCGTTTGGTTCGGTTGCATGGTCCGCACAACAATATCCGATTGAGAATGTGATTCTCGCCTCGATCAGACTTCGGGGTGATGTGATCGAGTTGCATGAACTCCTTCTCAAGGATCCGACCACATCCAGCACATATGACGCCATCCGACGTACCTTGCGCGTCCGCGAGCAAAGCGAAGATCTGTTTGTGCGTTAACGTTTGCCACGGTTCGGTCGGTCGCTGAATCCTCAACCTGAAGCTTGGAGCGGCCATCTCGTTGTCGTCGGTGCGTGTAGGTGGGGTTCTCGAGTAGTTGATATCGCCGAAAGTGAGCAATCGTTCAGGATCGCGAACTGGGCTAGCAAGGCCTTCAGCCTGTAATCGATCGAGAACGACTTGATGGACTCCATCCCATATGTCGATACCTACCCAACGTCTGCCTAATCGTTCAGCAGCGACAGGAGTTGTGGCGCATCCAGCGAATGGATCAAGAACCAAGTCTCCCTGATTGCTGCTTGCTTTAATTATCCGTTCGTATAGTGCGAGGGGCTTTTGAGTGGGGTAGCCGGTTCGTTCGCGTTTCAGTCGACCTACAGGCGTCATCCCGTCTCGATCCTCCAACCACCAGTCCTCGGGGATTTTGCCTTTTTCGCTCAGTATCGCTCGCTTCTTGAATATGCCTGAGGTCCTGCCTGTGTCTCGTTTGACGTAGCTCGTTCGTACATCATCGCCATTGAAAGACCAAAGGTCAGACTTGGTGAAGAACAGAATAGTGTCGTGTTTGCGTGGGAACCACCGTTTGGTGTTGCTGGGGCCGGTGTATGCCCAAACGATCTCGTTACGGAAGTTCGAGCGACCGAATATGCCGTCCATCAGAGCTTTAACGTAAGCGTGCGCAGTGTGGTCGATGTGCAGGTAAATGCTGCCGTCATCGCGCAACACGCGGCGCATCTCCATCAACCGCACGCCCAACCAGCACAAGAACGCCGCCATGTCACTGCCAAACGCACCACGCGCGGCTTCGATCACCAGCAGAACGTTCGGCCAGTCGTCCTTGATCGCATCAACCCACTCTTCGTGGACGTCTCGATCCCACGACCATCGGTCAGTGAATTTCGCCCCAGCCGAGAGGCTATCCGGAGTCGCGTGAAAGTCGCGGTTCTTGTTGAACGGTGGGTCGGTGGCGATTAGGTGAATCGTGCCACTGTTGATGCCACGCAGAAACTCGAGATTGTCCCCATGAAAGAGAGTTCGATTTGCAACGTTTGTTGCAACAGGGGGGGGGTATTTCCAGCTTTCATTGCGGCGACGCTATAGCGAATCTGATGGTCAGATTATGACCCGTCTGCCCGAGTGGCAACAACCGTTAAGCAGGCAATGCCGCCAAGTTTCACATCTCTAAGTTCGAACCGAATCGGATTATACACGCCGCCAACGGTCGAGGCGTTTGCCGCGATTTTTGGCATCGTCAGAGTTGGGGCTCGTCGAGTCTGATACGTACGACTCGGGTGCTCCGTACATGTATTTCTCCGCTTGCGCGTAAATCCGCTCCGCTCGATCAGATATTGCCATCAACTCAGTAAATCCGGGCACGAGCTCTGCTGCTTGAGCCAAGAGGAGTTGGTTCTCTTCGTCTCTGTTACACATTCTTGGTACCACGATTAGCTATGCTACGGGGGCACCGTGAAAATCGCACCACCGCGCGGCGAAAACCACCCTACCCCCTCGCCTGTGCGAGGTAGTTGCGAGCCTCGGCTAGGAGGAAGCGGGAGGCTCCGGAGACTATCCACTGCACGCCGCGCTCTTGCCAGAAGTGCGCTTGCTCGGGAGTTACACCCAACGTGCCGGAGATCTTGCCGGCCGCATGGGTCTTGTCTACCAGTGCCTCGATGACGCTGACTACCTCCGGGTGCTCAATCTGACCGGGATAGCCCATGTTGAGTGAGAGATCGCCGGGACCGAAGAAGATGCAGTCGGCACCTTCTACGTTGATGATGTCGTCGGCATTCTCGATGCTCTCCGGCGTTTCGATCTGCAGGCAGACGAACGTCTCTTCGTTCGCTTCCTTGACGTACGACGCCTGATCTTGAATGCCGAACATCGCCGACCGACCGGAGAAGCCACCGCGCTTGCCGACCGGTGGATACTTGACGGCGTCGACGATCGCTTCGCCTTGTTCCCCGGTGTTGATGAGCGGCATCATCACGCCTTGTGCGCCGCCTTCGAGGTAGCGTTGGATGTGTTGCTGGTCGGTCATGCCAATGCGTACGATCGGCGTCGTTCCCGAGAGTTCGGCGGCGCGGATCATGTTCTCGGACGTCTCGTAGTCCATGATTCCGTGCTCGCAGTCGATCACGACGAAGTCGAAGCCAGCCCAGCCCATCAGTTCAACGATTGCAGGTGCGGGCCAACCGACGAACGGTCCGTGCGTGGTGCCGCCGTCAAGCATCTTTCGCTTCATCGTGTTCGTTCGCATTGTTATCTCCTGCGGCACTTCGCCGAATTCGTGGTTGGGCTTACGCAATCGTATTAGAAGAATGAGCTGACGTGTCGCCACACTTGACGGTCGATCTCATCGGGGTTTTGAGTGCCGTCGATCTCGACCCAGCGGTTCGGCTCCTGCTTCGCGAGCGTCCGATAGCCGCGCAAGACGTCGCGGTGGAATCGAGGCGGCAACTCTTCGAAGCGTCGCATCGTCTCGCCGTTCTCCTTGTCAGACTCTGCTCGGCGATTGAGTCCGACTTCGGGGCTGACGTTGAGGAATATCGTCAAGTCGGGGACGACGTCGTTGGTGGCCAATGCGTTGGCGTGTTTCAACCTATCTCGGTCGAGTTTGCCGCCGAAACCTTGGTACGCGAAGGTCGAGTCGGAGAAGCGATCGCCGATGACGACGATGCCTTCTTTGAGTGCGGGGATGATGACGTCATGCATCAACTGCGCGCGGGCTGCCATGAAGAGCAGGGCGTCGGCTGCCGGCACGTTCTTGCCTTGCGACTTCACCAGTTCCCGCACGCGTTCGCCGAGTTCCGTGGAGCCCGGTTCGCGCACGATCTTCACCGGACGATTGGCACGCGTCAGGCGTCGTTCCAACCGTTGTACTTGAGTCGTCTTTCCTGCACCGTCGCCGCCTTCGAACGAGATGAAAGGTGCCTGGTGAACGGACCTGCGCGGCGGCAAGGGTTTGGTTTGCGTTGCCACGAGGGGTTGCCTCAGCGTCGACGACGACGAATGATGACGTGACGGTTGGGTTCGTGACCCATGCTGGATGATCCGACGTTGTACTTCGCCGCGAGGGCGTGCTGAAGCCTGCGGATTCGGGCAGATTGCGCCGAGAGATTGACCTTGCGATCTCCACCCAAAACGCGTTCGACTGCGCGCTCCGCTTCATCGAGTGCCTCGTCGACCGACAGTTCCTCTTCGATGGCATTCACCAGTTCGCCGTTTGAGCGTTCGGCATCGCGCAATTCGAAGCGATTCAAGAACTCTTCAATTTGCTCCCGTGTTCCGCGCCGCAAGACATAGACCGGAACGCCGTCTCGCTCCGCCTTCTTGATGATTGGCGGTCGCCGACCGTAGTGGTGTTTCGTAGTAACAAAGATATCGGCGTCGTTGGGATCGTCAGCCAACTTCACCGGGACGCCCATCGAGCGGATGGCGTAGCGGACGGTCTCTCTTGAAACACCGAACGCGTGAACCGTCGTGACCGGCGTCTCCGTGGTTGCGGCAGGATCGGAGCCGTTGCGGTTGCTTCCGTTTTCCGATGAACGGCGAGGATTGCGCACCGACTTGAGATCGAACGCCGCAGTTTCAAAACCATCCTCGGACGCCAGAGCGTCTTCGAATTGAACCTCGACTTCACCGTCGTCCTTGAGCTTTCGCAGTTCGAGCGGGAAACCCAATCCGCGCAGCATGCGGTCGACGGCACCACCAACGTCGTTGTGGATACCGACGTAGTTGCGTTCGCGCATCTCGACCACGACGTCGAATGTGGGTGTGTGCTTTCGCTCGAGAACCGTCTTCTGCGTGCGCCGTCGGCGTGCCTCCATGTCGCCCAGCGTTACCGCTTGGGTACCGCCTACGAGATCGGAGAGCGTGGGATTCGTGATGACGTTTCCCAAGTTATTTCCGTGTGCTGTGGCGACCAGTTGAACGCCACGCTCGGCGATGGTGCGGGCCGCTATCGCTTCGAGTTCGGTGCCGATCTCGTCGATGACTACGACCTCCGGCATGTGGTTTTCGACCGCTTCAATCATCACGCGGTGTTGGAGCTCGGTGTTGGGCACCTGCATCCGTCGTGCTCTCCCAATCGCCGGATGTGCCACCGCACCGTCGCCACCGATTTCGTTCGAAGTATCGACGATTACGACGCGCTTCGATGCGTCATCAGCCAGTACCCGGGCGACCTCGCGCAGGATCGTCGTCTTGCCGACCCCGGGACGTCCGAGAATTAGTGCGCTGCGTCCAGTTTCGATGAGGTCTCGGATCAGACGCACGCTGCCAAACACGGCGCGCCCCACCCGGCAGGTCAACCCGACGGGTGCGCCTTCACGATCTCGAATGACCGAAAACCGATGCAACGTGCGCTCGACGCCGGCGCGATTGTCATCCCCAAACCGACCGAGGCCGTCGATCACCGATTGGATGTCTTTACGGGTTACTTCGTCGTTGCGAAGCGTTACGGTACCACGCACAAACCGCGCTTCCGGAACGCGTCCGAGATCGATGATCACTTCCAGCAGATCGAGTCCTAGGTCGACCTCCGCTTCGCTGGCTTGAATCTTCAGTGCGTCGGCAATATCTTGCGGCAGAACGCTGACGAATTGATCAATGTCGTCAACGACGAGTTGCGTGTCTGGAGTGCCGTTCGCCGGTTCTGAAGTTGGTACGTCGTCGGTTGCTACTTCCTCGACATTGAGAGTTTGAGCGTCTGGATTCTGTGTGATGGTCATACTTTCCAACGGGTGATTAACCCGCACGAAAGATCATATCTGGATCGATTGATGTTGGTTCGATTTTAGGTTACGACGGAACTATCCGTACGGTTTAGTCGAAGGTGACCACCTCAACTGAATGGGTTGGGAAACGTGAGCGTCTCGCAGCCGCCGAACGCTCAACGCAGCGACTCGGCGACGATTCTGGTGAGGTCGACCGTGCGACGTGAATACCCCCACTCGTTATCGTACCAACCGACTATCTTGACGAACGAACCCGCGTCGGAACCATCGTCGGAGAGGACAGCGGTCGAAAGCGCGTCGATGGTGCATGAGTGCGGGTCGCCGACGTAGTCCGAAGAAACCAGTGGTTCGTCCGACACCTTGAGAATGCCGTTCATGGCTCCGTCGGCGACGGTTCGGAACGCGTTGTTAATCGCCTCGACGGTCGCGGCGTTGGAGAGCTGAGCCGTGAGGTCGGTGACGGAGCCGGTAATCACCGGTACTCGAAAGGCGACGCCGTCGATCCGGCCATTTAGCTCGGGAATGGCAACGGTTACCGCCTTGGCTGCTCCCGTAGTCGTTGGGATGATGTTGTTCGCAGCCGACCTGGCGCGGCGTGGGTCTTTGTGCGACTTGTCTAGCAGGTTTTGGTCGTTGGTGTATGCGTGGATCGTCGACATCAAGGCGTGTTCGACGCCGAAGTTGTCGTGCAGTACCTTCACCATCGGAGCGACACAATTGGTGGTGCAAGAAGCGTTGGAGATGACGTGGTGACGGTCAGCGTCGTACTCGTCATCGTTGACGCCGAGGACGATCGTAATGTCTTCGTCGGTAGCTGGTGCCGAGATCACGACCTTCTCGACTGAACCGCTGAGATGCCCGATCGCCTGCTCGCGCTTCGTGAAAGCCCCGGTGCACTCGAGCACAATCTGCACTCCGGCATCAGACCAAGGAATCTCTCCCGGATTTGGCTCGGAATAGGTAACGACCGATTCGCCATCGACGATTAGCTCGCCATCACCGGCATCGACTTCGCCAGAGTAACGACCATAGGTCGAGTCGTATTTGAAGAGGTGAGCCAGTTGCTGCGGTGCCGTGCGCCCGTTGATGGCGGTTACTCGCAGCGTGTCGGCATGATTTTCGCGGATGATGCGCAGGATTTGACGTCCAATCCTGCCAAAGCCGTTGATGCCGATGTTCGTCTTGGCCATCACAAGGTTGATTGGCTATGTCGTCGAAACCTAGCGTGCAGGATCAATTTTCGTGTGACTTCACGACGCTCATTCCTGCGTAGCGCGCGTTGTCGCCCGCCCACTCTTCGATGCGAAGCAGACGGTTGTACTTGGCGACGCGTTCGCTGCGCGCCGGAGCTCCAGCTTTGATCTGTCCGCAGCTGGAGCCGACAGCGATGTCGGCAATCGTCGTGTCCTCAGTCTCGCCAGAACGGTGGCTAACGACCACTCCGAAACCGACCTCTTGGGCACGTCGAATCGTGTCCAGCGTCTCGGTTACGGTTCCGACCTGGTTGGGTTTTATCAAGATGGCATTAGCCGCTTTCTCTCGGATGCCGCGTTCGAGGAACTCGTTCTGCGTGACGAACAAATCGTCGCCGACGAGTTGAACCTTCTCTCCAACGCGCGCGGTCAACTGAGTCCATCCGTCCCAATCCTTCTCCGCCAATCCGTCTTCGATGCTGCAGATCGGGAACTCGCCGCAAAGGTCGGCGAACTCCGCGACCATCGCCTCCCGCGACAGCCGACGTCCTTCGCGAGAAAGGTTGTAGCGTTCCGCCTTGTCAACGTAGTACTCGCTGGCTGCCGGATCGAGTGCGATGTAAACCTCGTCGCCCGGAGTGTAGTTCGCCTCTTCGATTGCGTGGGTGACGAAGCTGAGGGCCTGGCGGTTGGTGAATCCAGACGGGGCAAACCCGCCTTCGAAACCAACCGTTGTCGAGAGGCCTTGGTCTTGGAGTATGGTGCCCAGTTTCTGGTAGATTTCCGAACCGGCCCTGAGTGCCTCGGAGAACGTGTCAAATCCCGCAGGGACGACCATGAACTCCTGAAAATCTGTTGATCCGACTGCGTGGGCACCGCCGTTGAAGATGTTGAGCAGCGGAACTGGCAGGACGTGCTCATGGTCGCCGTTAATCTCTCGACCCAAAAACTTTGCAACACCGTCAAAGAGCCAATCTCCGTTGCTGTAACAAGACGCGCGAAAGACGGCGAGCGATATCGCCAAGATGGCGTTGGCACCGTAGCGACCTTTGTTGTGCGTGCCATCGGTTTCGATGAGTGCTTCATCGACCGTACGTTGGTCGTCCGCATCGATCCCGCGCACGGCATCGCACAGCGGGCCATTCACGTTGGCGACCGCCTGCAAAACGCCCTTGCCGTTGAATCGGCTTCGATCACTTGCGTCGCGCAGCTCGACAGCTTCGTTCTCACCCGTGCTAGCACCAGACGGCACCGAAGCCCCGTGCCGCGTCCCGTCTTCGAGCTCGACTTCCGCATACACGGTTGGATTACCGCGTGAATCGAGTATCTCTTTGCCGCGAACGAGTTTGATGTTGCTCATAGCGAAAAGTATCTATTACAAAGCGCAGTGAACCGACGATCAGCTCGCCGTTGCCGGCCAAGCGTCACAGTTGCTTCCGCCGACTAGGCTGCCAGAACTCACGCCTTTCCGTTGATGCGGTCGTTCGCCAGCCTTATCGCCAACTCGACGGCGGTTTCGGCGTCCGCCGCGTAATTCACCTCGTTGTATTCGGCAACACCGTTGTCCGAACGCAGCTGGACCTCCCAACCTTCAAGCGCGACCACGGGGATGCCGGAAAGCATGGCGAAGCTCAACTCGTTCGACGTGCCCCACTTACCCGGCAGCGCAATCACGGCATCACTCGCATTGGCTACCAAGACGTTCCGCACGTAACCCAATGGTGTCGGAATGGCGAAGTCGACGTATTCGTTGGCGTCGTTGCGATCCATTGATGAGAGGATCCCGATGGTGGTCCCTCCAGCCGATTTCGCGCCTTTCGCCGCATGCTCCATAGTTCCCGCCATCCCGCCGTTCACGAGAATGCATCCCGCTTCCGCTATTGCGCGTCCCACCGCTTCTGCAATGTCGAGCGCAGCAGTCGTCGTGTGATTTCGGTCGCCGCCGATGACGGAGATGTAGATGGGGTGTGGCATTGTTAAGTCCCGCGCTCGTCCATTGCGACGTCGGCACGACACCGAAAACGGTGTCGGCGCGTCTGTCGTCAGATGTTCGAGGTTAGTCTAACGCGCCTCGGTGTATTGGGTTCGACAGTGGCGACCAGCAAGGTTTCTCGATGGCAGTGACGATTAACCCAGAGCTTTCGTCTGTGCATCACGCATCTCCTCGCAACCGATGCGCGCCAGGTCTAGCATCATCGCAAGTTGATCGGGCGTGAACGTGGCAGCTTCCGCAGTGCCTTGAATCTCGACGTAGTCACCGCTTCCCGTCATCACGACGTTCATGTCGACGTCGGCGCGGGCATCCTCTTCATACGGCAGATCGAGAACCGGTTGACCGTCGACGATACCGACCGAAATGGCGGCAACCGAGTCGCTCAACACCGCTCCGGTTAAACCGTCGTGTTCGCCGATCGAATCCATCGCCAATGCAAGGGCCACGTAACCGCCGGTGATGGATGCGGTACGCGTCCCGCCGTCGGCGCGCAACACGTCGCAATCGACCGTAATCGATCGTTCACCGAGCGCGGCGAGATCTGTAACGGCACGGAGCGAACGACCGATGAGACGCTCTATCTCTCGCGTCCGCCCACTGTTCGCAGCGCGCCGACGATCCACGCGTTCATCCGTCGACCTTGGCAACATGCCATACTCCGCCGTAACCCATCCGGTGCCCCTGCCTCGCATCCATCGCGGGACGTTGGTTTCGACACTCGCTGAACAGATGACGTGAGTGTTGCCGAGTCTTACTAGCGCGGAACCTTCCGCGTTCGGCATAAATCCGGGTTCGATGGATATTGGTCGGCACGCGTCGAAGGCGCGGAGATCTGATCGTTTCATGCGCAATTTGCTCGGAAGAGTTGTCGATTCGCCGTTCGGCGCAGGCATTAGGATGTGCCTAGAGGCGATTCTATGGGAATGGAGCAAGACTGATGCGCATCGCAGTCATGGGTGCCGGTGCAGTCGGCGCATACTACGGTGGGGCACTCGCGCGCGCCGGAGCCGACGTCGTTCTCATCGCACGGGGCGAAAACGGGAGGAGGATGCGAGGGCATGGATTGCGTGTCGAGTCGCATTGGGGCAACTACGATGTCCATCCCCAAGTCGCATTCACTCCGAACGAAGCCGGACAAGCCGACTTGGTCATCCATTGCGTCAAGCTCTACTCCAACGCCGAGGCGATTCCGGCGATCACCCCGATGATTGGAGACCGGACGACGGTTTTGACCGTGCAGAACGGCATCACTGGCGGTGAATCTCTTGCCACGCAGTACGGTTGGCACCGCGTACTGGAAGGTGCGACTTACATCGAAACTTCGTTGGTCGGCCCCGCGTACGTGAAGCAGACGGGAAGCAGCGCACGCATCGAGTTCGGTGAACGAGATGGTTCGGCGACCCCACGAGTCGAATCTATACGCGATGCGTTGAGCGTTGAAGGCATTCAGGTGGAGGTCAGTCCTGACATTCGATCTTCCCTGTGGTCGAAAATGGTCGCCATCGGAGCACTCGGCACGATCGTCACCGCGGCGCGCTCCTCCTTGCCAGAAGTGCTGGCAATGGACGAAGGTCCGAACACGATTCGAACCGTGATGGAGGAGATCGTCTCCTGCGGCAAAGCGCACGGCGTGAAGTTCCCGACCGGCATAGTTGACCGCAAGATAGCTGACGCCGTCAACGAGGCGGACGAGTTCCAATCTTCGCTTCAGGCCGATTTCAATCGGGGAGGCCCGTTGGAGTTGGACGGCATTCTCGGCGAAGCAGTGCGGTTAGGACGACTCGCCGGCATACCGATGCCTGCTAGTGCGGCATTGGTAATGGCACTTTCGAAGTTCAATGCCGGCACGGTTGAAAACCGCGCTTGAGCGTCAAGGAGTGGGCTAATGAAACGGGTCGCGGTCGTACTCGCACTCGTCTTCGCATTTGTCGGTTGTGAAGACGAGGAACCGTTTGTAGGCACATCGATGCCTTCGCTAACGACGACACCGACGAGCATCCTTGGTGTCGGCGAAGCGAGTGTATCCGGCACGATCGACTTTGATCTGGATGGCAACTTGCCAGCAGGCTCCGTGATGGAGGTAACGCTGGCTGACATATCCAAGCAAGACGTCGCATCTGAGGTCGTCTCGGTCATTGAAATCACTGACCCAGGCACACCGCCAATCGAGTTTGCCGTTCCGTATGATCCGGCCGACATCCATCCGGCATTCACTTACTCAGTGCAAGTGAGGATCACCAGTCATGCCGGGCGACTGCTCTATATCAACGACACCGTCCACCAAGTCTTGACTGACGGGTATCAGGATCACGTCGACATCCAACTGGTGAAGGTGCAGTAGACCGCTCTTGCATCGATTGAATCTAGGGCCAACCTCAGGCCAATCAAGGGTCGTACATTCCATAGTCGCCGATGCTCGACGTTGAACGTCGCGGGCTTAGTCTTTCTGCATCGGTTAGATGGGTTATGATTTTTGCAAGGTTTGTAAAGGCCGACAACGGGTGTGACTACGGGTGTGATGGAGACGGAACTTCTCGAATGGATGCTTTGCAGCGATTAGGAGTTTGAATCAGATGGCAGGATTGGCGACTTCGCAGATTAGGAACATCGTTCTGGCGGCACACAGTGGGGCGGGGAAGACGACGATTGCCGACGCCATGTATTTCAAGTCGGGTGCCGTCAATCGCAGAGGTCGGGTCGATGACAAGACAAGCCTTTCCGACTACGAACCGGAGGAGCAGGATCGTGGCTCCAGTGTTCAGATGGCGTTGCTGCCGTGTATGTGGAAAGAGCACAAGATTAACGTGCTTGATACCCCTGGCTATCCAGACTTTCGAGGTGACATGCTGTCGGCCATGCGCGTTGCCGATGCCGCAGTTATCGTAATCTCGGCACCTTCAGGAATCGAAGTCGGCTCAATCCAAGCTTGGCAAGCGGCCGAGGATGCCGGACTCCCTCGCGTAATCGTCGTCAACAAACTCGATCGCGGCGAGACGGACTTCGACGAGATAGTCGAGACGTTGCGGGATGCGTGGGGACGACAATGTGTCGCCATCAACGCCACCGACGGATCGGGCGACGCCTTGAGCAGCGTCCGCAACTTGCTTGATGGCGATGTCTCCGACATGCCTGAGGACCTCGTCGAAACCGTCGCAGAGTCGGATGACGACCTGATGATGATGTACCTCGAAGGTGAGGAGATCGACGGTGACGAGCTCCGAACGGCACTGCGAAGCGCAATTCTCGAAGGCAAGGTAGTCCCGATCTTCGCCACCGCAGCAGACTCTGAGATCGGCGTCGAGGAGTTGATGGACGCCATCGTCAACCTGTTCCCAGCACCATCCGACGAACTGCCAGACGGTGTCTCGGAAGACCAACCTGCACATCTAATCTTCAAGACTTCGGCGGACCCGTTCGTCGGCAAGGTCTCCTACATCCGCGTCTACGGCGCAGATCTGACTCCAAACTCGCAACTCGTCATCGCAGACTCCGGCGACAGTGAACGAGTGGCTCAGGTTTACGCGCCAACAGGTAAGGAGTTGACGGTCGTCGATGGCGTCGTCCGAGGCGACATCGGCGCGGTCACCAAACTGCAAGCTGCTTCGACCTACGACACGCTGTGCGCCAAGGACCACGAGGTCCAGCTGCCCGGCGTTGATCTGCCTTCACCAATCTTCGCTCTCGCCGTAAGCCCGCAGTCGCAAGCCGACCTCGACAAGATGGCGAGCTCGCTGACTCGGATTACTGAAGAGGACCCGACCCTCCGGCTCGAGCGCAACGTCGACACTGGCGAGATGGTGTTGCACGGACTGGGTGATATCCACGTCGAGATGGCGATCCAGCGCATCGCCCGGAAGTTCGAGGTTGCACTTTCAACCACTTTGCCGAAGATCGCTTACAAGGAGACCATCGTCGGTCGCTCGGACGTCGACTACAAGCACAAGAAGCAGTCAGGCGGCAGCGGTCAATACGGACACGTGCTGATGCGCATCGCACCGTCTCAACCGGACGCCGGCATCTCATTCTCGAGTTCCGTAGTTGGCGGAAACGTCCCGCGCGAGTACATTCCCTCAGTCGAAAAAGGGGTCCGCAACGCCGCCACCCAAGGAGTGCTCGCCGGGTTCCCTGTCGTCGGCATCGACGTCGAGCTCTATGATGGCAGCTCTCACTCCGTCGACTCGTCGGGCGTAGCTTTCGAGATTGCCGGAAGCATGGGTTTCAAGCAAGCCATGCGAGATGCGAATCCGCAGTTGCTCGAGCCAATCCTGAAGGTCGACGTCGTCGTGCCTGATGACAACGCCGGAGACGTGATGGGCGACCTCAATCGCAAGCGTGCCCGAATCAGCGGCATGGAGCCGTTGGGCAACGGGTTCACGATCGTGCGAGCCGAAGCACCTACGTCAACCATGCAACGCTACGCCGCGGACCTGAGGTCATTGACCCAGGCACGCGGGTCGTTCAGCGTCGAAGTCGATCACTACGAAGTCGTCCCGCAGCAGGACACGCAACGCGTCATCGCACAGTATTCGGAAGAAAACAAACGCTAACGCGTCGCTTGCGCTTCAACGCGCAATCCATAGCCGATCACCGTCAGTGCGAAGATCGATCGTCTCGCCTTGATCGTTCCTCAAGACGCGTTCGGCACCTACCGCTTCGATAATTCGACCTAACACCTCGGGATGCGGGTGCCCGTACGGGTTCTCTGTGCCCACGGCGATGACCGCCAAAGCGGGGTCAACCGCCGATATGAACGACTGCGTCGATGACGTGGTGCTACCGTGATGTGGAACCTTGAGAACCGTCGACCGTAAGCTGGGATGACCGACCAACCGAGTTTCGGTGCCTCTTTCGATGTCGCCAGTTAGGAGCATCGAGATATCGCGATGGATCAGTTTGCTGACGATTGACGTATCGTTCACGTTTGTGCAACTGACGACGGTTGACGGACACCCGGTGGAGATGACTTCGAGATAGACGTCTTCGTCGAGTGTCAACGTCATGCCGGCCCACGCCACGACAGTGTTTGGGTGCGCCTCAATGGCGTCCGACCATTCCTGAAACGTTTCGCTGCTCGATGCCACGCCCGAGTGGATGACGGTTGCAACCTCGAACCCCTGAAGCACTCGTGGCAATCCACCGACGTGGTCCGCATCGGAGTGGGTCAACATCACGACGTCGATGGTGCGGTCGTTGAAGGGAAGTGTTGACTGCAGGAGATCGGCGACTTCATCGGCGTCGCGTCCACCGTCGATCAGCACTCGATTTCCACTCGGGGTTTCGATGAGAGTCGCTTCGCCTCGCGTCAACTGCAAGAACTTAGTCGACACGTAGTCCTTCGAATCGGTTTGCATTAACGTCATCCCCCAGAACACCGCACCGACTGTCAAAAGGGACACGGCAGCGACCAAAGGCGACGTCGTGTTTCTGCCCGCGCCTTGCACAATCGGCTCCACGAGCGATCCCAGGGCGGGTTTCATTCGTTCGAACAACCTCGGCGCGAAGACTATGAGTAGCGCGCCTAACCCGTAGTAGACGAATGCCGAGTAGGTCGACCATGAACCGGTGTCGATTGGGCGCGGCGGCAAACTAGCAAAGAGTTCGGCGATTGACGTGAGGTAGCCGGCCACCAATGACGTCGGATACGCGATTGCCGAGGCAACCGCGTCGAATGGCAGAGATCCGACGATCACGACGCCAACAGACAGCATCACGAACACCGGGATCGCTGGTACCGCTACTAACGTCGCGATTGGACCCCATATCGGCACACTGTCGAAGTGGACAGCCACCAACGGTATCGTGGCAACTGACGCTGCGATTGACGTTACTAGCGATCCGATGACGAATTGACGCAGCTTCGTCAGTAATCCAGACCGATCCGTCGGCCGCCGCGTGCCGAAGACCTCGGTCGTCGCGTCAAGCATCGGTGCCACGGTTGCGATCCCCAACATCGCCGCGAAGCTGAGTTGGAACGATAACGATGCAAGAATCTCAGGATCGATAGCCACCATCAAGCTGGCAGCGAGTGCGAGTGCGGCGACCGTGTGAGAGCCACGGCCTGAGAGCCGCCCAATCATCACGACGAGGAACATGATTGCCGCCCGCGTCACCGGCGGCGCAAAACCGGCGAGACCCGCATAGACAAAAACCACGACTAACGGCGCGAGGACATACCATCGCCGATGACGTCCGACGAGTTGCGTCGACGCTGCCATTGCGATGCCGCCAACTAGTGAGACGTGTAAACCGCTGATCGCGAGGAGGTGCGCAAGACCGGCATTGCGGAAGTTCGACGTTACCTCGTTGGGTATCGATTCGCGACTGCCAGTCAACAATGCAGCCGCTAAACCGTCGTCCCGCTTGCCGAGAACACGGTTCAGTGTTCCCGCGACATTGGAGCGGACGTCGTCCAGGCGGTTGGTCAAGGCACTGCCTTGCACATCAGAACTCTCGTCGGCTAACACTTCGATCGCTTCAGCACCGCGCCACGCGCCCATAAGGAAGACCAAGATCAACAAAGCAATCGCAGCCCGTTTGCGCGTCAAGACGAGACCCGTCGCAATGATCGATACCGAGGTTGCCAATAGCCAAAACGTCGGGTTAGGCACTTGGTGTCCGGGAGCGAGTGACCACACGATCGCAGCCGCAACTCCCCCGACGAATGCCGCCGATGCCCAGACGATCCTCATTGGACCGTGATTAGCGGTCGAATCGCCTCAAGGGTTTTCGGGCCGATGCCGTTAACGTCCAGCAGTTGGTCGATCGAGGTGAACGCACCTAGTTGCTGTCGCAGCTCGATAATCAAAGCCGCCTTGACCTCGCCGATGTCGGGCAATGACATCAGTTGCTGCGCATCGGCAGCGTTGAGATTGATCGGACCGTTGCCTGCGGTGGAACTCACACGATTGGTCTGCGCAGGCTGCACGGGTTGCGTGCCCGTCGACTGCTCGGCCAATTGCCCTGCATCCGGTTCCGCAATTCTCCGCACCACGACGTGTGATCCGTCAACGAGGAATGCGGCGAGATTGAGCGTCGTGATATCCGCATCGGTCGTCAATCCTCCGGCAGCATCTACTAAGTCGATGACGCGTTGCTCACGGTTGAGCGTGTAGACGCCCGTGCATTCACCTCCCCACTGATCTGGACGATCGATGGTGCCGGCGTCGGTATCAGTATCTCGACCGTGGTAGTCTCCGCGGATTCCCGTCCCCAGAAGTACATACCGGTTCCGGCTATGACCGCGGCGACCGCTACCAACGCCCACAAGGCGACGACTCGCAGCGTCGGGTTACTCGCCGACTGCGTTGGTGTCGCGTCCCGGAAGTGAGGAGGTGATTCGTTACGCATCAGTTGATTGAAACGGCACCAAACGAGTGATGCACAAGATCCATTAAACAGCGATTTTATGGGCACCCACGATTTGACGCGACGTGACTGGCGAATCTTTGTCCCTCGCACTATCGACAACACTGTAGTCCAGCGAGCCGGTAAGAGGGCGTGAATCAAGTAACATCAGTTAGATGTGAGTCTTTTCAGGTTGGACTCTGATCGGGACGTTGAGTAACCTGCCCGAAGCGTATGAATCAAGCCTGATAGTGCAGAAAGCCGAATACGGAGACAAGGTTGAATATAGTCGAGAGTGATGCGCTGGTCGTCGTTGACGTTCAGAACGATTTTTGCCCCGGTGGGGCAGCGGCGGTGGAAGATGGCGACGAAGTGGCACGGAAGTTGTCGGATTTGGCACTCAGTTTCGGTACCCGAGACGCCCGCGTGTTCGCCACGCAAGATTGGCATCCGACTAACCACAGCAGCTTCAACTCCAATGGTGGAGTCTGGCCACCCCACTGCGTACGAGGCACCGACGGCGCTGGCTTTCACCATAATCTGAAGCTGCCGGTCGGCTCCAACATCATCCGCAAAGGCATGGACCCCGAGGCTCTCGCATATTCGGGCTTCGATGGCACGACCCTTGATGCCCACCTGCAACGTCTCGGTATCAAGCGCATATTCGTCGGTGGCCTGTCCACCGAGTACGCCGTCCAACACACTGTCTACGACGCGGTGCAAAAGGGCTACGTCGCATTCGTGATCACCGACGCCATATCTGCAGTCAACACCAACCCCGACGACGACCAACGCGCCATGGACTCGATGCTCGCCAGCGGTGCCACCCCAGTAACGCTAGACGAGCTGATGGCAGAGGCGTAAGGTTGCGCAACGCGTCTTGAACGTTGCGCATCAATCATCCGCTTCCTGGCGATTTGCTGCTCCTGCTCTCCGAGTGATTTTCTGACCGGTCACATCGGCGTAGTACGCACACGATTCCGACCGCGCCATCTTCGGGACCCTCGCTGGATTCCCGGACGCTAACGTTGTCTCTGGCGATTTGGGTCATCGCTTAACGACAACCCTGCTTCGCTCCCGCACGAACTCGGGAGATCCATCATGCGAACTTGGCCACTTGTCGTCTCGTCGGTTTAGCTACTGGATATTCCGTTTTCTGCCAATTGTCTCGCAGGACTAAGGGCAACAGCGGGAATCGGAATGTGCCCAAGATTCTCGAGTGAAGTAATCTTGTCGGGGTAACCCACATATCCCACGATTGTCCGCATAGTGACTACAAACAATTCCAGCAGTGCATTGGCTTTGGCAGCATACGGATCCAAGGGCTGATCAAACATGGATACTCACGGCCTGATGAGTACCTAACTGGCAGCGTCGTTAGGATCGTCGAACAGTGCTACAACTTGACGGATGAAGCAGTCGCGATCGAAGAAGCGTGCTCCGAACCGCGCAAGTTCCGCCAAGTCGTGGATAGAAGCAGAATGGTGATGGCGTTGGGGTTTAGCGAAAATCTCGAGAATTTGGGCAACGAATCGTTCGTGCCGACAGGGGCGGTGAGTTGATGTATGCGCTAATGCGATCGATTTCTCGGGTGTAATTTAGTTCGAAACTCGTTATCGGTCTCGGTGGGTGGGCGAATCATCCTAGAGTCAAAATGGGCGTGACTATAGTTCCTTCAATTTTGCCAAAAGGTACTCATGTGATCGGTCGCCTTTCAGAGAGTTACATGCCGCGCACAACAATTGCAGGTTTTCTGGGTGATCGGTCCCACCGCGCGTCTCAGCAATGATGTGATCAACAGTCAGGTTGCGGAACGGAAACTGTATTCTACAACCAGCGCAGAGACCTTCTTGCTTGCCGAAAAGAGTGTGCTTATGGGTTCGGTAATTCGGGATAGGTTCGACATCGGTACGTCTAGGTATGTCGCCTCTATAGGTTGTCTGTAAACCGAACAATCCTAGGTCTTTGTTCAGTCGCAGTTTCACCAACTCTTTTGCTTTGGGCGATAGGTCAATTCCCACCCAACGTCTTTCTAACTTTTCGGCAGCAACTAACGCAGTAGCACATCCGCAAAACGGGTCAAGCACAAAATCGCCTACATTACTAGACGAGTTGATGATGCGCTCCAACAATGCTAGAGGCTTTTGCGTCGGGTAACCAGTCCGTTCCTTGCCGGCTGCTATCGGTACATCATCCCAAGTATCGCTAACTGGTATGCCAGGTTGCTCATCCAAGTAACGCTTGTAGCGCGGAATGCCTTTTCCGCGTTTGGGCACGACGATCAGTCCTTTTCGGTCCGCTTCTTCCATACGTTCCCTCGTCCATCGCCAAACTCTGGTAACACCTTTGAACTCATAGGTCAAATTGGGCCTATCGGCGTTCGGGTTCAAGAGACTCGTGAGTTGATACCTGCGTCCGGTTGCCTGCTCAATCCGGTTGTATTGTTCGTGAGCGCGCGGATTGGGCACGTGTTGTGGGTTCCACACGGTCTCCCCCTCGCGACCGTACACGAGGATCACGTCGTGATTCGACGCAAAACGGGTGAATGCCAGTCCTTTGGGATGCGACCGTCGCCAGATGATTTCGTTCCTGAATCCAGCTCGACCGAAAATGGCATCCAGGACGATCTTCAGATAATGACTCGCCGTGGTATCGCAGTGGAGGTAAACGCTTCCTGTGGGTTTAAGAACCCTACGCAACTCAAGAAGCCTAACTGCCATCATGATCAAGTAAGACTTCATACCTTTGCCGTGGGCGGGCCGAGCGGCGTCGATGATCCCGTAGAGTGCTGGGTGCGACTCGGCGATCATGCCGTGCCAAGCGTCGTCGACGTCCGAAAGCGTCCACGTGTCCTTGAATGCTGCTCCAGCCGCAGCACTACCGACAGGAGCCGAATAATCTTGGTTGGAGTTGAAAGGAGGATCCAAGTAGATTAAATCTACCGTCTCACTATTCATGCCCCTCAAGATGTCCAGATTGTCTCCGGTCCAGAGAGTTCGGTTTACGAAATTTGGGGCAACCATCACGCAACCTTCGTTATCCACGTTGAACTTTAAGCGGTGCCTTGCTTAACGCCGATTGCTCCATGCAAGAAACCATCAACAACTGGACTCCATGATTGCAGTTTATTGTAGCACATAAATGCCATAAGACCATTTGTCGTGTCGTGTTTGACACACATGCGACGCGTGTTGACCGCGACACGATGAGCAGTCAACCATGTGAAAGGAGTTTGGACACACGACCTTCTCGCCGTCAACAGACCGCGTAATCCCAGTCGTGTCACGCGGATGTTGCGCTTGTGTTACGACTCCAACCAGACGGGGCACTGGAGCCCATCCGGCCGGAGCGATCTACGCGTCTGGCTAGCGACAGCGTCGCCCGCGGTCTGCGACTCAGATGAACAGCGGACCGAAGATTAGCGAGACGATTGCCATCAGCTTGAGCAGGATGTTGATGGCTGGCCCCGAAGTGTCTTTGAATGGGTCGCCTACCGTGTCGCCGGTTACACCAGCCGCGTGGGCGTCCGAACCTTTGCCGCCGTGATGACCGAGTTCGATGTACTTCTTGGCATTGTCCCAAGCACCACCGGCGTTTGCCATGAAGATGGCGAGCAAGAAGCCGGAGATGATTGAGCCAGCGAGCATCCCGCCCAACGGCGTGGCACCGAGGATGATGCCGACCGCAATCGGAGCGACAACTGCGACGACGCCGGGAAGCACCATCGCCCGCAGCGAACCTCTGGTGCTGATGTCCACCGCACGAGCAGCGTCAGGTCGCACCCCCGGTTTGCCTTCGCGGAGTCCGGGTATCTCCCGGAATTGACGGCGAACCTCTTCGATCATGTGACCGGCCGCAGTTCCGACGGCTTGCATCGTCAATCCCGCAAAGAGGAACGGCAGGAGGGCACCGATTAGAGCACCGATAAGCACCTTCGGGTCGAGCAGGTCGATGACGATGATGTCGACAACCTGCGCGTAGGCGGCCATGAGTGCCAAAGCGGTCAGGACTGCCGAGCCGATGGCGAAGCCTTTACCGGTGGCTGCTGTCGTGTTGCCCAATGCATCCAGCGCGTCGGTGCGCTCGCGGACTTCGGGTTCGAGACCTGCTTGTTCGGCGATGCCGCCGGCATTGTCGGCTACCGGACCGTAGGCGTCTGTGGCTAGCGTTACGCCGAGAGTCGAGAGCATGCCCACCGCCGCTAGACCGATGCCGTAGAGTCCGGCTAGTTCATATGCGATCCAGATGCCGAGCACTACCGCAATGGTCGGGATGACTGTGCTGTAAAGTCCGATGGCGATGCCGGCGATGATGGTCGACGGATGCCCGGTCACCGATTGCGCAGCGATCCACTTCACCGGCGAGTATTCGTATGACGTGAAGTACTCAGTTGCCGACCCGATTACCTGTCCGACGACGAGTCCGATGAGTATCACCCACCAGAGGTCGAACGACAGCGAAGAGTTGGTCAAGATGTATGCGCCAGCACCGACGAGGACTAGCAGTCCGGCTCCGAAGATCCCGTAGCGTAGGCTCCATAGCAAACCGCCCATGTCGGCATCGTCCTTGGTGCGAACGATGGCAGCACCAATGATTGATGCCACGATGCCGATGCCGGCGACCATCAACGGCAAGACTATCTTGGGTGAGTCGACTTCTACCACCGTGATGGCGGCGGCCGCAAGCGCGATGGTGGCGATGATTGAACCGGCGTAAGACTCGAAGAGGTCGGCTCCCATCCCGGCGACGTCACCCACGTTGTCACCTACGTTGTCGGCAATCGTCGCAGGATTCCGCGGGTCGTCTTCAGGAATTCCTGCTTCGACCTTGCCTACCAAGTCTGCACCAACGTCTGCTGCCTTCGTGTAGATGCCGCCTCCGACGCGTGCGAACAACGCGATCGAGGACGCACCAAACCCGAAGCCGGCGATCACGTTCGGGTTACCAAAAACGAGCCACAGCGCGGTTACGCCTACAATGCCGATGCCGACAACGGAAAGTCCCATCACGGTGCCGCTGTTGAAGGCAACTCGCAATGCAGAATTCAATCCGCTTTCCGCGGCGGTCGCAGTTCTCGTATTTCCGCGCACTGCGATCGACATGCCGATAAAGCCAGCAAGACCAGAGCCGATGGCACCCGCAAGATACGCTAGCGCGGTCCACGGACCAGTTGCACTCAGGTTGCCGCCAGCGTTGAGCTCTTCGATCTTGTCGTTGCCCAATACGTTGTAATCGACGAATACGGTCAGGATCACGAATAGCGCAATGACGAACACGGCAAGTATCGTGTACTCGCGGCGGAGGAACGCCATTGCACCTTCTTGGATGAGACTGCCGATTTCTCGGACTGCATCCCCGCCCATCGGTCTGTCAGATACGACTTTGAACAGGACTCCGGCGACGACGAGTGCCAGCACTCCAGCCGCGCTTGCGATGTAAAGCTCGATCATTGGATTGGGGCATCCTTACACATAACGGTGCAATCAGTTCTTGGTGCGACGTTGAACCCCAATTGGATTCTGAATCGCACAAATCCTGATTCTATGCGATGGTGTCGCGGACTCAGGCGCGACCCAAGGGTCGAATACGAGGACGATCAGAGATACCTTTCATTGCCTCAGATTCGCGCCCAATGACGGTGCCGAGTCTTGAGCCGGTTGGTCCAAACTAAGCACACGCGATGACACACAACGTTCAACGACTAGCGCGGGCCTCAGCGAACTGCGAGACTAGCAATCGCGTGGCTTCGCCGGGATCTCCTGCCAGGCTGATTGCGGTAGCTACGCAGGCGGCGTCAGCACCCGCATTCGCAACGGAGTGAATGTTGTCAGGTTTGATTCCACCGATCGCAACTAGCGGCTTCGAAACCTCGTCGGCAACAGACCGCAAAGTTTCCAAACCGGCTGGGCGAGTGTTCGATTTGGTGTCGGTCGGAAAGACGGCACCCACGGCGACGTAATCGGCACCTTCCGCCTCTGATGCCATCGCCTCATCAACGGTCGCATTCGACTTGCCCACTAACTGCCGAGGTTTCAGAATCGCCCTGCAGTCGGCGATCCCGAGGTCGTTCTGTCCGACGTGGACACCGTCGGCACCGACCTCAGCAGCGACATCCGGATGGTCGTTGACGAAAAACAGAGTGCCAAACTGCCGGCAGATCTCGACAATCTTGCGAGCTTCGTCGGCGACCAGTTTCTTCGCGGCCCCTTTGTGGCGCAGCTGGATTGCAGCTACGCCGTTAGCGGCGGCGGCACTAGCAACCCGCTCCACGTCGCCGCCCGGGCAGTGATCCGGGTCGACGATGAGGTAAATCCCGCCGATCAGCCTATCAACACTTAGGTCTTCAGACATGCAATTTGGGCAACACGAAGCGGTTCAACTCACCCGTAAGCACACCCTATTCGTCTGACGCCATCACGCCGCCCGTGGCGTAGTCAGATTTCTTCGTGTCATGGATGATGATCGTCGTCGAAGAATCGGGGATCTCCGCCGCCGCCGAGATCGCCTTGGTCACGCCTTGGACCAACTTCCGCTTCTGTTCTTGCGTCCGCCCTTCGAACATGTAGATGTGGACTGTTGGCATGGTTACTCTCCTTGGTACAACCAATATCGCCGTAGATTCTAAGTGGCGACGCGAGTGTGAGTCTCATCGACCTTCAGAGAGTCGGAAAGCGAGAAACGGAGGCAACCCCGACGCTAGCACGGCGTCCTGCGCCGCCGAGACGTCGTAATCGACTCGATGAAAATGGGCGATCCAAGGTTGATCGCCCTTTGATCTCTGCAGGACTGCGTAGGCAGCGCGCGGATCGCCGTCTCGTGGTTGACCTACACTGCCGGGGTTTACGAACCAGTGTCGATGTTCGAGCACCAACCTCGAGCCGTCGTCCGGGCGGATCGCCTGCCATCCAGAGGATCGCGTCAACGCGATGCAAGTCGGTAAGTGAGTGTGGCCGTGCACGCATCCCCGAGTAACCAAGCGGTCGAGATTGGCTTGCGCAACGAACGCATCCACGACGTACTCCCACAACGGGCTTCGCGGACTGCCGTGGCACAGTGTGACGTCGTCACGCCGCGAGGTTAACGGCAACTCGCTGAGGTAGCTGCGGTTTTCGTCATCCAAGGCACCACCCGTCCACCTAGCTGCTTCGGCTGCGACCGGATTGAACTCCGTCACCGAAATCTCAGCCAAAGCAGCGGCCTCATGGTTCCCTTTGACCGCCGATACGTTCGGCAACTGACGGATCAATTCGACCACTTCATTCGGGAAGGCGTTGTATCCCACGACGTCCCCGAGCACCCAGACGGCACCAACTTCGTAGCGACCCATTGCGTCGTCGAGAACAGACCCGAGCGCATGGATGTTGGAATGGACGTCGGCAAGCAGGAGGACGGTATCCGGTGAGGCCTGACGCGCAGCGGAGTGGGGGTTCATCGCTACTTATAATCGGGATATGCCGCCAGGACGTCGCAACTCGCGCACGCCACGCCGCGAGTCGGATTTTGTTGAGCTTATCAAGCGATATGTTGGCGACACCGAGAGTTCAACCGAGGAAGTGGGGATCGGGGACGACGCGGCGATTGTCGATTTTCGCAATGATCAGATCGTCTTGACCGCCGATGCGATGGTAGACGGCGTCCACTTTCGTTCCGAATGGATCGCAGACTCGCTCACTACTTGGCGCGACGTCGGTTGGAAATGTGTCGTTTCGAACCAAAGTGACATCGCCGCCATGGGTGCTCGTCCGGAACACGCAGTCTTGACGATTGCGAAAACCGCATCCCAGAACACGCATGATTTGGAGGATCTGCTCGCCGGCGTATCTGACGCACTCCGGAACTTCGGTGGGAAGTTGGTGGGTGGCGACACTGTCTCATCGGACGTGGCAATGATCAACGTGACGATGACCGGTTCGTTGTGGGATCCACCACGCTCATTGCGAAGGGACGCCGCCAAGGCCGGTGACAACATCGGAGTTACTGGCACCGTCGGGGCTTCAGCAGGCGGACTTCGGTTGCTGCAAAGCGATACCGTCTCGGGGTTGGTGAAGGTCGATGCCTCTACGCAGCAACTTCTGGACGCCTACTTCCGACCTAAGCCTCGGATCGACGTCGCCAGCAGACTGATGGAGTCAGGCGTCGCATGCGCAATGGACGTCAGTGACGGACTCCTCATCGATCTGGAGCGGATCTGTACTGCGAGCGGTCTCGACGCCGAAGTGCGCGCCGAGGAAGTTCCGCTTCACGTGGGTACGCGTAACCTGTTCGGCGACGACGTTGCGCTCGAGTTGGGATTGACCGGCGGCGAAGACTATCAGATCCTCTTCGCGTGCGACGACACTGCCGTAATGTCATTGAGTGCGCACCATAATGAACCCGGTTCGGATTTCCGTCTGATCGGTCAGTTTGTCGATCCTGCAGATGATGGTGGCTTCGTCAAAGTGGTCAACGACTTCGGAGAACCCGTGTTGACAACCACGAAAGGATGGGATCACTTTTCGAAGTGACCGAGTGGATCGATGGGAGCGGTACAACTCAAAATTGTGAGCCGGTCAGAAGCGGAAACGCTAGAGATCGGTCGAGGGATCGGTTCGGTAATCGCTGACGGGGATGCGATCTTGTTGTACGGGGAGATGGGGGCGGGAAAGACGTGCTTGACGCGCGGAATTGCCGAAGGTGCTGAGTGTGAGGTTGCAGCGCGTAGCCCGACGTTCATTATCCTCGGCGAATACCCCGGGCGCGTCCGTATATTTCATTGCGATCTCTACCGTATTTCGGGTGCTGCTGAAGCGCACGATCTGGCACTGGATGAAACACTGGAGCGAGGCGCGTTGGTTGTGGAATGGCCGGAGAACGCCAACGGCATCCTGCCGAAAGACGCTTTGCAGGTGAAACTCAACGTCGGCAGCGTCGAGGAATCGCGCACGCTCAAATTGAGACCCAATGGACCGACTTCTGCTGAGTTACTCGCGCGCATTGCAGAGCAAGTCGAAGCCGGTGGTTTGGCATGAAGATCTTGGCGATCGACACCTCCACCGGATTCGCCGGAGTCGGACTCAGCATCGGTGACCAGGAGTCGAGTGAGGCGTGGTACTCCAAGCACAACCACGGACGCGAAGTCATGCCCGCAGCGATGCGACTCCTCGCAGCGGCGGGATGTGCGCCGTCTGAACTCGACGCGGTTGCGGTCGCTTTGGGTCCGGGAGGTTTCAGCGCAGTGCGGGTGGGCGTCGCAACGGCCAAGGGATTGGTCGCACCAAACCAAAAGCGCATACTGGGGGTCCCGACGCATCGCATCCAATTTGAGAGCCACGATCCGGCAGATACGCGCAAACCCGTCTCGTTGATACCAATTGGCAGGCACCAGCAATCCTATGCAGTCTTCGCGACCGATGGTGCGATCATCGATGAAGGCATCTGCGAGACAGAAGGAATCGATGAACGATTCCCTACGTCAGAGTATGCACTGTTCGGCGAAGGCGCACTGATGCTGACTGATGATCTGTCGGTCACCCAAGAGATCATTCCACGTCCTCCGACGCACCTATTGTCAATCGCGCGTCGAATGTATGACCTTAATGTGGATGCAGACGCACCGGTCGAACCGATATACGCCCGACCGCCTACGATCACGCCACCACGGGCGCGTCGATGAAGGGTCAAGTATTGTGCCACTACCGAATCGAACATCAGGATGGATCACGTTTCGACTGAGCTTCGAGCTAAGTAAGGATCAAACAAATGGAGTCTGAACGAACGTTAGTACTAATCAAACCCGATGGCATTCAACGCGGGTTGGCCGGGACGATCATCGGTCGCTTTGAACGTTCAGGATTGAAGATCGTCGGCATGAAGTTCATGAAAGTCAGCAACGACTTGGCAAGACGCCACTACGTCGAGCACGAGGGAAAACCATTCTTCGACGGCCTGGTGCAATTCATCGTCTCCGCGCCGATTGTCGCAATCTGCTTGGAAGGACCTGACGCCATCGCGGTTACCAGGAAGTTGATGGGAGCGACTCGCCCCAACGAAGCAGCACCTGGGACGATCCGAGGCGACTACGCCATCGAAGTCAGTCGCAACCTCGTGCACGGTTCGGCGAACGCAGAAGACGCAATAAAAGAAGTCGGACTTTTCTTCGAATCGAGTGAACTAATCGACTACGCCCGATCAAACGATCAGTGGATCGCGTCAGATAACGGTTAGCAAGTGCTAAGTCGTTACTGAAGCCTCACCACTTCGCGAGCCTCGGACCACAAATCTTCGAGGCCGTAGAACTCGCGAGTGTTTCGGTCGAAAAGGTGCACGACGAAACCAGGGAAGTCGATTAAGACCCAACCGCTGGCACCAGATCCCTCTCGGCTGTTGCGACGGGTTCCTGCATCCCTGACTTTTCGCTCAATCCGTTCCGCCAACATCTCGATGTGACGGTCAGTCTCCCCGCTGGCGATCACGAAGAAGTCTGAAAAATCCGAAATGTTGCGGATGTCGAGTAGGACTACGTCAGATCCCAGATTCGCCGACGCTTCCTCAAGCGCGCTGCGCGCCAGCTGTTCAGTCAGCGTGTCGGCGGATGTCGTTTCTGCCATTGTCATAGGCATTATAGACGCTAAGCGACGGAGGACTGGACTAACAGAGCGATGTTGGTCGTACGCGCATCAGTACGGACTCCATCGAACTACCTAAGGACGTCTCCTCAATGTGACGGTTTATTCTGGAGTTCAGCGGAGAGTAGAAATTTGGTCAATAACGGACGAAAACGTGCACTTGTCGCGATGAGTGGGGGCGTCGATTCATCGGTCGCAGCCGCCTTGCTCGCACGCTACGGATACGAAGTCATCGGCGTCACTATGCGCCTATTCGACGCGCCCTTCGAAGACGCAGGTCGACTCTCCAAGAGTTGTTGCTCGCTCGAAGATGTCGAAGACGCACGCTCGACCTGCCAAGCGATCGGGGCAAAACACTACTACATGAACTTCGTGCGCGAGTTCGAGAAACACGTCATCGACTACTTCGTCGGCGAGTATCAGCAGGGACGTACCCCGCATCCCTGTTTGGCTTGCAACGATCGACTCAAATTCAACTTCTTGATGGCGCGCGCTGATCTTTTCGACGCCGACTTCGTCGCAACCGGACACTACGCACGCATCACCCAAAACGCAGACGGGAGTCACTCGCTGCTACGCGGTATTGATCCGACGAAAGACCAATCCTACGTTCTCTACAATCTGCGCCAAGAGCAACTCCGGCGATTGGCATTTCCCATCGGGCAATACAGCAAGGACGATATACGCTCGATAGCTCGCGATCTCGACCTAGCAGTCGCCGACAAACCCGACTCCCAAGACATCTGTTTTGTCCCCACAGGAACCTACCGCGAGTTCGTCGAAGAACGTTTGAGCACGCCAACACCCGGATCGATTGTCGACAACAATGGAAACGTTCTCGCCGAGCACGACGGCATCCACCAGTTCACTATCGGTCAACGCAAGGGATTACCAATCCCGGATCACTCACGAAACGAAGGAGCAAGAGGCACCAAACGACCCGTCTACGTAACCTCAATCAACTCCAAATCCGGAACCGTAACCGTCGGATCAGCCGATGGACTTCTGCGCGACGAAGTCTATGCATCGGCCGTCAATTGGATCAACGATGCACCGGCACCACACTCCGCTTTCACAGCCAAAATCCGCTACAAAAGCCCTGAAGTTTCAGCCACGGTTCAAATGTTGACGCCCGACGTCGCAAGAGTGCAGTTCGATGGCTCCGTTAGGGCTTGCACGCCGGGACAAGCGATCGTCTTCTATGACCAAGACCGGGTAATGGGCGGCGGTTTCATCGAGCTCGAAAATCCAACTGAGATCTCAAATGGCAACCACCAAGAGCAAGTTTCGCCATCGAATGAGTTCCAAACGGCAAGCTTGGTGTAAATTGTCGACTTATGGGCAGATCAAAGCCAAAAATAGTCCGCCCGGATTTTCTCCACGAGGATGAGATTAGGGCGCAGGGATACCGCGCCATCGCGGGGGTTGACGAAGTTGGGCGTGGCGCATGGGCCGGCCCATTGGTCGCTGCAGCAGTCGTGTTGCCACCATATCTGTCGCAAGAGGTTAAAGACTCAATCGACGATTCGAAGCGATTGACCGCCGCCCAACGCGAGGATGCATACGATCTCTTGGTGGCAAATGCCGAGTCTTTTGGCGTCGGAATCGTACAACCTGAGAGAATCGACCTGTTGGGTATCGTACCAGCTACGAAAGAAGCGATGCGCCGTGCGATCAGGGCCAACCGACCTAACCCGGACTTCTTGCTGGTCGATGCCGTTTCAAACTTAGGCATCGCGACGCGCGCTCGATCAATTGTGCGAGGCGACTCTGCATCGCTGTCAATCGCCGCCGCGTCGATCGTCGCGAAGGTTACACGCGATCGGATTTTGTCGGGCGAACTAGCAGACACATACCCCGAGTTCGGATTCGATCGTCACAAAGGTTACGGCACCGCGATGCACGCAAACGCGTTGAGCCAGTTCGGACCGACCCCAATCCACCGTCGTAGCTTCAAACCGGTTGCACGCGCAATTGCCGAACGCAGTTGGAGTGCCACGGGCGAAACCTCACCAACCAATATCGATGGAGAAAGCCGCATCAAACTTCCTGACGGATTGGGCAAAAGTGGCGAGATCTCGGCTGCGCGATATCTCGAAAGGTTGGGATATCGGATCATTGGCAGGAACTACAAGACGAGGCAAGGCGAAGTGGATCTGATTGCCGAGGAAAAAGGAGTGCTTGTGTTCGCGGAAGTCAAGACACGCACCTCGGCCATATTCGGTTCCCTGATGGAAACGATTACAGGTGCCAAACTGCGGCGAATCGAAAAAGTGGCGATGTCGTACCTCGCAAGTAAGTTCGGACGCGATGATATCGACTGGCGGATCGACGTCGTGGGGGTCAATCAAGGACGCAGCGGTTCAAACCCGCGCTTCGAGCTAGTCAGAAATGCCCACTACGGATAGCCCCGGTTAAAACACGGCGATCGGGTTCACTGGCGAACCCGTGACTGTCGGCAGCCTTAACGGTAGGATGTTGATGAGGAAATGCCAGCGTTGCCGATTCGCGCACTCCGTCGCGAGGTCGTCGAGCCATGCGTTGTCGAGTATCCAGAGTCCCATCCCGACAATTCCGACCTGATGTACCGGATTGGTGAAACGCTCGTACGGGTTGGGTTGGACGTCGTTACCGGTGTCAGATCCCATTACGGCGATTGATCGTTGATGCATGAATGGTAGGATCTCGGGCAATGGGCCGGATGAACCGGCTTGGTAGGGATCGACAGGACCGAGTTGTTCTCGCATCCCTAGTTGACCGGTTCTAAGTAGTAGCACGTCTCCTTGTTGAACGTTGAACCCGCACTGGGCTTCTGCGGATTGGATGTCTTTCAGTCCGATGCCGTCGCCGCGTTCAACGTAGTCAACGCCTCGGAGCATTGGCGCATCGACTAGCACTCCTCGGGTTACGATGCCTTTGACCGCCGCTGTGACGTCGAATTCGGTGGCACCTTCGGCGGTTGAGACTACTGTGGATGGTCTTCCGTTGTAGGTCTGTCCGTCCCAAAAGAAGTGTGCTAGGGAGTCGACGTGGGTCACGGTGTGGCCGTGAAATATCAGACCGAAGTAGTCCATTGCTACTTGTCGATCCGGTCCTTCACCGGGTCTGAATGAGTCTCCCGAACCGATCATGAAATGCTGCGGCGGGCGGGGAACGTCCGGCGCAGCTTCGAACCCAACGGGACGGGCGCAGGAGACGGTCTCGCCGGTTTCCGCTAAGGCTAGGGCGTCGAGGGTGATTTGCGGACTCAAGTGGTTTAGCGTCCCTCGCTGGTCGTCGGCACCCCACCGCCCCCAGTTGTTTAGATCCTGCGTGAGCCACCGCAGTAGATCGTCTTGAGAGGGAGCGGTGTTGGTCATTTGTGGCGTCAAATTTCCGGAGTGTCGATATGTATGATTCGATGCGGGCGTGCGCAGCGGAGGCTTGTTGTGCGGTGATTATAGCCTGTCGATGCCGCGTTTAGAATCGATGGTGGCGCGCTAGCTCAACGGCAGAGCAAGTGACTCTTAATCACTAGGTTCAGGGTTCGAATCCCTGGCGCGTCACCAAGTGCTTTTGATGTGGCTCGGCGTGCCCCCTCCGTGAATCTTCCTTGACGCTATACGCCCGCGCTCCCGGCTCTGATCACAGTTGAGGCGTGTTGGGAACGGACCCATAGGAAAATCCAAATCACTGCTGATACCAAGGCAGATGCGACGACTCCCAGTAGGATTGCTAAGGTTTGAGTGCCGACTTCGACAACCATCGGCGGCGCAAGTGCATCAGCATCCTTTCCGGCGAGGTATGGAAGCAACGCTGAACTCAGGACGCTTCCTACTGTCGAACCGATCGCGAATGCGATCACTGCGATGATCAGCTGCTCCAGACCAATCATCGTGAGCAATTGTCTCAAAGAGAGTCCTAAGGACTTGAGGACTGCTAGTTCGAGGCGTCGCATTCGGTAGGTAGTCCATGCTGTGGTGATGAACGCAAGAACTGACACGACGGTAACCGCGATGAATCCGAATATCAGGTACCCGCTCCACCCTGCTGCGGTTAACGCGTCGCTGCTTGTAAGGACGATCTCGGACCGGGCGTGTTGAATCAACCGCGCCGAGATGCCAACGGACTCCAATACGTTGTTGATGTTGGCTAAATCAGAACCTTGGATGTCCGGTGCTGCTATCCAGAGTTCGTTGGTAGCGTCGGTGCGACGGGTCTGGTCCACGGAGAGTATGCGTTGGACTTCTTGGATGTCAGTGATGAGAAACGGGGATGCTCCAGACGGAAATGTCGGGAAGTAATCGGTGAATGCGACGAAGCGAACTCGAGTGCTGCGGTTGCCGAGAAACAGTTGGATTGTGTCGAGTTCCGATAGACTGAGTTCGTCCTTGAACCAACGGCTTCCCACGGCATTGATCGTGTCGTCTGAAACGCCGATGCGAACCCCTTTAAGTTGACCGAATCTGGGTGCTGACCAAGTGAGTACGGCACCATCTTCAGGCACCTCCGAAAATGGATCGATCCGTGCGCCGAGCTCACCATATCCCGCGCCCAGTGTGCGTGTATTGACCGTCTCACGGAAATCGGTTACCAGAGTCAGTTTGCCATCGGCGTCTGCATATGAGATGTCCTTGATGCGCACGGATCCATTCGTCGGTGCCGGTTGTTCTTCAATCGGTCGGCGCGAGACTCCGACGAACTCGAGCCATAGGTTTTCACCAACCGCGTAATCGCGAACGGATTGCAGTGGGATCGCGATGCGACACCAATCAGGATCCTCAAACCTTTCATTTTCTTCGTCCCAAACCGCTTCCTCGCACTGCCAAGGCGGGTTGAGCACCGTAGAACGCGGCGTCAGGTTTCCGATCGAGAGCGAGTGATAGATGCCAGATTCGTCTCTGATCCGGGCGACCAATCCAGTGTCGACACGAACGGCATCCGGTTTGACATAGGCAGTCAACCATGATGCGCTACTCGGTATGAGGTATCCGTCAGATTCTTGCGATTCGACAAGTTGCATCATCTCGCCGGGTTGAATGTCGGCGAGATCGTCGCGCCACCAAACGCTGTCGGCAAAAGAGGTTGTGTCGGTACCGATTACGGTGATCGGCTGATTGCCGGTTGGCCCTGCAACGGTGCCGGCGGCACGGGCGACTGTGGACAGACTTTGGAATCCGTAGTTGGCATCGAAATGGTCCAATGCGCGTTGCAACTGGGCTCGGTTGCGCAGGATCAGGTTTGATAGCCGAACGTCAGCACCGACCCGATATCGGGCGTCGTCAACGGCATGCCGTTCTATTGATGGTGAGAGGATCGAAAGTATGACGCCAATGGAGGCAGCGAGCATGATCAGAACCATCAACCCCATACTGGAGCGCGGGTTCCTTGCCAGTGACCACAGAGCCAACGGAATTGAAGGCGACACCCGGATCTGTGAAGGCATGCGTGTCAATGCTTCGGCCACGCCTCCTAAGAGCGTGGGCAGGAAACGGAGGAGTACGATGGCACCACCCGTTGCTGTAGCTGCAGGCATTGCCAAAGCAAGTCGATTGCTGAATCCCTCACCGAAAGCACTGCTCGAGATGTAGAGATCCTCCTGTGAAAGCTGCCACAGTGCTGCGCCACCAACGCAAAGGAGCACGACGTCCAAGTAGTAGCGTTGCAGAACGTTGCGATTAGGCGGACGTGACATACGAGTCACGAACTCTTCGGTCGGTGCGGTGCGCCGCGGCAACGATGGGAAGATGAGTGCGAACAATCCGAAAGTCGACGCAGAAAGTGCGGCGACCAGCGACTCAGTCGATAGAGCTACAGGAAGGTCTTGGCCTCCCGTGAGGTCGTGCAGACCCGGGAGGCGTCCGGCGAACGCGACGCCGATCAAGGCGAGCACTATCCCAAGTCCCATCGAGAAGACGGCGATGATGATTGTCTCACCAGTCATCAAGGTCAGTTCTTGCAACGGCGTCGCGCCGCGTGCGCGCATCATCCCTGATTCTGCGAACCGTAGGTCTCTAGCCTGACCGGCGACGAGCGCGGCAAATGCGAGCGACGCGACGGCGATCACCGCACCCACGGATAGCATCAATCCGCGTGAAATCTCGGAACTGGATACGTACGCTTCGATGGCGTCGTCAAGTGACGTGATTCGCTGGAAACCGTCGAGTTCTTGCCTCAGCAGGTTAGTCTGCTGGGACAGGTCCCGGAGTATCGCTTCGGCGTCATTCGAATGGATCCGTTCGGCGTGGGTTTGAAATAGCCAGTAGTAACGCAGATCGGTGTCTGGCATCCGAGAAGCTACGGCGTCCAACAAGACGGAATCGTTGACCAGCAACGGAGCGAATCTGAAGACTTGACTGTTGGCACCGAGCCCTTCTCTGATTGCGAACCATTGCGCGTCTTCAAAGTCACGCGGTTCGTAAACGCCAACGATGATCACCTCGAGTTGCACGCGCTCGGAACTCGGCGAAGATAGGCGGACGACGTCTCCGATTCCCGAACCGAGATACAGTGCGTCATCGGCTGAAATTACCGCTTGTGTAGTGCCATCGACGGTCAACGGTGATGGCCATGAACCGGACGTCAAACGTGCGACCCGTTCGAAGTCGTCAACGTGGGCCAAGAATGTTCGAGCGTTTCGCCAAGGAACGAGATCTTGCTCGAACAATAGAGTTTCCGATTTCGCCGCTTTTATCGGTGGATCGATAAACCTGGCCAGCGTGCCTGTGCGCGACGACTCGACAGTGTTGACCAACGACTGGTGCGATTCGGTTGATACCGAGTCGAGACGTGCTCTGATGGCGATGTTGAGTTCTTGAGGCCGGTGGCCGTCGAGAGCTTGGGTGAGAGCGGACTGCCCAATGGCGTCCAGATAGACGAATACTCCCGCCGAGACGGCGACGGCGATCGTAAGTCCGGTCAGACGGAGTGCGATGAAGATTTTGTCTGATTCAGCGCGCCGGTACAGCAACCTAGGCAGCGCGGACAACATCCTTCGGCGTGACGCGTTCGACACTGCCATCAACGCGCCTGCGAAAAGCGAATCCGGAGTGCAACACTCCCCGAAGGGTTCGCCGTTCGCCATAGGATCGGAATCAGAGTGGTAACCAACAGGACGAGCATGCCGGCAACAACTGGCAGTACGTCAACATGCAGCAACATCGGGGGTAGTGCGGTTTCACCCGATGGCGTGCGCGTCATGCGGTCGGCGATGAAGCGAACCGCCAATATCCCGCTGACGGTTCCGAGCGCGAAACCCATAATCAAAGCGAGCAATACTCGCGTGTAGGCTTCGATCACGATGCCGATGCGACTGCCGCCAAGCGATTCAACGAGAGCCGAGTCAAGGCGAGTAGCGTCTTGGTTCTGAACGGTTATCGCAAACGCTGTGATCGTAGCGATCAGAACGGTCGAAACCGCGACTACTGCGCCTACTATCCGCCAACCTGCGGCGTCGCCCAACCTTGTAGACGATTCGTTGAGCAGATCTTCTCGGTCGACGATGCGCAACGACGGGTCAATGGCTTTGACGTCGGATCTGCGTTCGTCTGGCGATGTGCCGGGCAAGATTGATGCGTAGATCTCCGCACTGTCGGCAAAGAACGGCTCACTGACTGTGGTCAGGTACGACAGTAAGGCGTCGAAGTTGGCAACCGCGAATGGCTGTTCTGTCTCCCGCATCGTCGGGAACAGCTCGAAAGTGTCGCGGATTTGGAAGGGAACGAGTCGGGAGTACGCAGTGCCAATGAACGTGTCGCCGACGTTGAGGCTAGAGTCTTCGAGAAACTGGGAGTTGACGACTGCAGGTACGACAATCGCTTCGTCTTCGGAGTAGTAGACGCCTCGCACCCCGTCGGCGGTTCCTCGACCCATCTTTACTCGGATCGCGCGTCCGTCGTTGCTGCGTTCACCACCGTCGTTGAGTGCTGCGATGGCAGTGTCGTCTGCGATCGACGTGCTGATGGGATGCCAAACGTTTGGGTCTTCAAATTTCGATATCGTCAACTTCCGACCTGATGCAGCGGATCCCATGATCGAATCGATCTCGAACGTCAGGGCATTGCCCAACTCTGAGGTCGGTGGTTGGTAGATCTGGATGGCGAGCAGTCGGAGTGGGTGTGCTAAACCAGAGACGTCGCCAAAGACGTCGTGCCAAGTTGCAACGCTCGGTTCGACGTCGGGGACCAAACGGATTGTGTGCGTGGTGCCATCACGGTCCAGCACGCGTGCCCAAACGTCAAGGCGACCACTTCCCACCCGTTGCAGGCGGATGGTTGCCGTCAAAGTGATGGTTTCCGGGGGTATAGCAATCGATCCGGTGGGCGAGAATCCATCGATGCTTGCCATCAGTTGACCTAGATCTAGGTCGGCAAAATCTCGACGCATCTCTGCGACCTTGGCGAAATCCTTCGGCCGCACCGCCAATAGACCGAACGCCGCCGCCGATTCTGCCGAACCGGATCTGGCTTCGCTGCGAGTGCCCCAAGCGAACTCGTCAATCCAATCGAGAGATCTCAACGCGTCGACCTGCGCGTTATCGCCTGCGCGGTAGGTGTCGACTCCTGAGACGCGGATGTCCGCGGCAGTCTGGAACTCTGCACGGTCTCGCACATTCTCTCCCAGAGTTGCCGACAAACCGATGGCGTTGATGACGACCATCGTCATGCCGGCAGCGACCATGGCGATGACCGCATGTTGCATCGTCGAGCGCGAGAAGACTCGCAGTGCCAAGGTGAACATCGCGTAAACGTTCAATCGGGAGATGCGTTCGAAGATGATGCCGACAAACCCGATGAGTCGGAGTGCGATTAGGGCCGCAGCGATAGACGCAAAAACGGGAAGCGATGCTGCGAGCGTGCTGAGCTCTGTCTGTCCCGCACCGCGCTGAATGAAGAGGCTTCCTCGTCCGTTCAGTTCGAAGATGATCGCGGCTGCCGCGATGACGATGCCGAAGTCGAGATTCGCTCGCCAAAACCATGGCCGTCCGGAAACTCGGATCCGTGAGAAGTATGTCGAGATTGGTCCGGGTCTCGCGAGAATGTACGGGGCGATGAAGATTGCCAACAGTAGCGACGAAGCAGTTAAAGACCAGAGGTATTGTTCCGGCATCAACCGGTACGGAAACGTTCGTCCCTGCGTCAGTTCCTCGAACGAACCTAATACGCCTAGTAGTGGGACTATTGCGGATGCCAACAAAGGGCCAAAGATTGCTGGCAGCGCGAACGCGATAGCAGCATAGGTTGAAAGAGCCCCCAGCAACTGGTTGCGATCAGCCCCTCGGGCTTTCAATGCGACTTCTTCCGATGCCCAACGTCGAGAAATAATGCTCGCATTGGTGACGAGTACGAACACTGCAAACGCCGCGAAGAGTGCACCGCTGATCACCGTCGACGTGTGGGTGTAGGCGAGTTGGCGTTGCAGCGTTCTGAGCGATGACTCGATACCGGTAATGGTCGACGACGTGGGCAGCAATCGTGAAGCTTCGCTTCGAAATCGGGTGATATTTGAGAGCGACTTCGAGATGCCGTCTTGCTTCAAGCGTTCGACGTCCACGTAGTAGAGCTGCCAAAGCTGGCCGACGTCAGCGATACCGCGTTCGGCGATGCGCGACATCATCGTCTCGTGCGAAGTCAGGGCGATTAGCGGCGGACGTCCGCCGGTCGGACCTTGCTCCGGATAGAACAGAGTTCGAGACAGACCCTGCCAAGATTCGTGGTTCGGATCGTCGATGGAGAAGATGCCGACGATTTCAGCTTCGCTATGCACGATGGTCGTCGGCGGGACAGTCAACGTAAGAGCGTCGCCGATGTCGAGTTGCAGTTGTTCGGCGACCGAGTCAACGACTGCGACTTCGAGATGACTGTCGTCGCTTGGGGGTTCAGTAGGGATCACGCCACGCACGAGGCTGATGGCAGGTTGTTGCCCGGTGATCGATTGGTAGGTGAGTTGGGTTCCTGGTTGTGCGAATTCATCGTTTATGCGAGACACAATGAACCGCCCGGAGCGGATGAACGAAGCTTTGGCCCGAACGGCGTCACCCAATTCTTCCCCGATTTCATCCGCTAACTCATTCGTCGCTGTGATCGCAGTCCGGTTGAACGTCACTTCGCTGATGTGCAAAGACGACCCGATTTGGGATGAATCTAGGCTGTCGAGGGTCCGTCGCAATCCGAGTCGCTCGATGGAATCGAAGTAGAGTGGCGCGGCGGAGATTACGGTAACGGCAAGGCAGGCACTGAGCGCGGCGATGGTGAGAAAGAGTGGCTCCCCGCGGGACTTGCGGAGCGAGATGCCAAGAATATTCACAGTCGATTAGCGTAAATCAGCCTTCGTATAATTTCCCCCATTATCGACGACTCGGGGTCGCCAATGAGGATCGAAAAGGTCGAAACGTTCATCGCTGTCAACTGGATGATGGTTCGCGTCACCACCGATACCGGATTGTCCGGAATCGGCGAGTCGACCTTCTTCGGTTGGCCCGGGGCATCCGAGGACGTCGTCCGATCATTCGAGCCGTATCTCGTCGGACAGGACCCGTTACGGAACGAACATCACTGGAACTACATGTACCGTGCGAAGTCGATGCGCGGTGGTGCCATCGGTGGTGCCATCAGTGCCATCGATCAAGCACTGTGGGACATCAAGGGGAAGTACTTCGAAGCTCCGGTTTGGCAGCTATTGGGAGGCAAAGCACGCGACGCCGTGCGGGCGATGTTGGTCCTGCCAACCGGCACACTCGAGCAAGTAGCAGACGCAGCTGCCGCCGCGAAGGCGGACGGTTTCACTGCGGTCAAGTGTCTCCTCTATCAGCATGACCATGCACCGATGCGGCACAGCGAACGCATCCAAGACTTGGTCGACCGCATGGCGGCGGTGCGAGATGCAGTCGGATGGGACATGGATATCGGAGTCGAGATCCATCGCAACATGATCCCGGGTGAAGCCATCGTTCTCGCACAGGAGATTGAGAAGTTCCGACCGTATTTTTTCGAAGACCCGGTAGCACCTGACTCGATACTGTCGTTCGGAGAGGTATCGCAGAAGACGCGCATCCCGATGGCCGCTGGTGAGCGAAATCTCACAATCTGGGAGTTCCGAGAGTACATCGAAGCGGCTGGCGTGCATCACGTTCGACCTGATATCGGCGTCGCCGGCGGATTTACGCACTGTAAGAAGATCTGTGCCATCGCCGAGTCGCACCACCAAGGAATCATCCCGCACGCAGTGCCGTCAGGCCCAGTAGCGACCGCCGCACACGTTCAACTCGGAGCCTGCGTGCCGAACTACGAGGTGCAGGAACATCAGTACGAAGAAAATCCGCCATACTCCGACGTCGTGAAAGACGTCATCAAGTTGGAGAACGGTTGGCTCCAGATTCCCGAAGCACCGGGCATCGGCGTCGAGTTGGACGAAGAAGGCATCGCCAAGCATCCGTTCTCATACGGTCCGGTCGGCGGCGCACTCAGAGACGACGGTTCAGTTGCTTTGCGCTGATCTGTCGTGCATGTATTCAACTGAATTCTTGATCTGCGTAGTCGAAAGGTAGAGAGCGTTGACCCTCGGATTAGGTTTGGTTGGATGTGGCGGCATGGGGATGCGCCACGCTTGGGGATGCGTCGAGTATCAGAAGCACTTCAACTCGCTCGAACTTGCCGCAGTCTGCGATCTGCACGAAGCGGCAGCTGACGGCGTGGCGTCGATGGTTGAGTCGGAGACGGGAGCGCGACCGCAAATTTTCACCGACTACGCAGAAATGCTTCGACACGTCGACGCCGTCGATATCGTCACCGATACGCGGATGCATCACAGCTTCGCTCTGCAAGCATTCGACGCCGGTGTGCACGTGTTGACCGAAAAACCGATGGCTCTGACGATGAAGGCCTGTCGGTTGATGCGAGATTCAGCGAACCAGAAGGGACTAGTCCTCTCGATCGGCGAGCAGTACCGCAGAGATCCGATGAATCGATTGGCCAAGGCTCTGTTGGATGCCGGCGCGATCGGTGAACCAGGGTTCGCGATGAAAGTGTCACTCGGTGGTGGCTCTGCGCTGATGCATGACACCGGTTGGCGCGCACTGAAGTCGCGGGCGGGAAGCGTGATCATCGAGCAAGGAGTGCACGAAGCCGACCTACTGATCTACTTCCTGGGTGACGTCGCAGCGATTTCAGCGCATACGGGACTATTCGCGCCACAACGGGTGCGTGCCGGTATGACGGGTCACATCGCCGACTTCTACGGACACCGCGTAGAGGACACCTTCGCTGGTCAGGAGACTGTTGAGATCGACCAAGAGGACACTGCGATTGGCGTATTGCAGTTCGAATCGGGGGCTATCGGTCAACTGACGATCACCAACGCATCGATGGGTTACGGCATCGGCATCAACACGATCCACGGCAGCCGCGGAACGATGGAAATGCCACCGACGCGTACTGGCATTCCGCCGAAGATACACCTCGAAGGACGAGATGCACCGTTGAGTGAAGCGGAGATGCTCGAACACGTTCCCGATTGGGAACTCGACGACATCACGGCACCGTTTTTCGATGGCGCACGTCAACTGTCGTCATACGACGTTGGATTCGAAGCGATCGACCGAATATTGGTGGCGATTGAGATGGCAGAGATGGCGGTCGCAATAGAATCGGGAAATACAGATGTCGAGGTTGATGCCGAGGTCGGGATGAAGGCACTGGCAGTTGCCTACGGGATGCTGGAGTCCGGCATTTCAGGTCAACCGGTGTTGTTGCGCGACATCATGGACGGTTCCGTTGCTGACTATCAACAGGAGATCGACAGGGAAGCCGGCATCTAGACCGGCAGTTTCGCCGCGAGTGCTTATGCTCGCGGTGGCACTTTCACTCCTGTCAGCGACTTGGGGTCTCGCATGCTACTCGTACTCCGAGCAGCAACATCAGCTCGAAACCGCAACCCAAGTCTGTAATCGCGTCGAGGACATCAACGAAGGTATGTTGCTCGAAATCCTGACGGTCGAAGAGATCGAAACGCAGGTCGATATTCTCGAATCTGAACTGGAATCTGTCAGGGGTGAGTTGGTCGACGCAACAGATCGCTTCATCTTGGCATTGCGCCAAATCCTCGCCGGCACAATCTACGACTATCCGACCTTGCAGGTACTGAACTATCTCGACACCTATGAGCACATGGAGCAGCATGTCGAAGGTTACGAGTCGCTCGAAAACGTGCGCTATGAGTGCGAGTTGCTCGATCGGAAGTGGCTCGGCGACGCGCCAGCGGTTACCGTTCACTTCAGCCAGACCGGTATCGAGCGCGGGATGTACTCGGTCGAGGAGTTGATCGAACACGGCGAAATGCTCTTCAACGCGTCGTTCAACGCACTCGACGGAGCCGGACGTCCGATCTTGACCGGCGACCAGCGTTTCCGCCAGCGACGAGACGGCGTCGATGGTTTCAATCGGATTTCCGGTCCCGACGCCAATGCCTGTAGCGGCTGTCACACCTTGCCGCGCATTGGTGGAGGCGGTGACAACGTTGCCAACGTATTCGTCTTGGGCCAAAGATTCGAGTTCGTCGACTTCGACGATCAGCTGGAGTTCGACTGGCGCAGCGAGTTAGAGGACCGACTGCAGTACGAACAGGAGGACGAATTCTCGCTGAACCTTAAGAACGTGGGCAACGAGCGCAACACCGTCGGCATGTTTGGCTCCGGTTTCGTCGAACTCCTAGCTCGAGAGATGACCCGCGAACTGTTGGCACAGGAAGCGGACATCATCGCTGAGGCGAAGAAGACCGGATGGCCGGTCAAGCGAGATATCAGTGCCAAAGGCGTCGACTTCGGATCGATAACCGCACACCCCAACGGCTTCGTCTACACCAGCGAAGTCGAAGGCGTCGCCGGCGATCTCATCGTCAGACCCTTCAGCCAAAAAGGCGTCTTCAGAAGCCTGCGAGAGTTCACCAACGAGGCACTGCTTCACCACCACGGCATCGAGAACTATGAGCGCGTCGGATCGTATATCGATCGCGATGGCGATGGCGTCGTCAATGAGTTGACTCCCGGCGATGCTACTGCCTTAGTTGTGTTCATGGCGACCCTAGAGGCACCCTTGCCGCGACTGCCGGAGGATCCAGATGAACGGGCGATCGTCGAGCATGGTCGGGCGACTTTCGATGCTGTCGGATGTGCCACCTGTCATGTTCCGGAGTTGCCGCTCGAGTCGCTAGTCTTCACTGAACCGAGCGAGTTCAACGTCGGCCGAGATCTGCGCGCCGATGCTGTCGAAGGATTGGTCGAGATCGACCTCAGCGAGTTTGCCGGCGAACTGCGCCAAGACGAAAACGGACACTATCTCATCCCCGTCTTCTCGGACTTGCGACGTCACGACATGGGCGAGGACGAGGCACTCGATAACGAACTTGTGATCCAAGCCGGCGTGCCGACCTACGAGTGGATGACGCGTCGACTTTGGGGCTTTGCTTCCGAGCCGCCTTTCCTGCACCACGGTCGAGCGACGTTAATCTCGGAGGCGATTGCCGCGCACGGCGGCGATGCTACCGAGGAACGCGATGCGTTCTTTGCGCTGGATGCCGACGACCGAGACGCCGTAATCGCATTCTTGAAGACACTCACCATTCCGGCCGAGTAGCCTCGCCAAGTAACCCAACCGAGTAGTAATGAGCGGACATGCCGCGTTCACCGTTGATACTCGCAGTTGCCGTTGCCATGCTTGCCGCAGTTTCGTGCGCGACTGAAAACACAACCGATATCGCGAACGAAACGCCGACCGTCGCTGCTCAAGAGGTCTCAGCCGAGATCGCACTGCTCGCCCACCGCTACGTATTGGCCTACATGTCGGGCAAAACCTGGGGATTCTTCGGAGCAAACTGTCGTCAATGGATCGAAATGGACTACCAATGGGAGAAGCAGGAGTCGGTGCTGCAGGAAGACGGACGCGTCAAAGTTACCTACTTTCGTCTCCCGGAGCGGTTGATCGGGCAGGAGGCGTTGACGTACTTCGTCGACGTGGACACCGGTGAGGTCGAAGGCGACAACGAACCGCCTGAAGGACGCCTCGGCACCGCCGAAGGTTGCGATGCTTGGTAACACGGACTCGCCGGCATTCGTCGCACTTCTTTGATGCCTGAAGCCACAGCGCGCTCCTAGAACGCGTTCGGTAAACTTGATGCGGTGTGTGCGCCCACTTGTTGGCGCAGGATTGAGGTAGACGAACGCCATTCGACTGCGAAACGAGGTTTGACGCAGATGCCATTGCGCCCCATTGTTGATGTTGCCGGAGACCTCGGTCTTGCACCTGCCGATATCGAGCTCTACGGCTCTGACAAGGCGAAGGTGCCCCTCGACGCATTCCCCAAGCGAAAGAATCCCGGCAAGCTAGTCGTCGTTACCGCGATCACGCCCACTCCAGCTGGCGAAGGCAAGTCGACCACCGCAGTCGGACTCACCCAAGGCCTCGCAAAGATCGGCAAGAACGTCGCACTCACCATCCGACAACCTTCACTCGGTCCGGTCTTCGGACACAAAGGCGGCGGTACCGGGGGCGGAAAATCTACCGTTCAACCGGCGAACGAGATCAATCTGCACTTCACCGGCGATCTGCACGCCATGGCCTCGGCGCACAACCTATTGGCCGCGATGACCGACAACGCCGTCTATCGCAACGCAGTGCCCGGACTGTCGCCAGACGGCATCACTTGGCGACGCGTGACCGATGCCGAGGATCGCGCACTGCGCACCGTTGTGACCGGCATCGGCGGACGTCTCAACGCTCCCATGCGAGAAGCCGGATTCGACATCAATGCCGCTTCCGAAATCATGGCGATTCTGGCGTTGACGAACGGATATGCAGATCTGCGCGAACGCCTCGGCGACATCGTCGTCGGTTGGACGCACGACCGCACACCGGTTACGGCGCGCGAGATCGGAGGCGTCGGCTCGCTCATGGCACTGTTGCGTGATGCCGTCAAGCCGAACATCGCACAGACACTCGAAGGCCAACCCGCAATCGTCCACATGGGACCGTTCGGCAACATCGCCCACGGCTGCAGCTCGATACTTGCCGACATCCTCGCCATCAACACCGCCGACATCACCATCACCGAGGCCGGCTTCGGTGCCGACTTGGGCTTCCAGAAGTTCATGGACATCAAGGTGCGACAGGGCGGACCCGAACCTTCGGCCGCCGTGGTCGTGGCTACCATACGTGGACTGAAGTGGCACGGCGGCGTGAAGCGGGACGAACTCGACAACGAGAACGTCGATGCGGTGAAACTGGGCGCGCAGAACCTCGCCAACGCCATCCGCATCGTCAAGATGTACGGATTGCCGGCAGTAGTCGCCATCAATCGCTTCCCAAGCGACACCGCAGCCGAGGTCGAAGCAGCACAGCAAGCAGCGATCGATGCCGGGGCGACGGGTGTCGCCGAAGCCAAGGGATTCGCTGAAGGCGGTGCCGGAATGACCGAACTGGCACAGCTCGTTTGGGACGCCGCACACTCGGACCAAGCCAACGTCCAGCTACTCTACGAAGACGATCTCGGCACCATCGACAAGGTGGAACGCATCAGCGAACGTCTCTTCAATGCCGACGGCGTGGACTGGGGACCGTTGACCAAGACGACGGCACGACGTTTCGAGTCGAACGGCTGGGACTTCCCAATCTGCGTGGCTAAGACGCACCTCTCCGTTTCGGCCAATCCCCGACTGCTCAACGTACCGACCGGGCACACCATACCGATACGCGAACTGCGGGTGTTGGCCGGTGCGCGGCAGATCGTAACGCTCGCCGGCAACATCATCACCCTGCCCGGTTTGCCCTCCAACCCGAACGCTTGGGATATCGATCTCGACGAAGAAACGGGCGAGATTACCGGTATATTGAGCACATAATCCAAAGTCGTTCCTCATCCGATTCAACGGGAGTACCGAAATGGCCGATCCGATCATCACCAAGATGGAAGTCATCGAGTTCGAGTACTTCGTCGACAACATGGAAGGTTCCGGTCGCATCCTCCTTCCGGGATACGCACCGAACACTCGACTGCGCAACACCGCGCGTGTCGTCGTCATCCACACCGATGCCGGAGTTACCGGCGAGTACGTCGGTGGCTCGGCAACTGAGCACTCGGCGATCGGCCTGTTCGCTAATGCCGTGGTCGGCGAGAATGCCTTCGCTCGCGAGCGCATCTACAACGACGCCAAACAAGCGACCCGACAGCACGCCCGAATGGGAATGTCGCAGGTCGACATGGCACTCTGGGACCTCGCCGGCAAGTTGCTCGACCAACCCATCTACAACCTCCTCGGCGTGCAGCGAAAATCCTTTCCCGCATACGCCTCAACCTACATCGGTGATCGCTATCCCGGCGGACTGAACAGTCCCGAAGCGTATGCCGACTTCGCGGAGCAGTGCCTCGAGATGGGCTACAAAGCATTCAAGATCCACCCGTGGCAAGAGGCACCGATCGAGGAGCACGTCCGACTCGTCGAAGTCGTCGGCGAACGCGTCGGCGACAAGATGGATCTCATGCTCGACCCCTTCTGCGCCATCCTCACATTCGGCGATGCGTTGAAGATCGGACGCGCCTGCGAAGCCTACGGCTACTACTGGTGGGAAGACGTCATGAAGGACGGCGGCGAGTCGGCATTTGCCCATCGCAAACTACGCGAACTGATCCGCGTCCCGCTCTTGCAGCTCGAGCACGTCCGAGGTCTCGAGAAACACGTCGACTTCATCCTCGCCGACGGCACCGACTTCGTGCGCATCGATCACGACTACGACGGCGGCATATCCGGCGTCATGAAGATCGCCCACGCGTCCGAAGGCCTCGGACTCGACGTCGAGCCGCACGGACCCGGTCCGAGCCGACGGCAGACGATGGCGGCGATGCGAAACTCCAACTTCTACGAACTCGGATTGGTCCATCCCAAACTCGACCCGTCCTACCCGCCAATCTATCTCGACGGCTACAGCGACATGCTCGACGCCATCGACGAAAACGGCGAGATCCACGTCACCGAAGGACCCGGAATGGGCGTAACTCTGGACTGGGACTTCATCAAAAAGAACACCGTCGGCAAGACCGTCTACGACTAAACTATCTCCCATCAGCAGCCGCTCTTCGGGTAGCACAGGTTGCCGCGAGCGTTGACGTCCGATAGGTGAAAACATGCCTTGGTACAAGGGAAACATCCACACTCACACCGACCGCTCTGACGGCGACGCCGATCCCGACTTCGTAACCACTTGGTATCGCGATCACGGCTACGACTTTCTCGTCCTGAGCGACCACAACCATCGCACCATCTTGGATCACGAGATCGAAGACGGTCCGCTGATGATCCCCGGTGAAGAGGTTTCGGCGAGGATTATGGGCGGCAGCGTGCCGATTCATCTCAACGGCATCGGCATCGACCGCGTCGTCGAGCCGATCAACATCGACGATATCGTGGCAACCCTCCAAGCGAACGTCGATGCCATCGTCGAAGCCGGCGGCATTGCGCAACTCAACCATCCAAACTACGAGTGGGCATACGACGCGGAGCACGTCAATCAAGTCGTCGGAGCCAGCATGCTCGAGATCCACAATGCCCACCCAGCGGTCAACACCTACGGTGCCCCTGGCAAGATGAGCACCGAACAGATCTGGGACGCCGTACTCTCCAGTGGCGTCGTCATCTTCGGCACCGCGACCGACGACTCTCACAACTACCACGACTACGCCCCGCACCTCAGCAATCCCGGACGCGCCTGGGTCGTCGTCAACGCCGACGAGTTGAACGTCGACGCCATCGTCGACGGATTGGCTACCGGCAATTTCTACGCTTCCACCGGTATCGTACTCGACGACGTTGAGATCACCGACGACGCTATCGAGCTGTCGATCGCCGACGAGCGCAGCGCGGTGATGGTTACGACATTCTCTGGCAAGGACGGCGTCGTTCTCGCCGAGATCGAAGGCGACAACCCGCGCTACGAGTTCGACGACGAAGCATCCTACGTGCGCGCCACCGTCCGCTCATCCAACGGCACGAAGGCGTGGACGCAGCCGACTTTTCCCGCAAACTGAGTTCGGGACGTCCAAACTATACGCGCGGACTCAGCGTCGCGAATAGCAACCGATCGTCCGAGATTAAGACGGTGAACCGTCTCGAGTACGACGTCGCCTCAGGCTGATGAAGACTACGCCAGTAGTCGCCAACGTCAATCCGATCACTAGCATCAGCAACGACACTGAAGATGCAGGGGATGCACCACCGGTGTCTGGCGCCTCAAGCACCTCCTCCACCGGTTGCGTCGGTACTGCGACTGGTGTCCCGAAGGTGCCCGCAGCGACTTCGGCTGGCAATCGACTGATGTTGCCGCAAACCTGAACCTGCTCTGGGGATATTGGTGTGAACGACGACAAAACAGTGTTGCCGCTCGTGTCGTCGATCGCCAGTAGGTCTACCCGCGACAGGCTTGCGCGTAACTCGGCAGCCAACGGGATGCACACCTCGGCACCGGGAGCGTTCAGCCGCGCTTGCGTCTCGCCGGGCAGGTAGATGCCGTAGCGATAGCCGCCAAGCATGTGACGCAGGTCCAATGGGTTCTGGCTGTCAGCCAAACCGAGACGCTCCATGCGCACCGGCACTATCTCGCCTTGCACCACCACGCCAGGACGGAACCGTATCGAATACCCGTCTTGATCGAAGCCGCCGCCTTGGCTGTGGTTGATCACGACGTACTCGTAGCCGTCTTGGTCCGATGCCACGCGGGTAGCGACCTCGCCCGTTGGTGCCGGCAGGGGAGTCGGGACGTCGATCGGCGAGCTGCGGCGCGTCTGGATCACGAACGAAGCGGTGCAATCGTCGTCGCCTCTCCCGATGCAATCCTGCCGTCCCAAGCTAGCCGTAACCGTGTAAGTCCCTTGCCTCGAAGGAACCCTGTAGAGGATCGTCGATTCGTCGCCGACCAGCTGTCTGGCACTGCTCGACGTGTCTTCAAAAGCTTCCCAAGCGAACTCGACGTCATCGGTCGCCAACTTCGAGTCCTTGATGCCTTGAAGTCCGTAAAAGTCGAGTCGCAGTCTCACGTCGTCGCCCGGTGCCACCGTAATCTCGTTGAAAGCCGGCTCAATGCGCGTTATCATCGCTTGCGACCGCGTATACGGAGTTGGTGTAGGCGAAGGCGTCGCCGTTGGTGTAGAGGATGGTACCGGTGATGGAACCGGCGTGTTTTCGCCGATTGCCGTCGCCGTAATACTCGCCACAGCACCTGGAGTCGCCGAGATCGTAGCGCGTAGCTGGAACTCGTACTCGGTACCTCCGACAAGACCGGAAGCGACACTGAAGTTGGTCGTGGAGGCATCGCTTCCCGGTATAGTGATCCAAATATTGCCGAACGAACCACTCGTCTCTCGTTGGCGATACTCGTAGCGCGTGATTCTGGGATCATTTGGATCGTTCCAGTGGAAGTCGAACCTCAGCGTATCACTGTTGACAAATAGGCCGGCAGGTGCAGTTGGCGGCGTCGGCGTTGGGGTATTCGTCGGTGTCGATGTCGGTACCGGTGTTGCCGTTGGCGGGAATGGAGTAGGGATAGTACTACTTGTATATTTCGGAATTGCGCTAACTTCGTCCGATGTGCCTCTGCTACCTCTGGTGTTGATCGCGACGATTTTGAAGTAATGTATAAAGTTCGGTTGTAAGCCTGATATGACGTGACTAGTCGTGTTCGCGTTGCTTTTATCGATTTCCGTGTATGCGTTGGTGAAGTCTTTTGGGTCCAACACAACGCTGTACGCGTATTTGGCGATGTTCGGGTCGCCCGGGTTGTCCCATCTGAGTGTCACTTGCCATGGTTCAGGACCAGGGAACGCTTGTAACCCCGTCGGCTTGTCGGGCATAGGCACCGGCGTTGCCGACGGTGTGTTGACCGGCTGACCTGAACCCACCAACGTCAAAGTGTGTTTCACCGATTTCGCACGCATTGAATACGGTTGATTCTGTGTATTCCTGTCCCAGACCTTGAACTCGATCGTTGTCGATTGTCCGGCGAAATTACCAGGCGACTTGAAAACGAACTTCCGCTTTGATGCCGGCGAGACCAACAATGGATCCATGATGAACCTCGCACCTCCCACCGTCGGGATGTCATCCAATGGTTGGTTGGAATGGGGTGCTGTCAAAAACTGCGCTTTGAGCGTGCCCAAAGCAGGAAGCGTCACGATTTCAACACCCAAAAAAGCACTATAGTTGGGGGTCTGCGCGGTCCCAAGATTGACGCCGGTAAATCGTGAATCGGTATTGAACTCGCTCAAGAAGATGCTCGTCTCGCCAACCGGCGCAACTGTCTTCGTCCAGTCCTCACTCTCGGGCGGTCCTGGTGTCGCCGTGCCTTGCGGCGCGACCTCTGAACGCTCGTCTTCGACGCTCGACGCGTGATTGAGTGCACGCGCACTCTCGTCATCGCTTGGCGAAGGTGCCGCGACAAGCACCACCAACAACGCAGCGACAACGCCGCAGATGGCAGCAACCGTCGCAGATCTCACAAGGAAACTGCGGAAAGTGGCGTGGTGTGATGAACTGTGAGCGTGCACGATACTCCCTCAATCCCAACACTAGCGAAACGTGGTAACCGATATCAATCAATTCGCGCACGCAAGCCGCGAGATTTCGAGACGAGTCGCATCTCTACCTTCGCCGACCCCCGCAGCACTCCTAGCACGTCGCGAGGCACTTCATGGCACGCAACGAGGCGGATGCTTGCATTAACTGAGTTCAGTCTCGCACGTCAACGCAGGCGCGGGCGTGCGCGTCGGTGCTTTGCGCCTTCGGCGACTAAGGTTGCCGCAGCTGACGACTTGACGTTGCGCCTTTGAGCACGAAACCACTGAAGGCGATTGCGACCAACCCGAGAAGCAGCAGAATCAGCAACGGCGTCGACGACGGACTCCGTCCGCCGGTCTCCGGGATCTCCGCTTCCGGCGTCGGGGCCGGCAACACCAACGCCGAGGTCGCCGCCACGATCCGCTGCGGCAGCAAGCTGACGTTGCCGCAGAGCCGTAGCCTGTCGTCGACAATCTTCACGCTCGAAGAGTATGCACTCAGCGAGTCATCCGCGTTGATCGAAGTGAGCTCCGCAGCGTCGATATTCGCACGTGCTGGATGCGGCAGCGGGATGCAGATCTCAACCCCCGGCGAGTTGAAGGTGTAAGACGACAACCGAGTTCCTGAAGCGTCGACCACGTATGCCTCGTAGACCGTGCCGAGCGGCGTCAGTCTCTGCGACGCGATCGTGAAGTCGCCAACCGGACCGATCGGCACGATGCGGATGCCGACCAGCTCGTCGTTGCCCACCGCTCCCGGTCTCGCCGTTACCGAGTAGTCGGTGCCGCTGTAGGTGCCACCGTCTTCGGGAGTGAACACGCCGTGCTGCTCGCCATCCTCATCGGCGACCACCGACGGTATCGGCCCCGGCGGGTTGACTGGCGGCGCAGGCGGCTCTACCAATGCCAACCGACGTGCAACCCTGACCTCGAACTCGGCGGTGCAGTCGGCAGCATTCCACGACGACGGGGTCAAACTCGTGCAGTCTTGTCGAGTGAGGCTGGCAGTTACGCGATACGTGCCGAGTTGCGACGGTGCCCGATAGAGGATCGACGAACCGGTGCCGTCAAGACCTCTCGTCACGCCGCCGCCAATCTGCTGCCAACTGAAGTCCACGTCGTCACCCAGCGACGGATTCTCGATGCCCTGCAATCCAAAGATCCGCGTCCGCAACCGCAACGGCTCACCCGGGTAGATACTGACACCGCGGAACGCCGGCTCAATCTCGGAAATGAATGCGGGACTCGGTATCGGCGTTGGTGTTGCGCTCGGCTCCTTTGAAGCCACCACTGTGATGTTGAAAGTCAGAGTTGCAGTGTCTCCATTGGCATCGGTAACCGTGTAGGTGTACTCGGTCTGCGACATGACCTCGGAGGGCTTGCCGTTTAACACACGACTGGCCTGATCGAAATTCAGACCTGCTGGCAGTGCCGGCGAGAGACTGTAGTCCAGCGTTGCGTTGCCGGTTGTGCTTGCAGGTAGCGTCACCGCAGTAATATCAACGTTCTGCGTGTATCTCTGATCTGCAACGGTCTCACTGCCGAAGCTGGGTTGCGTATCCTCTTCGACCGCAATCGTGAAAGTCAGAACCGCAGTGTCGCCATCGGCATCGGTGGCGGTGTAGCTGTAACTAATAGCTGACTGCGTCGTTGTTGGCGTGCCGACCAGCTGGCGACTACTCACCGTGAAAGTTAGACCAGCTGGCAACGACCCGTTCGGATCACTTGCCGCGAGGCTATAAGTCAAGGTTCCGGTACCGCCCCGGGCCTCGGGCAGCGTGTCCGCAGTGATCTCAACATCCTTGATGAAGGTCTGATCGGCGATGGTCTGGTTGCCGAAGGAAGGCGTGGTGTTGGGTTCGAGTGGTGTAGCAGAGGCGGGATCGGATGGTGCGCCTTTGACGGATCCTGAAGCACCGTTTACGGCGCGCACTCGGAACGAGTATTGGGAGCCGTTGTTGAGAGTGGTTACGTTGTAGCTGGTGGTATCGCCGTCACTCCCGGGAACCGTCGTCCAGGTTAGTGGTGAAGGCTCAGTGTTGCCAGTCCACTGTGCATACTCCCAAGCGTTCTTGTATGATCCGCCGCTGCTCCAACTCAAGGTGACGGATGCGTCACCTGCGGTTGCGCTCAAGTTTGGCTTGGTCGGAGTTGCTGCGTTTACCGTGATGTTGAAGTTGATTGTTGCGTCGTCGTTGTCTTCATCGGTGGCGGTGTATGTTGCTTGTGTTGCCGCTTGGTAAGCGGAGGGAGTTCCGGTGAGTTTACGATCGTTGCTCAACGAAATTCCGTCCGGCAGCCCGGTTAACGCATACGTCAGAGTTCCGTTTCCGCCGGTAGCCTCAGGCAGAGCGTTCTGGTTGATGAGCACCTCGCCCTGGGTGAAGGTCTGATCGGCGATGGTCTGGTTGCCGAAGGAAGGCGTGGTGTTGGGTTCGAGTGGTGTAGCAGAGGCGGGATCGGATGGTGCGCCTTTGACGGATCCTGAAGCACCGTTTACGGCGCGCACTCGGAACGAGTATTGGGAGCCGTTGTTGAGAGTGGTTACGTTGTAGCTGGTGGTATCGCCGTCACTCCCGGGAACCGTCGTCCAGGTTAGTGGTGAAGGCTCAGTGTTGCCAGTCCACTGTGCATACTCCCAAGCGTTCTTGTATGATCCGCCGCTGCTCCAACTCAAGGTGACGGATGCGTCACCTGCGGTTGCGCTCAAGTTTGGCTTGGTCGGAGTTGCTGCGTTTACCGTGATGTTGAAGTTGATTGTTGCGTCGTCGTTGTCTTCATCGGTGGCGGTGTATGTTGCTTGTGTTGCCGCTTGGTAAGCGGAGGGAGTTCCGGTGAGTTTACGATCGTTGCTCAACGAAATTCCGTCCGGCAGCCCGGTTAACGCATACGTCAGAGTTCCGTTTCCGCCGGTAGCCTCAGGCAGAGCGTTCTGGTTGATGAGCACCTCGCCCTGGGTGAAGGTCTGATCGGCGATGGTCTGGTTGCCGAAGGAAGGCGTGGTGTTGGGTTCGAGTGGTGTAGCAGAGGCGGGATCGGATGGTGCGCCTTTGACGGATCCTGAAGCACCGTTTACGGCGCGCACTCGGAACGAGTATTGGGAGCCGTTGTTGAGAGTGGTTACGTTGTAGCTGGTGGTATCGCCGTCACTCCCGGGAACCGTCGTCCAGGTTAGTGGTGAAGGCTCAGTGTTGCCAGTCCACTGTGCATACTCCCAAGCGTTCTTGTATGATCCGCCGCTGCTCCAACTCAAGGTGACGGATGCGTCACCTGCGGTTGCGCTCAAGTTTGGCTTGGTCGGAGTTGCTGCGTTTACCGTGATGTTGAAGTTGATTGTTGCGTCGTCGTTGTCTTCATCGGTGGCGGTGTATGTTGCTTGTGTTGCCGCTTGGTAAGCGGAGGGAGTTCCGGTGAGTTTACGATCGTTGCTCAACGAAATTCCGTCCGGCAGCCCGGTTAACGCATACGTCAGAGTTCCGTTTCCGCCGGTAGCCTCAGGCAGAGCGTTCTGGTTGATGAGCACCTCGCCCTGGGTGAAGGTCTGATCGGCGATGGTCTGGTTGCCGAAGGAAGGCGTGGTGTTGGGTTCGAGTGGTGTAGCAGAGGCGGGATCGGATGGTGCGCCTTTGACGGATCCTGAAGCACCGTTTACGGCGCGCACTCGGAACGAGTATTGGGAGCCGTTGTTGAGAGTGGTTACGTTGTAGCTGGTGGTATCGCCGTCACTCCCGGGAACCGTCGTCCAGGTTAGTGGTGAAGGCTCAGTGTTGCCAGTCCACTGTGCATACTCCCAAGCGTTCTTGTATGATCCGCCGCTGCTCCAACTCAAGGTGACGGATGCGTCACCTGCGGTTGCGCTCAAGTTTGGCTTGGTCGGAGTTGCTGCGTTTACCGTGATGTTGAAGTTGATTGTTGCGTCGTCGTTGTCTTCATCGGTGGCGGTGTATGTTGCTTGTGTTGCCGCTTGGTAAGCGGAGGGAGTTCCGGTGAGTTTACGATCGTTGCTCAACGAAATTCCGTCCGGCAGCCCGGTTAACGCATACGTCAGAGTTCCGTTTCCGCCGGTAGCCTCAGGCAGAGCGTTCTGGTTGATGAGCACCTCGCCCTGGGTGAAGGTCTGATCGGCGATGGTCTGGTTGCCGAAGGAAGGCGTGGTGTTGGGTTCGAGTGGTGTAGCAGAGGCGGGATCGGATGGTGCGCCTTTGACGGATCCTGAAGCACCGTTTACGGCGCGCACTCGGAACGAGTATTGGGAGCCGTTGTTGAGAGTGGTTACGTTGTAGCTGGTGGTATCGCCGTCACTCCCGGGAACCGTCGTCCAGGTTAGTGGTGAAGGCTCAGTGTTGCCAGTCCACTGTGCATACTCCCAAGCGTTCTTGTATGATCCGCCGCTGCTCCAACTCAAGGTGACGGATGCGTCACCTGCGGTTGCGCTCAAGTTTGGCTTGGTCGGAGTTGCTGCGTTTACCGTGATGTTGAAGTTGATTGTTGCGTCGTCGTTGTCTTCATCGGTGGCGGTGTATGTTGCTTGTGTTGCCGCTTGGTAAGCGGAGGGAGTTCCGGTGAGTTTACGATCGTTGCTCAACGAAATTCCGTCCGGCAGCCCGGTTAACGCATACGTCAGAGTTCCGTTTCCGCCGGTAGCCTCAGGCAGAGCGTTCTGGTTGATGAGCACCTCGCCCTGGGTGAAGGTCTGATCGGCGATGGTCTGGTTGCCGAAGGAAGGCGTGGTGTTGGGTTCGAGTGGTGTAGCAGAGGCGGGATCGGATGGTGCGCCTTTGACGGATCCTGAAGCACCGTTTACGGCGCGCACTCGGAACGAGTATTGGGAGCCGTTGTTGAGAGTGGTTACGTTGTAGCTGGTGGTATCGCCGTCACTCCCGGGAACCGTCGTCCAGGTTAGTGGTGAAGGCTCAGTGTTGCCAGTCCACTGTGCATACTCCCAAGCGTTCTTGTATGATCCGCCGCTGCTCCAACTCAAGGTGACGGATGCGTCACCTGCGGTTGCGCTCAAGTTTGGCTTGGTCGGAGTTGCTGCGTTTACCGTGATGTTGAAGTTGATTGTTGCGTCGTCGTTGTCTTCATCGGTGGCGGTGTATGTTGCTTGTGTTGCCGCTTGGTAAGCGGAGGGAGTTCCGGTGAGTTTACGATCGTTGCTCAACGAAATTCCGTCCGGCAGCCCGGTTAACGCATACGTCAGAGTTCCGTTTCCGCCGGTAGCCTCAGGCAGAGCGTTCTGGTTGATGAGCACCTCGCCCTGGGTGAAGGTCTGATCGGCGATGGTCTGGTTGCCGAAGGAAGGCGTGGTGTTGGGTTCGAGTGGTGTAGCAGAGGCGGGATCGGATGGTGCGCCTTTGACGGATCCTGAAGCACCGTTTACGGCGCGCACTCGGAACGAGTATTGGGTGCCGTTGTTGAGAGTGGTTACGTTGTAGCTGGTGGTATCGCCGTCACTCCCGGGAACCGTCGTCCAGGTTAGTGGTGAAGGCTCAGTGTTGCCAGTCCACTGTGCATACTCCCAAGCGTTCTTGTATGATCCGCCGCTGCTCCAACTCAAGGTGACGGATGCGTCACCTGCGGTTGCGCTCAAGTTTGGCTTGGTCGGAGTTGCTGCGTTTACCGTGATGTTGAAGTTGATTGTTGCGTCGTCGTTGTCTTCATCGGTGGCGGTGTATGTTGCTTGTGTTGCCGCTTGGTAAGCGGAGGGAGTTCCGGTGAGTTTACGATCGTTGCTCAACGAAATTCCGTCCGGCAGCCCGGTTAACGCATACGTCAGAGTTCCGTTTCCGCCGGTAGCCTCAGGCAGAGCGTTCTGGTTGATGAGCACCTCGCCCTGGGTGAAGGTCTGATCGGCGATGGTCTGGTTGCCGAAGGAAGGCGTGGTGTTGGGTTCGAGTGGTGTAGCAGAGGCGGGATCGGATGGTGCGCCTTTGACGGATCCTGAAGCACCGTTTACGGCGCGCACTCGGAACGAGTATTGGGAGCCGTTGTTGAGAGTGGTTACGTTGTAGCTGGTGGTATCGCCGTCACTCCCGGGAACCGTCGTCCAGGTTAGTGGTGAAGGCTCAGTGTTGCCAGTCCACTGTGCATACTCCCAAGCGTTCTTGTATGATCCGCCGCTGCTCCAACTCAAGGTGACGGATGCGTCACCTGCGGTTGCGCTCAAGTTTGGCTTGGTCGGAGTTGCTGCGTTTACCGTGATGTTGAAGTTGATTGTTGCGTCGTCGTTGTCTTCATCGGTGGCGGTGTATGTTGCTTGTGTTGCCGCTTGGTAAGCGGAGGGAGTTCCGGTGAGTTTACGATCGTTGCTCAACGAAATTCCGTCCGGCAGCCCGGTTAACGCATACGTCAGAGTTCCGTTTCCGCCGGTAGCCTCAGGCAGAGCGTTCTGGTTGATGAGCACCTCGCCCTGGGTGAAGGTCTGATCGGCGATGGTCTGGTTGCCGAAGGAAGGCGTGGTGTTGGGTTCGAGTGGTGTAGCAGAGGCGGGATCGGATGGTGCGCCTTTGACGGATCCTGAAGCACCGTTTACGGCGCGCACTCGGAACGAGTATTGGGAGCCGTTGTTGAGAGTGGTTACGTTGTAGCTGGTGGTATCGCCGTCACTCCCGGGAACCGTCGTCCAGGTTAGTGGTGAAGGCTCAGTGTTGCCAGTCCACTGTGCATACTCCCAAGCGTTCTTGTATGATCCGCCGCTGCTCCAACTCAAGGTGACGGATGCGTCACCTGCGGTTGCGCTCAAGTTTGGCTTGGTCGGAGTTGCTGCGTTTACCGTGATGTTGAAGTTGATTGTTGCGTCGTCGTTGTCTTCATCGGTGGCGGTGTATGTTGCTTGTGTTGCCGCTTGGTAAGCGGAGGGAGTTCCGGTGAGTTTACGATCGTTGCTCAACGAAATTCCGTCCGGCAGCCCGGTTAACGCATACGTCAGAGTTCCGTTTCCGCCGGTAGCCTCAGGCAGAGCGTTCTGGTTGATGAGCACCTCGCCCTGGGTGAAGGTCTGATCGGCGATGGTCTGGTTGCCGAAGGAAGGCGTGGTGTTGGGTTCGAGTGGTGTAGCAGAGGCGGGATCGGATGGTGCGCCTTTGACGGATCCTGAAGCACCGTTTACGGCGCGCACTCGGAACGAGTATTGGGTGCCGTTGTTGAGAGTGGTTACGTTGTAGCTGGTGGTATCGCCGTCACTCCCGGGAACCGTCGTCCAGGTTAGTGGTGAAGGCTCAGTGTTGCCAGTCCACTGTGCATACTCCCAAGCGTTCTTGTATGATCCGCCGCTGCTCCAACTCAAGGTGACGGATGCGTCACCTGCGGTTGCGCTCAAGTTTGGCTTGGTCGGAGTTGCTGCGTTTACCGTGATGTTGAAGTTGATTGTTGCGTCGTCGTTGTCTTCATCGGTGGCGGTGTATGTTGCTTGTGTTGCCGCTTGGTAAGCGGAGGGAGTTCCGGTGAGTTTACGATCGTTGCTCAACGAAATTCCGTCCGGCAGCCCGGTTAACGCATACGTCAGAGTTCCGTTTCCGCCGGTAGCCTCAGGCAGAGCGTTCTGGTTGATGAGCACCTCGCCCTGGGTGAAGGTCTGATCGGCGATGGTCTGGTTGCCGAAGGAAGGCGTGGTGTTGGGTTCGAGTGGTGTAGCAGAGGCGGGATCGGATGGTGCGCCTTTGACGGATCCTGAAGCACCGTTTACGGCGCGCACTCGGAACGAGTATTGGGAGCCGTTGTTGAGAGTGGTTACGTTGTAGCTGGTGGTATCGCCGTCACTCCCGGGAACCGTCGTCCAGGTTAGTGGTGAAGGCTCAGTGTTGCCAGTCCACTGTGCATACTCCCAAGCGTTCTTGTATGATCCGCCGCTGCTCCAACTCAAGGTGACGGATGCGTCACCTGCGGTTGCGCTCAAGTTTGGCTTGGTCGGAGTTGCTGCGTTTACCGTGATGTTGAAGTTGATTGTTGCGTCGTCGTTGTCTTCATCGGTGGCGGTGTATGTTGCTTGTGTTGCCGCTTGGTAAGCGGAGGGAGTTCCGGTGAGTTTACGATCGTTGCTCAACGAAATTCCGTCCGGCAGCCCGGTTAACGCATACGTCAGAGTTCCGTTTCCGCCGGTAGCCTCAGGCAGAGCGTTCTGGTTGATGAGCACCTCGCCCTGGGTGAAGGTCTGATCGGCGATGGTCTGGTTGCCGAAGGAAGGCGTGGTGTTGGGTTCGAGTGGTGTAGCAGAGGCGGGATCGGATGGTGCGCCTTTGACGGATCCTGAAGCACCGTTTACGGCGCGCACTCGGAACGAGTATTGGGAGCCGTTGTTGAGAGTGGTTACGTTGTAGCTGGTGGTATCGCCGTCACTCCCGGGAACCGTCGTCCAGGTTAGTGGTGAAGGCTCAGTGTTGCCAGTCCACTGTGCATACTCCCAAGCGTTCTTGTATGATCCGCCGCTGCTCCAACTCAAGGTGACGGATGCGTCACCTGCGGTTGCGCTCAAGTTTGGCTTGGTCGGAGTTGCTGCGTTTACCGTGATGTTGAAGTTGATTGTTGCGTCGTCGTTGTCTTCATCGGTGGCGGTGTATGTTGCTTGTGTTGCCGCTTGGTAAGCGGAGGGAGTTCCGGTGAGTTTACGATCGTTGCTCAACGAAATTCCGTCCGGCAGCCCGGTTAACGCATACGTCAGAGTTCCGTTTCCGCCGGTAGCCTCAGGCAGAGCGTTCTGGTTGATGAGCACCTCGCCCTGGGTGAAGGTCTGATCGGCGATGGTCTGGTTGCCGAAGGAAGGCGTGGTGTTGGGTTCGAGTGGTGTAGCAGAGGCGGGATCGGATGGTGCGCCTTTGACGGATCCTGAAGCACCGTTTACGGCGCGCACTCGGAACGAGTATTGGGAGCCGTTGTTGAGAGTGGTTACGTTGTAGCTGGTGGTATCGCCGTCACTCCCGGGAACCGTCGTCCAGGTTAGTGGTGAAGGCTCAGTGTTGCCAGTCCACTGTGCATACTCCCAAGCGTTCTTGTATGATCCGCCGCTGCTCCAACTCAAGGTGACGGATGCGTCACCTGCGGTTGCGCTCAAGTTTGGCTTGGTCGGAGTTGCTGCGTTTACCGTGATGTTGAAGTTGATTGTTGCGTCGTCGTTGTCTTCATCGGTGGCGGTGTATGTTGCTTGTGTTGCCGCTTGGTAAGCGGAGGGAGTTCCGGTGAGTTTACGATCGTTGCTCAACGAAATTCCGTCCGGCAGCCCGGTTAACGCATACGTCAGAGTTCCGTTTCCGCCGGTAGCCTCAGGCAGAGCGTTCTGGTTGATGAGCACCTCGCCCTGGGTGAAGGTCTGATCGGCGATGGTCTGGTTGCCGAAGGAAGGCGTGGTGTTGGGTTCAGGCAGGACTTCCAGCTGGAAGCTTAGCGAGTGCTCGTCTGTGGCACTGGTGTTGCTGTCCGAGTCGGCTACCGTTACCGTGTATGTGGCCTCTGCTGACTCTTCAGTTGGTGTGCCCGTGAACCTCGGCGCGTTGTCGGCACCTTGTTCGACGCCGCTGCCGTCAGGTCCGTCGCCATCGTAGATCAAACCCGCAGGAAGCGCAGGCGAGATGGTGTAAATCAACTTGCCGTTGCCAAAGTTCGACCACACAAACTGACGATCAACAACCTCCGTGCCGACGGTGAAGGTCTGTTTGGCGATCGAGCTGGTGTTGAAGCGAGGATGTAGATCCAACACCTCCGACGAATACGTCAGCGTCGCGGTGTAGGTATCCGTCGATTCCATGCCGCTCGTGTCGAGCACACGGAACGTGAAACTCGAGCCGGTGAAGTTCGTCGTATCATCCGGCGGGAAATACGCAAGTGACCTGACGGACCTCGAGCTCTGTATTCTCTCTGCGGGCAACAGCTGGTTGGCAGATACGTCCAGCACTGAAGCTCGCGAATCATAGTCACCAGGAATCCGCTTCAACGTGCCGACTGCAGGGAGGGTGACGATCCTGACCTCTTTGATCGGACTGCCAGACGACGACGCATAATACGGGAACACGCCGTTCGGGTCGATCCGCATGAACGTGCGCGGCGACTTTACCGTCAAATCAAAATCCGCACTCTGTGGCGTCGCCGGTGCAACTACCGTGATATTGAACGTCAGACTGACATAATCAGCATCCGAAGCATCTGAATCTGTTGCCTTGTAGGTATATTCAGTCGCCGCCTGAGGATCGGTCGGTGTGCCGGAGATCGTCCGGGTACCGGCATCGAAGTTCAAACCAGTCGGCAAATTGCCGGTGGCATCAGCCGTCGGCGCGAGCGTGTATGTGAGTGTTCCGTCGCCACCCGTTGCCTCAGGCAGAGTTAACGACGTTATCGCTACGAGCCTCGTGTAGGTCTGATCGGCAATGGTCTGCGTGCCGAAGGTCGGAACGCCGTCAACGGCGATCGTGAAGCTTAGCGTTGCGGTGTCGTCGTCGTCGTTGGTATCGGAAGTGCCGTCGTCGTCGGTAGCGGTGTAGGTGTAACTTTTTGCCGTTTGCGGTTGTGTCGGTGTACCAGTCAGCTCACGCTTTGCAGCGTCGAAGCTCAAACCAGCCGGCAACGGTTCGTTGGGATCCGGTCCCTCAAGGCTGTAAGTCAGCGTGCCGTTGCCGCCGGTGGCAACTGGCAACGACAAGGTGGCTATGAGACTGTTCTGCTTGTAAGTCTGATCGGGGATCGTTGTGGCAAAGCTCGGCGTGGCGTCGGCATCAATGGTGATATTGAAGGTGATCGTCGCAGCATCGGTATCGGCGGTGTTGCCGTCCGAGTCCTCTGCCTTGTAGGTGTAGCTGGTAACCGACTGCGCCGTGGTTGGGGTGCCGCTGAGCCGACGGGTGCTGGGATCGAAGGATAGGCCGGCAGGCAGTGTTGGTGTGATGCTGTAGCTGAGCGTGCCATCGCCGCCAGTAGCCTCAGGCAAAGTGATCGCCGTCATCGCAGATCCCTCGATCAAACTCTGATCGGCGATGGTTTGCGTGCCGAAGGTGGGAACGCCGTCAACGGCGATCGTGATGTCGAACTTCAGACTGACGCTGTCGGCACTGGATGGATCGGCGTCGGTGGCGGTGTATGTGTACTCGGTCGCCGCTTGTATGCCGGTGGGCGTGCCGGTGATCTGAGGCGGTGACGTCGTGCCGCTGAATGTAAGACCTGCTGGTGCTGTTGGCGTCAGCCTGTAGGTCAGCGCGCCGTTGCCGCCGGTGGCAACCGGCAGCGTCAATGTCGTGATCGCGCTGTTCTGCAGATAGCTCTGGTCGGGGATCGTCGCCGTGCCGAAACTCGGTGCTAAGTCCGGTCTTTGGTCCCCAAACTCCTGCCACGTCGCCGTGCCGTCGCCGTCGAGGTCCGCCTTCAGAACTGGGTACTCAATCGACGTCCCGAAGTCCCAACGCGGTATCTGACCAGCGCCTACGGTGTTCCAACCGGTGAATATGTCCGTCGCCGACGTGGGCATCTGGAGCTCGATTGTGGTCTTGCCACTACCCAGAGCACTAGTTGAGGCACCGAGGGTATTGTCCCAGAAGAGTTGTAGAGTGTCGCTCAGTCCTACGTTGGAGCCGACTGCACCACGCGCATTACTGCCGACGGTTCGACCTGCGGCATAACTGCTCCAGGTTTGCCCGTAGTTATTGCGACTTTCGGTCGTTTCTCCGACCAACCCGCCAGAGAATTGCCCTGAACCAGTGACGGTAACGGCTCCCGTGGCGTAGGCGTCGTGGATCGAACTGTCGTTGATGGTAGCCACAAGTCCGCCGCTACTATTCGCACCGCCCACGTCGCCAGTTGCGTAGCTGGTGTGGAGGAAAGAGAGATCGAAGAGGTAACCTACCAGTCCGCCGGCGTTGCCGGTCGAAGACACATCGACGGCCGCATAACTCTCACGGAACTCGCCGCCTTTGAATCGACCCACCAGACCGCCGGCGTACGACCCTTGGCTCGATACCGTGCCCTTGCCATTCTTACTTTCGGCGTAGACGAACTGGACGTAACCTCCGTCAATGTCCCCCGCCAGTGCCCCCGTATCTGCGCCGCCCGTCACGTCGACGCCTTCCAATCCCAGATTTAGGAATGCGTTAGAGCCGCCTTCAACCAACCCGAACAGTCCGACGTCGTTCTCGGTGGGTCGATTGATGAAGAGGTTGCTGATCGTGTGGCCGCCGCCATCGAATACCGTGGCGAATGGCGTCGGAGTCGCTCCTTCGGCGTCGCCGATGGGGTCCCAACCCAACCCGTTGTTCCAATAGGTGTCGCCGGCGACGTCCGTGCTGCCGTCGCCGTTGGTGTCGAAGTCGAGATTGGCGGCGAGTTCGTAACCGTCGCACACTTGGTCGGCGGGATCCGTTTCGTCCTCGTTGCAACCCATGATCGGTGCGGTCTTCGGATTCGGGAACGCGGCAGCGTATACGACCGGGTCGTCGGGGTTTGCGCCGTCGCCGTCGAGGTCCCACCGCATGGCGTCCAATTGCGCCAGATTCGAGATCTCGATCCGACCGTCGTCGTCAGTGTCGTAGTCGATCGGAGCCGGCAACACCTCCAATTGGAAACTTACCGACGTCGAGTCGGAGTCGCTGGTGTTGCTGTCGGTGTCCTCAACCTTTACGGTGTAGGTCGCTTCTGCCGACGCAACCGACGGCGTGCCGGTGAACCGCGGCGCGCTGGCGGCACCTTTTTCGACGCCGCTGTCGTCAGGTCCGTCCCCGTCGTAGATCAGTCCAGCAGGAAGTGCAGGGGTGATGCTGTACTTCAACTTGCCGTTGCCGGAGTTCGAAAACACGAACTGTCGATCTTCCGGCACGCCGACGGTGAAGGTCTGCTTGGCGATGGAACTGATCGTCAGTACCGGACGGGAGTCGATGATGTCACTGCTGAACTCCAGCGTCGCTGTGTAGGTCGCTGCCGACTCGATTTCGTTTCCTAGATTGTCGTCCGAACCGAATACCGTGAACGTGAAACTGGTACTCGGTGCATTTGGCAAAGGCGAATCTGGTGGCCAATAGTACGCGAGTCCCCGTCTGTAACGGGCAGTCTGAATCTCCTCTGCTGGCACCTTTTCTCCAGCCAACACGTTCCTCTCCGCTACGGTGGAGCTTCCGACAGGTATCAGCTTCAAGGTGCCTTGGTCTGGCAGAGTCACGATCTTGACGGCGTGGAGTTTTGAAGCCACGTTGTGTGGTGGCTTTGTGGCCGCTGTGAAGGGAAAATCTCCGCCCTGATCAGGATCACGAATGACGGTTATCCTCGTGTACCCCCGATTCACTATCTTGGTGAAGTCCGCACTGAAAGGCCTCGTCGCCCCACCTACCTCGATGTTGAAGGTTAGCGACGCGGTGTCGCCGTCGGCATCGGTGACGGTGTAGGTATAGGCCAGTGCATTTTGTTCCGCGGTTGGAGTGCCGCTCAACTGACGAGTGCTCGCGTCGAAGCTCAACCCTGCCGGTGCTGTCGGTGTCAGCTTGTAGGTAAGCGGAGAGTTGCCACCAGTAGCTTCGGGCAGCGTCAACGCTGTCATCGGCGTGCCAACCGACAGCGTTTGATTCGCTATCGTTGCATTGCCAAAACTCGGCGACGTGTCTGCGTTTACCGTGATTTTGAAGGTCAGCGTCGCGGTGTCGTCGTCGTCGTCCGTAACGGTGTAGTTGTAGTCCGTAGCGGCCTGCAGAGTCGTTGGCGTGCCAGTGAGTTGACGGGTAGTAGCGTCGAAACTGAGACCAGCCGGCAACCCACCGTTGGGATCTACGTCCGGAGCAAGACTGTAACTCAGTGGCGCATCGCCCCCAGTGGCTGTCGGAAGCGTCAGCACAGTGATCGCTATGTTCTCCGTGTAAGTCTGATCCGGTATCGTTTCGTTGCCGAAACTCGGAACTCCGTCGACGCTGATGTTGAACTTCAGACTTGCAGTGCCGCCGCCACTATCGGTAGCGGTGTAGGTGTACTCGATCGCCGCTTGCGGCGTTGTCGGCGTGCCGGTTAAGGTCCGGGCGTTGGCGTCAAACGTTAAGCCAGCCGGTGCCGCAGGCGTAAGTGTGTAGGTGAGCGTTCCGGTGCCGCCGGTAGCCGCCGGAAGCTGCAGGGCTGTTATGGCGACGCCTTGCGAGTAGGTCTGGTCCGGGATGTCGGCACCTAGACAGAGCGTGAGGGCCGCCTGGTTGCCGAACTCTTGCCAAGTAGCGGTTCCGTCGCCGTCAAAGTCGGCTTTCAGTACCGGGTAGTCGCAGGTGTTGCGGAAGTCCCACGTATCGGTACTCCAGAAGTCGTAGATTCCGCTGGCCGTAGTCGGGCTCTGCAGTTCCGCAGTTGTCTTAAAATCGCCCAAAATGCTCGTAAGTGGACCGATGGACCAGTCCCAGTAGACATCTTTAGATTCACTAACGATTTGTTCATTTTGGTTTGTTCCAACTATCCCGAGTGCTCGAGGGTTTTCTTTGTTTTGTCCGGCTGCGTAGCCTCGATTGAGTTGAACACCGTTTGCAAGACCAACCATCCCGCCTGCGAAATGTCCGGCGGAAACCGTTAAGGTGCTCGTCGAGTAACTGTCGCTAATCTCACTGACGGCCACGTGCCCGACGAGACCGCCGCTATGGAGTTCTCCCTCAACGACGCCAACCGCGTAACTGCGTTCGAGGTTGGACGATCCCAACATGTGACCGACCAATCCACCGGCATACCCTCCCGAAGTCACATCCACGTCCGCACAACTCTCCGTAATTTTGCCGCCATCCAATCTTCCGACGAGACCGCCAGTGTTCGAACCTTTGCCAACGACCGTGCCAGCTGCACAGACCTGATTGACTGCGCTATCGGGATTCGCAACGCTGTCTTGTAAGTCGCCAACCAAGGATCCGGTATCCGCCTTGCCGGTCACGTTGACGTCCTCTAGGAGCTTGATTTTCTCGAACGCGCTCCCTGTCCCGGCGTATCCGAAGAGTCCGACGTCATCCTCGGTAGGCCGGTTGATGAAGAGATTGCTGATGGTGTGGTGACCGCCATCGAACACCGCGACGAAGGGTGTATCGTTGGTTCCGTCGACGTAGTCCCCGATGGGATCCCAGCCTGCGCCAGCGTTCCAATACGTGTCGCCGGCGGTGTCCGTACTGCCATCGCCATTGGTATCGAAGTCGAGGTCCGCGGTAAGTTCGTAACCCTCGCAGACTTGGTCGGCAGGAAGTGCCTCGTCCTCGTTACAACCCATGACGGGATTGGTCTTCGGGTTCGGGAATGCGGTCGCGTAGTTTGAAGCGTTAGCGGAATTGTCGACCGTCCCGTTGCCGTCCAAGTCCCATCGGATGGCATTGAGTTTGGCGAGATTGTCTACTTCGATGAGTCCGTCGTCGTCGGTGTCATAGTCGCCGAGGGCTGCCACCGTGATCGAGAACGTGATCGTGGCGGAGTCGCCATCAGCATCGGTAACGGTGTAGTTGTAGACCGTAGCGGCCTGCAGCGTCGTTGGCGTGCCGGTGAGCTGACGCGTTGCTGTGTCGAAATTGAGACCAGCCGGCAACCCAACATTGGGATTTGCGTCCGCCGGAGCAAGACTGTAACTCAGTGGCGCGTCGCCGCCAGTTGCTTCAGGCAGCGTCAACGGGGTGATTGCGACGTTCTGCCTAAAAACCTCATCCGCTATCGTCGCACCGCCAAAACTGGGATTGCTGGGATCCGGCGTCGGCGTAGCCGTTGGTGTGCCCGGACCCGGTGTAGCAGTGGGTGTCGCCGTTGGCGTGCCCGGACCCGGCGTCGCAGTGGGAGTTGCGGTTGGCGTGCCGGGACCCGGCGTAGCAGTAGGAGTTGCGGTTGGCGTGCCTGGACCCGGTGTCGCGGTGGGTGTCGCCGTTGGCGTGCCGGGACCCGGTGTCGCGGTCGGCGTTTCAGTCGGCGTAGCTGTAGCCGTTGGCGTTTCCGTCGGCGTTGCTGTAGCTGTGGGTGTTTCCGTTGGTGTAGGCGTTTCGGTAGGCGTCGCGGTCGGCGTTTCAGTCGGCGTAGCTGTAGCCGTAGGCGTTTCGGTCGGCGTAGCTGTAGCCGTGGGTGTTTCAGTCGGAGTAGCGGTCGCTGTTGGTGTTTCAGTCGGGGTAGGCGTCGCCGTCGGTGTTGGAGTCGGTGCTAAGACCTCCAACTCGAAGTTCAACGAGTGGGAGTCCGCAGCGGTGGTGTTGGTGTCGGAATCGACCACCTTCACCGTGTACGTCCGCCTCGGCGAAGCAGTTGTTGGGGTGCCGGTGATTTTCGGCGCATTGGCCCGACCCGGATCGACACCCGCGTTATTCGGACCGTCCCCGTCGTAGACCAGCCCAGCTGGAAGTGCCGGCGTGATGCTGTATGTCAGCTTGCCATCGCCCGTATCCGACCACACCAACTCCTCGCCAACCGGAACCGGCATACCAACTTGGTACGACTTCAAAGGGATGGTTAGCACATTGAAGAACGGGCGACTTTCCTGCGTGTTCGCGCTTAATACGAAGTCATCGCCGTATTGGCTGGACGAGTGTTCGCATTTGGCATTGGCCTGTGCAACCGTCGTCATCTTTAACACGTAGTCGTGATTGCCCAACGCTACGGCTGGTCTCTGGATCCAAAAATTTGTGGTACTGGACGAGATCGTGGCAGTGCGTGAGTTTGCGTCGAAGTAATACCATCCGCGCGTTTCTTCGTTGGCCTCATCCTCATAAGGTTCCAGCCATTCCGTGTTGAGATCGTTGACGCGGTAAAGGACCTCCCAAAGGTCTGTGACACATTCCCCAGCAAAGTCTGCCTGATCGCCACTGTAGTCCGACCAAGACCAATCCAGCCTTATGCGATATTCACCGGGAGATCCGTTCGGATCCTGCTCGTGCACTCCGCGCAAGATTGTCGGAGGCTGTGCTGATAGACCCGCTACGTAATCGTCGTCATCGGACGCCTCGCCGGCGACTCCGTTAGTACCAACAGCGCGTACCTGGAAGCTGTATCGTGTTTCAGAGAATTCTTCTAAGTCAGGCGTTAAGAAACCCTTCCTAGGCGGAGTGTCGGCGGTATCTTTCAGTTCGATGTTTGCAATGTCGATCCAATCCACGTCGTCCGCGAGGGTGATTGACGATCCTGGTTGGTAGCGCCACTGATACTTGGCGATCGTGTTGTCATTCGGATCGTCCCAGCTCAGGTAGACGTTGCCGGGAATAAATTCGGGTACATCCGGGTGTCCGGCAGTCGCCGTGAAGTTCGCCGGCTTCGCGGGACCAGTTCCCGTCTGTGCGTCGGCGATCTCGATCTGCGGACGCGGGAAGACGAGGAATAAGAACAGGACGATGCCGCTGATCGTGATTACCGTAGCCGCGGCAAAGAGGTTCGCGGCAAGGCGCGAAGGATACTTCCCAAGTCGTGGGAGTTGCGCGAATGTAGTGGGATCTGACACTACTTTGACCGTTGACGGATAGTTAAAGGTAATGCTAACCTATCGCGCGCGGGCAAAACGACTACTTTGATGCCGCTTTAGCGCAGTGAGACGGGGTTTCGAGGGTTTACCGCACCATCACCGCCCCGCCAACCTCGCAACCCCGCTACCTCACAACTCCACGGGTTCGGCGAAGTAGTTGGCGACCGAGTAGTAGGTGTTCACGTTGTCGACCGGATGGGCGGTCAGGATGGCATCGACCTCGCTGCGTTGTTCTGGTGTCAACTGCCAAGCTGATGCGGTGGCGTTTTGGCGAATCTGCTCCGGCGAACTGGCACCGGCAATTACCGTCGTGACGATGGGATCGGCAAGCAGCCAGGCGAATGCCAGATCGAGCAACGTCTTGCCGTGGTCGATTGCGTAGTCGTTCAGCGCGGCGATGGCGGCGAGGTTGTTGTCGGTGATCCATCGTCGGTTTTGATTGGCGTCGAGTTCGAGGCGCGTGCCCTGCGGTGCTTGCCGAGTGGTCGGATCGACCTTGCCAGCGAGGAAACCAGCGGCTAACGGCAGGTATGGCATGACGCCGATGCCGTAGCGTCGGCACACCGGCAGCATCTCCGCTTCGCTGCTGCGGTTGAGCATCGAGTACTCGAACTGCGACGACGCAAAGCGCGTCAATCCCTGCGACCGGGCGGTCCACTCCGCTTCCGTCAACCGCCAAGCCTCGAAGTTGCAACAACCTATATATAGGGCCTTTCCTTGCCGCACCACGTCGTCCATCGCCCGCAGCGTCTCGTCGATGGGAACGCGTGGGTCCGGACGATGGATCATGTAGAGGTCAATGTAGTCGGTGCGCAGTCGTCGCAGACTCTCCTCGACGGCGTCCATGATGAACTTGCGACCGCCGCCGAACAGGTTCGGGCCGTGTTGTCGTTTCGATCCGAACTTGGTGCCGATGAGCATCTCGTGCCGTCGACCCTCGAGGGCGCGTCCGATGTACTCCTCGGAGAGTCCTTGCGCGTAGACGTTCGAGGTGTCGACGAAGTTGATGCCGGCGTCGATCGCCGCGTAGATGATGGCGCGCGACTCACCGTAGTCGCGTCGTCCCGGCTCTCCGAACGAGTTCGCCCCGAGTCCAGTTTCCGAGATCTCCAGTCCGGAGTTTCCGAGGTTCCGATAGCGCATGGGAATGATGTTACGCGCGCCCCAAAAATCGCGCCCCAACTTCGCCCCAGAGTTGCGCCCAACAATCGCGCCCCAAATCTTAAGCAAAAGTTACGCAAAAGTTGCAACCTTTGGCGAATTTGGGGTTGCGAAACCGCCGGATCTATGTAACGATAGCTATTAGCACAACAGTGCTAGTTTCAATCCCTTCGGGAAAGACAACGGAAAGGAAGTGATGACGGTAGTTTCTGAACGAAATCTCGCCGAACCCCGTGCGCGAGAAGTGCGGGAAGTGCGGGACGACTCGGCGATGATCCGAAAGTGGTTGAGTGCCGGCGTCGAACGACGTGTCCGACGATCGACGAAGCAGCGGTCTGGCAGTGTGGAAAACGTGCGGAGGGACTCGGTTGCGACGTCTTCGGAGGACGCGGCACCGCGTCGGTTGATCATCCGCGCTTCGGTGGGAAGTGAGGATCGCGCCGGCGACGTCATCAATCCCAAGGGTTGGTTGCTCGATGGCTTCCGCAGCAACCCGGTTTTTCTCTGGGCACACGACCGGTCGACGCCGCCCATCGGGCGCGCTGCTCGGACGTGGGTGGACCGCAACTCGCTGTTGGCGGTGATCGAGTTTGCGCCGACCGAGTTCGCCAACCAGATCGCCGATCTCTACGAGAAGGGCTTCATGCGCGGCGTATCGGTCGGATTCATCCCCATCGAGACGGAGGTGCGTGAGTCGAGCTACGGGCGTCGGGCACTCCACTTCGTGCAGCAGGAGCTGCTCGAGATTAGTGCCGTGCCAGTGCCGATGCATACCGGCACCCTCGCCGAGGTGCCAAGAGTCCCACAAGCAGCGGCATACGACCAGCAGCGGGAGGTGGGTGAGTTGCTCCGTGAAGTCCGCCATGAGTTGAGCGAGCTGCAACAGACGGCGTTGGAGTTGGCGGCTTAGCTGTGCGAAACCAATTGCTTCCCAAAGCGATGAGAGTGCGATCCGATCGGTTCGCAGTGGCGGAAAGGATGCCCCAAATCGGTGATGCAATCGGATACCTGACATTAGGAATTGAAGGAGAAGTTGAGAGAGATGAGTGAGACGACACAGGAGATGGAAGTGCTGAAGAAGGAGCTGGCGGACGTTGCGACCTTTGTGAAGGAGCACGTCGAGCCGATTCACGATGAGCGCGTGCGGCTGCGCAAGGCGATCGAGTCGCTGATTGCGGAGCAGCAGGAACAACGTCGCACCACGTTGCTCGACGACGGATCGCCAACGGACGTAGTTCGGACGGTGAAGTCGGGACCGTATGCGGGATGTGACGAGTTGGACTTGGCGATTGTGCGCAGCGTGCAACGGGCAGCCGAGACGCACTACGGCAGCGAATCGGTACGGGAGTGGGACGGTCGCCTGAAGGCAGCGATGGATTCGGTTACCCCCGGCAGTGGCGATGAGATCGTGCCGACGGCGATGGCGTCGCGGATCTGGGAAGACGTAAATCAGGAGACGCGCGTCGCCGGTCTGTTCCCCCGCATCGACATGCCGACTAACCCGTTCGACGTGCCCCTGCAGCTCGGCGACGTCAACTGGTACCCCGGGGTCGAAAACACGGCACCCCGCGAGAGCACTACCAGCACGGCGCGCCAGACGTTGACGGCCTACGAGTTGGTTGCCGAGGTGCCGTGGTCGCTGACCCTCGACGAGGACGCCGTCTTTGCGGTATTGCCAGAGGTGCGTCGCACGCTCGTCAGGAACGCCGCCGAGGTGATCGACGACGTGTTGCTGAATGCCGACCGGACTAAGAGCGACAACATCAACGCCAACGGTGTCACCATCTCGGCGAGCATGGCCGGATCTGCGCACTACCTGGTCGGCTTCGACGGACTGCTCCACCTGCCGCTGGTGGACAACAAACAGCAAGCGATCAACGCAGAGCGTCCAGTTGACCATCAGGTCTACCTCAGTCTGCTGAAGCGACTCGGCAAGTACGGCGTGCGACCCGCCGACTCAGTGTTCATCACCGACACTTCAACCTTTGTCGACAGCTTGATGATCAGCTCGGTTGAGACGGTCGACAAGTACGGACCGCAGGCGACGATCCTCACCGGTCAGTTGGCGACGGTTTACGGGCACCCGTTGATCGTTTCCGGTCAGCTGCGACGCGCCGACGCCGACGGCAGGATCAACAGCGGCGGCAATAACCTCGATCTCGGACGAGTGCTGGCAGTAAACACCGGACAGTGGCGTGTCGGATTCCGGCGCAACCTCATGATCGAGACGGAGCGCGACATCCAGAAGCGTCAGAACGTGATGGTGGTGAGCATGCGACTAGCATTCGCCGAGCGCACCGGTTCACGGGGCACCGCGAATCACACGGCTCTGGCGTACAACGTCACCGGCTCGACGGCACGCTACGGCGTCAACCCAGGCAACGGAGGAATCTAGCTATGAAAGCATTGGGGACAGATTTGGGTGCGCCCATCGGCGTGGTCAACACCTACGCCACGCTGCAAAGCCTCAAGGCACGATTGGCAAAGGTCGACAACAACGACGACCTGTTGCTCTGGCACTTGCTCCACGTCGCCAGCCGAATGGTCGAAAACTACTGCGGTCGACACTTCTACGTCGAAACCAGTACGAAGCGGTTCGACGTTACAGATCGCAACGCGGTGCAGATTGACGACTTGGTGGAGGTGTTGCAGCTGGTTGAGGATCGCGACAGCGACGGCGTCTTCGAATGCATGCGTTACCGACCGGAGTACGTCTTGTATCCGCTCGACGCGCAACCGCAAACGGCACGCGGCAATCCCTACTTTACGCTGCGCACGAAGCCCAAGGACGGAGTGCGGTGCTTCCCGGTAGGTCGGGCGACGGTGCAGATTACCGGTCGTTGGGGTTTCCGCGCTCACGTCGTCGGACTCGACGCCTACCTGAGCAACGCCGGCGGTCCGCTGTCGAAGCTATCGAGATCGATCAGCGTCGACAGCGATGCCAATCTCGCCGCCGGTCAGACGATCATGATCGGCGCGGAGCAGCTCTTCGTGCGCAAAGTAACGGCTTCGGCATTGAGCGTAACGCGGGCGGTCAACGGCACACCGATGTCGGAGCATGCCGACGGCACCGAGTTGAAGTTGATCAACTTCCCGCCGGAGGTAACCGAAGCGACGCTGCTGCTAGCCGTCAACCGTTGGAGCAAACGCGACGGCTACGTCCGGACGTTGCGCGACGTCGACGACGAAGGCGACTCCGAGATTCGGAACGTCCACAACGCGGCATCCGAGCTGAAGGCACTGCTGACGCCGTTTCGGCGGTTGTCGATCTGAATTGACGCTTCGGATCGTCGATTGGGCAGGCGTCTGTGGTCAGTTGGGGACGTACCATAGCTAGTAGTGGTGGTGGATCGACGCAAAGGAGCCGAGGAAACGGCGACAGCCGCTTGGTTTGGGTGGAAGTGAACGCAGTGGTGGGTCGAAGCAAGCAATCAAGTCAGCGGCGAAAACCGCCGTGGGGATTGGAGGGAGAAGTGGTTATTGATCCTCGTGAGGTGTTGTTGGGAATGCGTATCGACGAGTTGGAGCATGGACGCGACGTGTCGGATCATCGGGAGTTGCGCGGCGATCTCGCCGACCGGGCGAGCGAAGACGCAGCTGACGAATCGGTCTTGTCGCAAGTGAAGCGACTGCGCAAAACGGTCGAGGTCGACCACGACCGTCGATTGCGCGGTATCGAGATCAACGTCCGATGGCTGATGGTGCTGGTCGGCGGCGAGATTCTCGCCATCGTCGGCTTCGCCCTCGGAACCGTCAACGGCTTTTGAGAGAGGTAATGAAGCAGATGAGCAGCGACGGAGCAACAACTGGCGGCGTCTTCAGTCGGATTGGTCGGGCGATGGGATCCTCGCTCGGCTACGGTCGAAACGCTGCGACTTCCGGCGAGAACGAGCACCAGCGATCGGTTTCGACCCGACGATTGGTGGACCGCGTCGAGATTCCGTTGACCGCCAATGGGTTCGCCAACAACGGACTCAATGGTTGGAGCTCAAGACGTTACGGCGAATACTACGCGCAGTCGACGGCGGTCCACGCCGCAGTTCGCGTCCTTGCCGAAGCGGTCAGTCGTCCGCAACTCGAGGTGTGGCGACGGACAACCCCGGACGGCGAGTTGGTGCTTGCCGGCATCGATCATCCGCTGCAGCGGTTGCTCGACCAGCCAAGCGAGCACTGGACGGGCGGTTTGCTGCTCCGCACCGTCGAGAGTCGTCTTGCGCTCTGGGGATCGGCATTCGTCGTCTTGGTGCGCGACGTCGACGGAGTGCCGTACGAGATGTGGCCGCTGCGATCTGACGAGGTGCACGTCGTCGCCGAAGATTCAGGTCGCATCGTGCGCGGCTTCATCCACGAAACCGCGGAAGGTCGGGTTGCCTACTTGCCGGAGGAGATGCTCTGGTATCGCCGCTTCAATCCGTTGCAAGCGATGGCTGGCTTCTCGTCGATGGCACCGGCGCGGGCAGCGGTCGACATGTCGGCCGAGGCGTTGCGCTTCAACCGTCGCTTCTACGTCAACTCGGCGATGCCTACGGACGTCGTCATCACCACTAATGCTCAACCGCGTAAGGAGCAGATTGAGCGCATCATCGACGTCTGGGAGACGCGCTTCGAAAATCCCGACGCAGCGCATCGACCGTTGATCCTCAGCCAAGGCCTCGAGATGAAGCGACTCGGCATCAACCAGACTGAGATGCAGTTCATTGCCGCACTCGAGTGGTCGGTGGAAGAGGTGTCCCGCGCCTTTGGCGTGCCCAAGGTCTTCCTCAGCGAGTTTGAGGATGCGACTTTGGCCAACGTGCGAACGATGGAGCAGTTCCTCTGGCGCAACACCATCATCCCCGAGCTGCGCATGCTCGAAGAAGGCATGAACCAGCGACTTGCACCCCACTTCTCCCGCTTCCCCAACGAAGTCTGCGTCCGCTTCAACCTCTCCAAAGTCGAAGCCGTCCAAGAATCGCAATCCGACCGCGCCAAACGCCTAGCCACCTTAACCGCCGCCGGCATCATCACCCGCGAAGAAGCCAGAAGGGAACTCGAGGTGTAAAGCCGAGATAGCGCGAAGCAAAGACTGAACCAAACCAATTGAACGACCTCGCACGCCGTTTGAAGCGGCAGCATCGAGGCCGTTCGGGCACTCACGTACTCTCGTTTCGCCGCACCACATGATTGGCGCACTGGCGCCGTGACCGTCGCTCAACCCGCCAACGAGGATTCGCCATCGAATCAGATCAAGGCAAAGTGCGATTGCTAACATTTGAGAGACTCAGTTGAAGGCGCACTTACCAGTCGATGACCGAAAGACCGAACGTAGAGGATCTGAACCGCACGGTTTTCATCAGTGACAACCTGCCGTTTCTGCGCTCGCTTGACGGTGACAGCATCGATTTGGTGGTCATCGATCCGCCTTTCGCCAAGAATCAGACCTTCGTCGGTACTCTCAAACCGCCCTTAACCGCCGACGAAGCACGGGTTGAACGCGAGTTGATGGATTCGTGGGGAGTTTTCGACCCCGCGTCGGCCCTTGAAATCGGTATCGAGTACCCGGACCAATCCGGCACAACCGCGGCGTTCGAGGACATCTGGAACTTCCAACGCATTGTGTTTCGCGAAGACCTCGACACGCTCAAGCAAACGCACCCGGCGGCTTGGTGGCTGATTCACTCGACTCGCTACACCCACTCCGACAGCACCGCGGCCTACATCTACTTCATGGTGCAACGAATGATTGAGATTCGACGCATCTTGAAGTCGACTGGAAGCGTCTATCTCCATTGCGATCGCGAGGCAAGTTCATACCTGCGAATGATGATGGATGCGATTTTCGGCGAGCGGCAATTCCGCAACGAAATCGCCTGGAAGCGCACCGGTGCCCACGGAGGAGTGAAAGGTTGGGGACCGATTCACGACACGCTGCTGTTTTACACCAAGAGCACCAGCTACAAATGGAATCGCACCTACCAGCAGTATTCACCTGACTATATCGAACGATATTACCGACATGCGGATGCCAGAGGACGCTACCGATTGGTGACGTTAACCGGGCCGGGTGTGAGTAGAGGCGAGTCGGGTGAAGAATGGCAAGGAGTCAACCCGACCGATTCAGGAAGACACTGGGCAGTACCACTGGCGTCTCTGTCCGCCGCCTACCCCGAACGCGATTTTTCCGGCAAATCCGTGCAAGAGCGTCTAGATTTACTCAATAACGCTGGACTCGTGCATTGGCCCAAAGGCGGTAGGAGAGTTCCCCAACAAAAAAGATACCTAGACGAGGGAGAAGGCGTCCCGGTACAGGACATGATCACGGACATACCCCAACTCGGTTCACACGACAGAGAGCGTACCGGATACCCAACGCAAAAGCCGCAAAGATTGGCGCGGCGCATCATCGAAGCTAGTTCAGCCCCCGGCGACATCGTGCTCGATTGTTTCGCCGGTTGCGCATACGTCCCGGTCGCCGCGGAGTTGACGGGTAGACGATGGATTGCATGCGACATGTCCCCGAGGGCCTGGACCGTCGTTCGTCGACAGTTTCACAAACAGCCCGATCTGGGCATCGTCACACAAGGCGAATTAACCGACGACGCCATCGACGTGCCGTTTGACCACCGAGGCAAAGTGATACAAGTCCGAGGCCCGCGCGACATGCCACTCCGTGCGATCGAGGACGAACCTTACGAAGTCAACTTGGTCGACCTCCCGGAACCACAGTTTCGGCAGAAAGCTCTCGAGAACGGCGACAAAATTTGGCGCGCATTCGTCGATCAATGGGGAACCGGATGCTGGTACTGCGGGACACAGAAAGCGGAAGATCGTCGTGAGTTGCAGCTCGATCACGTCGAACCCAACAAACGCGACGGTACCAACGACGATTGTTGGAACCGCGCACTAGCGTGCGCACCTTGCAACGGTGACAAGCGCAACCTGCTTACGGTGGAGGAGACGATGCAACGCGCACTCGAGGCCGGAAGAATCGCAACCCCTGCGTTAAAGGACGAGCAATGGAACCGATTCTGTGATCGAAGAGAGTGGGCGAAGCAACGATGGGAGCACATAAAACAAACGGCCTCACAGACCGACTGAGGCAACCGAATGCCCGGATGCCCCATTTCGGGCAAGCTCGTTGCCCTACCCCTCCGCCACCACCTTCGCGACGAAGCCTTCTTCGCTGCCGTTTTGCGTGCCAGTCCGCGAATACCTAACCAGACAGGTTGAGGTCGGTGCTTGGCGTTTCGCTCCAGTCTTCTTTGGAGCGACCGTCGTAGTCGAAGCGGATGGCACCGTCTTTGATCGTTACTTGGTTGATCAATCTGCCGGGTGCGGTCATGATGCGGTAGCCGGTAGGACCGGAGTCGCTGAGTCCGCAGGGTCGTTCGACGTACTCGAGCACCGTAACGTCGGCGGCGGCACCGGGTGTCAGCGTGCCGAGTTCCGGATGTCCGATCTGGAGCGCGGGAGTGACGGTCGACTTCTCCACGACGTCGTACATCGACATGCCGATGGCGAGGAACTTCGACATCACTTCAGTCATCGTTGCCCGTGAGGTGTGGAGACTCATGCGGTGCATGTCGGTCGATATCGTGTCGGGCGGGAAGCCCTGCTCGATCGCCGGCACCGCCATCGAGAATGAGAAGCTGTTGTTGCCGTGTCCGACGTCCATGATGATGCCGTTCTCACGCGCCTGCCAGTAGTGTTCCTTAACCTTGCCGTCGTTGCCGATCATCGGCTTCCCGTAGCCGTAGCAGTGCGTAACGCCGTCGCCGGGGTTCATGTGTCGCAGCATCATCTCCGAGAAAGGCCGTGACGCCCTGCCGTTCTGATCGACGAGGCAGAAGGTGCCCGATTCGGCAGCCGCGGCAACGCCGCGATCGACCGACTCCCAACCGACGCCGCCGAAGTGGGCAACCTTGACGCCGATGAGAACGTCGGAGCGTTGGCGAATCTTCGCCGCCGTCGGCTCAACCTCCATGTCGTCGATGTTCTGCTCGACGTCGCCGCGCATTCCTTCACCGACGATGTTGAGAAACGCGAAGACGCGCGGTCCGGCTTTTCGGATAACGGTCTGATTGAAGTCGTCGAAGGTGCGCCATCCGGCACCGCCGCAGTCGACCATCGTCGTTACGCCGTAGGGGAAGCACATCTCGTCGGGGAACATGGCACCGTCGAAACCGTAGCAGTGGGCGTGCAGGTCGACGAGACCGGGCGTTACGTAGCAACCGTGGGCGTCGACGATGCGTCGGCCTTGCGAGTCGGCGATGCGATCTTGCACCGCGGCGACCGAGCGTCCCGAGATGCCGACATCCATCCGGCCGTCGATGCCGTTCTTCGGATCGATCACGTGCCCACCCTTAATCAGGATGTCGTACATTGGGTCGCTCCTTTCGGTTAGCGAATTTGACGGAGTCGAGGATCGGTGCGGTCGCGCACCCAGTCGCCGATGAAGTTGAACGACATTACGACGAGGAAGATGCAGAAGCCGGGGAATACCGATACCCACCACGCACTATCGAGGAACTCGCGTCCGTCGCTGATCATGTTGCCCCACGAAGGCAAGCGAGACGGCACTCCGATGCCGAGGTAGCTGAGCGACGCCTCAGCAAGGATGAGTCCGCCGATGCGCAGGCTGGCGAGCACCATGAGGAGGTTGATGACGCCCGGAAGGATGTGCCGGTACATGATGCGGAAGTCGCCGCCACCGGCGACGCGTGCTGCCAAGACGTAGTCGCGCGTCTTCAGCGTCAGTACCTCAGCTCGAATATTCCTCACCAATCCGACCCACGTCGCCATCACCAAAAGTCCGATCAGCACCATGATGCCGGTGCCGATAGTGATTGAGACGACGAGCGCAATGAGCAAGAATGGCAATCCGTTCCAGACGTCGACGAAACGGGTCATGATCTCGTCGAACCAACCGGCGAACCATCCTGATGCGATTCCCGCCCAGAGTCCGACGGTCATGCCGATAGCCGCGGCCGCGAACGCCACGGTTATCGAGACGCGCGTGCCGTGCACGACGCGGGAGTAGATGTCGCGTCCGTGTTGGTCGGCACCCAACAGATACCGACGGTCGATGCGCGTGTTGTTTTCGTAGTACTCGTCGTACCAGAACGGTGCGGCGAAGCTGGCGCGCAGGTTCTGCTTGTTCGGATCGTCAGTCGCAAACTGGGTAGTGAAGATGGTCGCCAACCCGAACACGATGATGATGAATGCCGGAATGACCGGCCAACGGCGGATGAAGTCCCAAGCGAAGAGTGGCGATCGTATGACGATCTCACCGGGCGAGAGTGCGCGTTCCTGTGGCTCGGCCGCGGTTACCATCACTCAAGCCTGATTCTCGGGTCGATGACGACGTAGAGAAGGTCTGAAACGAAACTCATCGCCAGATAGAGGATGGTGAAGAGGAAGACGATGCCGGTGAGCAGGGTAAAGTCGTTGTCGTTGACTGCGGCTACCGCGATCTGTCCGACGCCTGGCCAGACGAATACGTTTTCGACCAGCACCGCGCCGTCCATGAATCCGGCGAGCAACAGTGCCGAGACTGTGAGCGGTTGGATGAGGGCGTTGCGGAAGGCGTGCTTGGCGACCACTCGGGAATATCCGAGTCCCTTCGCCCGCGCCAACTTGACGTACTCCGAATCGAGCACTTCGAGCATCGCCGATCGAGTGATTCGCAGATATCCGGCGATCGGTCCCCAAGCGAGAACCAAGACGGGCAAAACGAAGTACTGGAACTGCTCCCAGAATGAAGAGTCGACGCGTCCGTAGTAAGTCGGTACCGGAAGCCATCCCAGATTGACGGCGAAGACCCAGATGCCGACGATGCCGACCCAGAATGCGGGAACGGACTGCCCCGATAGGGCAAAGGCACGCATCGTGTAGTCCAACAGCGAAGCGCGCCGCATCGCCGAGAGGATGCCTAACGGGATGCCGACGAACGAACCGACGAACCAGGCGGCGATCGCCAACTGCATCGTCGCCGGCCAGCGCTCCCACAGGATGTCGACGACCTTGCGGTTGCTGCCGACGCTGCGTCCCAAATCGGCGCGGACGATGTTGCCCAACCAAGTGAAGTACTGGAGATAGAGCGGTCGATCTAGACCCCACTTCGCTCGCAACGCTTCGATCTGTTCAGGGCCGATGGCGTAACCTTCGGCGCGGATGAAGACGTTGATGGGGTCGTCCTTGGCGTGCGCCAAACCGAAGACCACGATGGTAGCACCGATTAGCGACACGCACATCGCGAGGATCCGCCTTGTCAGGAACTTCAGCAATGGATCAAACCTAAGGCGTCTCTAATCGCGATCGCTTTACTCGGGATAGACAACGTCGGGGCGACGTATCGCCCTTTGCCGACTTTGAATGATCCCGAATACGACGTGGGCGACCGTCAACATCCGGTCGCCCACGTCTTAGTGCGAGCCTATATCACCTTACGGTGACGATGAACTCTGGGTGGTGGAGTGCCGCTTCACGGACGGACAACGGCATGTCCCAAGAATCGATCTTCTTCGGATTCACCAGTGCCACGTTTGGTCGTGCCACGGTGCCGATTGCCGGATTCCAGTAGTGCAGGAAGTCAGCCATCTCGTTGCGAATCTCGATGCGCTTCTGCTTGTCCTGCTCGGCATTCATGTCCGTGCCCCACTGACACAGCTCCCGAATTTCGATGGCGATGTTGAAGCCAGGACGTCCTCCGGAACACTCAGAGTTGCTGACCACCGGCCAGTGCCAAGGAGCCTGCGGACTCTCGGCACCGGCGGAGTGGATCCAAGGTGCCGTCGCAGTGCGTCCGATCAAGCTCGGTCGGAAGGTCGTGTATTGCGCCTTCCAGTCCTGCATGTCGACACCGATCTCTCGCCACATTCCGACGACCGCGGTTCCGATCTCCTCGTCGCCGCGTCCGAGGCGGATGAAGAACGGCATCTCGAAGCGGATTCCGTCCGAGTTGCGAGGATACCCGGCTTCGTCGAGCATCGCTTCAGCAGTCTTCGGGTCGTATTCGACGTTCCACTTGTCTTGCCAGTTCGGGTTGTTTACGTCGTGTCCGTAGACGTAGTTGACCCAGGCGGCATTTGCGAAGAGGACTTCGGCGATGAGTGCGCGGTCGATGGCGTGCGACAGTGCGGTTCGTACCATGCGGGCCCGTTCCATACTGGTCATGCCTTCCGGCGGGTTGCCAAACTCGGGTCGCTCAGGATCGCCGATCCACGCATTCGCGTGTCGATAGGTGTATCGATCGGTGATCGGCACCTCTTCGTCGTCCGGATCGGACGTGTAGATCGTGTCCTGCCAGTAGTTTCCGGAGAAGGAGATGGTGTGGAACGATCCAGCACCGGCACCTATAATCTCGAACCCTTCTTCAGTGAGTGTCGGATAGTTGCGGAGGTCCACAACTGCGACGTCGACGCTACCGGTCCGGAGTGCCGCTTCGGCTACCGCGTCCTCACCGATCGGCTCGTAGATGATCGTCTTGACGTCCGGGGTGATGCGGTGATGGTCTTCGACCGCTGCTAGCCGCAGCGTCGCGTCGTATGCGTAGTCGGCGATGGAGTAAGGACCGGTGCCGACCACGTGGTCGCGTACCCAGTCTTCGCCCATCTCGGTGTAGGCACGACTGCTCGTGATGCTCAGCCCGAGTCCGGACTGACCGAACATGAAGGTGTCCCATCGCACGTCGAACTCATCGAGCGGGACGCGGACGGTGCTGTCGTCGATCTTCGTCAGCGGTTGGTTGCCGATCAGACGCACCCAGTTCGAACCGCCGTCGGTGGCCGACTCGGGGTTGTACCCGGGGTTGCCGGTGTTGTAGGCCCAGACTACGTCGTCAGCACCGAGATTACCGAAGTCGCCCCACTGGTTGTGGAACGGCACGTCCTCTTTGATATTGAAGATGAGAGCCTGACCGCCGATGGCGTCGGAGTCGTCGACCAGTTGCCATCCGGAGACGACCTGGTTGACTGCGTCGCCGATGTCATCGGTGAGGAAGAACTTCTCAGTAACGCTTTGAGCGGTGAACATGCCGCCAGACGGGTCTCCGGGGATGCCGCTGCCGCGAATCTCCAAACCGGTACGGATGACGACCGTGTCGGCGTCGGTCTGCGGTGCTGGCGGTTCGCTGATGGTCGGTTGCGCAACCGGAATGGGCAGCCCGTAGAAGGTTTCGGGTGCCGGCGTCGCGGTGGCGACGACGAGGACCTCTTTGGCGACTTCCTTCTCCACCACCTTTTCGACTTCAACAGTCTGCTCGACGACGACGGTCTCGACGACCTTCACCTCGACCGGTCGTTCGACCTCTACCTCTCGGATCACGTCCTTCTCGACGACGACCTCGCGTTCGATGACGACGGTCTCGACGACGGTCTCGCCCTCAACGATGCGCTCTTGCTCGACGATTACCGTCTGGACGACGGTTTCGCCTGGCACTTCGACTTCCTTCTCCACGACTACCGTCTCGACGACGCGAACTTCGCGATCGACCGGTACTTCGACGGTCTGGACCACGATGGTCTCGCCCGCACATGCGAAGAGTGCGATGGCCGTCAGCGCGGATACGAAAGGAGCGATCAGCCACTTCATGTGCGATCTGCGTAACATGGTTACCTCCTAGGTTTCGTGTTGCTTCAGATGCACAAACACGAGACGGCTTCCGTCGTCTCAATACAGCCGCACACGTTCAAAACGACGCGACGAGTTGCGCACCTTCCGCAAGCGATACGCAAATAATACCCTAAGTTGCCGACGACGCGAGGTTGCGCAACGTGATTGCCAGAGTAGTCGAAAACGGTTCCGAACTTAGTCGAATGCTCGACGGCGTGCCAGCTGCGCGGCGTAGACGACCGCTGGCACATTGGCACCGACCACGGCACCGAAGAAGCCGGCTCCCGAGATGTCTCGACTCAAGACGTAGAAGTCGGTTCGCTCGAAGGTGAGACTGGCGATCAACAACGCCAACCACGAAGCGACCGCACCGAAGACGACGCACGCGCCCCACAGCGTCCAAGATTGCCGCGTCGTTTCGCACATCCCGAACCAAGCGAGACGCGATGCCGTAGCGGCGAAGACGGCGATAACTGCGATCCGCAACGCCCCTGACAGTACCTCGCTTCCGTCAGAATGGACGGTGATGCCGGCAATCAATCCGGCAACGAATGCGCCGACCGCACCGAGAAATAGGCCGACGACCGTGCGGACGGCGATTTGGATTAGCGACTCTGTCAATGAGCGTGCTTGTAGTGGGCGGCGAGCAGGTCTTCACCAAAATCGTGGGTGTAGTCCCGCAATACCGAGTGGATGTGATTGGCACCGTTCTGCGTGTTGTCGTACTCAATCACAAAGCGGTTGTGTCGAATGTTGTAGTAGTGCCCTTGCCAACGCGCCAACGGACCTGCCCAGGCGAAGTGAACGCTGTCCCAACCTTCGCTCTCCAGCTGTCGCCAGTAGTTCGTCGCCATCTCGTCAGCGGCGCGGAAGACGTAGTGCTTCACCAGCTTGATCAGAGAGTCACGTTGCGCGTCGTGGAGATCGGCAAACGCGATACCCACCGGAGTCATGCTAGGATCGACGACCCTCGCGGTCGTCGTCAAGATATCCGCTGGTGCAATCGGGTCGACGATGGCGGCGAACTTCTGTTCGTCGGACATGCCGGTAACCAGCGAACGCGCCCAATCCTCCTCCTCGGCAAGCGTGCGCATCCCCTTCTTATCGCCGTGCAGCACTTCCGCTGGGTTCGATCCGAAGAACAACGGGTGTATCGACACCTGCTCGTTGTTGACGACCGATGCCACGATGCCGATGTGGTGTCCGCCAACGCGCCATCCCCAAGGCTTCGTATCACCCGGCGTGCCGAACACGCTGAACCAGTACCGCTCCTCCAGCCGATCCCACTGCGAGACGTTGTTGGTCATCGCCTCGTACTCGCCGAGTATCGTCTCCAATGCGATGATCTGTCGGGCCATCTTGTATCCGCTGGCACTGTAGCCCGTCTCCATCATCTCGTAAGCGAGGCGGCACTGAGTTGCATCCATCTCCGATAGCAGCAGACCGTTGCGGTTGACCGGCGTGTAGTGCCATTCGTACCGCTCGTCGCCGGCAAACGGGAACTTTGCCTTGGCGAGTTGCGATTGTCCGAGTGAGTTGAGGAATGCGGTGGCACGTTCGGACATGCGCTTGATCGTGTCCGGTGCGGATGAGGGAACGACGGGTGCGGAAGATGTGGTTGCCATCGAAATCGGATCCTAGCTGAAGTCTCGAGCGAACAGTCCGCCAACGCGGTGTCCCTAGTTTAACGCGAAACCGAGATGACTCAGTTGGCCCGATAGACTCGCACTTCCATCAATAGAGCGCGAGCACGTAGTCTACACCCAGTAGTAATCTCGAGCGGACTATAGGGGTTACGGCAACGGCAACACCCGGTCTGGTGCCGTCTCATCGAACCAAACGTCTTTGAACTTCGATCCGCCGTACTTCGGCCAGTGGAAGCCGTTCACCCAAGATTGAAAACCGTATGACGACTCGCCTGACCACCACCGCACCGGCAAAACGATCGCTTCGTCGATCAAATGTTGTTCCAACTCTACGTACTTCCTGCGCCTTTGCACCTCATCCTGCTCCGACGAAGCATCCCTGAACATCGCCATCACTTCGGCAATCTCAGGCGACGCATCGGGATCAGGGAATGCGTCTTCGAGAACGCCGAAGATGGCGTGAGGGTCCGGATAGTCGGGGATTTCGTAAAACCCCACGAAGTTCCATTCACCATCGCCCAAAGAGTTCAAGAACCTTGAACCAATCATCGGGGTGTAGACAGCGTTGACTCCCAAGGTCTCGGTCCATTGCTGGCCCAGAATCGATAGCTCCTCCTCGAAATAACCGAAAATGTCCGCAATCAAGTTCAACGGCTCTTCCCAGTCTGCGTATTGCGAGTCTCCTAGATCCCGCATTGCCGCATCGAGGTCGCGCTCCAAAGGTTCGATCGTGGTTTCATACGGTAGGAACCCGGGCGGTGAAATTCCGTGGGCCGCTGAGATATTGATTATTTCCGGCGGGGCAAGGTCTGTCCGGTCAATCGATCTCGCGAGTGCCCTCCTGAAGCTGACGTCGTCTAATGGTTCCGACGCGATATTGAGAAGCATGAAAGAAGTCGCAGGCGGGTTTTCGATCAATTGGTACTTCGTTAAGGCAGATTCGTCATCCGCAGCGAATGCCATGTCGATTACTTCGTTCGCGAACGATTCAGCTTCGAAGTCGCCCGTGAAGTCGTCCGAGAGATCGTGGATCAACACAACCCCGTCGAGGTAGGTAGGTCCCTCGTGGAAGTGTTCGTTGCGAGTCATCACCACTGGACCGAAGTAATGGCGGAAGTGTGCGATCTTGAACGGACCAGTGCCGACGGGTAGTTGCTCCGACGAAGCGATCCGAGGCGTAACGTCGTCGATTGCAACCGCTGCCCAATCGACACCCCAATTTTCGACGTTTTCGGGCTTCAGAACCGATGCAACGGGGTCGGCGAGAAGCGCAAGAAAGTGAGATTTCGGTTCAGCGAGCGTTATCCTCAGAACCCGGTCGTCGATCGCTTCAACCCCCGAGAGTTCAGCGGTGCTTCCGTCGATCACTTCCGAGGCCCGTTCAATGTCTCCCAACACGATTGCTGCCCGGTTCGAACGAGTTTTGGGGTTGAGCGCACGCTCCCAACTCCACTTGAAGTCGGCTGCGGTGACCGGGGTTCCGTCGCTGAACTTCAGGTCTTTCTTGAGAGTGAACTCATAGGTCGTGCCATCGTCAGCTACGGTGTAACTCTCAGCAAGGTCTGGTTGGAAAGCAACCGCAGAGTCGTCAACGATCTTCGTCAACCCCGAGAAAACCTCGGATATTAACCACTGCGAATTTAGGTTCTCCCCCGACAATCCGTCGCCAATGACAGGATCGGGCGTGATGGTGTTTCCCGTGTTCAAAACGAACACACCTCCGCGTTTGGCACCCGGCGGATAGGCGATCCCATCCGACGGGTCAACTTCGTTCACTGCCTCATCCGGATCAACGAATTCGAATGCCGGCAACTCTTCGGCTTCCAGCGTCGGTTCAGAATCGACAGACTGCCCGGCGGCGGGCGCGACCTCGATCGACTCGTCTATATTTGGAGATGCAATCGACGTATTGATTGTGCACGATGCTAACCCTGAGGCGAAAACTAGCAATAGAAATATGGCGATTTTGTACAGCATGGCTCTAAGGAGAACCGTATCTCACTGGTGTTGAGCGGATATCTTGAGCGTCGACTGGTGTGTTTACGGTAACGGCAACACCCGGTCTGGTGCCGTCTCATCGAACCAAACGTCCTTGAACTTCGATCCGCCGTACTTCGGCCAGTGGAAGCCGTTCACCCAAGATTGAAAACCGTATGACGACTCGCCTGACCACCACCGCACCGGCAAAACGATCGCTTCGTCGATCAAATGTTGTTCCAACTCTACGTACTTCCTGCGCCTTTGCACCTCATCCTGCTCCGACGAAGCATCCCTGAACATCGCCATCACCTCGGCAATCTCAGGCGACGCATCGGGGTCAAGGAACGCCGAGTCCAAAAATCTGAAGATGGCGTACGGATCCGGGAATTCGGGTTGGATGGCGAAAGCCATCATCTGCCATTCGTTGTTGGCTACGGTGTTCAAGTAGCGGTCGGTCAATTGAGGCGTGTAGCGAGAGCGGATGCCTAACGTGTCCAACCAATGTAGTCCCAACGTTCCAAAATGGTCTTCGAAGAAACCGACCGAATTCGTGGCTAATTCGATTACGCCATCCCAATCGGCGTGACGAGACTTGCTTAACAGCAGTCTTGCGCGTTCTGGATCGAAATCGATAACTTCGATGCCCGCGTCAAAGTTCGAGAATCCCTGAGGCGTGATCCCGTATGCAGGGGAAATGCTCGCCGCTCCGGGGAATGCGAAATCAATTCGATCTATCGCCGCCGCGAGGGACTTTCTGAAGTCGGGGTCATCAAAAGGTTCCAAACTGACATTCAAGACGAGGAAAGACGTCCTCGGCGATTGGACGACAGGTCTGCGAGTAGCGCGCACTGCTTCATCGGCGAAAAACGACATGTCGAGTTGCTCATTGACGAACGCCGCAACTTCTTGTTGTTCCCAATCTGGCCCTAAGTGGTCGTAGACGCCCACAACACCATCAAGGTATGGTGGCCGTTCGTGGTAGTTTTCGTTCCTCACAAGAACGAACGGACCATATAGAAAGTTGAGGTCCTCTAGCCTGAACGGACCGGTCCCAATGGGTAGAGCACTGGCATCAGCGATACGCGGCGTAGCGTCCTCGAACTCCACAGCCGCCCAATCAATGCCCCAGTTTACGACGTTGTCTTTTTTCAAAACTGAAGCGACCGGATCGGCCAGTAACGCGAGAAAATGAGCCGTCGGTTCCGACAATGAGACCGTCAGGACCCGGTCATCGACCGCTTCCACGCCAGACAACTCGGACGTTTCACCTTCAACGATCGCTGCGGCACCTTGAATGGCACCCAAAACGTCAAACGCGCGTACCGATCGAGTGGCGGGGTTGAGTGCCCGTTCCCAGCTCCACTTGAAGTCCGCAGCGGTTACTGGACTCCCGTCGCTGAATTTGAGGTCCTTATTGAGCGTGAACTCATACATCCTGCCCTGTTCACTGACTGAGAGACTCTCCGCAAGATCTGGTTGAATGACGTCAGGAGATTCGGCGGCAATCTTCGTCAAACCTGAGAAGATTTCTGAAAGCAACCAATGAGCATTGGCGTCTCTGCCGGAAGAATCGCGGCTGATTACCGGGTCTGGCACGATTGCGTTGCCGGTCGAGATTGTGAAAACCCCGCCGTGCTTAGCACCTGGCGGGAAGGCGATGCCATCCGACGGGTCATCCGCTTGGGATGCCTCATCCGGATCGACGGCTTCGAATGCCGGCAACTCTTCGGTATCCAGCGTCGGTTCAGATTCGACAGGCTGCTCAATGGCAGGTGTCATCGTCGGGATGACCGCCGGTTGATCCGACGTACACGCGATGAACGCAACGGAAGCGACGACTAACGCGAGGACGACGGTTGCCAGGCGTGGCATGCGAAGTGCATGAGTTTGTAGGAACATAGATGCAGGCATATCAAATGGTTTGATAGTTCAGTCTAGAGAGAGGCGACCCGATGATCAAGTTGAGTTTGCAGTCGTTGTGCTACCGCGATACGTTCAATCGCGGGGACATCGATCTGTTTGGGATGATCGACAAGGCCTACGAATATCGGTTGGACGGCATCGATATCCACTTCGCACACTTCGCATCGACGAGCCGAGAGTATCTCGAGCAAGTGCGGATGGCGTGCCACGAGCGCGGGTTGCACATCTGCTACATCGGCGTATCGAACAACTTCGGAATGGTGGGCGAAGCGCAACGAGAGCAGATCGACAACATGAAGAAGTGGATCGACGTCGCGGCAACGATGGGCATCCAGATGGTGCGCTCGTTCGGCGGTTGGATACCGGAAGACGAGACTGAGGAATCGGTGTGGCCGCGCATCGTCGGTGCCACGAGTGAGGTCGCCGAGTACGGTGCTTCCAAAGGTGTCGTCGTCGGACTACACAATCACAACCACGGATGTGCCCCGGCGACTGGCGATCAGGTTTTGAAGATTCTCGACGAGGTCAATCACCCTTACTACTCGCACATCTTGGACACGGGTCAATATCGAGGTTCGCCCGGCGCATCGAAGGGCGAGCGCGGCGTCGAAGGCACTGAGCACAACTTCTACGGCTCAATCGCGGCGTCGGCACCGCGTGCAGTCCACGTGCGCGCCAAGATCTACCGCATCGCCAGCGGGACCGAGGCTTGGCTCGACTACGACCGCATCATGCCGATCATCAAGTCGGTCGGCTTCAACGGATGGATGTCCGTCGTGTTCGAAGGACAAGACGAGATGGACGAAGTCGACGCCGTGCCGTTGGCGGCCAACTTCCTGCGCCGCAAGCTAGCTCAATACGGCATGTAGCGCAGTCGGGGCATCAATTCCTCGACCGTTACGCCGGTCAAGCGCATGAATAGCGCGTCGGCGCACAACTCGATCTGGTCGCCCCAAGCGATCGCTCGGTAGTCGGGTATCGATACGGAGTTGAAGAACTCGTCTTCGTCCCAAGCTTTGAAGACTCCGTTCCCGGCGTGCTCAGATAGATCGATCTCGCCTTGAGAACCGTCAGCAAACTCGATCCAGATGCGATACATCCCCCGAGCTTCGACGGATATAGGAGTGGTGTCCAGAGTCGTCATGGGTGATTGAGTGCCTTATCGAACGTGTACTCAGAGCGCGTGAAGCCAGATGCGCGGATGCAGCAGCCTGAAGACCTCAGCACCCGGCACGCGTGCCTTGAAGCGAGTTAACACCTCGAGCTCACAAAAACCATATTCATATTGGCACGTGTTGGAATCGATGGCGAAGAGTAGTCCGTCGTCGTCATCGGTGAGTGTGGGCTTGATTGACGCGTTGTAGTGCCGCATGGCGTTGACCCGAGTGGTATTGGTTTCCGCTAGGATTCCCATGGGACTTCGAATTGGGGTCGATCAGTTCGGTTCGCTGAGCTTGCGACTTGGATGAGTCGTCAAACGATCCGTTGGTAGCGGATATCGCCGTTCTCAATCACGTTCATAGTGATCTGAGCTTCCTTCAACATTGATAAACCGAGGAGTGGGGTTTCGCCTAATGCGGTGACGGGTACTCTGAAAATGCGGTCCGCGAAGAAGAATTCGCCAACATAGAAACCAGCCCTCAAGTCCGAACCGTCCGCTAACTCCAGCACGTGAGAGAATCCATATGGTAGCTCCAGTTCATCGATTTCCGTGCGGGGCAACGACATCCAGCCGCTGAATCCCGTGTCGAGCATCGCTTCATAGGTTCTGGTCTCTCCGGAGTTGGAGATTGCTTCGATTGGTGAGATCGGTATGAGGAAGCGACCGATCGTTTGGATTTCGCCAATTTTCATCGTTTGAGTCCACCCCCGCCAATTGAGTGAACCCATATGCGTGGATGTACGAGCATGAAAATATCTGCGTCGGGCATGCGGTTCGCAAGACTGTCGGCGACCTCGAGCTCGTCAGTGCCTTTCTCGTATTCGCCAGTGATGGAGTCGATGGCGAAGAGTAGTCCGTCGTCGTCATCGGTGAGTATGGGCTTGATTGACGCGTTGTAGTGCCGCATGGCGTTGACCCGAGTGGCTTCGAGTTGCTCTTGGGTTCTCATGAGGATCACTCCTAGCGCGTTTGGTTTAGGTCGAGTTTCGGCTCTGAATCGGATTTCATGGCTTGGGAGTGCTTTTCGCAGCGTTGAATGGCGAAAAATGCGGCGACCACTTCGTGTCTGAGGTCAGGAACGGCGTCAATATGGAGTGGACCCAGATGCGGGGATGGACGAGCATGAAGATTTCAGCGTCTGGCATGCGGTTCGCAAGACGTTCCGCGACATCGAGTTCGTCGGTGCCTTTTTCATATTCGCCAGTTTTGGTGTCGATGGCGAAGAACAATCCGTCGTCGGCATCCGTGAGTGTTGGCTTGATGGACTCGTTGTAGTGCCGCATGCCATTGACCCTAGTGGCCTCGCGTTGCTCTTGGGTTCTCATGAGGATCACTCCTAGTGCGCATGGTCTAGATCGAATCGAGGACTTGAATCGGATTCTAGACCGAAGAACTGGGACGCCGAATCGCGGTGACGATAACGCCGGACCGGATTGCCGCGTTACTCGCCAGTGAATTTGGGATGCCGTTTCGATTTGAAGGCGGCGACGCCTTCGCGGAAGTCGGAACTATCGAAGACTCGGAACTGGAGATTGAACTCTTCGTCGCTCAACGTACTGGTGTCGGCGTCGTTCAGCAAGCGACGGATCATGATCTTGTGGTCGCGGGCGGCCAACGGTGCGCCGCGAGCGACTTGAGTGGAAAGTTTAGCGACTGCGTCATCGAACTCATCGTCGTCGACGAGTTCGCTGATGATGCCGAACCGCATCGCATCTTCGACACCGATGATGCGACCGGAGAGCAGCAAGTACTTGACGGCGGGTGCGCCGGCAACGGCTATCATGCGTCGCAACTCGTCCCAACCGGCGGTGAGACCAAGGCGTGCGACTGGCACCCCGAAGCGCGATGACTTAGTCGCTAAGCGGACGTCGGTCGAGCATGCGAGTTCGAGACCGCCGCCGACGCAGAAGCCTTGGATGGCGGCGATCGTCGGACAGTGCATATGTTCGACGCGTTCGAGGGCACCTTCGAACGCTTTGGCGTAGTTCGCTGCGGAAGTCGAGTCGGAGCGATGGGCGTCGAAATCCTTGATGTCGGCGCCAGCCGAGAACGCTTCGCCGCCGGCTCCTCGGAAGACAACGCAGCGGAGTGAATGGTCGCTCTCGAAGCCTCGCAGGATCTCACCGAGTTCGAGCCACATCTCAAAAGAGATTGCGTTGCGTTGAGACGGACGATCAAAGGTGACTGTCGCAATCGGACCGTCACGCTCAACCAGTATTGGTGGTGAGTTATCGGTCATTCAGATCTGTTGCCGCGGAAGGTGAACTCTCTGAAGCGTCGGCAATCAAGGCGCGGACGCGAAACGGGGGCACCACCGATTAAGGTGATGCCCCCGCAATTCTACGCCGATGATCTCGACGGCTGTGTCGAGAGGCTTCGCTACGTCCTATTGGGCCTTTATTGGGCCTTCGAGACGTTGAGCACCGTGAGCAGGTAACCGGCCCACAGACTGTACGGAGCGACGTACGGGTTGCTGTTCGTCATGAAGCCGCGCCAGTAGGTGTTGTTGAACGTTACTACGTGACGCTCCTCAGCCAACGGGATCTCGATGACGTCGTCGAGGAAGATCTCGAGTGCGCGATTCGCCAGATCCATGTACTGCGGGTCGTCGGTAGACGGCAATACGCCGTCCATCTCGTCGATGATCTCGTCGTACTCGGGGTTGTTGTACTGGCTGTTTGCCCACAGGTATGAGTTCTGCTCGCCTTGGGTCGGTGAGCTGAACTTCGAGTGGTAGTGCTGCATCGTGCCGTGCGGCTCACGCGAGCTTCCGCAGTGCACTAGGATCCACATGTCGGCGAGACCGGTTCGGACCTCTGCCCACATGGGTGCGGTGTCGGGATCGTGCAAGACGAAGGTGACGTCAAAGCCGGCGTCTCGGAGTTGCTGTTCAACTACGGGCCCCATTGGGCGCAGCCATCCGGGAACGTGGAGATCCATGCTCAGCTTCTCGCCGTCTTTCTCCCAGATGCCGTCGCCGCCCATGGTGTAGCCGGCCGCTGCCATGTTCTCCTGGACGTCGGCTTCGCCCTTGCTCGCCCAGTCGTACTTGGCGATGATGTCGGCTTGAGCATCCTCGTAGGCTTTCAAACCGCCATAGGTCGAGTAGGGAACCGTTCTGGTAACCGTGGAGTTCTCGTACGCCAATGCGACGAGACGGTCGCGGTCGATCGCGGCTTGAACTGCGCGCCGGGCGTTGACGTCTGACATCGGGCCGTACTGGGTGTTGACGCCGAGCGTGTAGATGCAGGCGTCGGCGGCACCGTAGGACGGGCCGTCAGTGTCCCAAGAGATGATGTTGTTGTTGCGATTGTGCGCCGTAACGAACACCCCCGGTTGCATGATCGAGCCGGTGTCGAACTCGTTGTTGATCATGCGAGCGACCATCGTGTCGGCCGATCCCGGCGGGATGTAAGCGACGCGAAGCGGCTCAGGGAGCTCTTTGAAGCCGACCTTAGCCGCCCACCAGTTGTCGTTGCGGTCAAAGATCTGACCTTGACCGTCGGCGCGGGTTGCGACGTAAGGTCCGGTTCCGACCGGCCAACCTTGGTCGACGTCGTAGTTGGAGAATTCGAGCGGGTCCTGACCTTCCCAGACGTGCTTCGGCAAGATCGGTAGGTGAATCTCCGAGTTCTCCTGGAAGTAGAAGTAGAAGAACCGTGCATTCGGCTTGTTGTAGTTGATGCGGAAGTTGCGGTCATCGATGACCTCGACGTCCTTCACCCACTCTTGGATGTCGCCGGCGAACACCATGTCCGGGTTCGCTTGCAGCAACTCAATGGTGAACTTGACGTCTTCGCTGGTGAACGGCATGCCGTCCGACCACTCGATGCCTTCCCGGAGCGTTACGTTGACGCCCATGTAGTCGTCGTCAACTTGGCTGCTCTCGGCGAGCCAGGGGATTACCTCACCACTGTTGTGGTTGTAGAGGTAGAGGAACTCGTAGATGGTCTTGTTCAAGATGCCACGGACGCGTCCCAAACCGCCCAACGAGTAGGGGTTCATGTTGTCGGGGTCGGTCCACTCGGTTGCGCCAGGGCCGAAACCGGTAATCACGAAGGTGTCTTCTCGGCCGATTGGGCCACGCGGAACTGCGGTCGGCGTAACTTCAACCTGAACTTCGACTTCCTTCTCGACGACCTTTTCTACCTCCCTCGTCACCTCGACTTCCACTTCAACGGTTTGTTGAACGACGACGGTCTCGACGACCGTTTCCGTCTCACCACAAGCCACCGCGGCCAATGCGGACACGAGTAATGCGGTCATCACAAGCGTCCACAGCACGGCACGCGTGTTGCGTATCAACTTCATCTTTTTCAGCTCCTGAGAATCCAGTTTCTGTTGACGCGCATCATTTCAGTTCGCGAATAGACACGCGCCACTACGTGCGGGGAATCCCGCACATTTCCGCATAATCTATATCAACTCAATAACTGAGTCAACTTGCTTTAGCCTTACGTCGGGTCGCGCGGCGATCCGCGTCATGTAAGATTTTTGGGAATTGAATCGCTTTAATCGTGCGACTTGTATCCCTCACGCGCGATTTCGGACCAACCCGCAGAATGTGCCCCGACAATCAGGAACACCGATCCCATGACGGTTGATTACGTCCTCAAACGTCTGGGGATGTTCGTGCTCATCATCTTCATCGCCGGCACGCTCAACTTCGCCATTCCGCGCCTCAGGCCGACCAATCCGGTAGAGGAGCGCATGAACCAACTCTTGCAGCAGGCCGGAGGAGTGCACATCGCCAACGTCGAGCAGATGATCGAGAGCTACTCGGAGCGTTTCGGCCTGAAGAACCCGCTTTGGCGGCAATATCTAAACTACTGGATCGCCTTGTCGAGGCTCGATTTCGGGCAGTCGATCGCCTACTTCCCTGCCGACGTAACTAAAGAGGTCCGCAGGTCGATGCCTTGGACCTTGGGACTGGTTGGTACGACCACCGTGTTGGCGGCGATTATTGGATCGTTCTTTGGTGCTTGGTTGGGTTGGACGCGGACGCCGATCGCCGTGTCGTTCGTCGTGCCGATTCTGCTCATCGTCACCGCAGTTCCGTTTTATCTATTGGGACTGCTGATGTTGTGGGTCCTCACTGTTTTCTGGCCGGTCTTGCCAGGCGGTGGTGCCCATGATCCGCTCATGGCACCCGGACTCGATCTGGCGTCGATCATCGACATCGTCGAGCACGCGATCTTGCCGGCTGCGGCGATCATTCTCTCGAGCATCGGCTTCTGGGGGCTCGGCATGCGCGGCATGATGGTGACGACGATGGGTGACGACTTCATCAAGTTGGCCGAGTTCAAGGGACTGCGTGAGCGCAGAATCTTCCTTTGGTACGCCGTTCGCAACGCCTTGTTGCCGCAGGTAACCGGTCTCGCCATCAACCTTGGCTTCGTCGTCTCAGGGTCAGTGTTGGTAGAAGTACTCTTCGCCTATCCCGGGATCGGCAACAAGCTTTACACGGCGATAACCAGCAACGACTACTTCCTAATCCAAGGCATCTTGATGTACGTCATCTTCGGAGTAGGCTTCATGCTCTTCGTCGTCGACATCGTCTACCCGTTGATCGACCCGCGAATTCGGTATCGGAGTGCGTGATGCAAGAAGCACCACAAGCAACGCAAGAATTCGCGGTTTCCGCAACGGGAGTCGCAGACGTTGTCATCTTCGAAGAGGAATCGACCTCGGCGAAGATTACCGGTGCCATCAACCGCAACAAATTGCTGTTCGGTGGCATATTCCTGATTGCAGCTATCGTCATGTTTGCCGTCTTAGGACGGCTGTTAATCGATCCCGAGCGCACCGAGGTAGGACACACAGAACTGCCGAGGATGACGCCGTCGCTCGAACTGTATTTGGGCTCTGACCAGTTCGCTAGAGATATCTTCGCTTACGTCGCCTACGGCACCTTCGGCACGCTGTGGATGGGCTTCATCGCCGGCGTCATCGGCATCGCCATCGGCACGCTGCTTGGCTTCGTCGCCGGGTACTTCGGCGGTTGGCTAGACGCGGTGGTCGTGGTTGCCAGCGACGCGCTGATAACGATACCTGGATTGATGTTGCTGATCACCCTCGCGGCGTATATGGATCAACTTACCGTGGCACAACTCGGCATCGTCATCGGTGCCATCTCGTGGATGGGCACGACGCGCGTCGTGCGCGCCCAAGTCTTAACTCTGAAGAACCGCGCCTACGTCGAAGTGTCGAAGTTCAACGGGCAACACGATATGGAGATCGTAGTTGCCGAGCTCATTCCCAACTTGGCACCATTCATCGCCGCGGCTTTTGTCGGCGCGGTGGCAGGTGCCATCATGCTCTCCATCGGCATTTCGGCATTGGGATTGGGACCGCAAAACGAACCTTCCCTCGGATTGATGGCGTTCTGGTTCATCCGCTTCGGCGCCGTCCCGCAAGGATTGTGGTGGTGGTTCGGTCCGCCCATCGTCGTCATCGCGGTCTTCGTCGTCGGACTGTTCATGTTGACCGCCGGGTTGGATCAGATTGCCAACCCGAGATTGCGGACTACGGTATGACGACGACGGTCGAGAAGAATGTGACGACGCTTGAGGCCGACCAAGCACCGCCTTTGGTCGTTGACGATTTAAAGGTCTACTACCACACGCGTCGCGGCCCGGTGAAAGCCGTTGACGGCGTCTCCTTCGAGTTGCAACGCGGCGAACGCTTGGGATTGGTTGGTGAATCGGGTTCGGGCAAGTCGACGATCGCGCTGGCACTGATGATGGCGCACAAAGAACCGGCGCGCATCGAAGGCGGCAGCATACTGCTCAACGGCACTAATCTGCTCAACGACAATGCCGAAACCGTTCGCCTACGCCGACTTTCCGAGATTGCGATGGTGCCGCAAGGTGCTCTGAACTCGCTCAACCCAGTGATGCGCATCCGGGATCAAGTCATCGACGGACTCAAGGACCACGGCGTGAGGATGAGCGATGCCCAGTTCTCAGAGCGAGTGAGTGAACTGTTGCTCAGCGTCGGCTTGGATGCTGACGTGGCGTCGAAGTACCCGCACGAGTTGAGTGGCGGCATGAAACAGAGGGTCACGATCGCCATCGCAATATCGATGAACCCATCGGTGATAATCGCCGACGAACCGACCAGTGCATTAGATGTGGTGGTACAGAAGCAGGTAGTGCAGACGTTGCGCGACGTGCAGGAGAGGATCGGCGCGGCGGCGATCATGATCGGCCACGACATGGGCTTGATGGCACAGTTCGCCTCCCGCATCGGCATCATGTACGGAGGTCGTATCGTCGAATTGGGTCCCGTTTCGAGCATCTTCAACGATCCCAAGCACCCATATACACGACTCTTGATCTCGAGTCTGCCAGACACGAGGAGCAAGCGACGATTGGAGGGCATCCCCGGGTTGCCGCCTTCGTTGTTGCGTCCGCCAACTGGCTGCGTCTTTCACCCGCGCTGTCCAGAAGCGATGGCGGTCTGTCAGCAAGAGCTCCCTGAACTGCGAGAGCTCAGTGAAGCTCAGATCGCATCCTGCCACCTTTACGGCGATACAGATGGCGAGGTGGTCGAAGCATGACCGCTACGGCGACACAACCGACACCACAGTCGACCGACAGCGGTTTGCTGCTGAATGCAGAAGCGGTCAGCAAGACGTTCGTCGCCGGAACTTTTCGCAAGCACTACACCTACGCGCTCGACACCGTTACATTCAGCGTGCCCGACTCTCCGCCAACGATTACGGCGATAGCCGGTGAGAGCGGGAGCGGCAAGACTACGCTGGCACGCACCATCTTGGGGTTGGTGGAGCCGACTGCGGGACGAGTGGTATATCGTGGCGTCGACATCGCCGACATGAACCGAGCGCAACGCGCACAGTTCAGGCGCGAAGTCCAAGTCATCTTCCAAGATCCGTTCGAGTCGTACAACCCGTTCTACAAGGTCGATCACGTCCTGCGAACACCTATAAGACGGTACAAGCTGGCCACCTCGCGATCTGAGGCCGATGACATCGTCGAGGACGCTCTGCGCACTGTCGGTTTGCGCCCGGAAGAGACGCTAGGTCGACATCCGCACCAGTTGAGCGGGGGTCAACGACAACGCGTCATGGTCGCACGCGCGGTGATGCTCAAACCGAAAATCATCGTCGCTGACGAACCGGTCTCAATGGTTGATGCCTCGTTGCGTGCCACCATCCTCGAGACGCTGCGCACGATGAACCGCGACCTCGGAATCTCGATCCTATACATCACGCACGACCTCACCACGGCTTACCAGATCGCCGACAACATCATCGTCCTCTACAAGGGGAGAGTCGCCGAAGCAGGCAGCGTCGAGTCGGTTATCAACGACCCGACGCACCCGTACACGCAGCTCCTCGTTTCGTCCATCCCGCAGCCAGATCCGGACACGCAGTGGGGACGGGAGCAGGACGCCCAAGAGCAAGACGCAACTCAGTTGACTGGATGCAACTTCTACGATCGTTGCACCTCGAGGATGGACGAGTGTACTGCGGCGGATCCTCCGTTATTCCGCACTGGGGACGATCGCATCACTCGCTGTTACCTCTACGGCGACTCGCCGGCCCACAACGTCGCCGATCTTCGATCAGTCTTTGCAGATCCGCAACATCTGTAAACTGACGGCAGTCCAGACAGTCAGGGAGAGACGGCATGGGTAAACGACCGCAGCAGCCGAATCTGCTGTTCATCTTCAGCGACCAGCAACGTGCCGACACGATGGCGGCTTACGGGAACGAGTGGATTGAAACACCCGCTTTCAATCGACTAGCAGATACCGGCAGCGTCATCGAGAACTGCTACGTCTCGTCTCCCATCTGCACTCCTTCGAGATCCACGATCATGACCGGTACCTGGCCGCATTGGAATGGTGCCTACAAGAACAACGTGCCATTGCCCGACGAGGTCGACACCATCGTCGATCATCTGCCGGACAGCTATCACAAGGCCTACTTCGGCAAGTGGCATCTTGGCGACGAAATCGGCAAACGGCGCGGCTTTGACGAGTGGCACCCGATAGAGGACGGATACCGGGTTTGGAACAGCGACCCGAGGATCAAGAACGAGTTCAGCCCGTACCACCACTATCTGATCTCGCAAGGTTATGAACCCGACGTGCTTGTCGACGGACTGCGCGTCTTCAGTCGCCCGTTCGCTCACAATCTGCCTGAGGAGCACACCAAGGCTTCTTACCTCGGACGCGAAGTGAGCAACTTCCTCGAGCGCAATCGCGAAAATCCCTTCGCGCTTTACGTCAACTTCTTGGAGCCGCACTTCCCGTATACCGGACCGCTGAACGACTACTACGATCCCGACGCCATTCCGCAGTCGCCGGTCTTCATGCAGGATCCGCCGGAGGATGCGTCTTTGATGGCTCAGTTGATGGCCAAGCTCTACAAGACTGGCGAGGACTGGGCGGCGCCCACTGCAGCGAAGGAGTTGCGCGGAGCATCGATCTCGGAACCCGGAGAAGAAGAAGCCGACCTCCGCAAGATTCAGGCTCGCTATGCCGGACTGGTTACCCTTCTCGATCGCGCCGTCGGCAATATTCTCGACACTCTCGATGAATTGGGACTGGCCGACAACACCATCGTCGTCTTCACCAGCGAGCACGGCGACCAACTCGGCGATCACTACATCCTCCACAAGATGGTGATGTACGAAGAAACCGTCAAAGTGCCGATGCTGATTCGCGTTCCTTGGTTGGATGGCCGGAGAATAGCTGGCCGCTACTCCCACATCGACACTGTGCCTACACTGCTAGATCTAATGGGGTACGCCGTGCCGGATATGCTGCAAGGCGAGAGCAAGGCGGACGTCATTGCCGGTACCGCTAACTTGGACAAAAACGACGTCGTCATCGCTTGGCACGGCAGAGGTCTCGACGGCTTGACATTGCCGATGTCGCCGTTGGAGTTGCAGCGCGACATACCCCATCGAGTCATCATCACCGCCGACAACTGGAAGCTCAACTTGGCGGTCGGCGATTATTGCGAGCTCTATGACCTCAACAATGATCCGTACGAGCAGACCAACCTGTTCTACTCCGACGAGCACGTCGAGAAAGCAGTCGATCTGGCACTTCGCATCCGACAATGGCAAGACCGCAACTACGACCGCGTCCCCCTACCAGACGTCTTTCCAGGTGTCGGCTACGTCGCAGGCATGCGCTAGTCGTCTGGAATCCGCTTAGTTCATCGACAGACTCGTCGACTATTTCGGCGTTTCTGAAGCTCTTCTTCGCGCCGCTCGGTTCGCCAACCTCCGTGTGAGTGCCGGAGAGAGTGGTCGCGTGGCGAAGAGGATGGTGAGCGAGGCGACGAGGCAGAAAACTGCGAGCCCGTACAGGGACCACTTGTAGGTGTGTTGGATGTCGTGGATGCGTCCGATGACGAATGGCGTCAACATCATGCCTATCGACATCGGGAAGCTGGACAACCCGAGTATCGTGCCGAAGTGTCGACGACCGAAGTACTCGCCGCGCATGGCGTGAAGCATCGGCGTCCGCGCACCGAAACCGATGCCCCAGATGACGGCGAACAATGCAGCCGACCAGAACGTGGTTGCGTGGGCGAGGATGACCAGCGACGAACCTTGAAACAGGATGAGAAACGGTACGATCAGCCGTTTGTTCGCCATATCCCCAACGATCCCACCACCGAGTTGCGCGATAAACGCTGTAACGACGAATATCGGCATCACCGCGGCTGCCGCAGCATCGTCCAGATTCACACCATTCTTGTCGGTGAGTTGAAGGAACAAATGAGCGGAGATGGCACCGGTCGAGAGGTTCACCAACATGTGCGTCATCGAGATCGACCAGAAAGCACGCGTCCGAAGTGCCTCGGAAGGCGTGAAGTCGTAGGTCCGCGTCGGACGGGTCGCCCGAGTTGCCGAAACGCGTTGCTCGCGCAGTTGCGCATCGGTTGGTCGTTTGCCCAATACGGAAGCGACGAATGGTGCCACCAAGATCGTGACGATTCCGATGACCAGCACGGTTGTCCGCCAGCCGTATTGGTTGATGCCCCAGACGATTGGCGGCACCAACAAGCCAGCGACGCTGCTGCCACCGACCACCAACGACATCGCCGTTGCGCGGCGTTCCGACATCCACGCATTCACTGCCGTAATCGACGGCGTGAATCCGCCGACGCTGAAGCCGAGCGAGAGCACGAAGAATGCGAAGTAGTACTGCACCGCTCCGTTGATGCGCGAAAACAGTATCAGCCCGATGCCACCGAGGATGAAACCGACGAACACCATCTTCCCAGCACCGAACCGGTCGGTCATCCAACCTTCAACCGGTCCTAACAGTGCTCCACCAAAACGACCGAATGACGCCACACCGGAGATCAGGGCACGCGACCATCCGAACTCGTCTTCGATCGCCTTGAAGAGCACGCTGGAAGCCTGAAATGTCGGCCCCGAGCTGAAGATCATGTTGAACGCGCCAGCGAAGGATACCCACCACCCGAAGTAGACGCGGCGAGTCGTGCGTGCGCGCAGTGCGCTGAGACGGGCGAACAACGGCTTGACCGACTGCTTAGGATTTAGGACTCGAGGATGAGGGATGTATATGCCAATTATCCGAAACTAGATGCCGTTGAGGGGTCGATTTGGTGGTGATTCGAAGGTGATAAAATCGTTAATTGGTACCGAGTGCTTAGCCCCGTAAACTAACTTTGGTGCCCGAGACTCTGTGATGACCGCCTCCGCCCCAGCCATAGACGTACGCAACATCTCTAAGTCGTTCGGCAAGGTGGTGGCACTCGACGGCGTCGACTTGCAAGTTGAACGCGGCTCGGTGATGGGGTTGCTGGGACCTAACGGTGCCGGCAAGACGACGCTTGTCCGCATTCTCACCACGCTCCTCCGACCTTCTTCAGGCACCGCCAGCGTCTTCGGTTTCGACGTCGTAAGGCACGCACGACACCTCCGAGCGTACGTCGGACTCGCCGGCCAAAGTGCCGCAGTCGACGATCTGTTAACCGGTCGAGAGAACATCCAGATGGCCGGTCGTCTCTACCACCTTCCCCGCAGACACGTGCAAAAACGCGCCAACGACTTGCTGGAGCAGTTCGACTTGGTGGAAGCCGCTGACCGAACCGTGAAAGGTTACTCGGGCGGAATGCGACGGCGTCTCGACTTGGCGACGAGTTTGGTCGCCGAACCGCCGATGATCTTGCTCGACGAACCGACTACCGGTTTAGACCCGCGCAGTCGCCTCGAACTTTGGGACGTCATCAGGGATCTGGTAAGTCAAGGTACGACGGTATTGTTGACGACGCAGTATCTCGAGGAAGCTGACCGACTTGCCGATGAAATCACCGTCGTCGATCAAGGAAAGATAATCGCCCGCGGCACGGCCTCAGAGTTGAAGCAACGAGCGGGTTCAGAGTTCATCGAAATCACCATCCGCGACGCCGCCGACATTGCCAAGTCGAAAGAAATCTTGAGTCGCTTCAATGACGCCGATGAGACGGACGTCGATGAGGAGACGCAAGTCATCTCGATCGCAGTTACCGATGGCGCGTCGCTGATGGCTGAGATTGTGCGAACTCTCGACGCCGACGGCGTCGCCATCACCAACTTGGCATTGCGACAACCGACGCTCGACGACGTCTTCCTAGCATTGACCGGCCGGACCGCCGAAGCTGCAACCGGCGAGAGTGGCGAGGGTAATAGTGACGATCAATAGGACGTCCGACGGATTCGTCCAGCCGACGATTCCAGAGACTTCGGCAGTTGGCGAGTTGTTCTCCGCAGTCGGGATGGAGTTGCGTTGGATCATCGCCGACACGATCGTGATGGCGTGGCGCAACCTGCTCCGCTACCGTCGTTCGCCGGAGTTGGCACTGTTCACCACGGCCTCGCCGGTGATGTTCGTGTTCCTCTTCAACTACGTTTTCGGCGGCGCGATACCCACCGGTGATTTGAACTACATCGATTACTTGATACCCGGGATCTTGGTTCAGAACACCTTGTTCTCATCGACGCAGACGGGCGTCGGATTGGCTGAAGACCTGCAGAAAGGCATGGTAGACCGCTATCGTTCGATGCCAATGGCGCGCTCAGCTGTCCTCGGCGGCCGAGTGGTCGCGGAGACACTCGTCAGCATCTTCATCGCCTGCCTCATGCTGGCTTTTGGCTACATCTTGGGAATGCGCTTCCACGGCGGTTTCTGGCCAGCCGTCAGCGTGCCGTTCATGGTCGCCGGTTTCAGTTTCGGCTTCTCGTGGGTGGCGGCATTGGTCGGTGCCTCGGTAAGGAACGCCGAGAGTGCCGGTTCGCTAATGTTCTTCGCGGTGTTCCCCCTCACTTTCTTGAGTTCTGCATTCGTGCCGATAGAGACGATGCCGGGTTGGTTGCAGGTGTTTGCTGAAGCCAATCCAGTCACGAGAGCAGTTGATCTCGGTCGCGCACTGTCGCAAGGTGGTCCGATCGCAGCCAATGCGTGGGCAACCGCGGCGTGGTCGTTGGGAGTTGCCGCCGTCGTCGGTCCCATCGCGGTTTGGCAATATCGCAGGGTATAGTTCGCTCGAGTTCGTATCGACGCTCGCTTGTCGGTTGAGCGTCCAGCGACAAGTCGCTAGCCGTCGTAATCACGCGCGCCAAAACGCGCAACCTGTGTAAAATCCAATTGCGCACAATCAACGCGTAGCCGAGAATCCTGTGATGAAGATTACCGACGTAACGACGACGCTCGTATTCAACCCACATGCCGAGGTGATCCAGGACGCCACCATCCCGCCGCCGAAACCGGGCGCAACTGGTCGCAGCACGGTCTTTATCCACGTCCACACCGATGAAGGCACGCAGGGATTCAGCTACCTGAATGCACCGGGCACAATTCGCTCACTCATCGAGGACAACCTGAAGGACATTCTGATCGGCCGCACTCCGTTCGAGACGGAAGCGATCTGGACTGAGATGTTCTGGCGCGTACGCGGTTACGGCCGCAAGGGTTTGGCGTTCCAAGCAATCTCGGGCCTCGACATCGCGCTGTGGGATCTGAAGGGTAAGGCCCTCGACAAGCCCCTTTACAAGGTCCTCGGAGCCGCACACGAGAGCGTACCGGCATATGGCAGTGGTGGGTGGACGAACTACTCGACGGAAGAGTTAGTGGCGGAGCAGTCGGGATACGTCGAGATGGGATTCCCGCGCATCAAGATGAAGGTTGGCAAGGACTTCGGTCAGAACGAAGGCGCCGACATGGCGAGACTGGGGGCAGTGCGTCGAGCGGTCGGCGACGATGTCGAGATCTACGTAGATGCCAACAATGGCTACTATGCCAAGCAGGCGATACGCATGTCGCATCAGTTTGAAGAGTTCGGCGTTGCCTGGTTCGAGGAACCCGTCTTGGCCGACGATATCGAAGGATTGGCGGCGGTATCTCGAGCCACGGATATCCCGGTGGCCACCGGTGAGCACGAGTACACGAAGTACGGTTTCAAGGATTTGATCGCCCGCGGCGGTGCCGATATTGTGCAACCCGACATCGGGCGCGTCGGCGGCGTTACGGAGTGGATGAAGGTGGGACACCTCGCGCACGCATTCAACCTCCCGATCGCACCGCACGCATACTCGCTCTTGCATCTCCACTGTGCGATGGCGACGCCCAACCTCAAGGTCGTAGAGATCCTCGGTGGCGAGATGAAGTCGTGGCCATTCCTCTTCGACGAAGTGCCACCGGTAGTCGAGGGCATGTGGAAGCCGTTCGAAGACAGACCGGGTTTGGGTCTGGCACCCAATCCCGCCATTCTGGAATGATGCTTCGTCGATACTATTCGTCTTACGCCGAATCCAAGGGAGTTTAGCTGATGGGCAACGGTAATCGACTTGCAGGCAAGGTAGCCATCGTAACCGGGGGCGCGTCGGGCATCGGCGAGGCTTGCTCTCGAATTTTCGTCCGTGAAGGCGCAAAGGTCGTCATCGGCGACATCGACGCCGACAAAGGCAACGCACTAGAAGCTGAACTGGCACCGAACGCCGTCTTCTACGCCCTCGACGTCACCTCGGAGGATGCCTGGGACGAGGCGGTCGATCTTGCGGAGTCGAAGTGGGGCAGATTGGATATCGTCGTCAACAACGCCGGAATGTCGGGCGCGAAAGGCAGACCGGTGGTCGAAGACGTGTCAATCGACGACTGGAACGACGTCTTCGCGGTGAACTCGACCGGCGTCATGCTGGGCACGCGTGCCGGGATTAGATCGATGCGTAAGAGTGGTGGCGGCTCGATTGTGAACGTGTCGTCGATATTCGGTATTGTCGGCAGTCGCGCGGGTGCTGCTTATCACGCTTCCAAGGGTGCAGCTCGTACCTTCTCCAAAGCTGCAGCAGTCCAGTACGCGCCGGACAACATCCGCGTCAACTCGGTGCATCCCGGCTTCACTGACACGCCGATGACGCTCGACATCCACTCGGTGCAAGAGATCCGCGACTTCAGATTAGGAATGACACCGCTCGGGCGACTCGGCCTACCGGAAGACATCGCCAACGGAGTCCTCTACCTAGCATCCGACGAGTCTTCGTGGGTAACCGGCATCGAACTGGTCATCGACGGTGGCGAGATCGCATGGTGATGGTCTCGCACTAACGGACTAGGCTGCGGCCGACGAATTCGTCTTCGGTCTCGCCTCGATGCTCGTCAATCAGTTTCGCAACTTCGGACTCGTCAGCATCGATTAATCTCGCCGCCGTAGCCATCAGGTCGAAGAGCTTCGCCGAGTTACTGGAATCTTCATCCGACGGCTGAGCGCGTTCTGATGCCGGTATAACCGTCGTGAGCACCGGGTTGGTTGTGTGAGTGGGGGAATCGTTTTCGATGTTGCCGTGGTCCGACGTGACGACCATTGAGTACCCGTTTTCTTCGGCAGACTTTGCGAGACGGGCCAACGCCTTAACCGTGAGTCGGTAGGCGTCGATTGCCGCTTCGAACCTTGTTGGGAGTAGGTGCCCGATCATGTCCGGTGCCGCGAGATTGCAGATGATCATTCGGTGATCGCCCGCGCTCAACGCCATTTCAACGTGCCCGACGATTTCATCCGTCCGCATCCCGGGATTCAGGTAGAAATCGGAGTCCGAGTTGACGCCTTCCGCCCGGCCGTGCGACGGGATTATAGTCCGATCTTCCGCAGTCGAGGCGACGTCCGCTTCGCGTCGACCCCTGACAAAGTAGCCCATGTGCAACGCCTTGACGCTCTCGGCTACCAGCAAGTACCGACTGCCCGTCGGCATCAGTCGGTCCCAGTTGCTTAGGAAGTTCAATCGATGCGGCGTAATCGGGAATGCCACCTTGACGCCGTGAGATTGCTCGAATTCAGCGTCGTACTCCGCAATCGTGCAGACGCTGAGATCGAGATTGTCGCGCATCCAATTGAAGCCCCAAGTGCGGCCCCGGGCATTCGCCTCGCGTTGGAGATAGTGGCGTGCTCCGCAGAGTGACGCGGTGCTGGCGCGTTGCCGATCCGATCTGAAGTTGAGATTGACGAAGGCATCCCCGATTTCGATCTTCGCCGTTTCTCCCCCGTTCATCGACATGGCGATCGGCGGGACGTCGGCATCAGTCATTCCGGCATCGTGGATCGACTTCACGAATGCGCGCAGTCCGTCGAAGTCGGATACTAGCTTGCCCTTGCCTTCGGTGAGGAGCAGATAGTCGTCCCGTGCATTCTCCTCGCGGAAGTCGCGATCCATGCCAATCGATCGACCAATGACCCAGGCCAAGCATTCCAACGCGTCATGCTTTGCAAGGAGTTGCTCGAGGTGGTCGATGTAACCCAGATCGTCGCCCTCCAGAGCAAGCGAACCGTGGGCGGGAGCATCCCGACCGTCGAGTATCGCCTGCATCCTTACTCGGTTTGTCGGCACGCTGAGGCGTTCGAACAACAGCTCGCAGAACGCTTCTAGGTGATTCCAAGCCGAATGCACCCGGCCGTCTGAGCCGCGCAATCCCGAAAGCAAGAATCGGAAGTTGATCTTGCCGCCGCGTCCGAGTGCTTCTTCGATGGTCGAAACCAACGCATCGTTGCTGAAGAAGGAATCGTCTTCAATCGATTGCGAGATCGCAAGCGGGATCTGAGGAGCCAGCGCGAGATTCCCTATCTGTTGATGTCCAGTCTCTGAGTTGCCTTGCACTTCTGGCGTAACGTCTTCGTAACCTACCCACACGCCTGAAGCGCGGGTTGGCACCGTCAGATGGTGGTTGACGACACTTGACCACTCAACGTCTTCACCGATCCAAGGTACGTAGCGGTTCTCCCTGCTGATGTTGCGTCTCGACGCGTCAATCTCCTCGGTGACGCCGTCGGACAGCATGTCGCGAATCCGGTTAACCTTTGCCACGACTTCTTGCGCGTCTCGAATCGTTGACGACGTGGGCAGACCTTCCGCAGTGATCGGCATCACGGTGAGGCGTGAGAGTGCCAAGCGATCGAAACCGTCAAACTCCTCGGTCGATGCCGCGTCAGTCAAATCCTGCTTCGCTGGAGTGCTCAACGAGTCGAATGTCTCGGCAGCTAGCGAGTGCACTCGTTCGGGCGAGTAACCCAACCCGTCAGTCACGACGACCAACGCGCGTCCGGATCGCGGTTGATCGCTCACCATTGAACGACCAGATCTTGCAGAGTATCCGTCGTGAACCCTAACGATTCCAGCCAACCAGCCGGCAGTTCGAGCGCATACATCGCCGGGCCATCTGAGCCGTAGTCACCCGATGCCGCAGCGCAGTGCGACGACCACTCACCATCGGCAAATCCGTCAGGCCTCGGGCACGGCTGCATCGTGGCACTCCCAACGTGTCGCAACTCTGCGTCAAGATAGATGATGTCGAGCGGCACGTAGGTGTTGAACATCCAGAATCCTAGTTGCGACGCTTGCGCGAACTCGAACAGCATACCCGTGCCCGCCGGCACTACGGCACGACACATCAATCCCTGTCTGCGTTGTTCGGAAGTGTTGGCGACTTCGGCTACAACTCCCGCAGTTAACTCGCCGGACTGCAACTCGATTGATCTCATCGGCAGGAGTTCTCGGCTGATGCCGTCCTCGCAGTCTTCACTCGATACGAACTCAATCGAGTAGGACGCTGCCGAGGCCGCCGTCGGCGAGGGATCTTGAAGCACGACGGTGGGCACTGGCGTCGACGTGGGCATCGGCGTGCTAGTCGCCGTCGGAACCGGACTCGCTGTCGGCAAAGACGTTGCCGTTGCTGTAGGCGAAACTGGAGGCGGCGTTGGCGTAATGAACTCATCCTCCGCACCGGATGAGCACGTGGCGGCCAACAACGACGACAGTGCTGCGCAGATCGTCAGGCCGGTACCCAACAGCGGAGTAGGGTTCACTCGATGGCCGAATCCTCGAAGACGAATCCAGCTTCGCGTGCCGTCTCTCTCAACGGTTTCGGAAGTTTGAACGAGATGTTCTCTGGACCGCTGCCGATTCGCACCAACTTTTCGTGCTCAATCGCGTCGATCACCGCACGCACCATCTTCTCCGGAGTCGATGCGCCTGACGTGATGCCGACGCGTTGCTTGCCTTCTAGCCAACTTGGGTCGAGCTCTTCCGGCCCGTTGATGAGATAGGCAGGGACGCCGTGATTGGCGACAACCTCACGCAGCCGGTTGCAGTTTGAGCTGTTCTCGGCACCGATGACCAAGACGACGTCGGACTCCTTCGCCAACTCTGTTGCCGCCGCCTGTCGGTTCGTCGTTGCGTAGCAGATATCGTTGCGTATCGTCGAATTGTTGAAGCGGTCGCGGATCTTGTCCACCGCATCGGCAGTGTCGGCGACCGAGAGCGTAGTTTGTGTCAGCACCACGACGTCTTCGTCTTCATCCCAATCCGGCAGGTCGTTGTCCTCGCGTTCGTCGTAGAGTGCGACTTCCGCCTGACCGGACGTGCCGATAACTTCCTGATGTCCGCGATGTCCGACGAGGATTATTCGTTTGCCCTCGCCGGAGTATTTGATCGCCTCGTGGTGAACCCTAGTCACCAACGGGCAGGTGGCGTCGAGCACGGTGAGATTCCGTTGCTCTGCGATCTCATAATCCGAAGGTGGCGAACCGTGCGCCGAGAAAACTACGACCGAACCCTCGGGAACTTCCTCGATGTCTTCGACCGTCGTCACGCCCAAAGCTTCGACGTCGGCGACGACGTGAGGATTGTGGACGATCTGGTGCTTCACGTATACCGGTGGGCCGTAGCGTTTAATCGCCAGTTCGACGATGCCGATGGCGAGGTTCACGCCAGCACAGAAGCCGCGCGGACTCGCCAAAGTGATCGTGCGAGAGTTACTCCCGCCGTTGCCTTCAATGTCGCTATCAATGTCGCTATTGGCCATGTACCCAGATGCTACAACCAACGGATCAATCTGAATGCGGGTCGTCGCGCTTGACGATGAACCAGAACATCACCCCGGAAATCAGGAATGCGGCGCAAGTCATCCCAAGTATCAACCCGTAACCGAGGTTTTCGATACCCCAATCCAGCCCGCGATCGTTCAAGCCGCCGATGAAGAATCCACCGGACCGTCCAAACAGCGACCCAACGAATCCGGCGACACTGGTCAACCCAAGATCACGGGCAGCGGTCGAGCCTTTCACGAGGTCGTTGGCGACAGCCCACCCTACCGATAGGTAGATGCCGAGGGATACGCCGATGGCGAGCACACCGGGCATCAGCTGCTGCAGATTGCTGGCGAAGAATATCGACGCGACGCCACCGGCACCCAACAGTCCTGAAATCAGCAATAACGCGCCCCGACCCATGTGGTCCGATAACCTACCGGCGGGATAGACGACAACCCCAGCAGCCGCGACGATGCCGATCAAGACGAAGTTTCCTCCTCGTGCCGGGTTCTCGAGACCGATCACGTCTTGCAAGAAGAACAACGCATTCGTCTGCGTTGCCGTAAGCGCACTCAACGCAACCGCCATCGCGAACAGGAAGAGGTAGTACGGCATCCGGCTCGCATCTTCGGTTGCTTCTTCATCTGACGGTTCGACGTCCACCACGGTCATGTTTGCCACCACGTCGCTTTGGGACTTAGTGCTTGTCCCTGATGAGGTCGTGCGAAGGGCGAAAAGCGAGTAGACCGTGCTCCCGAGCATCACGCCCGTCATCACGAAGATGGAGTACCACATCCACTGCGGTGCCGTGTCGGCGTCGTAAAACGACATCATGTAGATGACCACCATCGCCACGGCACCGGATCCGGCGAGGCGCATCAAGTTCAGGTAACCCGAGGCACCGCCGCGCTCACTATCGTCGACGTGATCGAGGATTAAGGCATTCGCCGGGCCTTGGGCAGTATTGCTCAAGACTTGCATCAAGATGGTGAGCATTAACAGGGCGATGAAACCCTGCACGAATCCCAACAACAACGTCGCAAACGCCAATCCGAACAGACCGACGATGATGAACGGGTATCGCTTCGCCGATCCCTGACCGGGCATGCGATCGCTCAAGGCACCGATCGTCGGTTGCACCAGAGCAACCACCAGCAGCCCCACTAGAGAGATCAAGGCGGCCATGCTCGTTTTGTCGAGCGAAAATCCGAAGATCCCGAACGGTGCGTTGACGGCGATTTCCGTCACCTTGTACTGCAGCAACACCGTACCGTAACCGATCCACAACCCGGACAGTCCGAAGGCGTAGAAGCTGATGCTGAACAGACTCTTGCTGCCGCTCCGGATTCCCGAAGTCGCAGTGGCGCGCTCGCCGACGGTCGTGACTGTTTCGACGGCTTCGCCAGCGGGGTTCATCGGTTCGGAAGTGCTTGGTGCTAGGGATTGGGCGATACGGCAAATTCGCCTGTAATCAATCTACCTTAGATGTTCTCGTGCTACCGGTGAAAGGTGTTAGACAATGTGAACATCGTCAACGTCACTCAAACGGGAGTTGATCATGGGCAATCAAAACACCTTCTACACGTGGCGAAAATGCGGCACCTGCCGCGACGCCAAGAAATCGCTTGACGGGCACGGAGTGAGCGTCGCCGAACGGGACTTCTTCGAGGAACCACTCTCTACGGAAGAGTTGCGTGGCATCGTCGACGACGTCGGTATCGACAACGTCTTTTCGTGGCGAAGTCCGAGTGCCAAAGAGCAACGGGCGCGGCGAGACACAATCTCGGAAGACGAGTTGATCGACGCGATGCTTGCCGAACCGCGACTCATCAGGCGGCCGATATTGGTTTCTGCTGGCAACGCAACGATCGTCGGTTTCGACAAGGACGCGTATGCGCAATTGAGTTAGCGGAAGGAAAACGTGTCGAGACGATGGTGCTAGAATCGTTTCGCGGCGTAATCCCGGTTCTCCCTTCGACGAACCATCATCCTGCGACATGTATCCGATCAACGGCGGCCCCATCGTGTTGACTGGCACAGCTCACGAGGAGCTGTCCAGCAAGATCTGCGACTACCTCGGCATCGACCTCGGCAAAGCGGACGTCTTCAAGTTCGCCAACGACAACACCTTCGTCCGCATTCGTGAGAACGTACGGGCGCGTGACGTCTTCATCGTCCAACCGACGGCGGAGCCGGTCAACGATCACTTGATGCAGATGTTGATCATGATCGACGCCGCCTTGCGAGCATCGGCCGGGCGCATCACGGCAGTTGTTCCTTACTACAGTTACGCACGAACTGACAAGAAAGATCAACCGCGCGTGCCGATTACTGGACGCTTGATCGCCGATCTGTTGCAGACCGCGGGTGCCAATCGCTTCCTCACTGTCGATCTTCACGCCGGCCAAGTCCAAGGCTTCTTCAAGGTGCCAGTCGACGAGTTGACGGCAATGCCGATGCTATCGAAATACTTCAAAGAGAAAGAGCTCGATGCGCCGGTCGTCGTCGCCCCTGATATCGGAAGTTCGAAGCGTGCTCGAGACTTCGCACGCACGATGCACGCCCCATTGGTCATCGTTGAGAAGCGTCGCATCGGCAACCACGACGACGTCGAGACGCTGAACGTGATCGGTGAGGTAGACGGAAGGAACGCCATACTCATCGACGACGAGATCGCCACCGGCGGAACGATGGCAGGTGCTGCGATCGGATTGCGCCAACACGGTGCGCGCGAAGTCTACGTCGCCGCCGCACACGGCGTATTCCCGGGTGATGCCGCGGTCGAGCTGGCAAACATCCCTGAGATCTCCGAGATCGTAATCACTGATACCGTACCGCTTCCGGCTGAGAAGCAGCACGAAAAGATAAAGGTGTTGTCGATCGCGCCGTTGATTGGAGAGGCGATAACTCGCATCCACAAAGGCCGATCCGTCGGTGCCTTATTCCCGAATTAACGGACTCGCAGGCACCATACGGGAGTCTGCGTCAAACCCAGAGCCGACCGAATCATGATCGGAAAGTTACTTGCCAAGATAATCGGCGATCCGAACCAGAAGCAGCTCGATGAACTACAGCCGCTGGTCGAGGCCGTCAATTCGCACGCCGACGCGATGCGTCAACTCGAGGATGACGACGTCGCAGCGTTGACGTATGAGTTTCGATCGCGTCTCCGAGCCGGTGAAGAATTAGAAGACCTCTTGCCGGAGGCCTTCGCCGCGGTCCGTGAAGCGTCTACTCGCGTCTTGGGGATGCGGCACTTCGACGTGCAGATACTCGGCGGAATGGTCCTCCATCAGGGCAAGATATCGGAGATGCGCACTGGTGAGGGGAAGACGCTGGTGGCAACGCTTGCCGCCTACGCAAATGCGTTAGAAGGCAACTCGGTTCACGTCGTTACCGTCAACGACTATCTCGCCAAGCGGGATGCTGAATGGATGGGGCCGGTCTACCAGTTCATGGGTTTGACCGTCGGCTGTCTGCAGCAAAACTATCAGTCGTTCGTATTCGACGAGAACTACTCGCACGTCGAAGCGCGCGAGAACGCAGAACAGGAGGATGCCTCCGGAAGGTTCGCCACGGTTGATGGTTCACACCTGCGCCCGGCAACCAAGCGGGAAGCCTACGCCTGCGACATCCTCTACGCCACCAACAACGAACTCGGGTTCGACTATCTGCGGGATCACATGGTTTCGTCGCAAGACGACATCGTGCAGTCCGGATTGCACTACGCCGTCGTCGACGAGGTCGACAACATCCTCATCGACGAAGCGCGGACGCCGCTCCTGATTAGCGGACCTGGCATCGAAACGAAGCGCAACTACGCTCGCTTCTCCTCAATCGCGACACGACTGAAACCTGAAATCGACTTCGAGGTCGATCTGAAACGGCGCAACATCTCGCTGACTGAGATTGGCAGCGAGAAAGCGGAGCGGATGCTCGGCGTCGATACGCTCTACAGCGAGACGGGCGAGGACAACGAACTGCCGCACCTCGTCGAAAACGCCATCCGAGCCGAACATCTCTTCCTGAAGGATCGCGAGTACATCGTCCGCGACGGAGAGATCGTCCTCGTCGACGAATTCACCGGTCGGTTGATGGAGGGTCGGCGATTCTCGGACGGTCTGCATCAAGCGTTGGAAGCGAAGGAAAAGGTCAGCGTACGCGCTGAGTCAGCGACCTACGCCACGATCACGTTGCAGAACTACTTCCGGATGTACAAGAAACTGAGCGGCATGACCGGTACAGCCGCTACCGAAGCCGAGGAGTTCTCCAAGATCTACGGCCTCGACGTCGTCGAGATTCCAACGAACCGTGAAGACCGGCGCGTCGACCGCAACGACCTCATCTACATGACCGAGTCGGCAAAGTGGAATGCCGCGGCCGCCAAGATCGAGGAAGTCAGCAAGTCCGGACGCCCGGTTCTCGTCGGTACCACGACTATCGAGAAGTCGCACGTCATCTCCGAACTGTTGCGCAAGCGCGGCATCGACCATCGCGTATTGAATGCCAAGGAGCACGAATCGGAGTCGCACGTCATCGCCGAGGCCGGTTTTCCCGGCGGCGTAACCGTTGCCACCAACATGGCCGGCCGAGGTACCGACATCATCCTTGGCGGCAACCCCGAAAACGTCGCGTCACGTCTCGCCCGTCGCAACAATGGCAGCAAGTCGAGACGCAACGGACGAAATGGGCAGGTATCGAGTTCCAACAACGATTCCGCACTCTCGGAAGCCGACGTGATGGAGATCTGGCAAGAGCAACACGACGGCGTCGTCGAGAAGGGCGGACTCTTCGTTCTCGGCACCGAGCGACATGAATCTCGACGCATCGACAACCAGCTGCGTGGTCGTTGCGCAAGGCAAGGCGATCCCGGAGAGACGCAGTTCTTCCTCTCCGTGGAAGACGACCTCGTAAGACGCTTCGGCGGCGATCGCATCAAGAGCACGCTCGAGATGTTCAAGTGGGAGGAAGACGTACCGGTCGAGAATGCGGTACTGGTGAGATCGGTGGAGGGAGCGCAACAGAAGGTCGAGGGCATCAACTTCGAGATCCGGAAGCAGCTGGTCGACTACGACGACGTCGCCAACACGCAGCGAGACGTCGTCTACAAGATGCGCGACCGCATCGTCGCCGGCGACGACTTCCGAGACGAAATCCGTGGCTACGTCCACGCCGCGATGACCCGCGCAATCGAAGTCTACCTCGACGGCGATTCCACGCAGTGGGACGTGCCGGGATTCCAGCGCGAGTTGCATCGCTACTTCCCGATCGTCGAGGTGTTCCGTTCCGAATCGGACGTCTACGGAAAAGAGCACTCGGAGATCGAGGACGAACTGCATCAGTACGTCGACGCCTTGTACGCCCAGCGCGAGACACTCTTCGGCGACGAGAGCTTGAAGGCGATCGAGCGCAGTGTCTTGCTGCGCGTGCTCGACCGCCATTGGGTCGGGCACCTCACGCGCATGGAGAACATGCGACAGAGCATCGGACTTCAAGCGATCGGACAGCGGGACCCGCTTGTGCAATACCGCACCATGTCGTTCCAGATGTTCAACGAGATGAACGAGGAGATTCGCAACGAGGTCGCCCGCACCTTATTCCACCTGGCTCCGAACGTTCCCAACCCGCAGACGCAACTCTCCGCAGCCAGTTCCAACGCCATGAAGGCCGATGCGCTGGCGGCAGCACAACGGGTAGCACTTGCCCAAGCATCGCAGCAGACGGTGATGTCTTCGGCCAACATGACACAGACCGGTGCTGCCGGCGGCACGATCGAAACGGTTGACGCGCCGACGCACGCCGCTGACGGACGTCGCCTTTCTCGCCGGGAACGCCGCGAGATCGAGCGGCAAAACAAGAAGAAGCGTCGTGCCAAGGCAGGCAGCTAGAACATGCAAACCGCTTCGACAGACCAGACGCGGACGACCGACGAACCCAATCCGCGCTGCGACGAACTCGTTGAAGAGTTGCGTCTAAAGATCGAAAGCGGCACCGCAGATTGGCAGCGTTCTTTCATCAGCGTAGTCGCCGCTTGGCCGGTTGGCCCGGTTGGCGACGAGTGCGTAGACGGCGAACGCTACCACTACTTCATCGGTGGTGAAGCCTTAAATTGGAAACGCCTCGCCGAACGCATTGCAGCCCATCTCGCCTCCTCCGGCTTGAGCATCCGCGCTGCCGACGAAGTGTTCGAGTGGATCGATACCAGCGGCGTCTTCGGCGGCATTGGCGAGCAACTGTTCCGCAGAACCGTCGGCGTCGATGCCTGGCGTGCGCACCTCAACTACTTCTACGGCGTCCACGTCGAGCAGTGCTTGATCGTCGCCTTCGAAGAACGAATATTCAAGCAACGATACTCGACCGGCAAGCAGCCCAATGACGAATCTTGCGAAGTCGCTTACGTCGGGCTTTACGAAGAGACGGAAGAGACCTTGTGGGATGAGTTCGCGCTCGCCAAGTCCGCTGAGTTGTCGCAGCTATTCGACGAGTTGGACACTGACACGCGATCGATGGCACTCGACGACGAATTTACATACTGGTTGTTCAAACGCAGAATCGAACACACCAACGCGCCCCAAGTCGGTGCCGAAACTGTACGAGGATTGCGCGTCCTATCGGATATGCGAGAAGCCGACGTCCGTCGCCAACGGTTGCTGAAAGAAAACGGTCAGGACGCGTTGCTGGAGTTCGGACTAGTCAACGCCAACGGACGAGGTTGAAGCAGCAATGCAAAACCGATTGAACCAGCCAGCATTCGACGCCTGGCTCGCTGACCAAGCGACCGAGAGTCACAAGCTGATTCGCGAGCTCCGTTCGGTAATCATCGATAGCGGGTACGACTTCGAAGAAGGCATCAAGTGGGGAACGCCGGGATATTGGTTGCCCGAAGTGTCGCGCCGCAACATCGTCTACCTCGCGCCGCATAACGAGTACGTCAGGTTGGGCTTCTTCAACGGGGCAACGATGCCAGATCCCGATGGTTTGATGCAAGGCACGGGCAAGAAGCTGAGGCATATCAAGGTGCACAAGTTAAGTCCCGAACTCCGCAACACGCTAGTCAGCTACGTCAAAGCAGCCGCAGCACTGGCGATTTCCGATCCGAACTCGCTGTCCGGTTGACGACGTCCGTCTTGCGACGACCTTGATTCGTTCATCAAGCGCAGTTGACGACGCTGCGTTAGAATCGTGCGGTAGCAATGCGTTGAAGGGGAGTAGTAGCGGAGCGTAGACGTTCGAGAGAGCCGGCGAATGCTGTGATGTCGGCAACGTCCAACCGTGAAGTCGCCCCAGAGCAATCGAGCCGAACCTCGGTAACCACAAACGAGCGGTAGGCCCGATCGGCAGGCGTCCGATATCAAGCGTCAATCGAGTGGTCGTTCGCATACCTAAATCGGGCGGCAACAGAGGTGGTACCGCGAGGCCGCAACAGCCCCGTCCTTTGGCTTGGACGGGGTTTTCTTGTTTTGGGCGAATCCCTGTAGCGACGAACTTCGCAGGAGACACGAATTGGCAGCCGAGAACATGGTGAAGGCGATCGACCCCAAGAGCTTGCCGCGACGTTTCAACATCGCAGAACGTGAAGCGTATTGGCGAGAGCGGTGGGAAGAACTGGCGATCTCGAAGCAGGATCGGTCGGCATCGCGCGAAGAGAGTTTCGTCATCGACTCGCCACCGCCAACCGCCAGCGGATCTTTGCATCCCGGGCACGTCTTCTCCTACACCCACCAAGACGTCATCGCACGCTACAAGCGCATGAGCGGATGGAACGTCGTCTACCCCATGGGTTGGGACGACAATGGACTGCCGACCGAGCGACGCGTCCAGAACTACTTCAATGTCAGAGCGGAACCGAACGTCGAATTCATCCCCAATCTCGACGTCAAGCGACGGCGCAAGCAACTCGGTTTGAAAGACGATGAGCAGCTCGTAGTCTCGCGCGGCAACTTCATCGAGCTGTGCCACGTCGTTACGTTGGAAGACGAGGAGACCTACAAGGATCTGTTCAACCGGTTGGGCTTCTCGATCGACTGGGACGAGGAGTATGCCACGATCGACGACCGCTGTCGCGGCGTGGCGCAGAGGTCATTCCTCGATCTCGAGCAGAAGGGACACGTCTACACCGCAGAGTTGCCGACGATGTGGGACGTCGATTTCCAGACCGCAGTCGCTCAGGCCGAAGTCGAAGACCGTCCGACGGCTGGTGCGTATCACGACATCGAGTTCGGCGTCTACGAGGCGTTTCAAGGCGACGAAAGCATACCCAAGACGTTCGTCATTTCTACGACGCGACCGGAGATGATACCCGCTTGCGTTGCCGTGACGGCACATCCGGACGACGAACGCTACAAGCCGCTCTTCGGAAAGCACGCCGTTACTCCCGGCTTCTTCGCCAAGGTGCCCATCTTCCCGAGTGAGAAAGCCGACCCGGAGAAGGGCACCGGCATACTGATGCTCTGCACGTTCGGTGACGACGCCGACGTCGAGTGGTGGCGCACACACAATCTCGAACTCCGTCCGATGATCTCACGCAACGGCGAGGCGGCACCGCGCAAGTTCGTCAGCTACGACTCCGAAGAAGACGGTTGGGGCAGCCTCGATCCAGTCCGTGCGCAGTTCCACTACGACGACCTGATGGGAGTCAAGCTCGAGCAGGTGCGCGAGAAGATCGTCGAGAAGCTGAGCTGTCCCGGTGTCAGTGCCGACACCGTCTTCGCTCCGCCTCCCCCACCGGACGCCGAGTTGGACCGCAGCGAAGTCTCGATACCTCTGCAATCTCCGCCGCGCCCGATCGAGCACGTCGTGCGCTACTACGAGAAGGGATCGACTCCGATTGAGTACATCCCTTCGCGTCAGTGGTTCGTGCGCTTGATGGACAAGAAACCGATGTTGCAGGAGGTCGGTGCCCGCGTGCAGTGGTTGCCGGACTTCATGCAGAAGCGATACGCCGACTGGACCGACGGTTTGGCTCACGACTGGGCGATTAGCCGTCAACGCTACTTCGGCGTGCCGATACCCGTTTGGTACCCCGTGAACGAGGATGGCGAAACTCAGTACGACGACTACGTCATCGCCAGCGACGAGATGCTGCCGGTCGATCCGATGCTGACGCCGGCTCCCGGCTACGACGAATCGCAACGCGGAAAACCGGGCGGTTTCGTCGGCGAGCAGGACGTCTTCGACACGTGGTTCACTTCGTCGTTGACTCCGCAGATATTGGCTCGTTGGGGCGAGACCGACGATCGAATGGCGCAGCTCTATCCGGCCGATCTACGCCCGCAAGCGCACGACATCATCCGCACCTGGGCGTTCTACACGATAGTCAAATCTGCACTGCACGACGACGACGTGCCGTGGCACAAGGCGATGATCTCCGGATTCATCGTCGATCCCGACCGCAAGAAGATGAGCAAGTCGCGCGGCGTGGCAATCACGCCGGTGCCGTTGGTCAATCAGTTCGGTGCCGACGCCGTCCGATACTGGGCGTCGAACGGACGTCTCGGCATGGACATGGCATTCGACGAATCGGTCTTCACCATCGGCCAGAAACTGGTAACGAAGCTCTACAACGCCGGCAAATTCGTGCTGATGCAAGACGCCGAGCATGGCGAGATCGTCAACGAACTCGACCGCGCATTCGTCCACGAGTTGAACTCCGTCGTGGCGCGCGCGACCGAACTCTTCGAACGCTTCGAGTTTGCCAACGCGCTGCAGATCATCGAACAGTTCTTCTGGGATGCCTTCGCCGACAACTACATCGAGCTGGTGAAACGTCGGGCTCGCAGCGAAACGGACCCGGCAGGTCGAGCATCAGCGGTCGCCGCGTTGCGCCTCGGGCTGAACACACTCCTCCGACTCTTCGCGCCGTTCGTGCCCACGATCGTCGACGAAGTGTGGTCGTGGTCCTTCGCCGAAGAGACCGGCTTCGCATCGATCCACCAAGCACCGTGGCCAAGCACGTCCGCAACCAACGGACTGCCGAACCGCTACCTCGTTTCAGGAGTTGCCGAGCCACAGGATGCGCGTTCCTTCGCCACCGCATGCCGCGCCATCGCCGCAGTGCGCAAAGCGAAGTCCGACGCCGGTATCAGATTGGGCGCACCGCTCGCCTCGCTCGAGATGCATAGCACCGACGACGCCATCGACATCCTCAACCTAGTGTCCAGCGACGTCGCCGACGCCGGCGGAGCCGAAGCGATCACCTACACCAAAAACGGCAGCGAAGAAGGCTTCGTGGCGACGGTGGTGGCGGAGGATTAGGGCGCGAGCTTGCCCGAATTAGGGCATCTTAAAAGATTCAGCTAGCTCGCTGTCGACTGACCTAGCCAAACGAACCGGCGATGCCTCGTTCGCTGTAGTGCGACTCGCTAGGCTCGAGGGCACTGATGGTACGGGCGGTGGGAAAATGAGGTTGGATTCGCCACTGCCTGCGGATGTATCGATTTGCGGCACATATCCTTTACTACGAGAACGGATGGCGCGGTGATTGGTTGAGCACCACGCAAGCACACACGCTCAGCCAAACCATGACCGCTCAATTGGCAAGTTACTTCACGATCGAGTAGCGATGGCACTTACGACCTCAGAACTAGAGGCGAGATTCGGACCAGGGCGACAGTGGACGTCGCCGGCTGGTGACGACGCCTGGGTGTGGAGCAACCGCGCCTATCAGTTGCTTTGGCGTGAAACCCCAACGCCGGACAACACACTCTCGAGGTTGTGGCAAGCGAGGAAGGGGCGCAGTGCCGACGTCGTCGTTGTGATCGCTCCGTCGGATAGAGAGTTGAAGCTGCGCGTTGTTGGGCCCCGAGAACAACGCCTAGTGCGAGAGTTGGCAACAACCCCTGTGCTGAGATGGTTGGAAGAAGCTTGCGAGTTCTCTCCGCGCGAAACGGCGGCTCACTTGGCTAGGGAGTTCAATCGACTTGCGGAGGCGGTAGTTACCGGCCTGCGAGTCAAGGATCTGTTGACCCCACACTTTGTGCGCGAGCGACTTAGCAAGGACGAAAGCCGGGCACGTCTCGATGGCGCGACTGCAGAAATGCCAAGCGGCGATGGCGGGTGGCGTTCCTTGTTCAGCGGTTTCGGGTATCAGGTCGAGCAGCTGCCGAGGCGCGGCTACCTACTGAGACACAACCAAGCACCGGTTGTCGTAGTGCATCCACATCGCGACCCGTCTCTCTTCGGTCGATTGACCGACAACGGCGAGTTGCCAGAAGGCATGGCACTGGTTGACTGCCAAGCCTATGGTGCGCACTGGGCGGTGCTGGCTGCTGGCGATCGCTTTCGTCTCTACCAACGGCAACCACCCGTCGGCTCCGCCGCCGCACAGTTCCTTGAGTTCGACGCCCGAGAGTTGGGGAGGGAAAGGCGATTCTATCTCGGTCTTCTGTCACCCGAGTCTCTGAAGGAAGACGGATGGTTGACTGATTGGGTAGTCGAAGCGCGAGGCTATCGATCTCAATCGGTTGGCGGACGTGAGTCTCAAGGCCTCGAGACGCGTTCCCTGCAGCTCTCTGCTGCGTAGTTGATCTCTGGGGTACTCGCTTGCAGTTCCCTTAGCCGACGGATATCATTCGTTCGGGTATGCGGCGGAAGTTGTGCGGTGATTGGGTTGATGTTTCCGCCCAATCCGAAAAGGAGAAACGATGAGCGACGTCCGACGATCTGCGATTGATGCTGCCATCTCGAAGCTCGAGGCGAACAATCATCAACCGTCGGATGGCAAATGGCTCGAACAGCTAACGGTCGATATCGCTCCACACATCAGGGATTGGGATGTCGAAGCGTGTTGGCTCTGGTCCGAGTGGCCGGAGCGAGAAGCGAAGTTCTCGAACTCGATACAACGAGACATTGGCATCGACGCAGTCGCAAAACGACATGATGGACGTTACGTGGCAATCCAGTGCAAAGCTCACAAGCTCGATGAGACGGGGCAAGGCTATCAGATAACGAAGCGCGAGATTGATAGCTTCGCGAGTGCAACTGGCAGTGATTTTTGGCAAGAACGCTGGGTCGTGACCAACGGGGATAATGGGCTGGCTCAGAACGCTCAGCAGATAACGGTGCTCGCAGGAAATCCCGTCAAACTCATCAACCTCTCGGCTGAGGTGCGACAGCAGTCGGATATGCTCGGATCGCACTCTTCGCCTGACGACGAAGTTGACGACAGCGATGCCCCAAGCCAATCCAAGGACGCCATGCAGGCCGACGCGATCTCTACGGCAGTTCGGATTCTCCGCGAGCACGAACGATCCGACAGCGGTGGACTCCCAGTCGGACAGGCGCGTGGGAAGATCATCTTGCCGTGCGGCACCGGCAAGACCCGCATCGCACTCCGCATCGTCGAAGAGCTGACCGCGCCCGGCGAGACATCCATCGTCCTCTGTCCGTCCATCGCACTCGTCGCGCAGATCCGTCGTGAGTTCCTGAACTACGCTAATGCCAACCTCAGCGTCCTCGGCGTCTGCTCCGACGAAACCGCCGGTTACGACCCCAAGAAGGAAGAGTCGCGTGTCCGGTCTGATGACCCGACTCTCGACACGAGCAATGTCTCAGTAGCCGAGGTGAAGGGCACCATCACCACTGATGCCAACCAGATCGCTAGCTGGATTGAAGAAGGACGCGACTCAGGCAAGATCAACGTCATCTTCGGTACCTACCAGAGTGGACATCGAGTGGCGTCTGCACTGCTCAAGTCGGGGACGACGGCGCAGGTCTTGATCGCCGACGAAGCGCATCGTACCGCCGGGTTGAAGAAGAAGCGACGTCGCAACGCCAACGGCGAAGTTACGCCGGAGGAGCAACGACTGCGCGACTTCACGCTCTGCCATGACAACGACAACTTCCCGGCGAGGTACCGCATCTACCAGACGGCAACGCCGCGCATCTACGACACCAAACAGGTGCGCAATGACCGCGCCAGCGACTGGGTCGTGCGGTCGATGGACGACGAGTCGATCTTCGGCGTCGAACTCTATCGCAAGAGCTACTACGAAGCGGTTACGAACGGCTGGCTATCGGACTATCGCATCATCGCACTCGGCGTCAACGATCCCGATGCCTATCAAGCCGCCAACGAGCTCGCATCAAACACCGAGAGCAAGGGGCGAAACAAGCTCTCGACGACGCACTATCTGCGCGGACTCGCCTTCGCTCTCGCAATGGGTGGCGGCACGGTGCACGATGGCAACACAATACCCATCAAGTCGTGCATCGCATTCATGAACACTGTGGATCGCTCCAAGAACATGGCACGCGATCTGCAGACGAAGCCGGTGCGCGATTGGCTCAAGCGTCGCATGCTCGAAGAGAACAACGGACATTCAGCTGCTGAGTTCCAACTCCGCCACCTCGATGCCACCAGCAACGTCTCGGCACGCGACCACGCCAAGCAGGAGCTCGCCGAGGCCGATACTGCCGCGCCGCGCGGCATTCTCAACGTCGGCATCTTCGGCGAGGGCACCGATTCGCCTTCCCTCAGTTCCGTCGCATTCCTCGAGCCGCGCAAGTCGCCCATCGACGTCATCCAAGCGGTCGGACGTGCGATGCGCATCGCTCCCGGCAAAGAAATGGGCTACATCATCTGCCCGATACTGATACCGCCCAACGTCGACCCGGAAGACTGGTTGAGCACCAGCGAGATGGACGAAGGCTGGCAGGAGTTGGGACAGATTCTGCTGGCTCTCCGCGCTCACGATCAACGCATCGAGGATGAACTCGAAGATCTGATGATCATCCAGACTCCGCAGACCCCGGAGAAGGTACGACATATTGTCGCCATCGCACGCGAAGGTAATCGCCAGATATCGTATCGCGAGCACATCGGCACGCCGGGTGAAGCGAGACGTGCAGTCGAACGTGTACTGAAGGACGAGAGCCGACTGAATCAGGAGTTCACCCCGATAGTCGGACCGTCGGAAGTGTCAGCCGGGGAGGCCAATGGTTCGCTGGCGTCGACGACACTGCTCTCGGATCCGGGCGAGACGTTCAGGGCCGCAACCATCGAGCCGACGCAGATTATGTCGGGGAAGAGGAACAGCGACGGCAGCATTGAGATACGCGTCGACTCGGTCGCCCGCAAGAAACCCAAACCGGACGGCACCATCGGCGAGGTCGACATCGCGGAGACGAAGGCCAAAGCGCGAAAGATGATCAGCGAGGGAACGGGCAGAACCCATTGCCCTAGAGGCCCGAGGGAACCGGGCGAACCTCGGCCAGGTGAAGAACCAGCGACAGCACACATGCAACGGGTGCTTAACCTACGCGAACTTAAGGAGGTCGGCGAAAATATCAAGGCGAACCTGCTCGAAAAGTCAGGTCTGACCGGCAACCGCGTCATCCGAGATCTCAACATCCTTGAGCAGTCGGTCAAAGAGGCGGCCCACGCCTTGCATTCGGATGAGTTGGTGAACGATCTCAATCGTTACTTCCAGCTGGACAATCTGAGAGAGCAAGACCGTAAGAAGCAAGCCGACGGCTGCACGATTGCTGCGCTGCTGTTGATGAATGCCGCCATGCTCCACCAGCGCATCGCCAACGGAAGCTGGATTCCCGCCGTCAGCGACCTCGAAGCGGTAAAGAACGACGTAAACGTCGTGCGACGCTTCCAGCGCGAGTGGAATGCGATCATGGTGCACGACTTCGAACCGGTCCTAAAGCCAGCCGTCGAAGCGATCTACGCCATTGAAGACACAGGTAAATTGGGTGGGTTGGAGCGTGCACTTCGTTCGATCGCCGCCGAAGCGGAGCGCATCGCCGAGACGTATGCCGACATGGGTGCAGACCATGCCGGCCCGCTGTTCAACCGAGTGATGGGCAACCAAGCGAGCGACGGTGCATTCTTCACCCGCCCCGTCGCTGCCTCGATCGCCGCACGTCTCACCCTAGACGCCTGTGGTGAGCAGGACTGGACCGACCCGGCGGTGTGGCGCGCCCATAAATCGGTGGACCTCGCATGCGGCAGTGGCACACTCCTCGCCGCGTTGCTGACCGAGATGAAGCGCCGTGCACGCGAGCAAGGCGCGAGCGACGAAGACGTGAACCAACTCCAGCGCATCGCCGTTGAGGAGACGATAAAAGGTCTTGACATCAACCCGGTATCACTGCAGCTAGCGGCGTCGCAGTTGACCGCTGGCAACCACGAGATCGCCTACTCCAGGATGGGTCTGCACCTCATGCCCTACGGTCCGTCGAAAGGCGACCCCAACAAAGTTTCCGCCGGCAGCCTCGAACTCCTCGGACAGCGAGCCATCGTCGAGCGTTCCGGTCAATTCGACCTCGACGACGACGAAATCGAGTCGCAAACAATCTGGCCCGAACAAACTGAAGCGGAAATCGAAAAGGCGACTGACGCTGTGGGAGACGCAGGAATCATCATAATGAATCCGCCCTTCACCAACCGCGCAAAGATGGGAGAAAAGTTCCCCAAGGAGATACAGCAAACGCTTCGCGCCCGTGCAGATTCGATGGAGCAGGTTTTGGTCCAAAACGACGAGGTAATGGACGACTTCGTTGACAAAAACTCAATCCGACCGTTATTCGTCGGATTAGCCGAAAAGATATGCGACACGTCCACAGGATTGATCGCGATGATTGTGCCGACCATCGCTCTCACGGCCCCGTCCGGGTTGCAAGAGCGCAGAATTCTCGCACGACGGTTTCATGTTCATACGATATTGACTTGCCACCAACCTGGCAACGTGAACCTGAGTCAGAACACTGGCCTCAATGAGAGTCTCGTAATCCTTCAAAGGAAAGGTCAGTGTAAACGACCCACACGCTTCATCAACTTGGACAAATTTCCTTTTGCTGAGCAGGATGCGGGGGAACTTCACGATTGCCTTAAGTTGACAAACGCATCAACGATCCAAAACGGTTGGGGTGAGATTGCGGAATGGCCCACAGAACGGATCCAAGCGGGTGATTGGACGCCGGCAATCTGGCGATCTCCTGAGCTAGCGCAAGCGGCCGCGGAATTCTCTGACGATTTGTGCTTACGGACGATCAGAGAAGCTGGCCTGTCGCCATTGGCGACAGGCCAGCTTCTGCGCGGCTCGTTCGAGCGCGCAGAAGACGGCCTGCCCCACAGCTTCCCCATACTGAAGTCCAAGAGTGCGGAGGCACAAACCACGATCCGTAGTCAGCCTGACGAATGGTGGGTTTCCAAGCGAGTAGACCAAGAGACTCGAAAGGCAGAGGCAGAGAGGATGCAGTCGAAGACCGGATACCTTTTGATCACCGCTGGTCAGAACACCGCCACCGGCAGACTTGCCGCTACCGCCGATGCCCATGCTTACGTCGGAAATGGGTGGATGCCAGTGGTCGGCCTTTCAGCAGTGCAAGCCAAAGCACTGTCAGTCTTCGTCAACTCAACGGTCGGACGCTTGCAATTGATGCGAAATCCAGGTAGAACGTTACTTTTCCCTACGTACAGCACCCGTGAGGCCGCCAACATCCGCATACCCGACATCAAGGATGAGCGCGTGATCGGGATACTTGCGGATTGCTGGGAGCGGACTAAGGACATGGTGGTGCCGCAGTATCGAGACGGTGACACCGAAAGCGAGGTGCGCATCCTCTGGGATGAAGCGGTCGCCGAGGCGATCGACATGGATGCCGACTACCTCGCCCACCTCCGCAACCTGCTCCACCGCGAACCCCACGTCAGGGGCCTCGGCTACAACCAATACGCCGACGAAGCGGAGGAGTGAGACTGAGCTTGTAGCGTACCGCCAAGGTATCGCCAACGCGTAGTCCTAAACGAACTGCGTCAAGTTAGACTTGCTGGCGTGCGGTTGAAGATCCCAACTCGGTCACGACTCTGCACGTACCGCATGCCACGCACTCGGTTCACGAACAGAAACAATCCATGCTGACGCGTCAGAAAGTGGTGCTGGGTCTGCTCAGTCAGATTAGGAAGCCGTTGACGCGCACGCAGTTTGTGAAGCTGATGTTTCTGCTGCGCCACGAAACGGAGCTGCGCGACGCTGCGAGTTTCTACGACTTCGTTCCATACCGCTACGGCCCGTTCTCGTTCACGCTCTACCGCGAACTCGATCTGCTCAATCGCGACGGGTATGTCGACACCTCGAATGATCGAGTGGTAATGCCCGAAGCTCATCTCGACGTGACGGCGCAGCTGTTGAATGGTATGAGCTCGAAGGTAAAGGCATCGATTGCAGACGTTGTTCGCGAGTACGGCGATACAGACCAGCACGACTTGTTGAAGGACGTCTATCGTCGTTACCCTTGGTTTGCCCTGAAGAGCGAGTTGCCAGAGCGAAGATTCGCCGACGCTGAACCGCCACGACCTGCCGAACCAGCAGTCTATACGACCGGTTACGAAGGCACGTCGGTTGACGCATTCTTGAACCGATTCCTCAAGCGCGGGATTGTCGGCATCATCGACGTGCGAGCGAATCCCATCTCTCGCAAGTATGGCTTCTCACGCTCCCGATTGAGCGGAATCTGCGAACGAATGGGTTTGCTTTACCACCATGAGCCGCGCTTGGGGATCCCCAGCAAACTCCGTGCCGAGTCGAACGGAATATCCGGGCACCAAGAGCTATTTCGCCACTACGCAGCGTCGATCTTGCCGCAACGAAGCGAGGAAGTTGAGCGCGTCGGCACACTGATGCGCCGAAAACCCTCCGCATTAATGTGCTTCGAGCACGACTCCCAGCACTGCCATCGACAAAGCCTCGCCACCGCCGTCGCCGAACGCACCGGATTGCAGGCGATACATCTGTAGAGTGCCGTTCTCGCGCAACTCAAGCGTCGGGTCCTATCGGTCTCTGCTACCCGTCAGTCGAGCCGTTGAGGCGATTCCTTCGGGTTGCGCGCTAACCCGCGTTAATGCCTGCAGCTCGCAGCGAGGCGGTTCGACCGCGCGTGAGGCCGGCAGGCGTGCACTTTGTGCAGAAGGTCAATCGACGACGTCGACCCATTCGGGCGAGTAACCGATTGCGTCGAGTATCTGCCCGACATTGACTGCTGGCACGTCGCTTGCGATTCTGAACTTGCGCGCTGAAATCGGCACTTCCCGGATGATCGTGAATTGGGCACCGTTGGGTTGCCAAGTGAAGCGATGGAAACCAGACGGCTTGTCATTTCCGACTAAGTTGCCGTTGGTGTTGACGGACCAAGCGAAATCTTGCGGAACGTAGCGTCGCGCTTCTTCCTCCCAGATCAAGAACTCTCTAGACTGCCAATTGCGGACAAGGACGAGGACGCGTAGGTCGTCGAACTCGCCCATCGCTTGATTGACGCGTGAGTTCCAGATGCTCAACACCGCATCGCCAGTGGCAGCGGGGTCGACGATGCGGTTGTCCATGCCGAGAGAGTAGCCGATGTTGTTTCGACCTGAAATCAGACGAACCGATTTGGTGCTGAACGGACTGTTTCGTTTGACCGTCTTGAGAGACCATGCGCAGCCGTCCCAACTGACGTCTGCGACGCCGACAGGTTGCTGTCGATGTTCACCGCCTATCGCGTTGGCAAAGATGTTTCCCCAGTCGTCCCCGGTGAGATCATCCAAACCCACCGCCATTCGATGGACCAGGTGGCGTGCGACGTCGTACAGCAGTTTGTCGGGTAGCTGTCCGAGCGGATACGGGCCCCTATGCGGCGACCCTGGGCTGCGCAGTCTTGGGCTGTGCGACAATCTCAACCATCCCTTCGATGACGGCTTGAACCATCGGCACCGGTACGGCGTTGCCGGCTTGTTTGCGCGTCTGAGCGTCGCTGCAGACGATCTCCCAATCGTCAGGAAAACCTTGCAATCGGAGACACTCGCGCGGGGTCAACCGACGTTCGCCGTCGACCAACAGATAGTTGTGAGACGCGCCGGCTCGCAATGCGCACGACCACGGATGGCTGGACACGTTCTTGCCTTTGTTCTCATGCCAGATCATCGGCGAGTCGCTCGCCGTGTGCACTGAGTGTCGTTTGGCGCGTATCTCCGCGCTGACGAAGTGCTTAGGGTCTGGATACGGCTCAAGCAGCTCCGAAAGAGGAAGCATCGCCATCTGCGGTTGCGGCCAAGGAAAGCCGAGAAACTGTCGCCGACTTCCCACGATGATGGTGCGCTCTCGCTTCTGGGGAAGTCCGAAGTCCAAAGCGTTCAACACGCGCCAATCCACCGCATACCCGAGCCGCTCCAACTCGTCGAGCATGCGCGTCAATATCTGACCGCCGTCCGCAGTGGAGAGCTGCTTGACGTTTTCCAAGACGATGCCTTGTGGTCGTTTCGCCTCGATCACGCCCAGCAGGTCGAAGAAGAGATTGCCGCGCGGGTCCGCAAATCCATCTCGACGACCGATGATTGAAAACGGTTGGCACGGGAAACCGGCGAACAGCAGATCGTGATCTGGTACGTCGGCAACGTCGAGCTCGGTGATGTCCCCGAAAGGATGAAGGTCGAAGTTGTGGGTATACGCCCGGCGCGCTTGCTCATCGATATCGCAAGCGAACACGACGTCGATGCCCAAGTTGCGCGCCGCAATGTGAAATCCGCCAATCCCCGAAAACAAGTCGACTGCGGTGAGACGCGTCGCCATCGGTGCCGGGTGATGCGACATTACAACATTCATGCGAATATGCTCGAGTGGTTAAGATTTTATCTGCCACATGCAGACGGCATCCGTAATGTGGCGAAGACGAGCGACGGGGCGTCCCAGTCGTTCTACGCAAGCACTCTCTCAAAGTTGGCGATGAGGTTGTTTTGGCGTTGTGGCGGTGGTGAGAGGACTCGGCGTTCGGATAGGTGTAGGTAGGACTGTTCGACGTCGTAACCGACGCAACGGCGATTTTGGCGCAGTGCGGCGATGGCGGTTTGTGCACTGCCGAGGAACGGGTCGAGAACTTCATCACCAACGTCGGAGTAGAGGAGTATCAATCGACGTGCCAGCTCTTCGGGATAGGGACACGGATGGTCGATGGTGCGCGGCGGAACCGGTGCGATGTGCCAGATGTTGTTGGCGATGTCGCGCTTGAATAGATCGTCGATTTCGAGTGCCTTCGTCTGACCGCGGCGCGGCTTGCCGGGTTTCCTGAAGACGAGGATGTACTCGGTCATGATGTTGGGGTAGTAGTATCCGGATTGCGGATGTTGGATGAATGATCCGGCGCGTTTGACGCCACCGGTTACCTTGTTCCAGATGATGTCTTGGTGGAACTCCCAACCGAGATCGCCCATCTTCTGGGTGATCAACATCGGGATCGGATAGTGCTTGCCTTTGTGAAGCACGGTGCCGACGACGATTACGCAGAAGCCACCATCTGCGGTTACGCGGTAGACCTCCTTGAAGACCTTGCCGACGTTGGTCAGATAGTCGTCGAGCGATTCACCGAATGCGGTGTAGTTGCGCTCCCGGTGCCAGGCGTCGTGGTGTGAGTTGGCGTGGACGTCGTAGTCGATGGCATTCCAGTACTGCGGCGACGTAACCGTCAAAGCCACTGAGTTGTCGGCGCACTCGGACATCTCCATGGAAGAGTGCCAGTAGAAGCGATAGCCGTCGCCGGTGAACTCTTTGCGCTCGGGATCATCGACGATTAGCGGAGGTTCTGATGGCGCATCCACATTGCCCGCGATCTTCATTTCACGAATCGTCATTTTCGTTTGACCAAGTGCCTGCAACCTTATCCTGAAACGGATTTCAATGATACAACAAGTGTGCTATTGTTGTCGGTGCTGTCTCGAGATATTCGATCTACGGGCGAACGAGTGTTGTGCGCGAGTTGAGGGGTTGCGCAGTTCGCGGTGTAAAATCGGGCCGTACAACGATTCATCGATCTGATGAGAGGAGGTGCTTTATGCATCCGTTTGACGGTCGTCCGAATCCAAAGTACGCCCGACGGATTTTTGGGTTGTCGGTCTTGGTGATGATGTTGGTGATGTCCGTTGCTGCTTGCACCAGCGATTCAGGTGATGGCGCAGCGAGTTACTGGAGCGGGGAGAAGACATGGGAGCCTGAGAACGTCTCTGAGTTGGAGGTCGTTCACCAAGACCTCGTCGCGCCCCCGGCGGTTCCTCCTCACGAACAGACGGCACCGGATGAGCCTCGACTGGTCAAGGTCCGGATGTCGATCACCGAGGAAGAGATCGAGGTCGAGCCCGGAGTGTTCATGTGGGCGATGACCTTCAACGGCTCGGTTCCCGGCCCGTTAATCGTCGTGCACGAGGGCGACTACGTCGAGTTGACGTTGGTGAACCCGAGCAACAACACGTTGCTGCACAACATCGACTTCCACGCCGCCATCGGTGCACTCGGCGGTGGTGAGTTGACTCAGGTGTCGCCGGGACAGGAGGTTGTTCTGCGTTTCCGTGCGATTAAGCCGGGAGTATTCATCTATCACTGCGCGCCGGGGGGTTTGATGATTCCGTGGCACGTCGTGCATGGCATGAACGGTGCCATTATGGTGCTGCCGCGCGATGGGTTGAAGGATCCCAACGGTCAACGTATTGAGTACGACCGCGCCTACTACATCGGAGAGCAGGACTACTATCTGCCGAAGGACGAAGAAGGCAACTACAAACGATACGAGCGTCCGCTCGACTCTTATGCTGACGATCTCGAAGTGATGCGGGGGTTGGTCCCGACTCACGTGGTTTTCAACGGAAGCGTTGGTGCGCTGACCGGGGACAATGCGATGAAAGCGAGCGTCGGCGAGAACGTGCTGGTGATCCACTCGCAGGCGAACCGTCAGTCGTATCCGCACCTAATCGGCGGGCATGGCGACTACGTGTGGGAACGCGGCGGTTTCGACTCGCCTCCGCAGCTAGGCCTTGAGTCTTGGGACATTGCGGCCGGGTCTGCCGGTGCGTCGATTCACACTTTCCGACAACCGGGCACTTACGTCTACCTCAGCCACAACTTGATCGAAGCGATCATGTTGGGAGCCGCTGCCCACTTCAGCGTGGATGGCGAGTGGAACAACGACCTGATGGAGCAGGTTAAACCGCCTCAATAGCCGGCAATGATTGGCGTGCAAGGCGAGACGGGAAGTGCGATCCGTCTCACCCCGTCTTCGCTTTGTACGCTTCCCAATCGTCGAGTGTGAAGTCGGGGTTGGAGAAGTAGCGGAATCCCTCGCCCTCGCGAGCGCGTACCTCGGCACAGGCGATCACGACGTCAGCCGCGATATCAGTTGGTACCCGCGTCACGCCGTCACCGTCGCACACTAAGAGGTCGCCCGGTTGGATTAGCAAACCGGCGACGGTTACCGGGATGCCGTGATCGATCATGTTGAACGGTCCGTGTCCGGGAACGCGTCCGGTGGCCCAGAGGTTTAGACCGGCTTCCTCGATGCCGGGAAGGTCGCGTGCGTTGCCGTCGACGACTGCGCCGACAGCTCCGAGTGCGCGCATCTGGTATGCCATGCCGTCGCCGATGATGGCGCCGCGGCGCGCTGGCACGTCGACGTCTTGCTGCACCACGATTACTGGCGCGTTGGCGTAGGCAATCGAGTCCAAGTAGTCCAAACGCCCAGCGATCTCGATAGTCGGCTCGTGCAACGGCGTCCATGTCGAGGTCAACGCGTATCCCACTGTCGGTTTGCCGGAGCCGTCGAGGTCGCGCAGATATGGTTGCAGCTCTGGACCGGAGTAGTCGTTGACGGCGTTGATATATCCGCCGTAGACGATGGCGGCGGCGTTCTGCACGGTCGCCGAGTCGTACTCAGCCAACGCGTCGAGAATCTGTGGATCGATCGTTTTCAGCACTTGGCGAGTCCTTTCACCTTTGGAGCGGTACCCATCGATTTTCGTTGAGGAAGTCTTGGGCGTTGTAGGCAGTGAAGAACATCGACTGCCCGGAGAATGGCATCGGCGAGATCGGCCCGATCGCCATGAACGGGAACTGCTTGCGTTGCGCGTTGACTGCCGACTGCGGATCTCGGAAGCTGCGATAGAGGTTCATCGCTTCTCGATCGCCACCAGCCAACTGCTGAAGTCGTTGAAACTCGAGACCGAACGATAGCCCGTAGCCGAAGAACATTGCACGGAGTTGGGTGAGGATCTCGGTGTCAACGCCTTGCATAGTCTGACTGATGAACATCCATCCGACGCCGTACTTGCGCGTCTCGCGCACGGCGCGCCGAAACTCATCGCGCATGCGGATCGTTTGGGGTTCGTTGCCGACAAAACTCGGCACAAAGCGATGCGCCTCGTCGAGGACGACCAACGTGTTCGCCGATCTCTCGCGATTGCCTAAGGTCTTGGATGCTTCTTCGACGAGCGAGTTTGCGATGTAGGAGATGACTCGTTTTTGCAGTGCGTCTTCCCACAACTGCGCTCCCGACTGGTTCGATAGGTCGACCACGACGATCGGCTTACGCCCCGACTTGTCGGCGACCAAGCCCTGAATGATTTCTTGGACGCTCTTCTTGTCCTGTCCTGATTGGAATGGAAGTGTAAGGGGCAACCACGTCCGATCGATCAAGTCATCAAAGCCGTTGCGGGTCAGGTCATCGATCCGATCGCCCAATTGGTTGGCCAAACCTGGCGTGTTGTAGATGTCTCCCGCACTGAATTTCAATGCACCCAACACGGCTAGGACGCATTCGTGTGTTGGAAGCTGATCAATCTTGAATCGTGTTTGAAGGGTTCGCATCGCGACGGTTTCTGCTGCCAACCGCTGATCGGGTCCTCGAATGTTCAACTTCAATTCGAAGAATCTCGATGCTTCGAGCAGCTCGCGGAAGAGGTCCCAATCGTCCAGCCGCAGCTTGGAGATTGGCAGGACCTCAACCTTGCGTCTGAGTTTTGTTCGCATCAAATCGGCGAGATTCAACTGTTGTCCGCCGACTTGGTTGCCGCGCATTTCGAGAGTGAACTCGCCTTGGGGATCGATCACCAAGATGCCCATGTCAGGATGACGGGCGTAAGCGGCGAGCAGCATCTTGGCGAGCCCGGTCTTCCCGGATCCGGTCTTGCCGAAGATGCCGATGTGATACGCTTCGCCGATGCCGTGATTGCCATGCCCGAAGTGCTTGAACCACATCGGGAATGACACGTTGTTGCCGTAGGCGCGCCCGAGATAGAAGAGGTCCGCTTCACAGAACTCCAGTACGTGATCTAGGAACTTATCTCGAATAACCATGATTTCCGTGCCGGTAGCAGGTACTCCGCCGAGATCGCCGTGTTCGTATTCACGTCCGGATCGTTGCACAAAGCAGCCGCCGATCTTCATGATTGCGGTGCGCGTGTCCTGCTTCGCTGTGATGGCGGGAAGTGACTTGTGGGTCTTGACGATGTTCTTGAATGCCGCTTCTTCGTGCCAGCGGTTCCGCATCTGCATCGAGGTTATTTGACCGAGGACTGCCGCTTTGGGAGCGTCTTCGCGATTCAGGGGATCCGACTGATTCCAATCGAAACCGACCAAGGCCCCCACCAATCTCGAGGTGTCCTGATCGTCGATGATGTCGAGCGTCAGTTCCGTGTTCGACGAGGGACTGCTGACTACCGCGACTACGGGCGGCGGTTCTTGATTGCTGGTCGTCAAGGCACCGCTTCCTCGGCTTGTGGATCGGATCGATATGCGGTCATCATCTGGTGTGCCAGTTCAGCCTCCGAGGATTTGGCAATGACCTCGCGTCGAACCGCCGCCATCATCGAATCGATTCCTTTGGCCAAACTCTTCACGAAGCGATCTGCGACGTAGAGGGGGTAAGGCTCCATCATCGCGGGATTGGTGGTTTCTAGTTTGATGCGGTCGAGCACGGCATGCAATCTTGTTGCGTCCTCAGCGATCGCTGGGGGCAGCTCAATGCGGTACGCATGCGACCATGAGTGAGGTTTGTAATAGACGATCTTTATCTGAGAGTAAAGGTCATCCAAGTCATTGATTTCTTGACGAGTCATGTAGACAGGGTCAATGTAAAACGTGTGGGTCTCAAGGTTGAAGGGTCCAGAGAACTCCCCGGGTTCAAGAATCAAGCTTGCTGTTGACCTTCCGTTGGTGTCAACTTCTCGGCTCCCAAAGAGACGAGTCTGAGTTGCGAACTCATTACCGCTTGTCCTCTTCGGTAAGGCAATCATCCGGTCGGAACTCAAGATATCGGAAATTGCGCCTTTCGATTCTTCAACCCAACGCCGCTTGAGCGCGTTTGAGAGGTCGTCATATTCAGCGTCTGCCGATTTCAATCCGAGCGAAATCGCGACCATACCGGTTGAGAACGCGCCGTCCAGCATCACGAGATCTCGCTTGACCTCTTCGGCAACCAGATACTCCATACAGAACATCAAACCGTACGCGATTTCACTGCTGTAGCGCAAAGGTTTCGTAGGACGGGGAACTTCGAAGTGATGGGGTAAGTCTGGTAGCTCTTGTCCTCGAGCCGCACCGTTCGCGGAACCGTCGTTGGAGAGGGAGCTGACGCCGTCGACTGCGAGTGCTGCTGCAGCGTTGATTTCCAACGACGCCAATCTGCGCGTTACCGCTGAGCCGTCGACTCCAGCGACCGATTTGTAAGGCGAGTTAGACGGTGGTATCGCCGTTTCGATCAACCCCAATCCGAGTGCCCGTTCGCGGAGCGAATCGCGCATCTCGATCAGCTCTTGAACCTTGTCGGACGCGTTCTCCGAGATAGTGTCGACCTTCGTCAGAAGTTCGTGAATCAATGCGTCCGGCAAATCACCGAAGGTATCGGTGATCGTCTCTCTTGCATCAAACGCAGAGATGTTCAACTCCTAACGCGGGGCGCATCGTGGCAAAAAATAGGGCAGGACCCTAAGCAAGTTTGACACAGACGCGAATTTTTCGCGTGCTAAATCATCTCCGCGTCGGTAGTGTCCGTCATTCGGAGAGCTTCAATGACAGTTCATGCTCGATCAACCACGCGGCTCGACGAAGGTCAGTATCGAAGCCGGATTGTGGACGAGGATGTTGTCGATATCTCGCTCCGAGAATCCTCGCCGTCGCATCATCGGCACGACGTGCAGCAGGATGTAGAAGTAGCCGTGCCCGCCGTACTTCAACAATCGGTGCTTGGAGCAGATGTCGTGCGCAATCACGATCCGTTCGCCGTAGCCTTCGGAGATCAGCCACTGAATGTCGTCGAGCTTGGTCGCATCGTTTGGATGGTGGATCGTCGGATTGTGTCGATAGTAGGAGCTCTCGCTGCCGAAGAGGTCCCACTCGAAGTAGCAGCCCGACTGTCCCATCGCGGCGAGTGTTGATCGTTCGAAGACCGTGCGATCGAGATGTCCGATGATGGTGCGATTGAGGTCTGCGCCGTCTTCATCGAGCGCGTCGATGATGCGCAACGGCGAGGTTTCGTCGCGACCTGGGTGGATCAGAATCGGTGCGCCAGTTGCCCGTTGAGCCAAAGCCGCGGCGCGCAACACCTTGCGTTCGTTTGGTGTCAAAGGCCAAGAGCAACCAACCTCGCCAATGATCCCCGACTTGATGCCAGTGCCGTCGACGCCTTCTGTGACGTCGGCCACAATCTGCTCAGCCAGTTCCTCGGCGTCGCAATCTTCGACGTATCTCGGATGGGCGTCGTTGACGTAGAACGCGGCACCCATGATGACGTTGACACCGGTTGCTCTCGAGATTCGAGCCAACGCCACTGGATCGCGAGCGATGCCGATACTCGTCGCATCCACCATCGAGCGACCGCCGTACTGTCGGTATAGCTTCGCCTCATCGATCGCCGTGTCGACGTCGAGCAGCTGCGAGTTGCTTCGGTTTGCCCAATGAAAGTAGCGGATATACCCGAGCGTCTCCGGCGAAAGTTCGGCGTGGTAGAGGTCGCGTCGACTCGCTTCAACTGGTTCGTGCACGATCGGGGAAAGGTCGATCAGCAGGTGCTCGTGCGTGAGCGTTACGCCGAGTTCGGACGGCTCGACCGGACCGAGAACCGTCTGCACCTTGCCGACAATCTCCGACGCTGCCATCAAGATCCCTCCCCAAGACTGTTTGAACCGAAACGTATCGTCGTTTTACACCAACTGCGTTAGAGCGTCAATTGTCCCGAAAGTCCAACTCGTCGAGTAGTTGGTAAACGTTGATGCATTTGACGTCGAGAACATCGCAAACGTCCGGTAGTTTGCGATTCGCGCGTTGCTTGCGCGGGGCCGAGACTTCGGCATCCGGAATGTAGACGTGCAGATTGAAGAGGTTGTTCAATGCAGGGAAGCTTCGATTAAATCCCCGACTTTGCCGGGCTTGACACCTAACACGAGCGCGGCTTTGGATGTGCCAAGAATGCCTTCACCGACCGACGAACGCACTGAGTTGAGCATCAGCGTGCCGAGGCGATTTCTCCGAGCTTTCGTGGTTGATGGTCCGGTCAATGAGTTGTCCTCAGATGATCGTCTGGCTCGTCGATCCGCCATCCAAAGTTCGTGGAAGTGTTGACGCAGTGCGCTGTAGTCGCCCCATTCCAATGTGCCGTGCCTGGCTGCCTTGTATGCAACCATCGAGCGGCTAACGTTCATCTGATCCGCAAACTCGCTAATCTTGCTAGCAACATCCCTTAGGTCAAGCCCAGTCGGTATGTCCAAAGCTGCCATGTCTTCCGTAGGCAGCAAAAACTCGCTGGCTACGTCGTCACAGAATCTCTCGATTTCTTGCTCGGCGTCGTAACCGCTGATTGCAGATTGCCCAAGCAGCAAATGAACCATTTCATGCAACAGGGTGAACGATAGAGCGGATTTGGCGTCGCGATCGTTGATGACTATGTAAGGCGCAATCGGGTCCGCGATCGAGAAGCCGCGCAGCATCTCCGGTTCGATGTTGGTGTGATAGCTGCCCAAGTCGTGACGCAAGAGAACGAACACACCTGCGTCATGCGCGCGTTCGCGGAGGTAGTTGAACGCGTCCTCGGACTTGCGCCGTTTCCGAAATTCGCCTAGGTTTACCTTGAGAGTGTCTCTCAGCGCGCGCAGTACACGCGCTACGCCATCCGAAACTTGGCAACTTCCGATGAAATCCAAAGGTTCTTGTTCGTCTTCCAGCGCGGATTTGAGGATGCTCTGGCTCGCGTGGGCCCAACGCAACAGCGCGTCTACTCGGCCTTCCACAAGCGGATCCAGTCCGGCAGCCAATCCTCTGAAATCGGTGCCACGTCGCCCTTTTTTCGGCGGACTTTCAAGGTAGAACGCGACCAATGGGCGTCGATAGGTGCGTGCCATGTTGGCAAGCTGGGCAACCGTAGGTTCGCGCTCGCCGCTCTCTAGACTGCGAAGTTTTTCTGAAGCACTCGCCGATTTCGAGTCGGTCAGCTTCACTTTCTTTGCCGCAACGTCGACGCTTAATCCCGCCGTTTCGCGCGCCCAAACCAGAATTTCGGGATTAACCTTCGGCATCGCCTCCCCCCGGACTAATGCCCGAGCAGGATCTTACCCCGTCACCGCTCCTGCGCTGGCGGGGCCTACTAGCTTGATGTACTTGCCTAGGGAGCCGCGGGTGTAGGGCGGGTCTTTCGGTTGCCACTCGGATAGGCGGGAAGCGAGTTCTTCTTCTGAGATTCTGACGTTGAGTTCGAAGTCGCTGAGGTTGATCTCGATAGTGTCGCCGTCTTGCACCGCGGCGATGGGACCGCCGACTGCTGCTTCGGGTCCGACGTGACCGATCATCGAGCCGTGCGATGCGCCGGAGAATCGGCCGTCGGTAATTAGATAGACCTTCTCGCCGAGTCCTTGACCGACCAACGCTCCGGTAATCGACAGCATCTCGCGCATGCCGGGTCCGCCCTTTGGTCCTTCGTAGCGAATGATGATGACGTCGCCTTCCTTCACTTCTCGACGTTGGATCGCCGCCATCGCCTGCTCTTCCTGGTCGAAGACCTTTGCCGGACCGGAGAATCGTGCGCCGAACTGGTGCCCGGCCACTTTCAAGACGCATCCGTCTGGTGCCAGATTGCCGTGCAACACGACCAATCCACCCGTCTCCGATAGCGGATCGGACGGGAACTTCACGACCTCGTTTTCGTCTGGATTCGGATCGACGTCTGCGAGGTTCTCGGCGATGGTTTGGCCGGTAACGGTCATGCATTCGCCGTTGAGGATTCCGGCGTCAAGAAGTCGTTTCATCACCAACGGGATGCCGCCGACGCGATCGAGATCGAACATGACGTACTTGCCGCCCGGTTTCATGTCGGCGATTAGCGGCGTCTTCATTGCGATCTTGTGGATGTCGTCCAACGTGAGGTCGACGCCGCTCTCGTGGGCGATTGCGGGAAGGTGCAGTGAGGTGTTGGTTGAGCCGCCCATGGCGACGACGAGTGCAACGGCGTTCTCGAAGGCCTCTCGGGTGAGGATGTGGCGCGGGTAGATGCCGCGTCGCAGCAGCTCCATGACCGCTAGGCCAGCCTCGCGCGACGACGCCCGTTTGCGCTGATCTACTGCCGGTTCAGACGCGGCACCCGGCAACGACAGTCCGAGTGCTTCCCCGATCGACGACATCGTGTTGGCGGTGAACATGCCGCCGCAAGAGCCAGGTCCGGGGCAGGCACTCGATTCGATGCCGTAGAGCTCGTCGTCGTCGATCTCGCCCGTCTGACGCTTCCCGACCGCTTCGAACACGGTCTGAATCTGCACCGTCTCGCCTCGCCAATGTCCGGGAAGAATGGAGCCACCGTAGACGAAGACTGAAGGGATGTCGAGTCGTGCCATCGCCATCATCGCACCAGGAAGCGACTTATCGCAACCTGCAGCGGCGACCAAGCCGTCGTAGCGTTCGGCGAAGCAGACGGTCTCGATCGAGTCGGCGATGATCTCGCGGCTGATGAGCGAGCCGCGCATTCCCTCGGTGCCCATGGAGATGGCATCGGAGACGGTGATCGTGCCGAATTCGAATGGCGAACCACCGGCGGCTCTGACGCCGTTCTTAATCTCGTCGACCAGTGGTCGAATGCCGGCGTTGCAGGGAGTGACCTCGTTATGGGTTGATGCCACGCCGACGAAAGGGGCGTCGATATCTGAGTCGGTCATCCCCATCGCCCGCATCATCGACCGGTGCGGAGCGCGGATCACGCCTTCTGTCGTCTCCCACGATCGCCACTTCCCGGGTGCCCGTCCGTTGCGCTTGCTGCCGGCTCGTTTCGATGATGTCGTCGCCATAAATTGAAACCCTTCGACAAGGAATTAGAGTTGATTCAATAGGTTAATTCTCTAACCGAGTCGATGCGAGGTTTCCAGTTGACGCCCACCTATATCGTCCCGGCGGCGCGTGCAGTCGTATTCGACGATTCCGGGCGCATCCTGCTAATCCGCCGATCGGACAATCACATGTGGGCACTTCCGGCCGGCGGTATGGAGCCGGGGGAGTCGATTACGGAGTGCATGGCACGCGAGGTGTGGGAGGAGACGGGACTGACCGTCGAATCGTCGCAGGCCTTCGCCATCTATTCGCACCCCCGTTACTGTGCGCCGACGCGTCCCGAATCCCAGTTGTTGACGATGGCTTACCGCGTCGACCGTTGGGGCGGCGAGTTGATGCGAACGACCAACGAGACGGAAGACGCTCGCTGGTTCACTCCCGATGAAATTCGCAAGCTGCCTGAAGTCATGCCGATGTACCTCGAGACGATCGAAGACTGTCTTGCTAGCGATTTCGACGCGCTAGATTTCATCGTCAAGTGACGCACCGACGACGAGATCCCTGACGACAATCGAGTGCGCGTCAGGTGTGTCGTCGCGGCACTACGATGGAAGCGTGATCGATCGCCTCGATGCCCAAAGCGATTACGTCCTCTGGTGGTGCCGCCAAATCACCGCTCGGATTGGCGACTCGACGCGCGGTTGCTAGGTCATGCCTGGTGAACCAGTGCCAGCCTGCAGGGATTTCGGGCGACATTCCGGCGACTGCGCAGTAGTAGACGAGGTCGATGTGTTGGTGGGCACCAACCTTGTCGTCGTAGACGTCTTCGATCAGTATCGTGCGCGGCGGCGCGATCTGCGAGATCGTGGAGATCGATGGTTCAGGTTGAGTAGGTACTAGGTCGACCGTCAACCCGGTTTCTTCGTGGATTTCTCGCAAAACCGCTTGCACCGGGTCTTCATTCGGCTCGACGTGTCCTCCCGGTGGCAACCAGGCGTTGACGCGTGCGTGCCAGTGCAACAGTGTGGCATCACCGTGTACGACGAAGCCGGTGGCAGTGAAGTGGCGCGTCTGGTTCCCAGCTTGCGACATCAACTACGAGTCGAGGTCAAGCCGCGAACTTCGCCAGTGCGGAGTCGGAAATCTCGATGCCCAACCCGGGTTTGTCAGTCAACGTGATGACGCCGTCATTGGGGATCACGTGTTCACCGTAGAGCTCTGCAATCTCGTCGAGTGGTGGTGCAAACTCCGTCGAGAACTCGTGCGGACGCACCGCATTCTTGATCGTCGAGTAGCAGTGGATCGACGCGATGCTGTTGATACCTGCACTTGGTGAGTGCGGCATCACCGGTTTGTTGTAAGTCGTCGCCAGCGTGTAGATCTTCAGGATCTCAGACGGGCCCGATGCGCCAAGTATGTCGGGTTGCAGGATGTCGGGGTTGCCTAGCATGATCACGTCGCGGAAACGCCAGCGGTCCCAATCTTGCTCACCAGTCGAAACTGCGACGTCGAGCGCATCGGAAACCTGTCGTAGTCCCGGCAAGTCGTACTGTGGCAATGGCTCTTCGAAGTGGTCGATGCGTCCGTGATCTTGGAATGCGCGTCCTTGTTGGATTGCCGTGCTGACTGAGTAGCCATTGTTGGCATCGAACCCGAGATAGACGTCGTCGGGAAGGAAGTCACGAACCAGCCTGAACATCTCCAAGTCCTTCGCCGGATTGGCATCTTGTCGATACGACCGCCAATCCATTCTGATTTTGAAGGCCTTGTAGCCGTCGTCCCAGCCGACCTGCACGTCTTCGAGCATCTCCTGAGGCGACTTCGACCAACCCATGCCGACACTCCAATAGAGAGGGATGTCCAACCTCGCGGCACCGCCCATGAGTGCGTAGCACGGCATGCCGGCGTCCTTGCCAAGGATGTCCCAGAGCGCAATGTCGACCGTGCCGACCACTTGAGGCGGCAGCTTGGTGATGCGGTCGTCGTTGCCGAGGTAGAGCGTTTCCCAATGACGATCGATCTGTCGCGGGTCTTCGCCGATCAGCAAGGGTGCGATGGTTCCGTCGAGATGGGCGCGGAAGGAATCGATGCTGCGCCCCGGTGCTTCAGCGACGCCGGTGATGCCGGCACTGGTATGGACTTGGAGAATCGCTCGTCCATGCTTGAGGGGCGTCAACTCGAATCCCGAGATATTCATCGTTGCAAATCCATCCGGCTACAGTGCATCGCGCGTTCCCAAAGTTTAGCGCAATCGGGCGTGCCGTAGACGACTGCGATGCGCGATGCGCGGGCGTCAGGCGCGAGGGACGGAGCCGTCGACGGAGCCGGAGTTTCGGATTGGAAGGAGTGCGGTGGATGCGCGGGTTTTGCAGGTGATCCGTGAGAACTGATCACCCTGCCCTAAGTCTGGTTTCCCAGTCACATGCTGCCTGCACTTGCCGCTGGCTCAATCCGTACCCGGATGCCACTAATTCGATCGCGTCGCCGGCGTACACCATCCCCCAAATCGCACTCGTCGGGGTGCGTGTGCCTTTGACGCAGGGGGCACCGAACTGAATCGTCGGACGCATCAATACCTCAGACGCTGGCGACCACGAGTCTGCATACCTTGTTGAGTCGTCGAAGGTTAGGCCGCTAATCGGGATGAGGTAGTTAACCAAGAAGTCGAGTGCCAACTGTCCGTGGCGACTAGCCGACAGCACACGATTGCTGAAGTCGGTGAAAACTTGGCCCTGTCCGGCCCACAGCCTTTCGGTAGCAAAAGGCCAGCGTTCTCCGGTGCTATTGCGCAACCACGCTTCAGCCGTACGGATTTCGGTGAAAGATACGCCTGCGTGTCGCAACGCGCAGATGATCCTCAGCGACACTAAATCGCCGAACGTGATCATCAGATCCCGACCGGGTACGTCGGCGATTGCTCGATCGACGAGACCACCTCGTACCCATCGCAACAGCTTCTGGTTATCGACCACAAATGATGAGTCGCTGTAGTCGGAAGTCCGAATGAACCGCGCTGCTTCAGGCACTTCATAAAGTCCTTCGAACGCGACTCCGTTACCTGTTTTGTCTAAAGTAGCGATCAATGGCTAACCCCCGTCAATCGGTCATTCTCGCACACGAATTCGCCAATACACATTGCGTCAAATCCGACGTCTAATCATCAGATTGTCGAGTGATTGATCGAGGCGCGCTGTATTGATTCCTGTGGGTTGGGAGCAGACGATTACGCGGGTCGGGCGTACCTGTTCAGACCGGAGTCAAGAGTCCGAAATTCCGCGGATTTCGTAGTTCGATGACGGTGCCAGTCCGATGTACGTCTCCTTCCAACGAAACCGAAATCTTCTCTTCGAATGCTCGGATTACATCACCGAAAAGGTCACTAGGGAATTCAACCTTCATCCGAACCATTCGTTCGTCGAAAACAGTAGCAATCATCGCATTGCCATCAAACTCTTCAGGTTCTCGATCTAGTTGTACGACCATTCCTTCAATGCACTCGTCGAAAGAAGGTGCACGTAGTCGGAGCGAGGTTGAAACTTCAGACAGTATTTCGGCGGACGCTGATGAAATCATGAAGTACGAGTCCTTCACGCCGGACGGACGCGTTACTGCCCACTGAAGCTCAATGGTTACATCGCCCGCGTGCTTAGCCAGCTGGGCAATGGAATCGCAAAGATTGGCACTTACTCCCGAAGCAACAGAGTCCTCTAAAGGTTCAGCAGTTCCGGTGGTGTTTGCGTGCGCAACCACCTCGGTCGTGTTGCCCAGTGCGGTTGCCAGCTTTTTCGTTACGCGCCTGGCGAAAGGTACTGGCAGATTACCGTCCATGTCCAATTGTTCACCGAGTCCCATCCTGACCGGTGAGTGCATTGTCAATTCGTAACCACTTGAGTAATTTGGCAGTGGCTTGACGGTGCCGAGATATTCGGCGACTTCCGAAGTCAGTTTCCCGCGATAGCAAGCCTTGGGTTTTTCGGCAGCTCTCGCGCTCGCTTCCAACATAGTCTTGGCGTCGTTGAGCATTCCCGCGCTCTCGGAGATCGACAGAGGTCGTTCAGCTTTGCCGTTGGTTGAGCGAATGTGGATGACGTCCGCACCGGCACCTTTCAACTCGTAGTAGACGTCCAGCTGTGACCGATCTTCTACCTTCGCAATGACTGACACTGCGTTAGCCATGTTCTCGGCGTAGCCGCCGATTGAATCTCGATGTGGGACGAGCACCTCGAACGTCTGCCCGTCGTGCTCTTTGGCGAAAATCGTTATCGCGCGTTCCCCCCAACGTCCAACGTCCTTCCACTCGCGCGAATTCAGATACGCACGCATGCTAGCGATCGGGATATCAGCGAGCGCGTCACGGTCTCGGATCTCGACAATCACAACTCACCTCTCCTTTCCGCATTTCGCATCAGGTCCACTAATTGACCACGATTGAACATGTTTGCTAAGGGCAACCGAACTGTGACCGACGTCTTGTTTGACGATGGCGGCTTGCCAGCCAATGACAACCAATATGCGGAATGACGCATGCACAACTCGTCTTGAGTCTGGTTGACCCACAGATTGACCTCAGTCGGCACAACCGCGACGATTAGGATGCGTGGATTGATCGTTTCCTCAATTAGGTCCCTATAGTTCTTGGCTGGGAGCGGGAAGTGGATGTGATCTTCGTTAATTACATCTTGTGCTGTCGCCTTGGCTTGAAACTCGATACGAGGTCGCTTGCCAAAGTCGGCCATCAACGTACCGTCGATGCTGTCGCGGTCTACCTTGACCTCTTCAACGTGAAACCCGGTTTGCGCTGCCACCGCTTCGATGTACGCCAGCGAGAATCTCGATTTCTGAAGGTTCGGGTCCATCTGTCCAACGATTACCGATAGGTCTCGCGCGTGCCAACTCGATTACGCTGTCAACTGGTCCGGAAGATCGCGAGATACCTAAAGGTTATCCAATGCCGTCAGCTACTGGAACTATGTTGGCGAACCGCAAATTCGCACACCGAGTGAACCCAACTCGGCCAGACGTTTGTGGTTCGTAAAGACCTGACCGGTTATTCGTCGATGAACGGGATCGGGCGCGGCTTATCGAGACGCCGATCGGGGATTTCGAGGTTGGTGCCGCGTGGCATGTTTTCGACTAGCCACTTACCCAGCGATTTCTTCGGGCGCGTCATCTCGTCCCATGTCCGTTCCGGAACCACGACGTATCGGTGTTGCGTGCCGATGCGCTGAGGCCCTTCCGACTCAGCCATTCGCATCAACTCGGACAGCCGGACTTTCGCCTCGGTAAGCGTCCACACGCGTTCTTCTTTAGATTCTGTCATTACGCGTCCTCCCTTCGGATGATGCGTCGTGGCGGCCATTTGGGTCGACCGCTTCAGATTGTGTTTTAGCGACTAACGCGCATTCGCAACTTCATACGGTTGGATGCTGTCGATCTTTTCCGCTTCGTCTTGTCTGGCGTGATAGAGATCCCAGCGCAGTTGCAGATTGATCCAAAAATCGTGCGACGTGCCGAAGTACTTCGACAGTCGCAGTGCCGTGCTTGGGGTTACGCCTCGCCGACCTCGCACGACTTCGTTCACACGCTGAAACGGGACGTGGATGGCAGTCGCTAAGCTGCCCTGCGTGATCCCAAGCGGCATCAAAAACTCGTGCAGCAGCATCTCGCCCGGATGCGTCGGGGCACGGTCTGTAGGTATACGTACCATCGGGGTTCTCCTAAACTGTCAGTGGTAGTCGGTGATTTCTACCAAGTCTGGACCGTCATCGGTCCAGACAAAGCATATGCGGAACTGGTCGTTAACTCGAATGCTGTACTGTCCGTTGCGGATGCCTTTCAGTCGCTCGAGCCGGTTGCCGGGTGGTATACGCAGGTCGCCTAAGTCAGTCGCCGCATCCAGCAGGTCCAGCTTTCTCCTCGCCACGTGCCATATCGCCCGTGGACATGAACGTCGAGATTGTCGGGTATCGTTGCCGTTGAAGACATCTTCGGTGCCAACATCCTCGAACGAAACGATCACATCAACATGATAGCACGGCTATCGTGCTAATGCCCGATGGCAGCTGTCGATTTTGACGATTCTGATCGCAGATTCCTACGATGCCAGTCTCAGTCAGCATCCCACGGGTTCAAGATATCGACTCCCAATCCGTCGAAGTCCTTTACGTTGCGGGTAACGACCGTCATGTTCCTTGCCATTGCGGTGCCGGCGATTAATGCGTCGTCCAGTTTCAGTTGCCCTCCTTGTTCGTGGGTTCGTGCTTGAAACACGGCTGCGAACTCGGCGGCGGATCGGTCGATCGAGGCTATGCGATCCTCAAATCCGGCAACGAGTTCGGTCAACCACGATCGCAAACGATATCGGCGGCGACCATGTGGCGTTTGATGAACGCCTCGCTCAAGTTCCAGAATCACGATAACTGACAACCAAACGTCTTGGGTGCGAGTCAGGAAGTCCAAGACTTGGGGATCAGGATCGTTCTTGGTCGGCTCCGATACGACGTTGGTGTCGAGCAGAAATCCGCTCATTCGTCAGATTCGTCAATGAACGGCGTCGGGCGTTGATCGAACCTCCGCTCGGGGATTTCAAGGTTGGTGCCGCGCGGCGTGTTCTCAACCAGCCACTTGCCCAGCGATTTCTTCGGGCGCGTCAATTCGTCCCATTGCCGCTCCGGAACCACTACGGAGCGACGTCGCGTGCCGATACGCTGTGGCCCGTCGGTCTCCGCCAATCTCAACACCTCCGACAACCGGGCCTTAGCCTCGGCAACGGTCCAAACGCCTTCTTCTTCTAAGGTTGTCATGGCTAACCTCCCTGAAACTCTCTGTCAAATATACTATATTAGACTAGTCTACTATATCTTAAGCGGCGGTGCCACAGCGTCCGTGCAGGTGTTGCTTTGAGGTTTCGCGTTCGATGCGGTTGGCTACTCAACGACACCACATCGAGATTAGCGATTGATCATGCGGACGTAATCGTCGTGGTGTCCGATCCATATCCAGATGAAATCGGCACCGTCTTCGACAGCCAACGCCCGATGAGAATCACTCACCCGGACGGAACGAAATCGGCTGACGCGCTTGAAGCGCAGAGAAGGGTGGCGAGGGTTGTCCTTCAGAAGTTGAAAGTTGCGACGCGCAACTCTTTGTGTCGAGGGTTGTAACGCATCAAAGTGTCGCCAAAACCCCGGCGCGACCTTGTGCATCTAGAGCGGTGTAAGTTCGCCGCGTTCTTTCGCGGCTAGAGCCTCGTCCGCCAGTGCGTCCAACTTGCCGGTCGCCACGTCTTCTTCGAGTTCGCGATCCCACTCTTCCCATTCCCGTTCCCAAAACCAGCTACGAAACACTGCGTAGTCAGCTTTGCTGAGTTCGCTTATCGATCGCTGGAGATCGACCACGGTCGTTGACCTATCCTTTTCTGTTTCAAAGGCTTCCATGGCAGACCTCTTCCAATTCGTGTCTAACATGCTATACCTAGCCGGTTAACACCGTAGCTTGATAAGGCGTTAAGTGTGATTCCACCTGGTGAGTTTGCGCCGACTCGTCATCCTCGATGAACTCATAACTCGCAGTCAGCACGGTGGCAAGAAGTGACCGGAAGATGCCGAGTTGGTCATCTGACCAGCGATCCGTATCTCTGAACAATCGATACGTTAAGTTGCCGAGATCGAACTGGAAGTCGCGATACCACTAGCGCGACGGTGGGTCGATAGGTGCGCCAACCCGCACTCTATGCTCGACGCAAATTGGCGCGTCAACAGGTTTCGTTTTATGCCAGAGTGGCAATCAGCGCAAGCACAACGACCACTGCTATGCCTATAGCGACGCCTTCTTTGAACTCCTCCACCTTCAGTTTCCAAGGGGTGGTGAATCTACCCAGAGAATCTCTGAGCGGTTGGTTCGTTCGACGTCTTGTGTCTCTTTTGCGCCTACCCATACTTACCTCAGCAACCTCCCGTATCTCCTACGAATGAAGTATGGTCGAAGGAATCTGGATTCCTTGCCAATATTGAGGCCAACAATCCCCATGTAAACATACGGAGATTCGGCATCTGTCGCTCAAACACCACGATCAAGTCGCCAGCCAGATTCCGATCAAGACAGCTATGCAAGTGACGATCACATCTCGCCTTGCGATGAATTGACCGTTGAACGGGTTACGAAGTTGGCCTTGAGCTTGTGCGCTTCGACGTTTGCGATTGTATCTAGTCATCGAATTAATTCACTCCCTTCAAGCAAAACGGCCTCCTCCCACCGAGGAGACGCCATATCGTTGTTGATCCGATCCTAACCGGCAATGGCGTTGCTGTCAAACGGCAAGGCAAGTCCATCCGAGGTGTGACTGACCAATGGTAAACTCACTTCTGTTCAGCGGCACTTGCCCTCAGCCCCGCTTCCGCCGATTGCTCTCGGGCTGCCAGTCTTGGATGACTGTCGTCTCGAGGTCTTGCGTCTCTTGACGGCCTTGGGTGTAGGCGTATGAGAATTGGATGTGGCTGGGTAAGAGGGTTAGCTCGCGGCGGAGGATGGGGTTGGTTTCGTTGCGCAGGCGTTGCAGTAGTCGTGTCCGGAGGCAGGCGTGCGACATGCCGACGTAGATGCACTTGTTTTCTTCGTCGCCGAACTCGGCTTGTGACCAGAAGGCGTAGACGCCGGTGCGGTTTCGGCTCGAGTTTCTGGATCTGTTGGAGTTTGAACGGACGCAACCGCCGACGCAGTTGGTATCTCAGACCGAACGGTGTCGGTTGCTCTGGTGCGTCTTCACGCAGGTCACAGATTGAACGGTTCTCGGGTCGCCGAGCTGGCACTCGCTTGCTCCGGGGGTGGTACGCCGGATAGTGTCGAACTGGGGATCGACCATGCGCGTCTTGACTCGACTGAAGGGATTGGTCACTGGTTGGGTCGGCGATTGAGATGCTAAGGTAGTTATCTTCGGGAGAGTTATCCATCAACTGTTGCCTGAACCGATCCTGCGAACACAGGCATTCGGAAGCAAACTAAGATTGACGCTTCGAGCACGACTACTACGCAAAGACGTTGCATTCGCAACGAAGGAGAATCCATTGCTGTTGCGTCTCATGTTTCCGCTACTGTCGGTACTTGGCTTGTTCGCCCTTGGTTGTTCGCAACCAGAACCCGAGATTGTGAATGTACCAGTAACGGTTGAGGTGGATCGTGAAATTCCGGTCACAGTCGTAGTCGAGAGAGAGGTTGAGATAACGCGACGCGTGGACGTGCCCGTCACGGTTGAGGTGGAACGAGAGGTTCCGGTCACGGTCGTGGTCGAGAGAGAGGTTGAGGTAACGCGAAACGTAGAAGTCCCAGCTACAGTTGAGGTTGAGGTTACGCGTGAGATCCCGGTGACGGTTGAAACCGAAGTGGTGCGTGAAATCGTCCGCGAAGTGCCAGTAACCGTCGTAGTGGATAAGCCAGTTGAGGTCGAAGTTGTGCGAGAGGTGGTGGTAACGGTCGAGGTACCGCAAAAGATCATCGAGGTGGAGGCAACGCGTGAAGTCGAAGTCGAAGTGACCCGTCAGGTCGTCGTTGAAAGAGAGACGGAACTCGAGGTCGAAGTTACCAGGGTCGTGGAAGTGCCTTTGGATGCTTCGTACGACGACGTGGGAGAAGAGATTCAGACGACCTTCGATGTAGACGGTGATGGTGGCATAACGTTGCGCGAAGTGTGTGGATTGTTCGCAGATCGCGAGTTCACTGCGGCCGCGATGTTTTGGATTTTCGGATTAAGGGAAGAGTGGCAACGGGCCGACGATGATGAGAGCAGCAACCTTCACCGCTTCACGTCTCGTTGGACGAATCGAGAACTGTGCGATTGGGCTAACGAGTTCGACGAATAGCCGTGATGATCAGACGCGAACGCGTCACGAATAGACTAGCGTTGCCAAGATCACCAACGTTGACGGACGTTCAAAAAGCAGCGGAGTAGTGTAGTGCCTTTGCTGGGTCGGCGGGAATGATGACTCAGCTTGAGACTCCGCGCCTGCTTTACCGAGATCGCTTGCGCGAGTTCGATTCGTTAAGCTACTGCCGGCACTTCCTGCCATAATTCGCCGTCTAGGACGGCTTCGTTGCCGATCGACGTAGACGCATTTTTTGTTATTGTCGAACTCTGCTGACAATGAGCAGTATTAGATCGCAAAATAGTCAAAGCGTCAGAGGAAGATCACCAAATCTTCAATATGTGGTCCGCGATCTTGATGGCTATGTCTGCGCCCTTCGGGTTACCTGATCCGAAGAACAACTCGAACAACGGCGAGTTGTTGGAGTTCCTCAGGGTACGGCGAGTCTTGGCGACACTGCCAGCTCGGAACGCCTCAACAAGACGCTCTCGATAACTTTCGGCAATCGCATCGCTGCCTGGCAGTCGCTCAACCGTTTGGGCATCGTTGAAAAGATCCAGTTGAGGTGAAACGCGATAGTGCTCACGCCAGTAATGCTCCCCGCCGAAAACGCGATCCAGATGAGACGCGATTTCTTCAGTTGGTTCAGACACTCGCGGCATCATTCTAGTCACTGCCATTAAAGGGAACAAGATCCAGCAGTCAATTTTCTCTGTCTCGGCGATGGCGGCAACGGTTTCCCATGAAACTTCGGTGGCGAACGGATCAAGGAACACCACGGCACGATCGCGATGAGTCATGCTCTTGCAGAACTGTGGTACTTTATCGTTCGCGTTTCCTTCGATCACCTCGATTACTCGGTCTGGATGACGTTCAGCTAGTTTCCTTAACTCGAGCACAGACGTTGGTTCCTTCTCTATGAAGATCAGTCTGTCGAAAGGTTTGTTTTTGATGTCCAAGGCAATCTGAGTTGATCCGCGACGGAAGTCGTGGAACTCTGAGTAGTCGCTCGCAGATTGGACATACGAACCAGAACCAGCGAACGCGTCCACGTAAGTGACATTGAACGATCGCTTACTGAGCACGGTCGTGTACGCGTCAAGATACCGTCGAAGGATTTCTAGTTTCTCTGCGGTCCAATCGCCTCCGAATCTTGGAAAGGTCATCGTCTCTCGCTCACACGCCAACTGGCACTTGCTGCCATAGCTTGCCGTCTAGGACGGCTTCGTTGCCGGAGCGTTTTCCTCGGCGTCCGCCTAGCTGCTTGAAGAAGAATGCGACGTTTGCCTTGATGGTCTGGTCGCGGAGTTGGCGTGCCCAGTCGAGTTGCATCGGTCGAGCTCGGTTTCCGCTTTCGCCGCCGACGATTACCCACTGCAGATCGCCTCGTTCTAGCCACTGCGTGAGGTCTACCGGTCCGAGCAATGGTTCTGCGGAGACGAAGCGGGTCGGTGCCGGGATGCGGGCGAGAACGGTGATGCGAGGCGCGTACTTCTGGCTCTCGACGGACGTGCCGATCCAGACGTTCTCCGGCCAGGTATCGTCGTAGCGCGCTCGATTCTGTTGCCACCAGGCGACCGCTCGCCCCGGACGCTTGGTCAGCACCTGAAAGACATGTCCGCGCTCTTGAGACGTCTCTTGCATCACGTCGAACATCTGCGTCACGAAGTCGAACGGCACGGACGGATGAAAGACGTCTGACATGCTGTTGACAAAGACGCGTCGAGGTCTTGCCCATCGAAACGGCGTCTCGAGTCGCTCTGGCATCCACTTCACGTTCTCCGGTCCGGCTTCGTATCCCGGCACATTCATCGCCATAAGGCGCGGGTAGAGTGCGAACATGTAACAGTGGTCGCAACCCGGTGACACCCTAGTGCAACCGGTGACCGGATTCCACGTCTCGTCAGTCCACTCAATCGTCGACGGCATGACATGGCACCTTGGCAAATACGAACATATGTGCGTGTATTGTATGCCCGGTGTCAAGCGACGGCGTGATTTCGGGGGTTTCGCCAACGCGGTCTCGATTGCGCTTGGTTTGCTATAGCATGCCGCTTATGTCGCTTACCCTGATATGTCAGAGCATCGGTGACGACTGATCGAGCCATGACGCCGGTTCGATTACATGAGTCGACGTTCTGGCACATTTCTTTGGGACAAGCCCACGACGACTTCACCGAAGATGCCCTTTAGTTCGACCTGAGATTGAAGAGTTGACCACTCAAGACGCAAGACATAGCGAGCCTGTTGTCAACCGGGAGTTGGGGAACATCCTTCGTGGAATGTTGTCAGGATGTGTTGTGCGTTCTGAGAACACGCGGCTCGTCGAAGGCAACGCGAGTCTGCAGATTGACAACCTGGTGACCGCGACTGGGCGTGCGCCGGTGGTCATCGAGGCCGAATATGCTGCTGTCGGTGATGCGCAAGACGATGCGATAGGTCGTCTCGGCTTGCCAGTGGTTGGAGAGATCCATCCGATCGAGGCTGCCATCGCGCTCCAATATCCCGATGCCATCCGCTCTGCAGAGGACCTTCACGCGGCTCTCATCGAGGCGGAGTTCAGTTATGCCGTCCACTACCAGGATGGGAGTCGTTTTCCGAAGTCTGGATGGTTGACCGGTGGTGCGACGGATCTCGCGGACCTGATCCGTTTGGCATCGGTTCCCGAGAAGGCGGTGAACGACGCCACGGATCGTTTGCAGCAGGGCATTGATCGTGCTGCCAACGTGCTTGGTGAACTGTCCGAGATGGGTTCAGGTGTTACTGGTCAGATCGCTGCGTTGTTGGGGATGACGGACGTGCCTCAAACTCGTCGGATGGCTTCTGCGATCTTGGCCAATGCGATGATCTTCCACCAACGACTATCGCGGATGCATCCTGAGATCAAGTCGTTGAGGTTAGTTTGCGGTCCTGGTGTGCCGAACCCTCAAGATGCGACGTTGGCAGCTTGGGAGGAGATCCTCGGCGTCAACTATTGGGCGATATTCGCCATTGCACGAGACATCCTGAATCAGATTCCGAATGGACACGCGGTTCTGATATTGGATGAGCTCCGAGAGACTGCCCAACATTTCGACAGTACCCGTGTTGATCACGCGCACCACCTGACCGGTCAGATCTTCCAGCGTTTGATATCGGATCGCAAGTATTTGGCAACCTTCTACACGCGTCCCGAGTCGGCGGCATTGCTTGCAAAGTTGGCGGTGGAGAAGCTTGACGGAGTGGATTGGGGTGATGCGAAAGCGATCGGACGACTTCGTGTAGGTGATTTTGCATGCGGCACCGGAGCCTTGCTGTCGGCGGTTTACGATCAGTTGGCTAATCGGCATGCGAATGCCGGTGGTGATCCTGCGGAGTTGCACGCTGACATGATGGAAGAGGTGCTTTACGGCTGCGACGTGATGCCATCAGCGATCCATCTCTCCGGATCGACCCTTTCGGGGGTACGTCCGGATATCGGCTTCAACAAGTCGCGTCTGTACACGATGCCGTATGGTCGTCAAGGTGACGGCTCGGTGAAGATCGGCTCTTTGGAGCTGCTGCAATCGTCGGAGATCGTGACGCTTTTCAATACGAGCGATCCTGCGTTACGCACTGGCAGCGTGGGTGAAGAGACGGCTGCACAAGTGAATGTCGAGATCTGCGACGAGATGTTCGACTTGGTGATCATGAATCCGCCGTTTACGCGCAATGTCACTCGGGAAGGCGCGACTGCGGGAACGATTGCTGCGATTTGGGCGGCATTTGACGCTAGTGATGCGGACCAAAGGGACATGGCGAAGCGGATGGATGGGATGAAGGGGGAAGACTGTTACCACGGTAATGCGGGCATAGCATCGGCATTTGCTGCATTGGCGCACCGAAAGCTCAAACCGGGAGGCGTGCTTGCGTTGGTGCTGCCGTTGACGGCAGCGGCAGGAACGGCTTGGCAAGAGTTCAGGCGTATGTTGGCTGACGATTACTCCGATCTGGATGTTGTGAGCATTGCTGCGAACCGCGACGAAGTTTCGTTTTCGTCTGACACGTCGATCGCCGAATGTTTGGTGGTTGCTCGCAAGCGCGTCGATAACGAGGATCACGCTGCTACGGCACGATTCACGTCGCTGGTGCGTCGTCCGGAGTCGCTCGCACACGCTGCATCGGTTGCCGCCACGGCCATAGGAGTTGATCGACCTCGCGGTGTCGACGATGGGCCTCTCGGTGGCACGCAGATGTTCATTGGGACCGAGCCGATGGGCGAAACCTTGCGTGACCAAAGCGACTTCCATCAATGGCAGTGTGTGCGGTTGAAGGACGGTTCTGTGGCCCAAACCGCGCATGCATTGGCGCGTTCCAAACTGTGGTTGCCATCTCAGCGAAGCGGTGTCCCTCTGAGCATTGTGCCCATCAGTTCAGTGGGAAGTCTTGGGATGTACCACTTGGATGTGATTGGACCGGCCCCGCGTGGTCCATTCGACAAGTCTGTTCCCAGTCCGACTGCCACCTTTCCGGCGATCTGGAATCACAACGCCAAGAAAGAGACGCGTATGGTGTGCGAACCCGACTCAGAGTTACGGGTGCGACAAGGGATGGAAGACAGATGGGCGGCAGTTTGGGCTACCGCAAGTCGAGGGCACTTGAATCAAGACTTCGGGTTCGGTTCGCAGCCTTTGGCGGCATCTTTCACCGAACGAAAGTCAATCGGCGGTCGGGCGTGGCCGAATGTTGGTTTTCCCGATGACCGCTTCGACTTTCCGTTTGTCCTTTGGTGCAACTCAACGTTGGGATTGCTTTCCTTCTGGTGGCATTCAAACAAACAGCAACCGGGAAGGGGCATCATCACCATCCGCTCCGCCGAGTCGTTACCGGTTCTTGACCTCCGCAAGTTGACCGACGACCAGCTTTCGATCGCCGAAGGCATCTTTGACGAGTTTCGTGACAAAGATCTGAAACCGGCGTACCTCGCCGACGCCGATCCCAATCGAGCATTGCTCGACCGACGCGTAGTGTGCGACCTCCTAGGTTTCGAGGAGGATGTCTACGAAGGCGTCCGCAGATTGGCAGCCAAATGGTGCGCGGAACCATCTGTCCACGGTGGCAAGAAGCGGCCGAATGACGCCGAGCTGGTGATTTAGCGTCTCGGCGAGTTTGGTGCAGTTGCGTAGCGATCCCCTGAATGACCACTCAAGATTCGAGACATAGCGAGCCTGCTGTCAACAGGGAGTTGGGGAACATCCTTCGTGGAATGTTGTCTGGTTGTGTGGTTCGTTCGGAGAACACCCGGCTCGTCGATGGCAATGCGAGTCTGCAGATTGACAACCTGATTACCGCCATGGGACGTGCGCCGGTGGTCGTTGAGGCCGAATATGCTGCAGTCGGTGATGCGCAAGACGATGCGATAGGTCGGCTTGGCTTGCCAGTGGTTGGTGAGATCCATCCGATCGAGGCTGCCATCGCGCTGCGATATCCCGACGCAATTCGCTCTGCAGATGACCTTCACGCGGCTCTCATCGAGGCGGAGTTCAGCTACGCTGTCCACTATCAGGATGGGGGTCGTTTTCCGAAGTCTGGATGGTTGACCGGTGGCGCGACGGATCTCGCGGACCTCATCCGTTTGGCATCGGTGCCTGAGAAGGCGGTGAACGACGCGACCGACAGGTTGCAGCAGGGCATCGATCGTGCTGCCAACGTGCTTGGTGAACTGTCTGAGATGGGTTCAGGGGTTACTGGTCAGATCGCTGCGTTGTTGGGGATGACGGACGTGCCTCAAACGCGTCGGATGGCTTCTGCGATCTTGGCTAATGCGATGATCTTTCATCAACGGCTATCGCGGATGCATCCTGAGATTAAGTCGTTGAGGTTAGTTTGCGGTCCTGGTGTGCCGAATCCTCAAGATGCGACGTTGGCAGCTTGGGAGGAGATCCTCGGCGTCAACTATTGGGCGATATTCGCCATTGCACGGGACATCCTGAATCAAATTCCGAATGGACACGCGGTTCTGATATTGGACGAGCTCAGGGAGACTGCACAACATTTCGACAGTACCCGTGTTGATCACGCGCACCATCTGACAGGTCAGATCTTCCAGCGTTTGATATCGGATCGCAAGTATCTAGCGACCTTCTATACACGTCCCGAGTCGGCGGCACTTGTCGCGCGCTTGGCGGTGGAGAAGCTTGACGGAGTGGATTGGGGTGATGCGAAAGCGATCGGGCGACTTCGTATAGGTGATTTTGCATGCGGCACCGGGGCGTTGCTGTCGGCGGTTTACGATCAGTTGTCCAATCGGCATGCCAACTCCGGTGGTGATCCTGCGGAGTTGCACGCTGACATGATGGAAGAGGTGCTCTACGGCTGTGACGTGATGCCATCGGCGATCCATCTCTCCGGATCGACCCTTTCGGGAGTCCGTCCGGACATCGGCTTCAACAAGTCGCGTTTGTACACGATGCCGTATGGTCGTCAAGGTGACGGCTCGGTGAAGATCGGCTCTTTGGAGCTGCTGCAATCGTCGGAGATCGTGACGCTTTTCAATACGAGCGATCCTGCGTTACGCACTGGCAGCGTGGGTGAAGAGACTGCTGCACAAGTGAATGTCGAGATCTGTGACGAGATGTTTGACTTGGTGATCATGAATCCGCCGTTTACGCGCAATGTCACTCGGGAAGGCGCGACTGCAGGAACGATCGCGGCGATCTGGGCGGCATTTGACGCTAGTGATGCGGACCAAAGGGACATGGCGAAGCGGATGGATGGGATGAAGGGGGAAGACTGCTACCACGGTAATGCGGGCATAGCGTCGGCATTTGCTGCATTGGCGCACCGAAAGCTCAAACCGGGAGGCGTGCTTGCGTTGGTCCTGCCGTTGACGGCAGCGGCAGGAACTGCTTGGCAAGAGTTCAGGCGTATGTTGGCTGACGATTACTCCGATCTGGACGTTGTGAGTATTGCTGCGAACCGCGATGAAGTTTCGTTTTCATCTGACACGTCGATCGCCGAATGTTTGGTGGTTGCTCGCAAGCGCGTCGATAACGAGGATCACGCTGCTACGGCACGATTCACGTCGCTGGTGCGTCGTCCGGAGTCGCTCGCACACGCGGCATCGGTTGCTGCCACCGCCATAGGAGTTGATCGAGCTCGCGGTGTCGACGATGGGCCTCTCGGTGGCACGCAGATGTTTATCGGGACCGAGCCGATGGGCGAAACCTTGCGTGACCAAAGCGACTTCCATCAATGGCAGTGTGTGCGATTGAAGGACGGTTCAGTGGCCCAAACCGCGCACGCATTAGCGCGTTCCAAACTGTGGTTGCCATCTCAGCGAAGCGGAATTCCTCTGAGCATTGTGCCCATCAGTTCAGTGGGAAGTCTTGGGATGTACCACTTGGACGTGATTGGACCGGCCCCACGTGGACCATTCGACAAGTCTGTTCCCAGTCCGACTGCCACCTTTCCGGCGATCTGGAATCACAACGCGAAGAAAGAGACGCGTATGGTGTGCGAACCCGACTCAGAGTTACGGGTACGGCAAGGGATGGAAGACAGATGGGCGGCAGTTTGGGTTACCGCAAGCCGTGCGCATGTGAACCAAGACTTCAGATTCAATTCGCAACCGTTAACTGCGGCGTTCACCGAGAGGAAAACTATTGGTGGCGTCGCTTGGCCAAATGTTGGTTTCCCGAATGACCGATTTGACTTCCCGTTTGTCCTCTGGTGCAACTCAACACTTGGATTGGTATCGTTCTGGTGGCATGCGAACCGTCAACAGGACGGTAGGGGACGAATCACAGTCCGCTCCGCCGAATCGTTACCGGTTCTTGACCTCCGCAAGTTGAGCGACGACCAGCTTTCGATCGCCGAAGGCATCTTCGACGAGTTTCGTGACAAGGATCTGAAACCGGCGTACCTCGCCGACGCCGATCCTAACCGAGCATTACTCGACCGGCGCGTAGTGTGCGACCTGCTAGGTTTCGATGAGGATGTCTACGAAGGCGTCCGCCGATTGGCATCCAAGTGGTGCGCCGAACCCTCCGTCCACGGTGGCAAGAAGCGACCGAGCGACGCCGAGTTGCTCATCTGATCAGTAACCCGCATCCTCCAATCGAATCAACATGAGGTCGTCGAGATTGAACGGATTCGGGCTGAAACTACGCCGAGTCGGCTTGGATCACCAATCGGCACCGATACAGGTCGCCGAGAGTTAGACGTTCAGTTCGGCGCGTCGGTCTTGGAAGATCGATGCCAGGTCGGGGTCGGACATCTCGGGTGCTTCGTCTTGATAGAGATAGCACTGCGCTTGTCGATGCGCTTCCAGTTGATACTTGGGTGGTTGAATCTCGCCACAGATATCCATCACGTGCGGGCAGCGGTCTGCGAATTTGCAACCGAACATGGTGGCGAAGTCTTCGAACTTAGCACCTGGAGGTTCGTCTCCCCACTTGTTGTCTGGATCCGGTTGCGGTATCGATTCGATGAGCAGCTGAGTGTAGGGGTGCTTCGGCTCCAGAATCACCCGTTCGATGGCACCGGATTCGACGACTGAACCGCGATACATGACGAGGATGTTGTCGCTGATTTGAAGTGCAGTTGTCAGGTCGTGCGTGATGTAGATGACGGAGATTCCGAATTCGCGGTTCAACCTGCGGATGCTGTCGAGTATCGTCGCGCGCAGCGAAGCGTCGACCATCGACACCGGTTCGTCGGCTAGGATGAGTCTTGGCTTGATCAACAACGCTCGCGCAACCATGATGCGCTGTCGTTGACCTCCGCTTAACTGGTGCGGAAAGCGACCCAAGGTGTCGCCGGGTTGCAGACCGACCATGGCGAGAGCTTCCTCGATCATCGCCTGTTTCGCTTGCTTCGAAGTCGCAAGTTTGAAGTGGCTTATCGGCGTCTCCAAGACGTGGTCGACCTTGTAGAAGGGGTTGTAGGAACCGAACGGGTCTTGGTAGATCGACTGAACTTCCTGCTTGAACTGCCACGACTCGCGTCGAGAGAGCTTGGTGAAGTCGGCACCGCGATAGTGCATCGTACCGTAAGTCGGTTGGATGGTTCCCATCAGCAAGCGCGCAAGGGTTGTCTTGCCGGAGCCACTCTCGCCAGCGATGGTAGTGATCTTCGGCTCGTCCTCGTTGATCGACATTGAGACGTCGTCAACAGCCACGATCGGCGGTTTGTTCGAGAGCAGTCCGCCGCCAAAAGTGCGGGTAACGTTCTCGAGGCGTATGAAATCGCTCAATTGGAACTCTCCGCGTCGTAGAGATGGCAGGAGACGGCACGCCCGGGTCCAATCGACAAGAACTTTGGTTCCTCGCTGAAGCAGCGTTCGTGAACCGATGGGCAGCGGGGGTTGAAGGAACAACCCGAGGGCAAATTGAGCAGTGCCGGTTGCATGCCCGGAATACCTACGAACTTGCGATCGATATCGAACGAGGGCAGACTTTCAATCAGCAGCTTCGTGTAGGGGTGTTGCGGATCCTTGAAGACGTCGGGAACCGAGCCGACCTCGACCAGTTTTCCCGCGTACATGACGCCGATGGTGTCGGCGAACTGTGCCACCAGTCCCATGTCGTGACCGACCAGAAGCACTGACGCGTCCAATCCCTCCTGCAGACGGCCAAGTGTTTGCATGATCTGGCGTTGCACGACAACGTCGAGTGCGCTTGTAGGTTCGTCGGCGACGATGATCTTCGGGTTCAGAGAGATCGCGATCGCCATTGCCACGCGTTGCTTCATACCGCCGCTCAGTTCGTGCGGATGCAGACGTGCGACTGAAGGATCTAATCCGACGCGCACCAGCAGTTCGTGGATTCGCTCTTGCAGCGCGGATTTGTTGGGAGGAGACGATCCGCGAGGAACGTGATCCATGATGCCGTCGATGATCTGATCGCCAACGCGCATCACGGGATTCAAAGAGTTCATTGCGCCTTGTGGCACGAGTGCCATCTCGCTCAACCGGATGCGACGGATCTCGCGTTCTGGCATGTCGACGATGTCGCGTCCGTCAAGGTAGATGTGTCCGCCGGCGATGTGTCCCGGTTCGCGTGTCAGGCGCATGACCGCCATTGCCAGCGTGCTCTTGCCACTGCCTGATTCGCCCACTAGAGCAAATCGCTCGCCTTGACCTAACGTGAACGATACGTCGTCGACCGCCTTCACTAAACCGCGCGGCGTGCCGTAGTAGACCTTCAGGTTCTCGATGCGCAGCGCAGCGTCGCCATTGTCTGGCGTTGCTGTTGTCGTCGGACCTTCTTGCGTCGTAACCATCGTTGGCTTGCGTTACTAAACCTGGCGTCGCAATCTCGGGTTCGACCATTCGTCGAGGCCTGCGGAGATGAGGAAGAGACTGACGAAGATGACGACGATAGAGATTAGCGGGAAGAGCCACCACCACCACATGCCCAAGGTAATCGCGCCGAACTGGATGACCCAGTAGATGGTCATGCCGAGCGATGGTGAAGAGAAGTCGCCAAGCCCCAAGGCTTCCAATCCGATTGACGCGAGTATCGCACCGGCGACGGAGCCGACGAAGCTGGCGGTGATGTATGGGATGAGGTTGGGCATCATCTCGCGGAAAATGATGGCGATGCCGGACATCCCAGATTGCCGCGCAATCTCAACGTATGGCTGCTCGCGCAGTACGAGAACCTGTGCCCGTACCGTCCGGGACGAAAAGACCCATCCTACGGCTGCTAAACCGGCTCCCAACTGCCACCAAAGCAGCTCAGATCCGAGCTGGATGCGGATGATGATCAGCACCAAGAGTCCGGGAATCGAGATGCCCACGTCCGTCAACAGTCGCACTATGACGTCGGGTAGTCCTCGGTAGTACGCGGCGACGAACGCCGTGATGGTTCCGATGCCGATTGAAAGCAGTCCGGCGATCAAACCGGTGCCCAATGTCAGCGGGATGCCGCGCAGGTTAACGGCGTAGAGGTCACGTGACTGCGTGTCGGTACCCATAGGGAACTGGAAGAGCGACGGTTTCTCGTCGGCATCGAGCTCGGCGATCTTCTCGCACCAAGTACACCAAGATGGTGGCATACGTTTGTACTGGATAGGTGCGCCTCCGCTGACGTAGTCGTCAAGACGCGGATAGGTGAGCAATCCGAGGACTGAAAAGAGGAGCAGGGCACCCAACATCCACAATCCGACGACGAGCGAGCGGTTGCGTCGCGCATAGTTGATGATCGGTTCGACGCGCTCTTCGAAGAAGCTGCCGGTTCCGACGGGTTCGACGGCGGTTTGCTCGGGCCCTTCGGGACCAACTGTCGCAATCTCCTGAGCCATGTCAGTTTTGCGAGTACTTCACTCGAGGGTCAATCAACGGATATACGAGGTCGACGACCATGGTCATGAAGGCGAGCGAGATGATGATCGTCATCACGATTCCGGTGATTTGGAAGAAGTCGGAGACGCGTACGGCGTAGAAGAGGGTGTTGCCAAGTCCGGGGTACTGGAACAGCACTTCCACAAGCACCGCGCCTGTGAGCAAGGTGCCGAACGAGATGGCCAAACCGGTAACCTGTGGCAGCAACGCGTTGCGGACGGCGTAACGAAGGAATATACGCGCCCCGTTCAACCCCTTGGCGTCGGCTTGGATCATGAAGTCCTCGCCTTGCGTGTTAATCATCATCCCGCGCATACCGATCGCCCAGAATCCCACCGCGGAGAAGAGGATTGAGAGTGCCGGCAGGATTGCGTGCTTCAACACCTGCAAGATGAAATCCAAACTCCAGTTCGGCAATGTCCCCGGTTCGTAGGCACCGAAGAACGGCAGCAAGTTCAATATTGCGGCGAATACGAAGATTAAAACCAGCCCCAGCATGTACTGCGGGATCGCAGAAAGCGTCAAGAAAGGCATGAAGAGATAGCTCAACCATCCGGGTGAGCGCGACCATCCAAGTAAGGCACCTGCCATCGTCCCGATGATGAAGGCGAGTAGCAGCGTTACCGTCATCAGTCCGACCGACCAGATTATCGAATCGGCGATGATTGAGTTGACCGATCGAGGGAAGTACGCGATCGATTGGCCGAAGTCGAGCCGCAACAGATCGAACATGTAGTTGCGGTACTGAACGTGGATCGGGAGGTCGAGTCCAAGGCGTGCGGAGTAAGCCGCTGCCATCTCGTTCATTCCTGCCTGCACCGATCCGCCGCGTTGCGCTTCAAGCAGCAGCTTCTCTTTGACCGGGTCTTGCCCCGTCAATCGCGGGAGTATGAAGATGACTGTTGCCGCCACCCAAACTGTCAGGACGAATAGTAGGAAGCGCCTGACGATGAAGTTGCCGAGGAACGCGCCGAAGTAGGCGAGAAGTGGTGCCTGCCGCGCTTGCGTTGCGGGGTTGATAATCTCGCGGCTGACCGCCGTGTTTTCGGTGTTCGCCAAGTTGAGGTTCTGCTGGTTTTGGGAGCGCATTGCGATGAAAATCCGGCGCGTCAGTCCGCACCGATGCATCGCACATGAAGCGAACGTAATTTTTACATCACCCGCTTCAGATTGTCAATCTGCGCCAGCTATGCGCCGATTACTCGTTGATCTCAAGCACGCTGACGATCAAGACGCCTTTCATGTCATCGATACCAAAGGGCATCGATACCAAAGGGCATCGATACCAAAGGGCATCGACACCAAAGGCGAGAGTTCGGACTAAAGTCGAGCTGGTGTAGGGCTGCGAATGCGAGTTTTGCGGCCTTAGTCACGCGTGAAAACCGCGTTTGACAATCTAGTGCTTGTGCGTAGAGAATTGTCTTTTGATCGTAGTTGGGCAGCCCGCGCCTTGACGCGGACTGGGTGGTCAGTGTGACCGCCTCATTAGTCGAAGCCCGACTTTGAACATCTGATAGAGGAAGAGAAGAAAATGAATCTCCCCTTTAAGTTAGGGCGGATGAGTTTGCTGGCTCTGCTTGCCGTAAGCGTGTTGACCGTAGGCGTCATCGCGGCTTGTGGCGAGGAAGATCCCACGGCGACTCCCGTCCCGCCAACCGCGACGCCGGTTCCCCCGACGGCGACTCCGGAGCCCGAGGCGATGGAAGAGCCTGAGGCGATGGAAGAACCCGAGGCGATGATGGAAGAGAAGATGGATGCCCAAGGCATGGTCTTCGACCCGGGCGACGTTGCGCCTGAGGACACCCTCACGCTGTTCCACGGCGGATCTGAAGGTCGCTTCATCGACCACGAACTGTGGAACCCCTACGCGATTGGTGCGAACCACCAGCAAGGTCCGAACCTTATCTTCGAGCCTCTCGCTTTCTTCTCGGCATTTGCTGACGAGGAGATCATGTGGCTTGCTGAGAGCTACTCTTACAACGACGACTTCACCGAGTTGACCATCAACTGCCGACAAGGCATCCAGTGGAGCGACGGCGAAGACTTCGACTGCGAGGACGTTGTCTACACCCTCAACACCCTCAAGGAGTTGAAGGAACAGGTTCGATGGGGTACTGACATCGACGCCGCGATGGACAACGCAGAGCTCGTTGACACGCACACCGCGCAAGTCAACTTGCTGCGACCTGACCCGCGCTTCTTCTTCTTGCTGACCTACAAGTTCGACATCGGTGTCTACATCGTCCCCGAACACCACTACAGCGGACGCGACTGGACAACCTTCGGTGACTACGACGCCGACAAAGGTTGGCCGCTCTCGACCGGTCCGTGGCAGGTAACGACTACTACCGAGTTCAAGCGCTTCGACCGCCGCGACTCTTGGTGGGGCGAAGGCGTTGCCGACCTCGGTGCCTACGGTGTGCTTCCTGAAGTTAAGCGCATCATCTACATCCCCGGTGTTCCGCAAGAGCAGCGTGCACAGGCTCTAATCAACGACCAGGTCGACGGTGCGGCAATGACTACTCCGTCGCTGATCGCGGAGACGCTTGAGCAGAACGAGTTCTTGATTACGCACTCCGGTCGCGGCGAGCCATATGGCTACGTCGACTGGTGGCCCGTCTCTATCGCATTCAACACGAGCGGTAAGTTCGGCCCGTACGACAACCCCGACGTGCGTTGGGCATTCTCGTACTACCTCGACCGAGAAACTCTCCGACAGATTGCGTACGACGGTGCAGCGGCATTCAACCCGTTGACCATGCCGCAGTACCCGCCGTTGCAGCCGTACTTCGACATCGCCGCTGAGGTGATGGAGGAGATCGGACGTTCAACTCTCGAATACGACCCTGCAAAGGGCGACGAGCTGATGGAAGGTGCCGGATTCACCAAGAACGCTGACGGCTACTGGGAAGACTCTGGTGGAAACACCATCAACTGCGACATCGTCGGTTTCAACCCTTGGGTTGACCTCGGTCCCGCAGTTGCGCAGCAGCTGAACGAAGCCGGTATCATGGCCGACTACAGCCAACCGACCGACGCTTCCAGCCGAATGGCCGAAGGAAACTTCGAGTGCTTGATGTTCGGACACGGCGGCTCAGTCCGAGACCCGTACTTCACGATGAAGCTCTACCAGTCTTCGTCCGTGAACATCCCGGGCGGTCACCAGGTGAACTTCTACCACTGGGAAAACGCCGAGTGGGACGAGCTTACCGACGAAGTGGCGAAGACGGACCCGAACAACACCGCCGAGATGCACCGGCTCTGGCGCGAGGCGTCGCAGATCTGGCTTGAGGAGCTGCCGGACGTTCCGATCCTCGAGTTCTACCACCGGATCATCATGAACACCAAGCGATGGGAAGGATGGCCACAAGGCGACACCTCCCTCGGTGCGGTCGACGTTACCGGCTACGTTAACGAAGCCTGGTGGCACCTCACGTGGTCGCTCGTGATTCATAGGCTCGAGAAGGCTAGCTGATCGAGCCGTGCTCGACCGATATCTCTCAATGCAAACGCGATAGAGAAATCGGACAGTAACCTTAGAGCGGTCGCATTCTGGCAACGGGATGCGACCGCTCTGTCGCGTCTGGACGTTTGCGTGAGCAAACGATCGACCATCATCCGGAACTGAGTACTGGAGCCCTTCGTGTAACCTAATCTTTGGACTTAATGGCTCCGTCGCATTCGTTAACACAGGGAGGCGTAAACCCGATGACTAAAATCCTCGCGATTCCAACCTTGTGTGGGACGATGCTGTTGCTCGCCATTGCATGTGGCGGTGTCGAAGACGATGGCAACGACGGCTCAGATGGCAACGGGCAACCGCCCGCCGCACAAGTCGATGAGGATGCCGTCGTGCCTATCGGGGATCGTCCGGAGCTGCGGGCATCAACCCGCCCAAGCACCACCTTCAACGTTGACCAATTCATCGAGGTTGGTTGGAAGAAGAATAAAGAGTGGGACCTCGACAGTTTGCCTGAGGCGAATGGAGCATACTACGGCTTCTACAACCGAAAGGACGTCGAGCTCCGCTTTTACCCTTCGCATGAAAGCGCGATGTCGGTGGGCAAGGACGCGGCGGAAGAAGCGATCCAGACTGAGAAGCTGTCGGGTAGAGGAGCTGGATTCTCGAGCGTTACGCTCTACGGCGCGTATGTTGTTGCCGGCAACGTCGTCATGCTGTGCGAGTTTTCGGTAACGGATTGCACCGACTTGCTTGACGCCTTCGAGCAATGATGCGCGTTATGACGTTGCATCTTAGGAAACTCGTCGTTCTCTTCGTCTTGATTTCGGCTGCGTATGCAATCGCGTGTGGTAACGAATCGCCTCCAACCTCTGAAGGCGCCTCCGAGGAGGTCGATCCAGTCGCCGAGACGACCTTGAATGCCATCGACGGGCGTGTCGAGTTGAGTGCCTGGACCCGTCCAAGCTCCTCGTTTTCGTTCGATCAATTCACCGACGTCGGTTGGAAACAGCATCAGATCTACGACGTTGCGACGTTGGACGAAGCGATTGAAGCACGGTACGGCTTCTACAACCGGAAGGATATCGAGATCCGAACGTACCCTTCGCACGAGTTGGCGATGAACGTCGGTGCGGAATCGGCGCAGGAAGCAGTCGACAAGGTTGTTCACGACGGTTCCGGCTTCAGAAGCCGTCGGGTTTACGGTGGTTACCTCGTGGTCGGCAATCTCGTGATGCTATGCGAGGTGTCGACGCAGGATTGCCTCGATCTAGTCGAAGCGGTCGAAATGGCGCAAATCCAGTAAATCGACCGACGGTTATCCGCAACGGTTGACAGTTCGGAAAGGTTTTAGGATCCCGAACGCAGTTCTGCTAGGAGGTTGTCGCAGTTGTCGATCGACTGTTCGCTCTCGAGGCCTTCGCACATCATGATCATGTTGCCAACCACGACGTAGTCCCAGTAGCGTGGCGAGTAGGCACAACCGGAGTGTGGAGTGTCGGCGTCGCGACTGCATCGTCGTCGATCCTTCGCGCCTTCCTCCCAGATAACGTCGTCGCCAATCACGATGGCGTCGTCACCGGTGACGTGGTCGGCGTAGGGCAGACCTTGTGAAATCAGCGTGTCGTGATCTGGATAGAATCGGACCTCGTAATCGAGTCGGTTGTAGATTATCCGCCACGCTGCATCGGCACCGGGCAGATCCATGACGTCGTACTCCTTGTTCGCCTTCACTCCTGCCTCTTTGAGGTCGTCGATCGAGTAAACGTCATCCGTGCTCCGGATTCTCGGGTCGCCAGTCTCTTCTCCGGATTCCGCACCGCTTCCGCTATCAGCAGTCCCGCAAGCCACAAGCGCAAACGACAAGGAGATCACCGTTGCGACAACGAGGAATCTGCGAATGAAATGGCGGTTTGAATCCATACTCTGTGTAACTCTACTCATCGGGTGCTAACGACTTAACTCAGCCATCAGTGCTTGGCAGTTGCTCAAAGCAGTTGCGGAGTCCTTACCTTGGCATAGTAGCACCATATTGCCGGCCACTACGTAGTCTCCGTACTTCGCGAGGTCGCAACGTCCGGAGTGGTGCGATCCGCGCGTGTTCCCGGCGCAGGCTCTGCGTTGCACTAATCCTTCGTCCCAGCGTTGCACGCTGCTTGCGATCACGGCATCTGGCCCCGTGGCCTCATTGGCGAATTCAACACCGACGTCCGCGGCCGTATCGTGGTCGGGATAGAAGCGCACCTCGAACTCTTTGCGGTCGTAGGGGTCGGGTCCGAAGAAGCCATAGATTGCGGCGTCGGCACCAGTCAAACCTGCGACGTCGTAGTCCTTGCTTTTCTTGAAGTTAGCAACGTCAAGAAAGTCGTCTGGCGAGTACGAACCGGTCGCGGCGACAATGTTGACGGTGCGTTCGGAAGCGTTTTCGTCGACCACGTCCGCGGCAGCGACAGCAGTCGGAGTCGATCGCGATGATGCTACATCCCCGTCGATCGTGTAGTCATCGGTCGACAACATCCCAACGTCATCAGCACTGCCACAACCGTACGTCGCGGCAACGGTTGCGCCAACGATGGCGAACGATATGAGTTGTCGAGCGAGCTGGGCCGTTAAGTGCCTAGTTCGGCCCGATTTCACTGCGATTGCAGATCGGCAATGAGGTCGTTGCACGTAGCCAACGAAGTCTCGGAATCCTTGCCTTGGCAGAGTACGACAGCGTTACCAACGACAACGTAATCGCCATATTTGGCGTTATCGCACTTTCCGGAGTGGTGCGAACCTCTGGTGTTGCCTGAGCAGGCGCGTCGCTGCACAAGTCCTTCGTCCCAGCGTTGGTAATCCTTCGCAACGACCGCATCAGGTCCCGTCGCTTCATTCGCAAAGTCTACGCCGATCGTTATCGCTGTTTCGTGGTCAGGGTAGAACCGCACCTCGATGTCTTGCCGATCGTAGGGGTCAGGTCCGTAGAAGCCGTAGATCGCAGCCGTCGCTTGATCTAGTCCTTCGATTTTGTACTCTTTGCTCTTTTTGAAGTTGGGAGTGTTGGCGAAGTGGTCGATCGTGAACATACCTTCGGTTGCTAAGATCTCCACACCAGGTGGACCGCTAGGTTCGATCACTTCCTCCACTGCCGCGGCTGGGGCGGAATCGCCACCGGCGTCAGTTTCATCTGGGTCCGCACTCCCACACGCCATCGCCACTCCCAAGGCGGCTACCAAAAGAAACAGCCCGGAGAGTCTCATGACTTCTGTCGGGAAGCTTCGCAGGTTCATGTTGAATGCTCCTACCGTTACACTGACCGGGCCGATTTGGTTTGCTGACGAGCCCGGCGAATCGACTTACACGAATTGGGATACTAGTTTATCAAGTTACGAACGCAAACTTGGTTCGGATCTACTGGCATCAGTTGGCAAGGGGTGCCATCCATATCGGTTTCATCGCGCATCCAACGCCTCGATCAATGCCTCGCAGCGGTCCCATCCTTCACCGTCGTCCTTGCCCTCACATAGCACCACCATATTGCCGTAGATCGCATAAGCACCGTACTTCGGTTTCGGCACGCCGCGAAAATCGAAAATTGTCCTGCGATCTCGAATGCCTTCTGTGTACTGCGCAGTGCGTGCGTCGAGATTGGCATCCTCGCCGCTGCCTTCTTCAGCCGGGCCGGTTCCCAACTCCACGGCCAATGCATGCGACTCGTAAAACCGCACTTCGTACTCGACCGCAACGTTTTTGACTCGCCAGAACATCACGCGCGATGCGACACCGCCAGGAAGGGTTGAGACGTCATATTCTCGCCCCGACTTCAAACCAAGCGACACCAGGTCGTCAACCGAAAGTATTGCGTCACGGTCGAAAACCCGAGTATCCTCCTCTGTCGCAACCTGTGCTCCGGAACCATCCGTCCCGTTGTCGGATGATCCACACGCCGTCACGAGTGCGAACAGCACGAAAAGTGAACCCGCCACAATTGCCGGTCGAAGCTGCACCAGTTACTCTTCCTTAGCCATGCTCAACGCCGTTGCCAACTCCTCACATCGCTCCAACGCCTGCTCTCCAGCCGCGCCACCGCAAAGCATCACGACATTGCCATAGATGGCGTAGTTGCCGTATCGGGCTCCGATTCCGCTGCGCGCACCGCCTCCGACGCCGGAGCCGACGATCATCCGGCGGTCTTTGACGCCTTCCTTGTACTGGGCGTCATCAGCATCCAGGACCGCGTCGGCACCGGATCCCTCCTCGGCAAGTGCGGTACCTAATCCGACTGCATCTGCGTGAGTCCCATAGAAGCGCACCTCGTAGTCCACAGGGTCTCCGCTCGACACGCGCCAGAACCCGAAGACTGCCGCGCTTGCACCTGGCAATCCTTCGAGGTCGTAGCTCCGCGACGTCTTGAACCCAATCGCGTCGAGATCTTCTTCCACGAAACTGTCCTCAATCGCCATCACCTGCTGAAACCCGACGTCGGCGGCACCGGAACCGTCTTCGGCATCAGATCCGCAAGCGAGCATCAATAACGGCAACATTGCCGCAGTCAAGATCGATACGAGACGCACGTGTTTCTTCATGATGGCGAGCCATCGACAGCATTGAGTCGAAGCACGCTAACGAATGATAACCAAAGATGATCGGTCGTTTAGCAAAAGAGGCAGTCGTCGGGACCTTGTTGCTGGGCGCGGTGCTAGCGCGACCGGTGCTTACAGCGAATTTAGACTCGATACTCAGTGGGGCTGTAGCTCAGCGGGAGAGCGCCTGCTTTGCAAGCAGGAAGTCACGGGTTCGAATCCCGTCAGCTCCACCATGCGTGCCGAAGTCTGCGGATGCGCTACTCTCGTTGGTCGAAGGATGACGCGGTGTTGGCAATTTTCGTCTGCGTCGGAGTTCGCCACCGCCCAGTCTGTTGGCGACTTCATCCAGTACATTTGAGTGGGTGAAATCACGTTGAATTCTAGGCGTATCCGATCTTGACCACTTCCGGTCACCGACATAGCGAACCGAGTGCCAACAACCAGCTCGGTGGTCAACTACGCGGGATGCTTGCCGGGCATCAGGTTCTCTCGGAGAACACGCAGGTGTTCCACGAGGAGTTGAGCAAACAGCCGGACATTCTCGTCACGTCGCCCGCCCGCGCTCCTTTGGTGGTGGAGTGCGAATATGATCCGGCACGCAATGTGGAGCAAGAAGCAGCGAGTCGTCTCGGATTGACCGTTGTGGGTCAAGGCCACCCGGTCGAGACCACGATCGCCCTGCGCTATCCGAACTCCGTCCCTTTCGCGGATGATCTCGGCACTGCGATTAGTGAAGCACGACTCTCGTACGCAGTGCTCTATGGGGATGGCAGACGCTTTCCGATCTCGGGTTGGCTCCGTGGACAGGTATCCGATCTCGCAGACATAATTCGCCTAGTTTCGGTGCCGGAGAAGGCGGTCAACGATGCGACCGACGCCCTGCAAGACGGCATCGAGCGAGCATCCTGGTCTCTTGACACACTGGAGGCGTTGGGTTCCGGGAGAACCCGGAAAGTGGCTGGAATGTTGGGTTTGACCGACAGTCCTCAAACTCGACGGATGGCTACGGCGATCTTGGCAAACGCGATGATTTTCCACCAACGCCTATCAAGGGTGCACGAGGAAATCGACCCGATCAGAGTCGCGTTCGGAGCGGACGTCGTCAACCCTCTTGTTGCGCTATTGAGAGCCTGGGATGCAATCCTTGGTATCAACTACTGGGCAATATTCGCCATTGCTCGAGACATCCTGAACGAGATACCGGATAGATACGGGGTTCGCTTGTTGCGGATCCTTTGGGAGACGGTTGAGAGTTTCGAAGTTGCAGGCGTAGACCATGCCAATCACTTGACCGGGCAGATCTTCCAACGGTTGATATCTGACCGCAAGTATCTGGCGACGTTTTACACACGTCCGGAGTCGGCGGCACTGCTCGCGCGATTAGCGGTCAGCAAGCTAGACGGCATGGATTGGGGTGACGCCGAGGCGATCGGCAATCTCCGGGTCGGTGATTTTGCGTGCGGCACCGGTGCGTTGTTGTCGGCGGTGTATGAACAGATTGCCGATCGCCACGCTAATGCTGGCGGTGATCCGACGGATTTGCACGCCGCGATGATTGAGGAAGTGCTCTACGGTTGCGATGTGATGCCATCTGCCATCCATCTAACTGGCTCCACGTTGTCGGGCGTTTGTCCGCACGTTGGATTCCGTCAATCGCGTCTCTACACGATGCCGTACGGTCAACAAGAAGATGAGTCGGTCAAGATCGGTTCGTTGGAGCTGCTGCAGTCGTCGGAGGTGGTGACGCTTTTCACAACCAGCGATCCGGCTCTTCGAACCGGCAGTTCAGGAGAAGAGGCTGCCGCTCACGTCAACGTCGAAGTATCGGACGAGATGTTCGACTTGGTGATCATGAATCCGCCGTTTACGCGTGCCGGATCTGACTGGGAAGGCAGTGAACGACACGAGGACTACGTCAAGCAGTTCCGAGGTTTGTCCACAGATCTCGCCACGCAAAAGGCGATGTCAGCAAGGTTGAAGGAGCAAAGCAAGGGGACTTGCTATCACGGATTCGCAGGGATTGCATCGGCATTCGTGGCGTTGGCCGACAAGAAGCTCAAACCGGGTGGCATATTGGCGTTGGTGTTGCCTTTGACGGTAGCTGCAGGCGCATCGTGGGAGCGCGTGAGGTCCCTATTGGCTTCAGATTATGACGATATTTCCGTGTTGAGCATTTCTTCTGCCCGTGATGACGTGTCATTCTCGTCTGATACGTCGATCGCCGAATGCTTGGTAATCGCGCGCAAGAGAGGTTTGGGCAAACCAGAAAAGAAGCCCGTTCTTTTCGGATCCTTGAATGACCGACCGAGCGGTTTCGAATCCTCTGCTGCGATCGCACGGGGCATGGTGTCTGCACATGAGGTGCGCGGCATTTCAGACGGTCCTTACGGAGGAAGTCCAATCACGGTTGGTGACAGTTCTGTCGGCGAAATGTTGACTGTAAACGTCGATCGCGGACTTGCTTGGGGGGCGGTCAGATTGATGGATGTTTCAGTGGCCCAAACTGCGCACGCTGTGGCGGCATCGCTCATATGGCTTCCGGGTACGCACACTACGCATCATTTGCCCGTTGCTTTACTCTCCGAGATCGGGAACCGTGGTTGGCACGACATGAATTTGGCGGGTCCGAACGCACCGTTTTACAGGTCAAATCCTTCTCGAACATCAACATATCCGTCGTTGTGGAGTCATAACGCCAAATCTGAGACGAGGTTGGTTTGCGAGCCCGACTCGCAGATTGTTGTACGTCAAGGTTCGGAAGGACGGGCTGCTCAAGCTTGGGCAACTGCCAGCCGCGCCCACTTGAATCGGGATTTCGGCTTCGGTTCGCAGCCTTTGGCGGCGGCGTTCACCGAACGAAAGTCAATCGGCGGTCGGGCGTGGCCGAATGTTGGTTTTCCCGACGACCGCTTCGACTTTCCGTTCGTCCTATGGTGCAACTCAACGTTGGGTTTGCTTTCCTTCTGGTGGCATTCAAACAAACAGCAACCGGGACGCGGGATCATCACCATCCGCTCCGCCGAGTCGTTACCGGTCCTTGACCTCCGCAAGTTGAGCGACGACCAGCTTTCGATCGCCGAGAGCATCTTTGACGAGTTTCGTGACAAAGATCTGAAGCCGGCGTACCTCGCCGACGCCGATCCCAATCGAGCATTGCTCGACCGACGCGTAGTGTGCGACCTCCTAGGTTTCGACGAGGATGTCTACGAAGGTGTCCGGAGACTGGCAGCCAAATGGTGCGCCGAACCCTCCGTCCACGGTGGCAAGAAGCGGCCAACAGACGCGGAATTGGTGGTTTAGCGTCTCAGCGAGTTTGGTGCAGTTGCCTAGCGATCCCCTGAATGACCACTCAAGATTCGAGACATAGCGAGCCTGTTGTCAACAGAGAGTTGGGGAACATCCTTCGTGGAATGTTGTCTGGTTGTGTGGTTCGTTCCGAGAACACACGGCTCGTCGAAGGCAACGCGAGTCTGCAGATTGACAACCTGATCACGGCCACGGGGCGTGCACCGGTGGTCGTCGAGGCCGAATATGCTGCTGTCGGTGATGCGCAAGACGATGCGATAGGTCGTCTCGGCGTGCCAGTGGTTGGTGAGATCCATCCGATCGAGGCTGCCATCGCGCTGCAATATCCCGATGCCATCAGCTCTGCAGATGACCTTCACGCGGCTCTCATCGAGGCGGAATTCAGCTACGCAGTCCACTATCAAGATGGGAGTCGTTTTCCGAAGTCTGGATGGTTGACCGGTGGCGCGATGGATCTCGCGGACCTCATTCGTTTGGCATCGGTACCTGAGAAGGCGGTGAACGACGCGACCGACAGGTTGCAGCAGGGCATTGATCGTGCTGCCAACGTGCTTGGTGAGCTGTCCGAGATGGGTTCAGGCGTTACTGGTCAGATCGCTGCGTTGTTGGGGATGACGGACGTGCCGCAGACCCGTCGGATGGCTTCTGCGATCTTGGCCAATGCGATGATCTTTCATCAACGACTATCGCGGATGCATCCTGAGATCAAGTCGTTGAGGTTAGTTTGCGGTCCTGGGGTGCCGAACCCTCAAGATGCGACGTTGGCTGCTTGGGAGGCGATCCTCGGCGTCAACTATTGGGCGATATTCGCCATTGCACGGGACATCCTGAACCAGATTCCGAATGGACACGCGGTTCTGATATTGGACGAGCTCCGAGAGACTGCACAACATTTCGACAGTACCCGTGTTGATCACGCGCACCACTTGACCGGTCAGATCTTCCAGCGTTTGATATCAGATCGCAAGTATCTAGCAACCTTCTATACCCGTCCCGAGTCGGCGGCATTATTGGCGCGCTTGGCGGTTGAGAAGCTGGACGGTGTGGATTGGGGTGATGCGAAAGCGATCGGACGATTGCGTGTAGGTGACTTTGCATGCGGCACCGGGGCGTTGCTGTCGGCGGTTTACGATCAGTTGGCGAATCGGCATGCGAATGCCGGTGGCGATCCTGCGGAGTTGCACGCTGACATGATGGAAGAGGTGCTTTACGGCTGTGACGTGATGCCATCAGCGATCCATCTCTCCGGATCGACACTTTCGGGAGTCCGTCCGGACATCGGCTTCAACAAGTCGCGTCTGTACACGATGCCGTATGGTCGTCAAGTTGACGGCTCGGTGAAGATCGGATCGTTGGAGCTGCTGCAATCGTCGGAGATCGTGACGCTTTTCAACACGAGCGATCCTGCGTTACGCACTGGCAGCGTGGGTGAAGAGACTGCTGCACAAGTGAATGTCGAGATCTGCGACGAGATGTTCGACTTGGTGATCATGAATCCGCCGTTTACGCGTGCCGGATCTGACTGGGAAGGCAGTGAACGACACGAGGACTACGTCAAGCAGTTCCGAGGTTTGTCCACAGATTTCGCCACTCAAAAGGCGATGTCAGCAAGGTTGAAGGATCAAAGCAAGGGGACTTGCTATCACGGATTCGCTGGGATTGCATCGGCATTCGTGGCGTTGGCCGACAAGAAGCTCAAACCGGGTGGCATATTGGCGTTGGTGTTGCCTTTGACGGTAGCTGCAGGCGCATCGTGGGAGCGCGTGAGGTCCCTGTTGGCTTCAGCGTATGACGATATTTCCGTGTTGAGCATTTCTTCTGCCCGTGATGACGTTTCATTCTCGTCTGATACTTCGATCGCCGAATGCTTGGTAATCGCGCGCAAGAAAGGTTTAGGTGAACCAGAAAAGAAGCCCGTTCTTTTCGGATCCTTGAATGACCGGCCGAGCGGTTTCGAATCCTCTGCTGCGATCGCACGGGGCATCCCCTCCGATGCGGAGATCCGAGAATTGTCAGACGGTCCTTACGGCGGCAACCAAGTAGTAGTCGGCGATGGGTCGGTCGGCGAGATGTTGGTGGCTGACATCGAAACGAAGTCGAATTGGGGCTGCGTGAGATTTGCTGACGCTTCGGTTATGCAAACCGCATACGCTTTGGGGCAGTCGAATCTGTGGTTGCCAAGCGAATCAAGATCGCGGCCCTTGCCAGTGACCACTCTGTCAAATATCGGCAGCCGTGGTTGGCAGCATCGGAACCTTGTGGGCGGACCCACAGCCCCTTTTACCAAATTTGCACCAAGTCCCACGTCTACCTTTCCGGCAATCTGGAACCACGATGCCAAGAAAGAGACGCGCATCGTCTGCGAACCAGACTGTCAGTTAATCGTGCGGCGAGGTTTGGAGGAAAGGGCAGCAACAGCATGGGAGACTGCAAGTCGAGGCCACTTGAATCAAGATTTCAGGTTCAATTCCCAACCGCTGACCGCGTCATTCACAGATCGAAAATCGATCGGCGGTACCGCATGGCCAAACATCAGCTTCCCTGATGATCGATTCGATTTTCCATTCGTCTTATGGTGCAACTCGACTGTGGGTTTGCTTTCCTTCTGGTGGCATTCAAACCGGCAGCAAGTCGGCAGGGGGCGCATCACCATCCGCTCTGCCGAGTCGTTACCGGTCCTTGACCTCCGCAAGTTGAGCGACGACGAGCTTTTGATCGCCGAGAGCATCTTTGACGAGTTTCGTGACAAAGATCTGAAGCCGGCGTACCTCGCCGACGCCGATCCCAATCGAGCATTACTCGACCGGCGCGTAGTGTGCGACCTCCTAGGTTTCGAGGAGGATGTCTACGAAGGCGTCCGGAGATTGGCAGCCAAGTGGTGCGCTGAACCCTCCGTCCACGGCGGCAAGAAGCGACCAACAGACGCTGAGCTGGTGATTTAGCGTCTCGGCGAGTTTGGTGCAGTTACCTAGCGATTCCCTGAATGACCACTCAAGACGCAAGACATAGCGAGCCTGCTGTCAACCGAGAGTTGGGGAACATCCTTCGTGGAATGTTGTCTGGTTGTGTGGTTCGTTCGGAGAACACCCGGCTCGTCGAAGGCAACGCGAGTCTGCAGATTGACAACCTGATCACGGCCACGGGACGTGCACCGGTGGTCGTTGAGGCCGAATATGCTGCTGTCGGTGATGCGCAAGACGATGCGATAGGTCGGCTTGGTTTGCCAGTGGTTGGAGAGATCCATCCAATCGAAGCTGCCATCGCGCTCCGATATCCCGATGCCATCAGCTCTGCAGATGACCTTCACGCGGCCTTGATTGAAGCGGAATTCAGCTACGCAGTCCACTATCAGGATGGGAGTAGGTTCCCGAAGTCAGGTTGGTTGACCGGTGGCGCGCCTGATCTCGCGGACCTCATTCGTTTGGCATCGGTTCCCGAGAAGGCGGTCAACGACGCCACGGATCGTTTGCAGCAGGGCATTGATCGTGCTGCCAACGTGCTTGGTGAACTGTCCGAGATGGGTTCAGGTGTTACTGGTCAGATCGCGGCGTTGTTGGGGATGACGGACGTACCGCAAACCCGTCGGATGGCTTCTGCGATCTTGGCCAATGCGATGATCTTTCATCAACGGCTATCGCGGATGCATCCTGAGATCAAGTCGTTGAGGTTAGTTTGCGGTCCTGGGGTGCCGAACCCTCAAGATGCGACGTTGGCAGCTTGGGAGGAGATCCTCGGCGTCAACTATTGGGCGATATTCGCCATTGCACGGGACATCCTGAACCAGATTCCGAATGGACACGCGGTTCTGATATTGGATGAGCTCCGAGAGACTGCACAACATTTCGACAGTACCCGTGTTGATCACGCGCACCATCTGACCGGTCAGATTTTCCAACGGTTGATATCGGATCGCAAGTATCTAGCAACCTTCTACACGCGTCCAGAATCGGCGGCACTATTAGCGCGCTTGGCGGTGGAGAAGCTGGACGGTGTGGATTGGGGTGATGCCGGAGCGATCGGACGACTTCGTGTAGGTGATTTTGCATGCGGCACCGGAGCCTTGCTGTCAGCGGTTTACGATCAGTTGACTAATCGGCATGCGAATGCCGGTGGTGATCCTGCGGAGTTGCACGCCGACATGATGGAAGAGGTGCTCTACGGCTGTGACGTGATGCCATCAGCGATCCATCTCTCCGGCTCGACACTTTCGGGGGTCCGTCCGGATATCGGCTTCAACAAGTCGCGTTTGTACACGATGCCGTATGGTCGTCAGGGAGACGGTTCGGTGAAGATCGGTTCTTTGGAGCTGCTGCAATCGTCCGAGATCGTGACGCTATTCAACACGAGCGATCCTGCGTTACGCACTGGCAGCGTTGGGGAAGAGACGGCAGCACAAGTGAATGTCGAGATCTGTGACGAGATGTTCGACTTGGTGATCATGAATCCGCCGTTTACTCGGGCAACGAACCACGAAGGTGCTCACGCCGACATAACCAACCCTGCTTTCGCGGCGTTTGGGGCAACGCGAAGAGACCAGAGTGAGATGGGTAATCGCACTAACCGACTGGGGGCGAACTCTTGCTATCACGGCAACGCTGGCATAGCCTCAGCTTTCGCAGCATTGGCGCATACCAAGCTCAAACCGGGAGGCGTACTCGCGCTTGTTATGCCGTTGACCGCGGCTGCGGGTCTGTCCTGGCAAGGTTTCCGCGACATGATCTCCGATCGATACGCCGACCTGCAGGTGATCAGTATCGCCGCCAACGGCGATAATCTGTCGTTTTCTTCGGATACCGCGATCGCCGAGTGCTTGATTGTTGCCAAAAAACGTTCGGGTCGTTCAGAAGCCGCGTTGAGTGAATTCGTGGCTTTGAAAGGTCGTCCAAAGGGGTTCGCCGATGCTGCTGCAATAGCGCGGGCGATCAACACGCCCAGGAGCGTTGAGGATGGGCCTTATGGAGGATCACGATTAATCGTTGGTGATGAAAGCGTCGGCGAGCTAATCCTTGCAGGATCGCAAAGCGAACAATGGGGGACGGTAAGACTTCGAGACGGGTCATTGGCCCAGAGCGCAAATGCCTTGTCTCGCTCCTCGCTTTGGTTGGCCGGTTCAACCAAGGCGCAACCGTGTGTGATGGCAGAGTTGGGAGAAGTGGGCGATTTGGGATTCGTTCACAGGGACATCATCGGTCACCCGCCTCGAGCTCCGTTTGAAAAGTTACCTCCAAACCCAACGGCTACCTATCCGGCTCTTTGCAACCACGACGCCAAGAAAGAGAGGCGTATCGTCTGCGATCCCGACGCAGAGTTGATCGTGCGACAAGGTTTGGAGGAGAAGGCTGGAGTGATCTGGGCAACCGCAAGCCGTGCGCATCTGAACCAAGACTTCAGATTCAATTCGCAACCGTTAACTGCGGCGTTCACCGAGAGGAAAACTATCGGCGGTGTTGCTTGGCCAAACGTTGGTTTCCCCGATGACCGCTTTGACTTCCCGTTTGTCCTTTGGTGCAACTCAACACTTGGATTGGTGTCGTTCTGGTGGCATGCGAACCGTCAACAGGACGGTAGGGGGCGCATCACCATCCGCTCTGCCGAGTCGTTACCCGTTCTTGACCTCCGCAAGTTGAGCGACGACCAGCTTTCGATCGCCGAAGGCATCTTTGACGAGTTTCGCGACAAAGATCTGAAGCCGGCGTACCTCGCCGACGCCGATCCCAATCGAGCATTGCTCGACCGACGCGTAGTGTGCGACCTCCTAGGTTTCGAGGAGGATGTCTACGAAGGCGTCCGGAGATTGGCAGCCAAGTGGTGCGCTGAACCCTCCGTCCACGGCGGCAAGAAGCGACCGAATGACGCCGAGCTGGTGATTTAACCGACGTACCAAATCCCTCAGATCTGGATCAGTGCGGACGTCGAAATCGAATGGCACCGATTGGGCTGAGCCGAAGCTGCGTGGATCAACAATCGGTACCAGTTGACTTCGCCGAAATTCATTCACCGCAACTTGTGATTACCGCGTGATCAGCCGTTGCTGGGATTGAGCGTATGCGAATGCAACGGTCAAGTTTGCTTTTGCCGCGTGACTGCGCTAACGGCGCGCGGACGACATCATTCAATGCACGAATGGATGTTGTCGCTCTCTGTCAGCACGCCGCCGCGCGGTACACGCAACAATCAAATTATCGTACAACGAGCGAACGCGTGCGACGTTCGGCACCCGTGGCCCGAATCTCCGGCGGACAGTGACAACACATTGAAGTTTCCACCGAATCGGGCAGTCAGTTGATGCATCTAAACTGGGTTCAGTTCACCGCGTCTCTTGGCATTGAGTGCCTCGGCTGCGAATGAATTTAACCTCACGGCGACAATATCGTCTTCGAGTTCTCGATCCTACTCCTCCCAATCCCGTTCCCGGAACCAACTGCGTGATTCGGCGTAGTTGACTTCACCAGATCGCCAATCGCTTTTTGAGGGCAGACACAGTAGTCATCTTGCTCCCCGCAAACGATACGACCTTCTCTTGAGCGACTGTAAACTGCTCAATTTTCCGAATCAAGTGCATCGACTCATTTGCCCATTTGACTGATGACCCACGAACGTACTGCGATACTCCGCTTGCGACTCCGTTTCGAGTCGGCAGCGCAAACGTTGCAAGGTCAACCACCGATCAGTTGTAGCGGAACACGTACGGATCGATCACACCCACACCGGTTGGTTCGAAGTGGCGGACGTTGCGCGTCACCACGGTCAGCTCGTGCTCGAGTGCAGTAGCGGCGATGAAAAGGTCGGCGTTATCATTGCCAATCTGGTCCGAAAGGCGGCCCCAGCGTCTGGCGATCGAGGCATCAACTGGCAGGATGCGGTCTGCAAAGGTCGTTGAGATGTTGTCGAACCACACGGAGAGTGCCCCGGCAAAAGGCGGGTTCAAGCGAACCTGCTTTGCGATGCCTTTTTCGATCTCTCCAAGCGTGATCACGCTCAAGTAAAGGTCAGAAGACTTTTGGGATTGCAGCCACAGTATTGGCGCAGGGTCCTTGTCCGGTCGACGCAACGCGCCAACGACGTTGGTGTCGAGCAAGTACATCAGAACTCTATTTCGCGGAGCCTGATGGTCGAAGACTCGAACAGATCCTCCGGGCCACCTTTAGGGATCGCTAATAGATGCTGGATGAAATCGGGTTTCGCTGCTTCGTCGGTTAATCTGAGCCGTTCATACTCGTCGACCGCGACGATCATCACAGCGGGTTTGCCGCGGCGGGTGACTTCCTGCGGTTCACCAGCTATGGCGGCATCCACCACGGCACTGAATTGGGCTTTTGCGTCTTGAAGTTGCCAAGCTGCCATAACTCATCTCCAACTAGTCAGTCTAGTCAATTGCAACACGTCTCGATCTACACTTGACCATTTGCCGGCCCAACCCAACGTCGAATGGCAACGACGGGTTGAACCGGATTGACACATCGGGATCAAAGCTCCACATCGCGCAGACGCACGCGTGACGCTTCGAGCCAATCATCGGGCCCGCCTTTAGGCACCGCGAGAAGATGTTCGACCAAGGAAGGTGCGGGTGGTCGGTCTTGTTGGGTGCACTGCCAGTCAAGGTGCCTGGCAGACTGCGCTGCCGCGTGTTTCGCTGGCAGCGAAGTCAGTCGATGCTCCCCCGAGCGATTCACAAGTTCATCTTCACTGGCATGTTGATGATCCCAAGAACCCATGACGCACCTCCTAGAACTAGTCAGACTAGTCATTTTAACACATCCGGTGAATGTGTTCCTGTAGATGGCAGGATCACGCGGAGAAGAATGATCGAGGGTGAATGTCGCTTCAATCCCTTGAAGTCAGATCGAGACGCTCGTCTCTGAACACGCGAGTGTCGAACGGCGGTGTGCCCTCGGGGACAAGATGCTTCAGTGTACCTAGTCGAGAATAGTTGACGCGTGAACGTCGCAACACGAATCCATCAGGTCGCTCAGTTAGTCCAGGTTGGTCCCCACAGTTTTGCAACCATCGCATCCATTACTTGCTCCGAGGGCAATCTGCAAGCTTGTAGAGATCTTGACATTCATCATCCGAGTACACACAAAGTCTGATTCGAGAGTAGGCCGTAGGGGATGACAGCGGGACACTACACGTACCGGATTCACTAGTCTGCAAACGGGTTGACGATCGTCAATCCTTGTATCCGTAAACCGTCTTGCATGTCTTCACTCAAGAGTTGCCTACATCCGCCGTCAATCGCGGCGGCCACGATCAATGAATCATAGAAGCTCAAGCTGTAAAAAGCTTGCAGGGCTATGGATTGACGATACGTCGCGACGGAGGGGTGAATTGTCCACAATGGCACCAACACGTTGTCGAGCAACTGCGTCGCTTCTTCCCACCTTGCCCCGAATTTGCGGGTAACGACATTCAGTGACTCTTGGACCACCTGGTTGCTAATGCATCCGCTTCCACGGCCAATGTGCGAGGAGATTAAATTTTCGGCAAGGTCTTGTTTGGCCTCATCTGTTTCGTCGAACAAGTAGACGATGATGTTGGTGTCGATGAAGAACTCAGCGCTCATTCATTTCATCCCTTGAGAATTTTCGACCTCCGGTACGAATGACGCGGCGCAGATCTCGGATTGTTTGGCGTGCCAAATCCGCCTGGCGTTCTCTCCGGGCGTATCGGCTCAACCACAGTCGAAACTGTTCGTTGAGAGTCGTGTGCTCTTCTGCCGCGCGTCGGCGCGCTGCCTCAATCAAGGCCTCATCGGCACTCAGAGTTATGTTTTTCATCTCTCCCTCCGGCAACTCAGTGCACGAGCATCGTGTGCACTATTACAGTGTAATCTAACATGCCAAGTACGATACCGGTCAAACCTTTACCAATCAACCGGATTAACCTGGCGAGATCGAATCCCACCCCGCCGGAAGCAACGACGGGCGATGCCGCGTTCGAACACATTGCGCCATTCCCACGAATAAAGGAACGGCACTGGGGTGGGCCCCTTAGCGGCCGTTGAACATGGCGAACTGCTCGTAGGTACCGCCTACGATGGGGTGCGGATCGAGTCCCATCCAGCCATCGAGCAATGTCGAGTAGAGCCCTCGGAAGTCGTTGTTGTAGGCCATGTCGCCTTCGACTTGGTCTCGAATTTCGAGCGATGGGTATTCGCCGTAGAAGCCACCATGGACGGCGTTGCCCATCACAAACGCCACGCCGCCGGAACCGTGATCGGTACCCGAACCGTTGTCGCTAATCCGTCTTCCGAACTCGCTAAACACCATCACCACGGCGTCGTTGGCGCGCCCATGCTCCTCGAGATCGGCGAAGAAATCGCCAACCGCATTCGACAGTTCATTCAGTAGGTTAGCGTGGTTGATGAGTTCGCCCGAGTGCGTGTCGTAGCTCCCGTGTTGGGCGTAGAAGATCCGAGTTCCGACGTCGGCGAACATCACCTGCGCGATGTCTTTCATAGACTGTGCAATCTGGTTGTCGGCGTACTCGACCGACGAGTGGTATCGTTCTGGTGCTGCGCGCAGAATGTCGGCACCGAGGTATGCGCTCATGCCGGTGTCGCCGATCGCCTCCATGATGGCGTCTCGACCTTCACGTGGTCCGTACATGCGAGTGAAGATGTTGAGAGCCAGATCGCGCGTTGCCGTGTCGTCGAAATCGGGCATCAAACCGTAGGTTGCGAGATTGCCGACCGATGCTACGGGCACGCCTTTGCAGTGGAGCGCACGCGGCAATCCGCGACCAAAGTTAACGCCAGCGACTACATTCTCGGCATTCGGGTCGATTTCTCGGATAGCACGTCCCAACCAACCGTCTGGGGCAACGTCGACCGGTTCGGCAGTGTGCCAGATATCCATTGAGCGGAAGTGCGAGCGATTGGGCGTCGGATACCCGATCCCGTTCACGATGGCGACATTGCCTTCGTCCCACAGTTTCTTGACCGGTCCGAGACTCGGATGCAAACCCAGCTTGCCGTCGAGGTCGATCACGTCTTCTTCTTCCAGCCGGATCGCCGTTCTCGAGTCTTGGTATACCCCGTTGGTGTAGGGGACTACTGTGTTGAGGGCGTCGTTGCCGCCATTCAGCTGGATGACCACCAATGAAGGCTCGCGTTGGATTCCCATGTCGTTTTCTCCTGACCGATGGCGATCTTGGTGCGTTCTTTGGATTGTTAGATTGCTGAGAAGTTGAGTCTCAGTTGGAAGTGTGCGCAAGGTCGTAGACCTGAACGCGGTGCCTCACGGTATCGACGACGTAGCAGTACCCGTCAATGAGTTTGATCGCCGAAGGTCCCCAGAAGTACTTCTCGATGTGCGATGACTGTTCGTGTGCATCGTCTTCAAATAGCGTCGGATCGAGATCGAGTTCCGACTGTGCCCGTGCCGCAGCCTCCTCGACGTTGGTGTCGAGGAAGTCTTGTGCCCACTTTCCGACGGTGGCCTGTCCACGCAGAGTCTGCAGGTACCCACCGTCCGGATCGAATACTTGGACGCGATGATTGCCCCAATCGGCAACGTAAAGGTAACCTTCGTCGTCTTCGCAAGCACTGGAAGGTCGATGCAACTCTCCATCGGCATTTCCCGAGACGCCGTACGAAGCGACCCATTGGCCATCGGCTGTCAACTTCTGGACGCGGTCGTTGCCCCAGTCTGCGACGATCACGTGACCATCAACGTTAACGGTGACGCCCCACGGCATGTTGAACTCACCATCGTTCGATCCCTCTTTGCCCATCGTTGAGATGAACTCGCCGTCCACGGTGAATCGCTGAATCCGGTGATTGCGATGATCGGCAACGAAGATCTCATCGTTGGCGTTGATGGCGATGCCGTTTGGTCCATCGAATTGTCCGGGTTGGTTACCTGGAGCACCCCACTTCGTGATGAACTCTCCCTCGGCGGTCATCAATGAGATGCGGTTGAGGTAGTCGTCGCTGATGAGAACACGACTTTTGCTGTCGATGGCAATCGAGTTGGGCCAAGTGAACTGGCCGTCGCCGACGCCCCACTCGCCGAAGATGCCGAAGTAATCTTCGTCAAGGTTCATCATCGTGACCCGAACACCCCGTTTGTCGCCATCAGACGAACGATTGAGCACATACAGTCGGCCAGCATTGCTGCCCACAATGTCGACGGGGTAGTAGAAGCCGCGCCCGAACATGGCGGTAACGCCGATGGTGCGGTTGTACGCCAACCTCTCGCCAATTACATGTGCCGTCGTCATGGTGAGGTGATCTCGACGTGAAGTGCGCGCCGCAAACGTTGTGCCATTTGAAATCGGCGTCACGCCCTTTGGAATTCCGGTGTAGCGGCGACGATTTTGAGCGCGTTGGCGGCTCGTTTACGAGCGGATTGGCCGTTGCCATTTGCCATCTCGTCGTGTTGTTCGACGAACTCGATAAGTGATTGCCGCGTCTCAGCGGCGACCCTAGTGAGCGAGAGTTGCTCCAGCATCTTGTCGACCAGATCTGCTGGATCGGTCTTGCCGTTGTTTTCGGCAAGCGCGTTGTCAACGATCCTTTGGACGCCTGGGTTGTCGAGATTCCCGAGCCGTTCGCAAGCGAAATTGACGCGCTCGACCAGTGCACCCGAATCGATCCACTCGGTGCCCCAATGCCAACCTTCAACCGAGGGCGGATTCATGAGGTGTTGGCCCATGAAGATCGCGTGCAGGTGCGTGGGGATCATTTCCTCTTTCGGACGCTCGAACTCACCAGTCAGTTTCAGCACGCCGACCATCAACTCGACTGGGCTCTTCACTCGCTGGTACCACACATCCTCGGATTTGAAGAACTCCGATTTCAGGAGTGCCTTGATCATTGCCTTGATGTCGTAACCACTGTCGAAGTAGACTTCGGCCAGCATCTCAATCGCATCGGGGTCGCGTGGCGGTTTGTAGGGCCATTCCGGTACTGGCGGTTCGTCGGCGACGAAGAAGCTGTACAAGTGGCGGGCGACGAAGCGTGCCGTAGCTTCTTGCTCGCAGATAATGTCGATGATGTCCTCGCCGTTGAAGTTGCCTTTGCGTCCTAGGAACTCCTTTTCCCCGTTGTCGTGGTCTTCCGGCTTGTATTCGAAATGGAACGACAGACGCCCATATGGCCATATGGAGTCCCGCATCGACTTCAACGTCATGTAGTCGGTGTTGCCGATGGTCCATCCGGTGAATGCGCGTGCCGCTTCCTTGATGTCTTGCTCTGAGTAGTGCCCGACTCCCATTGAGAACAGCTCGAGGAGTTCGCGCCCATAGTTTTCGTTTATCGCCTTGAAGTGGTTTTCGCAGTTGTCCAGCCAGACGATCATCGCCGGGTCCTTGGACAGCTCGAGCAACAGGTTGTCAAACTTTCCGAGACCATGTCGGGCAAACATGCGAATCTGGTCGTGGAGAACTTTTCCGTTGGCGAGTTTCGAGTAACCGGTTGCGAAGATGCCATGCCAGAAGAGTGCAGTCTTCTCCCGCAACGGTGCATCGGTCGAGATCATCCGATACATCCAATGAGATCCGATGTTGTTGCCCATCATTCCCATGTGGTCGGGGTGATATCGACGAATGAGGTCGATATCCATCGACTTCGGTTCGTCGGTATCCATCAGCATCTCGACGGTTTTGTCATACCCTTGTGCGACGAGGTTGTTTAGTTCCTCGTGAGTTGCGCCGAAACCGGCCCTGCGCATCAGGTGGGCCATCAATTGATATTCGTGAGTCTTCATGTTGGGATTACCGAAAATCGTCGCCCTTGCCGGGTTTGCGCTGGATTATACCAACGAATAGGTACAAGCGAAGCGCGAGAATCGCCTAGCCTCGAGATGGGTTTTGAGATAATTGGGGTAGAGCGTCCGACATACTCGAGTCATGCCGAACCGACTCGATTCAGCACCTAATCGAAAGAGGCGCGTCACGATGACCATCAAAAGCAATACGCCATTGCGTTTCGCCGAAGAAATCGTCCTGCTATTACTCAACGACGATGGGACCTTCGTGCCTGCACCTAGTCACTCGGTAGATTACGCCCTCGCCGGTGGGGTATTGATGGATCTCGCGCTTGAGAACCGGATCGACACCGACCTCGAGAGGCTATTTCTCATCGACTCGACACCAACAGGTGACGAATTGCTGGATCCGACCTTGAGGGCTATAGATGAGTCCGATGACGGCGATGCGCGGTTCTGGGTCGAGCGCGTGGCAGAGAATGCGGGGAGCATCAAATCTACTTCGATTAAGCGGTTAGTCGATCGCGGAATCCTCGAGCGCGAGGATGAGCGCATTCTCTGGGTGTTTAGATCGCGCCGCTATCCAACAGTCGACGGTACAGCTCAACGTGAGGTCAAGCTTCGCATTTTGGAGGTGCTGTTCAGCGACGAGATTCCTGACCCTCGCGACATCGTCATCATCGCCCTCGCCCATGCGTGCGGCATCTTCAAGCAAGTACTGACTAATCGCGAACTCGAGCGAGTGGCCGATCGCATCGACCAGGTGCGCCGCATGGACTTAATCGGACAGGCGATGACGCAAGCGATTCAAGAGATTGAGTTGTCGATCGCATCGGCGATGCAACGCTACACCTACTGAACCGTTGAGTCGTATTGAACGGTTTTGTGTTTCAGCGAGATTCGCGGGATCTGATTGCCGTTAACACCTCGTCAATGCCCATTCTGCCAACCGGACCCGAAGCGTAGATCGAGCCGAATATCACGCCGCCACGCGAGATTAGCAGTTCGACGGGTTGCATATAGTAGCCGTGGTGGTCGGTCGTCCACCAGGCACCCAAAGCGGCGAATTCTGAGTCGTTGACGTTGTAAGCGACGGGGAATGTCAGACCGAGTTCATCGCGCATCGCCAGCACTTCATCGCGTTCGCCAACCGTGGCGGCTACAACGCTTGCGCCGAGATCGGAAAGTTCTGAGAGCTTTTCTTGGTAGCTGACCAGCTGCCGTTTGCAATAACTTCACCAAGCACCGCGGAAGAAGAGCAGCGCGATGTAGCGACTTTTCATCTCCGCTGGCAACGTCAACTCGCCACCGTCAACTAGATTGAACTGCAAATCCGGTAATCGATCCCCTTGTTGAAGTTTCTCGTTCATCGATGCCAGCTCCTGTTTGCACCAGACCATCGCGCCAATCGACCGCGCCAAGTATGATCACTCTCGCAAGATGTTGGATTGGCGCGCCTCGAGTCCGAATGATAAATCGCAAGTGATCTTTACGAAGCCTTGGCGTGAGAAGCCCGGGCAGGGGGAGTGATACGCTTGAATGTGTAAGCGGTAATCGGTTTTTTGCCGCATTTCTTGCCCCTCGACAACGACCTCTAGCAACCAAGTATGACGGCTCAAGACGCCGTAGTTCGACTACTTGACAGGATCGACTCGCCGGTTGATCTTCAGGGATTGACTGTCGAACAGTCGTCGCAAGTCGCCCAAGAGATTCGGGACACCATCATATCGGTGATCACGGAGCGCGGTGGACATCTCGCGTCGAATTTGGGCATGGTCGAACTCACCTTGGCATTGCACCGGGTATTCGAGAGCCCGACGGACCGCATCGTCTTCGACACGACCAATCAGATGTATGCGCATAAGTTGGTTACTGGCAGGCGCGACGCGTTCGATTCAATACGGCTGGCTGGTGGATTATCGGGGTTCGGTGAACCTACCGAGAGCGCGCATGACACCCTCGCCGCGGGACATGCCGGCACAGGTTTGTCTGTCGCACTCGGAATCGCCCAAGCGGCGAAGAACTCGGGCACTGACGCCTGGACTATCGGTGTTGTAGGCGACGGAGCAATGACCTCGGGTTCTAGTTTCGAAGCACTCAACAACATGGTCCACATGAATCCCGGACGTTTGGTCGTTGTGCTTAATGACAACGGCATGTCGATTTCGGAGAACATCGGTTTCCTCACCAATTGGCGAAAGCGAGTCATTACACATCCGGAATATCAAGCGATGGTAGATCGGATGAAGGGTCTGTCGAAGCGTGTGCCGAAGGGTGACCTCATCTATCAGCTCGTGAAACGGTTCAACACCGGACTCGCTGGACTCATCATGCCAACGATGTTTTGGAACGAGATGGGATTTGAGTACCTCGGCCCGGTTGACGGACACGATATCAGCCAGATCGAACTGACTTTACGACAAGCAAGAAACGTCGTGGGTAGGGTGCCATTCGTTCACGTCGTTACCCATAAAGGGCACGGGTTCGAGCCGGCGGAGGACGAACCGGTGAAGTTCCACCAACCTAGTTCACCGCTTGGTGATTCGTCCGGTGCACCGACCTACTCGAAGGTATTTGCGGACACACTGGCCGGCATCATGGAGAGTGACGAGTCAGTAGTTGGTATCAGTGCCGCGATGCTGGAAGGCACCGGTCTCGCGGACGTTCAAAAGCGATTTCCGGAACGCGTCTTCGACGTCGGTATTGCGGAGCAGCACGCGGTCAGCATGGCTGCCGGGATGGCGACTAACGGGGTTAAACCGTTTGTGTCGATCTATTCGACGTTCATGCAACGCGCGTTCGACCAAATCGTCCACGACGTCTGTCTGCAAGGGCTACCGGTAACGCTCGTCGCGGATCGCGCCGGTATCGTCGGCGAAGACGGGAAGACGCATCACGGTGCGTTCGATATTTCTTATCTTCGCTGCCTGCCCAACGCCGTGGTCGCGGCACCGCGCGACGAGAATGTGTTGCAGCACCTCATTTACACGGCTTACCGTCACGACGGCCCGTTTGCGATTCGGATTGCACGCGGTGCCGCGATCGGCACGCGTCTCGACGACGAACTGCGCGAGTTGCCGATCGGTCGCGGTCAGGTAATTGTTGAGGGCCGCGACGTCGTCATCTTCGCATTAGGAAAGTCGACCGCAGTCGCCGTCGAGGCCGCCAAGGCTCTGGCCAACGCAGGTATTGCGTGCGGCGTGGTTGACCCGATATTCGCCAAACCGATCGACGTCGATCTCCTACTCAGCATCGCAAACTCGACCAACCGCATCGTCACGGTTGAAGAAAATGTACGAGCCGGAGGATTCGGCTCAGCCGTACTTGAGGCATTGGCAGACGCCGGCAAGGAGAACGTTTCGGTGCATCGCATCGGCATGCCGGATGCATTCGTCGAGCATGGTACCGCCGCCGACCAACGCAATCAATTGCACCTAGATGCAGAAGGCATCGTCGATGAAGTGTTGGCCGCCTACTACCCCCAGCACCTGCAACAACCCGTTGCCGGTTAACGCCAACAGTTAACTCAGATATCTGTCGGCCCATCCCAGACCGTCAACGGTGTCACCAGCCGGGACGTATTCCGCCCCTATCCAACCGTCGTATCCACTCGTTTCGACGTGATTTAGCACGAACGGATAGTTCACCTCGCCGGACCCTGGTTCATTGCGTCCCGGGTTGTCCGCGATTTGAACGTGACCGATAATGGGTAACAACGCTGTGAAAGTCGGTGCTAGATCGCCCTCCATGATCTGCATGTGGTAGAAGTCGTACTGCAACTTGACGTTCGGTAGGTCGACCAATCGAACCAGCTCCGCTCCGTGCGCCGACGTCGAGACGAATGTCCCAGCAACGTCTTTAGTGTTCAAAGGTTCGACCAACACAATGGCGTCGATATCTGCGGCCGCTGCTGCAGCAAATCGCAGATTGTCGACCATCGTTTGTTGCGATGTTTCGGGATCCGTTCCTTCATCGGGTATCCCCGCCAAACATGTGAGACGCCGACATGCAAGGGTTTTGGCATATTCCACCGCCACACCGACTCCGTCTTGAAACTCGCCGACGCGATCGGGTTGCACGGCGATGCCGCGATCGCCTGCAGCCCAATCGCCAGCCGGAAAGTCGAACAGAACTTGCTCCAAACCGTGAGTTTCGAGTTGCTCTGCGATGGCCTCGGCAGGGTAGTCATATGGGAACAGGTACTCGACGCCATTGAATCCGCTACTCGCCGCCGCGCTGAAGCGGTCCATGAAGTCATGCTCGTTGAACATCATCGTCAGGTTCGCCGCGATCTTTAGCGTCATGTGAGTTGTCTCCTGATTCGCGTCCAATTTCGGTCATCAAAGCCAAGAATCAAGGGTATACCTCACTAAGTCTTCAACGTCGCATCGATTTTCACGGGATATCGGTCGGGATCGCGCAACTGACGATGGTTGCGAGGCAACGACGCGAGCCCCTTTGCTACACGTTCGCGGACAGTCTCGATGTCGTCGCTGGTCTTCAATCGTTCGCCATCGGTCATCGCAAATAGCAGCAATGGCGTGAAGCCTTCGTCGGCAACCTTTGCATCAGCCTTGGTCAATAAATCGCCCACCATGTTGTCGTCTTCGTACCTTCGGTAGACCTGCTTGGCCCAAGGCAAAGAATACTTGGATGGGCTGCGCTTGAACACAGGTCGTCCGTTGAACTCAACCAGTTTGTACGCCGAGTCGATGTACGGGGCGTCGGCGGAGGTGACGAATCTTGTGCCCACTCCGAAGGCGTCGATCGGGGCGTCGTCCCTCACCAGACGATCGATGCTCATTTCGTCGAGACCACCGGAGACGATGATCCGGACTGCCGTCAATCCTGCTTCGTCAAGTAGCTGACGCGCGGTTTTGGAAAGCGCGGCCAGATCGCCGCTGTCGATCCGGATGGCATCCAACGCCATACCGCGTTTCTGATTTTGCATCGCAACGTCCACGGCTGACTTAATGCCGTGAATGGTGTCGTAGGTGTCGACCAGCAGCGTGGAGTCTCGCGGGAACTCATCCGCGTATGCGGAGAACGCCGTCGCTTCGGTTTCGAACGATTGCACGAATGAATGTGCCATCGTGCCGACCGCAGGCACAGCGTACCTGGCCGATGCCTTGACCAAGCTCGTCCCGGCAAATCCGGCCGCGTATCCCCAGCGCGCGGCAGCGATCGCGGCATCTTCACCGTGCGCCCGCCTTGCACCGAAGTCGACGACCGGACGCCCTACCGCGGCGTGCACAACTCGTGAGGCTTTAGTAGCCATCAACGACGCCGTAGTCACGATGTTCAGCAACATCGTCTCGACGATCTGTGCTTCGAGGATTGGCGCAGTTACTTCAATCACCGGTTCGTCGGCAAACACTATCGTCCCGTCCGGAACGGCTCGCACATCACCCGTAAATCGCATATTCTCTAGTGCGCGGACGAAAGATTCAGAAAGCGAAGTGACGCTGTGAAGCGCATCGATTTCACGTGAGTCGAACCTGAAATTCTCGAGGAAATCCAACGCATCATCGATGCCACAAGCGACGTAGTAACCACGATCCTTCGGGTAACCGCGGAAGTAGAGGCTGAAGGTCGCGCGATCGGACATGCCGCGTCGCCAATAGACTTGACCCATCGTCAACTCGTACAGATCGACGCTCAGCTCTTGACGAAAGTCGGTCATTAGGCGGGTGAAGCTGGGTGCAGTTGCGCATGCGACAGCGCGCAGAAACATTGAACCATACTGTAACCTGCGACCATTCTTCCTCCGCCTGATGACGGCGACCGAGTAGACCTGCGGAGTTAGCCCATGCACGGAGCACTAGAAACCGCATTCGCGATGGATGCAGCCAGCATCAAGTTCGGTTATGGCGTAACCGCCGAATTGGGCTTTGAGATGAAACGCCTCGGTGTCAAACGGGTAATGCTGCTGAGTGATCAATCTCTCCTAGAAACCAACGCGATCAAAGTGTCGATCTCTTCACTCGAGGATGAAGACATCGAAGTTACCGTCTTCGACAACGTCAGCATCGAGCCTACGGATGACTCGTTTACGGACGCGATCAGATTTGCTCAGCACGGCGCATTCGACGGTTTTGTAGCAGTTGGTGGCGGATCGGTGATGGACACGGCGAAAGCCGCCAATCTCTACGATTCCTACCCAGCTGACTTTCTCGAATACGTCAACGCACCAATCGGCAAGGGTACCCCGGTGCCGGGTGCATTGAAACCGCTCATCGCAGTGCCGACCACGGCGGGTACCGGCAGTGAAACCTCGGGAGTCGCCATCTTCGACATGAAGGAGATGCACGCCAAGACAGGTATCGCGAACCGCGCACTCAAGCCAACGATGGGACTGGTGGATCCCGAAAACACGCGTTCAATGCCACCGAACGTCGCCGCATTCAGCGGGTTCGACGTACTCTGCCATGGCTTGGAGTCGTACACGGCTCTGCCATACCATCAGCGCGAAGCACCGATCGATCCGGCACATCGCCCTGCCTATCAAGGTTCCAATCCGATGAGCGACGTGTGGGCCGCCAAGGCGATCGAGATCGTCTCGCAAAACATCCGACGCGCCGTTAGCCATCCGGAAGACGACGAGGCGCGTGCCAACATGTGCCTTGCAGCGACCGCGGCAGGTGTCGGATTCGGTACCGCCGGAGTGCATTTGCCTCACGGGATGTCCTACCCGGTCGCTGGCAACGCGCGCGATTACCAACCCGAAGGTTACCCAACCGACCACGCCATCATTCCACATGGTTTGTCAGTCATCCTCAACGCCCCAGCGGTGTTCCGATATACCGCCATCGCCAATCCGCAACGCCATCTGGAAGCGGCGAGATTGATGGGTGCTGACGTGGATGGTGTCGACGCCGATCAATGTGGCGAAGTTCTCGCCGATCAAATTGTCCAGCTGCTCAAGGATCTCGACATGCCCAACGGATTGACGGGCGTGGGTTACGACGAGTCCGATGTTGACACTTTCGTGACTGGCACACTGCCGCAGCATCGCGTCACTAAACTAGCACCTCGCGAGACAGGGGCTGAGGCGTTGCGATCGTTGTTTTTGGACTCGATGGAGCTCTGGTAACGCGCCATCTGAGTCGGTTGCGATTTTGCCGCACCTGGCTGCGGCATCGCTGGCAAGCGTTTAACCTGAAAATGCCCATGATTGACCAATTGATTCAGGAGAACAATGATGGAGTTGTTGAAACGCATCGCCGGGGCGTATCTCGGATTGACGGCACTCGCAGCGGTCATCTTGCTCATCATTACGCCATTGACGCACGACGGTTCGCCCGAATATCCGTACTGGGTCATTCTGAACTGGTTCCTCGCCGTTGGCGTTGTCATAACACTCATCGTCAGTTACCTTCGGCGTCGAGAAGCCGCGAACGCAGGTCCGGAATCGATCTACTCATTCAGAACGTCGATCATGTTCGGGTTGGCGGTTGTGCTGACGATGCTCTTCTACTGGGGTTGGTTCTGGACGTTGAATCCGGAGAGTGAGACTGGCGACGCGGTAACATCCCACCTGGTCTACTTCCCAATCGTCGATGCACTGTACGTGATGCTCGGAATCTCGGCAGCTAGGTACCTTGTTAGAGGCGACGGTTAGCTTGCGACCTTCCTGTCACTCAATGACGTGCTTCGCCGCGTGAAGTCGCAACGTTCGTAGTGGCCTTCGATTTGGCGCAACTCTTTGGTGCACCCGTTGCGCGTTGGTTTCGCGCGCGCCACGGACAACCGACCGAACCGCAACGCGAAGCCTGGCCGTGTATCAAGCGCGGACAAAACGTCTTGATCCATTCACCCACCGGCAGTGGTAAGACGCTCGCGGCGTTCCTCTCGGCATTAGACGACCTCTACTCCGACGTCGACCTCCACAAGACTCGCGGCGTCAGAACGCTGTATGTCTCGCCTCTGAAGGCCTTGGGTTACGACATCGAGCGCAACCTCGAAGAGCCGATGGCGGGTATCGCGCGCTCCGCGTCAGAGCTCGGCATCGACATCCCGCAGTTGGAAGTCGCGGTTCGAACCGGTGACACGCCATCGTCAGAACGGGCGCGCATGGTCCGTAACCCACCGCACATACTGATCACGACTCCCGAGTCGCTCTACCTAATTCTGACTTCACCGCGGGCACGATCGATACTGAGCACAGTCAAGACCGTGATCATCGACGAGATCCACACGATGTGTGCCACCAAACGCGGCGTGCACTTGAGCATCACCCTCGAGAGACTCGAACAAATTGCACCAAACTTCCAACGCGTCGGGCTATCCGCGACCCAACGTCCGCTATCGGAAGTCGCCAAACTGCTTGGCGGTCAATCCACCCGATGTTGTGAAGGTGCCCCCGAAGCGGTGGTAGCGGAGCCTCGCCCGGTTCAGATTGTTGATTGCCCGGGATCGAAATCGATCGAGATCGAAGTGAAGGGGATGCCAGAATTAGCCGCAACCGACGGCGGTTCCGTTTGGCCGAAAATCATTCCTCAAGTCTTGGATGACATTGAGGCGCACGACACTACGCTCATCTTCGCCAACAGCCGACGTCAGGCCGAGAATACTGCCGACCGCCTTAACGCTGCCTACGACGCGCGGATGGACGGCGAGGACAGTCCCAAATCTGTAGGAAGTGGGCACGTCGGTTCCGGCGTAGAGGACGGACCGTTCATGGCTCACCACGGCAGCCTCTCAGATTCGATGCGTCGTCACATCGAGAGCCGCCTTAAAGCCGGCGAGCTTCCGGCACTCGTCGGGACCAGCTCCTTGGAACTCGGCATCGACATCGGGAGTGTCGATCTTGTCGTTCAGCTACAGTCGCCCAAGTCGGTTACGCAGGGCCTCCAACGCGTCGGACGCGCCGGGCACAGCGTCGGTGCCACGAGTCACGGCAAGATCTACGCCACACATGCAATCGACCTAATTGAAGCGGTCGTCGTCGCTAAAGGGATGCAAGAGCGACGTGTCGAGTCAATTAGGGTGCCTCAGAATGCACTCGACGTCCTTGCGCAACAGGTCGTCGCTGCGGTTGCAATCGAGGATTGGAAACTTGTCGACCTATACCGCATCGTTAGGGGTGCTTACCCGTACAGCAATCTCACGTACAGCAGCTTCGAAGACGTAGTCAACCTGGTGTCTGGTCACTACCCACGTGAGCTGTTTTCGTCGTTGCGAGCGCGCATCCATTGGGATCGGACGCGCGGCATTCTGCAAGCCCTTCCCGGCACGCGTGTGATGGCGATCGCCAACGGAGGCGCAATCGTCGACCGCGGTGCCTTTGCGGTGACGCTTCCGGACCGCAAGACTCGTATCGGCGAACTCGATGAAGAGTTCGTCTACGAATCGGGTGAGGGCGACGTATTCATGCTGGGCAGTCAGATCTGGAGGATTAGCAAGATCGAGGACGACCGCGTCGTCGCCGAACCGGCACCAGGTGCCGCGCCGCGCTTGCCATTCTGGCGCGGCGACTTCCCGTGGCGTCCGTTGGATCTAGCCCAAGACCTCGCGAGATTCCGTTCCGAGGTTGCCAAACGGATTGAACCATTCGTTGACGATGAGTCAACGCCCGCCGAAGTAGTCGCGTGGCTCCAAAACGACTACCCGGTTGACTACGCCGGTGCTTGCCAGATTGTCGACTTCATCCGCGATCAGCTGCGAAACGCAGGTGATATCGCATCGCACGAAACCATCGTGTTCGAAACCTACCAAGATCCCATCGGCGACCATCGAATCGTCGTGCATTCGCCGTTCGGCGGTCGCATCAACGGGCCATGGTCAGTGGCGGTGGCAAGGGAACTGACTCGCAAGTTCAAGATTGATGCCGAGGCGCGTGTGTCCGATGACGGGTTCATGTTCCGATTGCCGGAATCAGATACTGAGCTTGGTCCGGAGATCATCCGGGACTTAACCGCTGAGGTTGCCAAATCTAACATCCTTGACGGCATGATCGACTCGCCACTGTTCGGTGCGGTGTTCCGCCAGAACGCCTACCGCGCGATGCTGTTGCCATCGCTGGGACAGCACCGCAGGACGCCGTTTTGGTTGCAACGGTTGCGCTCGAAGGACTTGCTCTCGATTGCGAAGTCATTCCCCGACTTCCCAATCGTCCTCGAGTCCTATCGCGACGCCCTTGAAGACTTCATGGACATGTCGGGATTGGAAGAGATCCTCGATGCGATTCAGTCTGGCGATATGCGAGTTCGCCACGTTGAATCGACCGTGCCATCGACAGTAGCCCGCGCGATGGAGTTCGACTTCATTGGGCAGTTCATGTACGAGTGGGATACTCCAAAAGCAGAGCGCAGTTTGCAGACACTCAATATCGACCGCGCCGCGCTCGCCCAACTCTTCCGTAATCCCGAAGCTGCTGGACTTCTGCGCAAAGAGGCGATCGAAGACGTTACTGAAATCGCTAATCGCAGTGCACCGGGGATGGACATACGTTCCGAAACCGAGTTGGCTCAAACTCTCGAAGAACTCGGAGATTTGTCGGACCGCGAAATTGACGAACGGTGCCAAGACGAGTGGCGTCGCTGGATTGCCAATCTCTTGCAACAGGAACGAGTCCAGTCCATCACATTTGAACAGTTCGACGATCGATGGGTGGCGTCGACATTGGCTCCCGCATACCGGGACGCGATTGGTGACGCATCAAGTCTCGAGAGCACCAGAAACGTAACGCTGAGATTCATCCGTCGGAATGGCCCGACTCCGTTTGAAGCTCTTTCACGTCGGTACGGTTTCGACGACTCGGTTTTGCGCGACGTTTTGGCGAATCTGGTCGACGACGGCGTGATAGCCCAGGGCCACTTCACCGACGGGGAGGTCGAAGAGTGGGTCGACGTTTCCGCACTTGAGAGGATTCAGCAACGAACACTTTCGATTCTGCGCTCGGAGGTGGAACCTGCGGATCCGCTGACGTACCAGTTGGCATTGATGAGCAACCCCTCGATCGGGGAACCCGAGCATTCCGATGGCTCGAGGCAGCTCGAGGATGCCATCGAAGTGCTCCAAGGCGTGGCTCTGCCTCCCGAACAATGGATCCGCCACGTACTACCAGCCAGAACTGTAGGCTTCCGGGCATCGCATCTGGATTCCGCAATCCGAGATGGGGAGTTCCAATGGGTTTTTTGTGAATCGGAAGCCCGATCGACCCGTGCGTTGGCTTTGGTCAAACCGGGTGAAGCCAGGGCGATACTACCCGAGCAGACATTGGAGTCTATTCGGACTGGAGCTACCGACCTCGCGCCAGACGCCCAAGCTGTCTTTGATTTCATCTCGCAAGAAGGTGTTGCGACGTCACAAACGATACTGTCGGCGATACCGAACGCGACACCGACTCAGCTCGCGCAAACCGTGAAGGATCTCGCACTCGCAGGTCTGGTTACGGCCGATTCTTGGCCTGTTGCCATGGCGATTGGCCGAGCGGAAGCTGTCGCTGTTCCTGAACACGATGTGCCCGAGCCGAGAAACCGCCGCATTCGTCATCGGTTAGGTAGGCGGAACTCGAGACGGGCATTCATGGAGCGGCGTCACCACGTTCAGGGAATCCTAACCCCTGGGGTTAGATGGTCGACGACCTCGCGTTTTTCGTTCCTTGGGCCGGATCTGTCAGCAGATCAACTGAACGAGCGACGCGCCCGAATCCTGCTGGCGCGACACGGCATTGTCACGCGTCGGGCTATCGAACTGGATCGTCTTGGCTGGGTATGGCGTGCGATCTACGCTCAACTCAGCTTGATGGAACTGAAAGGGCAGGTTCGGCGCGGCTACTTTGTGGTCGGTTTGCCGGGCGTACAATTCGGCGATCCCGAATTTGTCGAATCGATGAGGTCGGAGCAGGACCGCAAAGGCGAGTTAACTCCGTCGGTCATCTCAGCCACGGATCCCGCATACGTCTTCGATAGTGCCCTCGCCACAACCTCCGAGAACACGAATGCAAGGCTCCTGAACGTCTCCCGAAACCCGGGTACTCACGTCGTTTTTTTGGGCGGTGACCCAGTGCTCGTCGCGCATGCAGAAGGTCGACGTATCGTCACTGCGGACGTTGTTGAGTCCGATCTCAAGATTGCGCTACACGCGTTGGTCGATCACTTGTCGCCGATACTGCATTCCCGAAACATTTCGGTTGGCGAGTGGAACGGTGAATCGGTATTCGATTCAGAAGGATTGTCAGTGCTGTCGCAAACCGGATTTCGCAGAGATTTCCCCAACATGGTGATGGATCGATTGGCGCAACCAGTGACTCGATCGTAGTCGGGACTGTGGTTTTGCAATGGCTCAGAAATGTAGAACCGAATAAGCGCGATCTTTGACATCGAGAGTGAACAAATGAGATATGTTGCGGAGACCAGTCCGGTCCAATCCACGCCAAGCTTCGAGTACCGGATCATCGGTGATGATCTGCAAATGCTCGAAATCCGGCTTGCACCAGGGCAGGAAGTAATCGGTGAAGCCGGGGCGATGATGTACCTCGAAGCTGGCATCGAGTTCGATTCCAAGATCGGGAAGCGATCGGGTGGAGGAGGCGGTCTGATGGGCAGCATCATGAATGCGGGAGCCCGGATGCTGGCAGGGGAGAGCATATTCGTAACCCACTTCGAGAACCGCAGTCGGTCTGAACAGATTGTCGCATTCTCGTCGGAGGCACCTGGGAAGATAGTTTCAATCGACCTCAATGAACTTGGCGGGACTGTAATCGCACAACGCGACGCATTTCTCTGCGGTTCACCCGACACTGGCATCACGATCGCATTTCAACGAAATCTGGGAGCCGGGTTCTTTGGTGGCGAGGGTTTCATCCTCCAGAAGATTGAGGGCAACGGTCACGTCTTCATGTCCGCTGGCGGGACTATTGTGGAACGCGAACTAAGCGGTGAACGCATTCGCGTCGACAGCGGATGCATCGTGGCATTCCAAGATGGCATCAAGTACGACATTCAGCGCGCAGGCAACCTCAAATCGATGATTGCCGGAGGCGAAGGGCTATTCTTGGCGACGCTGGAAGGGCACGGCAAGGTTTGGCTGCAATCGATGCCAATTGGTCGTCTCGCACACCACATCAGTTCGAAGATGCCGAGTAGTCAATAGGCCGGCTTCGGGCCCACTTCGTGGTTGAACGAAGCTGGTTTCATGGAGAAGCGTTGCCGGAATTGCTTCGATCGCGCGGCGGTCAACGCGTTGAGTTGACAGGTATGCGAAGCTTGCGACTAGCCTGACTTGCTCTCCATCTCTTGGTGGAGAATGCGCATGATTTGGTGATGGCTTACGCCGTCGTCTCTCAATTGCGCGTAGCGAGCCTCATCGATGTTTGATCGGTCCAAGAAACCACGGATATCGTAGCGGCCCGGCTCTTCCACTGGCAGCAATCCTTCTTCGATCATCAGTTCGAGAGGGTACTCTTGCTCTTCCATGGGGAGATAGACGACCTTGTTTTGGCGAGCGGACTCGTACATCGCCATCATGATCTCGACGGTGTCGCGTGCGACGTGCCCTGCATTGCGATGTTCCGGGCCGCCGTCGAGCCAGCGCACCAGCTCCGCCGCTTGCTTGCCGTTCATGTTGCCGCCAATCGCTTTGTCGCCTTGGGCGAGATTCAAATCGACCTCCTGCCAGCCATTGGTTTCAGCGTTGAAGAGTTTGAGGATCGTTTCACGCACGTGGAGCATTCCTTCGGTGCCGCGAATCAGAAACTTGCCGGCGTCGCAATCGTTGTCCCAGAGGTCTGATTGGATGAAGAATTGCAACGGGTCGTCGAACATCACCAATCCGATGCATGCGTCTTCGATCGGCGTGTTGCGCTCGAAGCGATCGGTGGTTCGTTGAACGGCACCCATGACCCATCGGGGTTTCGGATCGCCAAGAATGAACTTCGCACCGTCGATCGAGTGCGTTGCCCAGTTGGCGAGCCCTTCCTTTACGCGAATGTCGACGCGTAGCGGAACTCCGATGGCACCGTTCTCAACCAGCTCTTTAGCCTTATTCCAACCCGGCGTAAATCGTCGTTGGTGGCTGATGACCAACTTGACGTCATTCGCGTCGCACGCTTCGACCATGCGATTTGCACGACCCATCCCGATAGCCATCGGTTTCTCGCAGATTATCGCCTTGACTGACGGATATCCTGCCGCTTCGACGGTTAACGGGTCGTGGAGCAGGTGCCAAGTGCAAACGCTGATGATGTCCGGTTCAGCGTCGTGGGCGCACTCCTCAAGCGTTGCGTAAGAGTTGGGAATGCCCCAATCCTCCATATACATCTTGCGCGCTTGGGGTATCGGATCCACGCAGGCTACGACCTCGATGTCGTCCACCATCGAATAGCCTTCCATGTGGGCATTGGCGATTCCACCGCATCCCACAATCGCAGCTTTGTACCGACCAGTCATCTTGCACTCGCTTTTCGTTGAATTAGTCGCAACAGATTTTCGGTTGTCCCGCTGTCGCTCACTTAGGATATGCGAGACTCGAACCAGTTGTTCGCACCGTTTGCTCAGTGGGTAAGACGCCATGTCACGCACCGAAACAGGCCTCATCGTTGTGGATGTCCAAAACGACTTTGTAGATCCCAAAGGCAATCTGTATGTCACCGACGCCGAAAGCGTGATTCCAGAGATCAACGCCAAGGTAGCACAGGCGTCAGCTGCCGGATGCCTGATCGTCTACACGCAGGACTGGCATCCTGAGACTACGCCCCATTTTGCGAAGGACGGCGGCATCTGGCCGGTGCACTGCGTTGCCGACAGTTGGGGTGCAGAGTTCTATCCGCATCTAAACGTGTTGACTGATGCCCAGTTCATCAAGAAGGGCGTTGGCGGAGAGGATGGATATTCCGGGTTTACAGTGCGTGATCCGCATACTGACGAAGAATCAGCGACGAGGTTGTCGGGGATCCTGCGCGGGCACGGTGTCTCGAAGGTCGAAATAATCGGCATCGCAACCGACTACTGCGTCAAGGAGACGGCGATTGATGCGAGGAAGCTTGGTTTCGAGGCGACCGTATTCCTCGATTGCGTGAAGGGCGTCGAGCTAAAGCCAGGTGATGTCCAAACGGCGATCGACGAAATGGCATCAACCGGAGTCGAGGTCATTGAAGGTTAACCGCCTCGTCGGAATAGGCGGAAGAATCGTTCTTGGTACTCCTCGAATAGGTCCCACTTGACCAACTCTTCGTGGACGATCGAGGGGTCGATCTCCCGTCGTTGTGCTCGTTGCAGCAGGTCCTCGATTCGGATGCGCGCGTCGCGCGGCACGCCGCCTTCGTCTTCGAACAGTTTGCGCTCGTCGAGTTCACTGAAGTTTGTCTTCGCCGACTCGTTGGTGAACTCGTAGATGAACTTCATCACCGAGACGTCCCAGAGTTCGTCCACACCCAAGAGAACCGTCTCAAACGGCTTCTCGTCGCGATCGATCTCGTCGCGGATCTTCTGCGCCACCTGCTTCGGTTCTCCTGAGACGGTGTCTGTCGACTGCGGTTCGTTCTTGTAGCGATAGAGTAGGCCCCGAGAATCTGGGCCGTAGCGGTTGTTGAGGAAGTCGAGATATTCCGAAGCTTCCTTGCCGAATCCCTCGGTCTTGGCGAGGTACCCGGGGGTGACGATGCGCGGACGTTCGGCGCGAACTACGCCGTGCCGGATTACCGTGTCCTTGTCGCCGTCATCGGCGATGCCTTCGTAAACTGGCTGTGAGACGACGTGGTAAGCGATGGTTGTTGCACCAAAGGAAGATAGCGACTGACGAGGTGAGCGGATTACGCGCGTCATGGCGATCGCACGCTCGAGTTGCGGGTCCAGTTTGCCCGGTCGGTCTGGCAGAAGCATCACACACTCTCAAAGAAGTTGAAACTAGAACGAATCATTCGATGGGTTGACCCTCGGAAACCTCAATCCGTTGATTTACTTCGATCTCCTTAATGGTTTGAACCAACCCACTGGGCCAATGGATGGTCAACTCATCGACCCGGGTGGCATCTCCTAGGCCGTAGGTCAACTCTAGGCTATTCATCGATAGGAAGGTGGAACTTGCGAGGAGCTCCTGGACTTGCTTGCCGGTTGAGCCATCGGGGTTCGAATACTCGACGAATACGCGTGCTCCGACGCCATCGGCGTTGCTGCCAGTGTCGCCAAGAGCCATTCCGCCGATTAGTCTCACGGTGAGCCAACTGCTGTCGCCACCGCCGTTCATCCACATGAACAACGGTCCGGGTTCCCAGTTGCACTCGTCCTGACTGATCAGTCGGCACCCATTGCTGTTGGTGCCAATCAGATCGACGTAACCATCGCCGTTGAGGTCGCCCTTAGCTAGTCCTTTGCCGTTCTCGTGGAATGCCGGGCTGATCCGTTGTTCACCTCGAGAGAAGCTCGGGTTTTCGGGATCGGTGACCGAGTAGTCTACGCCTAGAATGTCGAGCAGGCGAGCTTCGACGGTGACGTCCTGGAAGTCGCCGACTCCGTTACCCCGGAGCATTCTCCCAGCACCTGGGAATAGGTGTCCCGAAGGTGCTTCGCCGCGGTCTGACATTGCACCCAACCAGTAGAGGTCTTGGTCACCGTCATTTTCGTAATCGAAGAAGACGGTTCCGAAACCGAAGTCATACGCTGCCAATCCAGTGGGAACCTGCCATCCTTCGTCGATTTTCGTAGGGTCCAGCGATTCCGGGGGCATTGCTTGACTTGGTTCGACGTAGGTTGCTCCAGCGATGTCGTTGAAGACGCCGACCTTGCCGACACCGTCCACTTCACGCACACCGTCGTTGCGCAAGAGGAAGTGGAAGCACGTGCCCCATCCATATTGGTGTCCCCACGCGCAGTCTCCGGAAGGTCGGTCTGGTGCCTCGCGCGTCAACGGGTGAAATCCGATATTAGTGACGAAGATGTCGAGATCCAGATCGTTGTCGTAATCGCCGAGTGCGAAGCCCATCCAGGCACCCATCTTGTCAACGCCCATGGCGCGGCTAACCTGTGTGAACTTCACGTCATCAATCGTCGAGTCGTTGCGAAACACCTTGAGGCGAGCACCGTCGTCGGCGAGCCAAAGATCAACGTCGCCGTCGTCGTCGTGATCGAAGAACATCGCCGCCAGAGTCTGTCCGGTTGGTTCGCCGACCAGTTCGCCAGATGCGTCGATGAGATCCGGGTTGTATCCAGGGACTACCTCACCGGTGTTGGGATCGGGCCAACCGATGTCGTCGCCGAAAGGGTCGCGCATCAGGATGGGGCCGTAAATCAATCCCGCTTCTTCGGTGACGTCGGTGAAGGTCAAGTCGCCGTTGTTGAGGTAGAGGACGTTGTGGTGACCGTGGTGATCAGGGCGATTGAACCAGAGAAAGTCTTGGTCGATTCGGTTGCTGACGAAGATGTCAATCCAGCCGTCGTTATTCACGTCGCCGCATGAAACGCTGAATGCGGATCGGATATTTGCCGCGTTGCCGAGGGCCGATTCGGTGATCTCTTCAAAGGTTCCGTCGCCGTTGTTTCGGAACAAACGATCTCGAATGATGTCGGAAAGCCCGGGGTAGTATCGAGCGGCGCGATAGTCGAGATTGTCTCCGATGCGCCCGTAGGAGGCGACATAGAGGTCTTGGTAACCGTCGTTGTCGACGTCGCATGCGGCGACGCCGGTGCTGTTGGCAACCGGCAAGTCGACACCTGCTTCTTCAGCAATCTCCGTATAGACGTGGTCACCTTCGTTGCGGAAGAGTTTGTTCGGTCCGCCCGTCGTATCTGGCAGCAGAGCCTCCGATTCGGCCGAAGTGACGTAAAAGTCCAGATCTCCGTCGCGATCGAAATCGAAGATGGCGACGCCGGGATGGCGATTCTCGATCATCCAGTGTTCGATGATTTCGCCATTTTCGTCCTCCTCGCGCAGAACGAGGGGAGCGATGTTGGTGAACGGCATCACCGGCTCTGCCATCATCTCTTCGATGCTCGCGCCAGATCCGGATTGGGAAGCCGGTTGCGTTGCAAGGCTCGGTACCGGGGTCGAGGTCGGCTCTGGAGCCGCCGTCGGTTCTTCTGCGGTGCATGCAACAGCCGAAGCCAGAATCGCCGCGCACGCAACGACTGTGAATGAGGCGCGTCGTCCTACGGTTTGTAAGCGATCAGAAAGGTTCGAAATGCGGTGATTTGGCATGCAGTATTTCCGTGTCGGAGGACCAAAGTTGGTCTATCTCCGACGATTCTTCAGCGTAAAACAACGGTCGTTAGACCTTTACGAACTTGGCATGCTGTTCGGTTGCACAGGCACCACCAGTAGTCGATTCTTCAACGTGCGGATCACTGATACTCACTGCCGGTTAATCCCGAAGAGGATCGAGCAACAGCATCAAGGATTGCATGGTCGTTGCGGTCGCCAATTGACGATTGCACGAAGCGGTGTTAGGTTTAGGGACTGCGCTTTTCGTGCGTAGAGGTGGTTGCGTATCTGCGGATTCTTCCGTTGCGCAACGATCGTGATTACCAACCAATTGTTGGAGGTGTTCACTAAATGAATAGTTCAAAGCGAGTCTGGGGCAGTGTCTTGCTTCTGCCACTCCTCGCCGCGATCTCCTTCGCCATCGCTTGTGGCGGCACCGAGACGGTCATTCAAACCGTCGAAGTCCCGGTCGAGAGGGTCGTTGAAGTCCCTGTCGTCCAAACCGTCGAGGTAGAAAAGATTGTCGAAGGCGAGACGGTCATTCAAACCGTTGAGGTCGAGGTCGAGAAGGTCGTCGAGGTTGAGAAACAGGTCGTCCAGACCGTCGAGGTTGAGAAGGTAGTTGAACGCGAGGTTGAGGTCGTTGCGAGTATTCCGCGTAACCGTACGATGGTTACGGGAACGCGCTTCGGTGGCGGCATCGCGCTGCGAATGTGGAGTCCGTACGCAATCGGTGGCACGCACCAGAAGGGCGTCGCCTTCTTCCACGAACCCCTCTTCTACTCCGACAGCCTCAATGGCAACACCTACGACTGGTTAGCGACAAGCGGAGAGTACAACGACGACGCTACCGAGTTGACATACACGCTGCGCGACGGTGTCTACTGGAGCGATGGCGAGCCATTCAACGCTGAAGACGTTGCTTACACGTTCAACACTCTGGCCGAGCTCGGCGGCGAAGTCCGCGGCGGTGGTGTGTTCCAGACGTTCGTTAGGGAAGCGGAGATCGTAGACGATCTGACGGTCAAGCTTCACTTCAACTTCCCGTCTCCGCGTTTCCACGCCGAAGTGGTCGTCTACAAAGGCGACTCGGGGACTTACATAGTGCCGGAGCACGTGTGGAGCCAGGTCGACTGGGCTGAGTACGATGCTTACAACGACGGTGCCGGTCCCGTAACAACGGGTCCGTGGCGCCTTTCCTACTCTGACCAATTCCGACGAGTTCTCGATCGGGTTCGCGATTGCGACGACTGGTGGGCATGCGCCACCGACTTCCATCCACTTCCGGAGGTCGAGCGATACGTTCTCTACAACATCGCAGACGACACCGGTCTCGCTCAGGCGATGATCAACAACGAGATTGACGAGACACACGACCTGCGCGTCGACACGGTGGAGACGATCTTGCGGGAAAACCCGGCGACTACTACCTACACCGGTCGCGACCCTGAGGGCGAATGGGGCATGGTTTCGTGGTGGCCGATTTCGCTCCACCTGAATAACCTGCAACCGCACCTCGACACAGTCGAGGTCCGTCAGGCGATCAGCAAGTACATTGATCGTGACCGCGTAAACGCTCAGGCGTATCTGAACAAAGGTCGCGTCAACAAGTGGCCGTGGCCGCAGTACAAGGGTCTTGAGCACATAAACGAGGCGATGGAGCCGCTCGCTGAAGAGTTCGAACTCGGCGTGTACAGCAAGGACGATGGTGACGCGTTGCTCGAAGGTGCCGGATACTCCAAGAACTCTGACGGGTATTGGGAGAAGGATGGCGAGACGATCAAGTGCAACATCATCGGCTCGGGACACTTCACCGACCTCGGTCCTGTTCTCGCGGCTGTGCTCGAGCAGCACGGCATCGAGTCTTCGTGGGCACAACCGCCCGACGTCTGGTCGAGAAACGGCAAGGGTGGCGACTATGAATGCACCTTGGTCGGACACAATGGTTCTCAGTCAGGTGACATCTATCGGACGTTGCTGGCGTACACCACAGATTCGGGTGCCAACCGTTGGTCGTACTCGAACCCCGAGTTCGACTCGATCGTCGATTCGATGGCACAGGAGCCAGACATCGAAAAGGTGCTTGACCTCACCGAGGATGCCCTCAGGATCTGGTTAACGGATCTTCCGGACATTCCGATCTTCGAGTTCTTCAACCGAGTAACTCGAAACGAGCACTACTGGACTGGTTGGCCAGCTGATGCTCCGGGGTACGAGCCGTACATGAATGGCATCCACCCGCACACGGGGTTCCCGTACATCCTGAGCAAGCTACAACCGACGAACGCCAACTAAGGCTTTTCCGGAGTTGCATCGGTGCCCGCGACGATTTAACCGTTGTCGCGGGCTCCGGTGCCAACCTTGATCGCGCTCATCAGAGCGGTCAAAATGGGACAGTCTTCGCGTGGGCTGTCCGACGCTGTCGCGTGAACTCGAAATGACATTCGATTACTTGGCAAGGCGACTGGGGATGTTCGTCGCCGTCATCTTCGTCGCCACTTCGCTGAACTTCTTCTTGCCCCGCTTCACTGGGCAGGACCCGATTGCTACCAAGCTCGAGATTCTCGCCACCGAAGGTGTCGCGACCCGCGTCGAAGACTACGAAAAGCTGGTTGCCACGTACAACGAGAAGTTTGGTCTGAACCGCCCGGTTCTAGTTCAATATCTGAACTACCTATCCCAGATTGCGAGTCTCGATCTGGGATTTTCGATAACCCTTTATCCGACTAGAGTTGCGGAGTTAATCCGATCCGCGATGCCGTGGTCTATCGGACTGCTAGTCACGTCGACGCTTTTAGCGTTCACGTTCGGTACGTTGGGTGGTGCGCTGCTAGCCTGGCAATACGGTCCCCGCGCGGCATTCGAGATAATCTTCCCGCCGTTCTTCCTGATGGCGGCGGTGCCGTACTATCTGCTCGGATTGCTGCTAGTGTTCGTCTTCGCATTCGAGTTGAAACTGTTGCCGTTGCAAGGTGGTTTCAGTTCTACGGTGTTGCCGGATTGGTCCGACCTCACATTTTGGGGCGACGTTATCCGCCACTCGATGCTGCCGGCACTTTCGATCATCCTAGCATCCGTGGGATTCTGGGCTCTCGGCATGCGCTCGATGATGATTACGATGCAGGGCGAGGACTACATGTTGCAAGCGGAGGCGAAGGGATTGCGTCGAGTGCGCATTTTCTTCCGTTACGCGGTACGCAACGCGGTATTGCCGCAGACGACGGCACTCGCGCTAACGCTGCCGCACGTCGTTTCTGGTGCCATCCTCGTCGAGCGCATCTTCTCGTACCCGGGGGTCGGTTTGGTGCTTTACGACGCCATCTCAGGGTTCGACTACTTCGTAATCCAGGGTCTAGTGTTCATCATCGTCGTCGCCATCGCCATTGCGATGCTGATCATCGACCTCGTATATCCGTTGCTCGACCCTCGCATCAACTACAACCCGGCATAAACGGTAATTGGATTAGTTGGCAACTTCAGAAGCAATAGTGGCACCAATTCCGGCGGAGAGTTGGGGCAAACGGGCTCAATCTTTCGCCCGTTATACCCAGAGGAATCCGTCGATCATCGGCGGTGTCGTACTGCTGATGTTGTTGATTTCATTTTGGGTGTTTGGCACCATCCTCACCAGTCCCGAAGATGCGAAAGACCTCGCTTTCGCGCCGCCCAACAATCGACCGTCCTTCGAGGATCCGCATCCGTGTTACACGTCCGAGAATGCGCGGCTGCAGTGCTTCTCGTACGACGGTGAACCGCGTCAGCACTTGCTCGGTACTGATCGACTTGGCAAGGACATCCTTGCGTCGTTTTCGGAGGGGATCCCGCAGACGATCTTGATCGGCCTAATTGCCGGTTCGATCGGCACGATTACTGGGACGTTGTTTGCATTCGTTGCCGGGTATTACGGCGGAGTGATTGACGCGGCAATACGCTTCATCGTCGATACGCTGCAGACGATTCCGGGCATCCTGATCCTCATCATCATCGCCATCGCTTGGCAGGATGCGGGCGGTGGTGAGATGAGCTTCATACAGCTGTCGCTCATAATCGCCATGCTTTCGTGGCTCGGCCCGACGCGCGTCATCCGCTCCCAAGTGCTAGTTCTGAAGCAACGTTCCTATGTGGAAATGGCAAGATTGTCCGGGATGAGCGGACCAGAGGTGATCATCCGCGAGTTGATTCCCAACTTGATGCCCTTCATCGTCGCAAACTTCGTACTCGCCGTTTCGTCAGCCATACTGGCATCCGTGGGTTTGGAGGTACTCGGTCTCGGCGACTTTTCGTCCAACACTCTCGGGATGATGATCTACCACAACATCTGGTACGCGTCTTTGATCAACGGATGGTGGTGGTGGTGGGCACCTCCTATCATCGTGATCGTCGTACTGTTCGTCGGCTTGTTCCTACTCTCTCGCGGAATGGACGAATGGGCGAATCCGAGGTTGCGGAGGCGTGTGTAGATGACCGCGACGGGCACGATCTCCGCGGAGAGTGAGACGATACGGAATCCAACTTCTGTTGAGGAGTTGCAGCAATCGAGCGGATCATCCCCATCGAGATTGCCGGCAATCGAAGTCCGCGACCTGCAAGTCTTCTACGACTCCGAAGCAGGAATAGTCAAAGCGGTTGACGGTGTTAGTTTCACGCTGCAACCGGGAGAACGTCTCGCCCTGGTCGGGGAATCGGGATGCGGCAAGACGACGCTCGGCATGGCATTGATGCGATTGACGAAACCGCCCGGGTACATTGCCGGCGGCCAAGCGATTCTCGACGGCACCGACTTGGTCCCTCTCGGCGAAGAAGAGATGCGACTTGCGCGGCTCGCCGACATTGCGTTAGTGACTCAATCGGCGATGAACGCACTCAATCCCGTCATCTCGATTCAGGACCAGATAATCGACGGTCTGGTCGATCACGGTATCAAGGACACGCGCGGGCGGTTGCAGGAGCACGTTAGATTCCTCCTCCAACGTGTCGGACTATCTGAGCAGGTTGCGCGTATGTATCCGCACGAGTTGAGTGGCGGCATGAAACAGCGCGTCTCGATCGCCACTGCGACAAGCATGAACCCGAAGGTGATAGTGGCCGACGAACCGACGAGTGCGCTCGACGTAGTCGTGCAGCGTCAGGTGATGACGACGCTGAGCAGAGTGCAGCGGGAAACCGGTGCCGCGGTTATTCTCATCGGACACGATATGGGATTGGTCGCACAGTTCGCCGATCGCATCGGCGTGATGTACGCCGGGAAGTTGGTAGACATCGGGACCGCTGCGGAGATAATCGAAGAACCGAAACATCCGTACACGCGCCTCCTAATCAACAGCGTGCCGGATCTAGATGGTCGGCGCGAACGCTTAGAGGGAATACCAGGGATCCCGCCGCCTTTGGTGAATCTTCCGCCCGGGTGTGTCTTCGCTCCGCGTTGCCCGATGGCACAGGCTCCGTGTACGGAGATCGAGCCGCGCCAGATCGAGATTACCGACAATCGCTTGGCAGCTTGCCACCTCTTCGATGATGAAGTTCCCGTCCACGAGGAGAAACATGCCTAACCTCCTCGAACTTCGCGACGTTACCAAAGTCTTCGGGGGCGGATTGTTCAGTCGATCCAAACCGACCGTGGCGGTTGAGGACGTTTCGTTCGCCATCACGTCTGACCGTCCAACAATCACGGCGGTCGCCGGCGAGAGCGGCAGCGGCAAGACGACGTTGTCAAGATTGCTTTTGGGCGTGATCAAACCGACTGTTGGCGAGGTGCTGTACGAAGGTCAGGATGTCTCTCAGATGTCGGGCAACGCCCGACGCGATTTCAGGCGCGAGGTCCAACCGATATTCCAAGATCCGTTTGAGGTGTACAACCCGTTCTACAAAGCGGACCACCTGCTGCACGTCGCCATTGAAAAGTTCGGATTGGCGAACTCCCGGGAAGAGCGGATCCAGATTATCCGCGACGCGCTTGAAACGGTCGGATTGAGGCCCGACGAGATGTTGGGACGCTATCCGCATCAACTGAGCGGCGGTCAACGCCAACGCATGATGGTGGCGAGGGCACTACTGCTCAAACCTCGCATCATCCTCGCCGACGAACCGGTGTCGATGGTCGACGCGTCATTGAGAGCCACGATTCTCGAGACGATTCGCTCGTTGAATCGTGACCTTGGCATCTCGGTCGTCTACGTTACTCACGACCTGACGACCGCGTATCAGATCTGCGACGAAATCTTGGTGATGTACCAGGGGTCGGTGGTCGAGCAGGGAAGCGTCGAACGCGTCATACGCGATCCGAAGCACCCATACACTCAACTCCTCGTCGAATCGATACCACAGATGCGCGCTGACCGGGTGTGGGAGCGCGGTGCCGAGAATCTCCTCTCCATCGACGAAACCGGTGAGACGACGGGATGCAAGTTTGCTGACCGCTGTCCGCAGGTGATGGACGTGTGCCACTCAGAACACCCAACGGCGTTCCAAATCGACGAAGAGCGGGTCGCCAGTTGTTACCTCTATGACGAGATGCCAAAGGCGCGAATTCAGGTTGCCGCCAGTGCATGACATGAGGACGAGAATGACCGAGAGTACAAGACCTAATATCGTCTACATTCAATCTGACCAACACAATCCAAGGGTGATCGGTGCTTACGGCGATGACATCGTCGACACGCCAAATCTCGACCGATTGGCCGCAGACGGTGCGATATTCACCGCCGCATATTGCGGTTCGCCGATCTGCGTTCCGTCTCGGACGTCCTTCATTACGGGACGCTATCCTCACGAAACCGAGGTTTGGACCAACGATCAGATATTGAGTTCCGCGTTGCCGACCTACGCGCACTCGCTAGGTGCTGCCGGATACGATCCCGTCCAGATCGGTAGGATGCACTTCAATGGGATGGACCAGCTTCACGGCTTCTCGCGCCGTTACGTCGGGGATCACAGTCCCAACTATCCGGGCAGTCCAAATCCGGTAGACCATGGTGAGTTGCACGGTACCGCCGGTCCGGCGCGGGTCAGTCTCGTCGCATCAGGGAGAGGGCAGAGCGCATACGAGGTACATGACGAATACGTCACTCAGTCAGCCGTCGACTACATCAACAACAAAGGGATTACCAAACGTTCTGGCATGGATGACGAACCGCTGTGCCTTTCGATCGGCTTGATGTTGCCGCACCAACCGTTCGTTGCCCGTGCCGCCGACTACGACAAGTACGAGGGACGCGTTGGGATGCCCAAGGTCCCGGCCGAACCGATCTCCGAGTGCCATCCGTACATCCGATGGTGGCGCGAACGTACCGGGATCGTTGAGGTCTCTGAAGAAGAGATGATGCGGTCTCGAATCGCCTATTGGGCATTGTGCGACCGGACTGATCAACTCATCGGCCAGATACTCGGGGCACTCGAGTCGAATGGGTTCATGGAGAATACGATCATCATCTACAGCTCGGACCACGGTGAACAGGTGGGCGAGCACGGCCTTTGGTGGAAGCAGACGTTCTACGAAGATTCGGCACTTGTCCCGGCGATCGTCTATTGGCCCGAACGCATTAAGTCCGGTAGCGTCATCGACACGCCAATTGATCAGTTCGATCTCGCGGCAACGATGCTTGATGCGGCCGGTGCGCAACCGCTGCCGCGGTCTCACGGCATGAGTGTCATCGAGTTGGCGAACAATCCCGAGAATACCGAGTGGAAGGACGCGGTGTTCAGCGAGTATTGCATGAACGACTCGTCAGTCGGCTCCGGCACTTCGGCGAACTTGGGTGGTGCCGATGTTCATGCGCGACCTGGAGGCGTCCAAAACCGAATGGTGCGAATGGGCGACTGGAAGCTCAACTACTACAACGGCTTTGAGCCGCAACTCTTCAATCTCGTCGAAGATCCGCAAGAGCTCGACGATCGAGCTGGTGACCCTTCGTGCAAGGCGATGCGGGATGAGATGACGCACCGCGTGCTCGACGGATGGAATCCCGAAAACGTACGCGAACGCATGCAGATTCTCCGTCGCGAACAGGAGTTGATGGAGCAGTGGGCGAAAAACGTCGACCCTCCCGAGTCGCTCCGTTGGGACCTCCGTCCCGAGATGGACTATCTCGACTAAGCCGTCGTTATTAGTCGAGCTGGCGCAGGTTCGGATCGAAGCGGTCGCGCATCCAATCGCCGAGGAAGTTACCGGCCATCACGACGAGGAAGATGGCCATCCCTGGGATAGCCGACAGCCACCAAGCGTCGCCGATGTATTCGCGTCCGCTGGCAACCATCGCGCCCCAAGCTGGCGTGGGAGGCGGGATGCCAACGGCGAGGTAGCTCAACGTCGCTTCTGTCAGAATGATGCCGCCGACCCCAAGTGTGGCACTGACGACGACGATGTTCATCACGCCTGGGAGAATGTGCTTCCAGAGGATGTGGAACGACGACGCCCCGGCAACCCTAGAAAACTGAACGTAGTCCGACTCGCGCAAGCTCAATGTCTGTGCGCGTACCAACCTGACGGCCCCCGGCCACGACAGTAATGCGAGAAGCCCGATCAATATGCGAATATCCTGTCCGAAGATGCTCACTACAACCAGTGCGAACATGATGAAAGGCAGCGACGCCCAGACGTCGACAATCCGCATTATCACTTCGTCGACATGGCGACCGAAGTATCCGGCGAGTAATCCTGTTGTCGTGCCGACGGTCATTCCTACCGTTACCGAGATGACAACGACCATTGCCGATATTCGGGCACCGTGAATAATTCGACTCAGTAGGTCGCGCCCGATGAAATCGCTCCCGAGGATGTAGAACTGCCCGGATTTGCCGGTAGCGAACGGTGCGGTGTTCCGATCGGAGAGGTTGTTCACATATGGATCTGACGGTGCGATGAAGTCAGCGAATAGGGCACTTACGACGAGCAGAGCGATGATGAAGGCAGGGATGATCGGCCACCTGCGCACGACGTAGAAACCGTATCCCAGCCAACCCAACGACGATAGTCGGCTAACCGTTCGCGGTGATGCGGCGGCGTTTGACGTTGCGCTGGTTCTCGTCTCCGTAGTCATCGTCAGGTGGTTATCCGTATCTGATGCGCGGGTCCAAGATGGCGTAAAGCACGTCCATGGCTAGCACGACTACCACGTAAAGAACCACGGTCAAAAACGTGATTGCCGAGATCAACGGGAAGTCGTTTCCCTGCACCGCTTGGACAGCGACCCTTCCTAGACCTGGCCAGGAAAAGACCGTTTCAATCACCGTAGTGCCGTTGATGAAGCCGATGAGTATCAAGCCGGAAAGCGTCAACGGGGGTATCAACGCGTTGCGGAATGCGTGCTTCCAAATGACGCGTTTGTAGTCGACGCCTTTGGCCCGGGCGAATTTTACGTACTCGGACTCCAGCACTTCGAGCATCGACGAACGGGTCAAGCGCAGATAGGCGGCAGCCGGCAACCATCCGAGGACGATTGACGGCAGAACGTAGTGCGGTATCGAGAATCCGTCGCCTCGGGTGCCGGACGGCAACCATTCCAACTCACCGGAGAAGATGAGAATCGCCATGATTCCGACCCAAAACACCGGTGCCGCTTGCCCGACGAGTGCGATGCCGCGAGCGACGTAATCCATAAGGCGTCCGCGTTGTACGGCAGATACGATGCCTAACGGCACACCCAACAGCGTGCCGAAGGTCCAACCGAGAATTCCGAGTTGTATCGATGCCCAGAAACGCTCCTGAACTACGGTCAAAACCGGACGCTGGTGGAGAAGACTTTCGCCGAATTCGCCCCGGGCATATCGTCCGACCCAGATCGCGTACTGGACTGCGACGTTTTGGTCGAGCGCGAGCTCGGCCCTGAGCCTCTCACGCGTCTCTTCGGCGAGTGCACCGCCGTACTCATCCAAGAACAGATCCAGCGGGTCCCCGGATAGCCGCGACAGTCCAAAGATGACCAAGGTGGCTCCGAGGATGGCGATTATCGCGTAAACGACGCGGCGTGCTAGGAAGTTGCGCATCAGCAGGAACTACGAAAACGCGTTGGCTACCGGCACACAGGCGGCTTAAACCTGATGCGGCCGATAGCCAATCTGGGACACAGATCGCGCTGCGGCGACCTGCGTCCCAGTTCATTCTTGACCGTTTACGGTTGCCACTCAACCTCTTCGAGGTTGAACCACGTGCATCCACCGATGCACATCTGCGGCGGTATCGGCCAGTCGATTATGTTGCTTCCGTCGTAAGTGTTAAACGCTGGTTGTTCGTTGACACCGACGTTGATCGCAACTTCGCGTGAGTAGTCGAAGTGCTCAATCGCCAACTCAATCCGCTTGCGTCGATCGAGTTCCTTCGTCATCTGGTCGAAGATCTCATCCCAACGCGGCAAGATGCTCGAGGCGCAGATCGTGCCTCCAAACTTGTGCGACGTTGATTCGTTCGACTTTGGCAGGTCGACGCTCAACGCCGAGAAGCTGTCGCCACAGGTCCGGTATTGGATCTGGTTGAACGACAGGTTGACCAAGTTCGGTCGGTGCTCGGAATATGGCGACAAGTCGAGACTGACGCTGATTCCAAGGGTTGCCAGCCATTCGGCAGCGATCGCTTCGACGATCTCCTGGTGCGTACCAGCACCGGTCCAGACGGTGACCTCGAATCCATCGCCCCATCCAGCCTCGCTCATCAGCTGCTGAGCCATATCGCGGTCGAAGCCGTAAGCCCAACCGTGAGTTTCGGCATTTTCTGCCCAAGTGTCGGAGTTGACTGACAGGTTGGTCAGGTGGTTCGGATACCCGAGGCCGTTAAGGATGGCGTCGTTGATGCCCTCGCGGTCGACGGTGAACGCCATTGCTTGGCGAACCTTTAATGCCGATTCCATCGATTCATCATTGCCGTACTCACCGACCCAAGGTAGGGATGTGTCGTAACCAGTGCGCTCGAGGTCCCATCCTTCCAGGTAGTGCTTGTCCTGCCAGAAGTTGCCGCCGAAGTAGAGACCGTTCATGCGTGCCGCCGTGGGCTGCGCGATGAAACCTTGCTCTACCAGGTCTGGAACGTCCTTCAAAGAGATGTTTGCGGCGTGGGCTTGCCCAGTCTCGAGCATCGTCTTGCGGACTGCGGCTTCAGGCACGGCGAGGATCTCGACGCGGGCCATCTCCGGCACTTTGCGCCAATGCGAACTCAACGCGTTTAGGACCGCACGATCATCCGAAGACCACGTCTCGTAGACAAAGGGACCGGTTCCGACGAATACGTCGACCATTCCGTCGGGCCCGACTTCGTCAAACAGCTTCTTGCTGTGGACACCCATGCTCTGCCAGTAGGGGCTGAGGTTGCGGCGGAGTACGCCAACTTCCCACTGGTTGACGTGCATGCGAACTTTGCTCGGGTCGATGACCTCGAACTCCTTCGCCATGGCCCGGAAGTCACCTGCTTGGTCGTGCCGGGAGTCTGGGTTGGTATTCGGATTGGCGTTGTTGAAGCTCCATGCAACGTCTTCGGCGGTCATCTCGCCGTATCCGTCGTGGAACTCGACACCAGATCGGATCTCGAAGTCGACCCATGACTGATCGTCGGCGACGGTCCAAGCCGTGGCCAACCTTGGGATGGCGTTGGCACTCGAGTCGAGGAAGAGCAGCGTCTCATATGCGCCCATGCGGAACTTCTGGTTACCGCATCCGGGGACACATTGCTCGGGGTAGCCAACCGGTACACCCACGCCGCCTTCGGCGATGATCAGCGTGCCTTGCGGATCGCCGGTGACCACGTCTTCAGGCGTATCCGCATCCACCTCTACGATGACCGTTTGCACGACGGGCACTTCGACCTGTTTCTCAACGACGACCGTCTGTACTACCGGGACCTCGACTTGCTTCTCGACGACAACAGTCTGCACAACTGTTTCACCACACGCGATGGCGAAGGCTAATACGCTTGCCACCAAAGCGAGAGTTACGCTGAAGCTTCTGCCCTTCGCGATCCTCTCCACCCAATTGGACATTGTTCCCTCCTGTTATGGGTTCTGTTCAACGATGACAAGGTTTCAACGCGAACGAATCGTTGTTCGAAACTTCGCGCTTAATCGCCACCGCCGATTGTTGCAGAATGTTATACCAGATCGAACGGGTTGTAAGCGTTACGAAATTCGTAAGGCACTAGAGCTTCTGCGGGTTGAACATATGGCGGTATCCGCAATCACAACTCTGCCACTCGCACGCCCCGAAAGTAATCCCAATCCCATACGGCACCCCAACCCGGACGGTTGGGTGGCGTCATCATGCCTTGAGCTGGCAACGGTGGGTTAAGCAGACCAATCTCTCGACCTAGTTCGTCGCGTGTTCCGCCAGGGAAGTATTCGTAGTAGGAGGTATTTGGGATGGCGCAGACTAGATGTGTGTGAATCAAACCGAACAGTCCACCCGGACCGTTCAACTCGACGTTCGTTCCATGCGCAGCGGCGTGCTGTGCTTGATCCAACAAAGACGTCGTGCCATGGCGCGCGTTGGCTCTAACCAAGTCGCAAGCAGCTTGCTCGAGCCAAGTCTTGGAGATCTCAGGCTCGTGCATCATCGTCTCCAACGCCATCACCGGGACATCCAATGCATCGCATAGCGTTCTCAAGTCGTTGAAATCTCGGTCGGGAATGGCTTCTTCGAACCATCGATAGCTATGCTCCTCGAGGGATTTGCCAGCTTGGATGGCATCGGCGAGGTCGTATTTCGCACCGGCCGCGTCATGCATGATGTCGACTTCGTCACCACATGCCTGACGCACCTTGCCAAACCAGTCGATGTTCTTCGCTATTGGCCATGACAGGTGGTCCTTGATTGCGGTGAAGCCCATGGACAAGGCTCTATCGATATCCTCAACAGCAGATTCGAGGGTGCCACCGCCGCGGTAGTTGTAATACGCGGGAGCCGACGAACGTGCCGCACCAATCATCTCGAAGACGGGTTGGTTCGCAGCTTTGCCAGCGATGTCCCACAGGCAGTTATCGAACGCTCCGAACCATCCGGGCATCGTGAAGACGTGTCTGGTCGCCGCTTTCAACTTCGAGTTCAGTCGCTTGCGGTCGAGTGGATCTTCCCCGATAGTTAAGTGCCTCAAGTACTCGAGGTCGACGTGGCGCATCGTCGTGTATCGGGCGTCGCCGACGGTTGAGACGCCTTCAATGTCGGCATCAGTCAAGACGTGCAGCACATGGTATTCGGTTGGATGCGGAGAGACGTTACGTGACCTCCACACCTGACGATCGCCCAAAGGCTGCAACTCGAGGTTGAAGAACGGCGTCTGCGTCGGCAACTCGAAAATCGAGAGCTTTATCTCCGTGATCTTCATCGGTTCATCCTCAGGAGCGATATGCGGCGCGGCGCCGAGACAGCGTGGATGCTAGGTTAGCGCAAATGGCATAGCGACCTTAACGGCTGCCGATTCGCATCAGCTTTGCCGTTGAAGGAGTCTTACGATTGCTCGCGTAGCCGGGGGTTGGCCCATTCATCGAGACCCATCGAGGCGATGAAGAGTCCCGAAAACAGGATGATGAGGATGACGACCGGCGGCCCCCACCACCACCAGTATCCGATGACGACAGCTTGATACGACTGCGCCCAATAAAGGATGCTTCCGAGTGTGTTCAGCGAAACTGGACCGAGTCCGAGGAAGAAGAGCGCGATTGCAGACCCCACAGATGCGATGACGGACGCAACGAAAGCCGCCAGCAGATAGGGCATCATGTTCGGCATCAGCTCGAAGAAGACGATGTAGAGTCCCTTCTCGCCTGACATCTTGGCGATCTCGATGTATTGGCGTTCCCGCAAGGTCAAGACTTGTGCGCGGACAATTCGAGCACCCGGCATCCAAGCGAATGCGGCGATAACGCCCGACATCTGCTCCAACGTTAAGACGTCGACAAGCGAAGCCAGTACCACCAAAACGAGAAGTCCCGGCACTGCCAACATGATGTCGGTGAAGTTGCGCAGGATGGCGTCGACGAATCCTCCGTAGTATCCGGCAATGAAGCCGATACATGCGCCGGCTAGGACTCCTAGTGCACCTGCGATGAATCCAACCCGCAAAGTCTGTGGCGTCGACGCAATCAACCACGCCAACATGTCACGTCCTTCGACTTGCGTACCGAGCCAGTGATCGGCGTTGGGGGATAGATCTGGCCGCACCGATGCCACCTTGGCGTTTTCGAGATCGACGAAGAGCGGACCGACGTAACCGAAGAGCACGACTATCAGAATCATCGTCAGGCCTACGATGAGTTTGCCGTTCAGTCTTGCTCTGAGAACGGCAAGTCGAGTTCGTTGCCGAGCTGGCTCGGACGCAGTTTCGAACGGCGTCGCGGTTACTGCTTCGCTTGGCTCCATGGCGTTAGCGTCTTCGATAGGAGATTCGGGGGTCGATGATCGGGTAGAGCAAGTCCATGATCAAGAGTGCCGAAGCGATCGCGATGATGATGATTAGCGTTATGCCTTGGATGACGAAGTAGTCGCTTGAGCCGATGGCGTCGCGCAGGTGCCAACCGAGACCCGGGTAGCTAAACACGATCTCCACTAGAACCTGCCCGGATACCACCGCCGCCAACGCCAGCGAGAAGGCGGTGGTTTGAGGCAACAAGATGTTCCGGATGGCGTAGTTAAAGAAGAGCCTGCGGTCTCGTAGTCCCTTCGCCTCGCCGAGCAACATGTAGTCCTCACCGGCGGTATTCACCATCAAAGCGCGCGTACCCAATCCCCAAAGGGCAACGCCCCCGATGATGATTGCCATTGACGGCAAGGTTGCGTGTTTGACGAGTTGAACTAGTGATTCAAAGTTCCAACCCAAGATGAAGCCGAAATCGACGGCGTGGCTGGGCGGCAACCACTTCTGATAGATGGCGAATACGAACTGCAATATCAAACCGAATAGGAAGAATGGCACGGCAGCGGTAATCATCAACACCGGCAGGAAGGCGCGCAGCAGCAACCATGATTTGCGCCAAACGATCAAGGCACCGAACAGCATGCCGATGCCTGCCGCCAGTACGGTCGTCACCCCGATCAATCCAAGCGAGTACGGCATCGCCCGCATCATCCGGTCGCCTACTCGGTCGGGATAATACGCGAGCGACTGGCCTAGATCGCCGCGTGCGATGTTTCCCAGATAGGTGAGGTATTGCAGATAGAGAGGTTGATCGAGTTGGAATCGCTTGCGATAGATTTCGATGATCTCACTGATGTCGCCGAGAGTGCCGCCGGCTTGCGCCTCTAGTGCGACAATCTTTGCTTCGATCGGATCGCCGGGTGCCAAACGCGTCAGCATGAATACGATGGTTACGCCGACAAGTACGGAGATGAAGAATAGACCGATGCGGCGCACCGCGTAATCTATAGTCATTCCTTCTCCCTGTCGGTGGTAGCACGCGCAACTATCAGCGTGCGTTTACCCTAATCCGCGCAGTTGCGATTGTCAATAATCACCGAGATCGGGCATCTACAGAAGAGATCAACGGCATGGGACGATTAACGGTTGACTTGGCTTGCGTCCCCTAGAGATAGTTGACATCTAATCCGATTTCGGATAAGTTAACTGCGTCGCGAGATGATTTCATGCGCGCGGGGAACCTGCGCAACGTTGTGTGTTGCTCCCGCCACGTGAAGTGCCCTAGCCAAGTGGTGCACTGAAGCACCCCAAGGAGGAGGTCAACGAAGAATGCGAATTAATGCGTGGCGCACTGCCGGCGTATCAGCCGTGTTTGCGTCACTTTTGGCATTGACGATGATCGTCGCTTGTGGCGACTCCGAAACCGTCGTCCAGACTGTAGTAGTCCAGGAACAGGTTGAGGTAGAAGTCCCGGTCACCGTAGAGGTCGAGCGGGAAGTTCCGGTCCAGGGTGACACGGTCGTCCAAACGGTAGTAGTCGAGAAGGTCGTAGAGGTTACGCCGACACCCGATCCGGGTGCCCTTCGGGAGGTTCCTCGCAGCCGGACGCTGGTGATTACACACTGGAGCGACGGATATCGCACTCAACACGACAACGTTGAGAACTTCAACTGGTGGTTGCCCGGCAACTCTCATGCCCGGCACGCATCGGAAAAGGGACTTCTAGAGTTCCTCTTCTACACGAACCTTAACGAGGGCAACATCATCCCGTGGCTCGGCGAGTCGTTCGAATACAACGACTCTTTGGATGCGATCGACGTCAAGATACGTGAGGGAGCGAAGTGGTCAGACGGCGTGCCGTTCACGGCACATGACGTTAAGTTCACGATCGACATGGTGATCGCCACTGCTGAGTTGAACCGCCACGCACTGTGGGCAGACCAGATCTCCGACGTCGAGGTTCACGATGACTTGAATCTGACGATCAATCTGACGAGACCCGACCCGCGCTTCTTCCAAGTGCAGTTTGGATACGGTCATGAGAATCACACTCCGATCGTTCCGAAGCATGTTTGGGAAGGTCAAGACCCCACGACGTTCAACAACTACGATCCGTCGCAAGGTTGGCCTCTGGGCACCGGGGCATTCCGACTAGCTCTGTCGACTCCTGAGGTGCAGATATACGACCGACGCGACGACTGGTGGGCATCCGAGATCGGATTCCACGAGGCTCCAAAGGTAGAGCGCATCCAGTACATCCCGGTGTCTGACGACATCGTTGCGTCTCAGCTGTATATCAACAACCAGCTTGACGCAGGCCCGCCGCTTCTTAAGCGGACATTCGAGTCGGCGAAGGAGTTCAACCCCGCATTGAGGTCTTGGAACTTTGAAGGCCCGGTTTGGGGAGCACCGGACGGTTGTAACTTCGTACTGATCCTGAACAACCAGAAGAAACACTTCCAAAGTGCTGACGTACGCTGGGCGATCAACCACGCCATTAACCGAAGCGAGATTACTGATCTCGCATACGCCGGTGGCGTGCCGGCGGTGACTGTCCCGATCTCCTCCTACGGCGTAAAGCAGTACCTGCCACTGATGCAAGACATCATTGACGAGTACAACCCGAACGATCCCGACCCGGCTAAGGTCGAGCAACGGATGACGACAGCGGGTTACTCGAAGGACTCCGAAGGTTTCTGGACCAAGGACGGCGAACGCGTCGAGATCACACTCGAGATACCGTCGTGGATGCGTCCGCAAGGTCCGTTCCTTGAGAAGCAACTGCAAGAAGGCGGTTTCGACGCCGTATTCAAGCAGGGCGAGCCGGCGACGATCGGCGATCGCTTGCGAATGGGTGAGACCGAGGTGGTTTGGGTGCAGTGTGGTTCGATCAACGAACCTTACGACACCTTCAAGTCTTACCACTCAAAGAACTCGGCCCCTCCGGGCGAAAACTACGCTGGTGCAGTGCAGGGCGGACGCTACGAGAACCCCGAGATGGACGCGATTCTCGACGAGATGGAAGCGATGTTGCACTCGCCGGACGACCCGCGTTACGTCGAGTTGGCACGGCAGGCGATGGACATCTTCTTGCGCGACATGCCGGTGATTCACATCGCCGAAGAGTTGCACGTGATCGTCCACAACACTCACTACTGGTCAGGCTGGCCTGGAGTAGAAGACCCTTACGTTGCGCCGTACCCGCCGTGGAACGGTTGGTACCTGATCACGCTCAATCTGGAGCCAACCCAGTAAGAGCAATGTGACGTAGCAAGGCGATCTGAACGTCGCCTTCAGACGATAGAGCGGGTTGCGTGCCTCCATTCGCAACCCGCTCTATTGACATCTGTCTACCGGAAGAGCCTTTCGACTAAGCAGAGCAACGAATCGTGCCATACCTACGCATCGCGCTTATTCTCTCGGCACTGGTCGGCGTAACGCTCGCACTCGCTTGCGAATCAGATGGTGGATCTGAGCCAACCGCCGAAATCGTTACGATCAGCGAACCAGTTGCGAACGCGACAACTATCGCGCCTCCGCCATCACCGACCGCACCACTGCCGACGCTGGCAGCGATCGAACCGGTACAAGTGCCGAACATGGAACCGGTGATGCCGTTCACGAACATCGCCCGTGATGCGCTGGGCCGGCACGCTTTCGTCAACAACTGGCACCCCGGTTCGGCGTTCTTCGACTTCGATCGCGATGGCGACATGGACATCTATGTGACCCAAGCGAATGCGGACTCGGAGCTTCAAGAGGCTCCAGGAGGACCTAACCTGCTGTTCCGCAACGAAGGTGGCAACGTCTTTGAAGAGGTCGCGGTGGAGTTGGGTGCAGATGCCGCAAACTCCAACAGCACCGCAGTAGCCGCGTGCGACTTCGACAACGACGGCTACCAGGATCTCTATATCGCTGGATACGGGTTGATTGGCGACGAACTCGATTACCGCTCTGCGATTGGCAACGCTGCTCTCACCGCCAACATCAAGGACCGTCTGCTGCACAATCTCCGAGGCGAACGATTTGAGGACGTCACCGACACCGCTTTCGGTGATGCGATCAACATCCAATCGGCGATCAGCATCGCTTGTGGCGACGTCAACAATGACGGATGGCTCGACGTCTTCGTTGGCAACCGGTTAGACCAAGATTTCATCCGCTTCGATGACCCGAGACATCACGGACACTATAACCGACTGTATGTCAACAACGGGGATTTGACGTTCACTGACGTGACCGAATCCGCCGGGTTGACCGGCCCGCCGATCAAGATGCTCAGTCCCGAAGGTTTGCCGATGGAGTGGCCGGACCCGTCCAGTGGCGAGATGACGACGGGGTATGACGCATCGCTTCTAGACGCAAACGGAAACCGCATCGGTGATCCAACCGGTCAAACGTTGGCGTCAATGTTCTTCGATCACGACTCGGACGGGGATCTCGACTTGTGGTTGGCCGACGACGGCGACACGCTGAAGGTCTACCGCAACGACTCGGATGGTGATGACGTCGTCTTTAGATCCGTCGAGTCGGCGATGGGAGTCGACAGTGTCGGCGCGTGGATGGGTTTCGCCCTCGGCGATTTCGACAGCGACGAAGATCTTGACGTTTTCGTCACCAACATTGGGTATCACTTCCTATTACACGCGATTCCACCTGTGCCTTCAGGAGACTGCGCCTACAGCCATGCATACGGTTGGGGCACCTGCTACCACTTCCTTCTCCGCAACGACGGTGTTATCGAACATCCCGAGAAAGGGATGGTCGGCGATTACGTGAACGTCGCACCCCAAACCAACGTTGCCCCGAGCGCGGCACTCCCGCCGGAGTCGCTGGACCCTGCGAACATCCTCAAAGAGTGGGATAACGCGGAACAACCCGAGGGGTTGGCCGCCTACGATTTCGGCTTTGGCACTGTCTTCTTCGATTACGAGAATGATGGCGACCAAGACCTCTACTGGCTTGGTGCGATGGGCGGCAAAGGAGAGGGACCGAACGGTCTCAAATACAAAGGTGCGGGTCGAATGTTGCGGGGTGATGGCTCCGGCGAATTCGAGGACATCACGGTCGAATCTCGTTTGCTAGACATCCAAGGCGTGAACTACGGAGTGACCGATCCAAACAGTCCTGAGTTCGACCGCGACAGGCAACGTATGGACACCCGCTTCCACGAAAACGGCAAAGGGTTGGCGAAGTGCGATATCAACGGGGACGGTGCCGTAGATTTGTTGGGAACCAACAGTAATGGTCCAGTTTTCATCGGCGAGAACACTATCGACTTCTTCCGCGGCCCGCTATTTCTCTGGGTCAGCAACGCCAGCGACGGCAACTGGTTGACGATCAAGCTGACGGGTCGCCGATCGATTGACGGCACTGGCAGTAACGCAGATGGCATCGGTGCCCGCGTCAGATTGATTGCGGACGTGGATGGCGATGGTCAAACTACGACGCAGATTCAGGATGTGCTAGGCAGCTCATCGTTCCTGAGCATGAACTGCATCGACCTACACTTCGGCGTCGGAGACGCCTCAGTGGTTGACCGCGTGGAGATCCAGTGGCCGAGCGGAGTCAACCAAACAGTCCAAGACATCGAAGTGAACCAACGCATTGAGATCGTCGAACCGGGTAGCTGAGAGTGGATTTGTCCACTGCGTAGCCGGTAGTTGTTATCGCCGTTACTGAGCGACGGACGCGGTTTCGACATTGGGATACTCGAACGAGTGTCCGATGTCGGGATCGTCGGCGACTGGATTGTCTGCGTAGAGGAAACAAGCCGCGAGTTGCTTGTCTCCCAAGACTCGCATCGGCGGTGCTGACGCCGTGCACTCTGGCATGACGTAAGGACAACGAGACGCGAATTTGCACTGGTCGGCGACGACCGAAGCTTCGTCCGTGCGCTCCACCGATTCATCTTCGGCATCCCCCCAAGCCGCTTTCGGATCCGGTTGAGGTACAGAGTCGATCAACAGGCGAGTGTAGGGATGCTTCGGATCTTGAATGACTTCTTCGACGCTGCCGGCTTCTGCCACGGCACCTCGGTACATCACGATGATGTTGTCGCACATCTGGTACGCGGTCGTCAGATCGTGCGTGATGTAGATGACAGATATGCCGAACTCGCGATTCAGATCGCGGATGCTGCGGAGGATGGTCGCCCGCAATGATGCATCGACCATCGATACCGGTTCGTCGGCAAGGATGACGCGAGGTCGTAAGAGGAGAGCACGGGCAACCATGACTCGTTGACGTTGCCCACCACTCAGCTGGTGTGGGTAGCGCCCCAGAGTCTCGTCGGGTTGCAGTCCGACCATACGCAGTGCTTCTGAGATTCGTTCGTCGCGCTCTTGGGCATTGTTCACCAGCTTGAAGTTGCGCAAGGGGCGATGCAACACGTGGTCGACATTGTAGAAGGGGTTGTACGCTTCGAATGGGTCCTGAAATATCGGTTGCACTTCGCGACGGAAGTTCAACCATTCGTTGGACCGCAACGCTTGCACGTCCTGACCCTTATAGAGGACGCTGCCTTCAGTGGGAGGTATCACCCCGAGAAGCAATCTCGCCAACGTCGTCTTTCCGCTGCCGCTTTCTCCGGCGATAGCGGTAATCGTGGGTCGGTCTTCGGGAATGGCGAGTGTTACGTCCTGAACCGCAATCGTCACGTTGGAGCGATTGAAGAGACCTCCGCCGAAGATCTTGGTGACTCCGTTCAGCTCGAGCAGGTTAGCCATCAGACTCTGCCTCGGTGTAGAGATGGCATGCGGTTTTCCAGTTGGGACTGAATTGGTGCTCAATGGGGTCGGTGTCCCTGCAGACGTCCATTGCAGAAGGGCAACGCGGGTAAAACGCGCAGCCTGCGGGTAGGTTCAACAACCTCGGCGGCATGCCTGGGATTCCCACAAATTCGCGTTTTTGGTTGAATGATGGCAAGCTCTCGATCAAGAGCTTGGTGTAGGGATGCTGCGGATCCTCGAATATTTCGTCGACCGGTCCCAACTCCACCAATCGGCCGGCGTACATGACGCCAATCGTGTCGGCGAATTGCGCCACTAATCCCATGTCGTGTCCAACCAAAATCACTGCGGCGTCGATGCCTGATTGCAGTCGGCCCAGCGTCTGCATAATCTGACGTTGCACGACTACGTCGAGTGCGCTAGTCGGTTCATCTGCCAAGATCACCTTGGGTGAAAGGCACGTGGCAATGGCGAGTACCGCACGTTGTTTCATGCCGCCACTCAACTCGTGCGGGAACATCTTGCCGACCGAAGGTGAAAGCCCGACATTGGTAAGCAGATCGGCGACTTTTTCGCTCAATTCGGAACGAGTAGGTCGGCGAGTGAGTGCACCTTCGGCATTTGTCTCGAGGAACACCGAATCGTTAGCGTGATCACCATCCGCGCTGGAACCTTCATCAATGTGGTCGATGATTCCGTCGATAATCTGCTTCTCGATGCGAATTACCGGATTGAGAGAGTTCATCGCGCCTTGCGGCACGAGTGCGATTTCTGCCAACCGCGCACGCCGCATCTCGGAGTCGGTCAGCCGCATGAGATCACGACCGCCCAACTCAATGCTCCCTGACACAATCCTGCCCGGCGGTCGAGTCATCCGCATTAAAGCGGTCGCCATGGTACTCTTGCCGCTACCTGATTCGCCGACTAGTGCCAACCGCTCGCCTTGACGCAGCTCAAATGAAACACCGTTGACCGCTTTGACGTCGCCTTCTGCCGTCCCGTAATAGACGTGCAGATCTTCGACGCGCAACGCCACGGGTCGAGAATCGAGCCTCGTCCGCTCAGGTTTGGTACTAACCCCGTGCTGTTTGGTGGCACTGACCATCGCAACAAAAAACGCGCTTCAGAGACGCGCTGTGCGCAGTATACAACCTCACCAATCGATGCGTTGAACGTTGGCACGAGAGAAGGTCATCCTAACCTCCGTGATACGATTGACTTGGTATCGAATCGACGGCAAACAAGATGAGACGTCTTTACATTCCCAACGACTTTGTCGAGTGGTTTGTGATCATCATAGGCTGCACCGTGGCCGGGCTCGCGGGTGCTGGATTGAAGAGCTGGCTCGACAACGCGCTGGAAAACTCTGAAACCGTCTCTTGGGTACCCGGAATTGCCGCACTGGCACTCTTTTTCTTGCTCGCTGCACCGTTCTACCTCTGGGCTGCCAGAAGTGCGAAACACCGAGAAGGCGGCTCCACGGTCGAGGCCGAATCGGCCACCGATTCTGAATAGACGCTCCCGGTGATTCACGTCCCGGGGATTGTTCATATGGAGGCGTGAACCAATGCCCGAACTCGTCAATCGTAGTTGGACGCTAGCAAATCGACCTATCGGGTTCCCCGAAGAAGCTGACTTCGCCATCGCCGAATCCGAAATCGACGACCCAAGACACGGCGAGATACTCGTCCGAACTCTGTTCTTGTCGCTTGATCCGTATATGCGGGGTCGCTTGCGTGATCGTCGTTCCTACGCGACTCCCGTGGGAATCGGGGACGTGATGGTGGGTGAAGGTGTAGGTCGGGTCATTGCGTCGAGTTCAGAGGCGATCGCGGTCGGCGATATTGTTGCTTGTCAGACGGGCTGGCAGGAGTTCGCCGTCGTTCCGGCGCACACCGCACGCGTCGTCGATCCCGACGTGGCACCAATCTCTACCGCACTCGGTGTCCTCGGCATGCCTGGTCAAACCGCATATCACGGGTTACTCGCAGTGGGTCAGCCGAAGCCTGGCGACACGGTATTGGTCTCCTCCGCATCTGGTGCTGTCGGTGCCGTTGTGGGACAGATTGCGAAGTTGACCGGTTGCCGGGTCATCGGGACTGTCGGCAGTGATGAGAAGTCGGAGTACTGCACTGACGCGCTCGGTTTCGACGCCGTCATCAACTACAAGACTGAAGACGTCGCTAAACGGTTGTCCGAGTTGGCACCGGACGGTATCGACATCTACTTCGACAACGTCGGCGGTGCGGTTACAGATGCCGCGATCGAAAACTTGGCACTGCGCGGCCGCGTGATCGTGTGCGGTCAGATATCGCAATACAACCTTGAGGAGCCGGAGCTGGCACCGCGGAACCTATGGAATCTCATCACGAAACAGGCGCGCATCGAAGGCTTCTTGGTGTTCAACTTTCAGAATGACCACGAAGCGGCTAGGGCACGCCTCGCGTCATGGATTCGCGACGGTTCCCTGAAGTACCGCGAGGATATCGTTGAAGGATTCGAAAACGCACCGAAGGCGTTTATCGGACTGATGAATGGTGCGAACTTTGGCAAGCTCCTTGTCAAGATGTCCGACTAACGCAGTTGCCCTTAACCAATACGGAACGACTTGACGCGTTGCGTCGTTCGGCTGCATAATGCAAGTTAGTTAGAGACTCTGCGGAAGTAGCTCAGTGGTAGAGCATCTCCTTGCCAAGGAGAAGGCCGCGGGTTCGAATCCCGTCTTCCGCTCCATCTTCCCAAATCCCGTTTCGCGCCGTTCGTTTTGGTGCGCCTCAGTCGGCAATCGGCATTACGCCCTCCGCAGCATCCGCGGCAATACGACGCTGCTCATCGGTAAAGTGGTCGCTCTGAGCAATCCAACGCAGATAATCAGGGTAGTGAGTGCTCATGTCGTAGAGCGTGTGGCCGCGATAGCGACCGAAGTTGATGATCGGGTCGCCTTCTTCCGACAACACGAAGCGGCCTCCTTCGTCGATCGCTTCAACATCTTCGAAGCCGGTCGCCCAGGTCTCCAAATCATCTGGTTGCCGAGGGATGTCGGGAAACTCTTCGAGTTGTCCAGAGAGGATATGCAACACCGCGTCCACCGTCGCTGCGTCATCGCTCATCCGATCAAAGTCACCGCCCACCCATCTGTGGTGGGCCGTGGCGAAGTCGCGCGGCTCTAATCGATGGAATATCTCCAATGCGTCGATGATGACTCGATCGTCCATCTCGAAATAGATTCCGCTGAGTTCGAACTCGCGGGTCAACACCTTGAGATGGAATCTCCGGATGCCGAACCCGGCGAAATCGCATGCTTCTAGGTACTCGTTGAGTGCTCTGGCAAATGAGGCGAACGGTGGGCACTCCGCAACATCGTCGTCCGTGATTCCGTGGAACCTTGTTGCGCCTGGGGAAATCGGACACTGCGGGTTGATCAACTGAGATCGGAAGTCCGTCGCACCATCTGTGTCGATGCGCAACGTTGAGAGCTTGGCAATCCTTGCCGTGCGGACGTCGAGCCCCGTTGTTTGGACATCCAATATGACGATCGGTCGTCGGAGGTCGAGAGGCTGCACGTCGCCATCGGCGTCGGGTGATGGTTCAGGGACCATTGGAAAAGTGGCGTGGTTGTTAATCCAAATACGAGCTTATGGGGAGCTCATCCGGTCACAAATCGACGCGCAATCGATGCGAATCGCGGCGGATAAAATTGAGTGAGTTGGCAAGCCGAAGTGGCGGAATGGCAGACGCGAAGGTCTCAAAAACCTTTGGGCTTACGCCCGTGTGGGTTCGACTCCCACCTTCGGCACCACTCCTAAATCCGTCGATTGACCGCCACCACGCGTTAATGGAAGTAACCCTCTGCCTCGTGGTGCCGAGGGGCGGACTCGAACCGCCGACACATGGATTTTCAGTCCATTGCTCTACCAACTGAGCTACCTCGGCATACCTTCGTAAACACTATTTTATTGAAGCACCGTTGGTATAATCCAATGCGCAACGACCGCAGTTAACGGTTGAGACTACGCGCCATCTAAGCCCAGAATATGCCGTCCGTAATCATCTCTTCGATCAGCGAATCCGCAGGTAAAACAGCACTCGCTGCGGCGTTGATCGCGAGACTTCGTGATGAAGGCGTGGAGGTGCGATCAACCATTGGTGAGTTGTCTCTATTCGCGTCGGATGATCGTGTCCAACACGTTGCGGCAAACGACGTGGAGCCGACTTCGGGGGGCATCGTAGTAATCGAAGGCTCCAGCGGCGACGCCGATCTCGACGTTGATTTGGCCAACAGGTTGGATTCCAACATCGTTCTCGTCGCGACACTCGACGAAGACATTGAGGCCGCTGCCGAGGGGTATGGCGAACGATTGGCAGGCGTGCTTATCAACAAGGTTCCGCCATATCGTGACGTCCATGCAGCGCGTGCGGTCGAACGGTTGGCAGACGCGGGTGTCAACTGCTTTGGTTGGGTACCAGAGGATCGGAGGTTGGCGGCGAATACGGTCGATGCGCTCCGAGATCACATTGAGGGGACGTATGCGTTTGAGGTCGAGGATGCCTCCGGGCTTGTGGACAACTACCTAATCGGTGGTTTGGTCCTCGATTGGGGACCCTTCTACTTCAGATCACAGGACAACTCGTGTGTCGTGGTTCGCACTGGCCGCCCAGACGTTCAGATTGCGGCACTGCAAAGCGAAACTACCCGTGCGATGGTGCTGACCGGCGGCGGCAAACCTATCGACTACGTCTTCTACGAGGCGAGATCGAAGCGAATTCCGTTGATCGTGGTTGAAGGTGATACTGAGGCGACGATGCAACGGATAGACGCGTTGGCGAAGTCTGAGTTCGACCATCCTGACAAACTCGGTCGAATGAGTGAACTTCTCGCGGATCGCGAGGTGTTCGAACAGTTACTCGATCTCGTTGCGCAACCATCGACGCGCTAACATTCGGCGACGGTAGTCTTTCAAGTTGGGACGATTGAGTTGACGATGCCGCGCGAAACCTATTTGCACGGGCATTCGAGATCGGTGCTCTCGGCGCACTCAGCGCGTACCGCGGACGACGCCGCGGCGTTCCTATTGCCTCACATCAAACCCGGGGACAATCTCCTCGATTTTGGTTGCGGTCCCGGGACCATCACCATTGGACTTGCGCAAGCCGTCGGTGACGAAGGGTCGATCCTAGCGATTGATGTTTCGGAGGGTCTGCACGACGAGTGGGAGGCGAGGTTAGAGGAATCAGGCGCGGCCAACGTGACGTTTCGCGTCGACGACATCTATCAAACGGAGTTGGAACCCGAGCAGTTCGACGTTGTCTACGCGCATCAGATCCTTCAGCATCTCGCCGATCCGGTCGGTGCATTGAAGTCGGCGTCGCTACTAGCTAAACCGGGCGGTTTAGTGGGTGTGCGAGAAGTCGACTGGGGAACGTTCGCTGCCTACCCGGAGACGCCGGGGTTGACCGAGTTCCGACGAGTCTATGACGCGGTCGCAATCCGGAACGGCGGCAATCCGCGTGCAGGGCGCAACTTGCTGAAGTGGTTCGAAGCAACGGGCACGTTGAAGGAAATCCGCATCACCACGAGCACCTGGACGTTTTACGAAACGCAGGGCAAGGAGTGGTGGGGTAACCAGTGGTCGCAACGCATCGTCGAGTCTGATATTGCGATCAAAGCGGTCGAGTACGGCATCGCCACACGTTCCGAGTTAGATGCGATCGCGGATGCTTGGCAAGCGTGGAAGGATGCGCCATCATCGGTCGCATGTTTCACCCACTTCGAAGCACTCGCAGCGCGCGTTTAGACCGCCATTCACGGATCTGGTGCGGCGACTTCGAGGTTGCTCGAATCGTTGGTGGGACAGTCTCGACGCACTTGCGTTTTGGTAGAAATGTGCGAAACTAACACTATCTGATTTTCGATCGTTAATCCCTGACCGCAAGCGAGTGACGACTGCAACTTCCAGTGCAGAATCGGTCCTTGAAGGACTCTCCGACGCCCAACGTGCGGCCGCGTCGTACATCGACGGTCCTCTGATAATCGTCGCCGGTCCGGGCAGCGGCAAGACGCGCGTGATGGCGCACCGGATGGCGTACATTCTGGCAACGGGCATTAAACCGTGGCAAGCACTGGGCGTCACGTTTACCAACAAAGCTGCCGCCGAGCTTCGGCAACGATGCGACGCGTTGGTTGCTCAGTTCGTGCCTGATGCCAGCGAAACCCAAGTCAGCACGTTTCACTCCTTCGGCGCACGTTTCCTCCGCATCCATCACGACGCGGCCAACCTTGGACGGGACTTCACGATCTACGACCGCGACGATCAGGAGAGAATGCTCAAGCTGATCCTCCAGGACATGGAGGGTCCGGAGGTGAAGGTAGGCGAGGTGCTTGCAGATATCGCGCGTGCCAAGAACAACAACGAAACACCCGAAGATTTCGCCAGCACCGCTTACAACTACAAGCGCGAAATGCACGCGGAGATTTACGAACAGTACGAAGCGTCGCTCAACCGCGCCAACGGCGTCGACTTCGACGATCTGCTGCTCAAACCGTACCGAGTGCTTGTGCGAGACGAAGCGATTCGAGGACAGTTCCAAAACCGCTACCACCACATCATGGTCGACGAGTTCCAGGACACCAACGCGCTGCAATTTGAGCTGGTTCGTCTTCTCGGCGATAGGCACCGCAACATCTGCGTCGTTGGCGACCCGGACCAATCAATTTACTCGTGGCGCAATGCGCGTCCCGAGAACATGGATATGTTGGCGGAAGTGCTTGGCGACTGCAAAATCTTCGAACTGAGTGAGTCATATCGTTCAACCAAGACGATCATTTCTGCTGCGTCCGGTTTGATCGCGCATAACAAGCGCAATTTTGAACGCGTCCTCTTCACTAACAACGAACAAGGTGAGCCTGTCGAAGTTGGCGTCACGGAACATCCCGAGCATGAGGCGGAGGTAATCTTCGATACGGTGCAGAAGGATCGTGAGGGCACCGGCACCAATCTCGAAGACTTCGCGGTGCTTTATAGAACAAATGCACAATCGCGCGCGCTCGAAACCGAGTGCAGTCGTCGTGGCATTCAATATCGACTCATTGGCGGAGTCCGCTTCTACGAGCGTCGCGAAATCAAGGACGCGCTGGCGATGCTGCGGATCATCGTCAACCCGACGGACGAAACTTCATTGCGCCGCGTCATCAACACGCCGCCGCGTGGTATAGGTCCGGCGACGCTGCACAAGATTGAGGCTTACAGCCATTTCCAAGGTGTGTCGTTGTTGGATGCAACGTTGGTTTCCGCCGACATTTCACGCGCCCACGAACTCGAATTGGGCACAGCCGCGCTTAGGAAGGTGCGTTCCTTCGCCGATTTCCTTCGTACGCTTATCGACAATGCGGAAACGCACTACCCGGATGACCTTCTCGAATACGCGCTGAAAGCCAGCGGTTATCGTGTTTGGATACAGAAGGACGAAGCTACAAGGGTCGAGCGGTTGGAGAATCTCGATGAGTTGGCGGCTCTGTGCAGAAACTACTCCGCCGACAAAGACGGAAACACGCCGCAACAGGCTTTATCCGATCTCCTTGAGCATGCCGCGCTATTCGCGAACATCGATGCTCTCGACGACAGTGAATTAGACGACGCCTCACCGCGACAACCGAATGGATCGACGGGTGCAGTGACTCTAATCACGCTGCATCAAGCGAAAGGGCTTGAGTTCGACACGGTCTTTATCGCCGGAGTCTGCGAAGGTTTGCTGCCTCACTCGATGGCTCTGAGCGTGCAATCGCAAGACGAGTACGAGGCCGCATGCGGGGAAGAGCGTCGCTTGATGTACGTTGGGATGACGCGCGCTAAGCGCAAGCTCCACGTTACGTGGCCTTACTTCAATGCCGCATCACCCATCTATCGTCGTCAGAACACACCATCACAGTTCCTCAAAGAGATACCCGACGAGTGTGTTGAGGAGAAACCACACTATCGCGTTCCCGGAGCCACCGCGCCTAGGCCGGTGGCTTTCGATGCATCGACTGGAGCCAACGGTTCGACCGGACGAACGATTCTGCGTTCCCGATCTCAACGCGAGAAGTTCACCGAAGCCGGTATTGATGAGTTGCCAGAAGAGCTCCAGTTGAAGGCTGGACAGAGGGTGAGCCACTCGTCCTTCGGCACTGGTGTGGTGGTGAACTCGCGGCCGATCAAGGACGACGTGCGCGTGACGGTAGCGTTCTCCAAGGAAGGCGTCAAGACACTACTCGCCAGCATGGCGGGCTTGGAGAAGATCTGAGAGATTGATGCGTGCTCAACTCGCTGCCAGACCGCACGTTCGTCTTTGGATTGATCGCGCTGATCCTCGCCATCGCGGCGTTCGCGTACCTTGCTCTGTGGCCGTCAATCGAGATCGTCGAGACTAATGTCGAAGGCGTCGCCGAATCGCGTCGCGTAGGTATCGCGGAAGCGAACGGCGTCGTCGGATTGGTGATCTCAGGAATTCCGGTTCTGATCACGTTGGGAGCCATATTGTCGTTGCCACCAAGTGGCAACACTGAGCGACGCCACAAACTGAACCTGGTGGTCGGCACGATCATTCTGTGGGGATTCATTGTGATGTTCTCGGGGCAGATCGGCATTCTCTTTGCGCCGGCGGGAGCGATGCTGATCTCGGTGCTAGTGCTGACGTTTGTGCGTCCGCGCGCTTGGGGTAATCCGGAGGCGAGGCAACGGTCCAAGTCGGCGCGTGCACTGCGTGATGAGGCGGTGCGACGAAACGAGAGATCTGGCAACCGTGTCGGCAAACGTCCGGTTTCGAAACGCCGTAGGCACTGAGATTACTGGAATGAAAGCGCACTCGAAACCGTATCTAGAATCGATAGTCTGGTACGAACTTTGGAATCCGTAATCACCGACGAGATGCTCTCGTTTCGCGGCGCGACATCGCCAACAGTCACTTACCGCGTCACCCATCGCGACATCGCGCGGTTCAATGCGGCGATTCGTGGAACCCTACCGCCAGTCGAAGATGATCCGGATTCCAACACATCGGACGATGGCTTGCGAGCTAATCCGTTAATCTTGCGTGCATTCATCACGCCACCGTTCGATCCGCCATTCCCGGAACCATTCCATGACGTCTTGGACGGCGGGAGCAAGTTCGACCTGCGTCGTCCCATCGTTGCCGGCGACACGATTTCCGCGACTCGGCAAATGGTTGACGTGTTCGAGAAGCAAGGACGGTTGGGAGCCATGCTGTTCAAGATTTCAGTGGTGCGCTACGTTGACGCAAAAGGCGAGCTCGTCGCTACTCAAGAGTCGACTAGCATCTCATATGGCAGAATGGCCGGGACGGTTTAGCGACGCCGTATTCGGTTCGACTTTCGATGCAGTACCTAGAGTTTGAAGATGTAGATGTTGGGGACGGACCGGGCCCCGTTTCGTACGATGTAACGACGCGTCAGCTGGTGCAGTACGCCGGCGTGTCGCAGGATTACACACCGATACACTACGACACTGCGTACGCGCAGGGTGCCGGCCACGATGACGTGATCATCCACGGTGCCTTGAAGTCTGCTCTGATTGCGCAGATGCTCTCAGATTGGACCGGCGATGTCTCGTCAATCAGGTATCTCGAGACCTCGTATCGGGGTATCGATTATGCCGGGCAAGTTACCTGTAGCGGAGAGATAACCGGAAAACGCGTAGAGGGCAGTGTAGGCATTCTCGAGTTGAACGTCGAACTTCGCAACACCGAGGGGCAGGTTACGACGCCCGGTAAGGCGAGGATTGAATTGCCTTTGGAATCGGATTGAAGCAACGTTAACGGTAGGAGATATTCGCTTGCAGCTAGAAGGAAAAGTCGCCGTAGTTACGGGAGCCGGGCGCGGGATCGGCCGGGGCGTGGCGGAGGAGTTGGCACTCAACGGTGCCAGTGTAGTCGTCAACGATATTGGTGCGGAGCTCGACGGATCCGGCGGTTCTACTTCTGTCGCTCAAGGCGTAGTAGACGACATCACTGCCTCTGGCGGCCAAGCAGTAGCGTCGACGGAATCGGTTACCACTTGGGACGGTGGTCAACGCATCATCGAGACGGCACTCGATTCGTTCGGACGCATAGACGTAGTAGTCACGGTTGCCGGCATCTTGCGCGACCGGATGCTCTATAACATGACCGAAGAGGAGTGGGACGACGTCATCGCGGTGCACTTGAAAGGCACATTCACCGTCGTCCGTCACGCTGCGCCGATTTTCCGCCAACAACGGGGCGGTCGCATCATCACTTTCTCGTCGGGCTCCGGTTTGGTTGGCTCGATCGGGCAGTCGAACTACGGAGCGGCTAAGAGTGGTATCGCGGGTTTCACCAAGGTCCTCGCCAAGGATTTAGGAAAGTACGGAGTAACGGCCAACAGTATCGCCCCACGCGCCGAGACGCGCATGATCGCGTCGATACCTGGCAATGTTCAGGAAGTCATGGTCGAACGCGGCGCGTTACCGCAACCGGGAGAACGTCCTTGGGAACCGCGCGACGTGGCACCATTCGTCGCCTACTTGGCCTCAGACGGGGCCGCCCCGATTAACGGTCAGGTGTTTCTGGTCTACGGCGGCAATGTGACGCATCTCGCGCTTCCTCGACGCGTCAACACGATCTACGCGCCAAATCCGCCCGGCTACTGGGAGCTAGACGATCTCGATCGCCTCGCACCAAGCGTCTTGCTACAAGGTTCGAAGAGTATCACGGGTGGCAGTGAGTTTGCGGAGATCAATCCGGGTTCTGGTGCCCCGGCCCCGGCGATCATCAAATCTTCACCTGCGAAAAGGTTGGGTGGAAGGGTCGCGGTAGTTACGGGCTCCGGTAGAGGTATCGGTCGAGGCATCGCAAAACTGCTCGCCAGCGAAGGTGCTTCGGTGGTTGTGAACGACGTCGGTGCCGCACTAGACGGTCAAGGAGAAGACTCCACCCCCGCAGCGCAGGTGGTTGAGGAGATTAGTGAACTCGGAGGGAGGGCGGTCGCGTCATATGACTCGGTTGCGACGACTATCGGCGGTGCCAACATCATCCAGAAGGCATTGGATGAGTTCGGTCGTCTCGATATCGTAATCACGCCCGCCGGGATCCTCCGCGACCGTATGATCTTCAACATGTCGGAGCAAGAATGGGACGACGTGATGGCGGTTCATTTGAAAGGCACATACTCGGTCGTTCGTCCTGCCGCATCGATATTCCGGGAGCAGAAGGGTGGTCGAATCGTGACCTTCTCGTCGGTATCGGGCCTTTACGGGCAAGGCGGACAGTCGAACTACGGTGCCGCGAAGGATGCCATCGCTGGTTTCACTCGCGTAGTTGCCAAGGAGCTATCTCGGTACAACGCAACTGCCAACATCATTTCGCCTGGTGCGAGCACGCGGATGACCGACAGCGTTCCGGAGAGCACGCGTGCGATGCGCGCTGGTGCTTTTCCGCCACCAATGGAAGGCGCGCTAACCTCAGATCCGGAGCATGTCGCACCGATGGTCGTGTGGCTCTGCACGGACGCCGCAGCTGGTGTATCGGGGAACATCTTCCACTGCACGGGAAACCGCGTGAGCCTGATGAACCATCCAGTTGCTCATCGTTCGATTCACAAGGACGGGCGATGGACTGTCGAAGAGCTCGCCGCAGTCGTGCCAGAAACGATTGGGATGGATTTGATCAATCCGGCACCCAAACAGGACTAGCGGATTCTGCCAAACTTCGTTGGCAAAAGGCATCAGCAGACGTATTCGACGCTGTTCAATATGAGTCTCTGGAACTGCGGTTGTTCTTGGCTCGAACCGGCGTGACCTAGAGCGATGTTCGCTACCTTGCCGTCACCGTATTGGTGGGACCAGCCCAAAGGCTTCTCTTCATCTTCCACGATGCCGTGCATGAAGACGTCGATACCCGGTTGGATGTCTAAACCGCAGTAACACTCGTCATAGGTCCAGAACGACTCTTGAACGCCGTCGGCTAGGGGATGGTTCGGATTGCTTACGAAGACTTCGAACCAGCCAAAGGGTGGATGCCAACTCTCACCCAAGACCCAACCGCCGCCGGTAATCTTCTTCATCTCTGGCCATTCGGGAGCCGATGCTGCCGAGATGTGCACGGAGACCAAACCGCCGCCGGTCCAAACATAACCCATCAATCCGTCTCGTTGCGGTTCAGTCAGATCGTTGTCGGTCATCTCCTGTCGCAAGGTATTGAGCACGATAGCGTCGTAACTCGAAAGGTTTCCGGTGAGTTCTTCCGCCGACTCGGAGACGGTAACGTCGTGTCCGGCTTCGCCCAGAAACTCGGTCATCACCGGAGTAGTTTCCTCATATGGATGCCGGCCGCCGGTCAAGAGGAGTAGGTTCGCCATGGTTGCATCGCTCCGTCGCACTCATTGTCTTAATCGATGCCTGAATGATATCCGCTGCAGAGTTGGTGTCCCCAAAAGGAATATCGTTACGTGCAGGTAGGTTACGTGAACCGCCAATCGCGCGCAAAAGCCTCCATTTGGACGAAGTTCTTGCCTTCGCGTCGCACTTTGGCGAAGGGTTTGAATCCGGCATTTTCGAAAGATTTCTGGGCACGTCGGTTTGATGCCAACGTGTGGAGATAGAGTCTACGCAGCTCCAAAGATTCGAACGCGTGCGCGAGAAGCGTACGGGTGGCGTCGGCACCGTATCCCTTGTCCCAGTAGTTGCGTTCGCCGATCATGATGCCGAACTCTGCTTGACGCCGGTACTCGTCAAGGTCGTAGCACATGCAGTTGCCGATATGATTGCCCGTTTCGTCCTCAATGGCGAACTTGATTGAATTGCTTCTCCGCAGTCGAAGGTCTTCTTGGTAGGCGCGTTCGTAGTCGATGAAGGACATCCCAATTGGCGTCGCGGCATCGAGTTCTGACAGCAAAGGATCGGTGCGCCAACAGTAGTCTCGCCACGCGTCTTCGACGCGCTTGGATCGAAGCGTAACTAGCTCGCCTTTGATGCGGATAGCGTCGCGCGTCGCGCGTAGGCGACGGTACACGTGCGCAGCGGCCGCTGCAACCTTGGCTTCGCTGTTGAAAGTTAACCGGTTTACGGCGTCGTCGATATCTACCCAAAGCGCGACGTCGTATTCGTGATCGTGCAAATCGACGTGTCCGCCTTGCGATTCCATAAGGAACCAATAGACCGTCTTTTTGATTTTTAGATTCGCTCGCGGGTCGTCTCGCTCGCTTCGTCTGGGATCGTCGATCGATCGGACGAAGGAATATTGTGTTTCGTCGACGGTTGACACCAAAGAGACTTTCAAACCGGTTTCTTCTTGCACCTCGCGGATCGCCGTCTCCTCGACCGATTCGCCGTCGTCAGGAGTTCCTTTAGGCAGTGCCCAAAGATTTTCTCCGAGCCGACCGACTATTGCCACTTCCACCCGTTCATCGTTGGTTGCGCGCACCACGACGCCACCTGCTGACCAACGAGAGACCGTTTTCATCGCCTGGGGTTTGAATACGTTCATCGGGTCGCTGCAGCCTTCCGTGAGCGATTTTAACGCACCTGCTTTGAGGCTCCAGCGGTGCGATCACCTGCGCAACACCCACGCGCGTATCATGTAGTTAAAGCAATATTCAGCACGGTGCGTCAGTTCCAATTACGCACCTAAAATGGGGGCAATTACCGTCAACAACGATGTCTGACAACCATAGCCAGGACTTTGTCATCAGATTTGCCGGCGAAGGTGGGCAGGGATTGGTTACTTCCGCCGACGCGATGGCCAGAGCCGCTGCCAACGCCGGATATTACGTCTCCACATTCTCGACTTTCCCGTCCCAAATCATGGGCGGGCCAGCGTCATCACAGGTCCGGATATCCACTACGCCGGTTCTGAGTTCCGGCAACAACGTTGACGTGTTGGTAACTCTCGACGAGTACGCGTACGAGAACCATAGGGAAGATCTGTCAGATAACGGAGTTGCCATTTATAACTCTGGGGAGTTTCAACTACCCGAAGGCGGTCAATACTTCGGCATCGACGCCGACGAGTTGGCAAAATCGACTGGCAACGCGCGGGCTGCCAACATGGTTACGATCGGTGCGGTCGCCAACCTAATCGGCTTCTCACTCGAGGAGATCGACGCGTTCATCACCGCGAGATTCACCCGGGGTCGAGAAAACGACGAAGAGATCATTGTTTCGAACAAACAGGCGATACGCCTTGGCGCAGACGTTGCGGAGAGCAGCGGCTTCTCCGTTGGGAATCTCGCCGAACCTTCGCCGCCCGACTATGAACAGGTGATGATCACCGGCAACGCTGCACTTGCGCTCGGTGCGATGACTGCCGGGGTCGACTTCTACGTGGGTTATCCGATATCGCCGGCAACGACGATCCTCGTCTGGATGGAGCAAAACCTAATCGGTAAGGGTAGATTCGCGCACCAAGTCTCATCCGAGATTGAAGCGATAGCGGCCATCGTCGGTGCCGGATATGCCGGCAAGAAGTCGATGACTGCAACCGCTGGTCCCGGTATTTCACTCATGGGCGAAGGTATCGGATTGGCGTGGATGGCCGAGATACCGTGCGTCGTGGTCGACGTGCAACGAGGCGGTCCGTCTACCGGTTTGCCGACGAAGTCAGAGCAGAGCGACCTTTTTGCTTGCATGCACCCTGGGCACGGCGACCTCACAATACCAATTCTGGCTCCGGGTTCTGTTGAAGAGTGTTTCGAAGCTGGAGTTTTGGGCGTCAACTGGGCGGAACGCTATCAAGGGCCAGTCATCGTCATGAGTGAGTTCGGGCAAGCGGAGAAGGGCGAAAACATCCGCAAACCAGATCTCTCCCAGGTCAACGTTGAGCGACGAACCATCTACAACGGCAGCAACGGTTACGCGCGATACGAGTCGTGGGGCGAAAACGGGCTCTCGCCGATGCCGATACCCGGCGGCCCGGGAGCTTACGTGGCCAATGGTTCGGAGCACGATGAGATCGGTGATACGACTCATTTGCCGCGTCACCACATCCGCATGACAGAGCGACGTTTCAAGAAGCTCGAGCTGCTCAATGATGCGCCCTACGAGATTGAGGACGAAGACTCGATTGCGGTCATCATGTCCTGGGGATCGTCAAAAGGTCCGGCGCGGGAGGCGTACGAGGCATTGAAGGCAGAAGGCGTCGACGTCGGATGGATCTACTCGATGGCACTGAACCCATTGCCTGAATCGGTGAAAGACGCGCTCGGAAGAGCGAACTTGGTGATTGTCCCCGAGCTCAACTACATGGGTCAATGGTCGGCAATCCTGAGACAGCACGGATTCCGAGCGGAGTCAGTAACCCAGTACACCGGACTGCCATTCAAGCCGGTCACGTTGATTGAGCGCATCGGCGCAAGGATCGAAGAGATTAGCGCAGCTAGAGGAGTCGTTGCGGCATGAGCAAACGCAATCCAGAGTATGACTTCGTTTGGTGCCCTGGTTGCGGAGATTTCGGTGTGCGGCGTGCCCTTGAGTGGGCAGTTGAGAGACACGTCGCCGAACATGAGATTCCGCAATCGAACTACGTGATTGTCGCCGGTATCGGTTGCTCCGGCAACATGGTCCACCTATTGGAGGGGGATCAACCGTTTGGCATCCACGGGATACACGGTCGAACATTGCCCCTGTCGCTGGGCATCAAAATGGGTCGCCCGGAGCTGCAAACCGTGGTGGTGGCTGGTGACGGTGATTTTCTTGCGATCGGTGGAGAACACATCGGGCCGGCAGCGCAAAGAAACGTTGACGTTACCTGCGTCGTTATGGACAACGGTGTGTATGGCCTTACCAAAGGGCAATCGTCACCGACGACTGAGATGGGCGTGAAAACCAGCTCAACGCCTTACGGCAAGATCGAGTCGCAAATGATGCCGCTCAAGTATTACTTGACCCTCGGTGTTTCCTACATCGCTTCACATTACTCGAGCAAGCCGCGCGACCTCGCTGACGTAATCCAAGATGCCATGAACCACAAGGGCTTCTCAATCGTGCACGTTCAGTCGCCGTGCACGACGTACAACGACACCTACGACATCCTCAAAGGCAACCGTCGGCTTGGCATTCCAGGCATTGCATGGGAAGTCCCCGAGGATCATGATCCTTCGAGTCGCCAATCCGCTGAAGATCTACTTGAACGACCTGGTATCCCCCTCGGCATCGTCTACAGAGAAGAACGACCGACGCTTCAGGATCGGATCGACTCTATCGTCGACGAGCAGCCAGAACGCCAGTCGGCTGACATCCTCGCATCGTACGCGCTTTAGTCCTGCGACTCGTCGTCGCAGTGTTGGATATCGGTGCTACGCATGTCGACGCGCCCGATTCAGTACGACGAGATGTCTGATCGCATCCGCATTTGGCAGGACGCGGTGAACGACAGTCTCGTGCTACCGGCTGTTGAAGAGCGGATTAGAGCGGGACTGATTCGTCCTGCTTTTCGGCAGCCAACTCGTCGTCATCGCCGAAGAGATCGAGATCGCCGTCGCCGGCGAGTTGGTGCGAGTTTCGGCGATGAAATCGGACACTCTTGAGCAATACCGCAAGTGCGATCAAGGTTACGCCGATGTACAGCAACAGGTTTTCAGTTCGCTGAGCGTCCGGACCTAAGAAGACGATGGCGAGCAGCAACAGTGTCCAGCCGGTAATCCCGGCTTGCAGTGAAGGGTGTGCGAACTTGTGGCGCAACGGTGGCACCCCGAAAGCGATGGCTACAACTGTTGCCGGTATTGCGTACCAGTGAAATGTGGCCACGACCACGCCTCCTAAGCTAGCGACTCCGTCGCCGCCGCGGAACTTGGTGGCCGGTGAGAACCAGTGTCCGAGGATGACTCCCACTGACGGAAGCAACACCCAAACACCTTCTAACCCGAATGTCAACCGCGCCATAAGTATCGTGGCAATGCCTTTCGCCACGTCGATCATGAAGACGACGAATCCAGTCTTTCGGTTGACCGCCTTCCAAACGTTTGTAGCACCGGCTTGGCGAGAGCCAACCTTGAAGATGTTGATGCCCTGAGCCCGAGCCGCAATGTACGCGGTCGGGAACGCGCCAAGCAGGAACGCCCCGAGGAAGGCGTAAACGATGTTGCTAACGTCCATCTCGTTGAGCTGGGATTCTGTTATGAAAGTTTAGCATCGGTATGAATGCCTAATTCAACCTCACGTTGTGCCATCAGAAATCTCCAAGAGACGTCCGAACCGATTGCAACTCGGGATCGCACACCTGAGTCGCACCATTGCAGCTGTTGAACTGCGCAAATTCCTTGTCGGCACCATCTTCTGGAGCGTGGGCCATCAGATGGTGACGGTCACGCAGACCTACATCATTTTCGACATCACGCAATCGGAGCTGCAACTCGCCATCCTCGGTGCCGCCGTGACTTCTTCTTCCATTGCCATGTCGGTCGTTGGGGGGATACTTGCGGATCGCGTCGGACGGAAGTCGCTGCTCCTATCGGGGTCCGTCATGACGACTGTATCAATGCTCACGATTGGCGTTCTCATGGTGACGGGCAACATCCAGCCATGGCACATCCAGGTTGCCGGTGCCGTCGGCGGCGCGGCACTGGCGATCGACTGGACAGCGAGGTTCTCGCTATTGCCGACGATGGTCGACCGCAACATTCTGCCGCGTGCGGTCTCGTTCGATCTCTCGATCTTCAATCTCGGCAGGTTGGTAACTCCGTTGGCGTGGGGTTGGATCGTTTCGAAGTGGGGTTACGAATGGACTTATTTCGTGATTGCGACGCTGATGACCATCAACTTTGCGATTGTTGCAACCTACCGACCAATCATCGCGACGACTTCATCAAAAGGACACGCGATCTGGAGCGAGGTGACGGAGATTACTGGCGTCGTAAGGAGGAACCCGATACTCGGCGGCAATCTTGTCTACACCGTAATGAACGCGTTCGTGATGGGCGGCTTCATATATCTGCTTACGCCAATATCCGCACAGGTTTTTGGCGTGGGACCGGTGGAGTTCAGTCGACTTTTCGCGATGATCGCCCTGGGTGCCTTTATTGCAGGGTTGGGTCTTGGTTTCAGTGGCGGTGTGAAACGTGCCGGTTTGGCATTGATCGCGACCAATTTCATGGCGGCTGGATTCACGGTAGCCTTTGCCTTTTCGCCAACGTTGAACCTTGGTTACGCATTCGCATTCCTCTTCGGGTTCGTGAATGCGGTTCACGTCGGTCTGGGTAATATTGCGCTGCAGATGTCGATTACCGAAAACGTGCGGGGCAGGTTAGCGGGGGTTTATGAACTGGCGTGGGCAGGGTTCCCTGCCGGTGGTTTCTTCTTCCCTGCGATTGCCGGTTTCTTGGGACCGACCTCAGCACTGGCATTCGGTGGGCTATTCCTAGTTTTCATCAACAGTTCCGTTGCAGTCTTGAATCCGACGTTACGACGCCTGAAGATGCGCGTTTGATTGTGGCGGCAATTCGGTGGAACTTGCGGCAAAGGGTATGACACCCGAGTAACTGGCTGCGAGCGGTGTGATCCGAACCAAAACCGTAGATTGATTCCCATGCGCATCGAACCCAGCAAACGACGCCCCGGGAAGGTTCGACTCGGGTTGGTACGCGTTGGAAGAACGATGGGGACGGCTGAACTGCGCAAGCTGCTTCTGGGCACCGCGCTGTGGAGCGTCGGCACGCAGATTGCGATGGTTACGCAGACGTTCTACGTATACGAGATTACGGAGTCGGAGTTTCAGTTGGCGATTCTTGGCGCGTCGACGACGCTCGCCATGGTCATCGTACCAATCGCCGGCGGCATTCTCGCAGATCGCATAGACTGCAAGACGATTTGGATGATCGGTACGGTGATGACTGGCGTTGCGATGCTCGCGGTCGGGTTCCTTATCGCGACCGATCTTGTCGCCGCTTGGCACATACAGCTGGCTGGTGCCATCCAAGGAGCATCGCATGCCATCGTCGGTCCCGCGAGGTTCGCGTTGTTACCTACGATGGTGCAGCGGAGCGTACTGCCGCGCGCGGTGTCCTTCGACATGTCGACCTTCAACCTAGGTCGACTGGTGGCACCGGCGATCTGGGGGACGATGTTGGCGTTCTTGGACTACGAGTGGACCTACTTCGCCGTTACCTTGGTCCTCGGGTTTTGCTTTATCGTCATCGCCACATTTCGACCGATGATCGCCGCCACTTCACAGCGGGTCCATCGACTCACTAGCGACATCGGCGAGATCACCAGCATCGTTAGGCGCAACCCGATATTGAACGGCAACCTCATTTTCACGGTCACCAACGGTTTGGTCGCGGGCGGTTTCATCTACCTGTTGACTCCGGTTGCGGTGCAGGTGTTTGACGCCGGACCGACGGAGTATTCTCAGCTGTTCACGATCGTAAGCGTAGGGACCTTTGTTGGCACGCTTGCACTCGGATTCAGCGGCGGCATCGGGCGAACCGGCTATGCGTTGTTGGCAACTAACATCATCGCCGCCATGTTCGTCACGTCGTTTGCGCTGATGGCTACCATCTCGCCGGCGTACGCCATAACGTTCCTTTATGGGCTGTTCAGCGGGGTGCACACTGGTCTCGTGGGAATTGCGCTGCAGACGAACATCTCGCAGAACGTACGGGGGCGGTTAGCCGGGCTCTACGAAATCGCTTGGGCGGGATTCCCGGCTGGAGGGTTCATATTCCCGGCAATTGCGGGCCTCACCGCGCCTTCGATTGCGCTGGTTATCGCCGGCGTGTTCCTAGCGACAGCCACCGTCGCGATGGCGATGTTGAACCCTCGCCTACGTAATCTGGTTACGAAGGTTTGAAAGGCATCGTAGTGCGCGATTACGCGTCGGGAACGGCGTCGAAGTAGTCAGCTTGGTAGGGCGGTGGATCGATCTCACCCTCAATTTCCATGCGCTCCTGTTCGGTGAGATACTTCGAAGGGCATCGCACAGTGAGAGTGTCAGCTTGTAGTGTACCGTCCCAATCGACCTTCCCGTTCAAGATTATCTCCGAATGGTCATTGAAGAACACCTGACCAACCTCTCCGGAGTAGACCACCGGAAGCTCAGAAACGCCACCTTCGTCGCGGATTCGGAATGTGGCTGTAACTCCGTCCGGCGATTTGATGTAAGAGTCGGGCACCAACTTGCCGATGACCCCGATCGAGTTTTCGTTCACGATTGCAGTGCCGACGACATCTTCGACTGACGAATACCTGACAGTCGCCTCATTGAACGCCACGGTTGCCAAGTAGATGACACCGATCAAGAACAAAGCGGCGACAGCGAATACTCGAACCTTGCCGCTCAGAAGGACGGTGGTTTTGGCACCGCTCTCGGTTGTTGAAACCGGTGAAGAGTGGTTTTCGGGTTGCTCGCCGTTTTCGATCATGTTTCTAGCTTAACCGTCGTTGTCGTCCAGTCGGTTCAACTCCGCAGACAACGTGTGTTGTCTGACTCCCAAGAACGCGAGATATCCCATAAACCCGATCCACACGATCGCGACCACGGCGAGTAGGTAGCCGAGATTGGTTGCAACGTCCTTCGATTCTGCTTGAACCACCGACATCGCGACGCCGTCCGAGTCTGCCTGAACCGTGATCTGTACGAGTCGAGCCTGTTGGTCTCGCAGACGGTTGGCTGCTTCCAAAGCGTCGGATGCTTGATCCGAAACCCAGCGATCCCCGACGCGATTTTCGAGTCCAAACTGGGTGTTCGGCGACTGTGGCGAAACCGAGAAGCGGGTGGTGTCGCCGTCGCCGTCGATGACTGAAAACGCCTCTAACCTACCACCAGCATCGACTTCGACGGTCGTCACGACGCCTGTGGTCAACTCTCCGGATTGTGCAGACGCGTGCGAGGTTGCATGAATTGCGGTTCCTGCGACTACGGCAGTTACGACAGCGATTCTGATGATGCTCGGAAGAGATTTCATGCGTTCGCCGTTGCGTTGACGCGACCGAATCGTAAGGTTTCTACCCTCCGCTCGACCCGCGCCAAACCTAATCGGACAACTAAGAGTGAGAAAAACAGCAACGTGAACGCGATAGTGCTCACCAGCAAAGTCAACCCAATCTCGGTTGCCACTAGGTTCTCCTGTTCGGCGACCGGCCCGACAACCAAGGGTGGATGGGCTTCTTGCCAGAGTACCGAGGCGTAGTAGATGATCGGAGAATCGATTGCACCGATGATGGCGACTATTGCCGCCAGTCGCATCCGTTGATCGCCGGGCGGGAAGTAGGCGCGAAACATCAAGTACGCCAAGTAGACGAAGAACAGAATCAATGCAGTTGTCAACTTAGCCTCGCCGGTCCACCACACCCCCCAGACCGGTTTGGCCCAAACCATCCCCGAAATCAGCATCAAACCGCCGAACAGCACCCCGATTTCGGCCATGGACACTGCCAATCGATCCCACGTCTCGTTCCTTTTCCACAGGTACATCACGCTGGCAGCGGCGACTCCGACGATGGCGACCATGCTGACCCAAGCCACAGGGACGTGAATGTAGAGGATGCGTTGGACGACGCCTTGATTGATTTCGGTGGGCACCCAGGCAAAGATCATCCAGATGGCGATGACCATCGCGACGAAGGTGCCAAGATGCAGAATTACCTGACTGCGGAACAGGTTCGAGAGCATTATTTGTCGACGAGAGCTAGCAATTCACCGATGAGAATCCCGCTCATCCCAATTTTACGAATTCGCTCGCAGGGCATGCCGCCAGCCGAGCTTCAATCCTCCAACACGAATCCGAATAGCAATGCTGCGGCGACCAGAAAGACAACGTCGTATGCAAGTGCCAACTGCAGCCAGCCGATGGAGGCAGAAAGTGGTTCACCTGCAGCACTCAAAGACGTAACCCGTACGGCCGCGAACAATAGCGGCGTGACCGTCGGCAGGAAAAACATCGGCAACAACACTTCACGGGCACGCACCCGGAACGTAAGGTTCGAGAACAGCGTGCCGACTCCCGCAAACCCCAACGCGCAGAGGGATCCGATCAACGCGACTTCTAACTTCAAGACTGACACGTTGAAGAGCAAGACGAAAATCCCGAGCAGAATTGCGGTCGAGATCAGCATGAAGACGAAAATCCCCAGAGTCTTACCGACAAATACGAGGTCCCTTGAGATTGGTGCCATCATCATCGTTCCAATCGCCTCGCCATCCAATTCGTGGGATGCAGAGCGGTTCAATCCGATCACTCCGGCGAAGGTTACTGCCGCCCAGAGCACTCCGGGACCGACATCCATTGCGGAATTTGCTGTCGGTTCAATTGCGATGGCGAAGATTGACATTACTAGCGACGCGAAAAGCACGATGCCGACCACGACATCTTTATTGCGCGCTTCCAATCGCAACTCCTTCAGCATCAACACCCAGATAATGGCCAGCGGCCCGTTCAATTGGACATCACCCCACGTCAATCTGCGCAATCTGACCGTTTCGCATCTCGTAGGCCGTATCGGCAACCATTGCCAAAAACTCGTGGCTGTGAGTAGCGACGACGACTGACCCACCTTTGTTGCGCCAAGTGCGAACGACGTCTGTAAGCATCGCTGAACCTTCGTCGTCCAAACCGGTTTCCGGTTCGTCCAGCAACAGCAAAGGAGGTTGGTGCAGAATGGCACGCGCGATGGCCACTCGCTTACGGTAACCGTGCGACAACTTGCTAGCGCGATCACCGATCCTTTCGGTCAAGCCAAGCTGACGTTCGACTGTGTCAACCCTCGTTTCTGCTTGGCTGAGTTGGCAAAGAGTGGCGAAGAGAGTAAGGTTTTCGTGAACGGTGAGTTCGGAGTAGAGCATCGGTGAGTGCATAACCGCGCCAATGTGCATACGTGCTTGTGCAGATTGGCTTAGCGCATCAACACCCATCACTTCGATCTCACCACGTGTCGGTTTAGTCAGCGTCGCCGCGATGCGTAGCAACGTCGACTTCCCGGATCCATTCGGACCTCGAATAGTCACAACGAAGCCAGGATTGACGCGAAGATCGGCACCGCTTAGGACTGTTGCCGCGCCGTACGTCTTGACGACGCCGTCGATGCGCAACAGCGGTGCCGCGCTTGGGCGTTCGATCAGTGGTGCATCAGTGGACGTGTCTAAATCCCGTCAGATGAGGATGTGCTGAATGGTGAGGCGGATATCGACGACCTGCTCGGATCGTCTCGACCGGCACCAACATCTGCTTGCCTTGTCGAGTCGCACCTTTCGCGTCCGTCAACAATACGTCGCGTTCCAACAATCTGATTATCGAAACATCGGCGTCCGCACCCACACGCAAGGATCCGATTGTGTCCGACATGCCGATCGCCGACGCAGGGCGTTGCGTTGCGAATCCGATCACTTCCGGCAGAGAGTAGCCGAGGTAAAGATACTTCGACAACGTGGTCAAAAGATCGTAGACAGGGCCGCGAATGTTATAGCGATGGACGTCGGAACTCACCGTACCGGGCCAAATCCGTCGGCCGCGCACTTCTCCGCTACGTCGAAGGAAAAGGATCCTGCGCCGTGCCCGACATCAAAGTTGACTCCGCGAGCCATCGCATCCCGGGCGGCGTCAATCACTTTGCCATCGTTGTCGACAATGCCGGGCGGATTACCTGTGAAGCTGTGGGTAACGATGTCGCCGGGCTTCATCTGCTCGAGGTAACGTTCTACTGGATTGGCCGTTCCACCGATGTGGATCATCAACGGTTTGCCAAGCAGTTTTGATGCCTCCAAAGCGCGCTCCATCGCGATCAAATCGTTGTTGCCCAATATCGCCTCGGACAATCGGACTTTGATGCCGACGATCACTTCTGGGAAGTTACGCGCCGCCTCGACTGCCTTCTCGACGCGTGCCCAGCGCACATCCTCCAACTCACCAATCTCGGCATCGAGTTGACCCATACCTGAAATGTGAAGGAAAGCCAGCACGCGGGTGTCGGCCTGTTGCATGACGTAACGATGGAAACCCGCAATTGTGTTGGCACCAGCCGACCCGGCGTCGATGGCGGTCGTCACGCCACGATACAAACACGAAGGATCCGCTTCCACCGCGAGGTGTGCCACTCCCCACCAGACGTGTGTATGCAGATCCACTAATCCGGGGGTAACGATCAAACCGTCAGCTTCGAGCACGTCGTGCGCGTCGTTGTCACTGATCGACTCTTCAACAGCCCGGATCTTCCCGCCGGCGATTGCGATATCTCTCCGGTCGTGAAGGTTCTGACTCGGATCGATCACGGTGCCGCGTTTGATGACGAGGTCGTAGGTCATGTTTGGCTCTCCGTCGCTGATTCCGTTGCCTCGGCACTCGTTCAATCTGCGAAGTCGCGCAACACCTTGCCCGGTGTTTCGTTCAAAATCGCGCCGTCGCTGATCGCCGGGACCCCGTTCACGAGCACGTGATCCATGCCGGTCGAGTACTGGTGCGGATCCACGAACGTATTATTCTGCTTGACGTTGTCTAGATCGAACACGAGGACGTCGGCGTACATGCCGGGGGTAATCCTGCCGCGCTTGGTCAAACCTAACCTCTCCGCTCCCAGTGCCGTCATCTTGTAGATGGCTTCTTCGAAGCTCACCAAGCTACGCTTTTGTACGAAGGTCTCGAAGTAGCGTGAATTCGTGGCATAGCTGCGCGGGTGCGGTTTGCCACTTGACAATGGTCCGACAGTTCTCAACGAGCTGCCATCGGAGCAGACCGCCATCAACCGCCATTTGGCGATCGTCTCAACATCCGACTCCTCCATCGAGTTGAGGACGTAGGATCCGTCCGACTCTTCGTAAAGTCGCAAAGCCGCTTCCGCAGGTTCGCACCCCATGTCGGCACCAATGTCTTCGAGGTTCATACCTTCATAGCTGGGATTCGGCGGGAAGTGGGCAACTACCGAACCGGCGGCACCGTGGTTACGGTTGATGTAGTAGACGGTGTCTTCTCGCATTCTCGCCCGGAGATCTGCGTCTTGCAAACGATCAAGAGTCGCTTGCCGTCCACCTGTTAACGACCAGCGAGCGAACATGGCACCGCTGAATCCAGTGCTAGACCAGGCATATGGGTACTGGTCTCCGGCGAGATCGATCCCTTCGTCGATCGCCCGTTCGAAACCTTCCAAGACCTCCGAGCTACGACCCCAGAACTTCGGCCCCACAACTTTTACGTGCGAGACTTGCACCTTGCCTCCGGTTCGGCGACCAATCTCAACAGCTTCGGCATGGGCAGGGAAGAGGCCGCACAGATCATCGGCTTCCGACCGGATATGCGACGAGTACAGTTTGCCGCGATTGGCGACCGGTTGGTTTAGCGCAACTACCTCGTCGGTCAGCGAGTATGAACCTGGTGCGTACCACAACCCCGTTGACATTCCTAGTGCACCGGCATCAAGACTCTCTTCGACGAGTCGGATCATCGCCTGAAGTTCGTCGATTGATGGCCCACGGTTGTGCATGCCCATCACGGCTGCACGAACTGTGCCGTGCCCGACCTGCGTTGCGATGTTGATGGTCGATCCAACGCGTTCTAGGGCATTGAGGTATCCGTTGAAGTCCTGCCAATCTACTTCGAACGTGCCCTCTCCGCCGCGTGTCAGTCGCTCTTGAAGTTGCTCCCGCGACGCACCGTAAAGTGGCGCACAAAAGCTCATTCCGCAGTTGCCGAAATACTCAAGCGTTACACCTTGCATCAGCTTCGAATCTGCCAATGGATCGATCAAGAATGAGGCATCGGAGTGAGTGTGCAGGTCGATGAACCCGGGAGTTACGCTCTTCCCTGATGCGTCGATCGTTGTTTTCGCTTCCGCGGCACTGAGATCGCCAACGGTCTCGATCTTGTCTCCAGCAACACCTACATCGGCTTCGAAACCGGGCAATCCGCTACCGTCGAATACCGTTCCGCCCACAATCTTGAAGTCCAACATTTCGGCGATCACCTTAGAACTGCGCTGCTACCGATATGCGGATTTTATCCGCAACTCATAGCCAAGGAAGATACGACGCGTCAGGCTTCGGTGATAGCGTAAACTTGCGAATTGCACAGAACCATCTATGGCACGAGGAGTAGCAGCGTGAAGTTCGTCAGATTCGAAGGTAGCGACGGTCCGGCTTACGGCATCGTTGAGGACGATGGCACGGTTAAAGTGATTTCGAGCTCCCCGATCGGACAGGATTACGAAGAGACAGGGCAGACCGCAAATCTTGGCGAAGTCAAGATACTGGCACCGAACCCCAATCCGATCAAGATGTTGTGCCTCGCCCGCAACTACAGATCGCACCTATTGGGCGCAACGGAGCCGTCGCGACCAGAACCTTTCTACAAGACGCCTACCGCGATCATCGGCCCTGGTGATCCAATCAGGATCTCTCCCGACGCCGGACTCGTGGTTTGCGAGTCTGAGCTGGTTGTGATCATTGGGAAGCAGGCGAAAAACGTGAGTGAAGGCGACGCCCTCAATCACGTCTTCGGTTATACCTGCGGCAACGACGTCAGTGCCCGCGATTGGCAAGGCGGCCCCGACGCCGATACGCAGTGGTGGCGCGCTAAATCAGCCGATACGTTCGGGCCTACGGGGCCGTTTATCGTGACTGATATTGACCCGCACGACGTCAACATACGCGGACTCGTCAATGGCGTTGAAGGTCAGAAGTGTCACTCGTCGGAGATGATCTTCAACATCCCGCAGGCAATCAGCTTCATCACGCGATACGTAACCCTGGAGGTTGGTGACATGCTCTGGACAGGCACCTCGGGCACGACGCCCCCGATCAACGTCGGCGGCGACGTCACGGTGGAAATTGACAAGATCGGCGTCCTTCACAACCCGGTGGAAGCAGCCTGAGACCGACTCGCCACCGAGTTTGAGGGACGTTAACTTGCCCCGAAGTACTTCGACAACTCGCCTTCCGTGAGCCAGTAGAAGACGAGGTAGGCTCCCACGACAGCAAGGATCACGGCTGACGCACGTTCGATGTAGCGCATCGAGCGACGTAAGGGGTTGAGCAGCGCGCTCTTGAAGAAGGCGATACCCAACGTAACCAGCAGGATCAGGAACGCCATTCCGCCTGCGTACGCCACGAACTGCGTGATGCCGGACAGGAACCCGTCGTTGCTGAAGGAACTGGTCACGACGCTGAGGAAAATCGGCAGCGTGCAGCTGAGCGAAGCGAGAGCGTAACTCACGCCGAATAGGAAGTAGCCCCGCAACGAAGTTACGCGCGGATCCCCGACGCGATCCGCCAACCTCTGCGCCGACGACGTGTAGATCTTGCCCCCTGCATAGATGTACGCGCCGATTCCAGCCATCAAAACACCCAGAGTGAAGCCGATCCAAGGCAGTAAATCCCTAACCAACTCCTGACTCGCCGACACTAAGAGGCCCGCGGAACCGAAGAGTGCGACGAATCCCAACCCCATGGCCAAACTGACGTAGAGTGCTTTCAATCCCCGGAACGCCGCGCCTGACACACCACTCCCGACCTCGGCGTCAGTCTCGTCGCTCAGATAGATTGTGAGATATGCAGGAAGCATGACGAAACCGCATGGGTTCACTGCCGCCAACATTCCGGCGACGAAGGCGAAGCCAAAGGGCAATATGTCGCCGAACCCGCTAACGAGATCCGTCGATTCGCGTTGCACCATCAACACGTCTCCGACCGCCTGATTCGCGCCCGGTCCGACGATTACGCCGAAGAAGAATGCAGTTAGGAGCAAGACAAACGCGCCACCGCCCGCCATCACCACTTGTGAAGTCTCAACAGTCGTCTGTGATCCCGGCAATCGCAACACGTCGCTCCGTTGGTGCAGTCAGATACGCTTCACTTTACGACATCCGCGTCGCCGTGGTTCTTTGGGCGCCGGGCGATGTGATATCCTGAGGGTTGGATTCCATGTGTTTGAAATTCCGCTGTGGCGCGCCTCGCGCTTGTTGATTTTTGCGGATTATCAGGAGAGCATTCTCACATCTTGACGACCGAAACTACGGCTGAAGAAATCAATGCAGAGGCTGTCGCTTCCGAAGAGGAAGACGAACTCGAACCTTTGGGAGTAGAAGGCCTCTACAAAGCAGGTGTGCACCTCGGGCACCTGTCGAAACGATGGCACCCGAGGATGGAACCGTATATCCGTTTGAGGCACCAAAAACGGCACGTCCTCGACATGGACAAAACGGTGGAGGCGATCAAGCGTGCCCAGGATGCTGTGCGCGAGGTAGTCGCAGACGGCGGAGAGTGCCTAATGTTGGGCACGAAGCCGCAGGCACGTGCCGAGATTGAGCGATTGGCCAAGAGTGTGGACGCGATGTACATCAACTCTCGTTGGCTCGGCGGCACGCTGACGAACTTTGCGACCATTTCAAGACGCATCGAACGCCTGACGCAGCTTGAAGAGGACTTCGAAAAAGGTGAGGTGCAGGCCTACACCAAGCGTGAGTTGCTGATGAAGCAAACCGAAGTCCGACGCCTGAACAAATTTTTCGGTGGTATCAAAGACATCGGGCGACTCCCGAACTTGATGTACGTCGTCGGGATTGACCGCGAGAAGCACGCCGTGAAGGAAGCGAACCACCTCGGCATTCCGGTGGTGGCAATCGTCGACACTAACTGCGATCCCAGTTTGATCACCTACCCGATTCCCGGCAATGACGACTCGCATGCCTCGATCTCGCTGATATCGCGCTATATTGCGGCGGCGATTTCGGATGGGCGTGAGTTGGCCGCCGAGCGAGCCCGCGAGCGCGAAGCCTTGCAGGCTGAGCGGGAGGCTCAGGAGGCGGCGATGGCCGCGGCTCGAGCGGCTGCGGCAGAGCGTGCGCGTCAGGAAACCTCTACCGAGTGAAACTAAGTTCGCCCTTTCTTGACGATCCCGATTCCTGAGTTGGAAACCAAACTAGATGGCTAAAATCAGCGCAGCGCAGATCAAGGAACTCCGAGATCAGACCGGTGCCGGCATCATGGACTCGAAGCGCGCACTCGAGCAAACGGATGGCGACATGGAAAAGGCCGCCGGTGTCCTCGCCGAGCAAGGCTTGGCGTCCGCCGCCAAACGCTCCGGACGTGATGCGTCTGAAGGCGTCATCGAGTCTTATATCCATACCGGTTCACGAGTTGGCTCGCTGGTTGAGCTGAACTGCGAGACAGACTTCGTTGCGCGGACGCCCGAATTCAAGGCTCTCGCCCGCGACATCGCGATGCAGGTAGCGGCGATGTCACCCAAATTCGTTAGGCGGGAAGACGTGCCAGAGGACGAAGACGGCGTTTCGGACGACGAGATTCTGTTGACGCAGATGTACATCCGAGATGGAAGCATGAAGGTTTCTGACCTCTTGCGAGAAATGAACGCCAAGGTCGGCGAAAACGTCGTAATCGGACGCATCGAGAGGTTCGCTCTCGGGGAATGAGCCAAGGAGACCGTAGCTTGCGGTTGAGCTCTCGATACAGCAGGATTCTCCTCAAACTCAGCGGCGAATCTTTCAAGGGCGACAGCGAGTTCGGAATCGACGATAAGACTGTCCAGTTCCTCGCACAGGAAATCAAGCAGATCCACCGACTCGGCGTCGGCGTCGGCATAGTCGTCGGTGGTGGGAATTTTTGGCGCGGAGCCGACTTCGAAGCTCGCGGAATGGATCGCTCGAGTGCCGACCACGCCGGGATGCTGGCGACCATCATCAACGCGCTGGCTTTACGCGACGTCTTCGATCGCGAGAAAATCCCGGTGCGCGTAATGACGGCTCTGCACGTAGACAGCGTGGCCGAACGCTACATCCGATTGCGCGCAATCCGCCACATCGAAAAAGGGCGGATCATCATCCTTGCCGGCGGTACCGGAAACCCTTACTTCACGACCGATACCGCGGCGAGCCTCAAAGGTTTGGACATTGACGCTGAGGTTGTCATGATGGCGAAGAACGGCGTTGATGGCGTTTACGACGCAGATCCGGCAACGGTGTCGAATGCCAAGCGCTTCGACCACATCACGCACGATCGCGCATTGGAACTTCAATTGAAGGCAATCGACTCTACTGCACTCGCAATGGCTCGTGATCACCGAATGCCCTTGGTGGTGTTTGATATCTTCAAACCGGGTAACCTTCTGCACAGTGTAGCCGGCGAACACATCGGCACGCGCATCACCTTTGACGCCGAGGGTCAACAGTTGCATCTGCCGAAACAGTCGATGGCTGCGATCGCCTAGATCGAATGTCCTGTCGGCCGCGTTAGATTGCCTCTGCGCCAAAGCCAGCGTCTGAGATAATCGAGTCGAAATCCAGTCCCGGGAGACGGACGATGTTAGAAGAAACGCTTGACGATGCCAAGGAGCGCATGAACTCCTCGGTCAGCGTGTTCCAAGACAGCTTGAACGGACTTCGTACGGCGCAAGCGTCGCCTGCCCTCGTCGATCGCATGCAGGTGGAGACGGACGCTGGCACGATGATGATGAATCAGGTCGGACAGATTGGTATTGAGGACCAGCGCACCTTGGTTATTCGGGCCTATTATGACGCCGTGGTGCAACCGATTACTCGGGCAATACAGATGTCAGACATCGGGGTGAACCCAAATGTCGACGGTCTCACGGTTCGCATCGTCATGCCCGATCTGACCCAGGAGCGTCGTCAAGAACTCGTACGCATAGCGCGCCGCAGGGCGGAGGAGGCACGGGTTGCGATTCGCAACGTGCGTCGCGACGCCCAGTCGATGATCCGCGAACTCCAAAATGATGGCGAGGAATCGGAGGATGATTGCAAACGCGCCTCTCGTACCTTGCAAGAAATCACCGATGAAGCCGTGGCAGCCGTAGCCGAACGTCTTAACACGAAAGAAGAGCAGATCACCCAGTAGGTCGGTCGAATCGAACACTTTCCACCCGTATTCCGTTCTGCAGATCATCCATGTCGGTAAATTGGCCGGACATATCATCCGTGGATATCGCAGCGAGCAAGGATCCCAAGGACGGATTGCGCGCAAACATCCCGCATCACGTTGCGATCATCATGGACGGCAACGCAAGATGGGCTGCAAAACATGGACTCGCGACCGCGGATGGTCACCGGGCTGGATACCGCAAAATTGAATCTGTGGTGAAACTGCTTTCGATGAAAGGCGTAGGTGCCTGTACGCTGTTTGCCTTTTCCACCGAAAACTGGGACCGGCCGGATGCCGAGGTCAACGCGATCATGGAGCTCGCGAACGAGGCGGTCGAATTCGGCACTGATGAACTGCACCGGAACGGCGTTCGTCTCCGCCACGTCGGCGACGAAACGCGACTACCTGCATCAATGGTCGACAGAATTCGCGAGGTCGAGCGACTCACGATCGCGAACACGGGTATTTCGTTGAATCTCGCATTCGATTACGGTGGGAGGCACGAGATCGCAAACGCGGTGAGGCGGATCATTGATGACGGCGTCCCATCCGAAAAGGTTGATGAATCGCTGATTGAGCGGTACCTATTTACATCGGGAATTCCCGATCCCGACATCATCGTCCGCACTGGCGGGGAGTTCCGACTTTCCAACTTTATGCTCTGGCAGTCGGCGTATGCGGAGTTTCACGCGACACCCACACTTTGGCCAGACTTCGATGAACGCGACGTCGATGAGGCGATCGCGACTTATTCTTCCCGGCATCGTCGTTTCGGAAGGCGATCCACGCAGTAAAAATCCCGCGCAATTGACCAACCGCGACTTAGTGCAAGACTCTTCACGTACCTCAGACTCAGTCGACCGACCAAGCCCCGAGCTATGGTTGCGGATAGGCTCCGCCGTCGTCGGAATTCCGGCCATCGTCGCGATACTTTCATTTGGTTACTGGGGAGTATCGATCGCCGCTTTGGCGATGTCCGCAGTTGTCGGGTACGAAATCAAGGGATTGATCACGAACGAAACCCGTTCACGACGATCCGATTGGCTCCCCGTCGTGGCCTCCATCGCAATCGTTGGTACCGGGGTGACGATCGCCGGGTTTGACAGGATTGACTACGTCGCCGACCAGTCGTTAACTGCGAGTTCTGTTGTGCTCGCAACCTCGATTGCACTCATTACAGGGATGTACCTATGCGGCCGCTTTGCCAACGCGACAGCACGACCGTCGGGGATTCTCTACGGATTACTGGTTGTTCTTGCGCTCGCGGTTCTGCCTTTGATGGCCGTTACCGGGACGAGTATCGAGTGGCTTGCGTTTGTGCTTGTGGTTGTCTTCGCTGCGGACACAGGGGCATATTTCGTAGGAAGATCGTTGGGCCGCCACAAGATGGCACCCAAGATCAGTCCTGGCAAGACTTGGGAGGGATTCGCCGGCGGAGTTGCCGCCGGAGTCGTCGGGGCATTGTTGTTCGACCTGCTATTTCACGTGCATCCCGACTTGGTGACGGTCGTTGGTATATCGGCAGCCGTTTCTACAATTGGGGTTGCGGGCGATCTGACGGAATCTTGGGTTAAGCGGAGGTGTGGTGTTAAAGATTCCGGACGCATCATCCCCGGTCACGGCGGATTGCTTGACCGATTGGACGCGCTGGTCCCAAATTTCATCTTCATCTACTTCGCGGCTGCATGGCTGGCATGAAAAGACGCATCGTCGTACTCGGTTCGACTGGTTCGGTCGGGTCGCAAACCCTCGACGTCATCCGCCAGTTCCCCAACGATTTTGAAGTAATCGCACTCTCAGCAGGCAACAATACCACCAAACTCGCGGCCCAGATAAAAGAGTTCGGCCCGCAGTATTTCTACTGCCGCGACGAATCGGTACGAGATTTGGAGGGAGCCAGGCGAGCTTCCTCGATTGATCTGGCGGCATTACCGGAAGCGGATTTCGTGATGCATGCGATGTCGGGAGTAGATGGACTTCAGGCAACGGTTGCGGCTCTTGAAGCTGGAAAACGGCTCGGACTGTCAAACAAAGAATCGATCGTGATGGCTGGGGAGCAGTTGAAGCAGCTGGAAAGTCGCAACGACGCCATGATCATCCCCGTAGATTCGGAGCCGAATGCTCTATGGCAGTGTGTAGTAGGAGAGTCCTCGAAACCTCGTCGTTACATCATCACCGCATCTGGCGGCGCGTTTAGAGACTTCGCCGCAGAGCAACTCGAGCGAGTTACGCCTGAGCAAGCTCTCAACCATCCGACTTGGTCGATGGGTGACAAAATAACAATCGACTCTGCGACGCTGATGAACAAGGCATTCGAAGTAATCGAAACGACGCATCTCTTCGGTGCCGACATTAATGACGTCGACGTGGTGATTCACCGACAGAGCGTCGTCCATTCGATGGTCGAGATGGCTGACGGCTCAATCAAAGCGCAGTTGGGCAACCCGGACATGCGCCACCCGATCCAGTACGCGTTGTTCTACCCAGAGCGCAAGACGAACTCGGCACTGTCAAGTCTCGATCTTGTGGCAACCGGAGAGTTGACCTTCGAATCGATGGCAACGGGCAGGTACCCTTGCTTCGACATCGCGATGGAGTACGCGAAGACCGGAGGAACTTACAACGCCGCGCTTGCGGGAGCCGACGAGGCGGCGGTTGGACTGTTCCAACGACGCAAGATCGGGTTTCTCGAAATCCGCGACGAGATTGCAGCGACTTTGGAAGCACACAAACCACGGATCGATTATTCCATCGACGACGCCATCAAGACTGCGGATTGGGCGTTCGAAACCACACTAGCCCGTAACGCGTGATAACCGCGACACTCAACGCATGACCGAAACACTCATATACGGCGTCCTGATCGCCGTGTTAACACTCGGGCCGTTGATCGTGCTGCACGAGTTCGGGCATTACTTCCTGGCGAAACTGAACGGTGTCAAAGTCCTTGAGTTCGGATTCGGCTTCCCACCTCGAGCACTTGGGATCTGGACAGGCAATACCTTGATCCAAACAACCGCCGAGACGATCTATCGATCCGGGCTTGAGCGCGCACAGATTAAACCCGGCGACATGATTACGATTTGGTGCTCTGAAGACGACGATGATGGGATTGCCGCCGCCACCGTCAAGCGATTTGAGCGTCAAGACCTTGCAGACGTAGGATCCGAAGAGTTGGTTTACGTCGGCAAGGTGCGATCGATTGACGCTGAATCGCTTTCAATCTCCGACATGAAATGGTCGATCAACTGGTTGCCGTTCGGCGGCTTCGTCAAGTTGCGGGGTGAAGAGAATCCGAAGGCAGCAGATAGTCTCGCCGCCAAGTCGCCGGTTGCGCGGATTTCGGTGATCGTTGCCGGCGTCATCGTCAACGCAATCTTGCCGTTCATCATCTTCATGGTCGTCGTGTTGATACCGGTGCAATACGTTGCCGGAGATGTGGTTGTGGCAAACGTGTTTCCCAACTCCCCGGCGTACGAGGCTGGCATACGTCCACTCCAAAAGATCGTTTCAGTCGATGGCAAGCCGATAACGTCATTCGGTGATCTCCAGAATGCCGTTACGATTGCTTTAGGCACCGAGACGGTGTGGGAAGTGCAGCGTGGCATTCCCAATCCCTTCGCTCGTCCAACAGAGCCACAAGTCCAATACATAGAGGGCGACACTCAGTTGGTGAGCGTGATTCCTCGATGGGACCCACCGCGGCATGAAGTAGTACAGGTGGTAGATAATCCTGCGAGCCAATTCCGATTGGGGGAGGCTCGCGTCTACGACCGACGCGTTGGCGTCAACGATCGACTGACGGTCGTTGAGGATGGTGCAGTCAACAACGATCTTAATGAGATCGCAGTCAGTGATGCTCGCGACTACATACCTACTGTCGAAGTCGGGGACACCATTCCTGTAACCGATTCGCTTGAAGAGTTCGGCATACTGTTCACTGAAGCTCGAAAGTTCAACAACGATCTGGGCTCCGTCACACATTTGCAGGAAGGCGCCGCGGGAGTCCAACTTCAGTTGGTGAACACGCGTACGGAATCGCGTAGCACACCGTTGCTGCAAGTCATACCCGCGGGCATAGAACGCACGTTCGACACGATGTTCTTAGCGAAGAACGCCATCGTATCGGCGATTTCTGGTTCGAACAATCCGCAATTCGAAGGTCCGCTGGCGGTGGGTCCGGTGGGATTGAGTCAGCTTTCGGGTGAAGTCGTGACCGCTGAGATACCGGCGACATCGCGAGTTGCAATAGTCTTGACACTCGCGGCGACGCTGAGCATGTCTCTCGCGGTAATCAACTTGCTCCCATTTCCTGGGCTCGACGGAGGACGACTCGCATTCACAGTGGTTGAGATTTTGCGCGGGGGCAAGAAGATCTCGCCTCAGAAGGAAGGCATAGTCCACTTGGCGGGATTCATCCTCCTCATCACGCTCATCATCGTCATCTCGTTCTCGGACATAGCCCGACTCATCGGCGGCGAACGCTTCCTGTAGCGAGAGAACATTGCACTAAATGAGAACGATTTGCTGATGAACACTCCGTCTCGATCTCGAACGCATCAGGTGATGGTCGGCAACGTCCCGATTGGAGCGGGGAATCCCGTGGTAGTCCAGTCGATGACCGATACCGACACAGCCGATGTTGCGGCAACTGTAACCCAAGTGAAACTTCTGGCGGACGCGGGCAGCGAAATCGTTCGGATTACGGTGAACAATGACGCGGCTGCGGCCGCCGTACCTGAGATTGCATCCCGACTGCGAGACGTCGGTTGTGATGTCCCGCTAGTAGGTGACTTTCATTTCATCGGCCACCGCTTGCTGAATGACCATCCGAAGTGCACTGAGGCACTTGCCAAGTTCCGCATCAATCCTGGAAACGTGGGACGCGGAAAACGACGCGACGAAAACTTCACGTCGTTCATCGAGATAGCGCGTGATCTCGGCAAACCCGTGCGCATTGGCGTTAACGCGGGAAGCCTAGATCCGGAGTTGCTCGTCGAGAAGATGGACGCCAACGCACGCCGCGCCGAACCATTGAGCGGAGATGAAGTCGAGCGCGAGGCACTAGTCGAAAGTGCTATTGGAAGTGCGGAAGCGGCGGTCGATATCGGTTTGCCGGAGAATCAGATGATCATCTCCTGCAAAGTGTCCCGACTCGGTCAGATGGTCGAAGCGTATCGGGTGCTGGCGAGGAGCACGAATATCCCTTTGCATCTCGGATTGACTGAGGCTGGGATGGGTCAAAAAGGCGTCGTCTCCAGCACTGCTGCTCTTTCGATACTTCTCTATGAAGGAATAGGGGATACGATCCGAGCAAGCCTCACGCCTGAAGTCGGCGGTGACCGAACCAACGAGGTCAAACTTTGTCAAGAGATACTTCAGTCGCTCGGGATTCGTGCCTTTAGGCCATCGGTCACGGCTTGTCCTGGGTGTGGTCGGACCACTTCTACGTTGTTCCGTGAGCTAGCGAGTGACATCCAGCTGCGACTCGACGCGAGTCTGCCCGAATGGCGTGGGAAGTATGCGGGTGCGGAGAGCCTCAAGGTGGCCGTGATGGGTTGCGTCGTCAATGGCCCGGGCGAATCGCGCGCAGCAAATATCGGAATCTCGCTTCCAGGGAGTGGCGAGAGTCCGCGCGCGCCCGTTTATGTCGATGGCGAACGAACGACGTTTCTATCCGGTCCGACGATTGCAAGCGACTTCATCGAGATGGTAGACAGTTATGTCGAGGATCGATGGGGAACCCGCAGCTAATCTCGCATCAACTGAATCGTCAACGCCCCTTCGCAGATAATTCAATGTATGCGCGCATCACAGTTCTATCTGAAGACCACCCGTGAAGCACCCGTTGACGCGGAGACGGCGAGCCACCGTTACCTCACACGTGCGGGTTTCATCCAGCAACTCGCCGCGGGAATCTTCAACGTCATGCCGTTGGGATGGCGGAGTCTTAACAAGATTCGCAACATAGTCCGCGAGGAGATGAACAACGCCGGTGCACTCGAGGTTACGATGCCGGTTGTTCAGCCGAGATCTATCTGGGAAGAGAGTGGGAGAGCGGACACCTACGTCCCGCCGCTAGCAAGATTTCAAGATCGACGCGAACGGGATATGGTGCTGGCACCGACTCACGAAGAGGCGGTTTCGATCATGGCGCGCTACCGCATCAACTCGTATCGCGACCTGCCATTGAATCTCTACCAGATTCAGACTAAGTTTCGCGATGAAACTCGCTCCCGGGGTGGATTGATCCGCGCCCGGGAGTTCGAAATGAAGGACGCGTACTCCTTCGATGCGGACGCGGATGGCATGGACATTAGCTACGACCGCATGGCAGAGGCGTATCGCAACATCTTCGCGCGCTGTGGTCTGAATGCGGTACAGGTGGAGGCGGATTCGGGATCGATCGGTGGCAAAGACTCCGCCGAGTTCGTACTGCTAGCCGGAAGCGGTGAAGACACGATCCTAATCTGTGAATCTGAAGATTGCGGATACGCCGCCAATTTGGAGAAGGCTGAATTCGCGAAGACGCACAATCTACCGGAGGAACATGGGCCGGTCGAGAAGTTCGCTACCCCCGGCGTCGAAACCATCCAAGCTCTCGCGGAGTTCGAGAACGTAGACGCGACAAAGACCGCAAAAGCAGTCTTCTACTCGATTAACGACCGGGTACATGTCGTCGTGATCCGCGGCGACTACGACGTGAACGAGACGAAGCTCCGTAACTTGATGGGAGGAATCGAGCCGGCACTGGCGACAGAGCGGCAGGTTGCAGACGCAGGTCTGGTGCCCGGATCGGCATCGGCTATCGGCGTCGATCCTGAGTTCGTTATTGCCGATGATTCCGCGATCGAAAGTCCCAACCTACTCGCGGGTGCAAACGAGAAGGGATTCCACCTTAGGAACGTCAACTTCGGCCGCGATTGGGGCGCTCAGCACGTTGGCGATATTGCCGCGGCGCGCGAAGGGCAACAATGCCGAAGATGCTACGCCGGGACGCTTCGAGAGAGCCGAGGCATCGAGGTAGGGCACATCTTCAAACTTCAGACCGTCTACAGCGAGCCGATGAAGATCAATTTCAATGACGCTGATGGCAAATTGCAGTCCGTTTACATGGGCTGTTATGGCATCGGTATCGGAAGACTGTTGGCAGCCGCAGTCGAAGCGAATCACGACGATCGCGGGATGATGCTGCCTAGATCAATCGCACCTTTCGAAGTCGTCATCGCCGCCGTCAACTACCACAACAGTGACGACGTCCGAACCGCAGCTGACGCGCTCTTCAACCAGCTGATGGATTCTGGTTTAGACGTACTGCTAGACGATCGCTCTGAAGCTCCCGGAGCGAAGTTCGCGGATGCAGATCTGATCGGAATGCCTATCCGTGTTGTCGTCAGTCCCCGCAGCCTACAAGATGGTGGCATCGAACTGAAACTGCGCAATCAACCTCCGTCCGACGCCGCACTCGTGCGGTCCGAAGACGTATTCGACGTGATCACATCATTGCTTGACGTTTAAGCGGACGCGTTGGCCGTCCGCGTGATTCGACCACGAAATCATGCGACGTTGACCAGCGCGTGGTGGTACAATCGAGAACAAGAACGCGTGTCGTTAACGCGATGCGCGAGAGGAAGTGGGCGCGTGCCCACTTTTTATTTGCGCAAAACCAAAGCCTCTCGCCGTGCGTAACGACTAACGGAGGAATCTCGAACAATGAAGAGCGACATGGCCCTTGCAGTCATGCAACTGGCGGCAGAGCGAAGCTTGCCGCAGCATTCTGTCGTCTCTGCTTTTCAAGACGCCATTGCCGCCGCATACCGCAGAGATCCCGCCGCCGAAGATCAAGACGTTCAAGTACACATCGACCCTGACAGCGGGGACGTCGTCATCAATACGGTACTTCACGTCGTTGACGTCATTGATGAGTTTGAGCCGCGTGGACAGGTAACGCTCGACGAAGCGCGCAACATCAAAACCGGCGTGGAAGTCGGTGACGACATAATCACCGGTTACCTTGAGTTCACTCCGCAGAGAATCGCCGCGCGCACCGTCACCCAGGTGTTGATGCAACGGCTCCGCAATGCCGAGCGTCGCCTTGTGTTTGAGGAATACGTCGACAAAGAGGGCGAAATAATCTCGGCTCCCGTACGTCGCGTAGCCGCACCGCGTAGCGAGGAGTTCGACGGTTCGCGCCCGACCGTGTTTGTGGATCTCGGCAAAGCTGATGCGATGATGCCGAGCGAGGAACAGACGCCGAACGAACGCTATCGCACTGGCATGGAAATGAAGTTTTTCGTGCTCAGGGTTAGCGACGCGTCCCCCGACGGTGAAGGCGCACCCGAGATCATCGTCTCTCGTCGTCATCCGATGCTACTTCGGCGACTGATGGAGCTCGAGGTTCCCGAGGTCAAATCGGGTTTGGTCGAAATCAAGGCGATTGCTCGACATCCCGGAGCACGCAGCAAGATTGCGGTCTACTCGAACAAAAGCGACATCGATCCCATCGGGGCTTGCGTTGGGCTGCGCGGTATCCGGATACAGAACATCGTTACCGAGTTGATGGGCGAGAAGATAGACATTTTGGAGTGGAGTGACGAGCCGCGCGATTTCATTCGCAACTCCCTCGGACCCGCGCAGATCGATCGTGTGATCATCACCGACGAGCACGCCGCAGAGGTAATCGTCCCGGAGAACCAACTTTCGCTCGCGATAGGCAAAGAGGGACAAAACGTCACACTAGCTACGCGGTTGACCAACTTCCGCATCGATATCAAAGGTGCCGCGGCGTACGCCGAGGAGTTGATTGAACTGCAACGGCTCCGCGAGGTTGAAGCCGCCAGGGTAGCCGCCGAAGAAGAAACTGCACGACAGGCGGAGGTTGAAGAGATGGCTCGCGCCGAGGCAAAGGCCGCGGCCGAAACCCCTGTCGAACCAGAGGTGGTCGAGAAAGATACCGCAGTAGCAGCCGAAGTCGAAGAGCCTTCGGGAACGGTCGTTGACGTGGCGGACGAAGAGTTGGTGTCTGAGGATTCTGCAGTAGACCTGACCACCGAGGCTGAGGCGACGGAGGCAATTGTCGAGGCAGTGCCGCCGTCGGCGGACGTGGACGTCACCGAAGCATTCGAGGACGCTCTCATCGAAGAACCTGTGGTCGGTGACCCAGATCCAACGGCATCGCCTGGAATATTTGTTCCCGAGATGGCGCAACCTTCGCCGTCTACCGACGAGGCCGAAACCGTTGAGGAGGAGGAAGAAGAGGATTGGGATCTCGAACTGCTTGAGTTGGAGGAACAACTCAAAGAACTTGAGATTGAAGAGCAGAAGCGAGCCGAAGCGGACCGTGAAGCTGCCGAGATAGACGCGTTGGAGCAAGACATCGACGCCGACGAACTGTGGACGCTTCCAGACGAGTTTCAGGATGAGAGCGAATCCGAGGAATCGGGCCTCCGGTTTGCCGAGGACATTCGAGGGTACCGAGACGAAGACGGACCACGGAGCGGTCGTCGCGGAGGCCCGCGTCGCAACCGACGCTGAGCAGCCTTCGCAACCGGTCTTAGCTGGCCACCTTAGTGCGACCGAATTTCCCAGACCTAGGTTCACTGCAACACGCCAAGCCGCGCAAAGGTGCCGGATCGCGTAAAGATTTGGGTTTCGCGGCGAAGTTCGGATTGTTGCCGACTAGTCGTGTCTCTGGGCTTGATTGCTGAAGGTCCTTGGGTGCGCTGTAGTCCGTTGGCCCGAGGTTAGCGGTTAAGATAGGAAGAGTGCTCATTCTTTTGTGAGAGTGCCAGAGACGTTGGTTGAGCACTGCGCACTATTACCCGTAACCAATCAACGTCGTAACCCCATAGACACTGACAACAATGGCAAGAACACCTAGGACTAGACGAAGCGGTCGTTCAAGGGGCGCGCGCGGACGACAGTCGTCTGCGACCGCAACGCGTCCTGCGCCGCGTCGGGAGACCGTTAAATTCGGTGGACCGGTCGATCTGCCGCCCGAAATCAGCGTCGCAGAGCTAGCCGAAGTCATCCGACGATCACCGATCGAAATCATCAAAGAGTTGATGCGATTGAACATGATGGTCGCGATGAATGATTCGATCGATTTTCAGGTTGCTGCCTCCGTGGCGGTTCGCTTGGGTGTGCGCGTCCGAAAGCCGGTTGAGATCGAGGAATCCGAAGCTGCCGACCGTTACGGCGTGCAAGAAGCCGATGATTCGGCTAAACCTAGACCGGCTGTGGTTGCAGTGATGGGTCACGTTGATCACGGCAAGACTACGCTTCTCGACGCCATCCGTGGCACGAACGTGGTCGACTCAGAGGCCGGTGGGATTACACAAAGCATCGGTGCGTACCAGATCAATCGCAACGGCGATTTGATCACATTCATCGATACACCTGGTCACGAGGCATTCACTGCGATGCGTGCTCGGGGTGCGCAAGCAACTGATATCGCGGTGATCGTGGTGGCAGCCGACGACAGTGTCATGCCTCAGACGGTTGAAGCGATTAATCACGCCAAAGCTGCTGAAGTGCCGATCATCATCGCGATCAACAAAATTGATGTTGCTGGAGCAGACCAAACGCGCGTCAAGAGCGATCTTTTGGAGCATGAAATCATCGTCGAAGATTTCGGCGGCGATTTTGTATCTGTACCCGTCTCCGCTCTCACCGGCGAGGGCGTTGAGGAATTGATCGACTCGCTGCTGCTTGTTGCTGAGGTGTCGGAACTTGTCGCAGATCCGTCTCGCGACGCCATTGGCGTGGTCGTCGAAGGCACGTTGGATCGACAGCGCGGACCAGTCGCAACAGTCATCGTACGCTCCGGCACGGTCGGCGTCGGCGATACCGTAGTCGCTGGCGACAAGTTTGGACGAGTTCGTCGAATGGTCGACGGTTTCGGCAAGGAAGTCGAGTCGGCGGGTCCTTCTGCGGCGATCGAGATTTTGGGGTTGAACGGGGTTCCCGAATCAGGTCAACCTTTCGAAGTTGTTGAAGACGAGCGCAGTGCCCGGCAAATCATCGATTTGCGGCAAAGGCAAGCAGCGCGTCGCACCGATGGCAACCGTCCGTCAACGATGGCCGAGGCGTTGCGCCGACGCTCGAGTTATGATGCCGTCGAGTTGAACCTAGTTGCCAAGACTGGCGCGCAAGGCGCAATCGATGCGGTGCGAAGAGCCGTGGATGGCTTGTCATCGCCCGACGTGCAAGTGAAACTCGTCCATGCAGCAACCGGTCCGATCTTGGAAACGGACGTGATGCTTGCATCGGCCTCCGATGCCATGATCGTCGGGTTCGAGACCTCCGTAGATCCGGGGGCTGCAAGAATCGCCCAACAAGAGGGCGTACCCATACGTACTTACGACATCATTTACACGATGATTGACGACGTACGTCGTGCTGCGGCTAGTTTGACTGAGCCTGACCAAGAGGAAGTGACTCTCGGGCGTGCGACGGTATTGCAGGTGTTTGCACACGGTCGCCGCGAACGCATTGCTGGTGTCCGCGTCAACAGTGGCGTTATGCGACGTAACGCACGAATGATTGTGACGAGGGATGGCGAGGACATCTTCGAAGGTGCAGTCTCTTCAATGCGGCACTTCGACGACAACGTCAATGAAATCCGCACCAACTTCGAAGGCGGAATCGTCCTCGACGGATTCCACGACTACGAAGAGGGCGACACCATCACCTGTTACGAGATGCGGACAGCATCGAGCTGAAGACGATCCTAACGTTGACGCACCGGTATGCCCCGTAGGATTGAGCGCGTCGAGATGAATCTGCAACGTATTGTTGGTCAGATCATCGACGAAGTCCTTGAAACTCCGGCTCTCGTCTCAGTGATGCGAGTTTCATGTGATCGACGTCTCACTCACGCCAACGTCGGCATCAGCGTCTACGGCGACGACGCCGACGTTGACCAGACGATGGACTACCTATTGGAGCATACCAACGTGATCCGACGCGAGATTAGTGCGCGGGCTGAACTGCGTCGCACGCCGGAGATCCACTTCTATCGCGACGACTCGCTCGCAGCTGGTCAGAGCATGCTTGAGCTGCTGTCGAACTCTTAATTGCGACGACGTGTCGCGATCTGGACAATGTTAGCGAATCATGACCGAGAATCGCTCTCGGGATTCTTGAACGTCGACAAACCCGCCGGGTGGACTTCATCGGATGTGGTCGCCAAGCTCCGCAGCGCGTACCGATTACGAATACGCAAGATCAAGATCGGCCACGGCGGTACTCTCGACCCTTTGGCCACAGGTGTGTTGCCTATTCTGGTTGGCAATGGCACCCGACTCGCTCAGTTCGTGCTCAAGGGCGACAAGACCTATTCGATGACGATGCGCCTCGGTGTTGCGACCGACACCTACGATTCTGAAGGTGAAGTCATAGAGGAACGAGACCCCGCCAATGTTTCTCGCTCCGACGTTGAGTGCCTGCTGCCTACCTTTGTCGGCGAACTCATGCAGGTGCCTCCGATGTTCAGCGCGATAAAGCAGCGCGGTAAACCGCTTTATAAGATCGCGAGGCAAGGCGTGACCGTCGACCGCGAAGCCCGAAGAGTTGTGGTCGATTCGATCGAGATTGTCGAATGCGGGTTACCGAATCTGACTCTGCGCATCAAATGTGGCAGCGGTTTCTATGCACGCAGTCTCGCACACGATCTCGGACAGAGTCTCGGATGCGGGGCCCACATGACCGGGTTGCTTAGGGAACACGCGGGGCGTTTCGCGATCGAAGACGCGTTGTCCCTTGATTCGATGTTGGGTATGGCTGACGGCGACAGTTGGATTGCCAACCTTTTGCCCCTCGCGTACGTACTGCAACAACTGGGTTCGGTGCGGGTTGATGGATTCGATGCGAAGAGGTTTTGCAGTGGCAACGCCGTTGACGTAGTTTCCACGCCAGACACATCGGTACCAAACCAGCATATTCGAGTTGAATCGCCAAGCGGTTCGTTGCTCGGGTTGGCTCAATTCGATTCAGAAATGGGATGCCTCAAACCCAAAATGGTGTTTGAATCGCCGCAATCTTCAATCTGAGACTTGGTAGTAGAATAGCGATGGCGTAAGTTATGGCGATACGAGTCGACCACTGGTAGCGGTTCGTTGAAGCACGATCCAGATCTGACACAACCATATAGCAATTGCAAGACACTTCTCTTCTACATACTGCGGCAGAGCTGATCATCATGCTCTCGATCGTTGTCGTCGCCGCGAAAATCGGCGGCGAGATCGCGGAGCGTTACCTCAAAATCCCCGCGCTGCTTGGCGAACTCGGTGCTGGAATCCTCATCGGTCCGTACGCCCTCGGCGGTATTCGGTTTTTCGACTCCGTTGGGCCGATAATCCACGAAGTCGCCCTATATACTGCCGCCGCCGACGCCTATGGGTCAGTCGAGGCCGGCATCCCATTCGTTCTTTACTTCCTCGCCCAGTTCGGTGCCGTTCTTCTGTTGTTCGAGGCTGGACTCGAGACGGATCGCAAACTATTCCTGAAGTACATCCGCCCTGGAACCGCGGTCGCGGCTGGCGGAGTGATCATCCCCTTCGCCTTAGGAATGTTGGCGACGCTTTGGTTTGGATATGCCTCGTTGGATTCGATAGGCGATGCTATTCCCGCTTTGTTCATGGGTGCGGTACTCACAGCCACGTCCGTTGGTATCACTGCGCGGGTACTTGCCGACATCAAGCAACTTGACTCGATTGAAGGGGTTACGGTTCTAGCCGCTGCGGTGGTAGACGACGTCCTCGGCATCATCATCGTTGCGGTAATCGTAGGCATCGATGCACAGGGCACAATCACCTTCGGCTCAGTGTCTGCGATCATCCTCAAGGCCTTTGGCTTTTGGCTCGGTTTGACCTTCATCGGAGGATTGCTGGCAAACCGGATCGAGCGCGGCATAATGTGGTTCAAATCTGATGGGGCGACTTTCGTTTGGGTAGTCGTTCTAGGAATTGCGGCGGCAGGCATCGCCGAGGTTTACTTCGGACTTGCCATGATCATCGGCGCGTTTTCCATGGGTCTCGCGTTGTCAGGGACGCAACTCAAGGAATACGTGGTGTTCGCGATCCGGAGCAGTGGGCGCCTGTTCATACCCGTGTTCTTCTGCGTCATCGGTATGCAAGTTGATCTCACCGCCGTGTGGGAATCAGACGACGTGGGCACATTGCTAATGTTTGCGTCCGTGATCACGTTGTTTGCGATATTCAGTAAGGTTGTCGGCTCCGGAGTTCCCGCGCTCATGGTTGGATTCAGCCGGATCGGATCTTGGCGAGTAGGTCTTGGTATGCTTCCACGTGGCGAAGTCGCACTGATCGTCGCCGAGATCGGTCGTGCAAGCGGAATTATCGATACCGACGTGTTTACCGTCGTCATCATCATGACGGTAGTCACCACGGTGATCGCGCCGATACTCTTGGTGAAAGCGTTCCCGAAGGTCGAACAAACGGCTGGCGGCCCTTCCCCATCGGAAGAACATGCTTTGCACGCGCACCACACCCGCGATTAGCTAAGGCCCCTTTTGATCTACTGCTATTGAGCTGTATCCTTTTGCCCCCGTAGCTCAGTGGAAAGAGCACTGGTCTCCGAAGCCAGGTGCGTGAGTTCGATTCTCACCGGGGGCGCCACGATCAGCTAGCAAGTATGGCCCGATCAAACAGTCCCGCAACGCGGCATCGCGTCGTTAATGGCGCGCAACTTGCCGAGACTCTAGCATCCGCCATCCTGCGGCTTCGCGAGGGCGACGCGTTGTCAAGAATCGTCGTCGTCTGCCCGTCGTACTTCTCCGCAGCCTCTTTGCGTACCTCAGTTGTCGAGCGCATCACGTCGTCCCATTCTGGCGGCATCTTAAACGTTGAATTCACGACGATGAATGCAATCGCCGACGCTGTCTTGGAGTCTGCGAGTTTCGACCGCAACCGACCCCGTATGACGAGTGCGATCAATCGCGAGCTGGTCTACAACGCCATCCAGCAAGTCAACGACGATGGGACGGAACTCCTCCGTGCCGACAGCGAGGCCACTCTCAACGCGGTTTGGTCCAGTATTCGTCAAATCGAACTACTGCCAGACGATGCGAAGGGACGTTTCTTCAGTCATGCCGGCGGTCCGTCCTACGATGCCATGGTCCGCGTGTACCGCCACTACCGACAGCACGCCGGAAACTACCTATCAGGCCGCGACATCGCCGAGATTGCCAGTGAAGCGGCGCGCAATGACCCGGAGCGATTCCAGCATGCATTAGGAAAACACCAGATCGTGGTCGGAACGCACGCGCCGGACAACGTCTATGCACCGTTGCTGGACACGCTGAGCATTTTGTCCAGCGCGCTGCTAATTCAGTCTGATCCGACACCTACTCCGATCGATGGTGTGCAGCGCAATGCTTCTCGCTTTTTCACCTGCATCAACCCGGCGGACGAACCGCGTCAACTCATACGCAACATTGTTGCCGATGCCAAAGCCGGCGTTCGATTCAACGACATGGCGGTGTATGTTCCGGCACGACACCATCTTGCGCGTGTCAGAGACGCGTTGGATGCTGCCGAGATACCTTGCGTTGGACCCGAGCCTCGGTCGCTCACCGACACACCAGCTGGTCGATTTGTGCGCCTGCTGTTGCGCTTGGTTTCGTCCGGATTGCGACGGGATGCATTCGGTGCGTGGATAACCGCCGCTCCTGTTGTCGATCCGAACACCAAACGCACCGTGCCTGACGCGCGTTGGGACGACGTCACCCGTCAAGCTAAAATTCGACACTTCGATTCCGATTCAAACTGGAAGCATCGTCTTGATCTGCAGATTAAGACTTGGCAATACGACATCGCGCGAGCGAAGCGACACCGCGATGACGGCGATGTCAGAGAAACGAAGATCATTGCGTTTGGCGCGAGCATCAACCGGGCACGCGAGTTATCTGAGTTTCTAACCGGATTTCTCACGAAAGTCCGACACAACGAGAGTGCGTCGTGGTCCACACACGTCGATTGGTTGACATCGTTGATTGATGACTACTGCCACCACCCGAGTAATGACGACGAAGCATCGGAAAACCTCGATGTCGTTGTGTCGAAGATCGAAGAACTAAGGCGGCTCGATGCCGTTTCCAAGGTGCCGGTTCGCTTCGAACGGTTTGCCAGCCAAGTGAGTCACTCACTCAACGCCGGACGGTTAACTCTGAAGGGCATCCAGAAATCCGTTTTGGTCGCTCCAGTAGACGATGCCGCGGGTTGTAGTTACAAGAGCGTCCACATCTTGGGCATGACCGAAGGCCACTACCCGGGTGGTACGAATGCAGATCCACTCTTGCCTGACGACGTCCGCAGCAGCATCGACCCGAATGGTGAAACGCTGGCGACGCGCCAACAACGCATCGATCAATCTCGCAACGCCTTCCTCAACGCCTTGAACAGCGCGCCCAACAGGAATCTGTATTGGGTGCAGTCGGAGTCGGGAGCGACTTCGGCTCTGTATCCGTCAGCGTGGTACATCGACGAGTTGAGAGCTTCGGCCAAGCTTCATTCGCTCAAGGTCGAAGAGGTGATGGAGCGCGACAGCAAATACGTGGAGCAAACTCCATCGCTATTGAGTGCAATCAGCATTTCGGGGTTCGGCGAAGACTACGACTTCGATCTAAATCGATTTGCACGCATCAACGCGAACACACGCACGCGTGAGGCATACCTCAACGCCGAACCAGATCCGTACATCGTTCGCGGGAAGCGCATGACCGATGCGCGCAACAGCAACGAGTTCACCGAATTTGATGGCAACGCGATGTCGATGTCGAAATCCTTCGAAGGTTTCACCTCGGCCTCCAACCTCCAAACCTACGCCACCTGTCCGTACCAATGGTTCTTGGCAAACGCACTGGGCATCGGCGAAGTCGTCGACGTCGACCGTGACGACTATTTCACGCTGACGCCCCTCGCTAAAGGTGCCATGGTGCACGAGATCTTGGAAGAGTTCGTCGGTCGCAGGGATGCCAAGGATTTCGACGGAGGAGAGAGCGAGTTGCTTAAAGGCATCGCCAAGGACGCATTCGAGAAATACCAGGAAAGCGAGCCGATACTATTCCCGACGCTTTTCGAGATCGAAAAGGAACAGATGCTGCGTGATCTCGAGACGTGGCGCACGTCGGAAATCGAGGAATCGCTGCAGGGTTATACCTCGATAAACGAGATGAAGTTTGCGATCGGCGACGAAGGCGTACCGGCAACCGTTGAGTTGCCCGACTCTGGCGTGACTATCCGATTTCGCGGAGTGATTGATCGCCTGGCAATCGCACCTGACGGTAAGACCGCAAAGGTGATCGATTACAAAAGCGGCCGCGAACGATACTACCGAGACACCAACAAAGACGTTGTCGACAAGGGCAAAAAAATACAGATTCCTGTCTACATGCTCGCAGCCAAGCAGAACCGACCGGAGCTCGAAGTCATCACCGGTGCATTCTGGTTCGTGCTCGACAAAGAAGCGAAGGTGACCCTCCCCCGGAAGTATGCGCCGTTGGGTGACGCTGAGAGACGCCTTAACGAAGCGATGGAAATCGTAGGCGGCGGCATTGCGGGCGGCAACTTCCCGGCTCGCAAACAGGACGATTACACGCAGGGATCAACTAAAAAGTGCGCATTCTGTCCATTCGACACGATCTGTCCGTCCGACCGCGAGGTCGCATGGCGACGCGTCAAAAACCAACCCGAAGTCCTAGCGTACAGCGAGATGACAGATGGATCAGCAGAATAGCGTCGACGACAACACGCGGCAGATCATCCGAGAGGAACTTGACACCAACATCTATGTCGAGGCCGGTGCCGGAACTGGTAAGACTACGTCTCTAGTCGATCGCGTCGTATCGCTCATACTCTCCGGCGTCAAGGTCGAGAACATCATCGCCATCACCTTTACTCGGGCTGCGGCTTCGGAGTTGAAGTCTCGCATTCGAGAGGGTCTGGAGGACGAACTCGAATCCAACACTTCGCTAACCAAACAACAACGTGCCAATGTCAATGACGCCAAACTAAACGTCGAGTCGGCGGCGTTCCAAACGATCGACTCGCTGGCACTTTCTATGTTGAACGAGTTCCCGTTTGAAGCGGGATTGCCTCCCGGTGCAACCAACCAGGACGACTACCGCGCTGAACAGCGATTCGAAGAGCTGTGGCAACTCTGGCTCGCCGAGAGATTCGACGGAGACAAGGATTTCGAGGATTTCATCAGGCGCGCACTGTTCTACCGCTTGCGCAACCCGATTCGCAGTTTGCGCCAACTCGCCGCGTGCCAGTTTTCGGCACCAGTCCCAATTATCCGCACTGACGGTGATGAAATCCTAAGATCCGTCTCCAATGCCGCCGAGCAAGTCCGCTCCGCGATGGACGACTGTACTGATCCCGAAGACAAACTCTACATCTGGATGAAGGCAGCGATTGGTTGGTATGACGATGCTAAGCCTAAGTTTGGAGGCACATCAGAGGAAAACGTCGTAAACGTTCTACTTTCGTTCACTGATCCCGGGAAGACTAATGTTGGCACGAAAGCCAATTGGGGCGAAAGTCCGAAAGCCCAAAGAGGCTATTGCAACGATCTTAGAGAGAAAATCGCAGAAGGCCGGCAATGCTATCGGGATCGAGTTGCCGCGGACATGGCCAGGTTCGCTTTCTCGTTCGTCGATCTGTTCCACCAGCATTGTGAGGAAGAAGCGACGCTGACCTTTGATCAGACGCTCAGTCTGGCTGTGCGGATGCTTGAAAGCAGTGAGCGAACCTTGCGACGAGTGCAAGCACGATACACACACGTACTCGTCGACGAATTTCAGGACACCAGCCCCGAACAGGTACGCTTCGTTCAACTCCTCACCACGCCACCTGGCGAGACTTCAGCCAAACCGGGGTCACTCTTCGTGGTCGGCGATCCCAAGCAATCGATTTACCGGTTTCGCGGTGCCGACGCTGAAATCAGCAACAACATGGCTGCCGAGATTGAGACCAATGGACGCAATGAACCTTTACGTGTAAACCATCGTTCATTGAAACCGATTGTCGAGTGGGTGAACTTCGTCTTCGGAGTATGGTTCGAAAAAGAGATCGACGACAAGGCATTTCAACAGGCCAAGTGGACACCGTTAGAGGTAGGACCAGACGCAACCCGAGCGAACCAAGACGTGGGTGCCGTGTATCACTTCGGCGAACCGGTCGATTTGACTGCTGAGCCACTCCGAGAGTTCGAGGCAGGTCAGCTCGCTCAAATCTTGCTGTCCGTATGCAAAGGTGCCGTTCAAGTGCGAGACGAAACCGATGCTAGCAAGTCGCGTCCCTCCTGCGCCGGCGACATCGTGATCTTGACGCGCAGTCGGTCTAGTTGGGAGCAGATCAAGCGAGCGTTAACCGAGTTTCACATCCCGTTGACGATCGAACGCGAAGGCAAGAACGTTGATCCGCAAGAGTTCCGAGACTTACTGAACTGCCTCACCGCCATTGACGACCCAATGAATGAACCGGCGACGGTTGGTGCGCTGAGATCCGTCTACTTCGGTTGCAGCGACATTGAACTCCAGGATTGGGCGAGCAACGGTGGAAAATTCGGTTGCCTGCAACGGGCTCCGGAGGGACTGCAAGACAGCAAGATTGCCGACGCGTTAGCAACCTTGCGCAGATACCACGACCGCAAGTCCCGGGTCGCAGTACCGGTTTTGATGGAGGAACTGATCCGCGAGTGCAAGGTCCGCGAACAGGCGTATTTCTACGACGATACTGAAACCATTCTCCGCCGGATTGATCTGGTTCTCGACCTAGCGCGGGACTTCGAGCAAGCAGAAACGACGGCATCGTTGCGAGACTGGACGCTGTACCTGCGCGAGTACCGGACTCACCTCGCTGAAATCCGCGAAGTTCCGTCATCTTCCAACTACACCGACGCAGTCCGACTGATGACGATGCACAATTCAAAGGGTCTCCAGTTCCCAATCGTCTTCATCGTGGACCTCGGTCACCGAGGCAGGAACGACACCGACATGCTCAAGAAACGTACTAATCCACAGTCTTTCGAGGTCGAATACGCAATTCGAATCGGCAACGGTGACGACAAGTATTTCTATCTAAACGACTACCAGGCGATGCAAGAAGCGGACAAGGCGGCAAACCAGCTAGAAGAGGCAAGGGTGATGTACGTCGCCGCCACCCGCGCGCGCGACGCACTTTTCGTCTCTCGATTCCGCCAGGACAGCAATGAACAGACACTCGCCAAACAACTTGACGACATCATCAATGACGAAAGTGACCTCTGGCAACCGATTCCGGATGAGTGGTTGGAGCCAGGGCAAGCGACGATGATATCTGAGTTGCCCGAAACACTTGACGTCGAACTCGACGATCGCGAAGCATGGCAAATTGACCATCGTAACGTCCTAGATGATGCTGCGAACAGAGGTTGGGTATCGCCTTCGCGCATCGCGCACGAGAGCGATGCCGCGAGCATCGGTCCGAAACCGGATCACTACGCGTCAGCTACAGATGAGTTTGCCGTCAGTCAGCGAGGACGCGCTCCGACGGCGATTGGCAGTGCTGTCCATTCCGCAGTCCAGAAGGCGATTGAGCGTGCTGATGCCAACATCAACGAAGTAGCGACGAACGAAGCCGATGCGCACAACATTCCGGAATTTGCAGACGAGATTGCGAATCTGACGCGGGCGACGCTCCAGATGCCGTTGGTCAAGTCGGTTACATCGAAAGCCGACGGAGGCTATTGGCTCGAGTCTCAGATCGTCGCTTTGATTGATTGCGATAACGGCTCAAGTCAGGTAATCGAAGGACGAATCGACTTAATCTATCAACTTCCAGACGGCACGTTAGGTATCGCGGATTTTAAGACTGACCGCGAGTTCGACAGGACCATTGACGAGATGGCTGAACCATACGTCGCACAACTCGGTGCATACGCTTACGCCGTTCAGAAGACTACCGGGTTGCGAGTATCGGAAGCGTACATTCTTTTTTCTCGCCTTTCGCTCTCAGATCCAAAGTCCGGCGAATTCCGAATTGACGATATCGACGCGGCAATCGACCTAGCGTTAGAGTTGGTTGCACACGAATCCGAGTAGCTGTCTTCAAAACGGTCAGGTGCGGATATGGAACTGCTCAAGGGTAAGAAAGCACTCATCACCGGATCACGACGTGGCATCGGTGCTGGCATCGCACGAGTCTTCGCGGAAAGCGGTGCGGACGTCGGCATCAATGACATCGAACGAGATGAGGCAGCCGACGGAATCATCGACGAAATTGAGTCTCTAGGGCAAGTCGCAAGTTGGCATCAAGCGGACATCGGCAACTCCGCAGATCGCACGAGGATGTTCGACGAATTTATCGAAAGGCACGGTCGGATTGACGTGTTGGTCAACAACGCCGTCGCATCTGCCGATCCGCACTTCACGGACATCACGGAGGAGTTCTGGGACAATTTGGTGGGCCATGCGCTAAAGGGATATCTCTTCTGTTCGCAACGCGCAGTTAAGGAGATGATTGAGCAAGGTGACGGTGGTCGCATCATATCGATCAGCAGTGTCCACAGCTATCGCGCTTGGCCACAAGACACCGTTTACGGCATCGTCAAAGCTGGACTCAATCGCATGGCTCTCAGCATGGCGGTAGATCTCGCCGGTACCGGCATCACATCGAATTGTGTTGCACCCGGATACATTGACAGCCGCGTGTTGGCACCAGAAGACGAACACCTGCGTGGAAGGTTAGAAGGTTACGTCGATTACGCTCGCGACTACATCCCTAACCGACGCGGTGGCGTTCCTCGAGACATCGCCAACGCGTGCTTGTTCCTCGCCGCCGATCTCGGCGAGTACGTCAACGGGCAGACGATCACCGTCGACGGTGGATTCCTCGCGGGCGGCGTGCCACCAGATTCGGTACCCCTGGAGCCCGGTATGCCGGGCGCGATTGACCCATGATAGGCGAGGCAAGGTTTGGTCGAATCGGTTCGTCCTTCGTGTGGGAGCAGTGAACAAGGATGCGCGTACAATTCGCTGAGCGCATCACTCACACCTCACCGGCGTCCCATGCATTCCATCCACCGACACATCGAGAACAACGTCGATCGTTCTCTCGAAACGCTATCAAGGTTAGTCCGACAACCAAGCATTTCGGCTCAACGCGTCGGTTTCGATAAGGCACCAGGTTTGGTAGCCGAGATTCTTCAGGAACACGGGTTCGCCACCCAAGTCCTTGAAGCACCGAACGACGGATTGCCATCGGTCCTCGGATGCGCAGCTGCTGACCCGCACGCGTTCGCGCGTGCATTGGCCCTTTCTGAGTCGAACGCTGCAGCATCCGAACCGCCGACGCTTATGCTCTACGTCCATTACGACGTCCAACCGGTTGATCCTTTGGAGGAGTGGGATACCGACCCGTTCGAGCCGACGCGCATCGGCGACCGTCTTTACGGTCGGGGCATGTCCGATGACAAGGGCAATTTAGCTGCAAGACTGGCTGTCATCAACGCCTTCCGTGATGTGTGGGGAGGATTGCCGTGCAACATCAAGATCTTCGCTGAAGGCGAAGAGGAGTCCGGGTCGCCGAATCTCCCGGGGATCATCGATCAATATGCCGACATCTTGGATGCCGACGCGTGCATATGGGAGGGCGGCGGTCGCAACGCCGAGAACCGTCCCCTAATCTACCTCGGACTCAAGGGCGTCCTTGCGGTCGAGTTATCCATCACGCTCCTCAATACCGACGCACATTCTTCGTACGCCACCGTCTTGCCTTCCGCCGCATGGACGCTCATCAATGCTCTGAACTCGGTAAAAGACCCGAGCGACGATCGGATCTTGATCGATGGCTTCTACGACGACGTGCGAAAACCTACAGTCGAAGAGGATGCCGCTCTCGACGCGTTGCCCGACGATTCGTCCCTTTGGCGTGAGACCTTCGGCAACACCACTTTCGTTGGCGGCCTAGGCTCGGAGGACCTTCCTCGAAAGCACCTTTTCATGCCAACCGCCAACGTCGCGGGTCTCGATTCCGGTTATCAGGGCACTGGGATGAAAACGGTTCTGCCGGCGGTCGCACGTGCAAAGATGGATTTCCGTTTAGTTCCCGACATGGACCCGAACGACATCTTCCAGAAGTTCCGGCGGCATCTCGATGTGCATGGGTTTGAGGATGTCGAACTCAACCTGATCAGTGGCGTCCATCCTTTCCGCACTAGCATGTCATCAAAATGGGCGCAGATGGCTATCGAAACATCGGCAGAGACATATGGTGCAAACCCGGTAGTCTATCCGACGATGGCTGGTTCAGGCCCAATGTTCGACTTCGGCGGCACGTTGGGCATCCCGATCACTTCTGCCGGCATTGATCATCCAAGCCACAAGATTCACGCGCCCAATGAGAACATCACAATCGAGGATTTCGTCCTAGGTGCCAAGAACATCGCCACTCTAATCCAACGCTTTTCCGCCGAATGGGAAACGGAATGACGCACGCGAAACGGTTGCCGGTTTTGAGCACTGTCATCGATCGAACCAGGAATAGAATCGCACTTTGTAACGCTTCACGAACTGCTGGAGACACTTGTGGCAATCATCCAACCGACTCCCGAACATGTGCTTGACCGAGCCACCATCGACGCGCTTAAGCTCGTCAACAGCACCGCAGTGGTCGATATACTCGCCCGTAACGGGCACGACCCACGCTACGTCTACATGGCGAACATCCGTACCATGACGCCCGGTGTACGTCTCGTCGCCCGCGCCATCACGGTTCGCTTTCTCCCGGCAAGACCAGACCTGATGGCCGAGAAGCCAGGTGGGGAGGAATCTCCCGAATACGCCGCATTTGAACTCGGTGGTCCGGGCGATGTAATCGTGATGGAGTCGATGCGAACCAAATGGATGTCGATCGGTGGCGATATCAAGTTCCTGCGATTGAAGCAGCGTGGTATTGACGGTTTGGTGTGCGACGGCGGGATCCGAGATATGCACACCGTCAAGGACTACGGGATCGCGCTCTACGGATACGACAAGACCTCGAGCTTAGGCACACGGGTCGGTACGCCTTTCTCGACGAATGACGCAATTAACTGTGACGGCGTCCTCGTGATGCCAGGCGACTACATCGTTGCCGACGACGACGGCGTCGTCTGCATACCTCGCGTCGTGGCACCTGACATCGCGCAGAAGGCGATCGAATACGACGACCTGGAAGAGTGGATTAGGGCGCGATTAGATCGCGAAAACCTTACTCCCGGCAAGTACTACCCGCCCGATGACAGCGTTGTCGCGCAATATCGCGCCGAGAAAGCAAAGTCCTAGGTTGGGTTTGTTGGGGTAGGGGGATGAGTCACCAGCGACGGGCGATTTCCTGCCGTTCCGCTTCGACCTCATCGAACCAACTCTCCAACTCGTTCAACATCTTCTTCGCGCGTTGTGACTCAGATCTAGCTAGATCCCGTGCTTCAAACGGATCGTCGTCAATGTTGTAGAGCATTGGTTCAGGCGGTTCGTCGATGTTGCGCTCCGGTTCCGGCCAGTCGAATATTGTTGGCACCCGGTGCGGTTCGTACTTGTAGGCGATGTCCATCAAGACGTACTCATCAGCTAATGCTTGGTCGCGTGGGTTCGACGGCTCAAGGGGCAATGCCGGCCTAACGAGTTTCCAACCGCCTTCACGCATCGCGGCGTTGCTGAAGCCGATAGGCGAGTAGCCATTGAACTGCCAGAAGCGCGCAGGTTCCGTGTTGGGTAGTTGACCACGCAGTTGTGGTAATACGGATGCTCCGTCCAACGTCCGCATTTCGTCCAGCGGTTCCAGATCTGCGATTTCCAAGAACGTCGGCAGCCAGTCGACGAAGTGGGTTAGCTGATGGTTGTCCTGTCCGCCGTCAAGTCCATCCGGCCACCTCAGGATCATGGGAACGCGTACGCCGCCTTCAAGAACAGACCCCTTTGCGCCATTTAACCCGCAGTTAAAGCGCGTTGTGTCGCCAACGCCACCCGGTGGCACGTGGTCCCAGCGCACGCCGAACGCCGGGCCGTTGTCGGAAGTGAACATGAAGACCGTGTTGTCGAATACGCCGTTTCGGCGCAGCGATTCGGAAATCTGCTCAACGCCGCGGTCCATGATTTCGATCATTGCGTAGACGATCGCCACGTCAACGCTGAATCCGGCATCAACATATTGATCGACGACATCTTGCGGTGCGTGCAGGGGCGTATGCGGCGCGTTGTACATCACACACAAGAAGAACGGGTCACACGCGTGACGGTCGATGAAGTGGCACGCTTCGTCCGTCAGTACATCGGTCATGTAAGTGCCGTCTGAAGGTTGAAGAGAGCCGTTGCGGTCGAGATTGTAGCTCCAATAGTTGGCCCATCCGCCACGAAAACCGACGAACTCATCGAAACCACGCGCATTCGGGTGAAATCGCGGGTCGAGTGCGCCGTTGTGCCATTTGCCGACGTAACCGGTTGCGTATCCGTTCGCTTTGTAGGTGTCTCCTAGAGTTACCTCTCGCAACGCGATTCGGTCGTATCCGAGAACCTCTTGCGGCGTGACCGCACCGGTTCGGATGGGGTAGCGACCTGTAAGCATCGCCGCGCGTGAAGGCGAGCAGACTGGGCTCCCGGTGTAGTTTTGTGACAGGCAAATGCTTTCGCTGAGAAGTGCATCCAGATATGGAGTATTGACCCGACTCTCACTGAACGCACCAAAGTCGCCGTAACCCATGTCATCAGCCATTATGAGGACGAAGTTAGGTCTGGTCATGCGATACCTTCCGAATGGTGAATCTGCGAGTTGCCAAATACGACTTACGTGCCGGTAGGACCGAATCTCTCAGTTCGGATGTTCTCAACCGGTATACCTAGATCGACGGCGCAGAGGGCGACGCTTTCGACAAAATCGCTCGGACCGCAAATGTAGGCGCGCGTGTCGAGCCGGGATTTAGTAGAAAGATGCTGCAAGTCTTGGTGTGCGTCGGACAGCATTTGGGAGTCAACCCTGCGTTTGCCGCCACTCCAACCCGTTGGTTGGTTGCGGGTGAGAGTGTGCTCAACCTTTAGTAGATGATCGCTCGCCTGCATCAGCTCCAGTGCTTGGCGATAAATGATGTGATTTGCCGTGCGAGACGAGTAGAGTAGCAGTGCCGGCACCGAGTTACGTAATCCCGATGACACACGATGCCGGAGCATCGACATCAATGGCACGATCCCCGAACCGCCGCCGACGAGGAGGAGACGATCTCCCGCTTTGCCATCCCACGTGAAGGGCCCGCCAATTGGGCCGCGAAACTCGACCTTGTCGCCAGGTTGAACGACATGGTGGAAGTACGGTGACACCTCGCCGTCATCAAGCAGTTCGATAGTGATGTCAATCGATCGATTGCGCTCAGGTGCCGAGGCGATGGAGTACGAACGTTGTGCCTGATATCCGTCAGGTGCCGTTAATCGCACGTCAATGTGTTGGCCTGCGACGAAGTGGATCGGTTTTTCAGGTGCAAGCGTGAATGTCTTGACGTCTGTGGTTTCGATCAGGATCGATTCGACCGTGGCGATTTGCCACGACAGCTTGGGAATCGCGCGTGACAGCATGCGTTGAGTTAGAGGCCGCGGTTGCGGTAATCGGGGGCGGCAATGAGACGACTGGTCACAACCGCAGAGTCGTTCAACCTTGAAAGGATCGCCAGCCACTGTGGATGGTCCTGGATGGCGTTCCACCTAGAGTTGTCGGCGGCACCCCACAGCATAAATTGACTGGTGATTACGGTCGGCAACTGATGATCGTAGCGGAAACTGAGGAGTTGATAAAGCTTCTCTATAGCCCAATCAGTCATCACGTGGCCGGCAAAATCGTCGAGGACAAGCGACTGCGCATTGCGTGCCGCTTCGAACAGGTTGTAGTAACTCGACTCGTCGTCGCGGGCGAACGTCTGGCGCAAGTTGTCGAGGAGATCCGGTACGAACCAGAACTTCACTAATTCGCCCTTGGTTGCGCGAATGTTTGCCACCGCGACAGCCAGATGCGTCTTCCCGACGCCTGGTTCGCCATGCAAGTAGAGCCAAGCGGGATTTGGTTTGTCGGTTGCTGCGAAGTCCATTGCGGCCTCCAAAGCACCACCCAATGAGACTTGCTGGTCGTGGCTCGACGATGCTGCACCATTCGGATCGAACGAGTCGAACGTCATCCGTCCCGCCATGCCGCGTGGTATTCCCGTGTCGCGCGTGTCTGCTGCGGGATCGATTGGAGAAAGTCGGACCTCCGCAGAAAAATCAGGGTCCGCCAATTTGACTGATATTCGGTCCGAGTGAATCTGATTCTCGTCAGCCAACACAATGACAGTCGGCATTCGACCGTTGAAACGATGCGTGATGAGCTGGTCGATTTTTGTGTCAATCCACTCCGCATTTCGTTGCGCGCCAAAATCATCAATTGCCAGAATTGGTGCATTCAACAGTGCGGTGAAGGGGTCGATCAACGAGTCGTCGTTGATGGCGACTCGTTGCATTTGGATGATGTCAGGGATGCCAAGTGCCGAGACGTACTTCGCCGGGTTGCCATTGCCGATTAGTTGATTGACAATTGCGGCGACGAGATGCGTCTTCCCAGAACCGCTTGCGCCCAATACCGTCAACCAACCACGCGGGTTGTCAGCGAACTCTTTGGCAATCGCAATCGCACTCTGGAACCGGTCCCTATCCTCTCGTTTCTTGCGACGTGCAGTGTCGAGCGATTCGAACGTCCGGTCGCTCAGTACGCCCAACTGTGCGTAAGTCCTGAGGTGCCGTGAGACTTCGCCATAGGGCGTGCTTCGGCAAGAGCAAGGACTGACGATCGGCGGGGCAACATTGTCAACTGGTTTGATTGCTACCCAAAGGGCACCGTTGCAGATTTCGCAACCAACAGGGGAACCCTCTAACTCAATAGAAGCATCGTCGTCAGCTGTTGAGATGCGCCCGTTTGCGCTGCGCTTCCAGGTATTTCCGGAGTTCAACCTCCGAAATCCTTCGGTGTTCAGCTCGATCTCGGGATTCTGAAGTTCCTCGTTCATTTGGGAAACCTTCCCTCGCCCAGCCGCGCAACACGGCCTTGACGAATGACCATGAGCGTGCCTCGTTCTCAACTGCGATTTTAATGGCGTCGGTGATTTGGCTGTCGTTGAAGTCCTCTAACGCATTCAGAATGCTCTCGCGGATCATCGGCGAGAGATATCCGATATTCTCCTCGTAAGCCCGGAATGCGTCCGGCGGCAGCCGGTTTGACGCTGAAATCCCCCAACCGTCATCCGCCTCTGCATGATCAGAATCGACGCTCGGAATGTCGCCGCCGGCACTGACCAATCGCTGGGCGGACTCGGTGTTGAGCATAAGACTGGGACGTTGTTGAGCCGTTAGTTTGACGAAAATGCCCACTCCCGCAACGACATCGATAATCTGGCTCAACTCCTCGGTGTTGGCGACAACCTTGGCGACGACACGGTCAAGTGCTAGTGCTTCGACAGAGATGTACTTCGGATGTCCTCGTTCGCGTTCGAGCATCCAAATGGCCCTCAAGACGACTTTTATGGTGGTCGGATTTTCGATCTCGGCGAGGGCCCGTCCGATCACGGCGTTGGGGATGCGCGTGGTTGCGTAATCGTCGGGCAGTGGAAATCCGGTGAGCTTGGATGTAGTCATCGCGCAACGTGCCGCCGAGTCGATCTAAAACTCAAGGTCTTCAATCGCTCGGTAACCTTGTCCGTTAACGCTCTCGACCTCGGGAGGGGCGTAGAAGAGTCCGAATTCATCGCGCACGGCGAGGTCGAGGTTTGCGGTCGGACCGTGTCGATGCTTGGCGATCATGATCGTGGCCAGGCCTAGAGGGTAGGCTTGCGTCGGGTTCCGGCGATTCCATTCGTCCTCGGAGACGTTCTTGTCCTCGCGATGAATGAACATCACGACGTCGGCGTCTTGCTCAATCGCCCCCGATTCGCGGAGATCGGCGAGTCTCGGCTCTCTGGAAGGTCGGTTTTCGACTTGGCGGTTCAATTGGGAGCAAGCGACAACGGGGACGTTGAGGTCTCTCGCAACGCCTTTGAGCCTCCTTGAAATCTCGCTTACCGCCTGCGTCCGGTTCATGTCACTACCCGGACTACTGCCTTCCAGCAGCTGCATGTAGTCGACGATGATGAGGTCAAGTCGTCCGCGTTGTTGCCGCAACCGACGAGCACGAGCCATGATGGCGTTCGCAGTCATGAACGACGTATCGTCGACAAAGATCTTGGCGTGCTCCATCCATCCGTAGGCGTCGTTAAGTCGGTTTTGTTCGAGCTCGCTGAGCGTGCCGTTGCGGATGTTTTGTATTGACACTCCGCTGTTCTGGTCGGCCGCGTGAGCAGCTGCCATACGGTGAATGACTTGTTCGATCCCCATCTCGAGGCTGAAGATGCCGATGACCCTTTCGTCGTTGGCTTTGGCTGCATTGAGCGCGATGTTCAACGCGAGCGTCGATTTCCCTACAGCGGGTCGTGCGGCGACGATGATGAGATCGGAGGGATGCAGACCGCCCATCACGCGGTCCAACGGTGCGAAACCGGTAGGAACCGGCTCGGAAGCTTCGTCAGGATCGACCGAGGCGGGGTTCAAGAATCGGCGGATCGTGGTCGAATCTTTGAGCTGCACAAAGTCAGACGATTTCAGATCGACTTCGATGTCGAGGATTGTCGATTCTGCTTGGGCAAGTGCCTGCGCGGCGTCCGTGGCATTCGCCGGATCCATACCAATCTCGCGGATGCGTTCGGAACGATTGACGATCTGCCGCAGAATGTAGTGTTGCCGGACCACGTGAGCGTGGTAGCGGACGTTGTAGCTGTGAGGCACCGCGGCTACGGCTGCGCTGAGGATGGCATCGCCGCCGACCTGTTCCAACTGTTCCTTGGCGACGAGTCGTTGTCTCACGACTTCCTGGTCGATCGGAATCTCTTCCTCGAACAGCTCGCGGCACGCTTGGAAAATCAGGCGGTAGTCCTGTGCGTAGAAGAATTCGTCCTTGACGATGTCGGCGATGAGCATGAACGCCGCTCGGTCGAGCAACAGCGATCCGATGACGTACATTTCGGATTCGAGGTTCGCGGGCCCGTCGTCGCTGAGGACTGATTGATCTTGAATCTCGGAAACCATGTCAGCAGATAGATGTTTGGTTCACACGTAACGGACTCGACGCGTTACAGATCATGTTATGCAACCGCGCGTCGAAACGCAGTCGGTTCTCGAATAGAAATCGAGGTTAGGGTATCGTCGCGGAGAATGCGGCGGCCAGTTAACTGACGTTGAACCAGGAGATCGATTCGAGGCTGTCGGCGTTGGTGTCGCCGTCGGTGCGACCGGGTCCCCAGAGGATTACGGTGCCTTCAGTCTTCATTTCGTTGAGGCGATCTCGCACGGCCTGGCGGAGGGTACCCTCGCCTTTGCCATGGATGACACGGAACTGGTGGATGTTGCGCGCCAATGCTCGACCAGCGATGATCGCCAGAGCGTCAACCGCCTGGGGAGCCTCCCACCCATGCATGTCGATTTCGCCGCTCGCAAGAATCTCTTCCGTGACCTGGTATTTGTCGACGGGTTCGTCTTCTTGCTCTTGCTCGACAAGGTCATCCGATACGACCTTGAGCGTTACGACTGCGTCGATCTCATCCATGAACCTTACGGGCACACTGTACTCGCCGATGGTTCGTATCTGCTCTTCAAGGCGAACGCGCTTGCGCTCGATTGTGCGACCGATTAGTGCCGAGAGGCGTTCTGCAACGAGCGTGTTGGTTACGGATCCATATAGTCGTCCGGTGGGTCCGGAACGGACATTTAGTTCGACAGGAGTTTGCCCGAGTTCGTTGGCGATGTCTCGCCATTCCTGCAACTCGCGCAGGCGACGCTCTTCGGCTTCGGCGCGTAGCTTCTCGGCGCGCCGCAGTTGATGCTCAGTTGCGAGGACGGCGATGCCGCGTGGGATCAGATAGTTTCGGGCAAAGCCGTTTTTGACGTCTCGGATGTCACCGGCGCGCGCGGTGGGAAGTTGATCCTCAAGGAATAAGACTTGCATGTCGGTTCGTCTCAGGCGTGTCGAATGGCGGATTGCTGCGGTCTCGGGGCACAAAACGTGCACGATATCTAAGCGATTCTACTATTCCGCGTTTGCATCAACGTCGATCGTCACTGTGTGCGAAGACACGGATGTCGCGGTAAGATTTCCGCATAACCTGATTGCCGAGTACGAATGACCGTTCAGATAGGGAGCGTTAGCGTTGGAATTTGAACAGATCGACAAGTCCGAAATATCCGATCCAGCACTCCAACCAAACTTGACGGATTACGCGTCCACGCGCACCGATTTCGATTGGTGGCGGGATGCATTTGATCGCTTGGATTGGTTGCCTGGCGGCGGATTGAACAACGCATACGAAGCCGTCGACCGTCACGTGGCACATGGGCATGGCGACAAGCTAGCGATGATCTGGCTGGGCAAGAACGGCGAGGAAGAACGCTACACCTACAGCGAGTTCAAGCGGGAGTCTGACCGTTTCGGTGCCGTGATGAACGGACTTGGAATCGAAAAAGGTGATCGCGTCTTTATCTTCATGGACCGTTTGCCGGAGTTGTACATCGCGGCGATGGGCATCTTGAAGGCTGGCGGTGTAATCGCACCATTGTTCTCCGCGTTTGGTCCCGACCCGGTGCGCGACCGAATGCTTGACGCCGGAGCCAAGTATTTGGTCACAAGTCCCGACCTGCGAGCGAAGATTGGCGGGATGTTGCCGGATATCGAGACGTTGCGCGAAGTCATCATCGTCAACAAGGACGGGCGATCCGATGACCCGATGGTCGAAGGCGATCTCGACTACTACGAATTGATGGCGAAGGCCGATCCCGACGCTTTCACGATGGCTGACACAACGCAGTACGACTTCGCCATCATGCACTACACGTCAGGTTCGACCGGCAAACCTAAAGGTGTTTTGCATCGCCATCAAGCGGTGGTGCAGCAGTGGATTACTGGTCGCTGGGCACTAGATCTCAAGCACGACGACATCTATTTCTGTACCGCCGACCCGGGTTGGGTAACTGGCACGTCGTACGGCATGATGGCACCGTGGACGAACGGTGTAACTCAGCTGATTTACGAAGGCGGTTTCAGTGCTTCCGGTTGGTACAAGGCGATCCAAGACTACAAGGTTACGGTTTGGTACACCGCGCCTACCGCAATCCGCCTGCTCATGCGCGCCGGCGACGACATCGTGAAGCAGTACGACATGTCGACGCTGCGTTTCATCGGCTCGGTCGGCGAGCCGTTGAACCCCGAGGCCGTCGTATGGGGCAACCGCAACTTCGATATGCCGATACACGACAACTGGTGGCAAACGGAGACGGGTGCGATAATGTGCGCCAATTTCGCGTCGATGCCGGTGCGGCCCGGCTCAATGGGGCGACCTTTCCCTGGCATCACCATGGGCGTGTTGGATGACGAATACAACGAGATCGGGCCGGGAGAGGCTGGCATCCTGGCGGTGCGTCCCGGGTGGCCGTCGATGATGTACACCTACTGGCAACAGGACGAGATGTACAACTCGCGTTTCAAGGGCGGTTGGTACATCACCGGCGACCAAGCTAGCGTCGACGAAGACGGCTACTTTTGGTTCCAAGGCCGTGCCGACGACGTCATCAATACGGCCGGGCACCTCGTTGGACCCTTTGAGGTCGAGTCTGCACTAATCGAGCACGAAGCTGTCGCGGAAGCAGGTGTCATCGGCAAGCCGGATCCCATCGCTATGGAGATCGTCAAGGCATTCGTGACCCTCAATCCAGGATTTGAGGAAGGGACGCAGTTGCGGCGGGAGCTGATGCGCTTCGCACGAGACCGATTATCCGCCGGAGTCGCACCGCGTGAGATCGATTTCATCGACACCATGCCGAAGACGCGATCGGGAAAGATTATGCGACGCCTGCTCAAGGCTCGCGAACTCGGATTGCCTGAGGGCGACACCTCCACACTTGAGGACGACTAGACTCAACGATCCGCCAAACACGAGCAGACAGGCAGGTGAAACATGGCCCAAGCCGCGGTTTTTCAAGAGGTCAACGAACCACTGACGATTGAGACTATTGATGTGGATGATCCAGGGCCGCACGAAGTGTTGGTCCGCACTATGGCAACAGGCGTGTGTCACTCAGATCTGCACTTCGTCGAGGGCTTATACACAATGCCGACCCCAGCAGTGATGGGTCACGAAGGTGCAGGTATAGTTGAAGCCGTTGGCGACCGAGTCACCGACGTGCGACCGGGCGATCACGCCATTCTTTGCCTGTCGGTCTACTGTGGCAAGTGCAAGCACTGTATTACCGGCCATCCGGCGCGATGCCAAACTAAACCGACTAGAGAAGAAGACGAAGCACCTCGGATTTCATGGAACGGCGCACCACTGGTTCAGATGGCGAACTTGGCGACCTACGCCGACACGATGCTGGTACACGAAAACAGCGTCGTTGCGATCCGAGACGACATGACGTGGGAAGGCGCAGCATTAATCGGATGCGGGGTTACAACAGGCGTCGGAGCCGCACTCAACACTGCAAAAGTTGAACCCGGTTCGACCGTTGCGGTCTTCGGTGCTGGCGGCGTGGGATTAGGTGCGATTCAAGGTGCGCGCATCGCCGGCGCATTACGCATCATCGCGGTGGATATATCCGAGAGCAAGTTGAAGACGGCGATGGACCTGGGTGCTACGGATATCGTTGACGCTTCCGACCTCGATCCAGTGGAGGCGATTCTGAACATCACCGATGGCGGTGCCGACTACACCTTCGAGGCGATTGGATTGAAAGACGCGGCTGAGGCGTGTTGGGATGCGCTTGGCACCGGCGGCACGGCGACTTTGATCGGGATGATTCCGGAGGGCACGAAGATCGAGATTCCAACCACCGGAATGCGTGAGCGCAAGCTGCAGGGTTGCAGCATGGGTTCCAACCGCTTCAAGATTGACATGCCGCGGTACGTTGAGTTTTACATGCAGGGTCGTTTGTTGCTTGACGAGATGGTTACTCGCCGACTCGATCTTGCTGATATCAACGAGGCGTTCCGGGCGATGAAGGCTGGCGAAGTGGCGCGCTCAGTCATCATGTTCCCCAACTAGAATCGAATCGACGCGCCCAAGCGCAAAGTGTTGGTGCATCCATGCGCTAGACGAATACGTATTCCGTCTTCATGACGCGCAAAGGTCTTTCGGAGGACACAACGTTGAAACGCGGGTTGTTTGGAATCCTAACGGGGATCGTGTTTGTCTCGATTTTAGTTACGTCTTCAGGTAGTGCTGTTGATGCTCAAACCTCGTCGTTTCAACTGTCGCTGCGTAATCTGACTACACATCAACCGATAACGCCGGCGATTATCGTGGTTCACGACGAAGACGCAGTGGTACTGCCTTCCAGTGCTGAGCGTCTTGAAGGTTTGGAAGAGTTGGCGGAATCTGGAGCCAACGCCGTGTTGATCGAATCGCTGAAGCAGCGTACTGGCGTCAAAGAGGTGTTTCGTTTCGGTGGTATTACGGCCCCTGGCTCAGTGCAGACGCTGCACCGGGTAGAAGCTGCGACAGGAGATCACGTCACGGTAATTGGTTCGCTGGCATGCACCAACGATGCGATAGTCGTTGGCACCTTGCAGGTGTCTGGCGGCAACGAGCCTGCATTCGGTTCCGGCTACGTTTTGGACGCCGGCACCGAAGCAAACGATGAGTCGCGGGCAACCGTGCCTTGTTTCGACGGTGGCGAAGGCGCATCCGAGCTTGACACGATGGACGGCGAGGGCATAATCTCGCCGCACCCAGGAATCAGGGGCGACGCAGATTTGGGTGAACCTTACGGATGGGGGCCTACGGTGATGAACATAATCCTCGACAAGAGAGGCGGCATACCGCGTGGTCGTTTTGAGGTTGGGTTCACGATCTCCAACGAAACACGAGCGCAACCTTTGACGCCTCCGGTTGTCGTTGTACATGATCCAAACGTAGATATTCTTGACTACACCCGACCGGTCGAGTTGCGGGGTATCGGCCGTCTGTCAGAAGGCGGCGATGGCGACGAATTGATCGCAACGCTGTCGACGACTCGAGGGATAGTTTCAGCAGGATATGCTGGTGCTCGAGCACCGATAGAGCCCGGACGAAGTTACAGCAATAACGTGCAAGCGTACGTCGGAACCGCCATCACGGTGGTTGGGATGTTGGCTTGCACGAACGATGGATACATCGTCGCAACCGCACAAGTTGCTGGTTCGACAATCAAGGTGAACGAAACCTCAGGCCAAGCAAAGGTCTTCGACTCGGGCGCAGAAAACAACGATGAGACTTCGGCGACGGTACCATGCCTTGGCGGCGATTCTGCTGCGTTCTCCGACGGGCCAGGAGAGAACGGTAGAAGAGAACATCCGGGCATTGAAGGTTCCGCAGATCTGGACGCCGCACAGTATGCGTGGATTGAAGGCGCTGTGGCGTCAGTTCGGATCCATTCGCCGGTGCAGGTCGTTGATGAACCCGATCCTGTACCAACAGTTTCCCCGGAACCCACGCAACCTCCTGAGGAGGAGTTGCCTGACACTGGAGGTTACGTATTGCCGCGAGTCTCCCTGATCGGTCTTGCACTGCTCGGCACGTTAGTGATGGCAGGCAGCGTAGTGACGTTCGCTATGACGCGTCGACGGAGCGTTAGCTAGACCTACCTCTAGACACAGTCTCAAGGGCTTCGGCGGCTAATCGGTTGCTTCGCCTCTCAGGAACCAATCTACCGCAGTGGCGAAGTCTTGTGGGCACGATTCGGGCGCATTGTCGGCACAGTTCTCGAGCTCCACTAATCGACACTTCTCTCCGATCTTGGACCGTGCGACGACTGCTGACTGATGATCAGCAACCGCTGACTGACGGCCCCGAAGTAGTAGAACGGATCCTGCGAACGTAGTCGGCGGCAGGATCTGGTCATCAATCAACCCGAAGTCGACAAGGACTAACGACCGGACTCCGCCTTTGGCGAGGTTGGCGGCGTTAAGTGCGACCAAACCAGGCTGCTGGCCGAGCGAGATCAATGTGCAGGGTTCACCAACGGCCCAGATGGTTTGAGCGATGGTATACGGCGTCAGTTCCCACACGGCATTCACTTCACCTGATTTGCCGGCGATTTCAGCGAATGCAACCCACTTCGTGGCATCGGCAGCATCCGACAAGAGAATTATTGGAGCGTTCGGCGGATTGCCATTGGAATCTTCGGGTTGCCACTGTTTGGCATCCACGGTCGCTTCAGTCACGAGGGTGATTTTCGAAGTGTCGGGAATCATTTCACCTAATTGATGCTTCGCAAGGTCTATGTAGGTTTTCGGATTTCGGTCGTGCGAGTCAGGTCGCGTGAAACCTGCGAATCAACGTTAAAATACATAATCGAATTCGCTGCACAAAGGAGCAGTGCTGGCGTGTTCTCGGAGTTGACCGATTTGGAGGTTGAACATGGTTACATCTGAATGGGGAACCATCTACAAGGAGTTGGGAGCCCAACCGGTGATCAACGCCACGGGGAGTGTAACGTTGCTTGGCGGCTCGACTCCCGTGCAGGAAGTCAAGGAGGCGATGGAGCGCGCAGACAGTGCATTTATCCCGTTGATCGAGCTCGAACAATCGGCCGGGGCTGAGATCGCGCGCTTGGCGAACGTGCCGGCGGCGTACATAACGTCAGGTGCAGGCTCCGCGCTCACACTTGCGGCGGCGGCGTACATGGCTGGCGGTGATGACGACCTCATCCAGCAGTTGCCTGATACGACCGGTCTCAAAGACGAAATCGTCATTCAAAACCGAGAGCGGTACTGGTATGACCGCTGCTTGGAGTTTTCGGGCGCGAAGCTAGTAGACGCTGGCGATGAAAATGGCACCACCGAGGATGACATCAGAGCTGCGATAACCGAAAAGACTTGCGCCGTCCACGTTCCCGTCGTCGAGCAAGCACCGAAAGATCCAAATGTCGTACCGCTTGAGAAGGTAATTGAAATCGGCAAGGAAGCGGGGGTCTACGTTTCGGTAGATGCAGCGGGGCAGATTTTCCCGCTTGAGAACTTCGGCAAGTATGTCCGCATGGGTGCCGACTTCCAGTGCATCGCAGCGAAGTACATGGGCGCACCGCATTCGACTGGTTTAGCCCTTGGGACCGAGGAAATCATAGACGCCATTAGCCGCCACTCATTCGTCGGTTACGAGTCTCGAAGGATTCGCGGTTTGGGCCGTCCGCACAAGGTGGATCGTCAGGAGATGATGGGATGTGTAGCTGCGGTTCAACGTTGGTTCCGCTTGGATCACGAGACGCGCTTGGCTGCGGCTGAGACCGAGAGCATGCAGATCATCAAACCGTTGCAAGGTATCCCAGGCGTGAGGGCAACGCTAATCGACAACATTATTGCGCATCAACCGTTCGGTGTGACGGTTGACCTCGATGCCGACGTTGTCGGTTTCGATAACGAGGAACTCGTCGTCCGCCTCAAGGACATGGATCCGCCGGTTTGGACTCGGACGAGTGATAATGCGCCGATCATGATTCACGTCTTCGGATTGAATCCCGGTGAGGCGAGTTTGGTGGGAGAGTCGATTGCGAGAGCGGTACGGGGCTGATTAGAAGAACGACCTTCAACACAGCTGCGAACGACCGAGTGCCGACGGGGCGATTCTGCGCCCCGTCGGCGCGCTGTTTTTTGACGTGATCGACACAAATAGTTGGGTGCGGAGACCGATCTATGGGAGCGATTCAAACAGTTGCGATACTGAGCCCTGGGGACATGGGTTCGAACGTCGGCAGAGCATTGCGCGACGGCGGGTTCGACGTCATCACCTGCTTGAGCAACCGCAGCGCGCGTACGCGTGAGCTAAGTGAAATCGCAGGCATTGTCAACGTGCCCAACTTCGTCGAGATGGTCGACCGGGCCGACATCGTGCTGTCGGTATTGGTGCCGGAACGCGCAGTTGAGGTTGCAGGACAAGTCGCCGACGTCATCGCTAAGTCGAGCAAACCTTTGCCGTTTGCGGATTGCAACCCCGTAGCACCAGCCGTCGCGCTCCAGATGGCCCAAATTGTCGAAGATGCAGGTGGGAAGTTCATCGATGCCGGTATCATCGGCAGCCCACCGGGGCGTGGTGAAGCACCGCGCTTCTACGCATCAGGACCGCACGAGGCCATATTGCATCAACTGGACGGCCGAGGCATTGCGGTGCCGATGATGGGTGGCGACGTGGGCCGCGCTTCTGCAATCAAGATGTGCTACGCGTCTCTAAGTAAAGGTGCAGCTGCACTCCAGGCGTCCGCATTGATCGCGGCGATGAATCTCGGAATCTGGGACGAGTTCATCAACGAGATGGAAGCTAGCCAAACCGGTGTCCTCAACGCGATGCAGAGTGTCAATGGGCTAGGCGCGAAGGCGTTCCGATGGATCGATGAAATGGAGCAGATATCGGCGACCTTTGGTGCCGCGGGTGCAACGCCGTACATGCACAAGGGAGCGGCCGATGTGTTTCGGAGAGTTACCGCTTCAGCGATCGGCAACGAAAGACCTGAAACGATCGACAGAAGACGTGGTCTAAAGGAGACCGTCGAGTTGCTCGCTGCGCAATCTTAGGTCGGCACGTCGACGAGTTGACGCGTTACCCCGGTTGCGATGGCGTCGAACTCATTGGCGATATCCTGATTCGCCAATACGGGCGGTCGCTCCGAATCTAGGAAATGCTGGTTCAGCGAGACTGCTCCCAAGAAGGGAATGCCCATCTCGTAAGCCATTTCCTCGGCATTTCCCTGTCCAAACATCCCGCCGGACATGTTTTCCACGACTCCGAGGACGTCGAGGTTCATCTTGCGGATCATGTTTATCGACCGCTTGGCATCCAGTGTCGCCAACTCCTGTGGCGTGCTGACGATCACGAATCCATCTAGATTCAAGGTCTGCATCACCGTCAGCGGTGCGTCGGAAGTGCCGGGAGGCAGGTCAACGACCATGTAGTCAGGTTCGCCCCAATCGGTCATCTGGAGGAACTGGTTGATGGCGTTGTGGATCATCGGCCCTCGCCAGATGATTGCTTCTTCCTCGTTCTGCTGGAAGAATGCCATCGACATGACGTTGACGCCAAACCGGGAAGAAGGGATCATCTTGCCTTCGCGTTCCACCGGTCCATCGGAGATGCTGAGCACGCGAGTAACGTTAGGGCAGTCGATGTCGCAATCGAAAAGTGCGACTTTTTTCCCTTGGCGGGCAAGGGTTACCGCCAGATTCACCGCGACGGTGGTTTTGCCGACGCCACCTTTGCCGCTGTAGACGCCGATGCGCTTGCCGATCGACTTCAGCGAATCGGAGATGCGTTTGCGCTCCTGGAACTGGCGTCTTGCCTGCGCAATTCGGGCTTCCTCGGCCGGCGTAGTCTTGCGCGGTGTGGTCAAATCGGACGCGTGAGATAAGCGTGAGGGAGAGTTTGCTCGATCAGTCGATGCCGAGAAGCCGTTTGCCGTCTTCGGTGATCATGTCAGGATTCCACGGCGGGTCGAACACAAGATCAACCTCGACGTCTTCTACGTGTTCCAACTCTGCGATGCGCCATTCCGCTTGTTGGGCAATGTAAGGACCCATGCCGCAACCTTGTGCCGTCAGCGTCATCTCGACGAATACTTCGTTGTCCTCAACATCGATGTCGTAAATGAGGCCGAGGTCCACGACGTTGACGGGGATTTCCGGGTCATAGACGTCTTTCAATGCTTCGTAGACTTGGTCTCGGGTGACGGCGTTTGCGGTTTCTGCCATGGGTTTGACCTCCGCTTACATCAGATTAGGACGCATAAATTGGCTAATTTGAGTTTATCAAACGACCGAATCTAGGTTGTTCTGGTCCAGTCGTTTACTACGAATGATGAAAGTGCGCATCTCTCGTGCTACTCTCGCACCATCGCGTACATCCACTGATCGATCGTCTGCCCGTCTTTCGTGACGCTCCTGCGTAGGCGACCCTCAAGCTGAAATCCAGCTTTCTCCAACACCCGTGCCGACGCCGGATTCCATTCGTACACGTTGGCATATAACCGGGCGATGTCGAAGTTGGAGAACGCATACTCAGTGATTGCTCGCAAGGCATTGGTCGTGATGCCGCGCTTCCAGAAGGGCTCGCTCAACCAATATCCCACCGCCGCTGATCGACTTCGGACGCCGCTCTGCAACTCCAACCCAATTGCGCCGATAACTTCTACGTCCGAAGCGATTGCAAAGGCGGTTTGCGGTTGCTGGTCCGATGCATATCGAATCCAAGCTTCGGCATCTTCGATTGAATAGGGATGTGGAAAACGGTGGGATAGGTTGCGCCAAATCTTGCGATTGTTGGCATGCTTCGCTAAAGCCGGTGCGTCGTCAGGACGGAAAGTCCGCACTTGCCATTCGCCGAACTGAATCCGCATTATGGATCTAGGAAGTAAGGCTCACCCGCCGCGAGGTGCAGGTTCGTCGCTATGCAATGATCTACGTTCAGCGATCACCGCGTTCAACGCGTCCCTAGCGTCCTCGAGTAGTTCGTCGTCGGGCATTTCGTCCAATGTCGCCTCCTCAGCGGCCGATATCCATGCCCAAATCTCCTCTTGCGTCGACCTCAGCTCCTTCGCACTCAACGTCGAGAAATCTGCGCCTATCGAATCTGGCGGATGAGGCAAGGGCATGATTGAAGATCGAATCTTGTTTTGTCGAGGCAGGACCTAGGCGACTCGCGATCAATCCCTAAACGAGATTGGCTCGGTCGACTTCAATGCCGTCTTGATAGATCGCTTTGATCTTCCTCAGACTGTTGAGGTCCTGTGTGGGATCGCCATCGACGATCAAGATGTCAGCCGTCTTGCCGACTTCGATCGTGCCGACGATTTCGTGAACTTGGCAGGATGCTGCGGAGTCTCGAGTGGCGGACACGATGGCTTCCATGTAGGACGTCCCGGACATGGCGTGCGCTTCGATTTCGGTTTGGAAGTCGCCCATCGGATAGTGCGACCAAGCCGAATCTGAGCCAGCGACCATCATCACGCCCGCATCACGCATCCTCGCAACGTGGTCCATGCGAACTTCAGCACCGCGCCGCAAGTTGTCGATCTCATCCGCGCCGGTCGCAAGATCCGGGTTGTCTTCTAGCATACGAATGCGAGCCACAGATTGACCGAGTGTTGGGTTGACGAAGATTCCGCGTTCAGCGATCGCATCGGATATGTCGGCGCGGTAGTTGTCGCTGCCGTCGAGATCTTTGTGAACTCCGTGGATTATCGTGTCCACGCCAGCCGCGATAGCGTTTTCCATGCCCAACGATCCGACGCAATGAGCTGCGACATGCTTGCCGAACCTGTGGGCCTCGTCGGTTATTGCGGTGAACTCTTCAAGGTTGAATGACGGACGATTGGGGAAGCTGGTTCGCGTGCTCCCTCCAGTGGCGGTTACTTTGATGAAGTCGGCACCTTCCTTGATGAGTTGGCGAACGGCAACCCGACACTCGTTGGTGCCCGTAGCTTGGACTCCAAAGTAGCTCAAATGACCGCCGATGATGGCGATTGGTCGTCCCGCGAGGATCAATCTCGGTGAGGGCAAGATGCCCATTTCGACGGCGTCGCGCAAGTGAAAGGTTGTCCGGTTCTTGGCACCGCAATCTCGCAACGTCGTCACGCCGGAGAAGAGGTGCTTGCGGACGTTCTGCGCCGACTGCACCGTGAGTACCTCGTCCGGCAACTTGGCTAGGTCATCTCCTGCGCGTCCGTCGCCGATCCCGTTGACGTGAACATGACAGTCGACAAGCCCGGGCAGAATCGTTGCGTCTCCGTAGTCAATCTCAGTTGCCGGCGCGCCTTCCGGGGCGTGCACCGCTTCCCTCGTACCGACTTGCACAATCACGTCGTCTCGCAAGAGAATGGCGGCTTGTTCGGCGACGGCACCGCCGTTGCCGTCAATCAGGCGCGCAGCGGCGAGAACCGCAAATTTCGGGTGGGTATCAGACATCACACATTCGCAATTTGATGTTCAATCGCTCTCGGGTTGTTGTCGGATGCTTGCCAACGAAGTCTCAGAGCCGCGTTCGATTTTGGTGCCTTTGAAATAGACGTCTTCGACGTTCCACAAGTCATTTAAGTCTTGCGACGGGTCGCCGTTGATGACCACGATGTCCGCCTGCTTGCCCGGCTCGAGCGTCCCGACCGTGTGATCCACGTCGAGAGCCTTTGCCGCCCAACTCGTCACGGACATCACGCTTTGCATGTCGGTGTAACCTGCTTGAACTAGCAACTGAGCTTCGTAGACTGTGTTGCCAAGGCGATAGTCACCCCACGACGAATCCGAACCGGTGATTATTTTGACGCCCATCTCCATCATGCGGCGATTGTGATCGAGCCGCGTGTCGAGTTCGCGTTTGGCGGACTCCAGTGAACTCTCTTCTTGTTGAGTAAGGCCGGATTCCCGCCGTTTGCGATTCAGTTTCCAAATGAGGGATCGCCCGACGTGGAGAGTGGGATTAACGTACGCTCCTTGCTCCCCGATTCTCTCTGCGACGTCCTCACGGAAGTTGTCAGTATCATCCGGCTCTTTGTAGACGCAGTGGATGATCATGTCGATGTTTGCGTCAAGGGAGTTGATCACGCCTTGCGTCGAAGTACTGTGCGTAGCGGTTAACTTGCCGAACTTGTGTGCTTCGTCCGTAACCGCTCTCAACTCGTCGACGTTGAACGATGGCAGCAAACCAAACGACGTGCGTGTGCTACCTCCGGTCGCGGTTATCTTCAGATAGTCGGCACCATCCTTGATCAGTTGGCGAGCGAGGGCACGACACTCGTTTTCGCCAGTCACCTCGCCTCCGAAGTAGCCCATGTGCCCGCCGATGATGGAGATTGGCGGACCGCACAGCACCATCCGCGGCCCGATCATCAGCCCTTCATTGATGGCATCCCGCAGACGGAACATCGTGGTATTCTTCGGCCCGTTCTCGCGAATTGTCGTTACGCCAGAGAAGAGTGATCTGCGCGCGTTCCTGGCTGCTTGTACAGTGAGCAGTTCGTCAGCCAGCAGTGCGAGGTCGTCGCCGACCGTGCCATCGCCAAAACCGTTGTTGTGCGTATGGCAATCCACCATGCCCGGCATGATCGTTTGATCGCCATACGCGACGACTTCGACGTCTGCGCCATCGGGTGCACGGATACTACTTGCAGATCCGACTTCGACGATCTCATCGCCTAGGACAAGAACCGCACCGAACGGAATCGGCGCGCCGCCTTTGGCATCGATTACCCGATCCGCGGTCAGGAGGGTATATGAGGTTTGCCTGTCAGTCATGGCTTCGCCGCCCAAACGTCAACGCGGTCAGTTGCATAGTAAGTTACCACCGACCGCGTGCGCGTAGGATCGGTGAACAATGGGAAGTTGCAATGCCTTCCGCGTAAACTAGACGTTGTTACGGATTCGACCAAGTCCGATTGTCGCCGACGAACTGGTCTGCAGCGGAGGGCCCCCAAGTTCCGCGTTGGTAGGGGTAGAGCTGCGACGCTAACTCCGTTTCCCAAGCTTCGATGTAAGGGTCGACCACGGCCCATGACAGCTCGATTTCGTCGCTGCGGGTGAACAGCGAAGCATCACCTGATACAGCATCCAATAGCAGACGTTCGTACGCGTCTCGCATCCCCATCGGGAATTTGTATTCCAGCTCTTGGGCTTCGGTTTGCAGATAGGGCCCGAGTTTCTTGTTGTCGATGGTAAGCCGAATTGCCTCGTCAGGTTGGATGACAATCTGGAGTTTGTTTGGTGTCAAACCACTCGCATCCTCAACGTCGAAGATACGATGTGGTGGTTGACGAAACTGCACGGTAATCGCCGTGAATTTGCTTTTCAGTGCCTTACCGGATCTGAGATAGAAGGGTATCCCTTGCCACCGCCAGTTGTCGACATACAACCTTAGGGCGGCGTAGGTGGCGGTCGACGATGCGTTGGAGACGCCGTTGAGTTGACGGTACCCGTGGTATTGCGCCCTTAGTGAATCGCGTGCCGCTTGGTCAGGTGTTGGCCGCCGGACGGCACTCAGCACCTTCGCCTTTTCGTCCCGCAACGAATCTGCGTGACTCGTCGCGGGCGGCTCCATAGCGACTAGCGCAAGGAGTTGCAGCAAGTGACTTTGGAACATGTCGCGCAACACGCCAGCACCTTCGTAATACTCCGCGCGATCACCAACGTCGAGCTCCTCCAGCACCGAAATCTGGACGTGATCGACGTAGTTGCGATTCCAAAGTGGCTCGAATATCGTGTTGCCGAAGCGGAAAACGATGAGATTTTGAACCGTATCCTTGCCGAGGTAGTGGTCAATTCGGAAGAGTTGATGCTCCGCGGCATGTTGGTGAATGGCGTTGTTGAGGTCGCGCGCTGATTTCAGGTCGGATCCGAACGGTTTTTCTACCACTAATCGCCGCACACCTTTGGACTCATCCAACATTCCCGACTTGCCAAGAGCATCGATTGTCGGTTCGTAGAGATGTGGTGCCAACGCGAGGTAGTAAAGGCGATTGTCGATGGCACCTTCGTGCAATCTGGATCGGACGTCTTCGTCAAGTAATCTCAGTGATTCCGGGTCGGTTGATGAACCTTGGTGGTACGAGACTGGCGCGGCGAAGTTGAGCCAATCTTCGGCGTCGGAAATGAAGTTGTCCGAAGAAGCTTCGAACAGCAACCGACGATATGAGTCGTCGTCTAGATCGGATCTTGCGAAAGCGATGAAGTTGCAGTGCTCGGGCAACGCCCCCATTGCATGCAGATGGAAGAGTGCCGGTGCGAGCTTGCGCTGCGTAAGGTCGCCAGAAGCACCGAATATGACGACGGTGAAGTGAGAGTTGGGTTCGCTACTCATTTGAGCGTCTGACGCTGTGACCACCGAATGCATTGCGCATCGCGGCGAGCGCGCGCCCGCCGAACGGGTTCTCCTGACGCGAACGGAACCGCATCTGAAGTGCTGCGGTGATTACTGGTGCAGGAACGGCAAGCTCCACTGAGGCATCGACGGTCCATCTGCCTTCGCCCGAGTCTTCGACATATGACTGCAGCGAATGCAACCCTGGATCGTTGTTCAACTCGTCCGCTGTCAGGTCAAGCAACCACGATCGGATCACGCTTCCGTATCGCCAGTTTTCGCAGATTTCAGCGAGGTTGAGACCGAATTCGGATTTTGCCTCAAGCAGTTCCAAACCTTCGGCGAAGGCTTGCATCATCCCGTACTCGATTCCGTTGTGAATCATCTTCACGTAGTGCCCGGAGCCGCTCGGACCGACGTAGAGATTGCCATCCGCCTCGGGCGGTGCCAAAGTTTTGAATATCGGTAGATTGCGGTCATAGGCTTCCTTGCTGCCGCCGACGGTCAAGCAATAGCCATTCTCGAGACCCCAAACTCCGCCGCTAGTACCAGCGTCCAAGAAATCGATGCCTTGCTCGGATAGGTCGGTCGCGCGGGCGATCGACTCTTTGTAGTTCGAGTTGCCACCGTCGATTAATGTGTCCCCCTTGGACAAGTGAGGTGTCACTTGGTTGATCGTCGACTGTGTCAAATCCCCTGCGGGAACCATCATCCATACGGTTCGCGGTGCTGCGAGTCCGTCCGCAAGATCTTTCAAACTCGACCTAGCGACCCCGCCGCGCGCTTCGAGATTCTCCAAGGCAGATAGGTCGACATCGAACCCATGCACTTGATGGCCGTCACGCAGAAGTCGCTCCGCCATGTTGGCACCCATCCGTCCTAGTCCAATAATTCCGATCTCCATGCTAAGAGCCTCCTATGCGTATGCTACGGCGCGCGATGTTGTTTCCGCCGTCGCGATGAGCGTCGTGCATATCCTGTCAACAGCATCGGCTGCGGTACAACGCGAACTCAAGAAATCTTTCAATGTGTTGGCGTACGATTCCGGGCCGACGATGATCCTCGAGTTGCCTGGCATCGTCGCCGCCATTTCAATCGCTTGTTCGACGCCCGGTTGCAGTGGGTGAGACGCGTGTCCTTGGTTCGGTAACACGTTTTCGAATATCGGCTCCAGAGAGAAGCAGGTCAACACGTCGTTGCGATCGTCAATGTGAGTGCGCGCCGCAATAGTCTGAGTTACCAACTTAACGTTCGGTATCTTGAGGATCCAGAGCGACGGGTCCAAGCCGTTGTCTTGGAATATAGTGATCGTGCGTAACGCGTTCTCGGATCGCAACAGCGCGTCACTCCATTCGCCCCTCGGTTTCCGGACGTCCCACCCAATCGGAATGTCGAAGGAGTTGGCGTACTCGTAGATGGCGATGTGTCGCTCAATCGGCGATGGAGAGACGAACAGCTCGCTGGGTCGGATGTTGGATCGCGAGTTGGGTACACCCATTTCAGCTGCCGCATTGTTGACCGGCATTACCAACGCTGCTGGTTTGAACCGATCGACATCATCCGTTAGGTCGTTCGCTGCAACTTCGAACTCATCCCGCGAATCGAAGTCGAACGACAGCATGGTGTGCAGATTCTTCGCGATCGCGCGGAATAACGCGCCTTCACCGATGTCGGTGTCGAGCCACAGCAGCACGTCTTCGCGTTCTAATCCGCGATCTACGGCCTCCTCGGTGGCGTGCGCGATGAGATCGAGAATCTTGACAAGGTGCACGCGATCTTCGGGATTGTTGCGATCAATGCCCAAACCCATCTCAACGTTGGTTGCGTTGATGACCAATCTGGGGCGCATCATCTTGCTTCACCGCCAACACGAACCAATGACGCCCGTCGGCCCTTCGCCCGGATAGCCGCGACATCCCCGGCGGCTTGTGCGTAGATTAGGTCTCCCAAGGAATGTCGCTGACCGGGTATCGGTACGTCTTTGCTCAATTCATTGAAGATTGCAATTACGTACACCGAGTTCGGTCCGCCTTTGTGAAGTTGCCCGGTTGAGTGAAGGTAGCGCGGGCCCAGACCGTAGGACGTGGCTACACCGCATTCGCGGGAGATCCGCTGCCGGGCCGCGTCGATACTGGTCGCGAGCATCGATTCGTCTGGCGAGTAATCTACAAATGCAACGTAGTCGCCTTCCGACAAGCACTCCGGCAAGGACGTCAACGCGTCATCCCATTCGCCGATGTCAACGCGCGGTGGATCGGTAGCCTCAAGGATGTTGCGAGCAAGATCCTTCGCTGCTTCAACGTCAGGTTGATCGAAGGGATAGACTCCGATCGCGCAGGATGCCACGGCGATTGCGAACTCCCAACGGAAAAACTCCCCGGCAATCGATTCTCGTTCTTCGACCACGATTTCGAACACAGGGTGATCGCCTATCGCGTGTTTCTTGGTCGAATCCTTCTGAGTTCGTATGGCGACGAACTGACGGTCTTCTCCGTAGTCATCGTCGCCAATCTCTGGTTCACCGACGATCGGGATGAGCCCGCGTCCGTCCTTGCCTGTCGACTCGGCGATGAGTTGCTCCAACCACAATCCGAACGGTCGAAGTTCAGGCGCGATCAACAGCGTCAGTTTGTCTCGACCTCGAAGCGCGTTGTACGCGAGGAATAATCCCAACTCCACACCAGGGTTAGAGGCGGTTTGATCCTTGCAGCGTTCTGCCATCTGCATCGCCGATATCGCCATCCGATCCGTGGGCATCCCACAGGCGGAGGCGGGGAACATACCAAAGGCGGAGAGTGCCGAATATCGACCGCCAACGGTCGGTGGTGTCTCGACCAGCATCCCGAATTCACCCGAAGACGCGCGCTCGGCCAACGGAGTACCTGGATCGGTCAACGCGATGAAATGGTCCGATATGTTCTTTACACCGGCGTCTCGGATCGCAGCCCGGAACACCGACTCCAATGCGAGTGGTTCGCTGGTGGTCCCTGATTTGCTGGCGACGACAAAGGCGGCACTCGAAAGGTCAAGACGCTCTGTTGCCTGTTTGACGAACGCGGGATGTACTGAATCGAAGACGTTTAACCTCGGCGTCTCGCCTTGGTTGCTTTCGTCTTGGAACAGCTCGCTTAGAACGAGGCAGGTCAGACTGCTGCCGCCCATACCGAGAACGTTTAGTGTCGAAAATCGACTCAACTGCTGCTGTTGAGCTGGGGTAGCCAATCCGATCCCAAACCGAAGTGAGGAAGGCAGGTTTAACCATCCGAGCCAGTCGCCGCCCCCTCCGGGCGAAGGTTCCGGCCAAACCGAGTAGTCGCGCGCCCAGATTCGACTGACGATGTCTGGGATTCCGTATCTTGGCGACATGCTAGTTCGCGGTGCTGCGACCCTCATCCACTGTCTAATGCAACTAAGCGGTGCCCACAAGTGAGGAGATCTTGGCTTCGATGCGTCTCATCAAACTGTCCCAAGATTCAGCGAATTTTTGGACGCCCTCGACAAGGAGCTGATCCGTAACCGCCTGAAAGTCGACGCCTTCCTCTGTCAATCGCGTTACCTGCGCTTCCGCTTCATCGACATCCGAAGTGAGCGTCTCTTCAATCGTCCCAGTTGCCAAAACATCATTCAACGTATCCATTGGCAGAGTGTTCACCGTGTTGTGCCCGAGCAATTCATCGAAGTAAAGCGTGGGACGATATTGCGGATTCTTGACGCTGGTCGAGGCCCAAAGAGGTCGTTGCGGTTGCGCGCCGATGGTCTTCAGCGAGAAGAAACGCGTGTTGTCGTTGAGATCGCTCGCAAAAGCTGTTTGATACTCTCGGTATGCTAGCTTCGCATTGGCGATGCCAATCTTCCCGATCAGGTCGCTGCCAGCCGGCAGTTGCTCATCGACCAATGTGTCGACGCGACTGACGAAGAATGACGCCACCGAAGCGATGCGTGCCGGCGAACCCTTTCCCGAACCAGCATATGCGGTTAATCCGTCTAGATAGGCTTCCACCGCAGTTTTGTATGCATCAAGCGAGAAAAGGAGCGTCACGTTGACGTTGATGCCTTCCGAAATCAAGGTTGCGATTGCGGGTGCGCCCTCCGGCGTGCCTGGCACCTTAATCATGATGTTCGGGCGATCCAACGCCGTCCACAGGCGGCGAGCTTCTTCAATGGTTCGTTCGGTGTTGTGGGCGAAGTGCGGATTGACTTCGATCGAAACGTATCCATCGCGGCCGTTGAGTTCGTCGTAAACCGGGCGAAGGATGTCAGCAGCATCGCGAACATCCCCAATGGCCAGGCGTTCGAACACGACCTCAGGTGGACTGCCGTCATTGGCGAACTCCGCGAGTCTATCGTCGTAGACATCGCTGCTCGCAATCGCAACATCAAAGATGGTCGGGTTCGTGGTTATGCCCTGTAAACCTGCATCAACCAGATCGCGAATCTCACCTTTATCGATCAAGTCGCGACTAATCTGGTCGAGCCAGACTGCTTGACCGAGTTCTGCAGCGCGCGTCAAGTTGTTCGGCTTTGCCGTCGTCATTGCGTTGCTCCTGAGTTCCTCTCTAATGCAGGGCTGCCGAAGGGATGGCTAGCAGTCACTCGGATTCGAAATTGGCCTTCTCGATATCGTTGAGTTTTTTCAACCGCCGGTGGTACCTCTCTTCGGAGCCCATTGAGGCAGCCAGAAATGCGCGCACAAGTTCGCAGGCGATGGCTTCGCCGACGACCCTTCCTCCGATGCAAAGGACGTTCATGTCGTCGTGAACCACACCTTGTGACGCTGAGTAGATGTCGTGGCAGACGGCGGCTCTGACGCCTTGGAACTTGTTCGCCGTGATCGAAGCCCCAATGCCGCTTCCGCACAGTATGATCCCTCGGTCGGCATCACCCATTGCGACTGAAGAAGCGACCGGTGCGGCTCGGTCTGGATAGTCATCCTCAGCATCGTGAACGCGCGCCCCGAGATCTACGACTTGGTGCCCGGCGTCTTCGATCGTTTGGAGTACGACTTCGCGAAGGTTAAATCCGGCATGGTCGGCCCCTACTGCGATTCGCATCAATTGCCCCTATCAGAGGACGGTATCGAAAGTTGATCGGCGCAATCAACTTCGCGGTAATGATACACAAACGACAGGTTAGAAGCGGTTGGATTCTCAAACCGACTTCGGTTCAATTTGAAGACTAACTGGGTGCCGATTAGAAGACGTTGCGGACCACGTTAAGGACGTTTTCGACGGTGAAACCGAGTTTCGCCATCACGACGTCGCCGGGCGCGGATTCGCCGTATCTGTCAATGCCAATCTTTGCACCGTCGAGACCGGTGTAGCGGTCCCACCCAATCGTCGTGCCAGCTTCAATGGAAACCCGAGAACGAACTTCGGATGGCAGGACTGACTCCCTGTACTGTTCGGACTGAGTTTCGAATAACTCCCACGACGGCATCGAAACTGCGCGAGCTGCGATGCCGTCGGATTGGAGTTCAAGGGCCGCCTGGAGTGCAAGCTGCGTCTCGGAACCGGTACCGATGAGGATCACATCAGGTGTTTCAGCGGTGTCTACGATTACGTACGCGCCTCGCTGGACGCCTCCGCGCGCGACTGACACTGCGCCCAAAGATCGCAACTGCGGCAAGTTTTGACGGGTGAGGATGATGGCGGTTGGCCCTTGCCGGTTTTCGACGGCGATGCGCCAAGCCTCAAATGTCTCATCGGCGTCGGCTGGTCGAATAACGGTCAGGTTGGGGATCATGCGGAGACCCATCAACTGGGAGATCGGTTGGTGAGTTGGGCCGTCTTCTCCGAGTCCGATCGAGTCGTGCGTGAAGATCCAGATGCAAGGTGCGTGCGATAGAGCACCAACTCGTATTGCGGATCGCATGTAGTCGGAGAAGATCAAGAAAGTGGCGGCGTAAGGGATGATTCCGCCATGCAATGCCATCCCATTGGCGATGGCACCCATGCCGTGCTCTCTGACACCAAAGTGCAAATTCCTGCCTCCAGGCGACTCAGGTGAAAACGATCCGCGGCCAGCTACCTCGGTGTTGTTGGACTCAGCGAGGTCGGCAGATCCGCCGATCAACCGTGGCAACTTCGGAGTGATCGCATGCAGAGTTTCGCCGGATACGGCGCGCGTGGCGATCGGCGAGTCTTTGGTGCCGACTAGTCGATTGAGTGCATCATCCCAACCTTGCGGCAGGATGTTTTGGATCTCGCTGAAATACTGCTCCGCGAGCTCCGGATATGCCGACCGGTAAGCCTCGAATTGCGCGTGCCATTCGTCGGACAGCCATTGACCGCGTTCGATGGCGGAGCGCATGTGGCTGTAAACCGTTTCGGGAACTTCAAACGGTTCGTGAGTCCACCCCAATGCAGATCTGGTTGCTGATGCCTCATCGCCCCCCAGTGCCTTGCCGTGGACGGCTCCGGTGCCGGCCATATTGGGACTACCGAAACCGATGACCGTCTTCACCGTAATCAGCGATGGTTTGTCGGGTTTCGACATTGCCGATTCGAGTGCCTCGACGATGCCGTCAACATCGTTGCCATCAACCGTCGGCAAGACGCGGAATCCGTATGCTTCGAACCTTGCCGACACGTTTTCGCGGAACGCTTTGTCGGTGTCGCCCTCAATCGATATCTCGTTATCGTCGTAGATGACGACTAGTTTGCCGAGTTGCAACGTCCCGGCGAGCGATGCCGCTTCCGAGGCTACACCTTCCATCATGTCGCCGTCGGAACAGATAGCAAACGTTCGATGGTCGATGATTTCGTGGCCAGGACGGTTGTAGGTGTCGGCGAGTAACTTCTCGGCGAGAGCGAATCCGACGGCGTTGGCTAGGCCTTGACCAAGCGGGCCCGTCGTCGCTTCCACGCCCGGGGTTAAACCGCGTTCAGGGTGCCCTGGAGTTTTGCTGTCCCATTGCCGGAAGTTCTTGATGTCGTCTATAGAGACGTCGTAACCAGTGAGATGCAACATCGAGTAGAGGAGCATCGATGCGTGTCCTGCGGAGAGCACGACGCGATCGCGATTGGCCCAATCTGGTGTTTGAGGAGCATGCCGCAATGCGTGGTGCCACAACGCGTATGCGGTGGGAGCGAGGCCCATCGGAGCACCCGGATGTCCGCTATTGGCACGCTCTACCGCGTCGATCGACAGGAATCGGATGGCGTTGATTGATTGCCGAACGAGATCGGCATCAGTGTCTATTCGGGGCGAGGATGTACTGTCTGACAAGGTTGGAATCTGGTGGACTCGATGCGTCGAAATCGGAGTTGCGGTCGGTGTTCGGCAACTAACCGATTCTACAGATTTGAGCCGTTTCAGATGCCTTCGACGTTCAAACGAACCGAGTACAGCGACCGGTCGCCGCAGATGTAAAGGGTTTTCCTGTCAGCATCGCCGAATGCGCAGTTCGCAGTGCGCTGCTCCGGGACGAGTATCTTGCCGATCAGTTCGCCTTCGGGCGTGTAGCAATGGATGCCGTCATGCGCGCTGGTCCACACATTGCCATTGACGTCGCACCTGAAACCGTCCGCGATACCCGGCCTGACGACGGCGAAGATGCGCTTGTTGTCGACGGTTGTCCCGTCCGTTGTGACGTCAAATGCAACGAGGTTGCGTGGGTCTCCGCTGTCGGCAACGTACAAGACCGATTCGTCTGGGGAGAACGCTATTCCGTTGGGACGATCCAGCTGATCCGTAACGATGCTGATGGCACCGCTGTCGGGATTCAACCTGAAGACGTAGTTGCCTGCGAGTTCCGATTCCCGGGCATTGCCCTCGCGACCACTTAGGATGCCGTACGGCGGATCCGTGAACCAGATGGTGCCGTCGGATTTCACGCAAAGGTCGTTTGGCGAGTTGAGTTTGCGCCCGTTGTATTCGTCGACAAGAACTCGGAGTGAACCGTCGGGTTCTAATCTGCTGATGGCATGGCGCAAGTGCTCGCAGGTTAACAGCCGTCCTTCGCTATCGACGGAGTTACCGTTGCTGAAGTGACTTGGTTCGCGGAAGATGGTCGTTTCTCCGGTTTCTGGGTCATACTTCAGCATCCGGTTATTGGGAACGTCCGAAAAGACGACGAATCCACCTGAATCGCCACTATCGGGCACATAAGTTGGTCCCTCAGCCCATTCGGTGCCGGTAAAGTGTTTGCGCAACTCGACGTCATCGCCGCCGATCAACGCACGGAAGCTGTCGTGGACGATGATCGCCCCAGATCGAAGCTCGCTGTCCGGTCGAAACACGGTGCGATCTGACCATGTCTTGTTTTCCGCGCTAGTCATTAGATGTATTCCGCTCAATCAGGATGGGGATTCCACAGTAGTTTCGATCATGCACCTTGGGCGTTTAGTTCGATCGACCAAAGCGAGGAGGTCGCCCCGATGAAGAGCGTTTGGCGATCCGACATGCCAAATGAGCAGTTGGCGGCGACCTCAGGCGTCAGTATTTTACCTAGCAATACGCCATCGGGATTGAAGACTTGTATGCCGTCGCCGGCCGACACATAGAGGTTGCCATCGGAATCGCATCTCATACCATCAGGCACTCCTGGTTCGATGACCGCAAAGACTGTTGGGTTACTGATTGCGTGGCCGCCTGGTGCGACATCGAATCTGATGATCTGGTGATTGCGGAACTCGCCGTGGGTACGACCGGTTTCGCCGATGTAGAGCACGAGTTCGTCTGGCGAGAACGCGAGGCCGTTCGGTTTATCGAAATCCTCGCAGACCGATGTGATTGCCAAAGTTTCGCCATCGATCCTATAGACGCGATTGCGGTCTTGTTCCGGTTTGTCGCCGTGACCGAATTCGGGGTGTAAGAATCCATAGTCCGGATCGGTGAACCAGACAGATCTGTCAGACTTCACGACGACGTCGTTCGGCGAGGTTAACTTCCCGCCCATGTACTCTTCGGCGATGGGGGCCAGGGAGCCGTCTTGCTCAGTGCGTACGACTGTCCGCCCGCGGGTCAAGCACGAAATGACCCGTCCGTCAGGGTCGACAGCGTTTCCATTTGCGCAGTCGGAGGGTTGCCGGTAGATAGAGATACCGTTGTCCTCTTCCCACTTCATGATGCGGTTGTTTGGGAAGTCGCTGACAAGGACGTAGTTGCGCTGCGGTACCCAACAGACGCCTTCAGCAAACACCAGTTGGTCCGTGAGCAAGGTCAGTTCAGTTGCGTCGCCAATGATGGACCTGAACTCGTCCGAATAGATCTCAAAGACATCTGACATCCAAGGTCGCTCCTTAGTGATGCGTGAAGAAGCTGGTGCGCGTTCGGTGACGCGATGCGTGAAGTTTATCGCATCACGCCGATGCCTCGGCACGTCGATTTGCCCACGTCGATTTGCCACGGTAAGCGCGTGTTAGTCTAACCTGCAAACAGCGAGAGACGGGTCTTAGGAGAGATTGACGCGATGAAGATGTATCTGGCCGGAGAGTGGGTGGATCGGGATACCCGGATGGAAGTGATTGATCCGTTTACGGGCGATGCGTTCGATACGGTTCCTGGCGGATCTGTTGAGGACGTCGTGCTGGCAGCGAAGGCGGCGGAAGAGGGGAGACAGCAGATGGCCCGGTTGACCGGCATGGATCGCTATGAGATTTTGATGCGCGCTGTCGAGTTGATCGAACAACGCAAGGAGGAGTTGGGTCAAACAATCACTCGTGAGGAAGGCAAAGTCATCAGCGAAGGACGTTTGGAAGTCGATCGCTGCATCCAAACAATGACGTGGTCAGCCGAGGAGGCGAAACGCCTGCGCGGCGAGACGATACCTCTCGACGCGTCACCCGGGAACGCTGGCAAGTTCGGTTTCACAGTTCGCGTACCTGTGGGCATCGTCGCCGCAATCGCTCCTTTCAACTTCCCGCTCAATCTTGTTGCCCACAAGGTGGGACCGGCGATTGCTGCGGGAAACGCCATCATTATCAAACCGGCATCGGATACGCCGTTGTCCGCTTTGAAACTGACTGAAATCTTGCTTGATGCCGGCGTCCCCGGTATGGCGATTCAGTGCATCACCGGTTCTGGAAGGACAATCGGTGACGCACTGGTGTCGCAACCCAATGTGCGGAAAGTAACGTTCACCGGGTCGCGTGAGGTAGGTGAGCGGATTACGCAGATGGCGGGACTGAAGAAGGTGACGATGGAGTTGGGTTCGAACTCGCCGTTAATCGTGATGCCTGACGCGGACATGGACAAGGTTGCCACGGCGACTGCGCAGAGTGGGTACGCCAACGCAGGTCAAGTCTGTATCTCCACACAACGTGTCATCGTTGAGCAGAGTGCGTACGGCGACTATCTCGACGCACTCAAACCCGTTGTTGAGTCTCTGTCTTGCGGCGACCCTTCGCGGGACGACACGAACATGGGCCCGTTGGTGCGTGAATCGGATGCCGCCCGCGTCGAGAGTTGGGTACACGAAGCCGTGGAAAGTGGGGCACGCGTGGTTGCCGGAGGGACTCGATCGGGGGCGATTATGGCTCCGACGGTTTTGGCAGATGTCGATCCCGACATGCGTATCTCACGGGATGAGGTGTTTGGTCCGACTGTCGGCGTTACACCGGCGAGCGACATCGACCACGCAATCGAGTTGGCTAACGACACCAACTTCGGTTTGGCAGCAGCGATCTTTACGCAGAACGTTGATCACGCGATGCGGTTCGCCCTCGAAGCGGAGGCAGGGAATCTGAACATCAACTCCGGCACCCAATTCCGCGCCGACATGATGCCGTACGGCGGTTTGAAGGACAGCGGTTTCGGCAAAGAGGGGCCTCCCTATGCTGTCGAAGAGATGACCGAACTCAAGATGGTGGTCTTCCACTGATTCGTTCCAACGCCTGAACGGTTGAGCTAGCCAACGCGGCGTCGAAAACAGGTACCCGGCCGTAGGGCCAACTCGGTGAGGTTACGATGGCTTGTGCGGCGCCAGATCCTAGTCGAACCGTCGCGGAGAATTCAACTGGTTGCGTTTGTTGAATGCCGACGAAGCGCGCTTCGCCGACCGTAAAAACGCGTCCAGACCCACATGCAAATTTCCGCGATGTAATGGGCGCGTTGCGCCGTGCGACGACCCTCGGTAGTCCGCGCATCGCCTGTGTTGCCAAAAGGATCGCGAATGCCCCGGCGTCGGTTTGAGTGCGATTCGAGTGGGAAGGCGTTGGATTGTCGTCCGACCAGTCAAACGGCCGGACGTCGGAATTTGGTGCTGGGAGGAAGATCGCGCACTCAACGCCGTAATTCTCCAACGCCGCAGTTGTCTCTCCCGGGAAATCCGCAGACCATTGATCGGAGATACCGAGTATCGATGCCGGACAGGCGTAGTTGAGCACCAAACAGATTGTGTTTCCATCCGCCGACTGTATCGAGACCATCGTGAGCTGTTCGCGAGCTGAATGGAGTGATGGGTCTTCGGTTTCTTCGTTGAAGCAACTGAGATTGGGTACAGCAACAGAGGTCGTTCCGATGGCTGCCGCCTGCATGCTGTTGATTGCTTCCGATACGACCCCTGCGACGACTTCAGGCAGATAACGAAGGTAGTTCTCGTATCCGACGGCATCAAATTTCGGGTCTTGCCAAGTCGCAGGAGACGTTGTGTTCCCGGTACATGCGATAAGGATGTTGGTACTGTTAATCGAGTTAGATTGGAAGATGGCGTCTTTGATCGCGCGTTCGAGTTGAGGGTTGAGCGCAAACACGTCCAACGATACGAGCGAGCATCTTTCGGCTCCATCGTCCAGCACCAAGCAACGCGCAAAGAGGTCGTCGTTGACGCCTGTCGACATACGATTTTCGAACTCTGGACTACAGATAGCGAAACCGACGGGTGGCGTGATGACGGCACGCGCGACGCCGGCCTGCAGTGTCCTTCGATGCATATTTCGCAATGTAGCACGCGTCTAATCCGCCTGGGGATGCGAAGTCCGCAGTGTTAGAATTTCGGCGACTTTCTGAGTTGCAGGTGGTCTCAAATGTCCCCGAAAATATCGCTGATCGGTGCTGGCAGTGTCGTCTTCGCGCGACGCTTGCTCCAAGACGTCGCCTGCACGCCGTCGCTTAAGGACGCGCACATTTCGTTAATGGATATTGACGAAGATCGGTTGAAAGTAATCGGGGATTTTGCCGAGAAGCTCTACAGGGAAGTTGGTTCGAACGGCAAGATTACGACCAACACGAATCGCCGCGAGTCACTGACTGACGCGGACTACGTCCTGACGACGATACGCGTCGGAGACTCGTTCGAACGCGATATCGACATCCCGAGGAAGTACGGCATCGACCAAGCGGTTGGAGACACCGTGGGTCCTGGGGGTGTTTTCAAGGCTTTGCGGACGGTCCCGGTGCTTATCGATATCGCTCGAGACATTGACGACGTTGCACCAAACGCAACTCTGTTGAACTACACGAATCCGATGGCGATGGCGTGTTGGGGCATCACCGAACAAGCAGCTGTTCCGACCATCGGGTTGTGCCACAGTGTCCAACGCACTAAACAGATGTTGGCGGAGTACATAGGTGCCCCGGACGACGAAGTGTCTGCTTGGGTCGCCGGCATCAACCATTTGGCGTGGTTCATGCGATTCGAGCGCAATGGCGAGGATGCGTATCCGGCATTGCGAGATGTGATGAACAATCCCGAGATCTTTGCGCTTGACACGGTTCGCTTCGAGGTGATGAGGCACTTCGGGTTCTTCGTGACGGAATCAACGCGGCACATGTCGGAGTACGTTCCGTACTTCCGCACCGACGAAACCGTTATGGAGCGATTTAGGCTCAACGAGATTCGCCAAGACCTCCAGAGGCGCGTGGCTCGGGTTGACTCCCATCTCGCGCAACTCGAACAAGACGCCTACTCAGAGGATGCGATAGTGCCCAGCAGGTCGGACGAGTACGCGTGCCAGATTATGGAGGCAATGGAAACGGGAATCAAGACTGTCATAAACGGCAATGTCCCGAACGACGGATTGATTGACAACCTGCCTTACGGATCATGCGTCGAGGTTCCAATTCTGATTGATGATTTAGGTTTCCATCCGATGAGTGTCGGAGATTTGCCACCACAGTGCGCGTCATTATCTCGGGCCAACATTGCGGTGCAGGAGATGGGTGTCGTTGCGGTCCTTGAGCGATCACGTGAAGCTGCATTCCACGCCATCGCACTTGACCCGTTGACCTCAGCAGTACTTTCTTTGGGCGAGATTAAGGCGATGTTCGACGAGATGTGGGAAGCCCACGGCGATGAGTTGGCGGACTACTCGTAGTAACACCGAGGGTAGCTAACACAGCGGCAAGGAGCAGCAGATGAGGGCAGCACAAGCCTTCGGGGTGCACGATATTCGTTTTGTGGACGACGCGCCGGATCCTCGACCTTTGACGACGGACGCCGTAGTTCAGACTGAGATGGCGTCGCTGTGCGGATCGGATCTTCACATGGTCGACTACGGTTGGCAGATGCCGGAGTATCCCGCACCTCCGGGTCATCCTGGTCATGAAGGTGTAGGCCTGGTGGTCGATCCACCCAAGGAATATCCGGAAGGTGCAGTTGACCGCTTCGAGCCGGGCGATTTGGTACTTACGGTACCTCACATCTGGTATGCCAAATGCTTCGCCGAGACGCAGGCTGTCGACGCAGGACACCTTCTCAAGCTTCCAGCCGGTCCGCCGGTCGAACACCTTATGATGACGCAGCAGCTAGGCACTGTGATCTATGCGACTCAACGTCTGCCGAAATCGTTAAATGGACTGACCTGCGCGGTGTTGGGACAGGGGAGTGCCGGATTGTTTTGGGATTCGGTACTGAAACGTCGGGGAGCGTCTCAAGTGATTGCCATTGAGCCTGTAGATCATCGTCGCGGTTTATCGAAGAGGTATGGAGCGGATGAAGTAGTTGACGTCACGGGTGCTGCTGCAACCGAAGCCGTCTACCAGCTCACCGACGGAAGAGGTGCGGACATCGTCATTGAAGCCGTCGGCTCAACGCCCACATTGAGCTTAGCTTTCAAGATGGTCGCAGACGAAGGAACGTGCGTGCTCTTTGGCTTGCCTCAAAGCGACGAACCGGTGCCGTTCGACTACACCGAGATGTTCAAGAAGCGAGCCAACGCCTACTCGATACTCGGAGCGCAGGAAGAAGTCGGTCTAGGCACTTTCCGCAGAGCATTAGCATTGATCGTCGAGGGCGAAATCGACGTCGCACCGATAGTCACGCACCTGATGCCAATCGAACGGGTCGCTGATGCATTCGAACTGTCGGAGAGTCGAGGCGACAGTGTAGTTAAGGTCGCATTGACCTTCAGAGATTAGGAACGGCACGACGCGCGTTTCAGCGGTGCGACGGTTCGTGGCGGTTAGTCGTAGTGGTAACGCTGCTCTCGCCACGGGTCGCCGTACATGTGATAGCCGTAGGCTTCCCAGAAACCGGGCGCGTCTGAGTCCATGAAGCGAATGCCGCGCACCCACTTCGCCGATTTCCAGAAGTAGAGATGCGGGACGATCATCCGAACTGGGCCACCGTGCGCCGGTTCCAGTGGGGCACCGTCGTACTCGTGCACGATGATGCCTTTGCCGTCGATCACGTCGGAAGTGGGTAGGTTAGTGGTGTAGCCCCCATCGCTGTACGCCATCAGAAAGTCTGACGGAGGCGTATCAATCCCGGCATCCGCAAGGAAATCGTCGATCGTGACGCCTTTCCAGTCAGTGTCTAGTTTGCTCCACTTGGTGACGCAGTGAATGTCAGTGTGGACTTCGGTTTGAGGCAACGCTTGAAATTGCTCCCAGTCCCAAACCCCGAGTTGTTCGCCGTTGACATCGATCCGAAAGGTCCACGTCGCTAGGTCAACGTACGGGGTGGGTCCGGCTGATAGTACGGGAAAACCGCGTTCGAGATATTGACCGGGTGGGACTCCACCGGCGTTGGGATCATCCTCTTTTTCTTGGCTTCTTCCGAAGAACCCTCGACTGATGATTCCCATCGAAACCTCCATACAAACTAACGATGCCGTGCGGCGTAAACTGCACGATATGGTATTACGCATCGGCAACGGCGGTGGTTTTTCTGCGCCGATGCCACGAGTGAGTTGATGCAAACACAGCGAGGATTTGACAATGCGATTCGATTCCAAAACGGTAATCGTGACGGGTGGCGGCACTGGCATCGGCGAAGCGATATGTCACCGGTTCGCCAGCGAAGGTGCCAACGTCGTCGTCGCTGAATTGGAGGAAGACAATGGCTCGTCAACAGTCGCCGACATTATGTCTTCAGGCGGTAGCGCGCGTTTCATCCAAACGGATACCTCAGACTCCGATTCGGTCAAGACGATGGTCGGTGAGGCAGCGAACGAGTACGGAACGATTGACATTCTGGTCAACAACGCCGCTGCGTTCGTCTTCGGCAAGGTCGAGGAAGTCACTGAAGCAGATTGGGCACGCGTGTTCGGCGTCAACGTGATCGGCTACGCCAACACCGTGCGCGAGATACTGCCGACATTTCGCCGGGCCGGCGGAGGAGCGATCGTCAATATCGCTTCGGTCAGTTCCTTCATTGCGCAACCGGAGTTCATTCCCTATAACGCGTCCAAGGGTGCAGTTGCACAACTGACGCGCTGCCTAGCGTTGGATCTGGCACCGGACAACATCCGAGTTAACGCCGTGTGCCCTGGATCAATAAAAACTCGGGCGACCGACAAGCACATCGACTCGCTGGGGCTCGACCGGGAAGAATCGTATACCGAGTTCGGTCAGGCGGCACTGATGCGACGTATGGGTGAACCGCGTGAAATCGCGTCAGTCGTCGCATTCCTCGCTTCTGAAGACGCTTCCTACATGACCGGTGCCCACATCGTCGTAGACGGCGGAATGAGCATCACGTGAGACAGTTGCGTTAGTAGTCGGTTTCCTGACACCGGCATGCGCAAAGGATGAGTCGGCCGCGCCTTTCGCAGTGGGTGTTACTAAGACGCCCAGTTTTGGCTCGATTATTCGCATATTGGCATGAGACCTTCGAGTGTTTGCGGCAATTCATTGACGCCAACAACGAAGCTGAACGGGGACTGCAATCGAGTCAACCCTTTCAAATGGTTGATGCGGGACGGCGTGTAGTACGGCCCGTCGACCAACACGAAAAGTGCCACGTCGTTGTTGGTTCGCTTGAGATAGTTTTGAAGTAGCTTTTCGAGTTCGATGAATTGATTGTCTTGGTTGCCTCCGCCCGCCTTTGTGTATTTCTGAGCGGCGTAGCATCTCAATTCGCCCAACTGCCACTGGAAATCGAGAGACTTCGACGGTCTGGATGCACCACCAAGTTGCTCGCCGGTTGTGAATTGCCCATCGCTGTTGATGTAAACGGCCCGAAGACCGCTAGCCGGCAGTTTACGAAACTCAGCGATGTGGGGTATTGCCGCGATGTGTTCGGCAGCGGCCAACTCGTGGATGTTTTGTCGGCGCGCTTCCCTCGCTAATGTGGCCGCAAGCGGTCCAGTTGGGTTAGCATCCAAGTCTCGCCAGAAATCCGCTTCGGGTACGCCGAACTGATCCGCGAAATGCAGGATGCGCGTACGGAGTCGCTCCGACCTTTGAGCAATTTCCAATGCCATCTCACAGAGGTTAGCCGAATTGCGTTCGCGTTCGTTGGCTTCGAAGTCTAACTGAGGCACTTTTGAGGTACTCGGTTAACTTGACTCAGCGACAGTGATTGAACGCGCGGCCGACTGTAACAGTTCAGTACATGAAATGCTCTTGTCGCTCAGTCGAGACTTGATCACGCGAATTGCTTGTTCTGATGCGTCCATGCCGATAAATCGTCGACCGAACCTGTGGGCTGCCAACAGAGTTCCGCCGCTTCCAGCGTAGCAGTCCATTACGGTATCGCCACGGTTGGATGACGTCAGGATGATTCGTTCGAGCATGGCCTCGTTCTTCTGGGTTGGATACACGGCGCGTTGGGGATCCTTGAATGTCCAGACATCTTGCGGAAGTTTGCTGGGTCCTTCTTCGTGCTTGTCGTGATCGGTTGCGTAACGGATTTTGCGCGGATTGCCGGTGGCACTCCAAACAATCTTCCCGGCAGCGTCGAGTTCGTCAAGTTTGCGCGGATGGTATCGCCAATGCCGCCCCGGCGGCGGGGCCATCCCGCGCCACGGTTCGCCAGTTGCGCCGTTGCGTGTAACGCCAGGAGCGTGCAATGGCGTCGTTGTGTAACGTCTACCAGCCGAATCCACGTGGGGAAATAGTCGCTCGAGATCATTGAAGGTTAGAGGTTCCCTTTGCGGATTCCAAGTGATGCGAGTGGGCGACATGGAGTAAAAAAGGATAGTGTCCTTGATGTTTCCGAACGAGTTACGGTCGAAGTTCTTCGGGTTGCATTTGATGCGCGTGATGCTGTTGCGGAAGTTTCTCGGTCCGAAAACTTCGTCCATCAACATCCGAACGTGATGTTCCATCTTGACGTCGATGTGCAGATAGATCGAAGCCGTTGGCGACATCACGTCGCGAATTGCGCACAAACGTAGACGCAACTCCCCCAAGTACGCGTCTCCCACAGTCTTGTCGGAGTAAGCGAGCTCGCCCGAAGCACTGATTGAGTTTGCCCGGTCTCGATCAATCAGGAAATCGTTATTCGTGGCGAATGGCGGGTCAATGTAGACGAGGTCGACCTCAACTCCCAACTCACGCACGAGTCGCAATCCCCGGATGTTGTCTCCGGCGTGCAAGTAGTGTTGTTGTGACACGTGTTTCAGCCGTGTGTGAATGTGAAATGTGCTCGAAGTAGCACAAATATGCCTAATATGCTATCACGTCTCACTTGGGTCATCTTGGTCATGCGACGCAACGGTAGAGTTGGTGCTCTCCGACTGGTTGACGATGTCGATCGCGTTCGAGTTACATCCTCACCGTTCTCAATTGTTCGTAAACGCACCGTCGGCCCGGTGTAGCCGGGGCGACCATCCGCGCGGATCCACGATGCGCTGTTCTGCAACGTCTATGTCGAATTCGACACCCATGCCGGGAGTGTCGGGGCACCAGGCGTATCCGTCTTCCCATTCGATCTGTTGCGGGAACAGGTCGGTGGCGAAAGTTCCCGGTCTACGCGGCATCTCCTGAACGCCGACGTTGGTCGAAGCCATGCAGACCGAGACACAGGCGGCGGTTGATACGGGACCCAGCGGGTTGTGCGGGACGATGTCGATGTAGTGGGTTTCTGCCCAGTGCGTAATCTTTAACGTCTCAGTGATGCCGCCGACGATGCAGAGATCGATGCGAGCGTAGTCGATCAATTCTTCTTCGATCACTTCCCGGAACGGCCATTTCGTTGCCCACTGCTCGCCGGCAGCTAGCGGCACGCTCGTTTGGCGACGAACATTACGATACGAGGCGGGATTTTCGGATCGGATGGCGTCCTCAATGAAGAAAGGCTTGAACTCTTCGAGGTCTCGACACAGCTGGATAACGTAGGTCGGATCTAGTCGCGTGTGCACGTCTAGGCAGATCTGAATCTCCGGACCCACGGCGTCGCGAACGGCACCGAACTGTTGGGTTACCAATCGCATCGACTTAACAGGATCGAGTTCGCCCGTCGCTGCCGTGCTGCCGGTGTATTCACCACTCAGTGCAGAAGTCGTGGGTTGACCGAATCGAACGAACTTCCAACCTTCGTCGACGTGGCGCAGGGAGTCGTCGACCAGAGCTTGCACCGAATCGCCGCCAATGTGTGGATAGCAGACGACTTTGTCGCGTGTGGGACCGCCTAGCAGCTTGTACAACGGCATATTCACGGACTTCGCTTTGATGTCCCAAAGAGCCATGTCGATACCTGAGATGGCACACGCATAGACGCGCTCTGCGGGGAAGAAGAGACCGCGGAACATCAATTGCCAAAGGCGTTCGGTTTCCCACGGATCTGATCCGACGACTACCTCTGCTAGATGCTCGATCGCTAGACCGATCGATCGCCCTAGCCGGGCTACGCCGATTTCTCCCAAGCCGTATATCCCTGCATCGGTATCCACACGGACGATGTAGTAGAGACGCCCGTTGTCGTCACGAACGGGATAAGGGGTAATTTTGGTTACCTTCATTTGATGGATCCTTTCGGCGACCTACCAGTTCGTGAATGCACCGTCGTTGCGCCGGAGTTGCGGCGGCCAACTGTGAGGAACGGCGGCGTTCCGCTCCGCAACTTCCATGTCGATTTCGATGCCCAAACCGGGTGCGTCGTGGCAAAACGAATATCCGTCCTCCCATCCGATCTGAACGGGGAATAGGTCTTGCGAGAAAGTGCCAGGTTGCTGTGGCATCTCTTGCACGCCGACGTTGGTCGTAGCCATGCAGAGCGACACGCACGCAGCCGCCGAAACTGGCCCTAATGGGTTGTGCGGGACGATGTCGATGTAGTGCGTCTCAGCCCAGTGGGTGATCTTGGCCGCCTCGGTGATCCCACCTACGATGCAGAGGTCGATTCGAGCGTAGTCGATCAGCTCTTCTTCAATGACCTGACGAAATGCCCACTTCGACACCCATTGCTCGCCGACAGCTAACGGCACCCGTACCTGATTTCTCAAGTTGCGATACGAACCGGAGTTCTCCGACCTGATCGGATCTTCGACGAAGAATGGCTTGAACTCTTCGAGGTCCTTGCACATCTGCACGACGTGTGCCGTGTCCAATCTGGTGTGGGCGTCAAGGAGAATCTGAACGTCCGGTCCCACCGCTTCTCTGACGCGACTAACTTGCTCCACTGCCAAGCGCATCGACTCGATGGGCTCGAGCCGCCGAGTGCCACTATCGTCGATTGGGCCGGAAGTCTCGGGTTGGCCCCAACGTACGAATTTCCATCCTTCGTCTACTCGTTGTTTGCAGTTTTCGACGAGTGCGTCGACGGTTTCACCGTGCGTATGCGGATACGACACGACCTTTTCGCGCGTGGGACCGCCGAGAAGCTTGTAAACCGGAAGGTCAACCGATTTCCCTTTGATATCCCAAAGTGCAATATCGATGGCACTGATGGCGCAACCATAGACGCGATCTGCCGGAAAGAAGTTGCCGCGGAACATCAGTTGCCACAGACGTTCCGTCTCCCAAGGGTCCGATCCCACGACAACCTCGGCGAGGTGATCGACCGCTTCCACAATCGCTCGTCCCATGCCCGCGGTACCGACCTCACCCAGACCGTGAATGCCGGCATCGGTGTCGACCCGCACGAAATAGTTGATGCGACCTCTGTCGCTCCTTACGGGCAGGTTCGTAACCTTGGTTACCTTCATTGCTACATCTCCCTAGTTCGCAACGTGTTATAGCAAGTTTCGCACAACTTGAGGATGGGCAGAGCATGGCGCAAATTCCGGAGACTCCGTTTAACGATGCGAGGTGAGTAGATGCGTGATATGAATCGATAGCGAACACGTCTCGACACCACGCGAAGGAGAGATCTGAGTAATGGAAACGCTGAAGACAGTAGTCGGATGGGTGTTGATGCTGATAGCTGTCGCCACCGCCATCCAAATCGTCGCTCAGTCGACGTATGACGCGCAACTCACAGTTTGGTTTTGGCTCGACATTGCCATCGCATTCGCGCTCGCAGTAGCGTTGATAAGCAGCTACATGCGTAAGTCAGAGGTCGATAACGCAGGCAATGGTGTGAGCCGCGAATTCCTCGCCGCGAACACTCTTTTCTACTCGTCCATCTTCGTCGGCGTGCTGTTCCTTTGGAACTGGGTGATCTTTCTGATGGATGGCGAAGATGCTGGTGGCATTGCATACGAGATAGTTTGGGCATTCTCCGACGCCGCGTCCGTTCTGCTCGCAGGAATCACCGGACGCCACTTAGTCAATAGCACATCAGGCGATTAAACGGACATAGCTTTCCGATACAACTGGCGTAGCGACGACAACGGGCGTCGTTACGCCAAGCCGATCATGAACCTTAGAGGATTCGAATGGATCCTCGCATGTGTGCCGTAAACGAGGTCAATCGCAAATACGACGAATCACGCTCGCCCGTTCGCTCATCCTGCCAACCACGGTGCTTCTTCGGGTTGAGGCGGGACTACGAAACGGCCGGCACCTTGTCGTCTCGGGAACGGGTTGCGCCGACGTCGACCCGGTTCAGGCGGGTTCGATTGCAACTCGGCAAGCTTTGGAACGCTGGTGTTGATGCCACAAATGTGTGTTCGCTCGTGATTGGGTTTGTGTTGGCAGCATTTGCCGGAGAGTTCTAGCATAATGGCTATGACAGTGAGGGCGACAGGCATCAATCCTCAGATGCTAAGGTGGGCGCGCGAACAATCGGGATACTCGGTCGACGAGATTTCCGAACGAAGGGGGGTGCCATCTCGACGCGTCGTGGAGTGGGAGCAGGGGAGATCGCATCCCACGTGGCAACAGCTGGAGCACCTCGCGCACAAAGACTATCACCGCAGTACTTCTTTCTTCTTCAGAGACTCTCCCCCCATTGAAACCTCGACCGACGCCGAATTTCGTCGGCTCCCAGGCGAAATGCTTGAGGACTTGCTGCCAGACACGCGTTACGCAGTTAGGCAGGCACGCGAACGGCAAAACCACTTGATCTCCTTGCTGGGTGATCGCGGCGTCGGGGAGAAGTTCATCCTGCGAGACTTGCAGGACGCTGCCAACTTTGATGCACCTGACGGCTTGGCGCAAGACGTTAGAGATTACCTGGGTATCGGCATCGGCAAGCAGAAGTCATGGCGCGATGAAGACTTGGCGTTGAAGCAGTGGCGTGATTCGGTTGTGAACGCGGGGGTTTGGGTGTTCAAACGATCCTTCCAACAGGAGGATATTTCAGGGTTTTGCCTAAACCACAGCTGGTTCCCGGTCATCTATATCAACAACGGTCAGTCGCGAACGAGACAGATTTTCACGCTGTTTCACGAACTTGCTCATTTGCTGTTCGACTTCAATCACTTGGGTCGAGTGGACGAAAACCACTACCTTGAGGCGTTGTCCGGGATCAATAGAAATATCGAGGTCGCCTGTAACCGCTTTGCCGGAGAGTTCTTGGTTCCCGATAGCGACTTTGACAGATTTGTGCCAGTGCTAGAACCCGAGGACGATTGGGTAGCTGATGTTGCGAAGAGCTATTCAGTCAGCCGAGAAGTCATACTGCGCAAGCTTCTTGACCGGGGGCGGTTGGACGGAAATAGGTACCGAGAGATCGTAGAGAGATGGCGGTCCGAACTCCAGCCGAGAGACGAAGATGGTGGGAATTACTACTTGACGCAAGCGACCTATCTCGGGACAAAATACCTGCGCACCGCATTCTTGGCCCATGATTCTGGTCGCATCGACGATGAGCAGTTGGCGACGGTTCTTGATGTGAAGGTTTCGAGCCTTGGTGGTTTAGAGAAGTATGCGTGGGAGTAAACGTAGAAACCGGCGTGTACCTACTAGATTCCAACGCTATTAGCGAGGTCTTCCGATCCTATTATCCGACCACTTTCCCTTCCTTCTGGCGCAGGTTTGATGCGTTAGTCGAAGAGAGAGCCGTAGTTTCAGTCCGAGCCGTGCGGGCGGAACTCGAGAGATTCAGCCGTGTCCCCGGTGCAGTGCAATATTTAGAGCGGCTAAACTCAAGGTTTTTCGAGTTCCCGAACGACCAAGAGCAATTGCTGGTCGCGCGTATGCTCGAGGATCCGAATCTATCCGATGCATCTAACCGGTGGCACGGCAAATCGGACGTCGGTAATGAAGACGCAGATCCGTTTCTGATTGCGAAAGCGAGGTCGGCAGGCGCGATGCAAGTGGTACCCATCACAGTGGTTACATTAGAAAGCCCGGCCAATCCGGGAAGTATTCCTTCCGTTTGCGAGCTTTTCGGGACGCCTTGCATCGACCTAGAGACGATGATGCAGCAACTTGGGTGGGAGTTTTGACAGATGCGTATTGAAAGCGACTAATGATTGGAATTGTCGCGCCCTTTCGCTCATCCTGCCAACCACGGTGCTTCTTCGGGTTGAGGTGGGACTACGAAACGGCCGGCACCTTGGCGTCTCGGGAACGGGTTGCGCCGCCGTCGTTCAGGCTCGGGCGGATTCGCCTGCAATTCGGCGAGCTTGTCCTCGTCGATGCGGATGCCTAATCCAGGTTCGTTGCTCAAGTGGATGAAGCCGTCTTCGATTTCGTGAGCTAACTCGATGCATTGTTCACGACCGGGATCGACGACTTCCATCATCATGTGATTGGGCAATGCGGCAGCCAGATGCGCGGCGAAGTTCGCTTGGCAGTTCATCATGGTCACCGGAAGTTCGTAGGCGTATGCCATGTTGGCGACTTGCCGACAACCGGTGAATCCGCTGTGGCTTGCGCTGATGTTCAAGACATCGGCTGCTTGTTGAGAGATTAAAGGGTAGAAATCGCCGATGTGGTTGAGGTTTTCCCCAGTTGCGACGGCGGCTGAGATGTTGCGAGAAACCTGACGGAGGCCATCAAAGTCCCAGCGACGTGCAGGTTCCTCGGCCCACGTGATGTCAAAGTCTTCCTCAATCCTGCGAATGCGCGAGATAGCTTCCTTAGCGGACCAGTATTCGTTCGAATCGATGAGCAAACGCGGTCGTTCTGCGGCGACTCTCAGTGCATCTCGCATGATGGCTAAACGACGGAGATCCGCGTCCATGTCGAGTCCAACTTTTAGCTTGCCTGAGTCGACGCCTCGTTCAGCCATGCGTCGATAGAAGGCGAAGATTGCGTCGTCGTCTAGGCAAAGATCGATGCCGCTGGCATAGGCCTTTACGACGCCTTCGCGAGCACCGAATGTTTTCCATAATGGTTCGTCAGCTATTTTCGCCTTGAGGTCCCAAAGGGCGATGTCGATCGCGTTAATGGCGGCATTCATCTCGCCTTCGTTGCCACCTTTGAAGACGAAGTCGACCATGCGCATCCAGAGCCCGATGACGGACCTTGGATCCTCGCCTTCGATCAGATGGAAGAGTCGACCAACGGCGGGGTTGCCACCGGGTGCAACGCCGGTGATGCCCTCGTTAGTTTCGATCCACAGGGCTCCACCTCCGGCAACGTCTTCGCCAACCGGGCCGTTGGCGTCGCCGATAGGGCGATCCATCTTCATTTCGTAGTTTTCGACTCTGAAACTGGTGATTTTCATGGGATGCTTTTCTCTTGCGAATTCTCGCCCTTGAGTCTTGAGTAATGAGTGAAATGTGAACCTCGATCGATTAGATCAATAGGCGTGACGACCCTCTGACTGACCGCTAGTACCGCGCGGGGCCTCTGCGATCTCCGCTTCGGAGGGCGGCACTTCGTATAACCCCGCACCCGGGCGACGTCCGAACGGGCTGGGACCGCTGCCGGGTGGAATCTTTTCTACGCTTGCCATTTCGAGCATTTCGCGATCGATCTCGATGCCGATGCCCGGTTTGTCCCCGATTACGGCCCGGCCGCCCTCGAACGTGACGTCCGAGGTCGTGACACCGTCGTCGGATTTGGCGTCGCCGATCTCGATCGTGACGTAGTTGGGGATGACTGACGCTAGGTGCGCGTGATGATGCCCGGCAGATCCGCCGAGGGTTACCGGCAGATTGAAGCCGTGAGCGGCATCAGCGAGTTGCAGCGCGCCTGTGATACCCGTCATACCGGAGCCTACCTGAACGACGTCTGCCGACCGGTTGTGGAAGTATGGCAGGAAGTCGCCCATCGTGTCTAGGTTTTCGCCTGCGCAAACTGGTGCTGAAATGGCGTCGGCGATCCTCCGCAATCCTAGGAAGTCCCATCTCCTTGCAGGTTCCTCGACCCACATGAGTTTGTAGTGGCGTTCCATCTCGCGAACCTTGCGGATCGCTTGCTTGGGAGACCAGTATTCGTTAGCGTCCACCATCAGCCCTGGATCGTCGGAGTTGATGCTCAAGGCGTCCTTCATAATGCCGATGCGTTCGATGTCTCGGTCTTGATCCAAACCCACCTTCAGCTTGCCATCTTTGAAGCCGTACTCCTCGGCCATCATGCGGTAGAAGGCGAAGAGTTCATCGTCGGATAGCGGCATGTCGAGACCGCTAGCGTAGGCGTTGATGCGAGTTTCGACGCCACCTAAAGTCTTGTACAACGGTTCATCGTTGTACTTGGCTTTGAGATCCCACATCGCAATGTCGAGAGCCGAGATCGCGTCGTTTGCGATGCCGTCGTGACCGCCTTTGAAGTGTTTGTTCACCATGCGTTGCCACAGGCCGGTTACGTGTCTCGGGTCCTGTCCGATCAATACGCCATCGACTAGAGATCGGATTATTGAGGTGGCAGCTCCTCCGCCGGTGGTAACTCCGGACAACTCGGTGTCGGTGTGCAACTCGATGACGGACCCGCTCCCCCGAGCGCGGCCCATCGGCGAATTTGCGTCTCCTTTGCGGCGGTCCATCGTGAATTGATAGAGCGTCGTGCTTACTCCGGTAATCTTCATGAGAATATTCCGTTTCGAAGGGGATCCAGTCGATGGTTGGATTCGACCAATGTGTCGTACGGATTGATTCTTGCACATAATCCCGCTTGATGGAGTGCTCCTGCCAGTACCAAGTGGAAGTGCAACGCCCGTTGGGACGAGGTCAGGCTAGTAAAATGTGGTATCTAGCAGATTCATGTTTGGTGCGTCTGTTGAGTCCCACGAAATCTCATTACGTTAGCGCGTCCAGAATGCGTCCGCGGTTGCCGAAATCCTTGCTTACTTTGACTGTCGTCATCGTGTTGATGGTCGGCTTCTTCAGCGGTATTGGACGCGTCTCTGCTCAGGGGGCTCAGATTTCAGGTGATCCGGCGACGATCATCGCTTTCGACACTACTCTTGACCAGCGAACCGACTTCGAGGCGGCGAGTTTCGCGGCGAATCTCATCGCCGATAGTGTCTCTGAAGGTCAGATCTTCGTCGGTACGTATGGCGATGCGGTGGGCAACCTTGAGCCGGTCGCTTCGTCCGACGAAGCAAAGTCGATGGTTGCTGACATTGTTAGCGAGTTGACGACAGGGACCGATGGCGACGGAGTCGCGGTCGACCTGCTCGGAATGCTAGACAGCTACGGTGCACGCCTTGCTGAGATCGGAACCCATGACGCCAACCGGATGTTCATCCTATCGGCCGGCGGTTTCGATGATGTTGATCCCGGTGCTGCGTATGCGGTTGCGAGTGATTTTGCGGGTGACTTCAGGATTGATACCGTTTCCTTGGCAACGACGACTGCCCCGGACAGGGACGTGTTGTCGGCTTTGACCGACGCAACCGGCGGAATTTCGTACGACCTCGGTTTTGCTGACGGTGTAGTCGACTTCGTGAGCAACATGCTCAACACCCAACTAGAGACTACTTTCGACGGTGCGAGCCCGGAAACGGGCGGGATAGATACTGGCGTACAAGTGTTGCCGCATTCGTCGTACATGATCGTCGCGTTCGCCACCGAGGATGACGAGACCGAGAGCGTGATCGTGAGCACGAACGGGCAAGAGATTTCGGAATCTGTCGGTTCAGTGAGCGCTTTTGGGTTACCGGGCATCAAGATATTCGCGGTAAGGAACCCGCAACCTGGTCAATGGGGGGCGCGTAGCAGGGGCGGCACCGAGAACGTCAAGATTTCTCGCGCGGTTGTAAACAGCTTGAGGATTGACTTCACTGGCCCACCGCCGTTCCGTGTCGGGGAACCCGTCGCATTGAACGTCGACACTCGTTCAGGCTCAGCCTTACACGTGGACGCTGACGCGGTGATTGAGGCCGTTGTAGTTGATGCAGAAGGCGTCGAGTCGACGTATGCGTTAAATGATGCTGGGATGGACGGGGATGTGACTGCTTTGGATGGCACTTTCACAGTGACTCTGCCAAGCAGTGAAACCGAAGGGGTCTTTGAGATTCGGTTCACAATGCGATGGTCTGGGATCGCCCCGACCATTGAGACTGTCGGATCGTACCGGGTAGCTCAATTCCCGCGCATCGACTTGGTAGTCTCAGACCTCGCGGATCCGGTCGGCAAATCTGAGCGAACTCAGATTGGAACCATCAACGTCCTGCGCGGAGCTGACCCGTACTTGGTCAATCCGGACGACCTCGAGATTGCGTTGAACAGTGCCGCCGATGGCGTGTTGCACGGTTTCGAGGCAGAGGCGGTCGAGTTGATCGACGGCAAGGGATACTCTTTCGCAATCTTCGCAGAGTTCGAGGTATCGGGTGATTTCGAACTCGCAGCGTCAGTCAACAGCGACTTCGATGGTCGGAGCTTCGAGTCAACGGCCGCGGCGCAAGCGTTGACCATTGAGGTGGCGAGGCCACTGCCGTTTGTCACGATCGTGGCCGCGTTTTTGCTTGGTACAGCGGCCGTCGGTGCAATTGGATTCGCCGCGTATGCGGTGGTCCGACCGAAGCCTTTTGGATATCTGTATCGTATCGACGCTTCAGATCCGTCCGCCGAACGCGAGTTGGTGGCGGATTTCGCTGCATATCGACCGTCGCCGTTGGATTGGGCAATAAACCGCGCTTTGGTGCCGGCGGCCGCATTGCCGGCCGTGCCTTTGTTGGGAGGAAGTTTCGTGTTCACTTCCGACGGCACCGGCTTCAAATATGATCCGGCGCAAGATGGCGAGTTGCGTATGCTGTTGCACGACGAAGCGTTGCGGGCGGGATTTAATCCCATCGTGCCCGGCGAAACGATTTCGATTGGTGGCGCGAGCTACGTGTTCCAGGCTAACCAACACCGTGGCGAAGTTCGCGTGGCTGAGCGTCTGCGGCGGCAACAATCCCGCCAACACCAGGAACTGCAGGATTTTGCGATGGATCCGATGACGTGGGATGCGCCGTCAAGCGCACGTCCAACTCGCCGACATTAGATCGCTTCGAACCTCTACCGAGTGTATACCTCGACGGTTTCCATCTCGTCGCCCTGCACGATGGAAAGCACAACGTCCATGCCGCTGGTGACCTTGCCGAACACGGCGTGACAGGAGGTTCCCGGGACGTTGCATGGTTTCATCTGCCCGTCGACGTAGGGGTCCAGGTGTGGCGTTTCTGCGTGCGTGACGAAGAACTGCGAAGTGTTGGTGTTGAAACCGCGATTCGCCATAGAGAGTATGCCGGCATCGTCGTGCTTCATGTCGGGGTGGAACTCGTCATCGAACTCGTCTGCCATCTGGCCGTCCTTGTTCTGTCCGCCTTGGATGACGAAACCGGGTATCACGCGATGCCAAGGTGAACCGTCGTAAAACCCGGAGTTGGCAAGGTTGACAAAGTTCTCGACGTAGATGCCGGCGATGTCGTTGTAAAGGTCTGCCTCGATATCGCCTTTGTTGGTCTTAATAGTCACCGAGTACGAAGCGTTCGGATCGTACGAAGACGATGCTTCTTCGGAGGTTCCGTCACTACCACTGCAGGCGGTGAAAAGTGCTACGGAGGAGGCACTTGCGGCAAGTATTGCGGCTTTCAAAATATTCGGCATGGTATTCGTGTTTCCTCGGTCTTTGGCGGTGCTGGGCTGACTACCGATGTTGCGTCGCCTTGGCGTTCAATGTCGATAATCGAGTATATCGCCCTCGTTTAGGGGTATCAGGGCAGTTGGGCCGCGAAACGAAGGCTATAATCCGCGATATGTCAATGATGCGTCAACAGATCGTAATCGTAGGCGAATCGGGCCTCGTATTGCCGACCGGTTTGTCGCGCGAACGCTTGTTGGATGCATATCGCACAATGTGCCTGAGTCGTGCGCTCGACGAGCGAATCTGGACGCTAAATCGTCAAGGCAAGGCGGCTATCGCGGCATCCGCACAAGGACATGAAGCTGCTCAGGCGGCGACAGCGATGGCTACCGATCCGACGAAGGACCACTACCTCATCTACTATCGCCAGTTGACTTTGATGTTGATGCTCGGGACCACGCCGACTGAGATGTTGATGCAGTTCCTTGCGAAACAGGGAGAGATGCTCAGCGGCGCACGTCAATTCCCGCTCCATGGCGCACATCCGAGAGTGGATCTTTTTTCCTTCTCTAACGTGGTCGGGACGCAGTTGCCCCACGCGGTTGGTGTTGCTCTCGCTGACAAGATGAAAGGCAAGGACGCGGTATCGATAGCGTTCATGGGTGACGGAGCAGCCAGTCAAGGCGACTGTCACGAGGCGATGAATTTCGCCGGCATCCACCAGTTGCCTGTAGTTTTCATATGTGAGAATAATCGTTTCGCCATCTCGGTGCCTCTGCATCAACAAATGCCGATCGAATCGATTGCGTCGCGGTCAGCCGCGTACGGCATTCCGGGCGTTGAGGTGGATGGCACTGACATCGTCGCCTCATTCGAGGCGGTGAAGACGGCAGTTGACCGCGCTCGGTCTGGAGGGGGTGCCTCGCTGGTTGAGTTGCGAGTGGAACGATTGCTTCCTCACACGACCGATGACGACCACACCCGATATCGAAGTGCAGAAGACATTGAGCGAATGCGCGAGATGGATCCGCTTGTGCTAACCGAGCAACTCCTTCGCCGACACCACGTGCTTGATGACGCAGCCGATTTTGAGTTCAAAGAGTGGGCACGAAACGAGGTAGATGCAGCTACAGATGCAGTCGAGGCACTGCCGTTCCCGCCCGTGGAAGAGATGTACTCAGGCGTCCTCGAATCTGACAACGGGATTGTGCCTAATGGCTGAGATGACGCTGATCGAAGCGGTGCGCGAGACGATGCGCGAGGAGATGCGTCGGGATGCGGACATATTCCTCCTTGGCGAAGACATCGGTCCTCGAGGCGGAGTGTTTCTCGCAACGGAGGGATTCATCGAAGAGTTTGGTGAAGAACGCGTAATCAACACGCCGCTCGCCGAGTCTTCAATCATCGGCATTGCACTGGGTGCGGCGGTCAACGACATGCGTCCGATAGCCGAGATTCAGTTTGCCGACTTCGTATGGCCGGCCATCAATCAACTCGTGGGCGAAGCGGCGCGAGTGCGATATGGCACCAATGGACAAAAAACCGCCCCGATGACCGTTCGAGTGCCGTACGGCGGTGGAGTTCGCGGTGGGCTTTATCACTCTCAGAGCATTGAAGTCCTGTTCGCCCACACTCCTGGTCTTCAGGTCGTCGCGCCGGCGACTCCATACGATGCGCGAGGACTGTTGCGATCCGCAATCCGGTCTAACGACCCGACCGTGTTCCTTGAGCACAAACGAACGTATCGGTTGGTGAGAGGCGAGGCACCGGACGAAGAGTATACGGAGCCGATCGGCAAGGCCGACATCAAACGACGAGGCGACGATATCACTCTCGTTACTTACGGTTTGATGTTGCACTATTCGCTGCACGCCGCTGAGATGGTCGCCAACGGCGATGGCATCGAAACTGAAATCGTCGACTTGCGCACTCTGCGCCCGATCGATGCGGAGACGATCCTCGAGTCCGTAGCTCGGACGGGGAAAGCCTTGATTGTTCAGGAAGACACGGGCGCGGTGAGCGTATCGTCGGAGGTGAGTGCAATCATCGCCGACCGAGGTTTCTTCGATCTTGACGCCCCGGTTACTCGGTTGACGCCTCCCGAAATCCCGCCGATGCCGTTCAGTCCGTTACAGGAAGCGGCATTCATGCCGTCGCCCGAGCGTATCGCCGACGCCATCCGGCTTTTGGCGGAGATCTAGAGATGGCAGTGATAACCGTTGAATTACCCCATGTCGGCGAATCGGTTACCGAAGCAGTCATTGGGAAATGGCTTGTCAATCCTGGCGACAGCGTTCGTCGCTACGATCCACTCGTTGAGGTCGTTACCGACAAGGTATCGATGGAGGTACCGTCGCCGTACGCGGGGACGTTCGTGACCGCGCTGGTTGACGAAGGCGACACGACGCCGATGGGATCGCCGATCGCCGAGATGGACGTCGAAGACGCGTCAACCATTCCAGCTCAACCGTCACCGCCAACGCTAGCGACGGAGCACAGTGGTGCAGAGGAGCCGTCCGGTTCGGCGGTTCCGATCGCGAGCCGGGTCGGGTCGATGATCGTCGGTGCGAATGTGGGTCCCACGGGTGGTGAATTCACGGACACGAGCCTGCAAAGTGCATCGCCAGATCCGATTGGTGCACCTGTCGAACCATCGCCTCAACGACTTCGCAGCGTATCGCGAACGATCCGACGTGGCACCAGAGTTTCACCGGTGGTGCGAAGACTCGCGGAAGAAAATGACATTGATCTTGCGAGTGTCGCCGGAACCGGATATGACGGAAGGATCTCGAAGCAAGACATTGAGGCTTACATCGCCTCGTCGGGCAACACGTCCCGTATCGAATCCCATATGGCAGACGAAGTCGTCGAACCAACAGCGATCCGCAGAATGATCGCCGACAATTTGGCGCGGAGCTACCGCGAGATACCGCATGCTTGGGGCGCGATCGAGATTGACGTTACCGGGTTGGTGGGTTACCGAGATTCGGAGGTCGAACGGATTCAATCGGAAACGGGGATTCGGTTGACTTATCTCCACGTAATCCTGTGGCACGTTGCACGGTCGCTCCGTGATCATCGGCTGCTAAATTCGAGCTGGCGCGATGGCAAGGTGCATGTGAACGGCGAAATCAACATTGGCATTGCCGTGGCGGCTAAGCAAGGTTTGATGGTGCCCGTGGTAAAGCGAGCCGACACGATGACACTCGAGCAGCTGGTACTGGAATCCAGTCGCGTAATCGAAGCAGCAAGACATGGCGAGCTGAAGTTAGATGACGTTCAAGGCGGCACGTTTACGCTCAACAACACCGGTGCTCTAGGCTCTGTTCTCGGCGGTCCGATAATCAATCATCCGCAAGCGGCGATTGCCACAACCGAATCGATTGTCAAACGGCCGGTGGTGGTCTTGTCCCCTACGGGCGACGCTATTGCCATCAGATCAATGATGAACATGTGCCTTTCTTTCGATCATCGAGTGATTGACGGTGCTGAGGCGATGGGGTTCCTGACCGACGTCAAGGAACGCCTTGAAGCTTTGATGCCGACAACATCCGTCTGATGGCAGTCAATCGCCCGATACTTGCAGCTCAGTGGTTGGGTCGGGTGCCGTATGTTGCGGCACTTGAGGTGCAACGCAAGCTCGTCGATGAGCGAAAATCGAACGGAGTGCAAGACACGCTATTACTCCTTGAGCACGACCACGTCTTCACGTTGGGCCGCAGGGCGGCGGAGACTCACCTGCTTTCCGAGAGATTGTCTCTACTTGCGGCAGGCATCGAAGTCGAGGACACCGATCGCGGCGGCGAAGCCACCTATCACGGACCCGGCCAGTTAGTCGCGTATCCAATAGTGGGCATCCGAGATCTGAAAATCGGACCGGTGGCATACGTGCGGATTCTCGAAGAGGCGACCATTGATCTGCTGCGAGACTACGGGATTGCCGGGCATCGCGTCGTAGGGAAGACCGGTGTGTGGGTGGGCGGCGAACCGGGGGAACGACCGACAGAAGGAGAGAACCCGGCCGGACGCAAGATCGCGGCGATCGGCGTGCGCATCACCAACGGCGTCGCGATGCACGGCATCGCCATCAACGTGACAACTGACTTGAGTTACTACGGACACATTGTGCCGTGCGGGATGCCCGGGTTGGATGTCACCTCGATCATGCGCGAAGGGGCGGGAATGCAGGAAGTAAAGAGCATTGGTTCTGCGTGGGCACAGATATTCACTGACATGCTTTTCTTCGAGCTCGACTGGCGACGATCGCCAGTTGTGTTCGAACCTCAATCCGAAACATCGACTGTTAGCGTATAGCAGGTCATGCGAATACTCGATCTTCCGCGTTGCACGCCGTCATTGTTGATTTTCTCAATTGCGTTCGTTTCAATCGCAATCGGATGCACCCCGGATGAGTCACCGATGTCCGGGACCGCCGTCGACCTTTCGACCGAAATCGGGATGACCGCGAACACGGTAATGGTGCCGGTGAATATCGAGTTTGCGGCGGAGAATCCGACGGATGGTGCATCGTACTTCTGGGACTTCGGTGACGGCAACGCGGCGACCGGGATTAGGGCGAGGCACACCTACCTTGACGCAGGTACTTTCACGGTTCGACTGTCTGCGGTCCTGAACGAATCGGAGCAGGTTACTGAGTCGCGGGTCACGGTACACCCTGGCGACGCCGGTTGGTTGGTGCTGAACAAAGATGCGCTCATCCTCGAGTCGGCTGAGGACTTCCAATTTGAAGCCGAAGCGTTCGACCATTTGGGCAATCCAGTGCACGATCCCCAGCTGACATGGCACGTCGACCCTTGGATCGGAACCATTGACGACGCGGGACGATTCGTTGCCGGTCAAAACGTCGGCATTGCCGCGGAAGGTGTGCGTGTTGAGTTTTCTCGGGGCAACGCGACGGTTGACGCGGTAGTCCCCGTTCAAGTCATCCCCGGCGACGCGGTCAGTCTGAGCATCACTCCGCCCAACATCGACACGCGAGTAAACTGGGCGGTCGATCTGACTGCCGAGGTGTTCGACGCTGCCGGACATCTGCTTGAGGATGCCGAAATCACTTGGGAAGCTCTGCGACCTGGCGACTCCATTGACCAGACCGGGCACTACGTGCCGAATGACGTAATCTCAAATCCCGACGCTTCACTCGTGGTCGTGACTGCTACCCGAGGTCCGGTAACTCTGAGTCGGATAGTCGAAGGACACATCAAAGCCGGCGTGCTCGACCGAGTCGAGGTTGATGGTTCACTCGTCGAACTCAATGCGGGTGACGAAGTGCAACTCTCAGCCATCGGATACGATCGCTTTGGACACGACGTGGAGCTTGACGAAGTGCGCTGGGAGGTCATCGATTCCGAAGTCGGCACAGTAACGGCAGATGGTCTGTTCACGGCTGGCGCAAAATCGGGGAACTTCTCTGAGGAAACCGTGATTGTTCGCGGTTTCAAAGATGGTGTGCAGGTGTTCGAATACGTACCGTTGCGCATCTTGCCTTCGGCGGCGACTGAACTCCGCATCGTGAACGGGTTCGATTCGGTACCCGCAGGTGCGAGCGCACCGATACCGATTGAGGTGCTGGACGAGTTCGGCAACTCCATTGATGACGTAGATGTCTTCTTGGAGATTACAGAAGGCGGCGAGCTGACCTCCGGGAACGTTCTCAAGGTCGGATTTGATGAAGGCAGCTTCGGAGATGCGATCGTCGCTCGCGTGCTCGCAGGGAACGCGGGAAATACGGAAGATTTGATCGAAACCGCAAGCTTCGACATCCGCCAACGGAGCTCTGATTTCATCGCCATTGACATCGTCGGACCACGCGGACCTGTCGTTTACTTGATCAATCTCGTCACCGGTGAGTTGACGCCTTTAACTGCCGATATCGAAACCAACGAGTATGGCGAAGACACACCTGTTTGGTGGCCGGACGGGTCGCGCGTCGCATATTCGACCAATGTCGCGGGCAACCGACAGATTTTCGACGCCAACCCATTCACGGGTGAAACTCGTGTATTGGTCACTGGCGATGCCGACCTCATGATGCCATCGATCTCGTATGACGGGACGAAAATCGCGTTCGTTGCGTCTTCTTCCGGATCTCGCCGGGTCTACTGGGCGGAAATCCAATTTGATGCCGACATGGGCCTGGTACGACCGCTTGCGCCAGATGACTTTCGGCCGCTGACGCCTAAAGACGCGAACCGTCAGCTCTTTCCTTTCTGGCATCCGGACGGCGATCGAATCATGTTTACCTCAGTTAGTCAACAAGGCGATTTCGTGACCAACGTCGCATCGATCGACGGTGACACGGACGGCACGGTTGCCACGATCGCCGGTGCGAGCGGATTTGGCTGGCATCCGCGTGATGGCCGTGTTCTCATCGTCGCCAACGACCGCGACAACGGTGGGTCTGACAGTACTTTGATGCTTGTTGATCTGGGAACCGACGAAAGAGAGAGGATTGACACTCAAGGGATCGGAGTTGCCATCGCGGCGATCTCTCCTGACGGAACTGAGCTCTCATTTGTGGATTCTGACAACGGCGCACTCTGGTTGATGGACCTAGACGGCACCGGATTGCGTCAAGCAATGCAACCGCAGTTCCAACCTACGATTTCGTCTTGGAGACCCGTCGCGTTGGAGTTGCCGACGCCATCCGATCGCGCCCGGGCTGGCAGTGTAATCTCGATCCCGACTGGCGAAATCAGTGAATCGCGGTTTGATGTTCCGACACACGGCACTTTAGGTCCGTACGAAGCGATCATCGACACGGATGCCGGCGAGATTCGCATTGATCTCTACAACCACATTGCGCCGATTACCGTAGAGAACTTCGTCAATCTCGCACGATCGCGATACTTCGACGGCATGGCGTTTCATACCGTGGAACCTGGATCGGCGGTCTTCAGCGGTTCCAAGATCGACGCGTTTGGGGGCAACGCCGGGTACTACATACCGTCGGAGTTCCATCCGGACGCACTGCACGATGCGGCAGGAACGATTTCAATGTTGGCAAGGATTGTCGATGGCGGTTCGTCCGAGTTTGTTATCGCCCTCGAACCGAAACCAGAGTGGGACGCCTACGTAGATGGTCAGGCGAACGACTGCAAGGCAGTGGATGCGGTCTGCTACGCCGTGTTCGGACGCGTCATCGACGGATTGGACGTCCTAACGGGATTTGAAGAGATTGATCGATTGAAGATTTCTGCCTCGCCTCACCGCATCAATACGGTGACAATTGTCGATCGGAGCCAGTGATGATCGGGTCTTCAACGTTGACGCACCTCGAATGCACGCTCACTGGGACACAGTTCGACGCCACCGCGCCGTACGGTACCAATCCCGCTAATGGCAAACCGCTCTTCGCTCGGTACGATCTCGAAACTGCGCGGCGAACTTTAACCAAGGAGAGCTTGCCCGAGCGACCACACAACATCTGGCGATATCGGGAAGTGATGCCCGTGATCGACGACGAGAATGTCATCACACTCGGTGAAGGCGGCACTCCGCTAATGCGCGCCGTTCGACTCGGCAATTCGTTGGGCATGACAAACGTCTACATCAAAGACGAAGGCGTCAATCCCACAGGTTCGTTCAAGGCACGTGGTCTGTCGGCCGCTGTATCGAAGGCGAAGGAGTTGGGTCAACATCGCTTAACAATGCCGTCCGCAGGCAACGCGGCGGGAGCGATGTCCGCATATGCCGCGGCCGGAGGAATGGAAGCGCATGTATTCATGCCGAAGGATGCGCCCATCGCCAACAAGATGGAGTGTGAGGCGTATGGTGCCGATCTGACGCTGATTGATGGATTTATCACTGACGCTGGCATGATGTCCCAACGCGCTGCGGAAGAGCACGGCCTATTCGACGTCTCGACTCTGCGCGAACCATATCGGGCCGAGGGCAAGAAGACGATGGGATATGAGATCGTCGAGCAACTCGGGTTTCAAGTCCCTGACGCCATCGTTTATCCAACTGGTGGTGGCACCGGGATCGTCGGCATCTGGAAGGCCCTCGATGAGATGCAGGAGCTCGGTTGGATTGGCGACGAACGACCTCGGATGATGTGTGTGCAAGCTGAAGGATGTGCACCAATCGTGACGGCGTTTAATCAAGGCGAAGAGTTCGCCGAACCCTTCCCGGACCCAGAGACTTTGGCTGCGGGTTTGCGCGTTCCAGCGGCGATAGGCGACTTTCTGGTGATCCGCGCCGTACGTGAGAGCGGTGGCACGGCGGTCACGGTTTGCGACCAAGAGATGGTCGATGGGATGCTCGAGATGGCTCGCAACGAGGGCGTCTACGCGGCACCCGAAGGTGGTGCGACGTTGGCGGCGACGAAGAAGCTTTTGGTTCGAGGTTTAATCGAGCCAGACGAACGCGTTGTGTTGCTGGTGACAGGCAACGCGCACAAGTACCTGGATTTGCTACCCTAGCATTTCAGTCGTGGTGCGGGCGACCAATGCTCTAGACGGTGTCTTCCCAACCGATAACATGACTGCTCACGCCGTCCGGGAACTTCTGGTGAAACTCGTCGACCAGCATCCCAAGCACGACTGAGTTGTGCCTGGCACCATGGTGCGGGCGACTGGAACGGAAGGTGCCTTCGTGGACGAAACCCAAAGATTCGAACATGGTACGAGCACCATCGTTGTATGAAGGCACGTCGACCCAAGCGCGATACAGGCCTAGGTGGTCGAAGATGTGCTCCAGCATTGCGAGTGTTGCCGCCGTGCCGAAACCCATGTGCCATTTGGATTTGTCGCCGATTAGGACCGACACCTGTGCGTCACCCAAAGGTTCATCGATCGAGAGTTGTCCTTCGCCGATGTGTTCACCGCTTTCCGTGTAGACAGAGAAAATGTCGCGATGTGGTTCGTGATGCGGATCATGGAATACTTCGTCCCACTCCTCTTGAGTCGCGTTGATCATCGCCTCCGGTTCGTAACCGAGGTGCGCAGCGTCGCCGTAGGTGTACCGTCCGAACCAGCTATCGGACACCTCAGAATCCTTGAGCCATTCGGCGATTCGGCGGACGTCGTCTCGGACGACGGGACGCAATTCACATCTTTGAGGCATTTCGACGGACTCCTTGCATAACGTCAAACTCAGTGGATATTGCCGCGAACGGGCGGCGACGTTGAAATGCTAGCGTGTTTTCGATTATCGCACGTTGCGTTGTTTTGCGGATTTAACGGGCACTTGATAGAGTTTGATTAGCGATGATTGTTCGCTTCGAATCCACTATTCACGGGAGATTTCCACCATGTCTGACCACTGGAAGATGGAAGCTGAGATCGAGTACTGCGTGCCTTGCGGATATGCCAACCTTGCCGCCTACATGGCAGCGGAGTTGTTCCAAGCGGCCGGCCCGGCATTGGCGATTAGCTTGGTGCCCGGACACTCCGGTGCTTTCAAGGTCACGGTTGACGGCGAGGTCCTTTGGGACAAGCAAGCTGAGGGCAAGTCGCCCCACATCATGGAGGTCAAGGAACTGAAGGCGAAGGTCGCCAACATGATCCAGTCTGACGCCATGATCCAGATGAACTGATCACCAACTGGACGAGTGCCTTACGTCGGTCTTGCGGGGTGCCGATCTAGAACACCCGGCGAGTCGACGTGAGGAGTAATATCCTTAACCCAAACGGCGAGAGTTCTTTCAGATGGTCAAAGCCGCCGTGTTGTACGCGGCCAACGAACCGATGCCGGTTAAGGATCTTGAGCAGTTGCCGCCGCGCAACGGCGAAGTTCGCGTCGATATCGGGGCCGCCGGCATTTGCGCTTCCGACCATCACGTCATGAAGGGAGAGACCTCTTTCCCGATGCCCATCGTTCTTGGTCATGAAGGTGCAGGGGTAGTTGATGAAGTTGGTCCAGGGGTTGCTGATATCTCGCCGGGCGATCGATGCATCCTGTCATTCATCCCGAGTTGCGGTTACTGTCGATCTTGTCGAACGGGACTGCAGAACGTCTGCGACACTAATCGACTTACCGGTACCCGCCAGTACGACGGGACCTTTCGGTTGTTCGATGACGAAGGCCTTGAGGTTCACCAGTTCGCCAAGCTAGGCGTGTTTGCCGAATCGATTGTGTGTCCGCGTCAGGCGATCTACCCAATTCCGGACGACGTGCCGATGGAGGTGGCTGCTCTCATCGGTTGTTCTGTGACGACCGGTGTGGGAGGCGTCATCAATCAACCTGCGGCGTCTGCAGGAATGACCGTCGCAGTATTCGGTGTCGGCGGTGTCGGCCTTAGTGCGCTGCAAGGTGCCCGCCTGTTGAACGCGTCGCGCGTAATCGCAGTTGACATTCTCGACAACAAGTTGGAGTTCGCATACCGTTTTGGTGCCACCGAAGTGATCAACTCACGCGCGGAGGACGCAGTCGAGAAGATCCTAGATCTGACCGACGGTGGCGTGGACATGGCGGTTGATGCGTTTGGGCACAGTTCGACTACCCGTGACGCGTATCTCGCAACCCGCAAAGGTGGGACGACGGTTGTCATCGGTCTTGCGCCTGAAGGCATGGACGTTGACTTGCCAATGGTCGATATCGTGCGCAACCAAAAGACCTTGGTTGGCAGCTACTACGGTTCGGCCAGTCCGCACGAAACGTTCCGCAAGCTTCTCGACTTCTACCGATCGGGCAAGCTCGATATAGAAGGTTTGGCACTCCGTAGCTACACTCTGGGGCAGATTAACGAGGCATATCACGATCTTGAGCAAGGAGCCGACGGTCGCGGGTTAATCGTATTCGACGGTGTAAACTGAATTGGCGCAGATGGTCAGAACTCGCCGATAAGGTTCCTTGGTGATGGGTAAAATCAACTGAAAGCATTGAGCCGGAGGCCGGCCAATTCAGGTGCCCAAAATCACGGCGCATGCCGGAACCAGTGCTGAATCGTCGATAACAGTTCGTGATGCTCGAAGACTATTTCCGACAATACGGGATACTCGTGATGTTCCTGATGATCGCCGTTGCGGTACCCGTCGGCATGTTGGCGACGTCGTACCTTGCAGAGTTCATCCGAGTTCGACCGTCGCTCACGTCAAAGATAAAGCGCACCACGTACGAGAGTGGCTTGCGCCCGTTTAGTGCCAAGCCGCGACTCTTCAACATGCGTTACTACTACTACGCCATTCTTTTCGTCGTATTCGATGTCGAAACCGTTCTGTTGTTCCCTTGGGCGATCGAGTACGGCGTGTTGTCGAAGCAGTTCGGCATCGCGGCTTTCCTAGCCGTGCTCGTGTTTCTGATAGTCGTAACTTTGGGATACCTCTACGCTTGGCGGAAGGGTGCCCTAGAGTGGCACAAAGGTTTGGACAATTGACAACCGACATTCACAACGCATACGGCGTCCCGATGGGACACGACCCTCGAAATCCACTTTTTAATGTGACGTGGGATTTGGATCGAGACGAGGGCGACGAAGTCAACCTGATGAAGGCGACGCGCTTGGAAGCACTGCCCGAACCCATCATCGCAATGGAGGACGATCACTCCCGCAACGTTATCGTGACGTCGGTGGACTATCTGCTGAATTGGGCGAGAAAATCTTCCCTTTTCCCGCTGCAATTCGGTCTGGCCTGTTGTGCCTTCGAGATGATTGCTTCGGCGATGGGACGTTTCGATATTTCTCGCTTTGGCATGGAGGCGTTTCGTGCCACACCGCGGCAAGCGGATCTGATGATCGTTGCCGGGACGGTGACGTGGAAGATGGCGGTGCCGCTGCGACGACTCTACGATCAGATGGCGGAGCCGAAATGGGTAATTTCGATGGGTGTTTGCGCGACCAGTGGCGGTCCTTACTACCAGTCGTACTCTGTGGTTCCGGGCGTCAACCACATCGTGCCTGTGGATGTTTACGTGCCCGGTTGCCCGCCGCGCCCGGACGCGTTGCTTTACGGCATCATGCAACTGCACGACAAGATACGCCGCTACTCGCTCAGCAGCAACCCTGCCGGTGGTTCATGACGAAAGCCTGGGACGGCAAGAAACTGGCTGAGGTCATCGAAGAATCGTTGCCTGGGAGCGTCGTGGATGCGAAGGGCACGGACATCTGGATCAATCCCGAGTCGGTGCCCGAGGTGATGCTCCTGTTGCGCGATGATGAACGGTTCCGGTTCGAACTGTTGAGCAGCGTTACCGCGGTTGACTACATCTCATACTTCGAGGTTGTCTACCATCTGACGTCACTTTCGCGTAACGCCACCGCGGTCGTCAAATCGAAGACTGGGTTCGGCCGCGAAGATGCTCGGATTCCGAGCGTTGTCGACATCTGGCGCGGGGCAGACCTGCAGGAAAGGGAAGTGTGGGATTTACTCGGAATCGAGTTCGAGGGACATCCCAATCACAAACGCATCATGCTGTGGGAAGGATTCCCCGGGCATCCGTTACGCAAGGACTTTGCTACATACGAGCAGTCGATTGTTCCAGACGAGGAGTTGAAGACGCCTGACGCGTTGGCAGCAGAGCTGGAATCGGAACAGGTTACGTGAGCACTCAACTACGCACAGAGCCGATCACGGTAAACCTCGGCCCGCAACATCCATCCACACACGGTGTCTTCCGGATGCGCGTTTCGTTCGATGGTGAGGAGATAGTTGACGTCGAACCGATCTTTGGGTACCTCCACCGCGGTTCCGAAAAGCTGGCGGAAGAACGCACCTACGTTCAGGTCGTTACACTCACCGATCGCATGGACTACGTGGGATCGATGCTCAACAATCAGGCGTACATGCTCGCGGTTGAGAAGCTTTGCGGTATTGAACCCGCACCGCGAGGTGTTTGGTTGCGGATGATCGCATCTGAGCTGCAACGCATCGCCAGCCACCTCGTTGCGGTAGGCTTCTTGATCCAGGACCTCGGTGCTTGGGGTACGCCTCTCATCTACACGATGCGGGAGCGGGAGAAGATACTGGACCTGTTCGAGACGCTTTGCGGCGCGAGAATCACGAACTCATACCTTCGTCCGGGCGGTGTCTTCGCCGACGCCCCTGAAGAGTTTTGGCCGGCGATGAACGAGGTGCTCGACGAACTGCCGGCACGCATCGACGAACTCGACGAGTTGTTGACTGACAACGAAATCATTTTCTCGCGCACCAAAGGTGTGTCGGTACTCACGCCGGAGCAGATGCTCGACGCCTCCATCACCGGTCCGATGCTCCGCGCGGCAGGTGTTGATTGGGATCTTCGCCATCGCGACCCGTACGATTATTACGACCAAATCAGCTTCGATCGTCCATTGCACACTGCGGGCGACAACTTCGCTCGATACTGGGTGCGAATACAGGAGATGCGTGAAAGCATCAAGATTATTCGTCAGTGCGAACGATTAATGGAACCCGGACCGGTGCGGCCTGATCACGATGACGTGCCGTGGCTCGTTCGTCCACCGATCGGCGACGCCTATTCCGCGATCGAGCATTCGAAAGGCGAGTTGGGTTTCTATCTCGTAAGTGATGGCTCTATCTCACCCTATCGTTGCCACGTCCGTGCACCTTCCTTGATCAACTTGACGTTGTTGCGCGACATGTTGGTAGGCGAGTTGCTAGCCGACATGTTCGTCAGCTTCGGCAGCGTCGACATCAATATGGGAGAGGTTGACCGATGAGTACGTCGTTTCTCGACAACTCACTCTTCCGCAACATCTACTGCTATCTCGCAGGCGACAGCGACAGCTGCGTTGCGCGCGGTTACAGTTCAGGTTTACTGCCCGACGGTTTGGAATGGCTGGCGTTTGCCATCACAGCTTTCATCATCATCAACGTCGTAATCAACGCCGCATTGGGCGTCGTGGTCGCTTACATCTGGGGTGAACGACGGGTCTTGGCTCGCCTTCAAAACCGCAGCGGGCCAAACCGATGGGGTCCGTTCGGTACGTTTACCTCGGTTGCGGACGCCATCAAGACGTTGTTTAAAGAAGACATTGTTCCTGACGAAGCGGATCGCTGGTTGTTCAACCTTGCACCTGTCTTGATGGTGATTCCCGTGCTGATGGTTCTCTCGTTGATACCTTTCGGTCTCGGAACTTTCGTTGTTGACATCAACGTCGGGATACTCTTCGTGATCGCGATCACATCAATGTCGGGCATCGCAATCGTGTTGGCGTCATGGGCGTCGGGCAACCGGATTGCGATATTCGCGGGCATGCGATCTGTTGCGATGCTAATCAGCTACGAAATCCCGATGGCACTGTCGCTCATCGGCGTACTGATGCTCAGCGGATCCATGTCGTTGGGAGCAATTGTCGCCGCCCAGGATATGCCATTCATCGTCGTGCAACCTCTTGGATTTTTCGTATTTCTGCTAGCGGCGCAAGCGGAAACCAGTCGGACTCCCTTCGATTTGGTGGAAGCGGAGTCGGAGCTCGCCGCTGGATATCTGAACGATTACAGCAGCATGAAGTTCGGCATCTTCTTCTTGGCTGAATTCCTCGCTACGATAGTCGCTTCAATGCTGATAGTCACGCTTTTCTTAGGCGGTTGGCGAGGTTGGGAACCGATTCCTTCGCAGTTGTGGTTCTTCGGCAAAACTGTTTTGGTGCTCCTTTTCATCATTTGGGTGCGGTTCTCGTGGCCACGTTTGCGTGTAGACCAGATTCTCTCTCTCGCTTGGAAGGGTCTCTTCGAACTGACGCTGATCAACATCTTCGTCACCGCGATCCTCATCGCAATCTGGCCGGATCCGACGATGAATGAGTTGCTGATGATGGCCGCCATCAACTGGGTTGTGTTCTTCGTTTCTGTTTGGGCAATCGGCAAGTTGCTGCGGCCCAAGGACTACAGTCAACCGATGCCTCAACCCGAACGTCCGACATTCCGAGTCGCTGCGGACGAGTTGCCAGATGAAATGGCATATTCAGGGAGACGGGCGCGATGATGGGTCTCGGCCTGTTGAAGGCGATGAAGATCACGTTGAAGAACGCGATACGTTCGCCGTTCACGATCCAATACCCGGACCGCAAGGTTGGCATCTTCGGTGCGGCGAAGGCAGAGGGAAGCTCTCCCTTGGGTTTTGTTGCGTCTAAACCGGTTACTGCCGCCAAGGCGGCGATGAGTCTCTACTCGGTGCCGGTCAAGGTGCCCCAAAACCGACGATTTCGAGGCAATGAATTCACCTGGTACGAAGATCGTTGCACGGGTTGCGCGTCCTGCGCCAAATACTGTCCATTGGGCATCATCGAGATTGTCACCAGCCCCGGTGGTTTCGACATTCAGCAAGGCGAGTCTTACGCCATCGACGTCTTCGATATCGACATCGGACGTTGCATGTTTTGCGGCCTCTGCGTCGAAGCTTGCCCGTATGACGCCTTGCATATGGGTAGCCAATTCGATCGGAGCCAATATGAACGCGGTGCGTTGGTCATCACGGTCGATGAGTTGCGTGCAGCGTTGAAGCGTCCGAGCTCTTGGTTCCGACCGCAGTTCGAGGAGCGAGATTATGACGCCTTCCGCGATGGCGAGGTTGAGGACCACCATCAGGTAGGCAGGCACGAAAAACCGACGCAGGAAATTTTGGACGATCGGTGGGTTGACGAGCGATGAGCGATCCTATGGAGTCGGACTTCCTCGTACAGGTGGCGTTCTATGTCGCCGCTGCGTTCACTTTAGGCACTGCGTTGATTGTCGTCGTTGAGAGGGATTTAGTACGCGCCGTGGTGGCACTCGCGATGTCGTTCATCGGTGTCGCCGCAATTTACTTCATACTGAACGCTGAGTTCATTGGCGTGGTGCAGATACTCGTCTACGTTGGTGCGATTTCGATATTGATCGCGTTCTCGGTCATGTTCATCGGTGACCTCGCGAACGCCGGGACGCTGTCCCAGAACCGAGTGTTCGCGTTCGGTGCTGGCGTCCTCGTCTTGGCAGCAGTCATCTTTGTCGCATATAACACAGATTGGACAGGCATCGACGAAATCACGAACTCCGATGCTATTTCTGGCTTGACTGGTGAGTACCAAAGATCCACCGACGCCAATGGGGACGTGGTGATCGCGGCGACCGTCACCGAATCTGACGAAGCTGAAGGTGGTGTGTTCGTCGACAGTTCGTCTCACATCGGTGCCCTCATCATTCGCGAGTTCATACTGCCATTCGAGACGTTGGGGTTGTTGTTGATCGCGGCATTGATTGGTGCATTGATGGTGATTCGCAATCGCCGCGAGGACGGTGCTGCGTGACGCTCGAAGCGGTCCTCGTAGTGTCCGGAGCACTCTTCGCCATCGGACTTTTTGGAGTCTTGGCGCGTCGTAACATCATCGCCGTCATCATGTCACTCGAGCTGATGTTCAATGGTGTGTTGGTCGCGGCAATCGGTTTCTCGCGGTTCACAGCACCGGTTGCCTTGATCGGTGTCGAAGGCGAGGTATTGGAGAGTGCCGCGCGCTCTGCGTTGACCGGTCACATGTTCGCGATATTCGTCATCTCCGTAGCTGCCGCAGAGACGGCATTGGCACTTGCACTTGTCTTCGCCATCTATCGCTCAAGACAGTCGGTTGAGTTGACCGCTGCCTCGCAGATGAAACACTGAAAATGTGGGTCGAATACAAAAGAACCGACACCCTCAAGGTGGCGGAGAGTTGGAAAAACCTGCTTGACGGTGAAGGGTTGCCAGCGAAGATTCTGCCGATCGGCGACATCCTCGATTGGGCAGAGAATGTGCCGTTCATGGTGATGGTTCCCAAAGGCAGGGAACACGTGGCGGACGAGATAATCCGAAAGATCTGAGCGTCGCTGTTTGTTATCCGAACTGACAATCTGGCTGATAATCGCGCTCCCGGCGGCGACATTCGTTTTCAACGGATTGGTGCTCCGTTGGTTGCCGGTCATCGGGGGGTCGTTCAGTTTAACCGGACCGAAGTGCGATCTCGCGGGTTGGCTTACGGTTTTGGCGGTAGGCGGTTCTTTCGCACTGTCATTGATGGCACTCGCGACTGTGATGTCCGAAGGTTCGCAGTCGTTCAATATGCATCAATGGATCGCCATTCCAGGCATCATGATCTCGTTCGGCATTATGCTGGACCAATTGACCGCGGTGATGTTGGTGGTCGTCAGCGGTGTCAGTTTCCTCGTGCAGCTCTACGCTGTCGGGTACATGGACGGAGACGATGGTTACGCACGCTACTTCTCCTACATGGCCCTTTTCACGGCTTCCATGTTGGGTTTGGTCACGGCAGGAAGCATCGTTCAGATTTTCGTGTTCTGGGAACTGGTCGGCATATCTTCGTACCTGCTAATCGGTTTCTGGCTCAATCGTCCTTCCGCCGCGGCGGCTGCGAAGAAGGCGTTCCTGATGACGCGCTTCGCCGACTTCGGATTTCTGCTCGCGATCATCTATCTCTACTCGGTGGATCCGACATATCTCGACGTCGGCACACTTTACCACGCGATCGAAGGAGGGTTGATCGCGACCTCGGTACTCACTTGGGTCGCACTCGGGTTCTTCCTCGGAGCCGCGGGCAAATCTGCCCAGTTCCCGTTGCACTCGTGGTTGCCCGATGCGATGGAGGGACCGACCTCGGTCTCGGCACTCATCCACTCGGCAACGATGGTTACCGCAGGTGTGTTCCTCGTTGCGCGTTTCTTCCCAGTTTTCGAGAACAGCGACGTAATGACGCTGGTAACGGTAATCGGTGCGATTACGGCGGTTTTTGCTGCTTCGATGGCACTGGTCGCCGACGATATCAAGCGAGTGCTTGCATACTCAACGGTGAGCCAACTCGGTTACATGATGTTTGCGCTCGGCATCGGTGCGTACGGTGCGGCGATATTCCACCTTTTCACTCACGCATTCTTCAAAGCTTGCCTCTTCCTCGCTGCCGGGTCAGTTCACCACGCCGGAGGCACATTCAACATGAACTATCTGGGTGGTCTCTGGCGACATCAGAAGGTCACCTACTTTGCTATGGTCATCGCCAGTCTGTCCCTCGCCGGAATCGCTCCGCTGTCGGGCTTCTGGTCGAAGGACGAGATATTGGCACACGCTCTGCACCTCGAAAACACGACAGGTTACATAGTTTTCGGCATGGGTTTGTTGGCTGCATTCATGACGGCGTTCTACATGTTTCGGGCCGTGTTCAAAACTTTCCATGGCGAATTCCGCGGTGGAGGCGATAGGGAACGCGAGGATCTAGCAACTTCCGGCGAAGAAGTACCCGAAGGATTGGAGCACGTCCATCTCGGTGAATCGCCGTGGACGATGACAGTTCCCATCGGTTTACTTGCAGTCTTGGCAATCGGGATTGGATTCATTGCTAACCCGATCGTCGATCTCGGAATTGTGGACAAGCACGCTTTTTCGACCTTAGTAGTCGCGGAAAACACCGCGGTCTTTCCGGATCATGATGCACAGGTTCAAGCTGGGTCGGAGCCGAAGTTCGATTTGGTTGCTGCCGCCGCATCGAGCGCAGTCGCCGTGTTGGGCATCGCCGTCGCATTCGCGATGTTCACCTACCGAAACCGCATACCCAATATGCTGTCGTCGTCGACGCGCTACGTTCGAACGCTACTTGTTCGCAAGTACTACTTCGATGAGTTGTACGAGGACATCATCGTATCGCGTGCCTTCTACCGAAACTTCGCGGAGGCGACGAACAAACTCGACATTGCCGGTCTCGATAACATCAACGTCCAACTCTACCGATGGGTTGACCGTTTCGGGCGCGGCCTCGGTCGTCTGCAGGATGGGCAGGCGCAGACTTACGGGCTCGTGTCAGTAATCGGTCTGATGGTGGCCATCGGGATCTTTGTCATCGTGGCGCAGTAACCGTAGATGAGTGAGTTCAACGGCATACTGACCATCACGGTGTTCCTGCCGGCGGCTACGGCGTTGCTGATCGCACTCGGTCGCTCAGTCCGGATCGAGGATCATGTCGTCCGTTGGTTAGCGATAGCTGGCGCGTTCTTCACCTTCGTGCTCTCCGGACTTGTATTCGTTAACTACGACCGCGCGGCCGGCGGAGTCCAGATGATCGATCACATCAACTGGCTGTCAGCCGAAACTTTGAAATCGTCATATCTCCTCGGCGTCGACGGTTTGAGCGCGCCGTTGGTGTTACTGACAGGTCTGCTCGGATTGGCCGCCGCATTCGCATCTCGCAACATCACAGACCGAGTTTCGGAATACTTCATTTGGCTGCTACTGCTTGAAGCTGCGGTCATGGGCGTGTTTGTCAGCCTCGATCTGTTGCTATTCTTCGTGTTCTTCGAGTTTGAAGTAATCCCGATGTATATGCTCATCGCCATCTGGGGAACCGGGCGACCTCGCTATTCTGCGATGAAGTTCGTGCTATACACCCTCGCCGGCGGGGCGTTCATGTTCGTCGGCATATTCGCCATCTATCTCACGGGTGCAGTCGACACGTTGACAATGGTCGCCATACCGGAGATCGGTGCCGAAGGAATCCCGGAGAAGATTGCAGGAGCCAAGCTCATCGCCCCGGCGGTCCTCGTCTTCGCGTTTTTCCTCATTGCGTTCGCGGTCAAGTTGCCGCTTCCGCCGGTCCACAACTGGTTGCCCGACGCGCACACCGACGCGCCGACTGCGGTGAGCGTAATGCTTGCTGGTGTGCTGCTGAAGATGGCGGGGTATGGTTTAATCCGCATCAATATCGGCTTCTTCCAAGAGACGAGTGGTTTCACAGTGCATGACGCTGCGGGTCCGCTCTCAGTTCTGGCAGCGGTGGCGGTCGTGTACGGTGCGATAGTCACGATTCGTCAGACCGACATGAAGCGATTGATCGCCTATTCTTCCGTCAGTCATATGGGATTTGTGATGTTGGGCTGGACGGCGATTGGGGGCAGCACCGCGGCGACTCAGCTTGGCGGTCTCAACGGAGCCGCGTTGCAGATGTTTACGCACGGCACCATCACCGGTTTGGCCTTCTTGATGGTTGGACTTGCGTACGACCGAATGCACACACGTCATATCCCGCACCTCGGGGGTCTTTGGCGAAAGATGCCGGTCATCGGAATCTTTTTCTTCATCGCAGGATTTGCATCGTTAGGCCTACCTGCGCTATCCGGTTTCGTCTCGGAGATTATGGTGTTCTTGGGCACGTTCCCGGTCTGGCCTTGGGCAACTGGCGTCGCGGCTTTCGGCGTCGTGTTGGCCGCCGGTTACATACTCTGGATGATCCAACGGGCGTTTTTCGGACCGCGACCTCCCGAGGGCGGAATCCCAGAGCAGAAGTTCGAGGCATTGACCGACGTTGAGCCGTTAGATCTCGTGCCAATCTTGGTGTTGACCATTCCGATCTTCGTTATCGGCGTCTGGCCAAAATCGATTGTCGATGTCTTCCAGATTGGCATTGAGGGGATATTGCGCTAGTGGACGCACAGGCATATTGGGCATTGTCTCCCGTCATCGGGATGGCGTTACTTGCGTTGGTCTTGCTAAGCGCGGATGCGATTCTCGACGAAACGATGTTCGGCGGACGACGGTGGGGCAGCAAACGTGCACTCTCATGGATAGCCGTGATCGGGTTGCTGGCACCTGCTTTCTTGACGCTCAATCTCTGGTTCGAATGGTTCGGCGACATCGCATCCGGTCCGGTAGTATATGGGACTTTCGTTGCCGATCGGTTTGCGCTGTTCTTCCAGTTCATCATCGTCGGTGCCACCGCCGTCGTGTTGCTCGCGTCAGTCCCCTATCTGGGGCAATTCCGAGACTCACTCGGTGAGTTCTACGCATTGCTTCTGACGGCGTCGGCGGGAATGATGCTGCTCGTCGGTGCCGACGAGTTAATCACGATCTATGTCGCGCTCGAGACTACGGCACTGCCGGCCATCGCGCTCGCGGCGATGCGACGCGATGGCTTTGCCGTCGAGGCTGGCGCGAAGTTCTTAATCTTGTCGGCATTATCGACCGCGATTTTGCTCTTCGGACTCGTTTACCTATACGGTTTCACGGGAGCGACGCGTCTGGATGAAATCGTTGCACGACTTGCCGAACTGCCGATGGAATCAGGAGTTCCGTTCGGATCCCTAGCAGTGATGCTCTCGGTGTTGATGATAATCGCCGGCTTCGGTTTCAAGATGGCGATTGCCCCTTGGCACATGTGGGTTCCTGACGTCTATCAAGGCGCGCCTTCACCGGTAGCCGCGTTCCTGTCGGTGGCGTCAAAGGCATCGGCATTTGCCGTGCTGATGCGAATTCTCTACTCTCTCAATGAGTTTGAAGCGGTGACTCAAGATTGGCAGATTCTCTTCGCCGTAATCGCCGCAGTCAGCATGACATTCGGTAACCTTTTGGCACTATCGCAGAGCAACTTCAAACGTTTGCTCGCCTATTCGACGATTGCGCAAGCCGGCTACATCATGGTAGGTTTTGCGGCGGTATCAGTTTCGTCAGTGTCCGGCAGTTCGACTGCGGGCCCCGAGAGCGTGCTCTACTATCTCGTCGGCTACGCTTTCACGAATCTTGCGGTTTTTCTAGCGTTTGTGGCGGTTGTGCATCGTACGGGAGATCAATCGATTGAAGGTTTGAGCGGATTGATGAAGCGATCGCCAGTATTGGCGAGTCTGATGGTGATTGGCCTGCTCTCTTTGCTCGGGATGCCGCCGACTGTCGGGTTCATGGCTAAAGCTGTAGTTTTCAGTACGGCGGTCGATCAAGGGATGCTGTGGTTGGCGGTAATCGCCGTCGTCAACACGGTCATCGCTGCGTATTACTACCTGCGGGTTGCCGGAATCATTGTGTTTGGCGAGCCCAAAGAGACAGATCGCCTCAAAACAACAGCAGGCGAGTGGACTGCAGTAGGCGTCGGCGTTGTGGGTGCTATTGCGTTGGGAGTAGTCCCATGGCTCGCTTTGAACCTGGTGGAACAGTCCCTGACAATCTTGTGATCCAGTGTCTTGCCGCAGCGAAGTGACGACGGGACCTGAGGTCGGTGGTTGATGAACGACTTCAACACCATCTGCCTCGCACGTCACAGTCTGCTGCCAAATGCCGCCGAACTCGCCGCTCGCATCAGTGAGCGGTACGCCGGTCGATGTGAGTGGTGGCACGCTGACGAGTCGACCCTGGCTGCAGACGACGCATTCGACCGCATGTCAGAGACCGACCTCGTAGTAACGATTGGCGGCGACGGTTCGATACTGCGAGCCGTTCACGCGGCGTCTCCCCACGACATTCCGGTGCTAGGCATCAACATGGGTCGCGTTGGATTCATGAGCGAGATTGACTCCGACGACGCGCTAGACGACATCAATTGGTACTTAGAAGGCAACGGAGTCGTTGACGATAGGACAATGTTGGACGCTGCGTTGGCGGGTGAGAATGAGGGCAAGTTGTGGGCATTGAACGATGTCACAGTTCACCGCGGGGGAGAGCTCCGCGTCATTGAGGTTACCGCGATTATCGATGGGATTGAACTGTCAACGTATCGCGGCGACGGCGTCATCGTCGCGACTGCGACTGGTTCGACGGGTTACACGTTGCAGCTTGGCGGTCCGGTGATCGATCCCACTTCTTCGGTGTTTTTGCTGAAACCGATTGCAGCACACATGAGCCAGTTCGGCGGGGTAATCTTGGATTCGCCGTCTGTGCTGGAGCTCAAACTCGAGACACCAAATCCTGCTACGTTGACGGTCGACGGGTTCATTAGCCACGAAATGGATCATCATTCGTTGGTGAAGATTTCTCGAAGCGAACGCAAGGCGAAGTTCCTGAGACGTGGACCTAGGAGTTCGTTTTGGAATGGCTTGTCACATCGGCTTGGAATGCGTATCGGTGCCGTTCAACGCGATGAAGGACTAAGCGAGTGAAAGCAGATCTTCCACTTCGTCCAGAAAGACTATCGTCTCGGACAATCTTTGAGGGCGAGAAGCTCACGCTGCGGGTTGACAGGCTGCAACTGGGCGATCGCGAACCTGCGGATAAAGAGATCATCCAACACCCTGGATCCGCAGTGATGCTTCCAATCACCGAAGTCGGGACTGTCCTATTGGTCAAACAGTGGCGACACGCCGCGCAGGCGTACACGCTTGAGTTGCCGTCCGGCACTCGGGAAGGTGACGAGAAACCGATCTTGACGGCGGCGCGCGAGTTGCGAGAGGAAACGGGATATCGCGCTGATGACTTGATTTTCATCGGCGAGTTGCTGCCATTATCTGGCTACAGCGAAGAGCGCGCTTACGCATTCTTGGCACTAGATCTGCATTTCGATCCGCTTCCGCAGGATAGACTTGAAGACATATGCGTTGCGGAACTACGGTTAGACGAATTCATCGAACAATGCAGCGACGGCACCATCGAAGACGCCCTCACAATCGCAGTCGCAACTCGAGCATCATCGTTGCTCGAATCGCTTCCCGAAGTCGAAAGACGTGGAACGGCGCATCAGCATGATTAAGCACGACGTGTTGATCATTGGTGCAGGTTTGGCTGGCTTGCGGGCCGCAGTCGAAGCCACACGTCTCGGACTCAATGTCGCCGTAATCAGCAAAGTCCATCCCGTCCGAAGTCACTCTAATGCGGCACAAGGCGGTATTAATGCCCCTCTCACCGACCGAGGCGACGATTGGGAAGGACACGCACTCGACACGATAAAAGGCAGCGATTATCTCGCCGACCAGGATGCGGTAGAGATAATGTCGACCGAGGCTGGTGATGCCGTTATCGAACTGGAACGGATGGGTGTGATCTTCAGTCGGGGCGAGGACGGGAGACTAGGGACGCGAAGATTCGGTGGTCAGAAGGTCGCCCGCACATTCTTCGTCGGTGCCATCACTGGTTCTGCGATATTGCACGTCCTGTACGAGCAATCCGTTCGTTACGGCTTGAACGTCTATGAAGAGTGGTTCGTCACGGATTTAGTGATTGAGGACGGCCGTTGCGTCGGCGTAATCGCGCTCGATATCAAGACGGGCGACGTAGAGACAATCTGGGCGAAATCCGTGATCATGGCCTCGGGCGGTGCAGGTCGGGTATTCGAACCGTCGACGAATGCGATCATTTGTACTGGCGACGGACTTGCGTTGGCTTGGCGCGTCGGGGTGCCGATGATGGACATGGAGATGGTGCAATACCATCCGACGACTCTTGCGCGCACTGGGATCTTGCTTTCTGAAGCTGCGCGCGGCGAAGGCGCATACTTGCTGAACTCCGAAGGCGAGCGATTCATGCAACGCTACGCCCCGGAATATCTCGAATTGGCTTCGCGGGACGTCGTGTCACGTTCTGAGCAGACGGAGATCAATGAAGGACGAGGCATTGATGGGAATGTCTTGTTGGACCTGCGTCATTTGGGTCGGGATTTCATTGAAGACCGACTCGGATATCTGCAAGAGGTAGCTGTTGAGTTCCTTGGCGTCGATCTCGCAGAACAACCTGTCCCTGTGCGTCCCGGCGTCCACTACATCATGGGTGGCATCAAGACTGACGTTGATGGTGCGACGAACGTGCCGGGCCTCTACGCTGCAGGTGAGTGTGCTAACGTCAGCGTCCATGGGGCAAATCGCCTCGGTGCGAACTCGTTGCTCGACACGGTGGTGTTCGGACGGCGGTCCGCAGTCCACGCCTCTGATTACATCAAATCAGTTTCCGATGGTTCAGGTTCAGATGAACACGTCGAAGCTACGCGCGCACGCATTCAAAATCTGCTTGACCGTGCCCCCGGCGAAAATTGGGCTGCGGTGCGGAATTTCATGGGTCCCGAGATGACGAAGGGCATCGGCGTGTTCCGCGATCAAGCATCCATGGAAGGTGCTAGAGCGGCCATTGACGACATTGACGCGCGTATGCCGAAGGTTTCGGTGCAAGACAAAGGCAAGGTGTTTAACACCGACCTCATCTTCACGCTTGAGATGGAGTTCATGGCCGATGTCGCACGCGCCATCGTTCACAGTGCATTGGCTCGCAAAGAGAGCCGAGGCGCACATTTCCGCACTGACATTACCGGACGCGACGACGAGAATTGGTTGAAGCACACACTTGCGTATCACGATACATCCGTCGAAGGTGGTGTACGTGTCGAAGCTTCACCGGTCACGATAACCAAGTGGGAACCGATCGAGAGGGTTTACTGATGCAATCAAACCTCAAGGTCAGCCGGTTCGATCCTGAAACGATGGGTGAGGGACAACAACGTTGGGATGAGTTTGATCTCGACGTCCACCCCAGTGCAACAGTTCTCGACGCATTGATCCAAATCCGTGAGGAGATCGACGGATCATTGGCTTTGAGATGCGCGTGCAGGGCTTCGATCTGCGGATCATGCGGCATGCGGGTAAACGGTGACGCCAAATTGGTCTGCAAGACGCGCATCGCTGACGTTGCAGACGAAGGCGAGACGATCGTCGTCGAACCGATGGGCAACCAACCGGTCATCAAGGATCTCGTTGTCTCATTGGACACTTTCTTCGACAAAGTCAAGCAGATTGATCCATATCTTCAACCCGATGCAGAACCTAACGAAGGTGAATTCGTCGCAAGCAACGACTCGATGGTCAATCTCTTGACTGCGATGAACTGCATCATGTGCGGTGCCTGCGTGTCTGACTGCACGGTACTCGAGGTCGACGACGTTTTCATCGGACCGGCTGCACTAGCGAAAGCATGGAGGTTCGTCGAAGATCCGCGTGATGACAAGCGCGACGACCGGTTGTCCGAACTGAACGAAGTCGAAGGAGGCATTTGGGACTGCACGCGATGTTTCAAGTGCGTCGAAGTTTGTCCCAAAGATGTCGCGCCGATGGACCGCATCATGGAGATGCGTGAAATGGCGATCGAAGCCGGCAACCGAAATACTTCCGGATACCGCCACACTGAGTCGTTCAACAAATCCGTCAAGAAGCACGGAAGATTGGATGAGGCCCGTCTCGCTGTCGAGTCCGCCGGTTACACGAACGTTCCTCGGTTAATCGATCTCGCCAGCATCGGAGTGAAGTCGATGCTGAAGGGCAAGCTGCCGCCGGTGGTGCCGCATAAAGCCGAGGACAAGGAGAAGATCACTCAAATCTTCGAAAAAGTCGAGAGTGAGCGCGGTCAATGAAGTTCGCCTTCTATCCCGGATGCGTCGCTCGGGGTGCTGGTCCCGAGCTATTCGACTCAGCAGTTGCCGTGATGGAGCGACTGAACATCGCATGGGTCGAACTGAAGGGAGCGTCTTGCACCGGAGCCGGGGTGCTTCAGGAAAAGGACCAGAAACTCGGTGACATTCTCAACATCCGCACGTTGGCGATGGCCGAGAAGATGGGCCTACCTGTGCTCACCATTTGCTCGACGTGCCAAGGCGTGATTGCACAGGCCGATCGGCGAGTGCGCAAGGATGATGCATACCTAGAAGAGATCAACGGATATCTTGCAGATGAGGGACTTTCGTACAGTGGCAACACTACGGTGAAACACCTTCTTTGGGTTTTGGTCGAAGACTTCGGCATAGAAAAGCTGCAAGAGACGTTCGTCAAAGAGTTGAGTGGCGTCAAGCTAGCCCCGTTTTACGGCTGTTACATTATCCGACCGTCCGACGCCCTTGGGTTCGACGAAAACCCCGAGCGCCAAACGTCGTTGGAGACGGTAATCGAGGCGGTCGGCGGCGATGTCATCGACTTTCCCGGGAAGACGGCGTGCTGCGGATTCCCGATACTGCTCATCAACCAGCGTAACTCACTCCGCATGGTCGCCAATCACACCGGAACTGCGAGTGAACTAGGTGCGGACGCGATGGTTACGCCTTGCCCCCTGTGCCATCTAAACCTTGACGGCTACCAACCCAAGGCACGTCGTCAAAACCGACGCGGCAAGGCCGATCTCCCCATTCTTCACTTGCCGCAACTCTTGGGATTGGCGATGGGAATGGATGCGAAGGAACTTGGATTGGGCAAGCACTTGGTCAACACCAAAGACATCGTCAAGAAAGTCGAAACAATCGCAGTCGCTTGACGTCCGCCGAGACGCTTCCATGATCTCGCGTCCCGTTCGCCTCATCCTGTCCGCGTTGTTCCTGTTGACCGCTTGCATTTCGTTAGTCGGGTGTGGCGACGATGATCAACCAATCCCACCGACTCTTGATCCCGATCCGCCGTTCACGCAACAGCAAGCGATCGAACTCGCCAAGGCGTCGCTATCGGAGGTAGTTGCGGAGATCGAGTTTGAGGGATACGAGCAAGTGCGCATCCGAGTGGGACTGATGCGTCTTCGTCGCCTGCAAGAACTCACCAAATCCGACCTTTACTCACCCGATTCTCCCCGCATGCTTCGTCAGATCTGGGCTGTCCAAATCGGGGGCACGTTCCCAGACGATCCGGACCCGTATCGCGTCCCATACGGTTACGGGATCGTAGGCATCGACGCCCAAAACGGCGACATCTGGTTGCGCGCTCGTTACGATCAGGAGATATTGGTTGAGTAGGGGACCTGGTTCAGCGAATCCCTAAGGCCGCGGTGATTGATTTGTTGCCGCCGTGGACCGACGGTTCGCGGCACCATAGTTCTCTGATTTGATTGAGAGCCATCCGAGTTGCGTCGGAACGCAGATCCAACATTTCAAGGACGACTTCGTCGATCTCATGCCGACCCGGATCTCGCCACGCGTATGACGTGGGTTCGAGCTTTAACTTCGAAAGCCTTTCGACGTGCTCTCGAGCGACTGCGCGAGCCCTGCGACCCGCATCGCTCTGTTGGGCAAAATCTGGCACCGGGAATGCGGCAGTCGCTGCTATCGCTAATCTAGCCCGACCGGGTTGTGTAGTGGTAGCGTAACCGCTTCTGACGAGCATTCCGAACGTGGAGTTCAACCAGATCAACAGTGCATCCAGAGTGGATTGGTCTTCGCTGATGAGTGCGACCCAGGTGGAACTTCCCAAGCAATTGCGCTCTGTTCTGCCCGCGCCTACGGCCTGTGAAGTGAATCTCAAGTCTTCCGATATGAACGTGTTGCTGGTGGACTTCATCGCATCCTGCCATTCGCGTTCACGATTCGGTATTTTCGTCCCTTCGTGTGTTGGTGCCAGTTGAATCGTCGTGTGAACGTCGCCTGATGCGGTCCAAATTGACGGGTATTGCGGTTGATCGCCTGGGGTAACGGGATCGAACACGAAAGCACCTCGTCCGTTGCCGCCTCTGACGTGCCCGATTTGGGTGTGTGTCGGTCCGATGTCAACGACCGAATCCATTCGGGTGATAGGCAACGGCAACTCGACGCCAACTCCGCTTGGTTCATGCAGAAAGTGTCCTTCGATTAATCCGCAAAGGGTTCTACAGACGTATCTGTTCCGCATCCCAAGCAGGAACCAAGGAAAGCCAGATCCGAGACGCGGTAACCGATAGCAGTCACCGACATTCTCATCGGCAATTCGAATCGTCGAGTCGACTGAACTAGAATCCGTGAATCCAGAAATGGCACGCGCAAGTTCGTGGGCGTCGTTGACGGATTGGGCCGAGCGATTCAGGTTGACGCAGGTGATTTCGGAATTATTGTCAGTTTGGTTGGTGTGCTGTGCTTCCGGTGCGGGTCTTGCTCTTTTCGTTGCGACCAGTAACATCTCGTTGAGATGGGTGTCAGCGGACATCATCGATCTGAAGTCGGACGTGTAGGCGATTGCCACGATGTTGCGATAGTTTTGTGTGATGTGTGATCTGAAGTTGCTCCAAGAACTGGAGTGTGCCGCCGTCAACGGCAATACCGTGGCAAACACGCCGTCGCCTTTGAGTTTGATGTCGGCGAGTGCCGAGAAATCGGCACCCAAACCGGCTCTTCCGTGCGACACGTCGATACCTGCACGCTTGACCGCTCGGCGTTGAGCACTGAGGCGATCCAATGCGCGCTGTCGGTCGTGTTCCGAGATACCTGCGACATCAAACATCCTCCGTGCATTCGTCCCAGCGACGGGGCTCGTGTATGGCGGATTTTGGATTACCAGGTCGTAACTGCGTCTGGGTGCGCCGATGGTTGCACCGATCGGAGTTGAGCTAGCGGTCTGGACTACGTCCTCACCGAGGATGTCCGCCACGGAGTCGGCAGCGAGAAACTCCAGAGCCCCGGTGCTACCGCCTTGGATCGGAATGGCTCCGATGTTGGACGACTGATACGGCAGGCCCAAATCGAAAGACGACAGGGCCGCGCACGTCATGTGTGCGGCCAAAGAGTTGATATCCGTTGCCGTTATGCCGCGTTCCATCATGTGGTGATGGACGACATCGAGGTCGTCTCCGCCGGAGGATTCGAAGAGATTGCGGACTTGCTGATAGGCTGCCCTGAGCAACGTCCCGGTGCCACATGCGAAATCGGCGATGTTCAGTGAGGTCATTGAAGCAGTGGAAGACCAGTCAGTCCGAAGAATCTGGGAGACGGCTAGTTTCGACAACAGTGCTGCCGTCGCAGGCAGTGTGTAATGGGCTGCTGTTTCTTCTCGGTCTTCAAGCAGTTTAGGGAATAGTTCGCCGGCGAAGTCGATGCTGCTGCCTAAGCGCAATCGTGTCACACGTTCGGCAAGGAATGCGAGGTTGTCGAGGGTTTCGGCACCATTGAGCGTTGGCAATCCGGGATGCAAGGCGTTGAGAGCTGGTTCAAAAATCGAGTTGAAGTTGACGTCGAGTATCCTCGCCCAGGCGTCGCGCAACTCGGATAGCGAAATGATTCCGCCTGAAGAAGCACGAATCTCGGCAATAGTGCGCAATCCTCGAGACCGCATTATGGGGACTGACGTCATGAGGTCGTGAAGACGGAGAGAAGTCATCCAGATGCAGCACGCTAGACGGAATCCTTGTGTTTCACTCGTCTGCCCGAGGCCTTCGGCGATCTGCGACGCGACGTCTTCGGGTGTGGCATCCAGCAATGCTGAAGCGTAGTTTCGGATGTGCTCAGCGATGTATCTTGCTTGCCCTTCAACCAAGGTTGGCGGTGCTGTTGCTCCTTGACACAATTCGGCTAAGCGAGAGACGTCGCCATTTACCCAACCCGAAGTCGGCCAGCGGTAAATTTCAGATACCGATCCGGAATCGGTATCATCAGCGACGACGTCTGAGGACAGTTGAGTGAATGCCAACTCGATGCCGTTCGGTGTACAGAGTCGCCTTTCAATCTCGTTGTCGCTCCAATGTCGGACCTCCGCAGGGATTCCGACTGCGATTGCCGATCGGATGGGTAGCATGTTCGCGGCATATCGTTGCCCCAATCGAGCTTCGGCGTCCCCGATGGCTGGGTTACCGAATTCACACTCGATGGCGATCGGATAGCTATCTTTGGACGACACCAAAACGTCGGGACGCTTGAGCGGATCGGCGACGATGACATTGGTTCGTTCCGCCACAATCGCACCTTCATTCGTGCGCCATTCATGCCGTTGCTGTCGAAGGGCCCGGGCGAGGGCCGAGTTGAAGGCGTCCTCGTTCAGATTGCCGGTCGAGACTCCTCGTGATGAATCGATGAAGTCAGCGTCCATGCAAACCGATTTTAAACTCGGTGTCCTTTACCAAATGGCACACTGTGCCGGGACAATCACCTCCCCGAGTATTGCGTCTCCCAACTAAGACTTTCGCCAAAAATCCGCTTTCATGCCTTCCCGATGCGACGGTCGATGACGGGGTAGAGGCTCTCCATGACGGCAAGCAATAGGGCGAACATTAGGGCAGTGGTGATGACGATGGATTGGAGTTGACTGGCGTTGTTGCTGAGGATGGCTTGCTGCAAAAGGTAGCCGATGCCGGGGTAGGCGAAGACGATTTCAACCATAACGACTCCGGTAAAGATGATGCCGAGACTGAGGAACAGCTGGGTAACTTGCGGCAAGGCGCAGTTTCGCATCCGATACCAGGTGAAGATGCGCAACCGTGTCGCCGATGGCGGCGAAGTTGATAGAGTGCCAGTGGACGTCACCGGTCAGCGTGATTGTGATCTCGTCGTGGCTGTCGTTGTATGATCAGTCCTCGGCGGGCGACGGACGCGCCTTGCCGTCGTGATGCCCGAAGTAGATAAGGAACTCGAGCCACGTATTGTTCGAGAAGGTTCGGTTCCGGTTCAACCGTCCGACGGACAGCAGGTCCAGGTTCGCAAGTGAGAGTTGCCGCTCCCATGCAGGAGTCCCGCGTGCCATCACGTGCGACATTTCTCTTGACGCGTCAGGCGGTTGTTCACGACACGACGAAATCTTGACTGAGTCGACGCGGAGCGGTTCTGAGTTGACGTGGATCAGACGAGTCTAATGTCTACCATTAAGTAAACGGAGTTAGCAGATCAGTGCGAGCCATGGTTAGGAAATTCGTTTCGACGAGCAGTTTGGGCACACCGATCGCGGTGACCTTGGTCGCAGCGTTCATGGTGCTCGGCCTTGGTTGCGGAGGCGATGCGAATGACACGGGCGCGTCGATTGGGGAGTCGGATCAACCCGAAGCAACATCGACACCAAATCCAACGGCGACTCCGCGAATGACGGACACGGCGGCGAACGAGAATGGTTCCGCAAGTGCTTCGCTTGACCTTGACGCATCGTACTTGATCGCGTTGGATGGTTCCGAATCGAAAGAGTTGGTCGTTTGGGAAGTCAGTCCGAAGTTGACTCGCGGGAGAGTGTCTGGGTCGGGGACGTTGTCGGACGGGGCTCGATTGTTCGACACGCTAAGCGATGAGGGAGCTGCGATGGCGATTTACGTCAATGAGGTGAAGTACCCGCCGTTGGTCGTGCCATTACCTCGATTGTCGGGGCAGCAGGTCTGGGAAACTGAGTTAACGGTTGGCCCAACGGATTTGACGATCGATGGTCAAAGCTTCGCGTTCGACGTGTTTTCGCCGATATTCTTTGATGCTAATCCGGGCGATTTGACGCTACGAGTGTTCGGCTACGATGCGAGAGGCGAAACGTCAGTTCTCGCCGAAGTGGAATTGGAGTAACCAGTTACATTTCGGGACGTTCGCCGTTCCATGCGGGTTTCCCCGCCGAAACGACAGACGCGACGTTAGTTTGGGATGGTCGCCGCTCCGGTAATCGCACGTGACTTGTTGGGGTCCAGACGGCAAGCGAAATATCGGTAGGCAAGGGTAAGGATAGTGTTGGGCGGAGCCTTGCAGATGTTTACGTCTTGCGTCGGTTTCACTGCCTAAGAATCTCGGCGATGTAGTTGTACTCGTCATTGGGCTCGGGAAAGAGGATGTGCTTACTGGCGAAGTCGCGATAGGACCATGTGCCGTCGCCGTACCGCTCAACAACCTCATCGTAAGGAGTTGCGGACACTATGAATGAATCTAGCTCAACGTTCTTGTATGGCGAACGTGTGGCGATCTCTGAAGCCAAATCGGGTAGACGTTCATGAAGGCGCGCCTTTGAGTCGTGCACGTAGGCTCGAGCGTTCAGCAACCCGTGAGGTTCAATGAACACGATCCGTTGGTGGTTGGCTGACTTGATCCACATGATGAAGTCCGGGTAGAAGCCCTCGCTCTCGTAGAACCCAACGCCAGTGCCTCGGGACAGGTTTCGAAGCAGGAACAGTTCCCAATCCTTCGTCAGTTGTTCGCCGTGTGTCGCCCAGTAGGATCGCAGATCTTCGACGAAACTGCGCTCGGAATCCTGCAACCCCGGAGGTGACGAAGTCATTTGATCGTTTTCGATCAGAAGGGGTTGGTAGAGGTGCCGGTCAAAGTGAATGCGCGGTAAGTCGTCCGTCTCGTCGTGGTACAGCTCGTTGCATTCTTCGATCAGCTTTTCCACCTCTTGAACAAGATTGGCATCGTGACGAGGAACGCTGACGGTGTAGCTTCCCGCTGAATCTCCAGATCCAGCGTTGAACCGCAAGTTTGGATCATGTTTGTCCAGTTTCCTGTAAGACAGGTTTTTGGACTCCCATGCGGTCTTGCGTCGTCGGTGTAGTGCATCGGCGTAGCTGCGCAGTATTCCGATGACGGCTTCCTGCAATCGCTCTCGGTCCTCCCACTTCTTGGGGCAAACGACCGACTCGTCTGCAACTAAGCGGTACGCTGCGTCACCGGCTTCCAGAATGCTTCGCAGATCTTCTGAACGCACCAGCATGTTGTCCAGACCCTTGGACTGTTTGTGCTCGAGCACTCCCTGATATGCGTGGCCCCAATCGACCAGGTTGAGGTTTTCCGGAGGAATCGTGCGTACGGTGCCAGAACTGACGGTTGAAGGTATCGGGTCACCCGCCCCGCTGACTATCTGTTGCGCCGTTGCCGATGCCACTACCGAAACCGGATTGACCGATGGATCGAACTTCAGTGGCACTATCTCTTCTTGGATGAAGTCCTTCCCTTCATCCAATCGAGGGATAACGAGGTCCCGATTCAAGAACTCCTCATTGGGGCGTATTGTTAGCGGAATCTGCACCGGTTCCCGAGTGTCTATACCCTCGTTCTCCAGGTACTCGCGGAACTGCACCATGTAGTTGGCCCGGAGAGCGAAGATGTCAAGTGTTTCCAAAATCCTGATGTTGTCGGGATGCGGACCGCGGTCAATGGCCGAACTGCGCTTCAATGACGTTCTGCGTCCTTTGAGCCGGACTCCCCGCCCGAACATCTGGATAATCTGCGAACCTTCGCTCCGGCCGATGTTGAGCAGTCCCATGTTGGAAACCCGCCACGAACTCCACCCTTCAATGAACTTACGGGAACCGACCAGCATCTCCACCGTTGAATCCGCCTCGTTGATGCGGTCGAAAAGCGAACCGTGGAAGGCGTCCTCGGTTAACGTGATGCCCGACTCGTCAGCATCTGCCAGCCCCTTGAAGCGGGACTTATCGCCAACATAGATGACGCCAAAATAATCATCAGCTCCCGCCGCCTTGATGCCCAACTCTCCGTCGCAACCTTGGAGGTCGACCAGTTGCAGGCCATCGCTGCTGCGAACGTGCATCACCTTATCCAACAGATCTAGATATATTTCCTCGGATGTCCTCGCCAAGTCACTCAGGCGGTTGAACCGGCCCGCGAATACGTCTTTGCCTGTTTCCGTATTCGTCAGACCGGACTGCTCACCCAGCAGGCGATTGATTGCGGCACAAGTCCAGTTCGGGTTGCTCAACACTCGATTCAGGAACTGGGTCACGGTCAAAACGTCGCTGCGGGACCGCCCCTCCTCCCGACGCACGGCGTTTACGCTGCTGCCAATAAAGGCCCAAAGGGGCCTCTCAATGTTGTAAGGACGCAGTTCGACCGATTTCTCATCGAACACCAACTGCTGTTGGTAGAAGGACAGCAAGTTGCCCATCATTAGGAGGTCAGTTTGATCCTCGGCCGACTCCTGTTGGAGATTGAGTATGTGGAAGTCCTTGCCGTAGCCGTCCTGGTAGAAGTGGCGGTATGAGTAGTCGAAGGCGATGCACTTCCCGTATTCGGTTAGCAAGCCGTCGTTGTTCGCCGCCGCCAGTGCCTGACCGAATGTGGCACTGTACTCGAAGGTAAAGCCGGTTTCGGCGAGCTTTTCGCGCACCGACCGCCACGCCTCACCGCCGGATCCCTTGTGTCCTTCGTCGACGAAGATCAGGTTGTTGCCCTCCAGAGCCTCAACCGGAATGCTGGCTCCCTCGCCCCGCTTGTCTAACGTCAGCTTGGTGATTTCGGTCACCTTGACGGTCGCACCTGAATGCAGCAAGCTTACCGGTTCATTTTGGTCAAAACGGGTCGCCGGTATGCCCGAGGCGTGGAGTTCATCTAGGTGCTGCTGACTGAGGCCCTCGTTGGGCGTAACCAGCAGGATGTTGTCGAGGGGGTCCTTGTTGTAGTGCATGAACTGGCGATAGTGGAGATGCAGCAGCAGCGTCTTGCCGCTGCCAGTTGCCATCCAAAATGCCAACTTGGACAGCTCCTCGGGACTGAAGTGCTCCCAGCGATCATCGGTGGTGCTGCGCTGGTTGTGTTCGGCGACGAAGCGGTTCAATGTGGGTAGCAAGTGCACCGTACGGTTGCAGTGCCAGTCGAGGTACATCTCGGTGTAGAGTGCCGCCAGGTATTGGAAGTAGCGGAGGGTGATTGGTTCAACTCGCCCTCGATTCATTGCCGTCAGGTGGTCACGGATGTTGCCGTCGTATCGTAGGAGGTCGGGTACGGTAAGGCCGCTGAACCGTTGGGAGCGGCTTTCGAGGTGAAGGCTGACATAACTGCGACCTTCTTCATTGAGTCCTTCGTTGACGTGCTTGATGTCGCCCAGCAGTTCGCGGGTATCACCGTAGCCAAGCAGTTGATGTAGCCAAGCCAGCAACGATAGCCGGCGTTCAAGCCGGACGTAGCCTCTTTGGTTAGCGCGGCGACGGGGTGGCATTTGGTGATCCAGACGGCGGGCAGACGGTTCTCATGCGTTGACGCCGGCGAACATTCGTGCCTTGAACATAGGTTCGAGGGGTTTGGCACCGGGAATGCAAGAATCGCCGTTGACGTAGACAACGTCGGTGCCACCCGTAATTTCCCGCTGCTCGACGAATTCCCGATCCCGCTCGAAGTCGTCGTCGCTCCAACTGTCTGTTTCGCGCCAGACAACCGCCACCTCCCGTCCTGGTGCTTCCCGAGGTTCACCTCGGTAGACCAAGTAGCGGCGGCCGTCGTCATGGAAGACGCGCCGGGTACGCACTTTCAACCCCAGCAGAAAGTTGAAGGTTTCCGGCAGGTCAACAGGCCGTTCCTGTTTCTCTCCGTTGACGTGGACTCGCAGGCGATAGCTGAATGGGCGGGTAAGCTTGGCTGGATTGAGCAGTGTTTCGCTGTCCTTGGTTTCCCAGTTGAGCATGTACTTCAACAGGTAGCTCTCGTCGGTTTCGGTGAAGGGCAGTCGCCCGGCACCTGAGTCGAACTCGATGCTATCCAAGGCATCCTCGTAAGACTCGAGGCGTAGGTACTCGACAATCCTGGGCGAGCGTTCAGCCTCTTCTGCGGTGGCTTCACGTTGGGGCTTGCCCCGTTTCCATTCCGGGGCGAAGGTAATCTTCTTGATTCGGGGCAGCAACACCGTGTCGAAATATCCGCCCATCTCCACCAGAATGAACTTCCGCGCTTGACCGTCCTCCCGGTTCAGATTGATAACTGCATGTCCGGTGGTACCTGACCCGGCAAAATAATCTAAGACGCAATTACTTGCTATTTCGTCTCGTGTAGATAATCGAACTGAGTCCTCTACGGTATGGATGGACTTCGGGAAGTCGAACACCTTAGTGCCGAAAATATTATTGAGAAACCTTGAACCAAAACTATTGGAGTTATATTTCTTGCTGTCCCAAACAGTCTTGTAATTGAAAGCAGTTTTGCGTCGAATAACATCCCAGATCTTTCTCGACCTGTTCCATTGCACAGTTAGCTCGCCTTGAATCTTTTCAACGTTTCTTCTACTAAAGACCCATTTGCGTTCCAGTCCTTGCGCATCAATCGGGTAGATAGCTATCGTCCCATCTTCCATCGACACATTCGGACTCGAGGGATGAAACTCGTCATCACAGACCTCACCGAAACCGACAATGACCTGTTCCTTCGCGTACACGGGGTAAAAGCAGTTGGCGGCGTCTTGGCGTAGATGACTTCCCGTTGATACGTCTCTCAGAGGACGGATATCTGGAGACATTGGTCTGTCCTCCAGCCCAACTGATCGATGGCCTTGTGGATAAACGAAATACGCGAATTCATTGGTATAGGAAAAATTGTCTCCCTGGACGCCGCCCGGATTGTGCACAACAGATACGCATGTTTTCAGATGGTCAGGAAAGAGGTAATCCAATAGCAAGCCAAGCTTCTCTTGTTCGTTGTCGTCGATGGCCACCGCAAAGACAGAAGTAGGACTCTGTAATGCACGAGCAATCTCGATCCTGTTTGCTACGAGGCTAAGCCAAGAAGAATGCTTGTATTCGTTCTTGTAGATGATTTCTGTTGCCTTTGCGTTATACGGCGGGTCGATATACACACACTGAACGCTTTCTCGGTATCCTTCTTCAAGGGTTCGTAATGCCTGCCAGTTCTCGCTGTGTATCAACAGTCCATCGGTTGTGTCGCCCAAGTTTGGGAACGAAGCCAAGAGATGATCGACGAATTCGCCGTCGTAGTGCTTGGTGTCGACAACCAGAGTGGGGTGGGCGTCGAAGAAGTTGGCACTTCGATCGCTGTCATCTACGTTGAACAGGTCCCGCCATTCAGCCCATTGGGGTTCGTTGGCGGCGATGTCCGGGTAGAACTCCGGGGCGATCTGGCCCAAGGTGATGCAGTACTGGGTCTCGGTGACGAACTTCCGTTTCTCCCAGAGCAGTTTTTGGTAATCCTCGATCTGGGCGAGGAATTCGATGATCCGACTGCCCACCGACTTGGTCAACCTCAGCTCCTGGAACCAACCTCCGGCGAGATCCTCACCTGCAGCGATCAGGTTGTCGAGGTTGAGTGCCTCGTTCTTCAGGTAGAAGTCCAACTCCCGGTTTAGGAAACCGGCCAGGTCTTTATGGATGAAGAAATCGGAGTTGTTGCGTCGGACGTACCGGCGTAGGTGGTGTTCTAGCAGAGGAACCGGAGCTTCCCCTTCTCTGCGGTGTTCACCGGTCAGGGCCGCCAAAGGTGCATCGATCGAGAGTCGCTGCGGAATTGCCGCCACTGCTTCTTTGATGATGGCGTCCTGCTGATTGCGTTTGCCGTACTTGGCAGTTTCTGAGCCGGTTAGGGGGCGGTACTCGAAGGGAATGGTGACTGTTTTGGCGGCCGAGTCCCAGTATGTCTCGGGCACTAGGGGAATGAAGAATCGTCGGTCACCTTTGACGTTATTCTGCTCGATGTCGGCGTTGTGCAAACGGAAATGCACCGCCACGCCGTTGGGTGCTTTCCAGTCGTAGTTGCGAAAATGCTCGTCGGTCTTGACGTAGTACTGGTCGCTGTTGGCCCAGTGGAGGTAAACCTCCTCGCCGTTATAGGGGATGGCGTATCGGTTATTGCGCCCGTAGCGTCGCTTGGAGATGAAGTCGCCGTCTTCGTAATAGCGATTGAAGAAGGTGTACAGGTGGTTGTAGATGCTGGCTTCAACGACGTCGCGGCTTCGGCTGCGATCGGCGGCCCGATCCCGAGCAGCTAGGTATTGCTTTCCAATCAGTGAGTTTCGGTAAGTCTCAGTCAAGTCGCCGTCGTCGCGCAAAGCGACCGGTCCGAGGGTCTTCAATACGTTCTGTCGGGCTTGCTCGAAATCTGCTTCCGCGCGAACCTGTTGCGCCAACGGGCCGGCACCCAACTCATCATCGACCAACTTCGGCAGTCTCTCGCTGATGAACTGCTCCACGACTTCCCGCTTGTGGTTCATGATCCGGTAGATGCCGAAATCCAAGTCGGCGCAGTCGAACTGAAACAACTCCCGGAGCAGTGCCTGGAATTTGGCAAGATTCTTGCTATTGGCGGTAGCCTCGATTGTCATCGCTGCCTTTTGTCTAAAGCGGGAATGGGCACGGTTGGGGGCACGGCACCCTTTGACATGGGAATTTTAACGCCCATGCTTTGCGCGGAGAGAAAAGCATGGCGATCCGTAGATTTCGTCACCATTAACTACTGCACGCCTCGGCACCCCAACAAACGCAACTGCTTGGCGAAAGATTGATGTGGGGTGCGTCATCCGTCCTGTGAAGGACTTCTCACTCGCCTAGTTCGACGGGGACAGTACATCGATATCAGAATAGGGTTTACGATCTGACGGTTTACGTCAGGTACTCCAAGCCATCCATTAGGAAATCACGACACAGCAGTCAGTTCTTCGCGCTTGTTCAGTGCTGCACGATCCAGACGGTTGGATCGACGTTGGGGACGTTGGAGAAGGCGAGCATCAGGGCGTCTGCTTTGTCGGGTGATGGCTGTCCCGATGACCTCAACGCCTGTTTGTCTTCTAGACGGATCTGACCTCGAGAGGTGAATGAGTAGCGGAGTGATGCCAGTTGGGAAATGAGTTCTTGGTCTTCAGGTATGGCGACGTCGCCTTGCTGGAAACGCAAACGCAGTCCGTCGAACAACTCGGCGCGCAGGTTGGCGTATCGTTCCGGATCTCGCGGTCGCTGTCCGCCGTTGATGCCGATCGCTTCGATGCCGCCGATCTCGTTCATGCGATCGAGTACACCGCCGCCGAGTCCGACTTCATCGACATAGATCGCATCGACTTGATGTTGTCTCGCCTGTTTCAATGCCCATCCAGTGGTTTCCATGATGTCCGACTTTGCCAGTTCATCAAGGTGCAACACGACCGGCCCCTTGCGAATGCAAGTGACCGATTTGTCGTCGCCGAATCTTGCGACGTCGACGCCCATCACCGTTAGATCGTCTTGGCTTTCTGCGAAGTTCCTTTGTGTGGCGGCTTCGATTTGGTAGAGCGGAATCAATGTGTCCGCGGCGTTCGAAGGGAACTCGCCGAGGACGCGGATTTGGTACTCGGGATGGTCTTTGCCCCAGTGTTGTTCGGCGTATTTCACCCAGTCGGGCGTTACCAATCCAGAAGGCGATCCGGTGCCTACGGTCGCGGCGACTAAGTCTTTGTCTGACGTGCTTGTGTCAACGGTGTCTTGCTGTATCGACGCGCCGGATTGCATTGCCGGCGTATCGAAGGCTGAGATGTGTATCGTGTTCCAGAGTTTGCGGTTTCTGTGAAATGCATCGTAGAAGACGCCGGATAGCGAATTTGGGTTCCCAATGAGTAGGATCTTGGCGTCTTTGGACGTGATTGAGCCGACGATGGCGTTGAAGATTGTTGTGCTGACCCCGGATGCCTCGTCGACGACGAAGAGGATGTGCGTTTGGTGGAATCCTTGGAATCGCTCTGCCGTATTCGTCGAGAAACCGAATGCGTAGTGTCGTTCAGCGAGTTCGAGCCGAGTCTTGCTCAGTTTGCCGCCGATGAGTTCACGGTTGTTGCGGTGGATGTCTCGAATCTCGCGCCAGAGCAGGTCTTCGACCTGACGTTGGGTTGGGGCAGTAGTGATGACGATGGCGTCGTCGTTACTCATCAACCACCAAACGACAACGTGGGCGGCGACGTAGGTCTTACCCGATCCGTTGCATGACCGCACGGCGACGAATCGATGGTCGCGTAACGCGAGCAGAATGTCGACTTGCTTCTGCCACGGCGTCGCACCCAAACTGTCTCGAACGAAACCTACCGGGTCTTTTCGCCATTGACCGCGCTGCACGACGGCGTCGCCCGCGGCCATTCCACGGTCCGCCATATTTGCAGACCCCCCTACTCCACGCACCCATGGTGAATCCGCACCAATAACTTGATGCTAGCACTAATGTAGTGCTACTTCACGATCGAACGATGCCGTTAGTCGCGTAGTCGGATTCCGCAAGGGCTACTCGACCGAGATCAACTCTAGCAGGTCTCTCGGGAGCTCAAAATCTGGATCTGGTCGACCGTTTTGCGCCTCGACACGGTACGCCGTGCAAGTGTCGGTGATCGATCTTGATGGAGGCAACTCCCAGATTGCTTGGTATGCGCTGACTTCAAAGTCGTTGATCAAGCTGAAATGCATTTCGCCGTTGACGTTCGACCAATGACGTTTGGCGGTCTGACTCGATGCTTCGATGGATAATCGCACCTCGTTGCCGTCAACGAACTCGACCGTCGGATCTTGCGCGCCATCGGCGGCGTGAAGCAGATCGAGGGGTCCGGTGTAGTCCACCATCCAACCTTGGAGAAGGTCGACATAGGCGACCTCTACCCAATCACTCTCTAGGTTGGCGAAGTATCTCGGTTTGCGCTCGAGATGACTGTGGTAGTCGAGCACCAGATACTGTTCGGCTCCGTCTTGGAAGTGTTGCCAATGTCCGCCGAAGTAATCTCGGATGGGACCGATGTCGCCGTTGCGGTTGAACGTGCCGTATCGATAGTCTGCGTTCTCGAAATCGTTTCCGCATTCTCCCCAACCGCCGGAGACTTCGTAGAGCATGCTGGGTTGCAACTTCAAAGCATCCAATGCCCGTTGGTTCGGCCAATCTTCAAGCAGATCTGCGGTTACGGTTTCGATGATTGGTCCCGGGAACTCCCAGTCGACGTCGTATTCGAGACTTCTGGCTGCGATTCTGTAGGAGCATCCGACGTAAGCGAAGTAATCCGCCTTAAAGTCGACCAGGCTTGCAGTCTCGGCATCGACCGAGAATCTTGCGCGGACGCGATGGTACACGCCGGGATGTTCGAAGTCAGTTTCAATCGAGAGGTAACGGCCGTCGCTGGTTTTTATTCGATAGTCATTTGGTTTGGCTTCGCGCAAGGTGCGCCGCATTAGGTTGAGTGGATTGACGAAAGTGTGGGCGTATGCATGGTCGAAGAAGTCTTCATCCAACTGCTTCCAATCGCCTCCCTTGCGGATGAACCCTGTCCAAGGTGGCGTGATGCGGTAGATCTCGGTCGAACCTCTACTGTAGTGGCTCCACTCGCCGTACTCATTAACCGAGGTCCGTGGTCCAATGGATGCGGGCAGGTTGAACTGTCCGGAGATTACGGTGGCAGCGCGGTAACTGTCGTGGCAGCCGGACGCCCAACCGCCGTCGGCTTCGAACCTGACGGCACTGGTTGAGCGCAAAGTCTCGTAGGCTTTGATCAAGAGATCGCTTGCGACAGTTTCGACATTGATCGGTGGGTCAAGAAGTTCGTCGCTCAAGACGATCAACTCTCGCACTTCGTCATGGGTCATTCCGGGTTTGACCGCCGGGTGGTAGAGCAGTCCGAAGATTGCGAGATCCCAAGGGGACATCCGCGAGTTCGGGAACAGTTGGTGGTAGCTCATGATGCTGTCGGCGACGATTGGATGCCCGTCCATGCCCATGGCGTGAAGCAGTTCGTGAATTGCCGTGTCCAAGACGGATGCGCGCAGGTCGGGATTATTTTCGATATCCCCACCGGAATCATCACGGTAACGCAAGGTAACGGTGGCTTTGGTAATTGGTCGTCCTTCGTCCGGGTCCTCGTAGCCGGCACATCCGAGCGACCAATCTGGGCAACGCGCTTCGTACGCGCGCTCACCGAGACCTACGCGCGCCAATATGTTGGCCTCTGAGGCACGATTGGCGGTTCCAAAATCGACACCGAGGATAGGTTCTAGGTATTCCAGAGCATCGTCCAACACCGCGACATACTCTGCGGGTCCGGTTGACCACACTTTGATTGGTTGGTGGTGGTCCCATTTCTTGATCGTGTGGAAACCGAAGGTTGCACATCCGTATTCGATGTCAGACGTGCCGTGATGGGGAGTCACATCGGAAAAGCACTCCCAGATTGCGCGCTCAACGCCGAGGATCTTATCTGGCACAGTAAAATTCGCGTAGACGCTCTCAAAACCCGATGGCGCGATTTGCAGAGAGTTGGTTCCCATCGGCAGGCGCATCGTTACGGTCGAAACGGTCGGACCGAAACCGCCTTCAATCGAGGTGATGATCGTCTCTAGGCACGGTTCATCGGGTTGTCCCGAACATCCGATTGCCACCTCGATCGGTTCGTTTCTCGGCTCACTCCCTTTGTTGACGAGCTGCAGTTCGACGGATACATCCGCAGTGCCGTCAGACCAGTAACCGACAACGGAGTATTCGAGAACGCGCACTGCAATCAGTTCGCGTGGCGGTGCGGGCAGCGCGAGGGAGAATTGGTCGACGTTGTTGGATCCCCAACGAAATGTGTCCTCCAATGCACCAGCGTAGACGTTTCCTGAGAACGCGCCACCTTCCAACACCTTCAAACTAAGCTCGAAAGGCACGATCTCCGCGGGATCAATCTCCGCGATGATTGTCGAAGCTTGGCAGGATTGGTCTTGGTTACCGGTACAGACTGCGCCAAGTGCCAAATCCGTGATGGCGGTCGCACCTAGGTTTTCGACTGTCAGTCCCAAGTTGACGATCGAAACTATCCTCCCGCTGTCGTCTCGTTCGTAGTCGACAAACTCGGCGTAGTTGAATTGAGTGCGTAGCTGCGTGTGTTCGATCTCTGCGGTCAAAGTCGCAGTTTCGTCGCCATTCGTAACACTGCGTTCCTGAGCCGCAACCGAGAGTGTCAACTCGTAGCCGCCGCTCGGAATCGGGAGATTGACGCTAACGGGTGAAACCTCGGCAATTGAGAGCATCGAATCTGGCAATACTGTGGTGTAGCTTCCGGGAGAGCCGAAGAAGTCGCCGACGTCGTCTGCCACCGGTACCCAACTTGCTTGCAACGAGATTTGCGAAGCGTCGATGTTGCCGTAGTTGGTGACGGCAAGGTCGAGAACCACAAATTCTTCGGGCATCAACGTCCATTCCAGGACTTCCAACGCCAAGTCGACAACCCGAACTGAAACTTCAACGAGGCGTTGAGATTCACCGACACGTACGTGAAGTGTGTGGTCCCCTGGTGGCAAATGCAACTCCAGATTGATGTTGCTGTTGTCGCCGGGAGCTAGTGCAGGTACGCTCGCGGTCAGATCATCGGTCGCTTCAGTCGTGACAACCAATGTGGCAGGGGAGGTATCCGTCTCGCCTTCGTTGCGAACCAATACGTTCAAATGGACCGCAACCGACCCGTCGACAACATCCTCCGATTCGGTTACAAGGAGGTCGAGGATCGCCAAGACGCCAGGGATTGGCGTCGGCTGGGGTGTGGCGGTTTCGGTTGGCGTGGGCTCTGGAGTCGCTGTGGCCGTCGGTTGGGGCGTTGCGGTCGGCAATGTCGTCGCAGTTGCGGTGGGCGTCGGAGTTTCGGTTGGTCCTGGTGTGGCGGTAGCAGTTGCTATCGGGGTCGAGGTTGAAGTTTGTGTCGCGATCGGCGAAGGAGTTGCAGATGGCACGGGAGTGTTCGTCGAGATAGGTTCTGGTGTATCCGTTGGCGGCGCAGTCGGCGCGGGCGTCGGAGGTGCTGGTTGAGGAGTCGATGTTGGCGATTCGTAGGCTTCGACGAACACCTGGTCCACGAAATGTTCAGTGTTGGCAGCGGGTTCTGTCGTCGCGTTGTTCGTGCAAGACAAGATCACCCCGTTGCTCAGTGTCGTGAGCAGTAATGCAACCGCGAAATTCGCTGTCCGGCGCACCGGCATGCTGAGCACGTTTCTCGGGAGGAGTTTGGTTTTGAGTAGCATCTCGTTGCCCAAGCAAATGCTAACCGAGTGAATGTGAGTACCAGTGCATACTCGCGCTGTGTCGTCGACGTCCGTAAGCGGAATCTCCTCGAATTGGGTCCAATGCCGTTCGCCTTTCGAGAGCGACGTCACCCTCGAGTTGCGACGCGCTTTCGCTCGTGGCGTGTAAACTAACTCCGTATCGATTTGGCGAATTTGCTGAGAGGGCAATGACATGCGTTTTGCCTACGCACATCGACGGTTCACCTTATATCCGAACTCCGTCGATTCTTGGGATTTACATCCAGATGATTACACACCGGAGTTCCTAGATCGTACGCGTGAGACCGGTTTCGACGCGCTCGAATGCGGCTACGAAGTGTTGGCGAAGCTGGGCGACGCGAAGTCGATTGCCGGATTCGGCGAGCGAGTGAGATCCCACGGATTGCGAGTCGGTGCCATCCGCTCGGGTGGGACGCTGACTGAAGCGCGGCACGGTCCGCAGAATCGCGAGAAGCTGATGCGTGCAGTCGAGTTCGCCGGTCAAGTCGGTGCCGAGGTGGTAAATGGTGCATTGAGTGCCCCAGCACGATATCCAGGTCATCCACCCGGATCGATACCAGGGAGCGTTAGTGGCTGGCCGCGTTCGCAAGACGCAAGTCGTGACGCTCAAACGTGGGTGTACGACGAATTGTCTTCGGTATTCCAGGAAGTGTGTGACGCGACCGACGACGTTGACGTCACGGTTGAGGTTCACCAGAACTCGCCGGTGGACAACTCATGGTCGGCCGTGCGTCTCCATGAAATGATTGACCGCGAGAACTTCGGCATCAATCCCGACATCGGCAACGTCGTGTGGACCTACGACGTACCGGAGGAGGATTACGACTCGGCGATCGATGCGTTGGCACCGATATCGAAGTACTGGCACTGCAAGAACCTGCATCGCGTCTATCACCCGGAGAATCAACGCACAGTCTTCATTCGTGTTCCGCTGCAGGATGGCGAGATTGACTATCGTTACGCAATCTCGGCGATGGCGAATGCTGGATACAGCGGTTACATGGCTATTGAAGGCACACAACTCGGCGACCAGTGGCACAAGGATGGCATTTCACTCGATTACGCCAAAGCGATCTGGTCTGAGTTCGAAGATTGATGTCCATGCGAGACGAGGATATGGGCGGTCCCGATGAACTCGACGGGGAGATTGATCTAGCCGACGAGTTTGGCTCGGTAGATGACGACAAGAGTCCGTTGCCATTCTTGCTGATTTTGGCTGTCGGTGGTTTCGGGTTGGGGATCCTGGTATTCGGCATCACCTATCCAACTGCGACGATATTCAACGAATACGTCGGCGAAATGGGTTGGGTACTAGTTCCGACGCCGCTACTGTTGTTTGGTTTGGGTGCCATCTGGCAGATTGAATGGGAGTGGCTGCGTCGTCTTGGCGCGGCGAGCATCGGCCTCGCCCTCTCTCAATACCTAGTATTCGCCATCAGCAACGCGGTTCTCGACATCTAAGCCCGCGGGTGAGCAGCGTCGTACTCTCTACGAATCTGATCCGACGTTAAGTGCGTGTAGATCTGAGTCGTAGTGATGCTCTCGTGTCCCAACAAATCTTGAACGTGACGCAACGATGCGCCGCCGTTGAGCATGTGCGACGCGAAGCTGTGGCGGAGCATGTGAGGTGTGAAGTTGCGGTTGATTTTGGCTTCGAGGGCGAGACGTTTGATGACCAACCAGAACGCTTGTCGCGTGATTCGCTTGCCTCTGAAGTTTAGGAATAGGGCATTGGGATCTTGCGTCTTGCCGAGGCAAGGTCGACCGATTACGACGTATTCGGCGAGCGCCTCCATCGCCGGTTCGTAGATCGGGACTAACCGTTCTTTCGATCCCTTCCCGAACAGTCGTATCGTGGCATCCTCGAAGTTGATGCTGTTGACGTCCAACTGCGTTGCTTCTGAGATGCGCAATCCGCCGGCATATAGCAACTCAACGAAAGCCCGATCTCGAAGTTCGATGGGCGACGCAGGGTTGACGACTGCGTCAAGCAAGCGACTCACTTCTTCGATAGTCAAAGCCTTGGGAAGCGGACGACCACCGCGCGGTGTTTTGAGACGACGGGTTGGGAGGTCTTTGGTGATGCCTTCTTGGCGCAGGAACTTCGTGAAGGTCCGGAGCGACGCGATCTTGCGCGAGCGAGTGGCGGCGGAGTAGCCGCGTTCATTCAGATGCTCGACGAAATCAGCGACCTTGTTTTCAGTGAAGCTGTCCCAGTCGATCTGATATTCCGATTCAGATTGCTCCGGAGCCAAGAAGAGCTGCAGACCCGCGAGGTCGTTGCGGTATGCGCCGACTGTGTTGGGCGAGAGGCCGCGTTCACCGGCGAGGTGATGGAGGAAGGCGACGACATGTCTATCCATGAACGAAATCGTAGAAAGAACGATACACGGAAGTCATCACAAAGCGCACGTTAGGTTAGATTTGCCGGGGTGATAGGTGAGGCACTTCCACAGGGCGAGAGATTAGAATCAGATGCGTAATTCTCACCTAGACGATCGGAGCGATGGAACCGTTGTTGGACGGCATCAATATCCCGTTTGATCCCTATATCTTCAGTGGTGGAGCGACTGCGTTCTCTTGGCACGGCTTCTTGACCTTCGTCGCGGTGGCGACAGCGATTTGGATGGCGGGCCGTGCAGCGTTGCGCGAAGGATTGAATCAGGAGCAGGTTTACAACACTGCGCTCTGGGGCGTCTTGGGAGGTATAGTTGGTGCGCGTTTGGTGCACGTCATTGACAACTGGAGCATCTACAGCGACGACCTAGTGTCGATCTTCGCAGTGTGGGGTGGTGGTATTGGTCTGTGGGGTGGCATCTTGGGCGGTTGGGTTGGCGGTCTGATCTATGCCTACTTCGCCAAAGCACCGATCGGCCGCTTCATGGACATCGCCGCCGCGCCGTTATTGGTTGCCCAGACTATTGGTCGCATTGGGGATGTGATTAACGGCGAGCACTGGTCTCGTGCGCTCGACACTTTCTGGGGTTGGTACTTCACCGACGTCGACAGTCCGGCGCGACTCGGGGCGACTCGCGAGTATGGCGATGCGGAGCAACCGGTGCACCCGGCTGTCGTCTACGAGATGATCGCCAACGTCGCCATCCTATACGTCATATATCGATTGAGGGGCAAGATCGTGCCGTCAGGCAGCGTCTTCATGGTCTACTTGGCACTCTACGCCACAGCCCGATTCGCCATCCAGTTCATCCGCTTGGATTCCGTCAAATTCTGGGGTATGCAGGAAGCACACTTCATCTCAATAATTGTCTGGCTAATCACGATCCCTTGGATCATCTGGAAGGTCAGGTTCACTAATCGCGGACGACGTCGTCCTAACGACGGCGGTTTGAGTGACGACCGGGTTAGTGCTGGACGTACGCGACGCCAGCGTCAACGAGAGATGGCTCGTTAGTTCTCAGCGACGGCGATGTCGAGCAGCTCGAGTTCGCGACGACGGTTTCCGCGAAAGTAGTCGCTCTTCAGCTTGGCGACGGCATCTACGAAGCGCGTTGGTGGCATTTGGTCGGCTAAGTTGAAGCCGATCGCCGAGAAGCCTTTGCCATCTTCGTCCTTGAGAGCGAGTCGGACGTGGTCCTGATTTCGTCCGATGTAGCGAATATCTACCACGTTTGCGCCTCGGATGACGAAAGTTGGTTCCGGATTGCCAGAGCCGAACGGAGCCAACATGCTAACGAAATCCCACATCGAGTAACCGAGTTGATGGATGCCGATTTCGGCGTCGGCATCGCGGACGGCGCGTTGTTCAGGCGTGCGCTGCATCATCGACCACGAGACTTGCTGCTCGAGATGAGCGACGATTTCAGGGATCTTGTCAGCGGTTGCGGCGAATCCGGCCGCGGCTGCGTGCCCGCCGAAGCGCAGAAGGTCGTGAGAGATTCCGGTCAGTCCTTCGTGAAGGTCGAAACCGGGTACACTACGCGCGCTTGCCCTTGCAACGCCGTCGACGACCTGGTAAGCAAAAGCGGGAGCATTCACCGCTTCGGATGCTCTGCTGGCGGTGGGCCCGAGCACTCCCATCGGCACGTCGTCCGGCACCTCCAGGGCGACGACGTTGCGTTTGGTCAAGATCGCCTCTTCGATCTTTAAGCGCACGAGCCGCCACACTTTTTCGGAGATGCTTCGCCGCTGCTTGTTCGCTTCGTCGAGTTGCGAAGCCAATTGCGTCGCCTCGTAGAGATTGGGCGTGATCAACAATCGCAAGCTGGGTACTGCGGAGCCGAGGCGGCCGGGTGCGTTAAGACGCGGTGCCAGCTGAAAGTTCACGAAATCGGCATCGTACGGGCCGGAGTGATTCCGCGACGCTGCAACCTTGCGCGTCAGCTCAATCAACCCAACGGGTGCCGCATTGTCGAGGTGCTTCAGTCCTTCGCGGACAATGATGCGGTTATCGCCTTGTAGCTCAGTCTGGTCGGCGAGAGTGCCGATGGCAGCGAGAGGCAGCAACTCCGGGAGCGGTTGACGTCCGGTTGCGGTTAGTATCGCTGCGGCGAGTTTGAATGCAGTCGCGGCACCGCAGTAGTCGGTTATGCTCGGGTCGTCTGAAAGGTGTCGGTTTACAATCGCCGCGGCGTCTGGGAGACGGTCATCCTCGGGGATGTGGTGATCGGTAACTACGACGCGCATTCCGAGCGAAGTGGCGTACGAAATCTCGTCGAAAGACGTGATGCCCGTGTCGACGGTGATAATCACGCGCACGCCGCGTTCGCGGAGGCTGTCTAATGCTTCGACGCTGATGCCGTGGCCTTCGAGCTCGCGGTGGGGTAGGTGGTATTGCGGTTCAACGCCGAGTTGCCGGAGAGTGAGGACGATGATTGCGGTTGCCGTGATGCCGTCGGCGTCAAAGTCTCCGATGATGCCGATGCCTTCGTCGTTTGCGACGGCGTTGAGGATGACGTCGACCGCTTGTCCCATGCCGGGGATTTCATCGGGCGGAAGCAGCGCAGTGATGCCATCGTGCAGAAACGCCTGCGCTTGCTCGTCAGTGTGGATTCCTCGGTTATGGAGAAGCCTCGTCGCAAGCGCGAGCGAGCCACGTGGGGCAACCGACTTCAGGTCGAGGTAGAAGCCGTCCGGTGGCGGCGGTTTGACGCGCCAACGTGCGGAGATCGGTTGTGCGGCGAGGTCGGTGTTGCTGTCTCGACGAATCTGGACCATCGTGGACCCTCGCCACGATGTCAATCGTCGAATTCCTTGAACAGGACGGAGGCGTTATGTCCCCCGAACCCGAGTGAGTTTGACATGGCGACAGGCACGCGTCCGCGCTTCGGCGTGTGCGGAACGTAATCGAGATCGCAGTCTGGATCCGGATTTTCGAGGTTGATGGTGGGAGGCGCGGCAGACTCTGAGATTGCCAAGACGCTAAAAGCCGATTCGACTCCTCCTGCGGCCCCTAGCAGGTGACCGGTCATCGATTTGGTGCTGCTCATCGTCAATTTGTACGCGTGGTCGCCAAACGTCTTCTTAACGGCGATGGTTTCGAACTTGTCGTTTAGCGGCGTTGATGTGCCGTGGGCGTTAATGTAAGCAACCTCTTCGCGGTCGATGCCGGCTTGTGCGATGGCAATCCGCATCGCTTCGGCAGCACCTTCACCCTCAGGATGGGGTTGGGTAATGTGATGTGCGTCGCTGGTCGCCCCGTAGCCCACGAGTTCGCAGAGCACCTTTGCGCCACGCTTCTCAGCGTGTTCTAGCGTTTCGAGGATGAGCACGCCAGCGCCTTCGCCAAGGACGAAACCGTCGCGCTCAGCGTCGAATGGGCGGGAGGCACCTTGAGGGTCGTCGTTGCGCGTTGAGAGTGCCTTGCACGCGTTGAAACCAGCTACTCCGATAGGGCAGATGGCCGCTTCGGCACCGCCTGCGATTGCGACGTCGGCACTTCCACGACGGATCATTTCTGCTGCTTCGCCTATCGAGTCGGCACCAGTGGCGCAGGCAGAGACTACCGAGTAGTTGGGACCCTTTGCCCCGATCGTCATCGAAACTTGCCCGCTAGCCATATCCCCCAGCATCATCGGCACGAGGAAAGGGTTGACTCGATTCGGTCCGCGGCGGTTGAGGACATCCATCTGCTCGGAGATTGTGATGATGCCACCGACGCCGCTGCCGATGATGACGGCGACACGATCGGCGTCTTCGGTTGCCATGTCGATGTCGGCGTGCCCCAAAGCCTCAATTGAAGCGGCACAAGCGAACTGGGCGAACCTATCCATGCGGCGCGCTTGACGCCTTCCCAATGTGCCTTCGGCGTCGAAGTCCTTGACCTCTCCAGCGATGCGGGTTTCAAATCCCTCGGCGTCGAACGCGCCGATGTAATCGATGCCCGATTCTCCATTCAGCACGTTCTTCCAAGTAGATTTTCGGTCGGAGCCTAGTGGAGTAACTAGCCCGACGCCGGTAACGACGACACGTCTTGACATGGGAGATATTGGGTTGAAATCCTAGTTTGCGTGCGTGAAGATGCGCTCGGTTGAATTATATCCGTATGCCGATCGACTCCCCTTGAACTACCATCAGCCGAACTTAGAATCGGATTCACCAATGGTTTCAGTCAGGATAGAGACGCACGGTTGCAAGCTCAACACCGCAGATTCTCAGCAACTGGCGGCGGAGTTTCAACGCGCCGGATTCGAGATTCTGGAGGGCGAAACCAGCGTGTCTCCCGATGTATACGTCCTGAACTCATGCACGGTTACGCATGTCGCTGACAAAAAGGCCAGACAGACTGTAGCTTCCGCCAAACGCCGATTCCCAAGCGCATTGACGGTGTTGACGGGTTGCTACCCCGAACGCGCGGAGGCCGAGGCCGCCGCGCTGGAGAGCGTTGACCTGGCTCTCGGGAATTACGGCAAGGACGCCCTCGTGGCACGTGTCGCCCAACGAATTGAACTCGACCTGACGCCGTGCGCTGAAGGAAGGGAAGTCATCGACACAATCGCTCTGATGGGCAGAACTCGCGCGTCGGTCAAGATACAGGAAGGATGCGACCAAGTTTGCGCGTATTGCGTTGTCCCGCGTGTGCGTGGTCGCGAGCGGAGCGTGCCTGTTGGCGAGATCGTCGCCAACGTGCAGCGCATCGAAGCGTCGGGATGCAAAGAGGTGATCTTCACCGGGACGCAACTCGGAAACTACGGCTTCGAACTCGACGAGAGTGTCGACCTGACATCGATGCTGTTGCAGGTCTTGAAGGAGACGTCCTTGCCTCGCATTCGAGTGTCGTCGCTGCAACCGCCCGAGATTAGTGATCAACTGCTGCAGTTATGGAGCGAGGAAGGCAAAGGCAGGCTGTGTCCGCACTTCCACATACCGTTGCAGAGCGGCAGCGACAGGATCCTGAGAAAGATGCGACGAACCTACACGGCAAGCGAGTTCTTGCGGAAGGTCGAACTGGTTCGCGATGCAGTACCAGATTGCGGCGTGACGACCGACGTAATCGCAGGCTTCCCAGGAGAGTCGCCGACCGAACACGCGGAATCGATGGCGACGATTCGAGATGCGGAGTTCTCTGATGCCCACGTATTTCCTTTTTCGTCGCGGCCGGGCACCAGCGCGATCCACTTCGGCGCGCAGATTGAACCGGAAGTCAAGGCTGGGCGCGCCTCAGAAATACGCGACATCTGTGATCAGAGCTCTCGCCGATTCAGACAAGAACTAATCGGATCGACGCGCGCCGTCCTTTGGGAGGGATCTGAAGGTTCGGCGGGATTGACTGACAACTACGTGCGCGTCCGAAAAACGGCATCGGCAATCAGGTTCGCGGATAGCAATGGGTTTGGCTTGATCGAGGAAGTCCTGCTTGCAGGAGTGAACTCAGACGGAACTATGGTTGCAACGGAGCGGGATTCCGGGCACAACGCGTAAGGTGTTTCGGAAGCTTACGGTTACGACCTAGCGCCCAGTGTCGAATTCAGGTTGAAGAGACGGCAGAATCATTCCAAACCGGATGCCGTTAGAACAATTGTCGTTGGAAGATTGTGGACGGTACCGCGTGGTACCGGTTGTAGCGATCCTTGTCGATGTACATCGTCGGGATGTTTGGGTCCATCGGCATGAAAAGAGACGTCCGCTCAAAGTTGAGCATGTCGAGGAGTGCAAGTTTGCGGGCGTAGAGGTCTCGCTGATTCATGCTGAACGCGAATTGCACCTCGGGAGCGATGTGATAGCGGGTTGGCATCACCAGGGGCGAGACAGCTACACTCTCGGAACCCAATTGGATGATGATGGTTGAGTTCGCTGGTGTTACACCACCTGTTTTTACCATGCGGACGCCGGGTGCTATCTCGAACTCGTCGTCGTTGACGAGAATGATGTCTGCGCCGTTTCGCTCAATCTTGCGCAATTCTTCGCGCACGCCGCGGTAACGCGTCTGGAAGTAGGGATCGTGACTGAACGCTGCTGCCCATTCGTCTTCATGGATGACGAACGTTGCGTTGGGGCAGATCGGCAGATCGTCACCTCGCACGGTGCGTTGCGTCAAGTTACCGTCATACAGGTAGTGCAGAGAAGAGCAGACGACGTAGTTGACTGCTTTGGCGCGATTTTTGAGGTTTGACGCGAGTCGGTTGGCTCTAGTGCCGTGCGATTCGGTCGTGAACATTGGGTCTCGCATCACGCTCATCCCGGTGCCGACCAGAAACATTTGGTCATTGCCGTCGGAATTGGGCAGCGTCGCCAAGAGGACGTTGTTGGACAACGTTACTCGTTGCTTGCGGTCAGTAGGAGATTTGTTCTCGAAGGTGAATTGATCCCGATGCGACTTTTCGACGTTGAAGGTGGTTGCGGCGTCGACCTTGATAGTGCTGGTGTCGATGTATTCAACTGTCGTGTTCATAGCGGGTTACAACTCTCGTGCTTCGGCATGTTCGTCGGCGCGTCGATTCAAATGGAAGGTCGGGTGAGGATCCGATTTCGGCGGTTCGTGCCGAAAAGGGAAACGGGCGGAGAAGATAACGTTAAGCGATGAGCCCGAAGTTGAGCGTACGCTCTTCGAGATCGTTTCGCTTTTCGATTCGTGCACGAATCGATCCGTCAGCGGCAGTTGGCATTGAGATAACCAACATGTTGTGAGCGAACTTGATCGTGTGCTCAGAGGTTGACTCGCCGGATTGGCGCGCTTGATGCAGTTCTCTAGCGTCGCGTAGCATCATGGCCTCCTTGTTTTTCGACAGGGTTAGTAGGGCGTGAGCAGGAAGTTCGGCGTATCCGGAGCCCATACCCCGTCTGAATGTTAGCCAGTTTAGTCCTTTTCGAGAGCATTGTCAAATGGTTATTGAATAAAACTCTAAACTAGTTTAAAGTAAGTTTCGCGACCCATGGCGACCGAACGTCAACGCGCCTAAGTGCGGTTTTCGTCAACCAACGCAAGCAAAATCCGATTCGGCGCAGATTGGCGGGGCTGATTCGACTCCACTGAATGACAGATGCGCTCTGGCGATAGAATACGGACTCGTACTTGAAATCAAGAAGTTGGCATCATGAGGGACAGTATTGCGACTCGACATTGAGGTGGTACGGGGGAACATCTCGGAGATCACAACCGACGCAGCGATTGTCAATTTGTTCACTGGCGTCGAGAAGCCCGGCGGCGCGGCTGGTGCCATAGACGAAGCACTGGACGGTCTGATCACCGAGTTGATCGCTGACGGTGAGATTACCGGCAAGAACGGTAACAACGTCCTAATACACACGCCTGCTTCGAGTTACCCTGGTTTCGCACCAAAGCGTGTGCTGGTAGTTGGACTTGGTTCGCGAGAGGAGTTCAATCTCGACACGGTGCGCGAGGTAGCGGCATCGGCGGTCAAGTGCCTAAGTCGGATTGCAAAGTCGGCCACGACGATCGTGCACGGGGCTGGGGTTGGGGGACTGGGGACTGCAGCGGCTGCGCAGGCGGTGGCAGAAGGATCAATCCTTGGTGGCTACAGATTTGAGAAATATCTACGTTCGTCAAAAAAGGACGAAACTAAACTCGGAAAGTTGAACATCGTCGAACTCGATGATGCGAAGATCCCGACAGTCAGAGCCGGAGTCGGTGTCGGTATCGCTAATGCCGAAGCTCAAAACCTTGCCAGGGACTTGGTGAACGAACCGCCCAACGTGCTGTCTCCTGCAGCGATGGCGACGTACGCGAAAGAAATCGCAAACACGGTAGGACTTGAATGCCGAATCCTAGAGATTGATGAATGCGTTGCCCAAGGAATGAACGCATTCGCCGGAGTCGCCCAAGGTTCGAGCCGCCCGGCGAAGTTCGTGCACCTGAGCTACAAAGGTGACGTTGCGAATCCGAGCAACAACGTCTGGTTGATTGGCAAGAGCATCACGTTTGACTCGGGTGGATTGTCGCTGAAATCGGCACTCGGGATGTTGACGATGAAAGGAGACATGGGAGGCGGTGCCGCGGTGCTCGGCGCGATGCGAGTTATCGGACAACGCATGCCGGGCATCAACGTTCACGCCGTGCTGCCAATCACCGAGAACATGCCAGGTGGCGGCGCGCAACGTCCAGGCGACGTCGTCGAAGCGAAGAACGGCAAGTTCATCGAGATCGTCAACACCGACGCCGAAGGCAGATTGACGCTTGCCGACGCTTTAGGATTTGCGCGTGAAAATGGGGCAGCGCGGATAATCGACGTCGCCACGTTGACAGGGGCGGTGCGCGTTGCATTGGGCACCGGCAACGCTGCGGTCTTCAGCAACAACGATGAGCTCTCGGACCGAGTGCTGTCTGCTGCCAAAGCGTGTGGCGACGGAATGTGGCGATTGCCCTTGGACGCAACCTCCAAGCGACTGAACCGGTCGAACATCGCCGACGTAAAGAACAGTGGAGGTCCGGCCGCGGGATCGATCACGGCGGCCCATTTCATTGCTGAGTTTGCCGAAGATACGCCCTGGGTGCACATCGACATCGCGGCTACGTCAATGGTCGCGACTCCATCTGGCGTGTTTTCGGTCGCCGGTGCGACCGGGGCACCGACCCGGACATTGATCAGACTGGTGGAGAGTTTGACTGAGTGACAGTTCGCCAACAGCTTCTTCGAGGAGCCAAGGTGTTCCTAACCCTTGCCACCACTTGGTTACTCACCGTCGCTTGTGGCACCGGCGCGCAAACTCAAACATTGATGGACGGCGAGTCCACGTTGAGAACTGGCGCGGTGCCGATTGTTCACGTGGCAGTCACGCCGACCACGGCAGAAAAGCCTGAAGGTTGGTGGGATCCAATCGGCGAACCGCAACTAGCGACAATCGAAGTGGCGATGCTCGGCATCGAGCTGTGGAGCAACTGCGTCCAATTCTTTGATGAACCATCCGATGAACGCGAAGCGCAGGTTCGCGCCAATATCGACGCGATGGTCGCCTCTGAAACTGCCCGCGACTTGGGGCTGATCGAAGGTGCCGACTTGGTTGCGGTCTGTGATGATGCCACCCGGACTTCAGACCTGCCCCTCGAAATCACCGATGGGGTCCGCGCGGCGATTTTCACCGATACTTTGGTCGATCTCGTAGGATCGTGTCTCGATTTCTACGACGAACCCGAGACTTGGTTGGAATATCGTATTTCGACGTTGTTCTTGGAAACGTTCTTCTTGCTGGAGACTGATGGGCCTAGGTGGCCTCGGCGCAACCCGTGGGGTGTGCGGGAGTGGTGCGACAACATCGTTGACGACATCTTGGCTGGTTGACAACCGACCCTGTAATTCGGCAAGCGGTGCGGCAGGCCGTCAAAATGGGATTATCTCGGTATCGAGGAAGATCTCGGTTAGCACGACGGCTCCGATAGCGATGCTGAGTGCACCGGCACCTAAGGTGATTCCCGAATTCAGTGAATGCCTTTGTTGAGATGCTGCGAATGGCACTGCGAGTAAGAGTGTTAGGGCCGACATCGACAGCATGGTGCCGACGCTGAACAGCACAAGATAGAGGACGCCGACGAACGCAGAGTCGATCTCGGGCATGAGTGCAATGAGCAATGCCGCACTTCCAGCGAGTCCGTGCACGATCCCTATCCCGAACGACTTCAGCCGCAAGAAGGCACTTCGCTGACCGGAACCGGCATCGGCACCTTCCTCTGCGGTTGGTTCGTGTGATTCGCTGGCTTGGTGCGAACCGTGAACGTGGATATGGTGACCGTCACCGTGGTCGTGATGGTGCACGTGTACGTTGCGTCGCCATAGGTTCCAGATGACCCCCGCGCCGAGGTACAGGAGCATGACGCCGACGCCAATCTCGAAGTAAGTGGCAACCGATTCGTAACGGTCAAGCACAGATTCTCTGAACAGCAGCGTTGCGGTTCCGATAACGAAAAGCGGGATCGAGTGACCTGCGCCCCAGTACAAGCCGATCCAAAGGCTTCGCCAGATGTTGCGTTCTCGGGAAACGAACGTGGTAACGGCGACGACGTGGTCGGCATCGGTGGCATGCTTCAGTCCGAGCAAGAAACCGAAGATTAGCACCGTCAGCGCGCCGGTTTGTGGATCCATATTCGCGGGAGATATTGATTGATGGCACGCCCGGAGGGATTCGAACCCCCGACCCTCTGGTTCGAAGCCAGATGCTCTGTCCCCTGAGCTACGGGCGCGAGATTATTGCCGAGTTATTGAGTGTACGTTGCTTTGCGACATATGGGGTGGACGGAGGGACTCGAACCCTCGATCTTCAGGGCCACAACCTGACGTGTTAACCACTACACTACGCCCACCAAGCAACTAAGACGTCGCGCTGTTTATGGACGGACGCCCGTATGAAGATTCTAACCCAATGAATTGCTTCCTAATCCCGGTAAGACAGTGCTTTGGCGATCCTGTTGAGCGTCTTCGACTCCCGACTTGCTAAAATCCACGCATCAATCATCCAGCGAAGAGGATAGGTTCAATGAAGATCGTCGACGTAAAACCATTGGTGTTGCGTAACGACCCGCCGTATATCGGTGGCCGATATCTGCTCTGGGTAGAGGTGATTACCGACGAAGGCATATCAGGTTGGGGAGAACGTGTAACCGGCAGCGGGTCAACGGGAGATCTTCGCGACCTAGAGTCTCACATTTCGTTGCTGCAAGAGTACGGGCGTAGGTTCTTGATAGGGGAGAACCCATTCAATATTGAGGATTTGTGGCAGCGCATCTATGCGTCTCGACACGATTTCAGGCACCCAAGCTTGCACGCGACTCCCGCGTTGAGTGCGCTAGAGATGGCACTCTGGGACATCGTCGGAAAGGCGTGCAATCAACCGATATACAACCTCCTTGGCGGTCGTTGTTGGGACAAGCTTCGGGCGTACGCTTACATGCCCCAACCTGACGGCGGTTTCATGGCCAATCCGGAAGCCGCTGGCCCGATCGCCGAGAAGCTGCTACGGGACGGCAACACGGCATGCAAGATCGACCCGTTTATGCCTCTCTATCCGATACCACGTGACATCGGATTGAAGGAGATTGAGCAAGCCGGGAAGATATGGCAATCGATACGAGACGCTGTCGGAAACGACCTTGAGGTCGGCATAGGCACGCACGGTCAATTGACGACATATAGCGCGATACGCGTCGCCGACTACTTCGAGCAGTGGCATCCATTTTGGTTCGAGGAACCGGTGCCACCAGAAAACATTGATGAGATGGCGAGAGTTGCCGCCCACACCTCGATTCCGATTGCGACTGGTGAACGGCTAGTCACGAAGTACGAGTTTTCGCAACTCCTAGAAAAGCAGGCGGCGCAGATAGTCCAGTTGGACGTCGGGCAGTGTGGCGGGATCTTGGAGTCGAAGAAGATTGCAGGGATAGCTGAGGCGCACTACGCGGTGATTGCGCCGCACATGTATTGCGGACCAATAGCCGCCGCCGCTGCAGTCCAACTCGACACCTGTTCGCCGAACTTCATGATCGCCGAAGCCAACCAAGGACCACTGCATCAGCGGATATTCGAAGATCCGTTGGTGTTTGAGGACGGATTCATCATCCCACCGACGGGGCCGGGTTTGGGTGTTGTGCCGCTTGAGGAAGTGATTGCCGCCCAACGAGTCGAATGAACCGAGCGACAGCCACACGCTTGGCGATTTTGACTCGGAGGTCTTTCCTCCCTCGGCACGGACGCATTCTAGACCCGCGTGCCGAGGCGGAATTCTGGCGTCAAGAGTTGGCTACTTCAGCGTTGCCAGGTACTCTTCCATGGTGGCGTCGGTAGGTGGGTAGTACTTTCCAGGTCTCACGTTCTCGGCGAGAATCTTGCTCTTGACGTAGCTTTCGACGCCTTCGTGCTCTTCGACCCACACGACGGCTTCTTCAGCGAACCATGATGGCACGACTACGCAACCGTCGTCGTCGCCCACGATGACGTCACCGGGGCGCACCAATGCTCCGCCGCACTGAATGTCGCAGTTTTCATACGCAGGGTCGGCCCATGGACGCCCACCGTATGGCGAGCGTTCTTGCGCATAGACGGCGAATCCGTAGTCTTCGTCTTCGAGAACGCCGAGGTCGCGTATCGCGCCGTCGGTAACCAAGCCGTCGGCTTTGTTCATCTTTAACTGAAGGAGCTTGACGTCTCCGGCGACGGCGGCCCACTGCTTGCCCATCAGATCGGCGACCAGCACGTCACCGGGACCGCATCGAGCCATTGCCCGGTACTCCGGCGAATCTTCCCCAACCTTCGTCACGACGTCTAGGTCTGCTCTAGGGGGCAGGAAACGGAGCGTACGAGCGCGTGCGGCGAGTCGTTTACCGGGCGTGAAATTGCGCACTCCTTCCATGAACGGAAGGGGAACGCCGGCGACGTTGGCGACTGCGGCCCAGGTTGTCGCTACCGGGAGTTTGCGGAAGCGGTCGAGGATGTCATCGGACACGTCGACGGGTTCGAACGAGCGATCGGGCATGTGGTTTTGGCCTCTCAAACCTAGTGGTGATCTTGACAATCAAGATGTTAATGCAGATGCACAGAAGCTTCGGCCGCCGCTATGCCGACGGTTACGTGGTATCTGGCCACTTGGGTTGGCGGGCCAGATAAAGAGTGATCATCCCGAAGATGAAGATGGCGATGATGGTCGCGAATGCGAGGTCGAAACTGCCAGTGGTGTCGTGCACACGACCGGCGAGGACTGGACCGCCGGCGATGGAGATAATCTGGGCGAACTGATACATGCCCATCAAACTGGCATATTCTCGAAGTCCGAACGTCTGCTGGACCACAAGCACGATGAGCGCGCCCAATCCACCGAAACCGAGACTGAAGACGAATACGCCTAATGCGATGAGCGGTACACCGCCGAACGGCAGGATCATCAGTCCGACGCCGATGGCTTGAAGTCCGACGCTAATTACGGTCATTCTTCGAGCACTGAATCGCTCGCTGGCGCGCCCGAATGTAATCTTCGACGCGATGCCCATGGCGGCGATGAAGGTCACCGCGGACGTGGCTGCAGCCGGTGCGAAGCCGTTCTCTCCGAAGTGTTGACGCAGCTGGGTGAGCACCCCTTGATAGGTAAACGTTGCGGCGACCAATCCGATTAGCGTCAGCCAGAACGCCCAAGTTCGAATCGCTTGCTGAAGGGACATGCCGGCGCGTGCAGCAATGTCGTTTCGCGGCGGACGCGAACGATGGGTTCGTCGCATCTCAGTCTCGACCTCTCGTGGACTTTCGCGCATCAAGAGGATGACGGCCGCGGCCAGACCGGTCATCACGATGGCAAATGTAATGTATGCCCATTCCCAACTCACGATTGCGATGATTGCAGCAGCGAGAGGTGGCATCGTAATCCCGCCGAAATTGTTGCCCGAGACGACAATGCCAGTCATCCGTCCCATCGACTGTGGGAACCACAAACCAACCATCTTGCCGGCTGGCAACACCGTCGCGCCTGGAAATCCAGCGTATACGAGTGCCGAAAGGGTGTACCAATGCCATAGTTCGGTGATCAATGGTCGCAGAGCGAAACCAGTTGCAATCAAGACCAGGGAGACGAACATCACCGGACGAACGCCGTAACGGTCGGTTAGCATCCCGACTATCGGAGCCAGAATGCCGGAAATAAACGAGAACGTCAGCGACAGGTTCAGTTCAGTCTGATTCCATCCGTAACGATCCTGTAGCGGCGCGGCGAACTCACCGAATGAGTACTGCGTCATCCCTATCGATAATCCGGTCGAAAGGAAGACGAGAAATGCGACGACGTAGCCGCGGTAGATTCGCATGACCGCTCTCACCGGTCGCGCAACTGTAGTGAAATTCATGAGTTTGGCGACTGGGAACTGAACGCGGCTCAGAAGTAAGTGGGCAAGTTAAGGATACGCGATGCGGGTTAATCAACATTGAGACGCGTTGAGGTCGTGTACGCGATAGATCGGGTGTAGTCTACAACTTGACGTCGATGAGCAATCGGGAGATTAGCAATTGAGGACTAGCAAGATACGTGTGGCGATTGACGGTGGGTACACGGTGTACTCCATTGGATTCACTTTTCCATCGCCGACACTGGCGGAGATGGCGGGATATGCAGGATTCGACGTCTTGCATCTGGACATGGAGCACGGCGTATTCGATTGGAACGACGTTGAAGCGATGTGCCGGGTCGGCGAAATTCACGACATGACGTGTACAGCACGCATCCCGAACACGGAGACGGATACCATCCTGAGGGCTTTCGACCGCGGTTTGATGGGTATCTTGTGCCCGCACGTGGACAACGCAGCGCAGGCTGCACAGATTGCCGATGCCGCGCGGTTCGGACCGATCGGGTCACGAAGTTTCGGTACTTCACGCGGTCGTGAGTACGGGATGGCCGGGCTTTCGCCTGCTGACTACATGGCTAGTTTCAACGAGCAGGTTACCGTAGCCATCCAGATTGAGACACAGCACGCGGTCGAAACGATCGGCGACATCTTGGAGGTCGAAGGAATCGATCTGATCACGTTCGGTCCGCAAGACTTGGCACAATCTATGGGATTCCCAGGCTACGCCGACCATCCTGAAGTCGTGGCGGCGATGGAACGAGTCGTTGATGCGGTGCATGATGCCGGCAAATTGATGACTTCTGACGTCGAATCGGGCATCAACATGGTTCAGTGGTTGCCATCAAAATGGACTGAGTGGCTCGAAGGTGCCCGAGCGTAGTTGCGATCATGTGGCAAGGATTGCCCGGCGAAATCGTTCAGCGAGTAAAATCTGCAAGCGACACGGCGCGTTGAATGCGAAGGAGATGCAACGATGGGTGACGCGGTAACTGCTGGGACAAAATTCGAACCGGTGGCCGGTTGGCCCAGACTCCCGATGGGCACATCGTTCCACGGCGATGCGACTTCCGTCGCGGTGGACTCAAAAGACAACGTCTATGTCTTTAACCGAGGAACCGACCCATTGTGCGTCTTCAACTCGGACGGCGACCTCATCCGAACGATGTTGCACGGTACGGTGACGCGTCCGCACGGCATTGAGATTGACGGTGACGACAATATCTACGTCGTTGACGACGACGGGCATTACGTCAGAAAGTTCGACCAAGAAGGAGTCGAGCAGTTCACGCTGGGTACACCTGGTGAGCCTTGCGAGTGGCAAGGCGGAGGTCACTTCAATCGGCCGACTGACGTAGCAATTCACACTGAGACCGGCGAGATGTTCATCTCTGACGGCTATGGAAACTCCCGCGTGCACCGTTTCGATCCCAACGGCAAACACATGCAGTCTTGGGGCGAACCCGGAACAGGTGACGGTCAGTTCAGCCTACCGCACAACATCTCGATGCTGGGCACCGACAAGGTGATCGTCGCCGATCGCGAGAACTTTCGACTGCAAATTTTCACGACGGAAGGCGAGTATGTCGAACAGTGGCACATCCACCATCCGATGTCAGTTACACAGGGCAAGGGCGACGACGACCGAATATACGTGGGTGAGATGATCCAACCCGCGGTGCAACGAGGAGTTCCGAACCTCGGCGCGCGGGTTTCAGTCTTGACGCCAGACGGTGAGTTGCTCCATCGACTCGGTGCCCCGCAACCCGGCATGGGCCTCGATCAATTTACCGCTCCGCACGGCATCAGCACCGATAGTCGAGGAAACGTTTACGTTGCTGAAGTGGCGTACACAAACTTCTTTTCTAGCCCGGAAAACAGTGGTATGGACGCACCGCCGTTGGGCGAGATCGTAAGCATGCGAGTGTGGCGTCGATGTTGAAGATGACGAGCTCGCTTTCGTAACGCGAACCATCAGTACCCGGAATCAATTGATGTTGTTGGACTAAGGAAGGAAGTCAATGCCGTATCAACCAGTTCCGTATTGGGCGAAACTGCCACATCCGATGTCATTCAAGGAAGCCACGTCGGTGGCCGTTGACTCCGAGGATCGCGTCTACGTTTTCAATCGCGGCAACTGGCCGTTGATGATCTTTGATGCCGACGGCAACTTCATCGAGAGTTGGGGTGAAGGCGAGTTCGATCGCCCACACGGCATCTTCATTGACGGCGATGACAATTTGTACATGGCAGACGACGAAGGACACTTCGTCGACAAGCGAACTAAGTCTGGCGAGTTGATTTTCAGGTTGGGCGAGCGCGGCAAACCTGCCGAATGGCAAGGTGGCGATCCATTTAATCGGCCCACCGACATCGTCGTGCACCCCGACTCAGGCGACATCTTCATATCCGACGGATATGGCAACTCGCGAGTTCATAGGTTCGATGCCGGTGGCCACCATATCAGGTCGTGGGGTGAACCCGGGCCTTTGGAAGGGCAATTCAGCTTGCCGCACAACATCTGCCTCGCTGGTGACGATCGCATCGTCGTCGCTGACCGAGAGAACTTCCGCCTGCAGATTTTCAGTTTGGATGGCGACTACATTGGTCAGAAGCACATGCATCGTCCAATCGCCTCATCGAACGGGTGCGGCGAAGACGATCGAATCTACGTCGCTGAAGCAGGAGCACCACCGGTGCAAGCTGGCGTGCGCGATCTAGGGTTGCGCGTAGTGGTGTTGGATGGCGACCTGGACGAGGTCGACAACTTCGGGGACAGCCACGGCGGCGAAGGACACAATCAATTCATCGCGCCGCACGGCATCGCAACTGATTCGTCCGGCGCAGTCTACATCGCCGAAGTCTCGTACACCAATACAGGATCGAACTTGAACCCGCCTCGGGAAGTTGTCAGTCTGCGAAAGTGGGAACCAATCTAGATACAAGGCGTCGCCCGAATCGAATGCGCGCCGCTGAGCGCGTCGACTGCCGTTACGCCGAAGGGGGTGGGTTGCGCTGATCGGCCCAGGCAGCGATATCAGCGGTGTGCTCCTCATAGTGAAACAGCGACCATTCGTCAATAGGGCGACGCATGGCATGGCTAGTTTGGAAATAGCCATCGGGTGCGTTAGTGAGTGCGTCACGGAGTAGGCGATGTGTCGCTTCGAGCTTTTCGATCGCCTGTCGTGGTGACGTGTCTCCCATTTGGGCGATAGCTTCAGCGTTGAAGCTATCCGCATCCTCCCCAGGCGTGAGTTCGGCGTCGTTGTTCGCTTTTGGTCGATCCGTCGAGTCGAGACTTGGCTCTTGCATGGGGTCGTTCAAGGATTCGATCAGCAGCTCATCCCATGCGGAGATGTGCCAAAGCGTCTGACTTACCGACCATTCGCCGCAGACGCCCGGTGTTTCGATTTCGTCGCTGCGGAGTCGGTTCACCGCACTCCTCAGTTGTCGCCAAGCGTCATCGATTGCGAGAATCACCAAACGTTTGGTGGGATCTTGAGATTCAACAGGCATGCGTTGGCGATGGTGAAATCTTGCGCATTTGGTGCGAGTTCTCTGAGCCGAATGAGAAGCGTTGATTACGTACGAAACCTCAAGGGTTCAGTTTCGACGACCGTGAGGTCGAGAGGTTGTCCTGACCCAATTTTGCCATCTGGTTCGAAGGTCGTCGTCGACGAGACCGTGACCGCCATCGAGCCGCAACGGACTCGGGCGTCATGAAAAGGTTCGCGGCTGGGGATTCTGGCGTAACATGCTTCACAGGTTGCAACGAAGTTCACACTGCCCACGGGCGAGGAGACGACGCAATGACGATTGTCGGTGATGGTGATTACAGATACGAGGTCGTGCCGCAGTGGCCGCCGAAGATGCCGGAGAGCTGGAAGTTCGGAATGGCGTCTGACGTCGCCGTCGACTCCAAAGATCGAGTTTGGGTGTTCGCCCGGGAGCAGCATCCGGTGACGTGGTGGACGACCGATGGCGAATTGGTGGGAAGTTGGGGATACGGCCTCACGTTGGGCGTCGCACCGGAGTTTTTCTTCCGTGAACCGCATGGTATCTACATCGACGCTGATGACAACATCTGGCTCTCCGAAAAGCAGCGGCACATCGTCACGAAACATGCGCAGTCAGGCGAGATTCTGATGGAGCTGGGCAATCGCGACTGGGCGGCGGTGACGAATACTTGGGACGGTCGACACGGTGATCCGTTCAACTCGCCTACAGGCATCGCTCTCAACTCCGAGGGCAAGATCTACGTCTCCGATGGTTACGGCAACCGTCGCATCCATCGCTTCTCCGCTGACGGTGAGTTGGAGTTGAACTGGGGAGTTCCAGGCAACGGACCGGGCGAGTTTGCGCTAGTCCACAACGTGGGCGTCGATGAAAACGACCGAGTGTATGGATGCGATCGAGAAAACAGCAGAATCCAGGTATTCGACAGAGACGGCAACTACCTTGATGAATGGACTGACGTGCAATCGCCCGGCGACATCCACTTCCGCGATGGTTTGGCGTACGTGGCTGAGCAAGGCGGAACCTGCGCCGTGTCAATCTGGACGTTGGACGGCGATTTGGTCACTCGATGGCGGGGCGATGACGAAGCGAAGATCCTAGGTGCGGCGCACGGCATCTGGACCGATTCGCATGGCAGTGTGTACGTCGCCGAGATCGGTACGCCTGAGAGAGGTCAACGCGTCAGGAAGTTCCAAAAGATCTGATCGATTGCGTCATTGGACGGCAATCGGACCCGATCGTGCGTTGCATCAGCGGCCAATGTGCCAAGTGTCAGCGCAGCGACGCCTCAACCAACTCCCGGAGCACTGTGGCGAGCAAGAATACGGTTAAACCGAGGGCAAGCAACGCGTTGTACCCGAGCGTCCTCGACATGATTCCTTGATCCAACGCGGCCTCCTTTGGGGTACGCCGACTTCGCCATACGATGTACAACATCCACATGGCGAGGGCGATCTTGACTGCCAATACGACCGCCCAAGCAACGGTCGCTGTGTTGCCTTGGATTCGCGAGAACATGAGGATGATGCCTGACACGACCAACGTGACGACGGCAATGTCGATAATCTCGCGATACGCTGGGCGGATGAGCGACAGCGCGTCGACCATCCGATCCGGGTAAACGGCGGTCAATGGCCTGAGAATCAACGTGTGAAAAACGCTGCCGCCAATCCACGCGATGGCGGCTACCCCGTGCGCGTATCGGACAATAACCATTATCCAATCGCCGATTCCAATGTCTGAGAACATCGCCGAATCCAGCATACCAACGGCATCCGGAAAGACGACGGTCGTTCTCGGTGCCATCAATATGGATCTGTTGGTCGAAACAGAGCGTTTGGCTCGTCCGGGAGAAACTTTCACCTGCGATGGTTTGTACACGTCAGGCGGCGGTAAAGCCGGCAACCAATCGGTAGCCGCAGCAAGGTTCACAAGGCGCGGATCCGACTACCGCGTCAAGATGATTGGCCGGGTCGGCGACGACGTATTCGGCAACGATCTGCGAAATGCGATGTCGGCGGAAGGTGTCGATGTGCACGACGTTTCGATTGACGGCGAAGTCGAAACTGGAGTTGCGATCATCTTCATCGATCGCGATGGCGAGAACTACGTGCATGCCGTCTACGGCGGCAATGGCCGATGCGGTGCCATCGAAGCGTCGGCTGCTATCAAAACATTGTCGCGAGCCGGAGTGTTACTCGTGCAGCAAGAGATACCGATTACTTGCAGCATCGAAGCGATGCGCGCGGCCAAAGACCTCGGCGTCCCGGTGGTGCTTGACCCTGCGCCCGCGCGTACGTCGGAGCGAATACCAACAGATTTCTACGCGGTTGCTGACATCGTGACGCCAAATGCTTGGGAAGCCGAGGCGTTGGCGGGCGTCCACGTTAACGACGTTCGGACAGCGCATGAAGCGAGCGCGCGTATCCGCGAACGATTCGGCACGAAATGCGCGATCGTGACACTTGCCGACGAAGGGGTATACGTCAATTCCGATGGGTTGACGGGACACATCGACGCGTTCAAGGTCGACGCGGTCGCTACCGTCGCGGCGGGAGATGCCTTCGCCGGCGTACTGGGTGCGGCACTTTGCGAAGGATCGAACCTTGAGACGGCCATCCATTTGGCAATGGCTGCAGGTGCCATCTGCGCATCGAATCAGGGAACCCAGTCGGCGATGCCGTATCGAAATGAAATCTTCACTTTGGCGGGAATTTCCGATCAAACTTCGGGTTAGAAAGGTGGTTGGCCCGATATGTCACTAACGGAGCCCAATCCCTCGCGCTCCATCAACTTCAGCAATCCCCGATTGAGTTTCGCAGCAACGCCGGGACCCCGGTAGACGAATGCAGTGTAGAGCTGGACCGCTGACGCGCCGGCCGCAAGCATGTTCCACGCGTGCTGCGGTTGGGAGACGCCGCCGCAGGAAACTACATCGGCGTGTCTACCAACCAACGCGACAGTCTCCGCGGTCATCCTCCCTGTGTGCTCCAGCAACGGTGTACCGCTCAATCCACCTTTGCCGACGGCCAATCGTGAATCCTCGACTGGTATCGTGTTGGCGATCACAAGACCGTTCGCCCCGGCACTGACCGCGGTTTCGATTAGTGCGAGGGCGTCGCGTTTTTCTTCGTAATCGTTCGCCCACGGCGGTAGTTTGACGAGTAGAGGGACGTCGATGGATCGAGTTTTGCGGATTGATTCGACCAAATTCCGGAGTCGACCGCGGTCGTGAAAAACGCGCAATCCGGCGGTGTTTGGGCTCGAAATATTGAGCTCGACGCCGGCCACATACGGTGCGACCAAGCGGTAGCACTCGACGATTTCATCCTCAATCGTCCCTGAGATGCTGACTAGAATTTGTCCCCTGCGTCTGCCCAAACGACGGATCCTCGGCAGTATGCGATGCACGCCTTCTCCCGGGAACCCCATTGAGTTGAGAAGTGCCTCCTGCTCCGGTAACCTGACCATGCGCCGTTTCGGGTTGCCGAGACGCTCGCCCAAGGTAACCGTACCGCCGCACACGAATCCGAATCCGAGGTCAAGGATCGATTTCATAACCCGGCAGTTCTTATCGTAACCCGCAGCGAGACCGATCGGCGACGGCAAATGGATGCCGGCGACGTTGGTGGCCAGTTTAGGATGTCCGATTTCTGCGTTATTCCCAACCGATTTCCAAACGATGGGCAAACGCAAAGCGGCTTCAGAGAGGGCATGACTTTGTTCCGCTTCTAAGGCGAAAACCAAAGGTCGGAGCAATCGCTCATACATGCCCAATTGACTGTCCGATTCGCCTTCGTGAACTCGCCCTCACTGCGCCCTTCGTCGACAAACGGACGCGTAACAACGATTATCATTTTGGCATAAGCGATATTCGGCTCCGTTCACTGCATGCTTGAAGTCGGCGGTACGAGAAGCTACGCCTAGGTGCACAATTCCTTGCAGCTCGAATTCGATAGGGGTTCTTCGTCCAACCCAAGCGGCCACGCCCTCGTCTACTTCCGCGACAGCACGGAGCGCGACGCGATCGCCGTAACCTACATCGTGATACTCCCGATTCCGCTCGACATCGCGAAGTACATGCCCCCTTTCCTCGCCGGGCAAGTCGCCGAGCTGTCGGCCGATGAGATATCTTCCTTTGCATTCCCGCCGGCACCAGAACGTCTCGCCAATTGGGAAGAAGCATCACGCATTGCCGATGTACGGGGCGACGATCTGGTGTTCGGCGGTACCGTCTCGCTGAGCGATGCATTCGACATGATGGATCGAGTCAACGAAGTCAGCGTCGAATACGGTCGTCTCTACACCCAAGCGCACGGCGAACCGGATGCCATCGGTCGCGACGACGAAGATCTGGGCATCGATGGGGATTTAGACGAATCGGTCTATGACTTGATGTATGGCGGTATGGACGAGGCCGATCTGCTAGCTGAGTTGACTCAGCTATTGGGACGGATGCAGTATTCCGCAAACTTCGGTGACGATACGGAGGTGTCGGATTCGAAAGCGAAGCTAAACGCAATAGGACGCTATCTCCCGGCAAATCGTGAGGTTGGTAAGATAATCGCCGCGGCGTCGTCGCAAACTCCCCGGGCGTCGGAGCTAGCCCAGCTGTACGTAGAGCGTGCCTACTGCCTTTACCGCGAAGACTACCTGCGTCTCAAAAAGATTGACGCCGACATCGCCGGCATCCACGCCGAAGAGTAGGATCCTTCAACCGTTGCGTTCAAGCATGCCTTGAAGTTGTTCAGGCGTGATGTTGGCGCCGCTTGCAATCAATACAATTCGCTTGCCGCGTACCTGATCTGCCAATCTCTCCGCAGCCGCCAAGGAAGTCGCACCGGCGTGTTCGACCAATGTCCGCGTCGATGAGAGCATCGTGATTACAGCCTTCTCGATCTCGCTTTCCGATACAAGTACGAAATCGTGGAGATACTTGCGCAGCATGCCCACCGGGTAGTCATACGCCGAACCGGTTGCCAGTCCTTCTGCCGCCGTACGCATCGGTGCTGAGACGGTCTCACCTTCCATCTTCTCCCACGAAAGTTGTACGGAAGGTGCCGCTTCAGATTGCGAACCGACGACTTTGGTAGCCGGCGATAGTGCTTGCGTGACGACGGATGCACCGCAAGCTCCACTGCCAGCACCTACGGGGACGAAGATGAAATCGATTTCGTCAAGGTCTTCATAGATCTCGAGCGTGTAAGTCGCAACGCCGGCGACGAGCATCGGTTCGTTTGCGGGATGGACATAGCGCATGCCTTCTTCGCGAGCCAGCACCTCGGAATATTCTCGCGACTCGTCAAAGGTCGGTCCATGTTCAATGACAGCGGCACCCATGGATCGCATGGATGCAACCTTGAGCGGATTTGCACCGACTGGCACTACGATCGTGCAATTTGCGCCAAATTGCTGAGCTGCCGATGCGATGGATTGCCCGTGATTGCCCGAACTCGCGGTGATAAATCCGCGTGCGCGTTCCGCCTCGGACGTTCGTGAAATGAGGTTCAAGCCTCCGCGGATTTTGAATGCGCCGAGGTTCTGTAGGTTCTCATGTTTGACCCAAACATCCGCGTCGAGCATCTCTGATAGTCCTGGTACGCGTCGCAGAGGGGTGCGGAGGATGTAAGGGCTAATCTTGCGTTTCGCATCGTAGATGTCGCGAATCGTCGGTTCAGGTAAAGTGCTCAGGGACATGAAAACTCCGTGAGTAAGTGAGCTTGTCTATCAGCAGATTCTAAAGTTGCGCGGCGTATACTGGAATTCATCAAACCGATGACGCCGTAATCATCCGGCATTTGCGACGCAGCGTATCCCATTTGAACAACACCGATGCCATCGACGGCACGCATCGGGTTCGCCGCGATGGTGCCGATCCGGTTCAGCCCATTGTCTCAACGTGCATCCGCATCGATCGCGCGCTGTGTCAACAGTTTGGGTTGCAGTTTCGGGCATCGCGATCGATGCCGAGGCGTGAATCCAACACCCGTAAGTTGAGATAGGCGCAGATGGCGATTAAAGCCGACGAGGTCCAGCAACCGGAACTCGATGGATCCCCAGTCGCGCCGCCGCAACCTCGGCGTTTCGCATCGGTGATTGGTCGAACCTTCCAATCGTTAAGTCATCGCGACTACCGAATGATGTGGATCGGGATGTTCCTGTCGATGGGTGGATTCAACATGCTCATGTTGGCCCGCGGCATTCTCATCTATGACTTGACAGGAGACGTGGTCAGGACTGCACTCGTGTCGATCGGATGGGCACCGGGACTCTTGATCATGTCGCTAGTCGGCGGTTACTTGGGTGACCGAGTGGAGCGACGCATGCTTATCCAGTTGTCGCAACTAATCAATGCGATGTTCGCGTTGACGGTTGGGATGCTGATTTGGACTGATCTCATTCAGTGGTGGCACCTGCTGATCGTATCGACTGCGCAAGGCTGTGTTTTTGCACTTCAGGTTCCTGCACGCACGGCTGCGATGTCGCAAATTGTGCCCAAGGAGCTCATTGGTAACGCGATGGCATTGAACGCGATGGCGATGACGGCGATGAGCGTGGCAGCACCGGCGGTGGGCGGAGTTCTCTACGAGTTGATCGAACCCGAAGGCGTCTACTTCGTAGTAACAACGATGATGGTTTTGGCTTTGGCGTTCACGAGTTTGATACCCAAGCTCTACCCGGAATCGAATGGACAAAAGGAATCACCGGTCGTCAACATCGTGCGGGGTTTCAAGTACGCAATCGGACATCGGGTCATATTGGTGTTGCTCATCCAGTCGGTGGCGATCGCAATGCTGTCGATGCCGTTCAGGATGCTGGTCCCGGTGTTCGCGAAGGAGCTCTACGGTTCGGAACCGAGTGAGGTTGGTTGGTTGGCGATGATGGCCGGTGTAGGTGGCATCGCGGCATCAATGGGCGTTGCTAGTTTGCGCGCCGGGCAAAGACGAGGTTGGGTCATTCTGTTGTCTCCCCTCATCTCGGGGGTCTCGATATTGGCGATTGGCGGAATGCCGTGGTATTGGGTTGGCATGATCATGTTCGTAGGTGTAGGTTTTGGCGAATCGATTCGTTGGGCATTGGGTCAAGCCCTGATCGTCGAGCTGGCCAACCCCAGGTATCGGGCGCGGATGACCAGCCTGACAATGATGACATTCGGTTTGATACCGTTGGCCGCTTACCCCATAGGCATTCTAGTTGACTTGGTGGGAGTTACCACAACTCTGATCGGCATGGCAACCGCTTTGATCGCGGCTGGTGTCATGTTCGTAATTGTCAGCCCTTCAATCCGCCGCCTGAAGTAGACGTACAACTAGGGCTGCGTCTGGTCGCTTCCAAGGGCGAGTCGGCACTTTGCGTTCCGCCACGGGAGCGGGGGTGCTGACGCCAAAGCCGAGTCCGGAGCGGTGGTAGACTTTGCGGATTGCGGATTGTTGTGTATGGCGAAAACTGAAAGAGGGCAACCGAGACATCTGAGGCCCCATGCCATGACGACTCAGGTGCGGTTGCGGTCTCGCGGGGTGTTTCGTCGAACTTTCCAATCTCTGCACAACCCGGGTTACCGTCGTTTCTGGTTCAGCCTGATCATCCTGATGGCGGGGGTCAACATGCAGATGTTGGCACGCGGACAGTTGGCTTGGGAAATCACCGGTGATACGTTTCAAGTTGCGCTCGTAGGCTCCGGATTTGCGCCGCCGATACTGCTTTTCTCCGTCTTTGGAGGGACATTTGCCGACCGCTGGAACCGCAAGCGGATGATCCAGTACAGTCAACTAGCGATCACCGTGATCGCGTTTTCTGTTGGCTTAACTATCTACTTCGAAGTCGTGTCGGTGTGGGTGCTTCTTGTTGCGGCTTTTGCGCAAGGGATCGGTTGGTCTTTCATGATGCCGGCGCGGCAATCGATCATCCCGCAGTTGGTAGGCAAGAACGAGGTAACCAATGCCATCGCTTTGAGCGCATCCGGCATGGCACTGATGACGCTATCCGGTCCCGGCCTCGGTGGTATCGCGTATGCAACACTCGGTCCGGATTTCACTTACTTCGTTATTTCAGGATTGATGCTCGTCGCATTCCTGTTGATGGGCGGCGTCGAGGTGTTGCACGATGCAACGGCGAACAAGAGACAACAGGAACGTGTGTTGAATGCCGTTTGGGAAGGATTACGCTATTCGGCGCGTAACAAGACTATCTTGTTGCTATTCATGCTCTTGCTAGCGACCACGATGACGTCAATGTCGTTCCGCTCGTTGATGCCGGCGCAGGTGGATCTGATATTTGGAGGCGGTGCCCAGGAGTTAGGGATCTTGATGAGCATGATCGGGGTCGGCGCGCTGCTTGGTTCCCTTTTCGTTGCCGGCTTGACAGAAAACGTCCGTCGCGGCGTGGTGTTGTTGGCCGCCACCGGATTGTCGGCCGTTGCGATTCTCATGTCGACGTTCATCACAGTCTTCGTTGTTGCGATGTTGGCGATGACGCTGTTGGGTTTGGGCGACGCCGGAAGACGCTCCTTGAATGCTTCGTTGCTAATGGAGCAATCCGACGAGGAGCATCGAGGACGGGTGATGGGGATTTACATGTTGAACTTCGGCTTGACTCCAATCGGGGCGATACCACTAGGCATCCTGGCGGAGCAGACCAACATCGAAACCGCAATTGCATTAGCAGGTATAGTGTTGGCGGTGAGTGTCGTGTTGTCGTGGATTTTGACGCCGCGCATTAGACGCTTGTAACCGCTCGTCGGCGCGAATACTCTGATTGCGTTCCCGTTTGGATCTTGCCTCAATCGGCGATTGGTCAGTCAGCCGGAATTGTGACGCTCGGTAGTGGCGTTGCGACGGATGAACGAATATGGCGTTAGACGACATACGATCGAGCATTACCCGCCCGGTGAGGCGATTGCCGTCCGCACGTCTACGGAGCAACAGTAAGGCCTACTTCAACCGCACCTTCCATTCATTGGGGAATCCGACTTACCGGAGTTTCTGGTTGAGCCTGATCGCGCTGATGGCTGGCATGAACATGCAGATGTTGGCGCGCGGACAGCTGGCGTGGGAACTGACTGGCGACACCTTCATGGTGGCGATTGTCGGCTCTGGTTTCGCGCCGCCGATACTTCTATTCGGACTCTTTGGCGGAACTCTCGCCGACCGATTGGATCGCAAGAAGATGATTCAGTTCAGCCAACTGTTCGTCAGTTTAGGGGCGGGTGCTGTAGGCGTAACGGTCGTCTTGGAGCTGATTAACGTCTGGATTCTACTTGGGGCGGCTCTTTTGCAAGGAGTGTGTTGGTCGTTCATGATGCCGGCACGCAACTCGATCATCCCGCAACTGGTAGAGGACAACGAAGTAACCAATGCGGTGGCACTGAATGCCAGTGGGATGGCGTTGATGACGCTGTCAGCACCTGGCATAGGCGGATTGGTCTATGCGTTTTTCGGAGCCGGCGCAACCTATTTCGCAATCAGCGGATTGATGTTCACGGCATTCGTCCTGACCGGATTCGTCAAGGTGAAACGTCCGGCGACGGCGAAGAAACGTCGCATCAACGAGCCGATGTTGCGCGCCGTCTGGGGCGGACTAGCCTACTCGGCGCAGAACAAGACGATCCTCATTCTTATGCTCTTGGTCCTGGCAACGACGATGACTTCTATGTCGTTCCGCTCACTTATGCCTGCGCAGGTGGAGGTAGTGTTCGGCGGCGGACCGACGGAGTTGGGCATCTTAATGAGCATGATCGGCGTTGGTGCACTTTCGGGTTCATTGTTCATTGCCGGATTGACAGAGAACATGAGACGAGGGATCGTGCTGTTGGTGGCCACCGGAATATCGGCGATCGCGATGTTGGCATCGACCTTCATCGGCGTTTTGGTGATCGGTGCGTTCGCTATGGTGATGCTAGGGGTTGGCGACTCGGGCCGACGCGCGCTCAACTCTGCACTACTGATGGAGCAGTCCGAGGACGAGTTCCGAGGTCGGGTCATGGGTCTGTACATGCTTAACTTCGGTCTTCGTCCGTTGGGTGCCATACCGCTAGGATTTCTGGCGGAGCAAACCAGTGTCCAAACTGCGTTTGGCGTGGCGGGTTTTGTTCTGACCATCAGCGTTTTGCTGGCGTGGTTGTTGACACCCCGAATCCGCAGGTTGTAGCAACTTTGGGCTGAGACCGACTGTGCTGATTCTCTAGGTTTTCGCATGGTCAGTGCAGTTGACTCCGTCGGTGGGATTAACCTTGAGTCAGTTGGCGATGGCTCGCCACATGATCGTGTTCTTGTGACAGTGCCGGGAGGTCCGTCTAGCGATGCCAATCAAGGTGATGCCCGATGCTCTCGCGTCGCGCGTTGCTGCGGGCGAAGTTGTCGAAAGACCAGTTTCGGTAGTCAAGGAGTTGGTAGAAAACTCGCTCGATGCCGGCGCAAGTCGCATCGACATCGAGATTGAAGGCGGCGGAATGCGACTGATCCGCGTCGTTGACGACGGACACGGCATCCCTGAGGAGGAGTTGGCACTCGCCTTCGAGCGATTCGCGACGAGCAAGGTCGACGAATCCAGCGACCTACTTGCGATACCCACGCTTGGATTCAGAGGGGAAGCTTTACCGTCGGTCGCCGCAGTCGCAGACGTAACTGCGATCTCCAGACACGTTGAGTCAGACCGTGCAGCCGAATGCAACGTAGTATTCGGTTCCGAAGCGCAAGTCTTGGCAGCGGGGGCACCGATAGGTACGTCGATTGCAGTTCGTCAACTCTTCCGAAACCTCCCGGCCAGACGCAAGTTTTTGGGTAGCGAGGCGTCGGAAAGCTCAAGGATCGCATCGCTCGTTGGGCAACTGGCGTTAATCCGCAGCGACGTCAAGTTTCGGTTAACAATCGACGGCGCGGTGCGGTTGCATACGGCGGGCGATTTCGATGATACGTCGGCCCTCGCGGTGGTGCATCGGGTCAAGACACTTGCGAGTCTGGTGAATCTTGATGCGACGCTTGGCGCATCCTTCCGGGTTGCTGGGGCTTTAGCCATGCCCGAAGTGCATTTCGGACGCCGCACGAACATCACGATCGCAGTAAACGGCAGATTGGTGCAGTCATATCGTCTAGTTCTCGCGGTCGAGCGAGGATATCAAGGATTCCTACCAGAACGTCGATTTCCGATGGCACTGATCAAAGCCGAAGTTCCGCATGAAGACGTCGACGTCAACGTGCACCCGCAGAAGACGGAGGTTCGATTCAGGCGCGAAGGTTTGGTGTTTTCCGTCATCGAAAAGGCTGTGCGAGACTCGCTTGGTAGCCATGCGCCAGTTCGACAATTCTCCAATTCTCGAATTGCGTCGTCCTTGACGACGTCGCTTGAGGGGACGTTCGGTGCAAGGAATCTGGACAACCCCTCAGAATTCTCGGGTGCCGTTGGCGATCCTGACGAGTCGGTCAGCGCGGACGGAGAGTACGACGATCGAACCGCGATTGATCCGACCATCGTCGATTCTGCATCGGTACCAAGCACATCGAGTGCTTCGGGTTGTAATGGCACTCCGCCACCAAGTGCCCGTCACCGAGACGTTCTTCCCGAGTTGCGCGTTCTGGGTCAGGTTCGTTCAACGTACATCGTCGCCGAATCGCCGAACGGCGTGTTTTTGATTGATCAACACGCCGCCCATGAACGGGTCAAATTCGAGGAGGTCAAGGCTAAGCAGGCGCAGAAAGCGTCAGAATCGCAGTTGCTCCTTTCGCCGCACGTCGTCGATCTGTCGCCTCAACGGGCAGAGGTGTACAGTGAAGGCGCGCAGTGGTTTGCTGACGCCGGGTGGGCGATTGAACCGTTCGGCGGCGATTCGATGATAGTCCGCGCAGTGCCGCAACTGTTGGCAGACCGCGTCGCAAGAGAAACTTCGGGCGTTGAAGGCGCGTTGTTCCGCGTCCTTGATGATTTGACTTTGCCTGACGTGTCGCAACGTGGTTCCCGAGACATGCCGTGGTCGGAACGCCTATTGGCGACGATGGCATGTCACGCCGCGGTGCGAGCTGGAGACTCGCTGAGCCTCGAGAGCTGCGAGAGGATTGTTTCGGGACTTCAGGCATGCGAGCATCCACAATCGTGCCCGCACGGACGTCCGACAATGCTCCTACTTTCCTCAGACGCACTGGCGCGCGAGTTTGAACGCGCGTAGCCGCGGTTAGCCTACCTCGCCCACGCTTGCGGTCACGGGCCCACGCCTGCGGTCACGGGCCCACGCCTGCGGTCACGGGCCCACGCCTGCGGTCACGGGATCGTTCAAAAGGGCAAGGATAGAATCCGAAATGAAGGAATTTGTTTCTGTGCACTCTAGGATGCGAACAGATCTCGGTGCCGGCTCCAGGATGGTGCTGCGACCATTCAACCGCCTGCGAATCTTCTTCGAGACCATCAAGTTTGAGCACTCGATCTTCGCGCTTCCCTTCGCGGTTGCATCGGCATTCTTGGCCTATGAAGGTTGGCCAGATTGGATGCTCTTGGCTTGGGTAATCGTAGCGATGGTATCGCTTCGGACGTTTGCGATGGCGGCGAACCGTCTCGTTGATGCGGAGATTGACCGACGCAACCCCCGAACTGCCGATAGGGCACTACCTCGCGGAATCATCGGCAAACCTGAGGTGTGGGGCTACATGGCGGTTTCGACGGTGATATTCGTCGTTTCCGCTTGGCAACTCCACCAACTAGCGTTGTGGCTCTCACCCATCCCCATCGCAGTCGCCTTCGTCTATCCCTACCTAAAACGATTCACTTGGTTAGCCCATTTCGGGATCGGTGCTGTTTACGTCATTGTCCCACCGGCAGTCGCGATCGCGATGACCGGGATGATGCCGTTAGAGTTTGTTGTGCTTGGCTTGTCCGCCATGTTGTGGGTGTCGAGTTTCGACATCCTCTACGCCATCGCAGACGTCGACTTTGATCGCGCGCACGGTCTGCATTCGATCCCGGCGAGATTCGGGATCGGCAACGCCATCACGATCTCTCGTGCGTTACACGTGGCGACACTGCTCATACTTGCCGTTGCGCTCGCGGTCGCCACCGCCGGCATCATCGCATGGTTGGGCGTAGCGGCTGTCGGAATCTTGCTTGCGTACGAGCACTCGCTGGTTAGGGAGACTGATCTGACGAAGCTAGACACGGCGTTCTTCACGATGAACGGCGTCATCTCGGTGGTATTTGCCGCGTTCGTAATCGCAGACCAGACGATTGGCGGATGATGGCGTGGCACGCTACATTGTAGGCATCTCCGGAGCAAGCGGCGCACCATACGCCCGGCGAGTCTTGCAATCATTGGTGCTCTCTGATTGCGAACTTGATCTCATCGTCACGTCGTCCGGCGCCAAAGTTTTGGCGGTCGAGTGTGGGCTCGAGTTGGAAGGGAGATCTCGAGAGGACATTCGCGTGTTATCCGGGTGGTTGGAGTGTGAGTTGGAAACGCGTGCGGGATTTACTTGGCACCATCCTTCAAACGTCGGCGCGGATATCGCCAGCGGATCATGCAAAGTTGACGCGATGGTAGTCGTGCCATGCAGCGGCGGCACATTGGCGCGCATCGCCAACGGCATCTCCAACGGATTGTTGGAGCGCGCCGCCGACGTTTCATTGAAAGAGCGACGCAAACTGGTGTTGGTAACCCGTGAGACGCCGTTGAGCCTTGTGCACCTCCGCAACATGACAGCTGTCACTGAGGCCGGGGCGATCGTCCTGCCGGGATCACCTGGTTTTTATCACCATCCGGAGTCTATTGACGATCTAGTTGACATGGTAGCCGGTCGCATTCTGCATCACCTCGGCGCAGACGATTCACTGATGCTCGCCTGGCGCGGAAGTTGATGGTTAACGCGATGTCGTTCACCGACATGCAAGATTTCATGCGCGTTTTGGAGCGGCGCGACTTGCTGAAACGAGTCTCGGTTCCGGTCAGTGCTGAACTTGAGGTTACCGAGGTCGCGACTCGATTGGTGGGAGACGGCGGCCCCGCGGTGTTGTTCGAGAACGTCGAAGGTGCTTCATTCCCTCTCGTCGTGAACTTGCTTGGAACGATGGAGAGAATTGAGATCGGACTGGGACGGCATCCTGAGCAGATCGGCAGCGAACTGATCTCGTTTCTCGAAGACGTCAATCCTCCGTCGGTCGCGGCACTTTGGCGAAATCGCAAACCCGCATGGAATCTTCTGAATGTTCGACCAGGACGATCGATTCGTCCGCCGGTTCAGCGGATTGTCGACACGAATCCTGATCTGTCGACGATGCCAATTCTGAAGTGTTGGCCAGAGGATGGCGGAAGATTTATTACTTTGCCCTTGGTTCGCAGCCGTGACCCGAACACAGGTGCACACAACATGGGTGTCTACCGCATGCAGGTGTACGACGAACGGACTACCGGGATGCACATGCAGATACAGAAAGGCGGCGCGTTCCAACACCAACAAGCGGAGCGAGAGTTGCGGAGTTTCGACATGGCTGTCGCTCTCGGCGGGGATCCTGCCCTGATCTTGTCGGCCATCGTCCCGCTGCCCGAGGGAATCGACGAAGCAACCTTCGCAGGAGTTCTGCGCGGTCGACCGACTCCGATGACGAAAGGAAAGACGGTGGGGGTACGCGTCCCGGCCGATGCAGAGTTCATCGTTGAGGGACAACTGCTGCCCGGTGAACGTCGATTGGAGGGTCCATTCGGCGACCATTTCGGGCACTATTCTGGTGCCGCAGATTTCCCGATATTCCACGTCAACGCGATCACGCGCAAGCGCAATCCCGTTTATCCTGCAACCGTCGTTGGAAAACCGCCGCAGGAGGATCGTGCCTTGGGAGACGCGGCTCAGATGGCGACTGGACCTCTTATCAGGTTGATGCGGAAAGAGGTCAGGAGTCTTTGGTCGTACTACGAAGCAGGTTTCCATAATCTGCTTGTCGTGTCTGTGGAGAGCCGCTACTCGCGCGAACAGATGAAGACTGCGTTCGGAATCCTCGGAGAAGGCCAGCTGTCGCTCACCAAGGTACTAATCTTGGTAGACGCCGCGACCGATCCGGCGGACATTTGCGCGGTCGCACGCGCAATATCTCGCAACTTCCGGGTGGAATCCAACTTCAGATTGCTGGCGCGCACCGCACAAGACACCTTGGATTTCACCGGCGACGCGTTTGAGCACGGATCGAAGATGATCCTCGACGCTACCGGATACGGTCATGAGCCAGACGTGATTGACGGTCCTCAGTTGGACTTCGATCCCGTGTCTTGGTCGCCGTCAATTCTGTCGCATCGTTTGGTTGCGGACAACCTGCTTGTGTTGCGTGTGAAGCGAGGATTCACAGGTTCACGCGCACTCGTGGAAAAAGCGGTCGGCGATCCGCGCGCATCCAGACTCAAGTCGATAGTCTTGATCTCCGACGACGTGAATATTGACGACGATGTCGAGTTGATTTGGGGAATTTTCACCCGATTCGATTGTGCACAGGACGTCGTTTTCACTGACCAGAAGTTTGTCGGCATCACTCCCGTCTACAGCGGAGTGATGGGCATAGACGCGACTTGGAAGGCGGGGTATCAGAAACCTCTGGAGATGGATCCCGATATCGTTCGGTTGGTAGACCGACGTTGGGGCGAATACTTCGGTTGAATGACCGAAGTGTTCAACTCCTCGGTAAATCGGGATAGCTGACCAACTGGTCTCGGAAGAGTTCGCGGGCTTTATCTTGGTCGTCGGTGCTGACCGAAATGAAGGTGTCGCCGTGGATGCGATGGACGATGTGAATGCTGAGAATATTGATGTTGTGGTCGCGGAATTTTTCGGCTACTTTGGCGAGAGCACCGGGTTGGTCCGGCATGCTGATGATCAGCGTTTCTTCAGTCATAGCCTTGAAACCGGCGTCGGCGAGCCACCAGAGGGCTTTGTCGTGATCCTCATCTTCTGTTGTGATGAAAACCATGCCGTCTTCATCCATCAACTCCGTGTTGAGATTGCGGATATTGATGTCGTTGTCGGCGAGGATGCCGGTGATTCGGGCGATTACTCCGACCTCGTTTTGGACGTCGATCGTGATTCGTTTCATTGCAGAGTTCCTCCGACGATGGACTTCATGTGCGAGGGTTGGCAACGCAATCGGCGAGAACGTTGTCGACCTTATCGCGCGTTACGTGCGGCATGGTGATGATGTGGGCGATATCTTCGTAAGGCGCAAGCTGCCATTTGCGGACCACGGGGTCCGAGGGGCGCGGGATAACGGCTGTGATCGAGTTCTTGTTGCGCCAAGCGTGCAATCCAGCATCGTTGAATCGGGCAACCGCATACTGAGCAACCTCGATGCATTCGTGGACTATGCTCCTAAACCCTTCTATGCCGTATTTTTGGAATGCGTACCACAGCATCAACGGCGTGATCGCATTTCGTGAACCGGTCAGCGTGGTGTCCATCACGCCGACGTATTCGATGGACCTCGAAATGCGCGTAACGTAGTCGCTCTTGGTGAGCACCACGCCGCTGGGGATAGGCGAACCAATCATCTTGTGACCGCTAATGGCGATCGAGTCGATCCCGGCATCGAAGCCGAAAGGTTGCGGATCATCGACAAAAGGTAGGATCATGCCGCTCAGTGCGGCGTCGCAGTGGATGTAACGTGCAGAGACCGCAAATTCATCTAGGATTTCGCCGATCTTTCCGAGATCGTCGACGGCACCTTTCATCGTGGTGCCGATGTTCGCCATGATGACAACGGGCAAGTGGCGATTGATACGTATTGTCTCGCGCAGATCCTCGTAATCGACCTCGCCGTTGTCGAGACTTCGGATCATGATGTTTCGGTAGTTGAGAACACGGAGGTTTTTGCGGACGCTGTAGTGCGTGTCCTGAGAAAAGTAGACGATGCCTTCGGGAAAGAGCTCGCGAGCGATGTAAAGCCCGTACATATTGCCCTCAGTACCCCCGTTTGTGACGTAACCCCATGTTTCTTCAGGTGAGTGGCGCATCAGATTGGCAAATGTGGTGATGACTTCGCGCTCGATGTCGTGCGAGTTGACGCGATATAGGCTGTCGTGAAATGGATCGCCGACGTTGTTGATGACGAACTTCAAGAACGGCTTCAAGACCTCGTAGTCGAACGTCTGATTTGTCGGATAGCCGACTTGATGATCCGACATTTCCTCGAGGTGCTCGTAGAGTTTGTCGATGCGTTGACGGGTCGTGGAAGGAACTTCGGTCATTACGGATGTTGCCCTTTGCGTCTATGGACTAGCACCAATACGAGGCATTGCGGATTCGTCCGGCGAAACGGGAGTTGGTCGCTGTCAGCTCATGATACCCCGACACGTGATTTGCGATGCGTAACTGGCGTCTTGCGATGCGCCGACTTGCGCGATGATTGAAAATAGAAGTTGAGACGGTTCTAAAGCTCGCAATGACGGGCTTGGTGCCGCGGATGCGAAGGCACTGTTGATATGGCATTAGCAACTGCGATCAAAAGCGACGCGCTCTCGAACGATGAGATCCCAGATCTCCACATCTCCGATCCGAAACTCGAGCCGATCTGGGAGAAGGTGCAACTTGACGAAAGGCTTACAGCCGAAGACGGCGTTGACTTGCTTGAATCCGAGGATTTCTCAACCGTTGGATTAATGGCAGACTTCGCTAAACGTCGGGTTTCCGGCGACAAAGTCTACTTCGTCCTCAATCGACACCTGAACCCGACGAACATCTGTGTTCTGTCGTGCAAGTTCTGCGACTATGCGAAGAAACCCGGTGCTGAAGGTGCGTACGAGATGTCGATGGATGAGATGTTGGCGCATCTTGACGACGACATCCGGGAACTCCACGTCGTCGGCGGGCACCATCCGACCTGGCCGTTTGAGTTTTATGTTGAGATGATCCGAGAGCTGCACAACGCCCGGCCTGACGTTCAAATCAAAGCGTTTACGGCTTCAGAGATCGACTATTTCTGGCGTCGCTGGAAGGTTCCACCCGAAGAATCGCTGGCGATCTTCAAGGAGGCCGGACTTTCGTCAATGCCAGGCGGCGGGGCAGAGGTGTTTTCTGACCGTATCCATCGATTGCTTCTCCCGGGGAAGGCGAAGGCGGATCGCTGGTTAGAGATCCATCGAATTGCCCACGGCATGGGCATCAAGAGCAATTGCACCATCCTTTACGGCCACGTCGAAACGTTCCGAGAGCGCATCGACCATTTGCTACTGCTTCGTGAACTGCAAGACGAGACGCATGGGTTCTTGGCTTTGATCCCGCTCGAATACCAAGTCGGTCATACGAGGTTGCGTCCCCGGCACACGCCGCCGTTGGACGATCTGAAGATGTTGGCGACATCGCGTCTCATCCTTGATAACGTGATGGCGATCAAGAGCTACTGGGTGATGCTCGGCGAGGCTACCGCAGGAATCGGTTTGAACTTCGGTGCGAACGACCTCGACGGCACCATCGGCAAGGAACGCATCGCACACGCCGCATTGGCCGATTCGCCGGCGGGAATCGCACGTCGCAGCATGGTTGAGTCGATCACAGACGCTGGACGCATCGCAATCGAGCGCGACGCGCTTTACAACGAGATTGCGGTCTACAACTGAGAGCTTGGAGGCACCTCGATTGCGCATCGGGTACATGCCTTATCTGAACTCTGCGGTCTTTTACGAAGGTTTTGACAGACATAATTTCGAACTGATTGAGTTGCCGCCTCGCAATATGGCTGCGGCGATGCGCAGTGGGGAGTTGGACGCCGGGCCGTTGCCCATCTTCGAAGTGTTGAGAATGTCGGATACTGTTGAACATGGAACGCTTGGTGTGGCAACCGATGGGAGGGCGTACAGCGTACTACTTTTCAGTAAGGTGCCGGCTAAGAACCTGAGCGGCGAATCGATTGCGGTAACGCCGGATACCGCAACGTCGGTGCAACTTTTGCGAGTCTTGTTGCGGGATCGCTGGATTGCTGGCGACGTCGATCTGAGAGGTCCTGACGACGATTGCGCCGCATGTCTGTTGATCGGCGACAAGGCACTGAGGAAGGTTTATCAAGGGCATGATTGGCCGTTCGTCTACGATCTATCTTGGGAGTGGGAACAGTTGACGGGTTTGCCTTTCGTTTTTGCGCGATGGGTGGTTCGCTCGGATTTGGGAGACCTACGGATCGGCAAGTTTAATCTGGCCTTGCATACGTCATTTGCCCGAGGCATCAAGAGTGTGGCAGAAATTGCGAGACGCGAACGCATTCCTGGAATGCCTCGATCGGACGCCTTGGATTACATCAATTCGTTCACATACGAGTTGGGCGATCAGGAAGAAGCAGCTGTTGCCGAATTCAAAAGCCGACTGTCGACTTTGCCGCAGTGGCGACCTCCTGTGATGCCGTATCGAAGTAAGCGAACTACAATCCCGAAGTGAGAATCGACGCATGATAGGACAGATCCGGGAAAAGATATTCGGCGGCGAGCGAATCGACTTCGATGAAGGTTTGTACCTTCTGCGAGACGCCCAGTTGCTTGATCTAGCTCCGTTGGCTACGCACGTCAAGAACGTTCATAACGTCCCTGATCGCGTGACGTACGTGATTGACACCAATCTCAACTACACGAATCTCTGTGACGCATATTGCTCATTCTGTGCCTTCTACCGCACCGACCCCGAAGATCCATCTGCCTATACCTATTCGATAGAGCAAATCATGGAGAAGGTGGGGCGCGCTGCGGACAAAGGGGTGACGACCGTGTTGATGCAGGGCGGATTGAACGATTCGTTGCCTTACGATTACTACTTGGATATGGTGCGCGAGACGGTCCATCGGTATCCAAGCGTCATGCCGCACTACTGGTCGGCGCCCGAGATTTGGCAGATGTGCGACGTATCAGGCAAATCGCCTCGCGAGGTGATGCAGGATCTCTGGGATGCCGGACAACGGACGATGCCGGGCGGCGGTTCAGAGATATTGAGCAACCGGGTCAAGGAGATAGTGTCGCGCTTTGCGCCGAAGGATTCGTGGGCGCAGTGGACTGAGATTCACGAGGCAGCTCACGAAGTCGGTTTCAAGACAACCGCAACGATGATGTACGGCCACGTCGAATCAGAAGAAGAGGTGGTTGAGACGCTTGAGCACATACGCGACGTGCAAAACTTGGCGGATGCTAACTCGAGTAACGAAGGCGGGTTTACTGCCTTTATACCTTGGTCGTATAAACGTGAAAACACAGCTTTGAGCAAGCAAGTCGAATCTGAGGCGGGACCGAATCGCTACCTGAGGATCATCGCGTTGAGCAGGATCTTCCTCGACAACGTTCCTCACATCCAAGCTTCGTGGTTCTCCGAAGGACGGAAGACGGGGCAGATGGCGTTGCAATTCGGTGCAGACGACTTCGGTGGTACTTTGTTTGACGAGAACGTGATGCTGGCGGCTGGTTTCTACAACCGAACGACCGAAGAAGAGGTCAGGACATTAATCTCAGAAGCCGGCTTCCGACCGGCGCAGCGCTTGACCAACTACGAGATCGTGCGCGAATTCGAGCGCGGGGTTTCGGTGCCGGCCGCGGCACCGGTGGCATGATTCGATCGGGATTAAACGTAATCGCGCGGCTCGCTGGCAGGCTGAATGCCGCGGCACAGTTACCGAGCGATGTTTCGCACATCGTCGAAGTGCGTTCATTGACGCAAGATGATCTGGCAATCGTTAGCAGGGAGTTGAATCCTGCGCGCGATCTGGGTACTCACACGACGCGCCTAGGACTGCAAAGCGAAGGTAAACTCGAATACCTAATCGCTTGGATTGATGGCGCACCTGTGGGCCACGGCATGATCTATTGGGACGGACCGACCGGTCCACCAAAGCAGTTCCTGAGTGAGGTACGTCCATATGTCGAAGACCTGTGGGTTCGGCGCGAGTTGAGATCACGCGGCATCGGTGCCCGAATTATCGCCGAGATGGCGATGACCGCCGCCGCCCGACGCTGTCAATCCATTGGATTGTCGGTTGGCATCAACAACCGTGGCGCAATCCGTTTGTACGAACGACTAGGTTTCGTTAAAGTACGCGTCCCGAACTTCACGCTCTCCGGCATTGTCGCTTCGAACAGCGGATCACGCGAGTTCTGGAGCGAAGAGTGCATCTATATGGTGAAGAATCTGGACTTCGGACAAGTGCAGGAGTTTTGAGTTGACTGAAGCAAAATCTATCGTTTTTGGACACAGTCCGGACGCAGATGACGCGTTCATGTTCTACGCGTTGGCGAAGGGAATCGTAGAGATTTCGGGCTATGAAGTTGGGCATCACATGGCCGACATCCAATCGCTGAACGTGCTTGCCGAAAGTGGTGAGCTTCCCGTAACGGCAATTTCCGCTGCACATTACCCGAAGATAGCTGACAAGTACCGCATCATGTCATGTGGCGCGTCGGTAGGTCGCAACTACGGTCCCGTTTTGGTCACCGCACGCGAAGATTTGGATGAAGGCGGATTGCAGGGATGCAAAATCGCGGTACCGGGTGAGTTCACTACATCCTGGATGTTGTTTCAGATTTTCGGCCCCGATGATTTCGATCCTATTTTTCTAGATTTCGACGATGTCGAAGGTGCTGTCAAGTCTGGCGAAGCGGATGCCGGTATCCTATTGCATGAAGGTCAGATACTGTTCGAGCAGCGAGGTTTCAAGGCGATCATCGACCTTGGCAAACGCTGGTTCGACACGACGGGTTTGCCGATACCGCTGGGCCTAGACGTAGTCAACCGTTCGCTCGGCGACGACGTCTGTCAACGGATTGCCGATGCGTTGAAATCCTCGATTGAACACGCTCACGCCAACGAGGACGACGCTTTGGATTACGCTCTGGGATTCGGTCGCGGAATCGATCGAGAGGATGGTCGCCGATTCGTGCGGATGTACGTGAACGACGACACCGTAGACATGGGTGAAGAAGGTAAGGCCGCACTGGATCGGTTGTTCTCAATGGCCGCGGACAGGCGGATCATTGATCAAGTACCGCCGTTAGACGTGCTCCAAGCTCGTTGATTGGTGACATTGCGCCAACAATTCGGCGCGGCCAGCCGACCAATGGTCTGAGCTAACCGCCGACGTACGCGAACCGACTGCGGTCGATACGCTTGAACTCGTCCATGTTGCGCATGACTGCGGCGACTGCGGTGGTAGGTCGGGCGATGTTCAACGCGTCCTTGGTAACCGCCAAGTAGTCGACGACTTCTCTTGCACTGATTTCAGGGTTCTGTCGACCCAAATGCAACGCAGCGGCTCTGATGATGTCGCGTCGCCCTTCCTGTGCCGCCTTGTCTTCAGGAGTCCGACGCGAGGAAGTGGAATCGATAATGGTATGGCCGGATTGATCGGTCGGTTTCGGCGTGTAAAGTACGCGCCCGGCAACACGATCAATGACGATTTGAAGATCGATCCCTGTGCGCGTTGCGCATAGATTGATCATGTTTCGGAGTTGAATGAGGTCTTCACCATCATCAGCGACGGCCGCCCGCGCTTCGCCAGGTTTGAGCGAGAAAATGCTGCGGTAAAGCTCTTTCATCGCCGGACTCTTTGCCCGACCGATTAGAGCGGCACGCCGCATCTCTTGAATGTCTACCTCGACTATTTCTATGGCCATTCGAATGTCTCCCTGGTGTTTGGCGGCGGCAACAGCTGCGACGATTCAACTTATCTTGACAATAGTGCGTGAGTTTCAAAACCAAATAAAACGTGAATCAACGTTCTCACCAAAGATCATATAACTGTGACCGGAGAATTGGCTCTGCATCAGAACAGATCGCGCAACGTTTCGGCGACGACCTGCGGTTCGCGGAGCAATCCCCGCGAAACCCTTTATGCAAGTAACAGCATCGAGGGAACTTACAATCTCCTTTAGGTGGTCAGTTGAACGGGATCGCAAGAAACGACATGAAACGACCTGTTGCTTGATGCGGAATTTATTCGAAACCAATCAATCGTTTTCGAACTGGTTGCGCGACACGATTACGCGCAGTCCGGCAACCTCGAGTCTCGTCGCCATAAACGTCATCGTGTTCGCCCTGTTGATGTTGACGGGCGGATCTGAGAGCTCTATCAATCTTTACCGCTGGGGTGCGAAATTTGGCCCGGCAGTTCAGGATGGTGATTGGCATCGATTGGTAGTGCCGATGTTTCTTCACGCCGGATTCATGCATTTGGGTGCGAACACCTTTGCACTCGTAATCTTTGGTCCTCGTTTGGAGTTCGAATTCGGGACCAAGGCGTTCCTCGCAACCTACTTGGTTGCCGGCGTCTGTGGTGTCGCCGCGAGCTATCTCGTTTCCCCGGTACTCAGCGTGGGTGCAAGCGGTGCGATCTTCGGCATCATCGGAGCCTTCGCCGTGTTCGCGATCAAAAACCGGCGCGAGATCGGCGTTGCTGCAAACTCCTTAATCCTCAATATCGGGATCATTATCGGAATCAATGTACTCAGCGGACTATTCATCCCAGTCATCGACCAAGGAGCTCATTTGGGCGGGTTGATAGCAGGTGCGGCGATGGCGTGGTTCGTCGGTCCGCGGCGTCAATTGCAAGTGGCGGACACGCTGTCGGCATTCGGCGCGCCAGTTGTAAGGTCGAGATTCGTGCGCGCGCCAGATTCCAGAATCGCGACTGCGTTCGTCATCGGGATCGTAGTAGCCGCAGCGATTGCGATGTTGGTTTCGCGTTTAGTCGACTACGACGTGTCAGTCATGTCGCTATACCGTACCTACGAGCTGCTGACCAGATAAGACGCGACTCTCACTTCGTCGCTTTTATCGAGAACATGAACGGCACCGATCCGTGGTGCTGGTCCAACCGCCACCACCCGTCATCGCCTTTTCTCATGTTCGGATATGCCTGGAACGCCGCGAAGGGGAACTCGTTGAGTTGCTGGATCGTCAATCCGGCTTGGACCAGCGAGTTGACGATTTCGGCAAGGCTATGCTGCCACTCGTAAACAGGGGTCGTAATCAACTGAGATCCTGCATATGTGTGGCGTTCGCCTGCGTCGTACAACCCTGCATCGTCTGGGAAGTAGGAATAGGCGAGTTTCAACTCGTGCTTCCCAGCCGCATCCTGTACCGGTTCGAAGACGTGGCTGCTTGGATGTCCGTCAAGGATGTAGAACTTCCCTCCGGGTTTGAGGTATCTCCGTATCAGCTTCGCCCATTGAGTGAGATCAGGCAACCAACAGATGGCTCCGATGGCAGTGTAGACGATATCGAACTGCTCGTCAAGGACCCGCGGCAGGTCGTAGAGGTTGGATCGAATGAAGCGTACGTCAAGACCGAGTTCGGTGTTCAGATACCTCGCCTTGTCGATGGCAACGTCCGAGATGTCTACTCCCGTCGCCCGCGCGCCTAGACGCGCCCACGACATCGTGTCCATGCCGAAGTGGCACTGGAGATGGAGTAGCGACTTGCCTTCAACCGAACCCATCTCGTCGATTTCGATGCTGGTGAGCGAGATCTTGCCAGCGAGAAATCCGGGCACGTCATAGAAATCCGATTCGAAGTGGATCGGGGTGCGCTCGTTCCAATTCTGGCGGGTCAGTTCTAGACGTTCATCCATTGCGATTCAGGTGCTGAGAAGGTTGGGGTTTGGACTGTACGGGTTTCAGATGCGATGCCGCATGCCGGATCAAGTCCATGATGCCTGCCGGCGTCCGATTAGTTCGCACCGATTATCATATGAGTAGTTGGGGACGAGTGGATTCGACAGGGAGCGTACCGCTAAGTTGCGTGTCGTGGTGTCCGCCCACGTTAAAACGGGCAAAAACACAAACGGCGAACGAGAAGTCGCCCTCGCAACTGCTTAATTCAGTTGCGACGTCTGAGATTGATCAATCCCAGCGATCTTTGTCAGGTGCCGAATAGCTGGGGTGCTGGTGTGCAACGTCGGTAGCATGCCCTAAGACAACCGACAGCCGTTCCTGGAACGTTTGCCAATGGCGCGCCCAGTTTCGGCAAGTGAAGCCAATGGCTACACACGTAGACGCTTTGACGGGAAACTTTCTGGACGGGGAGTTCGACTCTCCCCCGTCTCCACCAATATTCGAGACTTTCAGATCACTCGTTGATCGCTATCGGAGTTGAAGTCGTCCTCGCTATCTCACTGGGCCGAAGTTACGAGACTTGAAGATGGCCTCTAGGAGGAGCGAGCAACACTCAATCACCATTGATGGCGAACGCGTCAACTACGTGCTCCAACGCAGTAGGCGGCGTCGCAAGACGATCCAGCTTCAGGTAGATCCTGACATCGGCGTCAAAGTGCTGGTACCGCATGCGATGTTGATCCGAGACGTTGAGGACTTCATCCTGCGCCGAAGCGATTGGTTGCTGAAGCATCTCGAGAAGGTCTCGGCTTCGCAATCTGGCGCAGACTGGAGCAAAGGCGGCGAACTTTCATTCCGCGGTCGTCAGCTGCAGGTTCAGGTTGAGGTTCGAAAACCAACCGAATCCTCACCGATCATCACGCCGACGATCGCCAAATCGCTCGAAGGCTGCACCATCTTCGTGACGATTCCTGCCGGCGTTGGAGTGGACAATTTGTCCCACACGGTCAAGGAAGTGCTCGTCGACTGGTACCGAAGAGAGGCAATCGACCATCTCACCTCGCGAACGCAGAGGTTCGCCTCAGTGATGGGCGTTCAACCGTCCGCAGTCAAGGTAAGCAACGCCCGAAAGCGTTGGGGTAGCTGCAGCAACAAAGGATCCATCAACTACAACTGGCGATTGACTATGCTGGACGACGAGTTGATCGACTACGTTGTGGTCCATGAACTTTCGCACATCAAGGTGATGGACCACTCGTCAGCATTCTGGCAGGAAGTGGCGAGCATCATCCCCGAATGGAAAAGGCTGCGTCAAAAGTTGATGGACCATTCGCCATCGCGATTTGGTTAGAGAAGCCTTTGATTGGTGGATCATGGTGCCAGCGCGATGGCCGCTCCGCCAGCCGCGATTAACACGGCACCACAGGCACGCAAGAGTGTCACTCTCTCTTTGAGCACGACGGCACCGTAGATTACGCCGAACAGGATCGCGACTTCTCGGAATGGTCCGACGTACGAGACTGGAGAGAAGGTGAGGGCGGTCAGCACGAGAGTGTATGCGGCGAACTGCAGGATACCTCCGACGAGGATAATCCTCCAATGCTTGCGAGCTTCGTTAATGAACGCGGCGCGGGATTCAATTCGAGACTGAATCGCCATCATCCCGGCACCGCCGCCGAGTTGCAGGAAAAACATGTACAACGCCGGTTGCACGTGTTTCACGCCTTGGGCATCAACGACGGAATATATCCCGATGACCAGTCCCGTCAAGAGTGCCAAAGTCCACGCCGGTTTGATTGCTGGTTTGGTCAGTTCGATGCTGGAGCGCAAACTGATGACTTCGAGCACTGATATCAATCGACGCTTGATGGCGATCTCCTTGACGTCAGACAGCATTACGCCGATGATGCCAGACACAATCGAGACGGCACCAACGACCGCGACCCACGACATCGTCTCGCCAATGACGAAAACTCCGAGGATCGGGATAATTGCCAAGCCAAAACCCCTAGCCACTGGGTAAACAATGGACAACTCACCCGTGTTGTAGGCGTATCCGAGCGTTGCGAAGTACCAGATGTGCAATACGATGGTCGCCGCGATGAACATCCAACCGGTCGAACTTGGGAAATCGGTCATCAAGAGAAAGGCGGCGAGAGGTAGGACGCAAACGGCGGAGGCGACAGCCATCAGTGCGGTCGTTACCGCCGGACGCGTCGCACGCCGGACCATGAGATTCCACGAAGCGTGCGCAAGAGACGCCGCGACCACAATCAGGATGGCTGGCAACGTCAAACGAAGTGCTCGAACAATCTGCTACAGGTCGCGGGCGGAAGTTACGGATAGACTAAAATGCGCGCTCAGTCGGTTCTGGTTGAGGCAAGTTAACGACCCAGACAACCGAAAAACCTACTATGCACTACACGGATGAACGCACTCACGGCTGTCGTATCTCTGATGCATGGACCTACCGCGGCCTGAAAATGGTGGTGATGGAGAACGAGTTGCTGCGGTTGAGCATCGTCGCAGACAAAGGTGCTGACATCTTTGAGATGACGCACAAACCAAGCGACACCGAATTCATGTGGCGCACACCTTGGAGCATCCGCAACCAATCACTGTGGGTGCCGTCCACAGGATGGGGCGAAGGAATATTCCATGACCTTTACATCGGCGGTTGGAACACGATCGCGCCGACCGGCGGGTTCTCCCAAGACTACATGGGGGCAGAGATCGGTCAACATAATGAGACGAACATGATGCCGTGGGACGCGCAGGTCATTGAGGACACTACCGACCGCGTTTCGGCGAAGTTCTCGGTGCGTGCCGTGAGGACACCGTTTTGGATCGAGAAGGTCGTGACCCTCGAAAGCGGTTCCCCGACTGTGACGATTACCGACACTTTGGTCAATGAGGCGGAAGAGCCCGCGCCCGTGCAGTGGGGACAGCACGTTGCTTTGGGCGAACCATTCCTCACTCCGAACTGCATCCTCGACTTCGCAGGCGGCAACTTCATCGTTCCCGCATCGCCGGATGGCGAAGTGCCACCTCGCTCTCGTCTCATGCCAGACCAATCCGGTACTTGGCCAAGCGCGGTTGCTCCGGACGGTACAACGGTAGAATTGAGAGTTTTCCCGCCCAAAACGGATCGACTAGTCGACTATCTTTCTTTCACCAACTTGATTGACGGTTGGTACGCAGTCACGAATCCGGATCGTGGCGTGGGATTCGGACTCCGTTGGGACAGCGAGATCTTCAGGTATCTCTGGTACTGGCAGGTGTTCGGCGGCCACAGCGGATATCCGTGGTACATGCGCACATACAACGTTGGTCTCGAACCGTTCACGAGTTTGCCCAGCGGTTTGCCAGAACCGGGAAGCGACGATCCGACGTCGTTGGTGTTCGGTGCCGGCGAGTCGCGTAGTAGCACAGTGCGCGCCACAATCTTCGAAAGCGAAAAGGGCGTATCGGCCATCAATGCTGATGGCGCAGTCTCAGCGCGTTAGCGTCAACTAATCGCGCCAACGCCTAACGCATCCCGGATTGGACTCCGACGTTAGATCTCGGCGAGAACCGTGGTGCCTGTCTTGTGTGCGTTGATCCAGTCCCAATCTAGAGGGACGCCGATGCCGGGGCCCGTTGGTGCGATTACGCAACCGTTTTCGTCGATCGCATCGAGATCATCGGAGTAGTTGACGTAAACCGGTGCTTTCGTGGTGCGGACGTTCGGGTGCACCAAACCGAGTTCGTAGTAGTTGGTGTTGCGTACCGCTGACATGAGATGGCGATGAACTGGCCCCGGTCCGTGCGTTTCGACGTCGAGCCCGACACTTTCGCAAGCATGGAAAATCTTCATCGCACCCGTGATTCCACCGTCTTCATGTGCTCCTACGCGGACATAGTCGGTGCCATCTGCGATGACGAAGTTCATGTGCTGTTCGGGCATTCGGATGTGCTCAGTTTGCAGCAGCGGCGTCTTGATTAGCTCCCGAAGTTTGCGGTGGACGAACGTCGACACGCCACCATCCATCATCACGTCTTCCCACCAGAAGAACTGCGCTTCGTCGCAAGCCTTGCCAAGCCGTAACGTGTCACCGAAGTTCTTCACCTCGTTCGCCGGATCGATCATGAGGTCCATGTTCGGACCGACAGCGTCGCGGACTGCCAAAACATTGTCAACCTCGCGCTGGATGTTCTCCCCGGCTAACCCCCAACCGTGGATCTTGAATGCAGGGTAACCCATCTCCTTGCAAGCGACCGCAAAATCGGCGAAATCCTGCGGCGTCGTCAAACCGCCATTCTCATCTCCGTGCAGCGTCGAAGCGTAAGCTGGCAACGGTTTGCGTTCGCCCCCTAACAGCTGGAACAGAGGCTCTTCGTAGATCTTGCCGGCGATGTCCCAAAGGCAGATATCAACGACCCCAAGTCCGAGTGCGGCGGTGTGTCGCAATCCACGCTTCATGGCGTTGTAGTGCACCTCGCGCTGCATCGCATCCTTGCCGATCAGATACGGTGCAACGGTGCGGATGTCGGCGAGCGCGTTTCCGGAGGCACCCGGGTATTCTCCAACCACTCCTTGATCGGTGTGGATTGTCAGAACGGAACCTCCGCTCTGGAGGACCGAGCCACCTTCGTACACCATATTGAAGGTGTTGTAATCCTTGCTGACGTTTTCGAGTTCATGCTCGAACTGGGTTACCTCGATGCGGGTAATCTTCGCCGGTGGTCTCATGGCTTGGGCGTCCTTAGTAGCTACACGTAACTCTCGGGATATTCTATCCGCCTTGCGTTGAAGCAGATTGCCGAAGCGCGTGCCGTGTGCGACAATTTCGGCATCATGAAGGCACTGCGACTACACGGCAACAAGGACATCAGACTCGACGACATCCCGGTGCCCGAACCCGGACTGGGGGAGGCACGCATCAAGGTGTCCTACTCTTCGATCTGTGCGACCGACATCGAGGAGTGGCAGTACGGTCCACTGTTCGCCCAGTCCGACGGTCCGCATCCGATTTCTGGTCAAGAGCTGCCGATAGTTCTTGGGCACGAGGCAGCCGGATACGTCGACAAGTTGAGTGAAGATGCCAACGGTTTAGAGGTTGGCGACCGTGTTGTGGTGAACGACGTCATCACCTGCGGACTGTGTTTTTGGTGTCTGCGCGGCGAACAGCCGACGTGTCCTCAACTCTGTTGCGCAGGTCTCATGGCGAACGGCGGATTGGAAGAGTTCATGGTATGGCCGGCAAACGCATTGATTAAGCTGCCGGACAACATCTCGGACCGCGAGGCACCTTTGCTCGAACCGACCTCAGTGGCTGTGCATGCTGCGCGCAGATCCGGCGTCAAGGTTGGCGACAACGTCGCCGTGATCGGTTGCGGCACGGTCGGTCTTCTGACGGTGCAGGCATTCGTCGCAGCAGGCGCACGCGTGATCGCGGTTGACATCCGTGAATCGAGCATCGCATTGGCAAAGAGCCTCGGTGCCGATGACACCATCAACTCAAGAGATGAGGACGCGCATGATCGACTCCTTCAACTGACCGAAGGTATCGGTCCAGACATCGTCGTAGAGACTGCAGGAGCTTCCGAGACCCCACGCATGGCGATTAACTGGACACGGTCGGGAGGGATAACCGTGTTGGTAGGAATCTACTCTGCGACGCCGCAACTTGACTTCAATGAGATAGTCGGATTCCAGAGAACGGTCATCGGCTCTGTTGCCGCTTCCCCTGGGGACATGGCCGCGGCGGTGAGATTGGTTTCGCAAGGCAAGATTCGGGTCAAAGACCTCATCACAACCGTAGTCCCGCTGGATCGAATCATCGAAGACGGATTTGAGCGGATGCTTGAACCGGACAAGGATGTCTATCGCATACTTGCGGCTCCGAACTCAGACATCGCCGGTTGAAACCCCGTTTGGTCACGCTCTTTGCCGGTTAAGTTTGGAGGTACCCAAGCAATGAAGGCCCTTCGCTTTCACGGACCGCACGACATTCGGCTTGAGGACATCCCGATTCCGCAACCGCAATCCGGTGAAGCGAGAATTCGTATCACGTACGCGTCGATTTGCGCGACCGACATCGAACGCTGGCAACATGGTTCTGGTCGATCGCGCCCGACCGATCCCAAGGTGATCGGCCACGAATCATCGGGTCACGTCGAAACTCTAGGTCCCGGTACCAGTGATTTGGCGGTCGGCGACCGAGTGATGGTGAACAATGTCCTGACCTGCGGTGAATGTACTTGGTGCGAGTCCGGCATGGAGTCTGGATGCGAGGATATGACGAACGCCGGATTTGGGTCCGACGGCGGATTGGCAGAGTACATGGTTTGGCCGACCCGCAATCTCATCAAACTGCCCGACAACATCTCCGATCGCGAAGCACCGCTCATCGAGCCGACCACTGTTGGGGTTCACGCCGCAGATAGGTCTGGTGCCCGCAAGGGAGAAGTAGCCGTGGTCATCGGCTGCGGCACCGTTGGGTTGCTCACGATGCAAGCGTTGACGGCGAAGGGAGCGCGAGTGATCGCCGCCGACATCCGTCAAGAAAGTCTCGATTTGGCGAAGAAGTTGGGGGCGATCGCGGCCGTCGACTCCTCAGACGATAACGCAGATCAACGGGTGCTGGAATTGACAGGCGGACTGGGTGCAGATGTTGTCGTGGAGACCGCGGGAGCGCGAACTACGCCTGGACAGGCAATTCGTTGGACGCGACGTAATGGCACTACTGTCTTGGTTGGCATCTATTCGGATGCTCTAGAGTTCAACTTCAATGAAATCGTGATGCCGGAGCGCAAAGTCATTGGATCCGTCGGAGCATCGGCCGGCGACATGGAACGGGCGGTAGATCTGATTTCGCAGGGCAAGATCTTAGTGCACGACCTAATCTCCGAAGTCATACCGCTCGATCGCGTCATTGAAGAAGGTTTCGAGAGGATGGCTCGGCCAATTAAGGATGTGTACAGGATCATGGTGTCGCCAAACATCTGATCACACTGCCAGATTCGTAGGCAAGGAAGAGACGCAAATGCACTACCAAGATGAACGAACCTCCGGTTGCCGTGTATCCGATTCGTGGACATACCGCGGGTTGAAAACGGTGGTGATGGAAAATTCGCACATCCGCGTCGTTGTATTGGCGGATAAAGGCGCGGACATCTACTCGTTCGTGCACAAATCGACCGATACTGAATTCATGTGGCGGTCGCCTTGGGGAGTGCGAGATCCTCGCAAATTTGTGCCGTCCAGCGGTTCGACCCAAGGCATGTGGCTCGATTACTACGAAGGTGGTTGGCAGACTGTCGTACCGCACGGTGGATATCCTGACGAGGTTTACGGTGCCGAGTTCGGACTGCACGCCGAATTGAACAATCTGCCGTGGGACACAACCATCGTCGAAGACTCTGAAGATTGCGTCGCCGTCAACTTCCGCTCCAAGGGCGTGAGAATGCCCGTTTCGGTCGACAAGACGATGACACTGCGCGTAGACAGTTCCGCGCTCGAGCTGACCAAAACCGTTAAAAACGAAGGCGAAGAACCTGTCGACATCGTGTGGCTTGAGCACATCGCCATCGGTCCGCCGTTCCTGTCCGATCGCTGCAAGCTCTATGTGCCGGATTGCAAGATACTCACGCATCCCGAGGCGTTCGTGGATACTCAAAAACTCGCACTCGGAGCGGAGACAGATTGGCCTTACGCGTCGGCTTCCGATGGCACCGAAATCGATTTCCGCGAGATGCCGCCCAAATCGGACCGATCCCTCGACATGGCTTACTTCGCGGAGATGCCAGAAGGCTGGTACGCGGTGCACAACAAGGAGTCATCGGTTGGTTTCGCCGTGTCGTTTCCAACGGATGTATTCAAGTACCTTTGGTACTGGCGCAACCTAGGCGGCGGTTGGGGATATCCGTGGTACGGTCGGTGCTACAACGTCGGCTTAGAGCCGTGCACGAGTTGGGACAACGGCGGCCTAAAACAAGCCATCGAAAACGGATCTGCACGCAGACTGGATGCGGGTGAATCTCTGACCGCGAAAATCGCGGCCGGCGCATTCCTCGGAACCGGTGACGTTTCCGCTGTTTCCCCAGACGGCAAGGTGCAGCTAGTCTGATTAACGATTCAGCGTTTTCGAAATCCATTATGTCGTCGTTCGAAAGCTTGCGACTTCACGGGTCGCCGAACTTCGAGCGCATCGCATTGTCGCTGATATGATTCGCTCAGATTGTCTACGGAGGTAGTTATGCGCAAGAGAACGTTCGGCGATTCGGGGTTGGTTTCTTCGGTCATCGGATTCGGCGGTTGGCCGATGGGACGGGGACAGTATGGGGATTTCGACGATGACGAAGCGATCGCCGCGGCGCACAGGTCATACGATTTAGGCGTAACTCTCTTCGACACGGCGGCGGTTTATGGTTGGGGTTACGGCGAGAAGCTGATGGGACAAGCGATTAAGCAGTTCCGCAAGGAGATCGTACTTGTTACCAAGGGTGGCCGTGAGTGGGTGCGTGACAATCCCGACCGAACGGCGGCAACAGTCTCGATTAGCGACCGCAACACGTTACTCCGAAGCATCGACGAAAGCCTGGCGCGTCTAGACACCGATTACATCGATTTGTTCCTCATCCATTGGCCTGATCACACCCGCAGTTTCGAAGAACCGATGCGGGCACTTGAGGATGCGAAAACTGCCGGCAAAATCCGGCACACAGGTGTGTCCAACTTCGATACGTCGATGATGGCGGAATGCCTCAAGTACAGCCCCATCGTTACTGACCAGATCGGTTACCACATCTTCGATCGTCGACCCGAGTCGGAGGTAATTCCGTTCGTCAAATCGAATGGTATGGGCATCATGGCGTACGGCACGCTTGCACATGGATTGCTGACCGGCACCTGGACATCGGACCACGCGTTCGGTGAGAACGACTGGCGTGCGAACGGGGCGAACTTCGGGTTAGCGTCATTTGGTCAGGAGCATCTTGCTCGTAACATCGCCGTCGTCGAGAAGTTGAAGTCCATCGCCGCGGATCACGGGAAGACAGTTGCCCAACTCGCCATCGCGTGGGTGCTGGCAAACGTAAGCGTTACCGTCGCACTCTGTGGCATGGTGAAGGCTTCCGAGGTAGCAGACAATATCGGTGGCGATTGGGAGATGCCAGCAGATGTCAAGCAGCAGATCGACGATCTCGTTCTCAGCGAAGGCTCGGGTGTCGGAACTCCCGATATGGCAATTGCGACCTGAGCACAGCGCGTATTCCGGCATTGCGATCTTAGGAGCGAATAGATCGTATGGCGTCGTATCAGATCGCGCCTAGTAAGGAACCAATAAGTTGATCATCGATACTCACTGCCACGCCGGGCGGAACTGGTTCGAACCGATCGAGACGCTCGAATTCGAGATGGACCAGAACGGTGTCGACCACGCGGTTCTGATTCAGCACGGTGGCACGTACGACAACAGTTACCTCTTCGACGAAGCCGCGCAACGAGGTGGTCGATTCAAGGTAGTCGTGCTAGTCGATCCGGAATCTGATGACCCGCTCGGCGACTTGACCACTTTGGCAGAGCAAGGCGCAGCGGGAGTTCGCATCGCGCCAGACGGTGAGTTTGCCAACTGTAGCGCGGCCGAGATCTGGCGATTAGCGGGGGAGTTGGGATTGGTCGTCAGCAGTTTGGGCGATGATCAACGGTTTGCGTCAGACGATTTCGCTCGCATTTTGGACGATTGCCCTGACACGCATGTCGTCATAGAACATCTCGCCGGCGTCGGTCACGCGGATCCGCCATGGGTCGCGTACGAGAAGGCACTGCAACTCGCCAAGCGAGATAACACGACCATCAAGGTTCCCGGTTTGGGCGAGATCTGCAAACGTCCGCCTCGATTACTCCCGGAGTTGGATTTCGGCGACATTCCACCGCTGTTCGAAATGGCTAAGGAAGCGTTTGGTGTAGAGCGAATGATGTGGGGCAGTGACTTTCCGCCATGCGCGGGTCGGGAAGGTTATGCCAATGCATTGAATGGGGTGAAGCACCACCCGGCGTTTGCTGGCGATGGAGAACTCGAGTGGGTAATGGGCAAGACGGCTGCGCGAGTTTGGGGCTTCTAATCCCGAAACAACCCAAGCTTCAATTCACGCGTGTGGTTATTGAGTGATCTCGGACGCGGACGAGACGCAAAAGCGACCGGAGCGCGGCGCGCGCGGCCAATCGATGTGATGCGACCTCAGTTGCTCAGATGCCGTTGCGAGCCTTGCCGACGACATCCGGGTTAATCAGATTGACCGGTCTTTGTCCGTTCAGCACCCGCACAGCCTCCTCCGCAGTCCTTCGCTCCAACTCAATCGTCGACGCCTGCGAGAAGAACGCTGTGTGCGGAGTGATGATTACATTCGGCAAGTTGAGGAGTGGATGGTCGTGTGCCGGAGGGGCCGGTTCGAGGACGTCAAGTCCGGCACCGGCGATGTGTCCGCTTTCTATGGCGTCGGCAAGGGCGTACTCGTCGATGATGCCACCGCGCGCGCAGTTGACGATGATTGATCCCGGTTTCATCATCGAAAGCTCGTTGGCACCGATCATTGCCTCGGTTTCAGGCGTCAACGGCGTGTGAACCGTGATGAATTCGGAGCGTGCCAAAACTTCCTCAAATGAGACGACCTCTACGTCGTCGATAGTTTGTCCCGGTTCGATGAGCGGATCGTACGCGATGACGTGCATGCCGAAGCCGACGATCTTGGCGGCGATCGAACGACCAATGCGTCCGAAACCGAGTATGCCGAACGTAGCACCGCGCGTCCGATGCATCGGTTGATCGAGAGTTACACTGTGCCAACCGTCGTCAAGGATGGTGCGATTGTGCGGTTTGAAACGACGGTTGAGAGCGAGGATCATCCCGATGGCATGGTCGGTAACCTCGTCCATGCAGTAGTCGGGGACATTCGTAACGACGATCCCCAGCTCCGTCGCTGTAGCGATATCGACATTGTCAACGCCAATACCATACCGAGATGCCACGACGCACTTCTCCGCCGCTCGCAATACCTTCTCGGTTACCTGAGCGAAACAGAACATGATGATGCCGGCATCAGTCGCCAGTTCCGCCAGCGTCTCTTCAGAAGCATCTGGAGCCACCACCGGCTCGACGCCAGCGTTCCGCAACACCTCACTCTCCACGTCGATGTTCGGCCACACGTAATCTGTAATCAGTGCCTTCTTGGTCATCAATCTTGGCTCCGGGTGAAGAGGGACATCGGATATCGATAGGGTAGCACTGGCGTCCCGAACTGCGATGGGCGGGAAATCAGCGATCTATAATCGAATCATGAAACAACGAAGGGATCGTCGAACGCGCCGCAAGTCGCGAGTCGCATTGAAGGTTGACAACGTCAAACCTTTCCTCGTCGTATTTGGTGTCGTGGTAACCATGACGATTGTCGCCGTAGTACTTCACGGACTATATTCATTCGTCGATTCATTGATCAACGACCCGGAATATGCTGCGCAGGTTCAATCCGGGATTGTCGGCGTGGTAGCACCAGTCGCGATTTGTGCCGTAGTTTTTCTTGCTATCGTCCAGAAAGTAAGACGAGAAATCGGTTGTTGACACCATGTTGAGCAACGGCCTAGCCCGTTGCACGACGCCGAATTCTCTCAAGTGGATTAAACGCCGTAGCACGATGGCTTAGTCGCTTTTGAACCCGTCAGTTCAATTTCCTGAAGACAAACGCTGGCATAGCTGACTTTTCGGTGCTGCGTCTTCCGAATAGACATGACGAACCAGCAAGAATGAAAACCAGGACTAGGAGCACATGCCATGCCGAGCCTAGTCATTGCTTTGTCTGGTTTGATCGCGTTCGTGGTCCTAAAGGTTGTCCAAGCACACCTGGAATCCGCAAGCATCCCCTCCGCAAATTTCCTGTTGGCAGGCCTGATGTTCGTCGGCGGATCAGCTTGGTGGTTTTTGATTGACCGAAACGGGCGAAACCGCCGCCGATCGAAGCGACGCTAACCGACACATGGCGAGGGGCAGTTCACGAGCTCTGCGGCGAACAATGTCGGTGGAGATATCGTTCCGTTTTTATCCCTGCAACCATCAAGTTTTATCCCTGCAACCATCAAGCCAACAACTCCCCAACCATGTGCTCAATCTCCTGCGCGGTTGCGTTTTGGCTTAGCCATGCGCGGATTTCGCGGCGGGCGATGCGGTAGGTGAGGTCGTCGTTTCGTTCTTCTTGGAGACCTGAAAGAAGCCTTTTGACTTCAGTCTCGGTGTTCGCGCCAGCCTCGGAAAGCTCGCGGTGTAGCGGATCATCGGCATCGAACTCGGGAATCGGTAACCGCCAAAGGTGTTTTTGCAGGTCGCGGGCACCGTATTGGCCTTTCGACATTAGGGGATAGACTCGCGATTCGAGCTGGTTGCTATTGATCAACGCAAGCAGATACTGGGCTTCGTATACCGTTTGGCATGTCACCCAGAACAGCTTGGATTCGATAATGCCTTCGTCCGATTCGACGCGAGCGGCTGTGGGTCGACCCGCCGCACCGTACACGATGCGGATGGGCCGTTCGCCTGCGTCATTCTGCCACGTTAGTTGTGAGGTGAGTTTGCCGTAATAATCGATTTGACCGAGAAGACTCAGACGGTTGTTGGGAGATTTGTTTGCTTCCCAAATCTCATCTATCTTTTGCCACCGGAAGCGCATCAGCTTCATCAAGTGAGCGTAGTCGATCTTGTCTTGGTCAGAGGCGTCCCTGTAGATCTCACCATCCCCTTGTTTCACAGGCAACAGTGCCAGTAGCGGCGGCATCAGACCATAGGGGACTACGGTTTCTCCCAGATAAACCTCGAAAACGTGCTCACGTTCGATCGTCTCGTTGGTAATCCTCCTGAGGTTTACGGCATTCCATGGGGCTTTGTCCTGGGATGAGATGCGGGGATTGACGGTGATCGAGTTATTCCGCCGAATGAGTGTCTTGTTTTCGATCTCGTCGACGAAGAACAGTCGCCTTGGCACGATGCTCGCGCCTTGACGCGAATGCTCCGAGTAGACACTCTCTGCCTCGCGATATTCGTCGGTGATGGCAGAAACGCGACGTTCGACGTTGTCGCTGCCGGGTTGACCTAGCCAACGCTCGACGGTGTTGCCCAATGGGTGTCCCGTGCCGTCGATGCCGTTGTTGAGTGCAAAAACTACTGACGCCGGTATCGGAAAGAAGGTATTGGGTTCCAAACGCTCGAGGTCCCACGCAGTCTTGTGCTGGAGGTCAACGCATGGTCCCTGTGATCCGCGGCGTCCGCGCCAGGTTCCAGATCGCCATTTCGCGTACTGGCCTGCTTGTAGCGCGCTGTGTGGCATCACCATGCCGATGGCACCGCCTTGCCTCAGGTAGAGATCAACGCAGCGCGTGAAGAATAGACCTGCGATATCTTGATGCGTCGCGTATCGACCACCCTGCCAGATGTCGTAGAGGTTCTTGCTTTGATCTTCCAGTGCTTCCCGCAGAGCGTCGGTAGTGTTGCGGTAGTTCAACCAAGGCGGGTTGCCGATGATGACGTCGACCTTTTCCTCGGCCAGCGCGACCGGCCGCACCATGTTGCGCGTGTAGTAAGCCCAGATATGGTTGCTGCCGACGTCGTGCAGACGTTGCATCTTGTGGATGGTCTCCTCAAGAATCGAGCGTTCTCCCGTGTCTTGAACTACGCGATGATTTAGAGCATTGGTCGGGTCCTGCCCAACTTCGATCAACTCGGCGATCTCGCTCATCAAAGAATCGAACTTGCCGGCGCGCTTGACGAGATTGCGCGGGAACACAAGCTCAGTGTTGAGTTCGTCGCCAACCTCGATGGTTATCGACTTCGATGCAAACATATCGCCACTGCGGAACCGCAACTGCAACGCGTCGCCGAGGTAGACCGGTATCGACACTTGCGTGTATGCAGCGTCTTGGATGGCTTCGCGAGCTGCGAGGGCGTACGAGGCACGTGCGAGGTGTACAGCAACGGGATGCACGTCAATCCCAACCACGGAGTTGCGCAAACCAGTGAAGATCTCCGACGAATCGACATTTTCTCGACGCGCCGCGGCGATGTAATGCGTCACCGCTTCGGCAAGGAACGTTCCGGATCCGCATGCAGGATCGAGGACGCGTTGATCGAGAGGATCGTCGACGATCTCCTTCGTCATCGTCCTCGCCAGCCATTGCGGCGTGTAGTACTCGCCGAGCGTCCGCCGCTCCTCGGGAGGGATGACGGTTTCGTAGAGTATGGCGGCGATGTCGTTGGGTGTGCCACCTTCCAGCCAATCAAAACGGTCGACTCGGCGAGCCATGGCGCGAAGCAGATCATCCCCGCCCACTTCTGTCAACCAGACAAAGAAGTCCGATTCGAGGACACCTTGCAGACCGGTTTTGTTGCGGAATTCGCGGCCGTGGATTAGATCGGAGGGATCTTCTTCGGCGATCGCCCGAATGTCGATGCCAAACCCAGCTTGTACGACCATGCCGATGATCGCCGACAAGTAGGTGTGTCGCACGAAGAGACTGTCCATCGCCATTTCGTCACGCGCGATCTCTCCCAATGCGGTGCGCAGTAGGTCGAACCACAAGCGACGCTTAATCTTGAGCGTTTCGTGCTCTTTGTATTGCGCAAAAATGGCGTCAAGGTAGGAAATCTCTCGTGCATACAAGGGACTACGCGGTCCGAAATGGGATGCAACCTCCTCGCGCTCTGGCGGCAGGTTTTCGAACGCCTCAAGCACCTCGTCACGCAGCCACTCAAAGAGAACGAACCAACGATCTGCGCTTTCAAGGACGAACGCATATGGGCGACGTGTGTTCGGCTCGCCGGCGTTGGGCCAACGCAGGAGCCAATATTTGCCGTCGGTGAGGAGGCCGGTTCGGACGCCCTTGCCTGCCTTCTCTGATGCCGCAAGATACTCGTCGAGTTGTCTAACTGCTTCGGGATCGGGATTGAATCCCCGACGAGAGCCGTTCACGCGCCGCTTAATCTCGACGAATGTTCCGAGGGTTTCGAGGTCAACCGCGCGGCGTGAGGCGTCAGCGGGAGGGATTTCCTCGTTAATTTCATGCGCGTTAGCGAGCTTCGTCTCGATTAGGAAGTCGCGCACTGCGCTGGTGATGTTCGCTTCCGTGTCACCTTCTTTGTGACGTCGAAGAAGCTCTGCCGCCGAGCGACGGCACCTATCGGAATCTATGTCCATACTCGAATAAACGGTATCACCGTTATATGCACACACCGCCTGACGCGGCGTAAGAACGGATGCTCGCCGGCGGCACTATGGTTTGAACTGGCAGCCTTCGACGAAGTGGTCGAAGAAGTTGGGATCCGTCTCCAACTCGATGTGTCTTATCGTCTTGACCAGGTTCTCGATGGCAGCGCGCTTCTCTGCCGACGTCAACATGATGGTTGCACCGCGAAGAGAGGCGTTGCCGACTTTGTGGACTTTGGCTGGACTGATGTTTGGTATGAATCCGATGGCGATGGCGTTCTCGACGTTGATGTAGTTTGCGAACCCGCCAGCGAGGTAGAGGCGCGAATAGTCGCCAATGTGTTTGCCGGAGTTGTCGAGCACGATGTTCTGACCGCAGTAGTTGGCCGCCTTTGCTTGTGCCAGAGCCGAGACGTCGGCACGCGAAAGCGACAAGCGATTGCCTGCGTGGAACATGAACTCGTCGGAACCATCGTTGAATGCCCCAAGGACATTCATAATGTCGTGCCGTCGAAGTTCGGCCAACAGATCGATTAGACCAGAGCCACAGATGCCAACCGGTTCGGCGTCGCCGATGGTAACCAGTTTGGCGTTGCGACCATCATCAATGGCGACACGCTCGACGGCACCGTCGTATCCGGGCATGGCGTAGGTAACGGTGCCGCCTTCGAATGCCGGACCGGCTGGGCAAGACGCGGCAACCAGGCCGTGTCGGTTGCCGGCAACTATCTCGGTGTTGGTGCCGATATCGACCAGCATCACGAGTTCGTCTTCCTCGTCGATGGCGATCGTCAATAAATCAGCCGCAACATCCGCACCAACGTGTGAAGCGATTAGCGGTCCGCCATAGACGTTGCCCTTGGGATTGATGCGAATGCCGATGTCGCTGGATTTGACATTGAGAGCGGTCGTCTCGCGTTCACCGTCAAGGAGTTCGGACTCGGTATGCGATTTGTAGGGTTTCGTGCCGATTGGTTCGACGTCGATACCGAATAGCATGTCGCGCATCGTCGTATTGCCTACGGCGACGAACTCAACGATTTGACGTCGACGGATTCGCAGTGCCCGGACCATCTCGCCGATCTCGTAGTTGATGCTGGAGACTAGGACCGATTGCAACTCACCAGCGAACTGACCGGAGTTATATGAAATCCGGTGCATCACGTCGGAGCCGCCGAACCGTTGCGGGTTTTCGAACGAGGCTGTGTAGATTACGTCGCCGTTCTCAAGATCGACGAGATTCATGGCGACCGTTGTCGTGCCGATGTCCGCGGCGATGCCCAGAATTCGACCACGATACCGATCAACGACAACCGGACCGTCGGGTCCATTGAACACAATGTCATCGCCTTCTCGGATAGAGAGGGGATCGAGTTCCAAATCGTTGCGCTCGACCGATTCAGTGAGGATGCGAGGTTGTCGACGCAGTACGTTGAATTCGATGTCCGCTTCGACATCAACCACTGTCGCCTGGCATGCCAGTCGATAATCGAATCGAAGGAAGTCTTCCGCATCGGATTTCGGCGAGACTGCATCCGTGCCGGTTCGTAGTTCGACGATGCACTCGTGACATTCGCCGGTGCGACCGCACGAAGTGGGCACGCGCAACGCGAGATCGTCGGCGTAGTCGAAAAGCGTCTTCCCGAACTCGAGAGGCAGCGACTCGTTGCCGTGGTGCAAAGGGGACATTGAGATTCAGATCAACCGCTCGGCAGCGATGACCGAGAGCGGAACGCACAGGTTGAACCGGGGAAGAGAGTGCTTCAATTGTCGACGCGGCACTTCAGTTCAGCGGCTGCTCGATATCCCAAGCCGATCGGTAGTCCAGATCGCCGTCTCGTGCAGTGCAGATTGGTTGTGCGACGGGGTTCTCGGTGAAATGTTGGTTGCGACACCCGAACTTCGCAGTGCATCGCGATCGGGCATCTTTGTATGGACAGCGACCCAGAGTCGAAACATCTGCGTGGTCGGCAATATCTTTGAAGATCTCGGCCATGCGCGCCATGCTCGCCCGAGCAGCTTCAACATCGACGTGCTGCCGGTGGCGCGGTTTTCCGTTGTCGGCCCCTTCAGACTTCATGTAAGTTCTAGGAAATTGATCGTGTGCCTGAGAAACCAGCTAATCTCTCATCAATAGCGTAGCGGAAAACGTCCAGTCTGAACACCGCTTGCGTAGTCGCGATGACCAGGGAGAGTTTCCCTAGCCTACTGGAGTTCCTTTAGTACAGCTATGAGCTCGCCTGCGGTTTCGACGCAATCGACGGCGTTTTCGCCGTATCCATCGGCTCCCATCTCTTCTGCGAATTCACGAGTTACGGGCGCGCCGCCAACCATGATTCTCACCTCGTCGCGGAGTCCGATGTCTTCGAAATAGGTGATCGTTCGGCCCATGTTTGGCATCGTAGTCGTGAGTAGTGCCGACATCCCCATGAGTTGCGCCTCATACTCTACGACGGCATCGGCGAATTCCTCCGGCGAAGTGTCGACGCCCAAGTCGTGGACTGTGTAACCGGCACCGCGCAACATCATGATGCAGAGATTCTTGCCAATGTCGTGCAAGTCTCCTTTCACAGTGCCCATGATGACGGTGCCAATCGGTTCGATTCCTGAAGCCGACAAGATCGGCTCGATGTGTGCCATCCCGGCTTTCATCGCACGCGCAGCGACTAAAACCTCCGGCACGAAGATGACGTTATCGCGGAACTTGACTCCGACGATTGCCATGCCGTTCAGCAATCCATGGTCGAGGATGTGGTTGGCTGTGTAACCATTGCCGAGGCATTCCTGTGTGATGCGATCGACCTCAAGGTGGTTGCCGACGATGAGTTGGTATGCGATGTCCTGCATCACTGCATCGGCAAGTTCCAAAGCTTCACCGATATGTTTCTGCTCGCCGGGTCTAGTGACCCACTCGAACTCGCGTTTTAGTCCGTCATTGACAATCGGCATGTGGAATCAGAATTGCTGGTCGGATTCGGGGAGGTTGGCAGATGCACTGCCGCAATTTTTCGGCCTGAATCGGTTCGAAAACAGGTGATTCAGATTTTACACGTTGCGATATGTCAAACCGGTTGGGAAAACGCGTGTCACCGTCAGTTGTTGGAGAAATCCCAGTGTTCAGCAGCCCAATCCTCAACTGCTCGCGGTATCTCGATGAGATTCTCCAGCTTCGTCTTCAGCGGTATGGCGCATTCCGGGGCGATCATCTGGACGCCGGCGTCGAGGTTTCGAAACACCTCTTCACGCACATCCTTCGGCGTCTTGGAGTAGAGCGTTACCGGGTTGTTGATGTTGCCAACCAAGCGAATGCCTTCGTCAACTGCGTCGACCGATTCGTGCGGATCGTTTTTCGAGTCGAAATGGAACGCTGCCATGCCGGTCTTGGCGATGTAAGGCATTCTGTCGACGGTCGCGCCGCAGATGTGAAGAATTAGCGGAACCGGTAGCTCTTCAACCAACTCTTGGTGCAACTCCATGAGGAAGCGGCGATAGTATTCACCGCTCACCAAGTCTCCGGTAGCGTGATCGGGCAGCGTGAGCGCGTCTGCACCGGCTTCGATCTGTGCCCGACCGAATTCGATGGTGAACTGCTTCAAGCGATGCAGCATCTCAATTACCATCGCTGGGTCGTCGACCGTAGCCAACAAGAACGGCTCAACGCCGAACACATGATAGGCGAGCGTCCACGGTCCCATCGTCTTGCCTAAGATAGCGACCTCGTCACCGAACTCTTGCTTCAGGATGCGAATAGATTCGATGATCGTCCAGTTGTCCGGGTGTTCAAGGAAGTCATCCGGCATCTGGATATCGTCGAGCTTCTCCCAAATGGGTCGTGACATTCGTACGGTGGGCCAATTGTCCTTACCTTCCCACTGCATCTCGCACCCGAGAGCGGACGACTCCTGAATAATTGAGAAGTAGGGCATGATGGCGTCGAAACCAAGTTGGGTATAACCGGTCGCTGCCAAGCGTGCGTTCATCTCGGGATCGCGATTGGCGTCTGGGAACGGGGCGTCGACTAGGTCCATCAACTCGACTGTTGCGACGCTAGTCGGATTAGTCACTGGCGGACGATCAACCGGTTGACCATTGAGTGCTCGGAGCGTTCGGTCTCTGGCAGTCAGAGTTCCCGCGAATTTGGTGGACGGCATGTTTGAGCCTCCCCGTAAAGGATGCGTCTCGAGTCTCGGTTGCTTGCTAGTTTAAGACTGGGAGAAACCCAGCGTCTGCGTTGTCATCTGACCGGAAAGTTCTGCGGCTTCTAACATATCGTCGGTTGCACTAACGTTTCGTGCGTAAGGCAGCAGCAGTCGCGCGAATCGGTCGAGTCGTTCGCCGTGTTGGAAGCGGAAACGATCGCCTTCAATGCGCTCGCAGTTCCCATAGCGCATAAACCCACCGACTACTGCTTTGACGCGCATCTCAGGCCGCGCATATTCGCCTTCGGCGGTTACCTGATAGGTCCAACCGAACTCGTCCGTATGTTCGGGTGCCACGAAGAAAGTCAACTTCGATTTTGTGTCGGCTACCGATATCGGACCGGTCGGTATTGGTCGATCTCGTTCGACCGCTTCGGTGAATGCGAACCTCAAAGGTCGCTCATACATCTCTTGCGATATGAGCTCAGCCTGATCGCCCCTATCAGTGGACGGGGCCACGTCTGCGAGAGCGCACAATCGATCGCGAATCACACGGATTCGGTCATCCACTCCTTCGACACTTGAGAAGGTGTGAATCGTTAGGGTTCGGTTCTTGAGGTATAGCCCGACCGTGATGTCGTTAAAGTGCGGGTCGGCGGCGCAGAGTTCTATGCACCGACCTAGTCGGTTAAGCGGTGCGGCGATGAGGTTTTCGCGTGTGATGCCATTTGAGGAGGACACTAGTGACACTCCCTGAAGTTTTCTATTTCACAGCCGCGACGAGTGCACGGATGTGGTCGGGGCCGGTACCGCAGCAACCGCCAAGAAGTTGCACTGGTACTTCAGCCAGTTTTTCGTAGCGCGTGGCCATATAGTCGGGGGTTTCCGGATAGATTATCTCGCCCGATTTGTACGCCGGTATGCCGGCGTTCGATTGGATGACGATGGGGCAGTCGACCACCTCGCGCATCAATTTGGCGATCTCGATCATGTTGTCGATGCCATTGCCACAGTTCGAGCCGACGACGTCGGCACCGGCGTCTCGCAGCCCAGTCGCTGCGTCAGCCGGTGAAGTTCCCCACATGGTGAAGAAACCGCGTGGCCCGAGATCAAAAACCATCGACGCGCAAACCGTTAGGTCGGTGTTCTCTTTGGTGGCGCGAATGGCGATCTGCGCTTCGTCGAGGACCATCTGAGTTTCTATCATTACCGCGTCAGCACCACCTTCTTCCAAGGCCGTAATCTGCTCGGTGAAGGCATCGTACATCTCTGTTTCGCCTACGTTGCCCAATGGCTCAATGAATTCACCAGTAGGACCCACGGATCCGGCGACGAACTGGGTCGGCGATGCTTGCGATTTCGCATGTTCGGCGGCTAGCGAGTTGAGCTCCCGAACTCGATCTTGCGCGTCATAGTGCTGAAGTCGGAACTTGGTTCCGCCGAAGCTGTTCGTCAATACGATGTCTGATCCGGCGTCGAAATACTCGCGCGCCATGCCGCGGACGACTTCTGGCGCATCGGCGTTCATCAGCTCCGGGCAGCCTCCCGATTCGAGACCATGCTGCTGCAGATATGTACCAGTGGCACCGTCGAAAATGAGGATTTCGTTCTCGAGACGTTCTAGTATCCCGGAACCGGCTGCGGTTTGGGTGAACATGCGTTTATTCTAACCAGTGGTCGATAGCACCAGGCGATTCGTCGCGCTTGCCGGAGTCGTGAAGGTCTCGGATTCGGGCGACGAAGTCCTTCGGCATACCTTTGTCGATTCGTTGAGCAATCTCTTCAGCTGCGACTTGCGGATCGAGATGGGATTCTGGAGCCGGACCCCACTGCCACGCATCGAGATAGGCGTCGGATCCGTACGAACCATCCATCATAGCCACGGCGTCCGCAGCCTCTTGAAATCTCGCATCCAGTGGTAGCGAAACCGAAGCTGCTTCGCTTTCCGCTTTGACTTGAACTGGAATCTCTTTCCAGTAGAGGATGGAGATCTTGGTCTTCACAGGACTATGATCGTAGAAGTTCGGTGGCGGTACTAAAGTGCTACTTGGAACTGGATTCTATCTTTCGGCGCTTGGTTGAAATGCGCTGTTCCGCAACGTGGATTGCTCTAGTTGACATTGATCGAATATCGGTTAAACTTATCGCGCCAGACGTGTCGCACAAGCGGCGCATGGAATCGTGCGTGTCTGCAAACACGCGTAGTTACATAGACCAGAGAACTACTCACGGAGGTCATGTATTTGAGTAATAAAGCAAGCAAGAGGTACCTCCTCTTAGGTGCCCTCGCGCTAGTCGCATTTGCGGCATGGGCGTGCGGTGGCACCGAAACGGTCATTCAAACGGTGATCGTAGAGAGGGACGTGCCCGGAGAGACGGTCGTCCAGACGGTGGTCGTTGAGAGGGAGGTCCAGGTGGCGGGCGAGACCGTTGTCCAGACCGTCGTTGTGGAGCGTGAAGTCGAAGTCCAAGGCGAGACCGTCGTGCAGACAGTTGTTGTCGAGCGCGACGTTGTCGTCGAAAAGGAAGTCGTCAAAGAAGTCCCGGTCGAAAGGATCGTCGAGAAGGAAGTCATCAAAGAGGTTGAGGTAGAACGCCCCGACCCGACGGCGACTCCCAGCCTCGTCGGCACATTGGCCGCGCCGGAGCCCAAGACTGAGGCCGGTGCCGCAGTCATCGGTTTCGCCGAGATCGGCCGCGAAAATGGCCGAAACGCAAACCAGGCTTCAGACTCGCTGAAAAACTGGGGAGTCGCCGAAACTCTGTTCCGCCGCGGTCCCAGCGATGAGACGTTGCCTTGGATCGCCACCTCGTGGTCGATCAGCGACGACCTGACCACTGGATCTGTAACGATCCAGGACGGCATCGAATTCCGAACCACTGAGAAGAGCTACGGAATGTTGACAGCCGAGGACGTGGCTTGGAGCATGAACGATGCCAACAACGCCACGAACGAGACGTCCATTCACGGCCAAGCGGGCGACTTCGCCGGTCTCTGGGGCGAGTGGACAGCAGTTGACGAATCCACAGTTACGTGGAACTTCGCAACTAGTGCCGATGGCTCGCCTGCGTTCGACGGAACTTGGAAAGACGACTACGTCAACCAGTCTGGACAAGCGTTCCCTGTCCTGTCCAAGGCAGCTTTCGACGAAGAAGGTGCCGAGTTCGTCAACGATCGCGTCGTTGGCAGTGGTCCCTACCTTGTGGACCTTTGGGCAGCAGATGATCGAATTGTCTTGGTCGCCGATCCAGACCACTGGAAGTTTTCGCCTAAGACCAGCACCATCATAATGGTGCAGTCTGGTGATCCGACTAACCGCGCAACTCTGCTACGAACCGGTTCGATCGACACCGCACAGCTAGAGCCGAAAGATGCCGCGAACCTAATCGTTGACTCCTCTAACTGGGGTCAATCTGGTACGGGCGGTGCGGTGCAGCTGGGTCTCTTCTTCTCCGGAAACCTGTGGGAGAGCACCGACGCCAAGTCCGGCGAACCGCTGCCTCCAAAGGGCCCGTTCGTCCACGACCATGCTTGGATCGGTAACTCCGACAGTGATTCACACGGCGCGGACGACATGGAGCAGGCGCGGCAAATCCGCCACGCCTTGGCTATCGCCATTGACCGTGAAGCGGTCAATCAGGCACTCTTGGCAGGACTCGGAAACGTCGTGGACGTAGAGTACTTCGCGTCATCGCACCCGAACTTTTCGCAGGTGCAGTGCACACAGGAGCCTGGAGCTGCCTTCACGGAAGACGCTCCTGCTGGCGACGGACCTTGCACCTACGCATACGACCCCGTCCGAGCCGTCGAGATCATCAAATCGCAGGATCCTGACTGGCGAAAGACGAATGTGCAGTCCGACATCTTGGGCGACCACCGCTTTGAGATTTCGGTCTACGCAGGTCCTGAGCTTGGTGGCGGTGCATCGGTCACCGGCCAGGTTACCGATGCGGTGGCCGGTTACTGGGCAGACCTCGGACTGTCGACCTTCTCGCTCAAGTTCACTTACGTGACGTTCCGCCCGACGGTGGTCAACCGCGCGAACGTGCACCCGTTTGTTACTTCGTGTGACAAGGGTCGAGAGTCGAACCCGTGGCACTTCCCCAAGGGCTTGGTGCAGACTTCACTGACCCGTGGTGGTTTCAGTTGTGGCTTCGAATCACCGAAGATCCTCGAACTCTATCGGGGCATGGCCGCTGCCAGCGACACTGCTGAAGCGACGGACTTTGCGAACCGCTATCTCCAGTACGTCTACTACTGGAACCTGCAGCCCGGCGTTGTCGCCGTCCCGCAGGACTGGTTCTGGAACCGCAACAAGATTTCCGCTTGGCCGCAAGACCGAGCCGCAGCCAGCGGAATCAACAACCTCTGGGACATTGAACTAGCCCAATAGGGCGGCAAACCAGTAGGAATCTCGATAGTCGCGGCGTTGGGCACGATGTCAAACGCCGCGACTATCGGCATCAATGGTCATCAAGCGACTGGCACCGTGCACTATACGGTGGGTGTCGTTGGTAGGAATACACAGCGACCTTAATCCGGAAACATGCGACGCTTCCTGATAAGAAGATTCATCTTCGCAATCATCAGCACGCTGGCAGCGACAGCTGGTGTGTTCGCACTTTCGCGTGCCGGTGGCGACCCTTTGCTACTGTTCGCAACCTCGGGTTACGGGTTATCCGACGCAGCCGTAGCGGCTGTCCGAGCTGAACTCGGGTTAGACAAGAGCTACCCGGAGCAATACATCCGCTGGCTGGCCCGAGTGTTGCAAGGCGACCTCGGTGTGACGCTCATTTTCCGTGACTCGGTCGCCGACGTGGTGGTGGACAAGATTCCCGAGAGTCTGCAGCTCGGTGCTTTTGCGTGGTTTTTCACAACGTTTATTGGCATCCCTCTAGGCGTACTTTCAGCCGTGAAACGCGGCACGATACAGGATTATGGTGGACGTTTCATTGCCTTGATAGGTCAATCAGTGCCGGTTTTCTGGTTTGCCATCGTTCTGATAATGGTGTTTCCAGTGTATTTGGGTGGCAGATTCCCAGAATTGTTCGGTTGGATACCAGCCGGTCGAATCGGCGAATCGATGTGGGACCTCAAATATCTAGTGCTTCCCGTGATCGCAATGACGGCCGGTGGGCTAGCCGGATATCTCAGGTTGACTCGATCAGCGATGTTAGAGGTTCTGGATTCCGAGTTCATCAAATTGGCGAGGGCGAAGGGCGTCGCATATCAGACTTTGATTTGGAAGCATGGATTCCGTAACGCATTGATCCAACCATTGACGGCGTCGACTTTAATCTTCGCCGGGTTTATCGAAGGAGCGTTGGTGATTGAGACGGTGTTCTCACGCCCCGGAATCGGATCTGAGTCCATTCAAGCAGTTCACAACAAGGATTTCCCTCTACTCCAAGGCCTCGTCTTGATGTTCATTCTTGTTTATGTCATCGCCACTTTTATTACCGATATCCTCTACGCCATAGTTGACCCTCGGATTCGGTATGACTGATTCAGACGGACGTTAGAGCCCACTACTTATGGCAGTCGATCAAACGCAAGAAGTCACCGGCAACACGTCGATCGGTGTCCCGGCGACCGTCGACGCTTTGGCAACCGGTGCCCGCGCCCAACGGCGCAGCCTACCGTCGCAGACTTGGTACGCACTTCGGCGTTGGCCGATCATACCGGTCGTCATTCTCAGTGTTGTACTTTTCGTGGCGGTTTTCGCCGATTGGGTTTCGCCGGCGGATCCGAACTTCCAAAAGCTCCCGAACTTCGCGCTGTACCCGCCCACTTGGGGTGCTGAGCGGCCCGAAAGTGCTCTGATGGCCGAGTTGGAGGCGACGATCGATACGTCGACGCCGACCGGCAAGGTATTGTTCAATCAACGGTCTAAGGACGCGTTCAGTCGCAACGAGTTCATCCTAGGCAGCGACGGTTTAGGCCGTGATGTGCTGTCCAGAATCATCCACGGCGCGCAGGTATCGTTAAAGGTCACTGGATATGCGATGATCACGGGGATCGTCATTGGCACCGCGATGGGAGTGCTTGGTGGGTATTACGGGGGTTGGTTGGACGAGGTGTTGATGCGCACGGTCGATGTGTGGAACGCTCTGCCGTTCCTACTGGTGGCGATAATTGTGGCGTTGACTTTGGGAGCGACCGAGACCACGGTCATCATCTTGATAGCGATGATTGCCTGGCCGCCATTCGTGAGGCAAGTGCGTGCCGACGTGCTACGCATACGTAGCCTTGATTACGTGAACGCGGCTCGAATAATGGGTGCCAGCAACCTGCGGCTGATGGTGCGGCACGTCGTCCCTGGCACCATGAGTACTGTCCTCGTGATCGCCACTCTGCGTGTGGGTGGACTGATCCTCGCGGAGTCGACGTTGTCATTCCTTGGCGTCGGAATCCCGGACCCGATCCCAACTTGGGGAAAGATGGTCGATGAAGGTTACGACTTCATAATCAACGGGGTATGGTGGTCGTCATTCTTCCCAGGATTGGCTATCTTCTTGCTCGTGATGTCGCTGAATTTCTTCGGCGATTGGTTGCGCGACCGGTTGGATCCTCGATTGCGTCAGCTGGACTGAATCCGAGCAATCTTGCGGTTTGGTGCGGGGTACGTCTTGATGGCGGGTATATACTTTCTCGCGTCGAATCAATCGTGAAATATGCGCAATTTCGCGCGTTTATCGTGGACGACGCCGATGGTGTCGTGAGTGGATTTCAAGGAGCAACAGAGCATGTCGGTTGGATTCATCGGTTTGGGAAACATGGGACAAGGCATGGCGGACAATCTGCTTGCCAAAGGTGCAGAACCCATCGTCTTCACCCGTACGGCATCGAAAATTGAGGCGATGATTGAGCGCGGTGCCACCGGCGCGGCGTCAACTGAAGATTTGGTCAGCAGAGTGGACGTCGTTCTCGCTTGCCTTCCGAGCGTGCAGACTTCGCTTGACGTCATCCTCGGCGAGATTGTGCCCGCACTTCAACCCGGTCAGATCGTGGTTGACCACAGTACCGTCGACATCGGCACGTCAAGGAAGTGTGCAGAGGCTGCAGAAGCGAAAGGCGCGATGTTCATCGATGCGCCGATAAGCGGCGGTCCGACTGGTGCGGAAGCCGGGACTCTGGCAATCATGTGTGGCGGCAGCGACGAGGCATTCCGCAAGGCATTGCCGTACTTCGAGCTCATGGGTGCCAACGTAAGGCATATGGGACCCAACGGCGCAGGTACGGCGATGAAGTTGATCAATCAGTTGCTAGTCGGGGTCCACACCGTCGCAGCAGCGGAGGCGTTCGCACTGGCAAACAGTGCTGGTGTCGATATCGAAGTGGCTGCCGAGCTGCTCGCCGTGGCCTGGGGAGCCAGTGCCATGGTCGCACGCAGCGCGCCGATTACGGCAGCCAGAGACTTTGAAAACTCGGCGGCACCGGTGCGGAATCTCGACAAGGATCTGGGTATCATCAAGGACTTCGCCAAGACCGAAGGCCTATCGTTGGAACTCGCATTGAAGTCGGAAGAGCTGTTCCACACGATGATGGAGAACGATTGGGACGAGAACGACATCGCTGGTGTCTTGGAAGTGATTGAAGCTCGTTCATCCTAGTCTGTACAGACGGCAACGAAGAGCACTCGATCGAGTGAAAAGGCGCGGTTTAGTTTGGGCAAACACAAGATTGCGGTAATCAAAGGCGACGGTATCGGGGTCGACGTTGTCGACGAAGCGTTGAAGGTTCTTGACGCACTCGCCGGCAAGCACAGTATCGAATGGCATTTCGTCGAGTTCCCCTGGAGTTCGGAGTACTACTTCGAGCACGGGGAGATGATGCCGTCCGACGGCGTTGAGCAGTTGCGCGATTTCGACGCCATCTTTCTCGGGGCGGTAGGGCATCCCGAGCTGCAAGATCACATCACATTGAACGGACTACTGTTGCCGATCCGGCGTGCATTCGACCAGTTCGCATGCGTGCGACCGTCGGTACTGCTACCGGGAGTTGACTCTCCGTTGAAGGGCAAGCAACCGTACGACGTCGATCTTGTGGTCGTACGCGAGAACACCGAAGGCGAATACGCCAACGTTGGCGGTTTCCAGTACCATGATTTCCCGAGCGAGGTAGCAGTTCAATCGTCGATCTTTACCCGCGAGGGATGCGAACGGGTAATCCGTTATGCATTCGAGCTTGCCCGTGAACGAGGTAAAAAACACCACGTAACCTCGATTACGAAGTCAAACGCCCAAGGATATGGGATGGTGCTTTGGGATCGGACGTTTGATGACGTGAAAACCGACTATCCGGACATCACAACCGACTCATTACTGATTGATGCTGCCTGTATGGACTTCATCCGTCGGCCCGAGAACTTCGACGTTGTGGTTGCCTCTAACCTGTTCGGAGACATTTTGACGGACATCGGAGCCATCATCACCGGGTCGATGGGACTTGCTTCCAGTGCGAACCTTGACCCGACGCGCAAGAGTCCGTCGATGTTTGAGCCGACACATGGTAGCGCACCCGACATTGCCGGCAAGGGCATCGCCAATCCGTTGGCACAGATATTGACTGCCGCGTTGATGCTGGACCATCTCGGTGAAGAAAATGCCGCGAACGACATCAGAACTGCGGTCGAAAACCTCCTGAAACAAGGCGAGACATTGACGCCCGATCTCGGCGGTTCCTCCACCACTACCGCAGTCGGCGACGCGGTTGCACAAGCTGTTGCTTGAGGATATTGTCGGGAACGAACTCGGTGGTGCTATATGGATCCGTTAACCAAGATCGAAATCGGTAATGCAGGCGTAGAGGTCACGCGCCTGGGACTGGGCGGCGCGCCTCTTAGCGGGATGGTGTTGGGAGACGGATTATACGGAGGGACCGCCAGGGATGAAGCAGTGCGTATAATCCGACGCGCACATGGACTCGGCATCAACTACTTCGACACCGCCCCTCTTTACGGCACCGGCAGGAGTGAGGTCAGGTACGGTGCAGCTCTGGCGGGATTGGAGCGCGACAGCTACGTAATCTCAACGAAGGTTGGCAGAGTCCTCGAGCTCTACGAAGGCGGGATGACAGCAGAAGAATCACCAGACGGCTTCGCTGACCACTACGCGATCGACACATGGACACGAGACAACGTGTTGCGGTCGATTGAAGATAGCCTTGAGCGATTGCGCACAGATTACGTCGAGATCGTCTTGGTGCACGACCCCGACATGCAGGAGTTCGGAGAACGTCAGGCTGTCGATGAAGCATTCCCAACTTTGATCGAGTTGCGAGAGCAGGGGACGATCAAAGCCATCGGTTGCGGGATGAACGAGTGGCAGATGCCAGCCCGTTTCATCCGCCAGTTCGATATCGATGCCGTCTTGCTCGCAGGACGCTACACGCTCCTCGACCATGACGCCTACGAAGAGTTTTTGCCGTTGTGTGTTGAACGCAATGTCAAGATCATCATCGGAGGTCCGTACAACAGCGGCATCTTGGCTCGCGACCTCGACGGAGACGTTACGTTCAACTACGAGCGTGCTCCTGAGCATTTGGTTGCTAGGGCACGCAGACTGGATGCTGTTTGCCGCCGTCACGGAGTCGACTTGAAAGCGGCTGCTTTGCAATTCGTGCTTGCCCACCCAGCAGTCGCAACCGCAGTTCCTGGCGCGCAATCCGTCGACGAACTCGAGCAGAATCTCGCCTTGGTGCGAGTGGACATCCCAAACGACGTCTGGTCGGAGATGAAGGCTGAGGAATTGATCCCCCAAGACGCACCGACGCCTTAGGAAATCTCAGACTTCAAACTGCCAACTTTCAGTGGTGCTCTGCACGGACGTGGGTTGCTACGGGGGTTTTGCCCACTGCGAAGTCGAAGTCGCATCCGTGCTGCGCTTGCATCACGTGCCGGTTGTACATGCTGATATAGCCGCGTTCGGCGCGTCCGTTGCAGTCATCTTGAGACGATTCGGCTACCTTCCTTCTGCGTTCTAACTCGGATTGCGGGACGTTCAGATCAAGTCGGCCGGCATTGGCATCCAGCGTGATCGAGTCGCCGTTCTCGACCAGTCCTAGCGGTCCGCCAATTGCCGATTCGGGTGAGACGTGGAGAATCACGGTACCGAAAGCAGTACCGCTCATTCGGGCGTCGGAGATGCGCACCATGTCTCGGATTCCGCGTTCGAGGATCTTGCGAGGCAATGGCATGAACCCGGCCTCAGGCATACCGGGACCGCCGATCGGTCCCGCAGATTGCATCACTAGGATATCTTCCGGGTTCACGTCGAGATCGGGATCGTCGATGCGCTGGCTCAAATCTGCTGGATCCGAAAAGACGACAGCACGCCCGGTGTGTGAAAGCAACTCTCGAGATGCCGCCGAACGCTTAATCACCGCCCCGTCTGGCGCGAGGGAACCGCGCAGAACCGAAATACCGCCGTCAGGGTATAAGGCTCGCTCAAGGTCAAGGATGACGTCACCGTTGTGGCATTCGGCATCAGCGACGTTTTCGGCAAGCGTGCGACCGTTGACGTTCGGTTCGTTGCCGTGCAGACATTCGAGAATCTTCTTCAAGAATGCAGGGGCACCACCAGCGTAGAAGAAATCTTCCATCAGATACTTGCCAGAGGGTTTGAGATTCGCGATGACCGGTATCTTGCTCGAGAGTTCCTGCCATTTGCTGAGCGGAAAGTCGATGCCTGCTCGTCCGGCGATGGCGGTGAGGTGGATGATGGCATTTGTTGATCCCCCAAGCGCAAGCAACGACAGCGCGGCGTTTTCGAACGCGCCTTCGGTCAGGAACTGAGACGGTCGGGCGTTACGACGCACGAGGTCGACGGCGGTAGAGCCGGCGCGTTCGGCGAAGACGCGTCGACGTGAATCGGCGCCCGGTATAGCGGCGCCACCTGGCAAGGTCATGCCAAGTGCCTCGCATATAACCGACATCGTGCTCGCAGTTCCCATAACCATGCAGTGTCCGGGAGAGCGATAGATCGCCTCCTCCATCGAGTCGTAATCCGCTTGCGTGATCGTGCCTGCGCGAAGTTCTGACCAGTATCGTCGGCAGTCGGTGCATGAGCCGAGTTCCTCGCCTCGCCAGTTGCCCTTTAGCTGAGGGCCGCCGGTAACGATGATTGCCGGAAGATCTGCGGAAGCGGCACCCATCAACATCGCAGGGGTCGTCTTGTCGCAATTCGACAATAGAACCACGCCATCAATCGGCAAGCCACGAATCATCTCCTCGACATCCATCGCCATCAAATTGCGATAGAGCATCGAAGTGGGAGCCAGAAAGAACTCTCCTAATGAGATCGTCGGGAATTCGAGAGGGAAGCCGCCGGCCGCGATCACTCCGCGCTTGACGTGTTCTGCGATGAGACGGAGATGCGAGTTGCAGTGAGTCGCCTCGCTCCATGAGTTGGCGATGCCAATTACCGGTTTGCCAGAGAAGGATTCTTCATCCCAGCCTTGATTCTTGAGGCCTGAACGATGCAAGAAACCTTCGAGGTCTCGCGGCCCAAACCATGCTTCGCTGCGCAGCACCATTCCGCTTGAGTCGCTCATATCCAATCCTGTCGTGTGAAACTGCTTGATACGATTGTGGCAAGCAAATTGTAACGGCTCGGATTTGACCGGCTCTCGAGAGCATGGGACCGCAAAGGCACTTGATCGGGGGCGCGCTCGTCGGCGTCTTAGTTGCGATCGCCTACGGAATTGTTTTGGCGCTTCAGTTCGGCGACAGCTTCGAATCTGACGCCGATCTGCGAAGCACAGTTACCGCAGTTCTCGCGATTGGACTTCCGATTTCTGGTGTGCTGGGTGCGGCATTGGGTTGGCTATGGTGGCGAGTCATCAGGCTCTGATACGCTACGCTTCATCTGCCGAATAGCCGTTTGATGCGGTCGAAGAGGCGGTCCAATGGCGATATGCGGCGACGGGCGGATGTTCGCCTACGCTCCTCGGCGCACTTCACGCAACTGCAGTACGGCGGATGCTTGTCCTGTGCGTATCGCCATCGATCGACCATGGCTGAGACTACCTCACTTTACCTACACGATCACCAGTCTATTTCACGTCTCAGTTGTTCTAATCGCGCTCGTTCGGTCGCTCCCAGATTCTCGTAATGCTCTTCGAAACCGCGGTACTGCCCGGTGACGTTTGGAGCGCGTCGTTCGGTGAATGAACGTCGACCTTCTTGAGCGTCCTCGGTCGTCTGGAGCAGCAAACCGTTGATCATGGATTGGATGTTCCAAGCCTGCTCGACAGGCAGATCGGAGTAGCGATGAACGAACTCTTTCATCTTGGAAGTCGCTAACGGCGGGAGAGTGGCGATGTGGCGTGCGATGTCCAATGCCCGGTTCATCAGCCGGTCTGGCGGTGCCGTTTCATTGACCAATCCGATTCGAACCGCATCTTCGGCGTTGATGGTTGCGTCGGTGAGGAGCATCCGCATCGCGTCCACGAATCGCAGTTGCTTAATCAGCAGCGTCGCACCGGGACCGGCACCAACCCAGCCGCGTGAAATCAGTCCGAAGCGAAACTTAGCGTTTTCGAGCGCGGCTACACGGATGTCGGTGGATGCGAGCAGGAGGTACAAACCGGCACCGACCGCCCAGCCGTTGACGGCCGCGACTACCGGTTTGTAGATGCGAGGGAAGTGATCAGCCATACCACCGTCGATGCCTGATTGAAATCCGTTGACGTAACCCCCAGGTGGTCGAAAGATTCGCTCAAGTGCCAGGAACTCGGCTTCCAGTTCATTGATGTCGTTGCGTTGCGACAGGTCGTGGCCGCCGCAGAAGTGTTGATCGCCGGCTCCGGTAATCACGATCGCTCGAATATCTCGATCTTCCCATGCCGATTTCCAGGCACCTCCAAGTTGCACGGCGTGCTCTTTGTCGATCACGTTGGCATGCAAGGCATTGTCCAAAGTGATGATTGCAACGTGGTCGTCTTTTTCGTATTGGATGGTCATGGTGAGTGGTCGGAAATTGCGGCATGCGATTCGTGCTGAAGTCTACATGTCCGCCGAATTCTAGGATTTTCGCCATCGGTGCTGTCGATGTAGAACGTATGATGTAAATTATTCGTTATACGTGCTGTTACAAATGTAGCAAATTAGGAGTGCCTTGATGCTCGCGAAGACTAACACCTGCGCTGTAAGCGGCGTTGACGGTCAACTGGTAGAAGTCGAAGTTGACATTTCTCCGGGAATGCCCAAGTTCAACATTGTCGGATTACCTGATTCTTCGGTCCAGGAATCTCGAGAACGAGTTCGTGCTGCGATACGCAACTCGGGCGCGGAGTTTCCTCTTAGACGGATTACCGTGTCGCTAGCCCCGGCCGACATCAAGAAGACTGGACCGTCCTATGATCTGCCGATTGCTGTGGGAATTCTAGTTTGCAGTGGACAACTACCCGACAAACTCAGTAACTCGCTGTTCCTCGGAGAGCTGTCGCTGGATGGCAAGCTACGCTCCACGACGGGTATGTTGCCGATGTTGCGCGCCGGGAAAAGACAAGGATACGAAAAGGCATATGTGCCGAAGGTGAATGCCAAAGAAGCGTCGTTGGTACAAGGTATCGAAATCCGTCCGGCAGACACGTTAGCGCAACTCGTGTCTCACTTACGCGATGGTTCGGCGATGGACGCGGTCGTCGGGAACGGACTACCTAGCGATGCAGACTTCGACAACACCAGAGTCGGTTACGACTTCAGGGACGTGCGCGGTCAGGAGCAGGCGAAACGCGCATTGGAGATCGCCGCTGCCGGGCATCACAACATCGTCTTGATGGGCGCACCTGGCTGTGGCAAGACACTACTAGCGCGTTGTCTGCCTTCGATACTGCCTCCTATGACCGCCGAGGAGGCTTTAGAGGTTACGACGATCTACTCGGTTACCGGACTGCTTCCGTCAGGGAGTCCTCTCATCACGCAACGCCCCTTCCGCGCGCCTCACTACACCATCTCGAACGCGGGTCTCATTGGTGGCGGGAGCATACCACGTCCGGGCGAGGTGACGTTGAGTCACCGCGGAGTTTTGTTCCTCGACGAATTGCCGGAGTTCGGCAACGCTACGCTCGAGACGCTCAGACAGCCGTTAGAAGATCGCTCGGTAACGATCAGTCGAGCCCGCACGAGTACTTCGTATCCGGCGAGTTTCATGCTCGTCGGCGCGATGAATCCGTGCCCGTGTGGGTACCACGGTGATTCACAACAACAATGTACCTGCGGCGAGTCGGTTGTAGCGCGCTATCAACGACGCATATCCGGACCGTTGATCGACCGCATCGACCTGTTCGTGGATGTTCCGCGCGTTGAGTATGCGAAGTTGATTACCCCACCTGCGGAGGAAGGTTCTGTCGCTGCGCGTGAACGTATATTGGTCGCAGTCGAATCTCAGCGCGAGCGTTTCAAAGATGGGTCAGTTCTGTCGAATGCGCTAATGGGGCCGGTCGAAGTTTGGGAGAACTGCAAGATGTCCAAGGATGCCAAACAGTTGCTCCAAAGCGCGATGAAGCACCTCAGATTGTCAGCGCGTTCGTGCCATCGAGTCTTGAAAGTGGCGCGAACCATCGCCGACCTCGAAGCGATGGATCTGATTGAGAACCATCATCTTGCCGAAGCCCTGATGTACCGTCACAAGGCGGCTTCTTGACACCCGGTTGGCAGTCTTGCCGAAACGAATGCCATGCAGCGTATCGACCATGCCATTGGCACGCGCGAGTCGGAATGGTTCAGAAGACGGCAAAGTCGTTCAATGGCCAATAGATGGCCCACACTTTGCCAACTAACACGTCGGCGGAGACGTAGCCGAAATAGCGGGAGTCGTTCGAGCTCCCCCGGTTGTCACCCATCACGAAGTAGCTCGCGTGAGGAACCGTGATTGGATACTCGAAATGTGATCGAATCGTCGTGAAATCGTCGGAATACTCCGTCTTGACGTCGTTCACATAAACGTCGCCGTTGACGATGTCGACTGTGTCACCCGGGATAGCGAGAATGCGCTTTACAACCTTTTCGGAACTGAGTTCTGTCGGATGCTCGAACACTACGATGTCGCCGCGTTCTGGTCCTTGGAATAGGAACCCGGCGTCCCCGTAGAGTGAAATGTTCGCGAAGCGCAGGGCACCGAACTCGTTGACGAACACGCGATCGTCTTGGATCAGCGTCGGTTCCATACTAGGCCCGCTGACGGTATAGGTTGCCGCGATCGTGCGCACGAACACAACGATTACCGCAGTGATGATGACCATCTCCGAGATGTCGCGGATTGTGCCCCAAAGTCGAAAGCTCATATCGTTGGCAATTGTAGATTTGGCAGGTGCCACAGGCATTAAGATGCACAGATATGAACTCTGATGAGCGTGCCTTATTGGGCCTCGCGAAGAACAAGGATGTTAACGCGTTCAATCGATTGGTTGCGCTTCATCAAGACGCGGTCTACGGGTTCAGTCTCAGTTTGACTCGTCAGTCAGCACTCGCCGACGACGTAACTCAAGAGACATTTATCTCAGCGTTTCGCAGCATCTCGAGAATGCGAGGCAGCAACTTCCGCGGTTGGTTGTTGCGCATCGCCCGCAACAAGGCCTACGACCACTTCCGACGAGTCAATCGACGCAACGAAACGTCTGTAGACCAAGACGCAGCTACCTTCCGCGATCGCCTCTCGAGCGATGCCAGATCTCCGCACGACGAGGCGGTCAACTCCGAACTCCGCGACGCCCTTGATCATTGCATCGGTGCTTTGAATCACGAACATCGCGAGGTCGTCGTCCTGATCGACGTACAAGGGCTGCGCTACGAAGATACGGCGTCGATTTGCGGAGTCAACGTCGGGACTGTGAAGTCGCGGTTGAATCGTGCGAGGCGACGGGTTCGTGACTGTCTCAGGGGATTTCCCGGACTTCTGTCAGACCGTCTCAGTGGTGCGGCATGAACGTTCAAATTGGAACAAACCGACGAGAAACTTCGTCTTAGTGGCATAGAGAGCAATGCCAATGCACGCGCGTCAAGAACAACGCAGGGCGGATTTAAGGAGGAACTAACGAGTGATTGAGATGATCCGCAGACTTTGGCGCAGGTCCGATCGCGATGACAACGCGATTTCGGACTATCTCGCCAGCGGCGCGTCTCCCGAACTTTTGGAGCGTCTTGAGACGACGTTGGCGCAAGCTGGACACGACATCGACGAGTTGCGTGAAATTCGCCAAACCGCTGAGTTGATGCGATCCATCGACACTCTAGAAGCCCCACGCTCGTATGCTTTGACACCGGATTCCTTAGTACAACGCGGATACTCAGGCCGAGAAATCGACTCGTTACTATATGGCACTTCAGGATGGCAGAGGTCGATTTGGCGGCGCGTGATCGTTTACTCCTCAGCCACAGTCGGCGCATTCGCGTTGCTGGTTGTTGCGTTGGTCGGCGTCGTGTTGCTTGTGTCAGGTGGAGAAGCAGGATCGCCGTTCGGATTAGGTGCCGCGGAAGAATCGATCCAACGCTTTGAGGCGGGAAGAGGATTCAGTGTAGCGGGTGAATCGGTAACTGTAGTTGAGATGGAATCGGTGGAGCCGGTCGGTGCCGGCGCAACTGCTGCGCCCGTGGCAATCGCACCGTTGCCTACGCCAACTCCGAACGTCATCTACATTGAGATCCAAGGAGAGGCAGTAGCGGCCGAAGTCACGCGCATCGTGGAGGTCACGCGTGAAGTGGTTGTCGAGAAAGTAATCGTGCAGACTGTAGTGGTCGAAAGGCAAGTGGAAGTGGTACGGGAGGTTGAAGTCGAGAGAATCGTCGAAATCGAGAAGATCGTTGAAGCTGCGCCTTCACCTTTACGTGCACCGACGACCACCCCAGCACCTGCAGCATTCGCCGCGGATGCCCTGGAAGCTGTGCCGACGCTTGCGCCGACTCCTGATCCGTGTGTAATTCCTGAAGAGACTACCCCGACACCGACCGGTTCGCCTTCGACTGAGGGGGTGACTGAAATGACTCCAGTGCCCACGTGCACCCCCACGCCGACGCCAACCGCGCTCGCGACACCAAACGGTTGAAGCCGCCCTTATTCGCGGTTGATCGCTGTCAGCTCGCGGCGTCTTGTCCGATTGTGCAGTCGATTCACCGTTCGTCGTCAGCCGATCTGCCGAACTGGGAACAAACCTGAATGCGGATGCGTCAGTTGTATAGACGCCAAGTTCTTTGGTTGACATTTACTAGAATCTGAAAGACTGAAAGGCAGGTCTCCCCATGACTCTAAGCAAGAGGTACGTCCCAATCGCGTTCGCGGCTGTGGTCGCCGTGGCATTAGCGATTTTCGTCGGATACGGGTTAGAAGCGCAAGAGCCGCAAGTTACCGAGTTGGACCCGTTGACGACATCCATCGTCGATCCGTTCCCGCTTTGCAGTTGGCAGACTGAAGACATTACGGTTAATGGCTCTGGCACCGTTGCATTGCCGGCCGACGTCGGTGTCGTTTCGATGGGCGTCGAGGTTACTGCGGTAACCGTAAGCAGCGCGCGTTCGCAAGCTGCGACGGCGATGTCCGCGATGCTCGAATCAGTCAAATCCAACGGCATCAAGGATGACGAAATAGCCACAACCCAATTCAACATCTACCCCGAGACTACTTGGGTCGAGGAACCAATCGATCTCGGTGAAGGTCGCATCGTACGGGGCGGACGTTCCGTGGTGATCGGCTACCGCGTGACCAATCGGGTCAGTGTGAACGTATCGGATCTCGACACACTAGCCGACATTGTTGACGACGCCACGGTTGCCGGTGGCAACTTCGCACGCGTCGATTCGATCTCGTTCGTGGCGTCCGACACCTCAACGGCGTTGGACGAGGCACGCAAGTTGGCGGTCAAGGACGCCAGCCACCGTGCTCAGCTTTACGCAGACGAGTTCGGCGTCGATCTCGGCGTCCTCGTCAGCATGGAAGAATCCAACGCGGTAGTCCCGATTCTTCGCACGGCGCAGCTGGCTAGAGTGGAAGCGTTCGATGCACCGACTACGCCGTTGAGTTCTGGCGACGTTACGGTCGAAGCGAACATCACCGCCAAGTTCGCGATTGCCGATCCCGATTGCCAGAACTGGTTGATTCCGGAACTCGAACCGATTCTCGACGATACTGAGGCGAACTCCTCTGCTGACTTGGGTGAAGGGATAATCATCCTGGGCGAGTCGGACAAGTAGGCGACATCGGTGCGCAACTGAGAGCGGCGTGATGCCTGGATCCGGCTGATCCGGGCACCATGCTTGAGTGGCATTGCGTGTAGCCAACCCAATCCACTCCCCGGCATGTCGGCGATTTGAGGAATCGCAAATTGCGAAACCCAGCATGGTACTGAGTGATCGAAGCATCAAGTCTGAGATTGCGGCCGGCCGAATCTCCATCGTTCCGTTCAACGAATCGGACGTGCAGCCGGCGTCGGTTGACCTTCATCTAGACGGCAAGGTCTTGGTATTCCGCAACGCCTCCGCCGGTTTCGTTGATCTCAGGTACGAAATACCCGACCTGTACGAGATGGTCGAAATTGCAGACGACCGACCATTCATTCTCCACCCGGGTGAATTCGTACTCGGCAACACACTCGAGCGCATCTCGCTCGGCAACGAGATAGTCGCCCGCCTTGAGGGCAAGAGTTCGCTCGGGCGCATAGGACTGCTCATCCACTCAACTGCGGGTTTCGTAGACCCGGGGTGGGACGGCACGTTGACGCTCGAGCTCTCAAACGTTTCGCGATTGCCGTTAACGCTCTACAAGGGCATGCCGATCGGTCAGATTTCGTTCCAATACCTGTCGACACCGGCGGACAACCCATATGGCTCACCCAACCTCAAGAGCCGCTACCAAGGGCAATCCGAACCCACGGCGTCACGCGCGCACATCGACTTCAACTCTCGAAGACGCTCCTGACCACCGATCCTGTCGACGCAACTAAGCCGGGACTACATCAAGACCAGTGGAAGTCGGTCTCAAACTCCGGTTTTCCTTGGACCTTTTCCTGTCGCACGCGCCACAGCTGTCCGCCGCGGTTTTGGATGTTGTGGTACGCAGGAGGGGCGTCTGCTTCGATTGGGTCTTCACTCCCGAAAGTCGCGCTGGTCACGTAGATGTCCGTGAAATCATCTCCGCCGAACATTACCGCTGACGACTGCACAGCTGGAATCTTGATTCGGCTGATTTCCGACCCGTCGGGATCGTATTGGATGATCTGCGCGCCACCCCAACACGCCGACCAGATGTTGCCCTCGGCGTCCACAGTCATGCCATCCGGGATGCCCTCCGAAGGATCAAGTTCGACCAAAATGCGTCGGTTCGACAGTTCGTGAGAATCTGGACCGTAGTCGTAGGCGTAGATTTCACCGGCGAGCGAATCGGTGTGATAAAACACCGACAAGTCAGGCGAAAATCCCATGCCATTGCTGATACCCAATCCTTCGGCGACTAGGTCATACGAGCCATCAGGTTTGAAGCGCAGTAACTCCCCACGCGGTGCGTCTTCGAAGTAACTGCCCGCATAAAAACTGCCATCGGGCCCTGCGGTTACGTCATTGAACTGCATGCGCTTGCGCATCTCGGGTTCGTGATGGAGCCACTGCCAATCCGAGTCTGACCTCCACAACATCACGCCTTCCCAAGTGCCGAAGGTCAATCCACCGTTCTTGTTGACTGCCGCGCCGCCCACGAAAATACCGTTGTGAATCGTCTCGTTGGTGTCCGATTTTGGATCGTAGCGGAAGTAACGCCCAGTGCGGATGTCGGTCCAGAATAGGACGCCTTGCTTCGAATCCCAAACCGGACCTTCGCCAACCAAGGCCTGTTCGTCGACGACCATCGTAATCTCTATGTCGGCCATCCTAGACTCCTTGTTTTGTTGCAGGTTTCGTTGCTGGGCGAACTGTAAATCCTGCACTCAAGATAACATCCGTCATGTCGCATCTCCGTCCTCGCGTCAAAGCAGAACGGGGTCATTGAGTTTGCCCAAATGACACGTCAGATTGAGGGATGAAAGATGGTCGATCAAGAGTTCAAATCCAAGTTGCCCAAGTACGACTTTCCTAGCACTTTGGCGGAGCAGGAAAAGCACCTCAAGACGAACCCCATATTGAAGCGTATGGCTGAATCGCGTCGAAAGCTTGATGTCGACCATCATCGTCCGCGCTACCACTTCGTCAGCCCAGAGAGCAATCTGAATGATCCGAATGGGTTGTGTTTCTGGCAAGGCAGATGGCATCTGTTCTATCAGGGATATCCGCCCGAGGACATGCGAGTGCATTGGGGCCACGCCGTCAGCGATGACTTGATACATTGGCGCGATCTGCCGTACGCAATCTACCCAGATTCAGAAGAGTGCTGCTTCTCTGGTGCAACACTGGTCGAAGATGATCGAGTCATCGCAATGTACCACGGCACTCAAGCGGGAAACATGGTGGCAGTCGCCGCTGATCCGCTGCTCCTCAATTGGGAGAAGGTTTCAGGCAAAGCCGTAATTCCGTCGCCCGTACAGGACGGTTCCCCGCAGCAATACACAGTCTTCGATCCGTGCATCTGGAAACAAGGCGATTTCTACTATTCCTTGTCCGCCGGAACACTGCCCGACGGACCCGGCGGCAAGCGAATCGCCGCCGACTTCCTTTTCAGATCGGCGGATCTGATGAACTGGGAGTACCTGCATCCATTCGTTGAGAATGACCGATTCACGCTGGTAGGTGATGATGGGGCGTGTCCATACTTCTGGCCGATAGGTGATCGGTGGATACTGCCATTCTTCAGCCACATGAGCGGCGGACAGTACCTGCTGGGAGACTACGACACCGATCGCCAGAAGTTTGTGGTGACAAGTGCGGGTTTGTTCAACTTCGGTGCTGCAACACCTTCGGGCGTGCACGCACCTTCAGCCACGCCGGACGGCGATGGCGGCGTTATCGTCATCTTCAACATGAACCCCGGTTATCCTTCGGATGGTTGGAACCAAATCATGACGTTGCCGAGAAGGTTGACGTTAGGAGAGCACGAAGACGAGTTGAAAGTGGTTCCCGCCGGCGACATCACGTCTTTGCGCACCGATCATCAGCAAATCGGTGAAATCTTGCTTCCGGCGAACCAAGAGACGGTGATGGACGGCATCGAAGGCGATTCGATGGAGTTAGAGATCGAACTCGATCCACTCGATTCTCCGATGGTTGAGGTTAACGTACTGCGGTCTCCCGATCGCGCGGAGTTCACGAGGATTGCCTTCTATCCCAATCGCGGCTTCAGAGTGCATCGAGACCTGCCGAAGACTGGTGCGTTGTTGGCTAGTGGTCTGTCGGTAGTCCCGCTCTTCGGCGCGCCGCGTCCCGAACCGCAGATGCAGAGTCTGATCACGTTGGACACGTCGTACTCTTCGACTTTGCCCAACGCGCTTTCCCGAGCACCAGAGACTGCACCATTAGTGCTGACGGAAGGCGAGACGCTGAAGTTGCGCATATTCATCGACCGCAGCGTCGTTGAAGTTTTCGCCAACGACAAACAGTGCGTTGCCGCACGCGTATACCCCGGGCGCGACGACAGCGTCCGAGTTTCCATACGTGCACAGGGCAGTGCCGCAAAGCTGATCTCGCTCGATAGCTGGCAGATGCAATCCATCTACGATGACCTGATTGGTCACGCCTCAATTGGCTAGGGCAAACGGTTCCAAAAGTACCATTTAGAGACGCGGGGGAGTGGCGGAATGGTAGACGCGCATGCCTTAGGAGCATGTGGCTTCGGCCGTGCGGGTTCGAATCCCGCCTCCCCCACCATGGAGGGGTGGTGACGCACTGTAACGCGTCATGTGTGGGACAGCGAATCCGTTGAAGGAAACTCGAACGGCATGATCAACAGACTCAGGTTGCGGTTTTTTGCCATTGCATCGCTTTTGAACTCGCTGTCTAGTGCTGAAGCCATCGAGCGGTTGAAGCAAGTGTGGAACTCCGTCAAGAGTCCGCCGGCAAAGACGTCTCAGTTGAAGGGATACAGGCTGCTTCTGGAGACGATGCTGTTCTGGCAGCTTGAAATCATCGCAGAAGAACCTGAGGTGCTGCGGCTGCAACAAGGCGGAGGTCTCCGCCGTTGGAATCGAGACAGAGAACGGAGTTCGGCTACGCGCTTCAAGACCTACATGTCTGAAAATTCTTCAGACTCGGCTTTCGTGGCGCATCACATTAACGAACTGCTTTTGAAGTTGGTCAGATCCGGCAACTGTTGGCCAAAATTTGAGGATGCCATTTCGGACTTGCGCACCTACACCGATTCATTACTGGATTTGATCGACTACTGCGAGGCAGAACCACTGAGGAGAGATTGGTGTAAACCAGTTCCCGACACACCGGATCTGGTGCGAATGGTGGGAACCGAGACGTTGTATGACATATTTCATGATTGCGCATTCAAATGGGACGATCTTTGGGACTACGCACATACCGATGCCAACGAACGCGTCGGCAATAGGTCGCCGATCTCGCACCCGGTTTTCGAGTTGGAAACCTCCAAGGATCTTATCCAAACCGTTCCTGTCAACGTACGGCCTGTGAACGAGAATCTTGCCTCCGGAATCGATACGGCGTTAGAAATCTGCTTAGGATTCCCTTCGCAATCGCGACCTGCCTCTCCCGACGGTTCATCCAGATGGGCAGTCCTGCTTGACGAAACCTGCCAACAGTTTCAACCACGCAATTGGCCGATCGTCAACTTCGGACTGTCGACAGGCAACGATTTCCCGGTCGAAACTGTTAGGAACTTTAAGCCATATGAAACCGACGGAGCTTCAACGAGTGGGAAGCTTCTACCCAAAGAATTGCTGCAGATTCGCCTTGGCGACAACGCATCCCTCGCGACACGTTCCTACTCATACGATGATCCGTATTTCGAAGCACTCGTTCGAGGTCGGGTTGGCATGTTGCCAAAATCTGAACGCGTGGAGATCCTAAAGATCGTGCACCATGCGAGTTCTAGTGAACCAAACGCTACAGAGGGCCCTTGCCCTGAAATCCCGGATGGGAATCAATGGATTTCGTTAGCTGTCCGGGTTGGGCGTGATTGGCATATTGTCCACAACGTCGATTGCGTTGGTCGTCGGAAGTCAACCGTTTGGGGGGTCTTGGACGAGCTGTGTGATCGCGTTGCGATAGAGAAGATTGGAGTGGTCGAAACAAGCGAGCTGCTTGGACTGTGTGATCTCAATCTTCAATTGGTCAACAATCAATTGAAAGCGGAGAAATCACGTAACGCTCGGCTGCGCGGATGCATTCCCGAGTTGTTGGCGGGAATGCTGCTAACGTATCAAGGGTTTCATCCCGTGAAGGTCAACGTCAAGTTGGCGAATCTTGGAAAGCTCAGGGACGTCGAGTTTGACGCCGTTGGATACATATCCACTGACGATGGCGGCGAACTCAATGTGGTCGAAGTGAAGCGACAGTCGACGTACCAACAGCAACTGTTGCAAGAGCTGGAGGTTTTCGAGAAGAAGATGGCTGCCATTCGCACGGATCCCTCGACGGTTCTAGGTGAGTTGGGACTTAACTGTCCGGTCAAACGCATCCGCGGCACATTCATATCAATGGCCAGATTTGCACCCGGAGACGACGAATCTCGCGCCGACGAACTTTTACCAGATTGGCGCAGCATCACGCACAATCGGGTGCCGGAGTTAACTGAGTTCATCGACCAACTAGACGCTATTGAATTCTGGAATCGCGATCGATTCGAATGTGAATTGGAAAAGGCTGGTCTTCCCAACCTCCCGGTCGGTTTACTTGATGACGCTGAGTATGCCTGGGACTACCGAGAGCCCGAAACCGTCGATGCGTTCATGCGTTCGGGCTACCTCTCCCGTGCCGCGGAACTTGCGGCATCGAAAGGGAACCACGCGGAGTCCATAAACTGCAAAGATTGAGTTGATGCCACCCATTGGGTGTGAACCATCGTCGCCCCCTCCGCACACTGTTGATTGAAACACGTACAGGATCGATGCTAGTCTCACGCTTTGCCGAGTTGATTCCTTGATATGAAACCTCTCCCTTCCGTCATCTCGCTCGATTTTCTGATTGATGAGTACGACGCGATTGCGTTTGATTCGTATGGGGTGTTGGTGGATGGCGTTGATCCTTTGCCGGGCGCGATTGAGTTCACTAATCGGTTGACGGACGCTGGCATGACTTGGGTTTTGGCGACGAATGATGCTTCCCGGTTGAATCCGCAACGACTTGACGTGATGTCGAAGCAAGGCTTCCCGATGCGCGAGGATCAGATCATCTCGGCTGGATCGTTGTTGAAGCGTTACTTTGAAGGGCTTGGCATTACGGGTCAGCAATGCATCGCTACGGGGAGCGGGGACGCCGTCGAGTTCGTGAGGATTGCTGGTTGCGAACCCGTACCGCTGTCGGCCCAGGATGATGATGCCGCGGCGTTGGCTCTGGCAGGGATCACTGGGTACGACTGGCGCGATGCGACTTCTGAGATATTGACGCTGATCGTCCGACGCATGGACGCCGGCAAACCATTGCACCTCGTCGTGCCGAACCCTGACGTGCTATATCCGGATGGCCTCGATCGGTTTTCCATCGGGCCGGGCGGATTGGCGATGATGATTGAGGCGGCGACGATCAGATGCTTCGGAGATGTTGACATCGTCAAGTTCACGAAATTAGGCAAACCTTACGCACCGATGTTCGTTGCCATCAAGGAAAGAATCGGCTCAGAAAAGCGCGTTGCCTTCGTCGGGGACCAGCTCCACACCGATATCTTGGGCGCAAACCAAGCAGGTATCGACTCGGTGCTGGTGGGGACTGGCATCACGCGTTGGGAACGACCTGAAGATCTTCGGCAGGTTGAAGACGCGATGATGCCGAGCTTCTTGCTGCCTTCGATGTCTTGAGGCACCGCTGGATACCCGTATAATCCACTAAACCGCAGGTTGACTATTTCAGTGGGTGGCGGACGCGCAACCTTTATGTGCGGATCGATGACTCACTAATTCGGGAGCGAATATCTTGAGCAAGCTTTCTGGTGGCGAGGCACTGGCGAAATCACTGGTGCGAGAGGGCATTGAAGTCATCTTCGGGTTGCCCGGCGTCCAGATGTACGGACTGGTGACGGGGATACGCGATGAACCAGGTCTGCGGATGATTACGGCGCGGCACGAGTTTGCGACGACGCATATGGCGGACGGGTACGCGCGGGCGACGGGACGGCCGGCGGTAGCGATGGTGGTGCCGGGGGTAGGGCTCTACAACGCAGGATCGGGCATGGCGACGGCGTATGCGCGTTCATCACCCGTGTTGCTTCTTGCCGGTGAGGTGCCGAGAGGTCAGATTGGGTTGGGATTGGACGGATTGCACGAAATTCGAGACCAGATCGACCTAATGAAACCGATCACGAAGTGGCGCAAATCGATCCGACGTCCGCACGAAGCACCGAGTGCCGTCAACGAGGCTTTCCGCCAGATGCGCTCAGGACGCACACGTCCGGTGTTCATCGACATGCCGCCTGAAGGTATGGTCGAACGCGAAGAAGTGGAGTTGTTGGAGAGTGCACCCGGCGACCGAGTCGGTGCGTCGGAAGAGTTGGTTGACGAGGCTACCGACGACATCCTAAACGCAAAGTCAGCGGTCATATTCGCCGGTGGCGGGATTGCGCGTTCTGGCGCATTCGACGAGTTGGTCGAGTTGACGGAGCTGACTGGCATTCCGGTTGTCAACTCTGCGGGCGGCAAAGGCGTTATTCCCCATTCGCACCCCAACAGTTTGGGATCGTGGGTTGGTGCGGCAGGTCCGATTAAGGACATGATTGACAGCGCGGAGGTAATCGTGGCAATTGGCACGCGTTTCACGCCGCGCAATCCGGCTGGTAGCGCTTCGAAGGTGGTCCACATCGATCCGGACGAGCAAATTCTGAATCGTCCGCACCCGAACAAGCTGAAGCTGCAGGGCGACGCCAAATTGACGCTTGATGCTTTGAATTCAGCATTGAAAGCGAAGGGCATCGATCCAAAGGCGATGGCCGCTCGGCACAAGTTCGATAAGACGGAGTTGGAGGCCATCCGGCAAAAGGATCGAAGCGAGGATGCCGCGTATCCTTGGTTGAAGGCTATTGAGGAGGCGTACCCGGATGACGCCACCGGCATTTGGGGGATGACGCAACTCGGTTACTACTCGCGCCAACACTTCGAAGTCGAACGCCCTTGGTCCTACATCGATTCAGGCTACATGGGGACTTTGGGATATGCGTATCCGACGTCATTGGGCGCAAAAGTAGGTGTACCTGACCGTCCGGTGGTCTGCATCGTCGGCGATGGCGGGTTCATGTACTCGTCCGGCGAGCTGTCAACTGCGGTGAAGTATGGCATTAACGTGGTTGCCGTGGTGTTTAACGATGGGGCGTACGGCAATGTTGCCCGTGACTTGGATCAAGACTTCGGTGGCACCTACGAAGCGGACTTGGTGAATCCTGACTTCGTCGCGTTGGCGGAATCGTACGGTGCGGCCGGCTTCAGGGCAACCAATCCCGAAGAGCTGACGATAGCGATCAAAGATGCGATCGATGCCGATTCGCCAAGCATCGTCGATGTCAAGATTGATCGTCTGCCTCGCCCTAAAGCTTGGTCGGCACGCGCGCCTTGGACGAAGCCTCAAGAGGGCCTTCTCGACTAGTCATTGTTGTTGACTCAGTGAGTCCGATACAACGTTTTTTGACTAGGCCATTGCATTCTTCCAATTCGGCGCGCCAACTTCTCTTGCAATCTCTTGGATCATCTCGTTAGCATCTGTAGCGTTAGATGAGAATCTGCCGTTCATTGATGGGAGGTGTCCATGACGCTCTGGTCCAAGACAGGATGTCCGAAGTGCGGGGTGGGCAAGTTGCGCTTGCAGATGGACGCATACAGCACCTACCTCGCATGCATCTCGTGCGGTGCCCGAATCCCGGCACAGTGCCCACACTGCAAGACGCCGAGCATCGCGATCGATCACTACAGTGAAGTGCCGACGGTTCTCTGCCGCTCCTGTGAGTGCGCGAACGGCGCGCTGGCGTCGGCGGTGTGTCAAGCGGTAGCTGTCAACGCCGCAGTGGCCGGTTAGTACCCAACAATCATGTCAACTTCGGCAGGTGGTCGGTCTGCCAACCGTTCCAAGACGACCATATGCCTTCGCCGTTGCGGGTGGCGACGGAGTACGAACAGTTGGGCATGCGCGGGCGAACGCGATAGTCAAACTCCTCGCCAGCCAGGTGATCGATAATCGCTCCGATAGTGCCGCCATGGAGGAACGCGACGACGTTCTCCGCTTGTCGTTCCTCGGCGTCTTCCAGCAACTCCGCAAAGCCTTTTTGGACGCGTTTCGCAAATCGCGGAGCGTCCTCGCCGCCGAACATTGAGTAGTCCATCTCGCCGTAGTGGTTGATGATGCGTTGCTTGAACTCGACTGGCGCGTTGGTTAGATCGCCTACTTCGATCTCGTTGAGTGCGGAGATGCTTGCGAACTTGCTGCCAGTCAGATTGGCGAACGTCGCGGCAGTCTCGACTGCTCGCGGCAACGAACTTGAATAGCAAGCATCGAAATCGTGCTGCGCCAGTACCTCGGCGACCGCTCTGGCTTGTTCTCTGCCCAACTCGGTCAAGCCGTGATGTGGGAGGTATAGACCGTCTTCACCGACGATCGTTTCACCATGTCTGACAAGCCAAAGTTGCATCGTTCTTGTCCAACCTCAATCACTCTTCGTTGTGCCAAGACGGGCACGAAGGTTTATTCTGCAACATAAGGGTGTTATCGCAAGTTAACTTGCGAACCGTATCGTTAAGCGGGAGTTACGCGATGAGAGCAGACGGAACAGCCCAGTTGGGTTTCATCGGTGCCGGATGGTGGGCTACTACGAACCACATGCCGGTGTTTGCCGCGCGGGATGATATCGAGATGACCGCGGTATGTCGATTGGGTGCTGACGAGCTACAGATGGTGAAGGATACCTTCGACTTCGGGCATGCCACTGAGAGTTTCGAGGAACTTTTGGACGTTGACGGACTTGATGGCGTGGTAGTGGCGACTCCGCATACTCTGCATTACGAACATGCGATGGCAGCTCTCCAACGCGGACTGCACGTGATGTGCGAGAAACCGTTGACAACGAACGCCGAGCACGCCCGCGCATTGGTTGCCGAGGCTGATCGCCAGGGAGTGCAACTCTTAATCCCGTACGGTTGGCACTACAAACCGTACATTCAACAGGCCAAGGCTTTGATGGACGACGGTGCAATCGGGGATATCGAGTTCGTTATGTGCCACATGGCATCGCCGATCCGCAATTTGCTCGAAGGAAAGCGATTCCTGTCCTCCGGCGGTGGTGCTGGAGAAGTGATGTTCGAACCGGGTGCTGAGACTTGGGCTGACCCAGATATCGCAGGAGGCGGTTACGCGTTGGCGCAGATGTCGCACTCGGCAGGAATGGCGTTTTGGTTGAGCGAACTGAAGGCGACGTCGGTTTCCGCAATGACGTCAGCACCGACGAGTAAAGTCGAGCTCTATGATGCCTTCACTGTCGCATTTGAGGGCGGTGCCATCGGCAACTTCTCTGGTGCTGGTGCCTTACCCGAAGACAAGAACTTCCAACTCGACATTCGCATGTTCGGAAGCGAAGGTGCATTCGTTCTGGATGTGGACCGCGCACGTCTGGAGGTTCAACGCTACGACAGCAAGCACGTCAATGTTGATGTTGAAAGTGATGCCGGCGAGTACTACGGTGGCGGACCACCAGAAAACTTCGCTGACATCGTGAATGGTAAGGACGTCAATAACTGGGCTCCCGGTTGGGCAGGCATGCGTGCCATCGAGATGATCGACGCAGCATATCGCTCTGCCAAATCGGGTGTAATCGAGATGGTTTAGACGCATGGGAGTTGCTACCGGTACCGTGAGCCGCGTCAAGACGGTTTTGATCGTTGAAGACGACGAAGGGATACGCGACGCGATCGAGTATTGGCTCGAGGCGAGAGGCTATCGAGTCGTTTTGGCGGGTGACGGTGCGACGGCCCTTCAAGAGCGCAGGGCAAACAGGGTAGATCTCATCATCTTGGATCTGTCGCTGCCTGTAATCGACGGGCGGCAGGTATGCAAAGCCTTGCGAAGCGACGGTGATACAGTGCCAATCATCATGCTCACGGCATGGCATACCGAACGCGACAAGATCGAAGGGTTGAAGAGCGGTGCTGACGACTACATCACAAAACCGTTCGGGATGAAAGAGCTGCTCGCACGAGTCGATGCCCAAATTCGTCGATTCGACATGCTGACACGGGACGTGGCGGACGCCAGGAGCGAGTCGGCACATGTCATCACAGTAGAAGAATTCGAGATCGATCTCGTAAAGCGCAGAGTGCTAACAGGCGGATACGATCTGGGGTTGCGCAACAAGGAGTTCGATCTCTTGGTGCATTTGGCCTCTAGTCCTGGGCGCGTTTTCACACGTTCGCAATTGCTCAAAGCGGTTTGGGACGATGATGGTCCTGGAGGATCGCGCACGATCGACGTCCACATGTCTCTGTTGAGACGAAAGCTTGAGGATGATCCGTCGAATCCGCAGAAGTTGCAGACGGTGCGAGGCGTGGGATATCGATTTACTCCTTGATCAATGTCGTCTCTTTGGCGAATAGTTGATCGAATTCCCTCAGAATGGCGGTATCTGCTCGCAACCGGGCTACCGCTGTCTCTAGGAATCGGTGCACACTTCGTCGTTGGTTGGTTTGGGGTTGTGCTGGGAGCGGCAGCGTCTCTGATGTGTGTCTTCGTCGTCGCTTCTCGACAGAGGCAACACTCAACAAGAACGGCACTAGGTATCATTCGTTCACGAGCGATCCAACGCGGTTACAAGCTGCCGACTACCGGACCAACCGAATCGGTTCGCATCGCACACGCCATCAATCGCTTCACTGCAGAGGTAGAGCAGACACTCGCCGATGCCGAAAGCCATCGGCGTTACCACGAGACGATCTTGAATGAACTTTCGGCCGGTGTACTCGTCGTCGATGGCTTAGGCATATTGCAGTATGCGAATCGGGCCGCAGGGGAGATTCTCGGCTTTGATGTTGACGGCATTCGAGATGGGACGACGCAACTCGGTTCGAAAGTCAACATCTATGAGTTGAACGATGCGGCAATGACGTGCGCGACAAGTAATGAGGTTGCCAGCCGCGAAGTAGAGGATTACGGATCCGGACGACCTCTAGAGATCGTCGCGAGACCACTGCCTCCAGAGCAGTTGGGAATCGGGCGCGCCGCGGTCATCGTCAACGACCGCACCGAGGAGATTCGTCTCGGTGTGTCGATGCGCGAGTTCGTCGCCAACGCGTCGCACGAGTTGAGGACTCCAATCTCGGTGATTCAGGCATCCGTCGAATCTCTGAAGATGGGTGCCATCGATGATTCGGAGGCGACGAAGCGATTTCTTGATCGAATTGACGGCGGATCTCAACGGTTGGCAGGACTGGTCAGCGAGATGATGGATCTGACGCTGTTGGAGACGGGGCGAATGAGTACTCATCTCGAGTCTGTGATGCCATCAGATCTGATTCAATCGGTAGTCGATAGCTACGGACCACTCGCGGAGAGTGCCGAGTTGCGAATAAGGTCTCACGCGCCTGAGCACCTCGAACCGATTTTGGCCGATCGCCACAAGCTAGAGCGAGCGATCGGAAATCTGGTGACTAACGCAGTGAAGTTCACAGACGCGGGAGGGTCAATCGAAATAAGCTGTTGCCCATCCGACAGCGGCGTCGAGATCTCGATATCCGACAACGGCATCGGGATCGCCGCGGAAGAGCTGCCGCACGTTTTCGAACGCTTCTACAAGTCATCGCGGTCGACTGCGGATCGATCCGGATACGGGCTCGGTTTGGCGATTACCAAACACATCATAGAACTTCACAGCGGTGAGATAGAGGTGGAGAGCGTATTGGGGGCAGGCACCACGTTCAAGATTCGCCTGCCGCGCGGGTGATGTGTCGGTTCGAGTTTTAGCGTCCGTCTTGCATGTGATGAACTGAACAGATTCACGCAGCTATGCGCCTGCGGAAGTAGTTTTGGTCCAAGGACTTGACGTCATACGTTTTCGCCGTGAACACGCCCACGTTGTGGGCAATCATCAACTCAGCCAGTTCGTCGCCATCAATTAATCGGATTATGTGTCCGCGTGCATTTTGAGCAGTCTCCTTAGCCGAAGACGAGAATCTCGAGGTGGTGATGAAGACGCCTTTTGAGGACTCATGTTGGTTCAGACTGCCTGAGAAACTTCTAATCTCGACACCGCGTATCGGGGCGTCGTCCCAGCGTTTGGCTTGGACAACCACTTTTTCCAATCCGAGCTTATCCTGAGAAAGTACCCCATCTATGCCTCCGTCGCCTGAACGGCCTTGATGCTGCTCAATATGGCCATATCCCATGTGGCTGAGGAGTTGATTCACCAGTTGTTCAAAGTGCGCGGGGTGAATCGATTTGACTGCCTCCAAGACCTCGTCTTTCAAACGAGCGATTTGCGCTTGATGCATTTCTTCCATCTGTTCGTCGGGATTGGAATCGTCTGAAGTCTCTATCCCGTCGATCACATCACCGATCGTGACAACCTCCTCGCCTTGGACGCGACCTTGCGCTTGTTCCTGCTGAGAGCGAGATCTTTGTTTATTTCTCAACTCTGTCGTGGTAATGATTTCCGGACTGTTGGCTAGGAGGCGGCGACCGGCGTCAGTAATCTGGATTCGACCTCGCTCAGGATACTCAAGCATCCCGGCGAGTTTCAGGTAGCTGATGCCCCAGTTGGCGCGATTCTCAAACTTGGTTTGGACACCGGTGGGCACCATCTCCTCAAGATCTTCTGCGGTTGCTTCAAAGTGCTCTTCCAAATCTCGAATCACGTCTCGACGATGCACGCTCCGTTCAGCGTTGACCAACATTTCCAAAATCGGTCGATGGAACATATTCTGCGGTGGTACGGCCATAGTCATTCACCTCTTCGAAACTTGGATCGTGCGGACTACCGTCTAGCAAGTCGGTCGATGCCAACATGCTACCGGAACGTAAGAGGTGTGGCTGCCCACAGTTGTTGCGAAAGGTTACGCGCGCGTCGCAACTGCGATCTAGTGTTAAATGGCGTTCATATTGGTGTTGCAACTTTATTGATTGGTAGGGAGCACCTTGTGCTTCCGTCTTGACTAGATCCAATGATGCGTTTGAGCAGAGGAGATCAAAACCAGATGCAACATCAACTATTGAGGAGCTTGACTTGGGTTAAGGCTCTCTTGGTCATCGGTGTGCTCGCAGCATTGGCTATAGGCGCGTGCAGCAGTGATGAACCGACGCCGACGCCGGTACCTGTGGCAACCGCGCCGGCTGCAACGACGCAGCAAGCAACTGCGACGCTTCAGCCAGAGTCAGACAGCGAAGTTGAGCTTTCAGGTGAGATCCTGATTGACGGTTCTTCGACGGTATATCCGGTGACGGTTGCTGCGGCTGAAGACTTTCGCATTGAGCACCCGAAAGTTCAGATCCCGGTCGGAATCTCCGGCACGGGTGGTGGTTTCAAGAAGTTCACGGTCGGTGAGACGGTCATCTCCGATGCCTCTCGGCCGATCAAGGACTCTGAGCGTGAGGCGGCGGTTGAGAATGGTATCGAGTTCATTGAGTTGGCAGTAGCCTACGACGGTCTGTCTGTGATGGTTAACCCGGCGAACGACTGGGTGGACTGCTTGACGACTGAAGAATTGAACAAGATTTGGGAGCCTGAATCCAGTATCAACAGTTGGAATCAAGTTCGCCCCGAGTTCCCGGACCGCCGGATCATTCTCTACGGACCGGACGCTGACTCTGGTACGTTTGATTACTTCACGGAAGAGATCAACGGTGACACTGGTGTGATCCGTACGGACTTTACGCCGGCAGTAGACGACAACGTTTTGGTGCAGGGCATTGCCGGCGATCGCGGTTCACTCGGGTACTTCGGTTACGCCTACTACCTAGCCAACGCCGACAAGCTCAAGTTGTTGGGAGTGGACTCCGGATCTGGATGCATCTCCCCCAGCGATAGGACGATCAACGATGGTACCTATTCTCCGTTGAGCCGACCTATATTCATCTACGTCAACGTTGCAGCCTTGGAGCGACCTGAAGTTCGCGCATTCGTGAATTTCTATCTCGAGAACGCCGCCGAGTTGGCTGCAAGCGTAGGTTACGTCGGCTTGCCAGAAGCTCTGTACAACGACGCGATTGCGTTGGTAGGAAACCCGGTTCCCGACACCAACTGAGGTTTTTGGAGACCGAAGATCGGACGGTCAACAAGATCGTTTACCCCCCCCCCCCCCCCATTAGTGCCCTATCGAAAATTCCAGCGACGTTAGGTTGAAACGATCGATAGTTGAGGCAATCGGGCAGATACAATACGTTCCGTGAACCCGCGGATCGAGACTATTCAACAGGCAATTCTTGGCGATAGAACGACCGTTGTCGAGCGGCAGACCAACACTTGGGATCGAATCCACATTGGACGATGCCATGGCGATTGAGGATCTTTACTCGGTTGAGGAATCGAATCGTCTAGCGAAGCATCGGAGGCGTCGCCACGTGGAACAGGCGATCGTTTCTAGCGTCCTACGAATTGCGGCATTGGTCTCAGTCCTGACCACGGCCGGCATCGTTGCGGTATTGGTTTCTCAAAGCATTGGTTTCTTTCAAGAGGTCAATGTTTGGGATTTCCTGACAGGTACGAAGTGGTCACCGCTCTACAAACCGCAATCCTTCGGTGTGATCCCGTTGATCACCGGTACTTTGTTGGTTGCAGGGATCGCTGGCATCGTGTCGCTCGGATTGGGAATGGGCGCGGCGATTTTCCTTGCCGAATACGCGCCCGAAAACGTCCGACGCGTCATCAAACCGGTTCTAGAGGTCCTCGCTGGCATCCCGACAGTGGTATACGGATACTTCGCACTTTTGCTTGTGACGCCGTTCCTGCGCACCATCATCGGTGAAGAGAATATTTCTATCTTCAACGCGCTTAGTGCCGGTCTCGTCATGGGCATCATGATTATGCCAATGGTGACGACGCTAAGCGAAGATGCGATGATCTCGGTGCCGAGATCACTGCGAGATGCTGCGTACGCTCTCGGGGCAACCCGATTCGAGGTCGCAACAAAGGTCGTCGTCCCTGCGGCGTTGTCGGGTATCGTCTCGTCCTTCATCCTCGCCGTTTCGAGAGCGATCGGCGAGACGATGATTGTGTATCTAGCGGCCGGCGGACGTCCGAACTTCACATGGAACCCGCTCGAGGCGGTGCAGGCGATGACGGCATTCATCGTTAGTGTCGCACTCGGCGACACGCCGCATGGTGAAATCGAGTACTACACGATATTCGCCGTCGGATTGGTCCTTTTCGTCATCACCTTAGTGATGAACGTCCTGGGACGTTGGGTTGTGCAACGATTCCGACAACAGTACGAATGACCGGCCCTAATCTCGAATCCGCGCCGACGACTGCGGGAACATACGGGTAGCAGATGATTCTGACGAGAGCCAACACTAGGAAACTGTACCGACGTTACCGGGACAATACAGCGGCCGTAGTGTTTTTGGGTGCGGTCTTGGTCGGGGTGATCGCGCTGATGGTGTTGCTGATTGACGTTTTCATCGACAGCTTTGGATGGCTCGATTGGCAGTTCCTAACGAGCTACTCGTCGCGTCATCCAGATCAAGCCGGCGTTTTGGCACCTTTGGCAGGGACCTTTTGGGTGATTCTGCTGACCGCAATGATGACCGTTCCGATCGGCATTGCGACTGCGATCTATCTGGAGGAGTTCGCACCTCGAAACAAAGTTACTCGACTGATCCAACTCAACATCTCGAACTTGGCTGGCGTTCCGTCTGTCGTTTACGGACTCCTCGGGTTGGCGATATTCGTGCAATGGTTGTTTGATGGCGAGAGGAGCTTGGCGGCGGGTGCCCTGACGCTTTCACTGCTCGTAATGCCAATCGTAATCATCGCCTCTCAAGAGGCGATACGAGCGGTACCTTCCAGCTATCGCGATGCCGCGTACGCCATGGGGGCTACCCGGTGGCAGGTAGTGAAGATGGTGGTGTTGCCGCAAGCTATCCCGGGCATGATGTCCGGAGTTATCTTGGCGATGTCACGCGCCATCGGCGAGACTGCCCCGATTTTGGTCGTCAGCTCGCTTGTGTTCATAACCTATGTGCCCACGTCGCCAACCGACCGATTTACGGTACTGCCATTGCAGATCGTAACTTGGGTGTCACAACCTCAGGCGGATTTCCGTCACATCGCAGCCGCGGCGATCGTGGTGCTATTGGTGATGCTGCTATCGATGAATGCGATAGCGATCTACATCCGAGCCAAGTTCCAGCGACGGGCCGAGTACTAAGATCCAACGGTTTACTGAGGACCGTGTTGATCCGAACCTCGTCACAAAGTCAGGTCGTGGAGGATTTCGGCGTTGGGAATCTTTTCGAGGACGCACGGATCGGCTTTGATCTTGGTCGATCTGCTCCCGCCGCCCAAGATGACATACGGTTGCTCAAGAAGTGAAGCGTCGACGAAGATGGGGATGTCGGGCGGCAATGCGAAACAAGTTACGCCGCCGATCATCATTCCGGTCAGTTCGACAGTCTGCTCGGGTTTCGCAAACGACGCGCGCTTGATGCCCATCAACTCGCATACCTTGCGGTTAACGTCCAGTCGTTTGTCCGCCCGAACTACAGATGCCGAGTGCTTCTTCGCTCCTCGCTTGCTGGCGACGATTATTGTGTTGCCAGAGGTCTCAATGGGGAAGCCGTATTTCTCGCAGAAGTTGACAGTGTCGGCAAATTCTGGGTCGATCTCGACTACCTCGTAATCGGCGTCGATCCCATCAAGGAATGCGATGACTTGTTGTTCGATTTCACGCGCGTTGTCGGTCAAAGGTTACCTCGCAAATTTTGCCGCGAAAAGTGCCGTAGCCATTTAGCGTATTATCTTGATTAGCCATGAACCGCTGGTTAATCACAATGTCGAGCGAGAACTTCGAGATCACGAAAGAGCGTGGTTTCGAGACTATCGGCATCGACTCACCGAACGAGCGCAAGGCAGGGCAGATGGCACCGGAAGACCGTATCGTCTTCTACGTGCGTGAGTGGAAGAAATTTGTCGCGACGGCAACCGTCACGAGTCGGCAGTTCCACGAGAACACCGAGATTTGGAAGCATTCCTCGAGTCGCGAGAGATTTCGCAGTCGCGTCAGAGTTCGTTTGGACGCCGATCCCGGCGAGGAGTACCATGTGGATGGCATGCAGATTGGGCCAACGCTCGAGTATGTGAAACGATGGCCACCGGAGATGTGGAACCTCGCTCTCGCTGGCATGGTGCACATATTGTCGAAACGCGACTTCGATGTCCTTGAATGTGAGCTGGAGCGATTCATCGAAACGGACGATCCGTCCGATGACGTCGATGCGACACCCGAATCAACTTTGGAAGCGCAACCTGCAGCCTAAACCGGACTCGCTTCAGTCACCCCGTCAAGCTTGACATACCCTGTGTCGGAGGTACTCGACTTCATCATTGACCATGGCTCGTCGATACCGAAGTTGGTGTTTCCGAGCTCGAGTATCGTCGCCAGGTCATCTTCAGAGATCGGCGGATAGTCGGCGGTTGCGGCGTACTCTTCAAGCATCTCGCCGTTGGTGATTGTGGGCGTACATGAGGCCACGACATCAGTCATCAAGCAGAACTTGATGGCGAGTTGTCCGATTGTGGCTTCGTAGTCGTCCAGCACCGCATCCAGCTTTGCCAGCTTCCGAATCGCCGCACGCATCCATCTCAGACGGCGATGGGAACGATGATCGGATGCGGAGAATGGTAGGTCGTCCAGAACGCTGTCCTTCGTGTACGTTCCGTCAAGCATTCCTGAGGCATGGGGGACACGGGTGAAGATGCCAACGTCATTCGCAGTTGCAACGTCAACGATGGCGCGCGCTGGGTGCTGTTCGAGTAGCGAATAGATGATCTGAGCAGGAACTTTGCGTTCAGCAACTGCGGCCAAACCTTCGTCTTGCCAACCGAGGTCCGGTCCGATCGCCACGGCAAAATGCCGAATCTTTCCATCCGCCTTAAGCTCGTCAAGGGCCGCAAACGTATCGTCGCGCCGGATAGCATCAAGTCGAGGGTTGTGCATCTGATAGAGGTCGATGCATTCGACCCGAAGACGTTTCAGCGAGACTTCACATCCGACCCGGATTGCGTCAGGTGACCAGTCGTGAGGACGTTCTCGATGACCCTCGCGAGGTGTGCACAGGTCGTATCCAAACTTGGTGCCGATAACCAGTTCCTGCATTTCACTCGCGGTGAACGCCTCGGCAAGTATCGTTTCACCCAAACCGTCCCCGTACACGGGAGCGGTATCGAAGAATGTGATGCCGAGATCGCGAGCGTGACGGAGGAGATTGATGGCATCCTCGCGTTCGATATTCCCCCACCAGTTCGTCGCCACACTCCAGACGCCGAACCCGACTTCCGAAAGTACCAAATCCGTGGCAAGCAGATTCCGGTACTTCAACTGGTAACCGCCAGTCTTGACCCGGGTTCGCGCAACGAGACAATCAGATTCTCACGAATGCTTCGAAACTCAACTTCCGAATAAATGGGAGTCGCGTCTGATGTTTCGATTGGGGGACGAATGTCGACCCAAGACTTGCATCCCTTGTGATGGTTTTCGATGTCGACGACAACCGGCTCAGGCAGAGCATAGGTGCGTACCAGCATCAGAAGCGCGGGATGCCGCGGTTTCCAGCGAATGCGTTTCTCGACGAACTCGTCCGACCAGACGTGAAATCCTTTGAGTCTTTCGAGCTGTGAAAAGTCCTCCACGGAGATCGTTTCGGCGACTGTTGCGAACGCCTTAATCTGTACGGTGCTATCAGCAACGTCTGCACCGAAACCGCAGGTCTTGTGAAACTCCGGTCGAATGTGCCTTTCTACTTCGTGGTACAAGGTGGGGAAGAGCAGGAACCTGTCGGCCGCCAACCGGAAGTGGCGATCGGTTTCGCGAATGCCGCCTTTGCGGAGCAGTAGCACCTGTTCGCCACTCAACATGGCATCAATTGTCACCGACCACTCTTTCAATGCGACGTCAATTGACCGCTGCGTATGCGATGGTTCCATGATTTCAGCCACCGTAAGAGATCGTCCACCACAAACCCGACTGCATGAAGTTAAGGGTATGTGCCAAAAGGGATCAGTCTGTTCGTTGATCGTACTACGCGCAGTGCTCTCGAACGTCGGATTGATAAGTCACGCAACCCACGCGTCGGCGAAGGTTTCGAACGGCACGCCTTTGATTCTCGTTAGGCAGTCGGCGACTAAGCGCGTGTCTTTAGGTTCAGTCCATCTGTCGCGGTTTTTCTTGAATGGCTGCGGATAGGAATCGGTCTCCAAAACTATCGATTCGACAGGTAACCGACTCGCGACTTCTTGGAGTTCCGAGGATCGCAACAGTGGTTTGGCGAACGAGACCTTGAAACCGAGATCCATCACTTCGCAGGCGTAATCATAGTCGCCTTGGAAGTAGTGCGCCGCACCACCGATTTCACCGGCGTTGAGGTCGGCGAGTATCGACAAGGCAGTCGTCCGCGCTTCGGTTCGAGACAGATCGTCGAGTTGCTCTCGAACGTGAAACACGACCGGCAACTGATGCGCTTTGGCGATCTCGATCTGCGTAGCAAACGCCTCTTCTTGCCAGTCATGATCAGGGCTATCCGGCATGTGGTCGATGCCGATTTCACTTATCACAACGACCTGATCGCGCGCTGCCAGTTCGTTGAGCACTCTGATATCTTCACTCGAGATTGGAGCTGCAAGATCGGCGGGATGGATGCCGACGCCGGCGCGAACGTTCGCGAACGACTCTGCGAGTTTGATCGCTCGCATTGAGTCTCGGATCGTCGTCCCGGCGGCGATGATCTTCGTTACACCAGCCTGCTTGGCGCGATCCAGCATACCGGGGATCTCGGACGGATCGTGTTGCTGGATGTGGGTGTGGATGTCGAACAACATTGGTCTTCGACGGCAGGATGCACGTTCAAGGAAATGCTACTTCGAACGGGCGCACCCGACGGACGCGGCATGCACAGATCCGTCGAGTCGTTAGTCGTCAACGCGAACTCGCTTCGCGCACCGACCGCTGCCGACAAAATCAAGCAGTCGGCAACGGCCAGCGAATGGTGCGCGCTATCGGACTGTCGCTCAGAGGCGTGCGGTGCTGAGAGCGTAGTTCTGTGACAGTGCTGCTAAGACGCGCTGCCTACCTCTTCGCGCCAAAGACTGCGGCCAACGAGGATGAGCCAAATCACCCAGAATATGTACATTGACCGACCGATGGTGATTCCCGAGTCTAGAGAGTCGCCACCCAGTGCCGCAATAATCCAGCCGACTAAAGACACCAATGAAGCCAAAGCGGCTATCCACGACAATCGGTTGAGAAGTGTTCCTTGAGAATCCACAGCGACGCCTAGGGTAAACAGCAACAGACCTGCCGAACTGCCGATCCCACCAAGTGTCAGGAGCGTAGTCCGAATGATGTAAATCGTGGTCTGGGCAGCCTCCGGTGTGGTGGCATTTGCGAGAGGAAGCGTTAGAGCCTGTACGAAAACCCAGGTAACTACGCCGAGAGACAGGAATGCTAACCCGGCCATGTTGAGTCCATCGCCGCGGCTTCCTCGATGCGCCACATGCACCTCATAGATGCCGAATGCCATGATCATCAACCCCACAGCAATCAACGCTGCAGTCACCTTCGTCAGTCCGGCATTGCCAATCCACGCCCCCAAAAGCGTGGCCGGGTTGGAGTATTCGCCAGCATCTATGAGGATGCCGCCCGGTTGGATGAGAAACATCACGAAAGATAACAGTGGCCCAACGACTAGTGCTATGGCTCCAAGCTTGTAGGTAGAAAGTGCGCCCATTGGTTCCCTCCGATCCGTGAACCGCTCATGGAAAGTCCGCTCATTGCGATTTCCGAACGTAGTTTACAACGTTAAGCAGGGAATTGCGCAACATAAAACGGAAATAGTTCACACTTCCTGCCCGAGTTGAAAATCCTCGTTCTGGCAATTGAAACTTCTCTTCATCGGACGCTTCGTCGATTGCCGTTTGGTTCAGCTGCGTAGAGCACGCGAATGAACTCTCTCGAAATCTCATCCGCCCATGCGTCAATTGCGCCCCAATCTCGGTGGTCGCCTTCGGGAATGCGCCGCAAGATTGCGTCGACGATTCGGACCAACCAAGGCAGATTGCTACGCCAGAATACGCCGTTGAACGTAGCTTCGGCGATTGGGCGGAGCCTTACTTCGGCATTCGAGAACGCCTTCGCGGTCCGATCGTCATGTTGATCCCGTAGCCCATCGGGGTGGCTGACGTCCGCCAATCCGACGCTGAACAATGCGAGAGGTTTCGTGCCCAATCGCTCATGATTTGCGACGAGTAGCAGTGTCGGATCCTTCATCCAACGGTCTCCGTACATCGGCGATCCGACCACCAATGCGTCGTACTTCCTAACGTCGATGTCTAGGTTGGCGTGCAACACGTCGGTATCGAACCCGGCATCGGCTAGTCGTCCACCGATGCGCGCAGATATTTCTGCGGTCGAACCGTTTTGACTACCGTATGCGACGAGAATTCTTGCCATGTGCAGGTTAGCCGGATGTCGTGCACGCTGCGTTCAACCATATGCGGGACGCTGATTGCGACAGGCACCCGATGGGTGTAGAGTTCAATCCAAACATAGCGTAGCGAGATCGGCGAACCACGCAGGAGGGTAGAGCATGCGCGCAGGATTCGGACAGTTCAACACGCCAAGTCGGGAGTTTCTCCGATTCGCCGCGCAGTACGGCGTTAAAGATGTCTTGTTGAATACCCCGCAACTGCCCGACGCCGGTGGCAAGTGGGCGGTCAACGATCTCGTGAAACTGCGGTTACAGGTCGAGAGCGAAGGTTTGCGCTTGATGGCGTTGGAAAACGTACCGACGCACTTCTACCTCGAGATCATGCTCGGAGGTCCGAACCGCGAACGACAAATCGACAACATGGTCGAAACGGTGCGAAACATCGGTGCCGCCGGAATCCCGATATTCGGCTACAACTGGATGCCTTCGCATGTATGGCGCACGCAACCGGCGTTGATCCGCGGCGGCGCGTTGGCAACGGCTTTCGACAACTCCGAAGCTCAGAAAATGCCCTTTACGCACGGACGAGATCACACGGAGGAGGAGATGTGGGAACGACTGGAGGATTGGATTCGCATCATCACCCCTGTCGCCGAGGAAGCAAACGTCAGATGCGGCATCCATCCATGTGACCCGCCAGTAGACAAGTTGGGTGGCATCCCGCAACTCTTCAGATCGTTCGATTCCTACAAACGCCTCATCGAAATCGTCGATTCTCCGAACAACGGAATCGAATTCTGCCAGGGCACTTTCTCGGAGATGGCGGACGCTGCTGACGGCGGCATCTACGACATGATCCGATACTTCGGCGAACGCAAGAAGATTCTCTACGTCCATTTCCGAAATGTCTCGTCAACCGTCCCCAAGTTCCACGAGGAGTTCATCAACACCGGGCACGTCGACATGTACAAAGCGATGAAGATCTACCACGAGGTCGGTTACGACTCATTCTTCATTGACGACCACGTGCCGCAGACATTTGAGGACACCCAATGGGGGCACCGCGGTCGCGCGTTTGCCAATGGTTACATCCAGGCGATGATCGAGGCAGTGACGAAGCAAGGATCAGAGTAGCGATACGCGCTGCAAGAAAATCGGAGGTATCCGTATGTCGGACTTCAGAGACGCAGTGCGTAGTGGGCTCGAGGAGTACATGGAAGGTCTGGCAAAGGCGTTGGACGGTTTGAGTGAGGACGAGTTGCGCTATCAACCGGCGTTGCATGCCAACTTCATCGAGTGGTTGGTGTGGCATATGGCACGCGTCGAAGACCGTTGGGTCAATCTTGTGCTGCGAGAAGACGAGGATATCTGGGTTTCCCAACGCTGGTACGAACGATTCGGTATGGATCCGGACGATTACGGCCGTGAGGACGATGCCGAGAAGATGCGCGCGATGCCTAAGACGAACATAATCGAGATGATGGATTACTACCGGGAAGCGAGGAAAGTCACACTGTCGCACCTCGACTCCATGCCGGCTGAGGATCTCAACAAGGAGTTCTACCATCCGCGCCGAAAAATCGCCGTTTCAGGCGCGTGGGTTTGGGGACACATCCTCGTCGAAGAAGCGCAGCACCTAGGTCAAATCTCCTACCTTCGAGGCCTAATGCGCGGATTGAACGGATAACCCACTCGGGTTTCGAGCTCGGCCGTGCTGCCTCGACGTAACGCCAGGCTCATTTGTCTTGAAACCAGTGAGTCTAGGCATGTCGGTGTCGGCCCAAGGCTTCCGAGTTTAGAATTGCAGCGGGGACCGGATTTCACTTGATGTAAGTGAGTGGAGCATCACGATGCAACCGTTTCTGCAGGCAATCGATTCGGGACTTAATGAGTGTTTCGACAAACTTGAGCGTGCTCTCGAAGGATTGAGTCAGGACGAGTTGCATTGGCGACCTGCGCTCGAGTCCAACACGATCGATTGGATGGTGTGGCACATGGCACGGGTGGAAGACAACTGGGTTAACGTCCAGATGCGCAAAGAAGATTCGATCTGGGAGCGTGACGGATGGCCTGAGCGCATCGTGGTGGAAACTTCGAGCAACGGGTTTGGATTAACGGCGGAGCAGATTCGCGCGATGCCGGCGTTCGACGTGCCGTTGGTGATGGAGTACTACCGCTCCGTGCGCGCTGGTACGACACGATTCTTCGAGAATGAGATGCAGGAGGTTGACCTGCAGCATGAGATTACACATCCGCGTTACGACCCCGTCTCCTACGCTTGGATCCTCGGGCATCTGCTCTGCGAAGAAGCGGAGCATCTTGGGCAGATCGAGTACATCCGCGGGATGATACGCGGTTTGAACCAGTGACCGCTCAATTCACGGAAGTTTTCGATGTCCGAAACGCCACGAATGCCGCAGCTTCAAGGCAATCCCATCTGGTTCGACCTTCCGACGCCCGACCCGCTCGGGGCTAAGGAGTTCTATACGGGTTTGTTCGGATGGGAGTGGGCGGATGTTGAAATGGCACCAGGACGCTACTACCACATGGCGATCCGCGGCGACAACAACATCGCCGGGATGTATCAAGAAGACTTTGGGCAGTGGCCCGAAGGTGCAACGCGAACTTGGAACAATCACGTCTTCGTCAAAGACGCTGACGACGCGGCGTCGCGCATCGTCGCATATGGAGGCAGCGTCATCAGCAAACCGGTTAATGCCGGTGGTTGGGGTATCAGGGCGACGGTCGCGACGCCTGAGAACGCCGTCTTCTGTCTCTGGCAGAGCCTGATGGGACACGGTGCCGACATATATGGCGAACCGAACTCGGTGTGTTGGGTCGAGTACCACACGAAAGATCTCGACGGTGCCAAGCAGTTCTACGCCGACGCCTTCGGTGCTGAGTTTGAGACTGTGATCTTGCCGAGCAAATGCGACGAAGCTGACTACAAGCTGACGATGTTGGCGATCGATGGCGAACAGACAACTTGCGCGTTCGAAGCGTTTCCAACGTCTTCGAAATCGCCCTCATGCTGGGCGACGTATTTCATGGTCAACGACATTGAACGCGCCATTTCAACAGCGACGGATCTAGGTGCCGAAGTTGTCGACGAGGTAGAGGAAATCCTACCCGGATCCAAGGCGACCTTGGCCGATCCGCAAGGCACCCGGTTCAGTCTTTGGGAGTCGGCTTGGGTGGACTGATGTCGTGCGCCGGTGTTTTAACACAAACGTTTGACTCATGGTGTTTACAAGCGCATAATGTTTGCGAAGCGACACAGCGAGTTTAGCTGTGTGTTTTAATTCGCACATTCTTGGCAATGGTTGACAGAGTTGAGCGATCCAATCAATCTGGTCAAAGGCACCCCCATCGGCTGGTCGTTGTCGACGCCGGATGTCGAGAAGTCGAAGAGGTTTTATAGCGGCTTGCTCGGATGGGAGTGGCGAGACGTCAACGCCGATGACGAATGGTCGCACTCTGCCGCGCTGGTCGACGAGCGCGAGATAAATGTTCACCTAACCGCGGACAACTTGCACCTGCCTAAATCTGACGATCGTTCCATGTGGATGCATACTTTCTGGGTCGACGACGTGGAAGACGCGCATGCCAAAGCGCTGGAGTGCGGCGGCACCTCGTTGCTTACCCCAACGGATAATCCTCCTGAAGGCGGCAAGGTCGCCCTGGTACTCAATCGCGACGGCGCGCCACTCGTCCTTTGGGACGGCAGGGAGGGCGCGGTTGACTTCGCGTTCGGTGACCTCAGTTCGCCTTGTTGGACTGAGTACTACACTCGAGATGTCATTGCGGCGAACCGATTCATGCAGGATGTCTTCGGATCGTTCTACCAACGTGTAGATCTCATGCGTCCACCGACAGATTGGGAACCGACGGAAGGCGAAGTGGAGTACGAGTACCACTGGCTCAAAGTCCCGGGTTTGGAACCGGACCGCGGCGGGATGATCGAGATGGACGAAAGTTGGGGCGACATGGCCCCGCACTTCATGGTCTACTTTCGGGTCGAAGACTGCGGTGCAACGGCGGGCCAGGCGTCAGAACTTGGGGGCGAAGTGCACGTGCAACCCGTCGATATACCACCTGGTCAGTTCGCAGTCATCGGAGATCCACTCGGATCAGTCTTCAGCGTCATGTCGATGCACGCGTCGTCAGGAGAGTGAATCCCACGCGGATACAACCATAGTCAGCCGTTGAAGATAAACGACAAACCATAGAACCCTATAGGAGGTTTGTGGATGCCAAGAGTTGAGAGTTACAAGCAGGGCGTACCCTCATGGATTGACCTTTCGACGACTGACCATCCCGGAGCGAAGAAGTTCTATTCCGATGTGTTCGGATGGGAGTATCAGGACAATCCAATGGGTGAGGGCATGGTTTACTCAATGGCCCAGCTCAACGGTGCAGCCGTTTGCGCAATGTACCAACAGCAGCAAGGCGAAGTTGACATGGGTTTGCCTTCACACTGGAACGTCTACTTCACCGTCGCAGACATTGAGTCGACCGCAGCCAAGGTCGGCGAACTCGGCGGGACGGTGCTCGCTGGCCCGATGGACATTTTCGAAGCGGGTCGAATGATAGTCGCGTTGGACCCCGCAGGTGCCCAGATTCAGTTCTGGCAGCCTCTCCAACATATCGGTGCCGAGGTGCGCGACGAGCACGGTGCACTGACTTGGGCCGAGGTGATGACCACTGACTTGCCCAGTGCCGGCGAGTTCTACAGCTCGTTGCTGGGAACGACTCTTGACACAGAATCGATGCCGACGCCGGATGGCGAGCCGTATCACATGCTGACCATTGACGGTATCCCTCAATGCGGACTGATGAAGCTCACGCCCGAGTTACTCGCACAAAACGTCCCGCCACACTGGGAGATCTACTTCCGCGTTGATGACGCCAACGTAACGAGCGAGGTCGCAACCGCCAATGGTGCTGAGCTGCTTTGGGGTCCAACCGAAATCGTGATGGTCGGTACTATCGCCGTGTTCAAAGATCCGCAAGGCGCGGTCTTCGGCATACAAGAAGCGGCGGCCGAGTGAACCGACCTATCGCATTCTCGGTCAACTTAGAACCATAGGTCTTTCAACAATGCGTCGGTGGCGGATTAACGAGTTGTAGAACCAATAAGGCATCCTTTACGAGTTGGTGGTGCAAGCGCAGTGAGATTCGGGAAACCAAAAACCTTTCGTTAAACAATGCCCACGTCTCGCTTCTTCGCGCAAGGCGCACCATGTTGGGTTGACCTCAACACACCGGATGTCGGCGCATCTATGTCGTTCTACTCGCAGGTGATGGGATGGGGATTCGAGGAGCATCCTTCACGAGACTTTGACCAACCGCGCATAGTTTGGGCACAGATTAGTTCTGGTTTATGTGCCGGCATGCAAGGTCCGCGTGAATCATCCTTAGACGAAGATCTATCGGCCAGTTGGCACGTCTTTCTCGCAGTCGAGGACTCGGATGCGATCGCTCAAAAATCGTCAGAGCTTGGCGGAGGCGTCTCAATGGAACCTTTCGAAGTGGAAGGTGGCATCACGAAGGTCGGAGCGATCACCGATTTGGATGGCACGACAATTGGGATTATCCAGCACAACCGAGACGTCGCCGCCGCGAAAGCCGAACCGGGAGCGATGCAGTGGTGTGAACTGTTGACTCCCAACGGTCAAGCGTTGACAGATTTCTTCGCCGAGTTGTTGGACGTGGGCATCGAACCGATTGAGATGCCGGACGGCTCAACCTACTCAGTGATCATGTCCGGAGGCGAAAGGGTCGCCGGCATCGGTGCGATGCCAACCACTTTGACGGATCGAGGTATCGGAACCAGCTGGGTAGTCTACTTCAACGTCGTAAACGTTGATACCACGGTAGAGCGTGCCCTGGCGTTGGGAGCCGAGTTGCCAGACCCGCCGTGGGAGGCTACCGGTATCGGACGGATTGCCTGGCTTTTCGATCCTCAAGGCGCACTCTTCGCTGTAATGACTCCCGATGAAGCATCGTACTGAACCCAAGAACTCGAGTGTCATCTGATTGGACGAGAATTGAGACTCTTCTAGAGGTTCCGGTGACAACCGATCGCTCACAGGTGTAGAGTCTTCGCAAGCGAGCGATACTCCTTCGAAAAGGTTGAGTTTACTGTAGGTATGACCGAAGATTCACAGCGATTAATTGGCAAAGTCGCCATCGTCACTGGCGGCGGTGGTGCCATGGGCGGTGCGCAATGTCGACTGTTCGCCGACCACGGTGCCGCTGTCTGTGTCGCCGATTTCAACCAGGAGGCTGCTGAGAGTGTCCGAGACAAAATTGTCAGCGACGGGGGGCGGGCGATCGCATTCGAGTTAGACGTCAGGGATGAAGACGCGTGGTCAAACGCGGTTGCGACGACTGAATCGGCGTTTGGACCTGTCACTATCCTCTGCAACAATGCTGGTGCCAACTATCGCGTTAGCTTTGAAGAGCAAACGCTCGAGATGTGGAACACCATCATGGATACCGGTCTGACAGGAACGTTCTTGGGTATCAAAGCAGTCGTCGCATCAATGCGGCGCGCTAAAGGTGGCGCGATTCTGAACATGGGTTCCTTGGCATCGATCCGCCCCGGCGGTGGCTCTCCCGCCTACGCCGCACAAAAGATGGGCATGGTCGGACTGAATCGCGCCGCTGCAGCGAGCTTCGCCAAAGACAACATCAGAGCGGTGATCATCTCGCCCGGGCACGTCGACACGCCATTCATCCGCGGCAACAACGAATACAGTCCGAACGACGCGTCGACGAGCATCGACAACGCGGACAACTACGACCGCCGCGTCGCAGGCACACCTTTGGGCCGGATGATGATGCCGGAGGATCTGGCGAACGCATTCCTATTCGCCGCTTCTGATGAAGCAAGCGGAATTACCGGTTCGATGATCACGGTCGACGGCGGTGCCGCTTTATGATGTGGCTATGAAGTCGCTCATTACCGGCGCAAGTGGCTATATCGGACAAGCACTAACCGAACGACTACTTGCGGACGGCCATGAGGTCGTCCACTTTGTACGACGCAGCCCAAGCGCGGATTCACACATCAGCGAAATCCAATGGGATCCGCAGAATGCCCATTCTGTCGACATTGACGAACTGGGCGAGATCGACGCCGTCTTCAACCTTTCGGGAGCGACTGTGGCGAAACGCTGGACTCCCGAGTACATCGAGCTCATTCGAGACAGTCGTATCGGAACAACCGAAACCTTGGTTGAAATCTGCCGTCGCATGTCGATGGCACCGAAAGTCCTGATTACGGCATCGGGACTGGCGATATACGGCGATCGCGGCGACGAGCAACTGACCGAGGAGAGTAAACGCGGCGATGGGATCTTGGCCGACATCGCGGTGCCGTGGGAGGAATCGACGGCTAAGGCCTCGGAGTTTGGCGTGCGTACTGCTACAGCACGTTTCGGCATGGTGATGGGCAACGACGGGGGCGCACTGCCCGCATTGGCCAAACCGTTCCGGTATGGATTGGGAGGTAGATTGGGCAACGGCCGGCAGTGGACTCCTTGGGTGCATATCGATGACGCTGTGTCAGCCATGCTGTTCATCGCCCAAAACGACAGAATCGATGGTCCCGTGATCGTCGCCTCGCCGGGTGTTGTCAGGAATGCGGAGTTGGCGCGCGCGATCGCCAATGTATTAGGGCGTCCGAGTTTCGGTTGGATGCCGGCCGTCGTGGCGCGATTGGCGGTTGGAAACTACATCCAAGAGCTAGCAATCGATAGTTGCTTGGCGGTGCCCGAGAAGTTGCTCAACGCTGGCTTCGAGTTCCGGTACCGCGACATTCGAGATTGCCTCCGTCAAGCACTCGGTTAAACGGCGTGGCGGAGAGTCGATCTCGTCGTCACCGGAAATCTACGATTTTTTCAAGCTCGCTGTTGCCCCATCATCTGGCGGAGCACGTAAGGCAAGAGACCGCCGTGCCGGTAGTATTCGGCTTCGATTGCAGTGTCGACGCGGCACAGTGCTTCAAACACTGTTGACGCACCGCCATCGCGAGTCGCGGTAACCTGCAAGGTCGCTCCTGGTTCCACCGTCGCACCGAGTCCTTCAATCGTGTAAGTCTCGGTTCCGTCCAAACCCAGTGACGCCGCGTTCTGGCCCGCCAAATACTGGAGCGGCACAACACCCATGCCGACGAGGTTTGCCCGATGGATGCGCTCGTAGCTCTCGGCGATAACCGCCCGGACCCCGAGCAACATCGGGCCCTTGGCAGCCCAGTCTCGAGAGCTGCCGGTGCCGTACTCTTTGCCGGCTAGGACGACCAGCGGCACGCCTTCCTCGCGATAACGCTGCGCGGCGTCGAATATCCGCATCGTCTCCATAGTCGGAAAGTGAACTGTCCAATCACCTTCGTAGTCCGGGGTTAGTCGGTTTCGCAGCCTAATATTCCCAAACGTCCCTCGCATCATGACGTTGTGATTCCCGCGTCGCGAACCGTAGGAGTTGAAGGCACGGCGCGGCACGTCGTTCGCAACTAGGTGTTGTCCAGATGGAGCACTCGGTGGGATGCTCCCAGCCGGCGAAATGTGATCTGTCGTCACTGAATCGCCTACGCTGACGAGGACGCGCGCACCAACGATCTCATCGCGCGACGACGGCTCTAGTTCAAAACCGTCAAAGTAGGGAGGCGGTTGAATGTAGGTGCTGCCGCGGTCCCATTGGAACTGTTGCCCAGTCGCCGCCTCCAGTTCTTGCCACTGCTCAGGTCCTTCGTAGACGCTTCCATAACGATCGTTGAACTGGTCAACGCCGACCGCACCGGCAACGGTCTGCGCGATCTCGCGTTGGCTCGGCCAGATGTCAGAAAGATACACTGCCTCGCCGTCACTCGACATGCCAATGGGATCTCGCGTCAGGTCAACGTCGATACTGCCTGCAAGGGCGTACGCAACGACGAGCATAGGTGATGCGAGATAGTTCGCCTTCACTTGGGGATGCACGCGCCCTTCGAAGTTGCGGTTGCCGCTCAACACCGCAACTGCAGCAAGATCATGATCGGCAACTGCGTCAGCGACATCCTGCGGCAACGGTCCTGAGTTTCCGATACAGGTCGTACAACCATATCCGACAGTTTGGAAACCTAAGTCTTCAAGAGGACCTGAGAGTCCGGCACGATCGAGATAGTCAGTAACCACCTTCGAGCCGGGTGCAAGGCTGCTCTTCACCCACCATTTGCGTTCAAGACCTTTTTCGACGGCGTTTCTCGCGAGGAGTCCGGCTCCTACCATCACGGAAGGGTTGGACGTGTTGGTGCAGCTAGTTATCGCGGCGATGACCACCGAGCCATCGCTCACATCGGCACCGTTTCTAGACGATTCCGGGAATGCTGCGTCGAAATTTCCTGGTACCTCACTAAGCAACACCCGGTCTTGCGGACGCTTCGGTCCGGCCATGCTTGGTTCGACATCGCCCAAATCGAACTCGAGTGCGACGGTGTATTGTAGATCGTCTTGCTCGGAAGGAGTGAGGCGATTCAGTTTGGCGTAGTGTTCCACCATAGAGACCGTCGCCTCAGATCGACCTGTGCGGCGCAGATAATCGATCGTCTGATCGTCAATCGGAAAGAAACCGCAAGTCGCGCCATACTCCGGTGCCATGTTGCCGATCGTTGCGCGGTCTGCAACCGGGAGTGTAGCCAAGCCCGGACCGTAGAATTCGACGAACCGCTCGACAACGCCGACAGATCGCAACATTTCGGTGATGGCGAGTACGAGATCGGTTGCCGTTGCTCCTTCGCTCAGTTCACCGGTCAGTTTAACGCCGACGACTTCCGGAACCAGCATGTAGTACGGTTGCCCGAGCATCACTGCTTCCGCTTCGATCCCGCCAACGCCCCATCCGAGCACACCGAGGCCGTTGATCATCGTCGTATGTGAATCGGTACCAACGCAAGTGTCCGGGTAGACGATCGTCGCGCCTTCGTATTCCGAAGTCAACACGGCGGAGGCGAGGAACTCGAGGTTGACTTGGTGGACAATCCCAGTGCCCGGAGGCACGACAAGCATATTGTCGAATGCTGATTGCGACCACTTCAGCAGCTTGTATCGCTCCACGTTGCGCTCGAACTCGAGGTCGATGTTGCGGGCGAGTGCTCCTTCGCTATTGAAGAAGTCAACCTGCACCGAGTGGTCGATAACTAGGTCGGAATGAACGACTGGGTTGATGATGCTTGGGTCGCCGCCTTTTTCTGCGACAGCATCTCGCATCGCAGCTAGGTCAACAACTACCGGCACGCCAGTGAAGTCTTGCAGTGTAACGCGGCCCGGCATGTACGGGAATTCAGTAGCTGGCGTCGCTTCGGGTGACCACGATGCGACCAGCCGCACGTCGTCCTCATCTGCCGATCCGACATCGGCGTTTCGCAAGACGTTTTCAAGGAGCACTCGAATCGAGAACGGCAACCTCGAGATGTTGCACAACCCGGCCGATTCGAGGGACGCGATGTCGTAGTACTGGTAGTCCCTTCCGTCAATGCTGAACCGCTTCAGGGAGTTGAACGGCGAGCTAGGCATTTGCACTCCAAGTTTCTTGATGTGAACGGTATCCTCGCTAGATTCCTAAATGTATCAGCGATTCTTCTCAACCGAATCTGGCGTATCATTTCAGCGCAGGCAAGGCGGACTTCGCGAAAGGCAGGACTCTCCCATGGGACAACCCAAAGACCAATTGGTATTCGTTGGAACTTACACGAACTTGGGTGCCAAAGGGATCTACACCTGCCTACTCGACGGCGCAACCGGTCGATTATCCGAACAGTCGGTAGCCACTGACAGCGGTCCCAATCCGTCTTTCGTCACGCTGCATCCAAACGGGAAAAACCTCTACTCCGTCGCCGAAGTCAACGATTTCGATGGTGACGATGCTGGCGGCGTCCACGCCTACAGCATCGGTGACGACGGTACGCTGTCCATAATCGACAAGCAGTCGACGAAGGGTACGGGTCCGTGCCATTTGGTCGTTGAGCAAACTGGCAAGTACCTCTTCGTCGCCAACTACGCCGGCGGCAGTGTGGCGATGTTCGCGATCAATGAGGACGGGAGCTTGAACGAGGCGTGCGACTTCCATCAACACGTCGGAGGGAGCAACGTAGTTCCTTCCCGACAGGGGGAGCCGCACGCTCACTCGGTGACGGTCGATCCTACGAACCGACGACTCATCGTCTGTGACCTTGGCCTCGACAAGGTTCTGGTCTACGACATCGACCACGAAGCTGGGAAGATAAATCTCAACGAAGACGCATCTGCCGACACCCGCCCTGGTGAGGGACCTCGGCACTTCGCCTTCCATCCGGATGGCAAAACGGGGTTTGCGATAAACGAAATTGGCTTGACGATTAGCGCGTACGACTACGACTCGGTTAACGGCAAACTTGAAGAGACGCATTGGGTCGCTACTGCGCGACCTGAGGTCGTATACGAAGAAGGCAACAGCACCGCTGACATCCATGTCTCACCTGATGGCAAGCACGTTTATGGTTCAAACCGCGGACACGACACGCTGGCGATCTACGAGTGGAATGCCGATGCCCGACGCCTGACTTACATCGCGAACGAGTCGACCCGAGGCAACACGCCGAGGAACTTCCAACTCGACCCGACCGGCACTTGGCTCTTGGCGGCGAACCAAGACAGCGGCACGATTCACACATTCCGGCGCGACCCCAAAAGCGGGAAACTGACGCATACCGGACACATGATCTCCATCCCGGGACCGGTCTGCATCCAGATGCGCGACGTCTAGAATGCGAGCGTAAGAGAAGGGCACGTTGATCTGTGCTGGTCCGAAAATCATCTTCTCGGCGAGATCGCGCGCCGGGATCACCGCAGAGTTAGTTCACTGCAATGGCAACCAAGGTTGAAACCAAGCAGGGGTCGTCGTCAGTCGAATCTCGTCGACCCACTTGACCCAGTCGTAACCGCGCCGACCCGGTACCACCAAACGAAGCGGCGCGCCGTGTCCGTGGGAGAGCGGATCGCCACCTAACCTAGTTGCGAGCATCAACTTACTGAATTCCGAAACGGCATATCGGCGCGTGTAACCGGTAACCGAATGAACGATCACCGAAGCAGTTTCGCTGTTCGATCCGATGTCTTGCATGACGTCTGAGAGCATGACGCCGCCCCAGATCTGAGACGAATACCATCCACCAGTGCAGTCCAATGTCGCGTCGATCTCGGCAAGACTCGTTGATCCTGATTCGGCTTCAAGATCGACAATCGAATAGAAGGTAACGTCGCCGATTAGGTCGACGATCCTCAATCGCCAAGCGTCGACGTCGATGCGAGCCGGATTGTCGTTGAGCCACGAAGTCGTCGGGAAGGCGTTGCCTTCGTACGAACGTCGCTCATGCGAACCAGTGAAACGTCGTTGCGCTCCCGCCGTCGGAATCGCGTGGACGATGCGCTCTGACGCTAACCAACCCGCGATGCCGGCAACCACGAATGATCCGAAGCGTAGCGCATCGCGTCGCTCTCGACTGAAACCAACACGGAACCTGGCTGTGTACGCCCACGCGTGCCAGACGATGAACGGCATAATTGCAGCACCGGCGTAAATGTGCAGACTCATGCCAGTTACGCCTTCGATCGCCCAAAATCCGCCGATGCTCCATACGAGTCCGATGCACAAAGCAACTAGCAATAACGCCGACAGCAAGACCGCGACGCCGCGCGGCCGACCGCGTGCCGATCGTTGGATCGACCGGGCCGCCAACGCAACCTTCCAGATCAACGCTGCGATGATGCTGTACCCCAGGACACCGTGAATCCGCAGAAACACCCCGTTGTCGGGATTCCCACTCATCAACCCAAGCGCACCGGTCACCAACTCGCCGATCACCAAAATCAGCAGAATGAGGTTGACCCACTTGTAGCGCATACAGCGATAGTGCCTCAGGTAGGCAGCGCGAAGACGTTCGACTAATCGTCGAGCATCTTGTCTGAGGTCATGAGTTCCCAGAACTCAATCTTTTGCCAGTCGATGAGTTCGCGGATTTTGCCGCCGATCTCTAATGCTTCTGGAGGGATTGACGCGCCGGAAGCGAACGGCGAACCCAAGACCTCCTGGGTCCATTCCAGGACTACTTGGTCCATCTCGCCGGGTACAGTGCCCGGATTGAAGTAAACCTGCCCTAGGGAGCGACCCGCGCTCTCGTAGAGATCCTGCTGCATGCGGACCAATGAGGCTACTAGTCTCGCTTGCCGATACTTCGCTTGGTAGGTTCTTCGCAACATATACATATTTCGCCTCGATTCAGCCCCTGTCGGTCAATGGTGTCGGGAATCAGCGCGATTCCATCGGTCGACGGTTACCATGTTACTGGTGGATTAGTCGCGTCTTTCGGACGCCGATTTTGCGGATTTCAAGTTGAGGATAGGTGCAACAAAGGAACGCGCTAACGGTGAACGACGTGTCGCCGTTTCCCCGGACCTGGCAACGTCGCTTACCCAGGCAGGGCACCAAGTCGCAATTGAATCTGGGTGTGGCGAGAGTGCCGGATTCGCCGATGAAATCTATACCAAGAGTGGATGCGAAGTCGATTCTGACGTCGGAAAAATCCTCGCGTCTTCGGATCTGCTGTTAAAGGTGCAGAAACCGCTGCCAGACGAGATCGACCATCTGACCACTGGATCCGCGTTAGTTGCGATACTCGACGCGCGGCGCGACGCCGAAACGGTCAATGCGTTGGCGAATGCCGGCGTTACCGCGTTTGCGATGGAGTTGGTACCTCGCATCGCGCGCGCACAGAGCATGGACGTGCTCTCGTCGCAAGCATCTATCGCCGGTTACAAGGCGGCGTTGATGGCAGCAGATTCGCTGAGTCGCTTCTTCCCGATGATGATGACGGCGGCTGGCACGCTGCCGCCTGCCCGCGTGTTGGTCATCGGAGCCGGCGTCGCCGGTTTGCAGGCGATTGCTACTGCCAAGCGTTTGGGTGCCGAAGTGTTTGGGTTCGACGTTAGGGCGGCGGCAGGGGAGCAGGTCGAAAGCCTTGGCGCAAGGTTCATCCCTCCGCCAGACGTTCAAGACGCCGAAGGTGCCGGTGGATATGCCAGAGAACAGACCACCGATGAAAATCAACGTCAACGAGATTATCTGGCCGAGCACGTAGAACGCGCCGACGTCGTGATCACGACCGCCGCGATTCCCGGTCGCCAAGCACCGCTGTTGGTCGAATCTGCGACCGTGAAACGGATGCGGCCGGGGAGTGTCATCATCGACCTCGCCGCCGAAACTGGCGGCAACGTCGAAGCTACAGTAGCCGGTGAAGACACCGACGTAAAAGGCGTCAAAGTCCTCGGCCCGATGAACGTTCCGTCGATGATGCCATATCACGCTTCCATGACCTACGCCCGCAACTTGCGATCACTCCTCGACCTAATCATCGACGCCGACTGTCAGCTCGCTCTCGATTTCGATGACGAAATCATTGATGCGATGTGCGTAACACACGACGGCGCGGTGCGCGGACATACGATCTGTAGAGAGGAAGATTAGGGCAGCGATGTCGATTGAAGCACTACTGATATCAATGGCGATTTTCGTCTTGGCAATATTCGTCGGATACCTGACAATTACGCGGGTGCCACCGACGTTGCACACGCCGTTGATGTCAGGCAGCAATGCCATTTCGGGCATCGTGATTGTCGGTGCCATCATCGTCGCCGGCACAATCGGAGGAACCGTGGGAGCTGTGCTTGGTGTCGTCGCGGTTACGTTGGCGACGATCAACGTTGTCGGCGGGTATCTCGTCACCGACCGCATGTTGAGAATGTTCCACCGCAGTGACGAGGAACGACGTTAACCGACATCTACTGCCAAGGAAGTTCGCGATGCGGCACAGTTTCGTCGAGACGAACGTCCTTGAAAACCGAGTGCCCGTATGTCGGGAGTTCGAAGTTGTGCACCCACGGTTGAACGTTAATCTCGAAATCGAACCAATCGACAACCATGGGCAGGACTAGAGCGCGGTCGTAGAGTTCGCACTCAACCTCTAGGAATCGCCTGAACCGTTCGGCTTCATCCGTTTCCTGAAGGGCCGCCAAAATCGCCGCTTCGATCTTGGCCCAATCACCGCCGATCGGGCTGTTAGGGAACACGCCAATCAACGACCGGAAGAATGCGTCGAGCGAAGGCCGATTCGGCGACACCACCATCAATCTGAGCTGCAACTCTCCGTTTTTCATTAACCGGTCCGCCTCGTCGCCATCGCCAATATCTGGCAAGTCGTATTCGATCCCCAGCTTGCGATTCCACTGATCGAGAATGTTGCGAACGTAGTCAGCTTGGTAGTCGCCTTCGTGAGCCCAAAAATCCACGACGTAGGTGTTCAAGTTGCTGCTGTACTTGGATGCCTCAATCGCCTCTTGGGGTGAACTGACGACATACGTCGATCGGTCGCAATGCTGGTATTGCGGAACTAAGCGATGTGGAACGATCGTGTTGGGCCACCGCACTTCCGCGGGCGCGTAGACCTCGCCCAAATCGACGGACGAAAGCAACGCCCGTCGCACGTGTATATCGTCAAAGGGAGGACGGATCGGGTTCAACGCCAGAAACTCGGACGCCGACGGCCGTTGGCTTGCCACGAGTTTGCTTTCGGCCGTCATGCCTCCGCCGTAGTGTCCGGGCAGTTGCAACGCGTAATCGACTAGCCCTGCGACATATGCCGATTCGATCGAACGTTCGAAAGGGAGATCGGGAGGCACGAAAATCACACCACCGATTTCCGGCGCGCGGTCCCAATAGAAGCTGTTGGGCGCGATTGCACAGCTTTCGATCTCGGCGTCTGTCTGATACGAAATCAGCTTGAATGGGCCTGCGCCGACCGGCAAAGCTTCCGAAGTCAACGGTCGATTCGGTGCGATTTTGGTCAAGTCTGCCAATGATGAACCGGGGAAGACGTCATTGCTCCATGAAATCGTCCAACGCTCGACATTGCCGCTCTTCAAAACGAATGCAGTGGGTTGCGAGACTGACTCGGGAAACCTAGGTTCCGGCGAATTCAGGTGGATCTCCAGCGTCAATTCGTCGATTACGCGAACTCCCGCAAGCGATGAGCGCGGCTCAACACGAATGTCTTCGAACGGGTCCTGCAGTCTCAGTACGGCTTCCTCGGCGCGAACCCGTTCACCATCGCTCGCCAATTCGTCGGCCCCGCGTATGTTGCCAAGGACCTTCCGCGCAGCTCCCCAAGGAGTCGACAGCCGCAATGCGCGCTCCCAAGACCATTTGACGTCAGCTGCGGAGACGGGGCTGCCATCGCTAAATCTCAACTCTTTGCGCAACACAAAGGTGTAACTCGAGCTGTCGTCTGAAGCCGTGAAAGATTCCGCGAGATCGAGCTCCAAAGCAGCGTCAGGTCCGGCAGTAAATCTGGTCAATCCTGCGTGGATCTCTCTCACTAACGGAAGCTCGTAGATTTCGCGGCTGTCCGCAGCTGAATCAATCGCGGGATCGAACGCAAGGCAAACGTTTGCGATTGACAGTACCTGAGTGCTCTTGCCAACAGGGATCGTCGATAGCGGTTCAATCCGGTCGACCCCGTCCGCATTCCGGGGTTGCACGAGTGCCGGCTCAGAAGGTTTGGTTGTGGGCATCGAATCCGCTTCGCTACAAGAGATTTGCAACACCATGGCGACGCATGCAATTGCGAACAACGAGATGCAGGTTCTGGGAGGCACCCGCGGCTTGGAGTTGGGAACCCTATGGACCATGGTTCACGTCGCGCTAGCGTGTTTCGACCTCAGGAGCAAAAAGCCCGAGTAATTCGACGCGGTACAATCTCAACCAACTTTGCGATTTTGTTTGCCGACGCGCGAATTCTGATGGACAGTTCGAACCAGCTGATCGAAAACCTCACGCTCGCCGCATACATCGTCGCTTCAATCATGTTCATTGTTGGGTTGCTGTGGTTGAGATCTCCGGAAACGGCACGCTCGGGCAATCGCCTCTCGGCACTTGGGATGCTAATCGCCGTGGTCTTCACCCTCATCGACCGCGAGATCGTGAGCTATGAGTGGATTATCGCCGGCTTAGTCATTGGTGCAATAGTCGGATCGATTGCCGCACGTCAGGTGCAACTCACTGCGATGCCGCAGATGGTCGCCATCTTCAACGGTTTGGGCGGTGCCGCCTCTGCTGTGGTTGCATCCGCTCAGATCGTGTCGCAAAACGATGTTGGCACTGTAGATGAGATCGGAAGCATCACCGTGGCGGTGTCGGTGATCATCGGATCATTGACCTTCACTGGCAGCCTGATTGCGTTCGGCAAGTTACAAGGGATCGTAGCGACCCAGCCGTTGTTAATGCCATTGCGCCACGTAATCGTCGGGTTGCTAGGCATCGCCGCTCTCGCTATTGCTGGGGTCACGGTTTACGATCCGCAACTCGAGTGGGCCTTGATAGCGATGGCAGCCGTGGCACTTGCAATCGGCATCCTCATCGTAATTCCGATCGGTGGTGCAGATATGCCGGTGGTAATTGCGTTGCTGAACTCGTACTCGGGATTGGCAGCAGCAGCTACCGGATTCGTTATCGACAATCCGATGCTCATCATCGCCGGCTCTTTGGTCGGGGCGTCCGGCTTAATCCTGACCCGCATCATGACGCGAGCGATGAATCGTTCATTGGGCAACGTGATGTTTGGTGGTTTTGGCGTTGCCGACTCGACAGGACCGTCTGGCGCAAGCGCGACCGCGGCCGACCGACCAGTTCGCTCGGTCAACGCTCCTGAAGCAGCAATCGTTCTCGGTTACGCCAACGCGGTGATATTCGTACCCGGGTACGGCTTGGCGGTCGCCCAGGCGCAGCATCAAGTACGAGAACTCGCCGATCTGCTAATCCAACGCGGCGCAGAAGTGCGATACGCCATCCATCCAGTCGCCGGACGCATGCCCGGGCATATGAATGTCTTGCTCGCCGAGGCCGACGTACCGTATGACCAACTGAAGGATTTGGACGAGATCAACGATGACTTCCGCAGGACTGACGTTGCGGTTGTGGTCGGCGCCAACGACGTGACGAATCCGGCGGCACGTACAGATCGCAGCAGCCCCATCTACGGGATGCCTATCCTGAACGTAGATCAAGCGAAAGCAACGATTGTGCTGAAGCGCTCAATGGCATCCGGTTTTGCAGGCGTCGAGAACGAGCTGTTCCACATGGAGAACACCATGATGCTCTTCGGCGACGCCCGAGCATCGATCGAGTCATTGACTGCAGAGATGAAGGAGCTGTAAGGGGTTTTGACGTGCGAATCTACGGCGTAGGGCAGATTTCGATTTCGACCACCGATCTCGATTCCGCGATCGAGTTCTACCGCGACGTACTAGATATACCGTTCCTCTTTCGGGTTCCCGGCACTCCAGAAATGGCATTCTTCGATTGCGGCGGGACGCGCCTGTACGTCACCGAGCGCGAAGGGGACGACGCAGAATTGGGCAATTCGGTGATCTACTTCAAGGTCGACTCTGCCAGTGACGCGGCTGCTGAGCTAACTGCGAAGGGCGTCAAGCTCGATTCTGAACCGCACGTCATTCACGCATCCGGTGACTATCGGCTATGGATGGCGTTTTTCAAGGATCCGGCCGGAAATCTCATGGCGGTAATGAGCGAAGAAGGCGCGCTCACTGCTTAGTGCCGATCAACGCGGTCGTCGTTTTCCGCCACCTCGGAATACCAACCTAAATCCTCCAATGATGAGGACGATTGCTACAGGTATCCACAGGTACTTCAACTCGAAAATGCCGAAGGTCCACAGCAGACCGACCACCCCGGCGATGATCAGCAACAAACCGCATCCGATTCTTGCGACCGCATTGCTACCCATTACACGGGAATTCCAAACCTTAGCTCAAACTTGCAGGTCAACGACGCGTGCGCGCAGCAACTGACCATTGCAATATCCATGGGTTTCTGCCGATGGCAGTTACCATGCACCGTGCAGATGGTCGGGTGGCGTGACCGGTTCTTTGTTCCACAACGTCTCGAGCGTGTAGCGCGGTTCCCATCCTAAGATGCGACGTGTCTTCTCGCTATTGAACTTGTGGTGAGGAATCTCAGGAAACGTAAAGAAAGTCTCGCACCGGGACGGAAGTCGAGATAGCGGCACCTCAAGAGCTGCTCGGATGGCGGTTCCGCAATCGGTCCACGCCGTAGTGAATGGCGTCATATCTTCGTGATATGTTGCCTCAGGTGTTCCGCGACCAATGCCCCAATTCCAAGTGTGACGCATGTTGTAGTAGAGCATCGTGATGACGTAGATGCCGAACTGCTCACTGAAGACACGGCAGATCTCCTGACCTAGGCCTTTGGAGTGAGCATACAGCCGAGTTCCGAACTGCGGCGGCATGTCGGGATTGAGATCGAAATCCCAATCCTCATAGGTCTCGCCGACCAGCTGGAAGTGAGGTCCGGTGTTGATAACCCGTTTGATGCCGTGTTCACGTGCGGCAACCATCATGTTGTAGTTGCCTCGCGTACTCACGTCGAAAGCAAGCTGACGGTCTTCACGCAAAACCGAGAGATTGATAATGGCATCGCAGCCTTCCGCGGCCGCAATCACTGACTCGCGGTCGTCGGCACTGATTTGACGGAAATCACCATCGAACCCGTCGCCCGGCGGATTGATGTCGGTGAGCACTATTTCGTGGCGATGCTTGAGTGCCTTAACCACCCACGGCCCAAGCATCCCGCAGCCACCGAGTACGAGAACTCTCATCGTTTATTTCCTTCTCCGAAACCCAGATTAAATTCCGAGGAGTCGGGATGCCTTTGCTGTGGAATACCTTTGATCGGCGATGGAGGATTGGACGTGCACGTCCTGCCACTGCTCGACATCGCTCTCCAGCGCGGCAATGATCGCTTTGCCGACATCCTCGTGGCAAACAGCCGCGGTCCCCGCATCGTCGCCGAGAGCATCCGGACTTCCACCGACAATCGGCCAACCGAGTCGGAGATTGACGACCTGGAACTTGCGATCTCGTGCGAACTCCTTGCATACCGTTTCGCAAAGGTGAGCGCACAGGAGATTGACGTCGCTCGCCAACGGTTGGCTTCGCCAATTCTCGGTGACAACGAGGTTCTCTTCATAGGTTTCCATCAAACGCAGAGTGCTGACATTCACGACCCGTTTAACGTCGGCTTGGGAAGCTGCCCATAGCAGGTTGTAAACGCGACGCGTGAAGTAGTCGAGCGTGAAGTCTGCGTCGGCATGGGGATGGTCTTCGTAACCGATATTGACGATCGCATCGATACCTCTTACCAGATCATCGGTTGCCTCGTCATGGTTGAGGTCGCAAACAATGACGTCTTCCTCGCCACCGGACATAATCATCGTCCGGCGAACATCGTGATCTGACGCGGCAAGAAGGGAGGATACGGTGCGTCCGGTTGGGGAAAGTGCGCCGGAGATTAGAACGTTCATTGTCGCTGTCACTGGTTACGGCCTTCTACACTCACGAAATGATAACGCGTCGATTCTTCGAGTGCTAATCTGGGTGGAGGATCCACGAACCTCTGGCCAGCTCGGAGTCAATCATGTGCGGACGTTTTGGCTTATTCATCGATCTCGACGAACTCGTCGACATGCTGAGCCTTGATGCACGATCCATATCCGAAACGTACCGCCCGAGTTGGAACATCACTCCATCAACGGACGTCGTAGCCATCACGCAAAGTTCTGGAGGACGACAAGCTTCGATGATGCGATGGGGGCTGATACCACACTGGGCCAAAGGGCCGACGTCATTCCCGCGACCGATGATCAACGCGCGTTCCGAGACGATCGCCGAGAAGCCGATGTTTAGTGGTGCGTTCAGGGAACGAAGGTGCATCGTGCCAGCGAACGGATTCTATGAATGGCGAAGTCGCAAACCGATCTGGTTCTACGACGCTGAGTCACCGGTTATGTTGCTGGCAGGGATCTGGAACGTCTGGGAAGGTGCCGACCACGGCATAGCGAGTATCGCGTCGTTGGCAATTGTGACCACGGATGCCAACGAACAGGTGAGACCAACTCACGATCGCATGCCAGTGGCACTCGACGCATCGGGAGCCGAGATTTGGCTCGAAGACTCAGTAGCAGAGGACTTGCTGCATCGGGTGATGGTTTCCCGCCCGTGGGAGACCGTGGTTTCGATAGAGGCGAATCCGGCGGTAAGTGCGGCGAAGAATGACGGTCCGCATCTCCTAGAAGGTCAAACCGGATTGGTGTAGGGCAGTGGTCTGACGATCATTGCCGTTTCTGATGGCACTGTCACTAGAGTCTCGACGCTCCTTCCTCGCGGCGTTTAGACGCTCCATCTAATGGGCTACGCCAGACCGGCAAAAATCCAGCGTGTCCAGAAACCCGCCGGAGCTCATCAAAACATCCGGCGCGGATATGCGAGGTGCCCAGTCAAACCGGTTTTCGCCACCTTGTAGACATGACCCGTGGCAAACGTCACGAACAGTATGTTGAGCATCGGGCCGCCGAACGTGCAGTTGGTCGGACTGTTTTGTGGCGTGCGGTGCGTCGATCGGACTAACCCGTTGGGTTCGAAGACGTACATCGCGGATCCCGGTCCCGATTGCTCTGAACCAGCCGACGCGACGATCAGTCCGTCTGTTGTCGCTGCCATACCATCAACGCCGCGGCCTGCTCCAAAGTCGAACAGCGTGGTTCGGGTGCCCAACGTGCCGTCTGGTTCAACCGAGTAGGCACGTAGCTCGCGTTTCAACCGTGGCAAAACGGGGCTGTCCGCAACGTAGAGTACCGACTGATCTGGCGAAAGGAGCACGCCATTAGGCCGATTCGTATCGAACGTGACGCGCTTAACCGTCCAGTTTCCTCCGAAAATGTGCTCCGCGAGATAGACCGATTCGTGAGACAGATTGTTCGGTTGCTGCGAGTAATTGGGATCGGAGAAGTAGATGCGACCTTGGCCATCGACGTCGAGGTCGTTCGGCATGTTGATCTTAGAGCCACCGAGATTGTCGGCGATGACTGCTGGTTCGGCGTTTGGATCATTGGGGTTTAACTCGACCACCCGGTTTTCGCCACCTTCACAAGCGAACAAACGTCCTGAACGGTCGAACTTCATGCCGTTTGCCTGCCCCGATGGTTGTCGCCAGACCTCGACTTCGCCAGAGTTGGCGTCCCAACGGTACGTAGTTGACGCGTAACACTCGTTGTAGAGCAATCCGCCGCCATCCCAATTTGGACCTTCAGTGAGCGAATCATGCTCTGCAATCAATTCCCAATCCCAGTTGTCGGCCATGTAGCTCCTTGATCTAGCAGTTTCGCGCCTACCCTGTGCCGGGGTGACAACGAACGTCAATCAGGCTCAATTCGGGTAGAGGAGGTGCCCAGTCATGCCCGTGTCACGAGCGACCAGGCAGTGCCCTTCGATTGACGATACGTACAGATCCTCACCGACGAAGGTACAGTTCGTAGGACGTTGAGCGTTGACTGGGTGTTGCTCGACGATCAAACCTTCGGGGTCGAACACCGTGATGTTCCCGCCGGGCCCTGAAACTTCCCATCCGGTGCATGCGACGATGCTTCCGTCAGCAGCCAAGGTCATACCATCAATACCTCGGTGCGGGCCGAAATCGTGAAGGATGGTGCATTCGCCGAGAGATCCGTCGTCATTGACTGGATATGATCTCAAATCTCGTCTCTCACTCGCCCGATAATCGCTTTGTGCGACGTAGAGAGTCTTGTAATCGGCTGAGAATAGGATGCCATTTGGCTGGGAGCAGTCGACCGTCCGTCTCGCGCAATGCCAGTTGCCATCTTCGGCCCGTTCCGCGGAGATCACCGCAGAGTAGGGGATACCGACGTTGGGGTGAGTATCACCGACGCGGTCGGTAAAGTAGATAGCCCCAGACGGTGTGATGGCAAGATCATTCGGGCCATTGAATGGCAACCCGTCTAAACTGTCGACAACAGTCGAATGTCCGCCATCATCGTCGAACAAGACGATTGCTCTGGCACTCCCGGCGCACCCGTAGAGATTCCCATCGGCATCGAAGTTGAGACCGTTGGTGCCGTCGGTGTTCTCAGCCCATACATCCAACAATCCGGAATTGACGTCGAGTCGCATGATGCGATTGTGGGCGATGTTGCTGTAAAGCATGTGCGTGCCGGTCCAGCAGTTGCCCTCCGTGATTGATCCCAACATCGGCGCGGCATCTTCAAACGTCCAAGGCATGTCCAAACTCCCTCAAGCCAAAGATTCGCACTAGATTGTACGCGCCCGACCGCGATCGAATGCAACCGTACGCAATGACGAGATAACGTTAGCGGGTCGGCTTCAGTCGACACGAAGCCCCATGATGGGGAGTTGATTTCGATCGGCGCGGCTATCCACCCGCGACGGCGGGAACGATGCTCACTTCGTCACCGTCTGAAACTGCGGTTTCGAGGCCTTCAAGATAGCGAATGTCTTCACCATTGACGTAGATGTTGACGAAGTGCCGCAAGTCCCCGTCGTCATCACAAAGTCGAGCCTTGATGCCTGGGAACGAACTGTCGAGAGACTCGATCATCGCGGCGACATCGGAACCGTCGGCGTCAACCGTAGATTCTTGGTTCGTCAACCGCCGCAATGGCGTCGGAATCTTCACTGATACCGCCATAGGTCCTTATCTCCGTATTGAAATCTGCGCCTCGCCGAACGACGACAGCCAATCGTTATTTTCGGTGAAGTGATTCTAGATTACCTCTGAGGGCGCAACCCGGAACGGCGTTTCGCGCGCTACCAATTGACGGCTCAGAAACTCACGCCACCGCCGGTTCCAACATCATCTCGTCGAACGACTTGACCGATGCATCAATAGTGGCGACTTTGATGCCGTCGTTTACCGCGTCCATCGTCTTGAGTCCGCTGCCGGTGATCAATGCCACCGTCTCTTCATCGCGGTGGATTGCACCACTGTCGGCGAGTTGCTTTAGAGCAGAGATGACCACGCCTCCTGCAGTCTCCGCGAAAATGCCTTCTGTTTCGGCAAGCAAACGGATGCCAGCCGCAACGTCCTCTTCTGGCACGACACACCCCTTGCCGCCGCTTTCCGTCGTAATCTTCGCGGAGTAGTACCCGTCGGCTGGGGCTCCGATGGCGAGGGACTTGGCGATCGTGTCAGGGATTACCGGACGCGGATGAGACTCGCCGTTCTTGACAGCGGATGCAACCGGCGCGCAACCTTCTGCTTGGGCGACATGCATCGAAGTCGAAACGTCGTCGATCAATCCGAGATTGGTGAACTCTCGCAGTCCCTTCCAAACCTTGGTGAGCAATGAACCGGATGCGACAGGCACGATGATGTGCTGCGGTGCACGCCATCCGAGTTGCTCGGCAACTTCAAAACCCAATGACTTGCTACCTTCGGAGTAGTACGGACGCATGTTCACGTTGACAAACGCCCACCGTTTCTCGTCCGCCAACTCGCTACACAACCGGTTGACGTCGTCGTAGTTGCCTCTCACCAGAATGACTGAACCAAAGATCGCTGCCATGTTGATCTTCGCGCGTTCGAGGTCGTGAGGCACGAACACCATGGTGTTCAGTTTCGCTTTTCGGCCGTGCGCGGCGGTGGCACCAGCAAGATTGCCGGTTGATGGGCAAGCGAGAGTGTCGAACCCGAACTCGACTGTTTTGGTGGTTGCCACCGAGACGACGCGATCTTTGAAAGAGTGGGTTGGATTTGCCGTGTCGTTCTTAATCCAAAGATTGTCCAAACCCAAGAACTCGCCAAGGTTGTTGGCCTTAAGCAGCGGAGTCAGGCCTGCACCGATGTCAACCGCATTGGCCGCGTCTGCTGGAAGCAAGTCGCCGTATCGCCACAGCGTCGCGGGGCCTTTCTGTATCGATTCACGGCTGATGTTGCGACGTACGGCGTCGTAGTCGTACTCGACTTCGAGCGGACCGAAGCAGAAGTCGCAAACGTAAAGAGGTTCTTCCGGGAATTCGTTGCCGCATTCTTTGCAACGGAGACCATTGACGTAGGGCAAGGGTTTAGTTCCTTAGATTGCGCTGATGCACATCACGCCAGCGCATGGGAACTTTTGAAGTAGCACCCGTGCCGGGAGTGACAGCAGCAGCCTCTAGATCCTGAGCTCGCTGATTCACCGACTGTACTCGCTCGCCACTTTGGGATCGACGGGCGAGGACTGCGATATCTATCTTGATGTTAATCGGCGTGCGAAAAGGTGTCAAACTTCATCCGCGTGCGCGGTCGCGCATACGCCAAATCGAGTTGAACGGGGAAGCATGCGTTTGACACGTTGGATGGCCGGTTGGGACTACTCGAACTTCCAATTCACCTAATACAACACCAACTCCTGAACGAACTTGCAGACATGCCCGAAACGCAGGACGCAGAGGACGAACATGCGGAGTCGTTGCGTACCCACTCCAAGAGGATTCGGTTCAGGGTGCCGAGTGCTTGGGGTAGCGGATCCAAGCAATACGTCCCTGTTCGGTAGATTCGGGCACAAATTCTCCACAGAAACACCGCATGACCCACAGGACAACGCGAGATTCCGAAGTATTGCAATCGCTTGCAACTTTGGGCGTTACCTCAACCGAATCACGCTGACTCCACCTATGAGCACAAAATCTGCGCCCAACGGCGTGGGACGTTTGACTGCGTTGAGATTGTCTGGGGGACGTGGTAGTGCGCCACCGCCTGATGCCGGAAAGCTCACGGAACTCAACTTTTTGCACATCACAGGGCTCGGGTTAACCGGTTCGATAGCAGCTGAGTTTGGCAGTCTGAGCAACTTGGAATAGTTGGGCTTGAATTCAAACTTTCTGACCGGCCAGATTCCGGACACGCTAGGGAACCTATCGAAGCTTGATCTACTCAACTTACAAATAGATCAACTGAGCGGTAACATCCATCCAGAGTTGGGTAATTTGTCGAAACTGGAGTCTTTGCGGATTGACGACAACCGACTGACAGGGCCGATCCCTGCCATACTTTCGGGCACGACACCACAAGGATCCGCGAATCTCCAATTTCTCGAGCACCTCAACTTCGAAAACAATCAATTGAGTGGGGAGATTCCAGCGAATCTCGGTGACCTTCCAATCTGGATCAATTGCGTTTGGACAAGAACGAACTGTCTGGCATGATCACTCCCCAACTAGCGAAGTTGAACAGGCTCACATTGCTGGGGTTGGGAATGAACTCTCTAAGCGGATCGATACCGACTGAATTGGGGAATCCAAAAAGCTTGTCTCAGCTGTTTCTAGAAGAAAACGAGTTGACAGGCGAGATACCCTCGGTCGTGGCCACTAAGGACGGACGGGCATGCGAAGTTTTGACGCCTCAGAGCGGTAGCCGGTTCGACAGCGAATCATATTCCTTCTCGGGGCCTCCTAGTGCAGTGTTGAGCGGAGATTACATCGCAGATTGCATGTAAGGGTTTGGGGCCGTCTCGTCCTCGGGACTCACTGGACATCAATTCGAAGCACGTGGTTCGACTTTCAAGGTCGAAATTTAAGAACGCGATGGTCGCAGGGTCGACGAATACGTGTTGCATGGCGCAGGCGAGCCATGCGTGCCACTGCCAGCAACAGCGAGGTCGAACATTGACCGAGTGTACCTAGTCACCGTCAACGCGGAAACCGGGTCATTGAGTTCGCACACCTCATCGGTGCGGATGCGATCAACAGGTGATCTTCAAGCTTGTGGCAAAGTCAGCGAACTGCCGACATCCTTAGCAACGGTCGTCCACGGATCCGGGGTTGCGGACAAAGACGAACCCGGACTTGCGCAACCGATAGCCCCCGTGACAGGGGGATGGTCGCCCAACGCAGCGTTGTTGCTGTCCATCGTTTCGGCGGGAATGGCACTGGTAGGGTTCGGAACGTTGACCGTCACCGTACACCGGCGACCGATCAACATACGTAGCTGAGTACGGCACCGACCGGAAGCGAAGGTCATTCCGTCGAAGGTTAGGGCGACCCGAAAGTTTACCCTGAATTCCCGACGCGGTTGCAGATATGGGCGATTCAATCGCAGGGGCGGTTGACAGCCCGAGGCCATGCTCGTTATCTGGGAGTCTGGCACGTAGCTCGTGTTTTGAAGAACTCGGCGTTTTCGCCCATTGTGGGATGGTTACGTTTGGGAACGAGCACGGTGCGGCGGACGGATAGTATGCGTTCGTCGCGCTGGTTGTAACCGAAACAATCCAGACGTATGATGCCTTTGTCGCCGCTTGATGCCTCCCACTTGTCTAAGACCACTGCCTCGGAGTAGATTGTGTCGCCGTGGAACGTCGGACCTTCGTGTTTGACGTGCTCATACTCGAGGGCGGCGATGGCGCGTCCGGACACGCTCGGGACGCACTGTCCGATGACGATTGCGAACACGAGAATGCCGTTGACGAGACATAGTCCGTGGTCGGTGAATTCTGCAGCGTAGTTGGCGTCGATGTGGATTGGATTTTGGTTCTGCGTCAACAGCGAAAACCACGTGTCGTCGGCCTCAGAAATCGTCCGTCCGGGCCAGTTGCGGTAGACGTCGCCGATCTCGAAATCCTCATAGAGCCTGCCGAATCTTTGCGTCTGCAGATTTCCCATATAGCCTCCCAAGCTTGCTGAAACTGTGGTAACGCTTGACCTCGCCAATTGTAGGGGAGGCGTCGAATGACGATGCTAACCCGCGCCGGGCTTTGGGACGAGTTCCTGGCTAGTCGGTTTGGAGTTCGCGCAGGATGTTGCGGCATCTAGCCACAACCGGGGCGTCGATCATTTCGCCTTCAAGGTTGACGCTGCCATGGCCTTCTCGCTCCGCCAACTCGGCAGCCTCAATGACGCGTTTTGCACGCGCGATTTCGCTTTCGGTCGGCGAAAACACGCGCATTATGGGTTCAATCTGCGCCGGGTGGATTGCGAATTTTCCCGCGTATCCCAGACGTCTTGCGAGATTGGTCTCGGCGACGAGCCCCGCCGCGTTTCTAAACATCACGAACGGCGTATCTAGTGCCTGCACGTTGGCTGCGCGCACGGCGACCGCGACTGCGGATCGAGCGTAGAGAAGCGACGCCTCTCCATATTCGTCGACTCGACCACTATCGGCGGTTTCAACGTCAACAAAACGTGGGATCCCCATGTCGGCAGAGTAGTCCTCTGCGCCGAATGCCACCCATCGCACCCTTCGAGACGCGCGACACAACGTGTAAGCGTTGACGACCGCTTTTGCGGTTTCGATCCACGGAAGGATGCCCACGGCACCCATTTCGATGCCGCGGCTGCGCTCTAGCTGGCTGACTATGTCGTCCACTTCAGCGATGTCGTCGGCGTGGTTAACCTTGCCGATACTGACAGCGGCAATCTCCGGTGTGACCACCGCTTCGAGATCCAAACGCGTCAAGCCAGTTTCCAGCGAATTGACGCGTGGCACGATGGGACGTCCGATCGCGGCCAATTGCGGCAACGCGTCTGCGACGATGGTGCGAGCCGCTTCTTTGTAGGCGGTAGGTACAGAATCTTCGAGGTCGGGGATGAACGCCGACGGCGAGTACCGATCCGCCTTGGCGAGCATGTCGTCGCGATTGCCGGGAATGAATAACGGGCACCTCAAGTTGATGTGCGAGAATGGAATGTCGCGCATTTCAGTTCACCTCATCCACCTAAGTCTAGAAACGTCACGTTGTCGTCGTTAGATATTCACATCGCGTTGCTGAACGACGACCTTGTTAGGCAAGTAACCGTCTCAGCAATCGCGGAAGACGGGATCCTATCCAACCGTTCGACGTTTACCGCTGATCCTCAATCTGCGTCGATCGTCGTCACCGACACCCGCGGATTGGCATCGACACCCGAAATCGTTTCCGACGCGACAAGGTTGTTGCAGCTCGTGGATTGCGGGTCTGGCGCACCGCACGCGACTGGCGACGATTTGAAGATTGCCAACGTTTCGCCTTTGCTAGCACCCGAGGCCGCGGAGCGCGCAATAGACGCTTGGGAGGAACTCGAAAGGACAGGGAAGAGTGCCGACTGCTCTGGTACGAGATTCCGGGTAGGTGTGATTGGTTTGGGTAATCTCGGATCCCATATCGCCAGCATCGCAAATGATATGGGTCATGACGTCTTCGCCAACGACCGACGCACGCCGCGCCAGAGACTACTCGATCAGGTCGGGGCCCGAAGAAGCTCGTTAGACCTACTGCTCTCCAGATGTGAAACAATATTCGTCTCGGTCCACCACGGACCTACTTCGGATCCATTGCTCGCGCGTCGTGAGATTGGCCTCGTCGGACGAGGAGCCGCCATCGTCAACTTGTCGTCACCGAAAGTCGTAGACGTCGGCGCGATCGAGGAAGCCAACGAAACACGGGATATGAGAATTCGCTACTCCGATATTTCGAATGTCGAGACTGCGGCGAGTCCTGAAACGATCGCCGACGCCGTCGTCGAGAACGTGCGCGCATTCGCTGCCGGCGAGTCGCTGAACGGGGTAGTCGAAAACTTAGACTTCCCCTACGCCGGCGACCCTGCATTTTGGTCGTCAAAGATGACGCCGATGCGAGACGGTTGAGGCGTCGCACGTTCCACGACCTGTAACGAGGGTGCCACGCTTACACTTGGTACGTTATCAATATCCGAACCTTTACACGCTGACATGTCCCGCATCAAATCTGGCATCTTCATCATGCCGTTTCATGATCCTGCGAAGCCGCTCGCCCAAACTTACGACGAGGATCTGGAGCTGATAGTCCGGTGCGACGAGTTGGGGATTGATGAGTTTTGGATTGGCGAGCACCACACGATGGCGTATGAGAATATCCCGATGCCGGAGATCTTCATCGCCGCGGCGATGCGAGAGACTAAGCGTATCCGCATGGGACCCGCTCCGGTGTGCATCCAGCAGCACCATCCAGCACTCGTCGCCAGCCGTTTGGCGATGCTGGATCATCTCTGCAAGGGCAGGTTGGATCTCTGTTTCGGACCCGGCAGCGTCGCTACCGATCTCGAGATACTCGGAATCGAGCCTCGAAGCTCATCGGCGATGGTGGAGGAGGCGATCGACATCGTCGTCAAGTTGTGGCAATCTGACGGCCCGATCGATATCGAAGGTGCATTTTGGAATGTCGCGATGAAGGATACGGTCGATGATGCCGTAGGTTTGGGCGTAATCCACAAACCGTATCAGTTGCCGCATCCACCGATTTCGATGCCGATCACCTCAATGAACTCCAGCACCGCCAAATCCGCAGGCCGTAGGGGCTATCTACCGTTTGCGCATAGCCTCATCGCGTCAAACGTGATCGCCAACATTTGGGAAACTTACGAGCGTGCTTCTGAGGAGGCGGGCAACCGACCAGATCGCTCTGACTTCAAGGTAGCCCGGGCAATTTTCTTGGCGGATACGACCGAGGAGGCACAACAACGGGCACGCTCAAATTCGCTCGCCAGAGGATTCGAATACATCGGCAATTTGCTCGACAGAGCAGGACGCGGACGCGGGATGATGAAGCGCGATCAGTCGATGACGGATGCTGATTGCAACATCGACTACTGGATGAACGAGCAGATCATCGCCGGGGACCCTGACTATGCTCTTGATCGCATATTGCGGATGGTAGACGAGACGGGCACGTTCGGTACATTGGTGGCAATGGGGTACGACTGGGACGACAAGGACTCGTGGTTGACTAACCTCGAGCTCTTCGCCAAAGAGCTGATGCCAGCACTCAACAACGCGTTGGCGGACTTATAACCAATCCGGTCCTAGATGGCGTCTTCGTCGCCTGCGATTGATGCCAAGTCGGAGCGGCTATACGATCCGAGGCTGCGGAAGTTGAACTCGGTGTAGTTCTTCAACCATTGCAACGAGATCTTCACCGAGTCGTGGTATCGTTGCACAACCTCCGACGGTGCGTTGCTTCCGAGCAGGGAAACGATGTCATGGCCCTCTTGGACAATGATCGACTTGAGCAATGGAAGGTCGTGACGCGCACCGGTGTCTTCTGCTTGTGCGTTGTGAACTACTCTTTGCGCCATCTGCGCAACCGAAATCCTCGCGGTTGCCAGATCCTCCATCAACGCGGGACGACGTCCGGGTTGCCCGGCCAATCGATCGATTCCTTTTGCACCGCGTCCGGAGAGCCATCCTTCCACGTATTCGATCAACGTTCGGGCGTTCTGTCGAGTACCTTCTTGCGTAACGGGGCCTTCGGGAGTCTCGATTTTTACTGGATAGTTTGACGGATCTCGCATCGCACCAGTTGGCTCCCAACCGCTGGCGCGTACCTCCTTGAATGGATCTCCCGCTGGTTTCATGTGATAGATGTGTGCAACCCAGCCGCGGAGAAAGCCTTGTTCCGCCTCCCAGGTCTTGTCGGCCCTGACGGTGGCTGCCGCCTCTTCATTGACCTCTTGGTCTCGATGGGGCAGCGCGGTTGCCATTCCACCGATGGGCACAGCGTTGTGCTTCATGCAAACGGCGACTAAACGACGGAATATGTTGGCGATGAACGGTGTCGTTGGGACGGCGACGCCGAAGCGGTCCGGCCAAAGACTGTCGCGATCGGCCATGACGTATTCGAGGAGTGACGCTTTCAAATCCCAGCGTGCTGCGTTGAGGCCGGCTGCATACGGACCGAGAGCGTGAAGACTCTCCTCCATACACCAAACCAACGGTAATGACTCGACCAATAAGATTCCGCGAATCGTCGCGTCATTCAACCCCTTGATGCGGTTTTGGATCGAGGCGAACAGGTCCCGATAGAGTGCGGCCTCTTCTGCGGACTCGGTCTTGGGAATGTAAAAGTAGATGCCTTGGTCGCGTGCCGCTTGCGCCTGCCCGGCGTGGTAGAGCGTGAGGGCGGTACCTAATATCGTCGCCGAAACGGGTACGCCATCAACCCTTAGGTCCGGTTCGTCCAAGTGCAACCCGCGGTCTCGATGCATGAAGAACGGTATTTCACCGTCATCAATCGTGTAGTGGCGGTCTCGGTCTTCGTTGTAGAAGGTCAGCGAACGGTCGACTGCACCTTTGCGGTTGCGAGCTGCGAGCAGTGAATCGGAAAGGATGTGGCTTGCCGAGTCCTCGTCGTCATCCAAATCACCTTCAGCGCGCTCGCCGTCGGGTCCGGCGTTAAGCGCGTTGATGAACATGGAAGTGACGTGTGCGGGACCGGAGATCTCGATGCCGGGTTTCCACAACTCGTCAGGGACATCCGCAATTGACCAATCCGTTGTGGTTGCCGCGGATGGTGCAGCATGCGTCGGTTGCACGCCGCGATTGACGGCCGCATCAATGCTGTCAAGGCGAGCCTGTCGTAATCCTGCAACTCGTTCGCCGAATTCGTCCTGTAATCCGGCGATCAGACGTGTGGCTTCGTCGTCGAGTATGTCGCCCCAATCTCCAGGAGCTGAGTAGGTCACTCTATCTGCTTCAGCCATGATTCTCTAACCCGGATTGCTGCTTCGCAACAAGCGAAATTCAAGCGAATCAACATCATACAACGCGCTCTGAGGTCGCCAACGCAAAACACCGGTGCCCGCAGCAGATCCGAGACCGGTGTCGATACCTGGTTTTGCCTTAAGTCGAGAGTCCGGGAGCCCTAGTTCAGATGCTCCTTCATCTCCCAGACCGTGCGGTTGTTCTTGAGGGCTTTGAGTGCAGTCCGTTCGATTTGGCGAATGCGCTCGCGGGTGAGTGCCATCGACGAACCGATCTCTTCGAGCGTGTACTCTTTGCCATCCTTCAATCCGAACCGCATGATCAGCACGTCGCGGTCGCGCGGGTGGAGCTCTGAGAGTATCTTTGCGACGTCTTCGCTAAGCAGACGCTGCGCCGTCTCTTCCGGCGGAGCCAACATCTCGCGGTCCGGCAAGAGATCGCCGAGTTCGTTGTCACCGTCCTCGCCAACCGGCGTTTCGAGCGACATCGGTTCCTGACCGTTCTTCAGCACGTCAGTAACCTTCTCAACGGTCATCTCGACGCGTTCTGCAATTTCCTCAATGGTGGCTTTGCGATCGTACTCCTGCGCAAGTTCACGGGATGCGCGCCGAACTTTGTTCAATGCCTCGTACATGTGGACTGGGATGCGCACGGTCCGGGATTGATCTGCGATGGCGCGCGTCACTCCTTGTCGGATCCACCACGTTGCGTAGGTGCTGAACTTAAACCCTTTGCGGTAGTCGAACTTGTCGATGGCCCGCATCAAGCCGATGTTTCCCTCTTGGATGAGGTCCTCGAAAGTCAGTCCGCGGTTCGTGTATTTCTTCGCCACGCTGACGACCAAGCGCAGGTTTGCCTTGCCAAGGTGATCGCGAGACTTTTCCCCGTCGTGGCGAATCGAAGAGAGGTGAGACTCCAAGATCGAACTCGCATCGTGCAAAAACGTCTCGTGCCACGGTTCGATGCCTTCCTCCACTTTGAGGTCGGCGAGAGTCAATCCTGGAGGCATGATGATGCCCAAATCGGAAGGCAGCAGGCTGGATTGGATCGCCAACTCCCGCACGAGCAAGCTGACCTTGTCAAGCCGTTTCTTCTCGCGAGCGTCCTTGGTGTTTAGCTTCTGAGCTTTTTTGCCGCGACCTTTCTGCGCGGTCTCGTCGAAGACGCCGAAGCGTGCCATGAGATCCGTTTTCTCGTTGATTTCGAGCGTGTCGGTCAGGTAGCGCAACAACAACTCGTACTCGGGTAGTTTGTCGTACTCCTTAACCTGCGTGTCTCGGGCGGAGTTGATGAGCAACCGGTAGTCGAAGTCGGTCAAGAGCTGTTCAAGCGTGACCGGTTTCGGTTTAGCGAGATATGCCGCAATTTGGTCGGCAACTGTTGCGAGTTTGCTGATACGCCGCAGAGCAGTCGCAACCACACTGACGGCGTCGACCGGAGGCGGATTGTCGGGCAATTGGTCGCGATTGCGCGGATACTCTTTTAGTCCATAGACAGACTCCAACGTTCCTCGGATACCCCATTCGCACTTTTCGAGCCAATTGGCAGATTCGACGCGTTGTGAGAGCATTGCCTCGTCGGCTTTGCTCAGCAGGGGGACATCACCGATCTCGCGCAGGTACATCCGCACGTTGTCGTCGGTGCTTGAGTCTTCTGAGGTCGACGCTGGGTTGATGTCGCCGCCTTCTTCGCGTGCGGCTTCCCATATCTCGAGCTCGCTGGAGTTAGAAGCCGCCTTGATTGAGGAAGGCCCTTCGTCAGCGTCATCGGACGAGACATCCGCGAACTGCAGAGGCGTGCTCGTGCCGTTACTCTCGGTCTCGTCTTCTGAGTTGATCGACTCAGTGTCTTCTTGTTCTGACACTTCGTCGAATCGTGAGCTAGGGATAGTAACCAACTTTCAACTTCCTTTGCGAGTTCGGGATCGCAAGTCCCTTCATCGTTGACACTGTCATTTGGTTGCTTGGTCGGGCGTGCGCCGGGATCTGACATCGGCGAGAACGACCGATCCGGAGCTGCAAGTTTTGCCGCAATCACTCGTTCCACTGCTTTTCTGGATGCCGACCACAACAGCGCGCGTGGAATACGTTGGGGTTATTTTTCAGTGTCGAGCATGCCCTTGTCTACGGCATACGACGCGTCGTTGAGAAAAGTTTCGCGATTTTGGGCTGCATCTCGATGAAATCGAGGCCAATACGAAGGCCGCGACTTCGAACGCGCAGAGTTTCCATGATAGCACACTGAGGAGATGTTCGTGATTCGAGGACTGTGACACAGCGAGTGGGTAGGGGGTGGTTTTAGTTGAGAGACGCGCGCGTTCACCAACTAGCTAATCGTTCCAATTGATGACGAACTTGCCGGGTGCGCCTGCTTCGAACGTTTGATAGGTTGCCGGTGCCTCCTCAATGCCGACTCTGCGGGTAATCAGCGATTCGATTGGTACGCCGCGTCGCGCAGTAAAGCGCGCAGTCTCCTCCAACCCGTGGGTACTGAACGTCCACGAGCCGACCAAGGTCAGGTGCCGGTGGATGATGTCTGGGCTCGGTTCAACGTGGAAGTTGCCGCCTTCGCCGACGAAGCAGCAACGACCGAAGACGCGCGTCGACTGAACTGCCGCCAATCGCGTCGCGTGAAAGCCGATTGCCTCCAACGTGGCGTCAGCACCTTGGCCGTGCGTCAAATCCAAAATTTTCTCGACTGCGTTGCCGTCGCTGTTGTCAACCACTTTCCAGGCCCCTGCCGACTTCGCCATCTCCAACCGTTCGCCGGTTAAATCGACGGCGATCACGCGCGCACCCATCTCCGCCGCGTACATGACGCCGGCCAATCCGACCGGGCCCGCGCCAAAGATTGCGATGGTATCCAACCCTGAGAGTTGCAGCTTCTTCAACCCGTGATACGCAGTGCTCGCGCCGCACGCCAGGTACGCTCCTACCTCGTAGCTGAGTTCATCGGGCAACGGTAGGCAGGTCGAAGCATGCGCCAACATGTAATCGCCATGCCCGCCGTGAAGGTCGTAACCGTGCGTCTTTCGCGCCGAACACAACTGTCGCCAACCCTGTTTGCAGAAATCGCATTGCAGGCAACCTTCGTAATGGTGCTGCAGTATCCGATCCCCGACGCTGAAGCCAGTCACACCTTCGCCGACCATGGCGACCTCACCACACGGTTCGTGACCGGGGCGTACTGGCGCAGCGGTTGCGACCTCATCAGGCAACGGTACCCGGTAGCGATGCAGGTCGGAGCCGCACATCCCGGATGATCGCATCTTCAGCAATATGTAACCCGGCCCCGGTTCTTCGTCCGGGAATTCGATGACGTCGGCCCGTTTTTCGCCCAAGAACCTCAATCCGCGCATGATTATCCCCTCATTTGACGGCACGCTGGCGACGCCGGTCAATTACCTGCGGATACGAGCCGATTGCGATGCAACATGCACGCAGTCTAAACCGAAATTGCGCTTTGCACGCGTTCACGCATAAAATGCGTTGTGTTGAACACTCAAAACGGAGATGGCACCTGTATGACGACCGCCGCCAAATTCAGCTACGAAGGACTCTTCTCGGAGCGTTCCCAAGACAATCCCATCGGGCGAGTTGATCACGCTGAATACGACTTCGCCGTGGCATACCCGGCACCTGAGACGTCGCCGATGGATGGGCTGATTTCCGCCCTCCAAACGGCGATGGACTCGCGCGGCGATGAGATTGCTCGCCACATGGCATACTACCCGCAACCTGCCGGGTCGCCCGAGTTGCGAGAATACGTCGCGTGGAAACTCGAATACGACCGCGGCTTCAAGGTCGAAATCGACGACATCCTTCTGACCAACGGATCCGGCGAGTCGATTGGTCTCGCGATCCAAGCTCTGACTGATCCCGGGGACACTGCCATCACGGAGCACTACGTCTACAGCGGTACCTACAACCAACTCGAACGCTTCGGCAACACCGTAATCGGCACTGAGACGGACGACGACGGCATTGTCCCTGAGGCACTTGACGAGTTGATCGTGAAGCTCGACGGTCAGGGCAAGAAGCCGAAGCTAATCTACACAATCGCCGAACACCAAAACCCGATGGGACCGACGTTGCCAGTCGAGCGACGTCGGGCGATCCTCGAGATTGCGCACAAACACGGCGTGCCCATCCTCGAAGACGAGTGCTACGTAGATCTGCGTTTTGAAGGCGAGATGCAACCGGCATTCCGCACCTTGGACGACTCCGGTATTGTCATCCACGTTGCATCATTCTCCAAGTTGCTCGCGCCTGGTCTCCGCATGGGATACATAACCGCAACGCCAGAGGTACTGCGTCGGGCGGCAAGCTGCAAAATCGGATCTGGTCCCAACCAGTTTGCGGCATACGCAATTGAAGGGTTCCTCAGGAACAATCTCGAAGAGCACCGCGCGCGCTTCAACCCGCTCCTGAAGGAGAAGCGCGATGCGATGGATCGATCGTTGCATGACCATTTCTCTGATATCGGCGCAATGTGGTCGAAACCTGAAGGCGGTTGCTACACCTGGTTGACAATGCCTGGAGGCACCGACATCACGTCGCCACGCGATGAAATCTTCGCTGAAGGCGTCGGTTACAACGGCGGCGTCGGGTTCGCACCAAACGGCGACGGGGAAAACTGCGCCCGATTATGCTTCGCTTTCGAGACGCCAGAGAAGTGCTACGACGGCATCGCAAAGCTGGCCGGTCTGTTCAAGAAACGCGGACTGATGTAATGCGCAATGCGCTAATTGGCGTGAAAGCTCTCGAGTAACGCAACTTCGTCCGCATTGCCGATGTAGAGCGGCGTGCGGTAGTGGAGTTGCTCGGGCACCAAATCTAGGATGCGCTCCCGTCCGTCGGATGCGGCACCGCCAGATTGTTCTGCGACGAATGCCAAAGGCGCGCACTCGAATAGCAGACGCAGTTTCCCGCTCGCATTAGACTGATCTCCAGGATAAGCGTAGACGCCGCCTTTGAGAAGGTTGCGATGGAAGTCGGCGACGAGTGCTCCGATGTAGCGACCTGAGTAACCTTCAGACTTCACATGCGACACCCACGCTTGATCCGAGTCGAACCACTTCGGTGAGTTGCCCTCATTGGCCGAGTAGACGCGCGACGAGCCATGCATGACGTTTTCGTTCGTCTTGACATATTCGCCCAACGTGGGATCCAATGTGAAGAAGTGCACACCGTCGCCCGAGGTGTACGCCAATATGGTGGACGAACCATATAAAACGTAACCGGCGGCCAGCATCTCGCTTCCCGGACGCAGCAGATCGCTCTCATCCGCCGGGCCGTTTTTGGTCTTGCGCTTGTAGATGCCGAATATCGTGCCGATGGGTGCTGCGACCTCGATATTGCTGGAGCCGTCAACCGGGTCGTAAGCGACGCCGTATTTCCCAGTGACCGCTGCCTCGCCACAATCAATGAGGCCGTCGTTCTCTTCCGAGCTCATGACGCAAACCAGACCCGTTGAGCGCAACGCATCGGCGACGACGAGGTCGCTGATGATGTCGAGTTTTTGCTGCTCGTCCTGCGTTACATTCTCCGTGCCTGCGGATCCAAAGATGTCGCGCAAGGCGGCCCGGTTAATCTCCGATGAGATGAACTTGCCAGCAGATCCAATTGCGTTCAACAACAACGCCAAATCGGTTTCCGAGTCGAACCCACTGCCAGGGTTGGACATTGCGTATTCGAGAAGATTCGACAATCCTAATCAACCTGCTTTCTTCGGCGAGATCGCTCAGTGAGTAGTGGCATGAAGGTTACCACTCGTCGCCACTCGCCTGCGCATGTTGCGCTGCCGAACAAAGGTGGCGTGTACTCCTCTCGTTCGTGTGATTGGCGTTTATTGTTGGGTTACATTCAACCGAATGTATGAGTAGCCACCCGAGCATTCACTTTTCGGCTCGATTCTGAACCTATGAAGCGCATCAGATTGCTGAAGGCATCAACTACGATCGCCGTCTGCCTCGTTGTCGTCGCCTGCGCAACATCCTCCGAGAGTTCGACTGCAGGATCGGCTCGCCCGACCACTGAAATGGCGTTTGCGAAGGGAGACCCTGTCGTCAAAGACGGTGGCCATTCGTTGAGCGAGCTGTTGATCATCGACAGTCCGTCGTGCGGCATCGCGGATCCGGCTATCAACATCGCCGCGCACGCAAACTCGCCGGGTTACGTCCTGATTAACGAGATCCACGCTGGATTGATGCGGTTGAACACCAAAGGGGTACAGTAAACTCATCTCGAGCAGGATTTCGAGATCCGCGACGGTGGTCAAGTGTTCGAATTCACACTTCGGCCCGATTTGAGGTTCAGTAATGGCTCGCCATTGACTGCTACCGACGTCAAGTGGAGTTGGGAGAGGGCTATCGCTAAGTCAACGGGCATTGGAAGAGCCAACGGAGTCTTCGAATCGGTGATCGGTTACGACGAAGTGTTGGAAGGCGTTGCCTCGGAGTTGATTGGCGTAGAGGATGTTGACGAACGTGTGCTGCAGATCGAATTGAGCGAAGCACAACCGGATTTCGCCGTTTTGCTTGCAGATCCTGTCGCTTCAGTTGTGAAGCGCGAGAACGTCGCACATTGGCACACGCGTTGGTCGAACGAAGCCGACAATCGCGTGCAATTCTCGTCATGTCCTTGGGTTGAACTGCCGGTCGGAGCGGGTCCGTACGAACTACAGCGGTATTAGCTCGAGGCGAACCCGCCTGGCGACGCATCGTGTATGTTGCTTAGGAATGACCACCATTGGGAAGGTCCCGCCAAGATTGACGGCATTCACGTCGACATCGTGCCGGATCTCTGGATGGGCGAGGATACCCTCAGTCGCCAGGCCGTATCCTTCGACGCCGGTCAGCTAGATTTTCGCTTTGTATCGAGGGATTTGGCGCAACCGCCGTTCGAGACGATTGCGGAACTGTACCCGCTTCCGCCTCGGTCTTGGTTCTTCGCATTCAACCCATCAATCCCACCGTTCGACGATAGAGACTTCCGAACCGCTTTGGTGAAGTCCGCGAGGTAGTTGGCGAGCAATGAGATTCCAGCGAACCGGTTGTTGCCGGAAGCATTGGTTTCAACATCTTGGCTGGATATGCCGATATCGCTGGGCGACGAGCAAGCTAGCGCACATTTGGCTGAATCCTCCTACCAGATAGGCGAGATCGAGTACTTCGTACCCGCGTTGCTCGACCAGTTCACCGCTCATTTGACGCCGATTTTTGATCGATGGCGAAAAGACTTGGGCGTGAATGCCATGGTCAAGCAACGGGAGTTGGTGCCGACTGAGAATGATGGTGAAGAGTTCGAATTCATGGCGATGGAATCGGAACTTCAGATGAAGGAAATCCGGTTTTCGGACGTGTCACCGCGGGCTCAGAACGTGTTGTCGGCATTCGCCGACGCGTTCGGCACTGAATCGAGACCAAAGGAGTACGAACCCATTGCATCGGAACTCGACGAAGTTCGCACCGAGATCGACGCCGTAGAATGCGCGAACCGCTACGGCGAGATTGAACGTTACATTCTTGAGAACGCGCTTGTTTTGCCGCTCCTCAATGCCGACGCGTTTCGTGAGTTCGAGGTACAGCCTTGGGTTTCGGGGTTGACATTTCGGCAATTCCCAGGATCAGTCTTCTACGGTGTGGTTTTCAATGAGTCCGCACCGAAACGCGACTGGTCGATCGCAAAGTAACGGTTGCAGATGTATCCATCAGCTCTCCCTCGATGCCGTATCATTTGCATCAGGTCGGCGTTCCGTCGACTCGGTTCGGTAACGGACGTCCGTAACCTGCCTTTTGCGGTATTGATTTCTTCGGGAGGTTTTGACTATGGGCAAGCAACTTCACGACATCGCTAAGGCAATGGTGGCGCGTGGCAAAGGCATCCTAGCCGCCGACGAATCGACAGGCACGATTGGCCGGCGACTGGCTTCCATCAACGTCGCAAACGAGGCACCGAACCGGAGGGCGTGGCGTCAGCTTCTGTTCACCACGCAAGGGTACGGAAAGTACATCAGCGGCGTCATCCTTTATGACGAAACGCTCCGTCAAGCCGCTGAAGACGGAACGCCGTTCGTGGATTTGTTGCACGCCGAAGGGGTGATCCCAGGCATCAAAGTCGACAAGTCTACGAATCCGCTCGCAGGCGCACCGGGAGAGGTAACGACTGACGGTTTAGATGGTCTTCGAGATCGGCTCAACGAGTACTACGAACTCGGAGCTCGATTCACCAAATGGCGGGCGGTAATCACCATCGGCGACCATATCCCTTCCGACTACTGCATCAACGTCAACGCTCACGCACTTGGTCGCTTCGCCGCGCTGTCTCAAGAAGCGGGGCTGGTGCCGATAGTCGAACCGGAAGTGTTGATGGACGGAGATCACGACATCGACACTTGTGCATGGGTAACGGAGAAGACGCTGAACCGCACGTTCGCAGAATTGAAGGATCAAAGGATCGACCTTGAGGGCATGGTCTTGAAACCGAACATGGCGCTCAGCGGTGCGGACGCAGACAATCGTGCTTCGGCTGAAGAAGTTGCCCGTGCGACGATCAATTGCTTCCGCAATACGATCCCCGCATCTATGCCCGGCATCGCATTTCTCTCAGGCGGGCAGGGCGACGAGGAGGCTACGTTGAACCTCGACGCCATCAACAAACTCGCTCAATCTGAAGGCGCGCCGTGGGAACTGACCTTTTCATATGGCAGGGGACTGCAAGCGACTCCCCTGGCGACTTGGGGAGGCGAACCGGGCAATGTCCCAGCCGCACAAGCAGCGTTCATTGACCGATCAAGCGCAACCGCCGCGGCTCGAGAAGGCAAATACGTCTGATGGCATCCGACCGCGTCTCGGAGCTGGTTGCCGCAAAGCACGAGAGCATCATCTCGACGCGCAGGTTTCTGCACGCCAATCCTGAAACTGCGTTTGCGGAGCACCGTACCGCAGCATACATCGCAAGACGGTTGCGCGATGCGGGTCTCGAAGTCAAAGAGGGCATCGGAGGTACGGGTTTGGTGGCCAGGATCAAAGGCGGCCAACCCGGTCGCACCTTGGCGATCCGCGCCGATATCGACGGGTTACCGGTCGATGAGTTGACAGGCCTCGAGTTCGCGTCCACGAATGGTGCGATGCACGCCTGCGGTCACGACGGACACATCACGATGGCGATTCACGCCGCCGAAATTCTCGCACCGATTCAAGACGAAATCAAAGGTGATGTCGTATTCATATTCCAACCGGCCGAGGAGTTGTGCGCCGGTGCCATCGCCATGATCGACGACGGCGCGATGGCGGTAGCCAATCCGGACATCGTCATTGGTACACACCTTTGGAACCAAGTTCCGACCGGCCACGTGGGCGTCAATCCATCCACGGTCTTCGCTGGTGCCGATCTGTTCAAGATTACTGTCGGCGGGCACGGTGGGCATGGTGCCATGCCGCACCTAACCGTGGATCCGGTTGTGGCGGCTGCGAACGTCATCAATGCCTGTCAGACTATAGTCGCCCGGGAGATCTCGCCGCAGGAGATGGGTGTGGTTACGTTTGGCAGCATCCAAGGCGGCACCGCTGGCAACGTCATCGCCGACTCCGTCGAAATTACGGGCACTATCCGCGCCTACAACGCAGAGACACATCAGACGATCGCCGACTCCGTCGCTCGGATCGCCTCAAACGTGGCAGCTGGGATGCGGGCGACGGCGACCTACGAACGTACGTCCGGCACGCCGCCGGTAATCAACAATCCCGATGTGGCGAATTGGGTTGCAAGCGTCGCGATGCAGAGTGCCGGTGAGGAGTTGGTCGGCGAGATCGACCCCATTTCCGTCGGTGACGACATGGCGGAGTTCCTGAACCGCGTCCCAGGGACCTACTTCATCCTGGGTGCTGCGAAAGACGGAACGGAAGGGCACCACAACGCCAAGTTCGACTTCGACGAAGCATGCCTACCGCTTGGGACCGAAATCTTCGTGCGCGCCGCCTTGAACATCGAAACGATGCCGTAGCACGGCACCTATCCGGGTTGACTGACTCTCAGAAGACGGGGGCCGCACCGCCGTCGACATTGACCGCCGCACCGGATACGTAGCTGGCAGCAGGGGAGCAGAGGAAGGCGATTACGTCGCCGGCCTCGCTAGCTTCGCCGATTCGGCCCAACGGAACGCCCGCTCCAAAAGTTGCCCAGTGATCCTCCAACGTGTAGGAAGGATCAGCGGCATTAGCTGTTTCCCAACGTCTTCGGTGCTGACGACTCTTGAGCACGCCGACACAGACGGTGTTGACGCGGATTCCGAACTCGCCGAACTCTTTTGACCACGCCTTGGTCAGCGAAATGCCAGCGGCGCGTGAGAGCGAAGTCGGTTGACTGCCGCCAGCCGCGACCTTGCCGCCAGGTGTCGTCGTGTTGCAGATCGCGCCAGAGTTTGACTCCTTCAAGTAGGGCAGCGCATAACGCGTCATGTAGATCGCGCCCTTGACTTTGATGCCAAAGTCGATGTCCAGCTGCTCGTTGGTCATCGCCTCAAATGTCGACGCCGATGACGTACCTGCGTTGTTGATCAGGATGTCGAGGCCGCCCATCTTCTCAGCTGCCGTCTCAACCGCGGCCTTGACGGACGCTTCATCCGAGACGTCTGCAGGTGCGGCGAATACATCGCTTGCGCTGGCCGCGCTAAGCTCTGCTGCGACTGCCTCAAGGTCCGACTCGGTACGGGCGACTAACGCGACGGATGCTCCTTCGATGGCGAGCCGCGCGGCAGCCGCCTTGCCGATGCCGTCACTCGCTCCCGTTACAATCGCCTTCTTTCCCGACAATCCGAGATCCATGACGCCCGGTCCTTTCCGAATCCTTGACTCTGCACGCTTGTGGTGCCGATTGTGTCAACATTTCCGATACCAAGTTGTACATTATCTAGAAGCACACGATGCTTTCTCAGCGATTGAAGTTGCCGGGGAAGTAAAACTACTTTGGAAGAAACGGAATTGACCAATCACAGGAATCTCGACGACGGAGCGTTCGAATTGGAGCACTTCAGTTTGAACCCGAACCCAGTGCCTAGGCGCGTCATTCTTGGGCCTGGCCCGAGCTCGGCGAGCGCCCGAGTGTTGCGTGCAATGTCGCAGCCAATCATCGGCTACCTAGATCCCGCGTTTTTTCAAATCCTTGACGAAGTCTCTGCTCTCCTCGACAGCGTCTTCATCACGAAACAGACGACCATGGCGGTTGCCGGTTCTGGTTCTGCAGGTATGGAAGCAGGGCTTTCCAGCTTGCTGGAACGCGGTGACAAGGCAATCATCTGCGTGAATGGATTCTTCTGCGAACGCCAGATGTTGATGTGCGACCGATTGGGAATCGAGGTGGTGGAAGTATCGGCACCGTATGGACAACAGGTTGACCCGCAGCGACTCGAGGACGCACTCCAGGCGAATCCCGACACCAAACTAGTCTCCGCAATCCACGCCGAGACGTCCGCAGGTGTGCTTCAGGACATCGGAACTCTCTCCGGTCTTGCACATGACTACGACGCACTATTCATGACTGACGTAGTGACGTCGCTTGCAGGAACACCGGTTGAGTTCGACGCGTGGGAGATTGACTATGCTTACGGCGGCTCTCAGAAATGCCTTGCCGCACCCCCCGGGATAAGCCCGGTTGCCATCTCGGATCGTGCCCTCAAGCACATTCGCAATCGGAAGACTTTGCCCAGTTCGTGGTACCTCGATCTATCGCTAATCGCCCACTATTGGGGGGCGGATCACGTGCACCATCACACTGCGGCGGTAAGCATGATCTACGGGTTGCGGGAAGCGTTGATTTTGCTTCAAGAAGAAGGGCTCGCTAATCGTTGGATCCGTCACGAAAAGGTAGCGAACGCCTTGCGCGCTGGCCTATCGGCACTCGACTTAGGATCGCCGGTCAATCCTGAGTGCCGACTCAACCAACTGACTGTGGTTAGTCTGCCCGATGCGGTGGACGACGGCGAACTGCGATCGGCACTGTTGGACGAGTACTCAATCGAGGTAGGACGAGGTCTCGGACAGTTCGCCGGAAAGGTGATTCGCATCGGATTGATGGGCGAGTCTTGCGTTCCCGCCAACGTGTTTGCGTTGCTGAATGCTCTCGAGAGGATTCTGCCGAGACTCGGTTACGAAGTGCCACAAGGAGCGGCCGTGGCCGCGGCGTCTCAGACCTTGGCTGAGGATCCCGCGCCCATCGCTGTCGGGTGAAGGTAGTCGCCGCCGGCTAGGTATGCCTCATCCAGGAGGTCGACGACATAGCGCAACTCGATGTCTGAGTTGGCGCGTTGCAGCGAACTCCTCAATTGCGCAGCACATCCGGGATTGCCCGTTGCCACCAATGCCGCACCACTGGCGATGACGTTGCGAGCTTTTCGATCACCTAAACGCATCGACATTTCGCGTTCGAACACCGAGTAGGTCCCCGCAGATCCGCAGCAGATTGTCGGCTCAGCCACCTGGACCAACTCGAGCCCTGGTATCGAGCGCAACAATTTGCGGGGCGCGTCGCTGATGCGTTGTGTCGACAGAAGATGACAAGGATCTTGGAATACGACCTTGCGATCGATTCTCCCTGTTGGCATTTCAAAACCATGCTCTACTAACAACTCGTGTAAATCCCGTGTCCTATGGGCAAACTCGATCACGTTCGCGTCGCCCGGCATCAACTCCTCATACTCCTTCATCGTCGAGTTGCAACCTGCAGAAGCCGACACAATGTAATCCGGATCGCTCGCCAGCATGGATTGCACGTTTCGCATCGCCATTTCGCGGGCGGTGGCGCGCTCACCGGCGTGGAAATTCAACGAACCGCAGCAACCTTGATCCTCAGGAATATGCACCTCGAATCCGTTGTGTACCAAGACACGCACCGTAGCTTCCAACGTGGTGGCATCCATCATCGACATGACGCATCCGCCAAGCATTACGACGCGGGCCTTGATCTCGCCCATCGGTTTGAGAACCCGTCCATCTGGGACGAAGAATCGCTCGTCCATAGTTGGCATCGCCGATTCCATTTCGCGCCACCTTACCGGGAACGTACCGGCCAAGGTGCCGTTTCTCATCGATTCGCTAATCCCGGATTTCTGGAGAAGCTTCGTCGCGGTGCCGAACATCCGCATCAACTTCGGTCGTGCGAGAATCAGGTTGAATCCAATCGAACGTGCCGTTTTTTCGCGCATTGACCGGTCGGCGTGCTCGCGCATCTCTGCGCGAACGCCCATCATGATGCGACCGTAGGGTACGCCAGACGGACATGCCACTTCGCAAGCCCGACACTGAAGGCACAAGTCCCAATGCTTCGTCACCGTCGGCGTCATCTCGAGACGACCTTCGTTGACCGCCTTCATCAAGGTCAACCGTCCGCGCGGCGATTCTGCCTCGAGCCCAGTCTCAAGATATGTGGGGCATGAGTTTAGACAGAATCCGCACTGGACGCACTTGTAGAGGTCATCCTCGGATGGCGCGAATCCAGTCGTGAAGCCGCGTTTGCTAGTCTGCGGTGTCGCCTTCATATCGATGCTTCGGACTCTAAATTCCGAAGGCGAACCTCCCAGGATTCAACACTTTCGAGCCATCGAATTCGCGTTTCAACCCCTTCATGATCCGCTCGGACGCGGGATCGACACCGAACACGTCATTGTTTGATTTGATCTCAGGGGGACATCTTTCGATCAGTACCGATCCACCCGCATTCCGCACGATATTAATCACGTGAGCGACGACAGCAGGGATTTGGTCAACTGTTGATCCGTCGACATTCAATGTTGCGGATCCATGACCAACGTCGATGGCGGAGGAGACGCGAGCGTCGTGGTACCGATCAATGATTCGGTGGACGGCATCGAATGTATCCGTAGGTTTCGCTGCGATCTGAAAGCTCAATACGGGGTTAGAATCGTGTGTCTCCATGAAGTCCCAGATCTCCGATTCCTCAGATTCTCGCAACGTTTCGTAACCGGTAGCAGGTATCGTCCCGGCGAGGCCGGTCAGTTCGTCGACTTGACGTTTCAGTGCACTTGCGGAACCTGACACCTGGACGAGCATAAGGACGAGATTGTTTAAGTCGACATCACCGTCCATGTGCCGTTGTGCCGCAAATTCGCGCGTCGCGCCGACCGCGCGCGGACCACTGTAGATTCTTGCCGCCTCAATCGTCAGCTTTGACATCCCAACCTCGCGGCATGCAGATCGTGCAGCCTCGATTTGGTCAAACCACACGGCGATGGTCTGTGTTCGCTCTGGCATGGGGACCAACTTCAATGCGACGCTAGTAACGACTCCGAGAGTGCCAAATGCACCCGTGTGGAGGCGATGCAGATCGTACCCTTGGACATTCTTGACGACTCGGCCGCCCGATTTCGTTTGTGTTCCGTCAGCCGAAACAACGGCGATGCCGATTATCCAATCACGGATGCCGCCGAAGCGCGGACGCAACCGACTTGGTGCGTTCGATGCGACAGAGCCGCCGATCGTTGCGTGGGCAGGGGACAACACTTCGAACGGTAGTCGCTGGTTCTCTTGTTTGAGCAGATCCGTGAGATCGGCAACACGGACACCGGCATCGCAGATTACGGTCATGTCGCCGGCGACATGGTCGATCGACGCGTTCAGTTGTGTCAGGTCCAACGCGAAATCAAACGACGTCGGCAGGTTGCCCACGTGCATACGTGTCCCGCCACCCCAAGGGATGACGGAACTGCCGTTCCGATGCGCCTCAGCTAATGCCGCGCCAACTTCCGACGCGTCCGCCGGTAGGATGACTTCCCGCGGCTCTAAACCGTCGACGCGATATCGGTTCAATCGTCAGAAGGCTCCGACAACCAGTGGTCTAGGTTCCATCCGACACCAAATTTGTCAGTAAAAGACGCGAAGTATGACCCCCAAAAGGTGTTGGTCGGTGCCATCTGCACCATACCACCCTCCGACAACTTGGCAAACAGCGAATCGACTTCCTCAACGCTAGAAACCGAGTGCACGATCGAGAAGTTGTCGCCCATCACCTTGGGAGGCCCGAACGCGGCAGGCATGTCGCTCCCCATGAGGTTTCCATTGCCCAAAGGAAGCGCAACATGCATCACCTGGTCCAACTCTTTCTCTGCGACCTCCATCTCACCAGGCGGCATATCACGGAACGTCGAAATCGACTCGAACTCGCCGCCGAATACGGATCGATAGAAGTCAAACGCCTCTCGGCAGTTTCCATTGAAGTGTAGATATATGTCCATTGTTCGGTGCTCCCCAAAATCCGATAATTTGACCTAGAGTCTAAACCTGAGCGAAGGTGGTTCTAACCGCTTCGCTCGCAGCCGTTGCCGCCTTGAGAGCTTCTTCCGGAACGTCTTCTTCCCAGATCTTGAGATTTGCCAGCAGTTGCGCTTCGGTGCGTGCGCCGACGATGCACGAGGTCACGACTGGGTTGTCAACGACCCATCTCAGTGACAAGGCACCAGCAGAGACGCCGAAACGTTTGCAAATCGACATGATCTGTTCGATCGCGCTGAACATTGCGTCGTTCCAGTACTGTCCTCGATACCAGTCTGACGCGCGGAAGTCATCCGAGAATCTGCCACCGTCTTCGGCTTCGTAGCTTCGGTGTTTGCCGAGAAGAAAACCACCGGCTTGTGGCGAGTACGCGATTACACCAACGCCGAACTCCGCGCATGCCGGGAACAACTCGCGCTCGGGATCGCGCATCAAAAGGTTGTATCTCGGTTGCACGCAGTCAAACCTGCGCGCTCCCAGTTTGTCGGCTTGCCATAGGGACTCGACCAACTGATGTGCTGCAAAGTTTGAGACGCCAATGTACCTCGCCTTTCCGGCAACTACCAAGTCGCTGTACGCCAAAACGAATTCGTCGACCGGGACTCCGGACGGAAAGCTGTGTATTTGGTAGAGATCGATGTAATCCGTGTTCAGACGGCGAAGTGAATCATCAATCGCTTGCATCACATACTTGCGACGCACGCCGGTGTCGTTGGGATTTTCGCCGACTCTACTGTTGCCCTTGCTCGCAAGCACTACTTCCGACCTTCGACCTTGCAGAAAGTTGCCGACGATCGTTTCGGAGCGTCCGTCCATGTACGAATTGGCAGTGTCAATGAAATTGACGCCACCGTCGAACGCGGCACCCATGATTCGGAGAGCCTCTTCAGTGTCGGTCTGTCCCCCGAAGTTGTCGGCTCCGATACAGTAATCGGAAACTAGCAGCCCCGTGCGGCCTAAATTGACATAGTTCATGATTGGTCCTGTATTGGTTTATGAGTTGCGAACGTCAAGAGCTACCCGCAAACTTGCGTCGTGTTTCAACGGCTGAGGAAGCAGTTCATGCCACAGTTTGTGGAATCGTGCCGAATGCGCTACCTGCCTGTGGTGGATAGTTCATCACCGAGTTTGCTGCGAAATCACTGGCGATCGCATTGACCTCGGACATCGTCTCGTCTGACAAGTCTTCGTCCCACGCTGCCAGCGTGCCGTCGAGTTGATCTACGCGCCGTGCCCCGAAGATCGGTGAGGTCACGCCGTCGTGATTCGCAACCCAACGGAGTGCCAAGGCGATCATCGAGTTTCCAGACTTCTCCGAGACTGATTTCAAGCGTGACACGGTTTGGTGCCGCACGTCGTCGCCGTAACGCGCTTTGAGGGTTCCACCTCGATCGTCATCCCGGGCACCGAACTTAGAGTCTCTCTCGTACGCGTTGAGATGTTTGCCCGTCAGCATTCCGCTCGCGAGCGGACTGTACGGCACGACAGCGACGCCGTGCTTCTTGGCCAACGGGATCATTTCATTGGCCAATCCGGGCTGCAAGATGTTGAAGACTGACTGGATCGCCTCAACTCGATAGAGGTTGCGCACATCCGATGCCCACAGTGCTGAAGCAAGCACCCAACTTGGGAAATTCGACGCACCCGCGTAGACGACTTTGCCTTGGTGGATTAGATCGTCGACCGCGCGAAGCGTCTCGTCAATCGGCGTCTCTGCATCCCAAGAGTGGCAGTAGAGCAGGTCGATGCGATCTGTTTTGAGGCGTTTCAGTGAAGCTTCGACGGTGCGCACGATGTGATAGCGCGAGGCACCGATGTCGTTCACGCCGTCACCGACTCTGGACCGATACTTTGTCGCCAGAACGACTTGGTCGCGTACCGAATTGGCTCGAAAGAAGTTGCCGATAACCCGTTCGGAATCGCCGATGGAATAAGAGTCAGACGTATCGAGAAAGTTGATGCCGGCGTCCAAGGCCTTCGAAATGATGCCGTGCGAGGTCGGCTCGTCACAACCGAACGGGTTGCCGAAGTTGTCAGATCCGAGGCAGAGGTTCGAAACCTTTACTCCGGTGCGTCCCAGTTTCACGTATTCGATCGAAATCGCATCACCTCCATTGATTTATCCGCTTAAGCGAATGTTATCGCGCAAGTTCGGGCTCCCAACTCAACAACGGCGAGCCTCGAAAATCGACTGCGCGGTCGAATAGTCCTTAGGGATTTTCGATCAAGCGCGTTCGACCGCAACGGAACGCTTTTCCGCCCAAGAAACGTACGCTGCGTCGACGATGCGTGCGGCTTCGAGGCCGGCCTCGAAACCAGTGTCGATTAGGGATTGGTCACCGGACAAAGCGGCCTTGACGAACCGCTCATACGGTTGGGCATATTCGCTCCCCGGATCAATATTGGCTAGTTCCGAATGTCCGTCGTTCGCGCCGAGTATCGCGTTCAAACCATCGGTCACAATGCGCCCCGTTGATCCGGCAACATCGACGATAACGCCACTGCCGCGGGGCTCCCCACGCTGCACGAAACTGGTGTGAATTACGGCGTAGGCTCCGCTCACGTACTCCAACAAGAATGCTGACGAGTCGGGAACCGTTACGTCTTCTCCGTCGGGAGCGTCGATGAATCCACGGTGTTGCTCGGCGGTGTTCAGGACTGCCGATACGCGGGCAATCTCGCCGCCGAGGAAGCGTGCCATGTCGAAGACGTGGATCAACTCGTAAACCGTGCCTCCGCCGCTCTCCGGACGGAACCGCCAAGACAGTACTTCGGGGCGAACATCGCGTTGCATCGAGAATCCCCAACGGATATTGACGTGGTAGATATCACCGACATACCCGTTCTCGATGTATCGCTTGATGCGACCAACGGTTGTACGTCCTCGCTGATTGAAGTTGACGGCGTGGATCACGCCGGCGTCTTGGGCCGCCTTCAACATGACGTCGCAATCAGCTGCGGCCAATGCCAACGGTTTCTCGCACAACACCGGTCGACCGGTCTCGATCGCCGCCAACGCATACTTCTTGTGTGAGTCGGTAGGAGTGATGATGTCGATGGCGTCGATATCGTCATCTGCCAACATCTCTCGGTAATCTGTGTACCCTCTCGGCACACCCCACTGCGCTTGCATGTCTCGCAGAGGGCCCTCAGAGCGTCGCATGAACGCGACAACTTCGGCTTCAGGGATTTGCGCGAACGCCTCCATGTGTTGCGCCGCGAACCCGCCGGCTCCGATGATCCCGATCCTTAGTTTGTCGTTAGCCATGTACTATCCAATCCAAATCGTTGTAGATTGCCAGACTTGCGACCGCCAATCAGTTGCTGAGAGTTCAAACTGCCTGCAGATTCCCGGCACTTGCACCGGTTTGCCTGAAAGAGTCTTCAGAGATGCCGTACGCAGCACCGTGCGTCGCACCACCGGGGAACACCTTGCCAGGGTTGAAGCTGTCGCCAGCACCGAAAGCAGGGCGGAGCTTCGCCATCGCGGCCATGTCGTCGTCGGTGAAAACTAGCGGCATGTATGCCTGCTTCTCAATGCCGATGCCGTGTTCGCCACTCAAGGCACCGCCGGCTTCGACGCAGGCGGCGAGTATCCGTTCTCCGCATTCGATTACCCGACGCACCTGTGCCTTGTCTCGTCCGTCGAAGAGGATGCATGGATGCAGATTGCCGTCGCCAGCATGGAATACATTGCCGATAGTCAGACCCAACTCCTCGCCAATCTCGCGCACCTGGCGCATGACGTCGCGCAGCTTGGTGCGCGGCACAACACCGTCGACGAGATAGTAGTTGGGTGCGATCGTGCCGAATGCCCCGATCGCGCCTTTTCGCGTCGCCCAAAGTTCGGCCCGCATCGCCTCATCCTCGGCTTCGCGAATTTCCGACGCGTTGTTGGTGCGGCAGATCTTGCGTACTAATTCTCCCTGTTCATCCACCGTTTCACGAAGCCCGTCCAACTCAACAATCAAGACTGCTTCGGCGTCTTCGGGATATCCGGGATGGTAAACCGGTTCGCAAGCTTGGATCGTCACGCGATCCATCATCTCGATTGCGGATGGAACCATGCCAGCGGCGATGATGTCGGAAACCGATTGAGAGGCATCATCAAGGGATGTAAACGCCGCCAGAAACGTAACGACAGCCTCAGGTTTGGTCATCAGTCGCACGGCGATCTTCGTAGCGATGCCCAGAGTGCCTTCCGAGCCGACGAACGCACCGCGGAGGTCATAACCGATGGTGTCGCGCGTCGGTCCGCCGAGCCAAACCCGTTCGCCATCGGCCAAGACTACCTCGACCCCGAGGACGTGGTTGGTAGTCACGCCCAATGCGAGGCAGTGCGGACCACCGGCGTTCTCGGCGACGTTCCCGCCGATGGTGCAAGCCCTCTGCGAAGACGGATCAGGTGCGTAGTAGAGGCCGTATTTCGCGACCGCATCTGAGAGATCAATGTTTACCAATCCAGGTTCAACAATGGCAACCCGATTTTCGACATCAACGTCGAGCACTCGATTCATCCGCGTCACTGGGATGACAACCGAGTCGTTTAGCGGAACTGAACCGCCGCTGAGCCCGGTACCGGCACCTCGAGGCACGATCTTAGCGTCTTTGGCATAGGCCGCTCGCACACAACCCGCCAATTCCTCAGCACTTCCCGGCAAGACGACCGCGCTGGGTGAAGAACGATCGATCGACCCGTCGTATTCGTACAACAACAGGTCTTCCGAATCCCAGATGACGTATTGGTCTCCGACAATGGAGCGAAGTTCTTGAATCAGTGCCGCGTCAATCATCGGATCGGGTCAGCGGTTGGCGTCTATGCGTTGCCATCCATGAACTGTTGGGCACTGTTCAGCAACAGCTCGTGGATCCAAATCGAGCTCATGATGTCACCACTTGTGTGACGACCTTTGCTGCGTATGTAGTCCGTCAACTCGTTGGCGGCCTTAACCACATCGGGGTGTTCCGGCTCGCCGGGGTAGCCGATGCCTTGGGCGAAGTCATTCATTCCGATGCCGAAGTAATGTATGCCGTCAACCGCCAAGATGTCGTCGATGTTGTCGATTGATCCTTGGTCCTCAAGCAACGCGCCCACCAACATGTTGTCGTTGGATTGCTGATAGTAGTCGCGTTTGTCGCCCCAAGCGTCAGGCGTGAATGAATAGTTGGTACCTCGATTGCCGCCGAATGACCGATGTCCGACGGGACCGAAGTAGCATGCGTCGACCAACTTCTCTGCGTCCTCGCCACTGGCAATGTGCGGTCCCATGATGCCTTGAATGCCGCGATCGAGGTATTGCAGAACATGCGATGCTTCGACGTTTTCGACTCGTGCGATGGCTGTGGCTCCTGCCGCCTCGATTGCACGAATCATCTCTTCCAAATCGGTGTAACCGAACGGGCCGTGTTCTCCGTCGATCCACACGTAGTCAAAATCGATGCGACTCAAGATCTCGATGTTCCAGACGGACGGGAAAGTCATCTGGTACCCCAGTGCTTTTCGCCCCTCCCGCATCGCCTTCAAGACGCGATTTTCGCGAACCATCATCTCAGCCATTCGGTGCTCCTCTGTCAACTCGCTTGTCGTCGATTTCAGATGTTGTTTTGGCCGACGTCATGCAACTTCACGGCGGTTCCGTAGCACAGGATGCTGTAATTTGAATCGCTGCCATCGGCGGTGGGTTGGATCGGCCTAATCTTCAGTCCGATTACGGCGTCGGCCTCAATGAGTTTTGCCGCACTCATCAATCGCTCAACTGCATCCTGCGTTTTCTCCTCCACGTTTGAAGTACCGCCGCGTCCGAGTTTCTCGGCACCCACGACGAGTCCCAAGGTCGATTGCACTTCGCGTCCAGCGATCGAATCCGTGGTCGAAAGCAGGATGTTGCTCATTTGAGTTTCACCGCGGTGCCGTAGGCCAAGATCTCAGCGAACCCTTGACCTACCGACGCAGTGTTGTAGCGCGTCGAAACCACGGCGTCTGCGCCCATGCTAGCCGCCTCGGCAATCATCCGCTGCGTCGCTTCCTCGCGGGTCTGCTGAAGCAACTGCGAATACTCTGATACCGCTCCACCAGTAATGTTCTTGAGGCCAGCCAGGATGTCGTAGCCGATGCCGCGCGTTCGCACGGAGTTGCCTCGTACCAATCCGAGGACCTGGTCGATCTTCTTGCCTTCGACCTTACCCGTTGTAACCACAAACATTGACTCGATGCCTTCCCTCGAATGAGCAATCAATAATCTGAACTCTTAGCCCAAACATATCACCGTTGTGATGGGCAACGTTCAGTTCCATCCTGTTATCATGCGTTTCATTCGCGACGCCGAGCATCTCAGGCGGTGATTGGCCGCGCGGATCGACAAGAATTGGAGCCACATGTACCCAAGCACGATACGATCCAAACTCGCTACTGGCGGAGCAGTACTCAGCAGCAGCATGTTCTCGCGAGAACCCCATGTTGCTCACGCAATCTACAGCGGCATCAAACCGGATTGGGTTTGGATCGACCAAGAGCACAGCCCGTGGGGCGTCGAGAGCATCGGCACTATCTGTGTCCAAGGTCGAAACCTCGGAGTTTCTCCTGTAATCCGAGTGTCATGGAACGATCCCGGACAGATTAAGAAGGCGTACGACGTTGGGGCAGTTGGTGTGATGGTGCCACAGGTCGACAATCCCGAAGAGGCGGCGGACGCGATCCGCTACGCGAAATACCCGCCGATGGGTGAACGCGGCATCGCCCCTTGGTTCGCTTCGCTTATGGACATCAGCCAAGACGACGTCTTGAAACACGCAAATAACGAGACTTTGCTGATAATCCAGATGGAGAGCATGGAAGCTTACGAGAAAGTCGACGACACACTAGCATTGGATGGGTTTGAGGTTCTGTTGGTGGGACCGACAGACCTATCCGCATCGCTCGGCATTCCTGGTCAGATTCACCATGATCGGGTAGAGCAGATCATGTCCGACGTTGCACAGCGCATCCAAGGCACGGGTAAGTTCCTCGCTACTACGTTCCAGGACCCAGTCGTGGCAAGGCGTTGGATCGGCGAGGGTTACACGATGATGAATATTTCGAGCCCGTTGGCACTAGGTTGCCAACCGTTGGCCGCATTGTTCGCAGAACTCCGCGAAGAGTTCCCTTGCGAGTAATCGCCAGTCGTCTGACTGACTGAACTAGAGGCCAGAACGCCTTAATCGTAAAGAACGTCAACTGAACGTTCTCAATCTACGCGCTTGGTCGTAGCCTATTGGGTTTGGCCGAGCACGGCTCAATAGCGCGCTGGGTATGAATGGGTAGGTTCGCTACTGTCTGTAACGACGCAATAGGGGTTGAATCGATTGCGCTTCGAAAGTAGGGGATTACGATGGAAATATGCGTGCCACCTGCTTTGAAAGCTAAACATGACCACGTTCTACCTTGTGCGACACGGCGAGACTGACGGCAACAAGAACGATATTGCCCTAGGTTGGCATGACGAACCGCTGAACTCTGTCGGGCATCGCCAGGCAACACAATTGGCGACCCGTCTCTGCGAGTTCCGCTTTGATGCGGTGTACTGCAGCACGTTGATGCGCGCGCGGCAGACTTTGGCTCCGTTCGCCAATCTCAACTCCCGCATTGAGCCGGTTTACGACGATGACCTGAGAGAGCAAAATTTCGGGGAGTTCGAGAACACACCTTGGGAGGTCCTGTTGAATGGTCACGAAGCGGATTTGACTCGAAAATACCGACAGCACATCGACATGACTGCGTCGCTACCAGGCGGCGAGAGCGATCTAGATCTGAGAAATCGAGTCGAAGGCGTAACCGACAGGTTGATCGCAGCACACGCCCCGCACGAATCGATTTTGGTGGTTTCACACGGTAACACGTTGCGTGCGATGTTCGCTTACCTGCTAGGGATACCTGTGGAACTGCAACATCGCTTTTCGGCGAGCAACACGGGAATCTCGATCGTCAAACCGAAGCAGTTTGATCCCAACATCAGGTATGCCTCCAAATGGAACGACACGACCCATCTGATCGGTAACCAAAGGTTGCGCTAGCGGATCCGCAAGGTAACGGCTACTCCTCGCAGACTACCCCATCGCCATCGCCATCGCGAGGACCGACAACTAGCTCGACCGGAAAACCCCGGCCAGGACCTTTCGTGCCTTGCACGCGCTCCAAACCGGCGGCGTCGGCTTCGGGACAGCTCGAGTAAGTCTTCCCGGGCGTTACCGTAATGAACTCCGTTGTTGGCGTGGCGTTATCGGTGTCCTTTGCATCATCTTCGTCGGTAGCTTCGTTATCCTTGTCGGTTTCTGGGGTACCTGGCACGCCATCAACTGAAATGGACCTCTGGAATTCTTCGTTTGCTTCAATGTCCCTGGGCGTAGGAGTGTAGGTGATCTCGCAAACCACGCCATCACTGTCGCCATCACGTGGACCGTTGACCAGTTTAATCGGGAATCCCCAGGAGTCGCCTTCGGGGCCTTTGACGCGCGGCAATCCAGCGTCCTCGGCATCGTCACATTTCGCGAACGGCATTGATGGCGAGTCAGTTTCGGACTCCGGAGTCGCATGATCGGGTTCGACTGTTTCAGTTTGCTGCATATCGTCGCTGTCGTATGCCTCAGTCTCGGCGGTAGATTCTGCTTCCGCGCCCTCCGATATCGGTGTTGGGGTGGATACATCTTCAGCGACCGTTTCTGATTCTTCGTTCTCTGAGGTATCCGGTTCCTTATCGTCTGCGACGTCAGCGGGATCGGTCATCGCCCCGCCTTCGGGAGTGGGTACGACGTCTTGGGATGCTGGAATCGGTGTTGTCAACCTCTCAGCACCTTCGGCTACCTCGCCCTGACGCACCTCGCACACCACTCCATCGCCGTCACCGTCTCGAATGCTGGTGTTGGGGACGACATGCCTCAGAAAACCAAGCCCGTCGCCATTGTCGCCCCTGACTCGGGGCACACCGGCGGCCGCTGCATCTTCGCAGGTTTCGAATGTCAATCCTCGCGTTTCAGATTCAGTCGTTACATCGGATGCGTCGGGAGCCTCGTTGTCATCCGTCGTTTGCTCGGATGTTGCGGTCGCTGATTCGATGCGAGGCACTGTAGTCTCGCTTGGAGGCGGAGGTATCAAACCGATGCTTGCCAGATGCCGGCAATTGTCGCCGTGGGTAGCTTCGAAACCTCCGCTGTTGCGATTAAACTCGACCGCCAGTCGGTTCACGAGCAAGTATTCGGTCAAAACAGTGCCGTCTTCCGATTCGAGATCTCCCAACAAACGTCCGAAGCTGTCCGTTTCGAATTCGGTAACCAGAGTCATCTGGCCACCTGCCTTTACGAACTCCTCGACTCGGCTACGGGAATGATTGCCACAAGCCCGTTCAAACTCATCGGAGGTACGCGTCTCCGGTGTATCGACTCCTAGCAATCGCAAGTTCCAAAATCGAAGTGCGCTGACGTCTCGTCCGTCAATCTGGCCTTGACCTAACTCGATCTTCAAAGTATCGCCATCGATTACTTCAACGACGTCAACGAGAAACTCATCAGGACCTAGTGGCGGTTCGCTGGGTTCCGTTGTGGGAGTGTCCGGGACTGGAGTCGCCGTTGGGAAGCGCATCAACGCACTGGGTATCGGACGTTCTGGCTCTTCTGTTGGGGCAGCTGTCGGCGATGGTGCCGTTTCAGCTGCGACGGCGGCCGGCGTCGATTGAATGCTTACCGTAGTCGGGGTAGCCGTTGAAGGTCGGTCAGCCGCAACCGGAATAGTGGTCGCTGGCTCATCCGAGCTGCACGCAAATGTGGAAAGTAGGGCGGCCGAACCAATCAGAGCAAACAGGAAGCGAATCATACCCCCGAGATTCTAAACTCGGGCAGACTTGCTCACATCGTCAAGGCAACTCGATTTGCCGTCGAACCGCCTTCACGCCCCTGCCATTCCGCAAACTCGAAGGCATCGTTGATTCGCTCCAACGGATACTTGTGCGATATCACGTTGGCAACCGGCATACGATCCTGTGTACGGACGAGAAACTGCAGTGCGGCTTCGACGATCCAAGGGTTGTAGTGCGTGGTTCCGAGCCACTGCGTCTGTTTGCCAATCACCTTTTGCGTGACTAGCTCGACACTGCCTCCGCCGATGTTGCCGATGTCAATGTACTTGCCATTGACTCGCACCATGTCGAGACCTTCGAGCAGTGCCGCCGCGATGCCGACGACTTCGACCACGACGTCGGCACCGACGCCGTTGGTGAGCTCCATCACGCGTTCGACGCGGGACTGTGATGTGGGATAGTCCGTCATCGAGACGGTATTGGTTGCGCCACACTGCATCGCCAAATCGAGACGCGGTTGCTGCCCGTCGACGACGATGACCTTTGATGCGCCTTTCTCGGCGGCAACGGCGGTGGCAAATATGCCCAGCCCACCGGCGCCTTGGATCACCACAGTGTCGCCGAAATCCATTTTCGCCCGTTCCAAGCCGAACATCACTTGTGAAAGCGCGCAGTTGACCGGCGCAACCGCATCCGATGGCAACGAGTCTGGGACTTTAAAGACGTAATGTCCGGGCGGAAGATAGTAGTAGTCGGCCATCCCGCCATCGCAGTAGGGGTAGTTGTCGAGTCCTTGGTGGTTCTTTCGAGAGCGATGCGGACAACAGTGGTGTTCGCCTCTAATGCACCAGTAGCAACGGTTACACGGGTTGAAGAAGGGAAACGCGACACGGTCGCCTTCTTGCAATGGTCTTCGCAACGAGTCGACTTCTGCGCCTTTGCCGATGGTATGCACGACGCCAGTGAACTCGTGACCGGTCACGCGACGTCTCGGAGGTGGCGGTACGTCTGAATCGCCGCGCCAACCGTGCAAGTCGGAGCCACAGATCACGGCGTGGGTGTTCTTGATCAGCAAACCTCCTGGCTCGACTTCAGGTGCAGGAAGCTCTTCAATGTCGAACGGTTGACCGCTCTGAGTGAACACCGCCACTTTGCCCATCAATGCCATGTCGAAATCCTTTCACCTTCAAATGAGGATTTGCCGATTCCCGTAGCCGCGCTGACAGGGGTTGCAGGTGAATATATCGTATCCCGTCTCCCTAAGGCGCGCAGGTGTACACTTTCACATCGTTCGCTTGCCGCGAAAACAACCCGAACCGAGATCTGCTAACGAAAGGTAATCAAGAGTGCTCGAAAGATTCCACGTACCGCACGACGTTGCGGTTCATGTCCAGATCGACGACATGCGTGCGACGGTTGAAGACATCTTCCGCAAGATGGGAATGCCCGAAGACGATGCGGTGCAATCTGCCGACGTTCTCGTTTACGCCGACGCGCGCGGTATCGAGTCGCACGGCGTCTCAAACATGCTACGGAGTTACGTGGCGGCATTCGGTCAGGGCGGCATCAACCCGACGCCAGAACCGAAGATAATCCGTGAGCTGCCGGCCGCTGCGACCTTGGACTGCGATGGTGGACACGGCTTGGCCGTGGGTCCAATGGCGATGCGCATGGCGATGGATCGAGCTGAGACTTACGGCATCGGAACCATTACCGCAGTCAATGGGCGGCATTTCGGTGCTTGCGCGTACCATGCAGCCATGGCTCTCGAACGAGACATGATTGGCGTCGCGATGACGACCGGAGGCGTCTCCGTCGCACCGGTCCACGGTGCTGAGCGCATGGTTGGCCTAAACCCATTGGGCATCGCGGCACCGACGCGCAACGAACCACCGTTCATCTTCGATGCATCGATGAGCAGCGTAGCAGGGAACAAGATTGTCCTCGCCAAACGTCTTGGAGTTCCGGTATTACCAGGATGGATCGCCGAGACAGACGGGACTCCGATCATGGACGAACGGCAGATTCCGGACGACTACATGATGCTTCCCGCAGGCGGCACGCGCGAACTAGGTGCGCACAAAGGTTACTCCCTAGCCGTGATGATCGAAATCCTCTCCGGCATCATGGGCGGCAGCGGCGGCGGGCCGCACCGCAGACGCGGTGCGTCTCATCACTTCATTGCATACAACCTTGAAGCATTCGTCGATATCGACCAGTTCAAAGACGACATGGATGAATACATGCGCTCGTTGCAGGACTGCACGCCGGCGGCTGGACAGGACAGGGTAGTCTACGCCGGACTCCCCGAACACGAAGAGGAGATCTACCGCCGTGAGCATGGAATACCGTATCACCCCGAGGTGATCGATTGGTTCAAATCGATATCCGCAGAACTCGACATCCCGTGGCGGTTGACTTAACCGCGGCGACTGTCCGCCAACGAGCAAAGGAACCGAAAAAATGCGAATTAACAAGTGCATCGAACTGCTGGAACAGGGCCAACCAATCTACGCAACCCACACGCCAGAACTCTCATACGACGCGGGTGTGGAAATGGCGCAGACTTGGGCTGACATGATTCTCGTCGATTTTGAGCACCATCACTTCGATATCGGTGGACTTGGCGCATTCATGAAGGGCCTGACTGCCGGTGGTCCGACCCCGAGCGGTCACCTGACGCCCACCGTGGTAACGACGCTTCCGCACAACGCCATCACTGTAGAAGAGGTGCGTTACAACGCTTGGCAGATGCGGCATGCGTTGAGCACTGGGGTCCACGGTTTGTTGCACACCCACGCACGCGACCCTGAAGCGGTGAAGTGGTTTGTGGCGGCATGCCGTTATCCATTCCAAACGCTCGGGCGCGACATCATCCCAGAAGGACTGCGCGGTGGTGGTGGGCAAGGGCGACCTGCCGAGCTCTGGGAAATGTCTGCGCAAGAATACGTTCGACGCGCCGATCCGTGGCCGCTAAATCCGGATGGTGAGTTGCTGCTGGGATTGAAGATCGAGGATCGACACTGTCTCGCCAACGCCGAAGAAACCGCAGCGGTGCCGGGCATCGGCTTCGCAGAGTGGGGACCTGGTGACATGGGAATGTCCTTCGGTAATCCCGACGCCCATGACCCGCCTTATCCCGACTACATGAATGATGCACGCGACACCGTTAAGAACGCTCTCGACAAGTCAGGCGTGGCGTTCTACGCCGGCTGGCGTGACGACAGCTTGACCATGGAGCAGATCGTCGATCACGTCATCGACAATATCGGCGTCAAGATGATGGGTGCCCCGAGCAAGGAATTTGCCGACTACGGTCGGGCCAAGACGGGCCGTACCATGCCAGTGTGACCACTGACTGAGAGTTCCTCGCAATGGATTGGCACGCGCCAAAACCTGTACACAACGGGTAAAGTAATGGAACGCGCCAGTCGTGCATCCAATTGATCCCTGACGAAAGGTGAACCACTGAAATGCGCATCAACAAGTGCATCGATCTGCTTGAGCAAGGCCAACCGTTTTATCACCACGGGGCTCCCGAGCTTTCGTACGATGCGGGGCGTGAACTTGCCCAAACGTGGGCCGACATGATCCTGATCGATTTTGAGCACCACCACTTCGACGTCGGCGGGTTGGCCAAGTTCATGAAGGGACTAAAAGACGGCGGCCCGACCCCCAGCGGTCACCCAACCCCAACCGTCATCGCGTCGTTGCCGCACAATGCAATTAGCGTCGAAGAGGTGAAGTACAACGCTTGGCAGATGCGGCACGCCCTCAGCACCGGCATTCACGGACTCCTCCATACCCATGCCCGCGATCCGGAAGCGGTGAAGTGGTTCGTCGCTGCATGCAGGTACCCGTTCCACACGATCGCAAGCGACGTGATACCTGAAGGACTGCGCGGCGGAGGCGGTCAACGCCAACCGGCAGAGATCTGGGGAGTTGATCCGCGTACCTACGTCCAGATTGCCGATCCGTGGCCGATGAACCCGGAAGGCGAGTTGATGCTCGGCCTCAAGATCGAAGACCGACACTGTTTAGCCAATGCCGACGCTACTGCAGCAGTCCCCGGCATCTCGTTCGCCGAGTGGGGTCCCGGCGACATGGGCATGTCCTTCGGTGACCCGGATGCGCACGACCCGCCGTACCCAGACTTCATGGACGACGCACGCAACACTGTAAAGGCTGCACTCGACAAGCAGGGCATACCATTCTACTGCTCGTGGAACGACGATTCGATGACGGAGTTCGAGATCGTCGACTTCTTGCTTGACGAGATGGGCAGCAAGATGATCGGCACTCACAACAAAGAGGTTGCCGAATACGGTCGCGCCAAGACTGGCCGCACGATGGCGGTGTAGGTCGCTCAAGGTTTGTCAAACGACATTATCGTCACGCCGATTCTGGGGCGATGCCTTGCAACCACGCGCGACGTTGCGTTGATTCGCTCGTAGGTGTGTGGCGTATCATCGCGTAGCTAATGCTCACTGCGCGCAACAAGGTCTATACTCAATGAAACGAATTTGGTCGGCCATACTCATCCACGTGCTGCTAATGGTGTCGTTAGTCGCCTGCACGTCGGATCCGGAACCAGCAGACAGCAGTCCAACCGACGCAATGGCGACGGCCGCATCAGCCCAAGCTGCGATGGAAGCGGCTAATGCTCGCGCCGCGTTGGCCGATAACCGTGTCGACGTGCTGAATGACCAAGTCGACAGATTGCAGCGAGACGTCGCAGACCTCGAAGCGGAACTGGAAGTCATCAATGCCGGACGTCTTGAACGTATCCGGTCCAACGGGAATCTCGTCTGCGTCGTCACTCAGGACGTGCCGGGATTCGCCCATATCGATGCCGATGGCAATACCCAAGGTTTCGACTATGAACTCTGCCGCGCTGTAGCCACCGCAGTGTTGGGCGATCCGGATGCCGTTGAGACGCGCTACGTCACCGCGGCAGAACGCGGTCCGATTATGCAGTCCGGCGAGATCGACATGATGTCAAGAATCACTACTTGGACTTCGTCGAGAGACGCGCTTTGGGGCAACTTCGCTTACACCACTTACTACGACGGACAGGGATTCATGGTGCATGGCTCCTTAGGAGTTGAATCCGCCTACGAACTGGACGGTGCCGCCGTTTGCGTCCAATCTGGCACGACGACGGAACTCAACCTCGCCGACTTCTTTAGGCAGAACGATTTGACGCTCGAAACCATCGTGTTCGACAGCGATACCGCTGCAATCGAGTCATACCTAGCCGGCCAATGCGATGTCTACACGACCGACCGATCTGGTCTCGCCGCCCAACGTTCAGAGTTTCCGAACCCCGATGATCACGTCATCCTCGCCGAGATCATCTCAGAAGAACCTCTCGGTCCGCTGGTGCCGCACGGCGACGAGCAGTGGTACGACATCGTGAAGATCGTGCTCGCCGGGTTGATCTACGCTGAAGCATTCGGCATCACAAGCGACAACGCCGCCCAATTGTCACAAGAGGGCGAGATCCCGATCCGACGCCTCCTAGGAACCGAAGGCAGCTACGGTCAAGTTGATCTCGGACTCCATGAGACGGTGTTGCTAGACGTGATTCGCGCCGTCGGCAACTACGGCGAAATCTACGAACGGACGCTTGGTTCAGGCGGTCTCAACTTGCCTCGCGGCAGAAATGCGTTGTGGCTAGATGGTGGTCAGATCTTCGCACCGCCTTTGCGCTAAGCCCCGTTTTTCTGGCTAATCACAAGACGTTGTGCTTGTCGTGGCGCAGTGCGCGTTCGCGACGATTGCTAGTTGGCGAGGCCAGCTAAGGTCAGCAGTCACTCGGAATCGCGCGAGATCCACAGCGCAACGTCATCAAGGTGGTGGGCAACCACGGCGGAATCTACGATAGGGCCTCGGGGCAGAATGGGCTCGGATACCCGCGCCTACGGAATGGGCTTTGGATTGACGGCGGACAACTCAATCCGCCACCATTGCCTTAGCCAATCGAGAGTTGCGTAGTAATGCATACCAGTTGCCGTGTTTTGGCGTTAGAATCATAAGTTGTCGTTGCAAACTCAATGGAAAAGCAACGACGGGGTTTTTGACAGGGAGATCAAAATTGAACAGGAAATTGACGGCGATCATCATATCGATCGCTCTCGCCAGCGTCGCTTTCGTCGGATGCACCAGCGGACCATCAGAAGAGGAGCTCGATAACGCTCAAGCAACTGCGACCGCCGCGATGTCTGCGTTAGAAGCGGCGAATCAACGGGCCGACGATGCAAACCAACGCGCGGATGATGCCGAAGCCGCCGCAGCGATGATGGAGGAAACGGGTGCAGGCAGGTTGCAAACAGTCAAGGACAGAGGCCGCCTTATCTGTGCAAGCCGCAATGATGTCCCAGGATTCGGTTCGCTTGACGCCAACGGTCGCAACATCGGCTTCGACATCGACCTTTGTCGAGCATTCGCGACCGCGGTTCTTGGCGATCCAGAAGCGATACAGATTAACTACATCACCGCCGCAGAGCGTGGCCCGACTATCCAGTCTGGTGAGGTCGACGTCCTAGTTCGAACTGTAACTTGGACGACCTCCCGCGACGCGACTTGGGGCAACTACACGCAGACGATGTTCTACGACGGTCAAGGATTCATGATCCCGAGGGACCTTGGCGTAACCTCTGCTCTTGAACTGGACGGAGCCGCTGTGTGCGTAACCAGCGGAACGACGACCGAACTCAATATGGCTGATTTCTTCCGCCAGAACAACCTCAACTACAACCCTCAGGTTTTTGAAGACACGGACATCGTGCTCGATTCCTACAAATCTGGTGCCTGTGACGTCTTCACCAACGACCGATCACAGCTCGCTGGTTTAAGGACGTCGCTCGACAACCCTGACGACCACATGATTCTGCCGGAGACGATCTCGGAAGAGCCACTCGGTCCGGTCGTCCCGCACGGTGACGAGCAGTGGTTCGACATCATAAAGACGATCTCGTCCGGTCTCATCTACGCCGAGGCATACGGCATCAACAGCGGTAACGTCGACGAGGTCGCGGCTGGTGACGACGTCAAGTCCAGGCGATTGCTTGGGGTGGAAGGTTCCTTTGGTCAGGAAGCACTTGGTCTTTCCGACACGTTCATGCAAGACGTGCTCAAGCAGGTTGGCAACTACGGTGAAATCTACGACCGCAACGTGGGGGCCGACGGGCTTGGTCTGCCACGCGGTCGCAACGCCCTCTGGACGGACGGCGGCCAGCTTTATGGTGCTCCGCTCCGCTAATTGATAGCGGAACGCATCCGCACAAGACATTAATCTTGGGAAGGGGGACGAGATGATCGTCCCCCTTTTTTGTTTCAGAGCGCGCAGGAACCGCGACTTTCCGGCGGAGTTTCATCTAAACTGCAATCATCGCAACCCGTCCTAGCCTTAGGACGTCTGAGTATCGGTTCATGCTAGAAATTTGGAAGATTCAAGGGATTCCGATCTGGCGCAACGTCGTCGTACTGCAGTGGGTTTCCCAGATAGTCTCCGCCATCGTCGTACTGTCGATCATCGGGTTTCTTGTAGTAAACGTACTCGGTGAAATCGATGACCGCGACCTGCCAGTGGGTTTCCGCTTCCTCGATGAATCTCCGGGCATCCCGATTGGAGAGCACGCAATCGACTTCGATCCGTCTCGCTCGTACCAATACGGTCTACTCGTTGCTGCACTCAACACGATCAAGGCGGCATTTCTAGGAGTCGTCCTTGCAACCATTCTGGGCGCGATAGTCGGCATCGCCCGAATCTCTCCAAACTGGTTGCTGAGCAAGATAGCCCTCGCATACATCGAGATATTCCGTAACGTACCTTTGCTCGTCCAGCTGCTGTTCTGGTTCCTCATCATCCTCAGTCTGCCCAACGTTCGAGAGAGCTACTCCGCGTTCGATCTCATCTACCTCAATAACAGCGGCGTGTACATGCCTTGGTTCAACCCTCAATCCGGGTTCTGGGCATGGGTGACTGTAACGGCACTTGGTGTAGTGCTCGCGATTTTCGTTGCGAGACGCTTAAATCGACGCGAAATCGAAACTGGGAGTGCGAGCTACCCGGTCATCTCCGCAATCGCGGTAGCGACCGCCATCACGTTGATCGGATACGCCGCACTCACGCCATTCGATGTGATCGTACCTGAGGCACAAGGACGGTTCGGACGATTTGCAGGCGGTGCCAAACTGACCGGTTCATTCTTCGCGCTCTTGACCGGTCTCGTCGTCTACACGTCGTCGTTCGTCGCCGAAATTGTGCGCGCCGGGATCCAAGCGGTGCGCAGAGGTCAGATTGAAGCTGCACGGTCTCTCGGGTTATCGACCGCGCAAACCTTGCGCCACGTAACGTTCCCGCAAGCATTGCGTGTCATCATCCCGCCGATGATTAGCCAATACCTGAATCTCACCAAGAACTCGTCACTCGCGGCTGCGATCGGTTATCCCGATCTTGTGTCTGTTGCCAGCACGATGACGCAAACCGCGCCGGCGATCTCCCTTATCGCGATTGTGATGGTCACCTATCTTGCGCTTAGCCTGTTCTACTCCCTGGTCGGCAACATCTACAACCGTCTGACCGAATTTCGGGCGATCTGACGTATATTTCATGACCACCGAAGCACGCTCAGCACAATCCGCCCAAGGTCCGCCCCGCATGACCGTTGGCTTGACCGGGTGGTTACGTGGCAACCTGTTCAGCTCAGTCTGGAGTTCGATTACGACTCTTGCGCTGTCTGTCGTCCTCGCCTACGGCGGATACGTCCTGCTCCATTGGGTCATCGTCGAAGCGGATTGGACAGTCATCACTTCTCGGATGCCTCTCTACATTGTGGGGCGCTATCCGCGCGAGTTTTATTGGCGACCGGAAGTCTCGCTACTCCTGCTGGCAACCCTAATCGGCATGGTTTGGCGAATGTACGGTAACACCGCTCGAACCGTCGCCTTCGGATATGCACTCGTCACTCTCTTGACTGCCGCGTTTGCTGTCACCTTTCCGCTGGCCGACCGCGTCCTGATAGCCATCAATCCGCTCCTGATAGGCGTCGGATACTTCCTCGCATCGCATCCAGTGATTGGGAAACCGAAAATCCTTATTTGGTCAGCCATCGCATGGTTCGCCATCTCAATCGTTTTGATAGTCGGTGTTACCAAGGTATGGATTATCCCGATACCCGGCCCGGAGCCGGTGAATACGCAAGATATCGGTGGGTTGATGCTCAACCTGATACTGGCAACGATTGGGATCGTGTTTTCGATACCGTTCGGAATCCTTTTGGCCCTCGGCCGACGTTCCGAATTGCCCGTCGTCAAGATTGTGTGCGTCGCTTTCATCGAAATCATTCGCGGGGTCCCGCTGATTACACTCCTATTCATGTCGCGACACATACTGCCGCTCGCGTTCCCCGAGTCGTTCAAAGTGGACGAACTCTATCTGGCGGCGATCACGATAACCATATTCAGCTCTGCGTACATGGCAGAAAATGTGCGCGGCGGTATGGCAGCCGTGCCGGCAGGGCAGACCGAAGCGGCGAAAGCCCTCGGGTTACGAGGGTGGCAAATCACAGCCCTCGTCACGCTACCCCAAGGACTTCGCAACATCATCCCGGCAATCGTCGGTCAGTCGATCGGATTGTTCAAAGATACCAGTCTCGTATTCATCATCGGCATGCTCGACCTCGTTGAGATGGGCAAATCGACCATCACAGGTAATCTTGAGTTCGTAGATGCCGGACGAGAGGTTTACCTCTTCATTGCCGCAGTGTTCTGGATATTCACTTTCACCATGTCGTACGTATCGCGAAAGGTCGAACGCGCGTTGGGTGTCGGCCAACGCTAAACCTATAGAACGAGGACGAACATGATGACGACTGTGGCTGAGATTCCGAAGATGAACGGAATGACCAAAGATGAAATTCTCGAGCTTCCGCTTGACGAACGCGACGACATCATCGTTTGCAAGAACGTCTACAAGTGGTTCGGGGATTTCGCGGCGGTACGCGACGTGTCGATCAACATCAAACGAGGAGAGGTATTGGTCGTGTTCGGTCCATCCGGGTCCGGCAAGTCAACCTTCATACGCATGATTAATCGGTTGGAGGAGCACCAACAAGGCACCATCGTGGTTGATGGCATGGAGATGTCGAACGACCTGCGGAACCTCGACGCCATCCGCCGCGAGGTAGGCATGGTGTTTCAACAGTTCAACCTGTTCCCGCACATGACCGTGCTCAACAACATTGCACTTGCCCCAGAGCGCGTGCGGCACGTTCCGCGTGAAGAGGCCGAAGCCGCGGCGTTTGACCTGCTCGAACGCGTCGGCATCCCCGAGCAGGCACACAAGTATCCCGCGGAACTCTCCGGAGGTCAGCAACAACGCGTCGCCATTGCCCGTGCGTTGGCGATGCAACCGGAGATCATGCTCTTTGACGAACCAACTTCCGCACTCGATCCCGAAATGATCAAGGAAGTGTTGGACGTGATGCGTGAACTCGCTGCCACCGGGATGACCATGATTTGCGTAACTCACGAGATGGGTTTTGCACGCGAAGTCGCCGACCGATTGGCCATGTTCGACGAGGGCCAGCTAGTGGAGACTGGCACTCCCGAACAGATTTTCGACGATCCCAAGGAAGAGCGCACGAAACTGTTCTTGAAGCAGATTCTTTGACGGCAATTGCTTCGCGTTTGATGCGTCGATCCCGGTCGTCGACATACGCGCGTAAATCCCGTAAAATCGGAGTTCGGCCGGCAAACCTTGAACGCACGTGTCGTTTTGGGAAATCACCGGACGCACAACTGACACTCAGGCGAACATGCGTGCCACGGCGACCAAGAACTCGGATGGCCCCGTTGGGCTTTACTATCCCGAAGACGTCAAACGCTACGTTGAGGTTTCAGACCTTCCGGCTCGCGATCATGACGTTTCATTGTCCCCAATGCAGATCTCGGGTTGGGCTCGAAGAGGATTTTACGGCCGTCTCGTCAATCAATTCGACCGCGATCGGATTTTCATCGAGTTTCCGCATCTCATCACCATCCGCATGATTGCGATCCTCTTGAGTTACAAGATCGGAATCAGCAAGATCGCTGAAGCGCATGCGTACGTCAGAAAGACGACCGGTGATCCTTACCCGTTCGCGACACGACCATTCTGGACAGACGCCTCAATCCATCCATCGCACATCTACACCAAAATCGACGAGTTGCTCTTGGCTGCCAACTTGCGCGGTCAAATGCCGTTCCAAGAGTTGCTTATGCCAAAAATAGTCAAGGTGGCGAACATGAAGTTCGGCGATGCCGACACGGCAGTAAGTTGGGAACCGCGTAAAGGCATCTTGCTGGATCCCAAGGTCGTGAGTGGTCAACCATGCATCAAGGGAACGAGGATCCCAACCGCGTTGATCAAGGGTCAAGTCGAAGCGGGAGACTCTGCTGAGTTCGTCGCCCAGTGGCATGACTTGAGCGACACGCAGGTGGAATCGGCCTTGAGTTGGGAGTCAGACCTCGACGCAGTTCAGCGAGCCAATTCCGCGTGATGTCGAACGTACAACCTCATTTCTATTTGGATGAAGGGTTGTCCGAACAAATGGCCGTGGGGCTTCGGCGGTTCGGGTTCAGATGCGAACGCGTCCCGGGCGGCGCGAGCGACAGCGAGAACATCAAGATGATCGCACGCAAGCACAAACGGCTCGGGGTGTGGTTGCCGAGAGATCTGGCGTCGCGGCGAGCCCATCGCAAACGGATAGTCGAATCTGGAATCAACGTTGCTTGGATACGAGACCGCAACGGTTCTGCCGCCAAACAGTGCTTTCTCGTGCTCAGCTTCTTGTACCGGTTCCACAACGTGATCGCTGGTTCAGAGATGCCAGCCTACTACATGGTCAGCGAAAGACGCAGGAACGAAATCCCGTATGCGGTGATTGAGAGTGTCAGACTTGATTCCGGCGACTGATGCCAGAATTTCGCTCCGCAGCCGATGATCGCAGATCATTTGCCAGGCCGAGAAATGGGTCCTATCGGGTCGGCATCAATTCGGTGGGTTGCGCGATTTCACCGGCCAGACGAATCTTGCGCTGCGCCTCGTGGTATTCGGTGCCCTGTAAAGGCGATTTGCTTATTCTCACGGCGCAGACCTTGTATTCCGGGGTTTCCGTGATGAAGTCGTACGCGTCCGACGTAACGTCGTTCGTGCGGGTTGTGTCAGGGAATGCAAATGACATGAAGACCAAACCCCGCGGCGAATGGTCAGTAATCCGGGCGGCGACCTTGACCTTGCCGCGTCTCGACTCGACCTCAAGGACGTCGCCGTCGTTCACATCCATTGCTTCGGCGTCGACCGGATTGATTTCGAGCATCTCGTGTGGCACGAGGAGATCGAATCCGCTCGCTTTACCGGTCTGCGTGCCGGTGTGATAGGTGGACCGTCGGCGGCCAGTAGTCAATAGCCAGGGATATTCTTCGTCGGCTACCTCCGCCGGTGGTATGTGATCTACTGGCGCGAAAAATCCGGGGAATCCGGATATGAATTCGTCGGCGTGGAGATACTCAGTGCCCGGGTCGTTTTCGTCGGCACAAGGCCATTGGATGCCTCCCTCGCGGTCGAGCCGCGCGTGGCTAAGACCGCCGTAGATGGGTGCCACGCTGCGCATCTCGTCAAACGCCTGTTCGGCGGACTTGACGGATTGAGGTTTGCCCATGTGTGCGAATAGACCAAGCAATATGTCAACGTCGGTCCGTGCTTCCCCGGGAGGATCTAGTGCAGGGCGTACCCGTTGCACTCGACGTTCGCTGTTGCTGAAGACTCCGTCAGACTCTGCGAATGAAGCTGCCGGCAGCACGACATCGGCAAGCTGAGCAGTTTCGGTCAGGAAGATATCTTGCACTACGAGAAAGTCGAGCGATTCGAGTGCTCGTCGCGCGTGGGTCGCATGCGGGTCAGAAACCACGGTGTTCTCACCCATAACATAAGCGGCTTTAACGCGTCCCCGGAGCATCTGTTCCATCGCCGTAATCTTGGTGATACCTCGGCGTTCGGGAAGCTTCTCACCCCACGCTTGCTCAAAGGCTTCGCGTATTTCTGGCTTCTCGATCTTCTGATAGCCCGGCAAGTCGGTGGGTATACAACCTGCGTCGCCGGCACCTTGAACGTTGTTCTGACCGCGTAACGGGTTGACGCCTGCGTTCGGTACACCCAGCGTGCCACAGAGAAATCCGAGGTTGCCCAGTGATTGCACGTTGTGGGTGCCACAGGAGTGCTCGGTGATTCCAAGGGTGTAACAGATCGCCGCTTTCGGGGCGGCCGCCGCAAACTCGCGCGCAGTTTCGACGATCTCTTCAGGTGTAACGCCACAGATCTCGGCAGAATACTCAGGGGTATACATCTGTACGTGGTGTGCGAAAGCGTCGAACCCGACGGTGCGATTTTCGACGAACCACTTGTCGTACAACCCCTCATTAACGATGACATGCGCCATGGCGTTGTAAAACGGGATGTCGGTGCCGACACGTATCTGCACGTGGCGAGTTGCCCACTTGGTCAACTCGATCTTGCGCGGGTCTACGACGACCAACTTGGCACCATTCTTGACAGCACGTTTCATGCGCAACGAGATTACTGGATGCGCTTCGGTCGTGTTGGATCCGGTCACGAGGAGGAAGTCGGTTCCGGAGAGTTCCTCTATCGAGTTTGACATCGCTCCCCGTCCTACCATGACCGCCAGACCGGCGACCGTTGGGGCGTGTCAAGTACGGGAACAGTTATCGATGTTGTTGGTTCCTAGAGCAACGCGGGCGAACTTCTGCATAAGGTAGTTCGCCTCCGTGACTACGCGCGCCGATGCCCAACAAACGATCGAGTCGGGACCAGACTCGTCAATGATGCCTTTGAACTCAGACGCGACTCGTTCGAACGCCTCGTCCCAAGATGCGCGGCGGAATGAACCGTCCGGTTGTCTGATAAGCGGATGCCGAAGTCGTTCCTCACTTCGCACAAACTCCCAAGACGCAAACTGGCCCTTGACGCAAAGCGAGCCGCGGCTCGCGGCCGAAAAGTCAGGTTCGACGCCGACAACGTCGCTGCGGTGAGTCAACAATTCGATGCCGCATCCCACGCCACAGTACGGGCAAGTAGTTTGAGTACGATCGACGTCTTGAGCGTGGATGTCTTGCGAAATCAACTTTCGATCGGTCAGGGCACCGGTCGGACAAGTATTGATGCATTGTCCGCAGAAGGTGCAAGGCGAATCCATCAGCTGATTGCCGAAGAACGAGAAGATGCTGGATTCCTGACCTCGACCGTCGACGGTGATGGCGGATGCCTGTTCCCATTCGTTGCAGACGTTTGTGCATCGGTAGCACGCGATGCAGTAGTCGTAATCTCGTTGAATGAATGGATTGTCGTCGTGATCTGCCTTCTCGCGGGTTCGGAGATTCGGGAAGGCGTCCCGGCGCGCTTCGTATTCATCCAATGCACGGTCGAACTCAGTGGGGCCTACCTTGTTGGTGTACGGATTCTGGCTTGGGGACGCCATCTCAGACAGCATCATCTCGAGCAGCGTCTGTCGGTAACTTCGCAAGTCAGCGGTGTGCGTTGAGACATCCATGCCGTCCGCAGCGAACGCGGTGCATGATGCCACCGTCTCCTTGCGTCCTTCGACCTCGACTTCGACAAGACACATCCGACACGTACCTTGCGGGCCGACGCGTTCGTCGTAACAGAGAGTTGGTACCTCGAAACCCGCTTCGTCCACCGCGTCCAAGACGCGCGCGCCATGGGCGCAGTCGACAGCAACGCCGTTCACGCGGACGTTGAGAGCGCGGTAGTTCCCACGAACGTTAGTCGTAGTTGACGCGGTCGATTTCGATTTGGGAGTGTCTACAGTCATCACACAAGTTAGCTCAAAACGCTGACCAACATTGTAAAGAATTCCAATGAGCCGTTACCGGGATCCTGTAAGGTTGGTCAGGTTTGATCCTCGCTTGCTGTCGAAGACTCGGCTTGAATCTCGCGTATTCGATGGATGACGAACCATATCACGATGGCCATCCCGATCAGGACGATCGGGATTGTGAAGTTACGCGTATATTCGCGCACGGTGTCGTAGTTGTCGCCGAGGACGTAACCAGTCCAAGCGAGGAACAGACACCATGGAAAGGCACCGATGAACGTGTAGACGCAGAACTTAACGACGTTCATCTCCGCGATGCCTGCCGGTATGGAGATGAAGTGGCGCACCACCGGTATGAGACGACCGACAAGGATGGTTATCTCGCCGCGATCGTTGAACCACCTGTCGGCGCGTTCCAGATCTTTGTTCGTAATCAGCAGGTACTTTCCGTAGCGTTCGATGAGTGGTCGGCCTCCCGCTCTGGAGATTGCGTATTCGACCAACGAACCGATGACGCTGCCAATGCCTCCCCAGAAGCCGGCGATCAGCACCCACTCGACGCCCAGACCTTTGTCCAGTATCAAACGCCAACCCGCGAACGGCATCACAATCTCGGAAGGTAGGGGAAAAGCGGTGCTTTCGAGTGCCATCAGCACGACCACGCCAGCCCAACCCATCAATTCATATACGGCGACGCTGAAATCGAGCAGCCAGTGTTCTACCGCTTCAATCAGCCCGATAAGGAAGTTCAATGATCTGTCCGAGGTTGTTGAAAGGAAGATGCGGTCGGGTACGAGTCAGTTGACGTGCGGAGCATCGTTCAAAGCGAAAATCGCCACAGCCCATCGATTCTAAAGCCTCATGGACGTTAAGCACCTCGACCACGGCTAGGAGGGTAGTTTCGCGCCACAAAGATTCGCGACCTAAGATTCATGCTCTAAAGATCCATATCCTCGCAAGTCGCACGTGTCGCGAGGATTGCCGGATTCTGCCGTTCGTTGGTGGGTTTCAAGAAGTTGGTGTGTTGATCGAGCTCGTCCGGGTAGAGAATTGAACCGAGAGTCTCTGTATGGCGGACGAGAATATCTACGAAGTTCAAACAGTTTTCATACTTCGTCAAACAACCGTAAATCTATTGAGCACTGTTTCTTCGTTCGTTGCTTTCGATAGTTTTGAACAACGTCAAAACCAGTCTGCAACTATTGATATCTTGGCTATCCATTGATTAAACTTGTGTCGAAATATCGGTGAACAAGTGTGATGTGCGCTTAGATCGCACGAGAACCAAAAGCGTATGGAGGTTCCGTACCGATGGTCACGATCTCGCAGATGACGAAGAAGTCAGGCCTTAGAAACACACCCGCTCTCACTAAGGCCAAGCGAATATTCGGCGAACCGCTGGAGCGAACGTTGAAAGACAAGCTCAACTCCGGTGAGTCGACCGTTAGCAGTATCGCCAAAGAGGTGGGAGTGCAGAAGGCGACGGTCAACTACTGGTTGGCGCGCCTAGGAATAATCTACGGGCGCGTCGCCTTTTCGTGGGACGAAGTCGTACGGATTCTCTCGACCGACGAGGCGAGGTTGATCGACGAAATAATCGAAAAGGGCGTCACGACGGAGACGATCCGCAACAGTGACCCGCGCGCGGCAAGCATCGTTCGCAAGCTTGTTGAGTTTGGCATCTCGTACGAAGACTTGGAGGCATGCACGTTCGAGCAAGCTGGTATCGTGATGCAGTTTTTTCACATGGACTTAACCGAAGAAGAGGCAGAGAGCATTGACGAGGATGCGATCCGACTCATGATCGACATCCACCAACAGGGCAAAACCACGGACCAAGTCCGGAATCGACTATACGCAGTTGACGAACTTAACGACAAAGGGATTTGGACGAACGACATCTCCGGGCTTGACGCAGAGTGGATCTCTCTCATCAATGCTGCCCAAAGCCAAGGCGTCAGTCCAGCAAAGGTCAGAGGCATGATTGAGTTGTTGGCGCAGTAGCGTCGTCGCTTTGGTGCTGCGGTGGCGATTGACGCTGAAGGGACATCGCGCCTGTCGTATGATTGAATTCAGTCGTCTACGGTCGATTCTGGAGAGGTAAACATTGCAAACCAATCGTCTTGCTGCCGGACGCGTGCTGCGGTCAGGACACCGACTCGCGTTTGCGTGGATTGCGATGCTGTGGATTGCGATGCTACTGTTGGCGTCAACGATGTTGATGGGTTGCACAGAGTTAGCCAAACCGACCGCCACTGCGGTGCCCTTCGATCCCACGCCGGCTCCGCCTGGCACGCGTGAACTGGTACTCGCGGGCGGTGGAGACGTCGACCTTTTCGCTCTCGCACAACCCGTAGAACTACCTCCGGGCGATGCGTCTAGTGGTGAGGAACTTCACACGTCATTAGGTTGTGCTGCGTGCCACTCCGTTGGCGATGACGTAATCGTCGGACCTGGATGGTCGGGTTTGTGGGGTCGCGCCGGCGATCGCACAGATCTTGAAGCCGAGGAATATCTGGTCCAGTCGATAACCAAACCCGCAAGATTCATCGTGGATGGTTTCACCAACGTGATGCCTGCTTTCGACTACCTCTCAGACCAAGAACTGGCAGATCTGCTCGCATTCGTCGAAGCGAACGAGTAGCCGACTACCTAGCATCGAACGTTGTCGCGTCACCCGACGCGACTCATGTTTTACGCGGCCAAATTGGCGATCAGGGCCGCTTGGTATCCGGCTGAAAAACCGGCGTCAATGTTGACGACTGATACGCCGGCTGCGCACGAGTTCAACATACTGAGCATCGCCGCATACCCGTCGAGACCCGTGCCGAAACCGTTGCTGGTTGGCACGGCGATGACCGGTGCTTCGACCAAACCGGCTACGACACTCGGAAGCGCGCCCTCCATGCCCGCAACGACGACGATTACGTTTGCGGATCTCAACTCATCAATATGTTCGAGCAAACGGTGGATACCAGCGACGCCGACGTCGGTTATCTTGTCCACTCGACACAACATCAATCTCGCCGTGATCTCCGCCTCGTCGGCGACGGGCAGGTCGACGGTCCCCGCTGAGACTATGTGTAGACCGTCTTTTACCGGTTTCAAACCTCGGTCGTCGGCCCAGATAGCACCGCAAGATTCGATGAAACTGGCACTCGGAATCGCCGAGCAAACAGCATCGGCCGCGACGCAGTTCGAACGGGTAACTAGCACCATACCCGCGTGTTCGTAGATGCGTTTCGCGATCGCTGCGGTTTGCTCGGGTGTCTTTCCCTCGCCCATCACGACTTCGGGAAAACCGGTGCGCTGTTCGCGTTCCAAGTCAACTTTTGCGAAACCAAGATCCGCACTACGCGGTTCACCGAATTGGGAAAATTTAGCTGACTTAGGCACGTCGTTATGCCGTTAACGGTAGGTTAAAGCGTAGGTGGCGTCGAAGTGATGGTTACGCTGTATCATTACTCAATTACGAAGCGAGCATGCGTTCCCGTTTGAATAGGTGCACTTGAATCGTGATTGTAGAACTCGTGCAACGGGCGCGTGAACGGATGGAGACCAAACATCGGGGTTGATGGCAATGAAGTTGATTTGTCTGCAAGAGAGTCTGTCGCGAGGTCTGCGCGTGGTGTCGCGTGCAGTTCCGACTCGGGCAACTTTGCCAATAACCCAGAACATCATGATGGAGACCGAGGAAGCAAGGCTAAAGCTTTCAGCCACTGACCTCAATCTGTCGATTACGACTTGGGTGGCGGCACAGATTGATGACCAAGGCGCAATCGCATTGCCCGCCCGCACTTTGCTCGACACGATTAGCAGCTACGACAGTGGGCGCGTCGAGATCGAAGCCGAAGACGACCCCTACGGTGCGCGAATAGAGACGACCACCAACATCGGCGAAGGCGTCGCCACGTCCGTAACCAACTTGCGAGGCGCACCCAAGGACGATTTCCCACCGTTCCCTGAGGTGTCAGCGAAGCATCGGGCAACCATCGAAGCCGGCGTCTTGCGCAACGCGCTTGATCGTACGGTGTTTGCGGCGGCAGCCGATGATGCTCGACCGGTGTTGACGGGTGTGAAGATGGAGGTCGAAGGTGATCGCGCCACGTTTGCCGCTGCTGACGGATTCCGCCTCTCAATCGAATCAGCGGAGCTCATGGAGCCGTCCGAAGAACCGTTCGAGGCACTGATCCCGGCGCGGGCACTGATGCACGTTACCCAGCTGATCTCGGGGTTGGTGTCAACGGTGGAGATCACGGTGTCCCAAGACGGCGGCGAGGCGATGTTCAAGGTCGGCGAAGAGGTCGAGGTCATCACGCAGTTGATCGCCGGCACGTATCCCGACTACAAGAGTCTGGTGCCTTCCACCTCAGATACGACTCTCACGATTCCGCTCGACGGTATCGACAGACTGGCCCGCATGAGTCAGGTGATCGCCCGAGAAGGAAGTGCGATTGTCCGAATGGTCGCTTCCAACGAAGACGGCGAGGGCAAGCTGTCCGTCACCGCGAGCGCAGAAGATGTCGGAGAAAGCGAAGGAACAATCGACGTCGACATCGAAGGCGAACCGGGCAAGATTGCTTTCAACGTTAGATTCCTGCGGGAGTTGGTTGACCACTCCTCTGGTGGTAGTTCGGCTCCCTCGCAGTCGTCGGACGACGGCGATGGCACGATCATCTTGTCCATGACGACTCCATCCAATCCGGCAGTATTCCGACTGTCGAAACACTCCGGTTTCACCCACGTCGTGATGCCGATGTACGTCCAGTGGTGATCTCTCGATCGCGCTTGCTTCGAATTGCCAGTTATCGACAACCTTGGTTTTGTTTACTCGTCTCCGTCCTCTGGTTCACTTACATCGCGTCTTGCACGTCCGTTGAACCGAGTGCAACGGTAACCATCGAAGTCCAGGTTCCATCGAACCCGACAATAGCATCGGTGCCGACTGCGACGCCGATTAACGACAAAGGTTTGACGCGTTACACGCTTGATTTCGACGAGGTTTTCGGTTCACATGTTTGGGATCGACCGATCGACATCGCCTTCCTGCCCGACGGCGAGTCTGCCCTAGTTGCAGAGCAAGTCGGACGTGTTTATCGCGCCTATGTCGACGGCAGATCCGAACCTGAGCTCGTCTTTTCCGTCGCCGAACGTGTAAGTCGAACTTCGAACGAGGAAGGTTTGTTGTCGTTGGCACTAGACCCGCATTTCGAAGAGAACGGGCGCGTATGGATGTACTACTCGGTGCAACAAGGCATTCGGCGGACTCGGCTATCGTGGTTCACGGTCGACGAGTATCTTCGCGATTGGAGTGCGGAGCACGAGGTCTACGAGATCCTGCAGCCGTTCAAGAATCACAACGGTGGCGAGATAGTCTTCGACAACGACGGTCTTCTCTACTTGGGCCTCGGCGACGGCGGATCGGCTGCCGACCCGCAACGCAACGGTCAAGACTTGACCAACGTCCTTGGCACGATCGTGCGGTTCGATGTTTCGCAATCCGACGACGACAATCCGTACGCAATTCCTGACACGAATCCGTACCTTGATGACGACGGCGTGCCGGATGAAATCTGGGCATACGGTCTCCGGAACCCGTGGCGTATGTCCTTCGACCCCGAAGGCGAATCGATCTGGATCGGAGACGTTGGGCAGAGTTATCGTGAAGAGATTAACGTGGTTGACGTTCGAACAGGTGCTGGTTCAAACTTTGGTTGGAATCGGATGGAAGGCACCGCCTGTTTCGAGCCGCGATCTGACTGCGATAGATCCGGCATCGTGATGCCGGTCGATGAATTTCCGCCTCGCTCCGGGCACTGCTCTGTAGTTGGCGGATATGTCTATCGAGGAGACGCTATTCCGGAGTTGCGGGGCATCTACCTCTACTCTGACCACTGCAAGGGAGAGTTGCGGTTGTTCGACCCGTCGGGCGAATCCAGTCTAGGCATCGCAGTAGGGGATATCTCAGCAACAGCAGACGGCTACGACAGTCCTGCAATCGCTTCGTTCGGCGTCGACGGTGATGGTGAGATCTACGTACTGCGGTTCGGCGGCCCGATATTGAAGCTGGTCGCTGAATAGCTTCCTACTCAGTTTGTGGTTGGCGTTGCGGTCGGTACCTGTAGTTTCGGATTCCAGGTGCAAATCGCCAAATCAAGAGCACCACGACGACGGATATACCGCCGCCCAGTATCATCACCGGTCCGGCTCCGATTAGTGCACCGACGAACGACACCTCCATCTGACCGAGGTGGTTGGCTCCCATCGCGGCAAACGAGTGCGCGCTGCTTGCCCGGCCAAGCATGTTGTCGGGAGCGGTCAACTGCACCAAGGCCTGACGCATCGTCATGCCCACGGCGTCGGTACCCCCCAGCATCGCTACGATGCCAAGTCCGAGCACGAAGATGAAGTTAATCGACTGTGAGAATCCGAACACGTTGATATCGATGAACGGGTTGTCGACGAGGGATATGCGATTGAATCCGAACGCGAACAGCAACAACGCATAGATCAACGTAGCCACTAAGACGATCATCCCCTTGCGTCGCCAGCGTTCGGTAATGAAGACTACCATGCTGCCACAGACACCTCCTAATGCGTTTGCGGAAGTCAGCAAAGCGGTCCCCTGAGCACCCATGCCGTACAGTTCGTGGGAGAAGAAGGGGAACAGCATCCGATAGAAGCTGACGATCGTCACGCCGATGTCGAGCAGATACAGACCAGGAAGTATCGGGTGTTTGCGCACGAAGTGGAAACCTTCGACTATAGTGGCCAGCTTCACGCCGCGAGAAGTGCCGCCTTCGGGTGCTCCGGATGCCCTGATGAGTAGAGGCGAGATTACGCTGAACGCGGCAATCATCGTCGTCACAAGCAGTGTCGGCCCGATGCCGAAGCCGATGTACAGCGGACCGAATAGGAACGGCACCGTTATCGACGAAATCTGCATCGTCGACGTCGAAATCGTTACCGCGTTTGTGAGGTGAGTTCGTGGTACACATCGTGGCAGCATCGCCGGCCGCGCCGAGTTGCCAAGCATGTTCACGACGCCGGTGACACCGGTTACCGTCCAAATGTGCCAGGGCGCGAGTACCTCGGAGAAAGCTAGAACAGTCAGGATTACAAGCGACAGGAACGATACGGTCTGTGTCATCGACATCAGGACCTTGCGATTCACGACGTCGGCAAGCGCGCCACCGTAGATCGCTACCGGCATCTGGAAGAGCTGTACGGCACCGAGAATGCCCAGCTGGGCGGCGGACCCCGTTTCGTCGAATATCCACTGACTGGTGGCGAGCAACCGCAACGTCATCGCCATCGTCATCGTGACCTGCGCCGCCCACAGCACGGAGAAGTCGTAGTACTTGAACGACGACCAAGGCATCACCCGGCCCCGACGGGAGCGTGTTGGTCTTGTGCGCGTAGTCAAACGGCTGGTGATGCGAATTAAGTGTTGCAGATGCAACGAATTGTTGAATGATAATCCATGCTTCGATGCACTCCGGAAATGAGGAAACGGCACATCGCAGGCGATCCCACGCTCGAAGCGCACGTGCTCCAGTTCGGACCTCAGAGACTGACCATGACACGGTGTCTGGTTGATAATGGTGAGTGAAATCGGATCGGATGGACCCAAAAGGAGAGTTGACAGTGGGCGAGTTTGATGGCAAGTCGGTAATCGTCACTGGGGGAGCACTAGGGATTGGTGGAGGCGTCTCGCGAGGGTTCGCGAACGCCGATGCCGCGGTGACGGTAATGGACGTTGACGATGACGCGGGTAGTGCGTTGGTCGACGAGTTGACAGGGCAGAACCTCACTGCGCAATACGTGTCATCGGACGCCGGAACTGTGGACGGATGCGAGGCGACCGTGCGAGCCGCGATTGCAGCCTACGGCGGCGTGGACGTGGTGATCAATAACGTTGGCATCCAACCGCCGTCGTCATACCTCGACGCCGTGGATCTGCCCGTAGAGGAGTGGGATCGCATCATCAACATCAATCTGCGAAGCCGGTTTCTAATGGCGAAGTTTGCGGTTCCCTCAATGCGCGAACGCGGAGGCGGAGTGATCATCTCTACTGCAAGCGTTCAAGGTCTGTTGTCGATGCCTTTCGTTTCTGCTTACGCTGCCAGCAAGGGCGGCGACCTTTCGTTAACGCGTCAGATGTCGATCGATTTCGCCAAAGACAATATCCGAGTGTTATCCGTAAACCCGGGCACCATCAACACGCCGATGGTGTGGAACGCCCTTTCTGGAACTGGTGAGGAAGTTGAACAGGGGCTGATCGATTCGGCGAAGACGCATCCACTGGGACGCATTGGGGAACCGGAAGACATTGCCAATGTGATGTTGTTCCTCGCAAGCGATCGTGCTTCATTCATGACCGGTTCCTATGTGAACGTAGATGGCGGGATGATGGCGGTAGGGGCGTGGGCGGGCACCGTCGGGGCAAGCGGCAGCGATTGATCGAGTTCCTGCACCCGTGAAAGTTGCGGGAGAGACTTAACCTGACAGCTGCGATGAGATGACGACTAGACGCCATAGATTGTCTTCTGCACCATTCGGGGGCAATGCGGTTGCACTTCGCATCGGAATGTGGTCGGTACTGCTCGCCCTAGGGTTTTCCTGCCTGATTGCGACTCATGCGCTGGGCGCGAATGGCAGCGAGGTGTTACGCGCTCAAGGTACCGACGGCCCGGTGCATGTTGTCAGTCTCGATCGACCCATCGATGCGGTCTCGGAGAGGTTTCTGATTCGCGAACTCGCACTAGCAGAATCTGAAAGTGCCGCGATCGTTGTCTTTATTCTGGATACGCCCGGGGGTTTCCTGGAGAGCACGCGTGCGATGGTAAGCGGGATGTTGGATGCGACGATCCCCACCGCCGTCTACATCTCGCCATCCGGAGCCCACGCGGCGAGTGCTGGCACCTTCATCGCGGCTTCGGCGAACATTTTGGCTATGGCTCCAGTGACCGAGATTGGTGCGGCTGCCGTTGTCGGTGGGCAGGGTGAAGACCTGAGCGAGACCTTGCAGACCAAAGCGAACGAGGATGCAGCGGCGATGCTTCGAGGAATAGCGGTCAAACGTGAACGCAACGTCGAGGCACTCGAGGCTACGGTTTTCGAAGCCAAGGCATATTCGGCGGAAGAAGCGGTTGACATGAACGTCGCCGACGTCATCGTCGACGACTTGAACGACTTACTCGCCTGGCTCGAAGGTCGGACGGTTGAAACCTCAACTGGCGAAGTTACATTGACCGCATTGGGAGATGGACTGTTGGTGGAGCGGGGATACAGCATTTGGGATCGACTGTTGGCAGCGATCGCCAACCCCAACTTGGCTTACCTCTTCATCTCATTGGGCGGTCTGGGACTGATCGTCGAGTTGTGGAATTTCGGCACATTCATCCCCGGGACCATCGGGGTAATGTTGCTCATCCTAGGCTTCGCCGGCGTAGGCCAGCTGCCATTCCAATGGGCGGGATTGGCCTTGATACTGATCGCCTTGGCGTTGTTTGCGGCTGAGATCTTCGTTACGCCAGGGTTCGGATTCTTCGGAATTGCTGGCGCGATCGCTTTGATCTTCGGAGGCCTTTTCCTGTTTCAACTTCCCGGCGTCGAAGCACCCGAGTTGCCCGGTGGGCAGGTCAACGTCAGTCTTTGGTTATTGCTCGGCGTGGGCGCAGTAGTTCTAGCCTTCACGATGTGGCTAGTCAGAGAGCTCAGAGTCGCGTCTCGACCGGAGTCGTACATCTCCGCGGGAACGTCCGATTGTATCGTTGGCCAGTCAGCGCAAGTGACACGGGCTTTGGAACCTGAAGGTGAAGTTTACGTTGCAGGAGAGCACTGGACCGGTCACACGATCGACGGCAAAGCGGTCGAGGTAGGGCAAACGGTGAAGGTCGTGGCAGTCGAAGGCGTTACTCTGGTCGTCGAAACCGATGCGGACGAGTAACTCGCATTGATTCGGCCGTCCGGCAAACCTGCCTGAACCACTTTGCGGGGTTCTTATGCGATAATGTGGCCAGATTATGGGTCGCCGTTCACCTTTCAGACGGCGTAGTTTTTGGGAGGCGAATCAATGGCAATAATCAACTTCGTCCGCGACTACGAACGCGTGGCGCGCTTCCGGCTCGGAAAATTCGAGGGGATGAAAGGTCCGGGCATCGTCGTCGCCATTCCTGTCCTGCACCAGATACAGAAGGTGGACACTCGAACTGCAGTACTTGAGATCCCGCGTCAGACTAACATCACCAAAGACAACGCTCCTATCGACATCGACTTCCTCGTCTACATGCGGGTCGATCTGAACCAAGCCCAGCTTGCGGTGCTGGAGGTCGAGCATTACACTTCGGCGGTAGTTGGATTGGCGACAACGACACTTCGCGCTGTGGTTGGCGACATCAGCTTGGACGAAGTACTCTCTCAACGCGAGCGCATCAACGAGTTGATACGTACTCGTCTCGATCAGGAGACAGGGCGGTGGGGTATCAAGGTTACGAACGTCGAGATTCGCGAGATCGAGCCTCCGGCCGATATACAAGCCGCGATGACACGCCAAATGTCGGCCGAGAGGATGCGTCGGTCGATGGTATTGGAGGCGGATGGTCAGCGCGAGGCGGCGATCACGGTTGCGGAGGGGCAGAAACAGTCGCACATTCTTGAGGCGGAAGGGCAGAAACAAGCGGAGATACTACGCGCGGAGGGCGATCAACAGGCGGCGGTCCTCCGTGCAGCCGGTTACGCTGACGCGTTGCAACGCATCCAAGACACCGCAAGCGGCATAGGTGGCAACACGATGACGCTGCAATACATGGACGCCCTTAAAGAGATGGCTGCCGGCGAGTCGACCAAATTCGTGCTGCCGATGGAGATGACGAAGCTGATGGACAACATCGGCGGCATCATGGGCACCTCAAGCAGTTCGGGATAGATTCCCGATTGCTGCTTCGGGTTGGATGCGTGAGATCGACTCTCATCGGGTGCAAGCTGTTTTTACGGTAAAGTAAGCACAATGATCGCTTTATGGTCGGTTCAACATCACCGTCCAGAGCACTGTCTATATTTGACGTAAAAACAGACGATGCGTTCGCCCGACTACCGACGCGCGCAATCTCACGCACTGATCGCTTCGAAAGTCGCCCGTACGACGAAGCAATTGATCGGCACCGCTCCTGATCTGCCTCGGCGAAGCGCGACGCCTCAAGCCGGACAATAGGGCGCAATCGGCGCGATTCCCACCAGGTGATGGAAATGGCGGGTTGCTTCGGGTTTTCCCGCACGGTTCTACCTTACGACAGATTCCGTATATCGACCCATTCTCGCCCGAACTGCACCTGAAGCGAAACGCCGCGTATCAGGCGCAACGACCTATCGACGGTGCCGGCGCATCGCCTACGCACTCTTTGCACTTCGTTAAAACGCGGCAAAATGCTAGTCGAATTCCCGAGTGATATCCAAATTGCCGCTAACTTGCCGCAATAACAGCATTTGCCGAGCAACACTTCCCTTCGATTGCCGTGTTATGCTTGTGATATGCTCCCAAACACCTGAACCAGCGGCAAGAACGGCAATTCATGGCGAAAATAGGCGATAGCGAGTTTCCAGAGATTGGATTGGGCGACAGCATCGCCATAGCGCGCGTCATCCATGACGATCTGGGCTCAGAGATCACTCGCGACGGTCTAGCCGTCGTTTTGGGCATGTCTGCCTCTGGTGGTGCCTACGGTGCACGCCTCGGCGCACTCAGAATGTGGGGACTCGCTACCGGTCGAAGTCTCATCCGTCTAACTCCCGATGGCGTCCGCGTAGTTTCCACCCCCGATTCAAGCGAATTGATGCAACTGACCAAGAAACTCGCCGCATCCGTTGATCTCTTCAACGAGTTGCATCGCGTTCTCGGTGACGCAGTACTAAGTCAGAACGTCTTGGCGGTACGACTCCAAGAGATAACTGGTGCCGACATGCCTAGCGTCAGACGCCGTTTGCCGATTATCGAACGAGTGTTCGGCGACATCAGGCAGCATTTGAACGATGAGGTGGCTGATGTTGACGATGCCGAATCTCCTGCTCCGGTTGTGAGGACTGCCAACGTCGCTGATTCGCTGGTCGAATTGCCGACAGGTTGGATCGAGTTCCGTTTCGACGATGGCGAGTTGAGGATGCGTGAAACCCCGGAGAATGTCGAGGTGTTGATTGAGACCTTGAGATCGCGGTTGGACCGAATGCGCAACAGCAACGATCCGGATCTCCGCTTATAGGTAGTCCTTAACGCGTTCAGCGAGTCTCTGCGTCATCCCGGGCGTCGATGCCAGCTCTAGATCGGTTGCTTCGCGTATGGCTTTGACGCTGCCAAATCGCTTCATAAGCGCGCGTTTTCTCGAGGGTCCGATACCTGGGACGAGGTCGAGAGCTGATTTTAGTGAAGTGCGACCGCGTGTCTTTCGGTGATACGTGATGGCGAAACGGTGTGCTTCGTCGCGCACCTGCTGTAACACGAAGAGCGACGGGGCGTTGCGCGGCAACCGGATCGGCTCTGAACTGTCGGGGGTAAAGAGCTCTTCTTCCTTCTTGGCTATCGATGCAATCGGGATGTCGGCGACACCCAGATGGAGCATGACGGCGAGTGCGGACGAGAGTTGCCCTTTTCCACCGTCGATCAGCACGAGGTCGGGAGCAATGCCGAAGCTGTCGGTCGCTTTGATCGGATCTGGTTGAGCGTTTTCGGATCTCTCGCGGGCGTTTTTGAGACGCTTGAATCTTCTAGTCAACACTTCCCGCATCGAAGCGAAGTCATCGTTGCCTTCGACGGTATTGATCTTGAAACGACGATATTGCGCGGTTGCCGGTGCGCCGTTTTCGAACACCGACATCGCGGCAACCGACGAGGTGCCTTGGATGTGCGAGATGTCGTAGCATTCGATGCGCTCTGGGCGATTCGGCAGACTCAACGCTTCTTGCAAGTCGTCCAAAGCTTTCGCCATTAGATCAGAGTTTGACTGCCACTTGAGCTTGAGTTGTGCCAATCCTTCGACCGCGTTCTCGTGCGCCATGTCGACGAGTTTTCGCTTCGCACCGCGTTGTGGCGCGTCGATGTTGACTTTGGTTCCCCGACGCTCGGACAACAGCTCCTCAAGGACAGGCGAATCTTCGACGGGAGTTTGTACCAGCAAGCGACGCGGCATGTGCGGGTTCGAGTCGATGTAAAACTGTTCGATGAACTTCGCGAGGATGTGGGCGTCGGCGTCATCCCAAGTGCCAGCCATGATGAAGTTGTCGCGTCCGACCATGCTGCCTCGCCGGATGAAGAACACTTCGATCCACGCTTCATCCGAACCTTTCTCGATCGCTACCACGTCCATGTCTTCGTGCCCGATTCCCACCACCTTTTGATCCTCGTATACGATCTTCATTGCTTTTAGGCGGTCTCGCAGGGCAGCGGCTCGCTCGAACTCGAGATTCTCTGAGGCCGTGGTCATTGCCTCCTGAAGTTCGACAACCACTTGATCGGTGTCGCCTTCAAGGAACTTGATCACTTGGTTGATCACAACTCCGTACTCGTCCTTGTCGGCGAATCCAGTACAAGGCGCAATGCAACGTTTGATGTGGTACTCGAGGCAAGGCCGCTCTTCGTCGCCAGTAATCTTCATCGTGCACGAGCGATATGGGAACAGCTTCTTGATGAGATCGAGAGTCTTGCGGACCGAATATGCCGACGCGTAGGGGCCGAAATAGCGCGCCTTGTCGCGCTTGTTATGTCGTCGCGTGAAGTAAACACGCGGAAAGTCGTCCTCTAGGTCGACCTTGATGTACGGATACGACTTGTCGTCTTTGAGCCGCGCGTTGTATCGAGGTTTGTGCTGCTTGATGAGGGAGTTTTCGAGGAGCAGTGCCTCACGCTCCGACTCGGCGAGTATGTACTCGAAGTCCTGGACGCGGGCGACCATGCGTTTCGTCTTGCCAACCAATCGAGCCCCGTTTGAGAAGTAGGAACGCAGACGGTTGCGCAAACTCACCGACTTGCCCACGTAGATGATCTGGCCGTTTTTAGCCCGCATCAAGTAGACGCCGGGTGAGCGCGGGACCGCGGCGAGACGTTCAGAAAACCGCTTGAACAGGTTGGTTTCTGTAGACGCAGTCTCGCCCATGTGAAGAGTCTAAAGGCGACTTAATACGCGTTGCCACGCCGTTCCATCACCATGCATGCGCGCATGGTCACCCGCCGATTTGACCGAGGGGCGAGAAAGCCCTAAGTTTGTCAGAGTATGACGGTAAAGGCGGCGAGTGCGACTGCGACGCCGGCAGCGAGAATTCCCATCTTGCGAATTTCGCGAGGGAATGTCCGAGCATACACGTCCGATCGCGTCGACTGCGATCGTCGCGTGCGCGCCGGTTGCTGATTTTGAACTGTCGCCGTAGCTGCGAGCACCGGTGAAGGTTCGCTGACCGTTTGGTCGACTTCAGTGGCATTCTCGCGTCCGGTCGGTTTTGACGTCTGCACGAAGACGTTTGGTCGGCGTCCTCGTTGTTTGCGTTGGCGTTTAGGCATGATGCGAAGAACTTGTCGGTCGAGTGTTGATACTGATTCTACGAGTCTTCGTTGTGATAGCGCAGGCCGCCGTGTTCCGCCATATGTTTGGCGGCATCAACCGTTACGTCGACGGCGTAATCGATGCTGACGTCCGAGGTGTTCCACATGAAGTGGTAGAGGAACGGGTCAATCGGGCTGCTCCCGAACGCTTTCTCGAAATAACGATGCTGGGCGGTGTCCGAGTGAGCGATGAAATCGTTTGCCTCTGCGACACTAATGTTCTCGCGCTCCGCTACGCGCTGCGCACGATCCTCCATCCTCGCAACGACGCCCACCCGCAACACGTCTGGATTGTTTCGCAAAATCGCACCGCCGCCGCGGCTCAAAATAACGATGTTGCCTTGCTCGGCAATGTCCTCGATTACCTCACGAGTCGTCTGGATGAAGCGTTCGTCGTCAATCTCTTCAGCCGACGTGTGCGGTTCTTCCTCGTACTCGTTGTATTGTCGCGAGATTAACTCCTCGACGCCGGGGCCGAAATAAGGGTCACCGCCCATTCCCGCAACGGCTGATCGTTCGAGTACACGCTGAACGCGCATTGCCAGTCGGTTTACCAGCGACGGTACTCGCCGTTCTTGGTCGACCAGTGCTCGCATCGTCGCATTCACGCGGCGGGCGACCTGCGCGAGGATCAGGCGGTCGACGAAGTCGATGTCGAGTTCACGTGCAACCAATCTTCCGAGATCGGGTGCACCGGCACCCACTCGTCCTTCAACGGTGATGATGGGCATGGCAGACGCTCCTATGTGATTTCAGACTGTTATGTGGTTGTAGTTGAAATTTGGGAAATCGTTTCACAAGTCGAACATTGACTATTATCGCGTACCCGTCATCGTACCGAGTAACTGACAAACGTGACGAGCCACCATCAGACGACGCGATATTACCATCGTGAAGAAAGTCGTAGGATCCCCATTTGAGAACATCACGCATTTGCGAAAAGGACGGTTGATGGCAAGTTCTACGTTAACGTCGCAAGATTGGCGTGAGAGAGCCGGCGTTACATTCACGCCTACCAATCGACCCGTGGTCGGTTACGACGGAATGGTCGCATCGACGCACAAGTTAGCGTCCGCGGCTGGGGCAGAGGTGATGGCGGCTGGTGGCAATGCTATCGACGGAGTGGTTGCGACACTGTTCACGCTGACGGTGGTTGAGCCGATGATGGTAGGCATCTACGGTGCAGGTTTCTTCAACATTCGCCTTGCAGACGGCACTCGAATCGCCATCGACAACTATGCCCAAGCTCCCCTGCAGGCGTCGATGGACATGTTCGAAGCGGTGTCCGACGATTGGCCGAACTACATGCGTGCCCGCGGCGATCTGAACCAAACTGGGGTTCTTTCGTCTGGAGTACCGGGTTCGTTGCTAGCATGGTGCTCGGCGGTTTCGGATTACGGTGCACTCTCACTGCCCGAGGTGATCGGTCCTGCGATCCGACTCGCTGAGAACGGTTACCGGGTTTCGGCACGCCATCGCCGACTGGTCGAAGAACACGCTGAGTTGCTGATGCAGTTCAGCTCGACCGCGGCGATCTTTCTCCCCGGCGGCGAACTTCCGAAGGTGGGAGATCTCGTCGTTCAAAGAGATTTCGCTGCGACACTCAAACGCATCGCCATCGAGGGATCCGACTACCTCTACGGCGGAGAACTGGGACGCGAAATCGTCAGCTACTCGCGGTCCAACGGCGGCGTGCTCTCGATGGATGATCTTTTGGGGTATCGCATTCGACGATCCGATCCGATCATGGGCAACTATCGAGGTTGCGAGATTACCGGTCCGCAGCCGGCATCCGCTGGCGGATTGCACCTTATTGAGCTGTTGAACATCTTGGCATTGCGCGACATTCGCGGTATGGGATTCGGAAGGACCGCCTCATTGCACCTGATGGCGGAAGCGTTGCAACTGGTATTCGCCAGTCGTAATCTCTATCTCTCCGATCCGGAGTTCAAGGAGATTCCGTTCGACAGGTTGTTGTCCGAGTTTCACGCCAGGGAGCAGATGAGTCGCATCCTTCCGAATGCTGTAATGCCGGATCTACCAGCACCGAACGTCGTCGAATCGGCACACACCGTCCACGCTACCGCAGCTGACGGGGATGGCAACGTAGTGGCGGCGACGCAAACTCTGAACAACGGCTGGGGATCGAAGGTCGTTGTCCCGGGTACTGGCGTGCTCTTGGACGACACGATGGCGAACTTTGACCCGCATCCGAATCAACCGAACTCGGTGGAACCTGGGAAACGAGTTGCGAGCAGCATGTCGCCCATAATCGCGTATCGCAACGGCAGGCCGATCTTCGCCCTCGGCTCAGTCGGTGGCATGCGGATATGGCCTTCCGCGGCTCAAACCATCGTGAATATCATCGACCACGGCATGACGCCTCAGGAAGCGATCGAAGCTCCGAGGATGTGGACGCAAGGACAGGAAGTGGAACTTGAGGATGACTTCGGGACCAAAACGGCAGATGCTCTGGGCAAAGTCGGTCACGACGTAGTCATGTCGCAGCATGTCGGCGGCGGCATGAACATGATCGAGTTCTGTGATGACTCGTCAATGGTCGGTGCGACCTGCTGGCGTTCCGATAGTGGTGCCGCCGCGGTCAGCCGGGGCGTCGCCCGAGAGGGCGTCGGTTTCTCCTCGGCCGCCACGAAGCGCAACTAGGCATTATTCGGTAGCCAAATGCGTGCTCCGAATCTGGGGGATGTATTCCGCGAACGATCGGCGCGATTCGAACTTGCATGTGCCGAATGCGGTGCGATCGCTGACGCGCCTTCTGTGAAGAGTTTGTACTGCCAATGCGACGGAATCTACGACATCCGTTATCACAGTCCGGTCGATGCTGTAGCAGGATCCCCTTTGGCGTACCCTGGCGAGACACTGGACTTGGGGCAGGGCAACACTCCTACTATTCGGTTGGAAGGTCTGGCCTCAGATCTTGGCGTCTCCGAGGTATGGGCGAAGTTGGAGTATTGCTCGCCAACCGGGTCGTTCAAAGATCGAGGCAGCGCAGTCTTGGTTGCGGCTGCGGTAGAGGAGGGCGTACGAGAGTTCGTTGAGGACTCTTCTGGCAATGCCGGCGCGTCGATGGCGGCCTACGCGGCTCGTGCGGGGCTCAAAGCGCACATCTTCGCACCGTCAAGCGCGGCACAAGGAAAACTCGACCAGATACGGATATTCGGTGCAGAACTGCACCTTGTCGACGGTCCGAGGCATGCCTCGACCGATGCAGCCACAGAATTCGCGTCCAAGTACGATGTCCCGTATCTTTCGCATGCATTGAGTCCTTGGTTTGCGGAGGGCGTCAAACAGTTCGCCTTGGAGTTGAAACATGATCCAAATGTCCGACCGACTGACGTCGTGATGCCTGCTGGCAACGGTGCGTTGCTCATCGGCGGACATGCGGGTTTTGATGGCATTACATCGCCGCGGTTGCACGGCGTGCAGTCAGAGCACGTCCAACCACTTCTGCGGGCGATTGCAGGTCAGCGATGGCATGTCGAGGACGTTTCCCCAACCGTCGCATCCGGGATTTCGGTCGCGCAACCGCCACGCGTGAATCAAGCTGCCAACGCGGTGTTGGCGTCCGGAGGGAGCGGAGTCGCCGTATCCGACCTTGCGATGTTGCGTTGGCAGGCGCGCCTTGCGGCAGAATCCGGGATTTTCTGCGAGGTAACCTCGGCTGCGGCATTCGCCGGATTGGAAAAAATGGTCGACGAAGGCGCGATCAAGCGCGAAAGTCGCGTCGTAGTTGTCGTTACCGGCTCCGGATTGAAGGAACCGTTAACGCGTTAGGCCTACGCGGGGTGCTATCCCTATCCCTGTGGGGGAATTTCCAAGTGACTGGTGTCCGGAAGATCGCCACACGTCGCCACCTGCGAAAACGTACCGCCGGGTATCGATACCGCAATGGAGTGATTGCCGTCCAACAACGTACCGATATGCCGATCTGGTAGGTCAGTCTCCGAAACACCGCCCACCGCAGGGTCGAGAGTCTCGACCCACGAGAATTGTTCAAGGTTGTTGGCGTTCTCGCAACGGCCGTTGCGGATACTGACCTGCTGGATGACGCCTGGGGCAGGGCGAACGGTGATCTTGACTCGGGTGCCTCGGTCGAGTTGAGTCAAGACTCCGGCACCTTGTTGAGGGTAGTCTTGGATGGCGAAGTTGAATCCGACCTGGACCTTTCCGTCCAGCTCTGATTGGATTACGACGGGAGTTGGTGTTGCACTAATCGTCCCAGGCGTTGCGGTGGGTAACACAACGGATGTCGGCTCAGCGTCGCCGCTGCAAGCCAAGGCAGCAACCGAGGATGCTATGCATGTGGCAGTGAGGAGGAGGACCCTAGCCGGTCTGTTGCTGATTTCCGCAAACATCAGAATCGATTCTACGTCTACGACGTGACCTCGCTGAACGCCTCAGCGAATCCGTCGAGTGAATCGGTTAGGACTGCATCCTCTACGCAGTATGACGCCCGGAAATATCCCGACATGCCGAAACCGATTCCGGGGACTACGAGCACGAGCTTCGACTTCAGCAGATCCACGAACTCCGTATCTTCTGGAATCGGGGACTTTGGGAAGAGGTAAAAGCTGCCATCAGGGAGATTTGATTGATAGCCGATCTTGGTCAATCCGTCGTAGATGAGGTCGCGTTTGCGTCGGTATTCGACGACGTCAACCGATGATCGCTGCAGCTTGGCGACGACTCGTTGCACAATCGCCGGTGCGTTGACGAAACCCAAGGTTCGCAGCATGAAATTGGCAGCGTCGAGAAGATCCTCTTTCGCCGGATCTTCAGGATTCACAGCCAGATAACCGATGCGCTCGCCAGCGAGCCCTAGATCCTTCGAATGGGACGTGGCGACGACGGTGCGAACATGGTGTTTGAACACGAACGGGTAGGGCTGATCGGTAAAGATTAGCTTCCGGTAAGGTTCGTCTGTGATGATGTAGATTTCGGTGCCGAACCTCGCTTCTGCTTCCTGCACGACCTGAGCGAGACGGGCAATCGTCGTTTCTGGATAAATTACGCCAGAAGGGTTGTTGGGCGAGTTGACGATGATGGCGCGCGTGCGGTCGTTCACGAGCGCGGACAAGGCATCGAAATCAGGCATGAAATCGGCGTCAGAAGTTGCTTCACGAAAGACGCCGTTGGCGTGTTGCACATAGAAGATGTACTCGGCGAAGTAAGGCGAGATGATGATTACTTCGTCGCCGCGGTCAAGTATCGACTTGAGGGCGACGTTGATTGCGCCGGCTGCACCAACAGTCATTATGATGTCAGTTGCTTGGAACTGTGTGCCCGATTCTTCGGTTAACGCGTCCGCCACCGCGGTCCTTGTCTCAATGAAGCCGGCGTTGGGCATGTAGCGGTGCATCCCAGCATCGGGTTCCTGGGCGATTTCAGCCAAAGTTGCTTTGAACTCCGGAGGTGGCTCGAGCAAAGGGTTGCCTAGCGAAAGGTCGAAAACGTTCTCCGCGCCGTGGATGCGCTTCAACTCCATGCCCTCTTCGAACATGCGACGTATCCAAGAACTCTGCTGCATCTGTGACTTAGCAAGTCGCGATATTGCCATTCGAGTTGGGACCTTTCAACTTGATCGTCGGTGAACGCTAGCGGCGGTTCGTCCGGCGTTTTCGGCGATTCGCCGGTCGCCCGGTACGTTGGCGTGGGGGAGCCGGTGCCTTTTCGCGTTCGACCGTGAAAAAGCGGGCCAGTAGTCCAGTGTTGGGGACGATGACGACGTATGTTCCTGCCATCTTGTCGTGCCAACCTTGACGATTCGAGTCGAAAAATACCCAAAGCAATCCCAATGCGAATGTGATGGTAGCGACGAAACGACCGACCATCTCACGCGGGATTGCGACAGCGACGCCTGGCGTTTTTCCGTCCTCGCCGACGACCGTAATCCCGGCAACCCACTTCCCGATTGTGCGTCCGAAAATCCCGGTTGGGATTGTGAAGTATGCGAGGAATATCGCCACCTCAATGATGCTGCGGCGATCGAGGGCGAATCCAAAAGACCCGGATGCCGAATCGATGGTGAACTTGAGCATCAGGAGCAGCCCAATGTCGACGACGTAAGCGTACACGCGCCTGAAAGGCCCTGCGATCTCCAAACCCATGTCATCAAACGAGTTCGTGGCATCATCTTCGGCACTTTCATTCGGGATTGTTGTATCGACCGCGTCGGGGGCCGTTTGGTCGACTTCCGGGTTCGTACGTCTTCGTTGTCTGCGTCGAGAGGATGTCATGGTGTTGGAAAGTGATTCTATTGCCATTCTCGATTGGGTTTTCCGCACGATCGCAGCGGATAGACTTACACTCGCTAGTTGAACGCGAGCATTAGGAGCAAGAATGGGCAGGCTTGATGACAGAACGGCGATCGTAACCGGCGCGGGATCTGGGATCGGTGCCGCATGTGCCGAGTTGTTCGCGGCAGAAGGTGCAAGCGTCATGTGTGCTGATTTGGACGCGGCATCGGCCAGTGAGGTGGCGCGGCGCATCTCAGGACGAGGATTGAACGCCCAATCGAGTGCGGTTGACGTTACGGATCGGGGAAGTTGTGAGGCGTTGGTAAAGGAGACCGCGAGCTTATGTGGCCGTGTCGACGTCTTGGTGAATAGTGCAGGTGTAACACCGCGTAAGGCTCCCACAGAGTGGAATTTTGAGAGACGATGGGAATGGGTAATCGACGTGAATCTCAAGGGAACGATGCTCATGTCGCACGCCGCGTCCGAAGTGATGCTAGAGGCCAGTTACGGATCCATCGTCAATCTCGCTTCGATAATCGGTTTGGTCGGTTACGCCGAAGGCCTAAGCGATGGGTTCAATCCTTATCCTCATTCAAAAGGCGGCGTGATACAGATGACGCGCGATATGGGCGTCGCGTTCGCAAAGCGTGGCGTTAGGGTCAACGCACTCTGTCCGGGGTTCACCTACACGGCTCTGACGCAGTCGCTGACCGACGACGCCGATATGCGTGTCAAGTTGGAGTCGCTGCATCCACTGGGTCGCTTGGGGCAACCGATGGAGATCGCATACGCAGCACTGTTCTTGGCGTCCGATGAATCGTCTTTCGTAACCGGTAGCTACCTCGCCGTTGATGGCGGATATACGGCACAATGATTGGATTCTCGCGACAGTGACATGGGACGTCTTGACGGTAAAGTCGCGTTAATCACCGGGGGCGCATCCGGCATCGGCAAAGCTGCCGCGCAGCTTTTCGTCGACGAAGATGCCACAGTCGTGATCGCAGACCTAAACGAGGCCGCCGCGGGCGAGGTTGCCGACAACTTGGGAACACAAAGTGGACCCGCCGTTGCAATTGGTCTAGACGTCCGAGACGAACATCAATGCGATGCGGCGGTGGCGAAGACGCTTGAGGCATGCGGACGGATCGACATTTTGGTCAACAGCGCAGGCGTTGGCGGACGTCGCACAGTTGGTGAAGGTTACGGTGACGTTTGGGATTTCGTAATTGGCGTCAACCTACGCGGCACCGTCATGATGGCGCGCGCTGTTGCGGAACAGATGAAAGTTCAGGGCAACGGCAGCATCGTCAACATCGCATCGATACGCGGGTTAATCGGTTACCCGGAATTCTTGACCGATGGTTTCAACCCGTATCCCCACGCCAAGGGAGGCGTCATCAACGCCACGCGCGATATGTCAAACGGTCTCATTAGTAGTGGGATCCGCGTCAACGCAGTGTGCCCGGGATTCACTCACACAGAAATGACGCGTGGCAGCTGGGAAAATCCGGACCTTTACGAAAAGATCAAAGCGTTGCACCCGATCGGGCGATATGCAGAGCCAGAAGAGATCGCCAAGGCTATCTTGTTTCTCGCGTCCGACGAGGCGTCGTTCATTACCGGTGCCCACCTCGTGGTTGACGGCGGGTTCACCGCGCAGTGAGTGCCGACGCTCAGGTGATTCGCTGAGCTTATTCGGGAATCTAGTTACGGATGGCTCCCGCTGTAACCTTGTCAAACTCTGCCTCGCCGTTGGTTCCGACAGCCGTTGCCGGTTGCGTTGCTCGATCGGCGACAGAGAATACTTCGTCGGCGCATGCGATGATCCACGGGTCTACTTCATGAACGACGTTCTCGTCTTTCCCGTCATACGGGATCACATTTAGCACGTGGCGAATGGAGTTTATGCGGGCGCGCATCTTGTCATCAGACTTGATGACGTACCAAGGGGCGACCTCGCTATGCGTGTGAAAGAACATCGCCTCTTTGGCGTCGGTGTACTCGTCCCAGCGGTTGTATGAAGCCAAGTCGATGGGACTGAGCTTCCACTGCTTGAGCGGATCAACTGCACGACGTTTGAAGCGACGTTCCTGCTCGACGCGGCTGACCGAGAAGTAGAGCTTGATGATGCGAATACCTGCGTTATGCCACATCTCCTCGAGCAACGGCGTAACGCGTAGAAACTCTCGGTACTCTTCGTCACTGCAAAACCGCATGACCTTTTCGACTCCTGCGCGGTTGTACCACGAACGGTCGAACAGCGCGAGCTCACCGGCGGTCGGCAGATGTTGAACGTAGCGCTGAAAGTACCACTGCCCATCCTCTTCGTCGGTTGGCTTCTCAAGAGCGACGACCTTCGCGCCGCGAGGGTTGAGATGCTCCATGAATCGCCGGATCGTGCCACCTTTGCCGGCGGCGTCTCGTCCCTCAAACACGATGGCGATTTTCTGACCAGAATCCCGCACCCAGTTCTGCATCTTCACCAGTTCGACTTGGAGCGGGAATTTGTGCTTGTAATAACTCTCGAGGCTGATCTTCCGGGGATACGGATATGCCCCGTCTCGGAAGAACTCGCGTCGCTCCTCTGAGTCGAGTTCATTAGGGTTTTCGGGAGCACGGAAATTGCGGAGCTTGCCTCGGCCTTTGGAGTCCTCAAAAGGGTCTCCCCAGCGCGTGGAGTAGTATCCGTGTGCGCGATCCTTTTCAGAAATCGGTAGTTGGTTGGAATTCTGATTCTTTGCCATCGCGTAACCCTGCGTTTCGATTGGAACGGTGTACCCAAATATGTTAGCGCGACGGCGGATTAGCGCAAAATGGCCAACTCAATTGAGCTCAAATCGTTCGGTTGTGACAAATTCCGGCGGATTGGAACCATCTACAACCAATTCTCCGATCCATTTGGCCAATAGAGGTGAGAGTAGGATACCTTTCTTGCCAGCTCCGTTCGCTGCGTATAGACCCTCGATGTTGCCAATCGCCCCAACTATCGGCAAACCATCAGAAGAAACGGGTCGGAGACAAGCCGTCTGAGTCTTGACCTGTGCGCTTGCGAGCGACGGGATGTACTGCGAAACGCCTTTCAAAATGTGGTCGCGACCTTCTTCCGTCGTCTCTCGGTCAAAACCACGGTCCCATTCGTATGTGCCGGCCCAAACTGTGCCGTCAGGTTTGCGACCAACGTTGAATCCGTTGAAGCCAATGCGTTGCTGTAGGTCATTTCCTGCGTGCGCCATGCGCAAAATCTCGCCCTTCATGGGTCTGATCGGCAGACCGGGCAGTCCTTTGATGCCGGATACCCAGGGTCCGGTTGCGGCGATGACGACGTCGGTTTGTACGGTACTCGCGCTCTCGAGAGTGACCCCCGTCACGCGGCCACCGATTGCATCGACCGCGGACACTGCTTCGATCTCAAACGTTGCACCGCCCATTTGTGCCGCCGACGCGATAGACGAGGTAAACGTCAGACTGTCAAGTTCGTATCCTGCATTCACGATTTGGGCACCAATCATTCCCGGACGGATGCTGGATTCGAGCCGATAGACCTCGCTTGCGTCGATTATTTCGGCGTCGAACCCTTCAGACTGCATCCACTCGACGTCCGATCTCAAGTCGTCAAGCTTGGTTTCTTCGTCGGCCAATGCCATCTGGAATACGCGTTGGAGTTCCCAGTCTTCGTCCGCTTCAGGTCCGAGTCCTTCATAAAGGGAGACGTGCTCGCAAATCGCAGTCCGATAGACATCAGTCATCGGCCCGGGGACACCGGCACCGAATTGTGCCGAAAGCCCTCCCCACGCGTAACCGGATGCATTGCCCGAAATGGCATCGCGCTCGAACACAATCGGAGCTAACCCATGCCTAGTCAACTCAAGCGCAATGGCGGAACCGACTGCGCCGGCACCGACTACGACAGCATCATACGAACGAGATTTGGGCAACGGCGATACCTCCTCGCATTCCCGTTAGGAGATAAGGAGAATGATATCGAGATAAGAAGTCACTTAAGCTCGGCGTCGTTCTGTTCCGTCGGCAAGTCAATGATGAACGTCGTACCCGCGCCGACTTTGCTAGCTACGTCAATCGTCCCGCGGTGGGCCTCCACGATGCGTTTAACGATGGTCAAACCGAGACCGGTGCCGCCCGTCGACCTAGTGCGAGAGGCATCGACCCTGTAAAACTGATCAAAGACGCGTGAATGATCCTCTGCGGGGATTCCCTTGCCTTGGTCGACGACTGAGATACGGACTGTCGAATCTTCGGCGCGCAGAACCTTGATGTTGACCGAGTTTCCCGATACCGAGTGGTTAAGCGCATTATCGACGAGATTATGGATAACCTGAGTCATGCGCGTGCGATCAACCGCAACCGGTTTGAGTGCGTCGTCACATTCGGTCGTCAGCTCGACGCCAACCGCCGACGCCCTCGGTTTGAACGCCTGGACCACGCTTGCGACGATCTGCCTGATGTCCTCGGGCGCAACATCAAGCGTTAACTCGCCCGCATCGGCGATGGCGAGGATCCGAAGATCCTCTACCAGCGTCGACAAGTGGATAGTTTCCTTGTGCAGAGTCTCGATGGTTTCGTAGTTGGCTTCTACGACGCCGTCCTTGATCGCTTCAATGTAACCACGAACGTTAGTCAACGGGGTGCGCAACTCATGGGCGACGTCAGCGGTCATCCTTCGTCTTCGTGTTTCGGCGGTTTCGAGGTCGGCAGCCATCGAATTGAATGTGTTGGCGAGGTGTCCGATTTCGCCCCGGTGTTTGCCGTCGATGCGGTGATCAAGTTCGCCTTTGCCAAGTTTTCGTGCAGCGAGTGTGAGGTGACGCATTGGCGCGAAAGCGATTCTTGTAAAGGCGATTACGACCAACACACTGGCAATTCCACCAACGACGCCGCTAACGACAAGCGACCTGCGAAACTCTCGTTGTAGCGCGCTCAATTGCGGTTCCACCGCGAGTTCTCGGGGTGCCTGCTCAGGAATTGAACGCATGCCCGTAACTTCCCTCAGGATGACGCTCCGGTTGGGGAAACGATCTGCGAAGCGTTGAAACGGCGATTCGACCTCGACGAAGCGACCGTGCCGGCGCGGAGGGACGATCTCGAGAACGTCGAAATCTGGTCGATCCCCATTCTTGGACTCGAATATGATCTTGCCGACGATGTCATCCTCAACAGTGAATGGCACGGATCGGTAGTCCTTGGAGTTGCGTTTGAAACGCTCCAACTCAGTCTCATATTTGCCTTCTGCATCTGTAGGAAATTGATGAGAGTCTGCCACCACGAAACCTTCGGCGTCGACCAATGCAACTCGAAGCGAATAGAGACGTCCGATCTGCTCAATGGAGTTCTGCAGGGTCCGCAGATCGACATTGGACGCGTAGAACTCCTGAAGCATCAAGTTAGTCTGCGCCTCGCGGAAGCGGGACAGGCTGGCGTTGTAATCATCAATTGCCATACGCGTCGCGTTGGTGGACCAAACACTGACTCCGAATATGCAGATTGACAACAAGGCGGCGAAACCCAAAGCTAGTCGGAACTGGATGGTGTGTGTCCACTCAGGAAGCATCGAAACGATATCCTGCACCATAGACTGTCTTCAGATGACGTTCGCCATCCGTTGCGATTTCGAGCTTTCTTCGGAGGTTCGAGATATGTGTGTCGACCGTGCGATCTATACCCTCAAAGTCGTAGCCAATCGCATTTTCGATGATCTGGTCCCGGGTCAACGTGTGTTTCGGCGAGTTCATGAAGCAAATTAGCAAACGGTATTCCGTCGGCGTCAGATTCAGCTCCGAATCGTCGACATAGACAGTTCGAGAATCGAGGTCGACACGGTAGCAGCCGTTTGAGATCTCGCCTCGGGTTAGCGGCTCGCTAGCGATCTCGCGCCCAGATCGACGAAGGACCGCGCGAATCCTCGCCATCAGCTCACGCGGACTGAACGGTTTGGTCACGTAGTCGTCGGCACCAAGATCAAGTCCCTCGAGACGGTCTTCTTCCTCGACTCGGGCGGTAACCATGACGATTGGCACGTCCGATTCCTGCCGCAACCTTTCGCAGATTTCACGCCCGTCGAGCCCGGGCAGGTTCAGGTCGAGAACAATCAGCGATGGCGACGCGGAGCGAGCCATCTCGAGTCCAGTGTTTCCATCCTTGGCGGTGAGTGGACGGTAGCCGTCGTGCGCTAGATACAAGCGGATCAGTTGCGATACAGACTCGTCGTCTTCAATGACGAGGATGGCGTGATCCCAGTTGTCGATTTGCGAGCTCATCGGTAGTTTATGGCGGTGGTTACCAAAGTCTTCGTATCTATTTTTGCGTCGAATCTTCGAGAAATTGGTAAGGGCACGACACGGTTCGAAATCCCAAGATGCTTCGACTCCCTCCTAATAGAATCTTGCACAGAGCAGAGATCAGACTTGACGCGCCCGTTGAGGCACTTCCAAGGCACCGAAAAGACTAATCCCAGAGCGCAGAAGACGGCAAATTCAAGTGCAGGGCAATGGGAAGATTCGTCGCGCGCCTGGATTCGAGGATCGTTCCGGGTCAGATTTTGATCGCTTAACGAGCGCAATCGAAGTTTGCCGTCGAACAATGAGTTCCCGAGGGTATGCTCCGATCGAGACCCCGCTCGTCGAGCGATCCGAGTTGTTCTTGCGTCGATCGGGCGGCGTGCTTTCGAGCCAGCTGTTCGACTTTGTCGCACCAGACGGCAGTGAGGTGTGCTTGCGACCCGAACTGACCGCACCAGTATTGAGGCACGCTTTGGGGCTCGAAGAATGCCGGTTGCCGATGCGGTTCCAATACGCAGCACCGATTTTTCGTTACTCCGAGCGACCGTACGACGCACCACCGAACGTCGTGCCAAGCAAGCGAGAGTTCGTGCAAGCAGGTGGCGAACTAGTCGGCGTGTCGCGATGCCAAGGCGACGGCGAAATCATCGCGCTGGCGTACGAGACGGCAGTTGCGCTCGGCGTGAGCGATGTCCGACTGCGCGTCGGGCACGTCGGCCTGATTTGGGAGTTGCTCGATGCCTTCAATCTTTCGGACAGAGGGAAGCACTTCCTTGCCAACGTTGTGTCGAGTCTTGGGAGCGGGATCTCTGATCTTTCGGAGGTCGAGTCAGAAGCCGGTCGATTAGGATTGTTGGCCGACGCGGATGCCAATGGCATCGAGGCGCAAGCTTCTGCGGCCGATTTGCTATCCCGTTTGGCAGCCGGCTCGATAAGATTGCCGGGCGACGAAGGACTTGCCTCAAGGTCGTCGGAGGACGTCGTGGTCGGCCTACGCAAGAAGCTGGCAAGCGCGCAACAAAACGTCGATTTTTCCCAAGCGTTGTCGACTATCAATCGAGTCGCCAATATACGGGGTCGGTTAGGTGAGGCATGTCGCGAAATGCAGACCATCGCGAGCACGTTGGGTTTGCTCAGGATGGATTCGCTGGACAGTCTCTCAACGGTCGTCGACGCGGCGGTTGCAGACGGCGTCCCGAGCGATGCTATTGAGATCGACCTTGGACTCGCTACCGCCGTTGCCTACTATTCCGGGATGATTTTCGACGTCTCGGCAGTATCGACCGGTGACACGATATCGTTGGGCGGCGGAGGAAGGTACGACGGCCTGGCGTCCGCGCTTGGATCACCAGACGATATTCCGGCACTCGGTTTTGCTATCAACTTGGACGTGGCGTGTCGGCTGTCGAAATCGGAAGCAGACGAATCTTCCGCGGGTGCCACCATTCTTGTTCCGGCAAACCTTGAGGCAATCGACCAAGTCGTCGCACGAGCGGCGGCGTTGCGACGTGAAGGCCGGCAGGTGTTCGTCCTTTACGATCCTGAAGCCGATGTTGAAGGATTGAAGAGTGCTTCGGGCGACGAAGTAGTCGTGATCGGCAAAAACGGCGCGATCGAGTAGGAGTGGCGTGACAGATAATCTGAGAATCGCGATTCCTTCTACCGGTGCTTTGGAGAAAGGCGTCGCGCGCCTGTTTTCCGATGCTGATGCCGCGGTGAGTCGAGTCAACTCGCGACGATACACCGCTGCTATACCTTCTATTCCCGGCACACAAGTCATTTACCAACGCCAGTCCGACATCACGACATTGATCGACGGCGGAATTGCCGATCTCGGCGTAGTCGGGTTAGATCGCTACTTGGAGTCGAGGTTCGAGGACGGCGATTCGTTGGTAGTCGTGCCAAACCTAGAATACGGCTACTCGAGGTTGCTCATCGCAGTCCCTGACCCTTGGCTCGACATAACCTCGATGTACGACTTGGCGGATCTGAGCCTCGTTTTCCACGAACGGGGGCGCGATTTGCGGATTGCCACGAAATACCCTCGACTCGTCAAGCGATTTCTCAATCGGCGCGGCATCAACTACTTCTCAATGGTCACCATCAACGGTGCACTCGAAGCTGCACCCCGAATCGGTTACGCCGAAGTCATCGCTGACATTTCGGACACCGGGAACACTCTGCGTGAGAACAATCTGCGTCCGCTGGTGGACGGTGTTGCCATCCAGTCGCATGCAATCATGATCGGGAACGCACGCACGCTAACCGAGTCACCTGGCAAACTTGATCTGGCGCGACGGCTGTTGGAGCGAATCGAGGCGCGGTTGCGTTCACGAATCTACAGACGTATCACGGCCAACGTGCGCGGGGAAACGGAAAAAGACATCGCGGCGCGCATTCTCGAGTCCCCGGATCTCTCTGGGATGGCCGGACCTACCATATCCCGTGTCTTCACGAGCGACGGCTTACGATGGTACTCAGTCCAGATCGTCGCCAGAAAAGACGACGTTGTGCGCTCAATCGATCATCTCCGCTCCCTCGGCGCATCTGGCACGTCGGTCAGCGAGCTGCAGTTTGTGTACCAAGGTCAATGCGATCTGCATCGTGCTTTGTTGGAGAATCTGGACCAATTCAAACCTAGGTCGGCGTCTTGCTGAAACGCATCTACGGCGTTGAAGCTGCTCTTCGTGAGTTCGCCAACCGAACCGATCTGAATTCGGTGAACGAACCGACCACCGACGGTGGCGGAATCTACGACGCCCAACTCCTCCCCGACGAGTTCGCCTCACGCGTGATCTCCGACGTGCGCGACCGTGGCGACGCATTCGTCCGTCTACTGTCGCAAGCCCTCGACGGTGAAGTCCCAGCAAACTTCAGAGTCGACGATAACGTGATAGCCGAAGCTAGAAATCAACTTGCTTCAGAGGAAGTCGAAGCCCTCGAGCTGGCTGCCCGTCGCGTTTCGGACTTCCAGAGCAGGGGATTGCCCAAGTCGTGGCGAGACGAGGAGGCTGGTTACGGCGAAATCGTCCAACCAATCGCTTCGGTCGGTTGCTGCATTCCCGGCGGAACCGCGCCACTAGCTTCAACGGTCATCATGACCGCCGTGCCTGCAAGAGTAGCCGGAGTCGATTACGTGTGTGTCGTCTCGCCGCCGTTCGAGCGTGGCGTACCGCATCCTGCGGTGTTGACCTCGTGTGAAATTGCTGGCGTGGACGAAGTGTTCGCAATCGGGGGTGCGCAGGCGGTCGCAGCACTCACCGTAGGAACCGAGTCGATTCCCAAAGTCGACATGATTTGCGGTCCCGGCAGCATCTGGGTTACGGCCGCCAAGCGACAGGTATACGGCTTGGTGGGCGTTGATGGAATCTACGGTCCGACCGAGACGATGGTCATCATCGATGACGAGAGTGATCCGGCCGTCAGTGCGGCAGACCTCCTCGCGCAAGCGGAGCACGACGTTCTAGCGGCCCCAGTATTGGTCGCACTTTCAGGTTTGGCTGTCGATAGGGTAGAGGCTGAGCTGGCGCAACAACTGGAGACTCTGCCAAGAGCCGAGATTGCGATGGCGGCCGTAACCGGCCGAGGTCGCGCCGTAGTCGTCGATACCATCGACGAGGCGATACGAGTCGCCGATGCATTCGCCCCGGAACACTTGTGCATGGCATTCGATGGCGCGCGTGACGCAGGACGACGCGTCCGCAACTCAGGTGGTATATTCGTCGGTGAACTGTCCGGCGAGATAATGGCCGACTACGTCGCCGGACCTAGTCACGTCATGCCGACTGGGGGATCTGCGCGCTTCTCATCGGCACTGTCCGCACGGGACTTCGTGAAGGTAACGCCGATTCTCGATTTGGACCTTGACGCATTTGAGTCGATTGCAGACGCCGCGTCGACACTTGCTCGTCTCGAGTCGCTTGATGCTCATGCGCACGCTGCAGATATCAGAAGGAAAGTGATGTAAAGAGATATGCGCCAACTTAAAGACATGATGCGGCAACATCTCTACGATCCGCAGGGATACGCCGGCGCACAGCACTCAACACATCTCGCTTCTGAAACCGGCATCGACTCGAGTCAGGTAATCCGGTTGAATGCGAACGAAAACCCATACGAACCACTACCCGAAATAGCGCAAGCACTGGTTGGCTTGCCGATACAGGAGTATCCGGATCAAGAACTAGTCCGCATGCGACTAGCGTTGAGCGAGTACACGGGACGTCCGTTCGAGCAGGTGATCGCAGGTTCTGGCGGAGACGAGATCATTGAGTTGCTGACGACTCTATTTGTTGAACCCGGCGAGGCGATGATTGATTGTCCGCCGACGTTCGGGATGTACGAATTTTGTGCGCATATCGCCCAAGCCAATCTCATCAACGTAGAGCGCACGGATGATTGGGAACTCAATGTAGGCGCGGTCGTCGACGCGATTGAACGGACGCAAGCCAAAATCATCTTCATCGCATCGCCGAACAATCCGACAGGGAATCTGTTACCGGACGATGACGCTCGCGCGATTCTCGACACAGGCGTTGTTCTAGTCGTCGACGAAACCTACTACGAGTTCTGCGGGACTACCTCCGCCGGTTTGCTTGACGAGTACGACAATCTGATGGTGATTCGCTCCTTCAGCAAGTGGGCAGGCATCGCCGGGTTGCGCGTCGGCTATGCCATCGGGTCCGAGCTAATCGTCGGCCACCTGATGACGATCAAGCAACCGTACAACCTCAACATCGCAGCAGAAGCAGCCGCTTTGGCCGCATTGGGAAACAAGGACAGACTGCTCGAACGCATCGACGTCTTGTACGACGAGCGAAGGAGAGTAGAGAGAGCCATCGACGGTCTCGTAGGCGTCTCATACTCGCACTCCGACGCGAATTTCCTGCTCGTCAAGTTTGATCACCTAACTGGCGACGAAGCCTATGACCGACTCGTGTCGTACGGTATCTTCGCGCGTAAGTTCAGCGCGCGTCGTTTAGAGAACTCGATCCGCATTAGCGTGGGCATGCCAGAGCAGAACGATCTCGTGATCTCCGCTCTCGAAGAAATCTCGGGTGCTTAGTCGTCGCACGGGAATGCGAAGAATCGACGCGGCGCGTTTTCGATAATTGGCCTGAAGGTGAACCATGAACAAACGCAAGGCATCAATCGAGCGCATCACGGGCGAGACACAGATTGCGGTGTCTGTCAACATCGACGGGCAAGGCAAGAGTGAGATCGACACACCTGTAGGTTTCATGAATCACATGCTCAACGCGCTCTCAAAACACTCGATGATCGATTTGGTGGTCAAGGCCCGAGGGGATATCGAGACTGGTTCCCACCACACTGTGGAAGACACTGCGATAGTGATTGGTCGTTGTATCGCAAAGGCGTTAGGTGATCGCGCTGGCGTGATACGCATCGCCAGCATGCACGTTCCTCTGGACGAAGCACTATCGCATGCTGTCGTGGACCTAAGCGGGCGTGGATACCCGGTGATCGACATGGGTTCGACCTCAAATGCCGGCGACTTCTCGCCCGACATGGCTCGACATTTCTTCGAGTCGATGGCATACGAGGGTCGATTCAACCTGCATCTCAACGTGTTGCGTGGTACGAACGAGCACCACATGATCGAGTCGGCCTTCAAAGCGTTCGCACGTGCCTTGCGGTCGGCTGCGTCTTTCGATGACCGGTCTGGCGGTGCAGTGCCGAGCACTAAAGGGACGCTCTCAGGCTAGCGTCTTGGTTCCGGGATTGGGGGATTAGAGCGCGATCTCGATCGAGTAGGTCTCGATTACGGGGTTCGCCAGCAACGTTTCGCACATCTTCCTTGCTGTCGCTTCAGCCGCCTGGCGGTCATTCGCATCGATATCCACGTCGAAGAACTTGCCGGCACTCAGCGACTCGATCTGATCGAATCCGATGCGTGCGAGTGCGCGGCTGATAGTTTCCGATTCAGGGTCGTGGACACTCGGTTTGAACGACACGCGGATGTGCGCCCGAAACGTCGACGACATCGCAATCCCTACTGTGTCATCCCGGCGACCTGCGGTTCGAACCCGCGGTCGAAGTAGGCGTCAATGAACTCCAAGATGCGGGGTTCATCGACCTCGTCAAGACGCAGGTGGTGCCGCCAAGCAGTCAGCGCAATTGTTGATTCCATTGCAGGGTAGGGCGATATGACGAATCCGGTATACGTGCCGTCTTCATTCCAATCTTTGGCAATTCTCTGGAAAGTCTCCGCGATGGCGTCGCATTCGCTGCCGCATTTGGTGGGGTCATAGTGCATCCCGATGCCACCATGTTCGAGATTATGGATGAGAACTTGATCCGGCAAGACACGTTCGTACGGACCCCAACCGGACGGTGCGCGCTCGAAATTGTTTGCTTGACTGCCGATGGTATTCCAATGCGGTCCGGAGGTCGGCGGATAGACGCTGTAGGCAGTTTCGGGCACAACCGAATCGGGAACGTGCGCACGTCCGTCATCCGGGTCTTCGGAAACCGGTCCGCCACTGTTATACGGTCCGCGCTCGCCACCAATGAGTTGGTCTTGCGATACGAAACCTTGCTGGAATACCAGTGCGAAGATGATGAACACCGCGAACACCGATCCCAACGCGATTAGTACCGTGCGCCGCCGCCGTTTCCGCGCATTGCTTCGAGAACGACGTTCCTCACGGACTTGGGAACGCGTCATACCACGCCGATGGTCGGGGCGCGTCGTTGCGACTCTGTTTCGTAAATTTGCCATCGTTTGACGATTCTATTTCACGCAACTCCAACTAGTATTCGAAGCTCTCGCCGGTGAACCGCTCGTACGCAGAGACGTACCGTTGGCGCGTCATCCTCATCACGCGTTTGGGGATGTTCGGTGGAGGCGGTTCGCGATCCCAATCCCTTTCAAGCAGCCATTCTCGCAGGAACTGCTTGTCGTAAGCTGGCGGAAACTCGCCAGGTTGCCACTGGTCGGCATCCCAGAAACGACTCGAATCGGGCGTCAGCACTTCATCGATCAATGTGATTTTTCCATCGACGAAACCGAACTCGAACTTGGTGTCTACCAAGATTAAGCCTTGCTGTTGGGCGTGGTCGCGGGCGCGCTCATAAATCTCGATACTGAGCTCTTCGAGCTGAGTATGCAACTCCGAACCCACCAAATCGATGGCCTCGGTACGCGTCAAGGGTCGGTCGTGACCTTGTTCCGCTTTGGTCGATGGTGTGAACACAGGATGCGATAGTCGATCAGCTGGGCGCAACCCCGTTTGCAGTCTTTCCCCGTTAAGCGTGCCATCGGCTTTGTACTCGGCCCAACCAGCACCGGCGAGGAATCCGCGAACCACGCACTCAATCTCTATCCTCTCAGCCTCCCGAATTAGCATTGTGCGCGGCCTCAAGGCGTCCGGCAGGTTGAGCACGGCATACTCCATACCAACCTCAGATAGCCCTTCTACATCATCCGTCATCGCGATCATGTGGTTCGGGATGATGTCGCCAATCACGTTCCTAAACGAGAACGCAGACATTCTTGCGAGGAGAATGCCTTTTTGCGGGATCGGATCATCCATGACCACGTCGAAAGCGGAGACGCGATCCGTCGCGACCATTAGCAGCAGGTCGGCGGCGACGCGGTAGGTGTCGCGCACCTTTCCGCGGTGCAGAAGGTTCGGCAAATCAGTCTTCAGCACGGGAGAGAGTACGCTCAAGTCGCCTCCTCAATGCCCAATCGGGTGAAAAGGCCATCAACCTGTTCGATAAAGTAGCCGTAGTCGAACAGAGCATCCAAATCCTCGCCATCAAGGTATTGCGTAACCATCTGGTTTTGGGAAATCGACTCTTTGAAAGTCACACCGGTGTCGATCGATTGCATCGCAGCAGATTGGACTGCGTCATATGCCTCTCCGCGCTCGAGACCGTTCTCCACCAATGCCAGCATGACGCGCGGCGAGAAGACAAGACCATGCGTCAACTCCATGTTGCGACGCATGCGCTCCGGCTTCACGGTCATGTTGGCGATTATCCCGGTCATCAAGTCGAGTATGTAATCGAGGCCGAGCGAAGAATCGGCGATCACGACACGCTCTGCCGATGAGTGCGAGATGTCGCGTTCGTGCCAAAGGGCGACGTTTTCGAGACCTACGATCGAGTTTGCTCGGATTACCCGTGCCAATCCGCAGATGCGCTCGGACAGTTCAGGGTTGCGTTTGTGCGGCATCGAGGATGAACCCTTCGAGACGTAGCCAGGGGTACCAAACGGTTCCTCAACTTCACCTATCTCGGTCCTTTGCAGTGCGCGAATCTCGGTTGCCATTTTGTCGAGCGTCGCCGCAATCAACGCGAGGACCTGCAGATACTCGGCGTGGCGATCGCGTTGGATGACTTGGTTGGAGACTTCGGCCGGGCGCAGGCCGAGTTGTTCACAAACATGCTCTTCAATCTCGATCGGTATTCCCGCGAACGTGCCGACGGGACCCGAAAGCATCCCGACGGCGACGCGATGCTTCATCGCGGACGCGCGCTCTCGATTGCGCCGCATCTCAGACCACCAAAGGGCGAGTTTGAGTCCGAAGCTCATCGGCTCCGCGTGGATGCCGTGCGAGCGGCCCATGCAGAGCGTATTCTTGAACTCGACCGCTCGAGTCGCAAGAACGGACATCAATGCATCGATACTGTCTATGACCAACTCGCTGGCGTGCGCCATCTGCATCGCAAGAGCGGTGTCCTTCACGTCGTTAGACGTCAAGCCGTGGTGAATCCAGCGTCCTTCTTCTCCAAGAGATGTAGCAACAGCACGGGTGAACGAGACCAGATCGTGTTTGGTTTCTTCGAACTGGCGTTCGTACTCCGGGCGCGAGAACGTGGCTTCTCGGATGCCGACCACGTCTTCCTCGGGGATCACGCCGAGGCGGTGCCACGCCTCGCAAGCAGCGATCTCAACTCGCAACCACAGATCGAACTGGTGCTCTTCGGACCAGATCCTAGACATTTCGGGTCTTGAGTAGCGGGGAATCATCTTCTGTAGGGCAGTCGCTGTTGCGACGGGTTGTCGATTACCAATGAGTGTGAGCCTAGTCGGCGTCGGCTGCGATATCGGAGCGGTAGCGTGAGTCGGTGAACGTGATGCCAGATGCTATCTGGTAGGCGTTGTCTCGAGCTGCCGCGACGGAATCGTCGGATGACGCCGTAGCTACCAACACTCTCCCACCGTCAGTGACTAGATTTGAGTCTTCTTTCTGCTTAGTGCCAGCGTGGAACACGATTCCATCGTCATCGTACGGCAGCGTCCCGTCAATCTCGTACCCAGTTTCATACGCACGCGGGTAATCGCCTGACACAATTACTACGGAAACAGCGCGGCGGTTGTTCCAAGTCGTGTCGAAGTTGGGCAACTCGCCTGTCGCCGTCGCCAAACAGAGCTCTGCCAAATCCGGCTCGAGGCGCAACATCAGCGGTTCGCACTCCGGGTCTCCGAATCGGCAATTGAACTCAATCACTTGCGGTCCGGTATCCGTCAACATCAACCCTGCGTATAGGACGCCGCGGTAGTCGCAACCTTCGCGCACCATTGCCCGTGCGGTCGGTTCGAGAATACGTTTCTTGATGTCTTCGAGTTCAACTTGCGGACAAAGCCCCGGTGAGGTGTAAGCTCCCATGCCACCTGTGTTCGGACCGATGTCGCCATCGTAAGCTCGCTTGTAGTCGCGCGCTGCCACGGGTGTAGCGACGTAATCGCCGTCGACGAATGCGAAGACGCTTAACTCTGGACCGATGAGTCTCTCCTCAACTACCACCGTCTCACCCGCACTCCCGAACTCGTTGCGCTCAATTGAAGACGTGATGGCTTCGATCGCTTCAGAATGCGTTCCCGGGATGCTCACGCCCTTTCCCGCTGCCAAGCCGTCAGCCTTAACCACGATCTCGCCTTGCGGTTGACTCTCCACGTACGCCACCGCCTGCGACACGTCATCGAAAGTCCGGCTTTGAGGACACGGGATTCCGTTGCGATACATCAGATCATTCGCCCACGACTTCGATCCTTCGATCTGTGCCGCTGACGCAGTAGGTCCAAATGCCGCGATGCCCAAGTCGTTCAATCGGTCGACGAGCCCCAAAACCAACGGTGCCTCCGGCCCGACGACGACCAAGTCGGCAGAGATTTGTTGAGCCAAACTGACCACGCCATCGACGTCTTCAGCGATGACGTCGTATGACCTGCCGTGTTTGGCCATACCTGGATTGCCTGGCGTCGAGGCGATCTTGGTAACAGTCGGCGATTGTGACAGTTTCCACGCGAGGGCATGCTCACGACCGCCGGAACCTACTACAAGAACTCTCATCTTCGTGTCGCATACGCCGGGGGAATTCCCAACCTAACCGCCGACTTCATTCCCACTCGATCGTTCCTGGCGGTTTGCTTGTAACGTCTAGAACAACGCGGTTGACCGCCGAGACTTCGTTGACGATGCGATTGGACATGCGAGCGATCGTGTTGTAAGGCAGCCGTGCCCAATCGGCCGTCATTGCGTCGGTACTGCTGACTGCGCGGATGGCGGCAACGTACTGGTATGTGCGAGCATCGCCCATCACGCCGACTGTCTGAGTGTCGGTGAGGACCGCGAACGACTGCCACAGCTTGTCGTAAAGGTTCGAATTCTTGATTTCGTCGACCACAATCCAATCGACGTCTCGCAGGATCTCGAGTTTGTCGTAGGTAACCTCACCTTTGATGCGGATTGCGAGACCTGGACCGGGGAATGGTTGGCGGTTCACTGATTGGTCAGTGAGCCCCAGTTCACGACCGGCCTCACGCACCTCGTCTTTGAACATGTAGCGCAACGGTTCGACAAGAGTCAGGTTCATTCGCTCCGGCAGACCGCCGACATTGTGATGGGTTTTGATTTTGTGTGCGGCTGTGCTCTCTGGTGATATCGACTCGATAACGTCAGGGTAGAGCGTACCTTGGGCGAGGAAGTCGACGTCTCCGATTTGATGAGCCTCTTGTTCGAAGACGTCGATGAAGATGTTGCCGATGATCTTTCGCTTCTCCTCGGGATCCACGACGCCTTTGAGACCTGCCAGAAACGTTTCGGCGGCATTCACGCGCCGAAAGTTGACTCCAAGAGGACGTGCAAAGATTTCTTCAACACGTTCCGCTTCGCCGTGACGCAAGAGACCGTTATCGACGAATATGCACGTCAAGCGGTCGCCGATCGCCTTATGAACCAATGCCGCCGTGACTGCCGAGTCGACACCACCAGAAAGCGCGCAAACTACGTTGCCATCACCGACTTGTTGTTTGATGCGGTTGACGGCATCTGAAACGAAGTGCTTAGGCGTCCAAGAGCCTTGCGTTGCGCAAACTCCGCGAATGAAGTTGCGAATAAGTTGGTCGCCCTGCTGTGTGTGCGTAACCTCCGGATGGAATTGGATGCCATACGCCCGCATGCCATCGTTGCCCATCACCGCGCAAGGCGAGTTTTCCGAATACGCGAGTGCCGAAAACCCTAACGGCATCTCTTCAATGCGATCAGCGTGACTCATCCACACTGGCAACGAGCTGTCGATGCTTTCGAATAGTGGGTGTGCATTAACGTTGAGATGAAGCGTAGCGTGGCCATACTCACGCTCGATTCCGGCTTGTACCGCTCCTCCCAGTTGGTGGGCGAGTGCCTGCATTCCATAGCAAATGCCCAAGATTGGAAGTTTGGTGTCGAAGATCCAATTAGGGATTAGTGGGGCACGATCCTCATACACGCTGTTGGGTCCGCCGCTAAGGATGAAGCCCTTAACCTCTTCAAGGTTGATCGACGTCGGATTGACGTCGAACGCGATGATCTCACAGTAGACGTTTGCTTCGCGGACGCGTCGGGCGATCAGTCTGCTGTACTGGGATCCAAAATCGACGATGAGGATCGTCTCCGTTCGAACTGGGACTTGGGGAGAATCACCACGCAAGCGGTCTCCTTCGGCAATCTCGAGGTACGTGCTGACCTCGATGTCGTCGGACGTGGCGACGCGGTGGGATTGGGCTTCGAGTTGCTCGTTCGACATCTGGGGATTACGGGACACTTCGGATTCTACCGCGTTGCTGCGTGTCGTCGTTCCACTGCAACTTCGGGTGTACGATGGACTAGTGACGGACGGCTGCACGAGTACTTGAATTGTCGCAATAGCTTTGCCAGTTGTGGATGTACAAGAAGCGGCGCGATTGGTTCGTCGAGGTGGGGTAGTCGCGTTTCCCACAGACACCGTTTACGGACTTGGCGTTAACGCCTTGGACGAAGCGGCGATCCGCAGAGCGTTTCAAGTCAAACGACGCCCGGCTGATACGCCGATGCCAGTTCTACTCTCCGACATATCGCAGGTTGAGCGATTGTCTCGCCATCTAGACAAGCGTGCGCACACGCTTGCTGAGCGATTTTGGCCCGGCGCGTTGACTATCGTGGTCGCCGCAAGCGACCATGTCCCACGCATATTGACAGGCGGATTGAGTACCGTCGGACTGCGTGTTCCCAATCTTGCCGTGGCGCGTGAGTTTATTGCGGCAGCTGGATGCCCAGTGACTGGCACCAGTGCCAACATTTCGGGCGAAGAGCCGACCAAGGATTGGCGATCGGTTGCAGGCGGGATCGGGGATGCGATCGACGGCGTCTTGGTCGGCGAGTGCGGCGACGCGTCATCGTCATCAACGGTAGTCGACTTGAGCGGCGAAACCGTCAAAATCCTTCGTGCGGGGCCGGTTACACGAGAAGAAATTGCCTGCGTGTTGGACGACCGTGTAGCGGCGGCGGTGGAATGAACTCGCCGAGCCAAACGCGCGCACTCCCTCAAGAAGCCGAGGAAGCACTCGAGGCGGAGTTGCGAGGATTTTTCCACGGTCGCGATCTCGGGTTTTATCGCATGATGCAGTTCCAACTGGGCCACGTCAACGAACGCGGCGAAGCTCAGACCACATCCCACCAACGCCGACTTCACGGCACTCTATTTCTCGCCACTACGCAGGCTCTTTTTGGCGATTACTCGCCGGCAATCAAGTATGCCGTTTCACTGGAGTTGATGGAAAACTTCCTAGCAATCCACGGCGACGTTCAAGACAGCAACACGGAGCATTCCGGCAAAGCGTCGGTGTGGTGGAAATGGGGACCGGCGCAAGCCATCAATGCAGGCGACGGGATGCACGCTTTGGCGCGTTTGGCGATCCTTGACCTTTGCGACGAAGGTGAACCGCTTGAGCGAGTAGGACTGGCGTTAGAGATCGTAGATGAAGCGACGTTGCGACGTTGCGAAGGCGAATTTCAAGACGCCGACCTCCAAGAAAGGGTTTCGATTGGTACCGCAGAATACCTGCAGATGACGAAGCGTCGCGCCGGAGCTTTATTCGGGGCAGCCGCTGAGATGGCTTTGATATTCGATGACGAAGTGGAACCGGAAAGGCGAGAAGCTCTAAAGCGATGCGGACAATACACCGGAGTCATCAAGCAACTGATCGAAGACTACACGGCATTCTTCAGCGAGACAGAGCGGAGTCCCGTTCAGCAGGGCAGGATCATCGCGAAGAAGAAGAATCTGCCCATCGCCCACTTTTTCGAAACCGTTGAAGACCCGTCCATGCTGCGAACCGTTGGCGAGATGTTCATTCAACGCGTCGTCGATCCGTCGCGCATCGACGAGCTGGTGCAGATGGTCGACGATGCCGGCGGCCGTGAGTTCACGGTGAAGACCATTCGTTGGTATCTGGCGGAGGTCCGAACTGCGTTGCATGATGCGGGGGTTGTGGACACGGATGGCGATGGGTTGATGGAACTGGTTACAGAAATCACTGGCTTGCATTCGGTACCGCCCGTCCTGGATACAGATGCCTGAGTCGACGTCGCAGGCTGATTGCGTCGGTGACTTGCCGCGCATTGAAGACGCGGATGTTCAGGGAAAACGGGTATTGGTGCGGTGCGATCTGAACGTAACTTTCAGACCAGGGACCACCCAAATTGCCGACGACAGCCGAATCCACGAATCGATCCCGACTATCCGTGTGCTCTGCGAAAGAGGAGCGCGGGTCGTCCTATGTTCCCACCTCGGTCGTCCAAGGGGCACCGTCGTCCCCGAACTGAGCATCGTCCACGTCCAAACCCGTGCACAGGAACTGTTGGGACGCGAAATTCAGTGCCTCGGCGGACCGGTCGGTTCGAGGGTCCAATCAGCAGTTGCCAGGTTGCACGATGGCGAAGTCGGCATCGTGGAAAACCTGCGCTTCCATCCCGGCGAGGAGTCCAACACTAGTGAGTTCTCTGATGCGTTAACCTCGCTTGCCGACATCTACGTGTTGGACGCCTTCGGTGCCGCCCATCGTGCCCACGCTTCCATCGCCGGCGCACCAGGTTTGATACCGACGTACGCTGGAATCCTGATGCGCGCCGAAATCGCGGCGTTGACCAGAGCGGTTGAGTCTCACGAACGTCCCGCGGTTGCCATCCTCGGCGGTGCCAAAGTGTCAGACAAACTGACCGTAATCCGAAACATAGCCAAACGCGTCGACCACGTACTCATCGGTGGCGGCATGGTCAGAGCATTCTTCGCGGCTTCCGCGATAAACGTCGGATCGGCCGAGGTGCCTGAGGACGAAGTCGAAGCCACCAGGAGCCTGTTAGAGGACCCACGCGTGCGCGAAAGCCTCAGACTGCCCGTCGACGTAATCCTTGCCGAGAGATGGTCGGCAGACGCCAAATTCGAGATCGTGAAGTCAGATGCGATCGAATCGCAAGGCTTCATCCTCGACATCGGTCCCGAAACCGTCCGGCAATACGTTGACCTCATCGCTTCGGCGCGCAAGGTCATCTGGAACGGGCCGATGGGATTGTTCGAGTGGCCCTCGTTCGCCGACGGTACGCGTCGAGTTGCCCAAGGCATTGCGAAGAATCGCGACGCCTACACGGTTGCAGGCGGAGGCTCTACGGTCGAGGCCATCTACAAATTTGACGCCGAGGACGCGTTTACGCACATCTCGACAGGCGGCGGTGCCTCATTGCAGTTCCTTGAGGGCAAGACATTGCCCGGTGTCGCCGCGCTGACCATCTGATGCTGGTTCGATCGTGTTGTGGACGGTTGACGTAGTTTCAAAGCGCCTATATCGTTAATTCGCGCGCGCATGGTGCGTATTTTGGTAGATCGGTTCGCTACGCATGCTTTCCGGGGGCAGTTTTGGTAGCAGGCACACCGCTTGTGGCGGGAAATTGGAAGATGAACACCACGCCTGAAGAAGGCGTGGCGTTAGCGCAGGCCATCTGTCAACGAGTGGGCGACTTAGATACCGTCGACGTCGTGCTTTGCCCACCTTTTCCATCTTTGCAGTCGGTCGGCGGCGTAATACATAACACCTCGGTGATGCTCGGCGCACAGAACGTTAGCCAGCATAATGTAGGGGCGTACACCGGCGAGGTCTCTGTCAATATGCTGCAAGGTTTGGTTAGCCACGTCATAGTGGGACACTCCGAACGTCGCATTTTGTTCGGCGAAACGGATGAGGTCGTTGCCGCTAAAGCTAGTGCCGTTTGCGAAGCCGGTATTACGGCAATCGTTTGCGTAGGCGAGGACGCTGAGGAACGGCAACGCCGACGGGCCGAGCGTTTTGTGCGACGACAGATCCGTGCGGCTCTGCAAGGAATACGTGACCACGACCGAGTGGTTGTCGCATACGAGCCCATTTGGGCTATTGGCACCGGTTCGGCAGCATCGATCGGACAGATCGAATACATGATCGCGTCGATTCGAGAAGAGTTCGTCGAAATGTTTGGACCCGACGTGTCAGAAGCGATTCGCGTCCTCTACGGCGGCAGTACAAACGCTCGGAACATAGTCGAAATCGCACAAAGTTCTGCGATTGATGGCGCGTTGGTTGGGGGAGCAAGTCTGGACCCGGTCGAGTTCTCGAAAATGGTCACCATCATGAATGCTTCGGCGTGATGCGGGATCAATCGCAAGTGCATTGAACCAATCGTCAATCAACCGCCGGCAAAAGTTGGTGGCGGTAGTGGGACCAACCGCCAGTGGCAAGACCGCGTTAGGAGTAGAAGTCGCACGTAGATTCCACGGCGAGGTGGTCAACTCGGACTCGCGGCTCTTCTATCAAGGGATGGATGTCGGCACCGCCAAGCCCTCTCCAGAGGAACGCAGGGGCGTACCTCATCACCTCATCGATTTCCTCGACCCCGGAGATTGGTACAGTCTCAAGGATTTCCTCGGCGCGGCTCGCGAGTCGATCGCGGACATCAATGCAATGAGCAGACTCCCTGTGGTTGTCGGAGGATCAGGGCAGTACGTCTGGGGGTTGTTGGAGGGATGGAATGTTCCGTCGATACCCCCCAATCCAGCCTTGAGGGCTGAGTTGGAATGCATACTCAATGAAGAAGGGATTGGAGCACTACAAGAACGACTTCGTCTGACGAATGCGAGGGACATCGAACGCGTTGAGATGCAAAATCCTCGCCGTCTCATCCGCGCCATTGAGCGCGCCGTGGCTACCGGAGACGCGATGGGCGGTGCCAGCAAATCGCGGGTCCCGCCTTACAACGCGCTGGTGCTCGGCCTCAAATTGGGTAGGGAAGAGCTGCACCGACGCGTCGCTCGGCGAATACATCGCATGTTGGCTTCAGGTTGGCGCGCTGAAGTTGAGCACTTAATCGCACGCGGTGTCGAACGAGACTTGCCATCTATGTCGGCGATCGGATATCGGCAGCTCTACGATCACATAGAAGGACGCATTTTCGAAGGCGAAATGGTGGAGGAGACAATCGCTGCAACGCTTCGACTGATCGGTGCACAAAACAACTGGTTCAAGCCAGGCGACAAACGGATCACTTGGTTGGACGCGAGCGAACCTTCGGTTTTCGACGATGCGGCATCCGCTGTCAACGATTGGATGGGCATCACATCGTCGACGTAAGCGAGTTGGTTTCGACGCTGGATAGAATCGCACTCAAGCGGCACATTCGCAAGTCGGGAGACGATGATTGGCGATCGAATTCGCGAAACTTCACGGTTGTGGCAACGACTACATTGCAATTGACGGGCGTTCCGTCGAACGAGATTGGTCACGATTGACCCAAGACATGAGCCGTCCGGCGTTCGGCGTCGGATCCGACGGCATCGTGCTGCTCCAAGACTCAGATGTCGCCCAAGTTCGAATGCGCGTCTTCAACCCGGACGGGTCGGAAGCGGAGATGAGCGGCAACGGTATCCGACTTTTCGCCAAGTTCGTGCTCGACCGTCGACTAGCTGAGGCGTCAGACGACGGACTCACGGTCGAAACTCTAGGGGGAGTGCGAACCGTTTGGCCCACGATGCGGAACGGCGCGATGGTTTCCGCAAGGGTAGCGATGGGCGCAGCGACGTTTGTTGCCGCGGAGGTGCCGGTTGATACTGCAGACATCGGCGGAGCCATCGATGTCGTCAATCAACCCGTGGAGATTGGCGGTAGACTGCTCAGTCTGACGTGTTTGGGGATCGGCAATCCACACGCGGTTGCGATCATCGACGAACCGGTTGAGGACTTTCCCATAAAAACGATCGGTCCCGAGGTCGAGTCTCACCCAATGTTTCCTCAACGCATCAACTTCGAGGTAGTTAACGTGAAGTCGAGAGATCGCATTCGCGCTCGAATCTTCGAGCGCGGCGCGGGGGAGACGCTTTCATCTGGGACCGGAAGCACCGCATCCGCATACGCGTGCCGCAAACTCGGGTTCGTGGACGACACGGTCGACGTCGTAGTAGACGGCGGGATTTTGCGAATCTCGTGGGACGAAAACGACGAGGCATTTCTCGAAGGTCCCGCGGTTGAGGTCTTCACTGGGGTTTGGAACGAGTAACGCGCCCAATGGTTGAGATTGCGTAGGCACGGTAAGGAGTAGCAGATGCCCGAACTTGCACGACGTGTACGACAGTTGCCGCCTTACCTTTTCGTCAACATCTCAAGGGCGATAGCGGCCAAGAAGGCGCAAGGCATCGACGTCGTTTCCTTTGGCATCGGCGATCCTGACATACCGACGCCTGATGCGGTGTTGGACGCGCTCGATCGCGGGGCTCGCAAACCGGCGAATCATCGTTATCCCGAAAGCGAAGGGTTGCCCGAGTTTCGACAGGCAGTTTCGCAGTTTTACGCCCGACGATTCGGGGTCGAAATCGATCCGGGGACTGAGGCGATCAACCTTATCGGAGCCAAGGAGGGCATCGCACACGCGGCACTCTGTTTCATCGACCCAGGTGACATCTCGATATCGCCAGATCCAGCGTATCCGGTGTATGAGATTGGCACTATGTTTGCCGGCGGCACGACTCATTTCCTGCCATTGAAGGAAGAAAACGGATATCTCGTCGATTTTTCCGAAATCCCGACCGACGTCGCCAGGAAGTCAAAGACCCTTTGGCTAAATTATCCGAACAATCCCACCGGTGCCGTCGCAGACATCGCGTTCTTCGAAGAAGCGGTCGCATACGCCAAGGAGTTCGATCTCTACCTATTGCACGACGCCTGCTACACCGAAGTAACTTTCGACGCTTACGTCGCCCCGAGTATTCTCCAGGTTGCGGGTGCCAAGGACGTAGCAATGGAGTTTCACTCGCTCTCCAAAACTGCCAACATGACGGGTTGGCGCGTTGGTGCGGCAGTAGGTAACTCGGAGATGGTCGATGCGCTGATGCGCGTCAAATCAAACATCGACTCCGGCCTTTCTCAGGCGATCCAGGAAATGGGAATCGAAGCGTTGAATTTGCCCGATTCGTGGTTGGACGCCAACAATGAGATCTACCGTAACCGACGCGACCGAGTTGTCGCTGCGTTGAACGAGATTGGCCTCGAAGCGACTACGCCGAAAGCGACACTCTACATCTGGACGCGCGTTCCGGATGGTTACACCTCGAGCCAGTTCGCAGAAAAGATGCTGGAGGAGCGGGACGTGGTGGTTACGCCCGGTGCATCGTACGGGCCATCGGGCGAAGGATACATCCGCCTGTCGCTGACCATACCTGATGATCAGATCGACGAAGGCATACGCCGCATCTCGGGTTGGCGGATATAAACAGGCAGCTACACATGTCCAAACGAAGAAGGCTCTACAGCACAGTTGCTAGGAGAGAAAGCGCATGTTTGGTCGGTGCCCAAGTTCGGACGCGCGGTGCGAAATGGCGACTACAAGATTCGATTGCAGAACTCTCGGCATTGGCGCAAGCGGCAGGGGCAAACCCAGTTGCAACGGTAAAGCAACTGCTCAAATCGCCGTCTCCGACTTACATGGGATCCGGCAAACTCATTGAGATTGAGGCGTTAATCAGGGAAGAGCGCGTCGAAACGGTCATTTGCGATGACGAGTTGACGCCGGCACAGCAACGGGTGCTTGAAGACAGACTCAAGGTCAAGGTCATCGACCGGACGGCTTTGATTTTGGACATCTTCGCGAATCGGGCACGCACTCGCGAAGGCAAGTTGCAAGTCGAATTGGCGCAGGTCGAATACCTGATGCCAAGGCTCGCTGGCCAGTGGTCCCACCTTGAGCGTCTAGGCGGCGGAATCGGTACCAGGGGACCGGGAGAGTCGCAGATTGAAACCGACCGACGCCTGATGAGAACGCGTGCGAGGGATTTGAAACGAGCACTCGGAAATGTCAGGGACCAACGTGGCGCACAACGCAGACGTCGCGTTCGAGGAGACGTCAAGACCGTTTCGCTTGTGGGATATACAAACGCCGGTAAATCTGCACTGTTCAACGTGCTCACCGGTTCTGAAATCAGATCCGATGACCGACTGTTCGAAACCCTTGATACGACGACGCGAAGGCTCTATCTGCCATCCGGTCAAGCGGCGACGCTTAGTGATACTGTCGGCTTCATAAACAAGCTGCCGACGATTCTGGTCAATGCATTCAGCGCCACGTTGGAGGAAGCCATGTTCGCAGATCTGTTGATCCACGTCAGCGACATCTCAAATCCTTTGGCAGCTGAGCAAATCGATGTCGTCAACTCGGTCCTAGGCGACATAGGTTTGGGAACAACGCCGCGGATGCTGGTACTCAACAAACTCGATTTAGTTTGCGACTCAATGGAGGAAGCCTCTGAAATCGGCACCGCGGAAACTATCATGACTTCAGCGGAGAAGCGTTGGGGCGTTGACGATCTCCGTGACGCCATTGATGCGGAACTGGCGGAGCTAAGCGACGTCAATGCGGACCGGACACGGGCGTCGGCAGTTGCTGTTTGAGGCGTCGGGTGGAGGATAGGGGCGACTGAAAGCGCGACTAGGACAACTTCGCACTAGATATGTTATGTAAAGTCAACAGCATCGGTAAATGATCTTTGCTTCGGAGGCCGATGCGAGTGTCGACGCCGAATCCCCGATCTGCTCGGCGCGCATAAATCGCTACGCAAACCCGCTTCGTATACTTTGGTATCTGCTTGAGCGAAGCGATTCATCATCTCGATACTTTCCGCCGCCCATGAACATTCCTTCCGCCTTGTTTCGACTTAGATTGTGCGCGGTCGCCTGCGCGTCAGTCTTGCTGCTCGTCTTTGGATGTTTCGCCGGCAACGATGTCGCCGATCAATCTCAACAGGCCACAGTCGACCAGATCCCTGTCGATCGAATCGAAGATTCGAGTTGCGCCGCTCAATCCGTAACCGAGACTTACAGTGCCCCGGCGAATGACGATGCCGTTGTCGAGGTCGAAGTCGTCAATACGGACTTGGTGGCACCAACCACCGAGAATGCTCTCACCGACCAGTCGCAATCCAGCGCACAACCGACCGTCGTTTCGCAGATTGCGCAACCTCAAATTCCTAGAGACTTGCCCGACGCGGTCCCGGAAGACGTTGCGGTCATCTGGGAAGCGTTCCAGTTCATTAACGACGAGTATGTCGATTATGAACGCGTCGACCACGACAAGATGTCGGAGCAAGCGATTCTCGGGTTTATCGAAGCCCTCGAAGATCCGCACATGACGTACATCACCCCTGAGCGAATGCGCATGAGCCGCGACGACCTCGCAGGTTCGTTCTTCGGCATCGGATGCCGGGTTTCGATGGCACCGGATGGCAAAGGCGTCATAATCCAAACTGTCTTCGAAGGATCCCCAGCAAAAACGGCTGGAATCAAAGCTGGCGACCGCATCGTCAAAGTCGATGGTGAGGACGCCACGGATTGGGATGTCACGACTACCGTGTTGAAAATCCGCGGCGAAGAAGGTGTGCCCGTGCTGTTGCAGGTCTTGCATGTCGGCGACACCGATCCAGTCGACATCGAGATAATCCGAGGTCGGATACAGCTCGAATCGGTATTCTCGAGACTGATTCCAGACACGCGTTTCGGCGAGTTGGATATCACTACGTTCACCGATGAAACGCCAGGTGAAATCAGGGCACACATGCAAGACTTGCTTGATCAAGGTGCCGAAGGTGTCGTGATCGATTTGCGCAACAATCCCGGCGGATTGCTCAATTCGACTCTCGATTCGGCCAGTGAGTTCATCACTAACGGACGCCTCGCATACGAGCAGGATCGGAACGGGGTACGACGAGATTTCTACGCCCATGGTGAAGGCAATTTCACAGACGTGCCCGTCGTTGTCCTCGTAAACGAGTGGTCTGGATCTGGTGCGGAGTTGTTTGCTGGCGCATTCCAAGATCTCGGGAGAGCCGTCTTGATCGGGGTGAAGACATTCGGCAAAGGGAGTGTAAACATCACGCGCACGCTCTCCAATGGTGCTGGACTGAACATAACCATCAGACGGTGGTACACGCCCAACGGCAACGTAATCGAAGGCGAGGGATTAACTCCCGACGTCGTCGTTGAAGCCGACGACAATCCCGACCAACGAGACGTTGATTGGGTCGAACCTCAGATGGACGCTGCCATCAAGCAGTTGAACTTCCAAACTCGCGTTACTACATCCCGCTGACGCGCGGCCTCTCAAGTCCGATCGCGACACGAGATTGTTGCGCGTTGTCGGATCACCTTCGGAGCCAACCCCCGTGCACAATTGATTCCATCTCAATCAGTCGCGTTTGGTTCCCAAGGTTCCGTCGGGATTGATCGGGTTGAGATTATGGTTCCAAAGAGACGCGTCAAGAAACGCGACAAGAAACCTAGCGACGTTGTCAAGTCATCTGGGACGATGGCTACGAATCGACGCGTCAGCTTCGAATACTCTTTGATGGATGAGTTCGAGGCGGGAATCGTCTTGAAGGGCTCGGAGATCAAGTCGATTCGGGCTGGCAAAATCGACATCTCAAATGCGTACGTGCGCATGTCCGATGGCGAGGCCTGGTTAGTCAACGCTTACATCGCACCATATGAAGCAGCCGGTGTGTGGTCGCAACATGAACCGCTACGAGACAGAAAGCTGCTGTTGCACCGGAAAGAAATCGATTTCCTGCGCGGCCGCAGTGAACGCGACAGGTTGACGATCGTAGTGCCGCGGGTCTACATCACGCGTGGCGTCGCCAAGGCTTCGATACGTCTGGCGCGCAGCAAGCGGATGCAAGATCGTCGTGAAACCATACGCCGACGAGACCAAGAGCGTGAAATTGCCCGCGCGCTGTCTAGACGCGACCAATGAGACGAAGTAGCGCGGTTTCGTGCTACTCGGCGTCGGCGAGCAACTTGCGCAGGTCGGTAACCTGGTCACGCAACTGCGCCGCGGTCTCGAATTCGAGCTCGCGCGCTGCCCTCTTCATCTGCCGTTCGAGATCCTTGAGGATGCGAGTCACTTCGTCCTTGTTCATGTCTGCGTCAATGCCGAAGGCTTCGCCCTCATCAGCTAAGGCTGGCTCGGTCTGGCGCACGCGCTCCGAGATATCGCGAATCTCTTTGACAACCGACTGAGGTACGATGCCGTTTTCCTCGTTGAACTTGCTTTGCAGCTTGCGGCGGCGTTGCGTCTCCGAAATGGCAAAGGTCATCGATTCCGTGTACGTGTCTGCGTACATCACGACCTTGCCTTCAATGTGGCGCGCTGCCCTACCAATCGTCTGGATCAGAGACGTGCCAGAGCGAAGGTATCCTTCCTTGTCGGCGTCCAGTATGGCTACTAGCGAAACCTCAGGCAAGTCGAGACCTTCACGAAGCAGGTTGATGCCGACAACCACGTCATAGACTCCCAATCGAAGGTCCCGCAAGATCTCGGTGCGCTCGAGCGTGTCAATCTCGGAGTGCAGGTAGTGCACTCTTACGCCCAACTCCCTCAGGTAGTCCGCAAGATCCTCGGCCATGCGCTTTGTCAACGTCGTGACGAGCACGCGTTGGCCTTTGACGGTTGTTTCACGGATGCGAGCGTAAAGGTCGTCAATCTGATTGTTGGTCGGCAGAACTTCGATTTCGGGGTCGATTAATCCCGTAGGCCGGATGATCTGTTCGACGCGCTTCTGTTCGTGAGCCTTCTCGTATGGACCTGGAGTCGCCGAGACGTAGACGACTTGGTTCACGCGGTTCTCGAACTCTTCGAAAGTCAACGGTCGGTTGTCGATGGCAGAAGGCAATCGAAAGCCGTAATCGACGAGTGTGGTCTTGCGAGCATAGTCGCCGTGGTACATCCCGCGAATTTGGGACAGCGTCATGTGTGATTCGTCGACGAACATCAGGAAATCATCGGGGAAGTAGTCGAGCAATGTCCAAGGTGCAGAGCCGGCGGGACGACGCCCTAGTGGCCGCGAATAGTTCTCAATGCCCGGGCAAGTGCCAGTCTCGTTCAGCATCTCAAGATCGAACATAGTGCGCTGTTCAAGACGTTCGGCTTCCAGCAATTTCCCTTCCGAGCGAAACAGTTCCAGTTGTGTTTCGAGTTCGTTGCGGATGTCCTTCAACGCGTCGGAGAACTCCTCCTCCGGCGTGATGAAGTGCTTGCCCGGGTAGATGTCGAACTCCGGCACTTCGTTCAATATCTCGCCGGTTAGGGGGTCAATGAGCGAGATCCGCTCGATCTCGTCGCCAAAGAACTCGATGCGGACTGCGAGTTCTTCGTCGGCCGGCATAATCTCCAGCGAGTCGCCGCGTACTCGGAACGTACCTCGCCTCAGATCCATCAGATTGCGATCGTAGTACATCCCGACCAAGCGACGCGTGATTCGGGTAATGCCCTGCTCGTCTCCGAGGCGAAGGCGTAGTGTTATCTGGTTGTATTCGTGGGGCGAACCGAGACCGTAGATGCATGACACACTAGCGACGATGAGTGTGTCGCGACGGGTCATCAACGATCGCGTCGCGGCGTGGCGTAGCCGATCAATCTCCTCGTTGATGTCCGTCTCTTTCTCGATGTAGGTGTCCGAGCGAGGAATGTAGGCTTCCGGCTGGTAGTAGTCGTAGTAAGAAACGAAGTACTGGACGGAGTTGCTGGGAAAGTAAACCTGAAACTCAGTCGCCAGCTGCGCAGCGAGGGTTTTGTTGTGCGCGATCACGAGCGTCGGACGTTGCAGTTTCTCGATGATTCCGGCCATCGTGAACGTCTTGCCCGAGCCGGTAACACCTAACAGCGTTTGGTGCTTGAGACCTTCTTCAGAGATGCCGGTTGATATGCCGTCGATCGCGGTTGGTTGGTCGCCTTGCGGCACGAACTCGTGCTCAATCTTGAACTCGCCGACAGTCGGTGCTTCCAATCCGGCGACCGTGGTCGTGGTTGCTAGGGTCATCGTAGTAGCGATTCTATCGATTTCGCAAGTCGATTTGAGAGAATATAGTCCCAGAGGCGCGCGTCCGGCGCGCCGACTCAAAACCGTTCGATGCGACACGACGACACAGATCGAGAACGCGGAGATCAATACCGCGAAGTCGATCTTCGCCATCGCGCCTACCGCGTCCGCGAAACTGGTAGCGATCCGGACGCGGATTGGGACATGTCGCATCATGACGAACGCGTCGTCGACGGTTGGGCAACCGATACTCGGTCCGATACACCGCTCTGGTTAAAGCTGGGCATCGGGTCGATTTCCGCAATCGTCGTAATCTCGCTGGTTGCAGGATTAGTCGGCCCCTTCCTGTTCTCCGGCGGAAACGACGGTACGTCCAGCATCGAATACCAAACCGCCCGGGTCGTCGAGGTTTTGGACGTCCGCACCATCGTCGTCGAGATAGATGGCGAGCTGGCAGAAGTCCGATACATCGGCGTTGATCCACTGCCGATCGACGATGCATGGCACGAGGTCGGAGTTTTGGCAAACCGTCAACTCGTCGAACAGTCCGAAGTCACGCTTGAGGCGGATGCGATTGACAAGGACGACTTCGGACGATTGCTTCGCTACGTCTACTCCAACGGGAGTTTGGTCAATGCGCTGTTGGTCCGAAATGGCGTCGCTTTGGTCGCCGAAAGCAAGCAAGGGTTGGACCGCTATGGAAGCCAGTTCAACGCTTGGTCAGACGCGGCGCGGCGTGAGGGATTGGGTTTCTGGGGCGACTCGCCACCGCCGTCGTTGGGTGCACCTTCCTCGAATTGACGTCCTGAGCCATGACTTCGCGGGCTAGCAACCCTCGACGCGCCCGGTTGGGGAGTTCGATGGCGCGCTTCAGCGTCGTCCTCAACCCCGATTACGCCCGATTATGGGGTATCGGCGTCTCAACCAACGTAATGCGCTGGCTCGAGACTGTCGCATTAGGTGTGTTCGTCTACGACCTGACGGGATCTCCGTTCATGGTGGGTTTCGTTGGATTCTTGCGAATGGTGCCGATGCTGTTGCTCGGGGCGTTCATCGGTGCATACGCCGACCGCGCCAACCGACGGGTAATTCTGGCCACGACAAACATCAGCCTCTCAGTGATCTACCTCGCACTCGGCGCTTTGGTGATGACCGGACGAATCGAGTTGTGGCATGTGGCGACAGGAGCTTTCGTCGCCGGTGTTGTGTGGGCAACCGACTTCCCGGTGCGCCGCGCAATGATTGCCGAGATCGTGCCGAGAGACCGAGTGTCGTCCGCGTTCGGCGTCGACATGGCTTCAAGCAACTTTTCCCGCGTATTCGGTCCTCTGATTGGCGGTGCGTTCTTGCAAAGCATCGGCATGGAAGCTGTCTACTTCATGGGTTCCTCCCTATTCGTCTTCGCCTCGTCAATGGCGTTTTGGATGGTGCTCAAGTCGCAAACTGGAGTCGGTACTGCAAATCAGGCAACAGAGCGCGGGAGTGTGTTCGATCTTCGCAGCGGCGTAAAGCACGTGATGGGTGACGCGGTTCTCTTCACCACGATCATCATCACCATCATCATGAACTTATTCGCATTTCCGTACCAACAGATGGTGCCGGTCTTAGGTGCTGAGAAGCTGATGATCGATCCAGTATTGGTCGGATTGCTGTTGAGCGCGGAAGGTCTGGGCGCAACCATGGGCGCGTTGACGATTGCTGCAGCTGCGCGCCCACGGCATTTCACACGCGTATACACACTCGCATCCCTCGGATTCCTCGCGGTGATCGCTGCTTTCTCATTGACTCCTTGGTTTTGGTTGGCTTTGGTGCTCCTATTCATCGGCGGCTTCGGAATGTCCGGTTTTGGCACCATGCAGTCAATAATCGTCGTTTCATCAACTCGACCAGAAATGCGCGGGCGTGTTCTTGGTGTGCTGGCCGTTGCCATCGGTTCAGGTCCGATCGGAGCACTGCACGTCGGTTGGCTAGCGACGGCAATCGGCACCGATTCGGCAGTCCTAGCAATCGCGGCCGCCGGCTTTGTCCTCACCGTCGGCACCGTAGCCCTGAGTCGGAATTACCTACGCCGCATCCCGCGAGCGCGAGGGTGAGCCTGTGGGGCGCGTGGCAAACAGCTTCACGCTGAGTTCCTTTGAAACCAGCGTTCCAATAAAGAAGAAGTGGATCGCTGATTCGATCCGCCATTCAACAGTCCGATTCGGGTCGACAGGTAATGTGTCCTTTTCCTGACCCAATGGGTTGACAAGATAACGTCGATTGATTGGGCTAATCCGTTCGGTCTAACTTGCCCAACCTGAATCTTTCGCACGACCGCCGTCTCCGCCATCAATGAACGCCAACCATAGACACTCTCGCTTTGTGCCCAAGTTCGACATGGGTAGCGATTTGCTGTGCCTAAACCAGACCCTTGACCAGTTGAGCTTCGACTACGATGTTTACGGCATGGAGGCTGAGCAGTTGCTCGAGCTTTTGCCACCTGAGTTCGAGGTCTTCGACAAAATGTCGTTGGCATGATCCCTCACGTGATTTAATGGAATGTCGGTTGGGTTGTGCGATTGGTGTGACGCTTCATTGGTCCGAAAGGATGTGTAACGATGGCTGATTACGACGAGCTGCTGGCGAAATCGAAGGAATGGCGAGAGTGGTACTACGATGGCGAGCCGACGCCAAATCCAGTCACCGAGAGTGTGAGCGATGCCTTTGACCTCATAAACGCAACGCTTTTCGGGCACATCTATCAGCGCGAGGCACTGCCGGGTAACATCCGCAGCATCTGCACCGTCGCCGCATTGATCGCCCTTGACCGCCCAAACCAACTTCCGGGACACATCACCGGTGCCCTGAACTACGGTTGGACCAAGGAGCAGATTGTCGAGTTGATCACGCAGATGCTGTTCTACGGCGGATACCCGGCATGCGTCAACGCTCTCAACGCCGCCGAAAAAGCGTTCGCAGATTACGACGAGCGTCACAAGGACGACTGATTCGGCAACGCCGCATTAACAACCACGATTGTCGGTGCCGACGCAGCTTTGGCGGTCGCGGCTAGGTTGACCTTTCAGTTTCTGAGGTTACTGACGGTTTCGCCGCGTAGATCTTCCAGGGCTGTTGAGCACGCATCGCCACTATTCCGTTTTGCTATGAAAGGTGTTGCGGTTTTACACAATTGAAAACTGAGGTCGACCTGATTGCGAGAGGAAACGTCAGTCAATGAGTAGCGAATCGATGCGCCAAGAGCGCGACTCGATGGGTTTGCTGGAAGTCCCTGCCGGGGCATACTACGGAGCGAATACGCGCCGGGCAGAGCTGAACTTCCCGATTAGCAATCTGCGCTTTGGTCGCTCTTTCATTCGTGCGATCAGTCAAGTCAAACAAGCGGCCGCGGAAACCAACAAAGAACTCGGCACTCTAGAACCAGAGATTGCCGACGCCATCGTCGCCGCAGCGCAGCGCGTCATTGACGGTGAGTTCGACGACGAATTCGTCGTTGACGTTTTTCAAACTGGTTCTGGCACATCGACGAACATGAATGCGAACGAGGTCATCTCGAACGTCGCAATCGATGCATTAGGTGGTGAGTTGGGTTCGAGGGACCCGGTCCACCCGAACGACCACGTGAACAAAGGGCAGTCCTCGAACGACGTAATCCCGACGGCGATTCAAGTTGCCGCGTCGGTTGCCATTTCTGACGAGCTGTTGCCAGCCATGCAGGTACTCGAAGACGGATTGCGCGCAAAATCGGTGCAGTTCTGGGACGTGGTCAAAACTGGCCGCACGCATCTGCAAGACGCTACACCGATCCGTCTGGGTCAAGAGTTCTTGGGATATGCCGGGCAACTCGAGTACGGGCGTCAACGAGCCAAACGCGCACTCGACGAGTTGGCGATCCTGCCGTTGGGCGGCACTGCTGTAGGCACCGGCATCGGGATGCAGCCCGGTTTCGCCGAAATGGTCATCAAGCGGCTCTCGGATCGAACGAGCATCGACTTTTCCGAAACTGAAAACCACTTCCAATCGCAAAGCACCATCGACTCGGTGGTGAGCGCATCCGGAGCATTGAAGACGATCGCGGTCAGTTTGATGAAGATCTGCAACGATTTGCGTTGGTTAGGATCCGGACCGCGCGCAGGCATCAGCGAAATCGCGTTGCCTGAGGTGCAACCCGGCAGTTCCATAATGCCGGGAAAGGTGAACCCTGTCATCGCAGAATCGATCTGCATGGTCTGCGCTCAGGTGATCGGAAACGACGCCACGATCGCGATCGCCGGGCAATCTGGCAACTTCGAGTTGAACGTGATGATGCCGGTCGCTGCGCACAATCTGCTCGAATCGATCTATCTGCTCTCGGCATCGTGCGTCAATCTACAACGCCAGTGTGTTGCAGGAATTGAGGCAACTGGCAAGGGTCCGTCGATGGTGGCTCAAGGATTGGCGATTTGCACTGCCCTTGCGCCGATAATCGGATACGATGCGGCGGCGGCGATTGCGCATGAAGCCGCAGAAACCGGCGAGACTGTTCGGGAAGTCGCGCTTCGGGTTACCGATCTCGACGATTCGGCACTCGATGCCGCGCTTGATCCGTTCAGCATGACGGAACCGAATCCCAACATCGCGGCCAGCGGTTAGATCCACCCCCGCCTCCCTCTCGCTAGGCAACAAATGCGGCACCCGGACGTCCGTCGTTTCCGACAACCGCCCTGCGGCGATTAGGTTTAACATGAGTATGCTGACCAACGAATTGGGCAAACAGGAGTTTGGCATTGTCCGCAGAAAAACGTGCTAACGAGTTGGGTTTAGACCTCGACCAACCTTCATCGCCGATCGCGAACTACGTACCGGCAGTCCGGGTTGGTAATCTCCTGTTCCTTTCCGGGCACGGTCCGCGCAAGGGATCGTCTCCTGAGATGATCACCGGCAAAGTCGGTAGCGATCTGACCGTCGAAGAAGGTTACGAGGCAGCTCGATTGGTAGGCATCCAACTGCTCGCGTCGATTAGACGAGAGGTTGGCAGTCTCGATAATGTTGAGCGGTGCGTCAAAGCTTTGGGCATGGTGAACGGCGATTCAGACTTCACCAGCCAACCTGCGGTAATCAACGGCTTCTCCGATCTGATGGTCGAAGTATTCGGCGAGAACGGCAAACACGCACGATCCGCCGTCGGCATGGGAAGTCTGCCCAACAACATCGCTGTCGAGATCGAACTGATCGTCAAGTTGAAAGACGATGCATGAAATGGCCGGTTTCAAGGTTGAGAGCATTAATCACGTCGGACTGCCGATTTCGGATCGCGCCAAATCCTTAGCGTTCTACCGCGACATCATCGGGTTGCAGGTCATCCCTCACGAGATCGACGGCAATCCGCTCGTCTGGACGAAGGCAGAAGACGGCTCGATGGTGCACCTGATCGAGCCGCCGCCGGGCGCAGATTCACGCACCCACGTCGCGCTTCAGGTAGACGATATCGATGCCGCGTTGGCGGCGGTCAAAGAAGCGGGAATTGAGTTGACCTCTGGTCCCGGCGAACGCCATAACGGGCAACGCTACTTTTTCGTCTCGGACCCGGACGGCAACCGCATCGAGTTCGCTACCGCTGGCTACACAAAGGACTCACGTCGCAGCGTCGACGACATGGGCTATACCTACGACGCCCACGGCAAACTACTCTGATCGCTTGCCGGCTTCCTTCTCAACGTTCTGAAAGAAGGTCTGCATCATCTGTTTGGACACGCCGGGCAACATCCGTTGACCGACGCGTGCAAGCATGCCACCAACCTGTAGATTGCCTTCGACTGAAACCAACGTTGTTTCAGGTGAAGTCGCTTCCAACCCCACTTTGCCGTCGCCGTTAACCCATCCTTGGCGCGCGCTGCCCTCCAAGCTTAGGCGATACGAAATTGGCTCGTCGCGTTCGGTAATTCTCACCTTGCCAGAGAACTCGCTGCGGATTGGTCCGATACCGACATTCATTCGTGCTTGATACTCGTCGGGTGCCACTTCGGTTAGTCCGCTACCGCCGGGGATCATCTTCGCGAGGGTTTCGACGTGGTTGAGCGTTTCCCAGACTTTCTGTCTCGGCGCGTTTACCGTGAATTCACCATCTAACTTCACGATGTTCGCCTCCCAAAAACTAGAGTTGACAGCATCACATCACCGTGATTTCCGTTAAACTACGCATATCGTTAACCATCATCATACCGTTGGGGATGTTCGAATGAATGAGGAAGTAACGATCACGGTCAACGGGATGGAGCACACCGTTCAAGTGCCACCCCGGACCTTGTTGTCGCAGCTCTTGCGAGACGTGCTGGATTTGACAGGCACGCACGTCGGATGCGACACCAGCAGTTGCGGAGCATGCACCGTTCTTGTTGACGGCAACGCTACCAAGTCTTGCACCGTCTTTGCGGCACAGGTCGCGGGCAGTGAGGTGACCACCGTCGAAGGTCTTGCTTCGAACGGTGAGTTGCACCCGATTCAGACCGCATTCCGCGAAAAGCACGGTCTCCAATGCGGGTTCTGCACTCCCGGGATGATGATTACCTCAGTCCAGATCTTGGATCGCAACCCCTCGCCGTCTGAAGAAGAGATTCGAAGCGGTTTGCGCGGCAATCTTTGCCGATGCACCGGATACCACAACATCGTGGAAGCGGTGAAGTACGCAGCTGAAATTTCGGGAGGCGCATAGATATGACGACCGAGACTTTGATTGGACAAGAGGTAAAACGCGTCGAAGATCAGGCACTGATTACCGGCAACGGCCAATATGTCGATGATCTGCGATTACCCGGACTTTTGCACATCGCACTCGTCAGGAGCCCGTACGGTCACGCCAAGATCAAAGGCATCGACGTCACGGCTGCGGCAAGTGCCGATGGCGTCGTTGCTGTCTTTACAGGGGCAGATCTCGCTGAGCAGTTGGGTAGTCTTCCGGCCGGATGGGTTTTGGACGAAGAAGCTACCGGGATGAAGACTCCCGAGCATCCTCCCCTCGCAGTCGACAAAGTTCGTTATGTCGGCGACGCAGTCGCTGCGGTCGTTGCCGATTCGCCCGCCTCCGCATCGGACGCAGTCTCGTTGGTCGAGGTTGACTACGAGCCGTTAGATGCCGTTACCGACGCCGAACAAGCGACCTTGGACGGTGCTCCCCAAGTTCACGACGACGCTCCGAACAACACTGCTTTCGAGTGGTCCGTCGGGGCCGGCGATTACGAAGCGGCCGCAGCAGAGGCCGAAGTCGTGGTCGGCGAGCGAATCGTCAACCAACGTCTGATTCCCAACCCGATGGAGCCGCGCGGAATCATGGCGGACTACAACCCAGGGACGGAACAGCTCACAATCTGGACTTCTACCCAGATACCGCACTTAGTGCGGTTGCTCTTCGCTCTCGTTACCGGACATCCGGAGCACAAGATCCGCGTCATCGCTCCCGACGTCGGCGGAGGTTTTGGCTGCAAGCTATATCTCTACGCAGAAGAGGTAATCGTCGGCACCATCGCCAAGCAGTTGGGTCGACCGGTCAAGTGGATTGAGGGCCGCACCGAAAACTACGTTGCGACCACGCACGGACGCGACCATATCGCTGATGCTGAAATCTGCGGCACGAAAGACGGTATCGTTACCGGTCTGAAGGTCCACGTCTACGCCAATCTGGGTGGATACCTTTCGACGTTCGCCCCGGCAATCCCGACCATACTCTTCGGACTCATGCTTGGGGGCTGCTACAAGTTTGAGAACGTGTCGTGCTCGGTGACCGGTGTGTTCACCAACACCACGCCCGTAGATGCTTACCGCGGTGCCGGACGTCCGGAAGCCACTTATGTGGTTGAAAGGATGATGGAGCGTTACGCGCACGAACTCGGCCGCGATGTACTAGGCGTCCGACGACGAAACTTCGTCCGACCTTTCAAGCGCGGTCGCGACATGCCGCTGGGCGTGACGTACGACTCAGGAAACTACCAAGGCGCGTTGGCTGCGGCACTCGACAAGTTCGATTACCAAGCCTTCCGCGCAGAGCAACGGGCTGCTCGGAGCCAAGGCAAGTTGCTGGGCGTGGGCTTCTCGACGTATATCGAAATCTGTGGCATGGCACCGTCCGCTGTGGCCGGTGCTCTCGGTGCCGGTGCCGGACTCTGGGAGTCGAGCACGGTGCGGGTCCACCCGACCGGCACGGTAACAGTCTTCACAGGTACTTCACCGCACGGACAAGGCCATGAGACGACACTAGCGCAGATTACGGCGTCAAGACTCGGCGTACCAATGGAAAACGTTGAGGTTGTCCACGGCGACACCGAGCGTCACCAATTCGGTACCGGCACTTTCGGAAGCCGGTCGTTGGCGGTCGGCGGTCAAGCTCTGATGATGAGCCTTGACAAGGTCGTCGAAAAAGCGAAGAAGATTGCCGCTCACGAGATGGGCGTAGACAGCAAGCAAGTCAGTTTCGAGAATGGAACGTTCTTCGTCGAAGACATCCAAGAGCGAGAAATCCCCTGGGGAGACGTTGCTTTGGCTGCCTACTGGGCAAAGAACTTGCCCTCAGGACTCGAACCGGGGTTAGAAGCGGTCAGCTTCTTCGACCCGCAGAACTTCACCTGGCCATTCGGTACTCACGTCGCCGTCGTTGAGATTGACGAGGAGACTGGTGAGACGAGGTTGGCTCGCTACGTTGCGATTGACGACGTTGGCAACGTCATCAACCCGATGATCGTCGATGGCATGGTGCACGGCGGCATCGCGCAGGGTGTTGGACAGGCACTCCAAGAGTGCGCAGTCTACTCCGACGACGGTCAGCTGCTGACCGGCAGCATGATGGACTACGCAGTTCCGACGGCTGAAGACTTTCCGACGTTTGAAACCGGGCGCACGGTTACGCCAACAACGGTGAACGCGTTGGGTGCGAAGGGTGCCGGTGAGACGGGTACGATTGCGGCATCGCCAGCAGTCGTTAACGCCGCGGTTGATGCCCTCAAGCACTTAGGAGTCAAGCACCTAAACATGCCGTTGAGCTCCGAACGCATGTGGCGAACAATACAAGACGCGAAAGCGGAACGTCGCGCGCGACGCTCTGCCGCGGCGACGAGAGGTAACTGAACATGACCACAGGAACTACAGATCCTTTCGCCTACCACGCGCCAGAGTCGGTGCGCGAGGCTTCTCAGCTGCTCTCGCGCTACCGCGGCGACGCCAAGTTGCTTGCCGGAGGGCACTCCCTCGTGCCGATGATGAAGTTGCGCATCGCATCGCCTCAAGCAGTCGTCGACCTGCGCGGCATCGCTGATCTCAAAGGCATCAGCGAGTCCGACGACGGTGGATTGATCATCGGATCGATGGTTACGTACCATGAACTGGTCACGTCGGACTTGGTAAATGCCAAGGCTCAGGCGATCAGCGAGGCCGCCGCCCAGGTAGCGGACACGCAAGTTCGCAACTGGGGAACCATTGGCGGTTCGTTGGCGCACGCCGACCCGGCAGGAGACTTGCCAGCGGTAGCTGTTGCGCTCGGCGTCGATATTCACGTCGCATCCGCACGGTCGCAACGGACGATTGCGTCTGACCGATTTTTCCGCGGTTATCTCGAAACGGCACTAAGTGCCAACGAGGTCCTGACTGGCGTCGCCGTTCCGGCAATGTCAGATTCTAGCGGGACTGCGTATGTGAAACTCGCCAACAAGGCGTCCCACTACGCGGTGGTCGGAGTCGCGGCCGCCGTATCAATCGGCGACGACGGCGTCTGCACTGCTGCCCGCATCGGTATCACCGGTGCCGGTCCGCACGCGGTGCGATCACGACGCGCCGAGAGGATGTTGATCGGCAAGGAGCTCACGGATTCGGTCATCAATCGTGCATCGACACGTGGAGGGATCGAGTTGGAAGGCATGTTCAACGAAGATGTCCACGCTTCAGCCGAATATCGCGCCGCGATGACGCAGGTGTATACCGCACGCGCAGTGTCGCTAGCCGCACAACGCGCAGAAGCATGACGAGTCTGATAGTGATGCGCCCGGACTAGGCGCGGGCGCATCACGCCATAGTCGCAATTCGACCGCCGCGATAAAATGCGCCTATGGATGCCAAACTCTTTTCCAATTCCGTTATGGTCGGCGCGTTGATGATCGCTTTCGGCGGTTTGTTGCTCTTGGGTACATTCGGATGGGACGACGAGAACGCATTCCGTTTCGCACCGTCGTTGTTCACTCTGTGGGGAGTGTTGGTTCTTGTACAGCGCGGTTTCCGACGCTGGGGTTTCCCCTTGACGCTGATCGCGATTGGCATCGCTTGGCAGATCCTAGTTTTCGTCGACCTCAACGTTTTTCCATTGGCGTTAATGGCAATCGGTGCCGCGTTGATCTTCGGAGGATTCAAGAGCAATCGATCTCGAAGCAATCGGACGAGCGAACCAGTAATCGAGACTGAAAACTATGATTCTCCTAATCTACACGGCGTCACGGTGATGGCCGAGAATAGCCGGCGCATCGATTCCAAGGAGTTCAGCGGCGGAGACATGAAGGTGGTAATGGGTAGCGGAAAACTCGATCTTCGAGACGCTCAAATCCCTAATCCGCCAGCCCGCGTCGACTTGACTTTGGTAATGGGCGAGATCAAGGTACGCGTGCCAACTGACTGGAACGTCGAGTTCGACAATGCGACGATCATGGGCGAGACGAAGGACGTCCGCCCCTTAAGCACCGAACGCGCAACTGAGCCGAATTTGGTGATCACCGGTTCAGTCGTGATGGGTGGTCTGACCATCGACGGCTGATCGCGTCGCACATCGGGTATCGGCCAGCGATGCAAATGTTAATCAGTCCCATTCCGCTCAATCTGCTGATTGATCATCGCGGTCAACCGCGCAACGATATGGCTCGAAACGTTGATGCTTCTTAGACTGCCATCAGATGCCACGTCCTCTCTACGTATCCTGTGAGCACCGAAGTCTTGACTAGAACCGCAAATCCTAACCGCGGCGACGTCGTCGTTTTGGTAGGCACGCGTAAAGGTGCGTTTCTCTTCTTCGCGGGAACGGACAGAGACGTTTGGGGGATGTCAGGCCCGCATTGGCCCGGTTCCGATGTGTATCACGCAACCTACGACGACCGCGGCGACGGTTACGTTTTCGTTGCAGTCAACGACCCGATATTCGGACCTCAGATCCACAGGTCCGCCGATTTTGGCGCAAGTTGGGTTAGTCCCGACAAGGGTCCGGCCATTGACTCGGCAAACGCGTTCAGTCTCAACCGTCTGTGGCAAATCGCCCCCGGCAGCGAGGCACAAGATGGCTTGGTTCTTGCCGGCGGCGAACCTGCGTCGCTCTTCGTGAGCGAGGACGATGGTTCAACTTGGCGCGAGTTGCCGGCGATCACTCACCATGAAACCCGCGATCGCTGGGCGGCTGGGTTTGGCGGGATGTGCTTGCACAGCATCGTGGTCGACCCGCAAGATCCCAATCGTCTCGCGATCGGCATATCGGCTGCCGGGGTGTTCGGCAGCTTGGACGGCGGCGAGAGCTGGGAACCGATGAACCGCGGGGTGCGCGCTGACTTTATGCCGGAGCGGTTCCCCGTCCTCGGCCAGTGTCCTCATCGCCTACTCGCGACTGCATCCGTGCCGAGACGTCTGTATCAGCAAAATCACTGTGGCGTGTATCGTAGCGACAACAGCGGTGAAAGTTGGATCGATATCAGCGACGGGTTGCCTTCACGATTCGGATTGCCGTTGGCATTACATCCTAACGATCCCGATACGCTTTACGTCTTGCCGGAAGACAAAGCGATTGGCGACGACGTCGGAGGTGGCGTTCGTTACGTCACAGATTCGCAGTTCCGAGTCTTCCGCAGCAGAGATGCAGGCGTAAGTTGGGAACCCCTCACTGATGGCCTGCCTCAACACAACGCGTACCTGCACGCGATGCGAGATGCGATGGCTGCCGATGCGCTCGAACCCTCCGGCGTTTACGTCGGGACCTCGACTGGGCAGCTGTATCACAGTGCGGATGAGGGCGACCATTGGCACCTGCTCGCCGACCTTTTGCCTCCAATCAACTCGGTCGAGACCGCCACCATCAATTAGTAGTACGGTTATTCTCGCATCGCCACAGATGTGGAAGCGTCGCACCGGGTACGCGTACAATCCGATTTTGTGCTCGAACTTCTGAAACGGTATTTTGGTTACGACAAATTTCGTCCTCTGCAAGCTGAGGCTATCGAGTGTGTGTTGGCAGGAAACGACGCACTCGTCGTCATGCCGACCGGTGGAGGGAAATCCCTCTGCTACCAGTTGCCCGCCCTACAACTGAAGGGCCTTACCTTGGTCGTATCGCCGTTGATCGCGTTGATGAAGGATCAGGTTGACCAGCTGAGATCGAATGGCATCTCTGCGGCGTTCCTCAACAGCACGCTGACCTTTGAGGAAAGCTCCCGCGTGGCGCACGAGGCGCGCTCCGGCGACCTGAAGATTCTCTATGTTGCGCCAGAACGGTTCGCAGTTGGCAGTTTCCAAGGGCTCTTGGCGTCGTTAGATGTGAGTCTCGTCGCGATTGACGAAGCTCACTGCATCTCCGAATGGGGACACGACTTTAGACCTGACTATCGCAATCTCGGGGAGTTAAGGCGTGCAATGCCAGAGGTTCCTTTCATCGCGCTAACTGCAACAGCAACGCCTCAAGTGCGAGACGACATCATTGGCCAGTTGCATCTCGAATCGCCGGGAGAGTTCGTCGCTAGCTTCAACCGACCCAATCTGAAGTACGTCGTGGCACCCAAGAAAACGGGTTACCGGCAAGCAGTCGAATTGGTGTGCAAACACGAAGGCAAAACGGCGATCATCTACTGCTCTACACGCAAAAGGACTGAAGAGCTTGCGGACGAACTGCGGCGTCACGAAATCAAAGCACTTCCCTATCACGCCGGTTTGGAACCGGAAGTGCGCCAAACGACGCAAGAAGCATTCATCAATGACGAGGTGCGGGTTATCGTTGCCACCATCGCGTTCGGTATGGGCATCGACAAACCAGACGTACGCTTGATCGTCCATCACGACCTTCCGAAGTCGGTCGAGAACTACTATCAGGAAACCGGCCGGGCCGGTCGCGACGGGTTACCGTCGGAGTGCGTGTTGCTATACACATACCGCGATCGTCTCATCCAGGTTCGATTCATTGATGAGATTGAGGATCCGGCGGTGCGGGAGGCAGCGCGTGCCAAACTGGACGGGATCGTCCAGTTCGCACAGTTGAGGACCTGTCGCCGACGTTATCTTCTTGGTTACTTCGGCGAAACCGTTTCCTCGACGGATTGCAGCGGTTGTGACATATGTCTGTCAGACCGCGTCGAACACGACGCAACGATTATCGGTCAGAAGCTGATGTCGGCAATTCGCCGTACCGATGAACGTTTTGGCATCGCGTACCTGAGCACCGTCCTCCGCGGCAAACAGTCATCTCGCGTTCTGGACTTCGGGCACGACAAACTGAGTGTGTACGGAATTGTCGATGACTATTCGGACGCCCAGATCCGCGAGGTTGCGGCACAGTTGGAAGCCATTGGGCTCATCTACCGTAACAATCCAGACTACCCGACCTTTGGAGTTTCGAGGTCTGGAATGCAAGCGTTACGTACCCGCGAGAAGATCATCATCGAACTGCCCGTCAAGGTACGCGACGAACGTGCGATATCGAAATCGCGAAATCGACGGGTTGCAACCCCTGCCATCACATTGACGACCGAAGACAAAGTACTGTTTGATCGGCTCAGGGAACTACGACTCGAGATCGCCCGTGAGGACGGAGTCCCAGCCTACGTCATCTTTACCGACGCCTCTTTGAGGCACATGGCGAGCGCACGTCCCGCTGATCTGCTGCGATTCGGGCGCATTTCAGGTGTCGGGAAGCAGAAGTTGGTGCGCTTCGGACCTCGGTTCCTCGCCGTGATCAACGAGTACGCGGACCCTAATTCGAATGTGAACGGAAACGCAACCATTGAACGTCGTCGAACATGACTGATGAGGAGAAGCGCGATGTGCAGAAGCATCAAGGTACTGCGAGAGCGAGACGTGCCGGCTTCCGACGAAGAAATCGCAGCAGCGTCTCTGCAGTTCGTGAGGAAGATTAGCGGTTACCGCGCGCCTTCCCGAGCAAACGAGGCTGCGTTCAACGAGGCCGTCGACAAAGTTGCGGCAGCGTCCAAGAAATTACTTCTCGAACTGAAGTACGGTGCGCGGGTTTGAATAACCCATCGGCGCATCGAAGGTAACCTCAATCAGGCGAGATGCCGTTCAACTTGCGCCGGGCATGATAGGTCGTCAGTTCGACCATAGCGGCCAGACCTTCGCCCTTCCCCATCGAGAGCTGTCGGCCGAATATCTGATGCACGACGTCGGTTGGAACATTTGCGACTGCCTCAAGCGGCTGACCCGACATTGTCTCTTCTAGTATCGTCCCCATCGCCCTCGCCGAGATGCCCAATGGATTCTCGACGGCGTAATGGAACTTGAGAGTTCCGTCAGGTTGCTCCCGAGCCCAAACGAATGCCTCAGACTCGCACTTTGGCACTCGATGGTGCTCCGGATACGGGCGGGCGGCTACGGACTCTGGCACCTCAACGAACTCATCGGATAGCTCGAGCAGGTATTGGGCCCGTTCGATTCGGTCGAGTGACTCGAGCTCGCACAAAATCTCGGCGAGTGGCACCGGTATGTTTTCGATCGCAACCATCCCGCTATCGATCTGGTGCTGCGGAGCCGTCCGAACCGGGTTTCCGCAACACCTTGATGGAGAGGCTTTGGTTACTTCGCGATGGGAACGCCGACTGAGTTGCCCCACTCGGTCCAACTGCCGTCGTAGTTGCGAACAGAATCGAGGCCGAGCAACCTCGTAAGAACGAACCAAGTGTGGCTTGAGCGTTCGCCGATGCGGCAATAGACGATGATGTCGTCACCGTCGTGGAGCCCGGCGTTCGTTTGGTAGATCTCTTTCAGTTCCTCGGCATCCTTGAAGGTTCCGTCTTCGTTGGCTGCCGTCGCCCAAGGGACATTTGCGGCTCCAGGGATGTGGCCGCCACGGACAGCACCTTCGTTCGGATAGTCAGGCATGTGCAATCGGAGTCCTCGATACTCCTCTGGGGAGCGAACGTCAATCATCTTGCCACTCAACTCGACGTGCTCGAGAACTTGGTCCCGGAATGCACGGATTTGGGAATCGTCGCGCTCAGGAGCCACGTAATTTGATGACTCGATATCCGGCACGTCGCGTGTTAGCTCTCTGCCTTCAGCTTCCCACTTCATCCGTCCGCCGTCCATGATCTTGGCATTTGTGTGTCCGAACAGATTGAAGATCCAAAGCGCGTAACAGGCCCACCAATTGCTTCGGTCACCATATAGGACGACGGTTGTATCGTTCGAGATACCTTTGGCAGACATCAGTTCGGCGAAGCCGTCGCGATCCAAGTAATCCCGGCGAAGCGGATCGTTCAAGTCTGCGGCCCAGTCGATCTCCACGGCTCCGGGAACATGCCCCGCCGAGTACAAGAGCGGGTCTTCGTTTGATTCGACGACGCGGATGCTGGGGTCGTTAGCGTGCTCGGCGACCCACGCAGTAGATACGAGCGCATCGGGATCTGCATACCCTCGTGATGCGATGTCAGACATAGTTGTGGCTCCAACTCGGTTTCGTTGCGGCTATCGGTTCTACGAATGGCGCAGTTGAGAGTTGACTCATCTGCGACTTCGCGCACTTACTGCGCCGCACATTCTTGACGTTACCTGTCTAGATTTTAACCGACGACTCTTGCATCGTTTTGATTGGTTTCGATCAACGCGCCACAGCATAGAATCAACTGGGTTCGAGTCAATTCTTCAGGAGATTGAGACGTCGTCCGAAACGAATCTAATCGCGTCGAAGCCGGTCGCGTCGCGCCCGTTCTCGATTAGGAGTCTGATTCCAACAGTTTATGCGCCGGCATTTCTTCTGGCGATGGGACAAGGAGTACTCATCCCGGTACTGCCGATATTCGCGCGCGATGAACTTCTGACGACTGACGTGATGGTCGGATTGGCGGTCGGTGCGAAACATCTCGGCACACTCGCATGCGACGTGCCTGCCGGGGTGCTAGTCTCACGGTTTGGTATGTGGAGGACGATGCTCGTCGGCATCCTGTTGTTCGCTGTCGCCGCGGTGGCGGCAGCGAACAGTCCCAACTTCACGCTGCTATTCCTCGCGAGATTCGCTGCGGGAGCCAGCTTCGCGTTCTGGATGATCTCGAGGCACGCCTACATCGCCGGCGCGGTGCCAATCAGGCATCGAGGCAAAGCACTATCGCTCTACGGAGGCATGAGTCGCGTCGCGGCAATCATCGGTCCGATCATGGGAGGTTTGCTGGCCGAATACGTGAGTCTGCGGGCACCGTTCTACGCGCAAGCCGTCATCGCCCTGCTGACAGGACTGCTCGTGCTCTACACCATGCGCAAGACTGGCGGCGACCGCGTCGATCCACGAGGGCATCGCAACGTTGTCAAGAGCATCGGAACAACGCTGTACGCGCACCGCGGCGACTTCGCAACGGCGGGAACCGTCGCCGTCATCCTGCAGTTCATTCGAGCCGCGCGCGAATTCCTTATACCTGTCTGGGGTGACGAGATGGGTTTGAAAGTCGATCAGATAGGGTACGTAGCATCAGCTTCGTACGCTGTCGACTCCACAATGTTCCCGATCGTTGGTTGGACGATGGATCGATTTGGCCGCAAGTACGTCGGTGTCCCTGCACTACTCGTCATGGGGATGGGACTGTCGTTGCTGCCGTTCGCCGACGGCTTCGGGATGTTGATGCTTGCCGGCGTCCTCGCCGGGCTTGGGAACGGACTTAGCAGCGGATTCGTGCTCACGCTCGGGTCCGATCTCGCACCTCTGCACGATCCCGGAGAGTTCTTAGGTGTTTGGCGTTTCATATCCGACGTCGGTGGGGCCGTCGGACCTCCGTTGATTGGAGGTGTGGCGCAGGTGCTGGCACTGGCCTCGGCGACTTGGTTCACGGGTGGCGTCGCTGTAGTTGGTGCGGTGGCACTGGTGACGCTGGTGCGCGAAACCGTCAGCGATAGAAGACGCCGATGAATCTCAGGAGAAGTCGCTACACGGCACGGGCGACGGTCTACGTGCCCGGTTTGCGTTATCCGACGCCCAACTCGTCCAGCAGAGCGTGCAGATCCTGAAGGCAAACAGAATCGCCGTCCAGATCGCGATTGTCTACCCACTCCTTGGATTCGCCGCTCATGCCTTCGACTGCCCCGGCTTGGACGATGTCCCGCACCATCTGCTTGCCGGTTTCAACTGACGGCAAGAGGTCTGTGCCAGATTTGATTGAGAGTGCGGCGATTAGGCCGTAACCGCCCCAATTTGAGCAACTGGCGACTATCAGTTCCGTAGTAGTCGTTACGCACGGATTCTTTGGGAGGAACTCGTGCTCAATGGTCGGAATCACGTTTTGCAGGTTGCCCATTCCGATCTCGTTGCCGCCGTCACCGATGCCTACCGAGTACGGGTGTTGATCGAACAGATGATCAATCTTGGCGTTGTAAGGCGTGAAGTCGACGCCTCGGAAATTGCGATAGGTGCCGTCGCCAACTAAACCGGCGCGTTCGATCGCAACCAACGCAGTCGGTGCATGTTCTTGGAACAGTTCATTAGCAAAGTTCGCAGAATCGAAGTGATTAGCAATCGGGAACTCGATTACCTCGTGATCGGGCGACGCAATCGACCGCACGACCGGCGAGGACAACTCGTCGGTTACGTATGCCACGTCGTTGCCGAGTTTCGTAAGCGCGTCACCGATGGCAACGGCACCAGGTGGGCCGTCCGTTTCGGTCGCCTTCGCAGCCATGATGTAGAAACCGGTAACGATCAACACCTTCCCTGGATGATCAAGGAGCAGATTCGCGCAGGCGTCCATGTACCCGGAGGGCATGTGAGGTTTCAGTGCGGTCATTCCACGGATGTCGTCCTGCAAGACGATGTCTTCAATGCGCGAAATCGCTTGATCCTGAATTAGAGCATCCATATTCTCGGCCTTCTTCTGCATCGGCGGCGGTGCGGATTGTCAAAGAACCGCCAAGTCTTCGTCGTGCAGATCGGTGACGAACATATATCCCGGAGCGTGCGTAATCATGAGTTCCGGTTTCGATGCCATCGCCACGGCTTGCGGGGTTACGCCACAAGCCCAAAACATCGAGACGTCGTCAACAGCTTCGGGTTGCCACGCATCCCCGAAATCGGGTGAAGACAGATTCTCAATACCGATTTCCAGGGGATCGCCGATGTGCACCGGTGCGCCGTGTACCGCAGGGAATCGTGAGGTAGCCTGCACAGCCCTAACGACCTTGTCGCGCGGTATCCAACGATGCGTCACCACCATCGGTCCTTTGAACGGACCTGCGGGTGCGGTTTCGATATTGGTCTTGTACATCGCCACGTTCTTGTCGGTGCCGTAGTAAGGAAGATTGACGCCGTTGCGGATCAGCGCATGCTCGAAGGTGAAGCTGCAACCGAGAAGGAATGCGACCAGGTCATCGCGCCAATAGTCATCAATATTGAGCGGTTCGTCGACTAGTTCCCCTTTTCGATATACGCGGTACAACGGCACGTCGCTTCGAATGTCGGATCCGGGTGCCGACAACGTCGCTTCGACCTGGCCTGGTTCGAGTACCTCGATGACTGGACACGGCTTCGGGTTGCGTTGACAGAACACGAGGAAATGGAAAGCGAATTCTTTCGGAAGGATGGCGACGTTGGTCTGAACGATGTCCGGTGCTGCCCCCGAGGTTGGTTGCGCGAATTCGCCACTTCGCGAGGCCATGCGGACGTCGCGTCCTGACATCTTCGCGGTGTCCATAACGGTGACTGTCATTGCTTGTCTCCGGGCGATGCGTTCGTTCTTGGGTAAAGTCTATTGTGAAATCGTCCGAGTCGTGTTGAACTGGGAGCACAAAGATGAGTTTGAAAATAGGCATCGCCGGTTTCGGGCGTCGAGGACGCTCGCACCTGCTCGCTCTGGGCGCGATTGACACTGCGAAGGTTGTCGCAATCGCCGATGCGTCCGATGAGGCGAGACGCAACGTCGAACTAGATAATGATGGTCTCCAATCATTCACGGATACCGCCGAAATGGTTGATGATGCCGCAGTCGATGCTGTCATCGTGGCGGCACCTGCTCACCTCAACAGCGAAGCCGCCATGCCTGCGGTAGAGCGCGGCATTCCTGTGTTGATCGAAAAACCTCCGGCGATGTCGGCGGATGGCGTCAGGGAACTTCGCGATGCCGCATCCAGGAATGGCGCAACAGTGATGGTTGCTTTCAACCGAAGATTCAACCCATTGATTCGCCGTGCGATCGAAGTAATCAATGAAACCGGCCCTTTACGACAGATCGTTGCCGAGTTCCACAAAGACATCCACGACTTCACCGAAGACGCCCGTTTTTCGCCAGTCATCTTCGATCACATGCTGTTGGAATCGCCTATCCACGCCGTCGATATCATTACGCATTTCGCAGATGCACCTTTGGCTGATGTCGTGTCCAAGGTGAAGCGGACAGCAAGCGGATATCGTGACGTACACGCGGCGTTAATCGAATTTGCGAACGGCGTGGCATGTCAGTTCAGTTCTGCCTACACGGCAGGCGGCAGATTGGAACGATACGAACTGCACGGAGAGTTTGTTTCGGTTTACCTCGAAGGCGTCAATTCGGGTTGGGTGCTGCAAAATGGCGAACGAAGCGAGTTGACGATATCTGACGATGCGGAGAGCGACACAGTCGCCCAGGACAGGTACTTCGTCGACTGCGTTTCCAAAGGTTCCGGAATTACGCCACCGGCAGCCAATCTCGAAACCTCTATCTCGACGCTGGAGATATGCGAGGCGATTCTCGCTGGCACCGACTGAAGATCTTCGTTGAATGCCGGATGGGAGGTTGACGACCCGTCTCCTCTATGCGCTTCGATAACATCGTGAGTTGTAGGTCGTTCCATCAAAACTACGATGACCAAGGAGGCAGTGCCATGAAGATTACGCGGATTGACCAGTTTTCGCCTCGTCAACGCACGCGTTTGGTGCGAATTACCACCGACACCGGCATTGAAGGTTGGGGTGAGAGCACGCTCGAAGGCAAACATCTTTCGGTGCCGGCAGCCATTGAAGAGTTTTCGGGATACCTGATCGGCAAAGATCCGCTGCGGATTGAACATCACTGGCAGCAAATGTATCGTTCGTCATTCTTCCGTGGCGGGGCGCACAACATGTCGGCAATCGCCGGGTTGGACGCGGCCCTTTGGGACATCGCCGGCAAGCACTACGGCGTTCCTAGCTACAAGCTACTTGGAGGCAATGTTCGGGATCGCATCCGCGTCTACGCCCACTGGGGTATCCGCAGCATGAAGGATGAGGATTTGGCATCCGCAAAGGCTCGGCTGGACATGCTCAGCAAGAGCGGATACACCGCATTCAAGTCCGGGCCACCTGGCTTTTGGCGAGCTCACGAACCACCGTCTCGAATTGACGAGTTCGTTGAGATGGCGTACACGATGCGAGAGTGGGTCGGCGATGACGTCGAGTTGTGCTTCGATTTCCATGGCAAGATGGCTCCCGGCATTGCAATTGAGGTCTGCAATGAGCTGAAAGGCATGCGCCCGATGTTCGTAGAAGAACCGGTGCCACAAGAGAACGAGGATGCTTTGAAACTCGTCTCCGACCACGTTCCCTTCCCTATCGCCACTGGTGAGAGGTTGTTGAGTCGGTGGGAGTTTCGGCGCGTCATTGAGCAGCAATGCGTTTCGCTGTTGCAACCGGACGTGGCGCATTGCGGTGGCATTACGGAGCTGAAAAAGATCGCCAATTATGCCGAAATCTACTATCAGCACATCATGCCTCACTGCGCCATCGGCCCCTTGGCCCTCGCGGCTTGCATGACGGTCGATGCGGTAGTGCCGAACTTCCTAGTCCAAGAGCAAGTAGACGCCGCATTGGGTAATGGTTTAATCAAACGAGACTGGAAAGTGACTGACGGTCACATTGAACTCTGGGATGCGCCAGGGTTGGGCGTCGAAGTGGATGACACGGCGGCAACGAAGGAGTACGGCGGCGAGGCGACCGGATACCACCGCGAGTTGGGTGGCGAATCGTACTTTGAAGACGGCTCTGTGGCCGACTGGTAGACGACTTTGCCAGAATCTGCGGGCGAATTCAGCTTTCCCGCCGCACTCTCTGCGGGGGCTTTTGGATCGATTTGTGCGGTCGTAGTTGCTGAGGTTTGGAGGCAGCTTGATCGACGCGATAGACGCTTTGACTTGCTACGGTTGATCGGCACGTTCGTGGTTTCTGGCTCTGCTAGCAACTTGTCGTGGATCTTGGGTTGCGCCTTGGCGGTCTTTGTGGGAATCTTCTATGGCGTCTTCGCCTCAGCGGTGATCTATGCGTTCGAGCTTGATGCGTCAGAATGGTTGGTCGGTGTCATTGCTGCTGTTTGCTTGTGGATCCTGACGGGTACAACGTTCACTTACCTGCGGATTTTGCATCCTCGAGTACGCAAAGGCGAGATTCCAAACCCCGGCCCGTTCGCGTTAAGGGCATCGAGCTCGGCCGCGGCAGAGTTGTTCGTGGCACACCTCGTGTTCGGTGCTGTCGCCGGATTGATCTATGGCATTCTTGCGTGATTAAGCAAACACTGTGCCGCCGTAAGACGACTTGAGCAGGTCTCCCTCCTCAAAGCGCGAAAACCGGGTTGGTCGCAGATCGAACGTCGGTGCGCTTTCGCCAGTTGTGAGTTGGGCTAACGAAAGGCCGATTGCCGGCGAAATCTTGAATCCGTGGCCCGAGAAACCGGCACCAATGACCACGTTTTCGAGACCGGGCACGCGGTCGACCACTGGATTCCAGTCTGGTGAAACCGTGAACAGACCGGCCCATCCGCCAGCGATTCGAGATTGCTCGTACGCCGGGATCAGTGAGCTGACAATCTCTAATCCCTCGATCGCATGCGTTGAATCGACGCCGCGGTTGTAGTTGTGCGCGTCTACTTCGTCTTCGCGAAAACCAACCAATGCATGACCGCCAGTGTCAGGACGTATCGAAAGTCCCGATGGGATGTCCACGACGATTGGGTGGAATGACTCAGCTGCGTCACCGAATCCGGGTTGTTGCTGCAAACGAAGAACCTGGTGGCGAACGGTTTTGAGAGGAAGCGGTTGATTGAGCCGATCTAGCAGTTCATTGGTCCATGGGCCGGCAGTCAGGACTATGTTGTCAGCAAAAATCTCCGATTGATCGGTCTTTATGCCGACCACTGTATGACCGCTGCGCATGAATTCGCTAACCGTCTCACCTAATCTGACAGTTGCGCCTTTGGATCGGGCCGAGTTTGCGAACCCAGAGGTGACGAGGTGCGAATCTGCAAAGCCTGATCGCGGCTCTGAGACGACGAACGGTTGGTCCTTGAAGTCGATAAACGGCCAACGCTCTTTCGCCTCGTCAACGCACAAAATGTGAGTTTCGACGCCAACCGCCTTGCCAATCTCGACGTTCTTCAACGCGCCAGCTTCATTGCCCTTTCCCGGCAGCAGCACCCATCCTGTTTCTTGAAATCCACTCGGACAATCGACGCGGTTGTCAAAGTCCTCAAACACTTCCCGGCTCCACCACGCCATCTCCGTAGCGAAGTGATTCGAGTAATGCATTCGGAGGATTGTCATCGACCGGCCAGTCGATCCGGACGCGAGAGTGTCGCGTTCGAGCAGCAGCGTGTTGGTGATGCCTAGTTCGGCGAGATAGTGGAGCGTAGCGCAACCCATGACGCCACCGCCGATGACAACAACGTCGTATCGTTCAACCACCGAATGCTCCTTCACGTCGAAAGCAGCATCCCTCGCGGCATCAAGACACTGGTGGTCGTCGCGAGGTCCAGGGCCGCGACAGTTCGAACGCTCGTGCAGCCCGGAATACTGCTGGATCGTCGTCAATCGGACCGATTATCTGCATACCCAGCGGCATCCCGTTGTCGCTGAATCCGCAAGGCACTGACGCCGCCGGATTCCACAGAATGTTCCACAAAGCGGTGAATGGGATCGCGGACGGATTGGCAATGCCCTCTTCGATCTTCCGTCCGCCCAACACCTTCGGTGCTTGACGATGCGGCCAAGCTTCCACAGCTGTGGTTGGCGTTAGGAGAAGGTCGTATTTCTGAAAGAGTTGCCCTACCTGAACGCGATGCGTCTCCGCTTGTCGCAGTGCCGATGCATATTGTGCGCCGGTTACGTGATATCCCGCTTCCACCATCTCCATCGTATAGTCCGTTAGGGAGATCGCAGGATCCTCGGCAAGATGACCGTACATCGCCACCTGTCCGGCCGTCCATACCGTCCACCAGTACGTTGCAGGAACCGGATCAAAGTTGATGCCAACGTCCGAGATGACAGCCCCGGCATCCTCGAATCCCTTGAGTGCCTCCTCGGTCACTTTCGCCACGTCGTCGTTTACGTAAGCGTAATCGAGGTCTAGCGAGAAACCGATCTTCATCCCGGAAATCCCGTCTTCGAGCGTGGCGAGGCAATCGGGTACAGGGCTCTGTAGTGATCCCGGGTCTCGCGGATCGTGGCCTGAGATTGCTGTGTGCATGACGGCTGAAGAGCGGACGTCTTGCGACATCGGTCCCGACGTGCTGGTGCAGTTGTACGAAGGCATCGACCGTCCGCCATAGCGTGGCGTGCGCCCGTGCGTTGGCTTGTGTCCGAAGATACCGACGAATGATGCTGGGAGCCGTACCGATCCCCCGCCGTCCGTGCCGGTGCCCAGAGAGCACATACCCGACGCGATTGCTGCCGATGTACCTCCGCTTGAACCGCCTGGATGGCGCGTCACATCCCACGGGTTGTTGGCACTCGGGAAGATGTCGGTGTAAGTCTGACCTGAGTTGCCGAACTCGGGAGTATTCGTCTTGCCGACAATCACTGCTCCGGCGGAGCGCAATCGCTCGACGACCGCAGAATCGAAGTCAGGGACCCAATCCTCGAATGCCGACGATCCGAGCGTCGTCTTCAAGCCGTTAGTTACTTCGAGGTCCTTGACGCATATCGGCACACCATGCAACGCCCCGAGTTCGTTTCCACTCGCGATCTGGCGATCCCGTTCTGCGGCAGTGGCCAACGCGCCTTCGCGATCCAGCGTGATGAAGGCGTTGAGTTGCGAGTCGAGTGCCTCAATGCGACGGAAACACGCTTCGGTCAACTCGATTGAGGAGATCTCGCCATCAAGCATCATCCGACGTTGCTCATGCGCCGGCGTGAACATTAGCTCGCGATCGTTCATGGGACTCCTTGTGCGCCGTTCTCTGGCGAGTCGATGTGAAGGAGGATTAATCTAGCTGTCTTCAATCTTCGATTTGAGGGTCGCTAGTTCGCCTTCGTATTGGCGTCGCATCATCGGCTTGATCAACAAAGGCAGTGCTTTGAACATGAAGGCGGTGATTGCGCCGTCCGACAACCCGGTCAGGTTCATGCGGAACAATGTGCCGTCGCCGGACGGCTCACATTGGTAAACGACCCTTATTGGGAATGGGCCTTCGATGGTGTGGAACTCGAAAGTGCGAGTCCTAGGGTCGCAGACATCGACTTCCATAACGATATTGTTCGGTTTGCCGCGGTATTCGTAGACCGTCGCCCAGGTGTCTTGCGGGCGAGGCATGTCGACTTCCTGCCTGCGGACCCAATTCACGTCTTTGACACCGTTCATCCAATGGACTTGGTTTTCGGCCTCCGTGACCCAAGCGAAAACTTCATCCGGAGGTCGGTTGATCGTGGTTTCAACTGTGGTTGCGATCTCTGCCATGCGCATGACTCCATGGGATTCGGGTTTTGACGATCCGAACTGGGTATGGGTGCTCGTTAGTTCATGATTGCGCCGCCATTGACGTTTAACGCTTGTCCGGTAATCTCGGATGCGTCGTCAGATGCTAGGAAGGCGACGGCTTTGCCGATGTCTTCAGGAGTCTGCTCGCGTCCTAAGGGCATCGTGCCCTTTATCTGAGAGTCGAAGATGTCGCGGATTGACATGTCAACTAGATCGGGATTGAGTTCTTTGTGGTTCTGTGCAATCGCCTGCCACATCGGAGTCCATAACCGCCCGGGACACACGGCATTGACATTAATGTTGAACTGCCCTACCTGAATCGCCAACCAGTGTGTCCATTGGATCGCCGCAGCCTTAGACACCATGTACGGGCCTTGTGATGTGCCGCGTCCGGTGTCAGGAACGCCTCGCGGCTCGCGGCCGCCGTGGGAAGCGATGATGACGATTTTGCCGTAACGCCGCTCCTTCATGTGGTCCAGCACCGCGTCGGCCGTGTTGACGACTCCCCGAACGTTGACATGCCAAGTCGAGTCCCAATCCTCGGGAACGTAGTCCTTACGGGACATGAAGTCGGGGCCGCCGATGACGCCGGCGTTGGGGACGCAGATGTCGAGTTTGCCGAAACGCTCGACGGCACCGTTAGCGACCTCGGAGATCGAGTCGATGTCCGTTACGTTGCCACCCGTAGCGAAGGCATCGCCGCCACCTTCGTTGATCTCTGCGGCAACCTGTTCGGCGGACGCGGTGTCGATGTCTGACACGCATACTTGGGCACCGCGCGAAGCCAAGATCATGCTAATCCCGCGTCCGATGCCTCTGCCGCCCCCAGTGACTAACGCACTCTTGCCATCCAGTTGCTGTGCTGTAGACGCCATGGATTGTCGCTCCCGTGGTGCTCGAGTATGCATGTAAGATTCAATCTGCGTAAATGATACGGCAGATTGCCGTTGAAACACGTCCGGCCCCGCCATCGCTTAAGGTCGCTGCTAGCACAACCGAAACCCGAGGACTGCAATGAGTTCGATCTTCAGTGACGCCAAATCGAAAGCGTTCGCGTTGGCGGACGTATACGGGCACAAATTAGGTCGGCCTGTTGTCTACACGCAAGGCGTGGCGTTGACAGAGCGTCTTGCGCTGCACCGATGCGACGGTTCATATCCCGATCCGCGCGCTGAAATCGAAGAGATCACCCAACCATACGTCGACTCGCAGGATGCAATCTTTGGTGAAGAAGATGGCACGGCCAACTACGCCGGAGTTAATTGGGCGTCGCTGCTGGCCGACGACGAAAGATACCGTTCGTTGATGGTCTCAACGGCGGATCGGTTCATGATTCGAGACGTCGACGGTTGGCGGAGCGTCTTGGACCGAGATTATCGGGTTGAGGACATGTTTTTCGCTGCCACCGTGTTGCAACGTGCCACGAAGTTGACCAATGATCGACGATATGCTGCCCTCTCCGCCGAGTTTGTGCTCGATTGCGCAGATCACTTGCTGCAACCGAATGACCTCTTTTGGCACTGTGTGTCGTCCCCCTTTTTCTGGGGGCGCGGCAACGGTTTCGCGGCACTTGGATTCGCTGAGACGCTGGTATCTTACGAGGGCGAACTGAGGAACCGATTGATCGATCGTCACATTGAGCACTTGTCGGGATTGCGGAAACACCAAGATGCGGACAGCGGCATGTGGCGTCAGGTTGTCGATATGCCTGAAACGTACACGGAGCACAGTTCGACCTCGATGATCGGAATCTCCATCGCTCTCGGCATTCGGCACGAATGGTTGGCGCGCGAGGATTGGGCGGACACATTGAAGTTGGCATGGCGAGGCGTCTCGGATGGCATTGACGACCGCGGCGGCGTGACGCGCGTCTGCGTCGGTACCGGCCCGTTGGCAACCTTGAACGACTACGTAATCCGCGACTCAGTCACCGGCCTTGACGATCGCGGAGGAGCCATGGCACTTTGGTTCGCAGTCGAGATGATGAAGTCCGGCCTCTGATTCACGGTTTTTCATTGCACGTTCAAGTTTCGTCAGTCGCACTGGCTAAACTGGAATAGTGTGACCATCACATTCTGACGCGCGAAAGCGCGCGGTTCTTCACATTCAATGCTTGGTTCCAAAAAGTGAAACGAAATCTAGACAACGTTCCGTTGGACACGATCGTGAGCCTTTGCAAACGCCGCGGGTTCATATTCCAGAGCAGCGAAATCTATGGCGGACTCGGAAGCCTATACGATTACGGCCCCGTTGGCAGTGAGTTGAAACGAAACGTCAAGGACCAGTGGTGGAAGTCGATGGTGCGAGATCGCGAGGACGTTGTCGGAATCGACGCCTCGATTCTCATGCACCCTAACGTCTGGGTTGCGAGCGGTCACGTCGACAGCTTCACCGATCCTCTCGTCGAGTGCCGCGATTGCCACCTGCGGCATCGCTCGGACACGCTAGAAGGCGATTCTTGCCCCGAGTGCGGCGGCGAGTTGACCGATCCGCGCAACTTCAATCTGATGTTCCGCACACACATCGGGCCAGTCGACACCGGCGACAATGTCGTGTATCTACGGCCCGAGACTGCACAGGCGATGTTCGTGGACTTCGACAACGTCGTCAACAGCAGTCGCGTCCGCATCCCATTCGGTATCGCGCAACAAGGCAAGTCGTTCCGCAACGAGATTACTCCAGGCAACTTCACATTCAGGACGCGCGAGTTCGAGCAGATGGAAATGGAGTACTTCTGTGAACCGGGCACCGATGAAGAGTGGCATCGCTACTGGATCGACTTCTCGATGGACTGGTTCTCGGATCTCGGCATCCGACGGTCGAAGCTGCGTGTGCGAGAGCACGGTGCTGATGAATTACCACACTATTCGAAGGGAAGTGCTGACGTCGAATTCCTGTTCCCGTGGGGTTGGGGCGAACTCGAGACCATCTCCAATCGCACCGACTACGATCTGAAGGCACATATCGAAAAGTCAGGCAAAGACCTCTCTTACTACGATCAACCCAACAACAAGCGATACGTGCCTTTTGTGGTTGAACCGGCTATGGGAGCAGACAGGTCAGCACTCGCCTTTCTAATCGACTCCTATGACGAAGACGAGGCCGCCAACGACAAACGCGTCGTGTTGCGATTTCACCCTCGGATCGCCCCATATCAAGTGGCGGTCCTGCCCCTATCTCGCAATCCGAAACTCACCCCTAAGGCGCGTGAAGTTTACGACGCTGTGCGCTCACGGTACAGCACGCAGTATGACGAGACACAAAGTATCGGTCGCAGATACCGCCGCCAGGATGAGATTGGCACGCCGCTTTGCGTCACCGTCGATTTCGACACCGTGGAATCTGATGACGCAGTTACCATCCGACATCGAGACACGATGCAGCAGGTGCGAATCCCCGTAGCGGGAGTGGCTGACGCGATCCGAGATCAACTCGACATGATGGAATCCGACCTCACTGAAGACTCGTGATCATCTATCGCGCCACAGAAGCATCTAGCAAGTTGGTCGAGGCGTATCATCTTGCGTAATGCAACTGAATCTGTGACGGCGGTAAACCGATGAGTTCACGTAAGCGACCCCGATGGATATTCGCCGCAATGGCAGCGGTAACAGTGGTGGCGTTGATTGGCGCGTGCGGATCCGAAGAAACACCGACTGAATCTACCGATCCGGTAACCGAGGTCGATCCAATTGCAGCATCATCTGGAGTTCCGATAACCCTTCCCGAATCGTTCGATTCCGGGATTGTCGACGGATTTGGTGATGTTTCGGGCTTCTACGGCACCACCTTCTCCCACGGCACGTTCGACACGCGCCAGTTACAGGGCAAACCGATCGTCGTCAACTTCTGGTTCCCGTCCTGTCCGCCATGCCGCGCCGAGTTGGAGCACTTCGAAGAGGTCTATCAAGAGTTCGGCACCCCTTCTGGTAGCGACGTCGAGTTCGTGGGCATCCAGCAACTCGGCCTCGACTCGATTGAAGACGGTGCTGCTCTATTCGATGAGATTGGTGTAACCTTTGCCGGTCTTCCCGACAACAAGTCATCAATCCAAATCAAGTACAACATCTTCTCCTACCCGACTACTGTCTTCTTGGATCGCGACCACAACGAATTCCGCGTGTGGCAGGGGGCAATCGACAAGGAAAACCTGGCGTCCATCGTCCAAGAGTTGGCTGAGACTACGGCGAGCATCAATGACAGCGAACCGGAGATTGATCGAGTGGAAGTAACCTCTGACATCGTAACGGGCGAGATTGAGCACGCCGCGCCGGAGCGGCAGTTTGCGCGCAGTGAGACCGTCGACGGTTTGGGTGACGCCCCCGGTTTCCGCGGCGAGACCTTGCATCACGGCATGTTCGATCTGAGATCGCACCTAGGGAAGCCGGTCGTGATCAACTTTTGGTTCCCGTCCTGCCCACCATGTCGTGCAGAAATGCCGAACTTCGAGTATTCGTACCAGTTGCTAGGAGAGTACGGCAAAGACAAGCTGGTTTTCGTCGGCATTCAAGCGGTTGGCTTGGATACACCAGCTGATGGTGACAGCTTTATGGAAAGCATCGGTGCGACCTATCCATCGATCGTCGATGTCGGCGGCGCGATCCACATCGCCTACGAAATCTCCTCAGCACCGACAACCTACTTTCTCGACCACAATCACGACATCGTCAACATTCACCGAGGTTATCTGAGCATCACCGATCTGCAGGGTGCCATCGACGAACTCCTCGAAGGCTTCGAAGCGTAAATCCCCTCACTACGCTGCCAAAGTTCGACACCGGATGCGTCAGATCGGACGGTGCTGGTTATGGTGTCGGTTTAATCGAGTTGGCGCAGTCGCGGATCCAGGCGGTCTCTAATCCAATCGCCGAGGAAGTTGAACGCGAGAACGACGAGGAATATCGCGGTCCCCGGAAACACCGTCTGCCACCAAGCGGACTCTACGTATTCCCGACCGTCCGCGATCATCACTCCCCACGCTGGCGTCGGACCAGGAATGCCTGCCCCGAGAAAACTCAACGATGCTTCGGCTAGGATCAACTGCCCTACCCGCAGGCTGGCTATGACGAATATGGTGTTCACCAAGCCGGGCAAGAGGTGTTTGAACATTATTCGCAATGTCGATGCACCTGCTACCCGTGCCGATGCTATGAAGTCGCGTTCCTTAAGGCTCAACACCTCCCCTCGCAGATTCCTGACATACCCGCTCCAAGCGAGCAGTATGAGCAACGCGATGATGAGGTTGAGGCTGGCTTCGAAGATGATCACAGCCACCATGGCAAGCAACAAGAACGGAACCGAATACCAGATGTCGACCATGCGCATCAATATCTCATCGATGATGCCACCGTAGTATCCCGACACGAGCCCAATAGCGACGCCTAGAATTAGCCCAGAAAAGAGCGCAACCGAGGTCACTACCAGCGAGATCCGCGCCCCAAATATGATGCGACTCAATACGTCTCGACCGACATGATCTGCACCGAGGATGAAACGGTTCGCAGGATCCTTGCCCTCGCTGTCCTCCGCCCGGAACATCGCTTGTGAATAGTCTTGATCATCCCAATAGTCGGAGTTGGTGTTGAAGATTCGCGGCGGGGCGTTGCGGAATCGGATGTCCTGTTCAATATCGTCGTACGGAGCCAGTTGATCCGCGAAGACTCCGGTAACCACTAGAAGCACCAAGATCACCGCCGGGATGATGGGCCAACGTCGAAGCGCGAACCAGATTGACGCCGGCGTCATCCGGAACGGTCGGACAGTTGGTGCGGCAGTCGTTTGTGCCGACGGCGATGTCGCGGTTGTTGTCTCGGTTGCCATCAGATCGCTGAAACTCTGATCAGTAGCGGATTCTCGGATCGATCAATGCGTAGAGCACGTCGGTTAGGAAGTTGACGAACACGAACACCGCCGCGAAGAAGAGAACGGTCGCAGTCAAGATCGGGAAGTCGTTGTCCTGCACTGCTTGTACCGCCAACCGTCCGAGACCGGGCCAGGCGAATACCGATTCCACAACGACGCTGCCGGTGATTAGTCCCGCCATCATCAGTGATGAGACGGTCAACGGCGGAATCAATGCATTGCGGAATGCATGTTTCCAGACGATTTTCGTCTGCCCAACGCCTTTCGAGCGTGCCAACTTCACGAATTCCGAATCGAGCACTTCCAACATCGCGGAGCGCGTCAAACGCAGGTAGACGGCGGCGGCACCCCAGGCTACCGCGAAAGACGGCAAGACGAAGTAGCGGAGGTTTTCCCATTCGAAGAAATTTACCCCGCCGGCACCGCGCGTCCCGAACGGCAACCAATCTAGGTTCTTGTTGAATATCAAGATCAACATCAACCCGAGCCAGAACGTTGGCAGCGATTGCCCGACCAGCGCGTAAGCGCGTCCGAGATAATCCCAAACTGTGCCCCGCATCGTCGCTGACAGGATCCCCAATGGCACGCCCATGATCGTAGCCAAGATCCAGGAAACGATCGCCAACTGCACCGTCGCACCCATCTTCTCCCCGACCACTCGCGTAACCTGTTGCTCGGCGAGAAGGGTCTTGCCGAAATCACCGCGCGCAATGTCGGTTAACCAGAGCAAGTACTGGATCACCAGTGGGCGGTCCAATCGAAGCTTCTCCTTGAGTGCCTGCTCTTGTTCTGGAGTCACGCCGTACCCGCCCGGCTTGGCGTAAAGGAGCAGTGGATCACCGGCAGCTCGAGAAAGTCCGAAAACGATCGCCGTCGCGGCGAGAATCGAAAGAACTCCTGCCAAGAAGCGTCGTATGATGAAGGTCCGCATTCTTCAACGTAGGTGAAAGTTCGGCATCAACGCGTCCCGGTCGCCTGACCAACCTAGAATCGCTTCGAATCCTAAGTTACGGCGTACACCGGCGCGTCTCCGCGAATTTGCCAATCGCCCCGACTGCCGGTTGGCGGCGATGCCGGGGCGATTTCGTCCATTGAGGATTTCCCGTTTATCTCGCCGGAACTATCAATTCCGGTGAGGTGTGCGGAGCCTGTGGACCAGGTCGCATATTCCATTCGGCGATGGCGTTCGGGTTGTATGCCGAAACGAATGGCAACGCGATGATGCCAATCTTCAGCTGCTGTTCGTAGAGGTAATCCGCGAGCGCGATGTTGTACTCAGTGCGCTTGGCAGGATCGGATTCAGCAGCCACCTTCTGCACCGTTTCCAGGATGAACGGTATCTCCATGTGGCATCCGAACCCGCCTCGAGTCAAGCTGGTCTCCTCTTCACCCGTCACCCAGTCGTATGGTTTCCAAAGGTCAGATCGACACCACTGAGTTGCCGGTGTCGTCGTGCTCCGTGCCACCAAACTCGGACGGACGATGGAGTAAGCGACTTTCACGATGTTGGTTTCGATGCCGAGTTGGTTGATGAAACCAGCCGCAGTGTCAGCAATTTCGGCCCAATCACGCACAGACGTGAAGGCGTATATCGGCATGTCGAAACGCTTGCCGTCCTCGTCTTTTGGATACCCTGCCATATCGAGGTATTCGTTGGCCAAAGCCGGGTCGTACGGGATCCGCCAGCGATCGTCCCAGTCCGGATCGACAACGTGGTACATGCCCACGTGGTACTCGGAGGCATTTCCGCCGTATAGCGACTCGTTGACGAGTTCGCGGTTAATCGAAAGTGCGATCGCCCAGCGAACCAGCCTTGCCTGCTCCATGTCGTCCATGCCAGCCGGATTGTTGCCGTCCTCGGGTTTGTGCGGGTTACCGATCCAAGGAATGTCGTGGACAAACGTGACGTGCTGAATCTCTTCGCCAGTCTTCACCTGAGTCGTCTCCCAGTAGTTGCCGGCCATGTTCAATGGCACGCCGCTCTGCCGACCGGTCGTGAGGGTTTTGAATCCGTCACGTGCCAACGGTCCGATCTCGCGGACGGGCAGCACTGCCCAGTCGGCACCGCCGGAACGCAGCGCGGATATGCGGGACACCGTCTCCGGGACGTCGATCAATCGCAATGTGGGTACTTCCGCCGTCTTGTCCCAATGTTCGTCAGCCGCGATCAGCGTCGCTGAGTCGGACTGTCGCCACTCTTGAACGGTGTATGGACCGGTTCCGATGATGTTTTCGCGCATCCAATCGGCACCCATGTCGTCGTAAACCTTCTTAGAGAAGATGCCGAATGCGTCGCCAGCTTGGTTGAATAGCAGAGTGGTCCAGCGCGGCTCAGGCGCGTTGAAGTTGAGAATCAGCGTTCGATCATCGGTCGCCTCGGCTTCGTCCATAAAGGCTGCGAAGTCGCCGGCCTGACCGTGGATACTCTCAGGTGTCACTGCGGCGTTGGTGTCGTTCAGGCTCCATGCAACGTCGTGGGCGGTGAGTTCGCCCCATCCGCCGTGGAATTGCACCCCGCTGCGGATCTTGATCGTCGCTTGTGATGCGTCGGAGTTGACCTCCCAACTTTCGGCGAGCCACGGGCCTACCAATGTGCCATCGTCATTCGGACGGAACAACTGCTCACTGACGCCCCAGTACATTAGCGACTCAGGTGCTTGCGAGCGATTAATGCCAACCCCGGGTGCCACACCTTCGGGGATCATCACCAACGTCCCGGCGGGCGATTCCGTCTGTGGCAGCTCCATGCTGGCGGGGGCCGGTTCCGCGGTCGGCTGTGGTTCAGCGGTGGGCGTCGCTTCGACAACCACCGTCTGTTCCACCACTACCGTCTGGACCTCGGTAACCTCCACAGTTCGCTCCACCTCCACAGTCCGCTCAACCACCACCGTGTGAATGACCGGTTCTGACTCGCCGCATGCCAACGCGACGACGGCCGCAATGGCGACGAACGGAGCGACAATGAAGCGACCCTTAAGTTTCATATCCACGACAATCAACTCCTTGCACCCGTTTTCGGGTTTTGCCTCGGTCCACACGAACCGACGCGGAACCGAATCATCTGCTCTTCCACATCGGCAGAGCGCGACGCCATAGCATCGTTTTGGCGCAGTATACACGACAATGCGGCACAAGGAGTCAGGAAAACGTCTGTGCCGGAGGACTGCAGTGGGTGCTGCAATTCGTCGCGTGATACGATTCTGGTGAGCGGAAAGTTGCCGATTCGTCTAGTGGTAGGACACCAGACTCTGGATCTGGGAGCGCAGGTTCGAATCCTGCATCGGCAGCCAGTCTCCGACCGAGATAAATTCACCTCGGTCCTGCACTCTCTCGTTGTCAACACGGGAATCCTTGATCCCATGACAGAACCGCAGGCGAACACGCGATGGTGAAGACGTCCGGTGGTATTCATTCCCGGTATCGCGGTTGTTTGGTCGGTCTGGCTGTCGGCGACGCCTTGGGCACGACGCTCGAGTTCAGGGAACCCGGAACATTTCAACCCATAAATGACATGTGCGGTGGCGGCCCATTCGATTTGGCACCCGGCCAATGGACCGACGATACGTCCATGGCACTCTGCCTATCCGCCAGCTTGATCGAGTCGAATGGGTTCGGTGCGCACGATCAGATGCGCCGTTACGTGCGATGGCGCGATGAAGGCTACATGTCATCGACTGGTGCATGCTTCGACATTGGCTACGCGACGGATGTCGCATTGACGCGCTACGTGCGCACCGGGGATCCATATGCTGGTTCAACCGCAGCCGATACTGCCGGCAACGGTTCACTAATGCGTCTCGCACCGGTGCCGATGTTTTTCGCCGGAGATGCCGCCGGAGCGATCGAGATGAGTGCTCAGAGCTCGCGCGTCACCCACGGAGCGACTGAAGCGGTGGACGCGTGCCGTTACTTCTCCGGACTTCTCGTCGGTGCGTTGAATGGCGTTGACAAGGACTCTCTGCTTGCAAGCGCTTATTCGCCGGTCGAAAATCATTGGGTCGATGCACCTTTAACTAAGAACGTCGCCGAGGTCGCGCACGGTTCGTTCAAGCAAAATAACCCGCCGGAGTCGTTCTTCCGAGATACTTCGTACCTCTCTGAGGAAACTCGTAGATCGTTGCGGAATCAAACCGATGGTGTTACGTCGCTCATCAAAGGATCTGGATATGTCGTAAAGTCGCTCGAAGCTGCGCTATGGGCATTTCACAAGTCGAACGACTTTCGAGATGGCGCGCTACTCGCGGTCAATCTAGGGGATGACGCCGACACGACTGGGGCGATCTACGGACAGTTGGCCGGAGCATACTACGGTTACGAAGGCATTCCCGTCAATTGGCGTCAACGGTTAGCGATGGCGTGCGAGATATGCGAATTGGCGGACCGCATCCGCCATGCAGCAAGGCAACCACAAACCGGCGAAGCCCCTTGACGCGAGTGCGTACCAAACTGGCTCTCTAGCCCCATCAGCCTTGGAGCACTGACCATTGGCAACGGGCCATCGAAGGGCGGTATAATGTAACTCGCACCGGTGGCCCGTTCGTCTAGTGGCCCAGGACACGGCCCTCTCAAGGCTGAAACAGGGGTTCGACTCCCCTACGGGCTACCAACTCATCGCATAGTTGGTGCCAACCGGTTGCTCGCCACCGTCTTGTGGCAATGTTGGTGTGGGGTCGGTTTCGAATGCGCGGTCGCGATTCAACCCCAAATCAAGGAGACCGATATGAGGGATCGGGGCATGGGTGGGATGCGAGGAATGGGTTCGGGGCCGATGGAGCTGGAACCGAATCGATCATTCCCGCGCGAAACCTTCAAGCGCGTGGTTCGGCTTTACCGCCAGTACTACGGAACGCTACTCATCGTCGCCATCCTCGTGTTGGCAACCTCCGGACTCGGCGTCGTTACTCCCCTCCTCATTCAACGCGTTATCGACGACGCATTGCCACAGCAGGACATGCCGCTCCTCACGTGGCTCATCGCGGGCATGGTCGTGGCAGCAGCGTTGGCCGGCGGATTGAACCTTATCCAATCGAGATTGAACGCCTCGGTCGGATTCAGGGTGATGGAAGACATGCGCCACGCTCTTTACAACCACTTGCTCAAGCAGCCGATCTCATTTTTCTCGTCAACCAAAACCGGCGACATCCAGTCTCGCCTTGCCAACGACGTTTCGAGCACTCAGTTGGTACTGACCGACACCGTCGTCAACATTCTTTCGAGCGTGACCGTTGTAGCCGCAGCACTGGTTGCGATGCTAATCCTCTCCTGGGAGTTGACCATCGTCGCCATCTGCACGCTGCCGGTGTTCGCCTACTTTTCGCGCGTCGTCGGCATGCGCCGTCGCCGACTCACCAGCCAGATGCAACGAACCTTGGCCGATCTGACCGCAAAGTCTGGAGAAACACTCTTCGTTTCGGGAGTTTTGGTCGCCAAGACGTTCGGGCGTGAGGAGGAGCAGCTCCGCGAGTTCCAAAACACCAATTCAAAACTCACCGATGTATCAATCCGGCAGTACATGACTGGTCGCGGATTTTTCGTTGTGGTCCAAGCATTCTTCACGATGGCACCGGCGTTCATTTGGCTGGTCGGCGGCATACTGATTATCGGCGACAGTACACGGGTGTCTCTAGGAGACATCGTTGCATTCACCACCATCCAAGCCCGTCTGCTCTTCCCGATGGCCAATCTCTTGCAGCGCGGCGTCGAGATATCCGGGTCTCTGGCACTGTTCGAGCGGATCTTCGAGTACATGGACATCAAGCCCACGATCGTCGACCCGGCGCAACCCGTTCGCGTCGACCCTGCAACCGCGAGAGGAGAAGTCGTTTTCGACAAGGTGTCGTTCACGTATCGGCAGTCCGAGCTCGAGCGCATCGCCGCCCGTCACACGGCCCGGATTGCCCAATCTGCACGAAGTCGTGGACAAGCATCGTTCGAGAAGGGATTTAACGGTGGCAGGGCTACCGGCGAAGGCAACCAAATGTCGTCGGGAGCCGGACAGAGGCTTGACGGTCGACAAGATCCGCGAAGCGGAGGTTTGAGTCTACCCACCAATGGCGTTGCAGATGATGTTGAAGAAGATCTGTTCTCGCTCAACGATATCTCTTTCACCGCCAAGGCGGGAGAGTTGACGGCACTTGTCGGTCCCAGCGGATCTGGCAAGACCACTATCGGATACCTCGCGTCTCGCCTGTACGATGCTGATTCCGGCTCAGTCTCGATCGACGGAGTCAACGTCAAGGACATCACCCACGAAGACTTGAGCCAACTAGTCGGAGTTGTCTCGCAGACACCTTTTCTCTTTCACGCGTCGGTGCGAGACAACTTGCTCTACGGACGTCCAGACGCGCAGATGGTCGAATTAGTAGAGGCTGCGAAGGCTGCACAGATCCACGACACGATAGCGGCGATGCCGGAAGGTTTCGACTCGGTGGTTGGCGAGCATGGGTACCGGCTTTCCGGCGGCGAAAGACAGCGATTAGCAATTGCCAGAGTCATTCTTGCCGATCCACGGATTCTGCTACTCGACGAAGCTACGAGCGCGCTGGACACGCTCTCGGAGCGTCTCATCCGCGAGGCAATTGACCGGTTGCGACAAGGGCGAACGACGATCGCGATTGCACACCGCCTCTCCACAGTTATTGCCGCGCACCAGATCCTCGTCGTGAACGATGGCGATATCCAAGCGCGTGGTCGTCACGAAGAGCTCGTGAAATCCTCGAACCTGTATCGCAAACTCTACGAAGAGCAGTTCACCGTAGTGCCGACGACCCGTGAAATACCGCCGATCGCTGAACCGCTTATCGCAACCGCTTAGACCGCATATGCCGCCGTCGATGGATTTGGTTATCGGCACCAAACGCCGTCGTCGAACCACGTGCCGTTGACCAAGACATAAGCCCCGCTCGACCGGATCGTATCGGTATACCCGCCGTCCAAGAATAGGTCGTAGTTCAAATCGAAACGATCGTCACGCCCCTTGGTCGCCTCTGGATTCCTTACGTCCAGCTCCGCTTCGGCGGGGTTGCGCTGGCTCAGGTACGTTTGCACGTCATTCGTGAAGCGATCGACATCTCGGCGGGTACGGTAGTTGGGGCTGCAAGCTTGAAACGCAGCTTCCCAGTCTTGCCGAAAGATCGCATCGGTTTGCTCTACGAAGAGTGCTTCGATCGTTGCTTTGGATGCTTGCGTAAAGGTCGGGGTTGCAGTCGGTTCTGGTTCACTCGCCGGCATCGCAGTCGGCGTTACCACTCTGCCTACAGTCCCGCAACCGATTAACGTTAACAACGCCGACGCTAGTACGGAACCAAGGATGACCATGCCAATCAATCGACTCATTTGGACGGCTCCGAAAGTGGTTGATTCGGGATCATGACGGTCTCAACTGACTCGGAAGTCACGCTGTTGAGTGCCCATCGGCGTTCCAACGTGAAGCCAACGTCAATCGCGAGATACCGATATTCCTGTGAGAGTGCTGCGTATATGCGGTAGCGGATTGCGTCATGCCGTTTTATGTCGATCGGCATCTTCGCCTCCGGATTGACGACTATGTAGATGTGAACATGGATATACCGACCGACTTCCACAACCCTCAGGTGAAGTTCATCGTGCTCGACGTCGGTCAATGCGGTTGCGACAAGATCGGCGACCTTGGATTGAACTGACCTTGGCGGTGCTTTTCCGACCAGCTGACCCCAGTTTTGGCGGATGGTTTGAAGCGGTTGCGGAACCGCGATGGCGGCGATCGCCAGCATCATCACCGGGTCTGCATACGGGGCCAAATCCGACCACTGCGAGTTTTGGATCAACAAAGTCACAACGAAAGCGAAACCAACCGCAGAACTGATCAAAGTGTCAACGGTCCAGTTTCGGGCATCAACCTCGACAATCGGTGATCCGGATGTTCTCGCATATCGCCTGAGAAACACGATCACCACCACCCCGCCGATTGTTGCGATTGCGGCGTAGACTATCCCTCCACCGGCAGCAATATCACGCCCACCAACGAGAATCGTTCTCACTGCTTCCCATACCGCATAGATGAGTACAAACGCAATCAACAAACCTTTGAAGAGATTGAGCATCGGTTCGAAGGTGGCGTAACCGAATGGGTACGACTCGTCTCGGGGGCGCGTCACCAGACTCGACACGTAAAACGTAAGAAACCCGACAACGCCGAAGATAAGCGAGAAAATGCCGTCGAGAAAGACTGCACCCGATTGGCTAGCCAGTGAGATTGCGATGCCGAGGACGCCGAAAAAGCTGCTTGCGACGATTGAGATGATTATTGGTCTGCGTTCGATGGCTTCAGAAGTCATCTAAATTTCCGGCCGGGGACGGATATCCTTCGCGAGTGATTCTATGAAATCGGCGAATCACGTTTGTGAAACTAGATCTAGGTCTGAGCCGTCAACGCGGACCAATGAGAGTTGGTGATCGTTTCATCTCTTGCCAGTACATAGACCCTTACGCGACATTGGTACGCATTGTCTCGATGAACTCGCTAATGGGGATTGCGGAGTAGGTTTCAGTGTCGATCGTTCCCCGAGCCCCGAGTTCGATCGCGATGCGCGACATCTCACCGTTATCTGGAGCTTCGATGATGGTGACGAAGTCGTATTGCCCCATGATGGCGTATTGGGCAACGACATGACACCCGCGCATCTCAACCTCATTGTTGACCTCCAGTATCCGTTCCGGATGCGTCCTGACGCGATCACGGCCCCGTTCCGTGAGTTTCGAGAACATCAGATAGGTGTTGACTTTCGGTTCTGGGTTGTCCGTATCGGGCATTGCGAAACTCCTTCTTTACTCCATCTTGGAACCGACGAATCGAGACAATGCACGCGCGGTTGGGTCGGTGTGCACGTTGACGATGGCCGGCACTCCGGCATCGAACGCGCGCTCCAGGGCTGGTCTGATCTGCGACGGTTCGCGAACTTCCTCGCCGTACCCACCTAACGCCTCGGCAATAGCATCGAAGCGGGTCCAACCCAACTCGCGACCCGGTTTTCGCACACCTTCGACGCGCGCAGTCCAGCCTTCATTATTCGAAACGACGACCACAATCGGCAGCTTGTAGCGCACCGCCGTGTCGAAGTCTTGGATATTCATACCAAGAGATCCATCGCCGTGGAGCGCAACGACCTGCTTGTCGGGTTTGGCCAACTGTGCACCGATGGCGAACGGCAATCCGACGCCCATGCACCCGGTGGTACCTGAGTTGAGACGGTGCCCCGGTTCATACGTTGGTATCGACTGGCGGCCGTAGTGCAGAATTTCGTTGCCGTCGACGGTTAGGATCGCATCGCGATCTATCACTTCCCGCAACTCCTTGCACAAGCGCAACGGGTGGATCGGAGCCTGTTTCGAATTCTCGATAGCCTCAGAACGTTGTCGACGATCTAGTTCGATGTCGCGCAAGTATGCCACCCATTGCGAACTTGCTTTCGACTTTACACCGACGCGAGCGATCTCTCGGTTAATCTCACGCATTGCCGACTTGGCATCGGCAACGATGCCAATGTCGACTGAACGGTTATGTCCGATTTCCGCTGCGTGAACGTCAATCTGGATGATCTTGGCGGTTGGCGAGATCCGACGGCCGAAGGTCATTATCCAGTTGAAGCGCGTTCCGACCACGAGTACCGCGTCGGTTTCGCGAAACGCGGTTGAACGTGCCGCCGGGAATGAGACAGCGTGGTCTTCGGGTATCAATCCTCTGGCGATTGGCGTGGTGTAGAACGGAACGCCCGTTCGGTCAACGAACTCTTGCAATTCTTCCCATGCACCTGACCACCATGGACCGCTACCTGCCAAAAGTATCGGGCGTTCAGCCTCAGAAAGTATTCGGACGGATTCCGTTACGAGGTCAGGATCCGGGCTGGATGGTGCTACGGTTTTAGCGCGCGTCGGTTGTGGTACGTCCGCTTCGTCGACCTCGCCATAAAGCAAGTCCTCGTTGCATTCGACGTAAACCGGGCCAGGGCGATCGGACATTGCGGTTCGAAATGCCGTCGAAATGTGCTCAGGGAAACGTGCCGTCAACGCAGGTCGGATTACCGATTTCGACACCGGGGCAAAGACATTCGGAAGGTCGATTTCTTGGAACCCATCGCGGTAGACGTCGCGCAACGGACCGGCTCCTCCCAACGTAACCATCGGAGCTGCGTCGACGTGGGCGTTATAGATCCCGGTGAGGAGGTTTAGCGTTCCGGGACCCGATGCCGAAGTGGTGACTCCAGGCGTACGCTTCACCCGAGCATAAGCGTGAGCCGCCATCGCCGCCGCTTGCTCGTGTCGGAAGTCAACAGTCTTGATGCCCAAATCCTCCGAGTTGTTGACTATCTCGTAGTTCGGGCCACCCATCAAATAAAAGAGATGGTCGACGCCTTCTTCCTTCAACGTTCGGGCGATCAGGTAACTTCCGTCGACTTTTGGCATTTGGTTGCGAGTTGAGAAAATGGAACTGAGTTTCTGGCAACAAGAATAACCATTCACCCATTGACAGCAACGCGAATCGGGTCGTCCAAAGCCGGTGTGCTGACCTAACGCGCATCGTGAAATAGCTGTGTGGTTTTGCTGGCGCGAGACCTCTCCACGCTAATCGCTGGCCGGCCAGTTGTGGATCGTCTCGCGCAAGCGCATCGCATCCGTTTCGGGGAAAGCCGATATCGACCGAAGAATCGGATCGGATTCTGCAGTCGGATCATCCTTCATTGCCTCTGTCAAAAGTTCGACGCCGGAGTTGAAGTCGTTGCGATGGACGTACTCAGACTGTATCGAGCCGTCGTCCTCGGTGTTGTGCCACGCTCCTAACGGGAAAGAAGTGCCCGTTACCGGAAACCCATGTGCTTTGAATGCCGTCGCCTCACACCCGCCAGCCGACATCAGCGCGCGTTGCACCTTGAAACTATCGTTGTCGTCTCGCTGCCGGATTCGGCGTGCTGCGGAGTGAAGAATCGCTTCCGCATGATGGTCGAAGGTGGTAACTCGGTCGCCGGTGCGAATGATCACCCCGTCGCCTTGGCGTGCCGTTTCGCTCTTCAAGCTAGTCTCGACTGAGACCACAATCGACGACCGATCAAGTTCATCATCCCCCGCAGCCAATGCAGCACCTACCAGTCCAACCTCCTCAGCGCGCGTGAATAGTCCGAAAGCAGGACGTCTATTGGCCTCCTCGGCATGGTTCGCGATCAACGCCGAGATTATCGCCGCACAACCGGCAAGGTCGTCGAGTTGTCGTCCGCGAATCAGGTCCCCATCGAGTTGAAAGTCAGGAAGGTCGAGGATTATCGGTGCCGGCAGATCGTTTGCCGTAACGCGACGCGTCGGCGAACCGAAGTCGTGTCGAACTATGACTCGGTCAGTCCGGACGAATCTACCGTTGCCGACATCGCGAAGGATGCCATGCGATTCAACGGTACCTCGTGCGATTGTTCCGAACTCGCCGACGAACTTCACCTCCATGCCCGCATCGTAAGCGCGTCTACCGAGGCCGCCGCGCGGCAAAGCCAAAATACGCACGAAGTCGTCAGTCTCTTCGATGATCTCGACGGCTTCGAATCCCGGGTGGTCCATGTGCGCCACGAAGATCAATGGTGCAATCTCTGGATCCCCGGGCAGCGAGGCACAGATGTTGCCCCAGCGGTCAGCTTTCACCTCGACCCCTGCTTGCCGGAGGGTAGTCACGATCTCCCGTGCAATCTGCCTTTCATGGAACGAAACTGTAGGAATCCGGCACAATCGCTCCAAGATTTCGACTGCATCCATGAACCACGATGATATGCCAATTCGGGTGCATTCTCAGGTGTACAATTCCCTTCGGAGTCGCACTGCGGCACTTTCGAGAACATAGGAAATTCGCTGATGCCAAACGTCTTGGTTCTGTCCGGACCTGCATTGCCATTGCTCAAAATGGCGGAGGAGATGAAACCGGACGGTTTCGAACTCAACGTCTGCACTCCGGACACCCCAAACGCCGAGGTCGAAAACGCGGCATCCGACGCCGACTTCGTACTTGCCTTCGGACACGGCGTAACGTCCGACATCCTGCGCGCTGGCAAGAACATTAAACTCGTGCAGCTATGCTCGGCTGGTTACGACGGCGTGGACCTTCGGTTGGCAGGCGAGCTCGGCATACCCGTCGCAAACAATGGCGGTGCCAATGCGATCCCGGTAGCCGAGTTCGCGATGACCCTCATTCTGGCGTGTCATCGGCACCTCACTATCGCCCACAACGACACCCGAGACGACTCCTGGATGCGCCCGGAAGTAGACGGTTACGACTCCTACGAACTGTTTGGCAAGACGGTCGGAATCGTCGGAGCAGGTCGCATCGGATCTACTCTCGCCGGATTGCTGCGCGGCTTCGATACCAACACCCTCTACACCGACATAGTCAGATCGGAGCGCGCAGAAAGTCACGGTGCGACTCGAGTCGAATTGGACGAATTGCTGACCGAATCGGACGTCATCTCCCTCCATACGAACCTGAACGATTCGACGCAAAAGCTGATCGGTGCCCGCGAGTTGCAGATGATGAAGAAGAGCGCTCTGTTGATCAACACCTGTCGCGGTCCGGTCGTTGACGAAGCTGCGTTGATCAATGCATTGCGGCAAGGCGAAATTTGGGGAGCGGGATTGGACGTCTTCGAGATTGAGCCCGTAGAAGCGGATAATCCACTGCTATCTATGGACAACGTTGTGGTCGCGCCGCACGTCGCTGGCAAGAGCTTCGAATCCTATCCGCGCCGCGTCGACTTCGCCTTCTCGAATATGCAACGCGTCTGGGACGGTGGCGCACCTGAAAGCGTCGTAACCGAAGACTAATTTCCCAGATACACTACTCACAACACCACACCTCAGGAGCGCACACATGGCTGACGACAACATCCAGATCTTGTACCTCGGCCCTAGGGGCGGCGATACCCATGACGCCAGCTCTACAGAGCAACAATCGCGTGCCGCAAGGCAATACGGTGCCGATTTCGCGATTTACGGCGGCAGCAGTGAAGGCGAATTAATCGAGGCACTCAAGGATGCTGACTGTGTAATCAACCAAGGGCACGGCTGGGACCCATCACTCTTCACCCACATGGGCAACAACGGTCGGTGCAAAGGTCTTGTTTCATTCGGTCACGGATACGACGGCATGGACCTCGAAACCGCTTCCCAAAACGGCGTCGTCCTGTCCAACACCGCTTCGTTCGGTACCGAGGAAGTCAGCAACCAGACGATGATGCACTTCCTAATTTGCTCGAGAAAATTCGTGCTTCACGACAAGTTGGTCAAGAACGGACAGTGGACGCGTCAGTATCTGCCGCCGATGGGACACATCGCCGGAGAAACCTTCGGCATCGTGGGCATCGGCAACATCGGACGCGCAGTCGCTCGCAAGGCGCAGGCATTCGGATTGAACGTCATCGCATTCGACCCATACCGTTCGTCCTGGGATGCGAAAGAGTACGGCGTGGAGATCGTTGCAACCTTGCAGGAGTTGGCGGAGCGGTCTGACTACGTTTCTCCTCACGTCTTTCTCGACGAGGGAACGCATCACATGTTCAACGACGCCTTCTTCGCGGCGATGAAGCCAACCGCGTACTTCATCAACTGCTCGCGCGGACCGGTCGTTGACGAAGCGGCATTGATCCGCGCACTGCAGAGTGGCGAAATCGCCGGTGCCGGCCTCGACGTCTTCGAGCAAGAACCCGTGGATCCCGACAATCCGCTCTTGAAGATGGACAACGTGAGCGTCACCAACCACTACGCGTCGTACAGCGAAGTTGCTTGGGAGCGCGCAAACACGCAACTCGGTGAGGAAGCGATCCGTATCGCCGACGGCTACTGGCCGATGTCACTAATCAACCCCGAAGTCAAACATCACTCGCCTTCCCGAAAATCTCCAATATCGTGGGAAGTGATGTTGGCACTGAAAAACTCCTGAACAATCCTGAACCGAATCTTTCATCGAAAGGAAGATCTACAAGATGGCTGAGTACAAAGTCCTCGTGATGGGCATCGACGAAAACGACCCGCTCGATTATGAACGCGCTGAGATGGCTGACTTGGACGTCGAGTTCGTTAAAGCTAATCCGCAGTCGGAAGGCGAGGCGATGGAGCTGGTGCGCGACGCCGACGCGTTGATGATGCGCTCGACGCCATACTCGTCCGAGCAGGTCATACGCGCCGCCGAGAAGGCTCAGGTGCTAGCCGTCTACTCGCACGGCTTCAACCAAATCGATACCGACGTCTGCAATGAGATGGGAATCATCATCACCAACGGTGCCGGGATGTGTATGGAAGAGGTATCGAACCAAGCGGTAACGATGATCCTGTGCTTGAACCGTCAGCTCATCCAGTTCAATGAACGCACCAAGAAGGGACAGTGGGGCCGCGACGATCTCATGCCGATTGAGCCGATCGACCAGCAAGTCCTCGGTCTCGTCGGTCTCGGAAACATTGGTCGCCAGGTGGCGCGCAAGATGTTCAACGGATGGCGAATGAAGGTGATCGCCTACGACCCCTACTGCCCGCCTTGGATCGCGCAGGAATACGCTGTCGAGCAGGTTTACTCGTTGCATGAACTCTTTGAGCGTTCGGACTACGTGTCGGTGCAGATTCCGCTCAACAAAGAGACTCACCACATGATCCGCAAAGAGCACTTCGACTGCATGAAGCCGACATCTTTCTTTGTCAACGTCTGCCGCGGTGCCGTCGTGCGAGAAGTCGACCTAATCGAGGCCTTGCGAGAGGGCAAAATGCGAGGTGCCGGTCTCGACGTCTTCGAGCAAGAACCTGTAGATCCGAACAATCCGCTCCTCAAGATGGACAACGTCATCGTCGCCCCGCACTCAGCTGGCGCGTCGACTCGTTCTGCCTGGCTCAGTCGTCAACGCGCATCACAGCAAGTCGCGGCCGTGCTGCGAGGTTACTGGCCAACAGCCGGACAAAACCCTGAAGTCGCCAGTTCGTTGCAACGCCGGACCCGCATGCCATCAACCGAGCCCCAACTCGAAGCATCGCCAGAAGTACTACCCATGGCCGTCTTGCCCGAAGGTCAGTAGGTACCGGCGGGCACCACATATTGAACCCAGATAGCGACGGTTGGAAGAGTCAGTCAATCTTCGCGCACACCCCTTACCCCACATACGGCGCGAGGATTACTGGCGCGCCAGTGGCGGCGGTTAAGACGGCGGTCTGATCGATGATCTCAGGTCGTAGCCTCAGTCCTGAATCAGTTCCGACAACTGTTCACGCAATGTTGAGGCGAATGATGGCTGATTGGGCAAGGTCATGTCTATCGCGGCGATCGATTGACGTAGGACATCAAGGTACTTCGGGGCTTTCGATTCAAGATTGACTTCATCGAGTCGGTTCGATTTTATGAAGGCGTCGAGACTGGACTCCACAAAACCCGGATCCGTGCGATAGGGTGCATCTTCGCCTTCATGGAAGTAACCATCGATTACGCCCACGGCGGCCTCGCACAGCGAGTCGAAACCACCAGTTTCTTGGAGTCGGAGAATCGCCTTTGAGATCGTATCGGTGCTAACCGATCTAGACATTTGTCCACGAGATAAGACGTTGCGCAAAAGTTGCACACACGTGTAGTAAAAGAGATAACGCGTCTGGGCACGACCTATTTTTGTGCCCCTCGCACCAAACTTAGCATTCTTGGCCCAAATGAAGATGTGGTGGGCGGCGACTAGATCATCTCCGCCGAACGACGGAGAGTTAACGATTTGATCAAAGACCCTGCCTTGCTTGCCATTTGGATCGGTCCCTGGCAGAAAATCCTCACTGCGTCGCGAGGCGGAACCTGCGTATCCCAACCATCCGGCACCGAAGACTTTGAGCATATCGTTGGCAACGATGGGGATTGCCCCGGGGACCGAAGTAAACCGAGGTATACAGTCAGGGTGCTGTTTTTCGAACGCCTTGCGAGAATCCCAACCTCCACGTTGGATCTCTAGGTATCGGCCATGGAGTTCTTCCGTCTCTTGCTTCCACCGATTGAAGTTCTCATCCAACGCGACGAGGTCACGGTCTCGCACCGCCGACTGCGTGTTGGTGTACCGGGTGATGTTCAGGATTTCGCTGTCGAGGTCGGACGTGACGACCTTTACGACCACTGCACTGTTGCAAAGCTGCTTCTCCCATGCGTCACGATCCGTGTCGGTGCCTGTGCCGCCAACACCTAATCTGCGGTCAATTACCTCGAACAATGTTCGGGTAGTCTGGCAACCGTTGACGATGTACGGGTTCGTGATCTCCCATTGGTCGGTCGCTTCATCCAACGACGAGAAGCGAGATGCTACGAAAGTTATGCCATTGTTGTAAAGACCGAACCTCTCAGGTTGAGTTTCTAATGTGTCTTTGATGCCAAAGTTGACTTTTCTCGTCTTACCCATCCCGAGCCACCGCCTGACATTCTTTTCGTACAGTCTGTCCAACTCGCCTGTTTCAGATCGGTAAGACTTCAGGAACTCGTACAGTTCGAACAGTGTGATTGTCCCGACCTTTGCGTCATCGCCAAGCTCCGAAAATCGACCTCGGATCACCAACGCCGTGTCGGATTCGGGTGCATTCGCGCGGTCGTAGATTGACCTAACCGACGCGGATTCAACGTCGAAGGTAGGCCCGTTCGGCGGCATCAACTCGGCACCGCGGGATCGTACTTCATCCAACTGTTGAACTTGCTCTTGGCTCAATGGGTCGAGTGTGGCGATCACTAGCACGAGTTTGTCTCTGCCATCTGAATCTTGGCGGGCGAAGTTGCGTACTCTTTCGGCCACGCTGGAACCGCCCGAGTGCGCACGGGTGTCGTTCGACAACGTTCCGAAAACTTTGTCAGCTTCTTTGGTGATGGTGTCGCTGCCTCGGATGGCAGTGCCGAATTTCGATTGAAACAGATACCAAGTGTCCCCGAGTTCGTCGCTATCCTCCTCCGATGGCGAATCGTTCAACGTATGGTAATCCGACGAAGAGTGCAAATACGCCATGTCAATCCCACCGTCGCCTGGCCCATCAGAGTAGAAAAAGTCGTCTTCGTTAGGATCCACGTCTAACCACTCTCTCGCCAGTTTGATGGCGAATGCGCGTCCTTTGGCGACTGAATTCGGTTGTTGGTTTATCTCGCTGACCCATTCGGCTCGAAACGCTTCGTAGGTCGTTTTATCAGTGTCCAAAGTCATGTGATCTGTCCGCGATCTTGGATATACGTATGTGGTGAATGCACACATCTTAGATCAAATGATCCAATTGTGTGAGATTCGACACACGCTTTACCCCACGTAGGGGGCGAGCAATACTAGTGCTCCCGTCGCGGCGGTGAAGACGGCGAAGGGGATCAGCGTTAGCGATCCAAGGCGTCGGATTAGCCACATGAACGTGGTGATGGCGGCGTAGGATGTTATTGACGACACTATGAAGCCAATTGCCAGTTCGTCGAATTCGGGAAGTGATTCGGATGGCGAGACGATTACCTCAGTTGCGGACGCCAATGCCGCGACGACGATGATTGGGGCGGCTAGCAGGAATGAAAACCGAACTGCCACGACTACCGGCATGCCCCGAGTCAATCCGGCGGTGATTGTCGTTGCAGATCTCGAGATGCCCGGGATCAACGCCGCGGCTTGCGCGAATCCGACTATCAGAGCGTCGGTGTAGTTGAGCACTTTGGGGCGGCTCCTTCGGTCTTTGCCGCTGAGACGTTGACCGGTGAAGTAATGCCCGAGCAAAAGCGCGCCGGCGGTTACGATGAACATCCCGCCGGCCACTTCCGGTGCACGAAACGCCTCCGAAGTTAGCAACGGGTACGCGGCCGCGCCGATTGCGATGGCTGGCATACTTCCCAGCCCGACTGCTTTCAAAAGGTTGCGCGGCGGCATCACCATTCGCGGCGTCAAGCGACGACGCATGTCGCCGATCCGACGAGTGCGCTCTAACGTCTGGACCGACATCAGGTCGTCATCTCCCCCCAACGGTATCGAACGGTTGCGTTGCGCAGCCTTTAAGAGAAGCAGCCAGTCGCGCCTGAAGAAGACAACGAGTGCAACCAATGATCCGAGGTGCACGCTGGCATCGAATGCCGCCGTGGGTGTGGGCCATCCGAGTGCCCACGAAGCAATGATCATGTAACCGCTGCTGCTAATCGGCAGCAACTCGGTAGCACCTTGCATGAATGCCAGCGAGATGACCTGGACGATGGTCACGACGAGATTTTGACGTTCGCGGCAGGTGCCGAGCGTGTTAAATTGAATCGCATCTCGCAACTAGCATAGATTGGCAGACATGCCGAAGAAACCGCCCATCGTCACGCGCATCGAAACGTTGCGGAACCCCGCCTATTCGAAGATATTTTGGGTTCGCATCTACACCGACGACGGACGCGTCGGATTGGGTGAGACGTCCTTCGGACCGAAGACGGTCGAGGCGTGGGCGCACGAGGATTGTGCCGACTACCTTCTCGGCAAGGATGCCACCCAGCTAGACATTCATTGGAGCCGGTTGAATGGTTACGGCGGCAAGGTCATCGCCAGAGCATCCGATATGAGCGGACTCTCAGCCGTCGACATGGCACTCTGGGACCTCTACGCCCAACGAGCCGGCGTTCCGCTCTACGAAGCACTCGGTGGATTGAGTCGACCCGCAATCCGCGTCTACAACACCTGCGCTGGTTACTCGTACGGCGTCAACCGCGTTGGACGGTTGGCAATCGGCGACGTCGACTACCGACCTGAACAGCGATACGAAGACCAGCAGGCGTTTTTGACTGATGCCGGTGCCCTCGCCGACGACCTTCTGTCGGAAGGACTCACCGCGATGAAGATTTGGCCGTTCGATCAAGTTGCCGAAAAATCGAACGGACAGTACATCTCTGGAACGGATCTCGAGATGTGCACTGAACCGTTCCGCCTAATCCGCGAGAAGGTCGGGAACAAGATCGACGTCATGCTTGAGATGCACTCGACCTACAACCTGCCCTCGGCGATCCGCATCGCCAAAAACGTCGAACCGTACGTGCCATTCTGGTTTGAGGATCCGGTGCCGATGGACAACATCGACGCTCTTGTGGAGTTCAAGCGTTCGACCGACATCGCAGTTACCGCATCTGAAACCGTCGCGACGCGTTGGGCTTTCCGCCAGATGTTCGAGAAGCAGGCGATGACGATCTGCATGTTTGACATATCGTGGGTCGGCGGAATCTCCGAAGCGAAACGCATCTCGGCGATGGCTGAGGCGTATCACATGCCAATTGCGCCGCACGACTGTGTCGGACCGGTTACGTTCATGTTCTCCGTGCATCTATCGCTGAACGCGCCGAACGCGTTGATCCAAGAGACGGTTCGCGCATTCAACTCCACTTGGTACCTCGACATCGTCGACCAACTGCCGACCATTGAAAATGGGTACGCCCTGCCACCGGAAGGCATCGGAGCTTGTCAGACGTTGTTGGATTCGTTCGTCGAGCATCCTGAAACCGAGATACAAGAGAGTAACCTTTAAGGGGCATTGACCGACTCGGCGCACCTGAGGTTAGAAGCCGATCGGAACTTCGAAATAGGAGCTTACGGATGGCATACAAGATCGCAGACCCCATACAGATGTTCGTCTCGCCGGGACCGAAACCGAACGGTTTGCAGGCCGCGGATGATGGACTTTGGTACATCGACCAAGGCAACAACTTCGTCTACAAGCTCGATTGGCAGACTGGTCAGACACTGTTCGAGGCACCGACTGAGACGGAGCACTCCAGCGGCATCACTATCGACGACGAAGGGAACATCTGGGTCGCTTCCACCTATTCTTGTGACATCCACATGATCGATCGCGAGACCGGCAAGACGATCGAAAAGTTCGATTCCCCGGGTGCTGGCATCAACGCAACCCGTGAGCACTTCGACGAATCGATGGGGCGAGCCTCACAACCGACAGGTGACCACGGCTTGGAGTGGAAAGACGGGCACCTTTACATCGCGTCGCCACCGTCCCAGTTCGTTCATGTAATGGACGCCGCGTCGTGGAAAGAGGTCCATCGCTTCAAAGCACCCGGATATCGCGTCCACGGCATCGCATTCGCTGAGGAAGAAGGACACATGTGGGTCTCCGACACGTCGTTCGGTATTGTGTGTCGGCAACGCATCGAAGACGGTCGCTGCTACGACGTTTTCCGCATACCGCACCCGGTGCAGATCCACGGTATGACGATTAAGGACAACCGACTCTGGTACGCCGACGACCGAGGGCCGATCGGTTGGTTGAGCGTCAGCATGGAGCCGGACTTCTAACGGCGTCGAACCTGCCGCACGAGGCTCGATTTTCGGCGCAACGCCATCATCGATTGGTTTTTGGCGCGCAAGATGCGTGAAAGGACGACATGACGAAGGTATTGGTTACTGGTGGATCCGGCAAGATGGGTCAGGTCATCATCCGTGATTTGCTCGGAAACGGTTACGAAGTGGTTAGCACCGACCGCAAACCACCGAAATCGACCGACGGTTTCGAGTTCATCGAAGCCGACGTTACGGATCCGGATGAGGCTCTGCGCGTGATGGAGGGTTGCGAAAAAGTGATCCACATGGCGGCGATACCTAACCCGTTGATCGCTTCGGAGTGGGAAGTGTTGCGCGTCAACACGATGTCAAACTGGGCGGTCCTCGAAGCCGCAGAACACTTCGCCATCTGCAACATCGTGATGGCTTCCAGCATTAACGCCATCGGAGCCGCATTTTCCCGCAACCGCGTCTCCCGACCGTACTTCCCGCTCGACGAAGAACAAGGTACTCTCTGCCAAGATTCATACGCGATGTCGAAGTGGTACGGCGAGATCATGGCCGACACCTTCATCAGACGCAATCCCGGGAAGATGCAGATCGCTTCGATGCGCTTCCACTGGCTCGGCAGTCAAGCTGAACAAAAAGCACGCAAGGAAGCCAACGACCCGAGCATGGTGAACCCGTTGCGACGCAACGGGATGGACTTCTGGGGTTATTCGGATATCGAAGAGTCGGCAGCTGCCTGTCGCCTCGCGCTCGAGAAGGAGTGGGACGGACACGAAGCGTTTTTCATCAACGCGCAAGACACATTTCTCGAAGTGCCGACCGAAGAGGCGATCGCCATGGCCTATCCCGATGCCGAAATCAGGGAGCCGTTACCCGGTTTCGCCTCCGCAATCAGCCCGAAGAAAGCGGAGCGCATCCTCGGCTGGAAACAGACGCGCTCATGGCGCGACCTTTAAACCGCTCTGATTTCAAGGATTCAGTGATGCCAGTGACAACGAAATCAGACACGGAAAACCGCGTTGGCAAAGTCGTAACGGTTCAAGGTCCGATCGATCCCGCACTCGTCGGCATCACCACGACTCACGAGCATCTGCTAATCAACTTCTCATGTGTCTACGAGGAGTTGCCGGGTGCCGCCAACCAAAGGCGCGCTCACGAACCGGTCAGCCTAGACAATCTCTGGTGGGTGCGGCACTACTGGAACAGCAGCATCGACAACCTTCAGATTCTCGACGAAGAGTTGGCGATTGATGAAGCCCGTGAGTACTTCAACGCCGGCGGTTCGACGATAGTCGACGTCACGTCGGTCGGTTTGGGACGCGACCCGATCGCACTTCTCAAGATCTCTCGTGCAACCGGTTTGAACGTCGTCATGGGGGGTGGACACTACGTCTATCTGACTCACGGGGAAGATATCGAGAATGCCGATGTCGAGGAGTTGACGCGTCGGAATATCCGGGATGTCGACGAGGGTGTCGATGGCACCGACGTGAGGACTGGCATCTTGGGCGAGATCGGTTGCTCCTGGCCGTGGGAGGATACGGAGAAGAAGACGCTCGAAGCCGCAGTGATGGCACAACGCGCAACCGGTGCCCCGCTACTCATCCATCCCGGTCGGGACAACCAAGCACCTTTGGAACTGCTCCGAGCGGTCGAGGATTGGGGTGGCGACCTTTCGCACACCGTGATGGGACACATCGAAAGGACGATATTCGACATTGGCGTCCTCAACGAAGTCGCTGCGACCGGTGTCTACATGAACTACGACCTTTGGGGGCACGAGTCGACCTTCTACCCGATGCGACCTGACACCTACATGCCCTCCGATCAACACCGCATTGAGCAGGTCGAGCATCTCATCGCCCGAGGACATGCCAACCAGTTGCTCTTGGCTCACGACGTCTGTTCAAAACATCGACTCAAGCGTTTCGGCGGACACGGCTTCGATCACATCGTTGCACGAGTAGTTCCAAGACTGCGCGCCCGCGGCGTCGATGCAGCCGACGTCGATGCGATGCTGGTTCAAAATCCGACGCGGATGCTCACGTTCCGCGATCCAAGCGAGTGAAGTGTCGTTGGCGCAGGTTTAGAATCGAATCAGCCGTCAAACACGCCCCCGTAGCTCAACGGATAGAGCGAGAGACTTCTAATCTCTAGGTTGCGCGTTCGAATCGCGCCGGGGGTGCCACGAACTCAGAAAGGCGGCACCGACTAACCAGCGCGTCCGGTAGCTTCTTGCAAGATTTCGTCATCAATGCCAAAAGCCCGACCAGCAAAGTCGGCATCGCCGTAGATTCCTCGGCTTCGCTCACGCCAGAAACCGTCGCGGCACTCGGCATATCGGTGGCACCTATGACGATACGCATCGGCAGAAGGTCGTTCATTGATGCTCCTTCTCTCGATCGGTCTCATGTCTACCGGGTGGTGGACTCGAACCCGAACCAACGAATCTCGGTCGCCGCACCCGATCCGACGCGCTGGTTGCAGGCCATCCAAGCGGCCGCCCGTAACGTCGACTCAGTGCTCTGCCTAACACTGTCTGCCGGATTGAGTGCTTCGTACGACTCGGCGCGCGTCGCTGCCGATGCGGCGCGGAAAGCAGTTTCAACGGTGAATGTACAGATCCTCGACTCCAACACCGTGTCAGGTGCCCTGGCGTTGCTTGCCGCCACGGCCTGTGAAACCGCGGCTAGGGACGCCGAGATCCAAGAAGTCATCGACTCCGTCGAATCTGCCAAGCACGACATCACGACGGTCGCAACCCTCGACACGCTGCAACACCTACGAGGAGTCGCACGCATCCCCGCACGCGTTCTCCGAGTCGCCGACCGTGCCAGCGTCAAACCACTCGTCGAGTTCAGCGACGATGGATTCAGACTGATCGGCGGCACCGTTACAACGCGTCTCACGCATCGCCGTTTGCTGCGCGCGTTGCGCACCAGTTTGGGAGAGCGTCCCGCGAGATTCGTCGTGCTCCACGTTGAATCCGAAGCGCGCGCCAGATTGCTCGCACGCAGCATTCGCACTGACTTCGAATGCGAAACCGTCGCAGTATCCGACTTCCACCCCTTCATCGGTCTGCACGCCGGACGCGGTGCTCTCGGCGTTGCCTGGCAGCGCATGTAAAGCCACACAAAATCGCGGCGGTGGTATGCTAACTACGGTGCGCAGCGGTCATGCGTACGTCGAAAAAGTTCAGCGGCAATTTGCCACGTTCTAATCGTGGAATTCAACAAATACGAACTTGACGCAGCCATCTACGACGAGATGTTCGATCTCGACGGCTCGCCTCGAGAGCAATGCCGCGAACTCTTCGCAACCCTCTCACGCTTAACCGAACTCGACCTGTCAACGATGCAGGAACGAGTCACGCGTTCGTTCTACAACGAAGGCATCACGTTCATCGTCTACGGCGACGAAGCGGCTGGCGAGCGGATTATCCCCATCGATTGCATTCCTCGAATCTTGCCGTGGCTCGAGTGGCAGCACGTCGAATCAGGGCTGGACCAACGTCTGCGAGCACTCAACCTCTTCCTTGAAGACATCTACAACGAAGCACGCATCATCGAAGACGGGGTAATCCCCACCGACGTCGTTCGCGATTGCCCGCAGTACCGAATCGAGATGCGCGGCTTCCGAGCACCTTTGGGTGCCTGGGTCGCCATCTGCGGCACCGACATCGTTAGAACGCACGACGGTTTTGCCGTGTTGGAAGACAACCTCCGCGTCCCTTCAGGCGTCTCCTACATGATCGCCAATCGGAAAGCGGTCAAAGCCAATCTACGCAACACCTATCGCGCATCGAACGTACTGGACGTCGAGAACTACGGGGTGCTGCTGCGAGAGACGCTGGTCAAACTGGCACCCGAAGGCATCAGCGATCCCTCGATCGCCCTGCTGACGCCGGGGGTCTACAACTCTGCCTTCTACGAGCACATGTTCCTTGCGCGTGAGATCGGTGCCGAACTCGTTGAGGGACGCGATCTGCTCGTCAACGACGGCTATGTCTACATGCGCACTACTTCAGGGCTTCGCCGCGTTGACGTGATCTACCGACGCGTCGATGACGACTTCATCGACCCCTTAGTCTTCCGTCCCGACTCACTCCTCGGCGTGCCTGGATTGATGCACGCATACCGATTGGGCAACGTCGTACTCGCAAATGCCCCAGGCACAGGCGTAGCCGACGACAAGAGCGTCTACGCATACGTGCCGGACATGATCCGCTACTACCTCAGCGAAGACCCAATTCTCGCCAATGTCGAAACTTACCTTTGTCGACGTGCTGAGGACCTCGAATACACGCTCGACAATCTCGACAAGCTAGTCGTGAAGCAAGTCGGCGGCTCCGGTGGTTACGGGATGTTGATCGGACCGCACGCCTCAGAAGCGCAACGTGAGCAGTTCGCAAAACACATTCGCGACCACCCGACGAACTACATCTCGCAACCGGTGCTGTCCCTCTCCAGATCGCCGTGCCTAATCGGCGACACTTTCGAGCCAAGACACGTCGATCTTCGACCCTTCATCTTGCGCGCCGACGAAACGAAAGTGGTGCCCGGCGGACTTTGCAGAATTGCGTTGCAGCGCGGCAGTCTGGTCGTCAACTCCAGCCAAGGCGGCGGTGCCAAAGACATCTGGGTTTTGGGTGAGTGACCGCGATGCTGTCGAGAACCGCAGAAGGCATCTACTGGATGGCACGCTACCTCGAGCGTGTCGGTTTCATCAGCCGCGTGTTGCAACTGCAAGCCGAGGCACTCGTGGACCGACCATTGCGTGAGATTAACTTCGGGTGGCGACGCATCTACTCCGCGCTGAACCTCCATCCGCAAGGAGGCATGCTGGGCGAGCAATCGCTCGACGACTTCCACGTAATCGACGCATATCTACTCACTGACGACCTCACCTTCGCTCGAGAGACCCCGCAATCCCTCATCAACTGCTACGAGCAAGGACGCGAAAACGCACGACAGGTTCGTCACTACATCAGCGACGAGATGTGGACTGCGCTCAACTCTGACTTCCTCGAAATCCGCGACGTCGAGTTGAAGGACATCTGGCAAGGCACGCCGGCGCAGTTCTACGCCCAAGTCTCGACCTCGATTGACACGTTCGGCGGCGTCGCCACGGCCACAATGTACCGAGACCAAGGTTGGCACTTCCTGCGACTCGGTCAGTTCGTCGAGCGCATCCAAGGCTTCAGTGCCCTGCTCACGTCGCAAGTCTCACTACGCGACGTTTCCGGCGAGTTTCTCGAAGACGATTGGCGAAGTCTACTCCGCGTCTTTCACGCACTCGACGCCTACAACCAACGCTACAGCATTGACATCGACCCCGACCTTGCATTGGACCTTCTCGTAACCGACTCGGGGCTGCCCGACTCGCTGCGCCGTTGTGTCGACCGCGCCGTGCAAGAACTCGAGACGATCGGCGACGGACCAGATTCGGCGCGCAGCCAAGCCCTGCGACGATTGGCCGGCAGATCCAGTGCCTTGCTCCGATTCGACTGGCCAGACGAAACCGACCGTTTGGATCTCCTAAATCGCGTCGTCAACTACAGTCGGCAGCTTCACGACGACCTCACGTCGATCTACTTCAACTATCCGATCAGCCGACCTCCGGGAGTGTCGTAACCATGCCCGAGTTGGTTCGCTACGAGATCGAGCACGCCTCGCACTATGAGTACGACCATTCGGCGACGCGTTCAGTCATGTGGCTCTGCCTGCAACCACGCGTCGACTTCGACCAAAGCGTCCGAACTTTCGAAATCGTAACTGAGCCGCGCGCATACCTTAGTCCCGAAACCGATTCTTTCGGCAACAATCGTCACGTCGTAACCATCAACTTCGAACACGACTCGCTCCGCATCATCGCTCGCTCCGAGGTCGAAACCGTCGCTATCGGCAACGCCCCAAAAACCCTCAATGCCGACGTCTGGGACGAAATCGCACGCTGGCGAGAATCCTTCGAGCATTGGGAGTTCACCCACGAGAGCCCGTTGACGCTGTGGTCCCCTGCCCTTGAGGAGTTCGTCGACAACCACGACATCGAAGTCGGCAGCGACCCGGTGGCCTCCTTGCTTCAACTGTCGACGACGTTGCACGCCAGCTTCAACTACGAACCGGGCTCGACGCGTGCCGACTCAACCATTGACGAGATCTTGAACCACAAAAACGGCGTGTGCCAAGACTACACGCACGTAATGATCGCCATTGCCCGGTCTTGGGGCATCCCGACGCGTTACGTCTCCGGTTACATGCACACAACCGGCATGCAAGGCGAGCAAACGCCAGAATCGGCGATGCACGCATGGGTTGAGTGCCTGCTTCCTGACATCGGTTGGATCGGCATCGACCCCACCAACGACACCGTCGCCGACGAACGCCACGTCCGCGTCGCCATCGGCCGCGACTACCTAGACGTCTCCCCCACCCGCGGCATAGTAACCGGCGGCGGCACCACCCGCCTAGAAGCCAACGTAACCATCGTGGCGCGCGAGATGGTGGGTTGAACGGAGTGGGTTCGGCGATCAAAATCTCGGACCTTGGGGATCACTGTCGAGACTGCAACCTTGTCCGATAGACCGCGTCCCGATTAATCGCGGGATCGTCCTGTTTGCGGAGTTCGGCACTGCCAAAGTCTTCTGCACGCCTTTGCTTGTTTCGCCAAAGTGGCGCATTGAGGCGAACTCGTATGGCCCTTCACCAGCCACGACTTTGAGGCTCGCGTGTATCCGGTCCCTCGTCAAGACGTATGGATTCGGACGACGATTGGGATCGGAACACACCGATTCGCTAGGTTGCACCGCGCTCGACTCAAAGTCTCATCAAGCGCAACGCTCGGGGCTATCATGTACTTTTGGGCTCGATCGCGAATCAGCGAACTGCATCAGGATGAAGTTTCGTACCGCCCCAAACTGTTAAGGCATTGAGGTAGGCTAAAACGCCCGTTTGAAGGGCCTGACATGGTTCAAACACGCGAAAAATACACCATGAGGATTTCTCGGCTTACCATCGATAAGCTCGGCATCCAAATGTACGACCGGGTTTCTGCGGTCCTCGCAGAGTTGATTGCAAATGCATATGACGCCGACGCAGAGAACGTCCACATTTCTTTGCCCTTCGGCCAGTTCATGGCTAGAAAAGTAAGAGGCGAGACCGAGGACCAGGGTTTTGAGATCGTCGTTGAAGATGACGGAGCAGGGATGACCGCGCAAGAGGTCAACGAGTTCTATCTCAACGTGGGCTACAACCGAAGGATTAGTAGGAGCGAGCGAACACCCAAGCACGGCCGATTGGTGATGGGTCGCAAGGGAATCGGAAAGTTGGCACCGTTCGGGATTTGCCATCAGGTTGAGATCGTCACTGCAGGGGGGGATCACACCCCCGACGGCTATGCGGTATCCAACTTGGTGCTAGACCTCGACGACATACTCAACGAGCGCACAGATCACCAAGGAAATGTTCGGCCATATAACCCCAAGCCAGGTCCAAAGGATGAATCGTTCCAAAACTCAACGGGAACGAAGTTGATCTTGAGGCGTTTCGACCGAAGGCGCGTTCCCACAAGGGTGGAACTTGATCGTCAGTTGGCGGCTCGGTTCGGACTGAGTCAAGCAAAATGGCGCGTCGAATTGACGGATGCCAAAGGTGCCGAAGATCCAATCGAGCTCGGGCGATTGAACGTTGACGTCATGTCAGGGACGCGGATTTGTGTGGACGACAAACCCGTGAAGGTGGATGATCGTTACCTGAGCGTTTCTGGATGGGTAGGATACGCGAAAGATCCATACAAGGACGAGGTGATGGCCGGCGTCCGCATCTATTCCAGGGGCAAGATCGTCGCCCAGACTAGGGACTTCGACATCAAGACTGGGTTTACCGGCGAGTTCAAGATGAGGAGCTATCTCACTGGGGAGATCCGCGCAGAGTGGCTTGATGCGGAAGAGGATTACGTTCGTACGGACCGACAGGACATCATTTGGAACTCCGAGCTTGGTACTCCTTTACGCGAATGGGGAAGAGATCTCCTAAAGGAACTCGCAGCCAAGGCCGAAGCTAGTTCAAGCAAGCGCGCTTGGGATCTATTCCTTGAGAACTCGGGACTCCACGCGCGTTTGAAGGCAGCGCATCCTAACGACGAGACGATACAAACCGCGGTGTTGAGGGCAGCGAGGTTTTTCGTTTCTCAAGCAGATCGGGACGCTATCGCCGATCAAGATTACCTAGAGCGCGTAGTAGGACTGGCGTACGCGACGGGGCCCCATACTGCGTTGCTTGACACACTGGACGAGGTAGCAAGTCAAACGGACGGCACCGCAGATCTGATTCTCGAGCTTTTCGACAAAGCAAGGCTGGTCGAGATGTTTTCGCTTGGGCAAGTCGCTCAAGAAAGGGTGAAGACGATAGACCAACTCAGAACCTTGGTTTCCAAACCCGCAACTCTCGAACGCGAATTACAAAGACTCTTGGAGAACGCCCCATGGATCTTGCACCCAGACTGGACTCCTTTGAGCCTAAATCAGTCGCTCGCGACGACAAGGCGGAGTTTCCAAACATGGTACGGCGCGACTTACAACCAAGATGTCGTGACATCGAGCATAGAAGATTCAAAAAAGCAACCCGATTTCGTAATGCTCAATCATCATGGCAGCTTAGAAGTTTTGGAGTTGAAACGTCCCCAACACGCCTTAACGAACGACGAGTTTGATCGCGCCTTTGGATATCTGACGGCACTACGGGAATTCATAGCCAAAACAGAAACAGTACGGTCGTCCTTTCCGAGAGTTCAGTTGACGATCGTGTGCGATGAATCTCGAGTCGACGCGCTTAGGGACAACACAATCAGGACTGACGACGACATCACGATGACGACTTGGATTAACGTGCTGGAATCGACGAATCGACGACACGAACACTTCCTTCAGGTGGTCAGGGAAATGCAAGGTGAGTTGCCGACACTGTCGGGGAGTTAGGGATAGGCTATTGTCGACCGATGTCATGCAACCCCACCAACGTCGCAAGGCGATGGCGCACAACAGGGGCAGGACGCGCCCGGAACGGATATTGGCGTCGGCACTGTGGCGACGAGGCATCAGGTTCTACACCGGCGAAGGATTTGCATCCTGCACTGGATCAAAACTCGCCGGCAAACCCGATCTGGTGCTTCCTAGAAAGCGAGTGGTGATCTTCGTCGATGGTTGCTTCTGGCACGGTTGCCAAGAGTGTCGAAAACACGACGGACTGCATCGACAAAGCTGGATCGACAAAATTGCGGGCAACGTTGAGAGAGACCGACGGGTGACCACGGAACTGCAACGTCAAGGTTGGACTGTGCTTCGCATACCTGAACACGATCTCAACACGAAAGCAAGATTGTCGCATACCGTTGACGAACTTGCCACCAAGATCCACGGCGCACCATTGGGACGCGAAGTCAAAAAGTTCATCACTGACGGACGGCGCACCTCATACTCGCCTTTCACTGCCGTATCTCTTTTCTCCGGTGCTGGACTCAGCGACCTCGGGTATGGGATGGCTGGGTTCAAGTTCTTGGTGCAAGTCGAAGCCGACGCGAAGCGATCCGCGGTAGGTGCCGCCAACTTTCCAGACTCCACTTGGTTGACCAGGGACGTCATCGGAAGCGTTGACGATGTGGCTGAAACCTACGAGTCCAAGACTTCAAGAAGGCTTGACCTGCTGATCGCCACGCCTCCTTGTCAAGGCATGAGCAGCTCGAATCCGAGCAGAGGCAAGCGTCGTAGCCGAAAAGCGCAGGAACTAGAAGCAAAAAACCGGTTGATGTTGGAACTGATCCCGATCGCTAACCGGCTCAAACCGAGGGTGATCGTCGCCGAAAACGTCCGGCCCGTTCTGACGCTCGAAGTCGAATACGCCGGCAAAACCGGTACGGTCGTGGAGCATCTTCGCAACCGTCTGCCGGATTATGAAGTCTTTACGGAAGTCGTCAATGTTGCCGACTACGGTATCCCGCAGGTGAGAAAAAGAGCGTTGATAATCGCCGTTCATAGGCGCGAAACTTGGCTGGACTACGCGCCGTCAACTCGACGACCCCTTCCCTCCGCTACCCACGCCGAAATCCCAACGAATGGATTTCTGCCTTGGGTCACCGTTCGGCAGTGGATGGAGTTGAGCGAATACGGTGAATTGGACGCTCGATCCAAAGACACCGCTCGCGGCAAACATTGGTTGCACTTCGTCCCTTCTTACGAAGCCGATCGGTACCTGCAGATTAGCGATATCCCCCCCCATTCGGGGCAAAGTGCATTCGAAAACGACCAATGCCCGACCTGTGGATTGCAGGAGGTTGAGCTCAATCTGATTCGTTGCCCTTCTTGCAACGCAATCATGCGCAATCGGCCGTACGTGGTGAGGGATGGCGAAACAGCATTGATTAAAGGTTTTCACTCAAGTTACCGACGCATGAGGCCGGATAGGCCCGCATACACGATCACAACTAACTCAAGCCACATCGGTAGCGACTTCAAAATACATCCGTGGGAAAACCGAGTGTTGAGTATCTTGGAGTGCGCTGACTTGCAAACAGTTCCTCGGTTCTACAACTGGTCATTAGCCAGGGAAAATCGGACGTACTACCTCATTCGCAACTTGATCGGTGAGGCGTTCCCAACTTACTTCACATACCTCCACGGCAAGTTTCTTTCCGAACTTTTGTCCGAGACTCCCAACCGGTCGAATTCGCCAGAACGCGCTGAGACCGCCAGTCGTATGGGTACCAACCGCGAAGCCAACGTAACCATCGCAGCGCGCGAGATGGTAGGGGCGTAAGTCTGCTGGACCGAATCTCCGTGGCGACGCAATCTGCTTAGGTGACGTACTTTGCCCAAACGGAGCTTGGTCCTAGACCTCGAACCAGAAGTCTTGAAACGGGCACGTAGGTACTCCGTTGAGTTTGTGATGACAACGCGGCTCAACGCTCAATAGCAGTCACCCCAGCCCATGACGTCGGGGAGGTGGCGGCGGTTTGGGATGCCTCGCTTCTCGAGGTGGTTGCCGATGATGTTGAGAATGTCGTCTCGTTTTGGGTGCTTTGGAAAGGCGTATAACGCCGGGATGCCTTCGCTCTCCCAGATCTTTACGTCCTCAGTGCCGCCCAGATCGCCGTAGACACTCGTCTTGCCAAATCCGGGTAGGTTGATGTCGATTCGGAAGAGCGATGCCCGTAGCGGCTGTTGCTGGAAACCGAGGTCTGCGAGTCTTCTGGCGTTGGCGTTGACCGCAAGATGCGTAGCTCCCCACAGTGCGTTGTCGAATCTGTCGTTGCTGATTGTTCTGAACCGTGCTGGTCCCCCTGCCCGTGTGCCAAACCCAGCACGTCGCAAGGCATGCTCCACACAACCGCCACAGACCATGGCGAACGACCTCTCGAGATGACTCTTACATACCTTGCACGACCGACATCCCTCGGACTTGCGGTTGCCACACAACTTGCAGAACGGGTTAGGGCATCGATAGTTGTGCATGCGAGCCACCGGAATCGCCCCGCTGGCGAGTACCTCGAGGTCCTGCGCATCGCTGACGTGCACTTCCTGGATTGGCAACGCGGTGTCGATGACGTGCTGTTCGGGCGCATGGGTATCGACGATCTCTATCAAACCGCGTGGTTCCGAACTTCGCTTCAGCGTGATGTCTGGACGAATGGCCGAATTTGGGAGCACTTCCTCGACAGCTACACCATCGAGAATGCCTTTGTTCAACAGGTTTATACCGTGCCGTTCATGGCACGCGTCGGATGCAAACTCGTCGTCCGGAGTGCACTGTAAGCCGAAAGGCACCGCTACATTCGCGACCATCGCATTCCTGATGCGCTGCGCCAACAGCAACTTGGCGGTGCTGTGCAACCAACCTTCACAGTTGGTGTTGCCAGATTCATGGGACAGGTGATGCTGTCGGACTTTGCCCTTGCGTGCGACCAGCGACGCGCCGCAACTCGGGCATCTCAAACCGCATGCTCTGCCCCGCGCTACGCGATCAACGTGGATTAGCTCTTCGTTGGCATTCAGTCCGTACGGTATCAACCTCGCTGATGCGAAATCGTAAAACCATCCGCGTTGCGCCCATCACATTGACCAGCCTCAAACTACCGACGTCGATGCCGACGACTATTCCCGCACTGGTGGAGCCGATTGCCCGACCATCGCGTTCTTCTCCTTCACTGACGTCGCAGATCCCAACCGGTTGAAAGTCCGAGATCTGCCCCGCTTCGTTAGGACGAGAGAGAATCGCGACCGAGAAGCATTGGCCGTACGCCGAATGTCCTCGCCCCAGGGCTTCAGGAGCTCGCCGGAATGCGAGGACCCGATGCTTGTGGTTTGCTCTCACTTCGAGGAAGGGCCGCCGTTGCAACCACGGACGACCGATTGACTTACTGCTCCCTGGACCACTCTTTAGTTGCAGTTGCGTGGCCAATTTGAAGTGGCAAGCCAATCCCATTTCAGGATGGGGCATTGTGAGGAGTTGCCGAAGTCCCAGAATTTTTCGTCCCATTTCCTGAAGATGCCGTTGCCTGCTGTCCCCGATTCCAGTTGTTCAATCGTGACTCGCGTGCCGCCGTACCTCTCGTGCCGGCTGTGGCTGGAGTAGAAGTAGCTGTCGTCGGTATCGCCGGTCTTGCCCTTGTCGCCGTTCAACGGACCGTAACGGGTCGAGCCGAGATACCGCGATTGCGCAGTGGTGTAACTGGTGTCAATGTTGCCATAGTTGCGTCCGACGTGTGCGCCGACCTTTTGATGCTTCCACTTCGTGATGGCTACGCCGCCGCGCGTCAACGTGTCGGTAATCTGCGCCTTCTTGCTGCTGTCGCTCGCCATTTCGGGGTTGTTCCTTCCGACCAGCAACCCGGCAGCCTCGCCGCCGAGGACGTAACCGTTGATGACGCCTACTCTCTGTATGAGCCCCATGTTGGTTCCAGCGACCATACCGGCACTGGTGCTTCCGACGACCTTGTCCTCGCTGTTCGAGAAGTTGCCGGATACGAAGCTATCGCGGATAATCCCTCGGTTAACGCCGGCGATCATCCCGGCATTGCCGATCGAGTTGTCCTTCCAGTTGTCAGACCACGAATACGCTCTGCCGCCACGCATGTTGACGTTGTAAACTTCGCCATCGACACCGATGACGCCGAAGAGCCCTGCGGGTCGTGCCGAGTATCCATATGCCAGGTAACCTATGATGGGGCGACCATTTCCGTTGAACTTCGCGTTGAACGGAGCGTCGTAGTCCCCTATCGGGAACTGCCACGTGGAGTAGATGAGATCATTCCACAGTTCGAAGCCGTCGCACTCCGTGATTTCGCTGTTTGCCGGGAATATGCAAGCGTGATGCCCGCCGCGAAGTGCTGACAGGTAGGAAGCTTCATAGAAACCTTGCTTTTCAGGGTTCTCCGCCACTCCGTTGCCATCGGTGTCCCATTTCATCGCGAACAGTTGCCCAGAGGTGAAGACTTCGATTAAGCCGTCGTTGTTCATGTCGAGATCGCGGACGATCTCGATATTGACGATCATCTCAGCGGCGTCGCCATCTTTATCGGTAACCCTGTAGTTGAACTGCGTGGTGCCGGCATCGGCGTAAGAAAAGCCGCTGATAGACCGGGTTGCGGCGTCGAAGCTGAGGCCGAATGGCAGAGACGCGCCGGTCAACGAGTAGGTCAGCGGAGCGTCTCCGCCCTCGGCCAACGGAAGGACGTTATTGCTGTCATACGTCTTGTCGCCGTAATCGGCAATGCCGTGCCCCGGAACGTCAACCCAGGCGAGGAAACTTCTGGTGATTGGGCCGCTCGGCAGCGATGGGGTGCTATTCGTCCTGACGGTGATGCGGAATTCCCTAAAGGCATCCTGTTTGTTGGCGTCCACAACTGTGTAGGTGTACTTGGTTTGCGATTTGTCTACGCTAGGCGTTCCGGAAATCGTGCGGGTTGCTGCGTTGAAGGTCAGCCCGGGAGCCAAATCTGGCGTAAGCGTGTAGGTTAACGGCGCGTTGGCTTTGCCATCATTCGCAAACGTTGCAGCCGGTAGTTGCAAGTTGACTTCCGTACCAACGAAAAAGGTCTGATCCTGAACGTCGGACAGCAACGGAATCGTGTCCGCCTCGATCGTGATGTTGAACTGACGTTCATGCGAATCATAGTCACTGTCGGTGACTTTCCAGGTGAATTCAGTTGTCGCCTTCACTTCCGTTGGCGTGCCGGTAATCTTTCTCGCGACGACGTTGTTGTCGTCGTCAGTTTCGACTTCGTACTTTAACCCAGTGGCAAGGTTTCGGGTATCTTCGAGTGAGTAAATCAGGTTCCCGTTGCCACCGACGGCTTCCGGCAGTATCAGTGGCGCAATCTCTACGTTCTGGATGTAGCGTTGATCCTGTATGTCGGATAGGAACACCGGTGCGACATCTTGAGCGACGGAAACCGTGAAAGTCGTATTCGCGTTATCGTCTTCGGCACCGACCACATAGGCGGTGAATGTAACGTTAAGGCTTCCTGGGTTGGTGGAGGAACGTATCGTATACACCGTGGGATCATCGTTGTCGTCAAGTACCGTAACGCCCAACGTGTTCTCGAAATCGACGCTGTATGCGAGGTTGCCGTCACCGCCGTAGTAGAAGACCGGAGCGTCTTCATCCGCGAGTGGTATGACAACAGAACTACTCGTAACTAGGTTGACATCCGGTATCGGGTTAACGACTATCACCGGGCATCTCGTGGCCGCTTCGGATTGGTTGCCGAACTCTTGCCAAGTGGCAAAGCCGTCGCCATTGAAGTCGGCCTTCAATACCGGGTAGTCGCATCCACCTCGGAAGTCCCAATACTCGGGATCCCAGTTCCTGTAGATGCCCGTAGTAGTCCTCGGGTACTGCAACTCGACCGTGGTTTTGGCTCTCGCGTCGTCTTCCACATCCGTGCCAGTGTCCCAGTAGGTGTCGTCGATCGCCGCTCCTCCATCCAGGTCGCCGATAATGTTGCGCCAACCCAACGCCAAACTGCCGTCGATGTCGGGATCTAGGGTGCTGAACGGGACGCTCCCAATCAATCCTCCTCTTGCGCTCCCGTTCGTGATTGTGCCAGAGGCATAGCTTGACTGGATCGTTGCGGCCTTGGCCTCGCCAACCAACCCACCTGCTCCGGTAGTAGCACTGATTGTGGCTGTGGAGTAACTTCCTCGAATGCCGTCTCCTGAAAGCGTGTTCATCGATCCGGCAATCCCTCCGGCCGCGCTGCCGCCTGTAACAGTGCCGGTCGAGAAACTGCGATCAATAAGGCCTCTCGAATTGCCGCCGCGTCCCACCAGACCGCCCGCTTCACCGCTGTTAGCGGTTACTTCACCAGTGAAATAACTGTGGTCGATCTGGTAACTTTCCAGCGCAAACCCGACTAAACCGCCAGCGTGGATGTTTCGGTTGATAGCGTTCGCTGATTTGACGGTTGCGTCGGAATAGCTGCGGGTGATGACTGCCGAGCCCGTGATCTCTCCCACGAGGCCGCCAACGTATCGAGTCTCGCTTGATGGATTAGTGCGCTTACCGGCTTCGACGGTGCCGGAGGTGCTTACATTGGAAATGGCGGCGTCACTCCCAGTCAACAGTCCTGCAACGATCCCCAAACCGCTGCGTTGTGCAGAGTTCGCCGATATGACGTGAACGTTGGCGTTTTCGATCTTGAGGTTGCGCACCCATCCCGTTCCGCTCAATTCGGAAAATAGACCGTCGTATTTGTTGCCGGTCTCGGAAGATCGGTCTCGGGATATGTAGAGGTTCGATATCGTACGCCCATTGCCTTCGAACGTGGCGGTATAGCTACCGCCAATGGGATCCCAACCTTTGCCGTCGTTCCAGTACGTGTCCCCAGCGTCAGGTGTTCCGCTACCGTTGGTGTCGAAGTTTAGGTCAGCGATGAGTTCATAGCCGTTACACACTTTTTCGGCGTCGGTGGCCGCTGTGTCCTTGCAACCCATTCTCGCTTTAATGGGTGTGTCGCCGGAGAATGGGGTGCGGAACTTAATGGCATCATCATTGGAGGTAGTTCCGTCGCCGTTGAGGTCGTATCTAATCGCGTTGAGCTGCGCCAGTGTGGACACCTCAATCAGTCCGTCGTCATCGACGTCGTAGTCGTAGCGTTCGCCGACGGTGATGTTGAACTTGACTGACGCGGTATCGTCGTCTGACAGCTCAGTCGGCGTATCGTCGTCGTCCGTTACGGTCCAGGTGTATTCGACCGGACCTTGTAACTCATTCGGAGTTCCCGATATGGTCTTCGTATCGAGGTCGAATGTGAGACCGATTGGCAGTCTGCCTTCGAAGCGATACGTCAGAGTGCCGTTGCCGCCGGTAGCGGTCGGTAGCTGCAACGCCGTGATCGCCTCGTCCTTGAGGTAGGACTGGTCGGCGAGTCTCTCTAATTTGACGCCGTTAACGTCGTTGAATTCGGGTACCTCGTCCGTTTCCAACGTGATGTTGAAATCGACGGATACGGACCTTGGCGACGGGGCTGAGTCGGTGGCGGTGTAGGTGTACGCCACTGCCGATTGCGCCGCCGTCGGTGTGCCGGTCAGCAAGCGAGTGTTGGCGTCGAAGTTTAGGCCGTCCGGCAGTGTTCGTGTGGTGCCGTCGTTGCGAGCCAGCGTGTATGTGTACGGTTGGCTGCCGCGACTCGCTTCCGGCAGCAGCAGATCGTTGATCGCAACTCCCACGACGTAGGTTTGGTCAGGGATGCTGCCGACGTCGAAGATCGGTTGGTCGTTGTCGATGACGGTGATGTTGAAGGTTTCGGTAATCGTGACATGGTCATCGGGGTCGGTGCTGTTGACGTCATCAGTCGCGCTGTAGGTGTACCCCGTCTTCGCATACGCCTTGGTTGGCGTGCCTGTAAGCTGACGGCTTGTGGCGTCGAAATCGAGTTCGTCGAGCACGTCCGGCGACCCGACGGTTGTCCGTGCCAACTTGTAGGTGATGGTCCCTACTGCTCCAATCGCGCGCGGGAGCTCCAGGATGCCGATCGATACGTTGCTCAGGAACTCCTGATCAGGTATCGCCGATATTTCGACGGGATCCCTCGGATCCGGCACGTCAAACTTGAATTGATCGATAACCCGGATGGTGAAGGTCAGCGATGCCGTTGCCACCACTTGGCCGCCGAGCGTGTCGGTCGCCGTGTAGGTGTATTCCGTCTCAGCTTGCACAACGGTGCCGGAGGGCCTGCCGTGCACTCTCCTGCCAACTGCGTCGAATTCCACACCCGATGGCAAAGGCAACCTTGCGTTGGTTTCCGGGTCGATGATCGGTCCCAAGAGTGTGTAAGTCACCTCACCCGATCCGCCGTTTGCCTCGGGGAGAATTAGTTCCGGATTTATCGGTCTGCCGCTGACAAAGATTTGATCGTCGACCGTTTCGTTGAAGCCGAATGAACTCGAGTCGATGACGGTAATGGTGAAGACTAGGACGTCCTCGTCGCTATCGACGTCGGTGACGGTGTAGAAGTAGCTCGTCGGTTCTTGGACTGTCGTGGGCGTGCCGGTCAGTTGGCGCGTCTCCGCGTCGAACGTCAAACCGGCCGGCAACGTGGAAGCGTCGGGATTATCACGATCGAACGGTCCCTCCAACGTGTAGGCGAGCGGTGCGTTGCCCGTACCTGCCTTCGCCGCAGGCAGCGACAACGCGACACTGTCGTCTGAATTGATGTCGTAGATCTGGTTGGGGATCGTCTCGTCGAATATCGGACTCGAATCGTCCTCGACGGTTATGTTGAACGTCTCACTCGCCGTCAAGTCGTCCATCGGATCATTCGCGTCACGTTCATCGGTTACGGAGTAGGTGAACAGACGCGTCGGCGTCCTTAGCGTAGGCTTGCCCAAGATAATCCGGAACTGGTCGTAATCCTCGTAGAACAGATTCGACGGCAAATCCAGGTTTTGTTCGGGATTGGCCGGGTCAGGCGGACCGATGAGTGCGTACTTCAGCGAGCCCGTCGTGCCCTCCGCGTCTGGCAGCACTAACGGGGAGATGTTGTCACCCACCACGTAGACCTGGTCGGGAATCTCTTCGATTGTGATACTCGACTTCACGGTGATTTCGAAGTCGATTGTGACCGCGTCGCCATCGACGTCGGTGGCGCGATAGGTGTACAACAGCGCACCTTGCGGTTCCGTGGGCGTGCCCGTCAATTGCCGCGTCCGACCGTCGAACTGCAAACCGGCCGGCAGCGAATCTTGATCGTTCGACTCAGCAGGCTCGAGCGAGTAGACCAACGCACCATTGCCACTTCCCGCAATTGGCAACGTCAAAGGCTCAATCTGCACGTTAGTCATGTACACCTGGTTACCGATCGATTCGACTCCGAAGTACGGTACGAGATACGTCTGCACCGCGGTCAGTTGACTCGGTGCGGTTACTTGGCGCGTGCCGAAGCGCAGGGACGCGCTGGTTACGATCGAGATTTCGAACTTCAACGACGCCGTTTCGCCATCGGCATCGGTGGCGGTGTAGGTGTACTCGATGGCACCTTGCGTGCGGGTGGGAGTACCGGCGAGATAGCGGGTCGCCGGATCGAAGCGAAGACCTTCGGGAAGTTCGGGCGGTTGACCGTAGGTGCGCGTCGGCTCAAGCGTGTAGGTGATGGGTACGTTGCCGATCGCCGCTTCGGGCAGCGTCAAAGCCGATATCGGCTCGTCGACGACATACCGACGGTCGTTGATGTCCAATACGCCGAATGCGGGGGCGATGTTGTTGACCACGGCGATTTCGAAGAGGATTATCGCCGTATCGCTATCGGCATCGCTCGCGGTGTAGGCATATGTCGTCGGTGCCTGCGTCTGCGACGGACGTCCGCTCAACTGGCGAATGGCCGCGTCGAATGTGATCCCAGCAGGAAGCGACGGGGTGATTGTGTAGGTCAGAGCACCATCGCCGTCGGTGGCCTCTGGCAGCGTCGTCGAAGGTATGGCGGCACCGACGATGAAGGTGTGGTGCGAGACGGTTTGCGCGCCAAACGTCGGCTGACGATCCGGCAGCGGAGTAGCGGTTGGCGTCGGCGGAACCGGCGTCGCGGTTGGCGGAACTGGCGTCACAGTCGGCGGAACTGGTGTTGTGGTCGGAGGTACCGGTGTTGCGGTCGGCGGAACTGGAGTCGATGTTGGTGGAACTGGCGTCGCGGTCGGGACTGGTGTTGACGTCGGAGGTATCGGAGTCGCTGTGGGCGGAATCGGCGTGGATGTTGGCGGCAATGGCGTTGCTGTCGGTGGGATCGGCGTCGCCGTTGGCGGCACTGGCGTCGACGTCGGTGGAATCGGCGTGTTGGTCGCTGTCGGTGGTACCGGCGTCGCAGTTGGTGGAATCGGTGTGCTGGTCGGCACTGGTGTAGGTGACTCGGGTGCTGCCGCCTCCCCACCGCTGAAGATGATCACGCCAACGACGATGATGGCAGCCACGGCCACCAGCACTCCGGCTGCGGAGTAGAGGAAACGTCGATCTTGCAAGACATCCATCAAAGCATCGCTTTGCTACTATTGATCGACGAGGAGTGCGCGCCCGGAGCTTTTCGGAATCGTGCAATCCCGAAGCGGCGACGCAGTGTTGTGCAGCGCAACTTTCATAACCACGTCGCAATGCTAGTTAACTGCGTTAATACGGTTCAACTATTAACCGTGCAACTTTCGACGGACATCAGCGACGGTGCGTCTTGAACGCGTCGGTGACTGTGTCAACATATGAAGACTCGCGAAGCGCGACAGCGATGCGGAATGGGCGACGGGGGATGCCGGATGTGATGGTGGGCCCGGAGGGAATCGAACCCCCGACCGATCGGTTATGAGCCGACTGCTCTAACCCCTGAGCTACGGGCCCGCGCCAAGTCGCGTGGTATCGATTCTATCCCTGACAAGGTGCCATCGCCGCAACCGACGGAGGATGCGCTGTCGGCAATGCTGCCTTCGACTATTCGTTTGGGCAAGTCTGCGTGGCTCGGCCTTGGGCACTTTGCCCGAAGTCGCAGACCGAACGATAGCCGTCGCCGTCCCAGTCGGCTTTGAGTGCCGGGAGCTGTGTGCTGCTTCCGAAGTCCCAATGCTCCGTGTCCCACTTGTTGTAGATGCCGGTTCTCGAGATGGGTGCTTGCAGCTGCTCTAGCGTTTTACGCGTGCCGCCATACCTCTCATGCCGTTTCGAATCCGAGATGAAGTAGCTGTTGTCGACGTCGCCGGTGCTCGTTACCTGCCCGGTGAGCGGGCCGAATCGAGTGCTCGAGCGGTACTTCGATAGTCCGACGGTGTAGCTCTCATCGATGTTTCCAAAGTTGCGGCCGACGTGTGCACCGATCTTCTGGTGCTTCCACTTCGTCTCTGAGCGCCAACCGTGGCTGTAGGTGTTCTTGAGTAGGGCTTTCTTGCTCGGGTCTTTCGCCTGTTTGCCCACGTTGCGACCGGCAAACAGTCCGGATGCCTCGCCTCCGAGGACGTTGCCGGAAACGACGTAGGTGTTGTGAATCTCGCCGCCGTTGATGCCGACAACCATTCCAGCACTCGTAGAGCCGATGACGCGATGTCCAGCGTCATCGCCTTTGCCTTGGACGCGACTGTCTTGTATGACGCCTTCGTTGATGCCGGCGATCATCCCAGCATTGCCGATGTCGTTCGACTTCCAGTTCCATGTCCAAGCAGAAGAACTTCCATTCACAATGTTGACGTTCTTGATGATGCTGTCGACGCCGGTAACGCCGAAGAGACCGGCATTCGTTACGTCGCCGTTCTTACGGGCGGCGACGAACTTCATGTCCCGCATCTCATTACCGTTGCCGTTGAATGTGGCATTGAATGGATCCTCGAGGTCGCCGATCGGAGTGAAGCTCCCGGACTTGCCGTAGTCCAACGGGTTCATCAACTCGAAGCCGTTGCACTCAGTTAGGTCACTGTTTGCCGGGAAGACGCATTCGTGACTACCACCTTGCAGAGTCGGTGCGAAAGCGGCTTTGTATTTACTGTCATTGGCAACGTCGTCGGCGTCGCCATTGCCGTCGAGGTCCCATCGCATGGCGTTGAGCTGCGCTTTGTTGTAGATCTCGATCAAGCCGTCGTCGTCGATGTCGAGATCGGGGACGATACTGATCGTGACGATCATGGAATCGGTTTCTTGATCCCTATCGGTCACGGTGTAGACGTATGACCCGATGCTCACCCCCGCTGTCGGTCGGCCTAAAATCAAACGCGTCGAGGAAGTGAAAGACAATCCTGCTGGTAATGAAGTCGGGGTGAGAGTGTAAGTGATCGGCGCGTCGCCTCCCGTAGCGGCTGGCAGGCGTCCTAGCGCGTCTGAGATCACCTTCTGCGCAACGAATGACTTGGTGATGCTGTCCTGGTCAAACCTCGGCGTGCTGTTCGACCTGACGGCAATCGTGAAAGTCGCTGTGTCCTCGTCGCCATCGGCATCGGTGACTTTGTAGGTGTAAGTTTGCGGTGTTTGTTCCTTGGTGGGAGTGCCAGTTATCTTGCGCGTCGCGGGATTGAAGGTTAGGCCTGTCGGCAGAGTTTCCACAATCGAGTAGATGAGCGGTAGGTTTCCGCCAGTCGCAGTCGGTAAGTCTTTTTCGTCGACTTCAAGATTGGCGGTGTAAGTCTCGTTCGATACTGTGCCAAGGTCCGGCGTAAAATTTGGGATGATCGTGATGTTGAACGACGTCGATCCCGTGTCTTTGTCTTCCCTGTCGTCGTCCATCACGCTGTAGGTGTAGTTCGTTGCCGATTGCGCAGTGGTGGGCGTACCGGTGATTGTGCGATTGACAGCGTTGAAGCTGAGACCAGAAGGCACGTTGCCCGATTCATCGCCTAAGCTGTAAGTCAACGCCCCATCTCCGCCTATTCCTGGGGGCAACTGCAATGTGTCGATCGCTTTGCCGGTTACGTAGGTTTGATCCGGCACGCTGCTTAACGTCGGTATCAGGTCCGGCACGATCGTGATCTCAAACTTGCGGCTTGCGGTATCGCCGTCTGCGTCGGCAACTGTGTAGGTATATTCCGTTGCGCCCTGCGGTGCAGTGGGTTTGCCCGTCAGCTGCCGCGCGCTGGCGTCGAAAGTGAGACCGGCGGGCGGTGATGGCAGCGAGTAGGTCAACGGCGGGTTGCCGCCTACCGCTTTAGGCAAGGTCAATGCGGATATCGTGGCGTTCTGGACGTAAGTTTGGTCCGATATCTTGTCAATGTCGAAACTTGGCATTAGGTCCAGGGCGATCGTAATGTTGAAGGTCCGAGATATCGAGTTGTCTGAGGTGTCGGTTGCGGTGTAGGTGTATCCGACCGCATCTTGCGCATCGGTCGGAGTACCCGACAACGTTCGCGTCGCCCCGTCGAACGATAGCAGAGGGGGCAACGGTGGCTCTTGCGGTGATCCTGCAGTTCGTGCCAGCGTGTAGGATATCGTTCCCGTGCCGCCTATTGCCGGAGGCAATATGAGATCGGTAATAGGTGTGTTTTGGACGTAGTACTGGTCCTCGATTGTTGCGATGCCGAAGATCGGGTGCCCGGCAGACACGACGGTAATGTTGAAGGACACTTCCGCTTTGTCGCCGTCAACATCGGTCGCGGAGTAGGTATAGGGAGTGGCCGCCCGTGCCACGGTTGGTGTCCCGGAGAATAGACGCGTGGTGTCGCTGAAGGTGAGGCCAGACACCAACCCCGGATTGAGGGCGTAGGTGATTGGACTATTGCCGCCCGTGGCTTCGGGCAACTGCAGAGCTTCGGCGGGCAGCCCGAGAGCGATGAGATCGTTAACGTTGATCTCGGCGATGAACTCGCGATCTGGTACGCTTTCGAGTGCAGGTTGGGCATCGCCAATGATGGTTACATCAAACGCGTCGCTCGCGCTGGCGACGCCGTCACTAGCAGTCACGGTTACTGTAAACGACTCAACGTCGTTCTTGCCTGTGATCGTGATGGTTTCGGCGGTTGAATCGTAGGCGACGGTTCGATCCGCGTCGTTGCCGGTAACGGTCAACGTGTACGCGAGATCGTCGCCTTCGTCATCGAAGAAGACCTCGTTGTCAGCTTCTTCCAACAGGATGGTTTGGGGAGTGCCGACGGAGACGGTTCGTGCGCCGATTGGGTTGATGACGATTGGCGGACAGTTCACCGCAGACGGTGTTTGCGTGCCAAACTCCTCCCACGTCGCGATGCCATCGCCATCAAAGTCGACCTTCAGCACTGGGTAGTCGCAGGACTTTCGGAAGACCCAGTAGTTGGTGTCGAAGTTCTCGTATATGCCTGTCGCAGATCGAGGATTCTGCAACTCCGCGGTGGTCTTGCCCAAACTCTGATCCTCATCGGTCGGCAGCGGTTCGACTGGGTCCGCGATCCCCGTGACGTCGGTGTCCCAATACGTGTCATCAATATCCGACCGCGCTCCAGAATCGAAAGTACCAACGATTCCATCACTTTCGTCAGGCATCCTGCCGATAGCGATGGTGTCTCTAATATCGCCTATATGAGCACTTTGTGTCTGCTCGATTTTGCCAACGATGCCGCCATCACGGGTGCCAGTGCTCACCACTTGGCCGGCGAAATAGCTAGATCGTATCCTGTATGAATTGGAATTGCCGATTAAACCGCCTGCGGTGTTATTGCTCGTAATGGTACCGGTAGAGTAACTACCTTTGATATTGACCCGGTTGCTCCGCGTGTCTCCTTCCATGAAACCAGCGAGGCCGCCTGCTCCCCAACCCGCGGTTACACTCGCTGATGAAAAACTGTCAAGGATTGCATCGCCTCGAACGCAATCTTTATCGTTAAAATATGCCTGCCCAACCAAACCACCTGCATAGCGAGGGCCATCAATTTGCCCACTCGATGAACTCTGCGAGATCAAAAAATCGTTCACCGCCCGACCGACCAATCCCCCAACCGATACCACTCCGCCCACTATTGGTTCAACCGTCACGTCTGCGTGGCCGCGTCTGATCGCCGCGGGAGGGTGTCCTGGTGGGCGGCAATCCAACACGCCCAAGCTTCCGACCAAACCTCCCGCATATTCATGATTTGTTCCGCTGTTTCGTCCGCTACCGGTTCTGGCTTTACCGCTGACTGAGACGTTAAGCATTTCACCTTCAAGAGAACCTGCGCCTATGCCAACATAGCTGCGGTTGCCGCGATGTGAGTTTATTGCTCCGCTCACCTCGGCATCGCGAATTGACAAGTTTCGAATCCTAGCACTGGGCGGCAACACAGCGAACAGGCCGACAAATGAGGATTGGGGATACCTTGTTTCTGAAGTGCGGTCGTTGTACACGTACAGATTCGCAATAGTACGACCGTTGCCCTCGAATGTGCCTCCAAATCCGCCAGTCCCAGCTTCCTCCCCGATCGGGTCCCAACCTTTGCCGTCGTTCCAATAGGCGTCGTAATCGCAATCGTCTTCATCTATCGGCCAATTGCCGTCGACGTCCTTTACGCATCCGGTTGTGCCGGTCTTCGGATGCGGTTCGTTCGCTTTGCCATCGCCGGTAGTGTCGAAGTCGAGGTCGTTGACGAGTTCGTAACCGTTGCACGCAGAAGCGTCGTTGTTGCAGCCGAAGTTCGGTCTGGGTTCAAATGGCGAAAATGCCGACTGGTATTCGGGTTGCCCATCTCCGTTGCCTTCCCAATCGTAGTCAATTGCCGCAAGCTGCGCCAAGGTGTAGATCTCGATTAGCCCATCATCATCGATGTCGTAGTCGTATGGATCGCCGACGGTGATGTTGAACTTGACGGATGCGCTGTCGCCATCGACGTCGGTTGCGATCCATTCGTACTCGGTCGCGCTGACGGCCGCTGTCGGCGTGCCGGTGATGGTCTTGTCTGCGGAGTTGTAGGCTAGGCCTGGTGCCAGAGTGCCGTTGAGACGATAGCTTAGCGGCGCGTTTCCGCCCCGAGCGTCAGGTAGCCGCAGGGGATCGATTGCGTAGCCATTGGGGTAGAACTGATCGGCGATTCGATCAATCTTCACGTCATCATCGTTCTCGAATCTCGGCTGGAGGTCATCCGAAACGGTGATATTGAACTTGTCCTGCGCGGTTGCTGACAGCGTGTCAGTAGCGGTGTACGTGTACTCAACCGCGGTCTGCACGACCGAGGGAGTTCCACTGATGGTGCGCGTAGCACGGTTGAAGGTCAGTCCGATGGGCAGAGTCCCTGCGAGGTTGTAGGTGTAGGGCTCGGATCCTCGAATCGCCAACGGCAGCAACAGGTCATCGATTACTACGTCTTTGATGTAGGTTTGGTCTTCGACTTCGCCGAGGAGGATGGGTTGCTCGTTCTTGTGGATCGTGATGTGGAAAGTCTTGGAGATCGTATTGGCTGTTGGCATCGCAGAATCCTGGGCGGTGTAGGTGAAGAGCGTTTTGCCGAGTTCGTCTTTCGGCACGCCAGTGATCTGCCTGGCGTCCTTGTCAAAGTTGAGTCCGGCAGGCAGGTTAGGACTTAGACTGTACGCAACGGTTCCTACTCCGCCGGTTGCTTCCGGCAGCTGGATGACGCCGACAGAGACGTTGGTGAGGAACTCTTGATCGGGCACATTGCCCATCAAGAAACGGTCAACCACGGTGATGGTGAAGGTGAGTTCCGCGGATTTCTGCGGTGACGATGAGTCAGTGACCTTGTAGGTGTACTCAACCTCGTCTTGTATCGCAGTCGGCGTGCCGGTGAGTTGACGCGAAGTGCCGTCGAAAGACAGTCCTGCCGGCACTTCCGGCCTCAATCCGTCGCTCTTCTTCAACGTGTAAACCAACGTACCAGTGCCGCCTGACGCCTCCGGCAGCGTCAAGGTCGGGATCGCCGCACCCTTGGTGTAGATCTGATCTTCGACCGGACCGTTGAAGGCAAGAGTGTTGACCGTGATGGTGAAGACCAGGCCGTCTTCATCGCCATCGGCGTCGGTAACGTTGTAGAAGTAGCTCTTCGTCGCCTGCGTCGTTGTTGCCGTTCCGGTAATCTGGCGGGTGTCGGGGTTGAAGGTGAGGCCAACTGGAAGTGCGCCATCAAGCGTGTAGGTCAGCGGTTCGTTTCCGCCCGTCGCGGCAACCAGCGTCACCGCTTGAATTAGGTCAGTACTCGTCGCGAATACTAGATTTGGCTGAGCACCCAGCACCGGTGCACTGTCGCCCTCGACCTCGATAGTGAATGTTTGCGTTACGGTGTTGTCGTCGTCTTTCGGGTCCGTCCCTAGGTCTTCGGTAACCGAGTATGTAAAGGTGGTCGCATCTTGGTTCTCGCTGGGTTTGCCGAATATGTAGCGAGCTGCGTCTACGAATGAAAGGTTTTTCGGCAGTGAAGTCTGGTCGGCAAAGGTGTACGTCACGTTTCCTTTTTGATCCTGAGCATCAGGGAGCAGAAGCGGCGAGATGTTCGACCCAACGGTGTAGACTCGGTCGCCGATGGAATCGACCCCGAGACCTTTTTGGATGGTTATCTTGACGGTTAGGCTTGAGGAATCGTCGTCCGAAGGGTCATTCGGCGTGTGGTCGTCATCGGTAACGGTGTAGGTGTAATCAGTCTGCGACTGGTAGCCGGTGGGTTCGCCAGTCAGTTGTCGCGTAGAAGCGTTGAAGGTGAGTCCGGGAGGCAGATTGACGTCGTTGGGGTCGTCCGGGTTCGTTGGACCCTTCAGCGAGTAAGTCAAAGTCCCGTTGCCGCCGGTTGCTGCTGGTAGTGGGAGCACGGGAATCACATCGCGCTGGCGGTAGGTCTGGGGGTCAACCTTTTGGTTGCCGAAACCCGGTGTTGTGTTGTCCTCAACTGTGATGTTGAACGTAACTGTGGCGGTTTGGTTGTCCCTATCAGTCGCTGTGTACGAGTAGGGCGTTGTTGGCAGAGTTGCCGTCGGCGTGCCCTCAATTTGCCGATTGCCGGCGGCACCAGAGACGTTGAGTCCGGCCGGGAGGTCTGGGGTAAGCCGGTACACAACGGGTGCGTTTCCGCCAGTTGCTACGGGCAGGTCCAGCGGTGTGATTCGAACGTTCGTGAAGTAATACTGGTCCGGGAGCGTTGACAAATCGAAGATCGGAAAAGAGTCGGCGACAACAGTGATGGAGAAGCTACTTTCTGCGATTTCACCGTCGTTATCCGTAACCGACCATTTGTGAGTCGTGGTTTGGATGATGGATGGAGTTCCGGAGACCTGTCTCGTAGCGAGATTAAGGCTGAGGCCGTCCGGCAACTGGGGTTCAAGTTTGTATGTCAACGGCTCGTTGGGTCTTGTTCCGGTCGCGTATTTTGCTTCAGGCAACATGAATGGCGTGATCGTCAGATCTTGGGAGTAAGTCTTGTCGTTTATCGCTGCCAAGGATGGAGTGGAGTTCTCAACGACAGTGATGTGGAACTCGATGCTCGCAGAATCGCCGTCGCGGTCGGCCGCGCTCCACGTGTACTTGGTGCGCAGATGTGTGGCGGTCGGCGTGCCGCTGATCTTTCTGGTCGCGGCGTCGTATACCAACCCCGTCGGAAGCGTGCCACCGAACTCATACGTCACCGGGTCATCGGCATTCGTTGCTTCCGGAAGCTGTATCGGCGCAATCTCACGTGTAGTCGAGAAAACCTTGTCTTCGACTGGATTCAGTCCCACTCTGTCGTCCGGTAGTACGGTTATTTCGAAGCTGATTGGGACCGTGTCGCCGTCGGTGTCGGTGGCAGTGTAGGTGTAAGTTTTCGCTTCTTGTGGCGTGGTTGGAGTTCCCGTCAGTTGCCGCGTTCGTCCGTTGAACTGCAACCCGGCAGGCAACGTTTCGGTGATGCCGTAGACAAGTGCACCGTTGCCACTACCGGCGACTGGCAATGTCAGCGGATCGATGGTGTCATTCTGTATATAGACCTGATTGTCAATCGACGGTACGCCGAAGTACGGCACAAGATCGATAGGCTCTGCAGTTTGGCGACTTGGCGGTCTGGTCGGTTGCGTGCCGAAGCGCAACGAGGTTCCGGCGACGACCATGATTTCGAAGGTCAGAGTCGCCGATTCACCGACGGAATCGGTTGCGGTGTAGGTGTACTCGATGGCGCCTTGGGTACGCGTCGGCGTTCCCGCAAGGACGCGCGTGCCCGGATCGAAGCGCAGACCCAACGGCAACGACGTTCCCACACCGAATGCGAGTGTCCGCTCCAGCTTGTAGGTGATGTTGCCGTTGCCGCCTTCGGCCTCGGGCAGAACAAACGCAGTAATCGGCACGTTCACCGTGTAGCGACGGTCGTCGATCTCCTGAGTGCCGAATGAAGGTGCAGGGATGCCCAAAACGGCGATATCGAACACGAGACTCGCCGTATCCATATCGGCGTCGGTTGCCGTGTAGGCGTAAGTAGTCGCCGACTGCGTCTGAGTCGGCGTGCCGGTAATCTGACGGTCGACTTCGTTGAAGGTGAGACCTTCGGGGAGTGCTGGCGTCAGCGCGTAGACGAGAGTGCCGTCGCCATCGGTCGCTGTCGGTAAAGTCAGCGTCGGAATTGGGGAGTTGATCGTGTAGCTGCGATCCCTAACTGTCTGCATCCCGAACGTCGGTTGGCTATCCGGCACTGGAGTCGCGGTAGGTTCTGGTGTCGGTGTCGGCGGGACTGGAGTTGCCGTTGGTGGTATCGGCGTAGCTGTCGGCGGAATCGGAGTCGGAGTTGGCGGGATTGGAGTCGCGGTCGGCGGGATTGGCGTGGGAATTGGAGGGACGGCAGTAGCTGTTGACGTCGGTGGGACGGGCGTTGCGGTAGGCGGAATCGGCGTGCTAGTCGGTGGAAGCGGTGTCGAAGTCGGAACCGGCGTCGACGTCGGTGGTATCGGCGTTGGGGGAATCGGCGTCGTGGTGGGTGGAACTGGCGTGCTCGTTGGCACGGTAGTCGGCGTGGGTAGCGGCTCGTCTTCACCGCCGCTGAGTGCGACGATGGCGAGGATGATGGCGGCGATAAGCACCAACACTCCGGCTGCGGAGTAGAGGAAGCGTCGATTCTGCAAGATGTCTGTCAAGTGAACGATTTCCTGATTGCGGCGACCGTCGAATGCGGTTCAGCAAGTTCGACAGACAGACGCAAGAATTGGGGGGCTTACTCGGTCACGAAAGCACGTGTATCTGATTTCCGAAAGACAATCATACGTAACCGCGAAACGTAAGTGCAATGTGTTAACGGTCATTAACGGCGTGAAACGGATTTAATTTCTCGGCAAGCAGCTACCTGCACTCTCAATCAGCGAACAAACATCAGATTTCGATCGACTCGAGCACGCGACCTCAATGCCGATTTCCACCAAGTGTCACCGATATCCGTGCTGGGAAAGTACATCAACACGGTTGGGAAACGTCTCGACGGGCATCGCAGATCGCAAATGCCGATTGACGACGCTGGGTTAACATCCATACGAGAGTTGGCGAGCGCGGGTTGTGCGCAGCGACCTGCGGAGTTTGGGAGCACTTCAACGATGGAAATCACCGACGTACGTCTTGAGATGTACAAGTGGCCGCGCGAAAAACCGATCACCAACGGCCTCTACACCTACACGCACACCTTGCTCAACATCGTCGTCGTCGAGACCGACGATCCAGGGATTACCGGCATCGGACTAGCCGGTGGGATTGAGGCGAGCCCGGAGGTCGGTGCCGCCCTAATCGCCCACTTCAAGAAGATGCTCGTCGGTATGGATCCGCTGGACAACGAGCGCATCTGGCACGAGATGTGGCGTCCGAAGTTGGTGGGTCGGCGCGGCATCACCACGCGCATGCTGGGCGGCATCGACATCGCATTGTGGGACATCAAGGGCAAGGTGGCGGGTCTCCCCGTCTACAAGCTCCTTGGCGGCTTCACCGACCGCGTCGACACCTACGTCGCCGGTGGCTACTACGAAGAAGGCAAGGGGCTGAAAGAGTTGGCGGAGGAGATGGCGTCGAACGTCGAGTTGGGTGCCCGTGCCGTGAAGATCAAGGTCGGTGCAGTCCCCATCAACGACGACATCGAGCGCGTCCGAGTTTGCCGCGAGACGATCGGGCCTGACGTCCGTCTGATGGTCGACGCCAACAACGCCTATCGCCACTATCAGGCGATCGAGTTCGCCCGCAAAGCGGAGAAGTACGACCTGTTCTGGTTCGAAGAGCCGGTGGAGCCGGACGACTACATCGGTCAGCGCGAGATTACGCGTGCGACTTCGGTGCCGATAGCCGCTGGCGAGAACGAGTACACGCGCTACGGATTCCGCGACATGATCGACCACCGCGCGGTCGACATTCTGCAACCGGACGCCTTGGTTCTGGGTGGCATCACGGACTTCATGAAGATTGCGGCACTGGCGCAGGCACACGATCTGGACATCGCTCCGCACGGCTCCCAGTACGTCCACATCCACCTTGTAGCGGCGATTCCAAACGGTTTAATACTCGAGTATTACCGAGACACAGTGGATCCGATGCACGGCAAGATCTGGCAGCACGAACTCGACATCCGCGATGGCTACGTGCACGCGCCGGATCGTCCTGGTCTCGGTCTCGAGCCGAAGTGGGACGTTCTCGAAGAGTATCGGGTTTAGTCCCGAAAGCGACGTTGGGCGGCATCGGCAATCTGCTGACGATCTTCGGCGTCGCGTTGCGGTTGGGTTTGACCTCGTTCGGCGGTCCGATCGCGCACATCGGCTTCTTCCGCTCGGAGTACGTCGAGCGTCGTAAGTGGTTGTCGGAGCGTCGCTTCTCGGACTTGGTGGCACTGTGCCACTTCCTCCCCGGACCGACGAGCAGTCAGCTGGGCATCGCGGTTGGCATCACGCGCGGAGGCATCGTCGGCGGCATCTTGGCGTGGATCGGATTCACCCTTCCTTCTGCCCTGCTGTTGATAGCGTTCGCATTCGGCGCACCGGAGCTCGAATCTGTGTTCGACGGTGCGTGGCTTAAAGGATTGAAGATCGCAGCGGTCGCCGTCGTGGCGCAAGCACTGTGGGGCATGGGCAGCAGTTTGGCGTCAGATCGTGCGCGAGCATCTGTCGCAGTCGTTGCGGCGATCGCGGTGCTGCTTCTCCCGTTCACCGCCAGCATCGTCGTCGTGATACTCGTCGCCGGCGTCTATGGCTGGTGGCGATTCCAGCACTACGTCGCCGACACTGAGCGCGAAGCTTTCTCCTACGCAATCCCGAAGTGGTTGGGCATCGCTTGCGCCGTCTTATTCTTCGGACTGCTAATCGCGTTGCCAATCGCACTGCGTTGGGTCGAATCGGATCTGGTTGCGATTTTCGACAGCTTCTTCCGTAGCGGATCGTTGGTTTTCGGCGGCGGCCACGTCGTATTGCCGACGCTGGAGTCGGAGGTCGTCGCGCAGGGATGGATCGGTCTCGATCGCTTCATAACCGGATACGGTGCGTCGCAGGCGATACCGGGTCCGTTGTTCACGTTCTCGGCTTACCTTGGCACGGCGATGGACTTCGGACCCGGCGGCGTATTCGGCGGTCTCTTCGCGCTGGTCGCCATCTTCCTGCCGTCGTTTCTGATGGTTATCGCCATCCTACCCTTCTGGCAGCGTTTGAGTGACGCCCGAAGATTTCGTGCCGCGCTCGTCGGCATCAACGCCGCTGTGGTCGGAATCCTCGCCGCGGCACTCTTCGACCCGGTGTGGAGTTCGACGATCGAGTCGGCGACCGACTTCGCGCTCGCTGCAGCGGCGTTCGGATTGCTGATGTTCTGGAAGATGCCGTCGTGGGCGGTGGTGATCATCTGCGCCGTCGTTGCGATCCCGCTCGCTTGGTTCTAATGCCCGCAACCTGCTGGATAGGTGCGTTGGCAATGCGCCGATATGATTGGGACTTAGACCGCAACAGGAAATCTGACCCCAATGATTGCATCCCGATTGAAGCGAATCCCAACCTTATTGCTGGTAATCGCGGTGACGATCGTCGCCCTGCTTTCGGCGTGCAAAGCGGACGTCAATCTGGCGGTTGACGAAGAGGACAACGGCTCGATCGAGTTGATCGTTGCGCTGAACGACTCGGTAATCTCGCTGCTCGGTTTGGCTGGTGAGTTTTCGATCGACGACCTCTTGGACTTCGCCCCCGAACCATCCGATGCCAAACCTTCCGAAGATGGGCCATCCGATGACGCGATGTCTGAGGAGTTGGACGACTTCCGGATTGAACGCTACGAACAGGGCGGGTTTACCGGGATTCAGGTACGGGGCACGTTCGATCCGTACTCGCGAGCATTGCAAGCATTAGCCGGCGACTCGTTCCTCGGCGGCGTAATCGACATGGTGGGTTTGGGTTCATTTCGCTTCACGCGCACCGAGGCTGACGACGGGTGGATAGTTGAACTCGATCAAGAGACGCCTGACGAGTTGACTGAAGGACTTGGCGAGCTGGGGGAGTTGGGCGAATTGGGCGAGCTGGGGGAGTTGGGCGGTTTTGGTGGTGGTTTTCCGCTGCCGTTGGACGATCTCGATCTGCCGTTGACGCTGTCGCTGAAGCTACCGGGTAGCTACGTCGAGCAAAACGCGGATCGCGAGGTGAACGGCGTCTTGTTCTGGGATGCCAACGCACTGGAAGGCATCGACATATCGGCAACTAGCCGCGACCCGGGCGACGAGCTGCCGGTAGTTCCGCTTGCCGTCGCCGTCGTGATGATTCTCGTGTTCGGCGGCATCATCATCGGCGTTACGTTGAATCGGCGTAATCGCAATCGTCGGCTGCAGGCAGAGGCCGAGTCCCACGCCGAGACGACGGCTTCGAAATAGCGTCGCGCACCTACGTTGTCGGGAGTCAAGGATCGTTGTCGAGCTTCCCTCGACAATTCGAGTTGGAGGCGCAGGTAGTAGGATTCAGTACACGCGACGAACGTTTTTGGGCATAGAGCGGGAGAGTTGAAACGATGGAATCGGTCTTCAAGGCTGCCCACGAAGAGTTGGCGGAGAAGAAGCAGATGGTGGTCGCCACCGTCGTGCGCACCTCCGGCTCGACGCCCCAGAAATCGGGTGCCAAACTGCTCGTCAGGGATGACGGCAGCGGAGTCGGCACGTTGGGCGGCGGATGCGTCGAAGGCGACATCTGGTTTACCGCACAGGAGCTGTTGAGGCGCGGTGGCGACGCCGAGATGCGCGACTACCAACTCAACGAGGAGTTGGCGGCGGAGGACGGTTTGGTGTGCGGCGGCACGATGTACTTCCTCATCGACCCGATACGCGAGGTCGATCCCTATCGCAGCTTCGCACAGAAGGCACTTGACGCGTATGCCGGTGGACGTCCGATGGCGATTGTGAACGTTACAGAAGCACCGGATGGCTCGGATATCGAAGTCGGTGCCAAGATGCTGGTCAACGAAGACGGCAGCAGCGAAGGATCTCTCGGCGATTCTGAGTTGGAGATGCGAACGATTGGTCGTGCCCGCGACCTGATGGCAATGGGCAAGAACGACTATGTCCGCTTCGATGACGGAGTTGCGTGCTACATCGAGGCCTACACTACCCCGCCGACATTGGTTCTGATCGGTGGCGGTCACGTCAGCAAAGCGATTGCACCGATCGCAAAGAGCGTCGGCTTCCGAATTTTCGTCTTCGACGACCGTGAGATGTTCTCGAATCCCGAGCGTTTCCCGGAGGCGGACATCACATTGGTTGGCGACTACCGTGACGGCTTCGACGAGATGCCTATCAATGCCAACTCGTTCATCGTGGTCGCGTCGCGCGGTCATCAGTTCGACGATGCTGCGGTGCTGGGTGCCTTGCGCACGCCGGCGAGTTACATCGGATTGTTGGGCAGCAAACGCAAGACGATTCTCATCTACGAAGACCTGATCCGGAAAGGCATCGATTCGGAAGAGTTGAACCGCATCAACGCGCCCATCGGTCTTGACATCGGTGGTCGAACGCCGGAGGAGATTGCGCTGAGTGTGATGTCGGAGATCGTCGCATTCCGTCTCGGCGGCGACGGTGGCAGCATGAAGCTGCAGGAGCGACTGGTCGAGAAAGCGGTCGAACGGGCACGCAAAGCGACGACCAACACTTCTGAGCAACCGGTCGCGGTAACGTAGATCGAAGTCGTCGATACGTTCTCGGCAGCGACTTTCGATGAGTGTGGAAGCGATACTCCTTTCCGCTGGAGAGTCGTCGAGGATGGGAGAGCCGAAGGCACTGCTCGACTGGTTCGACGAACCGCTAATCTCCGCGCAGATTCGGTCGTTGTTGGAAGGCGGAGCCGACCGCGTAATCGTCGTTACCGGTGCGCATCATGATGCCATTGCCGACACGATCGAAAGCAACGAACGTGTCACCTTGACTCACAATCCACGTTGGGCAAAGGGCAAGACCATGTCGATCAAAGCTGGATTGTCGGCATTGAGTCCTGATTGCACCACCGTCGTCATCTTGGCGGTCGATCAACCTCGCCCGGTATCGGTGGTTAAGCGAGTGCTCCAGTCTCACCGAAGAGTTAGACGTCCGGTATCCTCCCCCCGTTACGACGGGCATGGCGGTCATCCGCTCATTTTTGACGCATCGTTGATGCCGGACTTGGCGTCGATTTCGGAGGAGAACGAAGGGATTCGCGAGGTAATGAAACGCTACGAACCGTCGATGAATCGCGTCTATTTCGACGGCCCAATCGTGCGCATCGATATAAACGACCGCGCGTCTTACGAGTCGGCACTGGAGCGTTACCCGAAGCTGTCGGAACGCGAGACTGCGAGGTCCGCGTAGCGATGGCGACCGATCTCGCAGCGGCGCGTGAGTTCATGCAGTCAGCAGGCATCGCCGGTTGGTTGACGCGCGACTACCGATACACCAATCCGATCTTCTTTGCCGCGCTGGGTTGGCGTCCAGGTCATCTCACGCGACCGGTATGGCTTTGGATACCTTCTGACGACGAGCCGAAAATCTTCGCGCACGACGTCGACGTGCACCGTTTTGGCGACATCGACATACCGGTGCTGGAATACTCGAATCGTGGGCAGATGACGGAGCGATTGCGCACTGCCCTTCCCGCCAACGGCGGCGACGTGGCGATGGAGTACTCGCCGATGTACGAACTCCCACGCGTGGCGCGCGTCGATGCCGGATCGGTGGAGTTGGTTCGATCGTTCGGACTGGTGGTCGTATCTTCGGGCGACGTATCGCAGTATGCAACCGAGAGATGGAGTGCCGCGCAACTCGAGTCGCATCGCTACGCGATGGGCGAACTGCTTGACGGCGTCAAGGAGGCGTTCAACTTTGTCGGCGAGAACGTTCGATGGAAGCTGACGGAGCACGACGTCGCTGAGTTCATCCGCGGCAAGTACGAGCGATCCGGCATCATGGCCGATGACGGTCCATGCGTGGCATTCAACGCCAACTCGTCGGACCCGCACTACGAACCGACGGTCGAGGCGAGCCAAGTCATCCGCCGCGAGGGGTGGCTGCTCATCGACACTTGGGCAAAGATTGATCCAAAGTCGGACTACGCGCCGGAGATGGATTACGCCAGCTTCGAGCCGGTCTACGCAGACATCACGTGGGTGGCGAAGATCGGATCACCGGCAACGCAGGAGCACGAGACGGTCTTCAACGCGGTCAAGGACGGTCGCGATGTCGCGCTCGAGTTCATTCGAAAGTCGCACGCCCGCGGCGACTTCATTCAAGGGTGGCAAGCGGACCGCGTGGCGCGCGAGACGATTGCTAAAACTGGCTATGGCGAATACTTTGTGCATCGCTTGGGGCACAGTCTGGGCACCGAAGTGCACTCGAACGCCGTCAATCTCGATGACTGGGAGACGCACGACACTCGGTCGCTGATCCCTGGTATCGGCGTGACGATCGAACCGGGAATCTACCTTCCGCACTTCGGGGTGCGCTCCGAGATCAACATTCACGTCAACGAGCGGGAGGTTGAGGTTACAGGCGAGATCGAGAACGAGATCTGGCACATTGAGACTTGACGGGTTTCGGGCATCGAGTTCCGCCGGATCTGCCACAAACCAGATTTCACCTTCGCATCGCCAACGGCTAATCTGAGACATGTCTAGTCTTCAAGGTCGCGCGCCTCGGCATTCCCGCGCGTTGACACCGAGCCTCCTCCGGCCGTTCACGGCGTTCTCATATCCTGCGTACCGTCTGGTTTGGCTGAACTCGAGCTTCGTCGCCTTCGGCGTGTGGGCGCAACGACTCGCCACGGGATGGCTGGTTCTCGAGCAGACCGATTCGGTTCTTCTCTCGGCGGCGACTATCGGAGTCGGTTCGGCCCCTGGCATCATCATGGCACCTATCGGTGGTGCGGTCGCAGACCGCTTCCCGCGCAATCGTCTGCTGCAGATGACCGCCTTCGTCCGGGCGTTGACGATACTGGGCATGGGGCTGGTGGCGTTGCGCGGTTTCGACAACCCGTTGCCGATATTCGTGCTGATTGCGATATCTGGAACGATCAACTCGTTCGAGATGCCGGCGAAGCAGGTGATGATCACCGACATCGTCCCCCGTGAGTTCCGGATGAATGCCATTTCGGTGCACTCTGTCGGCACGATGTCGGTAGCGGCGGTCGGTGCACTCGGAAGCGGCGTGATCTCCGAAATCTCGGGGACCGCCTACGCCCTGTTTGCGGCGTCGGGATCGATCTTCATCGCCGGAGTTTTCGTGCTGTTTTTGCCCGACATTCGAGCGTCGGTAGAGCGAACGCCGACGCCGGTGACGGGCATATTTCGCGACGCGGTTGGCGGTTTGAGGTCGATTATGCGGATGCCGACGGTTGCGACGATTCTGTGGATGGCAGTGGTCGTCGAGATATTCGGATTTGCGCACGATGCGGTGATGCCGGCGATGGCACGCGATGAGTTGGGAGTTACGGAATCGGGATTAGGCACTCTGCGATTCGCGTCAGGCATCGGCGCGGTGTGCGGTGCCATCGGACTGGCGACGCTGGGAGATTTCCGTCGCAAAGGTCATCTTCTCATCGGCATCACGTTCGGTTATGGCATCGGTTTGATGGGAGTGGCCGTAAGTCCGAATCTCATGGTGGCTATCGGATTGATAGCCTTGGTCGGTGCTTCGGCGTCGATGTTCGACGCGATGCAGTGGACGTTGCTGCAAGCGAACGTGCCGAATCGGTTGCGCGGGCGCGTCATCGGCGGTTGGGTCTTCGCCATCGGTTTCGGATGGGTTGGACACCTGACGATGGGTGCAATCGGTGATGCGTTCGGCGTGCGGATCGCCTTAGGCGGTGCCGGATTGGTCGTCGCGCTGACGGCAGTTGCGCTGTTGGTGGTTTCGCCGCGCTTCGTGTCGGCGCGCAAACGAACGAGTAGCTAGATCGCGCCGCAATATTGGGCGGGTCGTCATCGCGCACCGCACGCTTGGAGACAAGCCTGCATGTGGCCTTTCGACTCGGCGGCGATGGCGCAGCACTGCTCGAGCGCATACTCGCGTGCGCCGATGACCTCGAGATTCAGCGCGCCTTCGTATCCGCTTTCGTGCAACACTCTGACGAAGGCGAGTAGATCGATGTCTCCCCTGCCGTTCGCTTGATCTTCGGGTTTGCCAGGTCCCTGCTGTCGTCCTTTGCAATCTCGAACGTGGACGTGCTTCACGCGAGAGATGACTGCCGCGATCGCTTCCGCAGGATCTTCTCCCGCCCTATAGATGTGCGATGGATCCATGTCGATGCCGAATGCGGGCGAATCCACAGTCTCCATCAATCGCAGCGTCGTTGGCGTGTTGTAGATTGCGGCTCCGACGTGTGCTTTAACGCACAACGTTACGCCAAAGTCTTCAGCCATCTTCGACAGTTCATTCAGCGACTCGATTGAGGTTTTGAACGACGCTTCGTCGTCGGACTTGCCGCCCGGTCCGCAGTTGACGACCGGGATTCCGAGTTCCGATGCAGCCTTGAATGCGCGCTCCATCGTGTCGCGATCTTGCGACGGTTGCTCCATCGCCAGCAGTGCCAGCCCGTACTTCTGCGATAGGTCGCGAATTTCCGCTGTGCCTTCAGACAAATCGTCGAGATCGAGATGCGTGCCCATACCTTTGATTGCGGAGATTTCGATACCGTCGTAGCCAGCCATGGCGATACAGCGAAATGCGTCTTCCATGCTGTGTCCGCCAAAGAGGACGGAGTTTGCTCCGAGTTGCATGCTCAAACCTCCGGGACTTGCACCACGTTGCCGTTTTCCCACGACGCGATGGCCGATTCGATAACTAACTGCGATTTCAGCGCGTCGAGTCCGGATCCATCGATCTCGTCGGGCTCGACAGCGTCGACATTCTGGTCGATCCAACGCGTGATGCGACTCTCGAAAGTTTCGTTGAAGTGCATCATTCCGCCGAGGTAGGAGTATGTCTCGAGCTGCATCGAGTTGCGAGGATAGAACTCAAGCTGTTGGCACGCCTCGCGCAAGACGAACCGGGCGTCGGATCCAACCACCTCAAGCGTCTCTAATCCGTAACTCCCGCCGGCATCGTAACTTCCCGTGAGATGTCCGATGACGCCGTCATCGAACTGCATGTTGACTTGTGCGTTCGACCAGATGGTGCGCCCTTTGCCGCGTTTGAAGAATGCTTGCACGCGAGCGACGTCGCCACCGAAGTAGCGCATCACGTCGATGGAGTGCGGATGCAACGCGCGCATGTGAAAGTGCGGCGAACTCTCGTTCGGATTGTTGATCCACATCGTCATGTTGATGATGTTCAGTTCGCCCAGACGTCCTTCATCCAACCATTGCTTGGCACGGATGGCGGCGGGGGTAAATCGGTGGTTGAGGTTGATGCCGTAGCGGAGTCCATGATCCTTAGCAAGTGCGACCATCTCTCGAGCCTTGGGGATCTCGTTTGAGATCGGCTTCTCGCCCAACACTGCGATGCCGGCATTGAGAAGCGCGATCGTAGGTTCGTAGTGGTCGCCGCCGTTCTCCACCCCGGCGGTGCACACGCTTGCAACGTCGATGTCGGACGAAGCAATCATTTCGTCGACGCAAGTGAAGGATTGACAGTCGAACCTACTCGCCGCAGCTTCTGCTTTCTCGGCAAACGCGTCACAGACGGCGACGATTTCGCATCGTTCATCGGCTTGGTAGATCTCGGCGTGTCGGGTGCCGATGCCGCCAAGACCGGCTATGGCAATTTTCAGCGTCAAGGTATCGTTAACCAGTTCCGATAGAGAGTGTTGACTAACGAGAGCGCGCTTGTAGTCGACGTGCGGTCGAAGAATCGCCGATGTGCAGGGTGTCGTACGCCTGTTGAGAAGACTTGAACGCGCCGACGCCTTCGTGTCCGTGCCAGTCGCCTTGGTGATGTATTGGATTGGGCAACCCGGTTTCCCGCTCTCGGCGTGCGATGTATGCTTCCATGCGTCGAGTCAGCGCATCTACGACGTCCGGATTGGCGTCGGCGACGTCGGTGGTTTCTTGTGGATCTTCGACGAGGTTGTAGAGTTCGACCGGCGGTTTGAAGTGGAAGTCCGGCTCCAACGCCCGAATGAGCTTCCAGTGCGGAGTGCGCCATCCGTGCTTACGCATCCAGGTGCATTCGGTGATGTACATCTCCGCTTCGTGGGACTTCACCTCGCCGCGTGCCATCGGCATCAGGCTGCGACCGTCGAAATCGACATCGCTCTCCATTTCGAGCACCTCCATCAGCGTTGGCACCAGATCCTTGTGCTGGTTGAATCCCGCAACTCGAACGCCCGCAGGCACTTTCGACGGGAAGCGGATGACCAACGGTACGTGGAGGTTCGAGTCGTATAGACCGTGATGGTCGAACCAGCATTCATGCTCGTACAGCGTCTCGCCGTGGTCGGAGTTGAGCACGACGATGGTGTCGTCGAGCACACCTCGTGATTCGATGCATGTGATGATCGTCTTGATTGCGGCGTCCATGTAAGCGATAGCACCGTCGTACTGCGCGATGACGTAGTCCTTGTCGGTTACGCTAGGTGGCATCCAGCTGGCGAAGAAGTCGCGGAACGGTTTGAACGCGAAGACCGGCTCCATCGACTTGTTCGTCGGGTCACATTCGTCGCCGTCGTAGAACATGCGCTCGAACGGCTCTGGCGGGAGATACGGTGCGTGCGGGTCCATGTGTCGCAGCAACATGAAGAACGGTTTGTCGTCGGCAAGCAAGCGATCGAGCTCTGGGATCACCTGACGGTTTAGGTCTTGCGCCTTGTCGCTGCGTCCTTCTTCCCAACTTCCCCAAGCGCGATAGTCGAGATAAGTATCGAACCCGCGTGAGCTCGGATTGCCGGTCAAACCGACGCACGTCGTGTTGTACCCGTGTTGGTTAAGGATTTCCGGCAACAACTGAATCTCGCTACGTACGGGACCTTGGTGTCGCAGTGCCACGACCTGCGTGCCGAAGACGTCCATGCCACTGAGCATCGAGGTGTATCCGCTCGTCGTCGGAATGTGTGCGCTAAAGGTGTTTTCGAAGAGCGTACCTTGCGCCGCCAACTGGTCGATGTGTGGCGAGGTCAGTCGGTGGTAACCATAGCAACTGAGATGATCGGCGCGGAGTGAGTCGACGCCGATTATGAGGACGTTCGGGTGCTTCTGCTTCATTGTGAGTGCCAGGGGTAGGTTTGGCGAGCTAAGAACGCGTTAGTTTTCGGCTGTATCGACAGACTATCGGGAGGAAGAATGCTGTTTCAGATTACGACATCGGCACCAACGCGTTCGGCGGTCGCCACGATGGCATCGTAGCTGGGGCGCAATAATGGCACGCCGTTGGCGCGTCGATCTTCTTCGGCTTCCGCTTCGGGATCTCCCGCGACCAATACGCGATCAGCACCGGGTTCGGTCGGAGTTTCGTGCAAAGCGCGGATCATCTCGTCCATCATCGCCTTGAAATCGTCTACCGGGCGGAATGCGGCGATGTCGATGGCCATAGTGAACGACATGTTCTTTCCGCCGCCGATGAACGAACTGTAACCGCCGCCGGAAAGCACGCCACAGAGGATGTCGACCATCATTGCCAAGCCGTAGCCTTTGTGTGCGCCTTGCTCGCGTGTATTGCCCAACGGGTTCTGTGCCCAGTGATCGCCGCGATCTGTCGGTGGTTCCGTAATCGGGTCGCCCTCGGAGTCGACCGCCCAACCGGCGGGTATCGGCACTCCGAGTTGACGCGCCAATCCGATCTTGCCACTCGCAACAGTCGACATTGCGATATCGAGAACGAAGTCGGTTTCCTCGCCAGCCGGAGCGGCGAACGCGATGGGATTAGTGCCGAGCATTGCCTTGCTTCCGAGCGCAGGTCTCGCCGCCGGGCCGGCATTGGTCATCGCCATACCGATCATGTCGCGCTCCAATGCCAGCATGGCGTAGTAGCCGACCATTCCGATGTGGTGTCCGTCGCGTATCGTCGTTACTCCGACGCCGTGCTCAGCCGCCTTGTCCATGGCCATCTCCATGCCGACGTGCGCAGCCGGATGGCCGAGTCCCCAACCGCAGCTGAGAAGCGTCGTTGTTGCCGATTCGGAGATGACTTCGATGTCCTGCGGTGCTTTGAAGACCCCGTCTTCGATGGATTCGGTGTAGCGCACGACGTTGGTTACGCCGTGAGTGTCAACGCCGCGCAAGCTTGATGAAGTCAATGCATCGGCAGTGATGCGGGCGTGGCGCGGCAAGACACCGACCGACTCGAAGATGGAGGTAACCTGCATCCGCAACAACTCGGCGTCCACTCGGACTGCGGTGTCTTCCGGTATTTTCAGGAAATCGAGAGCCATGGTTTACCTGCTTTCTCCTAAAACCTAGTTCAGCGGAGTGCCGAGATTGTTGTCCTTCGCCAGTCGCACAATCTGCTCGCAAACGGCGATGTCCTCTAGAGCCAATCCTTGCGATTCGAACAGTGTGATGTCGTCGGCATCGTTTCGACCATCGACTTTGCCGGCGACTATGTCGTGGATCGGCACAGCGCAGTCCCACGAAAACCGTCCGACTTCGGCGGCGCGCATCAACTCGCCGCACTCCATCTTCGCCTGCTCAACGTCATCGACGGCGACGACGGTTGCGGACGCGACCGCCCGAGTATCGATCTCGCGCTTCAGCCACGAGTTGTTGCCAGCGGCATTGACGTGAGTCCCGGGTCGCAACCACTCGCCAAGCAACGCCGGTTCTTGCGCATTGGTGATGACGGCGACGATATCGGATTGCGCAGCCTCTTCCCCGCTAGCGACTGGTTTCACACCAATCCCCAACGCCTCTGACATCGTCTCAGCAAAGCTCTCTCGGTTCTCTTGTGATCGGCTGTAGACGCGCGCCTCCGTAATGTTGCTGGCGTGGGCGATGGCGGAGAGCTGCGTCTGCGCTTGGTATCCCGAGCCGATGATGCCGACGGTCGACGCGTCCTCCCTCGCCAGGTATTCCGTCGCCACTCCGGACGCAGCACCGGTGCGCACCTGCCCCATGCGGTTTGCTTCGATAACGGCTAGCAGCGAGTTCGTCGAAGTGTCGTAGAGCATCACGTGAAACGAGATTCCGCCGGCACCGGCCGCGTAAGATTTGTGTCCGGCGATGTTGTGGCTTAACCACGAAGCCGACATGAAGTGGTAGGTTCCGGAGCTTGTAGGTAAGCGACGGCGAGGTTGATTGAATGCGTCGCCGGCGGCACGGGCCTTGAATGCTGCTTCGACGGCGTCCATCGCAATCTCCATCGTGAGGAGCTCCGCGACTTCGGCTTCAGTGATGTAAAGGGCTTTCGTCATACGTGCTCCCGCATCAAGCTGCGTTAGAGGATGGGTCAGGTTCGTACGAATGATCGTGCATGTGGTTCAACGGTCCATGTCCCGAGCCGATCGGTTGCGCCGTTGCCATCGACTTCCATACGAATCGTTGCGCCAACTCAACCGATTGTTCCAACGTCAAACCATGTGCCAAGTGCGCGGCGATACCCGATGCAAAGGTGCAACCGGTACCGTGATTGCTGGTGGTATCGATGCGCAGCGAAGGAAAGTGCTTCACGCCGTGGCGTGTCGCCAGAACGTCGGTGATGCGTCCGGTTCCGTCGTCGAAGTGCCCGCCCTTCACGACCGCTGCTTCGGCACCCATGCTGACGATCTTCTGCGCCGCGTACTCCATGTCGTCGACAGAATCGATCTCAATGTCCGTCAACTCGACCGCTTCTGGGATGTTCGGCGTTACCACCGTTGCGACGGGAATCAACTCGTCCACAATCTTGTCCACCGCGTCTTCAGCTAACAATGGATCGCCTGATGCGGCAATCATGACCGGATCGACGACGATCGGATTGATTTCCAAATCCGCCAATGTTGACGCAACGGCACTGACGATCTCGGCAGATGAGAGCATGCCAGTCTTGACTGCGTCGACGCCGATATCGCTCACGACCGCTTCGATCTGATCGACGATGACCTCGACGGGGACCTCGGCCACGGCGGATACGCCTTTGGTGTTCTGCGCCGTAATCGCGGTAACTGCAGAGGTTCCATAGACGCTGAGTGCAGCGAAGGTTTTTAGATCCGCCTGAATACCGGCACCGCCGCCCGAATCGGAACCGGCGATGGTCAATGCACGTGGTGGCGAGGCGTCGTTCATCTCCATATAGAATACGCAACGAATATGCGCCCCACTGCCAACTCTGAATTAAGCGAAGTGAAGGCTCTCATCTTCGATGTCTTCGGCACCGTCGTTAACTGGCGAGATTCAATCATCGCTGAAGTAGAACGAGCGGCAGTCGCGCACGGCGTCTCCGGGCAAGAATGGGGAGAGTTCGCTGACGAGTGGCGTGCTTGGTACGGTCAGTCGACGCGTAGTCTGAGCAGCGGCGAGGGACAGTGGAGATTGGTCGATGAGATCCATCGCGAGAAGCTGGATGAACTGTTGGTCCGCTACGGTCTCGACGACAAGATGAGCGAGGATGCGAAAGTCGATCTGAATCGTGCTTGGCATAGGCTCGCTGGTTGGCCCGATTCTCCCGGCGGTCTCGCACGCCTGAAGTCGAAGTTCGTCATCGCGACGGCATCCAACGGCAACTTTTCGTTGCTGGTGAACATGGCGAAGCAAGCCGGATTGCCGTGGGACGCCATCATGTCGCCTGACGTCTACGGTGCCTACAAACCGAACCCGGACGTTTATCGCAACGCGTCGAAGTTGCTCGGATTACAGACGCATCAGGTGATGATGGTGGCAGCCCACACGCACGATCTCGAAGCGGCGTCGGCAGAAGGACTGAAGACTGCATACGTGCACCGCCCCTTGGAACGCGGACCCAATAATCCCGTAGAGATGCCCGACACTAGTGCCTTTGACGTCTCTGCAACCGACTTCAACGATTTGGCGGATCAGCTAGGTTGTGACTAGCTCAGCATCATTGATTCGCGAATTTGCGTAAATTGCCGACCGGCACTGGATCCGGGCAAGGCAGACCCTGCGCTCAGTCCTCAACGGTGACCGCAGCGATGGCGTCGCGGACGACTTCCTCGGGTACGTCGCGACTGGTTGTCGCCTGTCCGGGACCGCGCAGCAAAACCCAGCGGATTTGACCGCCGCGCGACTTTTTGTCGGATGCGGTCGCTTCAATTAGCGTATCGGCATCGACACCGCTTATGGTAACGGGCAATCCGAAGCGTTCCAGCAATGCACGCTGTCGATCGACCAACTCCGTATCGATCATTTCCATGCGTTCCGAGATGCCAGCGGCGACCATCATGCCGATGCTCACCGCTTCGCCGTGGAGATAAGTGCCATATTCGGTGACCGCTTCGATGGCGTGTCCAATCGTGTGTCCGTAGTTGAGTAATACACGATCATCGCCGGTCTCGAATTCGTCGGCTGAGACGATGTTCGCCTTGATATCGACGGCGCGTCGGATGGCGGGTTCGACAAAGTCGCCTTCGAGTGCGAGCAGATCTTCGGCATGGGACTCGAACATTTCGAGCATCTCGGCATCCAATATCAACGCTTTCTTAATCGCTTCGGCCCAACCGGCTGCGAGTTCGCGTCGGGACATGCTGTCGAGAAAGTCGATGTCTTGGACGATCAAGCGCGGTTGCTTGAATGCTCCGACCAAGTTCTTGCCGATCGGCAGATTCACCGCCGCTTTGCCACCGATCGCGGCATCAACCATCGCCGCCAACGAAGTCGGCACGTGGACGACCGGTACGCCTCGTAACCAAGTCGCTGCGACGAAGCCGACGAGGTCTGTGGTAACGCCACCGCCCATAGCGACGAGACAATCGATGCGCTCGGCGCGTTGTTCGCCGAGCCATTCGTAAATCTTCATCGCCGTTGTCATGCTCTTGGCGGCTTCACCGAGTTCGAGTACGAGTGCATGCGTCACGTATCGGCTGCGCTCCAGTGCTTCGTGAGTACGGCGCACCAACAGCGGAAACATCGCATAGTCGGCAATCAGGAACGCGCGTCCTGCGATGCCGGCCGCGCGCATTTCAGAACCGATGCCTTCGACCGCACCGCGTGCCACGAGCACCCGATAGTCGCCTTGTGAAGTCTCGACCGTCGTTGCCGAGTCTTCTGGTTGCAGCCGAGGATTAAACACAGTTCGAGCTTCGCTCAATCACGGCTCTGGTAGTCGTTCCAAGCAGCCTCGATGGCAACCGCAACTTCGTCGTGACTCTTGCCCTCGGTATCGACTTCGAGATCGGCGCATGCGTATGCATCGCGTCGTGCGTCCAGGAGGTCAGCGACTCGCCGTTCCGGTGCGTCATCTCCAAGTAAAGGGCGCAGTGATCGGTCGCGCGATGCACGCGCGGCTAATCGCTTGTGGATCGTCTGTGGCGTCGCCGAAAGCAGGACGATTACGCCGCTGTCCTTCATGATCTCACGGTTGGTCTCGCGCACTGGCACGCCTCCACCGGTTGATACGACGCGGCTGCTCTTTTGCGAGAGTTCCCGCAGGAGGTCGGTCTCAATGTCTCTAAACGTCTCCTCGCCGTCCTCCTCGAATATGCGCGGTATCGACTTCTTCGTTCGATACTGGATCAATTCATCCATGTCGACGAACGGGAGTCGCAACCGCTCTGCCGCCTGAATACCACTGAGCGACTTGCCGGTTCCGGAAAATCCGATTAAGTAGATGTTGCCGCTGCCGGACAATGAGTTCAACTGCTTCCGACCCCGAACTCTTGGTGTGATTCGACGTAGGCATCGAAGTTTCGCTTGATCTCGGTAATTGAATCGCCGCCGAACTTCTCGAGGAATGCGTCTGCCAACACCAAAGCCATCATCGCTTCGCCGATGGGACACGCACGCGCAATCTGGCAAATGTCAGAACGGTTGTACGCGGCTTCAATCACCTCGCCGGTGTTGATGTCGATGCTCGGCAACGGGCGCGTCATCGTGGCGATCGGCTTGACCGCGACGTGGACGACTACCGGGTTGCCGTTCGACATTCCACCTTCGATACCACCGGCATGGTTCGTCAGTTGTCGGAATCGTCGTCTATCTCCCGGATCGGGAACGATCACATCGTGAATGTCGCGCCCCCAACGTGCAGTGTTGTCGAATCCGTATCCGATTTCGACGCCTTTCACAGCATTGATGCTGACCATCGCTTGCGCCAAACGTCCGTCGAGTTTGCGATCCCACGTCACGTGACTGCCTAACCCGACCGGTACGCCGAACGCGACTATCTCCATCACACCACCGATCGTTGTGCGCTCCTTCTTGGCGGTGTCGATAGCGGCGCGGAAACGCGCGTCGGCGTCGGCGTCCCAAGCTCGCACTTCGGACTCCTCGACTGTCGACCAATCGATGTCGTGTGGATCCTTGGCCGGTGCTTTCTCGGCACCGCAGCTGATTACGTGGGAGCGGATGGTAATTCCGAACTGTTCGAGTATTCGGCGTGCCACCGTCGACGCTGCGACGCGTGCGGCAGTCTCGCGTGCAGAGGCGCGTTCGAGCACGTTGCGCACGTCGTGATGCAGGTACTTCAATGCTCCAGGAAAGTCGGCGTGACCGGGCACGATTCTGGTGTGCGTCTTCTTGTCAACGTCTTCACCGACTGCTGCCACCGACATTGCGTCGGTCCAATTGGCGAAGTCCTTGTTCTCGATCCACATCGCGATCGGTGACCCGAGTGACATGCCGTGTCGAACGCCGCCGCGGATCACGGCGCGATCCTTCTCGATCTTCATGCGACCGCCGGAGCCGTAGCCTTTCTGGCGGCGAGCCATCTGCTCTTCGACGTAGTCCTCGTCGATCGGCAAACCGGAGGGCACGCCTTCGACGATGACGGTCAATCCCGGGCCGTGAGATTCGCCTGCCGTCAGATATCTGAAATGTGTCATCGAGAACTATTCGTCATTGCGTGGCGGCTCTAACCGCATCGAACATCACATCCACAGGGGCCGGCTTCCCGGTCGCCAGTTCGAAACCGACTGCGCCTTGAAGCAGGAGCATCGTCGATCCGCCCAAGGCTTTGGCACCGGCGCGCTCCGCTTCACGCAACAGCGGCGTTATCGGCGGTGCGTATACCGCATCGTAGACGACCGCGTTCGGCGAGATCATGTCGTGCGTAACCGGCGACGCATCCGGTGCAGGTCCACCGTCCATGCCGATCGAAGAAGTATTCACTAGAACGTCCGACGCGAGCGAAATTTGCTTCAAGCTTGCGTCGCTCAGTGCCATCGAGTCGATGGCGAGCGAACCGTCACTGAAATCGTCAGCCAGTTCTTGCGCCCGCGTCAACGTGCGATTGGCAATCGTCATTGACGCCACACCCGCCGACTTGAGTGCGTGGACGATCGCCCGCGCAGCACCACCGGCACCGAAAATCAATGCCGATTTACCCGACGGTTCGAACTCGCCGAGCTCGGCCAACGCTCGAAGGAATCCGGGCGAGTCGGTGTTGTGCCCTACCAATCTACCGTTGTCGTTGATGATCCAGTTGACGGCACCGACTGCCAGTGCCGTCTCAGCCATTTCGTCGATTAAGGGGATGACTGCTTGCTTGTGCGGCAGCGTAACGCAACCGGCGAGAAAACCGTCGGCTCGGAAGGTCTCGACTTTGGCTACAAGGTCGTCTGGATGTGTCGGCCACGCCTCGAACAGTTCGTCGATGCCGTGGTGCTGCAACGCGGCATTCTGAAAAACCGGTGACAGCGTGTGCCCTAACGGGTAACCGATGATGCCGAAGTTGCTAGTTGTCATCTCTCGAGAAGTCGTTGGCGTGCTTGGTTTGATGTGTAAATCCTAAAACCGTAGCTTTGCCGCGTACGATGTATTAGCGACCATCATCCAAGTGGCGGCGACAAACCGGTTCATCGGTTCGACTTCTGCGATTCGAGATAGCCCTGGAGCACAATCGCTGCAGCCGCGGAGTCGGTGCGGCCGCGTGCACGGTCTCGCCGTTTCGGCTTCGTCTCTGCCGAGTTGAGTGCCCGTTCCGCTTCAACCGTGCTCAATCGTTCGTCCTGCGTCTTGATATCAACATCGAGCTCGGAGCGCAACAATCGAACGAACTCGAGTGCTTCTTCGCCCATCTCCGACATCGTGCCGTTCATGTGATAGGGCAATCCGACGATGATTTCGGCGATGTTTTCGTTCTCGACCAGTTGCTTGACGTGCAGTAACGCCCCATCCGTCGCGACTGCGGGTATCGGTGATGCGATGATGCGGTTGGGGTCGGACATTGCGAGCCCAACGCGCGCCAATCCGTAATCGATCGCTAAACATCTTCCATCGTTGTTAGACACTTCACGTTCCTGACGCTTCAGCTCTTCACCGTCAATCCGTCCATGACGTCGCGGACGTTGCGGAGTGCTTCGTCGATTTTCGATGGATCGCGTCCGCCGGCTTGCGCAGTGTCGTGTCGTCCGCCGCCACCGCCGCCGATCGTTGCGCTGATGCCCTTGGCGATGTTTCCTGCATGCGCAACTTCGCCTGCCAAGTCTTTCGTTACCATCACGATGATTACCGGTTTTTCTTCAACCACTCCGCCAAGTACTACGACGCCACTGCCGATTCGGTCTCGCATGTGGTCGCCAGTCCGGCGCATCGCGTCAACTGAAGACGCTGGTATGTTGCGAACCTGGACCGGGAACGCAGAGCCGTTCACCTCGTAGTCGAAGTCCAAGTCTTCGGTCTTCGCCGCAGCTCCGTCGACCGAACGCCGTAGTAACTGCTCCTCCAGCTGGGATGCCCGCCTGCGCGCTGCGTCGAGTTCTTCGAGTAGTGACGTAGTGCGACCGAGAACACGATCCTCATCGACCCGTAATGTGGACGAGACGCGTTCCAAGATTTCGAACCGCTTCTGCACTGCCGTTTCAGCACCGATGCCAGTCAATGCCTCGATGCGACGGATGCCAGCACCAATGCCCGACTGCGAGACGATGACGAAGAGACCGATACCGCCGGTGGAATCCATGTGCGTACCGCCGCACAGTTCGTAGCTCCACGGCGCGTCGATCTTGATGGTGCGCACCTCGTCAAGGTCATAGGTGTCGCCGAAGAATGCCAAGGCTCCTTCGGAAACCGCCGAGCTATAGTTCGTCCAGTGAACGTCGACTGGCAAGTTCGCACGGATCGATTCGTTGACGCGGTCTTGCACCTTGCGAATCTCTTCGGTTGTCAGCGCATCCATGTGCGTGAAGTCGAAGCGCAGATAGTCGGGTGCCACCAAAGATCCCGATTGCCGAACGTGAGTGCCGAGGACTTCTCGCAACGCGGCGTGTACCAAGTGAGTTGCCGTGTGGTTACGCTTAATCTTTTCGCGCCGCTCGCCATCCACCTGTACCGTGAGCACGTCACCAACCTTGACTTGCCCTGATTCGATCTCGCAGGAGTGGACGTTCAGATGTCCGTATGGTGCTTGGCAGTCGTCGACACGTATCTGGACGTTGTCGTTGCGCATCCAACCGGTGTCACCAATCTGGCCGCCGCGCGCGGCATAGAAGGGCGTCTCGGCAAGAATGATCTCAACGTTGTCGCCTTGTTTCGCCGTGTCTATCCCAGCACCATCGTTGACGATGCCGATGACTTCCACGTCGGCGGATAAGGTTCGATATCCGAGGAACGGCACCTCTTCGATACCGAACGAGCGATACAAGGCATCGGCGTCTGCATCGTCGGCGAACATCGAACTCGACGCCCGCGAACGTTGTCGCAACTCTTCGAGACCCGCTTCAACCGCCGCTTCGTCTACCTGCACGCCTTGCTCAGTGGCAACTTCCGCTGTCATCTCAATCGGGAAACCGAAAGTATCGTAGAGACGCACCACCGACTCGCTCGGGACGGTGTCGTCGCCTTGCCCGACCGTCTCTTGAATGACCTCGTTCAACATCCGCGACCCTTGGTCGAGAGTCGTTTCGAACGACTTCTCCTCGCGCTCGAGAACGTGTTGAGTGAAGGAGAGGTTGGCCTTCAACTCTGGATAGACATGGGACAGTTGGGACGAGGTAGCTTCTGCCAGTTGCGGCAGTATCGGACCGGTGAGTCCGAGTTCTCGCCCGAATAGCATCCCACGGCGTATTACGCGCCGTAATACGTAACCTCTACCCGTATTACCGGGTACTACGCCGTCAGATATGAGGAACGATGCCGACCGACCATGCTCAGCGACGACCCGAATTGCGCGGTCGGTTTCTGCCGATTCGCCGTAACTTAAACCGGCACGTGCCGCAACAAACTCGATCAACGGCGAGAAGACATCGGTCTCGTAGACGTTCTGCTTGCCCTGCAGAATCTGCACAGTGCGCTCGAAGCCCATCCCGGTGTCGATGTTCTTACTCGGCAGTGGCGTGTCGTTGCCGTTGCGATCGCGGTTGTACTGCGTGAAGACGAGGTTGTAGAACTCGAGGAAGTCGTCGGAGATGCCCGGACCCCAACTCACGCCCCTCGCTGGTGAATCGACCGGAGGGAGGTCGTCGAAGTCTCCGAGATAGTAGTTCAACTCGCTGCACGGTCCGCAGGCTCCTTCTTCACCGGCGGGTCCCCACCAGTTATCCGCATCACCAAGGCGCGAGATGCGATCCGCAGGCACGCCCAGATCGATCCAAATCTGTTCAGCTTCGTCGTCGTTCGTGTGAATCGTCGGGTAGATACGTTCAAAATCGATGTCATACTCGCCGACGCACAGTTCCAACGCCCACTTGCACGACTCCTCCTTGAAGTAGTCGCCAAACGAGAAGTTACCCAGCATCTCGAAGAGCGTGAGATGCGAGACGTCGCCAACCTCTTCGATGTCGGTAGTGCGGAAACTCTTCTGCGCAGTCGTGATGCGACGGTTTGGTGGCGTCAACTCGCCGGCGAAGTAAGGCTTGAACGGCACCATTCCCGCCGTCGTGAGGAGGAGCGTCGGATCGCCCGACGGGATGAGCGAAGCCGAAGGCAACCGCAGATGGTCGCGTGCCACGAAAAACTGCAAGAACGTTTCACGGACTTCATCGGCGGTAGGGATTTGATTCGGCATAGCGGTAATCGGGGTTGGGCTAACATCCCAATTTTACGCGCTCACGATCTCCCCAATCCTCCGTTTGAACGGAGTGTCCAAGGTCGAGTCGAACCGACTTCACGATACCGGGGTACCAGTTCGCCGAAATAGAATCTGCACTACGGGCCTGTAGCTCAGTTCGGCAGAGCAGCGGACTTTTAATCCGAAGGTCGTGGGTTCGAGTCCCACCGGGCCCACCATGTTTGGACACGGTGCCTGGCAATCTCCTGCCCAGACGGTCACCGAACTCGATGAGTTGTGGCGTTGACCATCGAGTAATGCGAATCTTGGTTTGGATACGTTGCTCGAGATACTGCACCTTAGTTCACACCGTGCGCAATGCGGATTGACGAGGGTGCAACACAACGTTATAGTTGTGTAATATGATCCCCTCGTTCGACTCGTCAGGTTTGCTACCGCAAGGGATTTTTTGGGCGGATTGGGGAGAGTTGACTGAACGATACGGACATACCCCTTGGAGATCGCGACTATTGATAGGTCTGAGGTCGGCAATCGACAGCTTGAAAGACGCAGGGTGTCGAACTGTCTACATCGACGGGAGCTTTGTGACAGGCAAAGAAAACCCTAACGATTTCGATGCATGTTGGGAATCGACTGGAGTCGATCCTGAGGCTCTGGACCCAGTGTTGCTGACCTTCGATTCGGGCAGGTCTGCGCAAAAGGCCAAGTTCATGGGAGAACTATTCCCAACCGAATGGACCGCGGACCCGGATGGATTAACGTTCTTGGAGTTCTTTCAGACCGATAAGGACACCGGCAGAGCAAAGGGAATTATCGCAATTGACCTGGAGGCATTGGCATGATCAAAAACGAACGACAGTACCGCATCACGAGGAATCAAGCGAGACGCTTCTCGCAAACGTTGGCAAAGTTCGAATCGGGGTCGGCGAAACTTGCGGATGGCACGCATCCTCTTATTGCAAAGGCGCACGAAGACGCAATTCGCAGCCAGTTGAATGACCTCGAAGCGGAGTTGCAGGAGTACGAAGGACTACGATCCGGTGCTTACGACGCGCGCGATCTGAATGTGGTTTACGAGCTTCCGACAGCACTCATCAAGGCGCGAATCGCCCGTGGTTTGAGTCAGAAAGATTTAGCACAGCGACTCAAGCTGAAAGAGCAACAGATTCAACGTTACGAAGCGACGGACTACGCGTCAGCGAGTTTGAGTCGCATCAGGGACGTAGTAACCGTTTTGGATTCAGTAGGACATTGATACCGCGGCACCTCGTGATGCCTGACTGTCCGTCACCGGACGTATTCGGTTTTGAATCCACAGTTGAACTCGACACAAATCTTGGGAGGACGGTAGAATCGGATCGAAGATCCCCACCGCATCGCCGCTCGTCTGGCTGAGTTCAAGGAACTTGAGGATGGTTTGGCTGACGGTATGCAACCAGCGGCTCAATGGGGCGAGGGATATGGGTCGGCACCGAATCACGCGTCGTTGGATTGGTTTGCCCAACAGTTCGGAGTTCACTACTCGTCCGACCTCCCCAAACCGTACCTATACCCAACTCCTGAAGGTGGCGTACAAGTTGAATGGTGCATCGGCCCGCTTGAGGTCAGCTTGGAGATCGATTTGGATGCTCGATCCGGTGATTGGCATTCGCTGAATATGGACTCTGATGATGAAGATGAGCGTGATCTCGATCTGAATGACGCTGAAGGTTGGTGTTGGTTCACGGATGAGTTGCTTGACCAATCCATCGCACTAGCCGATCGCCGCAGCGGCCCGACAACTGTCGCCTAACAAACCTCGAATCACGCCAGCGATCGCGGCGCAATATCATCATTCTTTGGGAAATTGATGTTCTTCGAAGACTTCCGATTTGCGGGTGCAAGACGCAATCGAATGGGTCGAAGGAAAGAAACCAAGGAATTCGATGACTGCACTCAACATCAGCAACTTCATCTGGCGCATCGCTGACGACGTTCTTCGGGACGTCTATGTTCGAGGGAAGTATCGCGACGTTATCTTGCCGATGACTGTGATCCGTCGCCTTGATGCGGTGCTCGAACCGACGAAACAGGCGGTACTGGACGCCAAGCAGCAACTGGATGCGGCAAACATTACCAACCAAGAACGCGTGCTGCGCAACGCTGCCAACCAAGCCTTCTACAATGCGTCGCCCTTCCGACTGCGAGACTTAACTCACGTCAACAATCTCCAACAGCTGCGCTCCGATTTCGAGGAGTACCTCGACGGTTTCTCGCCGAATGTTCAGGAGGTTCTCGACAAGTTCCAGTTCCGCAATCAGATTCCGACGCTTATCGATTCTCAGGCACTCGGATATCTCCTCGAAAAGTTTCTGGATCCGTCGGTCAACCTCAGCCCGGATCCGGTCCTCAACGGCGACGGGTCGGTGCGACTGGAGGGTCTGGATAACCACAGCATGGGTACGGTGTTCGAGGAGTTGATCCGACGCTTCAGTGAAGACAACAACGAGGAAGCCGGCGAGCACTTCACACCGCGTGACGTTGTGCAACTGATGGCGCGCCTGATCTTTCTTCCTATCGCCGATGCAGTGGAATCGGGCACCTACCTCATCTACGACGGCGCATGCGGAACCGGCGGTATGTTGACGGTCGCTGAAGAGACGCTGAATGAACTCGCACAGGAGCAAGGCAAGGCGGCTTCGATCCATCTTTACGGGCAGGAAGTGAATCCTGAGACCTACGCCATCGCGAAAGCGGACCTGATTCTCAAGGGCGAGGGCGACGATGCCGACAACATGGCCTACGGCTCTACCCTCGCAGCCGACGGCTTTCCGCGGCGGCAGTTCGATTTCATGCTCTCCAATCCGCCGTATGGCAAGAGCTGGAAGTCAGACTTAGACCGATTGGGTGGCAAGTCGGGAATGATCGACCCGCGATTTGTCGTCGAGCATGCGGGCGATCCGGAGCACTCTCTCGTAACGCGCGTCAGCGACGGACAGATGATGTTCCTCGCCAACATGCTGAGCAAGATGAAGCAGAACTCGCCGTTGGGCAGTCGGATCGCCGAGGTGCACAATGGCAGCTCCCTATTCACCGGCGACGCCGGACAGGGCGAAAGCAACATCCGACGCTGGATCATCGAGAACGACTGGTTGGAAGCGATCGTCGCACTGCCGCTGAACATGTTCTACAACACGGGCATCGCCACCTACATCTGGGTTCTCAGCAACCGCAAAGCGGCACATCGTCGAGGTTACGTCCAGTTGATCGACGCCAGCGAGTGGCACCATCCGCTCCGTCGCAATCTCGGCAACAAGAACTGCGAACTCAATGCCGACGACATTCGACGCATCTGCGACGCCTTCATCAACTTTGAAGAAACGGAGCAGTCGAAGATCTTCCCGAACTCCGCGTTCGGTTATTGGAAGGTGACCGTGGAGCGTCCACTACGTCTGTCTGTAGACCTTTCGCACGATCGAATGCGGGAGTTCCAAGCGATCTGCGGCGAAAGCGACGACATGCCGACTTACGAGCTGGTCGAATCCGTGACTGAAACGACGGGCGCGGGACCGCATCTCGACTACAACGACTTCTCCTCCCGGCTTGCGGCCGCAGCCGGGAAATTTGGCGTCAGACTCACCGCCAAGCGTAAGTCCCTCATCCGCGCTCACTTCGCCGACCGCGATCCTGAAGCAGCAGCGGTCATCAAACGTCAGCAACCGTCGACAAAGACAGGTTCCGATCCCATCCACGGCCTCTTTGCTGCGGATATGAATGGCAACTCAGTTACTTTGGAATATGAACCCGATCCCGAGCTCCGCGACACGGAGCAGATTCCGCTCATGGAGGAAGGTGGCATTGAGGCGTTCTTGCGCCGTGAGGTGCTTCCCTACGCACCGGACGCATGGTACTCTGAAAGTAGCGTCAAAATCGGGTATGAGATCAGTTTCAATCGCCACTTTTACAAGCCAACGCCGATGCGGACGCTCGACGAAATCCGCGCTGACATCCTCGCCCTAGAGCAAGAAACCGAAGGCTTGCTAGCTGAGGTCGTGGGAAGCCGCTAGCTGGCGACCCCTCGAAGCCTAGCCCGGGGTTGAGGCGCGATGGTTGGGGACGCCAATGAACGTTTACGAAGATCGGCACGGCATCGCCGCGCGCTTGGCCCATTTGAAGACACTAGTTCAACGACGCGCCGAGAGTATGGTGCCCGAGGACGAATGGAACGCGCGAATCGGGATACCGCCGGACCATCGAGGTTTGGACTGGTTGTCCGAACAGTTCAGCGCGCATTACAGCAAAAATCTGCCCGTTCCCACCGTCTTCCCAACTCGGACTGGCGGAGTTCAGACCGAATGGATCCTCGGTCCGCATTCGGTCAGCTTGAATGCTGACTTGGGTACTAAGTCGGCCGAGTGGCGCAACCTCAACTTCGACACGGGCGAGTCGGAAGAACGTCGTCTCGATTTGAGCGACTCGGCCAGTTGGTCTTGGCTTGCCGATGAGTTGCGACGACTGGTATCCAAGGGCCCCGCGCGAACCAATTCATTTTACCGACTTGGCTTCATGACCGGACAGTTCGATGTGCCCGATGATTTTGATCGCATGTATGAAGACGAGATCGCCGAGATGTTCGGCGTCGCGGATGCACCCGATCCCGCATCACAGCCTCGCCAATTCTCAGAAATGAACACCGACTCAATCCGATCGACATTGCGCGACCAGATGGCGAAGGGGTTCGACCTCTACGAACGTCGTCCCGGGATCTATCACCTGATCGTCCCGATGCGCCATGAAGACGGTGACATGGTCGACATCTACCTAACTGCCAGTCCCGTCGGCAATGGCCATGTCCGAATCTGCGATTTCGGTCTGGCGTTGATGCGACTGTCCTTCACATTCGAGATCGATACCCCCGAGCGTCAGCAGATCTTCAAAGACACTCTGATCAACAACCGAGTTAGTAACGATGACGGCAACCTCTACGTTGACGTACCGATCGGAAGTCTTCACGAAGGCATCATGCAGTTTGCGGGATGCATCCTGAAGGTATGCAACATGCGTATTTTGGCGACGGATTGAGATCGTTGAAGCGCAATTGGACGTGAGCTTGGCAAACAGGTGTGCCCGGGCTGCCTAGATGCCGTTGCATACTGTGCCCGATCGAAGAATCTGGAACGCCACTCGACGTACGGTCGGACTTCCTGTACGGATGGGGGTCCTGTTCGATGACCTTATCGACCGCGATCGTGTTCGGTCAGTTCGTGCAACGTCAATCCGCGTCCTTCGCGCTTCGCCTTTAACCACTGCTGAATCGATCGCCGACTTTCGCTCGATTTCCGTCCTGCCAACAGCCCTTCAACGCTCAGATCCTCGTCCAAGTCAGGCCAATGGATGCCTTGCCCGTCGCCAATCGACTCGCATTTGGCTCGTTCTTCAGGGCTTGCGTGCACCAGACGAGGATACCAAGACAACGGCACAGATATAACTCTTCCGTCCGAAAGCTGCACAGTCAAGGCGTCGTCGGTTACCGCGATCCCCATCGCTTCCGGAACCGAGATTTCAGTTGTTGAAACGTTCATCCCACTCACTCAAAAGGATCGCATCGTTGTCCTCAACGATGCGTTCGATTCGGCGATCCTCTCGCTTGTTCATACGTCCGCCGTAAGCCAAGATTACCGGATCTAACCAAAACTTCGCCGTCTGTCGTTCCCTTTGAACGTGAGGTATTTCATTACCGTCACCCGAATTGAAGAAAACCTATCTGAGTCGCGTTCGAGCACAGACAATCTGCCATGAGACAATGCTAACGTGCGACGCTGGACGGTCTACAACTAGACGAATTCGTCGGATTGTTTGACGGGGTTCTCGTGCGGTTCTCGGGATACATTCTAGAGTCAGGCAACATGCGTATCTTGGGCCTCGACCATGGGAGTGGTCGCTTCGCCACGACGAGCGCGTAGACCGAATGGCGTTCGCTAACATTGCAACTATCGGGACGAATGAAGCGAGGTTGGAAACCCGTTTTAATGGATCTCGCAGAATGTCTCGACCTCAACGATGAGACACGCGTTTCAGCCGCGAGATACGCAAACTCGACAGTCGCGATTGACGCGACAATCTGGGATCAAAACAACACTGAAGCGTTGCCTTGAAAACCCGGATTTGGGCGGACTCTGAGTAGAACCTTCCAACGACGAAACTTAAATCGCCACGAATGAAGCAATCAGGTAACACACCGCGATCCGAGGGTTCTGATGATTAAGGCCATCGACCTTTTCTGCGGAGCTGGCGGGTTGACGCGCGGTTTGCTGGACGTCGGAATCGACGTTGTCGCCGGAGTGGACAACGACGCTCGGGTCCGAGAAACCTATGAAACGAACAACGCGCCCAGTCGCTTTATCCACTCGGACATTCGGGATTTGGACAGCGTCAACCTGCGCAACGAACTCGGGATCGCCGATTCCGATCCTGTCCTTTACACGGCGTGCACGCCTTGCCAGCCATTTTCTTCGATGAACACCTTGAGGAAACCAGGGGACAACCGCAAATCCTTGCTATTGGACTTTGCGGAGATCATTGATCAAGCACCGCCCGACTACATCATCGTCGAAAACGTCCCGGGCTTGAACAACGTTACCGGCAAAGGAATTTACGAACGCTTTGAGCAAACCTTGTTGCGGCACGGGTTTCACAAAGATGCGGAGTTGCTGGACGCTAAGGATTTCGGGGTGCCGCAAACTAGGAAGCGATTCATCATGGTGGCATCCAGGCATGGGCAACCTTATCTCCCATCACCGACGCATGTTCAGAACTTCGCCACCGTGGAAGATGCGATTCGCAAGTATCCCGTGATAGACCACGGCACCGAAAATGCCGAATTCAAGAACCATGTCGCAAGGAAACTCAAACCACACCACTCGCGCATCGTCGAGGCGGTTCCGATCGACGGTGGCAGCCGATCAGACGTTCTCGACACTTCGATTCTCCTCAACTGCCACCGCAAGAATCCCGGAGCCCATAAGGACGTCTTTGGTCGCATGGCGTGGCAACAACCAGCACCTACTCTGACCTGTAGATGCACCGATGTTTACTGTGGGAGATTCGTACATCCCGAACAACACAGGGGAATTTCACTCCGTGAAGCGGCAGCCATTCAGACCTTTGGGGATGATTACGAGTTCTTCGGAGGTTCAATCTCAGAGCAAGCGCGGCAGATTGGCAACGCCGTTCCAGTCAAACTGGCGGGGCAGTTAGGCAGCAGCGTTCTCAATGCTCATTGCTAGTCTCGCAGGAGGCATCCCATGACCACGCAACAGAGTGCCAAAGCTCCGTACGAGATGAAGTTCGACGCAGGCACGATCAAGCATCTCGGACTACAGATGTACTCCACTCTGCCGCCGGTCATTGGCGAGTTGGTCGCCAACGGTTGGGACGCCAACGCTACCGCGGTGAACATTACTATCCCGCTCACACCGTTGGATCCGACCAAATCCGAGATTGTTGTCATTGACAACGGCATCGGGATGTCCGATCAGGACGTTCGCGAAAAGTACGTAATCACCGGACGCGATCGCCGAGAAGACGAAGAAACCGACGAGACTCCGCACCCTTTCAGGCGCAAGGTGATGGGACGTAAAGGGATCGGCAAGTTTTCGAGTTTTGGTATCGCCAAAGAGATTGAAGTGGAAACCGTCAAGGATGGTGAAACGAGCCGATTCGCCATGAACTACGACCTAATGTTGGCGCAAGCCGCAGAGCGTTCGATCGAGTTTGAGGCCCTGCCCCCTACCGGTGACATTTCAGAAGGCACGAAGATCACCTTGCGCGGGTTCACTAAGTTCAATACTAGGAGGATCCCGATCGAAGCACTACGGAGGCGTCTCGCAAGGAGGTTCTCAGTAATCGGTCCTCCGTATGGCTTTGAGGTAGCGATTAACAAAAGTCCCATTTCGCCAGAGGAACGGGACATCCAATCTTTGTTGGACAAGGACTCCGATGGCAAACCTTACCTTTGGGAATACTCAGACGTCAAGATAGACGATGACCACGAAGGTTGGACGGTGTCGGGATGGATAGGTGCCCTCGACAGGACCACGCCCAACATTGACGGAATCGACCGCGGGATCTCTTTGATGGCAAGGGGGAAACTCGTCCAAGAACCTTTTGTGTTCGATGCCGTTGTTGGACAGCAGTACGCGCTTTCGTACATCGTCGGGGAGTTGCACGTAGATTTCGTAGACGATGCAGAAGACACCATCGGCACCAATCGAAATGCGCTGGTGTGGGACACCGATTCCAACGAAGCCCTAAAGATATGGGGGCAAAGGGAAGTCAATAGCGTCGCAAGGCGGTGGTCTGCGAAACGAAGCGATGACAACGTCAAGCAGTTGGAACGCAACGAACTGTACCAAGCTTTCAAACAGAAAGCTTCGGAGATTGGTCAAGGACGAGCAACGAAGATCATAGACCGGATCGTTCGGCAGACCATCGACAAGAATCCAGTTGCTGAGTTCGATGAACTCGAACCCACAATACAGTTAGCCTTAGATTTCCTCGAGTTCGATGCCTTTTGGGAAATCGCCTCCGACCTTGCCGATGCCAGTCTGGACAACCTCAGCGAGATCATCAATCTGTTCAGGGAGTGGCAGGTGGTGGAAGCGAAGGAGATGGCCAGAGTGACTGAAGGGCGCGTTAAGACGATCGAGAAGTTCCAAACCTTGATTGGGCAAAACGCCCTCGAAGTCCCGACGCTCCACGACTTCCTTAAGGAGTTTCCTTGGGTCATTGACCCCCACTGGACTCTGGTCGATGACGAAGTCAGATATAGCGACATCCTTAGGGAGCGATACCCAGAACCGCCAGAACGACTCGAAAAAGACAGAAGAATAGACTTCCTATGCGTCAGAGCAGGTGGTCATCTTTCCGTTGTAGAGATCAAGAGACCTGGCGTTACAGCCTCCATTGAGGAGTTTGCGCAGATCGAAGAGTATGTCACTTTCATGCGACGCCATGTAACACAGACTACTGACCCTGCGTACCGGATCCAGTCTGTTACGGGGTACTTGCTCTGCGGGAAGGTAGCCAATTCTGATTACGCACTGGGCAGGAGAGAAAACCTAGAACTCGCAAACATCTACGTTAGGTTGTACGCTGACATGCTTGGAAGAGTGCGTCAACTGCACAAAGAGTTCCTTGATCGGTACAACAGGTTGAGGGATGCCAAACTCAACGCGTCGGCATAGCGGTTGTCGAGCTCGGATTTTGGAGGTGGGCAACGACTATCGATACCAGTGAGTAACGCGTGCACCCCATGAACCTCGGCAACTGGTTCAAGAGCTTCAATCTTGAGAAGATCCGACTTAGCCCTACCGGCGCGGAGTTTGAGATCGCTTTCAAACCGGCGGACAGGGATGCGGCGTGGGAGCTCTATGTCGAGATGCTGACGCGGACGATGACGCAGCCATTGTCGTCGGGTGAAGGCGTTGAGGAAGCGGCGTTGGATAGCGTCTACTCCCTATTCCCGACCACTCGCAAGATCCTGAGACATCACGGTCGAAGCACGATACAGTTCACAAAGGTCGCAGTTCCCGTCCTCAACCAACTTGTGCGACCCTTCACCACGAAGTGGCATCGGATCAGCGTCAACGGAGGACTAAGCGATGAAGCGACGCGCAAGGAGTTCCGAAGCGAGTTGGCTGAGTTGCAACAAGATCTGAGAAAATACAACCGGATGCTGGCGGATATCGCCGGTGTCGAAGATTTGACGACCTTCGAAGCTGTCGAATGAATATGTACCACGACCCGAGACACAAAGTTTTCGTCAGCTACCATCACGAAGATCAGCGATACAAGGATCGTTTCATTGAGTTGATGGGATCCGACATGGTTGACGAGTCGGTCGGCTTCGGAGATATCGATGACACTAACTTGAGTACCGAGACGATCCGACAGTACGTCAGGGACGGTTTCATCCGTGACGCCACGGTCACAATCGTTCTGATCGGCAGATGCACTTGGCAACGAAAGCACGTCGACTGGGAAATCAGCTCAAGTATCCGCAAAACTCCGTTTAATACCAGATGTGGATTGATGGGAATCTTTCTGCCTAGCCACCCGAACTTCGGCTCGAAAAAATACGCGCCAAAGTTGACTCCGCCTCGACTAGCCGACAACTGCGTCGGACTTGAGCCTTACGCGAGCCTACACAACTGGACGGAAAACTCTGATTGGGTACGATCGTGGATCGACAATGCGTACGAACGCAGAGACTACGTGCTACCCAGCAACTCAAGAGACCTGTTCGGACGTAATAGGTCAGGTAGCTGCATGCGAGGTTGGTCAGACTGAGGTGGTTGTCGGCAGTACTCCCCAACCTTACCCCTCCTACAAACTTTCCGGCGTCGAATGGCTCGGCGATGTTCCGGGGCATTGGGATTTGCGGAGGTTGGGTGCCGATATTCGCCACGTTGTAGATCTGGCCGACGCGCGACAGGACGGTGACCTCTACTTGGCGTTGGAGCACGTCGAAAGTTGGACTGGGAATTACGGAAGTGCTGACGATGACGAGCATTTCGAGAGCTCCGTGAAACGATTTCAACCGGGGGACATCCTGTTTGGCAAGTTGAGACCGTACCTCGCTAAAGTTGCTTCACCCAATAAGGCCGGAGTGTGTGTCAGTGAGTTCATGGTTCTGCGTCCAGACGAAGCAATCTGCACCGGGTTTATGGCACGGCTTCTAAGGTCAAAACCTGTGATCGATGCCATCGACTCTTCAACCTTTGGGGCAAAGATGCCCCGCGCCGAATGGGCTTTCGTGAAGGCGATGCCCATCCCCCTCCCTCCCCTCTCCGAGCAACGGGCGATTGTGCGGTACTTGGACTTTGTGGACGAGCGAATCCGACGGTTTGTAGATGCGAAGCGTCGGCTCGTTACGCTGCTGGAAGAAGAGCGTCAGGCGGTCATCAACCACGCCGTCACCCGCGGTCTCGACCCGGATGTGCCCCTCCGTCCCTCCGGCGTCGAATGGCTCGGCGACATCCCAGAGCACTGGGAGGTGAGACGGTTGAAGACTGTCGGTCAAGGCATTAACGGCCTAGCGTACCGCGCTCCTGATGTTGTCGATGCTGGTTCAGGGACGCTGGTCTTGCGGGCGTCCAACGTAAACGGTAGTAAAATCGTGTTTGGCGATGATGTCTACGTTGACTGCGCAGTCCCTGAAAAACTCTTGACGAGAAGTGGAGACATTCTCATCTGCTCAAATAGTGGCAGTAGGTCTCTTGTAGGCAAGAATGCGACGATCAATCCCGAGTCGTCTGGCCTCACATTCGGGGTGTTCATGACTGTTTTCCGTAGCCGACATAACCATTACCTGCGCCATGTCTTCAACTCCAAGTTGTTCGAGTTTCATGCCGGGTCCTTCATGAGTTCGACCATCAACCAGCTAACTTTGTCCGTCTTGGGTTCGATGCAAATCCCGCTCCCACCTTTCGTCGAACAGCAAGCAATCGTAAAGCGTATCGACGCCGAGACTTCGCGCATTGATGCCGATATCGCTCGCGCTCGAAGGCAAATCGAGCTGGTTGAGGAGTACCGAACTCGTTTGATTGCAGACGTCGTTACAGGGCAGTTGGATGTGCTGGAGGTGGCAGCATTGATGCCAGAACCTGAAGCCATCGCATCGGCGGCGTGAGCCGTGTGTTTTTGCCACCAACCCGGGAAGCCCAGAATGCGGACGCCCCGATCATAGGATCAATCTCAGTTGCCCAAGATTACCCATAGGGAGCGAAAATGACTTGCATCCAAATTGGCACTTTCGGCCCCATGAATCAAGATCGCAAACTGCGTTGGAACTACGATCAGTCGGATCCATCTCGCTTGATCGGTGCCTCAATTGTTGACGTGCGCCCTACCGATGAACAAACGCGCGCCGAGATTCGTTGGCAAAATGGACGCGGTCCAAACGGTAGTCGCGTTTGGGAAGTAGAACGCGCAGACATCAATGGGCAGATCGTGCCGTTCCCGGGAGACTCTCTCCTCGCGGCGTTGATGTCTGCGCTGGAGAGCGTTGGGTATCGAGTCATGGATCACGCCAACTTTCCTCCCGGAAAGATCGCGGACTTCAAATCCGATAAGGACTTCGCTCGTGACGTGGCGGGTTTACGCACTGGGCTTTCCTCGATTTATGAGAAGGTCAAGGACTTCGAGACCAAACTCAGGGACAAACCGTACTCTAAAGCGGATTTGGCTGTGAATGGCGATTACGCTATGTTGGCAGCCATGTTCGACTGGTTTAGCGTGAGCATGCTCAACTTGATGGAAGGTGTCAGTTTCCTTGATCAACTCGCCACCAAAGGAAGTTATAGCTCGCTAGTTTCGAACAAAAAAGGACGCGAGAGTGTGTCCACAACGGCTCGTAAGTACGCAGACTCTATCTATTTTGCAGAACCCTTACGGCGATGGCGGAACAAAGTAGCAGCCCACAGGTCTGGCATACATCCACGTGGCAATTCCGAATCGATTGAGACGATGCTGATGTCTTTAATGGGTTCACAGGTAACCGCCGAAAATCGTAGGTTCGTTGCGGGTGCGTTGAAAAGATTCGATTTTGGTTATCAACAACCTACCGCTAAGGCGAAAACCGCTAAGGCAGAAAAGTTGATCAAGTGGTCATTGACCACGACCTGGGAGAGTTTGGCCAGTAACCGGTACCGATGGCTCAATGATGGGACGTTTTTCGAAGAACTCAACAAAGATGTGATGGCAATCGAGATTACTCCTGCCGGACCGGATAGGGATTTGGCTTGACTTCGGCGCAATGCATTGAGGCATTCTTGTCGAAACCTGAAGCCGTCGCAACGTCGGTGTAAAACGCCATGCGTCCCTTCCGGCGCGAAGTGTAACCTTTGAATCACGGTGACCGCGCTTTCTTTGCCGTTCGGTTACGAATGCCGAGCGTGAATCTTGATCGTTTGCTAACTTTGCGGAGATGCCTACTGACACCAGCGAAAAGGGACTAGAGACCTTAATCTGCGACGCCCTCGTCAACGGCGTCGACTACGCGTCGGACGGTCGCATCATCTCCGATCGACCTGCGGTTTATAGTCCGGGTTGGATTCTGGGCGACGCCAACGATTACGACCGCGATTACTGTGTCGATCTGAAGCAGCTTTCGGCATTCCTGCACGCGACCCAACCGGTGACGGCGGAGGCTCTCAGTCTCGAATATGACAACCATGCGCGTCGCCAGTTCCTCGCGCGTCTGAGCGGAGAAGTCGCCAAGCGGGGCGTGGTCGCTGTGTTGCGTAACGGTGTCAAAGACTATCCGCACTCGATCGATCTCTTCTATGCCTCTCCCTCTCCGAACAACGAAACTGCGAAGCTCCGCCACGGACAGAACCGCTTCAGCGTTACCCGGCAGCTGCGCTACAGCAAAGACAACAAGCAGCTGGCACTCGACCTCTGCCTCTTCATCAACGGTCTGCCCGTCGTCACCTTCGAGTTGAAGAATAGTCTCACCAAGCAGACCGCGGCCGACGCCGTGGAGCAGTACAAGCGCGACCGCGACCCGCGCGAACCACTATTCCAGCTTGGGCGATGCCTCGTTCACTTCGCGATGGACGAAAACGAAGTGCAGTTTTGCACGCACCTCAACGGCAAAGGTTCTTGGTTCCTGCCATTTAATCGAGGTTGGGATGACGGTGCCGGCAATCCGCCGAACCCGAATGGTCTCAAGACCGACTACATGTGGCGTGAGATTCTGACGCGCAAAAGCCTGACCAACATCATCGAGAACTACGCGCAGCTGCTCAAGGCCGACAAGGCGGCAGGTCGACAACGAAGCGAGCAGCTGTGGCCGCGCTACCACCAGTTGGACGTCGTTCGGAAGTTGCTGGCGCATGCCTCAGAGCACGGGGTCGGTCAACGCTATCTGATACAACACTCTGCGGGTAGCGGCAAATCGAACTCCATCGCTTGGTTGGCACACCAACTAATCGGCATCCACGACGCCGATCGCACGCTCTTCGATACCGTCGTGGTCGTCACTGATCGCAAGATTCTCGATCAGCAGATCAACGACACGATCAAACAATTCGCCCAAGTTTCATCAATTGTTCAAGGTGCCGATTCGTCGGCAGATTTGCGTAGCCTGCTGCGCGAAGGCAAACGCATCATCATCTCGACGATCCAGAAATTCCCGCACATATTGGACTCCATCGGCGAGGAGCATCGTCGACGCAGCTTCGCCACCATCATCGACGAAGCGCACTCGAGCCAAGGCGGACGCAACGCAACCGCAATGGCCGGTGCTCTCAGTGAAAACGGTGCCGAAGGCGATGACGACGACTACACCGTCGAGGACGAGATAAATCGGCTGATGGAGAGCCGCAAGATGCTGGCGAATGCGAGCTACTTTGCCTTCACCGCAACGCCAAAGAACAAGACGCTGGAGCTATTCGGTTCCGAAGCACCCGGCACGGGCGGCAAGCGCATCCCGTTCCACGTTTACACCATGAAGCAGGCGATCCAAGAAGGCTTCATCATCGACGTCCTCAGTCACTACACGCCGGTCGAAAGTTACTACCGACTGATCAAGACGGTTGCCGACGATCCCGAGTTCGATGCCAAGCGCGCCAGTGCCAAGTTGCGTCGTTACGTCGAAGACCATAACTACGCCATCCGTCAGAAGGCCGCAATCGCAGTCGACCACTTCCACGAGCAGGTTTTCCAGAAGCAGAAGATCGCTGGCAAGGCACGCGCCATGCTGGTCGCCAGCAGCGTCGATCGGGCGATCCGCTACTTCTACGCCATCGAGGCATACCTGCGCGAGCGCAACAGTCCGTACCAAGCGATTGTCGCATTCTCGGGAGAGCGGGATTTCGATGGCAAGACCGTAACCGAGGCATCGGTGAACGGCTTTGCATCCAACATGATTGCGCAGATGATCCAGCAAGATCCCTACCGCATCCTAGTTTGCGCCGACAAGTTTCAGACTGGTTACGACGAGCCGTTGTTGCACACGATGTACGTGGACAAACCGCTGTCCGGCGTCAAAGCGGTTCAGACGCTTTCACGATTGAACCGGGCACATCAGGACAAGCACGACGCCTTCATATTGGATTTCGCAAACGACGCCGACTCGATCCAGGAGGCGTTCTCCGACTACTACCGCACTACGATACTCGCTGAAGAATCCGACCCCAACCGGCTGCACGACCTGAACGCGATCCTCGACGGCCACCAAGTCTACACCGACGAACAGATTGATCGCTTCGTCGAACTCTTCCTAACCGGTTCTCAACGCGAGAGCCTCGATCCGATACTCGACAAGTGCGTAGCGACGTATTTGGAGGAGCTAAACGAAGATGGTCAGGTCGAGTTCAAGGGCACTGCCAAAACGTTCCTGCGCACCTACGAGTTCCTAGGTGCCATACTCCTCCTCACTAATCAGGATTGGGAGAAGCTGTCGATATTTCTGCACTTCTTGGTGCCTAAACTACCGGCACCGATCGAGGACGACCATTCGCGCGGCATCATCGAGACGATCGACATGGACAGTTATCGCGTCGAGAAACTCGAGGTGCAGAAGATCAGTCTGCACGACTCCGACGCCGAGATCGATCCGACGCCGTTGGGAGGTGGTGGCAAACAGTCGGAGCTCGAGCTCGATTTGCTGTCGAACATCCTGCAAGAGTTCAACGACCTTTGGGGCAACATCGAATGGCAAGACAGAGACAAGATTGTCAAGGTGATTGCCGAAGAACTGCCAGCGATGGTCGGTGCGAACGAGGCGTACAAGAACGCCATGGCGAATTCAGACCGCCAGAACGCCCGCATTGAGCACGACAAGGCACTCGAACTACAGTTGATATCCCTCTTGGCGACTCACGCCGATCTCTACAAGCAGTACAGCGACAACACGTCCTTCAATCGGTGGTTATCCGACAAGATCTTCGACGCCACCTACGCGCAACCAGATTCGCAGGTCCCAACCATAGTCCACTAGGTCGGCACGCATTACGCCACGCCGGTACGCACGAGATGGGACAGCGTCGATCATGCAGGTGCGGCGGACGCCGCGTCGGAGCGATACCGAAGACTGCGCGCCCCTACGCAATCACCAGCTGGATGCGATCTTCGAAGCGGCGAAAGTCCGAGGCATTGAACGTCAGAAGTCGGCGTTCGCCGTAAGCGAGCATGGTCGCGACGATGTTGGCGTCGTGAATCTGTTTCCCGCCGATGTCGACTTCGCGGCACAGAGCCAACAACCGGTCGGTCACCACCGGACCATCCTCCAAGATCTCGAATGCGTCGGCGAACCTTGACACGTCGGATAGAGCATCCTCGCGCGTTACGCCACCGGACCACGTCTGTGGACGAGTGACCACCGCCAAATACTCTCGCAGCACCTGGCGACTGATGCGAGGTGGCTCCGGACCTGCTAGAGCTAGCTCCAGATGTTCTCTGGCTGCCGCATGGTCAGGTGCCTCAAGTATGCGACCATTGACGAGCACGTTGGTGTCGATGAACACGGTAGGAATCAGGTCCTATCGCCGTAGATTTCATCCCTGCCCAAGCTCAAAGTCTCCGGCCAAGCCCCAACCGAGTGCACCGGCAAAAGTTCCTCCAAGGTGAGAGATGACGCGTTAGTCGACGGCTTGCGACGCATTAGCAACGTCTCGGCCCCGAGATCCACCTCTGCTGTATCCCATCCGGCGGCACCCCAAGCGAGTGCTTGACTGTGCCCGTTACCACCGTTCTGATTCGACCACCATGGTCGATGTAACCGGGCAGATGCCGGTAATGGGCAACCGATGATGGACTCGATCTCGCCGAAGGAGGTTCGCCATTGGTTTACGGTCAAGCGGCAAAGGTGGGAATAAAGCCCGCGGTACTTGCCGCGTGCGGCCATTTCCTGGTAGGTTCGTTGTCGATCAATCGTTGTCATCATGCCAACTCTTCTACGGGTACCTTGCGGCGACTTTGGAATCTGTCCATCGCGTAATTTTAGTTAGTTAGTTACTAGAATACAACCTTGCCACACAAAACCCGTGACTCTGCTTGGTACGAGACCCGTTGCGTGGTAAACCTCAGGCGCGCTCAGGTTTATCGCAAAGGTCGACCTGCTTTCGGCACGGTCGATGGATGGCCACTTGGTCATTTGTATGACAATAGTGGCAGAACGACAACGCTACCAGTTACCTGGTGCTTATGTCTGACTGCTTGATCCGTCGCCATGCATCAAACTGAAGAGTCTGAGAACGAACCCCTACAAAACCAACCGTCGATGGCGTTGGACGACGGGACGGGATTGCGGGTAGTCCGCGCAAGCTTCGATAGCGAAGGGAAGTTCAGCTGGGACCTTTTCGGTGGGTACGACTGCCTTCGAGTGCTGACCTACTCAGCAAGCGCACAAACTATCGTCAGAATGTTGGACGACTTTTCATTCGACACGTTCGAATGCGTGTTTGGATACGAAGGCGTCCTGCGAGAAATCAAAAGCATCCTTGCGTTCCAGAAAGTGGTGGTCGGAGAGACCAGGGCGGCCATCAAGGGTCTCAAAGACGAAAGACATATTCGCATTCTCGAGATGGTGCATCGAGGCAAGGCCCATTTCTGGGTGTTGCGAGGGCATATCGCCCACGCCAAGATTTTCCTTCTTTCGTCGGAGGATGGACGAACGCGCGTAATTGTCGGTTCAGCCAACCTCTCCGAACAGGCGTTTGGCGGTAATCAACCAGAGACTCTAGTTGTCTTCGATGACGATGAAGCAGCTTGGGAACACTACAACCGCATGTTCGAATCGATCCGTGACTCGTCTTCAGACGAGGTGCCATTCGACGAAGAGCGCATTATCAACGCAGAGATTGAGATCTCCGACAGTCCTGTGATGTCGTCAGAAGGCGTTTTGGTCATCGAACCGCCATCAAAGTCCGATATGAAGCTTGCAGTTCCAGCGCAAATCGAGCGCGTTGAAAAGGTGGCGGCGGTATTTGATCCGAGATTGGCAGGCACTTTGCCCTCCGTCCGTAATGGCAAACAAACCATCACGCCTGACGTGAGACGACAGATTAGCAGGATTAGTCTGGTCAAGTCGGTTGAGGAAGCGAACAACCGCCACTTCTCGATCAACAGAGAGCGTAACGCGGTGCTGTTGTCCGGGAAACCCTTTTCGCTGGAGTGGGATGGTGCGCAAGTTGATCAGGATGCAAGACTCTTGCTTGACTACTTCGGGAACTTCGAAGGCGCGTTCGAAGGCGAAATACCGAGACTTCAGCGGGATTACTTCGCCCTGATGTGTTGGTTGTTCTTTTCACCGTTCTTTTGCGATTTACGAACTCTCGCGTTGCTGCAAGACAGCGACGTCATACGATACCCGATGTTCGCTATCGTTTTCGGCAAGTCAAACTGTGGCAAGACGAGTTTGGTTGATACATTGATGACCGCGATGTTCGGCTACGCGCATACGCTGGACAAACGCAGCTTTACTGCCGCACAGCTGCGAGGTCTGCAACATGGATACAAGCGTTTCCCCGTGGTCTTCGACGACATCAGTCGGTCGGCGTTCAATCGCCATGGAAAAGACATGATCAAGGATGAGCTGCAGCCCGGTGTCGCCGAGCATCCGGGATTCGTGCTTTCGATGAATGCGGAACCGCAGTCGTTTCCCGACGAGATCGTGAAGCGGTGCATGATGGTTTACACGACCACTGCCCTTCCCGCCCATGCTGAGGAGCTCCGTCAGTCGTTATTTTCGAGAGTTCAAGAGATCCGTCGCGGACTGTCAGGTCACTTGTATCGGAGGTACTTGACCGAGGTGATGAGACGGATTGATTCGGATCGGTTGCCTGAAGACTGGTTGAGTCTCTCTTCCGAAGTACTAACCGGCATCTTGACTGAGGGTAGTGTCGATCCCGCGCCCGAATGGTGTCGTCGTCTAACTTGGGTTGATTATGCAGCGAAGCGTTACGACCGCATCAAGACTCGCTTAGCGAATTTGCTCAGGCCTACCGCTTACGTAAGTGCTGAAGGCGAAGCACCAAGTGGATGGACAGTCGATGGCGACACGATCATTGTTTGGGAACCTCGAGACGCCTTCGGCAGGCGAGGTTTCCATTGGGAGGACGTTCCGTCGACACTCATCGACGATGATGCCAGCAGCGGCAACCGGACGGTGTTGGATCGCAATCGGGTTGAAGACTTTCTTGGCAAAAGGATATTGAACTCCCGTCCTTGGTGGAAGGTGTGGGGTTAGGTGAATCGGCAGAACGCGAAATTGAAGTGCCGTTGATGGCACGAGCGTCTTGGTGCCGTTTTCCCGCTATTCGCTAGGACGTGCGTTCGTTCTGATCCTCGGTCGCACTGCCCGTCTGCGCAGCGTTCAGGACCTCTTGCACTGCTTGGTGCTCTTCGTCGCCGATGGCTTCGGCTTCGATGAGGATGCTTTCGATGGCGTTCTCTACTGCCAGATCGGTCGGCAATCCGAGTTCGACGGCTGACAGACGAGCCGCTTCGACGGCGTGCAATGCGGCGTCCGTGACGCTGAGATCGGCTTCATGCGCACCACGTACGGCACCGCGAGCCGCACCGCGCAGTGTTCGCAAAGGTCTTTGCGACGTCGTACCGAGTGCGCGCATGGCCCCGATGATGGCACCGCGAGTGGTGGTTCCGATCCTGCCCATCGACTCACCGTGCAGTGCGTTCATGGAGCCACGGGTGGCGTGCAAGGCGATATCGGCTGCCGAGTGACTCGCAGCCTGCATGTCGCGCACGGCGCGAGTGATGGTGTTTGAGATTCCGCCGGCGACATCTTGCGCCGAACTGGTACCTCGACTTGCCACCGTCGCGGCGGCTCGGGTCGATTCGGCGATCTGGTAGATCGTAACCCCGGCGGCGACTTCGGCACCGGGAACGCGTCGGATCTGGCTATATGGAATCTGCAAGGCAAACCGCATACCGGGAACCGCAGTGAGGACGCGCGCCATCTCTTGTGAGTTGGACGTCAATTCGTCCATGACGACCTGAGTCTCGACTTCGCCTTCTTCATGCACCCGTCCAAGTGCGCTCAATGCGATCGGACCGAGAAGGAATGCGATCAAGAACAGGAAGTCGTAGCCGGTGAGACTGAATGCGGGCAACTGTGTCGCCGTATCCGGGCTGATCCACTCGACGTTGATTTGGAACGATCGCACGTCGAAGAAGTCGGCGAAGTAACCGCCAATCAATGGTGCGATGCCAGCACCGAGGTTTACTGCCAACGAGTTTGCGGTGAGGAACGCTGTCGCACCTCGCTCGGGTGCGAGTTTCATGCCGAGAGTCGCAGTTGCGACGTTGATGCCGGCGTTGGCGACTCCGGCGAAGATGTGCAGTGCCACAAGCAGCGGAATCGTGAAGGTGTGCGGACCGGGAAGCGTCGTGAAGGTCCAACCAAGAATGACCAAGTGCAGCAGCGAAGTGCACACCGAAAGTACCGCCTTGCTCCCGAGACGGTCCGCCATCGGTCCCCAGACGCGCAGGAATAGCACGTTAAACAGCTGACTCAATACGGTGAGCGAGATCACGACGACGAGTGGGAGTCCGATCTTCTGCAGCATGTAGACGGCGAAGAACGGCAACGCGAGGTTGGTGATGAAGCCTCGCACGAAGAGGAAGGTCAACAGACGTCGGAAGTTGGCATCGCGCATCGGTTGCGATAGCGAACCGAGGATCGACGGCCGCTCCCCTACTGGGTCCTGCATCAAAGGCTCGGGGGTAAACGCCAAGAGAACCGGGCTCGCCAAACCGAGGAATATCGCCCCAAAAAGTATCGCGATGGCGTAGCCAAATACTGCCTCTTCAGGACTGTTTGAGCGTTGCCAGAGATCGACGAATCCGGAAGCGGCCAACCCGAAGACGATCGACCCGACGGTTGCGTAGCTCAACCGCCTCGACATGTAGCTGCCGCGAATGCCGGATGGCACCAAGTCGCGGATCCATCCGTTGCGATTTGCATTGGTGACTGTGCTCATGACGCTGCGGAGTGCCATCAATCCGAGCAACGCCGAGATTGAGACGGCACTGGGGACGTCGATGAAGAACGGTATCGAAGCGATTGGCAACCAGATTGCTTGCGCGACGAACCACGACGTAACTGCGAGCAGTTTTCGGTTCTTGACTCGTTCGACGACCAAGACGAGTGGTATCTGCAGCGGTTGCACGATGAATGGCAATGCGGCAAGCAGTCCGATTTGCAGGTTGTTGGCACCCAGCGCGAGCGCATATGCAGCGAGGAATCCGCTGCCGGCGATGCTGCCGAAACCCATCGACGCAATGCCCTCGTAGGTCGTGAGTCGCAATCCGCGCTCAATTTCCGCTTCAGTGAGCGTCGGTTTGGGTCTGAAGAAGTTCACGGAGGGCATGCGACATCAAGCGCGATTGACTCGGAGACTGTCGCGATACTGACAGCTACGAGGTGTTGTAGGTTTCGAATCGTAACCGATTAATTCGTGCCGGAACATTGTGTTGAGGTTGTCCGCAATTGAGCTTTTTGGGCACTTTCGGGCACTTTGGGGCACTCAGGGCAATCTGGGTAGTCCGGCAGATTGGGGCAGCACTAACGATTGAGGTTGAGGACATCGCGCCCATAACTCAGCCCATGCGAGTTAGTCGGATAATGGATGTTAAGTCTCGCATCAGAGCTCGCTATTCCCGAGGCGTGTTCGTTCCGCTAGAGCCGATAGCGTTGGAAGAAGGTCAGAAGGTAACTCTCAACATCGAAAACGCGGCACTTCAAAGCACCGTCAGTGCGTTGGACGGAGGGGATTCAGAGCAAGCATATGTACGCCACGAAACTATGTCGGAGCTGTTTGAGCGACTCAGAAACTCCGTCCCAGAAGACGTTTGGCAGGATGTGCCACGCGATTGGGCGATGAACAAAAATCACTACCTCTACGGGCATGCAAAGGTAGAGAATAGCAACTAGAGGATTTCGACCGACTTAGTCGCGCCTACGCGAAAAGGTCGTTTGAGTGGGTGCAAACGGAAAGGAAAAGCACATGGTTACAAGCGTGAGGGCCAGATATGCCAAAGGCGTTTTCACGCCGCTGGAACCATTGGAGTTCGAAGAAGGCAAGGAAGTGAAGCTCTCTATTGAAGACGCTACGCCGCGTGATTCGGAAAGCACATTGACGAGCGAGGATTTTGGGAAGCCAAAGCAACGGCATGAAACAGTTTCCGAAATGTTCGAGCGTTACAGAAGATCCATTCCCAAAGAAGCATGGGAAGGCAAACCGACGGACTGGGCCAAGAACAAAAGACACTACCTGTATGGCCATCCAAAGGAAGAGGATTGATGACGGCGGTTTTCGCCGACTCGGGGCACTGGATTGCCTTATTGTGTCCGTGGGACCAGTTGCATCAACGGGCTAAAGTCTTGGCTAGAACGCACGAATCTGATCGGAAAGTCACTACGGAAATGGTGTTGGTTGAAGTGTTGAATCACTTGTCAGGTGAAGGAGATTGGTTCAGATCTTTAGCCGTGCAGTTCATCCGCGACATGGAGGACAACGCCGATATCGAGGTAATACCCCAAACTGCAAGCCAGTTCAAACTCGCCTTGGAACGCTACGCCAACCGGCCGGACCAGTCCTGGGGATTAACCGATTGCGCCAGTATCTTGGTGATGGAAGAACTTGGCATCACCGAGGCACTCGCTTACGATCATCACTTTGAACAAGCCGGATTCGTAGCTCTGTTACGCGGCGAAGTCGGGTGATTTTCACGGTTCAGGGGAATACAGTTCTTCAGCCGACTGGTTTTCTTGACGATTGAATCGGTTCCACTCGCCCGGTTCGATGCAAAGGTCGGCAGCCTCGACGAAACGCCCAACCCAGTCAATCGCCATCACGCCGTCTGGCGTTTGGCACCACAGATTGCTGCACTTCAGGTAAGTTCGATGCCAACCGGACAGTGATCTGAACCCATCACTTCGGACATGATGAAGGCATCGGTCAGTCTGGGTGCCAGATCGCGGTCGACAAAGAAGTAGTCGATTCGCCAGCCGACATTACGATCGCGGGCGCGCGTCATCAGATTCCACCAACTGTAGTGCCCGGATTCCTGATTGAATTTGCGGAAAGAGTCGACGTAACCGTGTCCCAAGAAGGTGTCGATCCAAGCGCGTTCTTCGGGTAGGAAGCCGGAGATTTTCTGGTTTTCTTTGGGACGGGCGAGATCGATTTCCTTGTGGGCGGTGTTCACGTCCCCGCAGACCACGACGTTGCGTCCTTCCGCTCGGAGGTTGTTCACGTAGTCCAAGAAGGCGTCGTAGAAATCCATCTTGTAACGTAGTCGATCGGCAGAGCGTTTGCCATTGGGGAAGTAGATGCCCAATAGAACAAAGTCTTCGAAGTCGGCGACGATGGTGCGCCCTTCACTGTCGAAACGATCAACGCCGAGTCCGAATTTCACACTGCGCGGTTCGATACGGCTGTAGAGTCCCACGCCGCTGTAACCTTTGCGTTCCGGAGTCGTGAACCAGGAGGCGTAGCCATCAACGCTCTTCAGTGAGTCCGGTAGTTGGTCTACATGAGCTTTGGTTTCCTGAACGCACAAGACATCCGGCTTTTCTGCTTCGAACCAATCCAAGAAACCTTTCTTGTGTGCGGCTCTGAGGCCGTTGACGTTCCAAGAGATTAGGCGCATACAACTCCTCAATGATTGTTGGATCAACTGGGTCTTAGCTTAGAACACGGCAGACCGCAGCTACCCAATGCCATCGTTGGCGCGTTAACATGTGCGCAACTGCATCCCTTCGAAGTGAGATATCAGCTTTCGCATCGGTGATCGACCGCCCAGCAACTACACGGCTGGTCACCCGCTTAGCTCAAGGAGTCGACATGACGACGCAAGATTCTGTGTATCGAATGGAACAGAGCGGTGCTGCACTGCCTGAGACGGGGCGTCCGGTCATCCGTTCGAATTCGGGCGTCATATCCTCCGGGCACTATCTCACCTCAATGGCGGGGACGCGAATACTGTTGGCTGGCGGAAATGCGTTCGACGCGCTGGTGGCCGCCTGCCTTGCCGCCGCAGTGGTGGAGCCGACCGCTTCATACTCCCTTGCCGCTGAAGGCGTGTTCATGCTCCACGACGCGGCGAGTGGCACGAGTCAAGCTTTGAGCGGCCAAGGTGGTGCACCGGTGGCGGCGACCTCGGAGTTGTATCGGAGCCGAGGACACGAACGCATTCCGACCGGTCCAGGTCCCGACGCCCCGCTCGCGTTCACCGTGCCGGGAGTCGTCGACGCCTACATGTCGATTCTCGATCGCTACGGTACGATGTCGTTCGCAAACGTGATCGCGCCGGCTATCGAGTACGCCGAAGACGGCATCCCGCACTACGAGTACATGCTCGAGAGTTTGCGGTCGCCGGCCACTCGTGAGCAGTTCGACCAGTTTCCGCCGGGCGGTTGGGGAGTCTTCTACGTCGGTCGCGAAGTGCCACAACCAGGGATGCTTCTCGAACAGCCTGGATTGTCGAACACGCTGAAAGCGATGCGTGACGCTTCGCTGAAGGAGTCGCGCAACAGATCTGAATCCATAGAAGCAGCGCGCGACGTCTTCTACCGAGGCGACATCGCCCAGCTCATCGTCGAATCATCTGACTCGGTGGGCGGCATCCTGACGAAGGACGATCTTGCGAACTACCGCAGCCAATTCGCCGAACCGGTATTTGGCAGTTTCCACGGATACGAGATCCTCGGACAGGACACGTGGACGCAGGGTCCGATGCTGATCGAGGTGATGCAGATACTCGAGAACTTCGACCTGAAAGCGATGGGTCACAACAGTCCTCAGTACGTCCACACAGTCGCTGAGGCAATGAAGCTGGGGTTCGGCGACCGCGAGTCGTTCTATGGAGATCCCGATTTCACCGAAGTGCCGTTGGACGGTCTGCTGTCGAAGGAGTACGCCGCGGAACGCGCCGGTCACATCGATCCCGAACACGCATACCCCGAGCAACCTGATTCCGGCAACCCTTGGCGATATTCGTCGTTGAGCGGCGAGACTCCGATTCAGGTGATGTCGGAGCCGACGATTCGACCTGACGAATCGACTAGGGAAGGCACGACGCACGTCTCAGTTCTCGATCGATACGGCAACTTGGCATGCGGCACCATCAGCGGCGGTTCATTCGGCAAGTCGGTATTCTTCCCCGAGCTCGGATGCGCCTTGAGCACGCGCATCGAGATGTTCAATTGCGAACCCGGACATCCCAACGCGGTCGAGCCTGGCAAACGTCCGCGCACGACATTGGTCAACTACCTCGTCGCCCGCAATGGACAGCCGATCATGACGGTTGGGTGCCCTGGCGGCGACAATCAAGTTCAAGCGAATGTGCAGCTGATGCTCAACACCTTGGTGTTCGGCATGGATCCGCAGCAAGCGATCGAGGCACCGCGTTTCGCCACGTCAAGCAACGTCAACTCCTTCTACCCGCACAGCTACTACCCCGGTCAACTCGATCTCGAACCGGGCATCCCGCAATCGACCGCCGACACGCTATCGGCGTTAGGACACAAGATCAACCGTGCGGCATGCGGAGTGGGAGCCACGATCTCCTACCGCGACCCTGCGACAGGCAGCCTAAGCACCGGAGCCGACCCCCGTCGCTCCTGCTACGCGATCGGGCTGTGAGGGGGAATTGGAAAAGGTGAGTTCGCGCCGCGCCGTAGGCATGCCTCAGTCTGGGTTCAGTGCTAATCGACCAAATTGTCGACAAGCGCGTCCCCGCAATCCGCCACCGTCACGTAAACCAAACTACCACGGAACTCGATGCGATTGCATTCCTTGCGGAACGCTGAGAGGACGCCGCCGCGTCTGCGATTACTTTTCCCTACAGCGATGGGGACGAATCGATACGGCACTTCCTTGAGCAGAAGATTTTCTGCATACTTGACCCCACCTTCAATCTGTCGCAAGAACCGACTGGCCCGTTTCCTCCCAATCGTCAATTCGATCGGCGCGAACCACGGTCCGGCACCGTCGTCTTCCCCTCCAAGGAACAGAAAATCGCAATGTGTCTGCCCGAACGGGACGTTGGCAAACTTACTTTCGAGATCGATCAATATGTTCGGTGCAGGCAATCCTGACATTTCCAACGAACAACCGCTATCACAACATTCCGTTGCGTGGCATCTTGGGTCTGTTTTCCTCTTCAGTTCATCAACAGCTTCAGCCGGCATCAGTTCTCCCGACCACCTTCAATTCGATTAGCAATCGTAGCGTAACGGTTGTATAACTCGGTGGAAATCAACCCGAATCCTGACGGAAAAGTCCCTTCGGATTTGTCTAGTTTCATCTCCCGCACCTTCGAACCGTTGCCATCCGATCCTGGTTCAAAGAACCACGTACCGACTTGGTCTGGTGTGAGCGCACAGGCCGCACCGTCAATCCCGCTGCGTCGATCCTTGGGTACTTCCGACATGAGGACCAAGTTTGCCAACTCCTCCAATACCCATTCGCTGTGTGTGGTTATCACGACCCGGACACCTGACTTGACTACCCCTGCGAGGAACCTCGTAAATTCAACCTGTTTCTGAGGGTGTAAGTGAGCCTCAGGTTCGTCGATGATGATGGTGTCTTCGCGGCCAACGAAGTATCGCAAGAATAGGTCTACAGGAGCCAACTCCGAGACCATTGAGGATGTGTTCATTAGCGGAAGATTTCGATCCCAACCTACAGGTCTAAAGGCAAATGACGGATAGTTTATTTGCGACTGTTGGACAACCACATGTCCCCCTATGAGTGGCGCCAACCCGGTTGCCTGTTCGTCAAGATCCTTGAGACCTTGAACTTGTGCAAGATCCACTAACGATCCCAAGAAATCACTCAAGACGCCAGTCAAGCTTGGCATCGGAGGTTCGTGGCGAAGCCCAATACGCGATGCACCTGCAATCAAGCTTTGGACTGCAACTGAATGCGCCTGCATCACCCCAGCGCGTCCGGCCGGCAAATACCGAGCAGTAAATGCCAACGGGCCGGAACTTTGCGCAAACATTGACGAAGCAACGAATGAGACGAATTCTCCTGTCAGTCCGTCGCGTTCCGTCGATTCATCCAACCGGGAGAGCCAACGCCAAGGAAGGGAGAAGTCGCCTTTCGCAACGGTCAGCGAGGGAGATTGGGGGGAGAAACGTGATTGAAATGTGACCCCGTTTTCGCCGAGTTCGACATCGAACGAGAAGTGACCTTGACCAACAGAGCCAGACCCGAAACTCCGTTTCAATGAGAACTTTGAGCTTGCATTTCTCGGATACCTGCCCAGGCGCGTGGCGGATTCCACCCCAAAGCACCTGAGGATTTCGTAGTCGAGTTGGCTCCGGGCGGGTTCGAATTCGCCTGTTTGATTGACTGAACGGCAGACCAAGGCCGAGAGCTCGATTGGTGGTTGGTATTGCTCGGCTGTGCGTTGATACCCAGATTCGCTTGACGCTTGCCGAGGTGCCTTGACGGCAAAATCGCACAGGACATCAACATCATTGCGGGAGAGCTCAACGTTCCTCAACGGTACGGCTAAGCGATTGAACGAAGGCATTATCTGATTTCCGAAAATCGAACGACGGCGCCAAGGGTGATCCGTGTATGACCCAAAGAACCGATGCAACGCGTAGATTAGCGTGGCCAAGTACGATTTGCCAGTGTTGCTAGGGCCGACGAAGACGGTTAACGGACGAAGTTCGACGCTCGCATCGGAGATGGGCCCGAAGTTCTTGACTGTTAGGACGGGTGACTCTCCGCCCGAAAGTGTCGACAAACCTACGCCTCAATGCAAATTCAAGCAGTCCCGTGAACCTTGCAGTTTAGTTCGCGGCGGCTGCTTCGTTCATCTCAAAGTAACACACCGATGTTGGCAAACCAGCTCGACCTTCGCCCAATTAGGGCACGGTGAACATGCGTCACGACGATCCTGCCGCTGTAACCGTTGAAGTCCATCCCTGTGGGTTAAGCGAACTACACAACTCCTGCCCTTCAATACAATTGCGTACAAGTTTGGGTGATGGTCCCGGATGGGCTGTTTGACCTATAAGCGCGCGTTGAGGTGACGCGGTCGATCGACTCTGAAGAAATGTCGAGAGGAGATTTGGCGATGTTGCGATTCAAGGTGATTTGCGTTCTGTTGGTTGTGTTCGGGGTGGTATCTACGTTCGTCGCCGGAGGGCTACCTAACCAGGAAGCTTCGGCTCAGGATCCGACGGGGACGGTATCATCTCCGACTCCTCCGTCGGCACCGCCGGGGACTCCTACGGGTCTGCACGCATTCCCGACATCCTCACCGGGCAGCGTGGTTTTGCGCTGGGATTCGCCCGCAGAACCGGTGGTTCACATCGTGTACGCGGTCAGGCTTGATGGGACTGACGGTCGATATTGGATCACTCGTGGCAACACGTCTGAGGTAACCATGGACGGTTTGGAGTTCGGACAAGCCTATTGGATAACGGCGATTGCCGGCCGTCCGGTTGCGAACACCGGTCGGTACGTATGGTCGAACTGGAGCAACTGGTATCAGGCGACTCCTTCGTTTCCCCTCCCGCCCCCGCTCCCTTCGAGTACGCAAACGGTTGGCACGGCCACCTCATCGACCCCGACCAGTAGTGCTTCGCCCGCCTCGGATCGCTACGTCGAGATCAAGGGTTCGGTCACCTCGATCAATAGCAACGCAGGGACTTTCGTAGTCCGGATCACCTATCACGAGTATTTCGGATCCGTCACGCCGCCTTCAACGATCACAGTGGATTACAACCGCCTGCGCAATGTTGGTAACTGGTTGCAGGTCGGTTGGTACATCGAAGCGGAAGGCGACTATTCTGCGTCGTCAAACACCTTGTATGCGCGTGAGATCGAAAGGGAATCGAGCGACGATTACGAAGATTCGCACGATGATGACGATCGGTATGAATATGATGACGAGTACGAAGACGACGATGACGGGTATGACGATGATGACGACCGATATGACGATTAACGTCCCTGAACATCATCAGGCGATGATTTAGAGTTCGACGGGTGCCGCCCCACCCGCTCGTTGCAGCAACCGTTGGTTGGGCCAACAGACACGACGTCGGTCGAAGTCCTTGCCCAACATTGAGGCGCGTGCATAAATTCTGTGCATGCGTTTCAGTTCAACGGGGCCGGTCGATTAATCGCTACCTTTTGGGTTGAGAATTAACGATTTTGCGCGGTTGAGGCCGTTGCTCGGGTCGAAATACGTGAGTTCGCATACCTCTACTCCGTATCATTTAACCTTGTGCGGCACTGTTTCTACGTAGTTTCTCCTCCGCGATGACAACCGGACCGATGCGTTTCCATGAGCTGGACGCATTGAGGGCGTTTAGCGTGTTGCTCGGGGTGGTGCTGCATGCGGCCCTGTTTCAGTATCCGGTTGGTTGGCCGACGGAAGCACATGGGGCTTCCTTCGACTTCTGGTACGACGAGTTAGTGCACTTCATTCATGGCTTTAGGATGCCGGTGTTTTACTTGCTGAGCGGTTCCTTTACTGCCCTGCTGTGGGAGCGACGCGGTTTAGGAGGGTTGCTTGACCATCGGTTGAAACACATCGGATTGCCGTTCTTGATCTGCCTCTTCACGATCGCACCACTGCAAGTACTGTGGTGGATTTGGGAGTCTGGCGAAGAGGTCGGAGTTTGGACCGCAGTCTACGTCTTCGCATTCGGATGGCTTTTCGATATTGGACTGTTCTGGTTCTTGTGGGTGTTGCTGATTTTGGTCGGTGTTTTCGCGCTGTTGACTAGGTTGGGAGTGACTTTCACGAACCGTTGGGTTTGGTGGATGATGGTCCCGCTAGCTTTCATCGCTGAAGCACTGATGACCGAAGGAGTCGTTGCGGAGTCGTTGTCGAAGGACTCAGGTACGTTCTGGGTCTGGGTTTTCGCAGTCGAGGACACTTTCGGGCCCAGTTCGTCGACGACGCTTTGGACAAACCCGACGGTTCTCGTCTACTACGGCAGCTTCTTCCTGTTCGGAGCCTTCAAGCACCACATTGGTTGGCGGATCGGACCCCGAGGCTTCTGGATCATGCTGCCGGTAGCAGCACTGACTTTCCTCGGTGGATTGGTGTTCGAGTTCGTGATCGAGATCCCGATATCCGGCTATCTATCAGCGTTACATCAGAGTGCGTTCGCATGGCTGATGTGCCTCGGATTGATGAGTTTGTTCGCTCTGATCGCGGCACGCGACCGTCCGTGGATACGCTACCTGTCGGATGCATCGTATTGGATCTACTTGACCCACCTGTTGCTGATCTTCATCGCTCGCAGCGTCGCCCATCGGGTCGGGATAAACATCCACGTCGAGTTTTTGTTCTCCATCCTTGTCGTGACCGTGGTTCTGCTGCTGGCCTACGAATACGGGGTTCGTTACACCTTCATCGGGAACTTGCTCAACGGTCCGAGGACTCGTCCGGCGTCCGCATAAAAGGCGTTGCTTCTTCAACCGCGTGATTGCCTTTACGCGATCCAGTCGCAGGCCGCAGTCAATCGACGCTTGTCACATCGCAGGTTTGTCAACCACACGTCAGACGAGAACGACGTCTCGGAGTTTCACCAACGCGCGGCAACTGGTAACCGCAGCATCAACGAAATCTGGAAACTAGTCAAGTTGCGGAAACGGCTATCTCTCCACACAGATAGTCATTGAAGTACGAGTCTATTGTCCCGACTGGTCGCTGCTATCCGTGATTTCAAGGTGCCTAACCGTTGCTCACTATGCGATCTGGATCATAGTGATCGCGCAATTCGCCATCGATTAATCCAAGTAGTCGTCGGTCCAGGCTTGGTTCTCATCTAACCCACCGTCGATTTCGCCTTGTGCTTTCATGAACTCAGCGACTTGCTGCCAGCGTTCGGCGGTCATGTGACCGAACGTGCCGGTCTCATCAGCTCGCCACGCTTGACTGGTCAAGAGGTCAATACTCGGCCGTTCGATGTCTTCAATGTCGGTCTGTTCAGGGTTGAGCTTCAGCAGGATGTCGATCGCTCCTTGCGGATCATCCAAACCGTACTCATAGCCTTTCGTCCATGCCCTCACGAAGCGCTCCACCGCGTCCGGTCGCTCTTCAAGCATGCTTTCTGACGTGACCAACATCATCTCGTAGTACTGTGGCACGCCAAACTCTTCGGGATAGATGACATTCACTGGATTGCCGTTTTGCTCCAACAATATGCTCTCGTGCGACCAGTACGCCCCGATCACTGCGTCGACAGTCCCGGCGGCAAGGGTCTCCCACAATGCCCAACCGATGTCTACGACCTCTACGTCGTCGATCGTCAAACCGTCGGCCTCAAGCATCGTACCCAGCATCTTGACGTTCCAGTCGATGCCCGGGTATCCGACCTTTTTACCGGCCAAATCAGCCGGACGTGTGATGCCCGATGACTGGAGTGCCATCAACGAGTTGAGCGGACGCTGAACAATCGCCTTCAATGCGACGATCGGAAGTCCCTCGTTACGCGCCAACAACGTGTCAGTTTGGTACCAGACCCCGAAATCTCGTTCTCCTGACGCTACCAATTGCGCGACCAACGCTGGATCTGCTGGTGCTCGAATGTCGACGTCTAGATTTTCCTCATCAAAGTAACCTTGATCGTCCGCCACGAAAAATCCAGAATGGTTGGCGTTCGGATACCAGTCGAGTTCAACTGATACCGATTCGCGCGTCGGTTCAGAATCGCCGGAACACGCGATCGAAACGGCTGCCGCGATTGCTATCAGGAAGCTTGCTAGCAGCCTGACGGTATTGTTTCGTGCAATCAATTTGATACTCCCTCTTGTTCTGACTGATGATAATTCCGCAACACTCGGGACTGCAGGGCCGAGATCAGAATAAACATCATCGATGCCATCACCGAAAGCGTGAAGATGGACGCGAAAACCGTGTCGGTTTGGTAACGCGAACCGGAAGTTTTGATCAACCAACCCAATCCAGCACTGGCGCCAATCCACTCGCCGATAACGGCACCAATCACGGAAACAACGGCAGCCACCTTCAGACCTGCGAAAAGGTACGGTAGCGCAGACGGCAAGTGCAGCTTGGTGTAACGCTGTAGTCTCGATGCTCCCAAGGTGCGGAACATGGCCACCATGTCGGGGTCAACCGATCGCAATCCGGTCATCAGGCCGATTGTTATTGGGAAGAACGTGAAGAGCACGACGATGATCACCTTGGGTGTCATTCCCGTGCCCGTCCAGATGATGAGAAGTGGTGCCAAGGTGAAGACTGGCACCGTTTGCGATGCGATTAGAAATGGGTAGATTGACCGCTCGAGTAGTCGGGACCAAAACATTCCGGTCGCCATTACGAAACCGACCGAGACAGAAACGGCGAAACCGAGGAGTATTTCGCGCAATGTTACCCACGCGTTGCTGATGAACAACATCGGATCGGCGAACCACTCCCTCAAGATGTGGGTAACTGGCGGCAACAGCCACTCCTGCACTTCGAACACTCTGACCCAAACTTCCCATATCACCAACCCACCAGCTGCAATGAGGAGCGCGGTTCCCCAGTTCGCGACGACACGCTTAAGCTGCGCCACCAGCGAGTTCACGCCGGGTGCACCCGCGCGTGAGTCTGACGCCAACCTCGTATCTAGTTTGTTGCCAACCGCGCTCATGCCGCGACCTCTTGTTGCAGTGATCTCATTAGCTCCCACTTGAGATCTACGAACCTTTGGTTGCGAACTACATCCATCGGTCTCGGTCTCGGCAAATCTACGTTGAGGTCAAGTACGAATCGCCCGGGGCGAGGCGACATCACCAGTACCCGGTCGCCAAGCATCAACGCTTCTTCGACGTCGTGAGTCACCATGACCGTTGCGCGATTTCGGCGATCGAGAACGTCTGAAAGCCATCGTTGCAACTCGCCGCGGGTGATTGCGTCCAGTGCCTTGAATGGTTCGTCGAGCAACAGGACGTTACGATCCGGCAACACCGCCCGTAGAAGGGCTACGCGCTGCCGCATGCCGCCTGACAGAGTCGCCGGGTATGCGTGCAGAAAGTCGTCGATTCCGAAACGTCGAGCAAGTTCAGTGGCCCGGCCGACCGACGCTTTGCGTGAAACGCCGGCCAGCTCCAATCCTAGGATCGCGTTCGACAAGACGTCGCGCCACGGCAATAGCAGATCGAGTTGGTGCATGTACGCAACTCGCCCAAGTCGCGGTTTCGTTGGGGTACCACGCAGGGACGCAGATCCGATGTCCGGTTCCGTCAACCCGGCGATGATGTTGAGCAACGTGCTCTTGCCACACCCGCTGGGCCCGACGATCACGACAAACTCGCCGAGACTGACGTCCAGCGAGACTTCGTCGATGGCCTGAATCCGGCCACCGTCGCCGTTCGGGAAAGATTTCGATGCCTCGAAGACGCGAAATGCAGGTTCATTCGAGTCGCCATCCATAGGTGTTGGTTGGGAAAGCGATCCACCGTCTACAGTTGCGACGGTTTCCGATGGGTTAGACATCGGTGGTGAGTTCCTCCGCTGGCATTATCCAGATCAGGTTCTTGGGTCGGCGAATCCGGATCGCCCTCTCAGCCCGACTTCTCGAGCTCCCCTAGGTTCAACTTAATCACCAGGTGCGCACATTGCCGCACCGCGTTGCGCGTGAGTCTATCAGCAACGAAATCACGCGAACTTCCGCATCGGGTTGTCTCAGATTGAACTCGACTTTACAATTCTAGGCCCATGGGTACCGCGTCGATATCCCCTAGAGAGGATTTCCATCGGTCAATCACGCGACCTCCCGGTCAGATTAACCTGGCACTCTCCTGCCTCTACATCGCCAAGGAGCGCAACCCTGACCTTGATGTGTCCGCATATCTCGGGCGCATCAGCGAGATTGCAGAACAGATCCGCAAACCATCCCGCAACCGGATGTCGGCGTACGATCGCATCTATTCGATCTCAGATTTGTTGTTCGGCAAACTCGGGTTCAAAGGCAACACCGGAAGCTACTACGACGTCCGCAACAGCATGCTCGACGAAGTGCTGGATCGCAAGCTCGGCATACCAATCACGCTATCCATTCTGTACATAGAGGTCGGCAAGCGCATCGGCCTAGAGCTGTCTGGCGTCAATATGGCTTCACACTTCCTTCTTGCCACGGGGCAAGGCGATGCGCGCGTCTACATCGATCCGTTCCACGGAGGGCGCATCCTGTCTCGTCGGGAATGCCTAGTTATGCGCCTTGGATCCGGCGGGATATCCCATGATTCAGATGAGATTGAGCGCGCCGAATCGACCTATCTACCAATCGCAGACAACCGCGTGATTTTGGCTCGCGTCCTTGGGAACATCAAGTTCTTGTACGCCCAACACAACGATATGGAAGGTGCGCTAGCCGCAGCACAGAGGATCAGCGTGCTGATCCCATGGGATTGGCGAAACCTCGGCGACATCGCTCAGATTTGTGCACGTTCAGGATACGCACGCCAGACTATTGACGCACTCAATCGCATGTACCAGACGATGCCTCCGCATGAAGACAACAGCTTGCTGGTTGACGCGCTGCAATCCCTGAAATCGATGGTGGAGTCCGAAGGATTCGTCGATCCCGAAAAGATCCACGAGATACCTTTCTTCCGTATGTAGCTGCATATCTGTCCACGAGCATTACGGGAAATCGACCTCAAATCGCAAGTTGCCGTCACCGTTCAACCATCGTGCGGTCTCGGTTACATACGGACCAGCTGAATGATTAACTACCAAGAGTTAACCGACCAAGAGTTGGTTGCGGAGGTCGTCGAACAAAACGTCGACGCTTTCGCGGCACTCTACGATCGATACGGCAAACGAGTGTTCGGCTTGGCCGCTCGCATTCTGAACGACAGCGTCAAGTCTGAGGAAGTCACTCAAGACGTTTTCTTACGGGTTTGGCGTCGAGGCCACACCTACATGCCGGATAAGGGCAAGTTCACCACCTGGCTCTTTCGTATTGCCCACAACCGCACGATTGACGAACTTCGCAGGATCCGCCGGGACAAGTCTCGCTACAGCGACGACATCACAGAGCGTTACGACCTTGAGTCGGACGACATTTCACCTCCCGACGCTGCGGTTGCCAACTCCGAGTACGAGCAAGTGCGCGCCGCGCTTGAGGTCTTGCCCGAGCCGCAACGAGAGGTAGTGTTTCTCTCATACTTCAAAGGAATGACGCAAACCCAGATTGCTGAATCGACTGGACAACCGCTGGGCACAGTCAAGACTAGAATGCGACTGGCACTGAAGAAACTCCGGACGGCACTGGAAGACGAGATTTACGGCGAAATCTAATCAGGTTCATACTTTGAAAACCATGCGATCCGACGAAGAAATCAAGCAAGACCTCGCAGCATATGCCTTGGGAGCACTCGATGCATCCGGGCGATCCGAGGTCGAGGCTCTCGTTGCCCGGGACGGCGATGCCGCTTTGGAACTCGACGAAATGCTCGAGACTACAGCGTTTGTTGCAGCGCGTGTCGGGGATGCTGAAGTGCCTTCAGAACTCCGGGCAACCATCATTGATACCGCGCGGATTGACACTCGCGTCAGCAATCCAGCGTCCGGATACTCCATCATCGTCAACCATCTGCAGGAGCGCATCGCGGCTGAAGAGGTTGATGTGGCAACACCCAAGCCTGGATTCTTGGACTCCTTGCGCAACGCCTTCAACGCAGGGAGATTGGCATTTGCGACGTCGATGGCGGCGTTCGGCGTGGTCGCTATCGTCGCCGTACAGATCGGTGCCGACAACGTCGAACTGAACCACAAGGTCGGTCAAATGGAGCGCGACGTGCAAGCGACTAACGCGTACGCCACTTCGATGACCGACAATATGTCCGCCACCGAAGACATGCTCGAGCAAGCTCACGCCCGTATCTCGCGACAGGACGAGATGATCGTCGAGATGTCAGAAGTCAACGACGCTCTCAGGTCTGCCATCCGCGATCAGATTAGTCTTACCTATGCAACGCTCCGCAACGAATATCAAAGTCCGTCTTGGCAACCTGAGTCGGTGCACGGCGAAGAAAGCTACGCCTACCTATTGGAGCACAAGACGCAACCCGTCGGTGCCCTCGTAGTGGGCGGTCTGGACAAAGCTCCGGCCGACGAAGAGTACAGGCTCTACCTCATCATGGACGACACGCCTCACTACGTCGCATCGTTCGACATGAACGTTGCAGGTTACTCCACGGTTGTGTTCCAGTTGGATGTTCCGCTGAGCAGCTACAACGGGGCACACATCACCCGAGAGTCGAAGACCGAAGCTCCCGATCCTAGCCTGGCCGATCCCGCGCAACGGTATCAGCCGCACTGACTTTGTCCGCCCTTTGGGCTGATCCAAAATTCTCGACTAGGGCGTTCAGGCCACCGCCGGCAATTGTCGACTGGTTGCCCAACTGAGTAACCGACGCTCAAGCGCGAAACCAAGCGCGTCATCGATAATCGGGACTCATGCCTAGGCATTCGGTAATACCAATGAGGGTTCTGCCCACGGTCACGGTACTCGCCATTGCTTGCGCGATTGCGACGTTCGGCTGCGCCAACTCGTCGAATCAGGATCCGACGCCGAACACGATTCAGTCATCCCCGGCGGCGGTGCCGCTCACCACCACCGAAGTGATCGGGCGCGCAATCGACACACTTACTGACGCTGGGAGCTTTTGGTTCATCTTGGACCACGAAAATGGGTATACGGAATCGCTCGGCGGACTCCAACTGACGTATGTTGAGGGCGCAATCACTGAAGAGGCGATGGAGATTGAGGCTGAAGCATCTCTCGGACGCATCTATATCGAAGTCGACGCCATCATAATCGGAGAAAACACCTGGCTAACCAATCCGTTGACCGGGGTTTGGGAACCGCTCCCAGACGAAGAAAACCCGATCAGCTACCTGCGTCCGATTGAGGCGATCAAAGGAGTTTTGGAGGGCTTGAGTGACCCTCGATACCTGGAAGCACCTCGTTCTGGCGAGAACTACAGCATCACTTCGCCCATTGAAGCTTTGGCACTTAAACCGCTCGTCGGTGAAGTCGACCCGGAAGGTTCGGGTATTGCAGACATCGTGGTGAACGCCGAGACCTTTGAGCTCGAATCAGCGCACATCAAAGGCACCATGCAGACAAATGACACCGAGGACACGATACGCGTCGTCGACCTATCTCGGTTTGGGGAAACCTTCGTCATCGAACCACCGATGATTGACCCGCCTCAATAGTCGATCTCGCCGTGCGTTAGCCTAATCGTCAACGCCCATGAGATCGGTCTTCAATTCATTCCGTCCTTACCTGTATTTCTTGCCACTCTGTTACGGAGTGTTCATAGCGGCCGACGACATGACTCTGGTGGTAACGATACTGCCGGACATCATGCACACACTCAAAATTCCGGCGAATGAAATCGACCGGGCATCTTGGCTGATCATCGGGTTTCTCATCGGTTATTCCGCCACGATGCCGATGATGGGACGTCTCTCAGACCGTTGGGGTTACCGCCGCGCCTATCTCTTGGCACTCGTCATCTTCATCATTGGGTCGTCAGGCGTGGCGTTGACCCCAGCGTTGAGCGAATTTCTGGATGGTTCCAGTCAACTCGACAGCTATCGATGGGCCCTCGTTGCGCGCGTCGTCCAGTCCTTGGGTGCCGGGGCGGTGATACCGATTTCGCTCGCCGCTGCCGAAGAGTTAGTAGGAGCGCCGCGGCGCATCGTTGCCTACGGCATGGTCGGGGCGAGTGCCGAAGCCGGCGGCGTATTCGGACCAGTTTGGGCTGGAGCAATCACTGATTGGATCGGATGGGAGTGGACGTTCTGGCTGAACTTCCCGCTCGCCGGATTAGCGGTAATTGCCCTGTCGTTGTTGCCGAAAGGCCGCCGACACGACACGAACATCGATTGGTTGAGTGCCGCAGAGTTCACCGCGGCTTTAACGGCACTGACGCTTGCACTTTTCCGGATCTCTAATCCAGATCTTTTGATGGTTTTGCTGTTCGTCACTGCCGCGGTCTTGGGCGGTTTCATCGCATTTCGCATCTATACCGCGCGCAACCACTCGATACCGCGTGTCCTCTTGACGCTCAAGGACTTCGTGTGGTCCAATGTCGCGCACTTACTCGTCGGCGCGGCGTTGATGATTGGACTCATCTCAGTGCCACTCGTCGCCGGTACCGTCTACAAGCTCTCAGCCCTCGACGCCGGCCTGTGGTTGATGCGTATGACGATCTCTTTGGGGATCGCTGCGTTTATCGGCGGATTCATTGCCACGCGCATCGGACTCCGAATCCCAACCATCGCCGGTCTGATGCTTGCGGCCGTCGGGTTTAATCTGATGTCGGCGTGGGGACTGGAAGTTCGGGAGCCACGGGTAACGATTGACTTGGTGCTGGTTGGCACCGGACTTGGGTTGATCATCGCTCCCCTTACCGAAAGTGCGCTGCGCCGAGTTCCAGAAGAAGACCGAGGCGTCGGTTCGGGGTTGCTGACCCTAACCCGCAACATAGGCATGACAGTCGGCCTCGCCATCATCGCGTCATTGGGCACTCATCAGTTTTTGTTGACTGCGCCGGGGATTGATGAGTTGATCGAGACGCCATCGGCTGCGGATGAAGCGGGCCTAGCTGTTTTCTCGAACTTCTTCACCTACGCATCCATCGCCTGCATCATCTCTGTAATCCCAGGTTGGCTGATGACGCGCAACTACAACGACCAATGACTTTCGCATCCGTCGCAATCTGTATGACGCGATTCTGCAGCGATGGGTGATAAATTGTTAGCGGATAACGAAACCTGCTGAAAGGAACATGCCATGACGCGGCGCGATCCTTCGACTTTCAAATCTTCGGTGCGCAAACCGGCCGATTTCGACGATTATTGGCGAGACACGGAAGCGTCCACGTTGGCGTTGCCGCTCAACCCGAGGTTGACTCCGGTGCCGATGCGGTCTACGCCCGAGGTCGAAGCGTTTGAGGCGCATTACGTAAGCTACGGCGGTCTCGAAATCGCCGGTTGGTACTGCCGACCTCGGCATTTCGAAGGCAAGCTACCGGGGTATCTGTTTGTCCCCGGTTATGTTAGCGAACCCAAGTTCCCTACCGACTTGGCGATGAAGGGCTACGCGGCATTTTCGGCGGCCCCGCGCAACAAATTGCGGAGCAACGGGGTGTTCAACCCCGGATACCCTGGTTTACTGACACACAACATCGACAAACGCACTGAGTACGGTTACCGCGGCTTCTACATGGACGCCATCCGGGCATTCGACTTCTTGAGTGGACTCGACGAGGTTGATTCAGATCGAATCTGCGTACAGGGCGGCAGCCAAGGCGGCGCACTTACGCTTCTCGTGTCAGCACTTAGAGCAGACCAAGTAGCGTGCGCTTCGGCCGGTGCTCCGTATCTCTGCTCAATGATGGATTCTGCTTCTCTAACCCGTTCGTATCCCTATGAGGAGATAAACGACTACTTGAGGATGTACCCAGATCGGGAACAAGCAGTTCGCGACACACTGGATCTTCACGACATCCACAACTTCGTAGACCGAATTCGTTGCCCCATAATCGTCAACATCGGTCTGATGGACGACGTTTGCCCGCCCGAAACCGGATTTGCCGTCTTCAATCAAATTGGCAGCAGAGACAAGACACTCTATCCGTACGAAGACTGCGCACACGATTCCGGATCCGGAGTCGGACACGACGCTGTCATCAACGAGTTTTTCACCGAACGCCTTCAACCCGAGGCAGTTTAGTTCGAGACGGAGATCCCGATAATGAACGATTACTGGTCCATACGCGTGGATGCCGCCGAAAATTCGTCGGCGAATTACGTCGAGATCGAAGATCTACCGATTAGGTCGAACGAGACTTCTGACGCTTACGCCTTGGAATTTGACGGCATAGGTGGATACCCATTGTTTGCGTATCTTCACGTCCCCAAGGGTGACGGCCCGTTCGTCCCACTATTCCAAGCGCCGGGTTACGGCAGCGTGGTTGGTGTTCCGGCGTATGAACGGCGGACTCGATATGTCGTGATGGCTCTGTGTCATCGCGGTCAGCGGCTCTCCGATTCGGACTTCAGTGCCGCGTATCCCGGGTTGCTCACTCAAGGTTTGCCCTCGGTGAACAGCTACGTTTGGGCTGACTTCGTCGCCGACTGCCTAACGGCGGTAAAGATATTGCGTCAGCAGCCGAATATCGATGTCTCACGACTAGCGATCAATGGAGGCGATCTCGCCTGGATTACCGCGGCATTGACCGAAGGCGTGCATGCTCTGCAAAGCGGCGGGTTCATGTTCAGCGAAGTCGATCGCCGCGTGGCAGCCAACCCGGATTACCCGATTGCAGAGTTCAACGACTTCAAGCGGAGCAATCCCGATTCATGGAACGAAGCTTTAGAGACGCTATCAAACTACGACCCAATGGAGCTGGCGGGACACATTGACGCCAATAATGTCATGATTTCGTGCAGTGCCGGCGACAAAGAGTACACTGACCGTCTTGCCGCCAAGGTTCCCGGTTCAACTAACGTCCGGGTCAATCTCGGCAAAGGGCATTTGGACCACGTCGCACAGGAAGAGTGGCTTGCCGAGGCGTGCGGCGTCGAACCGGGACCGGCGCACTACCCTCGCCCCTAAACTCCCAGATCTAGTTGCAGGCCGTCTACCTGTCGGCGTTCCGCACTCAGTCGTCCCAAACCATAGTCCTTCGGATCGACGTAGATCATGGCGTCGGCGATGGCCCTGTGTCCTGCTTTGTTGCGAATGAGGTCGTGCATTTTCAGGCAGATGCGGCGGTAATCCGAATGCCCTGACTCGCCGGTTCGCAGTTCCAACATGTGGAAGGCTTGCCGCGCGTTCATCTGGATGTTGTAACGGATCCGATAACCGAACGGCACAACAAGCTGAGCGACATCGTCTCCGTGCTCCTTCGCGACCTCGCCATAGAACTCGGCCATTGCAACCATGGCGTCATTCCAAATCCTAGCTATTTCATCGCCAGCTTCGTCGATTTCAGGCGGCGTGGCGAAACCGTGCTTCGGCGTCAATTTCTGCCAGTCGATCGTCATCATTCGATGCCGTTGCAGGTCTCTGAAACTCCCAAAATCGGACAGCACGTCAAAGAGATAGAAGACTCGCTCCATCCCGCGCCCTGGTTTATGCCGACGATTTCTCCTGTCGCCGACGTACATCGCGACGATTTCACGACCAGCGTCCTCGCCCATAACCGTTGCGCGCGCCAGCAGTTCCTCTTCGCCGAGATGGCTGTACGGGTACATCGCCGCCGCAACGATGCGCGTCTCCGCTTCGGGATCCCAATCGACCAATCGCACCTCATCGCGATCCAAATCGAAATCGGTGAAGGGTTCTTCCGTCATGTCGAACTTCGTCGCCAGCTTCGACATCCGCTCGGCGTTGTTGAGAAAATACTCGCTCCAAGCCACGCCGCGGTCTCTCACGTCCACGCGTGCAAGGAATCCACCAATGACCTTTCGCAGCTCCCATAGCATCATCGCTGAATAGTCTCGGGCCTCGGCGAGTGCACTTGCATTCATGCGCATCAGCATCGATTCATATGCCTGACCAGAGGCAAAGACGCCGATGTTCGTGGTGGTTGCCGCTGGGAGCAAACCTCTCGCCGTGTCGCATGCCCGCGCCCTAGTGGCCCGTGCATAGTCGCCGCGCCGTTCGCCTGGACCCACCGGGAAACGTTGCTGGAAGTATGTGGTTAGCGCGCGAACTACCGTCGAATACTGCTCGAACAGCCAATCCATGGTCTGCGTATACCTCTCGGCAAGCGGGCCATGTGCGATCTCACTAGGTGTGTGATAACGAAATCTGTCGGTGCCGTCTTCGTGCTCAATCTTCTGATCGAAGTAGATGTACCTGGTGCTCTGCTCGAGATATGCCGCAAGTCGGCCGCGCTCAATGATCTTTGCCATGATGGCGGATACCTGCTCGCATGCGAGGTGCGCGCCACCCAACTGAGCCACCGAGTCGTCACCGTACTGGATGAAAACGCGTTCGTACAATCCCTCGGCTTGTTTCAATGCGTTTGCATCGCCCTCCTCGGTTTGGTTGGCAATTCTCTCAGCCATCGCCTCCAATCCGATCTCGGGTTGCTGGAAAAACTCGTCTAGAAACATCCTCCGCAACGACTTGTGAGTTCGGCTGTAACGCGCGAACATCGCGCCCTTGACGATCTCCGGCAGGTTGACGACTGCAAAAACAGGAAGATCGGTATTCGTGAAGAATCGGTCTAGGATCTGCTTCTCGGCATCGTCGTATGACTCGCGTGCGTACACGATGCGTCAATCATCGCACAGTGATTGTTGCCCCTTCGGAAGGACGAGCCAATCAGAGGATTAACCGCAGAGGATGCTCGAGGTTTTCCTTGACCGAGTTCATCAAAACAGCCGCTTCTGCACCGTCGCCGACTCGATGGTCTGCAGAGATGGTCGCGTTCATCATCTGACGCACCACTATTTCATCTTCCACGACAACCGGTGTCGGTTTCACCGCACCAACCGCCAAGATGCCTGCCTGCGGAGGGACGATAATCGCCGCAAACGTGTCGATGCCGAACATTCCAAGATTCGAAGTCGAGAACGTGCCGGCGGTCAGCTCCTCCTGGGTCAATGTGCCACCTTCACCGCGGGCGCGGGACCCAAGATCCTTTGACGCAGCAGCAATGTCGATCAGGGACATATTGTGAACGCCAATCAGTGCCGGTACGATCAATCCGGCTTCCAAGGCGATAGCCACGCCGATGTTGACGCTGTCGTGACCCTCCAACCGGTCGTCGCGGAAGGTCGTGTTCCACTTCGGGTGCTTCACGATCGCCATCGCGAGTGCTTTGATAATCATGTCGTTGACCGAAATTCGAGCACCGGATCTCGCCAGTTCACGGTTTATCTGAGCTCGAAACGCCATGCCGTCTGTCATGTCGATTCCGGTTGTGACGTAGTAATGCGGTGCCTCGGTCTTGCTGCGCAACGTGACCCGCGCGATCGCTTGGCGCATCGTGGTCAACTCGACGTCTGAACCGTCGATCGCAACCTTCGGCGTTGTGGAGCCGATGCCAGACGCTCCGAACGCGGGCGCAGGTTTGAAACCCAACACGTCGTCTCGCGTAACTCGTCCTCCTGGACCGGTCCCTAGGATTGCCGAGATGTCAAATCCTTGCTCCCTGGCGAGACGTCTCGCCAAAGGCGATGCTTTGATGCGCCCCCCTTCAACCGTAGCAACTGAAGTTGTGGGAGCCGGCGTCGTTTCAACCGCGGTTGATTCAGCGGTGACCGCAGGTTCAGCGACGGGAACGGGCGGGGCCGCCGTCTCCACAGTTGCCATCGGTTCTGGATCCGTTGACTCCGAGATCACGCCAACTTCTCCGTCATCGCTTTCTGGCAACTCGTCCTCGGCGTTACCGATGTATGCGAGCAAGGTCCCGACCGGAAGTTTGGCACCGTCGCCATGGACAATCTTGCGCAGGATGCCGGCATTGTATGCCTCCATCTCAACGACTGTCTTGTCGGTCTCGATTTCGGCAAGTTTGTCGCCGCGTGCCACGTCATCACCTTCGCTCTTCAACCACTTGACGACAGTGCCTTCAGTCATGTCGGCACCCATCGCTGGCATCGTGACTTCGTGAATCAATGCATCGCTCCTAGTGATGAGTTGTGTGTTGCTGACAAACTCGCGGCCGAAGTGGATTGACGTATTAGAAGTTGATTGTCTTCCGCGCCGCTTCAACGACCTCGCCAGCATCAGGCAAAACGTCTTGCTCTAGTCCGCGGTTGTATGGCCAAGGGACGTCGTCGGCACCAACTCGAACGATTGGCCCGTCGAGCCAATCCATTGCTTGCTCCTGGATCTCGGCTGCGACCTCTGCCATCATGCCTCCGTTACGGCGTGCCATGTCGAGCACGACCACGCGTCCGGTTTTCTGCGCGGATGCCACAACGGTCGGGTAATCAAGAGGGTTGAGCGAGCGAAGGTCGACGATCTCGGCACCAACACTTTCGTTGGCAAGTGAGTCAGCCGCTTCTTCGAGAAGTTTCACGCCGTACCCGTAAGAGATTAACGTGATATCTTTGCCTTCCCTGACGATCGAAGCCTCGCCAAGCGGGATGTCGTAATACTCATCCGGCACTTCACCGCGTGAGGTATAGAGATGCGCATGTTCGGCGAAGATTACCGGATTTTCGGACTTGATGGATGATCTCAAGAGACCGAGGGCGTCGTACGGATTAGATGGGCAAACGCAGTGAATGCCCGGGACCTCGGCGAGCCAAGTCTCGAAACTTTGCGAGTGCGTCGCCCCTAGCTGCACCCCGGCACCAGTCGGAGCGCGGATTACCATCGGCACCTTAATTTGGCCACCGGACATGTAGCGGATGTTCGCCGCCATGTTGACAATCTGATCGAACGCAACTAGGGAGAAGCTGATCGACATCAACTCGATGATTGGACGCAGTCCTGCGGCTGCCGCACCGATACCCGCACCCATGAACCCGGCTTCCGATATCGGGGTATCCTTGATGCGCTTCGGTCCGTACTTCTCAAGAAATCCCTTGGTGACTGAATAAGCACCGTCGTATGCACCGATGTCCTCGCCCATGATGAACACCGTTTCATCGGTCTCGATCGCCTCCTCAAGCCCAATCGTAATGGCATCGCGAAAAAGTCGACTAGGCATTGACAATCACCAAATCAACCCGAAAGTTGCGCCACTCTTTACGCGTAGACATCGTCGTGTGCTTCGGATGCGTCGGGGTCTGGGCTGTTTAAGGCAAACTCGACGGCAGCATCAACCTCGGCATCTACGCTGTCCGCGATCGCGTCCAATTCCGCTTGCGTCGTAATTCCGTGATCAAGCAACGTGGCCGGACAGGTCAGGATGGGATCACGGGTTCGCCAACGATCGACCTCTGACCGTTCTCGGTATTGGAACCCGGGATCTGCGACGGAGTGTCCGACGAATCTGAATGTCTTCGCTTCTACAAAAATCGGGCTCCCTTGAGCCCGAACTTTATCGACAGCGAGTTGCGTCGCCTCGCGCACCGCGATGACATCCATGCCGTCAACGACTACCGAATCCATGTCATACGCCGCCATCGCGTCGCTGAAGTCAGAGCCGCGTCTCCGCACTCTGCCAACGGCTGAGCCCATGCCGTAGAAGTTGTTCTCCATGAAGAAGACTATGGGAAGGTTCCAAATCGCAGCGAGGTTCAGGGACTCGTGGAACGTGCCTTGGTTCGTGGCACCGTCGCCGAAGAAGACCATCGTAACTGCGTCGGTTTCGAGATATTGTTGGGCCAATGCCAATCCGGCCGCCAGGGGGAGTTGGGCCCCGACTATCGCGTGTCCACCCATGAATCGCTTCGCCGCATCGAAGATGTGCATCGATCCGCCCTTGCCCTTGCTCAGCCCAGTGCGTTTGCCGAACATCTCCGCCATCGTGCGGTTGGTATCCAGTCCGCGCGCCAAAGCGTGGCCGTGATCTCGGTAATGCGAGACGATGTAGTCGTCAGGCCGCAACGCAGTGATCGCTCCGACGCCGGTAGCTTCCTGACCGATGTAGAGATGCAAGAAACCTCGGATGTACCCACGGGTGTAGTACTGACCGCAGGCTTCCTCAAAGCGACGAATCAGGAGCATCTTCCGATGCATATCCATCAACGCAGAACGCCCTAAGCGTTCGAAAAATGGTGAGCCGTAAGATGCGGATTGACCGTTGGTGGATGCGGAAGCACGCGTTGATGTGTCGGTCGCTTGCCTGATGTTGCCAGCAGCTTGTACCCGAGGCTTGTGGACTGGATCCATATTTTGGTTTTTACGCAACCGCGGTGAGTAGCAATCACCAATTGACATCACCATACGCGCCGCTTCAAGATTCTACACGACACAATCTGTGTGCTTCGTCCGACCCTGAAGCGTCGACGATACGTCGATTAACCGCTCTGCAATCTGGCGGCCAAGAGGACGTTTTCGAGCAGCATGGCAACCGTCATGGGTCCTACTCCGCCGGGCACTGGCGTTATAGCCGAGGATTTCTCACGCACGGCGTCAAAGTCGACGTCGCCCGTTAAACGATAACCACTCTTGCGCGTTGCGTCTTCGACCCGGGACACCCCAACGTCAATGACCACTGCGCCATCTTGCACCATATCGGCGGTGATCGTGTTTGGCGCGCCGGCGGCCGCGATCAAGATCTTAGCTCGTTTCGTGTGACTTGCGAGGTCTCGCGTCCCGGTGTGGCATATGGTCACCGTCGCGTTGGCACCAAATCCTCGTTGCGTCAACAGCAACGCCAAAGGGCGGCCGACCAGTGAACTACGTCCCACAATCACCACTTCTGCGCCGTCAACTGCGATCTCTGCTTCGATCAGCATTCGCTGTACACCTAACGGCGTCGCCGGCACGAAACGCGGTCGGCCCAGTGAGAGCAACCCTGCGTTTTGGGAATGAAGACCGTCGACGTCTTTCAAGGGGTCGAGACGATTGATTATCGCGTCGGCATCAATCTGCGGAGGCAACGGCAGTTGAACCAAGATCCCGTGATACCGCGAATCGTCGTTCAAGTCATCAATGATTCCGCATAAATCGCCCTCGGAAATTGACGCGTCGAGATTGATTGTCTCGGAGTTGATGCCAACCTCTTCACAGGCGCGCTCCTTACGTCGAACGTACGACCGAGAGGCCGGGTCATCGCCGACGAGCACAACAGCTAAACCGGGAGTGAGTCGATGATCGCTCTCGAACGCGGTCAACTTGTCAGCCACCTCTGCGTGAACCTTGCTCGCGATGTCGTTGCCACTGATGATTTTTGCGGTCATGAGACGCGAAGGCGAGTTCGGTTGAGTAGTCGCTGGGTTATCATTTCACTCTCGAATCGACCTTGCATTGCCGTCGGATTATCGACATCGACCCGACAATTGGCTCGATCCACGCGCAAACTCAAATGATATACACCGGCGTAGACCTAATTGAGATCCCCAGAATAGCTGCGGTGCGCGAACGCTATCCGGTGAGGTTTCTCGAGAAGGTCTTTACGCCCGGCGAACGTCGCTACGCTCGCAATCGCGCTCCGCAACTCGCCAGCAGATTCGCGGCGAAGGAGGCGGTGATGAAGGCACTCGGCACCGGTGTTCGCGGCATCCCATGGAAATCGATTGAGGTTACGCGAAAGCGTGGCGGCCCTCCCGAAATCGCTCTGCATGGACCAGCATTGGTCCGCGCCGAAAGGATGGGAGTCTTGCGCATTGCACTCAGCTTGACGCATTCGAAAGAGTTCGCCGCAGCGTCTGTCGTTATCGAAGCAAGGGACGATGCCTGGCGACCTTGATTTCACTTGAATCGTCACCAAACAGGCGGCATACAACATGGTCTCGCCAAGACAAGTAGTTACCGCGGACGAGATGCGTGAGATCGAACATCGGTGGTTCGACTCCGGTGAGATTACTCTCGAAGCGCTAATGGACCGTGTGGGCCGAGCCACCGCAGAATGGATATGCGACTACTTCGACAGGTTAGGAGAGCGAGGCAATGTCGTCGCGCTCGTGGGTAAAGGCAACAATGGTGGCGACGCCTTAACCGCGTCCAAATACCTCAAGGAGTCGGGCATCCATTGCGACATAGTCACGGTTCTAGCCCGCGATCCTGACGGGCTCGGCCGTAGCACAGTACCAACGCTGCCCAGTGAAACGAAAACTCTTTGCGATGGAGCTGACTTAATTCTCGACGGGGTTTTCGGATTCGGGATCTCCCGGCCGATTGAGGAACCTGTTGCTTCGGTATTCCGCGTGGTCAACAAATCCGATGCCACGGTCGTCTCAATCGATGTACCAAGCGGTGTTGATCCCGATACAGGTGTAGCGGACCCTAACGCAATCCGTTGCGACGTCACACTCAGTGTTGGACTGACTAAACTCGGGCCGTCGGTCCGCTTCGGCAACCCCGGATTTGGCAATGAAATGACGGTTTTGGATGTCGACATACCAAAACCGTTGACCAAGAACTTGGTCCGTGAGCGTATCGACGCGGAACTTGCGCGTTCACTGTTGCCGTTGCGCGGACTAGACGCCCACAAAGGCGACTTTGGACGTTCACTCTTAATCTCAGGTTCGACGAACTACGTCGGTGCCGCTGCATTAGCAACGAAGGCGTGCGTCAGATCTGGCGTTGGACTCACGACACTCGCAACGCCCGAAACAGTTTATCGGACTCTCGCCGGACACATCCCAGAAGCGACTTACGTGCCATTGACTGAAGGAGAATCGGGCGTCGAACCCGGAGACGCGTCGCCTAACCTGCGCCAACTAATCCCGCAGATGAATTCCGTCCTGATGGGAACCGGTTTGGGTTTGAGTAGAGGCGTTGAGAGTCTCCTCGAAGAACTCGTCGGCGAACCAGAACTGTGGCGAAACTGCACTACGGTAGTCGACGCCGACGCTCTGACTCTCTTCGCCAGCATAGATCGATGGTCCGAAGCGTTCGGTGGAGATCTCATCATCACGCCGCATCCTGGCGAGATGGCGAGATTGCTGGCGAGCTCAGTCGCCGAAGTTGAAGCCGATCGCAGGTCTGCCGTTGAAGAAGCCGCGACCAGATTCAACTGCGTCGCCATTCTGAAAGGCGCGACAACGCTGATCGCAGATCCGGCTCGGCGTTTGCGTCTTAACATGCGCCCGAACGATGGTTTGGCGCGCGGCGGGAGCGGCGACGTCTTGGCGGGCCTTGTTACCGGGTTTGCGGCGCAGATGGATCCGTTTGACGCGGCGACTCTGGCCGTCTACCTACACTCCGTCAGCGGAACATTCGCGCGTGACGCGGTTACGGCATACGCCATGACGGCGCAGGATCTCATCCGCTTCCTGCCTGATGCGTTCCTTACGATAGCATCGTAGCCATTGCACTCGCACCAGATAGTGTGAACCTCGTCGTCCCCACCATGCCTAAGCAACCAAAACAGGAGTTGGAACAGATTGTCGACGAGTACGTGCAACGCGCGCGCTCGAAGCTCCGCCCGACTGAGTACGAGCGCAAGGAATCCAATGGATATTCCCTTCACCACGTCATTGAGAATGACGAGTTTCGGATCCTCGACCACATCATCGCGGTGAAAAATCGGCGAGTCGCTTGGGTTTGGCGAACTCAGGATTTTTGGCCCACCGACACGTTGACAGATCTGACGCTTTCCGACATTGACCTGCGAAACTACGGGGTGATTCACGGCACAAACCGCATCGCCGGCGTCAAGTTTACTGTCGGACCTCGCAGCTATGCGGGAGCCGACCCTGATGCTTGCTTGCCCTTCGTGAATGATTTCCTGCATTTGGAGGCTCATTACCGTTGGAACAACGAGCAAATGGAGCTGCAACGCGCCCGAATTGGCGTCGACTTCAAGACGAAAGATGGCTTGACCCTCCGAGCTAGATCTGTCGAGATTGAACTGGCGCGCTTCTGGAATCGCGAATTCGCATATCGTTCATCGCTCGGCGCGCGTCTGTTAGTAAGGGTAGAAGGCGACGAGATCCTCTCAATTGACGCACCGACGGTGTTGAGCCGTTCCGAGGTCGAATCCATTTACGACACGGTGATGACCTATCCATCTAGCGCAACCTCTCCCCCGCTGCCCGGTCAGTTCGTCGTCACTAGAGAAGATCCGACGTGACAACAACACAGGCACCGCTCGCCGGACGCCGAATAGTTCTATGCGTGTCCGGATCGATCGCTGCTTTTAAAGCGGCTTCTGTTACGTCCGAGTTGATCAAATTGGGTGCTCGCGTCGACGTCGCCATGACGGAAGCAGCGACGCGGTTCGTTGGGCAGTCGACCTTCGCTGCGCTCAGCCACAATCCCGTGACTACTTCGCTCTGGGATCAAAACTCGACACTCAACATTGACCATGTCGCACTGGCGACTGAAGCGGATTGCATCGCCGTCGCTCCTGCCACCGCGAATACCATCGCCAAACTTGCGCTAGGCATCACCGATGATGCCGTCACGGCAACCGTTCTCGCCTCGAATGTCCCGTTGGTTGTTGCGCCGGCGATGGATGCGGACATGTTTGCTGCGCCATCAACGCAACGCAACGTCGCAACATTGCGTGAGCGGGGGGCAATCATCGTCGGCCCGGAGTCAGGGAGACTCGCGTCGGGCCTCGTAGGTCAAGGTCGGCTCAGTGAACCAACCGATATCGTTGATGCGATTAGGACGGCTATCGGAAAACGCGCTGGCGACTATGCTCAGAGACGGGTCGTCGTAACTGCCGGCGGCACTCGAGAACCGATCGATCCGGTGCGGGTGATCACCAACCGCTCAACGGGCAAGATGGGATATGCCATTGCGGAAGCAGCCAGGGATCGCGGTGCCGACACGGTGCTGGTCACAGCCGCGAGACATATGCGCAACCCGTGGGGTGTGACGTGTTTGCCGGCGTCTACGGTAGACGAGATGCGGGAAGCTACAATCCCGGTGTGCGTCGATTCGGACCTGTTGATCATGGCTGCGGCGATATCCGATTTCCGCGTCAAACAACAAACCCCCGAAAAACTCAAAAAACGCATTGGCCAGGGTCTCGTTCTCGAGATGGAGGACATCGCAGATTGGATGCCCGAAGCAGTCGGGTCGCGTCTAGTCAAGATCGCGTTTGCCGCGGAGACCGGCGATGCGGTCGCCAAAGGTGAAGCAAAGATGGACTCCAAAGGCGCGTCGATGACAGTCGTCAATGACGTTTCGGAACCGGGCAGCGGATTCGGCACCGACACCAACCGCGTCGATATCATCCACGCCGACCGTACGGTTGAGCCGCTGCCGTTGATGGATAAGTACGACGTCGCGAATGCGATACTTGACAGGGCGAAACGATACCTTGCCGATACCCCGAACAACCCTTAAAGGAAGTACATGCGACTCTATTGGAGACAGCGGAAACGAGGCTTCGACCTAATCGTTGAGGATGACGACGGCGACGCATTCAACGTCGGTGGCGTTCGCCATACACGCCGCGGCGGCATCGAAGCGATGGCGAAGACGATGGGCTATGATCCCGGTCGTTCGGTCAAGAATCTGCCGTCAATGGAGCACGGTATGCAGTTCGTTGAGCAATTTGAACCGTGGCGCGACTTCTTCCCCGGTTATCCGTTGGAACTGGAGCCGGATGTCGTCGTGCCCGAGGAACTCGCTTAGCGCGACCAGGTCCGACACGGCTATTCTGGCGCATTGCCCCTGCACAGTTGAACCTTGCATGCCGCGGAGAAATACGTCGAAACCGCGCGTGAACTAGCATCGCTGGTCGCTACACACACCGAACGCATTGAACGTGAGCGACGCATCCCGCAGGATGTCGTCGAGCCGTTGATTGATGCTGGTTTGTTCCGGCTGTTGCTGCCGCAATCACTCGGCGGTGCCGAAATGGCACATCCTGACTTCCTGAAGATCGTTCGGATTTTTGCCGAGGTTGATGCCAGCGTCGCGTGGTGTGTCAACCAAAACAACGTCTTCTCTACGAATGCTGTCCGAGTCAGCGCATCAGTTGCCGAAGAGATCTGGGCCGATCCTCGCACGATCGTGACGAACGGTCCGCCCCAACAATCGTCAGGCGCAAAGATCCTGGACAACGGCTACAAATTGACGGGTCGTTGGGATTTCAGCAGCGGTATACCGCATGCCAACTGGGTAGCGGCCCTGGCACCGATCGAAGGAGACGGAAGCAGCGCAACTCCTGAGATGGGTACATTCCTCATCCCCAAGAACGAGGTCGAGATCATAGATCAGTGGCACGTCGGCGGTTTGCGTGGAACCGGCAGCCTCAGCTTCACCGCCTCGGGAGTCTTTGTGCCCTGTGGACGCTCATATCCTCAGGAGGCATCATCCCGCGAACCGGGACCGTTGTATGTGATACACACAACGCCTCTATTTGCGTCCGGTTTCGCCACCGTTGCGCTAGGCAGTGCTCGGACTGCATTGGACGACGCCATCGAGTTCGTAAAGTCAAAGACGCTACAAGGCAGCAAGAACGTTCTGAGCGCAGATTCAACGACTCATCGGACGCTCGGTTTGGCTGAGGCACAATGGAGTTCGGCGAACTCCTTCCTGAACGAAGCGACCGACTCCATGTGGGATGAGGTAATCGGGCGACATGAGTTGACGACACAGACGCGTGTCAAAGTCCGGCTGGCGTCGACCCACGCCATTCGCAGTGCCGCAACGGTCGTCGACGCTGCTTACACGCTCTTCGGTTCGAATGCCATCTTCAACTCATCGCCAATCCAACGTCGCTATCAAGACATTCACGCCATCACGCAGCAGATCCAAGGTCGGATGACTCACTACGATACCGCCGGCAGGTTCGCATTGGGTTTGGGCGCGATCGGCATTATTTGATCCGAGACGATCAAGAACGACCAATCGTCATCGGAAGATCGACAGGCTCAGATCCTTCCGTCTCGATCATCCACGCCGCCAGAAGACGTCGCATTTCCGAGACCACGCCCGAATTCTTCGGATCGTGGGCAACGTTGTAGAGCTCCCAAGGATCATTGACCAAGTCGTAAAGTTCGTCCTCCGGATCGGCACCGTCGTTGCTACCTGCGCCATTGGCCATCGGGTCGGTGACGTATTTCCAATCCACGGTTCGGACCATCTTCCGTCTGCCTTGCGCCTCCCTGCCCCACAACGTTTGGATTAGCGTCATGTACCCCCACGGCCGCTCGCAACGCCCCAAGTGCTCCATCGTCACCGGCGGACCCCCGGCACCGTACTCGGAAAACGCGGCGCGTCTCGGTTTCGCGTCGGTTGCTGTCGGGAGCGGCGCGCCTTGCATTCGACGAAGCAGATCGTTTCGTACCTTGCCGTCGCCTCCCAGCGTCGAGTTAGTGACCGGAACTTCGTTGGCGACTTCGCTCTTCGTGGTCCACGCATCATCTACGCCATCAAAGTCTGCCAATCTCTGTAGCTCCAAGAGTGTCGGGAGGATGTCGATGGTATTTACCATCGACTCGTCCGTTTCCCCCATCGGCACCCCACCTTTGGGAAACGACACGATCAGGGGTACGCGCGTCAAGCAGTCGTAGAACACACCGCCTTTGACCATCATGTTGTGCTCCGCCATGAAGTCGCCGTGGTCAGCGGTGAAGACGATGATGGTGTCTTCAATGATTCCGAGATCCTCAAGTTTGTCGAGAATCTCGCCGATTCCGTCGTCGACCAGACGCGTCATTGCATGGTTTACCGAAACGATGTTGCGGATGTCCTCGTCGCTGTCGTCGTCCATACCCATCATTGCGTAAAGGACGCGATTGACTTCTGGTGCGGGGCTGAGATTCCCTGACGGCGGATATGGTGCGTCGCCGTGTTTGCTCGCGCCACCGTCTTCGTCGAATTCCCCTTTCCTTGTCGGTGGCAACACAATTTCATCGGGCGGGAACATCTCGACATATCGGCGCGGTGCCTCGCGTGGTTCGTGGGGATCGGGATATGAAACCCATAGAGCGAACGGAGAATCTTCGCCAGATCCATTGTTATCGCTGCCAAACCTATCGCCCCGAGCAACGCGTTCGAGGAACTCCAAGGTCTGAGCCGTGATTACGCTTGATCCGTAATCTTCGATCGGGTGATCGGTGACTGCGTATGCGATTCTTGGACTCTGCGCGTTGGCATTGAGGTTCACCCGATCCCGATGCGCTGCGTCAATGGCTTCAACGGGTCGCACCCACTTCATACCTTGGTTGCCGGGGACAGTGCCTGGATTGTCTCCTTGAGGCAAGCCACCGTGTGAAATCTCGCAGCGAACGTCGAACAGTGCCAAGTCTTCCGGCTCAGCAAAGCAGTGGTTCTTGCCAATGAGTCCGGTCGTGTAACCGGCGTCTCGCCAAATCTGAAAGGCATGCGTCTCATGCAACGGCATCAACGTCTCATTTCTCCGACACCCGGTCGAATGCGGATAGTGACTCGTCATCACTGACGTTCGTGCCGGTACGCAAAGAGGATGAGGCGTTATCGCGTGGCGGAACATCACGCCTCGAGAATGCAACCGCTCCAGTGAAGGCGTCTCGATGCCTATCTCGGAGTACATACGTAGACCCGACCATTTCAGTTGGTCGGCCATGATGAAAAGTATGTTGGGACGTTTCAAACTAGGATTCTTTCGGATTGGTTCACTTAGCGTGCTTCGCAAAGGTCCCAAGCGAGTGCGAGCATGCACTTGGTGCCGCTGATCAGCGATTCGATGCCCACAGATTCGTCGGTGCCATGAGCGCGCGACAGCATCGGATCGTCGTCTGGATGTGCGCCGGTAAAACCGTACGTGATAATCCCGAGATTGCGGGTGAAACGTGAGTCTGTGAAACCGTTGCTGATTGCCGGTATCCACTGGATGTCGTCGCGCTCAACCGCCATCGACTGCGCGCGCTTAATCGCCTCTGCGAGCTCGCTCTCGAACGACGACGAATTGGGTACCGACATGTAATCGATATCGACCGTTACACCTTCGATGTCACCGATGGTTCGTTCGATTTCGCTACGTACGTACTCCTCGTTCTGGAACGGTAAAGTCCGCACGTCGCAGGTAACCGTGATGTTCTCGGGAACGCTGTTCGATTTGATGCCGCCGTTGATCATCGTCGGAGTCCACACCATTCGCGAAAGCGCGCGCAACATGGATGCCAAGCGAGGCGAATCACTCTCCAGTTCTGCGATGATGGCATCGATGTTATCGGGAGTCGGTTTCTCCTCGATGCCCAACAGATTTAGGTGGTCGAAGATTGGCAGTGAAGTATCGATCTCCGCCTGATAGCCCTCGATTCGTTGCAGAACGCGCCATAGCATCGCCGACGCATTTGCGCCTTGCCACGGCACAGAAGCATGCGCGCTCTCGCCTTTGAGCGTGATTTTGATCTCCAATCGCCCTTTCTCACCCGTACCCAGCAAATACAAAAGAGCGGAGCCTTGTTCGACCGGGGTACCACCGCCCTCGTTCACTGCGAAGTCGCACTCGAGCGATTCCGGATGATGTTCGGCAAGCCATCCGAAACCCCACCTGCCACCGTGCTCCTCATCAGCACCGCTGACCAACCTCAAACCGTGCTTTAGTTTCACATCGTTGCGTTTGAGAATCGCCATTGCCATCATCTGTGCGGTCAGCAATGCCTTGCAGTCGGAAGCTCCGCGCCCGTAGATACGACCTCCGGAGACCTCGGCACCGAACGGGTCCCACGACCATTTCGATGCGTCCTCCACTGGGACGACGTCGGTGTGCGACATGAACATCAATCGGCATCTTTGTTCGGCATCGGGATAGACTGCGACGATGTTGCCGCGTTCAGGATCGCGCGCCAGAATCTGCGTATCGTTGATGCCCTCGCCGTGAAACCAATCCCGCACGAATTCAGCCAAATCTGTTTCGTTGCCAGTCGGCATCTGACCGGTGTTCACCGTTGGGATCTGGATCATCCGGCGTTCCAATTCGACGATCTCCGCCGCCGACGCATCGACTTCGTCGAGCAGTTGCTCTAGCGTTGCCATTCGTTGCCTCCAGAGTGGTTACTATCGCGAGTTAGATCTTGACGTGTAGGTTGCTCGTGGTAGTTTCGTCCGGACCGTCATCAGTGCGTGCGTGGATATTTGGAATCCGACCTGCCTTTCGATCGGCCTTGGTTCGCTTCCATTCGCGTTCCAAATCTGCGGTGTGCCCTCGGAAACGAGGCATGACGTAACGGGCGAACAGCTCTTGCGAATACTTGATGTGGCGCATCGGCATCCACTCGTGAGTCGTCAACATCAAACCGCCAATGCCGCCCGTCTCCTCAACCAACGCTTCGACCTGCTCAATTGCATCGTCCGGCGTTCCGACAATCCATCGCTTGCTCTCGACAATCTGCTCGAACGTCAGGTCGGCCGGGTTTTGGTCAGGATGGACTACCCAACCTCGCGGGGTGTTGATCGTGTAGAAGTATTCGTGGACGTCCCGCACTGCGCCTTGCTGAGCCTGTTTAACCGCTTCCTCTCTCGAGTCGGCCAAGTGAACGTAGGTAACGACCCGCCAATCGTCCTTTGATGGCGACGTTCTGTGCTTGATCGAAGCTTCCATCACTTCGTCCCATTGGTTTGCAAGAGGGACATTCCCATTGCCGCCGCCGCTGGCGATGGAGAACATCATCATTTCATACTGCGCAACGAAGTCGAGGGACCGCTTGCTCCCGGTTGACGGCGTCGCAAGCTTAAGTCGTGGTTGCTGGAATGACCGAAGCTGCAAGGCCATGTCTTCAATCGACCAGAATTTGCCTTCATAGCAAATCGGATCGGGCGACTCGAGCAACTTGACGATGATGTCGGTGGACTCACGCATCATGGCGTTCAGATCTTTGCCCGGAACGTTGAAACGTTGCGGATCCGTTGGTAGTCCGCTCGGGCCCACCCCTAGCACGGTCCGCCCGCGCGTTAAATGGTCGAGAAAAGCGAATCTTTCGGCGACGTGGAACGGATGATGGAACGGTAGCGAAACGACACCTGTGCCGAGAGTTATTCGCGTCGCGGTCGCAGACGCCTTGGCCAGTACCATCTCCGGTGCCGGCATCGTCTCCCACGCCGCAGAGTGGTGCTCGCCGATGAAATACTCGTCGAATCCGAGCTTTTCGGCGTAGTTGATCATGTCGATGTCTCGCTCGAACGCCAGCGAAGGGTTTTCGTTAGGCGTGTGCAGCGGCATCATGAAGAACGCGAACTTCATCTTTCACTCCGTAAAGTCGGATGCGTGTTGTTGGTATCGAATTCTAGACGCGCCAACTTGCCTTGAATCGACAGGCCGAAGTTTTCGAAAATCTAAGCATGTGCCGCGCCGAATTCGCGCGCTCCAAGACGATGCATCTCGACCTCTACGATCGCGGGGTTTCACTGGAAATGCGTGCTCTCCTAATTTTCGTCCTCGCGACCGCGCTCACGGCTGCAGGTATCGCCTGCGGGAACGACGGAGATCTCGCTCACGAAGTCGTTTACGTCTCTCAAGATGAAAACCATCGAATGTTCTTGCTCGACCGCTCAGGCAACGAAACGGAGGTTGTCAACGAATGGGTGTACAACCCGAAGTGGTCGCCGAACCAGCGCGTAGTCGCTTACCTGTCAGACGCACGCGGCGGCTCCGGTCAACTCAAGACGTGGGACCGCAACTCGGAGAACTCAGAACGCGTGCCCGACGCCCCAGCGCACGTCACGGAGTTCTTTTGGTCCCCTGATTCCCGAATGATTACCTACCAAGCGACGTCTCCCGAGGGCGACACCACGAACGTGTACCTCCACCATTTCGAGAATGAGACGACGCAGCTGTTGGCTTCCGAACCGACGGGAAACATAGAACTCGGCAATTGGTCGGGAGACAACGCATGGATCGCGATGCGCCTCAAGTTCGAGAACACTCAAGGCATCTTCATCCGCTCTGTCGAAGGCGTGGACGAAGTTCAACTGACCGATTACAACGATTCACGCCCCCGATTCTCCAGGGACGGTCGACGAGTCGCATTGGCTCGTCACAAATCGAACGGTGAAACCGACTTACATGTGTTGACCATTGATCCCGAAACCGGCCCCGGTTCCGCCATTGCGTTAAGCGACGACGATGGCGACGAAACTGACTTCGAATGGTCGCCGGGCGGAAGACGGATCTTCTACGTCTCGGCGCACGATGGCAACCCTGAGATCTACAGCGTCGACGTAGAAACCAAGGTGACTCGTCGGATGACGCAGAACCGGGTCGACGACGCCGGCCCTCGTTGGTCGAATGACGGGTCTCGGATACTCTTCCGTTCAAACATCGACGGCAACTTCGACTTGTTCACGATGGACGTCGAATCGGGAGCGCAATCACGAGTTCTGGCGAACGACGCCAACATCATCGCCGCAGATTGGTAAGGACCTTATGAGCTAGTTCCAGGTCGTTACCCCGGTTGCGATCAAGTCGAACTCGAGAGGTCTAACGTCGCGTTCCGAACATCCGCGCTACCCACTTCATCCGTCGCTCGTCATTTCTAGCGGCACTTGCACCAGCTTCACTCGAACTAGATTCGATAGATTTTCCGACCATGTCAGGCGGAGTGACGCGGGAGTTAACGCGCCCATTCTGCGAGTTTGTACCTTCGTTAAGGACGTTCGACAGGCTCCGTCGGCTGACTGTGCGTCGCACGTTCTGCGTCGGTTTGCGCACTTGATGCCCGTTCGCAGTCGCACGAACCGACTGCCTTTGGTTCAATGCATTGCGGCGCACTGCATAGCGATCGGCAAAGGTTCGACGTTCAGCTCGGTCGGTTTTAGGTGTGGTCTTGTTCTCGCCATTTGGTGAAGCAGCTTCATCACTTACGGTGCTGCGATACCTGGCGGTTCGCATTGCGCTGTTCTTCTCTCGTTGCGACATCCACAGATCGTCGAAGTAGCTCCGATCGAATCTGATGAGGACATCGGCAATCCGGGCGGCTTCAGATGACAGATTGGCGTCGAAGGCTGCCACCTCGACTTGCTTCCCGGTGTCCTTGACGACTTGCAGAGCGGGGTAAAAATCAGCATCGCCACTGACCAGAATGGCGGTGTCGTAATGGTCTTCGTACGCGTGCGAAATTAGGTCGGAGGCAATCATCACATCCACGCCCTTCTCAACCATCGTCTGCCCCCGAGGCTTCCAGATGCCGAGTTTCACCTCAAGGTAGTCAGTTTCGTAGAGCGTGTTGAGGAAACGATCTTGCGATTCTGCGAGTTTCGGGTTTTCCGGAGATTCTTGCCGGATGTTGTAGTAGTAAGTGCGGATTAACTCGCGATCTCCGCACAGCTTTTCGGCGAATTTCCGATAGTCTAGGTTGCTCTTGTCGGTGGTTTGCTTAAGGACATGGTAGAGGTTACTGCCGTCGATGAAGATCATCACGCGACGGCGCGCGGTACCCCATGGTGTCTGCTTTTGCATTGAAACGATTCCTTTTCATGTCTGCTCCCACCTCCTGCGCGAATTCGACTGTGACAAGATTGCTTGCGCCCGCCATTCCATTGAGCTGCTACCCTTCCGAGCATCACATCCATCGGGCGACAGGAGGTCACGAAGCGTGTTGTTCGACCGTTGAAGCGAGGCAACAATTCTCGAAACATATGGCGTTGCCGACGCCTCATTGACTGATTTCAGTCTAACACATCACACATCCCAATAATCCCGCTCAATACTACGAGATGCAGAGGCGAGACGAATGGCTACTGCCCTGCATTCATCGCTCATGAGCCGCCAGCGGTTAAACTACATCATCAACAGCTGACACCGTTGAAAGATTGACTGGAGATTTAGCCATGACGATGACCGCAACCAAGTCGATGGTCGGCATTACCGTACCGTCGCCGTGCGAGATGCCCAACGGCCTCCAATGGCACGATGACGAACTGTATGTCATCGACCAACTCACCGACAACATCTACGTCATCGACGAAGTCGGAAACGTGCTCAGAATGATCTACACCACAACTGAGAACGGTTCCGGCATCACAGTCGGTGGCGGATTCATCTGGACCGGATCCAATGGCGGCACCGTCTCTCGACCTTACCGAAGCACCGACACACATCTCGGTTACGTCATCAAAATCGACATGGAGACGGGAGAGACCGTCGACCGATTTCGCACGCCTGACGGTGGTGGCATTCACGGAGTCGAGTACGACCACAACGAGAACCTCATTTGGGTGACCGCATTCAACCCGAAAGCCATCATCCTCGTCGACCCATCGGACGACTTCAAGGTAGTTCACAAGTTCGAGGTTGAGCTCGAACGGTTGCACGGTCTGGCTTTGGAAGGAGACGATGCAATCTGGTGCGCACACACCACTGACAACGTCGTGGTCCTCTACGACAAGGAGAATGGGAACGAGTTGGATCGCGTGACGATGGGTTCAGAGGACCCGTTCATCCATGGTCTGTCCAAGCGCAACGGCACGCTTTGGTTTGGCGATGCCAACTTTGCCGGCAGCCATGGGACGGCAGTCCGCGGCGAGCCATCAATCGGCACCATCGTCCGATAGATCGGGTACGTTCCCAACACATCGATTGCGGCGCGCGTTCTCCATTCGCTGCCGTCAGTTCAGCTTTAGTTGAGTCGCGGGAAGCTACTTCATGACAGTTGTTGACAGCCACCACCATTTTTGGGATCTCGATCTAAGGCGATACGACTGGATGCCTGAAGGCAGCCCTTTGCGGGTCAATTACGGCCCTGACGATCTAAAACCGCTGCTCGACGAGGCTGGCATAGACAAGACCGTAATCGTCCAAGCGCACGCATCGGTTGAGGAGACGAAGTGGTGCTTGGAAATCGCCGAGAGCACAGATTTCGTCGCGGGCGTAGTCGGATGGGTCGATCTCAGCGATGCCAACGTAGGCGCAACCTTGGACGAACTGCAGCAAAGTCCCTATTTCAAAGGCGTCAGGCACCTATGGGAGATGGACGAAGATCACGGATGGTTGGCGGGAGACGCCCCGATCCAAGGCTTGAAGGAGATAGAACGTCGAGGGCTATGCTACGACTTCTTGGTGAGACCTTGGAATCTGCCGTTCGTGCCTCGAATAATGGAGCACGTGCCCGATCTTCGCGCAGTGATCGATCACATCGCCAAACCCAACATCGCAGAAAGCGAAATCGAACCTTGGTTGACGCGCATGCGTGAAGTCGCCAGCATTGACGGAATGCGATGCAAGGTCTCGGGCATGACCACAGAAGCAGACATGGACAACTGGGCTAACGACGATCTATTGCCCTACGTGCATCACGTTGTCGGCATGTTCGGTGTTGACCGTTTGATGTTTGGATCCGACTGGCCCGTTTCAACACAAGCAACGTCATATCCTCGCTGGGCGGACGCGGTTCGGGACATGCTCAAGAATCTCCCCGAGGAGCAAGCCGCCTACGTGTTCGGCAACACCGCAATCGAGTTCTACAGATTAACCGTTTGAACCGACTTCGGTTGATTGTCGCACGTTCGTAGTTACTCTCGAAATGATGCTGTCGACCTCAGCGACAACCCCATTGCTTCAGGCCGAGGGGCTTACGAAGCGTTACGGATCGGTGCAAGCACTTGATGCCGCATCGTTCATCGTGGGCTCAGGCATCACAGGATTGTTGGGACCGAACGGTGCTGGCAAAAGCACGGCAATCCGCATCTTTCTCGGTTTGGTCGATGCGACGTCTGGCAGCGCGCTAGTCATGGGAGCCGATGCTCGAGATCCGATCGCGCGTACACGACTCGGGTACATGCCGGAGCACGATTGCCTGCCGGGCAACCAGTCTGCGGCAGCCTTCGTGACTCACATGGCGGAAGTTAGCGGGATACCAACGTCAAAGTCGCGTGCACTTGCCGCCGACATGCTTCGGCACGTCGGACTCTTCGAAGAACGCTACCGCCCGATTGGCGGGTATTCGACGGGTATGAAACAACGCGTCAAACTTGCGCAGGCGATTGTTCACGACCCAGTGTTGGTGTTGCTGGATGAACCGACCGCGGGATTGGACCCCAACGGGCGCACCGAGATGCTCGCACTTATCCGACGCATCGCCAAAGAGTTCGGCATTAGCGTTGTGCTTTCGACCCATTTGATGCAAGACGTCGAACGAACCTGCGACAACATTGTCCTATTAGACGCAGGTCGCGTAAAGCATGCCGATGCCGTAGCCGCGCTGACCCAAGACTCCGAGTTCGTATACGTCGAAGTCGCGAGCAATCGCGACCGATTTCTGGAGCAACTCGCCAATCGCAACATTGAGCACTCACTTGATGGTGGTGCCATCGCCATCCCCGGCGTAGACGGTGCCAGATACGACGACATCCGTGACGCGTTGGTGACTTCAGAGGCGCGCTTGACCCGGTTGGGACCGCGGCAACGGGCTCTAATCGACCTCTTCAGAGAGAACTGAAGTGGCAGCACCTCCTACGCAGCAACCCAGCGGTCGCGTCTTCGACATCGGCTACACGCCCTATACCGGTTCCCGGGAAGGTCGAGGTCTTGCGCGTCGTACAATCTTCGTCGACGGTGTGAAGAACGGCATGGGTATCGGTCGTGGAGGATGGGCAAAGTTCCTGCCGTGGCTAGTTGTGGCACCCACCATCGTGGTCGGTATCGTCTTCGCAGTGATCGCAGCAGTTTTCTATCAAGTCGATCTCTCGATTGAGACTGGCGAAACCGACGGTATTAGGGAGGAGTTGGGGCACATGAGCCTCATCTCTGCGACAACCTTCTTGCTGCTCGTGTTCGCCGCATTCGTGGGACCCGAACTTATCTGTCCGGATCGTCGCAACCGGATCATCCACCTTTACTTCGTGCGTCCGATCACGATGCTCGATTATCTGGGTGCTCGATGGTTCGCTTTCTTTGCGCTCGTGTTCGCGGCCGCATCCTTGCCGCACGTCGCACTATGGGTGGGACTGCTGTTTGGCGTAACCGACGCCACCGAACACTTACGCGAGAATTGGCTCGACGTTCCTCGATTTTTCGCCAACGCCGCGATTTTCGCTGCTCTAGTCTCATCGTTGACGTTCGCCCTGAGCTCGGTGACGGATCGGAGGATGATCGCAACTCTGATCGTCTTCGCAGTCATCATCCTCAGTCCCATCGTGGGCCAAGTCGTCAGTCTGTTCGACGCGACGAACCTAGTCGTCGAAGCAGCTTCGATTTTTGACCTCATCAACCTAACCACTGTCATCGTGCCTCAGATCGTTTTCGGCGAGTTTTCGACTAACCACGAGCTGAATATCCTCGTCCCGATCGCAGTTCTGACAGGTGTGACCGTGCTTTCGATGTTTGCGACGTGGCGGTTCTACCATGCGAAGCGATGATGGCGCAGTGACCGAACAACACATCGCAAGTCGCAACGGCGAGATCGTCACGCTGCGCGGCGTATCCAAGTGGTTCGGCAATGTTGTGGCAGTTAGTGATGTATCTCTGACCATCGGTGCCGGGGTAACCGGATTGCTTGGTCCGAACGGGGCCGGCAAGACGACCCTCCTTCGCATGATCTGCGGTCTTCAATCCGCATCCGAAGGTGACGTGACGATGTTGGGTACGAACCCGCGTACGGACCATGAGGTCTACCGCCGCATCGGGATTATGACTGAGCACGAGTCTGCATATGAGTTCATGACCGGCTTGGAGTTCGTGCGTCTCGCGGCGCGTCTGAAGGATCTACGGCGTGAGGAAAGCCATCTACGGCACGCCATCGAACGCGTCGACATGTCGTTTGCCATTGACCGCAAGATATCAACCTACTCGCGCGGGATGCGCCAACGAATCAGACTCGCAGCAGCACTGGTCGGCGATCCTGAACTGTTAATCCTCGACGAACCGTTGAACGGTGCCGACCCGACGCAGCGTCTGCGCTTCCAAGACATATTGCGGGAAACCGCTTCAGAAGGGCGTTCTGTAATCATCTCCTCGCACATCCTCGAAGAGGTCGAGAGCGTCAGCGACAGCGTGGTGTTGTTGGTGAACGGCAAACTTGCTGCGCAAGGTGATTTCCACGCCATCCGGGAGGCTCTCGACGATCGTCCTTATCACGTGAGCATCACTTGTTCGGACCCCAAGCAACTCGGTGGCGAGTTAGCCAAACTGCACAACATCCAATCCGTGCAGTTCGATCCCGACGGCTCAATCATTGCGCTTACTACCGACGTCGGTGTGCTTCAACTGGACTTGCCGAAGGTGGCTCAATCCCTCGGGGTTCGACTCACTCGCGTCCAACCAATCGACGACTCGCTTGAATCTGTCTTTTCATATTTGGTCGAGGCGTGATGGGATCGATCGTTGAGACAATCTTTAGTCTTGCGCTTCGCCAGATACTGACGCGTCGGAGAGCGATCATAGTCCTCCTGATCGCGGCGTTCCCAATCGTCATCATCGTCCCGACGATCGTACGCGGCGGAGATTGGAGCGACAGTGATCGCCAAAACATCCTCTACAACCTGCTCTTCGGCACTGTCCTTCCCTTAATTGGACTCAGCGTCTCGGCCCCGGTTTTTTCAGACGAGATCGAAGATCGAACGTTGACGAACCTAATTCTGTCGCCGATATCCCGCTGGCAGATTTCTGTACCCAAGGTACTGGCAGCCGCCGTGGTAACTGCCGTGCCTCTCATCGTTACGACGACAGTCACGCTGTTGGTGATACTCGAAGAGGAGGCGGTTGCGTCCGCACCAGTTGCGGCATTCGGCATGCTCTTTGGCAGCACGGTGTTCGCGTCGTTCTTCGCATTCATCGGCTCGATCACCACGCGTGCCGTCGTTTTCGGAATCACCTACGTTTTCGGTTTCGAGACCATCGTGAGCACGGTGATACCGGGTTTGAAATACGTCAGCATCTCCGGGATGGCGATCTCTATCGTGACGGAGTTAAGCGACAATTTAGGTGCCATTGCCGCATATGCTGATACGAGTTACCCACCAGTCATCTACTCTGTCATCGTCGGCATTGGCATCGTCGTCGTTTGCAACGTCGCGACTGTCTTGCGATTGCGACAGATGGACATTCGCTGACTTCACGAGTGGTCGGTTCGATTTGACCGGCTGGGTATAGTTAACCTAACGTCGAGTGTGGCGGTGCCGCGCTCCCATTCGCCATGACCAGCACTCATGAAGTAGCACATCCCGCGTCACAAATTCCCGCGTGGGATCCAGGTGCACCCGAGAATGCCTGGTACAAGTGGCGAGCCTTCTGGGCGGTAGGACTCTCGCTCGTCACGATGGTGATGAGCTTCAGCATATTGTTTTTGGCATTGCCTGCCATCGCCGATGATTTCGGCGTGACCTTCAAAGAGGCATCGCTCCTAATCATCGCCCAGTCGTTAACCGTCAGTTCATTCATGGTGCCCTTGGGCAAGGTTGCCGACATGATTGGGCGTAAGAAGTTCCACCTCATCGGTTTGGTGTTATTCGGAGGAGGAGCCATCGCTTGTGCCTTCGCCACCAATCTAACGTTTCTAATCGTGACCCGCGTCGTGATGGCACTCGGCAGCTCTATGGGTCAAGCGGTCTCAACCGCGATCACCACAGCGGTGTTTCCGACCAACGAACGAGGCAAAGCACTCGGGAGTCAAACGACGGCCGTCGCCATTGGGGGTGCCACGGGGCCGATTGTTGCCGGCGTAACCCTCGCATTCTTCCCATGGCAGGCACTCTTCATTCTGATGGCGATCCCGACGACAATCGCCTTCCTTTGGGGGTTGTACATCCTCAAAGACGAACGCATCGGTTCGTTCTCGGGTGAAACGCGTCCGCCTTACGATTGGTTGGGAGCGATACTTTCGGCCGTCTCGACTGCGGCGATCATTCTCACGATAACTAACCCGTTCAGTCAAGCCTGGGCATCGCCGGTGATCATTGGTGGCGGACTCTTCGGGTTAACTACCCTTGCCGCGTTCATCTGGTGGCAACTCAAGACGCCATACCCGATGGTTAATCTGCGATTATTCCAGAACACAGTCTTCAAGTACTCGATCATCACCCGATATCTGGCGTTTATGCGCTCGTCGGCAACGCTCTTTGTGCTGCCGATATACCTCGTGGCATTCAGGGGATGGTCCGAATTGATCGCATCTGGCGTGATGCTGCTCTCAGCGGTCGGTATGGGCGTCGGCGCACAGGTTTTCGGGCGGCTGTCGGATCGCTACGGCGTGCGCATCTTCATGATGGGAGGTTTCGTCGTCCAGATCGCCACCGGCATCGCGCTTGCTTCTCTCAACGAAACCACGCATATATCATTCATCACAGTAGTCGTTTTGGTGAATGGCTTGGCGATGGGTGCTTGGTCCGCACCTAATGCGAGTGCGACGATGGGATCGGTACCACGATCGGCGTACGGTCTTGTCAGTGCCATCATCAACCTCACGCGAAATCTCGGAAACGTCAGCGGTCAAGCCATCATCACTGCCATCATCGCAGGCATCATGATCGCTCGCGGCTTTGACATACCGCTAGGCGACCTAGGAGACGTACCGGAAGCTGGGACCGCGTTCCTCGCCGGTTGGGAGTACGCCTACATCGTGGCGACTGGTTTTGTCGCCATCGCGTTGCTAACCTCATACTTGACCAAACCGGGAATCAACGATTCCGTGGATTAGAAATTGAACCGAAATGGAGGCGAAGCATTGAGTGAAGAAACTCTGGATGGCAAGATTGCACTGGTAACCGGTGGCGGGACCGGCATCGGCAAAGGCATCGCCCGCGCATTCTCCAACGCCGGCGCACAGGTCACGATAGCCGCAAGAAACGTGGATCGGTTAAATCAAGCCGCTGAAGAGATTGCGACGGCGTCGGGCAATGAAGTGGTGCCCGTCGCCATGGATGTTACAGATGAGGAGAGCGTCGCCTCGGTATTCGCCGACATCATGCAGCGGCACGGACGACTCGACGTGGCGGTCAACAACTCCGGTCTAGTCGAAGGCGATCCTATTGAAACCCTCGCATCCGACAAATGGCAACGCGTGATGGACACAAACGTAACCGGGATGTTCTACTGCATCCGCGAGGCGTTCAAGATTATGCGTCCGCAAGGTGGCGGAAAGATAATCAACATCGGTAGCATCGCCGCCCAACGCGCCCGTCACAGCTCCGCCGCGTACACGACGAGCAAGCATGCCGTTTGGGGTTTGACGCAATCGGCAGCCGTCGAAGGCCGCGATCACAACATCGCCGTTGGTGCTCTGCATCCCGGCAACATACTTGTCGAACGGCGGATGGACGGTCGTTCCGGATCGGGCAGAGACGAAGGTCCGGAACCAATGATCGAGGTCGATACAATCGCCCGCACCGCGCTGATGATGGCGACGATGCCGCTAGACGTCAATGTCTTCGAAGCGATCGTGATACCGAACCAGCAGCCGTATATCGGTCGCGGATAGCCGCGAAACTAGTTGCTCGAATTCGCAAGTCGGAAACTAGACGGCGCGATATACTGCTTAACGGCATCAGTTCAATCCCCGTTTCTGGAGACGAAAATGTACATCTTGATGGTCCGGTTGAAGGTCAAGGAAGAGCGCATTGACGACTTCATTGAAGCATCAATCGGTGACGGTGTGGGTTCAGTCCTCGGCGAGCCAAACTGCTACCGCTTCGACATCATTCAAGACGACGAAGACCCAACGAAGTTCGCGTTCTGCGAGGTTTACGCCGACGAAGCAGCGTTCCAGTACCATACCCTCGCGTACCACTTCCACCAGTGGCGCGACGCCTCCGGCGATATGTTCGACGGCGATCCGGAAGTCTCGTTCTGCCGTTCGGTGTACCCCACCGGACCTGCGGATTGGGACGCATATCGCCCGGGTGCGATCGACGATCCGGCGTTCCAGATGGGAACTCTGCACATCATCCACGCGCCTCAGTATGTTCAGGCTGACAAGGTCGACGATTTCATCGCTGCGGTGAAGCTGGACGGCATCGGCTCGACGCACGAGGAACCCGGTTGCCTGCGTTTTGACGTCTATCAGAACGTTGATGACCCTTCGGAGCTCTACCTCTACGAGGTATACGTAAACCGCGACGCGTTCGACTACCACGTCAAGACGCCGCACATCAAGAAGTGGCGCGATACAGTTGCAGATTGGTACGACGAGGCGCGGCGTGATGCCTCGATGGCCGGCGACATGGGTGCGCGTCGTGGGCGAAACGTCTGGCCGCCTGACAACTGGAACTGGTCATCTGGCAAACCTGCAACCTAGGCGAGCCAATTTATACGCGATCAAATGCTGCGAGTTCTCGTAAATCGCGCTCGTGGCGGCGAGAATGCAGGCGATGCATTCCCGGTAACCGTACCGGTCGAGTGGGTTTACGTCGACTTTCACGACAACAAACCTCCGCTCGACGCATTGCGCGGAGTTGACGTCTACATCGGCACCGACTTCACCATTGAGATGGGCAAAGCTGCCGATTCGTTGCAAGCGATACTCATCCCGGCAGCCGGTTACGATCGCGTCGATCCCTCGGCGGTACCGAAAGGTTGCGTTGTCGCCAATGCGTATCACCACGAGGCACCGATTGCTGAGTGGGTGATGGCTGTGGCCTTAGCTTTGGACCACCGTCTGTTCCACTCGGATCGCTCGTTCCGCGCAGGCTCATGGGAGATGTGGCCCGGACGCCACGGCTCATATCCGGAACTGATGGGCAGGACGTTCGGCGTCATCGGTTTCGGAGCGATTGGTCGTCGGGTGGCCAAGTTAGCAGAGGCGTATGAGATGCCGGTCATCGCTGCCGGGCGCACCGACACTGTGGAAGGCGAGACGTACGGTGCGAACTACCTCGGAGCAGGCGTACCTGCTCGCGAACGAGTCCTCGCAGAGTCGGATTTCGTCCTCGTGTCGACACCACTGGTTGACGCCACGCGCGGCTTGATAGGCGAGCACGAACTGTCGTTGATGAAACCGACCGCGTACATCATCAATCCCGCGCGTGGACACATAATCGACGAGCGCGCGCTCTACAACGCGCTCAATAGTGGCACGATCGCCGGTGCCGCAATCGATACGTGGTACGCGTATCCTGAAGGATCGGAAGACTCACAGCGTCCCTCCGAGATGCCGTTTTGGGAACTCGACAACATCATCATGACGCCGCACCACTCCGGAGCCACGCACGGCACCGCAACCCGACGAGGTCGAACGGTTGCGACGAATCTTGACCGATTGAACCGCGGCGAGCCATTGATCAACGTCGTCAACGAGATCTCGAATCCGTAATCCAACTAGCACGGCTTGATCTAATCCGCAGTTTCCTGGCGCATTAAGAGGTGCCGAGGTTGTCCGGTCGCGAGGCGCAATGCCTTCAATGTCGATGGACGCTAATGCGGGTAACATCTATCCACAGCACCCGCATCTGACCACCAACAGGGAACATTCGCCATGAAGATCACAGACCTCCGCGCCTACGTCGTACGTGCTCAAGAATCGAGACCTTGGATGTTTGTCGAGATTGATACCGACGAGGGGATCACCGGATTCGGGGAATCGACCAACGTCGGCGGTGGCGGTGCAATCGTGATTGCCCAAACCTATGCACTGCTCAAAAACGATCTTGTAGGGCAAGACTTCTCAGACGGATTGGTTGGACAAGACCCGAATCACATCGACCGCATCTGGCACCAAATCTATCGACGCTTCGGAACGCTCGGATCTCGCGGCTTCGCGACGACGTTGGCGAGCGGGATCGACATGGCATTGTGGGACATTAAAGGAAAGGCCTTGGGCCGTCCCGTTTACGACCTTCTTGGTGGACCGATTCGCGACTCTGTGCCGTTGTATAGCCACTGCGGGCCGGCAAACGACATAGATGCGTGCGTGGCCGACGCCAAGGCACAGGTTGCTCTTGGACACCAAGCTCTGAAACTAGACCCATTCTCACCGGAGATGGGCGCAAAACACCGACGGTATATCGACGGCAAGATATCGGCCGCCGGTGCTGCCCACGCCGAGGATCTGATGGCAGCCTTGCGTGAAGGTTTGGGACCCGACATTGAGTTGATGATCGACGCTCATGGAAACTTCGACGTGTCGACGGCGACAGAGCTGTGCAATCGCATGATGGCTTACAACTTGACCTGGTTCGAGGAACCGCTGCAACCTGAAAGCCTCGAAGCTCATCGGCAGCTGCGTAACAACACCGACATCAACCTCTGCATCGGCGAACGCAAGTTTACCCGTTGGGACTTCCTACCCTACCTTACGGAGGGACTGGTGAACTACATCATGCCGGACATCTGTTGGACTGGCGGAATAACGGAGATGCAGAAGATCGCCCATCTCGCAGAGGCGTTTTACATCCCGATTTCACCTCACGACGCGTCGGGTTCCTACAACGTCATCGCCGGGGCTCACGTCTTGATGAACGTTCCGAACATATACCGACTTGAGATGAGCCATCACTCAGTTCCCGCGTACAACGCATGTCTGACTGAACCGCTAGACATCCGGGACGGATATCTCCATCTCAACGACAAACCAGGATTGGGATATGAGTTAGATCGAGACTTTGTGGAAGCCCATCTCGACAAGCAGTGGGCAACGTTGATTTCGTAAGGTCGAAGTCGCTTCGGCACTACTTCCGCTGTGTAATGCGGAACCGCAAGGAAATCGACCGGCCCCGCGAAACAGCCAATCGCTGATTATCGTTCGAGGTAACGCGCTTCGTCGCGAACTTCCACGGGGATGTTTATCGTCCCGCCATATTCCACCAACTGCGCTTCTACCGAGTAGCTGTTGCATTGCAGGCCGCGCACATCGAACGACCAGTCCATCTCGAAGGCCTCAATCTCGTACGTCGCAAGGTCGATTGTCAAGGTGATGTCAACATCAACATCGTCGGTCCATGTCAGCGAAACGAATGGTCGCGAAAGATCGAATTGGTAGGTCGCGGTTTTGTCCGTCCGCAGCAGCTCCGTGTAATCGTCGCTGGCGAACCACAATATCGAAGCAAGCATTACCATCGGATCGGAAAACACCGGGCTCCAAGAAATGCCACGCTTTGGGAGGTCTTGCTCATCAGTGATGTCCCGGACCGTGTCCCATCTTAGTCCGTGGAGCCAATACTCGACGCGCCCACCGTCGGTCTCGAAGAATGCGTACATCTGCCGGTTAGTGCTCTCCAAGCGGTGAGACAGTGATTGGTTAGATCCGATGTCGCTGACTGTAACTTGCGCCGGTCCGAAACCACCAATGCACGTTCCTCCAGCCCATTCGCCTTCCATTCTGAACAGCGCGGTACCATCTTCGTGGAGCTTAAGACGGGCTTGCTCAACTATGTCTGATGCGGTAAGTTCTGTCGCAGGCGGCGCGTCGATTAGGTCTTCATCAAAAACGACCAACGGTTCGATATCGGTTGCGGTGTCGCCGGCATTCACCAGTGGACTTCCGTAGATCCTGAGCAACTGTCGATCCGACTCGCTTAGTGCTGGCATCCGAGTACCTGCGTCAACACTCATCACGCTGTCCGCAACGTCTCGCATGCCTAAGGGCACGATGGCGGACAGCAGGTGATGCAGCATCGCGAACTGTATCGTCTCGTTGACGATCCCCAATTTCCGCACTGCGTCGCTTTCGACCTGCAAGACAGCGATCTCGGCTGTGGTTACGTTGCCCGAATCATCTGTTGCGTAACTCGAGCATCCCCAATATCCATCGCAGTCCTGGAAACCCAACGATCGCGCATCCAGCTCTGACAAACCGACGAATACTTCAACGGACGCCTCGTCTGCGGTGTCGACGAACTCGTAAGTCAGATTGATGTCAGGCAGAATCTCGGCAACCGTGTCCTGGAATTGCTCGACGTACGCCGACTGACCGTCGATCCAAAATTTTACGATCCCGCCGTTGGGCCACTTCTCGACAGTGTCTTGATCGCGGCCACTGCAACTCCCGCGCCGATGCGTATCGCTGTACCGGGTATCGGCGAAACAGTCCCATACCTTGCGGTCGATGCCGACGATTCGCTTCGGGACGTCAATCGGCACGGTCCTTGACAGGTCAATACCACTCTGGTGCACCTCGCCGGTACCGATCAGCAGTTCGACCTCACCGACTGGTACCCGTAGCGAAATAATCGCCGAAGCGGGGCCATACCCATCCTCAAGCTGCAGTGTGGAAATCCCCGCGCATTCTTCAACGACATCCCCTTCTTGGAGGCAAGAAGCCGCGATCGTGAACATGTCTCGCAGCTCCTGCGATCCATCGTTGCGCAGCGTCGATGTCACGTTGACTTGAGCATCGCCGTTGGAATAGTAGCCGGTAACTTCAGCATCAACGGTGAACTGGGGGGCGAATGGCGGTTGGTCAGGCACATCAATCTCCACGTCGACCACGTTCGAATCTCCCCACAAGAATCCATCGTCGTCGGCACCAGCGAAGAGAGTGAAACCGTTGATACCTTGTGGCACGACGGCTTCGATCATTCCTTCGTACGTCTGCCCCGGCGCAAGCGGCGGGACGACCTGCTCACCGACACACGACGACTCGAGGACGCTAGGACACGCGGCCGCCACGAGAAACGCGTCGCTTGCGGCGACGCCGACGTTCGTGACATTGAAGTTGATGGCGACGTTTGCATTTCCGCCACGGATAAAGTCCCCGAGTGTCACGGAAGTTGCTCGCAACAAAAGCGAAACGTAATCGATTTCTACGCTCACGTCGACGCTGTTGTCAGCACTGTTAACCTCTCGCTCGTCTTTCACCACGGCAATTGAGATAGTCTGGGCACCCACCGGCAATGCCAACGAGAGCGTCACTGCTTTGCCTTCGCCAACGGCTAACGGTTGTATCGTCTCGACTACCTGACTGTTCGCGAATATCTCCGCTGACTGGCTCGCGACAGTTCCGACGTTTTCAACGCGGACGCTTACGTCGACGCGTCCTTCAGAAACAATCTGGTACTGGACAGGAATGATCACCAAGTCTGATGCAAGGAGGTTTAGTGCAACCAACGAAACTGAGTCATCAATCTGGAGTTCTACGCTATGCTCGCCCGGTCGTAATCGAAGATCGAAAAACAGATTAAAGGTTTCGCCTGGATCTAGACCCGGGATTTCCGCAACTGGTTCGCCTTTTTGACCGTCGGCGCGTGAGATCAAAGGTGTGTCCGATTCGCGACTTGAATCTCCGACGTTTTCGACGGAGCCAGAAAAACGCACGACGATACGCTCGCCTTCAGCACCTCGTATCTCCCAATCCAAATCCGTCATTTGGTAAGCGGCCGCGGCGGGCGTAGGAGTTGGTGGCATTGGGGTGGGTGTCGATTGAGGTGTCGCGGTCGGCGAAGGTATAACCGTCGGGGTCGCCGTCGGCTGCGGTGCAGGTGTTGCGGTTGGACTTGGTGGTTCCGGCGTGGACGTAGGAGTCGCGGGCACAATCGTCGCCGTCGGCTGCGGCGTCGATGTTGGCGATGGAACTACGGTAGGGGTCGCTGTAGGGCGCGTCGGTGTCGGAATCTGAACCAGTACCGGCTCGGATTCTTCTCCGCCAGACGTAATCGCGACGATGACGAGGACGAATACCAGCAACGCGATGCCTGCAACCGTCGCTACCGCAACCCACCTCGCGCGGGGGTCATTCGCTATCAGCGTGCGCAGCGATGTGATAAACGAACCCAATAGCTCTACCCAGAATTAATTCGCGCCCAGTTACACACCATCTGAGTGTAGGAAATCAAGACAGTGCCAATCCACGAATCCGCACGCGATTGGGATGGTTTGTCTGCCGACGTTCGGTTACGACGAAATCGCGGTTAACCGCCGAATACGAGGTCGTACATGTCTCGTTGACGCTCGATCGCCGATCGATGGATTGCGTAGCGATCGTCGCGCGGTTCGAACACCGTACCGATCTTCGGAATCACGTCGTTTAGCGTCTTCCATTCGCCGACTGCGTGCAGAGCCAGAATCGCGGTACCGCGACTCGTTGCTTGCTCCTCAATTGGCAGATGCACTGCACTTCCTAACACGTCCGCCATCGTCTGCAACCACCATGGCGAGTTCGTAACCGCGCCGCCGCCAGCGATGAATGCGTGCTCGTGCGACATCTCGGCATGCAACAAATCCGCGACCAGCGAGAAGCGGTATGCGACCGATTCCATCAATGCTTGGAGCATGTCGAGTGCCGTAGTAGATACGCGCACGCCTCGAAACACGCCGTTCGCGTGTGTTGCCCAACCGACAGCCCGTTCGCCTGCGAGGAACGGCAAAACTGTCAATCCGTGTGCATCCGGATCTCGAGTCTTCAGTGCGTCGTTGAGTTCATCCAAATTGGGAAGGTTCAAGTTGGACAAAGCCCACTCAACGACGTTGCCGCCCTCGCTGAACGCACCTCCGAGTAATGTGCGATTCTCGCCTAGAACGTATGCCCACAAACCGGCGGGAACAGTTGGCGGATCTCCCAACGGATGCTCAACGATGAGTCGCATCGCAGCAGTCGTACCGACCGTCAAGGCGATGTTCCTGCTGTCCGTGCACCCGCCGCCAACGTTCACCGCCGCTCCGTCACCGACTGCCAAGTAAAACGGGACATCGACTAGCTGGGGCCAGCGCCCTGAATAGATGGGACACAATCCACTTTGCGCTTGCGTATACGGTGCGACACGAGGCAAATGCGCATGATCCAATGAAATCGCGTCAAGCAAACCCGCGTCCCAATTCAGCTGCTCCCGATTTAGCAATCCGCTCCAAGCTGCGGCACTGTAGCTACATGGGACATCCATCGTGCCGAACCATCGCATGAAACAGTACGTAGAGACATCAACCCATCTCTCAACGCGTGCGTAGGCGTCTGGATCGTTGCGCCTTAGCCAGCTAATCCTTCCGGGCACGTAAGACGTGTGTTGCATCACGCCGGTGCGTTGGTATGCGGCGTCGACGTCGATCTGAAGTCGTAGTGCCTCGACATCCGATGCAGTTCTGGTGTCGGCGTAAGTGTACGCTGGCGTGACCGGCTGCATCCGGTCGTCAATCCCCAAGATTGTGCTGGCCATGGCGTCGAAGCCAACCGCAACGATTTCTTCGGCTAGGTCAGCTCCCGCTTCAAGTGCGAGGTCTATAGCTGATTCCGTCGCTTTGAGGATGTCGGGTGCGTCTTCCTCGTGCGTACCGTCCAACGCCGTCCGCTGCCGATGCGGGATCGAAACTAATGTTTGCGGGAGCGCGTTGGCGCGTGCATCGTAAATCCCCGCTTTGACAGCAGAACTCCCGATGTCAACTGCCAAGACGTATGGAGTATCGGTTGCCACTAATCGCTAACCGCAACGGAGCGCGTCGTTGTTCGACCTTGGAATCACTTGCTGCAGGGGAAGGAGTATCGTTCCAAGGCTGCCTCGTCGACTTCCACGCCAAGACCTGGTTTATCAGTTACTCGGTAATATCCGTCTTCGGGTTCGTAGGGTTCCTTCAAAATTCGGCTTTTGACTGCGTTTGCGTAGTGTCCATGCTCCATGATCATGAAGTTTGGGCACGACGCCGACCACTCGACGGTTGCGGCTACCGATAAAATGCCGCCTCCTCCGACGTGAGGTGCTACAGGGATGTTGTATGTGTCGGCCAATGTAGCGATGCGGTGCCCTTCGGTGATGCCTGTGCGCCCAATGTCGTGCATCAAAATGTCGTATGCCCGCCGCTCGAATTGCTCACGCATTTCGTAGCGCGTCCGCGTCCACTCACCAATCGCCACCGCCATATCGAGAGCGCGCGTGATCTCGGCCTGCCCGAGGACATCGTCGGGGACGGTGGGAGATTCGAGCCAGGTGTATCCTAGTGCCTCCAACTCGCGACCGAGAAGAATCGAATTCGCCACCGACTGCCGCATGTGAGTATCGACCATCAGCATCACATCAGGTCCAACGCGCTCTCGGACCGCTTTGCATATCTCGGTTACGCCTTTGACGTCAAGCAACAGATGGAGTTTGAAAGCCTTGTAACCGTACTGGAGGTGATCCTCAGCAGCGTCAGCGACCTTTTGTGGGTCGGTTCCGCCTAGACCGGCGTACAGCAGTATCTCGTCGCGGTAGCGTCCGCCGACAATCTTGTGGACTGGCTTGCCGATCGCTTTACCAACGATGTCATGCAGCGCGATATCGGTGCCGGCCAGGGCATCAATGTAGAAACCGGTCGGATGACCTCGTTCACGCATCGCACCGTAGTTGCGCGTCCAGATAGCTTCGATGTCGAAGGGATCGCGCCCCATGATGAGAGGTCGCACCAGCTCGTGGACGATGGTCGCAGTCGTATTCGGCGACACGGGAGATTGCGCTTCTCCCCAACCGACGATACCGCTGTCAGTTTCGATGCGCACAACCGTGGTTTCGTGATGGTGAGAATAGATCGAAGTGAATGCGGAGCGATCGACATAGTATTCGCCGAACTCAATGGTCGGGGGACGTGAAGCATCTTCTGCCTTGTCATCTCCGCAATCTGTAATCCGCAACGGATAGGCGCGAACATCCACGATCTTCATACTGATGCAACTCCCGCAGGTGGTTAGAGATTGGACGACCGTGATTGCATGGTAGACGATGTGCTAGCGGCTCGCGTTCCGCCGTTTCGTTCATGTTTGCGAGATACTTGAAATATGAAGTTCATGGACCAGGCGTTGGAGTTGGCTTCCAAAGTGGCGGGGGAGCTCGCGCCTCGCCCGCCAGTCGGCGCGGTTGTGGTTGCCGCCGATGGCGAAACCGTGGTCGGAAAAGGGGCAACCGAGCCTTATCCTGGTCTCCACGCTGAAGAGGTAGCACTTCGCATGGCTGGCGAAAGAGCACGCGGTGGAACCATCTACTGCACTCTCGAACCGCACCAACATCAAAGCAGTCGGCCACCTTGCGCTCAAACGATAGTCGATGCCGGCATCAAGCACGTAGTCTGTCCCGCCATCGATCCTAACCCCATCGTCAGTGGGAAGGGCATCGAACACATCGAAGCTGCGGGCATCAGGTATACACGGAATGTGACTGACGATCAACAGAGATTCGCCGACGAGCTAATTGAGGGTTTCGCGAAGCACGTTGTATCCGGACTCCCCTTCGTAACTGTGAAGTGGGCAATGTCGATTGATGGCAAGATTGCGACGCACGGTTTGGATGCGAAATGGATTTCCTGCAAGAAGGCGCGCGCCCACGCCCACGGTATCAGGTACCGCTCTGACGCAATCATGACGGGCATTGGCACCGTCTTGGCGGACGATCCGAAGTTGACTGCACGCGATCCGGAAACTGGCGAGCGCGTAAATGGGCGACCATACAAGCGAATCGTCATAGACAGCCAAGCTCAGATGCCGGCTGACGCGGCCCTGTTGAGCGAAGAAGGAGAAGTAATCCACGCTGTCGCGGTGCCCGGTTTCGACGATGGTCGATGCAATGTCCTCCAGATACCGCCCGATGTCAACGGGCGGGTGAAACTCCTCAATTTGATGTCTCAACTTGGTAAATTGGGGATCATGAACATCCTAGTTGAAGCTGGACAGACGCTTAACGGAGCGTTGTTCGACCTTGGCTTGGTCGACAAAGTGATCGTCTACATATCCAAGACGAAAGTAATCGGCGGGGCGAACGCCGTTTCGCCGGTCGGCGGCGTGGGTCCGCAGTGGATCGAAAACTCCGCGAGGCTCGCAAACGCGCAAGTCATGGATTTTGAGGAGGACATCGCCATCATTGCCCGAGTCAAGCAACCGGCGCGAACCTGCTAATGTTCAGCGGCATCGTCGAAGAAATCGGACGCGTAACCGAGTGGGACAGGGGTACCGGGCGACTCGTAATCGCCGGGAAGCAAGTCATATCAACAGATGGTCAGTTGAAGATTTCGGACAGCATCTCGGTGAGCGGTGCTTGCCTCACCGTCACTGACATCAAGGACGGACTATTCACTGTCGGGTTGTCGCCGGAAACGATAAGTCGGACATGGTTCGACACCCTGCGCGTCGGTTCGGAAGTCAACCTTGAACGCGCGCTGCGGTATGGCGATCGCGTCGGTGGTCATCTCGTGCAAGGTCATGTTGACACTACGGGAGAAGTCGTTGAAGTCCGCCCCGATGGCGATTCGAAGTTGGTAACGATTCGTTGTCCTACAGAATCGATGCGCTACGTCGTTGAGAAGGGTTTTGTCGCAGTCGATGGCACAAGCCTCACTTGCTTCAGTTGCACTGAGGAGTCGTTCACATTTTCACTAATCGAGTACACCGCGTCACACACCACGATTGGATCGTTGAGGATCGGCGACCGGGTTAACATCGAAACCGACTTGACCGCGAAATATGTGGAACGCTTCGTAGCTTATTTGCATTGATTCGATTCCAAATGACTTACCCCCATCGATCGACACCTGAATCGGAAGCTGCGGTGAAACTCGCTCTCAATCGTCTTCACTCCGGAGGGATGGTGATCATGGTCGACGATCGTGATCGCGAGAATGAAGGCGATTTCGTAATGGCGGCAGAGGATGTAACACCGGATGCCGTGAACTTCATGGCCTCGGTCGGACGGGGTCTCATCTGCGTACCGATGGAAGGCGATGACCTGGATCGCCTCAAATTGCCTCTGATGGTCCAAAACAACACGTCGTTGCACACAACAGCTATGACGGTTGCCGTGGATGCCGCGTTCGGCGTCACAACCGGAATATCTGCTGCCGACCGGGCGCACACGATTCAGCTGCTGGCAGAACCAGAGGCTTCTGAGGACAACTTCGTGCAACCTGGACACGTATTCCCGTTGCGATACCAACACGGTGGCGTGTTGGTTCGTGCCGGTCACACCGAAGGCTCCATCGATCTCGTCAAAGAGGCCGGCAAACGCCCTGCCGCCGTAATTTGCGAAATCATGAACGACGATGGCACGATGGCACGCCGACACGAACTCGAAGCAATCTCAGAGAAACACGACATACCTATCGTTGCCATCGCCGACATCATCGCGCATCGGTTACATCGCGAAAAGTTCGTGCGACGCGTCACCGAGACTCAACTACCGACTAGATGGGGTGAGTTTAGGTGTTATGCGTATCGCAGCGACGTTGACCCTGCAGAGCACATTGCATTGGTCAAAGGCGATATCGATGCCGAGACTCCAGTGCTAGTTCGCGTACATTCTGAATGCCTCACGGGCGACATCTTCGGAAGCCAGCGATGTGATTGCGGCGAACAACTCGACGCCGCGATGACGCAGATTGCGCAGGAAGGTGTCGGCGCACTCGTTTACATGCGGCAGGAAGGACGCGGCATCGGCCTAATTAACAAGCTCCGGGCCTATCGACTGCAAGATCACGGCATGGACACGGTTGACGCGAACAATGCGCTCGGCTTCCAAACCGACTTGAGGCACTACGGTGTTGGGGCCCAAATACTCCTCGACATCGGAGTGCGAAAGTTCAGATTCCTAACGAACAATCCCAAGAAGGTCGCCGGATTGGAAGGCTTCGGTTTGGAAATGACGGAGCAAGTCCCGATCGCGGTCAAATCCAATGCGCACAACGCGCAGTACCTGAAGACTAAGCGCGACCGACTATTTCATCGCATCGAAGCTGACGCCGAAGACTCCTAGCACGGGCAATCGCGGACGGTCGAGTACCTGCCGCCAGCACTTTTCCATCATCAAGGACATCGTCGCGAGGTCAATTCAAGCCGAAGCGACTAGCCGATTGGCGTTAGCCAATCTAGAATCTTGGGCATGTGGCAGGCGCAAAAGAGTGCCGGGACGCCCCCACCCGAGTTGCTTGACGGAACCAATCTCAAGATTGGATTGGTCGTTGCGAGGTTCAACCACGTGTTCACCACACGCATGCTGAGGATTTGCCGCGCGCGGTTGACTGAGCTGGGAGCGACGGTGGATGATCGCCACGTAGTGTTCGCGCCAGGTTCTTACGACTTGCCGATCGTTGCCCGCGTGCTAATCGAAAGGAATCCCTCGCTGGATGCGGTCATCGCCCTCGGTTCCGTGATCCGAGGCGAGACAGCTCACTTCGATCACGTCGCATATGGTGCGTCTCAAGGACTTCTGCGCGTCGCTGATGACACTCGGACGCCGATCGTATTCGGCGTTCTGACCACTGATACGGTCACGCAATCCGAAGAGCGCGTGCCTCACGCGAAAACCTACGCCGAGAATGCAATTGAGCTTGCCAACGTGGTCGCCAGATTGAACCGACCGCGCGGGTCGATCGGAATTCGATGACCTTTAGGCAACGACGAGACAGTGGTCGGCAGTAAACGAAGCGCGACGGGATTAGGCCGCGCAGATCACTCGGCGTTCGCCATAATGTCGACGAGTTCTTGGACGGCGTCGGCAGAGCTCTGTAGTGCTGCCTTTTCGGCATCGGATAGGTCGACCTCAATGATCTTCTCTGCACCTCCAGAGCCAAGCTGCACCGGTACGCCTACGTATAATCCGCGGATGCCGTACTCTCCGTCAAGCATTGCGGCGCACGGCAGGATTTCATTACGGTCCAAAAGGATCGCTTCGACCATCTGCACGGTTGCGGCTGACGGAGCATAGTAGGCGGATCCAGTCTTCAGGAGCGAGACGATTTCCGCACCGCCGTCGCGGGTGCGCTGGACAATCTCACCCAAACGTTGGCTCGGAATGAGTTGCGATACCGGAACGCCGCCGACCGTTGTCGCTTGGATCAATGGCACCATCGAGTCGCCGTGACCACCGAGAACGTACGCTTGAATATTGGTTACCGAAACCTTTAACTCTTGCGCGAGGAAGGTGCGGAATCGTGCGGTGTCGAGGATGCCTGCCATGCCGACGACGCGTTCTTTGGCGAAACCGCTGACCTGATGACACAGCTGCACCATTGCATCGAGTGGATTGGAGACGACCACGATGATGCAACCGGGTGAGAATTTGACTACTTGCTCCGTTACGCTCTGCATGATACGCATATTCGTGATTAGCAGATCGTCGCGGCTCATTCCCGGCCGGCGTGCGATGCCGGCGGTGATCACGACGACGTCGGAACCTGTCGTAGGTTCGTAATCGTTGGATCCGATGATCTTGGCGTCCGTAGCCAGAACGGGACCAGACTGCGCGATGTCCAACGCCTTGCCTTGTGGCATGTCTTCCACTAGGTCGACAAGCACTACGTCGGCATAGCCGCGCTCATATACCCGTTGCGCCGTAGTTGCGCCAACGTTCCCCGCGCCGACCACCGTTACCTTGAATCTCATGCTTTTTGTCTCCTTGGTCGGACTGCGGGTCGATTTATGCGGCGTTGACGTACCTTTGCCACTTCGCTTCAAGGTTGGAATCGTCGACGGTGTCCGCGACATATGCGCCGTACTCGTCGCCAGTCGATCCGGTATCCCGTCCGGTAAGTCTGATTGCGCGTTCGTACTGTCCGCAAACCTCGAGTGCCATGTCCAGTCGACGACCGAGGTCTGCGTATCCGATGTGCTGCAACAGCATCGCCGATGCCTTCAACATGGATGACGGGTCGGCATATTGCGCTCGACCTTCGGTAACCATGCGTGGTGCGGAACCGTGAATTGCTTCGAACATCGCGTATCGAGTCCCGATGTTCGCCGCGCCAGCGGTTCCAACGCCTCCTTGTATCTCTGCCGCCTCGTCAGTCAGTATGTCCCCGTAAAGGTTGGGCATCACGAAAACCTGGAAGTCGGAACGTCGCGCGCGGTCAAGCAATTTCGCGGTCATGATGTCGATGTACCAACCGTCCCACTCGATACCCGGATACTCTCTCGCGACTCTCTCGGCGACTTGCAGGAATCGTCCGTCGCTCAATTTGACGATGTTGGCCTTGGTGACAACGGTTACTCGATCTCGGTTGTTGCGCTTGGCGTGCTCGAATGCGCTTCGGATGATGCGCTCAGATCCGGGCTCAGAAATCAAACGAAAGTCGATCGTGAAGTCGTCAGTGACGTCAATGCCATCCGAACCTAGTGCGTAAAGGTCTTCGGTGTTCTCGCGGAAGAACACCCAGTCGATGCCTTCAGAAGGCACGCGGACCGGTCGGACATTGGCGAAGAGGTCGAGTTCCTTGCGCATGCCGACATTCGCCGACTCGAGGTTCGGCCAGCCGTCCCCTTTTTCCGGTGTGGTCGTCGGGCCTTTCAGCGTAACGTCGCACTCCTTGATTTCGGCGAGGACGCCATCAGGAATCGATTGGAGATGTGCAGCCCTATTTTCGATCGTGAGGCCGGCGATATTGCGGAACTCGACCTTGCCGTTGGCCACTTCGTCGGACAGCAGGCGTTCGAGGACGGTGCGAGCGGTTTCAGTGATCGCAGGTCCAATTCCGTCGCCTCCGATGACGCCGATCTTGATGGGCGACATTGACGCATAGTCGACCAATTCGCCTTCGGACTTCATGGCTTCGACGCGGTCAATCTGTCGCTCAAGCAGCTTCCCGAAGTGTTCCTTGGCACGTTCAACCGCTGGATTGCTCATGTGTTAGATCCTTCTCTTTCCATCAAGGTTTGGGCGACGATCACGTCGCGAACAAGTCAAACTTCGACGCTCATTCCCATTTGTGGGGTTTGCCTTCTTTCGGAAGCAACTTACCAGTGTCGTGTCTGATTGCGTGAGACGCTTCAGTCTTCTGCGAGTTCTTGGCGGTTACGTATCGGACTCCATCAATCCCTGCTGCCCCGAGTGCTTCAATATGACCGAGGGCAACGAACAGGACGTCTGCCGCTTCGTTGCAGACCTCCATAGCGTCATCATTGTCGACGCCTTCTTCAAGCTCTCGAATCTCCTCAGCCAGGATTTCGCGTCGACGAACGACGATCTCGGGTATTGCGCAATTCACGAAATGTCCCGATCCGAATCCCCAACGGTTGTGAAAGTCCCAAACTTCACGCGCCATCGCCGACACCGCGGCGACGAACTCATCCTCACCGATGGTGTTTGGGGCATACTCCCGTTGATCATTGGCGGAAGTCAAAGGGGAATGTTTCCGTGCTTCTTGGCAGGAACGTCGTCGATCTTGGTCGCCAGCAAGTCCAATGCGTCGATCACTCTGCGGCGAGTGTCCCGGGGATCGATCACATCGTCGATGTAGCCGCGATTTGCTGCCACGTACGGATTGGCGAAACGCTCGCGGTAATCAGCGACGAGTTCGGCCCGCTTCGCCTCCGGATCGTCGGCTGCGCCGATTTCCCGTCGCGAGATGACATTGACAGCACCTTCAGGACCCATCACTGCGATTTCAGCCGTCGGCCAAGCCAAGTTGACGTCGCAGCGCAGCTCCTTGCTTCCCATTACGATGTAGGCACCGCCGTAGGCCTTGCGGAGTATCACCGTGATTTTGGGAACGGTCGCTTCGGAGTAGGCGTAAAGCATCTTTGCGCCGTGTCGAATGATACCGCCTTGCTCCTGCGCAGAACCCGGCATGAAACCCGGAACGTCGACCAGTGTCAATATCGGAATGTTGAATGCGTCGCAGAAACGGACGAAACGCGCGCCTTTATCTGAAGCGTCGATGTCGAGTACGCCAGCGACTTCGCTCGGTTGATTCGCAACGATCCCGACGGTTGATCCGTTGAACCGACCAAAGCCGACCACGATGTTGCGCGCAAACTCCGCATGCACCTGCATGAAGTCGCCGTCGTCTACCAGCTCCTCGATGACATCCAACACGTCGTACGGCAGGTTAGGGTCGTCAGGGATCACGCTTGCCAGCTTCTCACATCGACGGTCGAGCGGATCCTCGCAACTGTTCGCGGGTGCGGACGATGCGTTATTCGATGGGAGATATCCAAGCAACCTGCGCACGTCGGCGAAACAGCTGTCTTCGTCCGCCGCGGCATAATGGGCGACCCCGGAGGTCGTGGCATGCATGCCCGCGCCGCCAAGATCGTCGTGCGTCACGTCCTCGCCGGTGACGGATCGAACGACGTCCGGACCGGTGATGTACATTTGTCCGATCGACTCGACCATGAATATGAAATCGGTCATCGCGGGCGAGTAGACAGCACCACCGGCTGAAGGACCGGCGATTACGGTGATTTGTGGGATCACTCCCGAGGCTAGTGTGTTCCTCCGGAATATCTCGCCGTAACCTGCCAACGAATCTATGCCCTCCTGAATTCGGGCACCGCCGGAGTCATTGATGCCGACGACCGGAGCACCGATTTTGACGGCATAATCCATCACCTTCGAAATCTTCTGAGCCGCGATCTGTGAGAGTGAACCGCCAAGAACGGTGAAATCTTGGGCGTAAGCTAATACCGTGCGTCCTCCAACCTTCCCCCAACCCGTAACAACAGAGTCGCCTTCGTAGCGAAGTTTGTCGAGCCCAAGATCGGTGGAACGATGCGTGTTGAAGGTGTCAATCTCGGAGAAACTGCCGTCGTCGAACAGTTTCGCGAGGCGTTCGCGTGCGGTCAGTTTGCCGCGGCTTTTCTGCGATTCGATGCGCCGATCGCCTCCGCCCTTCCGCGCTTCCGATCGTCGTGATTGCAGTCGCTCCAAACGTGCTTCGAACGTGCTCGTAGAACTGTCAGTGTTTAGTTGCGCAGTAATCGCCTTACCCTCGTTGTTGGACCTAATGCCGCCTGCAATTTCAGTTTAGTACCAACATAGAATCCTAACTTACCGAAGGAAAACTCGATTGTTGCTCGCGCCGTTATTTGCGACACCTGATGCCAATCTCAAATCAATCCACTGCAGTTGATCCTAAGGTGCTCGCCATCGGAGAAAGTGACTTCGTTTGGGGTGCACGGACCTACGTGATGGGTATCGTCAACTTGACACCCGACTCGTTTTCCGGCGATGGAGTGATGCGAACTGGCAACGATTGGATGAATGATGCCATCGATCAAGCGGTGCGGATGGAGGATGAAGGTGCTGACATCATTGACGTAGGCGGTGAATCAACTCGACCGAAGTCAGTCTATAGGGATGCCGAACCGGTCTCTGCGGAGGAAGAGATCGAACGGGTTGCACCCGTGGTCTCCGCGCTGAAGCAAAGATTGGGAATTCCGGTTAGCATCGATACTCGCAAATCGGAGGTCGCCGATGTCGCGTTGTCGTTGGGTGCTGAGATGGCAAACGACGTGTCGATGCTGGGGGACGCCCTGATGGCCCGCACGATTGCCAAGCATGGTAAACCCGTCGTCATCAGTCACACCAGGAAACACGCCGTGTATGCCGATGTCGCGCGCGACGTCGCTTCGGACCTTCACGGCGCGGTGGGCATCGCCCTCGCCGCCGGCGTTGAGAAGCATCAGATTATCCTCGATCCCGGGATCGGATTTGCGAAGAATACGTCGCACAATCTCGGTGTCTTGCGGGAACTGCCGCGGATCAAGTCAGATTTGGATCACATGCCGTTCTTGGTAGGTGCTTCAAGGAAGTCGTTCTTGGGGTCCGTGTTGGGCACGAATCCGCAGCAACGCGTTGAAGGCAACGCTGCCGCGAATGCCATCGCCATTGCCAACGGTGCTGACATCATCCGAGTGCATGAAGTGAGGGAGATGGTTAAGGTCGCAAAGGTTGTCGACGCCATTGTCCGCGGACAGGAACATCCTGTTTGACAACGCCAATCGACTACGTCTCGGGACTGCAAACACGTCTCGCCGAGACTGGCCGCGGATCGAACTAAGATGCAACACGGTGTTTGCTCGCGGTAGGACCTACGTCGTGACCACTCAATCAACACGCACTGTGCATGTCGGGATCGGTTCGAACTTGGGTGATCGCATCGGGTACCTGAGTTCGGCCATCAACGCGTTGGCATCGGTCGGTGCGGTTGGGAAGCTGTCCCGCGTTTACGAGACTGCCCCTTTCGAGGTCGGCGACGTGCAACCGAAGTACCTGAACATGGTCGTCGAGATCGAGACGGGACTAGCACCCGCAGACTTGATGCACGAACTGCTTCGCATCGAACATGAGCTTGGACGCATCCGCACGCGGAAGAACGCGGCGCGCACGCTAGATTTGGATATCCTTTTGATCGGTGCTTCGGTCATCGAAACGCCCGATCTCGTCGTCCCCCATCCGAGGATGCATGAACGAGCGTTCGTGATCTCACCACTAAACGAAATCGCACCGGACGTGATCCACCCGTTGATCAGACGGTCGGTTCGACAACTGGCTGCAGAGTTGGGCGAATTGGACGTGGTGCCGGTCGGTTCAATCGACGAACTGACGGTTGTTTCACCGTTCGCCGCCGAGTGCTTGCATGATGAAGAAAATGGCGATTGCGATAAAGATCGCCCATAAAATCATGCGGGGTGACATCGATTTGAATCGCATCTACCGACTCACCGACTGACTATCAACATTGCATTTCGACAAGGCATATTCGGCAATCGTATCGGATATCGACGGCACTCTCCTATCAAGACTAAACGCGAGTCCGTCCGACGCTCTCAAACGCGTCGTGGGTGAAATCACGGGAAACGACATACCATTTTCGATCGCCACCGGACGCATGCGCGCGTCTGCTTGGCGCGTTCACACAGAGGTTGGTGCCAACGCCCCCTTAATCTGCTACCAAGGTGCCATGGCAGTCGATCCAGTCGATGGTCGCGTGCTCTTGCACGAGCGTCTTGATGAGCACACCGCCGCGGAGGCGATCCGGTTCTTCGTCGAGCGCGGACTCAACGTAAGGGTGTACGTGGAGGACGACGTCTACATTACGCAGTTGAACGAAATCGACAACGACTACGCGCAACGACACCGAGCCAAACTGGTTGAGGTCGACGACCTTATGCCGTTGGCGAAGAAGTTGCCGACCGTCGTGTTGGGCATCTGCGACGCGCGTGAGATGGAACCGCATGTCGCAGCAGTAACCGAACTGTTGGGGCCGTCTGCCGAGGTAACGCACTCGCTGCCCCACTTCTGCGAAGTCGGATCTCCACGAGCCGGTAAGGTTCGAGCCTTGATGTGGTTGGCCGACTACCTAGGCCTGAAACCTGACGATTTCGTCGCTTTCGGCGACGGGTTAGGCGATCTCGAGATGATCGAATTCGCGGGATTCGGGGTTTCGGTCGGAGACGCCCATCCAGCAGTGCGATCAGCGGCAGACTCGCACGTTGCAGGACCCGATCAACGCGGAGTCACAAATGCCCTCAAAGCTTTGGTGTCGGAAGGATGCCTAATCCCGATTAAACCTCGGTAGAGCGCACAAAATCACGCCGGAGGCGGCACCACTACTTGATCGTACGGATGGCGGGCACTAACCATGTTGGAGTGTTCAAAGACGTCTAGTGCCGATTCGTACAGATCAACCGGGATTTCAATGTCGCCATCCCAGGTGCCGAGATCTTGGTAGTAGTCGACGGCTGCGGCGGTTGCTTCGACTGAGATGTTTGGGAAAAACGGTGCTTCTGCCAGTGCAACATCGGTCGGATCTGCGGTGTTGACCCATTCGCGTGATGCTCGATATGCGGTGGCGATTCGCCGCGCATCGTCTCCCTCAACGCAGTCCCACCGGGCGATTAGGCTGCTAAACGCAGTCGGTCCCACAATCTCGCCGATCGAACCTACGATGTGTCCGTTGTTTTCGTGCTCGAGCTGCTGCGGATAGGCACCTTGTTCGTGGAAATAGTAACCTTCGCCATTGCTCCACTGCACCATCATCTCCTCGGCACCGCCCGACTCGATCCCATCAATCGAAGACAGTTCGATTCCGACGTTGTGGAGCCCGTACCGCAACATCGCCTCGGGTTGTCCACCATGGACGTATAGGAACTTTTCGTTGAGTAATTTGTCCCAAGTGAAGTCGTCGTCGGGTTGTCGTGCGGCAACGATGAAACCATCTCGCGTGTTGATCTGCGCCCAATGAGCGACGGCAGGTTTGTCTCCGGCGTCAAGTGCTGTCCAACTGCCGGATACGGCAGATTGACCGATGTCAGCCCTACCCTCTGCGACCTCAACGACTGCGTTCTGTCCCGGCCCCGCAGGTGCGTAGGTGCCGTGCAAGCCCTCTTGTTCAAGGAATCCGCCGGCGATCATCGAAATCAACGGACTGTAAAACGCTGAATGGCGTGAGGCGATCAACCGGATCTCTTGCGTCATCAATTGCTCCAACTTCGACTCGTAACGGACTCTCACATTTTACGCGCCTAACCTAAACGGAACTCAATCGCGTCGGCATGCGTATCAACCTGCTAGCGCATAATGGATATCTGCGCAACGTAGTGCGTGTGCTTGCGAGCGCATGGCACGCTGCCCCCGTAACCGACATCTCACATCAGCAAATCTTGAATACCTCCCCAACGACAGCTCTCGTTACCGGGGGTGCCGGATTCGTCGGCAGCCACCTCGTCGACCATCTGATTGATCGCAATGAACGCGTCTACGTCGTAGACAACCTCGAAACGAGCTCGCCCGAGTATCTGAACAAGCGCGCCGAGTTCATCGAGGCCGACATCCGTGACTCGGCTTTGGTAGACGTCGTTGACAAGATCGCACCGCATTCCGTTTACCACCTGGCCGCACAAGCCAGCGTCGCTGTATCGGCGAAACATCCCAGACTCGACGCCGGCATCAACATCGACGGCACCTTGAACCTGCTCGAAGCAGTGCGCAGTATGGGGCGAAACCCGCGTTTCATCTACTTCTCTACCGGAGGTGCCATCTACGGCGACGTACCGGGAGAAGATTTGCCAGCCACAGAATCGATGGAAACGCAACCGCTTTCGCCGTATGGTGTATCGAAGTTGGCGATCGAGATTTACTTGCGCGCGTACGCCCACCTCTACGGCATTGACTATGGAATTGTGCGTCCGGCCAATATCTACGGTCCCCGACAGAACCCACACGGTGAAGCAGGCGTCATCGCCATATTCGCCCGAGCAATGTTGGACGGAAAACCCATCACGATCTTCGGAGATGGAAGCAACGAACGTGATTACATCTACTACTCCGACTTCATCAACGGGGTTGTCGTTGTTCACGATGCTAAGCGGCCGGGACCGTACAACTTGGGCACGGGAATAGGAGTATCGGTCAGTAGCATCTTCAACCTCCTCGCAGATCTAACTGACTACGGCAACTCGGTTCGCTACGGACCGCCGCGTCCTGGCGACATCGACAAGATTTCACTGGATGCAACTCGAGCAAAGACGGACCTCGGTTGGGTAGCTTCGACGAGCCTTGAGGCGGGTTTGCGAAAGACGGTCGATTGGTTCAGACAGGCGATGTAGTGATCCGCCGAATTCCTACCGTCTTAATCTCATTGAGTGCGACCTACGCGCTGTTGGCGTTGGCTTGCAGCTCGGATGAGCCGACAGCAACCGTCGAGCCGACTGCAGCACCAACGAATGCTCCCACAGTCTCCCCAATGGCGACGAGTATTCCGACGTCGACGCCTTCTAGACCGACCGTGGTGATCGACCCGACGGCTGAACCGAGTCCGGTGTTTACACCGACGCCGACAAGCACGCCAGTTGCCACTGCAACACCACGCCCGGCAGACCGACCGACCGACACTCCGACACCTGTACCGACATCGACTCCGGTGCCAAATGTTCCGCCAACCCCAACGGCGACCGCGTCTTCAGTCCCGCAGTTAACGGCTTCACCGACCGCTGTGCCAACCGCAACACCTTCGGAACCGCCGATCGTCGGACTGCGAGGCGGGGTTTTGCGAGTCGCAGTTCCGCAACCGGCACCGCATCAGGACATCCATCTCTCAGTTTCTCCCATCCTCGCCGGTTGGGGACCGGGTATCGCGTATTCGCGGATATTCCGCTACCGATGGTTGCAGCCGGCAGAGCCGCAGAGCGGGGTTGATGCTTTCACTTCTCGATATGAACCGCTGCGATCGATGGCAGCGAGGGACATCACTTGCGACCTCTGCTCCGATTGGGCACTCGACGCGACTGGTACTCTGACCGTCGAGTTGCGTGACGACGTGCGTTGGCAACGCACCGAGCATCAGCTTGACCGCGCGCTAACGGCGGAAGACGTGAAGTTTAGCCTCGACCGACTTGGTGATCCAAAGTTCCCGAACTCCCAACTCGTCAGGACGATTGGCGGCACCCACGTCAACGGAACGCACGAGGTCCTTATCGATCTCTCGATCCACGACGCTGAGATATTCGACAAGTTGGCGGATGCGCGAGCGTCAATCGTCCAACCTGAAGCATTGGAGTTGCAGGACGGTCTCCTCGAGGGGCCAACTATCGGCACCGGTCCTTGGATCTTGGAATCCTTTAGCGCAAACCGAATGCGTTTCCGTGCCAACGCCGACTACCATTTCGAAGGATTGCCACGCATGGACGGCATCGACATAGAGGTGATCGAGGATCCGCAAACTCGCGTCATCTCGTTGCGCACTGGTCGTTTGGATCTAGCACAACCATCCGTAGGGGGTGTCATGGATGCGGCCGCTACGTTCGAAGAGCTTCGATGGTCAGCAACCCACGACGCTTCCACAGGAATCGAAGTGGCGTTTAACCTCAATCGAGAACCATTGGGTTCAACTGATGTACGCAACGCAATCTTCAACGCGTGGGATCCGGCATCCCATATCGGTCCTGAGAACCAGTATCAGTCGTTCATGACTGTAGGTTTGCCCGTGAACGACCCGGAGTGGCTTCTGAACCAATCGGAGATTGAGCAATTCTTCGATGACCGAGTCGGATTGTTGCAATTGCTCGAAACGGGCATCGTGCCGAGAGGCTTCGTTCTCAATATTCGCGTTGGCCGTTTTGGCGACGCCTACATGAACACAGCTCGGTCATTGGCAGCCGCCATGAGTTCCATCGGATTGGTTACCACCGTTGAAGCAGTATCAACCCGGACCTTTGGTGAGGACGTGTGGACGTACGGTGACTTTGACGTCTATGTCGGTGCATCGCCTCCACAGAGCAGTGTCACGTCAACCTTATTCGCGGTGCACCATAGCAACGGACCGTGGAATTCTACTGGGTATTCGGATCCAGAATTAGACGATCTGATTGAACGACAGGTTGGCGAGTTCAATCCCGTTCGACGGAAGGCGTTGGTGATGGAAATCCAGCGCGCGATCCTTCGCGGACGATACTTAGTCAACGTAGCGGCACAGGTGTCGCACTGGCTCTGGTGGTCGCACTTGCGTGACGTTGCACCAAATCCATACCGGGCAGACTCATTCTGGTTGTCCCGGTTGTGGCTGTCAGATCGCGTCCGGTAGATTAACTCTGGTGGGCGAGATGGCGTCTTCCAAGGCCATCCACGCCAACAACGCACATTTCACTCGGATCGGAAAACGCGAAACCCCATGCAACGCTATCGCATCGCCAAGCTCATCAAGTTCAGAGGCTGACAACTGCCCACGATCTGAGTACACACTCCTAATCGCATTCGCAACCCCCGATACGTCTGCGACCGCAACGTCATCGACGACCTCGGTCATGATTGAAGCGGACACCTTACAGATGGCACAACCGATGCCTTGCGCACTGATGCCACCAATCCGCGCATCTTGAATCATTAACCGTACGCGTACTTCGTCACCGCAGGATGGGTTGTCGAGCGATGCTTGAGCGTTGAAGACTTCGAGCGGTTTGCTGTTGCGCGGGTTCAGCAGATGATCTTCGACGATGTGCCGATTTACCTCATCTAGATGTCCGAACCCGTCGCGCATTGCGGGACAATTCTCGATCGCGGTGATTTCACCGGACGTCAAAACACGACGCGATTATAGACGCGGCCATGCTTCGATACCGGCGCGGTTAGGCAGTTCCGACGGTATCCGAGGCTGCTTGGAGAGATGGCATCACCTCGTCCAACTTTGCCGAGAGAAACTCGCCCAACACTTCATCCTCGAACTCGTCAAGGATTTCAGTCGCGAAACCGCGAATCAACATCGCCTGCGCCGTGGCGTAGTCGACGCCTCGAGATTGGAGATAAAAGAGCGTGTTTTCGTCAACGTGCCCGGCCGTTGCGCCATGGGCACACTTTACGTCATCCGCGTAGATCTCGAGGGACGGCTTCGTGTCGACCTCGGCACCATGCGACAAGAGCAGATTGAGATCTTTTTGGTTCGCGTCAGTCTTCTGCGCACCACGCTCGACGGTGATCTTGCCACTGAAGACGGCGCGGGATCGGCCCGAAAGAATGCCCTTGAAATACTGGTCTGTCTTGCAGTGCGGTTTCGCGTGGGTGGTGCTAATCTCGTTGTCTTGGTGCTGTGAAGCGGTCGTGATGTACACCCCGTGCAACGTGCACTCGGCATGCTCGCCGTCAAGCTGAGTATGCACGTCGTTTCTGCCGATGGACGACCCCAAAGCGAAAGAGGTTGAGGCGTATGCGGATCCTTCGGACTGCACCACCCGAGTCGTCGCGAAGTGGTAGGAATTGTCGCCGTCCATCTGCAACCGGAAATGGTTCAATTCGGCGTTCTGCTTCAGCGTGATTTCTCCGACTGGCACCGACAGATGGGGACCTTCAGAGGCCGCTACATGGGTCTCGATTAAAGTGGCGGAACTTCCCGCTCCGACATCAATCGCGAACCTCGGAAACACGGCTCGGCTCGCGCCATCGGATTGAGTTGTGACGAACACAAAGTGCAGCGGTCGATTCACCGTAGTGGCATCGTCGATCTCAACGCATATCCCATCCGCCAAAAACGCAGTGTTCAACGCAACAAACCCGTCGTTGGCGAAAGGTGCGAGTCGACCCAAAATCGGACCATCGATGATGCCACTTACCTTCGAACCTATGAGCAGGTTGTAGCTGTCGGAAAGCTCGGGAGCGTGCTTGCCGTCCACAAAAACGACGTTCATCCATGAGTCGGGCAACGGTACTAGTGCCTCAACTTCATTGCGATTGGGTGGCGCAGACTTTCCGCCGAAGCGGAAACCGATACGGTCAATCTCCCGGAGATCTGTGTACTTCCACTCTTCGTTTCCCCGTCGATGCACCGGGAAACCGATCCGCTCGAACTCTTGCCAAGCGTTGCGCCGGAGTTGGTCTACATATGAGCCAACGAGTCCGTCATCCGATTGCGCATCAACGAGGTGCGTCCAATCGTCGCGGTAAGTACTGAGGTGCTGCGGCACGTTGGTCGGGACGGTGGGTGTGATCATTCGTTCTTGGTTGCTTCGTTGCCCTCAGGAGTTAGGCTGCAACGTAATCTCGATATCCGCTCTGTTCGACTTTCTCAGCCAACGTGGCGTCTCCCGAATCGACAATCTTGCCGTCGACCAAGACGTGTACGAAGTCGGGGCGAACGTAACGTAAGAGTCGCTGATAGTGAGTGACGATCACAAAGCAACGTTCCGGAGAGCGCATCTGGTTGACGCCGTCTGCCACAGCCTGCAGCGCGTCAATGTCGAGGCCAGAATCGGTCTCATCCATGATTGCGATGCGCGGTGCCAAAACCTGCAACTGCAACACCTCGTTCCGCTTCTTTTCGCCGCCCGAGAATCCTTCGTTCAACGAGCGCTTAATCAGATCCTCGTTGACGCCGACTTCGGCGACCTTTGTGTCGAAGAGTTGTGAGAACTGTCGCACCGACATCTTCTTCCTGCCGTTCGCCTCGTCGATTGCGTCTTTTGCTGCTTTGAGGAACTGCCAAGGACGAACGCCAGGCACTTCTGACGGGTATTGCATGGCAAGGAACATGCCAAGATGCGCGCGTTCGTCCGGTGGCAGGTCTACGATGCTCTCTCCGTCAACAGTGATGTCGCCACCAGTGACGGCGTAATCGGGCTTGCCCATCAACACGTTCGCCAAGGTGCTCTTGCCACTCCCGTTCGGTCCCATGATGGCGTGGACTTCACCAGCAGACACATCGAGATTGATACCGTTCAGTATTTGTTCATCGCTGTCGGCGACGGCGGCTTGCAGATTGTCGATTTTGAGCATTTTCGTCCTTGCGCGTCGGAACGCGCTCTATTTCGATTGCTCGTAAGGGATCCAGATCGGTTCGGCGCGTCATCAATCGCGACTAACCGACGGCACCTTCGAGGCTGACCTTGAGCAGCTGCCCTGCCTCGAGCGCGAACTCGAACGGTAGCTCCTTGATGACGTCGCGACTCCAACCGGTGATGATCATGTGGTGAGCATCTTCTTCTGATATGCCGCGCGACATGAGATAGAAGAGCTGCTCGTCACTCACCTTCGATGTACTTGCTTCATGCTCCAACCGTGCGGAAGGGTTGCGCACTTCGATGTACGGCACAGTGTGGGCACCGCATTGATCGCCTACTAGCAGCGAGTCGCATTGTGTGTGGTTGGTCGCGTTTTCGGCACCGGGAAGAATTTTCACTCCGCCGCGGTAAGTGTTTTCACCATGGCCCGCAGAGATGCCCTTCGACACGATGGTCGACTTGGTGTTTTTCCCCATGTGGATCATCTTTGTGCCGGTGTCAGCCTGTTGGTAGTTGTTAGTCAACGCAACCGAGTAGAACTCACCGACAGAGTTGTCACCTCGAAGGATCACAGATGGGTACTTCCATGTGATTGCGGAGCCCGTCTCCACCTGTGTCCACGAAATCTTGGCATCGTTGCCCGTCATGCCCCTCTTCGTTACGAAGTTGAGCACGCCGCCTTCTCCGTCTTTAGTACCGGGATACCAGTTCTGAATGGTCGAGTATTTGATTTCGCCCCGATCGAGTGCGACCAGCTCGACTACAGCCGCGTGTAGCTGGCTAGTTCGCCGGATCGGTGCGGTACAACCCTCGAGATAGCTGACATACGCACCTTCGTCGGCGACGATCAGGGTACGCTCGAACTGTCCGGAGCCTTCGGTGTTGATGCGGAAGTAGGTCATCAATTCAATCGGACATCGTACGCCTGGCGGCACGTATGCGAACGAACCGTCGGAAAACACTGCGGAGTTGAGCGCAGCGAAGAAGTTGTCGGTGTACGGGACTACGGAGCCGAGATATTTCTGGACCAGTTCGGGATGGTTTTGGACTGCCTCGGTGAATGAGCAGAAGATGATGCCGCGCTCTTCCAACTGGTCGGCATATGTGGTTGCCACCGAAACGGAGTCGAACACTGCATCGACGGCAACTCCAGCTAATCGTTCGCGCTCATGAAGCGGTATGCCCAACTTCTCAAAGGTTTCGAGCATCTCCGGGTCGACTTCGTCGAGGCTCTTCGGGGCGTCGTCGAATCCGCTCGGCGCCGCGTAGTAGTAGATGTCTTGGTAGTCGACCTCCGGGTAACGCAGCTTCGCCCATCTGGGTTCGCTGTCTGCAACCTTGAGTTGGCCCCAGTACTCGAACGCTTTCAGACGCCACTCAAGAAGCCAGTCGGGTTCGCCTTTCTTGTCCGAGATGAGCCGAACTATGTCGGGATTGATGCCCTTCGGTGCGAGCTCCATCTCGACTTCGGTGGAGAACCCCCACTTGTAACCGGTGTCCTCGAGTTTCGACTCGCGTGAGATGGTAAGTCGTTCTTGCGTCGTCAACTAGCCTCGTTATCTCGCTCTAACTGCGCGTGCGTGGTTGCCAGATGCAGGTTGGGTCAGACTATCCGTGATCGCTTTGATCCGCGGCAAACCCGCATGGATATGCTAACCACATTCTACCAGCAGTCGCATCTGCCCCTATAGTAGCTTCCTCAACCGTGGCAGGCGCATCTTTCGGAACCGTGAAGGCTGCTTCGCTCGCAGTCGTTATCCATTGACGTACGATTCAGATTGAGATGATGCCAAAGATTAAGGAACTAATCGGTCGAAGAAGCGATCCGGAGATCGCTGCGATTGGCATAGACCGCGCGGCGGACATTGAGATCGCGCTACGGTCACGTCGGGATCTCGATCCAGATGTCATCGAAGCTAGTATCGCGGTATCGCGGCGAGAATTTGTACCCCATTCGCAACTAGATCGCTCAGCAGAAGATCGGGCACTTTCGATCGGGCATGGGCAGACGATCTCGCAACCGAGTTTGGTGGCCCACATGATCACGCAGTTGCGTTTGCCAGCCGGTGCGCGTCGGGTTTTGGACGTAGGATGCGGATCCGGATATCAGGCCGCGATTTTGTCATTGCTGGCGCAGGAAGTCGTTGCCGTGGAAAGGGTGAAAGAACTAGCGGACGCGGCGCGTTCGCGATTGGCGCGACTCGGGTACCACAACGTTGACGTGCGCGATGTCGGAGATGACGATTTAGGCTATTTCGCTTCTGCACCGTACGACGGCGTGATTGTCGGCGCGGCGGCACCAAGAATCCCCAGCGCGTTGGCTCAACAATTGAAGATTGGCGCGCGCCTAGTCATTCCCGTCGGCAAATCGAGACAGCAACGGCTTGCCATCGTGACGAGGGAAGGCGAAAGCGACTCGAAGTTCAGCGTATGTTTGGGGCTGGAATGCGTATTCGTGCCGTTGGTGGCTCCAGACCACTGGTTCGATTGGGATGTTGTCTGAAACTCACGGTTCTACCGATCATTTGCATGGTGTAGAGAATCGAACGTGGCAAGATTGACGGAATTAGGAATATGAGCGACACAGAATTTGAGGCCGTAATCGGACTAGAGACGCACGTCCAACTCAACACTTCGAGCAAGATGTTTTCTTGGTCAGGTGCCGGATACCAAAAGGCTTCGCCGAACACGCTCGTCGATCCGGTGTCGATGGCACTGCCCGGCACTCTGCCGGTGGTGAATCGGCGCGCCGTAGAGTCGGCGATATCCATCGGTCTCGCCTTGAGCTGTCAGATTGCAGCAGTCACGAAATTCGATCGCAAGCAGTACACGTATCCCGACTTGATGAAGGGGTACCAAATCTCGCAGTACGACGAGCCCATTTGCTTCGATGGATGGTTGGATTTGCCGACCCCAGAACCCTGCAGAGTCGGCATCAACCGGGTGCATATGGAAGAAGACGTAGCTAGGCTAGTCCACATCGACTCGCCGACTGGATCGGTGACGCACTCGCTATTGGATATCAATCGGGCCGGTGTCCCACTCATGGAGATCGTGACTGAACCGGACCTCCGGAGCTCCGAGCAGGTCGAAGCCTACATAACTACTTTGCAGTCCATCATTCGGTACTTGGGAGTCAGCACCGCCAACATGGAGGAAGGTTCATTCAGATGCGACGCCAACATCAGCGTGCGCCCCACAGGTTCTCAGGACCTGGGCGAAAAAGTCGAGGTAAAGAACATGAACCGTACGCGCGCTGTATGCGAGGCGGTCGATTACGAAGTAGAGCGTCAGATTAAGGCGATCATCAACGGCGAACGCGTAGTCCAAGAAACCCGTGGCTGGATGGACGGCGACAAGCGAACGGTGCCGCAGCGTTCGAAGGAAGACGTACACGACTACCGCTACTTCCCGGAACCTGACATCCCGCCTTTGAGGATCAGCAAAGATTGGGTTTACGGCGTGCAGAATGCGATGCCGGAGTTGCCGCTAGCCAAGAAACGACGACTCGTTGAAACCTGGGGACTCTCGGACTACGACGCTTCGTTAATCGTGGAAACTCGCGCCACTGCGGAATACTTTGAGTCGGTAATGTCCACCGTGGCGGACGAAGGTGAGAAGGAGCAGTCCGACTTTGCGAAGGAAACCGCCAACTGGTTGAACGGCGAAATGGCACGCGCGATGAATGAGTCGGGGATCGACCGGATGCAGGAAACCAAGGTTGAACCGACCGCATTAGCAAAGCTGGTTCGAAAATTCCAATCCAGAGAGATTAACAACAACTCGGCGAAGCGAGTCTTCATCGAGATGTTTGAGCACGGTTCAGACCCGGACGCGGTGATTGACCAACTTGGTTTGGACGCGATGGGAGACGCCGACGAACTGACGCCGATCATTCGGGAAGTCTTGGCGAAAAATGCGTCTGCGGTCGAGGATTACCGTAGCGGCAAGCAGAACGCCATTCGCTTCCTCATGGGTCAGGTGATGCGCGCCACGCGCGGACGTGCCGACGCCCAGGTGGTCACGGAGTTATTGCGGGATGCACTCGCCGAATAACGGAGTGCCGAACAGCTGAAGCGATGATGCGAGTGAATTAATCTATAGGTATGTGGTTTCAGATATCGCTTCTGTTCCTGGCGATTGTCATGATCGTAGTCCTGCTCTTGCAGGCGCGCGGCAACAATCCGTCAGTCTTCGGCCAAGCGGAGAGCACGTTCCGGGTTCGGCGCGGCGTGGAGCGACTGCTGTTCCGTTCGACGATCGTCCTGACAATCGTGTTCGTCGCACTGGCTATCGCCAACGTGCGTTTTGGCGGTTGAACAGTCCCCTACCGTCGCCAAGTCGTTCCTTGCGGCGTATCCATTATCTCAACCCCCATATCCGCTAGTCGGTCACGAATCGCATCCGCCTCAGCGTAGTCTCGCCGATCACGCGCTTCCTGACGGGTCAAGATCAATCCTTCTATTTCGGCGACATTTTCTGCATCGCCCGATCCAGGCTCCTCCAATGTGATGCCCAGTACGCCAGTCAACTCGCGAAGCGTCGATTGGCCAGCCGAAACATCCCAACCCTCCGAGTGAGCGGAAAAGATCTCGCGGGTTAGATCGAATATCGCCGCTAAAGCTCTAGGCGTGTTGAGATCGTCATCCATAGCATCAATGAATCGCTGCTTGATATGCGAGGCATCGAAACTCTCGCCGACGGCACAATCAACAGCAGCGATGTCCGCGGCTTGGCGGAGCCTACGTACCGCGCGTTCGGCAGCTACTAGATGCTCAGGATCGTAGGTGGCTGGACTGCGATAGTGGCTCTGAAAAATCCAAACCCTGATGGCGTCGCTGGAGTAGGTCTTCAGTGCGTCTAGGACTGTCACGTAGTTCCCTAACGACTTCGACATCTTCTCATCGCCACCCATACGGAGTAGTCCGTTGTGAACCCAAAATCTAGCAAATGGCACGACGCCGGTCGCCGATTCCGACTGGGCGACCTCGTTCTCATGGTGGGGAAACACGAGGTCCAATCCGCCCCCGTGGATGTCAACCTGATTGCCAAGGTAGCGTCGCGCCATCGCGCTGCACTCGATGTGCCAACCCGGACGGCCGGGTCCCCACGGACTCTCCCACGATGGTTCGCCGGGTTTCCACGCCTTCCAGAGTGCGAAGTCTTCGGGATTTTCCTTGAGCGTGTCCGGTTCAAGACGTGCGAGTTCCTCGACGCCGTCGAGCGTGCGGCCGCTCAGCTTACCGTAGTCCTCATCGCGATGAACTCGGTAGTACACCGAACTACCGGTTTCGTACGCTGCGTCTGATTCGATCAACTCGCCGATGATAGCAATAATCTCATCCATCTCTTCGGTAACCCGCGGATGGACCTCCGCACGCTTTACGTTCAATCCATCCATAGCTTCGAGGAACGAATCGATGTGCGTTTGCGTCAGTTCATACCAGTCGATGCCCAACTCTGCGGCACGGTCGATTATCTTGTCGTCGATGTCGGTAAAGTTTTGCACACGTAAAACGTTGACGCCTCGATAGCGCAAGTAGGACTGCAACACCTCAAAGATCACCGTTGCCAGGGCGTGGCCCAAGTGAGGTTCGTCGTAAGTCGTGACGCCGCACACGTACATCCGCACAGGGTCGCTAATCTGCTTGAATTCTTCCTTCTTGCGGGTGAGGGTGTTGTACAGATGCATGGACCGAACCCAAGCTTGAAAGGCGTACACTCGGCGAGATTCTACTAACCGAAGAGACTATCTCTTAAGCGTAACTATCGCCTGCGATGCGATTCCTTCGCCACTCCCAATCGCACCGACATGATCGGTGGAAGTCAACTTGACGTTGACTCCACTGGTGGCTAATGCCAGCGCGTCTGCGATGTACTCAACCATCTGAGCCGTATAGCCGGACAGGCGCGGACGTTGAGCAATGATCGTTGCGTCGATATGGTCGATCTGCCAACCTTGCGCCAAACCGCGATCACGAGCTTTGGTGAGGAAGTACCTACTCGCAACGTTTTCGTACCTAGGATCAGACGATGGGAAGTTGCTGCCCAAATCTCCCATCCCGGCGGCACCAAGTATGGCACTAGCGACTGCGTGAAGCAAGACGTCGCCGTCCGAATGTCCTTCGAGATGCATCGCGAATTCGATTTGGATGCCCCCGAGGGTCAACGGACCGCCATCAACCAAACGGTGTCCGTCGAAACCGGTGCCGTAGCGGAAATTCTGTCGGCTTCCTGAAAGGTCACTTGACCTTGCTCCAACAATGGCTTTGGCCGTCATAAAGTCGTTCGGCGTAGTGATCTTGATGTTGGTTTCAGCTCCCTCGAAAATCCCGACCAACCCGCCGGCGGTTTCGACCATCGCCGCATCGTCTGACACGTCAAATGGCACAGTCTCGTGAGCGGCGATGAGGACATCGCGGCGAAATACCTGCGGCGTTTGGACCGCATACGTCGAGTTTCGGTCAGGTGTTTCGACGACGATCCCGTGCTCTACTCGCTTAATCGTGTCCTTAACAGGCGTGGCAGGAATTGCCGCACCGACGTGACTGGTTGCGATCAAACCTCGCATCAGAATCGTCCCATCAACTAACGGTCGCGCCGCATCGTGCACCGCGATGTACTCGGATACATCCCCGAGCGAGATCAATGCGTCGATGCCGCATTTGACGGAGTCTTGCCGCCTTGTGCCGCCAGCGACCACGTTGATCGGTTTGCCGAATTGCCATTTGTTTACCAATGCACGTGTTTCATCAAGTTTCTCGGACCTTGTCACCAGTGCCATCCGCGATACGGCATCACATCGCGCAAACACGTTGAGCGAGTGCCATAGAACCGGACGCGGCCCCAGCATCAACTCAAGCTTGTCGGTGCCGCCCATGCGATTCGACGACCCAGCCGCAACGACGATCACCGATGTGGAATCTGCGAAAGTCTCCGAGGTCTCAAGTGGTTCGACGGACACCGTTCAATACCTGTCAGAAATTACGCACATTCCGATTTTCGGACCGCGATTTCAGATTGGGAAGTTCAGCTCGTAGATGGTACGCAACCAATCTATGCCTTGACGGCAAGCGTACGCCATCAGCACAAGACGTATCGTCTTTCCAAGGAAGACATAAGTCATGAACTTGCGAAATGAGTATCCGAGTGCGCCGGCAGCGATGCCCGCGAGGTCGAAGAACGGTGTAGGTATTACCGAGACGATGAATATGGTGATGCCTCCTCGACGCTCCATCAAGTCGTGCACGCGTTCATACCATTTCAAGTTCGACACGACGCTCTGCCCGGCGTACCCGGCGAGATAGGCGGTGATTTCGCCCAACGTCGCTCCAGCTGAACCGATGACGCCGATGAGGATCAGATTGAAACCGAGCGAAGATTCAGCAGCGATGCAAGCTGCGAGTGACCCCGGCAACGGCAAGATGATCGTCGCCGAACCGATGAGGTTCAGATAGAAGATAGCCGGATAGCCGGCATCGGTGATGTGGAGATAGCCACCGAACCACATCAGCAACCCGACTGCCATGGAGCCGAGTACTACGGTCCAGATCCCGAGCTGAATCCACTTCGGGTTGTTCGCTAGAAAGCGCAGCCAGGAATGTGCCAGGTTGCCTCGGTTGAGCGGGAGTTGGCGCGCCGCCGTGGCTGAGGATACTGCTCTACCTGACGGGTCCGTCCCTACAACAATCCCGTCTCGTCGAACCTCTGAATCGCCGGGCTTTAGCGAATCGCTTGGTGCCATGCGGCGATTCTAAAGGTTCGTCTGTGCCTAAACCGCTATTGGTGCGCCTTTCGACTCAGACGCTTCGCCAATTTCTTGCCGCCCAGCATCGAAAACGACTCCTCCGTCCACTAGGTCGATCACCACATGCTGGCCTTCTTCGATTTCGCCTTTGATAAGTCCGGTTGCCAACGGAGATTCGATGTAACGTTGAATCGCCCTCGCCATCGGTCTCGCACCCATCCAAGAGTCATAACCCCGTGTCGCCAACCAATCGATTGCAGCTTTAGTTAGATCGATCGTGATGTTTCGATCCTCGAGGCGTTCTTCTACCTGTCGCACGAACTTCTTGACAATCTGGTCGATCTCCGTGCGTCCCAATGGGTCGAATACGATGATCTCATCGATTCGGTTCAGAAACTCTGGCGCGAACCTAGATTTCAGAGCGTCCTGATGTCGCTTGGTCAAACCAGGTGAATCGAACCCGCCTTGGTCGTCCACGCCAGAACTCGCTGCAAACCCCAACGACGTCCGGTTTTGGTCGGACGTGCCGAGATTGCTCGTCATTATGATGATCGTATTCGTGAAGTCGACGGTGCGGCCGTGACCGTCAGTCAAGCGGCCATCGTCGAAGATCTGCAACATGTTGTCGTAAACGCTCGGGTGAGCCTTCTCAATCTCATCCAGCAACACCACCGAGTATGGACGACGCCTAACCGCTTCAGTTAACTGGCCTGCGTCATCGTAGCCAACGTATCCGGGAGGTGCGCCAATCATGCGCGCACTCGAGTGTTGCTCTGAGTACTCAGACATGTCGAGCCGAATAATGTGGTTGGGGTCATCGAACATGAACTCGGCAAGTGCTTTCGCCAACTCCGTCTTGCCCACGCCAGTCGGACCCATGAAGAGGAATACTCCCGTCGGACGTGTTGCATCTTTCAGTCCCATGCGACCGCGCCTAACCGCGTCGGCCAACGTACCTACCGCGCGATCCTGACCAATCACGCGCTCGTGCAGACGGTCCTCCAGCTTGAGAAGCTTGTCAATCTCCTCTTCAACGAGTTGATCGAGTGGCACCCCTACCCTTTCGGAGATTAATTTGGCCACGTCTCTTTCGTCAATCTCGAGTGTCTCCGGTGGATGACCATTTTCGTTGCCGTCAACTGGCAATTTACGCGAGCGTTCGATGCGAGCCTTCGCTGCAGCTTCGTCAATCAAATCAACCGCTTTGTCCGGCAGATTTCGATCCGTGATGTAGCGGTCACTAAGTTTTACCGCGGCGCGAATCGCAGCGTCACTAAACGTAACGTTGTGGTGGTTTTCGTAGTTTGAACGCAGAGATTGCAGCATCTCGTTCGCCGCTTCTTGATCCGGCTCCTCAATCCATATGGGAGTGAATCGCCTCTCAAGTGCCGAATCGCGTTCGATGAATCGACGGTACTCCTCGGGCGTGGTTGCGCCGACAACCTGCAAATCGCCACGCGCCAATGCAGGCTTCATCATGTTGGCTGCATCCAACGATCCATCCGAACCAGTCCCGGCACCAACCACGGAGTGAATCTCATCGACGAATAGGACGATCTCCCCGGCGGATGCTTGTGCCTCTTCAATGACGGACTTCAGGCGCTCCTCGAATTCGCCGCGGAACCTGGCCCCGGCGAGAAGGTCGCCCATATTAAGTGCGAGAACCCGCTTGCCTGCAAGCATCGGTGGCACGTCACCGGCAACCAGCAACTGCGCCAAGCCTTCAACAATCGCAGTCTTCCCGACACCAGCGTCCCCAATCAAAACCGGGTTGTTCTTCGTGCGGCGCGTCAGCGTCTGCATCACACGTCGAACCTCGTAATCCCTGCCGACAATCGGGTCGAGTTTCCCTTCACGGGCGAGTGCGGATAGGTCCGTTGTGAATTTCTTCAGCGTGCCATACTCGCGCTCGGCGTCTGGCGAGGTTACACGCGCGGTTCCACGCAGATCGTGGACTGCCACGTAGACGCGATCAGACGTGATGTCGTGGTTGAAAAAGACCTTCGCCAGTTGACCGTCCGCCTCTTCCACGATCGCAACTAGAAGGTGGTCGACGCTCACCAATGCATCCCTAAAGGTTTTCTTCTGGATTGTGGATGCACGATTGAATACGTTTTGCGTGCGCGGAGTCTGATATGCCTGCATGCGCGCGCCTGACATACCGATGGCACGCGGCTTGCTGTCAATCAGTTGCATTAACTCCGTGACGAGCTGTTTGACGTCGACCTCCAACGTGTCGAAGATCTTAACCGCCGGACTATCTTGCAATGAGATCATGCCCAGAAGTATGTGCTCTGGATCCAGTTGATTCTGGCGTCGCTCCATCAGGATGCGGAGAGCTATGTCGATCGCTTCGTTGGCAGAGTTGGTCAAATCTTGACGGGATAGAGCCATCGTTTTCCTTGTTTGGTGTTGGTTCCGCTTGACGTTTCAATGGTTGAGTAATGTGGATGACTTTGATTGTAACATGTTGAAGACGATACTTGACACGCATCGTGTCTATTTTTATTATCTGAGACATCAATCAATTGGCGAAAGCCATCCACATTCAGAAAGGAGAGTCATAATTGACCACCATCACTCGCTGGAACCCGATTGCGACTTCGTCGGGTCGTTGGCCCTTTGACAACTGGCCCTTCGATTCCTGGTTCGAATCCGCACCGGTTCGACAATTGCAGGCGTCGCAGCACCGCATCGGTGTCGACGTCTCTCAACAGGACGGCAAGTTTGTGATTGAGGCATCGTTGCCCGGCTTCTCGAAGGACGACATCGACGTCACGATTGACCAAGACGTCTTGCGCATTTCAGCGGCCCATTCGGCCGACGAGAGTCGCGAAGAAGGCAACTACCTCGTTCGAGAACGACGCGTCGGCAAGTTCTACCGCGGTCTTAAGGTCCCTAGCGGTATCGATACCGACGCTGCGAGTACCACCTACAAGGATGGTGTCTTGCGCGTCGAGTTGCCGAAAGAAAGCAAGGAGCAGCCGAAGCGACTTTCAATCGGAAACTAATCTCAGATCTTCAAACAGATCTAGACTTGGGTGCCCCGCTTCGTCGGGGCATCCTCGCGTCTGACGATGTTGGGCACCATCAATTGCGTACCATGTAACCAGTCATGGCATCTCCGGGTTCGACAACTGCGCTTCAGCAAGCACCGCCGTTGCCAGAGGTTTTCGGCAGGTACCGTGATGCCATTTCGGCACATCTCCGAGACGCCCTTGATCGCGAGGATGTCGGCATCTACGGCGTCCACCGATATCACATGGGATGGGAAGACAGTGCCGGCAAGAACGTAGTCGCCACTGAAGGTAAACGGTTGCGACCAACCTTGGTGATGCTGACCGCCGACGCTTTCGGTGGCGATTTGGATTTGGCTGTCCGGGTTGCGTCCGCGATCGAGTTTGTACATAACTTCTCTCTCATCCACGACGACATCCAAGATCACGATCGGTTCCGTCACCATCGCTCGACCGCGTGGGTAGTCTGGGGGCAACCACGTGCCCTCACGTCAGGAAATGCCATGCTAAAGGTCGCCGACCTAGCTTTGACTTCAATCCGAGAACTCGATCGCGGCAGATCCCGTGCCTTGTCGTTGCACAGAGAAATGGCTCGCGCTTGCCTTCGCATGATTGAGGGTCAGTACTTGGATATCTATTTCGAGCGAAGAACCGACATCTCATTGGAGCAGTACCTCGCGTTGATCGATCGCAAGACCGGTGCACTAATCCAATGCTCGACATATCTCGGTGCCCTGGTGTCCCGGCAAGCCGCGGGCGATCATTTGTCTGCTGAACAGGCTCGCCGAATGGGCTCCCAACTCGGTCGTGTGTTTCAAATCATGGATGACGTTTTGGGGGTTTGGGGCAAGGATGAAACAGGCAAGCCGGTTGGTGGCGACATCTTGAACCGAAAGAAGTCGCTGCCCGCAGTCCATGCACTGACCTGCGGCAACTCGCCCGCCGCGCGCCGGATGCGCGAAATATACCGCCAAAAAACTGTCGACGTCAACGATGTCGATGAAGTCTTGGGCATCATGAATGACGTCGGCACGCGTCGGTACTGTGAGGCGATGGCACGAAGGCACGGCAAGAACGCAGAGCAGATTATCCGCGAACTACCCATCGACGCCCAGTTTCGACGCGATTTCCAAGAGTTAACTGAATTCCTCCTACTCCGACAGGGTTAATCGGTGTTCTGGTGGGCTTTAACGATCTACACGTCGAGTTCCATGTTGTTAGAAAAACGCAGCAAGACAACGGCCGTCGAACTCACCGTTGCATATTCCGCTTGCCGAGATTTGGCGGTTACGAATTACGAGAACTTCAGCGTCGCAAGTCGCCTAATTCAGAGGGACCTCAGACCGCATTTCTACGCCATCTACGCATTCTGCAGGCTTGTCGACGATATCGGAGACGAGTTCGAAGGTGACCGATACGCGCAACTTGATCATTGGCAACGCGAGCTCGAAAGTTGCTATGGCGGGGCACCCGACTTGGTGTGGTTCAGGGCATTGCAGCACACCATTGAGACATTCGAGATTCCGTCAAGACCCTTCTTGCGTCTAATCGAGGCAAATCGCCGCGATCAATCCGTCAACCGTTACGAGACATACGACGAGCTAGTCGAGTACTGCACTTACTCGGCGGCTCCTGTCGGACACCTGGTGTTGCACCTTTATGGGAAGTTCACAGGTCAGATGGCGAGACACTCTGATTCCACCTGCATCGCGTTGCAGCTAACCAACTTCTGGCAAGATGTCGGTCGAGATCACAGCAAGGGACGGATCTATATCCCGCAAGAAGACATGCGGCAGTTCGGCGTTGAAGAGACACAGATTCATCGGCGGGAACCCAATACCGCGTTTCGGGAATTGATGGAATTCGAGGTCAATCGGTCACGTGATCTATTTCAGGACGGCTACCGATTAATCGAACATCTGGGCGACGGTTTCCGCAACGAGTTCGCCGCAATCACGCGCGGCGGTCTAGCCGTGCTTGACGCAATCGAAGCGCAGGCATTCGACACGCTTACATCACGGCCGACGGTTTCGAAAACCAGCAAGGCCCGGATCTTGGCATCTGTATACATTCGAAACTTTCTCGGATTGGAATTGGTGCCAAGGAGTTCGTTCGAAATATCCGCAACGAAATGACCGTGATCTGAGATGTCAGCACTGGCAAACGAGCATACCGAACTGGCGTTCGACGAGTGCGCGCGACTGATCCGTAGCTCCGGATCCAGCTTCTACCACCCGTTGAGACTACTTCCGAAAGATCAACGTCGTGCCATCTACGCCACATATGCGTTTTGTCGCATTTGCGACGACATCGTCGATGATCCCGCGCCGGATTCCGATATGAGCGATGAACTCGATAATGTGTTGCAGGCATTGGAGGGTTTGAGCGGAAGTACCTACGCAACCAACCCAGTCTTCGTCGCCGTACATGGCACAATCGATCGATACGGCCTCGACGTCGGGCACTTCAAGAACGTCGTTGAAGGATGTCGAATGGACATCTCCAAGACGCGGTACGAGACCTTCGATCAACTTGCGGAGTACTGCCTGCATGTCGCCGGGGCAGTCGGTTTGATCTTTATTGACGTGCTCGGATACCGCGCCGAACGGGCACGGGAGATGGCCAACGAATTGGGAATCGCGTTCCAGTTGACGAACATACTTCGTGACGTCGTCGAAGATGCTCGACGCGATCGCGTCTACATTCCTCAGGAGGACTTGCGAGAGTTCGGTGTCAAAGAATCTGACATCCCGAACCGCACCAATCTGGACGCGTTTACTGAGTTGATGAGATTTGAAGCCGCCAGGGCTCGAGAGTTCTATTCCAATGGGATTGGTGTTATCTCCATGGTTGAAAGCGGCCGAGTCTGTCTGCGCCTGCTGATCGCTTCGTACTCCCGATTACTAAACGGTATTGACGCCGATCCGGCGGCCGTGTTGACACGACGGGTACGGCTGAAGACGTCGGACAAGCTGAGCATCATCGCTGGAGTTGCCATCGACACCTGGCTCCGCAGGCGATAGGAACATCTCACCGCGACCAATGAGCGACCACGAAGTAATCGTATTGGGAGGCGGTCTGGCGGGAATCGCCGCCGCGGTTCGCTTGGCCAAGCACGGCATGCGGAGTGCCGTCGTCGAAAAACGTCCGTTCCTCGGTGGCCGGGCTTTCTCCTTCAATGATCGCAGCTGCGGTGAAGAAATCGACAACGGTCAACACGTGATCCTCGGTTCATGCGATCAATTCTTGGAGTTGCTTGATCAACTAGGCACTCGTCATCTCATCGACGTAGAGAAACGACTGCGCTTTGCGGTTTGGTGGGACGGACGGCGATCGATGCTTGAGGCAGGACGATTGACGGGCAACGTCGGTGCCCTCCTTCGCTACGATATGTTGAGTTGGGCAGACCGGCTCTCCGTAATGCGGTGTCTGCTGAGGATCAAACTGAGTTACGGGTCCGGAATCGATTTCAGGACTTTGTCCAACCTGAACTTTGCAGATTGGCTACGCGCGAATGGTCAGTCTGTGGCTGCCGTGGAGGCGTTTTGGTCTTTGGTCATCTTGCCGGTTTTCAACTGTCGAATCGACGAGGTCGCCGCCGAGGATGTAGTCGACTTCATTCAGCTAGTCCTGTTAGGTCGAGCAAGCGATGCGGCGTTAGGCATCCCGAAATCAGGGTTGAGCACTTTGATCGGCAACCCTGGTAAGGAATGGATGGACAATAACGGCGTTGAGTTACTGACGAACACCGATGTCGCCGAGATGCGCTTGGTTGAGGAGCATCGTTACGAAGTCAGGACTGCATCCGGCGAGAAGCTCAAGGCAGATTGCGTCATCTCATGTCTTCCACCCGACGCGCTACAGGGCATTCTTCCCAGTGAAGACGCGTTGTACGACCACATCCGAGAAGTTGCAGCATCATTCGAGTTCTCGCCGATCGTGGCGGTGCATCTCTGGTTTGAGCGCGCGTTCATGCGCGAAAAAGTCGCGGCATTCGTCGACCGTCGTCTGCAATGGGTTTTCAATGACGACAGCCGTCGCATCGGCACCGCCGATCACCACATCGTCGTGTCGCTAAGCGCGGCTGACGAGTGGGTCGATGTGCCAAAGGGCGAGATAGTAGAGCAAGTTGTTGATGCTTTGCTAACCGCCTTTCCCGAAGCGCGCAACATTCGACTGACCAACTCGGCGGTTGTGAAGACTCCTCAAGCGACGATCAAGTTGGTGCCAGAATCGAACAACCAACGCACGCAGGTGTTCCCAGGTCTCGAAGGCTTGTTCGTAGCCGGCGATTGGACAATGCGAGGATTGCCGGCGACGATGGAAGGCGCGGTCAAGAGCGGCATGATCGCAGCCGAATTGGCAACGCACCATCTTCGTTCTAAATGAACCACTGTGCGCGACCTAGTTTACGTATCTGGTCCGAACCGCCGTTACAATCTAATTCAGCCTTTCAAACGGCAACTCTCCACCAACCAACCCACCGTTTCAGCTTGATTCAAGACGAGTTCGACAGCGTAGACCGCGAGATAATGAATGTCTTGCAGACCGATTTCCCGCTCGTCAGAGAACCGTACTGCCGCGTTGGGGAGAGGTGTCGCGTCAGTGCGGAGGAAACACTCAAGCGCATCTCCGCACTCAAGCGCAAGAACGTTGTTCGACAGATTGGCGCAATCTTCGATACTCGTCGACTGGGTTACTCATCGACACTAGTGGCGATGCGATTTGCGGACGACGACTTGGATCGTGGTGCCAGAATCCTTAACGCACATCCCGGCATCAGTCACAACTACGCGCGAAATGGCGAGTTCAATCTTTGGTTTACGCTGGCACTCCCGCCGGGCAAGGACTTGCAGAGCGAAGTGGCAAAACTGACGCGCCTTTCGGGTGCCGAAACGGCCCGAATCTTGCCCACCATTCGTTTCTTCAAGATCGGCGTCAACTTCGACATGGTCAACAACGTGTCGAATTCGAGGTCCTACTTCGTGCCCGATGATTTCAGTCGCAACGGATCCACCAACAGCGCGTCCGCCACGACCGTGCCGACGGTGGACACCGACCTCAATGACTTAGATATCGCCTTCGTCCGCGAATTCCAAGAGGACTTGCGGTTGGTGCCTCAACCGTTCGATGCGATGGCGTCAAACCTCGGTCTCTCCGTGACCGGACTGTTTGCCAAATCGAACGAGATGGTCGAGCGACGTCTGATGCGGCGTTATGCTGCTGTCCTCCATCATCGCCGAGCCGGATTCTCAGCGAACGCGATGGTTGTCTGGAACGTTCCTGAAGCGAGGTCGATCGAAGTCGGACTGTCGATGGCCGCCCACCCGGCCGTCTCACATTGTTACGAACGTCCGCGCTATGACGACTGGCGTTTTTCGCACTTCACGATGGTCCACGCCCAAACGCGAGAAGAGTGTGAAGAGGTTGCCACTACCATCGCCAGCGATACGGGGTTGGATGACTACGAGCTCCTTTACAGTCACCGCGAGTACAAGAAGACCCGGGTACGCTACTTCGTTGACGATGAAGTTGACGTCGAACGCGCCGCGATTGCATTGAGGAGCTAGAAATGCCTCGCTACTACGGGATATTCGTCGACGTTCTGGACAGGCATTGCGTAGTGTTCGGTGGCGACCCGCACGAAGGCGAGCGCAAGGTCAAGTATCTTCTCGAATGCGGCGCGAATGTCACCCTGTTCAGTCCCGAGGACGACACTTCTGAGTACCTAAAATCTCTGGCTTCCAACGGCGACATCGCGTGGATCCAACGGACGTACCGCGAAGGGGACCTCGAAGGAGTTTGGATTGCCATTGTTGCCGATACCTCTGATGCCACGATCAACGAAACCATCGCGGAGGAAGCAACCAAACGCAACGTCTTGCTCAACGTGATGGACGTTACACCGTTGTGCACCTTTATCGCACCGGCTCTCATCCAACGTCAAGACGTCACCGTAGCCGTGTCGACCGCCGGAACTAGCCCCGCACTGGCGCGTCGTCTACGTGAACGGATTTCAAACCATGACGGTTGCCGTTGTTTGCAGTGGGCGGACTTGGGACCGATGTTGGCCGATGTGCGCAAAGACGTCCGTGCCAGGGAGTTGCCGGTCACACCTGACGACTGGGCACAGTCGATAACCGATGAAATGCTGGAAGCATTCCAATCTGGCGAATCTGCAGATGCGCGTCAGATGCTGGTCCAAGCACTCGAACGGTGCGCCTCGGTTAATTCCGGGGAATAAAATGCCAACGTATGGGGAGTACGGTCAAGCGGATTATTCTCGGCGGTCGGACGAGCCAGTTGGCTCAAGCACAAACCGACGCAGCCGCCACCGCCCTCTCGGTGCGAAATGGCGACCTTGAGATTGAACAATTGGGAATCGCCACAGTTGGCGACTTATCGCGCGACCGCGCCATCTCACAGATCGGTGTTGGCGTATTCGTCAAACAGATCGAAGCGGCACTGATCCGGGGCGAAATCGACGTAGCCGTGCACAGTCTCAAGGACGTGCCTACTATTGAAACCGATGGACTCGCGATCGCAGGCGTACCGTATCGTGAAGACCCGCGAGATGTGCTTGTAAGTCGGCACAGTGGTGGCATTCCGGAGCTGCCTCAAGGCTCCATCGTCGCAACCGGCAGTGCGCGTAGGCGCGCCATGCTGCACGACATGAGAAAAGATCTCATCCTGAAACCGGTGAGGGGCAATGTTCCCACACGTCTGCGGATGGTTGAGGAACCCGATTCGGACGTGGATGCAGTCCTTCTCGCCGCGGCGGGACTTAAGCGCATTGGGATGGCTGACAAAGTGTCTGAGTACCTTGGGTGTATGGAGTTCGTTGCGGCACCTGGGCAAGGCGCACTCGCACTGCAAACCCGCGCCGACGACATCGACACAATCCGCGCTTGCGAATCGATTCAACATGCAGACACGCGTTTGTGCGTTGATGTAGAACGCGCGTTCATGCGCGCGATCAAAGGAGGCTGCACCGCCCCAATCGGGGCGCACGCCCAAGTCGACGGTGACACGATTACATTGGCGACTATGGTTGCCAATCCGTCCGGCTCAACCGTATTGCGACGAACTGCGTCGGCTCCCGCAACCGACGGCGTCGAACTAGCGAAAAACGTTGCAGATTGGATGCTGAACGCCGGTGCGCGAGACTTGCTGCCGAAACCGACATCAGTCATTGGTGCGTGATGAAGAAGATCGGGACCGTCAGTCTGGTAGGGGCCGGTCCTGGCGACCCGGGATTGATTACGGTCGCTGGCATGCGTGCACTTCGCAGTGCCGACGTCATTATCTTCGACCGGTTGGCACCGTCTAAGTTACTGCAGGAAGTCAAAGCGGATGGGGAACTCATCTCGGCTGCGAAAGCTCCCGGTTTTGCCGGGTTGACGCAAACCGAAATCAATGATCTGCTAGTCGATAAAGCGCGGCAAGGATTGGATATCTGCCGCCTCAAAGGTGGCGACCCATTCGTTTTTGGTCGCGGCGGCGAAGAGGCACTTGTACTGAAGGAAAACCGGATCCCATTCGTGGTAATACCCGGAGTCACATCTGCGCTCGGTGCCCCGTCATACGCGGGCATCCCAGTTACCCATCGGGACGTGTCACAATCGGTTACATTCGTCACTGGCAGCGATGGAGATGTCTCAGCCAGATCCAAAGCTGATTGGCAATCCATCGCTCGAAACAACGGCACCTTGGTCATCCTTATGGGTGCGCGCAACATGCAACAGATTACCGACCGGTTGATCGAATACGGCCGAGACGGATCAGACCCCGCGGCGGCGATACATCGCGGCACGACTTACCAGCAACAGGTAATCGTTGCCACGCTTGACGAGATTGCCCATGAGGTATCAGCCACCAAGACGAAGGCTCCCATCGCACTAGTCGTGGGTCAAGTCGTGAATCTACGGGAACATATGGGTTGGTTCGACCAACAGCCACTCTTCGGCAAGCGCGTACTCGTGACTAGAGCTCGCAGCCAGACTAGTCGACTTGCCTCCGGATTGAGTGCTCTGGGCGCAAAGGTGATCGAGTGCCCGGCAATCAGATCGGAAGCTGTCGATTGCTACGAGGAACTTGATGCGACATTACGAATGATCGGCAACTACGAATGGCTCGCTTTCGCCAGCCCTAACGGCGTAGCAAGAGTGTTCGACCGCGCATTTGAGATCGGCTTGGACGCGCGGGCGTTCACAGGATGTAAGTTCGCAGCCGTTGGATCGGCGACCGCGGAAGCGTTGCGCGCCCGAGGCATCATCGCAGATCTACTACCGGAAACGTTTACGGCCGAAGGTCTAGTCGATGCTTTCGATGCGGCCGATGCGTCGCCGAAGACTGCCATCGTGTTCAAATCTGACATCGGCAGGGAAACGTTACCGGTCGGCCTCCGCGCCTTAGGCGCAAAGGTGGATGAAGTAGTCGCATACCGAACTATCATCGCCTCGGAATCGACTCGTGTCGCTAAACGTGCGGTAGACGTAGGCGTCGACATCACGACCTTTACCAGTTCATCGACGGTTAAGAACCTGATGCGGATGCTCGACGAAAATGTAACTGGAATCAACAGGAGCGTCGTAGCGTGCATGGGACCGAAGACTGCTGACACCGCCAAATCGTTCGGCATCAGAGTTGACATTGTGCCGGAAGAACAGTCGATCAATGGCATACTTTCGGCGATCGAGAACCACTTCACCGCGATTGGATGAAGGATCTCGTGCGGACTCTCGACATGCACAACTTCACTCGTCTGCGTCCGCTGCGTGCTACGCAATCCGATCGGGAAGTTCATGCGGAAGTCCGTTTGGACGGTTCCGAGTTCGTCTATCCGATGTTCTTGATCAACGGCTCGAAACGAAGGGTACCGATCTCAGCGATGCCCGGCATCTCTCGCATGACAGCCGACGAAGCGGAGCGCGAGGTAGACCGGGCGATGGAATCGGGTATTTCTCGGTTTCTATTCTTCGGCATACCGGACGTGAAGGATTCAATCGGTTCGAAAGGCTGGGAACCTGACGAAGCTGTGCAACGAACCGTCAAATCGCTGTCCAACAATCTTGGCGACGACGCCACGCTCATCACCGATGTTTGCATGTGCGAATACACAGATCACGGACATTGCGGCTTGGTCAAACCTGACGGCACCATCGACAACGATGCGACGTTGGGACTGCTTGCGAAGGTCGCAATGTCCCACGCCGAAGCGGGTGCGGACGTCGTTGCACCTTCAGCGATGATGGACGGGCAAGTATTCGCCATCAGATCAGCACTCGACCACAGCTATCACGCCGCAACCGTCGACATCCTCGGTTATTCGGCGAAGTACGCGTCAGCGTTCTACGGACCGTTCAGGGACGCGGCCGGATCTGCGCCGAGTTTCGGCGATCGCAGGAGCCACCAGATGGCACCAAGCCAGCGCGCAGAGGCGATGCGTGAAATCCGAGCTGACATCGACGAAGGTGCCGACTACGTCATGGTCAAACCGGCACTCGCGTATCTTGACGTCATCTCGCAAGCTCGGTCAACTTTCCCCGAGCATTCGCTCTACGCGTACAACGTCAGCGGAGAGTATTCGATGATCCATGCCGCCGCGTCCAACGGCTGGATCGATTTGCAGTCGGCAGCGTTGGAAGCACTGCTCAGCATCAAGCGAGCGGGAGCCAACTACATCATCACTTACTTCGCGGTTGAAGCGGCGAAGTGGTTGCGAGGAAGCGACTAGATGGCCGCTGTGGGAGGTTTCTTCAGAGGATCTACAAGCTCCAGACTTCCGTACCAGTTGCTTGCTGAGGGTGTAGGAACATTCATTCTTGTACTCTTCGGCATCGGTTCAGTTGCGGCTGATGTTTTCAGCGGAGCGCAGGTCGGGCTTTGGCAGGTGGCGGTCGTTTGGGGTTTCGGAGTAACGCTGGCGATTTACGTCAGCGGCGGAGTGTCTGGGGCTCATCTTAATCCGGCGGTGAGTCTTGCGTTCGCCATGTTCCGACGCCAGCAATTTCCTTGGACCAGACTCGTTGCGTATTGGATTGCGCAACTTATAGGAGCAATCATCGCCGGCGCGGCGGTACTGATTACGTTCAACCCGCTAATCGCTAGGTTCGAAACCGAAAACTCGATAGTACGGGGTGAACCCGGCAGCCAGATGTCCGCCATGGCCTTCGGCGAATATTTCCCCAACCCGGCCGTTTTCGGGATCGACCCGCAACTGATCTCACCGTTGCATGCATTCGGGATTGAGGTGTTCGGCACGGCGATTCTGGTATTGGTGATTTTCGCACTAACCGACCGACGCAACGCCGGAATACCGACGAATGGTATGGCACCATTCTTCATTGGTTTCACGGTTGCCGCTTTGATCAGCCTTTTCGCACCGTTGACTCAAGCCGGTTGGAATCCAGCGCGCGACTTCGGACCTCGGATCGTCGCTTGGATGGCTGGTTGGGGAGAAGTCGCCATTCCCGGACCTGAAGGCGGATTTTGGGTGTACATCCTCGGCCCGTTGATTGGTGGTTTAATCGGCGCACTCGCTTTCAAACTCGTGATTCAACCTGGGTTGATCACAAGGTCTGGTGATTCTCGCTAGATCGAAACAGGAGTCACCGCGTTGGAACGCGCTCCTGACGCAGGATTACCTTCCCAATAATCCGCTGTCCGGAAACCGGCCCGAACGACCGACTATCGGTTGAGTAATTTCGGTTGTCACCGAGTACGACATACTCGTCGTCGCGAAGTTGCCAATAGCGATCAGTCCGTCTGGGCGCATAGGCACGAAACGGATCATCGACCCCTGCACCGTCGACGATCAAGGTGCCGGTTCTGATCTCCACACTCTCGCCGGGCAACCCATAGACACGCTTGACTTCCATGAATCGGGCTCGCTGTGGGTGAGAGAATAGAACGATGTCCCCTCGCTCAGGTCGGGCGCCCCGATAGGCGAGGCGACTAACTCTGACCCATCGGCCTTCGACGATTGTCGGATGCATGGATTCGCCTCGGATTCGCACCCATTTGCTGGTGAGTAACTCGGTCGTTTTCACCAACGCCTTTCTCACGGGCAAATTCAACGTGGAGAACATCGCGATAGTCTATTCTTGTTGTAGGCGGCGGTTGGGGCGTCAAATTAGATGCCCGCCAAACGCCATCCCCAAGAGATTCAACTCACCCAGGTGAAAGGACCTAATCAGATGTTAGGACGAATCAAGAGCTTAGCCGACAGTGTTTCCCCAATCGGCGTGGCGCACGCTCACTGCGATATTCCTTGCGGAATTTACGATCCGCACGATGCGATTCAAGCTGCGCAAACCGTCATTCGAATGACCGAGCTAATTCAAGAGATTGGCGAACCTTCCGGTGTCGCAGAGCACAACAGCTTCAGTCGTTTCGTAGCCGCCAAAGAGGAACACGCCAAGAAAGCCAAGGACGACATCCTCATCATTTGGACTGACTACTTCAAGCCTGAGCACCTCGAGTCCTACCCGAATTTGCACGAGCTGGTGTGGAACGCCTGCAAACTAGGCAGTCAGTGCAAGCAGAACGTCGACATGGACGCGGCAGTAGCCTTCAAAGCGTCGCTTGAAGAGATCGGGAAGATTTTCTGGGAAACCAAAGCTTAATCGGGATCCGACGGCGATCCTGATATTCCTCGGTACGTCGGGCACCGGAAGTAGCGAGTATCACTTCGCGAATGTGTCGCTCTGGCGGACTACTCGAACTGATTGAAGAATCCGATTTCGTCCGCCAGGTACTCTTCTCTTATCGGCGACCAGATGTCGAGTGCTTGGCAGCCTTCCGAAGTCGCTGTGACTTGATGCGTCACGTGCCCCGGTATGACGTAGTGCTCCCCCGCTTTCAGCATCTTCTTCTCGCCAGTTCCCAACTCAAAGAGTGCCGAACCCGATAACAATCGCCCGCATTGCTCGTGCATGTGGGAGTGCCACGGCACCACCGCGTTCGGTTCGAAATCGATGATGCCCATCATGATTCGCTCGCCCCAGATGAGACGCGCATGAACGCCCGGCACCAACTCCCGCGCCTCGAGATTGTCAGGGTCAAAGTAGCCAGCACCGCCGTAAGGGGCACGGGATTGTCCTGTCTCAGTCGTCATTGGGAACGCCCTCCAAGTTCCTTGGTCCGATTCTTCGATTCTTTCAGCCGTGTGAACCGAGTTTGCGGTTAATCGCCGCCTCGGCGACGTGGCTGATCACCGGATCCACGGCAATATTCAACAATGCAGGGCCGTCGTACTCAAATGCCCGTTCGATCGCCGGTTTCAACTGCTCTGCCGTCTCCACTCGCTCGCCGTAAGCACCTAAACCTTGTGCCACCAAGTCATATCTGGTGTCAGGTGCTAGGTCTGTCCACACAGGCCGCCCGTAGATTCCTTTCTGAATCTGCCAATCAATGCCCCATATCGAGTTGTTCCCCAAAAGTATCTTCACTGGAAGATTGTGTCGCACCATCGTGTCGAGTTCCATTCCGTTGAAACCGAACGAACCGTCGCCTGTAGCTAGAACGCATTGGGTGTCCGGCAACGCGGCCTGCGCACCCATCGCGTATGGGATTCCGACACCAATCATGCCAAAACTCGACACGTTGTGGAATCTAAAAGGTCTTTCACGAGGGATTGATGCTCTAAGGAAGTGACAGTAGTCGCCTCCGTCGAACGTTACGTGCGCATCATCGTCGAGGTGCCGTTGCAATGTTTCGCTCACGAACATCGGGTGCATCGGCTCGCCCGGGGAGACCAGGTCGTACAACTCTTCAATCCATTGGCTGTGAGCACTTCGCAGCGAGTTGAGCCATTCGGTTGGTTCGGCCCATGTCAGCTTTCGTGCTTGAGTTGCCAACTGCTCGCACACTGGACCCAAATCTCCGAGGATGGCAACGTCGGTGGACCTTGCCCGACCGATCTGCGCGGGTGATGGATCCACGACGATGAATTTGACGTCCGAAGCGAACGGCGGATTACCACCGAAGCCCAACGTGTAATCCAACCGCTTGCCGAGCATCAAAACTACGTCGCACTCTGAGATCATCTGCGCAGCTCTGTTCAACGGCAAGTATCCCAAACCGATGCTGTAAGGATGGGAATCGGGTATTAGGGCACGTGCAGAATCTTCAGAGACGAATGGGACGCGAGTAGTCTCAACCAACTCGCAAACCTTGTCAGGATTGGCAGTCGCACCCGCGGACGAACCAGCCATGATCATTGATCGCTCTGCAGAATTGAGCAGCGCGAGTGCTTTATCGATCCGATCTGGATCTGCCAAGACCGTTGACGGCATGCTGTATTCGCTCGGTGCGTAACGTTCGAACGACCCAACATCCACCACCGCACCTTGGAAGTCGTGTGGGATCGTGAGGTGAACAGGACCTTGACGGCCACTCAGCGCGGTTCTGAACGCCAATGAAACGTACTCGGGAATCCGCTCGGGGGACGGAACCTGCCAAGCTCCTTTGGTGACGGGGGAGGCAATTCCTACTTGATCGAACTCCTGCATGGCTCCTCGACCGAGGTTGGGCGAATCTGCACTGCCAGCGATGTTTACCACGGGTGCTTCGGAGTGCAACGCGTTCGCCAATCCCGAGACTGCATTGGCGTGACCCGGTGTTGTCGATAGCACCACACCAGCTCGACGCAGGATGCGCGCGTAAGAATCGGCTGCGTGTACTGCTGCTGACTCGTGCCGAGTGTCGATCATTCGGAACGGTTCATCGACCATCCGGTCCAACATATCGAGGATATGGTCGCCCGCGATGCCAAACAGCGTGTCCACGCCCTCAGCTTTGAGGGACATGTTCAATAGGTCGCTACCGGTTAGTTTTTCAGACAATAATCTGCCTCACTTGCTTCTAATGTCGCATCACTAAAGCTTGCATGAAGTCCGTTATTCTCATTGAGTCGAGCGTTGCGGCGTCGCCGAACAAATCGATGATCCGCTCCGCGGAACGGCGATTCCTCACTGATGATTGAACGTTGTTTTGAAACTTTTCGTGCAGCATTGGAATTGCTTCGTTGCGACGTTGGCGATGACCGATTGGGAAACGGATTTCGACTTCCTCAGTTTCGGATCCATCGGCGAAACGAACTTGCACAGCGTTGGCAATCGAGCGGAGGTCAGGGTTTAAGTACTCCGAAGTGTATTCGGGCACTTCATCCACCACCATCTTTGCCCGCAACTCGTCGATGCGCCGATCGCGGGCCGCGTCGTCTTCGTAATCGTGCGACTGCAAATCGCCATTGATCAGCGCGACAGCGGTCATGTATTGGATGCAGTGGTCTCGGTCCGCTTCGTTGTGCAACGGACCGGACTTGTCGATGATGCGCTTTGCTGGTTCCTGTGTCTTGATCGTGATTTTGGCAATCTCGTCCAGACGATGTGCCACCTGCGGATGCAACGCCACCGCGGCTTCGACCGCCGTCTGACCGTGGAACTCCGCCGGATAGCGAACTTTGAACAACACGTTTTCCATGACGTAGCACCCAAAAGGCCGTTGCAAAGTCATCGTTTCTCCTCTGAACCATGCCTCTTGGAAACCGTAGGTCGGTGCCGTAAGGGCGGTGTGGCACCCTTGCATGCCGCGCTTTGCGAATTGGGCGAGGTTCACAGCACGAGAAGTTGCGTCTCCGGCAGCCCACGACTTTCGAGCACCGGTGTTTGGCGCGTGTCGGTAGGTCCGGAGCGTTGCTTCGAGCCAAGCATGGGAGACTGTCGAGGCCACGCGTTCCTCGTCAAAGTCCGTCAATACCGCGGCAACCACCGCTGCCGAAGCAACTTTGACCAACAGAACATGATCGATCCCGACGCGATTAAACGCATTGTCGAGCGCGATCACTCCGTGAATTTCATACGCCCGAATCGCGAGATCAAGGACATCGCGAATTCGGTAGTCTCTACTTGCAGCGAGATTGACGGTCGTCTCGTAGGATGCGGCGAGGATGGCACCAAAATTGTCAGACGGGTGTCCCCACTCTCGCGCCAACCAAGTGTCGTTGAAATCCAACCACCTGATTGCGGACGTGATGGCGAACGCAACATCCGGTGCCGATGATTGGCGGTTGGTGCCGATGATCGGCACGTTGCCTGTGCTGACGTTGCATTCCTCGTCGACGCCGAGGAACTCACGACAAGCGGGGTGCGCGAGAGCAAGCAACGCGCATCCTATCGAATCCATCAAGCAGAGACGCGCCGTTTCATACGCCTCAGTCGTTCCGACCGGCTCAGGTCGACATGCGTAAGCCGCGATCTCAGCGATGACGTCATCGTAGCGTTTCGTCATCTGCGGTCTGAGAGGCCCACGAACTGTTGCTCCGATGGCCCGATGTAATCTGCATTGGGACGGATTAGACGATTGTCCCCGCGTTGCTCAATTACGTGAGCAACCCAACCAGCAGTGCGACTGACAGCGAAGAGCGGGGTGAACATTGCAGTCGGGATGCCGCAGAGGTGATACGCGGTCGCGGAGTAAAAATCGAGATTTGGGTATAAACCTTTTTCGCGCATCATCACTTCTTCGATTCGTTCCGAAACATCAAAGAGTGTGGTATCGCCACGCTCCTGCGACAGATTCCTCGCCAGTTCCTTGACGATCGCAGATCTCGGATCGCCGCATTTGTAGACACGGTGGCCGAAACCCATAATCAGGCGGCGTGCTTCAAGCATGTGCAGAATTGACTTCTCGGCTTCGTTCGGAGTGTCGTAGGCAGATATCAGCTCCATCGCCGCTTCATTGGCACCGCCGTGCAGCGGACCACGCAGCGCACCGATGGCGGCAACGACGGTTGAGTAGGTGTCCGAGAGCGTGCTGGCAACGACTCGTGACGTGTATGTGGAAGCGTTGAACTCATGCTCGGCGTAGAGAACAAAAATGGTGTCCAACGTCTTCAGTGCCGACGGTCTGGGTTCTGAACCCTTTAACATCCGCAAGAAATGACCTGCCAAACTCGGTTCTTCGGATTGTGTTTCGGTGCGCTGCTTGCGATTCGCGTAGCGGTACCAGTATGCGAGCATCGAAACCATTGACGCTATCAAACGATCTGCAACGTACGCAGCACCTCTGCCCTCGCTTCCCTCTGGTTCCAAAGCGCCGATCGTTGACGCACCAGTGCGGATAACGTCCATCGGATGCGCTGACATCGGCAACGATTCCAGCAGTGCGCACAACTCTGGCGGCAGGACTCGCAACTCGGAAAGACGCGCCAGATATGCGTTTAGTTCGACTGAGTTCGGCAGTTTTCCGTAAATGAGGAGATACGCGATTTCTTCGTAGGTTGCATGCTCTGCGAGAGTCTGGATGCTGTAGCCCCGGTATGTCAGGCCAGCTCCGGCTTTACCGACAGTTGAGATTGCGGTCTCACCAACGGAAACACCGGCTAGACCTTTGTCGATTGTGGGCATTCGATTCGACCTATAGTTCTCGATCCGCGAACAGTTCGTTAATCTTGCGCTCGAATTCGTGGTAACCGATGTACTCGTAGACTTCCGCCCTTGTTTGCATCTCGTCAACCACCCCGCGTTGCGTGCCGAAACCTCTGATCTCAGCGTACACCGTCTCCGCCGCGCGGCTCATCGCCCGAAACGCTGACAAAGGGTAGAGAACCATCGCCACTCCACTAACCCGCAACTCGTCGAGAGCGAATAAAGGCGTCGTCCCGAACTCCGTTAGATTTGCAAGGATCGGCACGCCGCAACGCCCGGCGAATTCTTCGAACTGAACCAGATCGGTGACCGCCTCAGCGAAAATCGCGTCGGCACCTGCTTCAACGTATTCGCCGCACCTGTCGAGGGTCGCTTGCAATCCCTCAATCGCCAACGCGTCGGTTCGGGCGATAAGCATGAATTCACCATCAAGTTTGGCATCTACCGCAGCTTTGATGCGATCGCACATCTCGGCGGTTTCGACGACCATCTTGCCCGGCAAATGTCCGCATCGCTTTTCTTCAACTTGGTCTTCTATGTGAATCGCGGACGCACCTGCACGCTCCATTTCACGTACGGTGCGCGCAATCGAAGGCGCAGCACCCCAACCGGTATCGCAATCGACTAACAATGGCAAATCGGAAGCAGACTTGATCCTTCGGACGTCAACCAAGACGTCTGCCAACCCCGTCATTCCCAGATCTGGCAGCCCGTAGGATGCTGTCGCGACGCCGCTGCCGGAAAGGTATATGGCGCGAAACCCTGCGTGCGCTGCCTGAATCGCGGCGTAGGCGTTGATCACCCCCGCAATCTGCAGTGGTCGTTCGTACGCCAGTGCGGCTCGTAAGGTGTCGGCCATGGATGCTTGAACTGTCGTAATCGCGTCGATTTGTTCAGTTTAAGCCGTTGAACCAACCCTGCAGTAGTACCGCAGGAGCGACCACGAGTACCACTATTCCTACTACCAATCGCAATCCCGGCGCATCGAAACGATACGCCATTCGTGTCCCGATGTACATTCCGACGATGCCCGGGACTCCTACGATGAGAATCAAAACCCAGTCAACGTTGCCTTTCAGAACATGTCCCGCAAATCCGGATATGCCAACAAGCACTGTGATGGCAAGATTTGTGCCTGCCGCTTTGTGAGGGTCCATGCGCATCGCAAGCAAAGCCGGCATCCGCAAGACTCCGAGTACCAGACCGACGGCACCCCCGATTAGACCGATGATGAATCCCAATAGGCCTTCTTTGCTCGTGCGTCTCAGGTCTAAATCGACGTCACCCTCTCCAATGCCGGCAAAGGAACGTCGCACACTTGCCGCAGGGTAGCGTCGCCGAATCCGCATGATCCGGAGCGACCACGCGATCAGAAAGAGAGCGGACCATGCCATCAACCCGGTCACGAGCGTTAGCAGGAGCCACAGCGGAACCAATTGTGCGAAGTATCCGCCGACGAACGCCCCGACTATCGCTGGGGCACCCATGGCGAACACGACGGACAGCACGACTCGGTCCTCAATGAACGCCTCAATCGAGCCGATGGTCGAACCGAGGACACTGATCATCAAGTTGGTACCGGCTGCAATCCAAGGATCTACGCCGAAAAACGTCAACATCGGCAATCTGATCACTCCCAACGCGATGCCGACGACGCCTCCCGTAAGCCCGACTCCCAACGAAATCGCGGCCATCAATCCCAACTGCCAACCGGCGATGTCCGTTGTGAAGTCGAAACTCAAGATCGACTCCGCGTCAACCGTAGCAAACGCAGGATCGCCGCGACGGCGACTCGGTCCATCTGAATCGGCGTGCAACCTCCCGCAAATCGGACCAGTTCGCGGACACCCAACGCAAACCCTCGGGCCCGGAAAGGTTCACAGCGGTCCCGAGCAACTGCGGCGGGGTTTCGGCGACCACTAACCCGTCACCTTGAGCAGATCCAACCGTTCGAGCAACTCGTCAATCTCGACGAAGTGTTTGGTGTCTGGCTTGAGCGACGGGCCGCGGGCGTAAATGCCGCCTTTGCTGAATATCCCGCGACGCCACATGATGTGTTTGTAGATCCAGTTCGCGAGGCCTTGCCCTTGCGCTAAGGTACGGATCAAAGGTGCGTAGCGGTTGAACTCGTCGAGCGCACCTCCCTCGTCGCCGTTCTGCCATAGGTTCCAAACATCCACAAACTTGTCAGGCAGTGTCGAGCCTGGCATCGTGCCAACCGAACCGCGCCTCATCTCCTCAATAAAGAACGCACCGCCCATTCCTCCGAACAGGATTAAGTCGGTTTCATCATCGAGCAGGTCCGTCGTTTCGACGAGGCGCGGAATGGTAGGCGGTGTTTCGACCTTGATATAGCAGAGATTTTCGTGGCGTTTCGCACACGTGACTGCCATTCCGGGGGGAACCGGCGCAGTGCTTTGATCCTGCAAAAAAATCGGGATGTTGACCTCTTGTGCAACCTGCTCGAAGTAGTTGATGTGCTCCGTCGTCGTCGTGGGTATGTAACTGGTTGGACGTATCATCAACGCATCCGCACCGAGTTCTTCCGCACGTTTTGAGTAGTAAATCGTCGCATCAGTGCCCTCGGCACCTGTGTTCATGACAACCTTGACTCGTCCGCTGGCGGTATCGACCACTGATTTCAAGAGTCCGTCGCGCTCTGCTTCCGTGAATTTGAACACCTCACTAGCCATCGCAATGCCGACGCCGTGGACCCCTTGTTCGATGATCCATTCCACCTGGTTTTCGAGATCGTCGTAGACGATGTTTCCGCAGACGTCGAACGGCGTCGAGAGAATCGGATAGACACCTTTCATGGTGAGGTCAGGCATCGAACACGCTCCGTGATTTCGAGGTCGACTCGCAGATCGCGATACAGCAACTGATGTTACAACCGCGGCAACCAGGAGAATGCGATCGGGCAATCAAGCCAAGAGCGACGGGACGATGGCGATGAGCACCCCGGCAACCGTTGCGGTCCCGATGACGCCGGCGACATTCGGTCCCATCGCGTGCATCAGCAGATAGTTGTCAGGATCCTCTCTCTGACCCATGTCTTGCACTACTCTAGCCGCCATCGGGACTGCGGACACACCTGCTGCGCCAATCATCGGATTCACTTTGTTTTGCGTCACTAGGTTCATCAATTTGGCTAGCAACACGCCAGTCATAGTCGCCGTCGCAAACGCGAAGAGTCCCAGGATGAAGATGCCGATCGTCTCCGGTTGCAAGAACACGTTCCCAGGCATGGTTGCGCCGACTGCTAATCCTAGCAACACGATGACGGCGTTCATCAACGCATTTTCCGAAACGTCGGCAAGACGCGGCACAACACCGGACACTTTGATCAAGTTACCCAACATCAACATTCCAATCAACGGCGATGCCGAAGGCACGAGGACACTGACGATGACGGTCGTAGCAATCGGGAATAGTATCAAAGACCTCTTTGATACTGGGGTGCTTGAGTACTCCATCCGGATTCGACGCTCGTCCTTGGTTGTCAACAGCCTTACTAAGGGAGGTTGGATGATAGGAACCAGTGCCATGTAAGAGTAAGCCGCGACGGCTGTCGCTCCGACGATGTCGCGCACCTCGACGTGGGCGAGCGATTCTCCGAATTCCCGCATCCGAGTGGCGATGAAAATCGTCGTCGGGCCATCGGCACCACCAATGATGCCTATCGATGCAGCTTCAAGCAGGCCGAAGTCGAAGAAGCTCGTACTCCCCAGCAGCAGTGCACCGATAAGCGCGAAGAAAACACCGGCTTGCGCTCCGGCACCGAGGAGCAAAGTCTTCGGATTCGAGAGCATAGGAGCAAAATCGGTGGAAGCTCCTACCCCGAGGAATATCAGTAATGGGAAGATATCCGTCTCCATCCCGACGAGTTGGAAGGTTCGCAGGATGCCGGTTGGCTCCCCGTGTCCACCTTCGCGAATGAACTCCCCTAGCGGCAAATTTGCGAACAGAATGCCCATCGAAATCGGCACCAGCAGCAACGGTTCTTTGCGCTTCGCAATACCGACGTACATCAATGCCGCCGCGATCAACCACATGATGACGATCCGCGGATCGTCGGCGATTGCTTCGAAGCCGACGATTATCTGGTCTAACGCACCGTTGCCAGACATTGGTCAATCGAGCTCCAACAAGGACTGTCCGTGTTGAACCGAATCGTCAACAGACACGTGAACTTGTGCGACGACGCCGTCCTTTGGCGCGGCAATCGTGTTTTCCATCTTCATAGACTCGAGGACGATCACGGCCTGTCCCCTTTTGACCGAATCCCCGGCGGACACTGACACGCTGACGATGCGCCCCGGCATCGGCGCACGCACCACATTACCGCTGTCAGACGCCGCAGCTGTCGACGGCCGTGGACGCGCTGATGGTCGGCGCGTTGGCGTAGGTCGCGGTGCTGGTGATGCAGATCGCGACATTGCGGATGTGTCCGGCAACTCGACCTCAAAGTCGAGACCATTCACATTGACTTGAACTGGTGTTGAAGCGAGGTCGCCAACCTCCACGTCGTACGTCTCGCCGTCAACAGTTATTCGATATCGTTGTGTCATCTCCAAGCCGGCCCTGTGCCATTGCTCGTGTGCTTGGCGCGTTGCCTTGCGCGACCTTCGGCTAGCCAGGCATCCGAGGCGACGGTCGGTGAAATCGCAGCCGCAGTCGGCTTCGCGCGTTGACTGCGCTGCGTCTGCTCGGCCAGTGCCAAGGCGACGGCGATTGCTGCAACTTTGGCATGTTGGGAGCGGACCGCACCGGATTCCTTGGTCGCAACGGCACGGTCAATTCCTCGAATCTCGGAATCAACGTCAAGAGTCACACCTTGTTGCTCGCGTCGCGTGAGCACGGAATCGATCCACGAAATGGTGCGGACTGACAATGCAAGGACGATGAGCACAACGGTTGTCATGCCCATGCCGACACCGCTTACCTGCAGCCCGTCGACTATCGGATCCCAGTCCAACGCCTTACCTTGTTCACTTAGTCGAAATGCACGCCTCGATTTCGGCGCACAAATAATCAAGTCTAGACGATGACATTGCGGGGCACGTCAATCCAGACGCTCCACGGCCACAGCGACATCGGGTGCTCCATTGACCGAGGCGAACAGGATGCCGTCGCCCTCCACCAATGCATCGGCACTCGAAGGTGTTGCCAGTTCGACTGTTACAGGTTTGCGATCGACCGCACCGTCAAACGAGAAACGATTAGGTGGTGCGGTCAATGGCTCGTTGTAGACGAAGTCGAGATAGGCCCGCGAAAGTTCTTGAGCTTCCGCAACGTCGACTTCGCTGAAAGTCAATATCGAACCTGGTTGCAATTGAGCCACGACGGGTAGATCCGCGGCGATCACTGACGCAATCTTGACGTAGCCACCGGTGGTTTGTCGATCTGCCAGGAGGATGATCGGCTGACCGTCGGCAGGTATTTGTACTGCTCCCATATAAGCAGGATCAGACACGATGTCGTGCTTGCCATCGATGGTCGATATCGGTTCACCTCCCAGGCGCGCACCTTGGCGATCTGTTAGGTTGCTGACGGTGTAAGTGGCACCGAAGAATGCGGCATTTGCATCCACGTCGAACTCGTTGTGTTGCGGTCCAGTCGTCGCGCGAATCACCGAGTCGCCTTCGTTGCCCAGAATCATCGATTCTTCAGGTGCACGAGAACCCGGCAATGGAATCGGCGACGCTTCGTTTAAGTCGCCAATCGGCAATAAGTCGCCGACATAAAGTGCGGAACCGCCAACACCTGAAGCGATATGCGTCGATCTAGAGCCCAAAACGCTCGGGACGCCAACTCCACCTCCGACAGCGACGTAGGAATACAGCCCAGAGGATGGGTGTGAAAGAGTCAACGTCGAACCTTCGGGCACCACCAATGTTTCCCCTAGGGGCATGGGAAATCCGTTCAGGTCGATCTCGACAAGTGCTCCGGTAACTGCAACACTTGCCGGCGACGGAAACTCGATTGATGCGCCGCCGAACGTCGATTCGAGTACCGCCGCGCCGGGTGGATTCCCGACCAATCGATTGGCCATGACGCACGATGCAAAGTCCATGGCACCGCTCACCGAGACGCCATATCGTTGGTATCCGTGTCGCCCCAAATCTTGGACCGTAAGGCGCGTACCTGTGGACAGGATCCGTATGTTGGTCGAGGTACCCATGCTTGCGCATGTCTTAAGGACTTAGCGTCAGATACTCAGACTCGCTAATCGGAACGAATCGCACCGTTGCGCCGGGAAGCATCGCCGCCGGCGGATCGGCGTTGATGTCGAACATCGACACCGGAGTCCGGCCGATGAGTCGCCACCCTCCCGGGCTCTCATTCGGGTAGACGCCAGTCTGTGATTCTGCGATCCCGACCGAACCGGCCGGCACACTGACGCGGGGTGTGGTCAAGCGCGGGCAAGCAATCTTCTCGTCCATTCCGCCGAGATAGGGGAATCCGGGGGCAAATCCGAGCATGAACACGCGGTACCCGCTTCCGGAGTGGATGTCAACGACTTCGTCAACGCTCAATCCGGTATGCTCAGCCACGTTGCCGAGGTCCGGTCCATGCTCCCCGCCATATGCGACGGGTATCTCGTGTGCTTGTCCGCCATCTGTAGCAGCAGTAGTAATCGATTCCACAACTTCTTCGGCGACGGGCGCGACTCGATCGGACAACTCCGCAAAGTCGCATTTGGTCAAGTCGTAATTGATGAGCAATGACCGGTAGCTGGGAATCATCTCGCCCAACGAGCTCCCTAACGCGGATTGCTCCAGAGTCGATTGCAACGCGTAGACGCGGGCGTTGATGACGTAATCGATGGAATCGCCGAACTCGACCAAGATCGCCGAATCGTTAGCCGGTATGATGCGAGGGTATTGCATGATTCCGACTGCGCTCAAGTCATCACGAGATCAGTCGAGGATTTCGGACAGAGTCTTGACCTCGATGCCTGCCTGTTCAAACCGCCTCTTGACGGATGCAGCCATCTCTACCGCCCCGGGCGTATCACCGTGTAGGCAGATTGTGTCGGCGGCGAAATCGATTTCGGTGCCATCGACGGCAGTAACTTTACCTTCGGCGGCGAGGCGCAACGAACGCGACGTAACCTCTTCGACGTCGTGCACGACGGCACCGGTTTGCGAGCGCGGTACGAGTGTTCCCTCGGGCGTAACCGCGCGATCGGCGTAACATTCCCGGGCCACGCGGACGTATTCGTTCCGGGCTACGTCTTCCCATGCGGAGTTGGCTAGTACCACGTGGATTAATTCGCCGTCAATTTTCTTGATAGCGCGCACGATGGCCGCAGCGACATCCCGATCGACGACTGCCTTGTTATACAGCGCACCATGCGGTTTGACGTGATTCAATCTGCCAGAACTCGTAAACGCGGTGAGTGCCCCGATTTGGTACGTTACGGCGTGCGAGATCTCTTCCGTAGTCAGAGCCATGTCTCGTCGACCGAATCCGACAAGATCGGGATACGCAGGATGTGCGCCGATGCCGACGCCGTTCGATTCGGCAAGGGAGACGGTTTTTGCCATCCAATCGGGGTCGCCGGCATGGAAGCCGCAAGCAATGTTCGCCGACGTGATGTACTTCACGATTTCATCGTCGAAACCCATACGATACCCGGCGAATCCTTCGCCAATATCAGCATTGAAATCTATCGCTACAGTGCTTTCCATGGCTTGGCACCTCAAGACGTGAACACGAGAATCAACGTCGACTTCGTTAACGGCGTGTGAGTGAGTTTCCCGATCGCGATTAGTATCGTATCACCGCACGTCGATCCCACCGTTCGAGGCATTTCGCTTGGCGAACCAACATCTGCCCGAAGAGCATCTCGAAGCTATCCGGTTCCTGGAGAATGCGTACCTTGAGCATGTCGATCCAATCAAGCAATCCGGGTTTAGCGGCGGTGAAAAGCGCTGGCAGGAGGAACGATCGCCGTTGATGCACTCAATCAACGGGGATGGTGATTTCCTTGACATCGGATGCGCCGTCGGTCACCTCGCGAAATGTGTAGCCGATTGGGGTAGTGAACGCGGGTTCACTCTGATCCCTCACGGGTTGGACCTGAACCCTCGCTTGATACGCGAGGCGATCAGCCGATCTCCTGATTGTGCACATCAATTCTGGGTCGCCAACGCTTGGGGTTGGAAGCCGTTAAAGCGATTCAGATGGGTTTACGCAATTTGGGATGTCACGCCGTTGGCACTGATGCCAGAGCTAATCGATCACTACCTCGAGCACGCGCTCACTGATGACGGGACACTCATCGTCGGCGCGTATGGAAGCAAGTCTCGGAACACTCCGCCGCTTGATATAGCTGAGTTCCTGCGGAGTGCTGGGTTACCCGTTTCAGGCGAATCGTCGGGCGGCAGATTTTTGGATGGCACGCCGGTTGCGCGATTCGCTTGGGTGCGGCGCCTTGATTGGGCAAGAGGATTGACGGGAGCGGATTATCGGTAGCGTTTGCGACGTTGACCGAAATCGACTAACTCGCTTTCGCGCATGCTGACGAAACTCGAATCGTTTTCGCCCAAGACGACATGGTCAACGAACTCAACGTCTAGGATCTTGCTCGCCTCAACCAACCGCCGAGTGAACGCAATGTCTGCGGTACTCGGGTCTCCCTTTCCCGATGGATGGTTGTGCATGATGGCAAACCTTGGTGAGTTGCGTTCGACTACGCGGCTGAGAATCTCGCCGGTCTTGGCGGTCAGTTGATCGCAACATCCGATGTAGAGCCGTACTTTGCCGCGGTAACGGTTGCGGACGTCAAGGAGGACTACCCACATCTCCTCTTGCACGCTGTCTCGAAATTTCGGGGTCAGGTGCCTGGCGATGTCACTCCCGTTGGACATCGGAGTGCCGATTAAAGTTTGCCCGTTTTTCACCTGCCACTCCGCCGCGCGCCTCCCCAGCTCGAACGCTGCAGTCATCGCGCAAGCTCGCGACCTTTTGATGCCGTCAATCTGCATCATCTGACCCGGTGTCGCGCGACTGAGTCCGGCCGGCCCTTCGAATTCGTACAGCAGCTCATCGGCGACATTGATGACGTTGCGGCCGCGTGTGCCGCTGCCGATGATTAATGCCAAGAGCTCTGAATTGGTTAGGTTTGAGGCACCAAACTCCATCAGCCGCTCGCGAGGGCGATCGTCTTCGGTCTTGTCCTTGATGCGGACACTCTTGTCGATCAGGTTCTCTTGTACGTATTCGGACGCACCACACTGCCCGTTAACTTGATGCTCGATTCTCAAGCGCGATCCGTTCAGAGATTCGTCAGTCTCCGCGACCGATCCGTTAGGAGTGGAGTTAACCGTGCCGGTAAAAGTCGCGGGTAAAGCCATATCCGCCATTCGGGCACCATCTACCCATGGGGACCGACGAGCAATTTCACCTATTTGTGTTTCAAAATCGGAGTCCATCACGCGATTATTATCACGTCATCGACTCTTTAAGTCAAACATATGTGGCGAAACGAACTCTGCGGTTCAGAGTGGCAAGGCGACCCGATCGCCAGACTGTAGCGATTCCGTTACCGCGTCCGTGAACTGCATGTACTTCAAACCGTCAGTAAAGTTGGTGTGGGTAACCGGCTCGACGCCTCGAATAGCGTTGATGAACTCCTCTTCAACGCGCCAAGCACCTCTGTCTTCTGGAGGTATTTCGATGGTTGTCAAAGCATCATCGCCGCGCCTGGCGCCACTCAACTTGAAAGTGGCACCGGCCGGGTCGTTGCCGTCGCTCTGCTCGACTCGGAGAACGCCATCAGTTCCGTGGATCCAAAGGTCTAGCTCTCGAGTGAAAGCCGATACGGTGGTTACGGTGTAGTTCATCGAACCACCGGCGTCGAAGTTCATGAGAACGTCCAAATGGTCCGGAATGCTGATCGCGATGCGTCGCCCCTCGTCGTTTAGTCGATGTTTCACAACAGTCTGTCCGAGTGCTTGCACCGTCGACGCCGGGCCGAACCAGCGCATCATCGCTTCGTACCAGATACCCATCGTCATGATGTTGTTGCCGGAGAGATCTCGATTGTGACGCCAATGCAGTGGTAAGTCTGGATTCGGGAAATCGCTTGCGGTGCCCACGTGCAACTTAGCGTTGACGAGATCGCCAATGTAACCCTCAGAGATCAAACGAACCATCGTTTGATCAATCTCTAGTGTGTGCGGTGCCGGGACAATCTGCGCAACAAGATCCGGGCGACGGCGCGATGCCTCGAGCATCTCGAGAGCTTCGTCGGAGTTCATCGCCATGCGCGCTTCGCAAAGCACGTGATTGCCTTCGTTCAGTGCTTCAACCGTGAGGGTAGCATGCATGTACGGCCAAGTGCCAATGCAGACAGCGTCGATGTCTTCGTCTTCAAGGAGCTCAATCCAGTCGGAGTAAACATCCGGTATCTCGAACTCGTCGGCGACGCGTTGAGATGACTCCAAGCTCCGGTTTACGACGCCTTTGATGCTCACACCTGTTTGGGCGCGCAGACCTGGTATGTGCCTTAACCTTGTATTTGCACCGGCACCGATTAGTCCGACGTTGATGATGTCGTCCTGCGTTGTCATCTCGTAAGCTCCAATCTTGCGGTTGGCCTCAACCGCGTTCAAGTACGCTTAACTAAGGTTAGCGCACACGATGGCGAGTTGATTTGGTCAAGTGCAAACATCGAGCTCGGAAGAACACAAAGTCACCGCGAATTCGGTGGAGCTGGCTGGCGATGGCGTGAAAATCGTCTGGTCGGACGGCAGGACTTGCCTATACCCGTATCGTTACCTGCGCTTGCAATGCGGTTGCGCGGGTTGCGTTGAGGAGATGAGCGGCCGACGAATTCTCGACGTGACGACGGTTCCGAACGACATCATCGTTGTCGACTACCTTGAGGTAGGCCGTTACGCACTGCAGTTCCTATGGGTAGATGGCCACTCGACGGGAATCTATCCTTTCAGAACGTTATTGCGGATGGCGGATGAGGATGACGCGGTGTTAACGAGTTGACGCGGAGCTCATTCGCCCTCCAGCATTGCCTTCACCGTTGAAACTACGTCCCCCGGTTGTGGCATGAAAGCGGTTTCCAAGCCCTTGTTGTAAGGCACTGGCGTGTGCGGCCCAGTAACTCGCTTGATCGGCGCGTCGAGGTAGTCGAATGCCTTCTCGGCGAGGATTGCCGCAAACTCGGATGCCATGCTGGCACGCGGCGTATCTTCGTCGACGATGACTACCCGATTCGTCTTCATCACCGATTCGACGATTATCGCTTCGTCGAACGGCGACAGGCTGAGCATGTCGACCACTTCTGCCTCAATGCCTTCTTCAGCCAATGCATCCGCCGCTTGCTTGCAGACCACGGAGGTGTAAGACATGCCAATCAAAGTGACGTCGTTGCCATGCCTGAGATAACGTCCCTTGCCAAGTGGGATTGTGAAAGACTCTTCAGGACAAAAACCGTCCATGTTGATCAGCTTCTTGTCGTTGACCAAGAACACGGGATCGTCGTCCCGTATCGCTGCCGCGAGCAACCCGCGCACCGTGTACGGATCGGACGGCACAACTACTTTCAAACCGGGAATGTGGGCGAGCATTGAGTAAAAGCTCTCAGAGTGTTGCGCCGCGTGTCCCGTGCCGCCTCCTGAGCGTGCGAAAAGCGTCATCGGCACCTTAGTCTGACCACCGAACATGTAGCGCGATTTCGCCGCGTTAGACAGCAACTGGTCGTATGCCACGGTGACGAAGTCGAAGTACATCAAGTCGACTACGGGTCGCAAACCAGTCAACGCGGCACCGACTGCCGCACCGACGAATCCAGCCTCGGATATGGGAGCGTCTCGGATGCGTTCAGCTCCGAAATCCTGAACCAGACCCTTCGTCGCAGCGAACGGTCCGCCCCATGCGTCCAAAGGTTCATTCGTGTCGCGGTCGAAACCGCCAGATATATCCTCGCCGACGATGAACACGTCGGGATCTCGGTTCAGTTCATCGCGCAGCGTCATGTTGAACGCGTCACGGTATCGAACCACCGAACCCGGTACTTCATAGCCTGGGCCCGGCACTAAAACACCGGGATCACTGAGCACTGAGTTGGCTGAATCAGTTGGCGCGGTAGTCATGTGATCTGAAAACACCTTTCGGCAAAGTGCCTGGTGGTCGACAACGAATTCTGCGTCTAGCGCAGACCAGCCACGGGGTTGGAGTAGTCGACGTATACGTCGGAGTAGAGTTCTTCGATTGGCGGCATCGGGCTGTTTAGCGCAAAATCTACGGCCGCTACCATCTCCTGCTCGATAGCATCACGGCTCGACGCCAACTCGTCTTCCGTCATGACGCCTTGTGCCTTGACCGTGTCCTCAAAGGATTTGATGCAATCACGTTGGATGTACTCTTCCTCTTCATCCGGTTTGCGGTACTTTTTCGGGTCATCGGCGTGGAAGTGGCCGTGGTACCGATACGTCTTCAATTCGAGAAGCGTAGGACCCTCCCCGGCACGCGCTCTCTCGACCGCCTGCTCGGCCGCTTCGTACACGGCGAAAACGTTCATGCCGTCCACTTGAGCACCTGGTATTCCATATGAATCTGCGCGTGCAGCTATGTCTTCTATCGAAACTGCGTACCATGCCGGAGTCGCCTCGGCGTACTGGTTGTTTTCGCAAGCGAAGATGACGGGCAGCTTCCAAATCGCAGCGAGATTCATCGACTCATGGACCACGCCTTGGCTTGTGGCACCGTCGCCAAAGAATGCGACCCCGATCGATTCGCTCTCTTCGCCGCGGTATTTCGCCGTCAGTGCCGCGCCGACAGCGAGCGGCACGGAGGCACCAACGATGGCGTTGGCTCCCAGCATGCCTTTTGAGAAATCCGCTATGTGCATGCTGCCACCTTTACCCTTGCACTGCCCCGTGTAGCGACCCATAATCTCGGCCATCATCGCCTTGGTGTCCAGACCCTTCGCGATGCAGTGACCGTGGCCTCTGTGGGTTGATCCGATCCAATCCTTCTCAGTTAGATGAGCGCAAATGCCGGTGGGAACCGCCTCCTGTCCATCCGAGGGATGCGTTACGCCCATCGCGTTGCCGCGAAATGTCTGCTCCAGCATCGTTTCCTCGAAGCGACGGATGCGGTACATCGTTTCGTATAGCCAGGTCAGTTTTTCTCTCGTTATGTGCATTGAGCTCTGGGTTCCGGGTACCGTTCGCCAAGGCGACGATTCAACCATGCCAAAGCAACCCAATCAGTTGCTTTGATTGATGTTACTAGTTTCCTTCCTGATCTTCGAACTGCTTCGTTTGGCAAGGGGGACTAGAATCTACCCATCGCAACAATTCAGTTGCCGTAGAACGCAGGATGGCGCGGATGGCACAGGTTTGGATCGACATTGAAGAGAATGACAACTGTGGATATTTCCCGATACAGACTTTCGAGGCGCGCGGCGAGGAGTGTCGCGCTTCCGCGATAGCGCTGGATAACGTCGTCAATGTAAGTGGACGATGCGAGGTGGTCGGTTGGAACGACGGATCAAAATGCGAGGTGCGGGTCGTGCCGATAGGTGATTCTGGTGCGGGCGAATCAATACTCGTTTACGGTGGCAACCACGGCATCCGGTTACGTCCGTTGGCGAGTGAAGCGAGCTGGTCCCTAGATTCAGACGGTCAAACTGGTGAACCATATATGTTGCTGCCGACGGGTACTCGAGTCGATTTTCTTGACTGATTTAGTCAGTTTTCAATTGCCGCAGACGTTGATAGGATGCCGTTCTTGGTACCGAGGAGTCGATCATCAACGCCTCTTTGACATTGGCGCGAATCGGCAAATAAGATAGACGCTAAGACGAAGGTGGATATCCGACGTTCGGAATAACCCACTTGTACTTCAACCGATAACCTGAAACGTTTCGAGTTCCCAATTACCACGAGCAAGGCGAATGGACCCACAACCACTCTCAGCGTCAGAATGGGCGCAGGTCGGTACGACCCTCCGCTATTTGTGGGCAGCTCTGGGTTGTGCCGTCATATCCGGGTTCAGCCTCGTCTTGGCACACGCCGTCATCACATCTCTAGTCGACACCAACACGATCTCACAGCGATGGTCTAACCTTCGTCCCGTGCTTTACTTCGTCGGAATCGCGGCAGTAATCGGGGTGATCGCTTGCCTGGCACTAGCGGCATTGAATTTAGACTGGTTGGATGTCCGTTATTCACGCTACTGGCAGTGATCGACCGATGACTCGAGCGGGTATTCCAATATCAATTCAATCGACTTTCGTGCGCAGTCTCGCATCACACGGGCAGGTGAGCTTTGGCGTCATTGCTTGAGTTCATGCGCGAGAAGCATCGCACCACACCGGTGTGGTTGAAAGTCCTCATCCCGATTCTTGGTCTTGGCTCCCTAGGCGTCGTCGCCTTGGGCGGGGCCGTTCTCGCATTCATCATCACGGCGTGGCTTGGGCAACCTATACCCGTTCTCGGCTTCGATCAAACCGTTGAACAACCAATCCCGTTCCCGCACACGATCCATGCCGGAAGCGGCACATACACGAACTCAACCGGGGGACAGGTGCAGGGTCTCGGTGCTGATTGCACGTTCTGTCACCGAACCGTGACGTCCCAGGCGAACGCTGGCGTACCAGCAGTACAGTTTTGCGCGTATTGCCACCAGGTGATCGGCGGCGAAGACAGCGAACCGTTGACCCAGATCCGTACAGCGGCGGGGATCATCGGGGACAATCCGCACCCTATTGATTGGAAGAGGGTTCACCGGATGCCGGATCACGTCCGATTTGTGCATGAACCGCACATCCGATATCTGATGGCAAATCCGGACAAGATCGCCAACACAACGAGCGGCGTGAACATAGGCGCGTCCGCAGTCTGCTCGACGTGCCACGGCGACGTTGCATCAATGGATCAGGTTGCCCAGGTAGAACCCTTGAAGATGGGACAATGTGTCAATTGCCACCGCGACAACGAGGCTCCAACCGATTGCGCCTCCTGCCACCATTAATCTGCACTGACTGACCGGACAAGCACAATTAACTAATGAAACTGAACCGCAGAGAGTTCCTCGCCTTAAGTGCGAAGGCCGGTGCCGGCACGATGATTTTCGCGGCCTGCGGATTGCCCGAACGCGAGTTGGTAATCCAGAGCCCGGTCGACATGCCGGAAGACCTGGTGCGCGGCGAGGACGCTTGGTACGCAACCGCATGGCCGGACATGCCGGGCGGCGACGGACTCATCGTCCGCGTGATGGAAGGGCGCGCCAAAAAGATCGCTGGCAACCCGGACCATCCGATTAATCGCGGTGCCCAGGTCGCCCGACACGACGCGGCGATTCAACTTACGTATCACCCGGATCGCATCAGCGAACCTCTGCATCGACAAAGCAAAGGTGGCCTTTACGACCCTGTGTCGTGGGGTCGCGCTGAACAACTTCTGCTCAACGCTGTCGAAGCCGGCCAAGACAATCTCGCCGTCGTTACCAACCCGATGGGTGGGCATCTCGAATGGGTGGCACGTAACTTCGCTGCCCTTAGAGGCGGACGTCACATCACCTTCGATCCGGTTGAGCAAGGCAGCACGCATGGTGCCGTCAAATTTGTCTACGGTCAAGAGCAACTGCCCGATATCGACATCGCGAACGCGAAGACAATCCTGAGCATAGGTGCCGATTGGCTGAGCACCTGGCAATCTACCGCAGGTTCGATGGTGCGCTACAGCGAGTTCCGTGGCGGCGACGAACGCGGATACCTCATCCATGCTGAACCGCGGATGTCGTTGACCGCAGCGAACGCCGATCTGTGGTTGCCGGTATTACCTGGTTACGAAGGACACTTGGCGATGGCAATTGCGCATGTGATTGTCGACGAACGCCTGGCGTCATCAACCGAGATTAGTCGCTTCTTCAACCAGATACCAACCGCATCCTTGGTCGGTTTCAGACCTGAGGACGTCGAAGAGCGTGTCGGCGTGTCGGCAGATCGCATCAAGAAGGCTGCACGACACTTTGCCGAATATCGCCCGAGCTTGGCTTTCGCTGGTGGCAGTGCAGGCGCGCACACCAACGGACAGTTCAACGTTGCGGCGACCCACGCCCTCAATACACTCGTCGGTGCAGTGGGAAGCGAAGGCGGCATCCGATACAACCCGGCAACGCCGCTCGAAGGTGTGACTGGTGGCGGTCCCGGAGCATCATTTACCGACTGGGAAGTCGAACTGGCGCAATGGAGAGGCGGAAACGTTGAAACCGTGATACTGCGCGGTGCCGACATCGTGCATGGCATGCCAAATTCTGTCGATGTCGTGGGCGCACTCAACGAAGTTCCGACCGTCATCGGCTTCGGCAGCGTCATGAACGACACGCTGGCAAATTGCGATCTGATTCTCCCAGAGAAGTCCTTCCTTGAAGTTTGGGGAACTTCCATTCCCGACATGGCACCGGGCTACGAAGTGGTCACGATTCAGCAACCGGTTATCCCGGATACACCCGGTTTTGATGGTTCAGTAGTGACGGATGCTCGCGGCTTTGGCGACACCTTACTCGCCCTGTCAGACGGCGGCCTTGGTTTCGATGACATGGAAGAGCTCGTTGACGCCGCGATTGAGCAACTGCATGGCTTGGATCGCGGATCGGTATCAGCACCCAACTCAAGATTGTTCCGCCAAGGCGTGCTTCAACGAGGCGGGTGGTGGGACACGGCGAAGACCGCCGATACACCATCGGACTTCACACCGCCGAACGTCTTCGATCTTGGCAGCGAGGTGCATTACTCGGACACTTATGACCTCGGCGAAGGCGAAGATTTCCATCTCGTCCCGTTCCTATCGAACAGCATCTACGACGGACGACTGTCGTCTACGCCTTTCGCGATTCAAAACCCAGACCCGATGAGCAGTGCCGCGTGGGCCACTTGGGCGGAGATTAATGACAAGGACGCTGACCATCTCGGCATCCGCGAAGGCGACATCCTGTTCATCAAGTCTGCGTATGGCGAGATTGAGGCTCTCGCGTATCCCACTCCGGGCGGACGCCCCGGCGTCATCGGCGTCCCCATCGGTTTGGGCCATGAGAACGCGAGCCGGTACGACGAAGGTTTAGGTGCGAACGTAATGAAGATACTCGCCCCTGAAGTCGATGCGGCGAGCGGTTCGCTGGCTTGGGCAGCGACCCGCGTGCGCGTGGCTCGCTCCGGAAGGAAGCGCGAACTCGCCAAGTTCGAAGGCGAAGTTACGGCGTTCCCAGTCGAACCTGGAGTACCGGTGTTAATAGTCGCGCCCGGTGAGACGGCACACGACGCGGAAATTGCGAACCACCACGAGTACCAGAAGACGTTCCTGTTGCCCAACTCGGATAGCAATGCGAGCGAAAGCGGGGATGGCCACTAAGGGCTGAAATTCGGTTTGCCGATATCGGTTATCGTGGATTGATCAAATGACACTACAGCGCGAAAAACGAGATTACAGCTGGGGCATGGTTGTCGATGTCGACAAGTGCACAGGATGCCAAGCGTGCGTCCTTGCCTGCCAAGCCGAAAACAACGTACCTCTGAACCTTCAAGACCGTTTCGAACGCGCCCGCGCAATGTCGTGGATACGCGTCGAGCGCTACTGGGAAGGCGAGTTCCCCGACATCAAGGCACGATTCATCCCGATCATGTGCCAACACTGCGAGAACGCACCTTGCGAACCGGTGTGCCCAGTCTTCGCAACGTATCACAACAATGAAGGACTTAACGTCCAGGTCTACAATCGTTGCGTCGGTACCCGTTACTGCGCTAACGGCTGCCCGTACATCGTCCGTTTCTTCAATTACTGGGAACCGGTTTGGCCGGAAGCGTTCCGCAACCATCTCAATCCTGACGTCACGGTACGAAGCCGCGGAATCATGGAGAAGTGTTCCTTCTGCATTCAACGCATCCGAAGAGGTGTACGCGAAGCAGAACGCGACGGGCGCGAGGTAGCTGACGGCGACATACAAACTGCTTGCACGCAGGCTTGTGGAGCAGACGCTTTGGTATTCGGCAACTTCAACGACGAAAACAGTCGCGTCGCCAAATTGAAGAAGGACGACCGACACTACACGCTGTTGCCGCATCTCGAAACCGATCCGAACGTAGTCTATCTCGCAAAAATCGACCCGGACAGATCCTCAGGTTCTTCGCATGGCTAGCCTAACCATGACATCCCACGCCCACGAAGAGTCGCACCACGAACTCCCGACGCGTGTCGATCCTGACGTAACTGCCGCGGAGTTGGTTGCGTCAACAGACGCGAGCCCTTCCCGGTTCCGCGGGATTATGTGGATTCTCGGTCTGTTGACCGTCGCTGGCGCGTTCGCGCTAGCGGCAAAGCTTGCGGTGGATTTGGGACATCAGGAAAAGTGGGGATATACCGCGGCGATCGTCGCCTTCCTTTTCAGCACATTCGGCGGTGCTCCGTTGGTAGCCATCGCGCCGATGATCGCCAAAGCGAATTGGGTGCGCCCGGTTCAACGATTTGCAGCAATCTGTTCGCTTGTGTCGATTACGTGCACAATCTTGATGATCCCGCTGATCCTAAACCTCCCATTCCTCGTAGTTGACGGAGCGCGGCGTAGGACCATCTGGTTCGAAGGGCCAGACATATCGCCTCACCTTTGGTCGATGGTGGCGATGGTTACGCTCATCATCTCGGCGTTGGGTTTGATCTATGCCACGGCACTACCCGACTTTGCGGCGATGAGGGACAATTCGTCCGGATGGAAACAACGTCTCGGTGGGTGGTTGGCCCACGGATGGATTGGCACGACAGTCCAATGGCGCACGATGCGAATGCGCATGGGGATGATGGGTACGCTCTACTTCTTTACCTTCGTGTTCGTTCACTTCATCATCAGTACCGACTTTGCGATGAGCTTGGTGCCGGGTTGGCGAGACGCCATCTTCCCGATGTACCACGCGATATCGTCAATCCAAGCGGGTTTGGCGGTTACGGTCATTGGACTTTGGGCCGCACGCCGATATCTTGGTTTGGAAAAGTACCTGCATCTCGACGCATTCTGGTCGATTGGTAGGTTGATGTTCGCATTCACCTTGCTCTGGGGATACTTCTTCATTTCGGCATTCATCGTTTTTTGGTACGGTCGCAGCGGATCCGACAAGATGTGGATCGACTTCCTAGTGAGGGGCCCTTACATTTGGGCTTTCTTGCTTGCAGTCCTCTTCATCTGGTTCACTCCATGGTGGTGGCTAATCTGGAACCGCGTCCGTCGCAGCTTCAACGGAACTGCCATAGGTGCCGCACTGATACTGATCGGCGTATTGCTTGACCGTGTCCGCCTCTACGTTGCCGCGTGGTCGGTGCCCGAAGACCGCATTCACGAAAGATTCTTGACCGAATATCCTTCGACGATTTGGCCGGACGTATACGACATTTTCATCATGGTCGGAGCGGTCGCCGGCACGCTGATGTTGGTTCTTTTGGCGACGCGCATCATCCCGGTGTTGAGCGTATGGGACGTGCAACAGTTCAATCTGCTATACCGCCCGGTCGACTACATGAAGACAAAGGTTTCGGTAATCGGCAAGCCAGACTAGGTACGAAAAGGTAGTCCCTCCCAGCCGCGATGCAACAACGCAGAACAATCGACCAGATCCACACTAACCGTGTCTTGCTCAACGGTCAGTTGGACACGCCTTCGTGGTGGATGCCGACCGTTGTGGTCCTCGGCATCATCGTCGTTATCGGCTACTTCCTAATTGGCATCATGGTCAACAAAGGATTGGGAGTCACCGGACTGTCACGCCCGGTTTACTGGGGTCTTTTCATCACCACGTTTGTGTTCTGGGTAGGCATCAGCCACGCGGGAATCATGATTTCGGCGATCCTGCGACTCTCTCAAGCTGAATGGCGTCGACCTGTTACTCGAGCCGCGGAGTTGTTGACGGTTTTCTCCCTGCTCACCGCCTTGCTTTTCCCGCTGATGCACGCTGGTCGACCTTGGCGCATCATCTACTACATCTTGCCCTACGATTTCGCCCGAGGCATCATGCCGAACGTGCGGTCCCCGCTCATCTGGGACCCGGTCGCAATCAGCACCTATCTCACCGGTTCGACGCTATTCCTCTACATCGCGTTGCTGCCAGACCTCGGGAACCTCAGAGATCGAACTACCGGATGGCAACGCGCCTTCTACACGATCTTGGCTCTCGGTTGGCGAGGCAATCCTCGACAGTGGAAACTGCAAACCGTTGGCGGCATCCTGCTTTCGGCTTTAATGCTGCCAATCTTCGTTTCCGTGCACTCGATCGTTTCTTGGGACTTTGCGGTTACACCAGCGGTTGAAGGTTGGCACTCTACGATCTTCGCGCCTTACTTCGTTATCGGTGCAGTGCACTCTGGCGTGTCCGCGGTAGTTACGATGATGGCTTTGATGCGCTGGCTGTGGAAGTGGGAAGACTTCATCCGACCAGAGCACTTCGATGCGTTGGCGAGACTACTAATCGTCGTAGCCACCGGATGGCTCGCGTTCACATTCCTCGAGCTAGTCTTCGCCGTCTACGGCTTGGACGCTCCCGAGCTGGTACTGCGCGACATGCAGATATTCCAGTGGCCTTGGAACCTGCTGTTCATCACATTCGTCTTCACGGGGTACATCATCCCGGTAGGCATGTGGTTACAGAAGAGTGTCCGAAACAACATCGCATTGATGTTCTGGTCTTCGCTCTTCGTCAACATCGGAATGTGGCTTGAAAGGTTCTTGATCATCGTCCCCGGTTTGGCCCGTCGCACCCCCTTCGTATACACCTGGGAGTCGTATCGCCCGAGCGGTCTGGAGTGGTTCATTCTGTTCTGGTCGCTGGCTTGGGTGACGTTCCTGATGTTGCTGTTCTCCCGCTTCTTCCCACTAGTTCCGCTCTTTGAGCAAAAGGAAAGCCAGACGTTTGGCGACTCGATAAAGATAGGTCGGGCAACCGTGCCGGCAATTGTCCGTGAGGCTGATTGAGCCAAAGGATTAGGAATCGATCGAAATGAGCAAGAGCTTACTTGGTCTTTACAACGACCCGAACCAAGCCGCCGACGCAATGGACGCGTTGAAGTCCGCTGGTTTCCCGCTCGGGACCTTTGACGTCCTGACCGGAACGCCATACCCAGAAGGCGCGTTCGGCGAGCACGTTCCGCAGCACCGTCTATTCAGGTTTCCTGCCTTCGGGGCGATCATCGGATTCACCCTTGCCCTATTTCTCACCGCTGCCACGCAGATTGCATACCCGCTGGTTACCGGTGGTAAACCCATCCTCTCCGTCTTCGCGATGCTTGTCATCCTCTACGAGATGTCAATGCTCTCAGCTGTGATATCCACCGTGGTCGGAATCGTCATCGAATCGAGGTTGCCCAACATCAACCCGGGAGTTTACGACTCGCGCATCACCGAGGGATTGATCGGAGTCGTGATCCAGACCGATGATGACCGGGTAAATGTTGCCGAACAAGCACTGAACGGCGCGGGTGCAATGGAGATTAAGCAGGCTTGATGCCGACGTCCCGCATGGTCTTCGGATTGACACGCATGAAATCGCTGTTGAAAATGCTTGCGGTCGTGACCGCATTGACAGCATCGACCGCGTGCGCAGTACAGGAGTCGAACACCTATCCGATAGAGATCTTCTCTGAGATGCACTACTCCCAAGCTGTGCGCGCTCAGGAATCGCCGCGCTTGGACCCAGTAGCAGGTGCGGTCAGTTTCCAAGAGGTCGGCACAGACGTCGTGTTGGAGGTGCCTGAGTTTGTCGAGCGTCCGTACAACGCAACGCGGGCTAAAGAACTCTACCGAGTCAACTGTGCAACTTGCCACGGCATGTCGGGATCGGGCGATGGTCCGGCGTCCCAGTACCTGACTGCAACCGATAGCTATTGGGCGACCACGAACGATGCGCCATACGCGGCACCGGCAGATCTGATCGAAAAACGCGCAACGTACGACCGCGATGCGATGATTAACCTGATAACTAACGGCATCGTCGTGATGCCGAGGTTCGGCAACCTTCTGCCAGAGGCCGACATCAGAGAAATCGCAACATACATCTACGACGATACTGGTGGCATCGGCCATTAAGAGAGTCCTGCTCTTCGATCACATCGGGCGTGTTGCATCCAGTGTCGTGAATGCCCGACAGGATGTTTGAACCCGAGCACAGGAACGGCAACTCATCGCCAACCGTTGCATCGAACGAGATCATTTCTTTGACTCGCGTCGTGTTCCTAACCGCAACCGTGTTCGTATTGTCATACGTAGTACTGGGTTGTGTGAACGAAGACGACCTGACCGCAGATCAACGGATGTATCAACTCTCAACGCAGTTGATGTGCCCGGTCTGCGAGGGTCAAACACTGGACCAATCGCAAGCGCAACTCTCTCTGGACATGCAAGCTGTAATCCGAGAGAAGGTAGAAGCCGGCGATAGCAACACCGAAATCCGCCGATACTTCGTCGACCGTTACGGCGAAGTTGTGCTCGCTTCGCCGGACGCCGAAGGATTCAATCTGATTGCGTGGCTCTTGCCAGTCGCCATATTCACTGGCGGATTACTGGTGGTCTGGCACGCCTTCCGCACATTACGCCGCCAATACAGCGGAGTTAGTCCGGGCGGTTCGGTGGCCGAAACGCAAGGACAAGCACCTCAAACCTCCAAAGACGACGCACTCGCCATGTATCTCGAGCGCGCGAGCCGAGAGATGGAGGGAGCGTTGAGAAATGAAGCTGATCAAGGGATGAAGCGTCGCTACGACGAGGGCAGCGAGTGATGGATCAGTTAGGCACAACTGCGCTCTGGTTAGGAGCGATGGTATCGACCTACGCGGTTGTGGCGTCATTGGTTGGTGCTAGGTCCTCGGTGCCCGAGTTGGTCGTGAGTGGCCGCCGGGCCGTCTACATGGCAGGATTGACCTCCGCCGTTGCATCTGCCGCCCTGCTCTACGCTTTCGTCACCGACGATTTCAGTCTCAAATACGTCGCCAACAACTCCAATCTCGTGATGGAGCGCGGGTATGTGTTGGTCGCGTTCTATGCCGCCAACGAAGGTTCGCTACTGTATCTGACATTCGCTACGGCACTGATGGCGAGTTTGAGTCTGCGATTCGCACCTCAACGCTTTGCCAACGCGATCCCCTACACCGTAGCCATCATGTCGGCGGTCTTGACCTTCTACTTCATCGCGATGGCAACACTCGCGAATCCGTTCGAGGTGTTGGAGGTCGTGCCAACCGACGGCCGAGGCATCAACCCCCTGCTGTTGCACCCGGGAATGTACAGCCATCCGCCGTTGATCATGGCCGGTCTCGCCGGCATCACGATCCCGTTTGCGTTCTCGACAGGCGCATTGATAGCGGGTGAATACGGTGACGAGTGGGTGGATATTGCGCGAGTCTTCGCGATCGTGATGTGGGCGATCCTCGGCGTGGGAATGCTCCTCGGAGCTTGGTGGGCATACACGATCTTGGGTTGGGGCGGTTACTGGAGCTGGGACCCGATTGAGGATGTGGCATTGATGCCATGGTTGGTGCTCACTGCGTTCATCCACTCGATCATGGTGCAACGTCGCCGGGGGATGTTCCGTATGTGGAACATCGTCTTGATCGACGTCGCGTTCGTTTTGGCACAACTCGGAACATTCATCAATCGCGGCGGCACCGTCGTTTCTGTTCACTCGTTTGCAGAGTCAACGCTCGGCTTGATGTTTCTCGGGTTCATGGCATCAAGTCTGCTCTTCGCCTTCGCCATATTCGTTTGGCGATATCCAAGAATGCAGAGCGAACGAGCTATCGAGTCGTTCATGTCTCGCGAAGCGTCCTTTCTGGTCAACAACTTCTTGCTGCTGGTAATCACCGCCGTGACGCTTTGGGGCGTCGTCTATCCGGTGTTCTCGAATCTAGCGAGAGACGTCGACGTGAGCATCGCGGCACCGTACTTCAATCGCGTTAATGGGCCGATACTGCTGTTGCTGGTAGTGGTAATGGGAATCGGTCCTCTGCTGCCTTGGCGACGCACCAGCGCAAGATCGTTGCGGCGTTGGATCTTGGCACCGCTAACCGCTGCGTCATTTTGTGCGGTAGTTTTGGTGATCTTTGGCATCAGAGAATTTTGGGCTGTGCTCGGTTTCGCCAGCGTCACTTTCGCAGCTGTCGCTGTATTGGAAGAGTGGTGGATGGGCACCCGTGCACGCAACATTCGATTGGGTGAAACTCTCCTTGTCGCTTGGTGGCGTTTAATCAAGGGCAATCGACCCAGGCATGGCGGCTACGTCGTACACATCGCCATCCTCTCCATTGCCGTCGGTGTAATAGGAACGCAATTCTTCGACCAACGATACGACGCTGCATTGACCAAAGGCGAGAGTTTGATTTTGGACAACTACCGCATCGTTTTCGCTGACCATCAGATTGATGATCGGCCAGACCGTCTTGCACAATGGGCATCAATCGACGTGTACCAAATCGATCCCGCTCAATATGCCTCGGAGTTGCGGGATGCCGAGATAGCAGGCAAGGCGGGATTCACCGTTTTCACCGATGCTCGACCGGGTGATACGCTGGTCGGGTTCCTGGAGCCACGCCACGAGTTTTACAGGACGCACAACATGGTTTCCGTGCGATCTGGCATCAAAAGCACGCCGCTTGAGGACCTTTACGTCATACCCCGCGATTTCTTGGCAGACGGACGCGTGTCTCTCAGGGTAAGCATCAACCCGTTGGCGATGTGGCTTTGGATCGCGGGGCCAATATTCGTTCTCGGCACTGCCATCGCGCTCTGGCCTCATCGGGTGTTGGAGCGGTCCGCCAGAAGCCGACAAGCATCGCGCGTTATTGACACGAATCGACCACAACCCATTGCCACTGCTGAAACCGGGTAACGCCGTGCCTGCACTCGTGATCTTGATGCTCGCCGCCGTAGTTGTGTTTGTCATCGCATTTCCGTTTGTGAAACGCCGTCGCAGCGATGCATCCATCAATCAGACAAGCATAGGATCGGCTGATGCATTGCGACACCTGCTCTATCGAGAACCGCTGACGCTGCGCAATGAGTTCGAGTCCGGCAACATTACCGCAGAAGAGTATCAAACCCAACTGGAAGAGCTCCGAAGAACCGCCGCCGTAATGATGCGAGACCGGGCGTCTTCCCGCAGGCGGATGCTCGGAACCGAGTTGGAGATTGAGCGAGAAGTCCGACGAATCAGGGCGGAACGGACCAATTCCGATTCCGATACGCGCGAGTAATATCTGTATGTTCCGGCCTTTGACTCACGCAACGGTTGTGGTCGTTGCCGTTCTTGCGACATCGGCTTTCTTGGCAGTCGAGTCAAAGGTTCGTGCTCAATCCCCCGATAATGCGGTCACGATCAACGGCCGGGTCGTCAATGGATCTGGGAATGAATTGGTTGTCGATGGCTTGGCAGCGTTCGCACTAATCATCAACGAGGAAACCGAATCGATAATCGGTCGCGTCGAATCGACCATTGACGAAGACGGAAGCTTCTCGCTTGGCGTTCCGAACATCGACGACGGCAGTTTCTACCGGATCGTTGTGGACGATGGCATGTATACACCTTATGTGGACTTGTTGCGCGATCAGATTGATGACGTCGTGACGCTAACCGTCTACGATCGAACAACCTCACTTGACGCCATCTCAGTGACTTCAGTGTCGATGGTCATACCTGTGATTGACGAAGGCAGCCAAACTATCGGGGTACTCGCCGCGATCAACCTTGTGAACGAAGGCGACGAGATCTATCTTGCAGATTTGACTGATCCAGAGTTGACTGGTTTCAATCTCCTGCGCTTCAACTTGCCTGAGGGATACCAGGAACTCAGCGTCGAATCTGACCTACCAAGCGGCAACGTGATGGAGATCAGTACGGGATTCGCGTTGTCGAATCCGGTTCCACCTGGCGAATACAGTCTGATCGCTAGCTACAGCGTCTCGTATAGGGATGGCATATTGACGTATCCCCTGCGCCTGCCCTTCGGTGCCGGATCTGTCTCGATATTCCTTCCCGAAGGCATCGGGACTATATCCGGTCTCGGACTTACGCGCGGCGAGGAAGTGGAGATCAGCGGGAAGAATTACGTCCGTTACGAAGGTCTGAACTATGAACGGCGGGAAGAGTTGAATGTCGAGATTTCCGGCTTACCGTTGCCGGGGATCCAATCTCAGCTGCAGGACTTTTTTGGGAGCACACAGTTTCGGGTTGCTATCATCGCAACGTCATTGATCGCGATAGGTGCCGCCGTCATCTACTACAGGTTGGTGATATCCCGTTCGCCGCAAACCTTTGCGCAATCCGCAACAGGCGACGCGCGAAATGCGACGGGCACGTCCAGCGAAACATTGCTCGCAGAAATTGCAGAACTCGACGAGAGCTATGACCTTGGCAAGGTAGAAGACGGCGACTACACGCGGCGAAGACGCGAACTAATGGCACAGGTCATCGAAGCTACGTCGAACAACGAGTCCACATGATGTCGCCACGACTACGTATCTTGGTCGTCGTCGGTGTACCCGTGTTGGTATTCACCGCGTTCCTGATTGTCGGCACGCTCGACTCAGATCGGCAAGACGGTCGTCCCGGAGTAAACTCCGAGCTGGGCGAGGTTGCCGTAACCACCGCCGCAGATGCCGACTTCCTAGTTACAACTTTGGAAGGAAACGTGTTGAGGTTGAGCGACCTTAAGGGTTCGATCGTGATGGTCGATTTCTGGTCGTCTTGGTGCCCACCGTGTCGAGCTGAGGCACCAGTACTGTCGGCTGCCTACGACCGATGGTCCGAGTTGGGTGTCGAGTTCGTTGGCATCTCCATTTGGGATCAAGAAGACGATGTGCGGCGATTCATTGATGTTCACGGTTTGGACTATCCCAACGCCATCGACGACAGCAATGTTGCTGTGGATTTCGGCGTGAAAGGGATTCCAGAGAAGTTCTTCGTGAATCGGGAAGGAGTCGTAGTGCGGAAAGTGAACGGACCGAACACCTCCCAATCGCTTGACATGGTCCTCACCGAGTTGTCGGACGAAGCCTTGGGAATCGACGGAAATTAGACTCGAAAGGTTGATAAACCGAAGATTCTCACGGGAGAAACATGCAACACAAGGGCTTCACGCTCTGGTTCACCGGACTATCCGGTGCAGGCAAGACGACAATCGGCACCATGATCGAAACTCGACTACGTCAATCCGGGGCGAAGGTCGAAGTGCTTGACGGCGACGTGGTACGGACTAACCTGAGTGTCGGTTTGGGTTTCTCCAAAGAGGATCGTGACACCAACATCCGTCGCATCGGCTTTGTCAGCGAGCTCCTCGCCCGTAACGGCGTGATCTGCATCGTCGCGGCCATCTCGCCGTACAAAGCAATTCGCGACGAAATTCGTGCCAAGCACGAAAACTTCGTTGAAGTCTACGCTTCGTGTGAACTCGACGAATTGATCGCCCGAGACGTGAAAGGGCTGTACAAGATGGCGATCGAAGGGCGAATCGAGAACTTTACCGGCATTTCGGACCCCTACGAACCGCCGGATAATCCCGAAATCCTGTTCCACTCCGACAAGGAAGATCCTGCGGATAGTGCCGAGTTGGTTTGGACAAAGTTGGTCAAACTAGGATTAATCTCACCGTAATGGCATTCGCTGCGAACGGGGATACGTTTAGGTCGAAATGGACAACGCGACAAGACGTGAGTTGTTGGAAGCTGCGTACGCGCTCTTAGAAACGCCACGTTCGCATCTCCGCGTCGCATTGTCGCAGACCGAAGACTCGGTGATTCTGACCCACCGTGACCAAACCTTGACGGGCGTTGCGTTGGACGAATCTGGAATCAACGCGGCTTCGGCGATGGCGGTAGCGCTCGGCGTGAACGTTCCCGCTGTTGGCAACTCCTCCGAAACTCTTGCTTCGACCGGTCTTCTATATCGTGTTTTGGCGATTTCAGATCTCGATTTCACTAACCCGACTGCGTTCGAGCTGGCAAGCCACTTGGTTGACGAAGCCATCGACATGCAGCGGGGTGGTGGCGCACTCTCCGAGGCGTAGGTAGCACGTGGATCTGAACGACCTCAAATCCGGCATGGAGTTCGGCCCTTACGAAATCGCTCTCTCAGAGGTCGACGCGTCTTCATATGTATCAGCGACCGGCGACGAAACGTGCCGACAGGATTTTGGCGGTGCGCACCCGTTGCATCTAGATGCTTACGTGTTGAGTCAACTCATCAGCGAGATCGGAATCGTCGAACAACAGATTGAGACTATCCACGCGGGCCAACAGATGACCATAAACCGGCCCGTACCCGTCGATAGTCCTGTATTGGCCAATTCGGTGCTCAAAAGCTGCTCAAACCGTCGAGGTACCATCTGGGCAGTGTTCGAGACAACCTTTGACGACCCAAATGGCGGGATTATCGCTAAATCCAGTTCTACAATCATCTTGATGCCCTGAGTTGCAGCGATCCGCAATGGGAGTTCCTTCAAAAGTGGACGAAGAACTGGTCGGTTTCGAACGACTGGTGTCTCAAGATCGGATTAACGCCTATGCCGATGCCTCTGGCGACCACAATCCGATACATCTAGACGAGGAATTCGCGGCGACCACTCGCTTCGGCCAACGGATCGCACACGGAATGCTTTCGCTCGCATTCGTATGGGAGATGATTGCCGCGAACTACCCCCAAACTTGGCACGAAGGAAGCAGCGTTAAAACCAGATTCACCTCCCCGGTAGTTCCAGGAGAGGTAGTCGCAGTGCGGGGCAAGGTGAGCAAGCGGATGTCAGTCGGAAACCGCGAATACGTCGAATGTGAAATCGGCGTCTCTCGCCCCGACGGCGAAAACGCACTCACCGGTACTATGCGCGTGCCGTTGCCGTGAATCGGTTGAACGCGTTTCTGAACGGCTTGAATATACTAATGTGAGTTCGAAACCTGAGGTTCAGGACTAGATTCACACCAGCGATATGACGACCGACACGCAACGCCCCGTGGTAATCGCACTTGATGCCATGGGTGGCGATTTCGGACCGGAAGTGACGGTTCCGGCGGCGTTGAAGGCGGTAGCACAGCGAGATGTCGCTGTCGCGTTGGTGGGTGATCCCGAATCCGTAGGTTCTGTGGTTAGTGAACTCGGTGCTGATGGACATCCGCTGATCCAGGTTGTGCCTTCTGAAGGGATTGTTGAAGAAACCGATAATCCGGCTGCGGTGTTCAGATCAAAACCACGCGCCTCGATTTTCGTCTGTGCGGGTCTGGTGAAGATGGGCAAAGCTCACGGGTTCGTGAGCATGGGCTCGACCGGTGCCTCAATCGCCGCGGCGACCTTTACTTACGGCACGATGGAAGGCATCGCACGCGGCACTTTGGGCGGTCCGATAATCGGCTACGCGCCGAACACGGTCATTGTCGATTTGGGTGCCAACATCGACATTCGTGCCCAGCAATTGGCCGACTTCGGTGCGCTGGGCAATGTGATGTCGAAGCTCGTTTACAGTCAGGAAAACCCACGAGTCGCATTGCTGAGTGTGGGATCGGAAGAGACCAAAGGCAACGAGTTGGTGAAAGCCGCCGCCGCGCTGCTCAAAGACTCGCCGTTGAACTTCATCGGCATGGTCGAACCTGAAGATCTGTTGGCTGGCAAAGCCGAAGTCGTTCTTTGCGACGGTTTCATCGGAAACGTAGTACTGAAGCTTACAGAAGGTTTGGGACGGGTAATCGCAGATCACGTCCGGTCGAAATCGGATAACGATGAGTTGGCGGACGAGGTGTTCGCGCAAACGAACCTGTTGGCATCGTTCGGGGGCGGCCCGTTACTCGGCGTCAACGGAATCGCCATCGCCGGGCACGGATCTTCGCAAGTTGACGGCATCGCCACGGCAATCCGTACAGCGAAATTGGTTCATGATCTCGATTTGGTGAGTGCCCAGCAGAAGGAGTTGGCAGCACTGCACGATCAATCTTGATGGTTGGCAAATGTGTTTCGCGGCCGTTAATTCAGCATTGGACTTAACAGATCAACGACGCTCCGCCCTCGTAACGGGTGCTTCGCGCGGCATCGGCAGGGGCGTAGCAATCAAACTGGCATCCATGGGCCACTCTGTCGCCGTCAACTACAACACGCACCGCGACGAGGCTGACGCTGTTGTTGCAGAGATTCGCGACGCAGGCGGCACCGCGGTTGCGGTCGGCGGTAGTGTCGCGAGCAAAGAAGGATGTGAGGGGATCGTCAAAGCCGCCGAAGAAGCTCACGGACCGGTGGAAATCCTCGTCAACAATGCGGGAGTCATCTCGGATAACCTCTTGCTCCGTATGCGCGACGAGCAACTCGAGCACACTATCAACACGAACCTCTGGGGCACGATCCACTGCACTCGATTGGTTGTGCCGGGGATGATGAAAGGTCGCTGGGGTCGGATCATCAACATCTCGTCAATCGTCGGTATCCGCGGTAACTTGGGGCAGTCCAACTATTCGGCTTCGAAAGCCGCTATTCACGGCTTCACGTACTCTGTGGCGAAGGAGTTAGCCAAACGAAACATCACGGTCAACGTGGTCGCGCCCGGATACGTAGCTACGGCGACCAGCGAAGTAATCTCAGAACGGGCGCGCGAGTACTTGCTCCAAAACATCCCAATAGGCAGATTCGGATATGTTGAGGAGATTGTTCCGTTGGTGGTGTTCCTGACCAAGGAAGAGGCGCGGTACATCACGGGTGAAGTCATCCGCGTGGATGGCGGTTTAGCGATCTAAACGCAATCGGCGTGTGCCAACCATCGCGGAACGCATCGAAACCGCGACCGGACGGAATGCGCGAAAGGTCACTCGTTGCACATCGGGTGCCTGCACTAAACTAAATCGAACCGTAGATGGCACGTACCACCGAAAACCACTCACATCCTTCTGGTAAACCTCTCGCGGGCAAGGTCGCCATGGTAACTGGCGGATCACGGGGTATCGGCAAGTCTATCTGTCTGGAATTGGCCGATCGCGGAGCCACAATCTGCTTCAACTATCTGCGTAACCATGCGGCCGCACGCGAGATCGAGGTTGAGTTAGCCGACCTCGGCGTGGAGGTGATGCGTCACCGAGCCAACCTCTCCGATGCATCTGCGATCAGTGGATTCGTTGATGCCGCCATAGAGCATTTCGGCAAGGTCGACATCCTAGTCAACAACGCCGCTTCGGGAGTGATGCGTTCGCCGTCGGCGTTGCGCGAAAGGCATTGGGACTGGACAATCGGGGTGAATGCCAAAGGACCGTGGCTTCTCACGTCGAAGGTCGCTGCGTCCATGCCGGAAGGTGGGCGCGTGATCAATCTGACCTCACCTGGTTCACAACGGGTTTTTGGCGAGTACTTCGCGGTGGGCGTATCAAAGGCGGCACTGGAAGCGGTGACGCGTTACATGGCGATTGAGCTTGGAACACGAGGAATCGCAGTCAATGCCGTCTCTGCGAGCTTTGTCGAAACCGACGCTTTGGACGCCTTCCCTGATGACTTGGATATCCGCGATGTCGCGCGGAGACCGACACCAGCCGGACGTACGGTTACCGTTGAGGACGTGGCACGCGTCGTGGCGATGATCTGCTCACCGGATGCGGAGATGATTCGCGGCCAGACGATCGTCGTCGACGGCGGCGAGATGTTGACTTACCGATAGATGCCGCACATGACACGGCTTCGATTCGTGGTACGCATTGAATCGCGCCAGAGTGTCGCTGAGATAGTGGTCGGGGAGGCGGGGGTCGAACCCGCGACCTCCTGCTCCCAAAGCAGGCGCGCTTCCACTGCGCCACTCCCCGGTCATCCAATTTCTGATTCTATGCTGAGTTTGTGTCTTGCCGGATCACGCAACGCAGTATGCAGTTAGTTTCCGACCTACATCTCCATTCACGCTACTCGCTCGCAACTAGCCCGCGCTTGGAATTGGCCTCTCTGGCGGATGCAGGCAAGGAGGTAGGCATCCATCTACTTGCGGCTCCGGACTTCACACATCCAGTTTGGCGCGATGAGATGCGTCGTCAGTTGGAACCTGCGCATGACGGTTCGGGTTTGTTCGGTTTCGCAGGCGTGCACTTCTTGCTGGTCAGCGAGGTCTCGTGCGTGTGGCGACAAGACGGCAGGTCTCGCCGGGTGCATCTCTTGTTGACGGCACCTGACTTTGCGGCTGTCGACCGGATGTGCAGCAAGTTCTCCGAGTTGCAGAACCTCGAGTCAGACGGTCGTCCGATCCTCAAGGTCTCGGCGCGTGAACTGCTCTCAGTTGTCCGCGAAGCAGATCCGCGTTGTGAGGTGGTACCGGCTCACGTCTTCACGCCTTGGTACGGCGTTTTCGGCGCGAAATCCGGCTTCGATTCACTTGCCGAATGCTTTGGCGACTCCAGTGACGAGATCTTCGCGGTCGAAACGGGACTCTCGAGTGACCCGGCAATGCTCTGGACAATACCCGATACGAGGAACCGCGCGATCGTCTCGTTCTCGGATGCCCACTCGGTTACCTCCGTCGGACGGGAGGCGACTGTTCTCCTTGTCGCAGATCTCAGCTACAACGGTGTAATCGACGCACTTAAGCGAGGCAATGTCGTCGAAACACGCGAATTTCATCCCCAACACGGGAAGTATTACCTGGACGGACATAGAAAATGTGGCATTCGACTGCTGCCCGATGGATCCCGAGAGTTCGATGGGGTTTGCCCGAAATGTGGGAAAGGTTTGACTTTGGGGGTTTTGAACCGATGCGTGTCACTTTCGGATTCTCCAAGAGTCGAGCCGAATCGTGCGAGCAACGGCTTGTTGACTGACCCGTCCGGGCTGCTTCCGCCATATCGTCACCTCATCCAGCTACGGGAGTTGATCGCGCACGCATTGCATGTCGGACCGAAAACGAAGAAGGTGACGAATATACGTTCGACATTGATTGACGCCTTTGGCAGAGAATTCAACGTCTTGATGGACGCGAGTGCATCCGAAATAGCCGCGGTCGCCGAAAGCGAACCTGTCGCGATCGCGGTCGATAACGCCCGAAATGGACGTGTCTCGGTGGACCCGGGCTACGATGGTGTCTACGGTGTTGCCAAACCGATGTTGAACGCGCCAACGGGGATCGATCGCGTCGGACAAGGAGGACAGTATGCGAATTGAATCGGTGAAGGCGGTCTACCCGCACTACTCGAATGTTGCATCTTCTTGGCGGACTCACCTGTGGCAGATTGTGGTCGAAGTGCGGTCCGACACCGGGCTGGTCGGATATGGATACGGAGGAGGCGGACTTGCCTCGCTGCCCATCGTCAACGGACATTTGAGAGAGCTGATGTTGGGCAAGCGGATCGACGATCCTTCGGACATCGAATACCTCTGGGATCTGCTCTACTTCGAATCGTTGCCTTACGGCCGTAAGGGCATTGCGATGATGGCACTCAGCGGAGTCGATTTGGCACTTTGGGATCTGCTCGGCAAAGCAGAGCGCAAACCGGTTGCCGAGTTGCTCGGGACGGTTCAGAAAGGAGATATAGCCGTCTATGCAACTGGTGCAGATTCAGAGTGGTGCGCCGAACTCGGAGTTTCAGGTCAGAAGCTGACCCATCGCTGGAATGGTAGCGCGGACGATGCCATCGAATCGGCACGACGCGCACGGAGCATCATGGGCGACGATGCCAAGATCATGTTCGACGTCTACATGTCTTGGGATTTCGAAGTCGCCGTGAGGATGGCAGACGCGCTGTCGGAGTTCAACATTCACTGGTTCGAGGACGTGCTTACGCCAGACGATGTTGAGGAGTTAGGTCGCTTGAGGGGCGAAATCGGTTCCATTTTGCTTGCCGGCGGCGAGCACGAGTTCGGGGTGCCCGGATTCAAGGGAATCGCCGACCATCGCGCGTACGACATCTGGCAACCGGACATCACGTGGTGCGGAGGCATCACGGCCGGATTGCGCATCTGCGAGCTCGCCGCGGAGCACGACGTCCCAGTGGTCCCTCACCGAGGCGGGGAAGTGTGGGGGCTGCATCTAATTACAGCGCACGACGCTTGCGAAAATCTCGCAGAAATGGTCCTCGGATTGCGCGGAAACGCAAGCGATAAACTTTGGTTCGGCGCGCCGATAATCGAAAACGGAACACTCACGGTACCCGATCGTCCGGGCTTCGGTATTGACGTAAATCAAGCAATGCTTTGAGCGATAGCGACGCTATTCGGCACAAGCGTGGGTTTTGCCTTAACATCTATGCAGTTGGATCTGGAGTCACGGAGCGACTGACATGGCTGCCAACCTTAGACGTATCGCGCTAGCAGCACTGCGACTCGGTTGGGTCGGGTTGAGTGCGGTCACGCTGTTCATCGCAGACGTCATCATCACTATCTTGCTGATGACTCGCGAGGACGAACGCACCATTGAGCCGACGCGTCGCATCTCATTTCCTCCCGAACTGAAACAAGAGCTTTATCGGTGGCAAGATCGCCGATGCATGTACTGCGGTGCTCGGAAGAGCATTCGCAATCTCGAGATTGATCACATGGACCCGGTCGCACGCGGCGGTTCGAACGACGAAGAAAACCTCCAACTGCTGTGCGGACCCTGTAATCGTCGAAAAGGGGTGCACACGGATGAGGAGTTCAGAGATCGCTATTGGGAACTCGTCGATGCTCCTTCAAACAATCCCATGCCGCCCGCACAACCGATAGACCAACGACTTTTTCGGGAGATCACGCAAGAATCCGACGCCGCAGAAGGCGTCAGCGAGTTCAATCGGACCCGGTACATTTCGGCGCGCCAAAAGATACTTGGCGGTTCGCCAATCGTGGGCCTCATTGTCGGCGTCATCTGGTTCATCATCACGGCGTCGGCCATCCCGGGGAACGAAGACTGGAAAAGCCAATTCGTGCTGTGGTCAAGTGTTTTGATCGGCCTCGCTACCTGGCTCGGTTTGATTTGGCGAGCTCGTTACACAGGAAGAGACGAAGACGAGTGGTAAAGTCCAGTTCGACGCGAGTAACTGGACGTAGCGATCAATTCTTTAATGCCTTGACTATCGCTTCGCAAGCCTGCTTGTAGATGATGGCGTCGACGTTTATTGAGATGTATTGGACGCCGAGGTTGATCAACCACTTGCCCATCTCGACATCCTTGGCATACGAGCCAACCGCTCTGCCTTGAGCACGGCCTTTGTCAGTCGCCTCCCTCAATGCCGACTCCACGATTGGATTGCGCACGTCGCCAGGATGCCCAAGAGATTGCGAAATATCGTACGGCCCAAGGAACAGCACGTCGATGCCATCTACCGTCATGATCGCTTCTAGGTTGTCCAAACCGCGCTTGCCCTCAATGTGAACGACCGTCATCGTCTCGTCGTTCTGACGGTCGGTGTGGTTTGCTCCTTCGTCTTCGAAATAGTTCCCGGCACGGGTAAATATCGAGAGTCCTCGTTCCCCCAAAGGTGAGTACTTCGCGGCGTGCACAACCGACTCAGCATCAGGGATGGAGTTGATTTGAGGTACCTGCACGCCTTCTGCACCGATGTCGAGCGCGCGCAGTATCAGTCGCTCATCGTTGTCCCCTACCCTGATGATCGGTGCCACGCCAACACCTTGCGCCGCAATCACTAAGTCGGTCGCCGACTCTTGGGAGATCGGGCCATGCTCAGTGTCGATGATGCAGAAATCCATCCCGGAGTAGCCGAGAGTGTCGACCAGCGGGACGGATGGGATGATGACGAAGGGGCCGACTACAGTATCGCCGTCTTGAAGTCGCTTCTTGAGATTGCCTCGAATCGACATTGCAGTAGATGCTCCTATCGCACTCGCGTTCAAACGATGATGACCGGCACAACGGTCTCAGCCTTCGTGATGCCACCGTGCATAGATTTTATGGTCGGAGCATCCGAGCCGTGAGACGGATAGATGCACCATCGTCCTTTTGACAGTGCAAAGTAGTCTCCCAAGCGCGCACGCGCAGCATCCGAGACCAGCGTCGGGTCGCCAAAGATCCCCAATGCGACGGCGATTTCCGAGCGCATCAAGGTGAACCGATCCCCAAATCGTTGGTTGAAGATGTCGGGGAAACCCTCTCTCGCATCCGGTTTGCAGTGGAAATACATCGCGCGTGGTTCCCCAGCCGGCACGCACGCAAGCGACTCGCTAATCGCATCCGAAGGCGTCAGCGTTTCCCAAACTCCGTCCGGGCTATCTACATGTCCGTGATCGGCGGTCGCGACCAATCTCGCTTCGCCCTCAACCGCGTTGCCGACGGCTTCCACCAACTCGTTAGCTTTTAGCACGGCGTCCCTCGTGTTTGGGTGAAACTCTCCGAACGTGTGCGCATCGTGGTCGACGTCGGCGAAGTAGACGTAGATCAACGACTTCGCTCTCGCCCGCGAGATTGCATTGGTAACAGCTTCAACGATGTCGATCAAGGCGTTGGTTTGGGAGTATGATTCGATCTGATTTGGTCCGTACATCTTGGTCGTGGTGGAACCAGCGATCGCTTCATGAGCGACGTGGGTGTACGAACCGGTCGATCCGAACGGGATGAGCGGTGAGAGGAGCATCTCATGCGGTTTGAAACCAACCGACTCTAGCGACTCGCCTGTGCGCGGCAATCTCCATGTCAACGGCTCAATCTTCTCGCCGAGGCGCGGAATGTAGGTGTCCCAACCCATGTTGCCGTGTTGACCGGGCCACCGACCCGTGGCAATCGACATCAGGTTGGGCCCGGTCGAGGTCGGCACCACTGAGGACATTTCTAGGGCAACGTGTTGGCGCACGTAGGAGTCTTCTGGCAAGGTTTCGACGAAGTTCATGCCAAATCCATCTAGCATGAGGATCACCAAGTGATCCGGCTCGCCTATGGCCTCGACGAGTTGTCCGCCCGCGGATCGCGTCCTTCCGTCGAACTCCTCCTCGTCGACTACCCCGACCACGGAACCGAGAGCGAAACCAAACGCGGCGTGATTCGGGTTTTCAGCTTGTGCGAGAGTGCTCTCGAACCCGTCGTCAAGCGAGTTCATTAGGTCTCTTCTGGAGTTGATCACGAGGTTCGGGCTTCCGGACAGGATTCAGTGAGCAAGCGGTATTGGTTAAGAATAACCGGGGTCATTCCAGTAGCACGTGCCTACCGTCGTACCCTTTAGTGATGCATTATTCGAATCGCAGAGCCAAAGTGATGTTCTTGGGCACGGGCACGTCTGAAGGGATCCCTAGGGTCACCTGTCTCACCGCCGACCCGCCAACCTGCCCCGTTTGCACCGACGCCATGCGACCCGGATCCAAGAACCGACGCCGAAACACTTCGCTCGTAATCCAACGGGAGCTGCACGACGGTTCGCAGATAAACGTCGTCGTTGACGTCGGAAAGTTCTTCTACCAATCGGCAATCGAGTGGTTCCCGAGGCACGGAATCCGCTCGGTCGATGCAGTCCTGTTGACCCACGCGCACGCAGACTGTACCGGCGGTCTCGACGACTTGCGCGATTGGACCAACACGATGCGCTTCGCTCGCGGCGAAGAACACTCCGCGCTATTGCGCAGCAAGAGCAACGGCAGGATACCGATATATCTGCGTGATCAGGACCTCGAGATCGTTTCACTGACAGCGTACTACCTCGTGGATCGCACGCAGATGACCAGCGGAGGCACCGTCGCGATCCTGGACTTCCAAGAGATCGACGACGATCCGTTCGAGATTCTTGGCACGCGATTCGTTCCGCTTACCGTGCCTCATGGACCGGGCTACACCGCAAACGGTTACCGAATCGGCGATTTCGCATACGTATCCGACGCCTCAGAGATTCCTGATGGGGTAATGGCAACGATTGCAGGCGTCGACACTCTAGTGTTGGATGCGCTGCGTACTGAACGCACACATGGATCGCACCTGACGATGGAGCAAGCCGTAGATTTCGCCAAGCAGATTCGCCCTCGCCGGACGCTATTGACCGATGCCGCGCACGGCATCAACCACTACGAAATGAACCATCGTTTGCGCCAACCCGAAGTCAGCAACGGGTTGGACATCCAATACGCATACGATGGTCTGATGATCGAGATTAACGCGGATTAAGCGTGCGGCGTCATTCTGATTCCATCGGCGTGTTGCCTTTGAATCCCGCCGTAACTCCGCCGTCGATTAGGAGTTCGGCCCCGGTGATATACGAGGCGTCGTCGGAAGCTAGGAAACAGATGCCGTTGGCGATTTCTTGAGGTTCGCCCCACCGTCCTAGCGGGACGCGCTCCGCGCGCCAACTTCGTTGAGCCTCGTCGGCGTAGATGGCCTCGGTGAACGGTGTGCGCACCCATCCAGGCAACACCGTGTTCGTGCGGATGCCGAACTTGGCGAGTTGGATCGCCGAAGCACGAGTGAAGTGCAACATCCCCGCCCTTGAGGCCGCGTACGCAGAGCCATACTCGCCTGCATACTTCGCGGCCATTGAAGACAGATTGATAATCGCGCCGCCGCCCGATGCGGTCATGGGTTTGATGACTGCACGTGTGCCGAGAAGAATCCCAGTGGTACTGACTTCGACAACCTTGCGCCAATGTTCGACGTCGACGTCGTAAAGCGTGCTGTGGTCGATTAAACCGGCGATGTTGACCAAGACGTCAAGCCTTCCGAATTCATCGACCGTCTCATTGACCACGTCAGCCCAGTTCGCATCGTTCGTCACGTCAAGATGCATGTACCGAGCGTCAAACCCTTGCGTCCGCATCTGCCGCGCTGCAGCCTCGCCTAACTCGTCTTGGATGTCAGTGATGACAACCTTGCCACCCTCCGCCAGCATCGTGCGTGCGGTGCAACCACCGAACCCCATCCGTTCGCCTTCAAGCGATGCGGCGGATCCGGTCAGGAGTGCGACCTTGCCGTCAAATCTGTTGCCGTTGCCCATATGTTGAGGTTCGTCGTGCATACGCTAGAGTACTCGTCGTAAATTCGAATCGCCGTTCGCATCACTGCCGGCTTTGTAAGGCGACGACCATCACCGGTATGAGTACACCGAAGATAGACAACGACAGCACCCAACCGAAAATGACGTGACGCCATCGGTCCCGGAAGACCATCAAGATTGGCGCGCCGACTATCGTCAGCAAGACCAACACCATCGTCAGATATCCCGGGCTTGGTACAAGAGAGCGCGCGGTGCCTTCGGGTATCGCGACGTCGGCGATCAATCCAGCGATGACACCCAAGAAAGTCCAAGCAACGATAATCGCAAGCATCGCAAGCATCATCGGACCGGTCGCCTTGCCTTCCTCAATCCGTCGACGCAGCAGCGACGGGGGATTGAAGCTAAAAAGAAACGCCGCGTGGGCGGAGGCGATCAATCCCATCAACGTGCCGCAAAGCAATCCCGCCATGATATCGATCACGGGGGTCATTTGACAGTTGATTTCCGCGTGGACACGGCATCAACGCGTCCTGTCAGTCCGACGGAAAACGCCTCGCATTGCGTTCTCGATTTCATGATCAGTGCCCATGCAGTCGCCAACTCTTTGTTGGGTGCAATTGCGAACATCGCGGGACCGGCACCGCTGAGCATGATGTCAGTCGCGCCCAAACGTGCGAAGGTATCATAGGTTGCTTGCCAGTTCGTGAAGGTGTGCAACGCGTACTGTTGGAACACGTTGAACATCAGAGCCGGGTGACAGTCACCGCCTTCTCGCATTCGTGCGGCCAACTTGCGGGTCAGGCTGCCCGTCGTAAATGATCGCTCGCTCAACGCACGAAACATCGTCGCGGTTTTGTTGGGCATCTGGTTAGCATTCGTCGCTTGCGGAACCACGACCACGACTCGATCAATGTCTGGCGACGGCAGTGCGGTAATGACCTCTCCTTTGCCTTCGATCAGACCGGTACCGCCTTCCAACAGGACCGGCACGTCGGAGCCGATGTTTGCCGCGATATGAATTAACTCATTCGGGTTCAAATTCAAGTCCCACATGCGATTCAATCCGCGCAGTGTGGCCGCCGCGTCTGCCGAGCCGCCACCCAATCCAGCAGCAATCGGAATCCGTTTCTCAAGTCGTATCGACGCCCCGCCGCGGTGCCCAGTTGCCGACTTCAGTTGCTGTGCCGCAATCAAAGCAAGATTGTCGGCATCGGGGACCGAACCATCTGAGCACTCGAATCGGACATCGTCGGACTCTTGCATCTCGACGATGTCGTGCAGATCGATCGTCTGGACTATCGATACCACATCGTGATATCCGTCGCCGCGCCTCTGAATCACCTCGAGAGCTAGGTTCAGCTTGGCGTGAGCCTTTTCGACGATCAACGGACCTCGACCTCGCGTGAAATGTTCTGCCATTCCTTCAGGAGCGCAACCCACTCTTCAAGACTGAGCGTCGAAGGTCGCCTTTCGGTGTCAATGTTCGCGTGCAACGCCATCGCTTTGACCGCTTCGACGGTCATTCCCAAACCATGCGAGAGCGAGTTGTGGAGCTGCTTTCGACGCCCCAAGAACGCCGACTTGGCAATCTTGAAAAAATCGCCGACGTCCGAAGATCCCACCAGCGGTTTCCCAAGAGGGACCAACTCAACGACCGTGGAATGCACCTTGGGCGGCGGTGCAAAAGCCGATGGTGCCACGTTGAAAAGTTTCTTCGGGGTTGCGTGGATCTGGACGGCTAGTGAGAGTAGGCTCATCTTCCCCGGATTGGCGCACATCTCTTCGGCTACCTCGCGCTGAAGCATCACCACCATCTTGCTTGGCTGCACCTCACGTTCGAGAAACGATCTCACGATCGGCGTACCGGCGTAATACGGCAGGTTGGCGACGACTTTGTACGCTGGCATCGATCGCAACTCAGGGATTTCATCGAAATCAACGTTGCGGGCGTCAGCTTCGATGATGCGTACGTTTTCGTGGTGCTTGAATCGCCTGCGCATGCGGTTAGCGAGTTGCTGGTCAATCTCGACGAGCACTACAGATCCGCCATGGAGCGTCGACTCTTTGACGAGCAAGTCCGTTAACGCGCCGTTTCCGGGTCCGACCTCGACCACGACATGTTCGTTGCCGAGATCAGCTGCCGAGACGATCCGCCGGGCGACTGAATTGTCACGCAGGAAATGTTGTCCGAGACGCTGCCGTGCCATACTGGGTGCAGGGATGATGGGATGCCATGCGGTCGCGCACCCCGTTTTCGGGATCGATTGCCAACATACCGGATGTTCCGACTCGAATCAGATCACCTTGCGTCGCCCGATGCGATCCGCTTACCGCTGCTTCCTTCCGGACCTGACGGGGTTCGCGGGACATCGCCGCGCAAGAACCCTTTTCTCAACATCGGATATCCATCCGACAGCGGTTGACGCTGCAACTCCTCCACGAGGGATCCGGCCCTGCTGAGCGGATTGCAGGTTCAGGGCACCGCTAGCTCCCCGCTTGGCACGACCGCATACTGCAATCGTATCGCATTGATCGACCTAGCTTCTCGTACTGCACAGTATGACTACGCCCTTTCGCTAAACTCAATGTCATGAGCAAGTCAGATGCAAATGTTCGAAAAGCAGTCATTCCCGTCGCCGGTTTAGGAACTCGCTTCTTGCCCGTGACGAGATCGGTTACCAAGGCACTGTTGCCGGTCCTCGCCAAACCTCTCATCCAATACGCAGTCGAAGATGCTGTCGAAGCCGGCATCACCGAGATTGCCATCGTTGAAGACGGAAGGAGCGTTGCCTCATACTTCGATCGAATGCCGTCCATTGAAGAGGCACTCCGCAACAGCGGTCGTGATGAAACGGCTGATGAGATGGTCCGGATCTCGTCTCAAGCGCACGTCGAAGCATTCAAACAAAATGAGCCCCTGGGTCTGGGTCACGCCGTGCTGCTTACCCGAGAGTTCATCGGCGACGAACCTTTTGTCGTAATCCTTCCCGACGAGTTGCTTTGGGGCGAAACATCTGCGACTGCTCAGATATTGGCCGTTCGTGAACGTTTTGGCGAATCTGTCATCTCCATCACTGAAACACCATGGGACGACGTCCACACCAAAGGCATCGTCTCCGGGAGAACGGTTGACGACAACGTCATTGCGATCGATCACATGGTCGAGAAACCCAAGCGCGAAGACGCCCCAAGCAATCTTGCGATTGTTGGGAGATACGTACTAGAGCCAGTTATCTTCGAACGACTAGCGAGGGAGCAACGCGGTGCGGGCGGTGAGATCCAGCTGACCGATGCCATCATCGAGTACATGAGCGATCACCAAGTCTACGGGGCCATCGTCGAAACCAACCGTTTCGATGCCGGCGTTCCCGAAGGAATGTTAGGAGCGACGCTTTACCAAGCAGCGAAGGATGCTGAGATGCGTCAGCAGATATTGGATTTCGCCGACGCATTGCGCGCCGTGTCTGACTGAGATGCGTGCGAGGTACCTCAGTTCCGCATCTGCAGAACGGCCATGAATGCTTCTTGCGGGACTTCGACGGCACCGACCATCTTCGCCCGTCGGCGTTTGCCTGCTTTCTGCTGCTCAAGAAGCTTCCGTTTCCTGGTAACGTCGCCGCCATAGCACTTCGCAAGCACATTCTTGCGCAACGCGCTGATGTTGGTGCGCGCAACTATTTTGCCACCGACCGACGCTTGTATCGGCACTGCGAACATCTGGCGAGGGATGAGATCCTTCAACTTTGATGCCAATGCCCGACCAGTTGTTGCCGCTTCTGAAGAGTGGACGATGCTGCTTAGTGCGTCGACTTCTTCATGATTGACGAGAATGTCGAGTTTGACCATCTTGGCCGACCGGTAACCTTTAGGCTGGTAGTCCATCGACGCATAGCCCTGAGTAGCCGATTTCAGCATGTCGTGAAAGTCGACGAGGATGGACGATAGCGGTGCCTCGTATTCGAGCAACACGCGTGCACTCCGCGATGCACTTCCCTCTTGACCGTTCCGAGCCGTTCGAGTCTGCAAGTACTCCATGCGCTTGAACAATCCGCGCTTCTTGGTGACGAGATCCATCACGTTGCCGTAGAACGTTGACGGCACGATTATCGAGATATCCACCCACGGCTCAAGAATCTCTTCGATCTCATGCTTGTCGGGCAACTTGGAAGGATTCTCGACGTAGATGACCTCACCAGTTTTGAGCAGCACTTGAAACTCGACACTAGGTGCAGTAGTGATCAACTCAAGGTCGTATTCGCGCTCGAGACGCTCTTGCACCACTTCCATGTGGAGCAATCCGAGGAAGCCACATCGGAAGCCGAAACCGAGAGCGGATGACGACTCCGGCTCGAAGACTAGCGCAGCATCGTTCAGCTTTAGCTTGCCTAAGGCATCACGCAACTCCGGATAGTCGTTGCTGTCGGAGGGGTACAGTCCGGTGAACACCATCGGCTTCTGCACTTGGTACTTCACCTTGGCTTCGGTTGCCGGATCCTTCGCCAAAGTCATCGTGTCGCCAACCATCACGTCGCCGACTTCCTTGATGCCAGTGGCGACGTATCCAACTTCGCCGGTCTTGAGGCCATCGGGAGATTTGACCACCGTAGGCGAAAAGTAACCCGTCTCCAATACTTCGCCTGTCGCGCCCGAGTCGACAAACGACGCCCGGTCACGCGGTTTTATCGAACCGTCGAGAAGACGAACGTACGCGACGACGCCTTTGAATGAGTCATATTTGCTGTCAAATACTAGTGCTTGTAGTGGTGCCTCGTCATCGCCCTCCGGCGGCGGGGTCACTTCGACGATGCGCTCGAGCAACGCGTCGACCCCTTCACCGGTCCTGCCTGATACCATCAACATCTCGTCTCCCGAAAATCCGAACGCATCGGACATTTCGGCGGCAACGCGTTCGGGCTCGGCGTTGGGCATGTCGATTTTGTTGATCGCCGGGATGATAGCAAGATCGTTTTCGATGGCGAGGTAGACGTTTGCCATCGTCTGGGCCTGAATGCCTTGTGACGCGTCGATCAATAGGACGGCGGATTCGCACGCCGCCAAGCTCCTCGACACCTCGTATGAGAAATCGACGTGCCCGGGAGTATCGATGAGATTGAGTTGGTAGTTGTTGCCATCCTTCGCTGGGTAACTCAACCTGACGGCTTGCGCCTTGATGGTGATGCCGCGTTCCCGCTCCAGCTCCATCGTGTCAAGGTGTTGCTCCAACAGGTCGCGTTCAGAAACCGCGCCCGTGTACTCGATAATTCGGTCGGCGAGCGTCGACTTGCCGTGATCAACGTGAGCGATGATGCAAAAGTTACGTATGTGGGATATCCCGGACACTTACTCAATGTTATCGAAATGGGATCTTCGCCAATTACGGCGCAGGTTAACCGTCGTCATCCTGAGATGCACCAAATCAGTAGACTCACGTCCATGGCCAAGAGCAACTCTGTCGATACCTCGCTCTACATCCTCGGAGCCGGAACACCCACGCCAACTCCTACGCGGTTCGGATCGGCGTACGTTGCAGACGTCGACGGCGAGAAGATTATGTTCGACTGCGGTCCGGCAGCGACTGCCAAGTTGGTACAGTCCGGTTTGTGGCCCACGGATATCGACAACATCTTCTTCACGCACCATCATTTCGATCACGATATCGACTACCCGTGTTTCTTGCTCTGCCGGTGGGACCAGAGCATCGGCAAAGAAAACACGCTAAACGTCTACGGACCAACGTTGACCGAACGCATCACGCACGGGGTTTTGGATCGAGAGGAAGGCGTATTCGCACACGATTGGAAAGCACGCGTCAACCACCCCCTCAGTCAACAGGTTTACGTGAATCGCGGCGGCACACTGCCGCGACGGCCGCCGGTGGTGAACGCACGGGACGTCGGACCCGGCACTGTCGCAACTTCGGACAAATGGGAGGTTACTGCCGCCCCGGCGGAGCACGTCCAACCATACCTCGATTCGCTGGCATACCGATTGGACACGGGAGGCGGTAAGTCAATCGTTTTCACGGGAGACACTCAACCTTGCGATTCCGTCGTCGATTTGGCCAGGGACGCTGACGTGATGCTCTGCATGTGTTGGGACGATCAAGAAGTAATGAACGAAGACGGCGAGGCTGGCGGTCAATGTGGCACCACCGGAGCTGGCGAGATGGCTCAAGCGGCTGGCGTCAAGAAACTCGTGCTGGTGCACATGGGGCCGCACATTTCGCAGCACGGTCCACTCGAGAAAGGCATCGGCGACATCCGCGAGGTCTACGGCGGTCAGGTTGTGTACGCCGAAGAGTTGATGAAATTGGACGTCTAACTGATTGGACGGCGGTTTAGTTCACCTCAACGAACGATCGCCTAGAATGTCAATCTGACTCGTCGCTCCTACCGAGTTCAGCTGCTTTAGCCTCGCAATGCGTCTTGATGTCTTCTAGGTGATCGGACATCTGTTGGCGCATCGGATTGACCATCAACATCCTCGCCACGATACCGCCGATGATGGGCGTTTTGATGGCGAAACGAGATTCGAACGTGATGTCGGTGCATCCGTCCGATTCCTGCAAGATTAGCGAGTTATCCAGAAGGTTGAGTTCGAAAATCGACTTGTCTTGGTGACCGGGCGCAATCGAGAAGTCAACGCGTTCAGGCTCTTTGAGTTGTACCCATTCGACGCTGCGGACGACGTGCGCGTTGTTGCGAATCTTGAGCGGAGTATGGAATTCCACCAGCTTGCGGTCCCCGTGATCCTCAAGAATCTTGGACGAGTATCCTTCCAACTCCATATTCTCATAGTTGGTAATCGTATCGAACACCAATTGACGGTCGGCGCGCACGCGTGTTGACTGCGAAGGCAGCGTGATTGGTTTCATCTGTACATCTCCCGGTTTGAGTTATGTCATTTCCCGTTGCATCTGTGCCAATCCCATCGGACCAAGTTGCAATGCGTTGTTGTGCCAATCTTTCAGATCGAATGCCGCGCCTTGCTGTCGGCGGGATTGCTCTCGAGCAGCCAGCCAGACGCGTTCGCCGACCTTGTATGAGATAGCTTGCCCGGGTATGCCTAGGTAGCGATCGATTTCGCTTGCGATGAAATCCGGAGGGAAGTGCACCCGATCCTTCATGAAATCCAACGCAAGTTCGGGCGTCCAAGTTGCGCCGGGATGGAAGTCGGAATCGTAGGGAATTCTCTTCTCAAGATGCATCCCAATGTCCACGATGACGCGCGCGGAGCGAAGTGCTTGCGCGTCGAGCATGCCCATGTAGTATTCAGGCTTATCGAGTTTGCCAAGCTCATGCATCAGTCGTTCCGCATAGAGTGCCCAACCTTCAACGTACCCGGAAGTTCCCGCAAGCAGCCGCTGGTACCGCGAAAGTTCCTGCGAGAGCGTCATCGTTGTGCCAATCTGAAAGTGGTGCCCGGGTACTCCTTCGTGATATGCGATGGAAACCTCCCGCCACAGAGGGAACACCGTCTTGCCACCCGTCGGGTACCACGTTCGACCCGGGCGTGAAAAGTTCTCGGAGGGTCCGGTGTAGTACATCGCGAGTGCACCACCTGGCGGTGCAATTAATGCCTCAATCCACTTTACTGGTTCGGCGATATCGAAATGTGTGCCATCAAGGTCCTGAATTGTGGCGTCTTGCAGGTCCTGCATCCACTGTCGGAACTCATCAACGCCATCGATTGACCGACTAGGGTCACTCTCAAGCAGACCGACGGCTTCGCGTACAGACGCACCTGGTTTAATTTGTTCGGCAGCCATCGACATTTCGGATTGCACCCATCGGAGCTGCTCCCAACCCCACTGATACGTCTCTTCGAAATCGAGCTCGATGCCGTTGTACGATCGCGAGGCAAGCGAATAGTGCTCTTCACCGACCGCATCGCGTTCTCGTGCATCTGACATGTAGGTGTCGCGGAGGTACTCGGCGAAATGATGGTAAGCGCGGTTGGCACGCTCTGCCGCGGAACTCAATCTGCGCGATAGCCCCTCATCAACCGCATCGGTGTCTGCTGCCGATTCGGCGATTCCGGTAAAGAACTCAGCCTCGCCGCGTACCCCGATCCAAGTTTCGATCTGGTCAATGCAACCAGCGGTTTGACGTTTCGACGATACTTTGCCGATTTCGATGCCTGCATCAAGAGTCGATCGATATGATTTGAGCGCGTCGTCTATTCCCTCCAGGCGCGACGCGATGTTTTCCCAATCGTCCGTCGTTTCACGCGGCATCATATCGAAGACTTGGCGCAACGATTGCACCGGCGAGTGAAGGATGTTCATTCCTGAGTAGTGCACGCCGGCTTCGTGTTGCTCGATGGAGAGCGTCATCTCCTCGATCACCGTTTCTTGGCATCGACGTTCGCGTAGATCCGCGGGGTCCTCGTTTGAAATCCGACGCAAGACTTCGCTCTCAGCGTCGTGCGACCGATCGGCGGCCTCAGGTGAGTAATCCGTCATCAGATGGTCATATCCGGGCACGCCGAGGTACGTGGCGACGATGGGGTTCAGTTCGGAAAGCGTTTCTACGAAACCGTCTGCAATCTCATAGGTTTTTGACATTGGATCCCCTATTGGTTCTCAGTCGACCTTCGAATATTTGAAACCGCCAAGACGGAACTGTCCGTCGCGTATCGCGAAAGTTTCGCCTGCAGCGCGACCATCAACGACTTTGAATGTATCTTCGTCGACAAATTGGGCACCTGCGGGCGAATGGAGGTTGTATGGCGACGATTCGTGGTTGCCTAGGCAGAGTGCTTCGTCAGAAGTGGCGATAATCTCCAACCAGCAACCTGGCTCAGCATAGTACGGACCCTCGTACTTGCGCAGTTTCGATGAATTGTCGGAATTCGGACGATGATATTCAGGTGCAGAAGGTTGCTCGTCCCAATCGGCATCAAGATCTAGTGCCGCCTTCAATAGCAACGATGACAGATGCGCCGTGATCGAATTCGGCCAAAGGTTGGTAAGGACGATGACTCCTGTTTGCGATGCTTCATGGAAAAGAGTCTGAGTGCCGAATCCGTGAATGCCTCCGCCATGACCTTGAAAAACGTGATCGCCGTTTCGATTCGCCCGCCAACCAATGCACTGTCCGGTCGACCAAGAAGAGTCGAGGTACACCGGATGCAACATCTCTCGCCTGGATCGGCAGTTCATCAATCGAGTGCTATCAGAAGCGTAACCTAATGCGTGCAACGCCAACCACTTCGCCAAGTCTTCAACGTTGCTCATCAACTGCCCGGCCGAATTCAATCCGTTGAGAGGTCGGTAAGGCGCCACACGGAGTACGTCTGAACCGATCGACGGTTGGCTATAGCCAGCTACACGATTTTCCGGTGCGATTTCGTCGTACTCGAACACAGTTGCCGCCATGCCGACACGGTCAAGCAACTCGCGCTGTACAAATCGCTCATATGGCTGGCCGGAGAGCCTGCTGATGACTTCGCCGAGAAAACCGTACGCCATGTTCGAATATTTCCACGCGCTGTCGACAGGTATCACCATCTGCACTTCGTCGATGCGTCGCAGCATCTCGTCCATCGTCGGGAACTCTGGTGCGTCCCAATCCGTCGACGGATGTTCAGTCGTCAACCCGGCGTGATGCGTGGCCAAGCGCCGAAGCGTGACGTCTTCAAGATCGCCTTTTATTCCAGCTGCAGAGGTGAACTCCGGAGTGTGCAAAAGTAGCGGATCATCAAGCGTCAGCATCGACGATTCTTGAAGGATCATTAAGGCCGAAGCCGTGAAGGTCTTGGTGTTCGATGCTACGCGGAAGACACTTCGCTCAGTCGGCGGTGCGCCGCCGCCGAGTTCTGATTCACCAAATCCATGGAACCAATCAAGATTTCCGCCGCGTACAATCCCAACAGCGATGCCAGGAATGCGATGGGTTTCTCGGATTCCCTCGATGCGATCAACCCACGCCTGATTTTCGTTTTCGGGATGCGCCGTCGACATGCGGTAGCCTTCGAGTTGAATGTCAGCCTTGTCAGGCGGGTCAATTGCCAATATTGAATGTTAATGCTTGTGTTAGTTGGGATAGCCGATGAAGATCGTTGAGGCGACGATAGACGTCATCGAGTTCGAGGTGCCGCGTGTCGAGATTAACGACGCTCGCGGCGGAATGGGAGGCAGACTCACCGCCGGCGTCTTGCGACTGCGCTCAGATGACGACGTTGAAGGGAATGCGCACATCGGCGACCGCGGCGGGGGTGGCGCAAAGACGCTGCAAGCATTCGATGCGTGCTTTGGCGGCAAATTGGTGGGAATGAATGTTGCCGACCGAGAGCACCTTTGGCAACAGTTGCCATCAATGTCCGGGCACGGCACGTCAGTCCGTGCCCTTTGGACGCACATCGACGTGGCGATGTGGGATGCCGCCGGCAAATCTGCAGGGATGCCGATCCACGAAATGTTGGGCACAGCACGCCGGACCGCTGACGTTTACGCTACATACCCACCGAGGAACTTCACGATCGACGGGTACGTCGCCGAAGCGGCCAACTTGGTTGCAAGAGGCTTCAAGGCATACAAGATCCATCCGGGAGCCATGGATACGGACGATGTTGTCAAGATGGTTGGCGCAGTTCGGCAGGTAGTCGGCGAAGAGATGCGGTTGATGCTTGACCCCAACCACGGTTACGACCTGGGAAAGGCGATGACGATTGGTCATGCTCTCGATGAGAACCGCTTCTTCTGGTTCGAAGATCCAGTGCCGTGGGCCGACGCCCGCAGCATCGAGCTGCTTTCCAACGAACTCGAAACCCCACTCTGCATGAGCGATTCAGCAGATTTTCTGCTCCCCGAGGCTGCCCGATCTCTGAAACGGGGCTGGCCGAAACTGATTCGAGGCACGGCGAGGAAGATTGGCATTACCGGTTTGAAGAAACAGTGTGGGATGGCGGAAGGATTCGGGGCAAACTGTGAAATCGGAACTGCCGGGAACTCACTGATGAACGCTGCCAATCTCAACGTGATGATGTCCATCACGAACTGCGTTTACCACGAATATTGGATGCCTCTGGAAGCCCAGCAGTTCGGTCTGAAGGACGAGATCTTGGTCAACGACAACGGAGTCTTGAGCGCACCTAAACTTCCGGGGTTGGGATTCGAACTCGACGAGGATTTCGTTCGCCGTCACCTAGTAGCGAAAATCCGTCTTTGATGCGGCGCAACGCGTATCTGCATTTTGGTGGATAATTCAACATTGTCCGTACCCAACGTAAACCAAACTTCGCTGTGAGGTGAGTGATCCATGATGGATTACAGCAATGCCGAAAAGATGCTCGAGTCTTTGGGAGTTACCCCGATCCTCAACGCGGGAGGCCCGGTGACGCGGTTTTCGGGCACGAGGCCTCGATCGGAATCACTCGAGGCGATGGTTGCGATGGCGGAACCGTTCGTGGAGCTTCCGGAGTTGATAGTTGCTGCTGGTGAACGGTTGGCTGACATCATCGGAGTGCCGGCGGCAACCATCACCAGCGGTGCCTCTGGCGGACTCACGGTGCAAACAGCGGCGGCGATGGCGAAAGATGACCCACAGAAGATATTCCAACTGCCGATTACGGACGGCATGCCCACGGAGCTCATCATCCAGAAAAACCATCGCTTCGGATATGACCACCTTTATCTCACTCCGGGTGCCCGGTTTGTTGAGGTTGGCGATGAGTCGGGTTGCACACCTGAGGAAGTTGAGAACGCAATCTCTGAGGACACAGCGGCAATCATCCACCTCGAGTCGCCGTACAGCGGTGACAACGTATTGCCAATCGAAACGTTGGTTGACTTAGCGCACTCACACGGTTTGCCGTTGATGTGTGATGCCGCTTCTAGGCTGCCCCCGCGCGCAAACCTGACTAGGTTCGTCGATGCCGGTGCCGATCTGGTTTCGTTCTCGGGTGGTAAAGGAATCAGAGGACCGCAGGCAACCGGTCTGTTGCTCGGGAACGAAGAGTGGGTCGAATACGCCCGATTGAACAACGCACCGAATGCGACCGTGGCGCGGGCACAGAAGGTGTCGAAGGAGGCGATCGCTGGCATCTTAGCCGCTGTTGAAGTTTTCGTCAACGAGGATGAGGATGAAGAGAACCGACGCTACCGAAGATTGATGCAATCGGTGGTTGACCAAGTAATCGAGATCCCAGGGGTTGACGCTGAGGTCGTTCATGACTACAACCACTACATTCCGCACGCGGTGTTGCGCTTGAACGACAGCTGGAGGGGACCGCCCAAGAGTGCCATCGGAGAGCGAATGCTTGAACCGCCGGATCGAGTGATGATCTTGACGTTTCTGCAGGACGTGCCCGAGTTTTGGGTCGACCCGTTGAACTTGACCGATGACGAAGTGCAACTTGTCGCCGACAAGCTGCGGCGCGTGTTGCTTGAAGCGTCATCTGAGGGTTAGATGAAAAGGGCTTTGATGCCTGCCAAGCGTGTCGGGCCACGCCACCACGGCGAGTGCCAACGAAAGTTGGAGATAGCTGATGCGAACCGCAATCCGACTTCGTATTCCTGAATCTCGGGGATAAAGAAACCATCTAAGGTGATTCGATCAAGGGGACGTAACCATGCCGAAACGTATCCAAGGCAAACATGCATTCTTGCAGATGTTGCGGGCCGAAGGGATCGACTACATCTTCGGCAACCCAGGCACCAGTGAAGCACCGTTCATCGGAATACTGCACGAATACCCTGATCTGCAGTACTTGATGGTGGTTCAGGAAGGCGTCGCAGTAGGCATGGCCGAAGGTTACGCCAGAGCCACGGGCAAGGTCGGTTTCGTTAGCTTGCACATCGATAACGGACTTGCAAATGGATTCGGCCTCATGGTCGATCAGAAGAAAACCGGTTCTCCGGTTGTGATTACTGCCGGCAACAAGGATGTGCGGCATCTCGCCGCTGGTCGCAGCGACCTGGTTGAGATGGCGGCACCGTTCTCGAAGTGGAGCGCAGAAATTAGCCATGCCGAACAGGTGCCATCAGTCTTGCGCCGGGCGTTCCAAGAAGCACGGACCCCACCGACTGGGCCCGTGTTCGTCTCGCTGGCTGGCAATGCCATGGATGACTACGCCGAGATCGACATCGAACCCTCTGCCGGCATCCACGCTGAACCGCGTCCCGAACCTGAAGCGGTCGAAGCGGCGGCAGCACTCTTGGCGGATGCTACAAACCCGATCCTGATTGTCGGCGATCGCGTCCACGCAAGCAACGCAGTGGATGCTGCCGCCAACATGGCGGATACCATCGGTGCCAGAGCATACGGGCACGTATCTGGCCACACGAACTTCCCGACGGACCATCCCCGATGGTGTGGTGCCCTGTCGTTGCGATCTGACGAAGGACTGACGGCACTCAGTGAGGCCGACGTTGTGTTGGCGGTTGGTACTCCCGTGTTCGAGGACTACTTCTATCGCTCTGGCAACTACATCGGTCCCGACACGAAGTTGATACATATCGATTCCGATTCGAGCGAGATTGGCAAGAAAGAGCCGACGGATGTTGGCATTTGGGCATCGCCACTGCACGCACTAGCGGAAATCGAACAGGTTGTGGCAGATCGGATCGACGGCACAAGGGCTGAAGCGGCTGCGGCGCGGCGTATGGCGCAAACCAATGAATATGCGGCAACCAAGGAAGCGTTCGACGCTTTGTCCGCATCGAAGTGGGCAAGCACTCCGATACATCCTTCGGCCTTCGGGCGCGCGCTGGGAGAAGCGATACCGCACGGTGCCAACGTGTTCGGCGACCCTGTCTCCTCCGGGCCAATGGTCGCGGCCGGTCTCGCCAATCGCACCGACATACGCTACATGGGTTCTCGTGGTGGAGCAATCGGTTGGGGCATGGGAGGAACCATGGGGATGCATCTCGCCAATCCGGATCGACCTACGATCGGTATCGTCGGCGACGGCAGTGCGATGATGACGGTACAAGGCATCTGGACCGCGGTGAACTACGACATTCCCGTGGTATACGTCATTTGCAACAACGGTGCATATCGGGTGTTGAAGGTAAATCAGAACGTGTACCATTCGTTGAACGATATGCCGCCGCCAACGCAGTACAACGCGATGGACTTCGACACGCCGTTCGACTTCAAGGCGCAGGCCGAAGCATATGGAGGCTTCGGCATCACAGTCAACCGGGCGGATGATCTCAAACCGGCAATCGAAACCGCGATTGCCTCGAAACGTCCGGCGTGCGTTGACGTGATTCTTGATGGATCGGTCTAGCCGGCTCGGCATTAGACAATCGAGATTCCAATGGACCAAGCGTCGAAGATCGGACATCTGATACGGGAATCTCTTCGGAGTGCCGCCATCTACGGAGCACTCGCCGATGCGGATGGCGACGAAGCGCGCCGGGCAAGCTATACCCGTTTGCGTGAACTCGAGCTTGATCTAGCAAAACGGTCGGCGGAACTGGCATCCACCGAGATGCTTCGATTCGGCACTAAGCACTTTTCGATCTCGATCGCACTGCTCAAGTTGGCTTCGAAAGTATTAGATTCGACGCGTATTGCGCGGTTACTTCGTAGACGATTCCAACGCAAGCTCAGTCTCAATAGCGAGCAATACGCCCAACACAATCTAGGAGCAAACGCTGTCGAGAGCATGAAATTGCTTAATCGACTTTCCTCGCATGGTGATGGCCAATCCGAACACGTTGAGAGTGACTCTCACGTGTCGCGCACGGGCACGCTGCGGGCCGCAGTCCTCGGCATCAACGATGGTCTGGTATCGAACACCGCTTTGGTATTAGGGGTTGCGGGAGGTAGCGGAGATCCGTCAATCGTGTTGCTCGCAGGTCTAGCAGGCCTGGTTAGTGGTTCTCTGTCGATGGCCGCCGGTGAGTACGTCTCGGTGGTGTCTCAACGAGAGTTCAACGAAAACTTGGTCCGTTGGGAAAGAGCCGAACTGCTACTTTGGCACGACGAAGAGAAGGCGGAACTCGTAACGATCCTCGCGGAAAAGGGTCTCGATCAAGAGACTGCGCAAACCGCCGCGGATCGCATCATGAGCGACCCTGATGTTGCATTAGACGTGCATGTCCGAGAAGAGCTGGGCATTGATCCGGATGACTTGGGCGGTTCGCCAATCGCAGCGATGATCAGTTCATTCATCGCTTTCGCGGTTGGTGCGATCGTGCCATTGGTTCCTTTCATTTTGGGTGGCGAAGGCGGCGCGACATTGGTCGCCACCATCGCATGTTCGGCGACGGCATTGATAGTCGTTGGCGGCGGACTTGGATGGGCATCCGGCACTGGGACGGTCTACGGTGCCGTTAGGATGGCGTTAGTGGGATTCGCCGCCGGTGCAATTACATTTGTGACTGGTTTGGCCGTGGGACTGCAAATCGGTTGAGAAGACAGTACTTTGCATCGTGAGTTTCGAACGGCGACGGAGCACTTCGCCAGTGACGCCCACCGGGCCGCCGTACCCTAGTCGACACCGTTGATTGAGACGAGTCGCTAGCGAGTAGATGATTCGTTCGTTTTCCCGATCAACCACAATCTCAATCGCCCTTCCAGTCAGCTTCGACTCCTGGTGTAGCTGCGCCATAATCCGAACGACGCTTCGGGCATCGCAATTGAAAGCGCAGGCCTGCGCGGGCTCGAGTCTGGTGATGGAATTAACGAGAGCCACGAGCGAAACAGATCGACTAACCAGCGAGCAACTGCGAATGCGATTCCAATTCGTTTGTACCTAATGCTGCGTCCCACACTCTATTCCCATCCAATTTCCCGGGTAACTTTGGTGGCTGGACTTGACATCTGACTCGCGGCCGAAAGTCTTGGAAACGCCGCCAACATAAATTCAGACCTTGATACGGGATTACATCCTCCTGTCGGATTGTAACCATACGTTGTCGATTGGATATGCGAAGTTAACGAGCGAACCATGCAGTCCAATACGAATTTGTAATAGGTGAACATTCGAATTACCCAATCCGCAAGCCGATTATCGAGGGATCAGTCCCAGTGCGGTCGCGTGCCGCATGACTTTGTCGGCAACCTCGCCGGGCGACTCGTCGCTTTCAATCACCACGTCAACACCAGATGCATCACGCTGGACGGCGATGACCACACCGCCGACTGCGGCAACCGATCTGATGCGTTCCGAGCCGTCTCCGGAACAGATCAAGATCACGGCCCCACCGTTGCGCGCCACTTCCCTTCCGATCAAACCCAGCGCGTCATCAGATAATGTGCCGTCGTCGAGTACCGTAACCGGGCGCCTTCCGTCCTCAAGTAGCATTTCGGCCAAGGCGTTGGCAATCGACGAATCTATGGACGCGTCTTCACTGTTGACGAGAACGTTGAAGCCGCGCTTCTCCATCGCTGGATACGACCTCCGCAACTCCGAGATTACGCTCGGGAATGAGAACCACTCCGGAATGTCGGCACCAGTTGCTAGTCTGTTGCGAAGCTCTGTACCAGATAGGTTGACGATCTCCGAATCCTCAGGCAACTCATCGCGGGTTAGGTAACTCTCGCTCTTGCCGTCGTACACGACTTCTTGGAAAGTTACGACATCAATACCGAGTTCGTCGCGGTGTTCTTCAACGAGATATTGCGCGTCGTAAGGACCGTAGAACGGAGTCCCATTCGCGTCGTTCCCCGGTCCAGCATGGTCTCGGCCGACAATGAAGTGTGTGCAACCATAATTCTTGCGCACGATCGCATGCCAGACGGCTTCGCGCGGTCCACCCATGCGCATGGCAAGTTGAAGAAGGCTTAGCGTAGCCGAATTCCGCTCATACCCTTCAATAATTGCTTGGTAGCAACGGACACGAGTGTGGTACTCGACGTCGCCGGGCTTGGTCAAACCGACTACTGGATGTATGAGCAGGTTCGCCGACACTTGCGCGGCTGCGCGTCGAGTCAATTCAACGTGAGCGCGATGCATGGGATTTCTCGTTTGGAATGCCACGATACGTGACCAACCACGACTCTGAAACTCCGCACGCAATTGCGCCGGTGTGTGTCGCAACGACTCGTACGTATGATGTTGCGATGATCTGGCAGCCTCAAGCGCGCCACCAACGTAGTAGTCATTTGTTTGATTGAGGACGACATCAACGCCGGGGTGAAACGGGTCAGTCGTGCCGAAGACTTTTTCCGCTTCGGCGTGGCGATCTGGTTGCCATACGTCGTCGACCGTGATGATTGCGATTAGGACGCCTTCCGGGTGCACCAGTGCCAATCTCTCGCCGGCAGACAGCTGAGCGGCGTGTTCGGATGGCAGGTCGAGAACGATTGGCATAGGCCAAAGCGCGCCGTCGCTCAATCGCATGTTGTCGCACACGCCTTCGTAGTCGCCACGGTTCATGAAACCGATTAACGGAGAAAATGCACCGGTTATCAGCTGCTCGATATCACAGAGCTGCTTAGGAGTGAGAATCCAACTTCGGGCTCCCTTCGCTTCCGCATCCAACTCCGTAAGTCGTTTCGGAGAGACTACAAGGTCGACCAACTCGCCTCCGTGGGGCGCGATGAGATTCGTTTCGACGGATGATTCGTTGCTCATGAGTGTTCGACCGGTGCTTAGTTGCTGAAGAATTGTGGGCGTTGCTTGTGTCGTCTGCGGGATTTCAATCGGCTTGACCACGAATCGCCCAATCGGGATTGACGAACATGTTCAGTCCGGGATCTGCGATGACGCCAGCGTCCGTGAAACTGGGTGGTTGAGATCGGATGAAGTCTTCGTCGATCTCAACGCCCCATCCTGGTTTGTCGGGTACCGGGAAAAAGCCGTCAACGACCTCTGGATAGTTCGTACCTGCGTTCTTGACGTGAGGATCCGCGAAGTCGTTGAAGTGTTCAAGTATCTTGACATTGCGCAACGTCAAACATAGGTGCAACGCCGCCATCGTCGAGATGATGCCACCCACGTTGTGCGGGGCGACCATTATCGAATGCGTCTCCGCGGTAGATGCGATTTTCTTGACTTCCAAGATCCCACCACATTGGGTGATATCAGGTTGGATAACATCCACCGTCTGGCCGCCCCAGATCTCTCTGAACTCCGGCGCGCCGTAGAGTCTCTCGCCAGTCGCTATCGGAAGTCCGGTGTGGCTTCTGACAGATTGCAGGGCTGGCACATCGCCGGGACGCACCGGCTCTTCGATCCAACCTACGTTGTACCTTTCGACGTGCCGCGCAATCTCTCTCGCTTGGTGAGGCGAGAAACGTCCGTGCATCTCGATCATGATCTGAGCACGTGTCCCTGCGACATCAGCGACTGCTTCAATCAGGTCGAGCGACTTGAAAAACTCGTCGCGCTCAAGTTCGAGATCGCCGTTGCCGAACGGGTCGAACTTCATCGCCCGATATCCTCGGTCCAAGACTCGTTGGGCCGCCGCAGCGTACTGTTCGGGAGCGCGCGCCACCGTGTACCAACCATTGGCGTACGCTTGGACGCGATCTGCCACCTGACCGCCCATCAGCTTGTAGACCGGCTGGTTGCAAGCCTTCCCGATAATGTCCCAGAACGCCAGCTCAACCAAAGCTAATCCTGTGTGCACCACCTCGCCGGGTTTGCCGAAATCGAGCAACGTCATCCGTCTGTAGAGTGCCTCGACGTCGAAAGGATCGTGCCCAATGAAGTGACGCTCCGCATCTCGGAGGTATTCGATCACGGTATGCGTTTTGCCGAGGACTCGGGCTTCGCCTACGCCTGTAATGCCATCGTCGGTTTCGATGAAACAGTAGGTTAAGTTGCGCCAAGGCGTCCCGAGAACCATCGTTCGGAAGGACGTTGTTTTCATGATTCCGCTGCTAATCTATCGGTTCGCACACCCAAACGATTCTACTTTTTGACCTGTCTTCGCCCCGTGCGCGGCTTGGTAGAATGGGGTTGACGGACGCGGGAGTAACTCAGTGGAAGAGTGCCTGCCTTCCAAGCAGGGTGTCGCGGGTTCGAATCCCGTCTCCCGCTCCACTCTCTATCCGTTCGGTGATCTCGCACCAACAACTAGAACCCGTTGTCCGCCCGGCGTAGCAAGATCTCCGTCCAGATCCAGTTGGGACTTGCGGACGAATGCCATGCCGACGATACACCCCGTTTCAAGATCTTCAATGGCGGTGGTGATCCAACCAGCGTTGGTATTTCGGTTCACTGACTTGAGCGGCGTTCCGGACGCAAACTCGAATGCATCTGGTTCGCTCGAAGTAGAACGGAAAGCAACCAACTTGCGTTGCACCTTGTCGTAGGTGTCGAGACGAGCGATAACTTCTTGCCCGACATAACATCCCTTTTCAAAATCGATTAACCGTTCCAGACCTGCTTCTAAAGGGTTGACTCTGTCTGTCAACTCGGCATCGGCGATCGGAATGCCAGTGATCACGCGCAGGTAGTCGAATAACTCAGGTCGTGCTGGCTCAAGACCTGCGTCGCCGAAACGGTCTTCAAGGATTAGCACCGCAGGCGCGCTCGCAATCAAAGACCAGGTAGGCTCAAACACAACGTCCGAACGCCATGCAAGCACGACGCCACCTTCGACGACGTCGGCACCTCCCAAGTAACCGCATGGCGCGTCGGTGATGTTCTCAGATAACTCCGGAAGCAGCATCTGCACTACTTCGTGGGACTTTGGACCGGCGACGTGCCAGCGAGTGAGGAAGTGATCGAACGCTTCTATCTCGGCATCCTCAATGATCGTGTAGCGGAGAATCCCATCCTTCGTAGCATCCAAATCGTCAGAGTCGGATACGAGCAACAACTCTTCGGAGTTTCGCTTCAGCACCCAGAGGGAATCGATTATCCGACCTTTTTCGTTGGTTAACAGCGTCCGTCGGGCTTCGCCGTCGGCTAGGCTGATCAGCGAGTTTGTAGTGATGCGATGGAGAAGATCCAATGCATCCTTGCCAATGTGTCGCAAGATTGATCCGCGCTTTGCGACGAACAGCGCGGAACCATGCTCAACGAAGCGTTTGTACTCCGAACCATGGCCGGTTGATGCGGACCGACGCGCAATGGAAGTCATTGCGAAAGCGTTTAAACCGCGAACGAATCCCCGCAACCGCACGTTCGTTTGGCATTTGGATTCTGAAACTCGAAACCTCGGCCGTTCAGTCCGTCGGAGAAGTCGAGGACAGTTCCCGCGAGGAAGACAAAGGCTCGCTTAGGAATATAGACGTCGACGCCGTTGTCGTGGATGATTTTGTCATCTTCATCCGGTCCGTCGACAAGCTCGAGCACATACTGGAGGCCGGAACACCCACCGCCTTGCACTGCAATCTTCAATCGAGTGTGCTCCCGACCTTCACTGCGCGCAAACTGCTGGGCCTTGGCCGCGGCTTTGGGGGTAACCTGCACCGTGTTGACCGGCACAGAATGTGTTTGTTCAGCGATCGTCATCAGTGCTCACGTCAGTCTACTAGTTTGATCCCACGTCTTCAAACTTGGAACGGATGCGACCGCATCCCGTGTTGTGATTTGCTGACCTTAGAATGAAAAAAGCACGCGACCTACGAATCTCAATATTACACGACTGAACTGGTAATGAATTCCATCAGCACACGAAGGGGGGATTCCGGCGAGACTTCGCTCCTGTATGGCGGACGCGTGTCGAAATCGAGCCGACGAGTGGATGCCACCGGTTTGGGCGACGATGCGATTAGTTCTCTCGGTTTCGCAAGAGCGAACTGTGAAAATGAGTTCCTGCGCGACGAATTGCTCGAGATCCAACGATTGATCTTCGTCGCCAACGCCGAACTCTCGACCGATCTCGACGAAAGTTCGAAGCTACAGCAGCACTTCCAAGTCATCGACGAAGAGAACGTGCGGCAACTCGACGAACTCCTGGCATATTTGGAGCAAGAGGTAACGCTTCCTTCGGCATTCATCATCCCCGGTGCTTCCATCGCATCCTCATCACTCGACCTTGCGCGTTGCAGCGTCCGCAACTTTGAACGATGCGTCGTTGCAATGCACACTGACGGACTGGTTTCCAACCATGCGCTATTGACCTGGCTAAATCGGCTTTCAGATTGCGTCTTCATGATGGCACGCTACGCCGATCGCCAGTTGCCTGACGAGATCGTCACTGGAACGAGGCGTTCGAGTTGAGCAACTTCCGTCTCGCGATCATCAACACCGGTGCCGCCAACATCCACAGCGTGGAAAAGGCTGTTCGTTTGATGGGTGGTGAACCACAAGTCACGACGTCTCCGAAGACGATCGAAGATGCCCACGCTGCGATACTTCCTGGGGTGGGAGCGAACGACGCAGTGATGCGTCAACTGATTGATAGAAACCTTCCCGAGACGATTCGAGCTTTCGCTGCTTCCGGCAGGCCAATGCTATGCGTATGTTTGGGTATGCAGATTCTTTTTGAGCGTTCTGAGGAAGGCAAACTGCCCGGATTAGGGATACTTAAAGGCGACGTGGTTCGTTTGCCGAAGGTGATGTCCTCCGAAACTGGGCGGCCATTGAAAATCCCTCACATGGGATGGAACACGGTCAGTTTCCGCGATGATGCGGTAGAGCGACATCCGGTCTTTGGGAAAGTCGATCAGGACGCGTACTTCTACTTCGTGCACTCGTATCACTGCGCCGCCGCGGAAGAAGCAGACATCGCCGCCACTTCTCCACACGGCATCGACTTTTGCGCGGTCACCGTGCGCGGAAACGTCATTGGTACTCAGTTTCACCCCGAAAAGAGCGGTCAGATCGGTTTGGTTATCTACCGAGAGTTCTTGGATTTTTCGCGAAATACAACCTAGTTGCGTCTGCCTTCGGCCGTTTCGATGGAAGTCATACCAGCGATAGATATCCGGGGTGGCAAGTGCGCGCGTCTCTTCAAAGGTGATTACGAACGTGAAACGGTCTTTCACGATGACCCGGTCGACGCAGCACTCCGCTGGGTTGGATTGGGAGCCGAACGATTGCACGTTATCGATCTTGATGGCGCGCGCGACGGAGAACGCGTGAACGCGGCGGTGGTACGGCGCATCGCCTCGTCCATTGATGTCCCGATCCAGATGGGTGGTGGGATCCGTACCGTTGCCGACGCTGAAGCGGTCCTCAATTACGGTGTTCAACGCGTGATTTTTGGTACCGTAGCAGTCGAAGACCCGGACTCGGTGCAAGCAGCCGTTGAACGATATGGTAGCGAATGCGTTTGCGTCTCGGTCGACGCCGAAGATGGTTTGGTTCGAACGCGCGGTTGGCTCACCGAGACTACGCTCAAGGCGGTCGATCTCTTGAAAGATATGGGACGCAGGCGCGGCGTGCGCAACTTTATCTACACCGACGTTGCGCGCGATGGTACGCTTTCGCACCCAAACTTCGACTCGGTGAGGCAGATTGTACGGGCGGTAAAATATCCAGTATTGATAGCCGGGGGCATCGCGGCGGTTGATGACATCGTTCGGTTACGCGAAATCGGGGCAGCCGGAGCGATTACAGGCATGGCAATATACACCGGCGCGCTTGATTTTGCGCAGGCAATCAACGCTGTGAGATCCAAAGAGAGTTGAAGATTTGACCACTCGACCGACGGCAAGCTGGCACACCTTTAACGATCAGATTGATCCTCACGCAGTCATCTCATTGTTACCCATACATCGCTCGCAACACATCGCCGTCTTTGGTGGCAATGTCGACGGTCTTGCGATCCCCATCGCAAAGTACGTGTACGACGGACGAGTGATCGCGATCGACGCGGACCAAACCACACTTGACCATTTGCTCGCAGAGGTTGACCGATTGCACCTGACGAATGTCGAGGCACTGCAGGTCGAAGATGTCGATTTGGCGAATGCCAAGTTGGACGCCGACGGCATCGTGCTAATCGACTCTTTGCACGCAACTACCAGCCCGGCGAAGCTGTTCAACGCGGTCACTCAACTCCTACCCGGAGGGGGCTGGATGCTCGTGGCAGACTGGTTTGCGAGCGAAATCCGCGAAGACTCCGGGCCCGCCAAATCGAAACGCGTCGATCCGGCAAGAGTCGAACGTTGGGCTACAGACGCCGACATGACGCCGATCACGCGTCGTACTCTCGGCGTCCAACGATACGTTCACGTCTACCGGAAACGGCGAACCAAGGACAGCTAGCCAGTTCGTCGAACTTTGACGCTCACCAATCGCATAATTCCTTGCCTCGACATCGACCGCGGTCGTGTCGTAAAAGGAGTGAGTTTCGTCAACATTACCGATGCCGGGGATCCCGCGGAGCTGGCAAGGTTTTATGACGCCGAAGGTGCCGACGAGCTTGTATTCCTCGACATCACCGCGTCTTCCGATGCGCGCGACATCATGGTTGATGTGGTGATGAAGGTTTCTGCCGAGGTGTTTATCCCCCTAACCGTTGGCGGGGGAATCAGATCCGTGGCAGACATGAGGCACATGCTAGAAGCAGGTGCCGAGAAAGTTAGCGTCAACTCCGCCGCGGTCGCCAATCCACAACTGATCTCGGATTGCGCGCAGGAGTTCGGTTCACAGTGCGTAGTCTTGGCGATGGATGCAAAACGACGGACTGGTGGCGTAGATAGCAACCCGAGTTGGCAAGTCTACACACACGGCGGAAGGCGTCCGGTCGATCTTGACGCAGTCGAATGGGCGAAGCGTGGCGAAGACCTTGGTGCCGGCGAGTTGTTGGTAACCAGCATGGACGAAGACGGACAGCAAAATGGTTACGACATCGCCCTGCTTAGGGATATTTCAGATCGGGTGTCGATACCTCTTGTTGCCAGTGGCGGTGCTGGCAAACCCCAACACTTTTCGGACGCCGTGACGCAAGGCGGCGCCGACGCACTTCTTGCAGCCTCCCTGTTTCACTACGGCACGCTGACAATTTCCGAAGTAAAGGACTACATGGCTGAAGTCGGGCTCCCTGTGCGCCCTGGACCTTAAACCGTCACTTGAGAAGCTACGGCCCTTGCACAAACAATGATTCAGTACGATGATCGCGGATTGCTGACGGCGGTGGTGCAAGACGCCGACACCAAAGAGGTGTTGATGGTCGCGCACATGAACGCCGAGGCGTTGGCGCGCACGATCGTCGGACCGCACGCTTGGTTCTACAGTCGTAGTCGCAAAGAACTTTGGGAAAAAGGATCAACTTCAGGCGACTACCTGAATGTCCACGAACTTAGGTTGGATTGCGATGGTGACGCTGTCGTCGTGCTTGCCAAACCTGTAGGAGCGGCTTGTCACACCGGAGCGAAATCTTGTTTCCACTCTGATGTGGATGAGCACACGGAATCCAGCGAACGCCTCGGCCCGGGCGTCGTCAACGCGGTTGCTGAGATAATTCACCACCGCGCCATTGAGAGACCCGAAGGGTCGTACACGGTCAGGATGTTGGGCGAAGGGACTTCGCGTATCGCCCAAAAAGTGATTGAGGAGGCTGGTGAGGCAGGTCTGGCGGCTGCGACCGGCCAATTGGACGACCTACCGGCGGAGCTGGCAGATCTGATGTATCACTGCCTAACGCTACTCGAATCCGTGGGTGTATCGGTCGACGAAGTCTGGCGAGAGCTTGCCGAGCGACGCCGTTAGATTGCGAGACGAATCTTAAGTTCCGCTTGCGGCATTTGCGGTCGCCTTCTCGTCAAGCTCAATCGCCAACTCCATCGCCGACACCGCGACTTCGATCATCTCGTCGTCCGGTTGCGCGGTCGTCAGCTTCTGTAACCAAAGATTAGGCATTCCTGCAATGTCGACTAGCAGGTTCCCACTGCGCGTACCGGTGAAACGGATGAACTCGTAGCTCAACGCAGCGATGACTGGGATCAAGACAATCCTCGACCCGATTAGCAACCACAACGGTTCTCGAGGGAAGAGCATGAACAGGATAATCGACAGCACGATTACCGTCAGCAGAAACGAAGTGCCGCATCGGGGGTGTGCTGGCGAAAATCGACGGATCTCACTAGGCACCAACGGCAACCCGCGTTCGTGGGCGTGGATCGTCATGTGCTCGGCACCGTGGTAGCCGTACATGCGCTTGATGTCTTTCATCAACCCGATTGCCCAGATATAGGCGAGAAATATCACCAGTCGCAACACTCCCTCAACGACGTTTGCCCAGAAATGGGATTGAACCTCAACCGGCCTCGAGAGAAACAGCGGCAACAGGAAGAAGAGCGCGATGCCGAAGGCGAACGCCACGAAGGTCATCAATCCGATGCCGAGAGATCCAAGTTCGGCATCTTCGTCTTCGTCAGCATCCTTAATTTGCTGGTTGGCCCCTATCGTGTAGGCACGCATGCCGATGACGAGCGTTTCGATGAGAACCAAGGTGCCGCGAACAAACGGCACTCTGCGCAACCTCCCATTCGTCCAACCGAGGAGGGGTATCGTCTCTTGCGAAATCGATCCGTCGGCGCAACGCACGGCGACAGAAGCTCCGTGGATGCCCCTAATCATCACTCCTTCGATGATCGCCTGGCCACCGTACAGGCGAGGTACCGCGTGGTGAGCACCGATTCCGTCGCGGTTAGATTCAGATGCCGCCGCGGACTGCGTCCCGTCGTTTAACCGATCTGATGGCATCTGAACGCGATGGTGTGGAGCTGCGAAACCGTCAATTCACCAACGAGCGAAGCAACCCAGTCTTAAACCGCCATCCGCACTCGAGGGAGCGAGTCGCGGTTGCAAACCGCATGCGGTTACTCTTCGTCTGACGGTTCGTCGGTTTCCCCCGGCATCGACATGCCGTAGCGACGCATCAACCGCTCCACACGTCCCTCGGTGTCGACGATGCGCTGTTCGCCCGTCCAAAACGGGTGGCAGCTGCTGCAAACTTCGACGCGGATCTCTTCCTTCGTCGACCCTGTGATCAAGTCTTCAACGCCGCAAGCGCAAATCACGCGCGCCTCCGGGTAGTAGGTCGGATGGATGTCAGCTTTCATGGGATTGTCTTCGAGGTTTCTTGCGCGCTAAACGGGGATGGCGTCGACATTCACCCGGCGCCTGTTTTGTCGAGCGAAATCAAACCGAACGGTGCCATCGGTGGTCGCATAGATCGTGTGATCCTTGCCAATCCCAACGTTTTCCCCGGGGTGGAACTTCGTACCTCGCTGACGGACGATTATCGATCCGGCCGTTACTACTTCGCCTGCGAAAGCCTTGACTCCGAGACGACGACCTGCGCTATCACGCCCGTTCCTGGAAGTCCCTGATCCCTTCTTATGCGCCATGATGATTCCTCCGATTGCAGCAGCACGCGTCCGCGCCTACGCCTCAATTTCGACTATCTCGATTGAAGTCATCGGTTGCCGGTGCCCGCGCTTGCTTCGCTGGCGAGTCTTGTTTTTGTATTTGAAGACGATTTTCTTCTTGTCACGCACGTGCGCGACTACTTTCGCAACGACCTGGGCACCCGCCACGTTGGGCCTGCCAACTTCGACGCCACCATCGACGCAAGTCAACAAAACGTCATCCAAATTGACCGTGTCCCCTTCCGGGATCGGCAATCTCTCAATCTCAAGGGTGTCGCCAGGACGGACACGATACTGTTTTCCGCCGGTCGCGATGATTGCGTAGTTCTCTGACATATGCGAAGAGAGGCGTGGGGCCCCAAGGACAAATCGACTTTCGCTAACTTCCTGATTCTACATCAACGACACATTCGCACTCGCGCGCAGACCGCACTTCCATTCACGTTCGAAGCATGCAGTTGCGTCAACTCAACCAACGTGCAACTCGGCGAATTCGCTACGGAAATATATCAGAGGCTCGCCGCGATTCAACTTGATCTCTTCAACTTCGGCAATGAAGATCGTGTGATCTCCGGACTCGATTGACTGCACAACCCGACAGTCCATTGCCGTTAGAGCACCAGCAATCACGGCAGACTTCCCAAGTTCCACGGTCGCCACCGGATCCATACTGGCTCGTGCCTCTGCCGGCACAGTGAAGTGACGTGCGACAGGTGCCTGATCTGTGGCGAGGACGCTGAGGCCGAACCTTAGGTTCCTGGATACCAACGGATGCGTATTGCGCCCATGAGCGATGACAGCCAATGCCAACGGGGGTACGAGCGACACACTAGCAACACCGTTCGCCGTCATACCGTGCACGCCGTCGCTTCCATTCGCCTCACGCGTAGTGATGACCGTCACGCCGGTTGCGAAGTTCGACCAAGCCTTGCGAAATAGATCCGGCGTTACGTTCGATTCGGTCATCGCAAATGGAATTCGGGATACGACAGCGATTCCGATTATAGAGACGTTTGGACAGCGAATTGGTTTTCGCCCCCTCACTCAACGACGCGCCACTCTAGAGGATCAGGATCCACGTAACCAGATAGCTCGACGAAACCCCTGCCACTTGAGGCACCAGTCGTCGCATCTACCACGTCTACACTCCCCTCCCAATATGCCGCGGCCTGATTGCCGAAGGGTATTGGAGGTATCTCCTGATCGGGCGTTGACGGCACCAAAATGACGTCCATTCCAGCGTCTGGCAACGCGAGTCGCCATTTTGAAGGATAGGTGCCCCCGGTGTTCGGACTGGTCCAATGATCCAGAACCTTGATATCGATTCCATCGTCATCGTCGAACACAATCTGTGGTTCGCCGGGTCGGATCACGGTTGCATCTGTCCCAACGACTTCGCCATACGCGCCTCTCACCTCTGACACCATCACCGAACGGCCATCATCAAGATGTAAAGCGAACCATTGCCATCCTGCGGGATTGCCCACTACGAAGAAGTCGCCCCATTGGTGATCGAACCAGATTTCGCCCGACACGTCGAACGTCTCATCGTTCGCGATCAACCGACCTTCGGCGCGCACCTTCGGATACGAATAGTAGTAGGTCCACCCGAACGGCCAGTCCATCCAGCCCTTGCCAGAATGCAGCATTACATCGTTCGGTACCTCAGATTCGAGGTGAATCTCGGTTCGCGTCCGAGGGTCAACAGCAGACAATTTGTGTTTACCGTCGGCATCAATCGTTAACTGGAATTCGGTCAGTGAAATCGACAGTCGAGCCGCATCTGTAGATTCCGCAGCAACGGAATCGTCCACGATTGTCGATGAGCTCAAGTGAAAGTGTTCGTCGCCCGCGACATCCGTAATGCCAGCTTGACCGAAGCGAATGGCGGTTGTACCTTGGTCGGTTTTCGTGCTGAAAATGACGAAGTGGAAGGAAAACTCTCGACCGTTCTCACTCTCAAGGTGTCCGTTGTAGTACCACCACTCAATCGGGGTTTCATGAGGCCCGTCATCCTCTGGGAGCGATACGGCACGCGGAACGGGTGTTGGTTGGGCCGGACCAGGGGAGGGAATCTCCTTCGCACCAACTTCGCCAATACATGCGGTTGACATCAACCATGAGAGAGCGACGATCGCCGTGCAGATCCTTTTGGTTGGCACGCTCATGGGCGGTTGATTCTGGCAAACGTCCGATCAGCCCAAGACGGGAACCACCAATTCCACTTGCCGAAAATGCGCATCAACGCGGGAGCGATGAGTATTCGCACGATCGTCACATCCACGAATATCGCCAAAGCCAATCCGAATCCCACCGCCTTCACCGTTACGACCTCCGCCAACACGAAGCTGACGCCAACGATCACCAGTATCGAACCAGCTCCAGTAATGATCATCCCGCTCTTCTGGAGTCCCTGCTTCACGCTCTCGCGATTGCTGCCAGTCGATCGGTAAGCCTCGTTGATGCGGGAGAGCAAAAAGATTTCGTAATCCATACTCAGTCCGAATAGGATCGCGAAGAGCACGATCGGAGTAGTCGCCTCCGTTACGCCTAAAGGTTCGAAGTCAAGGACTCCGCTCAGGTGCCCTTGCTGGAATACCCACACCAACGCGCCAAAACTTGCGAGGATGCTCAACACGTTCAATGCCACTGCTTTGAGCGGTATCAACACCGATCTGAACAGCATCATCAATGAAGCGAAGGTGAGGAGTATCACCAAACCCGCGACCAGCGGAAACCTACCGTATAGCGATGACACCAAATCGTCAACTGATGCGGATGATCCATCAACCAAGACATCGGAGTCTGACGGTAATCGGAACGACTGGACGTCTCGAACAAGCGTGAATGCCTCGGAGGAGAACGGGTGTATCTCGCTCGAAACGTAGAACAGGACGACACCGTCACGCACGCTGTCGTTGAGCAAACGCAACGCCTCACCGTCGTAGATCGATTCGGGATGGGCATAGAGATTTCGATAGTCCTCGGCACCTAAAGTCGGCCTGAGGTTCACGATGCTTCGCACTTCATTTACGTTAGGCAATCGCTCCAACGCCTGCCCGAAAGCGTACAGTTCGTTAAGTCTCGCTGGCGCAAACGGGTCCCCATCAAACGTGTAAGCGACGATCAACTCTGTCGAAACTTCCCAACCGAAACGCTCTTGGAGCAAGTCAAAGCCGCGCCGAGATTCATACTCGGCCGGCAAAATCGTTGCATCGGCGACACCCATGCGTATGTCCTGCAACGGCGTTACTAGGGCCAGCAGCGCAATCACAGTCGGAACCAAGAAGAGCCACGGTCTGCGCATCACGCCTTCGGCCATGCGCGCCCAGATGCGGTTGTTACTACTCACTATGGGAATCACTCTGAATCGGTCGATGCGGTGCCCGATTATGCTCAACACCGCTGGCATTAAAGTTTGAGCCGCGAGCAAGGCGATCGCGATGACAACCACCGCCCCAATCCCGATCGAATCCAGAACGTTCAAGTCAAACAAGAGCAATGACGACATGCCGATGATGCTGGTAACCCCTGAGAAGAGTATTGCCATCCCTGCCTGTGGGTGCGTCGCGGCGATGGCATCGGCAACCGACAAGCCGCCGGCAAGCTCTTCTTTGAAGCGATTCACATAGAAGAGCGAGTAATCGATACCCATTCCTATACCGAGAAGGGTTACGACGTTGAACGACAAGAGCGACATCTCTCGCAAGTCAGCCACGAAGTAGATGATGCCCAAACCGACCGTTACAGCGATACCACCGACGATTACTGGCATGGAAGCCGCCACGACAGTACCAAAAACGATAAGCAACGCAATTGTTGCGACAGGGAATGCAACAACTTCACCACGCCGAAAGTCGGCACCACTCGCAACGACGAGATCTCGATACAAAGGAGGCGCACCGGTGATGACTACGTCCAGATCACCGGTATCTAGCGACGTCGTGATGCTGTATGTCGCATCCAGTGAATCCTCAATGTCTAAACCTAGATCTGCTTGGATCAACCCCAAGTCGCCGTCGTCGGACAACATCCCTGGATCGCTCAGATAGGACCGCACCGCCAGGACGTCGGCGTGCGTCGAAAGCTGATCCGAAATCCTCAAGACGTCAGCTACGAAATCAGGTGAGTTGGGCCTCAGCGTATCGTGGCTTACAACGAGTATCAATCCGACTTGGATTACACCGAAGCGATCTCTGAGCAACTCTCGCGCTTTCACGGATGGGTAGTCTTCATTCGAAAATCCACCCGGGAGCAGCTTTTCCTGCACGCGCGGAGCGAAGGGCAAGGTCGCGGCGAACGCGATCAACCAGATGAGGATTACCAAGTAGCGGTTGCGGTGAATCCAGCGACCTGAACTAGCCAGCATACCGATCGCTGGGGTTATTCGCGCCATGCCATCTTCGCCGAACGACATCGGGCGCGGGCACATTGCCGCGAATAGGTCCCGCCGAAGGCGATTTTGGCCGGATTCTAGGTCTTTTCCGCAATTGCGATAGCGGCCGCACGATCCGAACTATCCAACGCAACGATCTTCACGCCTTGCGCGGAGCGTCCGGTCTCGCGGATTTCGGCTAGCGAGGTGCGAATAATCTGGCCTCTCGCAGTCAAAACCATCAATTTGCCGGTATCGTCGCGCCGAAGCTCGTCCGTGATGACGTTTGCGGCGGCGACGTCGCCGGTATTGCGGGTGATGTTGAGCGTGATAATCCCGCGACCTCCGCGCCCTTGGATCCTGTAATGGCGCAAAGCCGAGAGCTTGCCTCGGCCTTTGGTGCCGATTATGAGGAGGTAGCCTTCGTTGTCGACGACGTCCATGCCGACGACCTCGTCTCCCTTGTCGAGTCGAATGCCCCGTACGCCGCCGGCCGCGCGCGAACGTGCGGTAACTTCATTGCTGGCAAAACGGATCGACTGACCCTTCTTCGTGATGATGATGAGATCTTCGTCAGCGCGGACCATGGCTACAGAAATCAACTCCTCTTTGGGCTTCAACTTGTAGCAGTTGAGGCCCGCGCGGTTGATCTTTGCGAACGCGTCCAACCGCATCCGCTTGACATCGCCGTGTTTCGTTGCCAATGCCAGATACGTATCGGGCGCGTGCATGTCATGGACGACCATCATCTGGCGAACAGTCTCGCCCGGCTGAATGTTGAATCCGAGATTGTGCACCAAAGTGCCCCTGGATTGGCGAGATTGATCGGGAGGCAGTTCGAACACTCGCGACGAGTAGACACGGCCGAAGTCGGTGAAGAACAGGAGCGTGTCGTGCGTGTCGGCTACCTGCAAGAAGCCGGTAATGTCATCGTCCTTCGTCAACCGCTGTCCGCTAACTCCCTTGCCGCCGCGGTGTTGCTTCCGATAGGTATCAAGTTTCACGCGCTTGATGTACCCACCACGGGTTAGCGTGATGACGACATCCTCGTGGGGCTCAATCTCCTCGCGTCGGAACTCGCCGAGTTCTTCTTTGTGGATGACGGTTCGACGTTCGGAACCGTACTTGCGCTTCAGTTGGCGAGTCTCCTTGGTAACCTCGGCAAGCACCTTCTTGCTGTCGGCGAGCAACGCCTCAAGACGCTCGACGAGTTCGAGGAGTTCCTTGTACTCGTTCTCCAACTTCTCGCGTTCGAGTGCAGCGAGGCGGCGGAGCTGCATGTCCAGGATCGCTTGGGCTTGCACGAGCGAGAAGTTGAACTCAGCGATGAGTCCGTTGCGTGCTTCTTCGACGTCGGCGGAGCCACGAATTATCTCGATTACGCGATCGAGATTGTCAATAGCGATTCGCAGGCCTTCCAGAACCTCCAGCCGCGCTCGCGCCTTCTTTAGATCAAACTCGGCGCGGCGTCGCACTACCTCTTCGCGGAACTCGATGTAATGTTGCAGCACCTGACGCAGGTTGAGCATGCGAGGCGCACCGCGAACCAAACCGATCATGTTGACCGAGAACGACGTCCGCAGTGCAGTGTGCTTGTAGAGATTGTTCATGACGATCGCCGGCGTGGCAGATCGCCGCAACTCGAGCACGATGCGCATGCCGCGTCGATCGGATTCGTCGCGGACCTCCGATACCCCCTCAATTCGCCTCGTCTTGATTAACTCTGCAATGCGTTGAATGAGGGTGGACTTGTTGACTTGGTACGGGATTTCGGTGAAGACGATGCGCTTGCGATCTTGGCGTTGAACGTCCTCGATTTCGCCCGTAGCTTGGACAACGATGCGTCCCCTGCCGGTAGCGTAGGCACTACGGATGCCTTCGGATCCCCAGATGTGGGCACCAGTCGGGAAGTCCGGGCCGGTGACGTGCTGCATCAACTCGTCAACGGTTGCATTCGGGTTTTTGATCAACGCCACAACAGCATCACAAACTTCAGCGACGCTATGTGGCGGGATATTCGTTGCCATTCCTACGGCGATGCCGGACGCGCCGTTGACGAGGAGGTTGGGGAGGCGCGCCGGAAGTACCGTAGGCTCCTTGAGGGACTGATCGAAGTTCTCCTGCCAGTCCACAGTCTCGCGGTCGATGTCGCCAAGCATGTACTCGGTGATCGGTGCGAGTTTGCACTCGGTGTAACGCATTGCCGCCGGCGGGTCGCCGTCGACGCTGCCGAAGTTGCCTTGACCATCGACGAGCGTTTCTCGCATGGAAAACGGTTGAGCCATCCGAACCAATGCGTCGTATACTGCCGAGTCGCCGTGCGGGTGGTACTTACCCAAGACGTCGCCGACGAGTCGCGCCGCCTTCTTGTAGGAAGATCCCGGGCGCATGCCCTGATCGTGCATCGCGTAGAGGATGCGCCGTTGAACTGGCTTTAACCCGTCACGTACGTCTGGAAGCGCGCGCGAAACGATGACGCTCATCGCGTAATCGAGGTATGACGAGCGCATCTCCTCTTCAATACCGATGGTGCGTATTTCGCCTGAATCTGAACCGATTACCATGCTGGTTTCGCCTTGTTGAAAGTGGGCAAACGAACGCTCGGATTTGCAACCGTCGAATCGGGGCATCCAAGCGGAATAGAGACCTTGCTCGATTCTAAACTCTCGGTTTCAACGCGTCCTTGAAGTCGCGCGCACGGAGATCAATTCGGGAAACCAATTTCGCCGATTTTGGCTACCATTCACCCTTGACGCGCTCGACAAACGCCATCAACAAGCTATCGAAGCCTCGCGGCAGCCGAATTGCACCGCGCGCCGCAAGGATTAAATCCCATTGGACACCGATGACCCAATGGTGCCCAGGCATCTCGATCGCATGGATGAAAGTGTCATCGCCAACTGCGGATGCCATGAACGCGGGTGACATCTCGGCGTGTGTTATTCCCGCATCGAAATCGCCATCCAACCTCAACCATCCGGAACCGCCAATCGTCGACGATACCTTCGCGCCCGGGGCGAGGAATAGTGATTTTTGCGACCCTTCGCCGGAAACATCAATGCCGCGATTCGACGCTTGGCGAGGTCGCAGACCGCCGAGTGCTTGGTTGAGAACGTGCATCCCTCTTGCAACTCCCAACACCGGGATGGAACGATCAATAGCTTCAGCGACAATGTCCTTGATCCCGTCTCTACTGATGGCACCATCCTCCAGATACAAGAGCAACCCAGTCGCGTCTTGAGGCAACGTACGGATCGCGACATCGACGTAAGTGAATTGGTCCTGACTCAGGCCGAGCGCGGCACCCAGTTCAGATTGCACGTCTTCAGGCGAAGTCGCGATTACGAGGTTAATCGACAAATCTGAAACAGGACTGGGAAATTCCCAATCAGAATGGGATGCCCCACAAACCGAGCCATTCCGACTTTGAAGGCTCTACTTTCAGGCCGGCGCGGCGAACCGCTTCACCGAGCATCCTCTCCGTCTCACGATCACGGTCGCCCGGATTTTCGCTGGTCGGCACGAATGGGTAGTAAGCGTTGCGGTCGAATCGAAATATCAAGTAAGCATGGATTATGCCCGACCCGATTTCCTCGAACTGATTGATCGAGTGGTTGGTGAAATCGAACTCGCAAACCGCCGCCAAAAGGTGCTCCGCGCCGCCGTTCACCTTGATCGCGTTCGCAACGGTAAAGAGCGAACTCAGTAAGTCGTCGAAATCACCGTCATTTAGGACGACCCAACGCATGCCCTGGTCGTCATCTTGGAACTCGAACGCCGTCTTCGTCGCTGCGGGACCGTCGTAGAGAATCGCATTCATCTCTTTCCCGAGCGACGCCAAGAATGGAACTGTGTCGTCGTGTCGGAACACAATGGCACCATTACGACGCGGCGCAACCGCCTCACCTTCGCGGTCGAACCGGTCCAGCATGCGTGTTACAGAATCCATCGATTCCCAAAGGGAATCGACGTTACGACGCCTGCTGAAGAACCAGCCCATCAGTTCCTGAACCCGTAACGCATCTCGGTTTCGAGCTCCCGTAAACGTCTCACGCGCTCCTCGGTCGGCGGATGTGTGGAGAACATGTTGCCAGCAAAACCTCTTAGTGCTGGCACTACGAGGAACGCCTTCGCTGTCTGCAACCTGCGAAGATCCTCATCTGGGATGTAGTCCATGCCCGTCGCGATTTTTTCGAGTGCATCCGCCAGTCCACCGGGATCCCCTGAGATCTCGGCACCGGTATGATCTGCACCGTATTCCCGGTATCGGGTCAATGCCAGCACGAGAATCTGCCCGATGGCTGAAACGATGAGGGTCACCACATAAGCGATCAGCAGCGGTGCCGAGCCGCCTCCACCGTCACGTCTTCCGAACAGCATGTTGAAAAAGAACATCGTCATGAGGAAGCTGGTCAAAGTGAGAAGGAAGTTGGCAACTGCGAGAACCTTCATGTCTCGATTTGCGACGTGGGCAAGTTCATGTCCCAGTACGGCACGCAATTCGCGTTGCGTCAGACGCCGCAAGATTCCGGTAGTAACTGCGACGAGCGCGTTTTCGGGGTTTCTTCCGGTGGCGAACGCGTTCGGCATGGCGGAATCGATGATGCCAACCTTCGGCATCGGCATCTCGTAACGGTCGGCAAGCTCCTTGATCATGGCGAAGAGCTCCGGTGCATCCTCCTCGCTGACCTCTTTGGCACCAGTCGACATCAGCACCATTCGATCAGACAAGAAGTACTGGACTAGGGCGAAAACGAGCACGATGGCACCTACGAAAACCAGTGACACACCGAGTCGCAGCATCACGAATGCAAAAGCAGCGTAAAGGACTCCCAGCATGATCATCGTGAAATACATCCGCATCACGATGCCCGCGTCCCGTTTGAATTTGCGTGTTGATTGAACGTCTCGCATTTCGTTGCCTGCCGTCGCGGTGCGTCCGTCGTCCAGAGATTGTGCCACCAACTCGGATTCAAGGCGCGCGGTTATGATTCAGTCTATTGCAACATACGTATATTGCGACGACACAAGATCTATTGCGCGCCCTAGCCGCGCGCCCAAACCAAATGGTTAGCCATCCCACCAAGACTTCCAAACCACAACCATGTGATCCTACCGAGATCTGTTCTCCCGCTTGATGAACAACTCGGTCGTTACACCGCCTTTCGACGATGCGGAACTAGCGCATTTTGAACGAACAGCCGTAGACGCCGCAGCCGCAGCCGGTGAGTACGTTTTCAACCGCTTGTTCACTCCGATGGACGTCGAGTCGAAAACTGGACGACCGGGACGAGACCTGGTCACCGACGTCGATCGCAACTCGCAGGGGATTATCGAGAAACTGATACTTGGGGAGCATCCCGACCATCAAATCCTCGGCGAGGAGGACCAAAAAGAAGACGTAGATCCGGCATCGGACCTCGTTTGGGCATTAGATCCGATCGACGGCACCGCGAACTACGTGAATGGATCTCTGACGCATGCCGTATCTGTGGGATTGATGTACCGCGGTGTGCCGATCGTCGGTGCGGTATGGTCGCCTTGGGCGTCGCCCTCCGGAATTGGGACAACTCTCCATGCCCGTCTCAATGGCGGCGCAAAGCGAGATGGCGTGGCGATTCGGGTTTTGGAACCTACCGATGAACAAGGGCGTCCAGTGTCAGGTCGACTCTCCGTTTTGCCGGGGAACGCACGAAGCGTGTTCAAATTCGATCGACAAATGATCGGACACGCCGGCGACGTTCGGATTACCGGTAGTGCCTCGCACGAGATGTCGAATGTCGCCACCGGACTGTACCAGTACTGCATTGGCGGGACCGCAGCGGTTTGGGACTTCGCAGCAGCAGTCATCATCGTCCGGGAAGCCGGTGGCGAGGTGATGTCGCTTCGGGGCGATGGCGACTGGAAACCGTTCCAAGGTTGGGCCGACCCCTATGCCAACGATAAAGATACTTTCAAACTGTTGCGCGATTGGCGAGGCATAATTCTCGGATCTCACCCGAAGACGGTGCAGTTCATCGCCGAGAACGTCCGATTCAGACGTCCCAACCGATTGGCGACCCTGTTCAGGCGGCGCAACCGAATGCCACGCCGGCCTCAAAGCTAATCGCTCGGCAGTTCCTGCAGCTTGCGGTTAAGCCACCACTCCGACGAATCGGCGAGAGCCATCCAACTGGCATCAATGATGTTCGTCGAAGCACCGACTGTGTTCCACACGATGCCTTCCGCCGCTGACTCGATCAAGACTCGTACCGATGCGCTGGTGCCGAGTGTCTCATTGACGACGCGCACCTTGTAATCGGTGAGATTGATTTGCTCAATCTCCGGATACTTGTCCCCGATCGCCTTGCGAAGCCCGCGGCTCAACGCGTCGACTGGCCCGTTGCCCTCCGCTGCTTCAAGAAACACCTCCTCGCCAGTGCGAATCTTCACAACCGCCTCCGACAGAACAGGGTGCTCGACGCCGTCACTTCTCCATCCGGTGCCGAACGACGCACGGCGACGGTTTTCGACCATAACCATGAAGTCGACGAGTTCAAATGGCGGCTCGTAGTTCGGTAGATTGCGCATGATTAGCAGCTCTAACGAAGCGTCGGCGTTTTCGTAAGCGAATCCCAAAGCCTCTTGCCGCTTGATGTGCTCAACTATCGTCCGGGCGTCGTTTCTGGCGAGTTCGCTTTCCAGTCCCATCTCTCGAATCAACCGTGTCACATTTCCGCGACCGGAGAGTTCCGATACCGTAACTCTCGTGTCATTCCCGACTTTGCTCGGATCAATGTGCTGATATGCCGCCGCCGACTTCTCGGTAGCTGCGGCGTGCAATCCGCCTTTGTGCGCGAAGGCACTGACACCGACGTACGGTTGGAACGGGAAAGGACGACGGTTGACAATCTCAGAGATCTGCTTCGAGAGCGATGTCAACTCAGGCAATTTCTCTGACGGAACTGCCTCAACGCCCATCTTCAGATTGAGATTTCCGATGATACTGACCAGATTTGCATTACCGGTGCGCTCGCCATATCCGTTGATGCACCCTTGGACCTGGTACACGCCAACGCGCAACGCTTCCATCGCCGACGCCACTGCGGTGTCCGTGTCGTTGTGAGTGTGAATACCCAAGGTGGCTTGCTCTGGGAGTGCTGCACTTACCTCGCCGACAATCGAGGCCACCTCGTGGGGTAAGGTTCCACCGTTGGTGTCGCACAACACCAGTCGCTCCGCACCCGCGTCAAAGGCAGCTAGGAGGCATCGAATTGCGTAGTCTGGGTTCTCCTTGTAACCATCGAAAAAATGCTCGGCATCGTAGAACACTCGTCGCCCGTTAGATCGTAGATAGGTTACGGAGTCGGCGATCATCGCCAGGTTTTCTTCCACACTCGTCTCAAGCACGGCATCAACTTGGTACTCCGACGCTTTGCCGACGATGGTCGTGATAGGTGCCTTCGACGCCAGCAACGCCTGCATCGAGATGTCGTTTTCGCAATCGGTACCGGCGCGTCTGGTGTTGCCGAATGCCGCAATCTCAGAGTTTTTGAGGTTTAGACCGCGGACGCGCTCGAAGTACTCGTCATCCTTCGGGGTGGCACCGGCGTATCCTCCCTCGATAATGTCGACACTGAACTCGTCAAGCATCTGCGTTATCTTCAGCTTCTCTTCAACTGACAGCGAGATGCCTTCTTGTTGCGCGCCGTCGCGCAGCGTGGTGTCGTAGATCTCGACCGCGTGTACACCCTGTAGCTTGGTCCTCGCCGTTTCCGGCGTTGCCGCATTCATAGTCATTTCGAGCAACCGTCCAACAAAATAAAACCCGACCCTTTCGGGACGGGTTGAAATGCCGCATCGCCATTCACGCCGCGTCCCGCGTTGATGGGACGACTTTCGCGACCCGTTTCGAGCCGCCAACTCCGCGGTACCACCCATCTTGCAGGAACCGACGCACGATCCTTGCCACTTGCTTTGAGGAGATATCGGGTCTCAACCGTCCGGTTCTAGTTACGATCTGAACGCAATCGCTCGACCGCTTTCTGCCGGATGCTACGGAGTGATGTCGGGTCCGTCGGACGGTTTGGCAATACGCCTACCGTCCGCTGCCCGTCTCCGATTGGCGACGGTTTGCGTCGCCTCGCATCAGCACGTTGCGCTGTGGTTTGCGATTCTACAACCTGACAGTTCCCCTCAGATGTGGAACGTTGCCTTTACGGAGCTATGCATTGGCGAACTGGGCAGTGTCTGTTTAGTGCTCCGTACGCAACGATAGTGCACTTTTAGAATCGTTTACGACTTTGGGTCGCGGCCGGCGCGCCTGCGCCCAATCAAGTCCTAAGGAGAAACCGGCTTGGAGCGTTCAACACATTTAGGCGTCGTGGACGAGATCCTGGTGCTGACTTACGGCGAACCCGGCGAACGCACATTCAACATCACCGCCGAAAGTGGGCGCGGCACAGCGGTCGTTTGGTTAGAGAAAGAGCAGCTGTACAACATCGCTTCGTCACTCGCCGATGTGATTTCGCAAATTGATAGCGACCAAGAAGTAGAAGGGCCGCCTTTCACCGATTACCCAGAGGACTCGGATGGCGACATCGAATTCAAGGCGGTACAGATTGCGTTGCGATACGAGGATGGTCGCAAGCTCTTCGTCTTCGCCGCGGCGGGTGTCGACACGGATCGTTCAGAAGAAGGATCGGAAGATCCGGACGCTTTAATTGTGCAGTTCGGATTCTCGCATAGGCAAGCCGTATACGTGGCAAGGCATGGACTGGAAATTGTTGCCGCAGGACGACCGATTTGCGCGTATTGCGGAACCGCCATCAACCAAGGCGAAGAGCACGAATGCACGCGCCGCAACGGACACCATGCAGACCATTCCGCGGAAGCAATCGAGAATCTGCTCGACGAGGAAGAAGAGGGGACGTAGGTCCTAGCGTGCAATATCCTCGACGCTTGCCCTGTCGAACGTGAGTATCCAATCTGACGCACCGGGTGGCCTGGATCGCAGCGAGGTCGTACTTCGCTTGTCTGAATGGCCGATTACCGGCATCGGGTTGCACCCAGGCGGATCCAACTACGTCTTTGTTGTTCGACTTGCCCACGAAGACGAGGAGTTATACGGAATCTACAAACCCGCCTCAGGAGAACGTCCGCTGCGCGACTTCCCCTATGGGACTTTGCATAATCGAGAGATCGCCGCATCCATAGTCGCCGAAGAGTTAGGTTGGCCGTTGGTGCCTCCGACGGTCGTGCGAGATGGGCCCCACGGTGTCGGGAGCGTGCAACTCTTCATCGACGCCGATTTTTCGAAACACTATTTCAACCTTCGAGACGACCGCTTGCAAGATTTCGCGCCGGTCGCCACGTTCGACGTGTTGGTCAACAACGCCGACCGCAAAGGCGGAGCATGCTTGCTTGACGGCGAGCAGCGCATCTGGGCGGTCGACCACGGTCTGACATTCAACCCTATGGCGAGACGCCGAACCGTCATGTTCGAGTTCAACGGTACTCCCTATCCGAACGAACTCCTCGCCGACGTAGATCGATTGTTGACGAAGTTGGGCGAACCAAATGCAAACGTTGCAACTGAACTGTCTGAACGTCTCAACCAACACGACGTCGACGCCCTAATTCGCCGCGGTGAGGAGATGCTCGAGACCGGTTCCTTCCCGATATTGGATCCAGATTGGAACGTGCCGTGGCCGATGATTTGAAGACCTTCACGATCGAAGAAGCTCGACGCATCGCTTTATGTTCGCAAGGTTTTTACTCACCGCGTCCCAAAGGTCAAGAACTCACAACTTCGCACATCGCCAAAGTCGTAGATCGCGTCAAGATCATCCAGATAGATTCGATCGACGTGCTCGTGCGAGCGCAGTTCATGCCTTTCTTCTCGCGCCTCGGTCCTTACCCGATGGAGCTGTTGCACGCATACGCGTACGAAGAGTACCAACTCTTCGAGCAATACGTGCACGCAGCATCCCTCATTCCGATGGAACAGTATCCGTTGATCCGACATCGCATGGATGCTTGGCAACCGTGGTCACGTTGGGACGAAGTCATGGCGGAGCACCCCGAAATCTTGCCGAATACGATCCGAGATATTACCGCTCGCGGCCCCCTCGAAGTGTCCGACATTGAGGACAAGGGTGAACGTTATGGACATTGGTCGACTACGACCGCGAAGTTGGTACTCGAGACGATGCTGTTGCAAGGCAAATTGGCGGTTTCGGATCGGATTAATTCAAACCGACGTTACGACCTCATCGAACGTGTAGTACCGTCGCGCGTGTTGAGCCAACCGACAATCCCGGAAGCAGAAGCCCACCAGGTGATGATGAAGTTGGCTTTGGACGCTCTAGGTGTGGCAACCGCAGCCGATTGTGCCGATTACTATCGGATTAAGCGAAATGACGCTACGCGGGCTCTGAACTCGTTGACTGATGCTGGACAAGCAGAACTAGTGAAGGTCGAAGGCGTGGACAAGCAGATGTACGCTCAGTCCGATTGCGAACCGCCGACCATCGCTTCAGGTGCATGCGCGTTGCTGTCGCCGTTTGACCCATTAGCGTGGTTCCGTGATCGCCTCTCTTGGTTGTTCGGTTTCGAATATCGGATCGAAATCTACACGCCAGCGCGCAAGCGAAAGTACGGCTACTACGTGCTCCCGTTCCTGTGGCACGACCGAATCGCCGCCCGCGTCGATCTCAAAGCCGATCGAAAAGCAAGTGTCCTTCGCGTACCTGGTGCATTCATTGAAGATGGATTTCCTATCGAAGATGTTGCCAGGGACCTCGCCGTTGAACTTCGGACGGTAGCCGATTGGTTGGGATTGAAGCGCGTCGTCATCGGGCGACGGGGGAATCTCGTTGTGGATTTGCGGTTTGCAGTACAGGCAATTTGAAGTGCCAATTCGTACTGCCGCAAACCGTCTGCGTGGGTATAATTCGGCATAGCAATCGTGGATGCGCACTCAACTCGTTGCTACGAACGGGTGCGGAATCTGGCAGCAGGAAGATCAACCATGACCACCATCGCCGAAACTACCAGCCGACTGACTGACGGTCAGATCAACGAGTACCGAGAGAACGGATTCATCGGAGTCAACAACGTCTTCTCAATGGATGAGGTCGAGGAGCTCCGCAGGGTTACGGACGAATTTGTCGCGCAGTCCGCGGAACTCACTGAGCACAACGAGATGTTCGATCTCGACTTTTCCGCCGGTCACAGCCCAGAAACGCCGAAACTTCGGCGCATCAAGAATCCTCACATGCTTCACCCCGTTTACGAGGCGGCGATGCGCAAGGAGGGTCTGCTGGACATCATTGAGCAACTGATCGGGCCGAACATCAAGCTGCACCATACCAAATTGAACATGAAAGCTCCCGGCGGAGGTGCTCAGGTTGAGTGGCACACCGACTGGGGCTTCTACCCGGCGACGAACGACGACATCCTTGAGATTGGTCTGACGTTTGACGACATGGAGATTGAGAACGGTTGCTTGATGGGCATCCCAGGTTCGCATCGCGGGCCAGCGTGGAGTCATCACGAAAACGGTTACTTCATCGGTGCGGTGCCCGAGTCCGATTTCGACAAAGAGGAAGCGGTTCCGATCCGCATCAAAGCGGGCGGAGTCTCCATCCATCACGTGCGAACGTTGCATGGCTCCGCACCGAACGTCTCAGATCGTCCCCGACGTCTGTTGCTGATGGGTTACCAAGCCGCTGATTCCTTCCCTCTGAGCGGCGTCGCCGACTGGGATGCCTGGGAAGCTGACATGCTGCGGGGCGAAGCAACTACGTTGGCGAGATTGGAGCCCGTTCCGGTACGCATGCCGTTCCCGCGGCATCCCGAATCAGGTGGCTCGATTTTCGAGATTCAAGAGAATCTTGAGAAATCGCACTTTGCCGACGAACTCGACGCCGCCAAGATGAACTGATGTCAGTTGGCGACAACCGTCGTCAGCAACATCATCCCGTAACGCTACCGCGAAATCTCAATATAGGCGTCGCCATCCGTGATGATCGGCACCTCCGAGACGTCGTGGGAATCGCTAATCGTGAATGCCCTGACAACGGGTCTCGTCTTCTCCACCAGCGATATCAGAACGTAGTACGGCTCCGTCCACATCGATTCGACTGCGTTTTCGACGTCGGTTCTTGACGGATACGCCTGCGTATGGGTATGTGAATGGTAGATGCCGACGATGCGTCGTCCCTTGGTTTCGGCCGTGCTATCCTCACGCATCAGCTCCAACGGCGACATCTCATATCGGCGCAACGGTTCCGGATGCTGGTTCTTCAAACGACGTACCTCTTCGGCACGACGGTCGTTGCCGATCAAGAGACCACAACACTCGTTAGGGTCCGTCTCGAGTGCGTGCGAGATCATGTTCGCGAGGATTATCTTGGGTATGAAAAAAGGCATCTCAACGTCAAATCCTAGCGGTCGCTGCGCAATGCACTGTCTCTCGCGTCAAAGCCATCATCGCTCGCGTAACCTTGCGAATAGAGAGACTTGCCAACAACCAACCGCGCAAGGGAGGCATTGCTCCAATGAAAGTATCTAATGTCGAGACGTTCTTGTGGGATCCGAACTCGGGCAAGAACTTCCTTTACGTCAAGATCGAAACCGATGACGGCATCTTCGGTTGGGGGGAAGCCTACACACAGGCAGACCGAGACATTCAAGTTGAGGCACACGTTCACCAGTTGGCGCGCTATCTGGAAGGGCGAGATCCATTCCATATTCGGCAGTTCCTCCACGTCGTGCACGAAGACTTTGCCACCAAGCGCGGTGGCATGGATCTGCACTGCGCGGTCAGCGGAATCGAGATCGCCCTTTGGGACATCGTCGGAAAGGCGTTGGGCAGGCCAATATACGACCTTTTGGGAGGGCCGGTCCGGCCCAGATTGAGGCTCTATGCCAACGGGTGGTCTGGAGGATCGACGCCTTCGGAGATCGGCGAGCGTGCCGCTGCCTTAGTCGCAGAACGCGGTTTCACTGCCTTGAAGTTCGATCCGTTCCCTGGTCCTTGGACTGAGTATCCGTCTCGCCAGTCGTTGGAACACGCAGTAGAAGTGGTGAAGGCCGTCCGTGAAGCGGTCGGACCGGATGTCGAGTTACTCATCGAGGTGCATCGACGACTCGCACCGATGAATGCAATTCGAGTGGCACGACAACTCGAGCCGTTGAATCCTTACTGGTTTGAGGAGCCATGCCCGCCCGACAACATCCCGGCGATCAAGGAGGTCAAAGAAGCGACAACGATTCCGGTAGTGACCGGTGAAGCACTCTACACTCGCAAGGATTTTCGTGAGGTGGTAGAAACTCGCGCCGCAGACATCATCAACCCCGACATCTGCAACACTGGTGGCATCTGGGAGTTGACGCAGATCGCGGCGATGGCGGAACCGTTTTACATCGGAGTATCACCACATGGGTGGAACTCGACCAGTGTCGGATGCGCCGCTGCCATTCACGCCTCAGCCGGGATGCCGAACTTCCTCGTCTACGAATACATGGTCGGCGTCGAACAGTCTTCACGCGAAGTCACCATGGGATATCTCGAACCTGAGGACGGGTATATCGAGTTGCCAACTGGGGCCGGATTGGGCATCGACATAGACGAGGATGCTCTGAAGGCTCGACCGGCCGTAACCAGAACTCGAAGCAGCGTTCGAACTCTCGATGATGAGAGGCGTCGGCACTGAGTCGATCCGCCGATCCGTCCGTTGAATCAAAAACGCCCCGTCGCGATTGACGGGGCGTTTTTGTCAAGTTCGTGAAACGTTAGTCTCACCGTCCTTGTTGGTTGACCTTAGAAGTACAGCCGAGTCGAGGACGGAGCGATCTCCTTGCGTCGTTTCGGGGAACTCGGATAGTGCGATTGTCGCGCTACCGGATCACCCAAGAGCGTCGCGTGTTCCATTTCACGCTCACCCACCAGCTTCGTGTCGAAGCCGTGGGACAGCCTCCGAAAAGCTTGGTTCAACGCCTGAATCAACTTAGCTGCTCCTTCCGCAGTGCTTTTTCCCGGCGGTCACTCAACCGCCATGACTCTCATTAAAACACACATCGCTACGATTTTCGACACATTTCGACGACTGTGTCGCTCATATGAATCGTATCATTAGCCTTAAGTACCCAGTATAATTACGTATTCACCATATATTTCAACCACTTCTTACTAATTCAGTCGCGTTACTGGTCATTCTTCTACTTATTCCATATATTTTACGATTTTCGTAATTTCGCATGGTATTCATCGCCTTATCGATGAGCATTCTGCGATTCACGACTACGACTTGACTTGCTGAGGCACAAGCCATCCGGCGGTTGCCAGCAAACGAGCATCCGCACCGGTTCTCGAACTAAAGGGGAGCGATGCGCTGGGTAGTCGACGCGTTTCGCTCAATTTCATCCCAGTCAAACAACTGGGGAATCGAACCGTTGGTCGCCCACATCTCTTGTTGATCGTTTCGGTGTTCGTCTCCGGCGTTTCCCGAAACTCCCAATGGCACTATCCAACGCCCTTCAGACCAACTCGACGGGTCATGCAGATATCGATTGACGGGTCCCGATCCGGTCCGGAAGTTGCACGCAGGGCGCGACCCTGTCGCGAATGGAACGTCGCCATCTCCGGCAGAGCCTATGGCTGGTGCATCGAGAAGATCTGCGGCCTCGGGAAACACGCCTGAAAGTGGGTGCGATTGCTTTGTAACGTGCGTATCACCCCAAGTGCGTTTTGCCACGCTGCCGTGAGACGCGTTCAGTTGTTGTGTCGCGCACCAAACAACGCCAAGCAAAAAATCATCCACCGTTTCACCGTCGCGGAGGAACTCTTCGCCGCCCCCGGTTTCGACTGCGTTGTAGAAAGCTGGTTTCAACTGTCGTCGCAGATGATCTATCGCATTCAAATCCGGATTGGCCGCAAACTCGGGCGGTGCAATGTCGTAGCATCGCTCCATCAATCCAAGCGAAATCTGGTCGCTGCACGCCGCGTAGATCACTGCTCCCACCGAATCGGCTGCCATCTTGCCGTCCCAGCTCTTCAGACTTTCAAGCGCGTTTCGAGCGGCGTGATCCCAGGCACTGGGTGCATTCAGTTGCCGAATTCTGCCGAGCAGCTTTAGTCCCGGTATCGTCGTCACGTCGCCGTGGAACTCTGCCATGTCGGCGACTTCGATCTTCCGACCATGCGACTTTGCTTCCTCAATGCGCGAGATGATTCGACGTGCACGATAGTCGGATCCGAATGTGGTTGTGAGGAAGTAGGGATAGTCATCTCCTACCACGCGTTGATTGCACGTGACCACCCATCCGGTTTCGGGATTACGCGAGCGTGGCAGTTCGGAATCAGGTATGTATCCTTGCCATTCGTGCTCGCCAGCCCATCCTGCGACAGGGCCCCAACCATTCACGGACTGACGGATCGGAATGCGTCCTTTGAGAGCGTATCCGAACTCGCCATTGACGTCGGCGTACGGGTAGTTGTTGACCCGATCCGTCCAACCACTCAACGCCGCCTCGAACTCGTCTGCGTTCTTGCACTTCATCGCATTCAGAGTCGCATCCACCCAAGGCGTTGCATCCAAAGAGCCCGGATCCGCCAAGGCGATCCCGAAACCCGCATCGGCACCGCCGGAGATTATCGGTCCGTGATGCGTCGACACGACCTCGATCGCCTCGCTCTCATCGTTCCGCACGTGGAGAACCTCAGTACTCACCTTTGCCGGCAGCCACGCGTCTTTGAACAGATATTCACAACCGCCACCTTGGATTCTTCGCAGCTTCTCGACAAAGAGGTCTTGGGTGTCCACCCCGCCATGTGTCATACCCCAAGCGACATATCGGTTGTGCGCGAAGTGCATCACCATTGGCATGCCGGGGACAGAGTGCCCAAGCACGTCGAATTCTGGTGTGCAAAGGTGAACTTGGTAGTATACGTTTGGCACCTCAAGAGCGCGATGCGAGTCGCCGCCTACCATGGGGATCCCGGATTTTGTGAGGTCGCCCGAAACGGCCCAACCATTCGATCCGCCGTCGATCTCCCGCAAAGGCATTGTTGCATTCACCACTTCCCGTAATTCGTCAATCGCGAGTTGCGCTGGACCGTCATATTCGACGCCGGGAGGAACGGTCATGTACATTCCCGGTTGGTACCCGGGAGACAACTCGGCAACGCGCTCAGGGCCGATACGGTTCGCCAGTTCAGCGCGCCACAACTTCGATTGGAAGGAACCTTCGGCACTGTTCCGGACCTTGTAAACGACAACGCAGTGCCATGGTTCCCACGCGTCGGGCTTGACGTCCAAGAGTTCATATTCGAAAGGCAGTGGATCGTCCGACTCGATGAACGCGTTGACGCCGTCCGCATATGCATCGAGTGCCAACTTGGCGTCGCCACTGCAGATGCTGTAGTCGGCTTTCGAGACCGCCTCGAAGTCGCGGCGGCGCATTAGAGCGTCCTGGGCAATCGCAGACTTTCCCAGATACTCTGCGGCCCGGCCAAGGCATCGCATGCGGTCGAAATCCATCTGCCATAGCCGATCCTGCGCGGTGGCAAATCCCTGTGCGAAGAAGGCATCGTACGCGTTATCCGCATTGATGTGGGGAATGCCCCAACGATCGCGAAAGATTGTTGCACCAGACACGATCTTTTCCGATGCAACATCGGAAGAAAGGTCGGGAAGCAATCTGGCAACGTCTCGATCAACCATCTTCTCACCCGGAATGGGATCTGGGTTAGCTCGGGCGCGCCGAATTGACTCGCCCGATTGAATCTCAGATTCAGTCTACGCGAATCGCGGTTAACCGGTAATCTGACCAGCGATGGCATCACCCATCGCAGACGTGCCGATCGGGGTGTCGCCGCTCGCGGCGAGATCCGGCGTCCGTAAGCCATCGGCAAGTATCGCGGCAACTGCGTTCTCGATCGAGTCTGCCTCGTCGTCTAGTGCGAACGAGTAGCGCAGCATCATCGCCGTTGAGAGTATCGAAGCTATCGGATTTGCGATGCGTTGACCTGCAATATCGGGTGCTGAACCATGTATCGGTTCGTACAACGCACGCTTGCCGGCGCGCCGCGGTCGGCGGCCGTTGGATGCTCGAGGGATGGCTGACAACGAAGCCGAAGGCAACATGCCCATCGATCCGCCGATGACCGCCGCTTCGTCAGACAGAATGTCGCCGAACGTATTCTCGGTCACCATCACGTCAAACACCGATGGATTCGTCACAATCTGCATCGCCGCGTTGTCGGCTAGCATGTGGATTAGCTCGACGTCGGGATAATCGAGACCTATTTCAGTCACAATTTCGCGCCACAATCGCCCCGTCTCGAGCACGTTCATCTTGTCGAGAGAGTGGAGTCGGTTGCGACGACGTCGAGCGATCTCAAAACCAACGCGCGCGACGCGCTCGACCTCGCGCTCCCGATATGTCAATGTATCCGTAGCCGACCGACCTCGGGAATTCTCCCACCGCTTCTTGGGCTTTCCGAAGTAAAGTCCGCTAGTCAACTCGCGGACGATCACCATGTCCACGCCTTCCAGCCTTTCGGGACGCAACGGACTGGAGTCGATGAGTTGCGGATACACGGTTACGGGTCGTAAGTTGGCGAAGAGATCGAGTCTCTTGCGTAAAGCAAGAATGCCGTCCTCCGGTCTGGTTTCCGCTTGGGGATCGTCCCACTTCGGTCCGCCGACAGCACCAAACAATACCGCGTCCGACCCTTGGACAATGTCCATAGTCTCCTCAGGCAGTGGTGTACCGCGTTCGTCGATAGCACGCCCGCCGCACATTCCCATCTTGAACGTGAAAGTATGGCCGAACCGCTGCTCAATCGCTCCAAGCACCTTGATCGACTCTGCCGTCACCTCCGGTCCGATGCCGTCACCGCCGAGGACTGCAATTCGAATGTTCATGTGACTCGCTTTCCCGTTTCTGTGACTGATCGCGCGCAGGCGTCAATCGACGCACGAATCGGTCGTCGTCCTACCGAAGACGCCGGTCCAAGTTACCAACGAGCGACGCGTGAAGACTCGAATCTTTCAATCTCGTCGCCGTGTTGGAGCGTGATGCCAATGTCATCCAACCCGTTAAGCAACGAGTTTTTGCGGAACGGATCAATCTCGAAGCCGACGTTCAATCCGTCTTCATCCGTTACCGTCTGAGATTCGAGGTCAACGGTCACTTGATACGCGACGCCCTTCAATGCTCGCCCCATGATGTAATCTACGTGGTCCTGAGCGAGAACGACCGGAACCATGCCGTTCTGCATGCAGTTGTTGCGGAAAATGTCGGCGAAACTCGGCGCGATGATGGCACGATAACCCATCTCATTCAGTGCCCAAGGAGCGTGTTCGCGCGACGAACCAGACCCGAAGTTGCGTCCTGCGACCAGTATCGAAGCACCTTCGAATCGCTTCTCATTGAGAATGAATTCAGGATTTGGCACGCCATCCTCAAGGTACCGCCAGTCGTAGAACGCGAACTCACCGAACCCGGTCCTCTCGATTCGTTTGAGGAACTGTTTCGGGATAATTTGGTCAGTGTCGACATTCACCCGGTTCAACGGCGCGACTAACCCTGTCAACTTGGTGAAACTCTCCATCTCGTTCGCTCCTCTAAGCCTTCGGTGCCCACGGTGCCATGAAAATTCTACCTAACGTCGCCGCTTGCGCTCCTCCTGCTTGCGCTGCTTTTCCTCCTGTTTCCGTAATGCCTCTTCCAGCGGATCCGGAGGTGCCGGGGGTGTAACGGTCAGCGGTCCGACCTTCTCGTATCGCATCTCTTGCCAAACGTGGAGTTGCCGCAACATCAACACGCCGACGACCCCGAGAGCGATTAGCAAGAAGTCAGCCATCACCAACAGGTCGTTGGCATTGACTAACTCCTCTAGCGTCTGTGCATTGACGTAGCGGGGCACCGTAATGGGGTTGAACAGCCAGCTGCCAACCCACAGGATCCACCAAACGAACACAATCGGCCGGACCTTGCCCTGCTTCTTCCACAAGCTACCGTCATGGGTAGAGACATCGGGGTCGCTGCCTTTGTACAGATCCATCAAGACACGCCCGACACGATAGAGGTTTAACAACGGTAGGAAGTGATGCAAAACCGCCCACTCCGGTCGGTCTTTTTGAGCTTCAGATTTTAGTGGCAAGAGATTTCTGCTTGCCCGATGCACCAACGACAGGTACGGGAATGCGACGAAGATGCCAATGAACAACGCCAACAACCAGATCAATCGCGATCGATCCTGACTGGCTTGGAAATCTTCGGCGTACCTAAACGCCTGATCGCATTCTGGATATTCTGCTCCGGCGTTAGAGATCGCGCTGATTACCGCGTCAACATTTGGACAGTCGAGCCCGGTTTGTTTGGCGAACTCTAGTATCCCATATGAGGACCACACGGCGACGCAGTGCCCCGTGTCCTCGTCCAACTGCCAACACGTTGCTGCGCTCGTATCCACGAAATCCGAGATGAGAGCACCGTCTAATTCGCCGTCTGGACATTCGGGGGTAGTTTCACGACCATTGAGGAACGCGCAATTGAACTCTTCGCCCCCCTCTCGCTGAGCGTAGACACGCGCCGATTCGATCTGCTGCGCCAAATCTGCACTGGGAGGAATCTCCTGAACGCCAGCTTCGATCCATCCCTCGTACCGATTTGAATTCGAGAAGTCGGTCCAAGCGAGCACCAGCATGACTAGGCACCAGAGGCCCATCGCGATCGCGGTCCACTTGAGATTCTGTTGATTGCTCTCGTAGGTGTAAGGTCGGTAACGCTCTTCTCGGATTTCCTCAAGTCGATGTCGTCCGGTCAATCTTGAGAATATGCCGGGGTCCGATCGGTCACGTCGGACAGTGCGGCGGCGCGGACGCGAATAGATGCTGTCCGAAGTTGAGCCGGTTCTATTCGCATTGCTCGGACCGGAGGAAGCGGAGCCTTCGTTGCCGCCGTTTCGTCTCGGGCGCGAGTAAATGCCGCCCGAAGAGGCAGATCCGTCTTCGCCTTCGTCCGATGAACTCAGCCGCGGCATGCTGTCCGGACCATCCGGTCGATCATTCATGACGGAATCAACCAGACAACCTTTAGATCAGTCCCAATCTCGGACGTCAACGAAGTGTCCTGCAATCGCGGCTGCCGCCGCCATGGCGGGGCTCACTAGATGCGTCCGACCACCTTTGCCCTGACGGCCTTCGAAGTTCCGATTAGACGTCGAAGCGCACCGTTCGCCTGGCATCAAGATATCTGGGTTCATACCCAAGCACATTGAGCAACCAGACTCGCGCCACTCAAAACCAGCAGCGCGGAACACGTCGGCGATCCCCTCCTTCTCGGCTGCCCACTTGGTCAATGTCGAACCTGGCATCACCTGCGCGCGGACGCCATCTGCAACCCGTTTGCCTTCAATCAACGACGCCGCAATTCGAAGGTCCTCCAATCTCGCATTCGTGCATGAACCGATGAAAACTCGGTCCAAACGAATATCTTGGATCGGAGTCCCTGCGGTGAGATCCATATATTCGAGCGCGCGATACGCCGATTCCTGATCCGCAGGGTCGTCGAATTCGTCAGGTGTGGGCACGATATCCGATACCTTGGCCACCTGGCCAGGGTTTGTACCCCAACTTACATACGGTTCGAGAGACGGACAGTCGATCTCGACGAGAGTGTCGAACTCCGCACCGTCGTCGCTCGCCAATTGCCGCCATGATTCAGTTGCACGTTCGAACTCTTCGTCTTGTGGCACGAATTTGCGACCTTTCATCCACTTGAACGTGGTGTCGTCAGGCGCGATCATCCCGGCGCGAGCACCGCCCTCAATGGTCATGTTGCAGATCGTCATGCGACCTTCCATGCTCAGAGAGCGAATGGCTTCACCGGTGAACTCGATTACGTGACCAGTCCCGCCTGCGGTTCCCATTTGGCCAATAGTGGCCAGGATCATGTCCTTGGCGGTTACGCCGGTCGGCAATTCGCCGTTGAAGCGTACCTCCATCGTCTGCGGTCTGCGTTGGCGCAGTGTCTGAGTCGCTAGTACGTGCTCGACCTCGGACGTGCCGATGCCGAACGCCAGCGAACCAAAAGCACCGTGCGTCGAGGTGTGAGAGTCCCCGCATACTATCGTCATGCCCGGTTGCGTGTAGCCTTGCTCGGGGCCGATAACGTGGACGATGCCTTGGCCACTCGAATCGACGTCGTAGAGAGTTACCCCGAAGTCGGAGCAGTTCTTGCGGAGTGCTTCGACTTGCTGTCGCGCTATCGGATCTCGAATGACCTCGGCTCGGGTTTCATCGGTCGGGACGTTGTGATCAACGGTGGATATTGTGAGATCCGGTCGCCGAACCTGCCGACCGGAGATGCGCAATCCCTCGAACGCCTGTGGAGAAGTTACTTCATGCACAAGGTGGAGGTCGATATAGAGAATTGCGGGTTCGCCCTTCGGTTCGGCAACCAAGTGCGCATCCCAAATCTTCTCGAACATCGTTCTTGGCATAGTCTCTACCAATCCAGTTACCTTCGACTTCGCACCCATTGGCGCGTCGAGCGAGCACCCCGAACGTCCCGCCGTTTTCAAGCGTCGGCCACGCTGCAATGCTAAAACGAAGCAACCTGCGGCGACTCGTTATCCCTGCCAAGAAATCCTAACAGGGACATCGAATGTCGAAGCTTACATCGAGAACCCGAGGATATTGCTGCGACGTGCCATCGTTCAGACGGTTGCGCCAACTTCGACGCCACCGATTTCGCTGATCATGAGTGCTCGGTTGATTGCGTTGACGTATGCCTTCGCCGAAGCGACAACGATATCGGTATCAGACGCCCTGCCCGAGTAGGTGAACCCTTCGTGGTTGATGCGGATGGTTACTTCGCCCAACGCGTCAATGCCTTCCGTCACGGCATTCACCGCGAACTCCGTCAACTCAACATCCATCTCGATAATCGAGTCGATAGCCTTGCAGACGGCGTCAACCGGACCGGTGCCTTCAGCATGTGCAGACCGGACATCGTCATCCGGCATCGTCATCGAGATCTTGGCGTTCGGCACGACGTCGGTGCCGCAGAGTACGTGGACGTCGCCCAGTTGGTACTTGCGTTGCGTGTCGGCGTAGCGATGTCGCTCCAACATCAACGCCTCCAAATCGGCATCCGTAACCTCACGCTTATTGTCGGCCAAGTCTTTAAACGCCACAAAGACGTCGCTTAACTCTTCATCAGTGAGTTGGTAGCCGAGGTCGTTCAGACGCGCACGCAAGCCAGCTCGCCCTGACAGCTTGCCGAGGACTAAAGCCTCCCCGCGCCAACCGACGTCTTCAGGGTGCATGATTTCGAACGTCGTTCGCTCCTTTAGGAAACCGTCCTGATGGATTCCCGAGGAGTGCCTAAACGCGTTCTGTCCGACGATCGATTTGTTGTACTGCACCGGGAAGCCGAAGATACTGCTAATCAGTCGGCTAGTCGGGTAGATTTCACGCACGTTGACTCCGGTGTAGACGCCGTAGTGATCCGGTCGAGTCCGCACCGCCATGATCACCTCTTCCAACGCGGCGTTGCCAGCGCGTTCACCGAGTCCGTTGATGCACCCCTCTATCTGGCGCGCACCATTCTCGACGGCCGCGAGCGAATTGGCAACCGACATCCCAAGGTCGTTATGGCAATGCACGCTGACCACTGCCTTGTCGATGTTTGCGACGTTATCGAAGACGCCTCGGATCAACTCGCCGAACTCAACCGGGTTGGAGTAGCCGACCGTGTCAGGCACGTTGACCGTAGTCGCTCCCGCGGCAATTGCTGCTTCCAAAATTGCGAAGAGATACTCCGGTTGCGTGCGTGTCGCATCCATAGGAGAGAACTCAACGTCATCGCAGTACTGCTTCGACTTTTCGACGGCTTCGACAGCCATATCCATGATCGTCTCGCGGTCGCGTCGCATCTGGTGCATCAAGTGAACGTCGGATGACGAGATGAAAGTGTGGATACGTGGACGTTCCGCCCCTTCGAGTGCTCGTGCCGCGGCCTCAATGTCGCTGTCAACTGCTCGAGCCAAGGAGCAGATGACCGGACCTTCGACCTCGTGTGCGATACGTCGCACTGCTTCAAAGTCACCGGGCGAGCTGCCCGCGAATCCGGCTTCGATTACGTCTACGTTGAGTCGCGCCAGTTGATTGGCAATTCGAACTTTTTCGCCTACCGTTAACCCGGCGCCAGCCGACTGTTCGCCGTCGCGCAACGTGGTGTCGAAAATGATTACCTGGTCAGCAACATTTTCTCTCTGTGTCGTCATGATGTGTCGCTCCTGTACAACGCATATGCCCATCCGCCCTCGCGTTCATACGCATCCTCTTGCGTTGCACTGTTTAGGTCGTCGATTCCAACCACGGCATCATCGACCGGAGCTCCTTGCCGACATGCTCGACAGGATGCTCGAGGTTTTCTTGCCGCATCTGCTTGAACCGGTACAAACCCTCGTCGTTCTCGGCGATCCACTCGCGGGCAAAACGCCCCGATTGGATGTCGTCGAGCACTCGACGCATATTCTCCTTGACCGATTCGTCGATAATCTCCGGGCCGCGGCTGTAGTCGCCGTACTCGGCGGTATCACTCACCGAGTAGCGCATGTATTCCAAACCGCCTTGGTAGATCAAGTCGACGATTAGCTTCAACTCGTGGAGTACCTCGAAGTACGCAGATTCCGGTTGGTATCCGGCTTCCGTCAGAACCTCGTATCCCGTTTTGATGAGCTGGGTTACCCCGCCGCAGAGAACTGCTTGCTCACCGAATAGATCCGTCTCAGTCTCTTCCTTGAAAGTCGTCGTCAAGATACCAGCGCGTCCACCACCCACTCCTTTTCCGTAAGCGAGAGCGTTCGCCATTGCATTACCCGATGCGTCCTGGTGAATTGCGACGAGGCATGGCACACCTAAACCGCGTTCATAAACTGCGCGAACCCGGTGGCCGGGAGCCTTGGGCGCAATCATCACAACGTCCACGTCTTCAGGCGGCACTATCTGCTCGTAGAAGATGGTGAAACCGTGAGCAAACAGGAGAGTCTTGCCTTCACCGATGCGGGATTCGACGTCAGTCTTGTAGACCTGACCCTGAATCGTGTCCGGCAAACAAAACGAGATTAAGTCGGCCTTATCGGCTGCATCAGCGTTGCTGAGGACCTCTAGACCGTCGTTCTCCGCTTTTTCGCGGCTCTTGCTGCCGTCGTAAAGGCCGACCACGACGTTGAAACCGCTGTCCTTAAGGTTCAACGCGTGGGCGTGACCTTGCGAACCGTATCCGATCACCGCGACCGTCTTGTCTCGCAACGGCGAATCGTCAATGTCTTTGTCGTAGTAAAGCTTGGGCATGTGTCTAGGTTGCCTCTCTAGTTCGTTTCGCCTGTGGTCGATACTCCCGGGCACTCACAACGACTCAGACGCTGCCTGAGACTCCGGGTGTGGGTTGGTATTCGTGTTGCAAACCGTTGGACCACGATCTGCCAGCTTGGAATTGACCGTCGGCTTCGCCTTCGAAAAGAGTGCCGCGGAGGACAGCAACGCGGCCCGTCCGCATAATCTCCTTAATCCCAAAAGGTTTCAATAGCTCAACCAGCGACTCGATCTTGTCACGTCCGCCAGTCAATTCGAACGTCATGCTATCGACACCAATGTCGATGATGTGTGCCCGATATACACGCGACAACTCGAGCAACTCAACACGCGTGTCCGCGCAGGACGCTACCTTGATGAGAGCCAACTCCCGCCAGATGTGATTGAGATCGGTAATGTCATCGGCGCGTACTACCTCGATAAGGCGGTCGAACTGGGCTGCGCAATGGTTGACAACTGTAGGCGGGCCTTCGATTACAAACGTCATGCGCGACAATCCTGGCTCTTCCGAGCGACCGACTGCCAAGCTGGCGATGTTCAATCCGCGACGACGGCAAAGCCCGGCGATGCGAGCCAGAACTCCCGGACGATCCTCGACCAATGCGGTGACAGTCCGTGCCTCGAATTTCGAGTTTGTGGTCATCTTGCGTGCACTCCCTAGACCGCCGATTCCATCAGATCTTTGACGCTGCCACCGGCTGGAATCATGGGGTAGACGTGCTCCACCTTTTCGATGACGAAATCGACGATTACAGGACCCGGATGAGCGTTAGCCTCTTCGACTGCGGACTCTACGTCGTCGGGGTCGGTTACGCGCATGCCTTTCATGCCGAACGCGTCAGCAAGTTTCACGAAATCAGGATTCGCGGTGTACGCGTCAGCTTGTGTGTCGCCGGCATAGAAAAGCTCTTGCCACTGCGTGATCATCCCGAGATGGTTGTTGTTCAGAATCGCGTACTTCACCGGCAACCGGTTCTCGACCGCCGTCGCCAACTCCATCATCGTCATCTGGAATCCACCGTCCCCGCAAATCGACCAAACCAAAGCGTCCGGTTTTGCGAACTGAGCACCGATTGCCGAGGGGACTTCGTAACCCATCGTGCCGAGGCCACCAGAGCACAACCAAGAGTTCGGTTGCGTGAAACGGTAGTGTTGGGCCGCCCACATCTGATGTTGACCCACGCCCGTGCAAATGATCGCGTTGCCTTGCGTGACGTTTGAGATGCCACGGATGACGTGCTGTCCCTGGAGATTGCCGTTCTCTGGGATGTGCAACGAAGGATGGTCGGCTTTCAGTTGATCAACGTGTCGAAGCCACGCGGGCCGAGACTTTCGTTCTGCCTTCGGGATCATCTGCCGCAGTACGTTCTTCAGATTACCGATAACCGCAGCATCGACCATTACCGTCTTGTCGATTTCGGCCGGGTCGATATCGATGTGTATCTTTTTGGAGCGCGTGGCGAACTCGTTTACGTTCCCAACGATTCGATCGTCAAACCTGCTGCCGGCAGAGATGATCAGGTCTGAATCGTCGAGTGCCAGACTAGCGTATGCTTCACCGTGCATGCCAGGAAAACCGACGTGCAACGGATGATTTTCCGGAAATCCCGAAATCCCGAGCAACGTTGTCACCACCGGAATCTGCGCCTTTTCTGCGAGCTCCCGCAATTCATCGAAAGCCCGTGAAATGATGACGCCGTGTCCGGCGAGGAACACTGGACGTTCCGCTTGATTGATTAGACCGACCGCGGCATCGACCTGAGACTCTTCGGCGTCGGATGGTACCGTGTAACCTCGGAGTTTTATCTGCCAGTCTCGCTCGACCTCATATTCGCCCGGTTCTTGCTGAACGTCTTTCGGCAGATCGATCAACACGGGGCCGGGCCGACCTGTGCGGGCGATATGGAATGCCTCGTGAATGGTGGGTCCGACGTCTTGGACGCGCGTGACGAGGTAGTTGTGCTTCGTAACCGGGAGGGTTGCCCCAGTGATGTCCGTCTCTTGGAACGCGTCAGTGCCGATCGCCGCCCTGCCCACCTGACCTGTGATGGCAACCACTGGTACCGAATCCATCATTGCGGTGGCGAGTCCGGTAATCAAATTCGTGGCACCAGGCCCGGAGGTTGCGAAGGCAACTCCTACCTTTCCTGAGGCGCGTGCGTAACCGTCAGCTGCATGTGCCGCGCCTTGCTCATGCCGCACCAACACATGGCGCAACGCCGGGTATTGACCCAATACGCCATATAGCGGCAAAATTGCGCCGCCGGGGAGGCCGAAGACGACATCGACCCCCTCGTTCAGCAATGCTTCGCAAACTATATGTCCGCCCGTCAGTGTCTTGCCCATCTCAGTCGTTTCTAGTCCCGCTAATGCCATCGTTCATCTCATATGGATTAATTTGTCGTTCAGATACAAAAAAGAGCCTCGTCCAGTGTCTAAATTCGTAAGGACGAGACTCGGCCCGCGGTACCACCTCAGTTGGTCGATCATCTGGAAGCAACGTTCGGAATATCGACCCGCTCTGTTTGGTGCTTTTATCGGGGCACTACCGCACACCCCTAAGTGCCGACCACGTTGCGTCGATGACCGTAGAAGGTTTCGGGTTGCGAGCTCCCGGGCGAGTTCGCGCGGGCGATGTGCATCCCTTTCAGCATACGGGTGCTCTCTCATGCACCGCCTACGCGCTACTACTCCCGTTCGTAGCATTGCGATTCGCTTGTATGCTCAATTATGCCATAGGTACTTGTATCGCAACAAATGGCAGATTTCGTCGTACACAGATCATATGAAGATCCGATGCATGACAAGAGCGGACGTTCGAGATCTCATTGAGATCCTGCGCGCAGTTGGTCCTCATGGTCATCGCGAGTGGCCAACCGAGGACGAGACCCAACTCGTGCGCGCACTGAACAACCCCCGTCTAGATCCGAACTCGGGTGGATGGTCAATCGCATTTGAACACGGCGCGCCCTTGGGCTACTCACTCGTCGAAGAAGAGTTGAACATCGGACGGATAATCATCGGTGTCGCGACTTTGCCGAGTGCGCAACAGGCCTTACCTCCTCTGCTGAAGCACTCCATCGAACATGCGCTCGCCGCTTGTGAAGACGAATTCGAGCTTCACCTGGCGATTCGAGATTCCGAACCGGCACACGTGACTGAAGCCGTCAAATCGGCACACTTCAAGGTTGTCAGCACCGTGCTCAAGATGCGTGTCCCGGCGGATACGTGTAAACGTAAACCAGTTGAGCCGTACCTAGGAGTCGAGGTTGACGAACTCGACATCCATGACTTTAACGCCGCCAGAGCGGTTACGGATCTCCACAACGCTTGCTTCAGCGGCAGCTGGGGGTTTTCGCCGAACACCGTCGACGAGATCTCAGCGCGCGCGATTGCGGATGCGGAGCGTTGCGGCTTTTCGCCGATCCTAGTAGCGCGTGATCGAGACAACGTTTTGGTGGCGTACATATGGACGACGATGAACGACTGGGACGGGCGCATCGAGATGGTTGGCGTCAGGCCGGCTGCACGCGGCACCGGGCTCGGATGGTTCACCTTCAACGCCGGGGTGGAACACCTGCTCATGCACGGTGCTCAGACCTTAAGTCTCGACGTCCACTCGCAGAACCAACCGGCACGCAGGATCTACGAATCTGCCGGATTCAAGACCTACCAAAATGTTCGTTACTACGGACGCAGCTTCGGCAAAAGCTAAGCGCGCGATCCGAGAGCGCGATCTAAATTGAAAGCCGCTGAAATCAGGGCAAGGTGAGTGAACGCTTGCGGGAAGTTGCCGAGATGTTCGCCCTTCGGCCCGATCTCTTCCGAGTAAAGCCCGAGGTGGTTGGCGTAGCCCAACATGTGCTCGAACATCATCCTCGCCTCTTCTAATCGATCGTTGTCCGAAGCACCGGCACGCGTCAGGGCCTCAACCAACCAGAACGTGCACATGTTGAAGGTGCCTTCTTCGCCATCCAACCCATCATGGGTCTCATTCAGGTTGTAGCGATACACCAAATTCGAGTAGACGAGTCCGCCGTTCGCCGGGGATTTTCGTATGGCGTCTAAAGTCTTGAGCATCCTTGGGTCGGATGGCGACATGAAGAAAACCATCGGCATTAGCAGATTCGACGCATCGAGTGCGTTGCGACCGTATGCTTGCGTGAATGCCTGCACCTCATCACTCCAACCTTTATCGATGATCTCCTCGTAGATCTCATCCCGGACCTGCTTCCAGCGTTCGCTGTCGCTCGGAAACGAGCGCTTATCCGCCAAACGGATAGCGCGATCGATCGCCACCCAGCACATCAACTTCGAGTAGACGAAATGCGCGCGTCCGCCTCTCACTTCCCAGATGCCTTCATCAGGCAATCGCCAGTTGTCGCAAACCCAGTTGATCATGTTGCGAAGATGAGACCAGAAGTCGTACGAAATCGGGGTTTGGTACTTATTCGAGAGGTATACGGCATCCATCAACTCGCCGTAGATGTCGAGTTGCAGTTGATCGGCGGCACCATTGCCTATGCGAACCGGTTTTGAACCCATATATCCGGCAAGATGATCAAGTTCCATCTCGGTCAAGTCGTGGTTGCCATCCACGCCGTACATGATTTTGAGCATCTCGCCTTCTGCGTCGCTCTCCGCGCATCGTTGCTCCAACCAATCCATAAACCGCCCGGCTTCCTCGGTGAGTCCGACTCGCACCAATCCATAGACACTGAACGCCGCATCTCGAATCCAAGTGTACCGATAGTCCCAGTTTCTCTCGCCTCCCAAGTCTTCGGGGAGCGACGTGGTCGGTGCCGCCACGAAGGCACCGGTAGGCTCGTAAGTCAACAACTTCAGGACGAGAGCGGAGCGATGCACCATCTCCCGCCATCTTCCCGTGTAGGTACACCGGTTGATCCAACGACGCCAATAACTGACGGTGTTTTCGAACAGTCTCTCGATTTGATGTGGTTGGTAGTTGAACGTAGGTTCTGCTTCACTGAGCGCGTCGATGATGAAATACTCGGTGTGACCCTCTTGAATTTCGAACTCGGTCTGCACCGCAGCGTCGACCACCTCGGGATGTACCGTGCTCCAGTACTCTAGTACCAAGTCCTGCGTCTTGAACAGCACTGCATCGCCAATCGGAACAGTCTCATGCGAATCGCGCCCGTAGTTGAACCGGGGCGTGCAATCAATCCGCATACGGAGATTGCCTCGAACGCCGGTTACGCGACGGATGAGTGCATGATGCGCGTCCCCATCGGCGCGCGTGCGAACCGGCATGAAATCGACAATCTGTGCCACACCGTAGTCTGACGTGAAGTGGGTGACCAACACGTTAGTCTCGGGCAGGTAGTACTGGGTAGACTTCGCTTCGTCGCCAACTGGTTTCAGCGAAAAGTGACCGCCCTTCTCGTCGTCCAAAATCGAACCGAACACCGACGGCGAATCGAAATGCGGGGCACAAAACCAGTCGATCGTGCCATCGATTCCGACCAACGCGGCAGTGTAGAGATCCCCGATAATCCCGTGGTCTTCAATGCGCAGATACACAGTAAATCTCCAACACCATCTCAAACGGCATCTGTTGGCTTTAGTCGGTTGGCGACATCACTAGGTCAACGTAGGCGTTGAGAGAATATTGTAGACCCGTTGCAACCGTTTCACCGAGTTCTGCCAAGACATTGATACTGCGCGTGCACGGCACGCTCTAGACATATCTTCCAGGCGCGTCTCATCTGCTAGCAACTCGATGATTTTTTCAGCATAACGATCCGCATTTCGTTCCCTGATCAGGAACCCAGTTTCGCCATCAACGACGATGGAGCGCAAACCGTCCACATTTGACGCAATCGCCGGTGTGCCGCACGATGCTGCTTCCAACACCGCCAAGCCGAAAGTTTCGTGATACGACGGAGCGACGATGCAGTCAGCCTTAGCGTAGATCTGCGGCAGGGCGGATTGGTCGACCACACCTAGCACATTGACGCGTTGGCATAATCGCAACTCGGAGATCCGTCCGAGGACGCGTCGAAACTCCTCATCGCTACCACCGCCGACAATCTTCAGTTCCGCATCAATGCCGCGCCGAAGCACCTCGTCAAACGCCTCAAGTAAGACGTCGACTCCTTTGAGCGCGTCTAATCGTCCGACGTACAAGATCCGCTTCCGCTCGCCTGTCTTTGTGGATTTCTGTTGGAAACCGAAAAACTCTGTATCTACACCGGGCGGCACGACAACGGTGCGTTGATCATCGGTTCCAAACTGCTGTCGAATGAACGCACTTTCCTCAGGCGTCCAAACAACGACGCGATCTGCATCGCGGGCGATCCTCGCCTCACTCTCGAATCGGATCTCTGGTTCTTCTTCTTCGCTACGTGCGATCACTTTCCTGCTCGCCAATGTATGGAAGCTAGTCGCGTGCGGCACACTCCACAGGTCCGACAACTCACATCCGACCACCCCGGAGAGCCAGTAGTGGGACGCGATCAACTCAAATCGATCCGCTTGACTGCGCGCGTGTTCGTCGAGTGCTTGGGCAAAGTCGGGCAATATGCGAGGCATCTCTGACTTCGACATCACGATCTCGCCGACTTCAAGGTGGACGAGGTGTGATGAGTCGTCGGTGTTGCGTGCCTCGTATCCGGGATGCCATCGTGTGTACACGCAGACGTCGTTTCCCATCGCCGACAATCGTTCGGACGTTTCGCCCACGTAGACGTTCATGCCGCCGGCATCGGTGCTGCCCGGTTGGATGCAGGGGCAACCGTGCACACAAATCACCGCGATGCGCATGTTTACCTCAGTACGTGCCGCGGGATCACGGACACGGTTAACCGGACCGGTCTAGACGCACGGTGTAGATATGGCGATTGACGGCTCCGAGGTGGTACTTGTAACGCTCATCGCCGCGCATGAAGTCGTACACCTCAACGCCTTCCTCAATCGACTTCAGTATGCAGATGGCATGATTCAACAACCCAACCGCTAACCACGCCCGGTCTGGTTCGTAACCGCTGTTGTAGAGGTACTTCGTCTTGCCCACCAGGAACCCGAGGGAGGTTGCGACTATCTCGTCGTTGAGGTACAGGAAGTTCAGTCGTGTCAGTCCGTCGCATGCTAGCTCAACTGCTATGTCGCGGAAGAAACTCTCGCGTTGCGCGGTCATGAAGTCGCGTTTGTCGATCGAGCTGCTTCGGTGCAGACGGATGAAGTCGTCCATGCCCCTTGCTACGTCGTCCGGGGTTGAAATCTCGACCTGCTTCACGTCGCCTGCATTGTTGAGTCGTCGCAGTTTTCGCCTCAATTCGTGTCGGTGCTTCTTGGTCAACGACGCGTAGTAATCATCGACTGTTCGCGGCAGACTCACCCGCGGTGCGACACCTTCATCCCAGACATGCATCTCCCATCCGATGTCGCTTGCCACGCGTTGCACCGCGTGGAACGTGTGCGAGTCTTCGGGCAGCGACTCCAGTACGAGTGCAGACACTCCGTCGTCTTCGTAGAGCGACCTCAGTAGCAGTGCGACTACGTAGTCGTCCAGATGTCCGTCGTGTTTGAATCCGAGATAGTCGACTAGATCGGTGCCACCGATGAAGGTGCAGACCCCGGCATCGTGCTCCGAGTCGAGTCTCATCGGTGCAATCAGAGCGGTGGTGCCGTCCTCGCGCACGATTGAACGCAACATCATCTTGGAACCGTCGCCAAAGTGCTTCCACCAGGTACGATTCCACTGAGGGGAGTCGAACGGCGAACTCTCCGGCATCGCCTCGTAGATTCGCTGCCAATCCTCGGTCAGTTCGTCAAAAGTCGGATATGCGACTTGGGTTGACGAGTGGTGAATCATCGCTTCAGATTACATCCCGTCCTTGGACAACACCGCCGCGACTTTCTCGACATCAGCTTCGACGTACTCCAGTTCGACCAGAGCGTGATTCTCCACCGTAGTGGGATCCTTCAAACCCATGCCAGTCAGGATGCAGACAATGGTAAGTTCTGACATGCGCTTTCCAGACGCGGCGAGCTTAATGACGCCTGCAACCGAAGCCGCTGACGCCGGTTCACAGAAGATGCCCTCGTCTCGGGCAAGACGGATGTATGCGTCGATGATCTCGTTGTCGGTAACCGATTCGATGTCTCCGTCCGATTCGTCCCGCGCATTCGTGGCACCGACCCAACTTGCGGGATTGCCGATGCGAATTGCGCTGGCGATAGTCTGCGGATCCTCGATTGGTGCACCATGCACTATTGGAGCGGCATCGGCAGCCTGAAACCCCATCATCCTCGGCAACTTGGTGATGCGCTCCTCGATCCGATATTCGTTGAAACCCCTCCAATACGCGGTGATGTTGCCAGCGTTGCCGACTGGTATGCACAGCATGTCAGGCGCGTCCTTGAGATCATCAGATATCTCGAATGAAGCCGTCTTCTGACCTTCCAATCGAAACGGGTTGAGCGAGTTGACCAGCTCTATGCCTAACTCGTCGGCAAGTTCCCGAACCATCTTGAGTGCTGCATCGAAGTTGCCGTCAACTGCCAAGATCCGCGCGCCGTAGGCCATCGCTTGCGCCAACTTGCCCAAGGCGATTTCACCGGATGGCACAACCACGAGTGCTTGCAGGTTGTACCTTGCCGCGTAGGCCGCCGCCGAAGCACTCGTGTTACCAGTCGATGCGCAGATTACCTTGTCGCGCTGTTTCTCCAAAGCCTTCGCGATCGCCATCACCATCCCGCGATCTTTGAAGGAGCCGGTCGGGTTGCTGCCCTCCAACTTGAAGTAGAGGTTCTCGCAACCGATTTCTCGACCAATGTTAGTGGATCTAACGAGTGGCGTACTGCCTTCTCCCATCGTGATGATCGGCGTGTCGGAATTAACCGGTAAGAACTCTTTGTAGCGCTCAATGACGCCAATAGTGCCGTTCAATCCGATCTCCTGGGAGCGTTCGCAGAGAGATGCCAAAATGATTTACGAGTTTCAGATCGAATCGTAATCTTCAACCCGGATCAGATTCTCGAGGGATGTGACGACTTCCAATTGTCGCAGACGCGTCGCGGCATGTTGCATGTTGCCCTCGCGCGCCGGATGCGTCATGATCACCAAATCCGCCAAACCGCGTTCGATGTCCTCGTCCAGCTGCAGAACCGATGCAATACTAATCTTCTCGTCGCCAAACACGCCGGCGATCTCCGCCAAAACACCTGAACGATCTGCTACGGACAACCTCAGGTAGTAACGAGCTTCCAAGTCATCGATAGTCACCAACGGCGGACGCGACCCAGCCGCATCACCGAAATTGTCGCCGGCTGCCGCACAATTCCCAGACAGAATCTGGCGGGTCACCCGCAAGACGTCTCCCAACACTGCGCTCGCAGTCGGTCTGTCGCCGGCACCTCTGCCTTGTAACCACAGCGGACCCAGCAAATCGCCGTTCAACTCGACCGCGTTCAACACGCCATTGACTTTGGCCATCGGAACATCGACGGGAACCAATGCGGGATGCACGCGGCATCGCACGCCTTCGCGATCGCTGCGCGCGATTGCCAGCAGCTTGATTGTGAATCCAAGTTCGCGAGCGTACCGCAGATCCTGTGCGCCGACGTTGCGGATGCCTTCTCGATGGATGTCGTCGGGGTGGGCGGACACACCAAACGCCAACCGTGCAATTATCGACAGTTTGAACGCCGCGTCGAACGCGTCGACATCGGAGGTCGGATCGGCCTCTGCATACCCTAGGTTTTGTGCTTCAACCAATGCATCCTCGAACGATGCACCGGATTCATCCATCGACGACAAGATGTAGTTCGTCGTGCCGTTGATGATGGCGCGGATGCTCTCGATTCGGTTTGCGCTCAGGCTGTCCTGCAAGACCGCCAACACCGGGATGCCCCCACCCACACTGGCTTCGTATGAGATGCTCACGTTGTTGTCAGTCGCGACACGGGTCAGGTGATCACCATGTTTCGCCAACACCTCTTTGTTTGCGGTGACGATGTGCTTTCCCGCTTGAAGTGCCGCCGACATGTACGTTCGAGCAGGTTCTTCGCCTCCCATCACTTCAACAACAACGTCCGTACTTTCATTACCCAGAACCGCTTCCGGATCTGTCGTTAGCAGACTCGCCGGCACGCCATCTCGACTGCGCGAGATGTCCCGAACCAGCACGTCGTTGAGCACGACAGTCCGTTGACCTTCGTCTCGCCACCTGACGATCGAGCGAGCGACCTGAGAGCCAACGACACCTGCGCCTAGCAAGCCAATACCGATTGGCTTCGACACTTTGCGTTCCCGGTCGCCGCTCATTAGCTAACGGCCGGTGACAGCGTTCAAGTCTTCCAGTGAAGCGAATTGCGACTCAGGCGTCGCAGTTGGCACGATCGCGCTCAAACGCACCTGGCGGTTGACCCAGTCGTAAACTTCGCTGTTAATCGTGACCGTGTTGTAGAAATCTTGACGGTGATCGTTAATGAAGCGGTCAACGGCGAGGTCTGCCAGTACCTCGAAGTGGTCATCAGCCAACTCGCGAGCCTCAGAGTAGTCAGACACGATGTGGGCAGTCCAAGTTTGAGTCGTTTCGTCGTATCGTCCTCCGCTGAGAGTGTTCAACGGCAAGATCCGATCGCCCTCACTCCCGTCCTCGTTTCGATGTCGGCCGAATAGTATCGAATCGAGTTCAGTCCGGACGCCTTTTGGCAACCATCCCAGATAACCGCCGTCCCGTCTAATATTGGGATCTTCGGACAATTCGTAGACCACGTCCGCGACTGCACGTCCCGACGCCAAATCTCGCTCGATGCGATTAATCGTCCCCTGACTGACGTCCAACAGCACAATCTTGTACGCCTCGGCGTGCGGTTGAATGCGTGAGATGTTGCTCGCCACCTCAGTGCGCAGTCTGTCCTTGAACATGTTCTTGCGGATGAAGTCGCGGTAGACGTCCTCGGCAAGTCCGACGCGATTCAGGAATTGTTTCTTGGCTTCTTCGACGTTGGCGCGATGTTCTCGATCCGACGAGACTATCCCGCCTTCTGTTACGAAGCCCAACAGCGATTCCAACTGCGTGTCGACTTCATCCTGTTCGACCGTTATGCCGTATCGCGGTGCCAGCAAGTAAGCAATCTCGTTCGATTGCAGCGTCTGCATCGCCTCGAAGACGGATGTGCCCAACTCGAAGGGTACACCCAAGTCCTCGCTCAATCTCTGGAAGAAACGGATGTAGTTGACGACGTCACCTCGGGTGTAGATGGTGTCCTCGACCTGCACCGCGATCTCCGTCGGCGGCACGACGTACTGGCGATAAAATCCGTACGCCGGAATCGCCATAACAACCAGTACGAAAATCAGTGCCCCAATGACGAACGGCCGGTTCTTGAGGGCAGCCGCCTCGCGTCGTCGCATCAGCTCGAAACGGGAAACGCCGCGTCGGTTCGTGATGCTACGCTGGCCAGCCCGGTATCCGCCGAGTGGTGCGTGGGAAAATGTACTGCGTTCAGGTTCGTTCGTAGTCATCGCGATGGGAAGTAACCGCTAACGACGGGCGTGTCGAGTGCAATGTCCGCAATTCTACGACAGCTAGAGCTACGGAGTACGTTAGATTGAGATAGCGAACGGGTTACGAACTAGTGGACAACGCCCGCGACGCCGGGGGCAAACTCGACTAGTCCTCGATTTCGGATTCGGTATCAGCGTCGTCCGTCGTCGCTTCGTAAGTTTGCGATGGGGTCGAATCCTCCGCAACCTGCGACTCCTCCGACGACTCGCTTGACGCTTCTGTCGTCGTTACCGCATCTTCAACACGCTGCTCATCGGAAGCTTCACTCGAGTCCGTCGCCTCAGAATTCTCGGCCTCGCCAACGCTCAGATTGGTCGATTGAACGGTACCGGTGATCAACGAGTGGTTCGGAGCGAGAGGCAAGAGGGCCATATGCCGGGCGCGCTTAATCTCACGCGCGAGACGGCGTTGATCCTTTGCCGTCAGGCCAAAACGTCGACCAGAGACGATCTTGCCGCGTTCGCTAACGAACCGACGAAGCTTGTCGACGTTCTTGTAATTTATGTCCTCACTGGCGAGAACGTTCCTTCCCCGACGACGTCGCATTCCGCCGCCTGGGCGACGCTCGCGCTGCATTGGTCGGGGACGCGTGCTAGGGCCTGTTGTCATCTTCTCTCCGTGATCAAGTACCGTTGCTTTCAAGCGTACATTTCGATGTCGTCGCAGTAGCAGGCACCCAAGTCGCTAATGTTACCAAGGCAGATCTTCCAGATCTTCCTCATCTTCCATCGGCTCGGGGGCGGATGCAGGTCGTCCCTGCCCTTCGTTTCGTTGAGGCGACGACTGGGAATACTCGCTTGGACCCGCAGACTGTCCACCTTCAGACGGCGGGTAGCTGCCGTAACCACCTTCTTCGTTCTGGTCGCGACCGGTCAGATCCATTACCCGGAATGCGTTGACTTCCAAAGAGGTGCGCGTCACGCCAGCGTCGTTAGTCCACTCGCGACTCGAGAGTCGACCTTCAACGAAGACACGGGAGCCTTTTCGGATTCTTTGAGCGATGCTTTCGGCCTGTTGCCCCCAAACGGCAACCCTGAACCATTCAGTCTCCTCACGCCACTCGTTGTTGACTTGGTAGTTTCTGTTGACAGCCAAGCTGAAGTTGGCGACCGTTCTTCCAGTTGCGGTATACCGCAACTCGGCGTCTTGCCCGGCGTTACCGATCAGGAGTATCAGATTCAAGCTCATGGCATTTCACCACGCCAACTTGTCAACTTCGATCAAGTCCTTCGGCATTTCGCTTGCACCGACGTCCATGACCTTACTGAGGCGAAACGGTCGGTCGCCTTGTTGCGTGCCGTCATCGCGTTCATTCTCACCCTCACCGAACGACGAACCGTCGTCTCCGTATTCGCCATTCCCATTGCGTCGATCAAACACGATGACCCGGTTCGCTCGCACGTCCAAGCTGGTGCGCGGTCGGCCGTTGGCGTCGGTGTATTGACGAGTCGACAGTCTACCGTCGACGAAGACCTTTGAGCCGCGCTTTACGCGCTCTGCGACATTGGGGGCGGTGCGATTCCAAACCGCGACGTTAAACCACTCGGTCTCCTCCCGCATCTCATCGCGAACCGGGTATCGCCTTGAAATTGCCACACTAAAGTTCGCGACCTCACCGCCATTCGGCGTTTGTCGCAACTCTGCGTTTCGCCCGGCGTTGCCGATCAGAAAGATCTGACTTAGAGACATTCTTGTTGACCACCTTCCTTAAGTGATTCCTCGCATCCCAAATGACTTACTAATGGGACATATGTACGAGGTTAAGGGGAAGGTTTCACTTTCTCACGATCAGATGGCGAATTACGTCGCGGTCGGCAAGAATTGCGCGATCCAACTCCGGTGCTCGCAGAGATTCCATCTTGAATTGCGCAAGCAAGTAGTAGCCTTCGGTCTGCTTGTTGATCGGATACGACAAGTTTCGCTTGCCCCAAGGTTCGATTTCATCGACCTCGCCACCCAAAGAATCGACGACGCCACGCAACTTCTCAACGGAAGCGTCGCCTTCACGCTCGCCGGCACCGCCGCCGAGAATCCACATGATCTCGTAATCTGTCAATTGCTACCCGCCAATTGCTGTCGAACCAGCACGTGTTTTTCCAAGTCGACTATCCGGAATCGATAAATTTCGATTATACAACTCGCGGTTGGAAAACCCGTTTCGCAATCGGGATTATATGCGCGCCGGGGTGCCGCAATGGTCAAGAATCTATGCCCGGTACCGGGTAGGAACTGGCGAAACGCCCCACACGTTCTGCAAGCACCCGTTCACGTCCCGCATCGCCGTCCATGGTGAGTGCTTCACCTATGAACGAAGCTATCTGCCCCATGTCCCGAACCGTCATCTCGCGCGACGTCACCGCAGGTACGCCGACTCGAATGCCAGAAGTTACGCGTGGCGGCATCGGGTCGAACGGGATCATGTTCTTGTTGGCGACGATGCCGATGTTGCGCAGGCGAGTTTCTGCTTCTGCGCCGGTTACTTCCAAACCTCGCAGATCGACCAGCATCAAATGGTTGTCAGTGCCACCTGAAACGATCCGCAAACCTTCATCTGTTAGTGCCTCGGCCAGAGATTCAGCGTTCGCCACGATGCCGGCGGCATACGATTTGAAATCGTCGCTCGCCGCTTCCCCGAAAGCGACGGCTTTCGCCGCGATCGCGTGTCCCATCGGGCCGCCCTGCATGCGAGGAAACACCGCCGAATCGTACTTGCGTGCCCACTCTTCTGTTGTTAATGCCAAGGCACCTCGGGGACCACGCAGCGTCTTGTGCGTCGTGCTGGTGACTATACCGGCGTGCGCTATTGGCGATGGATGCTCTCCCGCGGCGACCAAACCGGCAATGTGGGCGATGTCTGCGAGATGCACGGCACCGACATTCTCAGCGATCTGACCAAAACGCTCGAAGTCTATTGTTCTCGAGTATGCGGAAAAGCCGGAGACGATGATCTTCGGCATCGTCTGTTGCGCCAATCGCTCGATCGCATCGTAATCGAGAGTTTCAGTTCCTTCGTCAAGGGAGTAATGGACGAAGTCGTATATCCGGCCGGAGAAGTTCACTGGCGATCCATGAGTCAGATGGCCACCGTGGTCCAACGACATACCCAAAACTCGGTCACCGGGTTCGAGCACCGCAAAGTATGCCGCCATGTTGGCTTGCGAGCCGGCATGGGGTTGGACGTTTGCGTGCGCTGCGCCAGGGAACAGATGCTTAAGCCGTTCGATCGCCAAACACTCTGCCGCGTCGACGTTCTCGGTACCCGCGTAGTAGCGTCGCCCGGGATATCCTTCAGCGTATTTGTTCGTGAGAACTGACCCAGTCGCCTCCAACACGGCACGGCTAGCGTAATTCTCCGACGCTATCAGCACGATCTCGTCCCGTAACCGCTTCTCCTCTGCAGCGACGATGCGGGAAATTTCTGGATCTTTGGACTGCAAACTCAAATGCTTTACGTCTCGTCTTCTCTGTATCCGACGTTGCGAGGTTTCACACGATAACCCAATCCTGAGTCTACGCTGACTGGCTGAACCCGCGTGCTACGCAGATATCATGAAATTGTTTACCTAATTTGTAATCACGTGTCTGGGCAGTAGTCCGAGGAACAGTGCGGTGGATCAACTGGAGCAATTCACAGATATACCTGAACGCGCGATGGTGATCTGCGCCCATCCAGATGATGCCGAGATCGGTGCTGGCGGCACCGCGGCATTGTGGGCGTCCCACGGAAGCGAAATCACCTACGTCGTGTGTACTACCGGCAGCAGCGGCAGCAATGACGAAGATATGACTTCGGACCGAATTGCCGGTATACGCCGCCAAGAGCAAGAAGAAGCCGCCAGCGTTATCGGCGTCAAAAACCTCGTCATGCTCCCTTACCCTGACGGTCACTTAGAGCCAAACCGAGATTTCTTGGGTGAGGTCGTCAAGGCGATTCGCGCATATCGTCCCGACGCGATTTTCACCCATGACCCCTATCGGATGAACGGATTCAACCACCGCGACCATCGAAACACCGGCATCACAGTGCAGGACGCGGTATATCCCTATGCCCGAGATCACCTCCATTTCCCAGAGCACATGAAGTTGGGATTAGAGCCGTACAAGGTCAGAGACGTTTTCTATTGGCACTCGGATCGACCGAACGCGATAGTCGACATCACAACCACATTAAACACCCGCATTGATGCGCTGAGTCGCCACCGCAGCCAGGTGCCCGGATTGGCTGTCGGAACCGCGTCAGCCGAACGGGCGAGCGAACGGGCGCGATCCGTTGCCGAAGGTATGCCGTTCGAATTCGGTGAAGCGTTTCGAAGGATAACTGCTCGAACCTAACAGGCATTCGATCATGCGACGCCGAAACCGCGCAGTATTCGAATGGTCAACTGTGGGATCGGGTTGAAAATGGCGAAGAGCAATCGCGCCACTAGTAATGCCGCAATACCGACTAAGGCACCACCGATAGCGTCGGTTGGGTAGAACGTGCCGACGTACACGCGCATTAGCGAGTAAACCGTCGCCAAAACTGCCAACATCACGCCCGATCGCCGATCAACCAACATTACCGCAGCCGCCACAGCGAACACCACTGCCATCGGATTGGCTGGGAATGAAGGGTCCGTGGAGCGATAAAAGATTAGATTCATTCCATCACCTAACTCTTCGAACGGGCGCGGTCGGTCCCACGTCCGGTTGATCGCAGCAACGAATATGTTGGCAATTCCGACGCCCGCCATACCCGTCAGCGCGGCTAGCTGATGCCGCATTCGTTCACTTGGGGTGCGACCGATGAACCACATTGCGAACATGGATGCCGAGAAGATCAAAGGCATCAGGTAGTCCGAAGCCAAAACCTTGGCTAAGTCGTCGAATACGCCTAGGCTCCCGGCTTGACCATTGACCCATCGCAACAGCGTCTCGTCGAAGGGATTAGCCACGCCACAACCTCGCGACTAGGGATGGCAAGCTCCAATTTGGTGCACGATCAAACGCGGTGCGGAACTCCTCGACCCCTTCAGCGCGTAAACTTCGGAGTGACACCACAAGACCGGCGAACGCATCAGTTGATCTCAAAGCCTCCAAACCATCGGCGGCGTTTGAACGACGCGTGGCATCGCCGACGAAGCGCATGATGACCAACCCGACGAATGCTGTTGCGATGTACGCCATCACAGCGGAAGCGAAGAAGTAACCCGCATACGCCGTCCCTGCCATGCCGCCGTGGATGTCGTTGAGATTGCGCGCACCGGAAAGCTCTGTCATTCTTGCAGTGCCATACCCCCGGTGTTCTGAAGTGCCGTCGATTACCGTTCCTGCGGCCCAAGGACCTTCCACCCATAACGGCGACAACAGATACCAGCTGACGCCGGCCACGATGAGAGCGAGTCCCAAGATCCGCACCGCAGACTGATTGGGCACCAACCACAAGCCTTGCAATCCGCTGATTGATGCGGCTATCTGCAGGAAACCGAGGTTCACCAAGACCGACAGTACGACGTAGTCTCGAACCATCGTTGACGCGGCTGCCTCAATACCGTCATCCATAGGCGAAAGTTACACCGGCATGGGTCCGGTAGAGATTTAACCGCCCCCCGGCGTTACGCCGACGCACCAGTCCTTGTAGTCGGGATTGAGGCCCGTGATGCAGTCGAAGTAGATCCCTTGAAGGTGGTTAGTGATTTCGCCGGTATTCCCGTCGGCAATATCACGATTGTCGATCTGACCCACCGGCGTGATGTGAGCAGCAGTGCCGGTGAGGAATATCTCGTCGGCCAGGTACAGCTCGCTTCGGTTGATGCGCCGTGGTTCCACTTCGATGCCCAACTCGTTCTTCGCCAACGTCATCACCGAATCTCGCGTAATTCCAAGCAACGCATTGGCAGTCTCGTATGGAGTAAATATCTTGCCGTTCGAGACCATGAAGAGGTTTTCGCCACTACCTTCCGAAACGGAGCCATCGTAGTTTAGCAAAATCGCCTCGTTGTATCCGGCCATGATCGCTTCCGTCTTGGCGAGGATGCTGGTGGTGTAGAGACCGGTAATCTTGACACCCGTCGGCAACATCGTGTCATCCGGCCGTCGCCACGAAGAAGTTTGGCATCGGATGGCACCATCGGCTTCAATGTATGCCCCGAACGGTTGGATCATCAGCGTGAAGTCATCCTCCAGCTGGTGCAATCTGAGGTTGGCTACTGCCTCTTGGCTCTTGTAAGCCAAGGGGCGAATGTATACATCCTCTGCGAAGCCGTTACGCTCCAGCAGATCCACGGTAATTTGGCAAAGGTCATCGGCCGAATACGGAAGATTGATGCGCAGGATGTTGCAACCGCGGAGCAGTCGCTCATAGTGCTCGCGCATGCGGAAGATGTAGACTTTGCCGTCCGTTTCGTTCCAGTTCCCGCGGATACCTTCGAAACATGCGGTGCCGTAGTGCAGCGCATGTGTCGCAACGCCGACCCGCGCTTCCTCCATCGGGACCTGCTGCCCTTTGAAGAAAACCCAAGTTGTTTCGGCCATCGCCTTCAGCTCCTAATGCGCGCAGAAACCGCCTTCTTTGTTCGCCGTTTCGATTATATTAGGCAGATTCGAGCACGGTACCGGCTCGGGCACAACCGAAATCAATTCCCGCTTAGCACCGCGACCGAATCCTCAGATTTGAGATTCTTACGCTGCGAACGGCTCAATGTTCCGATACGGTGTGTCCTTCGATCCAGTCGAAGTTGATGTCCTCTCCTAATCCCGGTCGGGTCGGCATCGGTATCATCCCATCTTTACCCATCGGGTCGACGATCGAATTCAAGTACTCCGGAGGTTGGTCGTAATCGACGAAAGGATGGAGCAGGCCACGCTCATACCAACGTCCGTTGAACATGCCGCCGAGGACTGCCAGATTGCCGGCTCCGCCGCCGTGGACTTCGCAATCCATGTTGAACGCCTCTGCCAAGTGCGCAATCTTCATCGACGGACTAATACCACCTACGTCGTGCACTCCGGTCCGCAGAATGTCGGCGGCACCCGAGAGCACCCATTCCGCTCGGGAATGGAACTTGCCTTCGACATATTCGGGGCCCAGCACCGGGATATCCAGATTGTCAGCGACCCACTTGTACGACGACATTGAGTGCTCATCCATCGGCTCTTCGTACCAGTAATATCCGAGAGCTTGGATTCCCTTGCCGAGCTCGAACGCATCGGTTCTGCTGTACCAATGGTTCGCGTCGAGCATCAAAGGTACGTCAGGGCCGACAGCTTCTCGGACGGCCGCACAGGCTTTAATGTCCATCTTCACGGAAGGTGCCCACGAAACCGGCGGCATCCAGGTGTGAAGCTTGATCGCCGCGTAGCCTCGCTCGATCAACCACTCCGCAAATCGACCGTAATCCTCGGGCGTCGCCAACCCGTTCTCCATCTCATCGCCGCACATCGTCGAACCGTAGGCCGGTACTTTGTCCCGCATCCCGCCGAGGAGCTTCCATACCGGCGTGTCTAGCTGTCTGCCTGCCCAGTCCCATAGTGCCAACTCCACCACCGCCAGGCTGCGATCAGTCAACATGCCGCCACTGCCGCGTTGCCAACGAGCCAAGGATTGCCAAAGTCGTTCGCGGTCCATCGGATCCTGTCCGATCAGGACCTTCTTGTAGAAATTCTCTACGATGTGAGGGCGCAGTGCTTCCGACGAACCGAAGCTATATCCGCACGAACCGTCATCCGCGACGATTGTCAGTAATGAGTTGCGCACCTCGTGCGTAGGTCCGGGATGGGTGTGCCCATCGGTGTCGTTAACCGTGTTAGACGTATGAGTGAATGTCGTTACTTTTATCTGCTCGATCTTCATTTGCTGGCGACCTCGTGGCATTACATCCTTCTTCGCGATTGCGACTACATGTTACGGGAACTAGTGGGCTATTCCTCGGTTTCCAATCGGGCCTCATTCCTCAACTCGTACAGTTTGTTGAGTGACTCGATGGGGCTCATGTTGTCGACGTCAAGGTCTGCGACCTTGCGAATGAACTCCAGATCCTTGCCGTTTTCGAAGAATCCCAGCTGTAGTTGGTTCGTCGGCGTTGGGTTCCCAGTTCCAATGTTGCTGGAGGATTGAGCTTCGAGTTCGGACAGCAATTCTCGGGCGCGTTCGACGACTGGCGAAGGCATTCCGGCGAGCATCGCGACGTGAACGCCGTAGGAACGGTCTGCTCCGCCAGGAACGATACGGTAGAGGAACGCAATGTCTTCACCCTCCTCGGCAACCGCAACCCGCAGATTCTGTGCCCGCGGCAACACGTCCCCTAAAGCGGTCATCTCGTGGTAGTGCGTCGCGAACAATGTCTTGCAACCTAGCGAAGGGTTGCTGTGGATGAACTCAGCGACAGCGCGTGCAATTGCCAAACCGTCGTAGGTGCTGGTGCCTCGTCCGATCTCATCCAAGATCGCCAGTGATCGAGGAGTCGCCTGATTGAGTATTGACGCCGTTTCGACCATCTCTACCATGAACGTCGAGCGTCCGCCGGCGATGTCGTCTGAAATGCCAATGCGTGTGAATATCTGATCAACAATCCCAATGCGCGCACTCTTCGCCGGCACGTAACTGCCTATCTGGGCAAGAATAACCAAGATCGCCGCCTGACGGATGTACGTCGACTTCCCGGACATATTGGGGCCGGTGACAATCAACAATTGGTTCTCGTGATTTGACGACGCGAGGTCGTTGGGTACAAATCGACCGGCACCCAGCACGTCTTCGACCACCGGGTGGCGACCATCCTCAATCGTCAAAGTCTCACCCATGTCAAGATGAGGCATGATCCAGTCTTTCTCCACCGCCACGTTCGCGAGAGCGACGCAGACGTCGAGGTGGGCGATGGCAGTAGCAGTACGCATCAACGCGCCAGCGTGTGCAGCGATTTGCATGCAAACGCGGTTGTATATCGACTGTTCGAGTTCTGATATTCGCTCGGCTGCCCGGAAGACCTTAGATTCAAGCTCCTTGAGCTCCGGCGTGATGAAACGTTCGCCGTTTACCAAGGTTTGGCGTCTTTGAAACTCCTCGGGTACCAAATGAAGGTTCGATTTCGAAACCTCAATGTAGTAGCCGAACACCTTGTTGTGCCCCACCTTCAGGTTCCGAATCCCCGAACTTTCGCGCGCCTTTTCTTCGATTTCGGCGATCCCTTGACGGGCATCCGACGCGAGAACCCTCACCGAATCCAACTCGCGATCGAAACCATCCTCAATCACTCCACCGTCGGAAATCCGCACAGGCGGGTCCTCAACGATGGCGTCTTGAATCAGAATTCGCACTTCCTCGTGGGACGCAATCCCCTCGAACAGAGGCGATACAGGGCCGTCGTCGTCAGATCCAGAGACCAAGTTGCGTAACGACGGCGCGTTGTCGAGCCCGCGCAATAGTGCCCGGAGTTGACGCGGATCCGCGCTGCCGATTGTGAGTCGATTTACTAACCGTGGGACATCCGAGACGCTTGTCAGTAGGTCACCGATTTGAGTTCGCAAGGTGGAATCGACTTGCAACTTGTAGAGCGCATCCTGTCGCATCCTCAACTCCTGCAGATCGGTCAATGGTGCAGAAACCCAACCTCGCAGCAATCGAGCCCCCATCGGCGTGCGCGTGCGGTCGAGCGTCGAAAGCAACGTCGGACCGCCCTCAATCGATGGTGCCAAGATCTCCAAGTCTCGCATCGCACTCTGCGATAGGTGCATGTAGCGATCGGGTCGATGACGCCGCAACGTTGTAATGAACGGCAACCGACCGATCTGTGTCTGCGCTAGGTAATCCAAAGCCGACGCCGCAGCCATCGTCGCCAGATGACATCCTTCGAGATTGAACGGCGTGAGCGCATCGGTCTCGAAGTGTTGCATCAACTGCTCTGAAGCAATGTCGGGATCGAGCACCGTTTCGTCCAACTGGCGCAGGATCGTTGAGCCTAGAGACGTTTCGCGAGCAGCGTCGCTATCCACGCGTGTGCTGATAATCTGATGCGCGGAGGCGTCAACCAAAATCTCCACCGGTTCTAATCGCTCGACTTCTTCGATCAACGAGCGCGTATCGGTTTCCAATGCTGCGAACTCACCGGTGGAAGCCTCCAACCAAGCAAGTCCGCCCCGATCGCCCTCAACAACGCAGGCCGCCAAATAGTTGTGTTTAGCTTGCTCAAGTAGCGATGCGTCGAGGGTCGTCCCTGGGGTTACGATGCGAACTACCGCTCGATCAACGATGCCTTGCGAATTCGGCTTGTTTGTCGTTTGCTCAGCGATCGCGACCTTCAATCCAGCACCTACCAACCGGCCGAGATAGGTGTCGAGCGCGTGGTACGGTATTCCCGCAAGTGCCGACCGCTGGCCACCACCTACGTCACGTGCGGTGAGTGCAACATCGAGTAGTTTCGAGAGTGTGTGAGCATCCTCATCGAAACACTCGTAAAAATCGCCCATCCTGAATAGGAGAAGCGAGTCGGCGTACTTTGCCTTGAAATGGAGGTATTGCCGCCGACCTGGTGAGAGCCTATGCCGGGCACTCCCACTCTTCCTTGATCTTCGCCTTCCGCCGTCTACAATCTGTTTGGTTTCGAGTGCCATTAGTGCTCACCACCGATTTTAGACGCATCGAGATCTCGAAACCTAGCGGTGTGTCGAAACTACGAACACTACGATGCCACAGCACAGACGTCACGACGGTGTTGCACAAATCATCGCGCCAAAACGGTCATTCTCGCGCCGTTAGATTCGTCTCGCGACGCACCGTCGCTAGCGAACGCGAGGCGTCGCGAGACGTGGATCCGTACCAGATCGTTTACTGAGTCGGCTCCAGGTTTAGGAAGATGTGCAATCCGGTCCGGTGCCAGAATCCTTCGTGGATGTACTGATTGTCGTGATGAGGCCACGACGATTCTTCCCAATAGGTTGTGTTCATCGGCAGCGTGATGATGGTTGATGTGAGCGGAATGTCCGGCAACTCGGGCAACCAGATCTCCATCGCCTGTCGATAGAGCGGCATCACACCCGGAGAGTCTTCGGGCAACCGGCTCATCTCGTCAACCAGTGCGCTGAAATCCTCGTTGCACCAGCGGTAGAGACCTGGGTAGGCAACGAATCCGATGTCCCCGTCTGGCACCAGGCGACAGTGATATCCCTTGAGGACTGGTTCCGGGTCAACCATCGAGCCGTGCCCCCAAATGAAGCCGTCGGCGTGACCTTGGAAGATCTGATCGAGGAAGTCGGTTGGAGTAGAGAAGCTGGCGTCGAAACCATTTCGACGTAGGTTCTGCGTTACGACCGGTGCCGCTGGTGTCGTTGACGGGTGTTGCGGGAACGTCACGATGTGAATCTTGATGCGCTCGCCGTCTTTGACCCAGAAGCCTTCACCGTCGCGCGTGTAACCTTCGCCGGTCATCAGCTCTGCCGACTTGTCGGGGTTGTACTCGCTAGTGTCGTACTGTTCAAGCAGATCGGCCACTTCGTCGTGATACTTCTGCATCGGCGCATAGTACGGCCAAGGCAGCTGTTGAACGATTTGACCTCCACCGAATCCGAACTCGATTACTTCCTCGCGGTTGATCGAGTATGAGATCGCCCAACGTACGTTCTTGTTGTCGAAAGGCGGACGCTTCGTGTTTAGGCCGAGTCCGACTGGCCACCAGTCCTCGTACCCGTATGGCGGTTCGCCATAGTAGTGCGTCGTCATGTTCGGGTTCTGAGAGACAACTGCCTTGTAGTTCGGTACCGTGAGCGAGAATGCCATGTCAATCTCATTCGTGATCAACAGTTGCGCCATCGTAATCTCATTCATTCCCGGCAGGAAGATGAGACGCTCGACCTCGGGAAGGTCATGGAAGCCGATCTTCGCCGCCCACCAATCGTCACGGCGATCCCAGATCTTCTTCTCTACGTCGGTGTGCACCAGCCGATACGGACCGGTTACGACAGGCCAACCTTTGGCAGGGTCGTAGTGCGTAAAGGTCGAAACCTCTTCGACGTCTTCGTACACGTGCTTGGGAATCCAGGGAATGCCGATGTCGGCGCGGAAGATGAGGATGTCCCACACGTAGCGCGGGGCGGGTTCCGTGAACTCAATGTGCACGGTCAAGTCGTCGACTGCAGTTGCTTCCTTCGTCCACTGGTTGACAACGCCGTGCCGATCAAGCTTGTCGTCGTTGTTCGCCATGTTGATGGTGAAAGCAACGTCGTGAGCGGTGAACGGCGTGCCGTCGCTCCACTCAACACCATCGCGAATGTTGACAGTTACGCCCGTGTAACCGTCGTCGTACTCGAAGTCTGTCGCCATCCACGGGATCAACTCGCCAGTGAGCATGTTGAAGTAGAACAGCCCTTCGCTCGCCGCCTGGTAGAGGCCACTCCGTGACAGTCCGGCCGCGTGTGCGTTGAAGTTCTCGATGTCTGTGAAGGCACCAGGATGCTCGCCACCGAGACCTGCCATGATCAGCGTTCGATTTCTAGGAACGTCCAAGTAGCCAAGCGGAACCGGGGTCGGAGTTACCTCAACCTGAACTTCCTTCTCGACCTCCTTTTCAACGACCTTCTCGACCTCTTTCTCCACGACCACGGTCTGTTGAACGACCTTTTCGACCTCGACGACGCGAGTGACTTCGACAGTTTCTTGTCCGCACGCCATCGCGAGAGCGAGAGTCGCGAGCATCGCACCGATCACGAAGATCGTTGCAATGCGCTTAGTTTTCGGCATTTCTGCTTCCCTCCATTTGGAGTTTGCCTTGCAGTTCCCAATGAACTGCAATCACGTTAACACGAATCGCAATTGTCTACTGTGATGAAGTATTTCCATCACGAACGTTGAAGTACGCGGCGATGTCGACGTTACTAGCCTCTCCCGAGTTCCGATATACGTAGCACTTGGAGATTCGATGGGCATCCAACGCGAAACTCGCCGGCATTGCCTCAGAGCACTCATCCATCGCATCGGGGCACCGGTTGATGAAGGGACACGTCGACTGCGTAACCTCGGTCGTCGAAAACCTCGGTGCATTTGCCCCAGTCATGTCTGCCCAACGCCGTTTCGGATCCGGCATCGGTATCGACTGCACTAGCAAGCGAGTGTACGGGTGCGCTGGATCGTTGATGACGTGCTCAACATCCCCCGCTTCCACGACGTGTCCGCGGTACATGATCATTATGTTGTCCGCAACCTGGTACGCCGTCGTCAAGTCGTGCGTGATGTAAAGAATCGCGATTCCCAATTCACGATTGAGCGTTCGCAATGTCTCAAGAATCGTCGCTCGCAACGATGCGTCGACCATCGAAACGGGTTCGTCGGCGATGATTACCTGCGGTTTCAACAGCAATGATCGGGCGACCATTACTCGTTGTCGTTGGCCGCCGCTCAACTGATGTGGATAACGACCGAGTGTCTCCGACGGGCGCAGTCCGACGCCCGAGATCGCTTCTTCGATAAGGTGCCTCGCTTCGTCACGAGTGGAAGCGAGTTTAAATCGAGAAATGGCGACGGAGAAGATGTGGTCGACCTTGTAGAACGGGTTGTACACCGAAAACGGATCTTGGAATATCGCCTGAACTTGGCGACGGTATGCCTTCCTCTCAGCACCGCCCATCTCGAACACGTTGCGACCCCTGAAAACGACGTCACCGTGTGTAGGCCGCTGAAAGCCCAGCAAGATTCTTCCCAAGGTAGTCTTGCCGCTGCCACTCTCGCCGGCGACCGCGGTGATTGAGGCTGGCTGTTCGTTCAGACGAAATGTAACGTCGTTGACCGCGTAGTTGTGATTGCGATTCCAGATCGGTCCGGATGAGAAGATCTGCGAAACATTGCGAAGCTCCAGTAATGGAGACGCATCCCTGCTTGATTCGCCCGGCGGTACCTGTTCGATTGCGGCCGTCACGACACCGTCGCCTCGCTATAGAGGTGGCAGGCAACCAAATCGTCTCGTCCGACGAGTTCAGGTGCTTCTGCACCGCAAACGTCCATCGATTCCGGGCATCGAGGCATAAACGGACAGCCAGTAGCCAATGCAAGTAAGGACGGCGGCAATCCCGGTATGCCTTGCAACGGACGTTTGCCGGCAGTATCTGGGAGACTCTCGATAAGCAGTCGAGTGTAAGGATGGAGCGGGTTCTCGAAAATCTCTTCGACGGAAGCCAGCTCTACCAGCTTGCCGGCGTACATTACGCCGATGCGATCTGCGAACTGTGCCATCAACCCCATGTCGTGTCCCACCAAGATGACTGCGGCCCCAATCTCATCCCTCACCGCTTCCAAGGTTTCGATTACCTGACGCTGCACCACGACGTCGAGCGCGCTGGTCGGTTCGTCGGCAAGTATTAAGCGGGGAAGATGGGAAATCGCCATGGCAATTGTGACGCGCTGCTTCATCCCGCCGCTCAATTCGTGCGGGAAGAGATTCAACACGTTGTTTCCCAACCCCACCTGCGACATCAACCTCGTCAACCTCTCGTTGGTGCGTCCGCGCGATTCGTTTATTCCGTGGTCGCGCAAGCCGTCAATTATTTGATCGCGAATACGGCGAACCGGGTTTAATGCGTTCATCGCCGCTTGTGGCACCATAGCGACGTCGTTGCCGCGCACGGAGCGCATGTCGGATTCCGATAGCGTTAGAAGGTTGCGCCCATCCAACTCAATGCTGCCGCCAGCGATGACCCCCGGAGGTTTGATCATCCGCATCACAGCCAGAGCCGTTGTCGTCTTGCCCGAGCCTGACTCACCGACCAAACCGAGTTTTTCGCCCTCTGCAATGTCGAGATCAATGCCGTCAACGGCGCGCACGGTACCGGCGCGGATATTGAAGTGGACCCGCAGATCGCGGATCGTCAGCACCGCCGATGTCATCAAAGACTCTGCCTCAATCGAGGGTTCGCCCACTTGTCGAGCCCGGACGCGATTAGGTACAGCGTCACGAAGATCCAAGCCAATAACACGATCGGCGGGACGTACCACCACCACCAATTGCTCAAGAGTGCGCCGTAGTAGATCGACCAATAGACTGTCATCCCCAACGTCGGCTCACTCTGCGGACCCAAACCCAAAGCCTCGAGCCCAACTGCCGCGAGAATGCCACTCGCCATGGCTCCCACGAAGCTGGCGGCGAGGAACGGAAGCAGATTAGGCATCAACTCTCGGAAGATGATTTCCAGGTCTCCCATGCCATTCAAACGGGCGACTTCGACGTAGTTGCTCTCGCGCATGCTCAGTACTTGCGCTCGGATTACGCGAGTCGGCCACATCCACGACAACAGTGCAACGATGAAACCCATGGCGTTCACCGATAGCCCCGAACCCTCCTTCAGTGTCGACGCAACGACGACCAAGACGGCTAGGCTCGGAATAGTGATGAAGACGTCGGAAATCACCCGGACGACGGCATCAACTGTGCCGCGCATATATCCAGCAAGAAATCCAAGCAGCACCCCAATACCCAAACCAAATATCCCGGCGTAGAGCCCAATTCGCAAAGTCAACGGTGCACCGTGGATCATCAATGGCAGAATCTGACGCCCGTTGAAATCGGTGCCCAGCCAGTACTTCGCCTGTGGCTGTGCCAACTGAGGTCCGGAAATCGGGTCGGCGTTCTTCGGGTCGACAAGTTGACCGCCGATTAACCACAATCCGAGCAACAGTATGAGCATGAACAAGCCGACCGAAAGCATCCGCTCGTTGACGACGTAGTAGAAGACTTGCGAAACCGCACCGTAATGCCGTGCCGAGGCATCCACCATCGGCGCGCCTGCGGCCTCGTCAACGACTTCTCGAGTTGGTTCCTGCATCGGGTTAATCCGGATTTCGGACGGCTATGCTTCCCGACGGACCCTAGGATCAATGAGCGGATAGACGAGGTCCAATACGAGCGTCGCCGTTGCAACGAAGAGTATGAGCACGAGCACCACGCCATAAATGACGAAGTAGTCAAAACCGGCGATGGCGTCGAAGAGCAGCGAACCCATGCCCGGATAACGGAAGATGTACTCAACGAGGATCACGCCCGAGACGATGAGACTAAGTGCCAGTGCGAGAGAAGTTAGTTGCGGAAGCATCGCGTTGCGCATGGCGTACATGCCGAAAATCCGATCCGGGCGAAGTCCACGCATCTGAGCGAGAGTCACGTAATCCTCACCTGCAGTTGTAACCATCATTCCACGCATCCCCAATGCCCAAAAACCGACTTGCGAGAGGACTATTGACAGTGCTGGCAGTATCGAGTGGTATATGATGTCCCAAACTCGGGCCAAGTCCCAACCGTCGTAAATCGTGCCCACCTTCGATGCCCCGGCGATGGGCAACCATCCGAGTGAGAACGCGAACACCAGAATCAAAAAGAACGCAAGCATGAAGTACGGAATCGGCGAAAGCGTAAGGAAGATCGGCAGGATGCCTTTCAACACGCGAGGCGAACCGGGCCACGCCAATAGTGCCCCTGACAGCGACCCAAACGCAAACGAGATGATCACCGACACGCCGACCAAACCGAGGGTATACGGCATCCGCTGCAAGATGAGATCGACGACGGTGGCCGGGTGCCTCACCAGCGAAACGTTTAGGTCGCCCTGCAGCACGCTGCCCAGATAGCGCACGTATTGCAGGTAGAGAGGCTGATCTAGCCCGTAGTCGCGCTCATATGCCGCGACCACCTTCTCCATCCCGGTCGACAGGTTTCCGGTCGCCGCCATCTGGATCATCTTCTCCCGCACCGGGTTGCGATCGCTAGCGACTCTCGGCAAGAAGAAAATGACAGTTATCGCCAACCAAACCACGAGGACGAACATCCCGAGGCGGGCACCTATGTATGTGATACTCACGTCGAATTGACGTTTGGTTCGACAACTAGCAGACGTGTTCGTGGATTTGTCAGGGGCGCATTCTACGGATCCCTCACATCATGACGACACGCGGCGCGATTATACAGCAACCGAGACACATGTCAGTACCGAAAGAAGATCGACAAGCAAACGGGTCATGACGATACCGATTGTCGGTTAGATCAGTAGCGGACTACTGCGGTGTCTCCGGCGAGCCAGCGGAAATCGCTAAAATTACTATCGATCGGGGCCTCAAAAACCATGTGCCCGTGCAGTTCTTCGCCTTGATTCAAGGTGAAACCGCCCCACATCAATCTGAACGCAGGATCGAGATAGCGATCGTTCTCGACTTCAACTTGGTACGACCGATCAACGACGTTAATCGGTTTGAGAGCAATGCTATCCCTAATTCGCAGCTCTGCCGCGTCCCGGTCAACCACCATCCGAACCGCACCCGAGGTCTGGTTCGTCAACGTCACTTCCACAATCACAATCTCCGTGCCCTGACCGGCCGGACTAATCGACCATTGGCTGACGTCTCCACTGGTAGACGGCGCGTTGTAGACGACGTATGGTTGCTCGCGTGGCAGTTCGGCCCGGATCCAAAGGGTACGTCCGGCAACGTACAGCGTTGGTCCAGATTCAAACGGATTCGCCCACAACATCACTTCAACCAGAATTAGGGCGACGATTGAAACAACGGTGATACCGATCAGGATTACAGGCAAATCCTGCTTAGGCACGCGAATCTGGCGGCGCGCAAGCACACCGCCCGAAGCATCTACGTCGAGATACTCGGAGCCAGATGAACCTCGGAATGACGCCGAAGGAGCGTAGTTGACGTACACGCGCGAGATCCCGTCGCCGACCGGTTCAACACCATCGACATCCCATTGCATATCGGCGTCACGCAACCTCGGACCATAGTCGTATTTGTTCTCGGCAACGTACCTAAGTGCCGCACCAACCTCCGCCGGGTAGACTCGCCGGGCTTCATCGCCTGCGATGTAATTTGCGTCAGAGGATTGGTCGTCCTCTTCATGAGCGTCTACTGAAGGCGCGGCAGTCATTGAGTGTTCGTCTGCGTCTGATTGATCGGCGTCGCAGGATTCAAATATATCCCATCAGATTCGCGGGTTGTTCAAGCTGCGTTTCGGCGCATTGAAGGCATGCCACGCAGCTGCGCAACGACCTCTGCAAGTGCCACAACCGCGTATTCGACATCGGAATCCTTGGAATCCTTGCCGAAAGAGAATCGCAAACTGCCTGCGGCGCGTTCGAGGTCCATCCCCATCCCGACCAACACGTGCGAAGGTTCGATCGACGCGGAACTGCAGGCACTGCCACTTGACGCGCAAACCCCTTTGAAATCGAGCCCCAGCAACATCGGTTCACCCTCCAAGCCGAGTACCGAAACGTGAGCAATGTGGGGAAGACAATCCACCGGATGATTGTTGACGACCAAACCTTCAATTTCAGAAGTCGCAAGGCGAAGGAAGCGGTCGCGCAGACTTCTCGTGTGTAAGCAGAAGTCCTCGCGTTCCGCTTCCGACAGCGTCAGCGACATCCCCATTCCGACAATTCCCGGGACGTTTTCGGTCCCCGATCTTCGCTGTCGCTCCTGTCCCCCACCGGCGATCAATGCGTCGAGTTTCACGCCTCGGCGGACATATAGGACACCAACACCTTTGGGACCGTGGATTTTGTGCGCCGACAGCGATAGCAAATCGACGCCTAACTTATTCACGTCTAGCGGGAGTTTCCCCGATGATTGGACAGCATCGGTGTGAACGTATACGTGAGTGTTGCGCTCAGAAGCTACGCTTTTGGCGACACGCGAAATCTCCGCAATGTCGTTGACGGCACCGACTTCGTTGTTTGCGTACATCACGCTCACTATCGCATCACGCGTGCTTAGTCGCTTCTCGACCTCCGAATGGTCAACCACACCGTAGCGGTTCACAGGTATCAAGACCACATTGTGGCCGTCGCGTTCGAGCTGTTCCGCCGCATGGATTACAGCGTGGTGTTCAACTTCAGAGACGAGGACGTCAATGGTCCCATCGTGCGACGCGGCGATGCCCTTCAACGCCAAATTGTCGGCTTCAGTTCCGCCTCCTGTGAAGACGATCTCGCTCGTCCTGCAATTGAGGACTTTAGCGACTTGGGATCGCGCGTTGGCGATGGCGTTCCGAGATTCACCGGCGATGGCGTAGAGGCTTGAAGGGTTGCCGTAGGCGTCGCTGAAGTATGGGAGCATCGCCTCCAAAACCTCGGGTCGCACCGGAGTCGTTGCCGCGTGGTCCAAATAAATGATTCGTTCCGAACTGTCGATTTCGGCTAGTGCCGCGGACATTGCGCCCTTCCTCAATCTCGGTCTTGGATTCGATTCTAGCGAACGGCAAGTCATCGCTTGCTCGACTACCAAGACATCTACGCAACGAGAATTGTTAAACTGAAGTGCTTGACTGTAATCAAAACCCGATGCGTCGCGAACGCGTATAACCGCCTAGGCAGGGTTGCCCGTTTCACCGAAATAGGCAACGCATCGCCCCAAGCAACATGATCAAACTTGAACACATGTCGAAGTACTACGGGCCCTACCCCGCAGTGCTTGACGTTTCATTCGAGGTACTCAAGGGCGAGATCGTCGGATTCCTCGGGCCGAACGGTGCCGGGAAGACGACGACGATGCGGGTGCTCACCGGTTTCACCCCGCCGACGCACGGCGAAGCAGTTGTAGCAGGGTACAACGTAGTTTCCCATTCACTCGACGCCCGCAGGCACATCGGGTATCTCCCCGAAACTGTGCCGTTGTACCTCGACATGACCGTAAGCGACTATCTCGAATACATGGGCAGGTTGCGCGGCATGAATCAGGGATGGGTCAACGAACGCGTGCCGAAGGTGATCGACGTCGTCAAACTCGGCGACTATCGCAACACGTTGGTTGGCAAGTTGTCCAAGGGCTATCGCCAGCGAACCGGGATCGCGCAAGCGATTCTGCATGAACCAGACGTGTTAATTCTTGACGAGCCGACGATCGGAATCGACCCCATCCAGGTGGTCGAAACCCGAGAGTTGATTAGCGAGTTGGGCGAAGATCATACGCTGCTCTTGAGTTCGCACATTTTGCCGGAAGTGAGCATGATCTGCCGACGCGTACTCGTGATTCACGATGGGCGCATCGTTGCCGATGATCAACCGGACAATCTTTCGGACCGGTTGCAACACTCCGAGCGAATCGAACTGACCGTACGCGGAGCCGAACCGCGCGTCGTCATCAGCGAAATGCGAGACTTGCCGATGGTAGTTGACGCGCGCCGCGACAATCGGGCCGAGTCAGTCGCAAAGTCGGAACGAGAAGGGACGACTCCATTGATCGTTGACGCCCGTCCGAATGCTAAGGCAACCGAAGTCATCGCATCAACCGTCATCGAAAAAGGTTGGGGATTGGTGAATCTCACTCCGTTGCCGTTGACGCTTGAAGAGATCTTCCTTGAACTCACTACCGAAGAGGATTTGGCTTAAGACATGCGATATATCTGGGTAATCGCACTCAAAGAAGTCAAGACCTACTTCGCGTCTCCGATGGCATACGTGGTATCGGCCGCATTTCTCGCCATCACCGGATTTTTCTTCGTGGCCTCGGTATCCGATGCGTTTTCAGAGGCGTCTATCCGCGGTTTCCTCGCCGGTGCCGTATTCTTCATGATCTTCATGTCCCCAGCCATCACAATGCGCTTGCTCGCCGAAGAGCAGAAGATCGGCACTCTGGAGCTCCTGTTGACGTCTCCGGTGCGGGAGTACGAGATTGTTGTCGGGAAATTCCTCGCCGCGTTCATCACCGTCTTAGCGATGCTCGTACTCTCCCTGTACTTCGTAATCATCCTCTTCGTCTACGGCATACCCGACATCGGACCGTTATTGACCGGGTATCTCGGTCTCGTTCTCTACTCGGCGGCTACGCTGGCAATCGGTCTGTTCGCGTCCGCATTGAGTCCTAACCAGATTGTCGGTTTGGTGGTGGGTGCAGGTTTGCTGACCGGACTGACGATCATCGACTTCGTTTCCGAACGTGTGCAAGGGGTGGCTGCGGAGGTATTGGATGCACTCCAGCTGGGTGCGTCGTTCTCGGTGTTCGACCTTGGCAGTTTCGGAGTAGCCGAAGCTGGACACTTCGCTGACTTTGCGCGCGGGATTCTTTCGCTCGGCGACGTTGTCTACTACGTCTCGGTTACAGCCGTCTTTTTGACCTTGACGGTCATTACGTTAGAGACGCGTCGATGGCGTTAATTCCTGAAGTAATTCGACATCCAACCGCCAAATGACCACGCAAGACAATCTCCAGCCAGATTTGCCCGAACTGCGTCCTTCGATGGACGATGTACGCGACGACACGCCGTTGCGAGAGCGGATATTGGCAAGCGCGCGCTCAATCCGTCAGGCTTTGGCACTTGCGGGCGTTTTGATACTCGCTCTTGGCATCCTCATCTGGATATTCCTCCGCGATCTCGAAACCTACTCCTACGTCGTGATGGGCATCGGTCTGCTCATCCTCGTCGTCGATGCCGCGATCTCTCTCGAAGCGGTCCGCTACGCCATCTTCGGTCGCCGCGGCCGATACGGGTTAAACACCGCCATCGTGCTATTCGCATTCTTGGCGATTGCATTGTTATTGAACTTCGTCATCTACTGGGCTAACGAACGTCCTGATCCCCCTGGCTGGTTAAGGGTTGACACGACGGCGACGAAGCAGTTCATCGTCTCTGACGCAACGCTGAACACTCTCTCTAACCTGCGTGAGCCGATCCAAGTAACCGCGTTCTTCACTCGCAACACGCCGCAACGACAAGCCGCGTGGCGTTCGACCGAAGATCTTCTGAGCGAAATCCGACGACGTTCGACGGAGCAACCGCTCACGTTTAGATTGATTGACCCGGAGCTGGAGCCGAACGTGGCGACGGAGTACGGCGTGACGCAATTCCCTTCACTCGCGATTGAGGCGATCGGAAGTCGACGCACTGAGGTATTGCCCGGTAGAAACCCGAATGACGGACCGGACGTCTTTACCGAGCAGGACATCATTACGGGGTTGCTCGTGGTTAACCAATTGAAGCAAAAGACTGTGGTATTCATCAGTGGCCACGCAGTTCGCGACGTAACGGATGCGACCAGCGGCGGGGATGGATACACGTTGGCGGCAGAATCGTTGTTGCGGGAGAATTACGCGATCGCCAACGAAACGCTGCAAGAACTCGGGCAACGGCTGTCGGCGAACAACGCCGATCTCCTCCCCGCGGTCGTTATCTTTGCTGGCCCGACCACCGAAATGACCGAGTCTGAAGAGGCGATACTGCTTGAGTACTCGAGACGCGGTGGCAGCATCATGATGCTGTTTGAACCAGAAATCGCACCCGATTCCTTCAAGGGATTCTTGGCGAGGTACGGAGTAGGCGTCGGCGAAGGCACGGTGGTCGATACCGCCAGCTATGTCGCCCCAAACCCCACTTTCCTCCAGATAAAGAACACGAACAGTCAGTTGCCGGAACACCCGTTAACTCAGGATTTCGACGTGCTCTATCTACCAGGCGCCGGGCACTTCCGATACAGCGTCGACCCTGCTTCGATCCCGTTGACCGATGAGGGTATTCCTTACGTGCGGCAAGAGTTGGTCGCCATAAGCACATTGAACAGCTGGGCAGAGCAAGATATCGACAACATCAACTTCGACATCAACGAGGACCAAGGTGGCCCACTGCCGGTCATCGTCTCGGTCGAAGCGGTGTCGGAGATCGGAGGCAGTCCGCGCCGAGAGAACGATGAACTCGTGGCAACGCAGATGGTGTTGATTGGCGACGTCGATTTTGCCAGCAACCAGTATTTCGGCTCCGCACGCAACGGGGATCTATTCGTCAACTCGGTCAACTACCTTGCCGAAGATTACGAGTTGATCACACTGCGACCAAAGCAGACGGCGTTCAGGGAACTCGTCTTGACAGAATCGGAGCGCAACTTCGTCCGATGGAGCGGATGGTTGCTGATGCCGTTCCTCATCGCCTTAGCTGGCATTTGGGCTTGGTGGAGAAGGCGTTAACCGATGAGCCTACGTGTCTCGCTAGTTCTCGTCATTGCAGCCTGCTGGATCGCGATTGGTGCATCCATCACCATCAAGCAGCTGAATCAAACAGAACGTCGAGAGCAACCACCATTCTTCTTCACGCTCTCGCCGGACGACCTTCGCAATATTTCGATAACCAGCGAAGACAAGTCGACATCATGGCACTTCCGCGAAGACGATCGGCGTTGGTACTTCGATGACCACAAAGGCGTGCCAACCAGTCTCTTCAGATGGGGAGGCATCACCCAGCTCCTGGGCGGACCCAGATCGCAACGCGAGCTGAAGAAAACGATCGACAATCCCGAGCTCTACGGTTTAGATGACCCGCAGTTGACGATCGAAGTGACCCTTCGCGACGGCAGACAGTTGATCGTTGAGATGGGTGATCTGACTCCGGACGGCGGTGCCAACTACGCCCGTCAAAGCGGATACGACGAGTTGTATACCGTCGACTACTCGTGGGGCGACGTAATGCTGCGGTTGGTGGACGAACCGCCGTATCCAGACTGGTTCTACACGATGGACGCTAGTGAGGCGACTGAGATTCTGCTGTTCGAAGGCAACGAAGTTACGTCTGGATATGCGATCGACGAAGAGAGTGGCGATTGGGTGCTTTGCGACCTGCCTGCGTCCGATGCTCCGTGCAAAGGATCCACACCGGTCGACGAGTCGATGGTCGTCGACTTTCTCGAGCAGTTCGCCAATCCCGCGATCGATGGCGTCGAGGCATTGTCACTCGAGGTGCCGGAAGACTATGAACCGTACGGTGCCGGTCGGGACGCACCGTATGTGCACATTCGGCGTGAAGTCGAGGTCCGTGAGCTGCTGACCGAGATCTATCGCACCTCAATGATCATCGGGGGTGTCTCACCGGATGGCCTCTACCGATATGCCGTGGCCAATGAGACTCAAGACGTCATCCGTGTCGACAAAGAGTGGGCCGACAGTATTCTGAACCTATTCGATTGGAACCGCCAAGGCGGTTAATCGGCACGAGTCTGCTGCCGTCGTTTCATCCCAACGACCGTTGAGGACCGCGACCTACCATCGGGCGTTTCACGGCGACAACGGCATCACCGTGATAGGCGTGCCTCGTGCCGCTACCCGGTGACGCCAAAGCGTCAGGTCGTCAACCGCTTGTAGAGCATCAACAAACGTTGCGGCAGCATCGAGACGTCTGGGAGGACCTCGTAGTTGAAATCGTCCATCATGACCTTCAGGTAGTCGTGCCCCTGTTTGTCGACAGTTAAGCAGAATGGGACGATGCCCTCTCTTCGCGCCTCCATGAGAGCCATGCGCGTGTCGTGCACAGCGTACTCTTTTTCGACGCCTTCTCTGCTGTATCCGCGATCCTGCGGGCGTCCGTCGGAGATTAGGAAAAGGAAACGAGAGCGCGATTCTTGAGCCACAAGCTTCTTCGTGGCGTGCCTGATTGAGGGTCCCATACGAGTGGCGTGCAAAGGTGCGATGCGATCAATCCTACGGGGTATCTCATCCGTGAACTTTTCGTCGAGATCCTTGATCACATAGAACTCGACGTTTTCCCTGCCATAGCCGGAGAATCCGTAGATACCATAGTCGTCCCCGAGAGTCTCGAGTGCGTTGACCAGCAGAACGACACCTTCTTTTTCGACATCGACGATGCGTTTGTAGGACTTTCTCAATCCCTCGGTGCGACGCGAACGCAACCAAACCATATACTCGACTGGGTCGTCGGGTGCGCCCCAATCATCGCTCGGACGCTTTGCGTCCTCAATCGCCTCGGCGGTCGACGCTGACATGTCGAGAAGGAACGCGACGGCGACCGAACGTTCGGTCTTGTTGCGACGCCAGTAGATTTTGTCATCGGGAGTGGTACCGGCGCGGATGTCGATGACGGCTTCAAGCATCGGGTCGAAATCGAGTTCCTCACCGTCCTCAAGACGCTTCTGCTTGCGGTACATCTCCGGCATCACCATCTCGAATTGCTTCTTGATGGTGGCAAGCAGCGATGCGCGCTCGACTAACGTGTCTCGATAGAAGCCGAGATCACCAGAAGTCATCTCCTTTTCGTGAACCATGCACCAGCGCGGCCGATACTCATTGGCTCTGAAGTCCCACTCGTCGTAGACAAACTGGTCAGGACCGGAAGCGGAGAGCGGGCCGCCTTCTTCGTCGACGTGCTGCATCGGGCCAGATGACTGGTTTTGTGCTTGAGGATCGCGACGTTGCATCTCCTTGAGGAGGTTCTCGAGCATCTCGGCGAGTTCCGACGACATCTCTTCGCCGTCCTGCCCTTCTTGGATGTCGACCTCCGCCGAGTTCTTCACCATCTCTTCGAGCTGCTCTTGGGTAAGGGGTTGCATCTCCCCCATCTCTTCGTCAGCGAACTCCATGCCGTCAGACATCATTGCTTGAGAAAGCAGTTGCGACAACTCGGGTTTGAACTCTCCTCGGTAGTCGACCTCCTGCGGCGACGAATAGTCTTGCTCGCCACCTTCGTCGAAGTCTTCGAATTCCTCGGTTTCCTGAGCGTCCTCATCACCTGTACTTTCGCCGGGAATCATCGATTCAATGAAAGCCTGGATGATGCCTTGTACGTCTTCGTCGTCCTCATCGCCTTTGCTCTCATCCTCCTCCTCGTCGTCATCATCAAGGTCGTCGAACTCGTCGTCGTCAAGCTCCTCATTCCGCACTTCATTCAACCATGCGCAAGCTCGGATCGTGGCTTCGGCGGCATCCTCAACGAGCACAGTCTCGTCACGCATCAACCGGATCAAGCGTCGGAGCCGACGAGCGACCTCCATGTGTCGTTTGGGAACGATGAGATCCGTTTCCTGCCCGAGGCTGACCCGAATCATGAACTCGACGAGTGCTTCGCGTGCTGGCAAATCGGTCGTGTCAGGCCGGGCACCGAGCGCGTCATGCTGGACGGACTGAAAGCTGACAGCCAACCCGCGGTAGGTTGACATCACACGAGAATCGACTCGCGTACTCTCGAGGATCGTGAAAACGTCGTTGCTGAGCTTGCGGTCTGGGAAAAGGTCGAAGAATCGACTCATCGGAATCGGCGCGTGTTCCTCCTGCCCGTTGGATGTTGATCCCTTCCTCGGATTCTCACCTTCATTCGTGTCCGGGTTTTCGCCGGCAGCCTCGAACGCAGTCTCAGATGCCTCCGCCAACTTCGGACGCAGGTCAGCGAACTTTGTCGACGGACGCTCGAAGCTGAAACGGAACGAGCCGAACTCAATGTGCCCGGTTTGGTGCGTGGAAATTACTTTGAAGAATGAGAAGTTACGCTCTTTGTTCGTGTGGTGGTTAATCACCTTTGGCAGATAGATCGTCGTACCTTCGGTGGTTGGCAATTCGCCTTGGAACCATCCGATGTTCTTGTCGACGAGTTGCTGCGCCGCTTGTACCTCAATCTCCTGTCCTGCGAGCATCCTGCAGTACATGCGGATTACTTCCCGGACGCGGTCGAGTTCGACGCTCGATGACAGTGATTCCAAGACCTCGTGCGAAAGTTCGGACTCGTTCTTGAAGTATGCCTCAACGGCAGTCGGTTTCTCTCGGATTAATTCCATCCCTCGTCCGTGCCACTCGACAAGCTGGGGGAAGGTGACGCGTCCCAAAACGCGCGGGCCAGTAGTCAGGAATGAGGAGGATGCTTCGGGTGACCCTTCAGTGGCGACGCGATGCGTCAGATCGATAAGTGTGTCTCGATATTCGTGGCCAACCTCGCTAATCGCCCGGGAGCCGTCTCGAACCAACTTCGCAGAATCGACCCCTTCCTTGCTCGCCAGACGGTTCACGAGGGAGATGAAGCTGGATCTCTGTTCGCGAGGCATCTCGACGAGCGAAATCTGGGCCGCGTCGAGCATCGGTTGCACATGTCGCCACGATGTCTTAGCGACTGTATTGCAAAGCACAATGAACGCACCGGCGTCGCGTCCTAACTTCGGAAACACATCCGCGCTTTTGTCCAGCGCGTCGCCAGCCATGTCATAGGAACGTTGAGAGACGAGTTCCAAGAACTCGCCGAACCGTCTAAGCTCATCAAATGACAGCGATTCCAATAGTTGCGGCGTCGCTTCGAAGAGCTTGCACGCGAGTGCCGACGACTTCCACGTGCCCCGGTAGAGTGCGCGGCACGACTGCGCCCAATCGCCAATGTACCGCGGGCGCAACCTCTCGATCGCATCTGGACTGGCGCGGAAAAAGGCAACCGCCAGGCTTGGCGATGCGATGCACAACTGGTCGCCGATCTTCACCCAGCTGATAAACTGACCTGCCGGCAGGTGGCGTTGCACTCTCGGTGACGCGTTGAAGAGCTCGGCTCCGGCTTCCCACGACCTCACCGTACGCTTGGAGATCATCAATCCCGACTGCGCCCACTGCTCGAGTTTGTCAACCGCCAGCCGTCCTGCCAGCGCGTTGACTGCCCCGTCGTAGTTGGAAACGACCGGTGAAGGGAAGTTGCTGAGTTCGGCGCGGACCGATGCGAGAGTCTGGTTGCTTGACTGAGTCATGCCGGATTCGCTTCGCCATTGAGTTCGGACATTACTTGGTGGATTATTCGCGCAGTCGCACCCCAAATGATGCGGCCATCGTATTCGATGGCGTCCCAGGTTCGAGTCACGCCTGCACGCATCAACGTTATCTGACGGCGAGCCATAACGTCCCCAAGTCTATTGACGGGCACGAACGCGACGTCGTCGACCTCATTTGCGGAAGGAAGCAAACGTGCGCTCTGTTTCTTGAAACCCGCGAAGGGCTTGACCTCAAATCCGGTCCCGGTAATGACCTTGGGCAGTTCACCCCAAATATCGATATCCGACTGTGTCAATCCCAACTCTTCTTCGGTTTCGCGGATTGCGGTTTCCAACAGAGATTCGTCGGCCGGCTCTGCAACACCGCCGGGGAAAGCCCACTCGGTGCGGTGGTTGCCGCGCAATGCTGAACGGCGAATCAGCAGCAAGGTAGCCAGATCGCAATGAATGGCGAAGAGCACCGCTACCGCGGCACGTCGCCGAGGCCCGGCAGTTCGATCTTCGCCCTCTGGAGGTTCGGTTTCGCCCGGATGGGCACTTACGTGCGGACGCGTCAGTCTATCCTTGGCGAACTCAAGATACTCAGACGCCGATTGGAATATCACGGGAATATCGACGATACGACTTCGTCAATGCTGCGTTGCACCTGTGGATCGTCAGTGATGCCCCAAGTAACGGCGACCTGGCATGCGCGGCGTGGGTTGATGCCTTCGTTAATCAGCTTCGCAGCGTAGATGAGGACGCGCGTCGATGCGCCTTCTTCCAACCCGTGTTCTCGCAGATTTCGAATCTTTCCGCCGAGTGCGGCGAGCAGCCCGGAGTGTTCGTCGTCGCAACCGGATTCGTGCGAAATGATCTTCGCTTCATGTTCCTCGTCCGGGAAATCGAACTCCAAAGCAACGAAACGTTGACGCGTGCTATGTTTCAGATCCTTTACCGCGTTCTGATATCCAGGGTTGTAGGAAACTACGAGGAGGAAACCGATTGCCGCGTCGATAACCATGCCGAGTTTGTCAATGGTCAGCGTTCTTCGGTGGTCAGTCAAAGGGTGAATGATGACCGTCGTGTCCTTGCGCGCCTCGACTACCTCGTCGAGATAGCAAATGCCCCCGGACTTCACAGCGCGCGTTAGTGGTCCGTCCTGCCAGCGTGTGCCATCGCGGTCGAGCAGGTAGCGGCCGATCAAATCAGATGCCGTGAGGTCTTCGTGACATGCCACCGTCACCAAAGGCAGCGAGTCGACAACGCCGTTGGTGCTAGACTTCGCCTTGGATTTGGGTTTGGCGACAGAAAGGGACTGACCAAGCCGCCATGACATGTGCTCTACAAACCGAGTCTTCCCTGTACCGGTCGGTCCCTTCAACAAAACGGGCACGCGTTGGTGGTACGCGGCTTGGAATATCTCAACTTCATCACCGAGAGGCAGATAATACGGTTCGTCCTCAATCACGTACTCTTCAATGATTGTTTCGTTGTATAGCTGCTCAGTCGCCATTAAGCTTCCATTCGGCACTAGTTTAGGTTTGCGGTGGTTTGGTCCCAAAGTCGGATGACTTGATCTCTCAGAGAGTTGAGGTCGCAATCGTTGTGGATCACAACGTCGGCTTTGGATTTTTTCGTTTCAGGATCGAGTTGGGCGTCCATGCGTTGGCGCACTTCGTTTGCCGACAATCCGGTGTTTCGCATCACGCGCGCCAATCTTTGATGATACGACGAATCTACGACCCAAACCTGATCTGCGAGGTCGTCCCAACCAGCTTCGTAAAGCACCGCCGCATCAATGGCGCAAGCCAAATTGCCGGACCTTCGATGCTGGTCAATCGCACTGACCAATCGTTCCCGGATTCGCGGCCAGACGATGTGCTCCAACTCTTGCAGACGAGCCAGGTCTGCAAAGACGACAGTGCCTAATGCTCTGCGATCGATCTCGCCATCTTGCCGCAAGATCTCGTTCCCGAATGCCTCTACGACGTCTTGGTATGCAGAGGTTCCTTTGGAATAGACCATATGACCTATCGCATCGGCACAGATGACTTTGGCACCTACTTCAGCCAAGATGTCGGCAACCGCTGATTTTCCGGCACCCATCCCACCTGTTACTGCAATCTTGATCATGCCGGGAGCACTCAATGCGCGAGTAAAATATGTTACCACCGCGAGCACGAATCTCGGCGAAATTGCCGGCTCGCGGGCAGCCGGAAACACGCTGGCGGCGAAATTTGGCACTCATCTCAATCCAAAACGCAGAATCAGCCAAATCCCAGTTACGATCGTTGCCTAGCGTGAACGCGCTGTTGTCTGAACCACGTCTGGAGCGTTTGGCACAAAGGTTCCCACGTTCATACGTGGCGAACATGGCAAGGATCGCAATTGAGGAGACGCGAACGGCGATCCTGCGAGGGGAGGCGACGCCGGATGCAAACTCTGCCCGCGCAATCTCCATCCTGGTGTTGGACGCGATTACGGAAACGTCGAAGATGTCGCCGCAGCGTGTAATCAACGCCTCTGGTGTCATCCTGCACACGAATCTCGGTCGCGCGCCGTTGAGCGAAGCCGCGGCAAGGGCCGCAGCGATGGTTTCCTTGGGCTATTCGGACCTCGAATTCAACTTAAGCACCGGTACCCGTGGGTCGCGCCACCAACACGTCTCAGATTTGCTCCGAGCGGTGACGGGAGCCGAAAATGGCGTCGCCGTTAACAACAACGCCGCGGCCGCCCTGTTGGTCTTGAGCACGCTCGCCGGCGACGGCGGGGAGGTCATCGTCTCACGTTCTGAAGCCGTTGAGATTGGTGGCGGTTTCAGAGTGCCCGACGTCATGCGGCAATCGGGCGCAACTTTGGTCGACGTCGCGACTACTAACCGTACATACGCCCGCGACTACGAGGATGCGATTACGCCTAACACCCGGGCAATCTTGAGAGTCCATCGCTCGAACTTCGAGATCTCAGGATTCGTGCATCAAGATCCATTGGCGGACATCGTTGCCGTCGCAGAAAAGCATGGGATACCTGTGGTTGACGACCTCGGCTCGGGCTGCCTCATTGAAACCGAAATGTTCGGACTGAAACACGAACCGACCGTGCAAGACTCGATTGCGGCCGGTGCACACGTCACGATGTTCTCAGGCGACAAACTACTTGGTGGCCCGCAGGCGGGAATCATCGTCGGTAAACAAAGTCTCATCGACCGCGTCGCCAAACATCCCCTCGCGCGCGCGGTGCGGATTGACAAGATGACATTGGCGGCGTTGAACTCGACGCTGATTGCCTATCTGCAATCGAACGCGACAGCAGAACTTCCGATCTGGCGCATGATTTCAACTTCTGTCGACAACATCGAAAAGGTTGCGATCGAGTGGTCTAAACGCGTGAAATCCACGGTGATTGACGGTTCGACTGCGATCGGTGGCGGCAGTGCACCCGGTCAGTGTTTGCCGACCAAGTTGTTGGCCGTTGACTCGAACGTGTCTGCACCCGGTTTGGCGCGTGAATTGCTGAGTAACTCGCCGCCAATCGTGGGGCGAATCGAAGATGATCAGTTCTTGCTCGACCCGCGCACCGTACTGCCCGAAGAACGGGAATCAATAACCTCGGCACTGCACCGCATCTAACTGAACCCGAGATCCAGTCTGTCCGCACAGATCACACTTCGGCACGCGTCGTGCCGCGGACGTGCCAACGCCAAGAGTAAACTCGCATCCAACAGCGCGAATGTGTGTGATGACAATCTTCGACGAGCGCGGACGGACCATTCTCGGGCGACAAGCTCCTTTGGCGACAAGGATGCGACCGCGGACTTTGGACGAGTTCGTGGGGCAACAGAGTCTTGTCGGCGAAGGGCGCGTCGTACGAAGAATGATCGAACAAGATCGCCTTCATTCAATGATCCTGTGGGGGCCGCCTGGCAGCGGCAAGACGACGCTGGCGCAGCTGATATCACGCGTTACTGCATCACATTTCGTCGAGTTGTCTGCCGTTTCGTCGGGAGTTAGAGACGTGAGACGCGAGGCTGGCGAAGCACAACATCGACTCGGCGCGAATGGAGTTCGCACCGTCCTCTTCATCGACGAGATACACCGATTCTCGAAATCGCAACAGGACGCGCTCCTCCCGCACGTTGAAGCCGGTACGTTCACATTAATTGGAGCGACTACGGAAAACCCCTCTTTCGAGGTTAACGCACCATTGTTGTCGCGGACGCGCGTCTACCGAGTCGAGCCATTGACGGATCGCAACATGGATCGAATTTTGGATGCGGCATTACGAGATGAAGAGCGCGGACTGGGGTTGCTGAATCCGACTCTCGACGACGATGCGCGTTCGTTCCTGCTACGCGCTTCAAACGGCGATGCGAGGACGCTACTCAATTCGCTCGAAATCTCGGTTGACTCAGCGGAGCCAGCAAAGGACGGAGTTCGCCGAGTAACCGTGGATCTTGTTGAACAAGCACTGGAAAAACGCTCGCGCTACGACCGTCTAGGTGACATGCACTACGACGCAATCTCGGCGTTCATCAAGTCGGTACGAGCTTCTGATCCGGATGCTGCAATCTACTATTTGGCGCGCATGATCGACGCCGGGGAGGATCCGTTGTTCATCGCTCGCCGTTTGGTAGTTCTAGCAGCGGAAGACATTGGGTTGGCTAACCCGAACGGGTTGGCCGTCGCAGTCGCAGCACAGCAAGCGGTGCAATTCATCGGAATGCCTGAGGGACGGATACCTTTGGCGGAGGCGACAATCTTCCTCGCTGCAGCCCCGAAATCTAACTCCGCTTACATCGCCATCGACCGCGCACTCGATCTAGTCCGAACCACGCGTGACGAGGCGATTCCGAAGCACCTCAGAAACGCGCCTACCGCGCTCTCAAAGCAGTTCGGGCATGGGCGAGGATATGTCTACCCACACGACCAAGAAGGTCATTTTCATCCCGGGCAAAACCTACCGGAGGCGATCAAGTTATCGCGGTTCTACGAGCCTTCGGACCAAGGTGCCGAGTTACAGATGCGGCACCGGTTAGACGAGTGGTGGCGAGGCAGATACGGCGAGACGACGAACCCTAGAGCTACGACGCGCTAGGTTGAAGTGGATTTGCCGCCGAGGATACCGCGATGTCTGCGGCGAGGACGCTATCCTGTCAGTACTTCGTTGACAGCGACCACGGTGGAATCGACGTCTTCGGAGTTGATGCCAAAATGCGTGACCATTCGCATCGTCGGATCGCCGGCATTAACCAATATTCCTCGGGATTTCAGACCGTTTGAGATGGCCTGTCCAGTACCGGGCGGAATCTGGAAGTAGACGATATTCGTCTCAATGTCGTCGGGATCGACGCTGATGCCGTCGATTTCGGCAAGCCCTTCAGCTAAGCGTTTAGCGTTGGCGTGATCTTCGGCCAGACGTTCGACCATGTTGTCGAGTGCGTAGATACCTGCTGACGCGATTACGCCAACTTGACGCATCCCGGCACCCAGCATCTTGCGCCAACGCCGTGCCCGGTCGATAAATTCGGCACTTCCGACCACTACGCTGCCCACGGGACACGACAGACCTTTGGAGAGGCAGAACGTCGCCGAATCGGCGGACGCGACCAGATCTGCGGGATCTACTTTGAGGGCGACTGCCGCATTGAATAATCGCGCACCGTCGACGTGCACGTTCATGCCACCTTCACGCGCCGCATCGGCCATCGCCTCAGATTGCTCTACGGTCAACGGTCGTCCGCTCGACTGGTTGTGCGTGTTCTCGATGCATAGCAGCTTGGTCGGCGGAACGTGGTAGTCATTCGGTTTGGTGGCGGCTCGGATGAGCTCGGGTTCGAGGAAGCCGAAACGATCGGTTTTCAATGGGTAAAGAAACAATCCACCGAGTACGCTTGCGCCTCCAGCCTCATTCGAAAAGATGTGGGAGCGGTCGCCGACCAAGACCTCTTCGCCGCGACCGCAATGGGCAAGCATCGAAACCAAGTTGCCTTGGGTACCGGAGGTTACGAAGAGTCCTGCTTCTTTCCCCAACAATTCAGCCGATTTTGCCTCGAGTTCATTGACCGAGGGGTCATCGCCATAGACGTCGTCTCCGACCTCCGCTTCGTATATTACGCGGCGCATCTCTGGCGATGGCAGCGTGACCGTATCGCTGCGCAGGTCAACTCGAACGTCCATCCGTGCATGCTCCTAATTTGCTAATGGCAATAGAGAGAATCTTAAGCGCGTGAGGCCGGAATCGCGCGCAATAGAATCGTGGTTAGTGTGCACGGGCCTTGCCCCATCACGATGGTTGCACGTTGACACCTCGCAAACGCAGTTCAATCCATGCGGCTGGATTCTCACAGCGATCCATCCCCTGAACAACCGGCACTTCTCAAATTGGCAACGCGCATCTGGGAATTTTGGTTCGTCCGCAATTGGCCCCTTTGGTTACTGGCCTGCAGCGTATTGATGCTCGACTTGTTGACAAAATCGGTCGTCGTCGGTTGGTTAGATTGGGGACAGTCTTGGCCTGAAGAAGGTTTCTTCAGATTTACGCACGCTCGCAACACCGGGGCCGCGTTCAGTCTGTTCCAAGGACACTCCACCGTCCTCAGTTTCGTCGCGATGTTTGGCGTCGGTTTGCTGTTGTGGGTTTACGCCACCGCGGCGCAGGGATCGGTGATTATCAAGCTTGCGATCGGGTTGCAGCTCGGCGGAGCACTGGGCAATCTGTCTGACCGATTGAGATTGGGTTACGTCACCGATTTCATAGACGTCGGTGCATGGCCGATATTCAACATAGCAGATTCGGCGATCTCCGTCGGTATGGTACTGATGCTCTACTACTTCTTCTTCGTGCATCAGGAGAATGCTCCGGCTTCGACCAAGACGGACAATGGTACCTTCATCAATCAAAAATCGGTTGTTGCCGAAGGTCAATGTGCGGTCTGCGAGCGCGCATTGCAATGGGTGCCTTGCAAGCATTGCGAAAACGCAATCCGCCACAGCAAGATCCCTTGAGTGCTTGATATGACCGCGACTCAAGTCAATGCCGAGTATGAAGACGAGCACATCGTCGTGCTCAACAAACCTCCCGGTTTGGCTGTCCATCCCGGAGCAGGCAGGGACGATGGCACGTTGGTTGACTGGCTGCTAGCTCGTTACCCTGAGATGGGCGACCTTGAACCAATGGATCGGCCCGGTATCGTGCACCGATTGGATGCGGACACTTCAGGTCTGATGGTGGTCGGGAAGACTCGCAAGGCGGTCGATGCACTTTCTTCCGCAATCAAAGCGCGGAAGGTTAACCGCAGATATGTTGCTTTGGTGCGAGACATACCGCATCCTCGGGCGGCCATCATCGACTTGCCCATCGCTCGGGATCCCAACCATCGCACCCGCCAAACAGTGTTCGCCGGTGGCCGCGCCGCAAGGACTCGGTACGCCGTAGCCAGTGTCTTCGAAATCGATACAAGGTATCTCTCGTTGCTGCGCATTCGGTTGGAGACCGGGCGAACGCACCAGATTCGCGTACACATGGAAGCAATGCAACATCCCATCATCGGCGACCCAATTTACGGCGTTGAGATACCCGGAATTGCTCTGAAGCGACAGTTCTTGCACGCGCACACGTTGTCGTTTGATCATCCAATTGACGGCAATGAACTGGTACTGGAATCAGAATTGCCCACGGATCTGACTGCGACGCTCGACCGGTTGACCCCTGCGAGTTAGCTTCTTTCAATAGCATCCGCAACATCAATCGTCTAATCTGAAAACATGACATCTTCCACACCTGCCCGCGTTCGATTTGCTCCCAGTCCAACAGGACTGATGCACATCGGCGGCCTGCGAACTGCCTTATACGACTGGCTACTCGCTCGCAAGACCAACGGACAGTTCATCTTGAGGATTGAGGATACTGATCGAAACCGATACGACCCTGATGCAGTTCGGCACATCAACGAATCGCTCGAATGGCTCGGGTTGGACGTCGACGAAGGACCGCACATCGGAGGGCCGCATTCCCCGTATACGCAGTCTGAGCGTTTGGAACTCTACGCCGATGCGGCATCGCGCTTGATTGCCTCAGGTCACGCCTACTACGACGATACGACGCCTGAGGAGTTGGCCGCGTTGCGACAACGGCAGCAAGCCGCAGGCGAACCTCCCGGCTACGACAATCGCGGCAGATACAGAACGCCAGAACAGATTCAAGAGTCTCGTGATCGAGGTTTGGAGATCGTGGTGCGCTTCAAAGTGCCTGACCATGGTGACCTGACGGCGTACGACGAAGTGCGCGGCGTTTTGAAGTTCGATCTGTCGTTGCTCTCCGATTTCGTGATTTTGAAATCGGACGGGTACCCGACGTATCACCTGGCGCACATCGTTGACGACGCCGAGATGGGAATAACGCACGTCATCCGGGGAGAGGAATGGATTCCTAGCTTACCTCGACATATCTTGATTCAAGATGCGTTGGGAATATCCACACCAAAATACGTTCATGTCCCATTGATCACGGCAAGCGATGGTGCCAAGTTGAGCAAACGGCACGGCGCGCAGTCGGCACTGGAGTACCGAGACGCCGGTTATGTCCCTGACGCAGTCTTGAACTATCTCGCGCTGCTCGGGTGGTCGCCTGGAGACGATACCGAAGTAATGAATCGGGACGAAATCGCATCTAGATTTGAAATCGATCGCGTTCTGTCTCACCCGGCGAAGTTTAGTGCCGAGAAGCTGGAATGGATGAACCAGCAGCACATCATGATGTCCGACGTCGATGATCTGACCAACATGTTCTTGCCGTATCTAGAGCGACCTCACGCTGAAGGTGGTTTGCCGGACTACGTCGACCGTCCAATCGACGCTGCGATCGTGAAGGCGATGGTGCCAGTGCTACGAGAGCGGATCAAGTTGTTGCCAGACGTAGTTGAATTAATCGACTTCCTGTTTGTGGACGAAGTGCATCCGGATCCTTCCGAGATGATCGGGCGACGCATGGACGAGGAGATGGTCATCATCTCTTTGCAGGCGAACATCAAAGCGTTGGGGCAAGTATGCCCGTTCAAGACTGCGGAGATCGAGTCTGCGATGCGTGGCTTGACCGAGTCGACTGGGTTGAAAACAGGCCAACTTTTCACCCCAATCCGAGTCGCCACGTCGGCGAAACGGATTGCACCGCCGTTATTCGAATCGATTGAAGTTCTCGGTCGTGAGCGAACCCTGGAGCGTTTACGAGAGGGTCTCAGGTTGTTCGAGGCGCATATCGGGAAGTGATATCATCAAGTGTCGTCTAGACGCCCTGAATTGGGCACCATCGTACCCGTCTCACAGGAGATAGATCTTCACTTGGTAGAGGTCAAAAACAAAGAGGGCGAGAGCTTTGAAGGCATGCTGCGCCGGTTCACACGCGGAGTGCAGCACGAGCGGATTCTGTCGGAAGCGCGGCGGCGTAAGGCTTTTGAACCTCCCAGCGTTACTCGAAAGCGACAGCTGGCCGCGAAAGTCCGTAAGAGCCGCAAGTCGACCGAGAAAAACCGCTAAATTTCTTTAGCACATACTTGTCCAGTACGGCGGCGATCCCATGAAGTTCGGCATTGTCGTATTCCCGGGTTCATGGTCTGAGCGCGACATGCACTACGCGGTTTCCGATGTAATCGGTTTCGATGCGGAGTACATCTGGCATCGGGAAACCGACGTTGACGGTTTCGACGCCATACTATTGCCCGGTGGATTTTCCTACGGTGATCACTTGAGGTGTGGTGCCATCGCCGCCCATTCACCGGTAATGGATGCCATCAAACAGTTCGCTGAAGATGGTGGCTTCGTATTCGGAAGTTGCAACGGCTTCCAGATACTCTGCGAATCAGGGCTATTGCCCGGCGCGTTAATCCGCAACAATCATCTTGAGTTTCGATGTTCCCCAATCGCCCTGAGGGTCGAGACGACGGACACGCCGTTCACGTCGACCTACTGCCAAAATGATCGGGTTATGATGCCGATATCACACGGCGAGGGCAACTATCAAGCCGACGACGCCACCATAGCGGAACTCGAAGAATCGGGTCGCGTCGTTTTTCGCTACGTTGACGGTTCAAACGAACTATCGGCCGCCGCAAATCCCAACGGCTCGATCAACAACATCGCAGGGATCATCAACGAAGGCGGCAACGTACTTGGGATGATGCCGCACCCCGAACGTGCGTGCGAACCCATATTGGGATCGTCGGATGGCAACCAGTTGTGGCGATCGATCGCGAACGCTATCGATGCGCATTGATTGCCCTCGAGTATCGCCTCGAACTCGCGCCGCATAGGTGAACGAAAAATGACGATCAACCAAGATCTCTTGGATGAGGTAGCTCTTTCGGTCGGCGAGTATGAGGCGATTGTCGATCGTCTCGACCGAGAGCCCAATCCCCTCGAGCTCGGTCTGTTCGGAGCGCTGTGGAGTGAACACTGCGGTTACAAGCACACCAAGGCTCTACTCAGAACGCTGCCAAATCGCTCTGAACGTTTAATGGTCGCACCTGGTGCCGAGAACGCAGGGGTCGTCGACATTGGTGACGGATATGCGGTTGTGTTCAAAATCGAATCGCACAACCATCCATCGGCTGTCGAACCATACGAAGGTGCGGCAACCGGGGTTGGTGGCATCGTGCGAGACATCTTGGCGATGGGTGCACGGCCGATGGCCTTGATGAACTCCCTGCGCTTCGGTCCGCCGAAAAACGATCGTCAACGCTATCTATTCAACGGGGTTGTCTCAGGGATATCTGGATATGGCAACTGCATCGGCATCCCAAACGTCGGCGGCGAAGTCTTCTTCGACTCGAGCTACGTTGGCAACCCATTGGTCAACGCGATGTGCGTCGGTATCGTCCGACACGGCAAGTTGGTCAGCGCACGCGCGGAGGCGGCTGGTGACCTGCTAGTACTTGTCGGGGCAAAAACTGGACGCGATGGCATCCACGGTGCCTCCGGTTTGGCGTCACGGACATTTCAAGAAGAGTTGGAGTTGCGCTCAACCGTGCAGGTAGGCAATCCATTCCTCGAAAAGGTGTTGATCGAGGCTTGCCTTGAAGCGATCGAGTTGCCAGGTGTCGTCGGATTGCAGGACTGCGGCGCGGCAGGTATCACATCGGCTGCCATCGAAATGGCAGAGCGAAGTCAACTCGGAATCGAAATCGACGTCAACGCGGTTCCGGTACGCGAGACAGAGATGTCGCCTTATGAGGTGATGCTTTCAGAATCCCAAGAACGGATGCTCTTCGCCGTCAAACTGGGCTTCGAAGCCGGTCTGTTCGATCTGTTCGAAAAATGGGATTTGGATGCCGCAGTGATCGGGCGGTTTAACGCTGTCGACGAAGTAGTCGTCAAGTCCGGTGTTGACGTCATTTCCACCACCCCAATCGAGACTTTGACTGATGCGCCGGAGTACAGATTCAGTGCCAGCAAGCCGGATTGGTTGGCAGAGTTGCAGTCAAGTGATCCGAATTGTCTGGTGGCCTCAAACCTATCGCCGACTGATGCGCTTGTGAAACTCCTCGAATCTCCAAACATCGCGTCAAAGCACTCCGTTTGGCGACAGTACGATCACCAAGTCCAGAACAACACGGTCATCCCGCCGGGTGGCGACGCCGCACTGCTCCGCATTCAAGGAACGGATCGCGCCTTGGCCGTTACCACGGACGGCAACGGGAGATATGTTTACCTCAATCCAAAGGTCGGAACCGCCATCGCCGTCGCCGAAGCGTGTCGCAACGTATCCTGCGTCGGCGCGACACCGGTCGCCCTTACGGACGGCCTCAACTTCGGCAATCCCGAAAAACCTGACGTGCAGTATCAGCTTGGCGAAGCGACTGCGGGGATGGCATTGGCGGCAGAACGTTTGGGCGTCCCGGTGACCAGCGGCAACGCCAGCCTTTACAACGAAGCACCGGAAGGCGCGGTGTTGCCGACACCGATCATCGGTGCACTTGGGATCCTAGAAGACGTCACGAAACACGTGACGACAGGCTTCAAGCATCAGGGAGATGTGATCCTCCTACTTGGTCCCGACGCACCGTGGGGCACGCCGCAAGGATTGTCTGGTAGTGAAGCGCAGGCGGTTTTCGGTCAGCGGATGTGCGGTAATCCGGAGATCGATTTGGAGCTGGAAGCGCGACTGCAAAGGTTGGTCAGACAACTCATCCAAGACGGATTGCTGAAGTCCGCGCACGATTGTGCTCTCGGAGGATCTGCCGTGGCGTTTGCGCAATCGGCAATTCAAGGCAGAGTCGGTGTCCACATCGAGTTCGAAACTGGAGCAGCGGCGGACGGAAGCTGGCTGGCTTCGCTCTTCGGGGAGGATCAATCTCGCATCGTGGTTTCAATCGAACCGGATGCAACGGCAACAGTGTTCGACGCGGCCTCAAAATGCGGGGTCGGGGCAACTCGCATCGGTGTTGTCGGTGGCGATGCCATCCAATTCGGTGCATCAATCGAAATTCGGTTAAATGTTGCTGCCGACGCTTGGCAAAATGGACTCGCTCGCGCCGTCTCAGGATAGTTTCTTCAATGCTGCCGGGCTGCCGGCTCCTCCAGCGTTGTGCGTCGGTTGCGTGAACTGATCACGAGATTGGACTCATGGTTCGGATAGTCCCGTTCGCGTAAAATCGGGTTTAAGGATGGCTACGGCTCCCACATATCACGTCTGGACGGTTGGATGTCAGATGAACATGTCCGACTCCGAGCGTCTTGGATCGGGACTCGGGCGTCTTGGGCTTGAATCGGTGGAAGATCCCAAAACGGCAGATGTCGTCGTGCTGAACACCTGCGTGGTCCGTCAATCCGCGGAGGATACGGCAACTGGTATGCTGGGCAAGCTGAAGAAGGTCAAGGACGCCGATCCAAATAGGATGATTGCGGTGATGGGTTGCATGGTCGGTCCGTCCGACGGCGAACTGCGTCGTCGGTTTCCACAGGTTGACGTCTGGGCGCGTCCCCAAGATTTCAATCCGATTCTTGATGCGATCGCGCTTCGCCATGACGTTTCGGAAGGCGATTTTGACGGGTGTCTCGCGAATCTAGTCCCGGAACGTCCGAAGGTCGCAACATTCGTTCCGATCACCCACGGTTGCGACAAGTTCTGCACATTTTGCATCATCCCCTACCGACGCGGCCGCGAAGTCAGTCGCCCGGTCGACGAACTGGTGTTGGAAGCGGAGAAACTGGCAGACCGCGGAGTGAAGGAGATTACCCTTCTCGGACAAAACGTCGATTCGTACGGGCACGATCTGGACGAACGCAAGGATTTGGCCGATTTGATGGAAACGATCCACGAGGTGAACGGCATTGAACGGATCCGCTTCCTAACGTCACACCCGAATGACATGTCAACGCGCATCATCCAATCGATTGCAGACCTAACCAAAGTTTGCGAGACGGTGAACCTGCCATTCCAAGCCGGCGACGACGTCGTTCTGGCGAACATGCGCCGCGGCTACACCCGCACTCAGTACCTCGAGAAGATCGACGAGATACGCGGCATCCTCGGCGACGCAGTCGCATTGACTACCGACGTGATTGTCGGTTTTCCGGGCGAAGATGAAGCGCAGTTTGAGAACACGATCGACATCATCGAGCGTGTGAAGTTCGACAAGGTGCATTCGGCTGCCTATAGCGAACGTGCAGGGACGGTGGCATCTCGGAAGTTCCCGGACACCGTCACATACGAGGAAAAGAAGCGTCGGCATCAGCACCTAGACGCGGTACAATTCGAGATTCAAAGCGAGAAACACGCAGATCTAGTCGGTCAATCCTTTGAAATCCTGCTTGAAGGCACGAAACGGGGCAGGGTTTTCGGAAGGAACCGTCATGACAAAATCGTCTACATCGACGACGTAGAGACGATGTCATCCTGTGACGCGGGAGACACAGTTCGTATCGATATAACGGAAGCAACTGCCTGGTCCCTCGTCGGGCAACCCATCAACGCCTGAGCTACGGATCATCCACTAGGAGGCGAGATGTATTCCAGCGGCATCACCGAAAAGACAATCATCCCGATTACCGAGCTTGAGCAGTCGGCCTTCTGTCAGACGGAAGGCAACCTCCGGACGCGCACGCTGGAACAAGAGTTCAACTCCGGCGTTCGTTGGCAGAAGGTGCCCACCCGGTATCTCAAGATGTCACCCGAACAGGTTGAGGCCGGGATTCGATACGCCCGTAAGGAAATCGGTTCGAAAGCCGTAGTGCTTGGGCACCACTATCAGCGTGAAGACGTCATCCAGTTCGCCGACTTCCGCGGCGACTCCTATCTGCTGTCGAAACAAGCGGCGGCGACCAATGAGGCGAAGTGGATCATTTTCTGCGGTGTTCACTTCATGGCCGAGACTGCGGACCTGCTTACTGACGACGATCAACACGTCATTCTTCCGAACATGGCCGCAGGTTGCTCAATGGCCGACATGGCCCCTTCAGACGATGTCACCGACGCTTGGGACGATCTGATGGAAATATTCGGCGACAACGACGACGGTGATCTCGCCGAGGTCGTGCCGATAACTTACATGAACTCCACTGCGGCAATCAAAGCCCTGTGCGGGAAGAACGGCGGACTGGTCTGCACTTCATCCAATGCTGGCAAAGCCTACGATTGGGCATTGGCGCGGGGCAAACGAATATTCTTCTTGCCAGACCAACACCTCGGCCGCAACACTGGCATCGCCAAAGGTATCGACCCCAACGACATGCTGGTGTGGAACCCGTTCAAAACGATGGGAGGACTGACGCCGGATCAGATCCGAGATTCGAAGGTAATCCTGTGGCAGGGACACTGCTCAGTTCACACTCGTTTCACGGTGAAGCAAGTTGAGGACGCACGGCGCGACGATCCCAACGTGAATGTAATCGTGCACCCTGAATGCGTGAGAGAGGTTGTTGAAGCGGCGGACATGTATGGCTCGACGGAGTTCATTCGCAAGGCGGTTGAAGGCGCACCAGCTGGGACTTCCTGGGGCATCGGCACCGAGATCAATATGGTCAATCGACTGCGCGACGAAAACCCAGACAAACGGATATTCTGCCTAGATCCGGTTGTCTGCCCTTGCGCGACGATGTATCGAATCCATCCGGCTTATGTGCTGTGGGTACTCGAAGGAATAATGGCAGGCGTTGGCATCAACGTTGTACAAGTTGACAGCAAAACCAAACGCCACGCACTCGTCGCCCTTGAGCGCATGCTTGAGGTCGGCGGTTAATCGGTCGCTCCGACAGTCTTCGCCAGTTAATTTGATGCAAAACCGCCCGGTCATTCAACTCGAGAATCTGACGAAACACTACGGCGACGTCGTAGGAATTCAAGATCTTTCGATCGAGGTTGGCGAAGGCGAGGTCTTCGGGCTCCTCGGACCGAACGGAGCCGGGAAGACTACGACTATCCGGTTGATGCTCGATTTCATCCGGCCAACCGCCGGACATGCATCGATATTCGGCATGTCCCCGCGTACGCAAGGCATCGACATCCGTAGACGCGTGGGATACTTACCTGGCGAATTCGTGACCTACAACCACATGACGGGTTCTGGAGTAACCGAGTATTTCAACAATTTGCGGGGAACGCCCCCCACAAAACTTGATGAGCTCTGCGAAAGGTTCGACCTCGACCCAACGCGGAAGATTGGCGAACTCTCCAAAGGCAACAAACAGAAAATTGGTCTGGTCCAAGCGTTCATGAATGACCCGGACTTGCTGATACTCGACGAACCCACGTCGGGACTCGACCCGCTGCTGCAGCATGAGTTCCAAGAGTTACTGCGCGAAGAGAAGCAGCAAGGAAAGACGATCTTCCTTTCGTCTCACGTGATGTCCGAGGTCGAAGCCACCTGCGATCGCGTTTGCATCATCCGCGAAGGATCGTTGGTTACCTTAGGCTCGGTCGCCGACCTGACCGAGTTGAATCTCTGGACGGTGAAGATTCGCTTCTCCGATGCGGTGCCTACGGATTTGTTCAACGGAACTGAAGGCGTAACCGTCACCGATGGTGGCAGCGACCAGTTTGCGTTGACAGTCACTGGCGATGGCGCGATGGATTCGGTCATCAAGACTGCGAGCAAACATCGCGTAACCGTGTTTGAATCGACGCACGCGACCCTTGAAGACATCTTCTTGGAGTACTACTCCGCGCACGATTGACCCGTCATCGACCAATCGACTACGGCACCTCAACCAGCCAACTCCGTGGACGCCAACATCTTCGTCAAGACTATGCGCGACGGCCGGCGATCGGTGCTGTTGATCTCGGCGGGAATATTCGCTATCGGGCTATACGTCGCAGTCCTCTTCCCAGACATCGCCGAAGGTTTCTCAGGCATGATCGGCGAGTTGCCGGAGTTCATGCAGACGATCATCGGCGACGCAGCGGAATTTGCAACGCCGGAAGGATTCTTTACCGCACAACCGTTCACCGTGCTTGGCCCCATCACCATTATGGCACTGGCGATACACCGAGGCATGAATGCCATTGCCGGTGAGGAAGAAGCAAACACACTCGATCAACTCCTCGGAAATCCAGTGAGTCGCACCACGATTGCACTCCAGAAGAGTCTGGCACTTGTTATCACTTGTTTGCCGCCTTCAGTGGCACTCGCAGCATCGTTGTTGCTTGGTGCAGCGATCATGGACTACTCGTTCTCACTATCCGGTTTGTTCCAGATGATGGCGAGTTTTCTGCTCGTTGGTTACGCGATGGGATTTCTCGCGTTGGGCATCGGGGCGGCGACGGGAAGCAAGTCCTTGGCGATGGGGGTACCCGCGACGATCGCCGCCGTGGGATACGTCCTGAACATACTCGCCCCGATGGTCGAATCGCTCGAGTTCACCCAGTACGTCTCCGTGATGTACTACTACGTGGGAGACAAACCGTTCATCAATGGTCTTACGCCTTGGCACTCGCTGGTGTTATTCGGCATTGCTGCGATCTCACTAATATTCGGTATCTATCGCTTCAACAACCGAGACTTGCGGTAGCGGGATCTGATGTACCGCAACATCTTCCTGAAGACGCTGCGCGACGGGAGACGTTCGACGATCCTTGTGAGCGCAGGGTTGTTCTTGATCGGGCTCTACATCGCGTTGCTCTACCCCGACGTCGCATCGGGATTCGCAGATCTGATTGAAGACTTGCCCGACTTTTTCAAGGCATTCGTGGGAAGTGCCGAAGAGTTCGCCACGCCCGAGGGGTTTTTCAGTGCCGATCCCTACAGCGTGCTCGCACCGGTAATCTTGATTGCGCTCGCAATCCACCGGGGAATGGGGGCGGTTGCAGGTGAGGAAGAGGGACAGACGTTGGATCAGTTAATCTGCAATCCGATTTCCCGCAACGCCGTCTTACTGCACAAGAGTGGCGCATTGTTGGTCGTCGGCATGGTTCCCGTAGTGTCCATCGCACTATCCATCGTGTCAGGTGCTGCAATCATGAGTTACGACATTTGGTTGGGCGGACTATTTCAGATGTCGGTAAGTCTGATCTTGCTCGTCTACGCAGCAGGGTTCATGGCACTGGGCATCGGAGCAGCAACTGGAAGCAAGACGTTGGCAATGGCTGTACCGGCCTCGTTGACCGCACTCGGTTACATCGTGAATCTCGTCGCACCACAAGTCGAAGAACTGCAGTTCACACAGTACTTGTCCATCGCCTACTACTACATCGGCGATAAACCGTTCGTCCACGGCATCACACCATGGCACGCATTGGTTCTACTTGCGATCTCGATCGTCTCGTTGGGATTCGGAGCGTGGCGATTCAATCGACGAGACTTGGCCTAAGGTTTGGTTGACCATGTGCCGTATGTCGACCGAAGCGATCGCCACAGTAGGTGCGTCGGGGTTGTTCGCATCAGCCATCACCTTTATCCGTCTACACATAGATGCAATTCGCGACCGCAAAGCGCATCGGAAGGCTAAGAAAAGGGCGGAAGAGGATCAGGTCGGGTTCCGAAGCAAGCTGTCCTGATCGACAGGCATGCGCAAACTCAACCCATTTCGAGCACAATTCCATTCAACTCTCCGAGTGTCGTGATCCGATGGCTGGCTGTCGAGAAGTCTTGACCCTTCGTGAAATCGTTGTCGACGACTGCACAGTCGATACCGGCAGCCACAGCCGACCGTAAACCTCGCAGGGAATCTTCGACGACTAAGGTTTCTTTACTGGTTGCCCGGAAGCGTCGCAATCCGGTCAGGTATGGCTCCGGGTGTGGTTTGGCACGCTCATAATCATCGCGCATGAGGACGAAATCCATGAACTTGGTGATGTGTCGACTTTCGTGAATCATCTCGAAGTACACCCGGGTTGAATTCGTCACGATCGCCATGCGGACATGGTTCGACAACTCGGCCAGCGTGTCTACTACACCGTCAATCTCAATCGACTCCGTTCTCAGGAAATGCTCGTAATTCTGGTTGCGGACTAAACGCAATCTGTCGACGGTCGATTCGTCAACCCCTGCCGCCCGAGCTTGAGTCCACGTACCTAATCCTTGGCTCATGTCGCGGAGGTATTGGTCCTTGTCAAGTTTCAATCCGATGTCCGCCAATGCGAGCTCGCCGGCTCTGTAGTACCAGTATTCGGTGTCGACAAGGACGCCGTCGTGATCAAAGAGGATGTACTTTTTCATTCTCTTGAGTCAAACTATTGCCACCGCGTCAGCGGTTGAGCATTGAAATGGAGTGTCGGCGAGATGCTGGGGTGCCGGGATGGCGGAGGGTGCGGGATTCGAACCCGCGAGGGGGCTCAACACCCCCAACCCGCTTAGCAGGCGGGCGCACTAGGCCTCTATGCGAACCCTCCGCGTATCCACAATTCTATCCCGAAGATTTCGAACAACTTCCATACAAATTATCGCCCGTACATGACCTCGGCAAAGCCCGTCCGACGCCAACTCCGCCGGGCGCACACAACCAGAATCGGTTAGCTAATCAACTTCCGTCGGAGCAAGACGTAGGCAACTGGAAGGACGACGACGATCATTGCGACAAGATATGCGACGTCCCAAAGCATGGACGGGTCCCAGACGTTGGTGGACAACCCGCGACTTAAAGACACTCCCGGACTCAATGGCAACCACTGCGAAATCGCGCGCGCCCACGCCGGCAAGACCTCAAATGGATAGAAGATGCCGCTGAATATGAACAATGGCGTGCCGATCACGGTGAAGACCAGAGTTACGAACTGGAAGTGAGGAGCCGTAGTCGAGAACAAGAAGCCGACGCCGCCAAACAGTATCGCGGTCAACACCACAGGGAAGATTACGAACACCACGGTCCAATCGTTGATCCAACCGAATAACACCGCAAATGCGGCAATCATAGCGAAACTGATGATCGCGCGCGTGGTGGCGAATGAAATGTCCGCGATCAGCACCTCAATCACCGATAGAGGAGCTGTCAGCTGCGTGTCGTATAGCTGCGCTTCCATGCGGTTATAGACGCCCATCGAGCACTCGACCAATGGCGTGAACATGGCACTTGCCATGATGATGCCAGGAGCGACAAACTCCGGGTACGCGATGTCGGTGCCCGGTAACGTCGGTATGAGCCGTCCGATGCCGACGGCTACGCCGATCATCATTACTGTCGGCTCTACGAACATGAACGCGACGGAGTACTTCCAGAACCGCATGAACGCGAACCAATGCCGTAACCACAAAGCGACGACGCTCCGTGGGCGTACGCCAACGATCGTGTTCAAGCTGTGTGGTGTCTCCGTGATGAAGGAAATCTCACCTGTGCTCATTCGTCTCTCAACTCCCTACCGGTCAACGTCAGGAATACGTCCTCTAAATTCGCCGGGCGGTACGAAACCCGCATTGGCACCGCGGATTCGAGCGACGCTACGTCCGGTTTCTGGCCCTTCGGCGCAGTAACCATAATCCGCGCACCTACTTCCGTGTAATCGCGCTCTTCCTCATCAAGGCGGCGACGCAACTCCTCACGCTGCGATTGGGAAGCAGACTCGTCAATGTTCAAGATTGCGACTTGCCCACCCACGTTGTGCTCAACCACTTCTTGTGGCTCGCCGATATCGAGGATGTTGCCGTGATCCATGATCGCCAAACGATGGCATAGAGTCTCCGCCTCGATCATGTAGTGAGTCGACATGATGATGGTGACGCCAGCGCGTTCCAGCTCACCGAGTTGCTCCCACACGCGGTTCCTGCTCTGTGGGTCGAGGCCAGTCGTCGGTTCGTCCATGATGAGCAATATCGGGCTCGACATCATGGCGCGGGCGATTGCAAGTCGACGTTTCATGCCGCCCGATAGCGTGTAGATGCTGGAGTCTGCACGATCTTCAAGATTGAAGAATCCGAGGACTTCCCGAGTCCGCTTCAGGGCATCCTTGTAGGAGAGGCCGGCGAGAAAGCCATGCATCTCGAGATTCCGACGCACAACGAGTGAGTTGTCGAGACCGTCGTGCTGAGTTACCAAGCCGATGACGTTCCGGACATCGCGCCCCGATTTCGTTACATCCATTCCGGCGACATGAATCGAACCTCGTGTGACCGGCGATAATCCGGCGATCATTCGCATCGTGGTCGTCTTCCCTGCCCCATTCGGACCGAGCAGTCCGAAGGTTTCGCCTCTTCGCACGTCGAAATCGATGCCGTCGACCGCGAGGAAGTCGCCATAAGTCTTGGTGAGTGCTGAAACCGAGACTACGTGGTTATTTGTGGGGACGTTGTTTGATTCCATGAAAGTTGAAAACCGTACATTTGCACGCGTCTACTTTAGGATGCGTGACAGGGGTAGAAAAGCGACTGACTGCTGGTGCGAGTCGCGACGGGTTAACCTTTGATGATAAATCGGGCGACGTCGGAAAGGCTCCGAGACGTCAACCAGGCGTATCGCCGATCCAAATCTCCCCGCCTTCGAAGTACTCCTTCTTCCAGATTGGAACTACTTCTTTCAGCCTATCGATGAAGTACAGAGCCGATTCGAACGCAGGTCGTCGATGTGCTGCGCTCACCGCGAGCACCATGCTAATCTCGCCAATGTCGACGCGCCCGGTTCGATGGCACACCGCCACTTTGCCGATGTCCCACCTTCGACGCATCTCGTCGATGATACTCAGCATCTCGCGCTCTGCCATCGGCGAGTACGCTTCGTACTCGAGATGCAACACCCGTCTTCCCTCGTTGTGGTCGCGCGTCACACCGTGGAATACCACTATCGCGCCATCGGCATCGGAGCCAACCATCTCGACCACGCTTTCTGGTCGGATTCGAGAACCGCTAATCGATACGTGCGAAGTCTTCCGGAGGCCGGTTTCATCGGTTTGCCCGCCGCTCACCGGAGGTATCACAGCAATTTCGTCACCATCGGCAACAGATGCATCGCGATCAACGTACTCGCCATTGCGTGCGAGCATGACTCGCGCGAGGCCCAAGTCCATTGAGCCAACTTGCTTGACCGCGCGTTCGACAATCTCACCCACGGTCGCGCTTTTCGCGACGTCCAAGTCAACGCGATCAACACCGGCGCGTTCTTTCGCACCGGCAAAGAAAAGGACCTTCACAATCATCGCGATACGCGTCCTGATGGGGTGATGGTCACTACGGAAGGCACGAATCGAGACTTAACTCCAGTTGCGATAAAATTGTGTGTTGAATCATAATTTGTAGGTTGCGCCATACCTTTACCGCGCACCTCAGTTCACGATCAACCCACTTGGAGACCTATGGTCCGAATCAGACTCAAGAGAATCGGTTCACGCGGACGGCCCTACTACCGTATCGTCGTTGCTGACCAACGTGCATCGCAGAACGGCAGATACATCGATCAGGTCGGATTTTACGACCCGATGCCAGATCCGCCGCAGATCGATTTCGACGAGAACAAAACTCTCGAATGGCTTCGAAAAGGTGCACAACCGTCTGACCCGGTCGAGCGAATGTTGAAGTCGAAAGGCATCCTCGAAAAGGTGAAAGCCAATGCGTGACGATGAACGAACAACGCAAAAGCTGGCCGACACCGCCGACGCGACACCGGAACAAGAAGACGACATAACCATCGCGCCGGATCAAGACGTCGCCGAAGCGGCCAGCGAAGCTGACTCTCCCGAGCAGTTCGATGAGGATGACGACGCATACATCGCACCTGCCGATCCCGAATATGATCTAGATGTCGGCGACGTTGAAGGCGAGGCAGAGATGCGGGAGATGATCGCATACATCGCCCGAGTGCTTGTCGAAGACACCGAAGCAGTACAGGTAGATTCGCAGTGGGATGACGGTCGTCTCAGCATCAAATTGCGTGTGGCTGACGACGACAAAGGCAAGGTGATTGGCAAGCGCGGACGCGTTGTGCACGCCATGCAATCGTTGGTAAGAGTAGCCGCGACCAAGTCCAACATGCGCGCCAGCGTCGACGTCGAATAGGATCCACGCGCCAGCGGATTGAACGCCACGTTAGGCAGGAGGACGTAAATGTCAGGCCATTCTAAGTGGAGCACAATCAAGCACAAAAAAGGTGCTGCGGACGCGAAACGAGGACAACTATTCACCAAGTTGTCCCGGGAGATCACCGTCGCGGCACGCGAAGGGTCTCCAGACCCGGAGATGAACTTCCGATTGCGCTTGGCGATCGACAACGCCAAAGCGCAGAACATGCCGAAGGACAACATCGAACGCGCAGTCGCACGCGGTTCAGGCACCGGTGGCGAAGGCAATACGCTCGAAGAATTGACCTACGAAGCCTATGGTCCAGGAGGCACGGGTTACATAATCCAAACCCTCACCGATAACCGCAACCGCGCTACCTCCGGCATCAGATCGAAGATTACGCGAGGCGGCGGCAACCTGGCCTCAAACGGATCCGTTTCGTGGAACTTCGAGCAGAAGGGGTTGATTACGGTCATCGTCAACGATGCCGATCCCGAAGAGATCGCGCTCGAAGTGATGGAAATCGGCGCAGAAGACGTCGACATCGACGATGAGTACGTCAACGTTACGGTTGCATTTAACGATTTCGCACGCGCCAAGTCCGAACTCGAGAGCCTTGAGAACATCGCTATCGAAAATGCCGAGTTAGCGATGGTTCCGAACAGCACCATCACGTTGGAAAAGAGCGAAGCGATGCAGGCACTCCGCTTGCTCGACGAACTCGAAGAACTCGACGACGTCTCCAAGGTCTACACCAACGCCGACTTCTCCGAAGACGTGCTCCAGGAGTTCCTGGAGAAGTAGGGTTCCCCCAAACTCCCCTTATTCGAAATCGAAGTCGAGGGAGATGTCAAGGGCGGTTACGGAGTGGGTGAGTTGGCCGATGGAGATGAAGTCGACTCCGGCTTCTGCGATTGAACGGACGTTTTGGAGGGTGATGCCGCCAGATGCCTCGAATTGGACGGTGCTTGTTCGGTGTCGCAAGACCGCTCGGATTGTTTCGGGTTCCATATTGTCCAATAAGACGATGTCGGAACCGGCCTCAATCGCCGCGATTGCTTGCTCGTAGGTGTCGGCCTCTACCTCGATTTTGAGTGCAAAGGGGGCGTCCCGGCGCGCTTGAGAGATGACATCTGGAAGCGACATGCCAATTACTGCGCACGCGGCGATGTGATTGTCCTTGATGAGGATGCCGTCGGACAATGACATGCGGTGGTTCTTCCCTCCCCCAACTACGACGCTGTACTTGTCAATGATTCGCAATCCGGGCACGGTTTTCCGGGTGTCGACAATCGTTGCGCTCGTTTCCCCGACCTCTGCCACGAATTTTGCGGTCAAGGTGGCAATACCGCTCATTCGTTGAACAAGATTTAGTGCCGTCCGCTCTGCGGTCAGAATTGGTTGTGCCTCGCCAGCCACGGTTGCGATGACCGACCCGGGTTCGACGGCATTACCATCTCGAAGTCTCGCGTCGAATGCGACTTCGGCGTCCAAAGTCTGAAAGGTTTGGGCTGCGACGCCGATGCCGGCGATCTTGCCACAGTCTTTGGCGACCAACGAAGCACGCGTCGGCACTGAGTGGTCTCCGATAGCGGCACGCGTCGTTACGTCATTATCGACGTCGTCCTCTCGCAAGGCCGCGTCGATGACTTTTTGCACTGCTGATGTGGATATGGTCGGCATGGTGTCCCGGGTGGTGAAGCGTTCCGTCGATCGCGCGTCGACGGTAGGGAAGATTCTAGCGACGGTTTAGCACGACGGTCGTCGTCTATCCGTTGCGGCGTGAGCGATGCCGATCTGCAGAATCTAGGATGAACGTGGCTGGACCTTCGTTGACAAGTTCGACGTTCATCATCGCACCGAACACGCCGAGTTGGACATTGACGCCTTCTTCCCTGAACGCCTGCGCTACGCGTTCAAAGATTGGACCGGCAACTTCACCGGGTGCGGACGCAGTGAATCCGGGGCGTCTACCCTTCCGCGTGTCGGCAAAGAGCGTGAACTGGCTCACCAGCAACACCGAGCCCTCGACGTCGTTGAGCGAAAGGTCGAATCCGGACGTGTCGTCCTCAGCACTGAATATCCGCAGGTTCACAGTTTTGGGGACGAGGTAGTCGATGTCGGCTTGTTCATCGTCATGCGTTACGCCGACGAGTATCACGAGACCTTGTTCAATCTCACCAGTGGTTACGCCATCGACCGTTACACGTGCGCCTGACGAACGCTGGATCACAAATCGCACGGATTGAAAACCCCGTCAGTCCGAGTCGACGGATGAGGATGTCTTGGTCTCGGATTTGCTCTCCGACTTTGCATCGGATTTGGAGTCTGAACTACCCGATTCTGAGTCGGACTTCGAGCGGGAGGCGGATCCGTTGCGACCGTAGTCGGTAGTGTAGAAACCTGAGCCCTTGTAAAGGACCATCGGTACCGACAGTTGACGAGTCGCGCTGGAACCACAGTCGCCGCACGTAGAGACCGGTTCGGAGTCGAAGCTTTGCATCTCGTCGAAAACGTGACCGCGTTCGCACTTGTACTCGTAGATTGGCATGCTGGTTACGTGTTGTCGATTGGATGGGGTTGGGCGTCTCGCCAACCCAGGCTTTTGCGTCAGGGGAAGCGCACTTAGGTGCTTGCTAACCTTGAGATTGTATCAGTTGCCGTCCTGCAACTGAGCGATCATTGCTTCAACGTCGGTCACCGGCAACTCGCACGCGAAGTCGCGGCACACGTACGCTGTAGGTTTGCCGTCAATCGTCCGACGTTCCTCAAAGAGTGGCAGCGAGTTACCCGCATCAGGATCCAAGTGTGCGACGATGCGATCCGGGTGGTATCCGCTTCGAGCGGCGTCCAACAGATCTTGCGTGCGGTGATCGGACTTCTTACCGACGATGACGACTTGCTTCGTGGGGTTGGCATAGAGTTGGGCGGCTTGGAGCCAAGTCGGGAATGCAGAAGGAGCGCGTTCCATCAGATCACGTACCGAGCGCAGATTGGCCACGGCCACGCGCGCGTGTTCCTGGTGCCCAGTGAACGCCGCACATCTCAAAAGTGCCAAAGCAGCCGCCGAACTGCCGCTCGGTTGCGCATTGTCAAAGATGTCGCGCGGGCGGACTATCAACTCCGTTTGATCCGAACCCGTGTCGTAGAAAACCATTGTCTCGGGATCCCAAAAAAGATCGATCATTGCACTACAGATGCGAGTCGCTTCCTCAAGCCAACGAATGTCAAATGTCGACTCATAGAGCGTCAGAAGTGCGTCGGCGAGGTATGCGTGATCTTCGAGAAACCCCGGGATTGATGCTTCGATTTCGGATCCAATCTTGCGGCTGCGCATCAATCGACCATCGGAACGCGTGAGCCGCGCCGAAATGAACTCAGCATTGGATTCCGCAACTTCGATCCAGTCGGGACGTTGGAGTGCGGTTCCAGCCTCTGCGAACGCTTTCATCGCGAGTGCGTTCCAGCTCGTTATCGCCTTGTCGTCGGTCAACGGCGGCACGCGCTTTAGCCTTTCCGAGTAGAGAATGCGCTTCGCTTCGGCGATGCGAGACTTCAATGCTTCTGCGGTGATTTTCAACTCGTCGGCAACCGACTCATCCGTTCGTGGTCGATGGAGAATGTTGCGCCCTTCGAAATTGCCTTCGCGCGTGACACCCCAATAGGCACAAGCTAGCTGCGCCAGACTACTCCCGAGAATCGATTCCAACTCTGACGCGTACCAGACGAAGTATTTCCCCTCTTCGCCTTCCGAATCGGCGTCGGTCGCGGAGTAGAACGCGCCTGACCCTCGATGCAGCATCTCCCGTTCGAGGTAACTGGCAATTTCTTCAACGATCGTGGCGAAGAACGGGTTGCCATTGGACTGCCATGCGTGGAGATAGAGACTCACGAGCTGAGCGTTGTCATAGAGCATCTTTTCGAAATGAGGCACCAACCAAACAGCATCGACCGAGTAACGGTGGAACCCGCCGCCTACTTGGTCGTAGATCCCGCCATTCGCCATCCTCGTGAGAGTCAGATCGACGAATTCGTGAGCAGTCCCGTTGCCCTGCAACGACGCATGGGATAACAGGAACTCGTGCAACATCGGTTGCGGGAACTTGGGTTGCAATCCAAGTCCTCCTCGTTGCCAATCGAGTTCGGGGCTGAGTGCCCCGAACGCTGAATGGAACAGCGTGCGGTCGATCGGCTCCACGCTCACGCGTGACTGCGAACGCGATTCGATCGCCTCAATCACGCGTGAAGAGTTTCGCACGATGTCGTCGCGACGTTCTCGATAGGCTTCGGCAACTGCACTCAACACGCGAGGAAACGACGGCATACCGCCACGTTCTTCGTTAGGAAAGTACGTGCCACCATAGAAAGGTGCACCGTCCGGAGACATGAACACCGACATCGGCCATCCGCCCTGCCCAGACATCGACTGCACCGCCGACATGTATAGCGAGTCCACGTCTGGACGTTCCTCGCGATCGACCTTGATGTTGACGAACAGTTCGTTCATCAACGAAGCGATCTCCGCATCCTCGAACGACTCGCGTTCCATCACGTGGCACCAGTGGCATGCCGAGTAACCGACGCTCAAGAAGATCGGTCTATCTGACGACTTTGCCTCGGCGAATGCCTCGTCGCCCCACGGGTACCAGTCGACAGGATTGTCCTTATGTTGCAAAAGGTACGGTGAGGTTTCGTTCGCTAGTCGATTCGGCAAGATTGCATGTCCTGAGGATTCGGATGCGATAAGTTCTCGAGGCGGTAGATCAAAATCCTGTAATCTCAATGGTCTCCACGATTGCAGCCTCGACGTCGAGCCGTCGAATCTGGTGATTATTGGTGTCGGCGACATAGACGATGCCATCGCGATGTGAAATCCCGGCAGGTTCGTCGAACTGTGCGCTCAACGCTTCGCCATCGCACAATCCCTGCGTGCCGCTTCCTGCTACCGTGGTTACGCGCAAGGTTTTCAGGTCGATCCTCTTAATCTTGTGGTTGTATGTGTCCGCCAGGTATACCCCGTCTGGTGCGGATGCTACGCCTTGTGGGTGTTGAAGCTCCGCCTTCTTGCCTATCTCGTCGCGATCACCGAAGGCGAACAACCCGGTACCTACCAGAGTCACCACTCGCCCTCCAGGCCCGAGTTTTGCCACGCGAATTGCACTGGCTTCAGAATCGGCGAAGAAGAGATTGACACCGTCGAGTGCTATACCGCTTGGTTGCGCTAGTAGTGCTTCCATACGCGCGCCGTCAACGATGTTTTCCTGACCGTTCCCGACGAAAGGGACTATCACCCCCGTTGCGACGTCCATCGCCCAAATCTGGTGAATCCCGGCCATGGCGACGTAGAGCGTGCTATCGCTGTATTCGAGGTCGTAAGGCGAATTTAGCGGAAACGACATCGCGTCGCCGCCAGCGTGGCGTATCAGCGATTGCTCGCCGGTACCGGCGATCACGGAAACCGTACGGGAGGTTAAGTCGACCCGGTCGATGGTGTGGCTGCCAGCGTCGGCGACGTAAAGAACGTCGCCGTCTGATGCCATGCCTTGAGGGTTATCGAAAACCGCTTCATCGAACGCTCGTTCGCTGCCCAAAGGATTCAAGATACCTTGCGGCAACTCGAATGAATCGGTCGCGAGGGGGCTTTCACCGTTGCCAATGACGTCGACGGCGGCACCATTGACATCCGCTACAACGACTCGGTGATGATTCGAATCTGCGATGTAAAGGCGACCATCCTCCGCGGCCAATATTTTGCCGGGGAATGCCAGATCGCTTGTTCCAACTGCGTCAAAACCCGACACGTACGGGAGTGGTCCGCGATTGAGAATGCCACTCGCGTCGAACTCTTCGACCATCGCGGCAATAAGCCTATTCATCGCCTCTAGCTCGAACTCACCCTCATGCTTCCCGATCACTCGGCCGTTCGGATCGACAAACATCAATGTTGGCCATGCCCGGGCGGCATATGACGACATCACCTGCAGGTTGACGTCGTTCACGACTGGATGACGGACGTTGTAACGGCGGACGGCGGCGAGGACGTTTTCTGTCGCCTTTTCAGTTTCGAACTTCGCAGAGTGAACACCGATGACTGCCAACTCGTTTGCGTACTTCAACTCCAGCTTCCGCAACTGCGGAAGTATATGCATGCAGTCGATTCAACAGTACGTCCAGAAGTCAAGGATTACGATCTTGCCCTTGAGTTCAGCGAGTTGGATTGGTCGTTGGGTGTTGATCCACTCAAGATCGGACGGGAACTCCGGGGCCCTGACTTTACCCTCATACGACGCAACCGTTCGACCCGACTCAACCATTCCTAGGACTCCATTACACAGTGATACTCACGACCGTTACCAATTGTCGCACGCTCCACCGCTAATCTCGCATAATTGAGTCATGCCAGATCACGAGGAAAGAATGCCGGCAGATGCATCAGACACGGAGTCTGAAGGGCATGGAGCAACAGACGGCAATCGACCACACCCCGAAGATCTACGCTCAATATTCACGGATCGACAGCGACGGTGGTCGAACGAAGAAACGCTCCGACGGCTGAACACCGGTGCGCAATCTGGCGGCAGGTTTTCCGCCGAAGCTCGAGCCAATGAAGAAACAGAATGGGCTCGAGCTGAAACGGAAAGTACGCGCCGAGAAGAACCTTCTTGGCAATCGAGATCTGCGTACGAAGCTGAAACGCGTGATCCTTACCTTGATGCCCAACGCAAGGTGGAGCAGCGGGACTTCATGGAGACAGGGAATCCCGCAGCGGTTGAGGCCTACGGTCCGCCCGCCGGATTCTTGCGACGCCTGGGAGCGTGGATCATTGACCAGATGGTATTGTTCATCGCAATAATGATGGCACTCAATGTCCTGAGTCCGATACTCTTTGGCGTCGATTCGGTCCCTGACGACAACGAAGGGTCGTTTTCCTTGCCACTGTATCTACTGTCACTCTTGATCGCGTGGATTTACAACGGCTTGATGGTCGGCATGTACGGGGCTACGCTCGGAAAACGAGTTTTCAACATATACGTCTTGAATGCCAATGGCGAAATCACGGGTGTTCCTCGCGGATTCGCGAGGGCCGCAGCGACGGCCGTTTCTGCGATCATCTTGTACATCGGGTTTCTAATGGTTTTATTTCGAGAGGACCGTCGGGCACTTCACGACCTCATCGCAGATACCTATCCCATTGAGCTGATGTCACGGGACAGGCCGCGACCTCGTAGTTGATAGGCTGACATCGAATTTGACGACCATGATCGTTGGCGATGCGATACATGCACTCGGTGCGGGAACAAGACACCATCCGCATCAACAACACATCTGGCCGACCACGCTCGTAACATCGGTACATCAACAGTTCGGAGGTGCGCCATATGCCTGACAAATTGCGAGTCCTGATCACGGGTGCGAGCGGTTACATCGCTTCGCAAATGCTGACCCAGTATCGAAAGCGATACGATCTGACGCTCATCGACGCCACCGACACCGACCGCGCAGGGAACGCAATCGCAGGCATTGAGGTAACCGACCTAATCGACACAGACCGTTCGCGGTACGAGAGTTTCTTTGCAGGACAGGACGCGGTCATCCACTTGGCTTACAAGAGGTCGAGCCCGGGTGGCGTATATGGTGACGCTGTTCCGCAGATAGACCGTTTCGCAACTGAGCTGGAGAACGTTCAGATGGCGAACAACGTCTATCGAAGTGCGTTTGACGCCGGGGTAAAGCGCGTTGTGATCGCAAGCTCGAACCATGCCGCGGATTGGTATGAGCACGCGTTGATTCACAACCGCAAGAAGGAGATGGTGTTTCCTGAAGAGGTTCCGCTCTCCGATAACTTCTACGGGTGGGCGAAAGCAGCCTACGAACTGTTGGCGTTTCCCTACGCTAGCGGTGCGTTCGGCCGCAAACTGGAGGTGGTGCAGGTTAGAATTGGTAATCCCAGAGAGACTGATGCCGATGCCTTGATGTCGTCACCCGACGCATTGCACGGAGGTTCCGGACAATCAACGTTCAAACGCGGTTTGGGTGCACACTTTTCTCAACGGGACTTGAGGCAACTCTTTTGGCGCGCGGTTGAGACGCCCGACATTCAGGATATTCACGGCATCCCATTCCTCATCGTCTACGGGATCAGTGCCAACACCAGAGCATTCTGGTCACTCGAATCGGCACGCAAGGCCCTTGGCTATCAACCTGAAGACGATTCGGAGATAAAGTTCTCGGCAGACATCGCTAGGCACCTTCTCGGCGAAAACGTTGCTGGACCGGGCAAAGTCGGCGGTTGAATGATCTCGATGCCGGCGGAAAGGACGTTGAGATTGCAGTACGTCAGACTTGACGGGTGAACGGAGGCTGAAACCCGCTTTGCGACTGATGGATGACGCAACTCAACGCCCTTCCCTTCCGGATACGCAGCGGCCCACAGATTTGCCGAACGTGAGCCAACGAAATCGTGCCTCCTTTAGCGGTCGATCATTGGATTCACACCAGTGCGGGTTCCCGATCGACGTGTCGGGGTGAATCGACTAACCAATCGGGTGCGCCGATCAGATCATCGTCGGTTTCCACGGAAGAAGGTTCAAATCCGAATGACGCTTGCGGGGCAAGATCACGCACTGGCAATGACTTCGGCAACTTTTCGGCTTGAAAGGACTCGCGGGCTACTTGATCTCGTTTGCCAGCGAGCACGCTGACGCGGATACGCTTCGATCGATCGTCGGTTTCGTTGGCTATGAACGACGTGGAGAATGCCGCTTCATCCGATGTGCCAGATTGGATGATGTTGATGATCGCGTTCAACGATTTAATCGGCATGTCATGCGGACCGGCAACCACAACGCTCACGAGATCGGCGTCCGCCAAATCAAGTCCGTCGGTTAACGGTTTCTTTATCGCTTGCCGTGCGACCTTGCGGAAGTCTGAAGCGTCTTCGCTCGCGGCATACGATACGAATGTTTCGCCGGTGCACTGAATAGCTTCCAAAAGTTGCTCCGATGGATTGAGTGATCCGCGTTCGTCAGTTCCGGAAGCAGACAAGACGTTCATCACGACACGTGCCTTCGCTGCGGAAAGTTCGTCGGCGAGGGTACCTGCTTGCGCCACTGCGGAGAGCGATTTGTCGGCATTGATCAATGCCAATGAACAACCTGTAGCCTTGATCCGGTCCAGTGCAGTCTGTGCCGTGCTCGTCCGACCGCGACCTTCAAAGGTGAACGGTAACGTTACAATGGCCAGGACGTGCTTGCACGTCGACATCGCGGTTCGCAATACCGACGGCATCAACTCGTTGGCCGCGGTTCCACCCAAACCGGCCATCACGAAAACCAAATCGACGCCCGATAGCGCAGTCCCGAGACGGAATAAATCGCTGGAGTCGACGATGTCGGTGTCATCATGTTCGTCTTCAGGTTGCGGAAACATCGGATACCCGATGGCGAATTTGCGCCCGCGTTTCAAAGCGTTCATCTCCTCGATTTCACGATCGACCAAGATGACCTCTGCGGCGTTGCCGACGATCTGCGCCATCTCGGATGCGGTATGCGCTCCGCCTCCGCCAACACCTACGATGGCGAAGTCTCTCGATTTCGATACGGCACCTGCGCTGCGTGTGATGGTCATGAGTACCTCCTCGCGGTTTGCATCTGTTACCATCCAACTTAGTACGTTTGCACGAATCTTATCATAGCACATACGTATCACTACTTGTCAAGCTACCCTATCCAGATCTCGAAACGCCGCTGATTGGCGCAATGCTCCAGAGCGAAGCGTGAACCAACATGCACAAGCATCCGAACTTGCGGTCGCCTTGACGGAGGCTCACATTCGGTTGAAATCTACGACCGAGACACACCTGACGTACGCTCTAAAATGGGCTGCCTGGCAATGGTTGTACGAGATTGCACAATGTCGCACAATTGGGATGGAAGTGAAACTCGAAGGGCCGGGCGGCCGAATTGTCGATCTGGTCGGCATCGGCAAGGACAACGTCGTATTCATCGTTGAGGTCAAGTCCTCCCGCGCCGATATGCGACGTGATCACAACTCGAAGTCCGACCAACAACGCAACGACGCCGAAGTCGAAAATCTCCAACGCGCTGCCGATTTGACTGCGATAGTGCTTGACGACGCCCGGCAAGCAGCAATCGAAAGCGCGCAAGGCGGTCAAGATTGGAAAGCCTCGCCAACTTACCGTCTCGCCAAGGCGGATCACGACGAGGTCAACGAACGCCTTGCGGCCAAGCGACGCAGGAGTTCAATCCTTTCGACCAAGTTTCACGACCCTCGCTTCTTGGCATGTGCGGACTTCCACTACATAATGGCACCCGCCGGCATGATGAGTCGTTCCGAACTCCCGCCATTTTGGGGACTGCTAAATGACGTACCCGAAACGGTGGTTGAAGCGGTTCCTAAACAGATTCGTCGCAACACGCTTCACGTGATGCGCGCTATCGCCCGCGCCAACACCCGCGATCTGATGAAAGTCACCGGGTATGGCTCTGCGAACCGGCGCGGCGCGGACCGCGTGGAATCGGATGCGTGAGGATGGGTGCAGTAAACAGCACTTCCTGGTTAAAGTCTAAAGGCGTTGCGTTGCGTTGCCTATGACAACATCTCGCCCAGGCGGTCAATGGCGAGTTTGAGGTATTCTTGCGAGTTGGCGAACGAAATGCGGATGTATCCGTCGCCGTGTTCACCGAATGCGGTGCCGGACAGCAACGCTACCCCGGCCTCGTCCATCGCGCGTTCGGCGAATGCGCGACTGTCCAACCCGGTGCCGGATATGTTGGGAAAGGCGTAAAACGCACCACCGGGTGTGCGACACGACACGCCGGGAAGGCTGTTCATGCCTTCGACGACCAAGTCGCGCCTGGTACGAAACTCTTCCATCATCTCCCCCACCGATTCTTGGGGACCTTCAAGAGCCGCCTTGCCTGCCATCTGGACCGCTACAGACGTGCACGATACCGAGTTCGTCATCAGCTTCGTGACTGCGTCGAGCATGAACTCGGGGAATACTCCGTATCCCAATCGCCAACCTGTCATCGCGTAACTCTTGGAGAATCCGTCAAGGATTATCGTGCGATCGATCATGTTGTCGAAACTCGTTATCGAAGTGTGGCCACCTTCGTAGTACATGTCCTTGTAGATCTCATCAGACAGCACTACGAGGTCGTTCTCAACTGCCACCTTGGCGATGATTTCGAGATCTGAGTCGGAAATTACGCTGCCGCATGGGTTGTTCGGGGAGTTGACGATTAGTAACTTGGTCCGATCGGAGACGAGCGACTCCAGTCGGTGCACGTCCAGAGAGAAGTCGAATCGTTCCTCAAGCGGAATCGGAACCGGCGTCCCACCGGCGTAATTGATCATCGACTCGTAAATCGGGAATCCAGGGTTGGGGTAGATTACCTCGTCGCCTTCCTCAACCAACGCGAGAATCGAAAAGAACATGACCGGTTTGCCACCCGGCGTAACAATGATTCGACTTGCATCGACATCGTAGCCCTGGCGTTCGGTTTGATGTCTAGCGATCGACTCGCGCACGGGCATCTCTCCGGGCGACGGCCCATAGTGAGTGAAACCATCGTCGAGTGCTTGCTTCGCCGCGTCTTTAATGTGCGTCGGGGTGTCGAAGTCGGGTTCACCGATTTCGAGGTGGACGATGTGCCGGCCTTGCGCCTCCAGTTCCCGTGCTCGCGCCAGCGTCAGAAACGCAGTCTCAGTGCCCAAACGCTCTTGGCGGGATGCTAGTTTCGGCATGTTGGCAACTCACCCTCGTTATTGACCGCACGCTCTACAGTAGGAATGAATTAAGAATACCGCATCAACGGAAGCTCCTTTGATCGACGCGTCGCGAGGAACCTGCATCCCACTAGTCGAACTGCCGGCAGCGACGATCCGACGTACATTAGTGGCATGGATTACGAACGTTGGGCTGCGCTCTATGACATCTTCTACAAAGCAGCACCTTGCGGCGAACTCGACTACTACGTCAACGCCATCGCCAGGACGGGTGGCAAGGTGCTCGAGCTAGGAGTCGGTACTGGAAGGATCGCGATCCCAGCAGTCGCTCTCGGGCACCACGTGGTTGGCGTCGACTTGAGCGAGCCAATGTTAGAAGTGGCGCGGCGCAAAATCGGTGATGCACCGTTGCCCGGCACGTTGCAGCTCCTTCGTTGCGACATCACGAAACTGGATCTTCCTAAGAAAGATTTCGATCTCGTCATCGTTCCTGCACATACCTTGGCCCTGGTACTGGATCAATCCTCCCAAAGTGAGGTTCTTCGGCGCGCCGCGCGACACATGAGTGAAGTCGGGAAATTGATCTTTAACCTGTTTCAACCGACCGATGAACTCCTAAACTCAGACCCAGAGGAGATATTCCTGCTCGGCGTCGTTGAAGACGAGGTCAATGGGGGTCGGCACATTCTGACCGGCACGAATCGGTTCGACAAGGATACCCAACGAAATCGGTGTGTGCAGACGATTCAGACGCTTGACCGAGACGGAAAACTCGTGAGCTGCGAAAGCCTCAACGTAGACTTCCGCTACCTCCACCACCACCAAGTGTTGGCGATGCTGTCCGATGCGGGATTACAAACATGCGCCGCATACGGCGACTTCGACGGATCGCCACTGACGCCTGAATCGGAGGAGATGATCTACGTGTGCCGATTGCCTTGAAGTGCCAGCGAATGCGTTTTTTATCATCGAACTACGCTTGATGGCCAACCATTGAGACTCACATTGCCAACGTAGCTCAGTGGCAGAGCAGCAGTTTCGTAAACTGCAGGTCGTGGGTTCGAATCCCACCGTTGGCTCCACCTTCGCTCGTCTGCCCTTGGAGTCGTTCAAATCCACGCGCGAGTTTCAAACTGCATCGCGATTAGGTTCGCAAACTTCAACCCAAGCAAGCAGATGCTAGACTTGCACATACCACATTTCGCCCATGGAAGAACGTTGGACGGAGCGCAGATTTGAGCGATCAGCTCATCATCAGAGAACAACCGGCACTCGAAAATGCGTTGATGTTCGCCGCTTGGTCGGGATGGTCCGACGCTGGTGAATCCGCAACCAACGCTGTGCGCTATGTCGCCGACAAACTCGGTGCTGTCAAGTTTGCGCAGATCGAACCCGAGGAGTTTTACATCTTTTCTGAACTGCGCCCGCACGTACAAAACTCCGACGACGGAGGACGCGAGTTGATCTGGCCCTGCAATGAGTTCTACTACCTGGCCTCGGAAGGGTCGAACCGGCCGGACATGGTCTTCTTCGTCGGAACTGAACCGAACATGAAATGGCAAACCTACACGACCTTGGTCGCGGACGTCGCGAATGCCGTAAACGTCGAGATGCTCGCGGCAGTGGGAGCACTACTCGACGAAGTTCCTCATACGCGCGAAGCGGTAGTCGTAAGCACCACGGTTCACGACGACTTGGGTCCACGCTACGAACATATCCGTTACTCTCCTCCCAACTACGAGGGTCCGGCCGGGATGACTTCGGCCACCATTGACCAGTTCTCGCGGCGAGGCATCAAGTCTGTTTCAATCTGGGGCCACGCGCCGCGCTATCTTCCCAACACTGAGAACCCGGCGATGACTTTGGGCATCGTGAATGAGCTCCAAAACGTGGCCAGTTTTTCAGTGCCAGTCGAGGAACTCGAGAGCGAAATCGAACCATTCAACGCCAGGGTCGACCACTCACTAGAAAACACGCCGAACGCCGCAGAGTACATCCGCGCCCTTGAGGAGCGTTACGACTCGGAGATGGAAGTGGCGCAAGAACCTGAGACCGCAATGGTTGTGGATGAACTCGACGAGTTCCTGAAGTCTCGATTCGAGGATGAAGGTGACGACGCCTCAGGACGGAACTAATGCGCAGAATCAGTGGCGTCGGAAGGTAGACCAAACATAATGAAAAACGTAACTCTCATCGGCACCGGGCAAATTGGCGCATCAATCGGACTCGCGCTCAAGGTCGAACACCCCAATAAGTACCGAGTTGTCGGTTACGACCCGGACCAAGACACGCATGCGCGTGCGGAGAAGATCAAGGCCGTCGACTCAGCCGAATGGAACCTCGATGTCGCAGTTCGAGACGCTGACATAGTAGTCATATCCTTGCCGGTGCTTCGCACCTACGACATTTTGGAGACGATTGCTCCGTACCTAAAGGACGGCACGACCGTCACTGACACTTGCAACACGAAACGATCAATCCTCCGTTGGGCTGAGGAGTTGCTCCCCAGCAATGTCTCATTCGTTGGTGGGCATCCGTTAGTGAAAGGCGACGCCAACTCTCGCGACGAACCGTCTCCGTTCCTGTTCGCACAGTCACCCTACGCCATCGTGCCGCACCCCTCAAGCCGACAGTCCGCAATTCGCGACGTACAGGAAATGTGTCAAGATCTCGGGGCGAGCGCACTCTTTATGGACGCTGACGAACACGACAGCTTTTCGGCGGCGGTCGAAGGCGCACCATTGCTCGTGGCCGCGTCGGCATTGAACGCAGCTGCGGACTCACCTTCATGGCACGAGATTTCGAAGTTTGTCGGGAAGAATTTCGTCGCAATGAGCGCACCAATGGCCACGGACCCGGCTTGGGTGAACGGCATGGCTTCAACTAATCGCGACATGTTAATCCACTGGATCGACCAGATTTCGCACCAACTCGCCGACGTGAAGCACATCTTGGAGAATGACATTGAAGTTGCGGACCCCGACGGGCCGCTGGCAGACAAGTTGGTAAACGCCTGGGAGAACCGCCTGCGCTTGGACCTCGGGATTACGCCCACCCCGCCGACGCAAGCCCAACGCGCGGAACCACTGCCATCGAGTGGCGAAGCGACCGCGTCGATGCTGATGGGAGGATTTATCTACAGAGTGTTCCGTGGTAACAGGGATAAAGATGATCCGACGAAGTATGACCGTCGGAAGATGTGAGAGCTCTCTGCACTCCATCCCTTAGAAAGGATGCCTCTTGGACCTAACGATTGGTAGCCCTCGCCGACTTACTGGTGAGATCGTCGCGCCAGGAGATAAATCAGTCTCGCATCGAGCCGTCATGCTCAATTCGATCGCAAACGGAGATGCTACGGTGACGAACTTCTCCCCCGGAGACGACTGCATGTCGACGATGGGCATCATGCGCGACCTCGGAGTCGAAGTCGAGCGAATCGAGGTCGAAAACGATGACGTCGGCGACACGCTAGTCGTGCGCGGTGCTGGAACCGTCGGTCTCAAAGCACCCCTAACTGTCCTCGACGCTGGCAATAGTGGAACCACGATGCGTTTAATGTCAGGCATTCTCGCAGGTCGCGACTTCAAGGCGACGATGTCAGGGGATGCATCGTTACAGGCCCGACCGATGGGACGCATCATTCAGCCGTTGTCGAAGATGGGCGCGATTATAGGCGGCAGAGAGAACAACACGCTCGCACCGCTCGAGTTCAAGGGCGGTTGCCTGAGTGGAATCGATTACGAACTGCCAGTCGCCAGTGCACAACTGAAATCAGCGATACTTCTCGCCGGCCTGCGCGCTGAAGGAAACACGACCATATTCTCACCCGAGATGTCCCGCGATCACACAGAACGCATGCTGTCGGCGATGGGTGCTTCCATTGAAGTCGAAGGGTTGAGTGTCAACGTCACCGCCTCCGAATTGGAAGCGATTGACGTCGATGTCCCCGGTGATATCTCAAGTTCAGCGTTCTGGCTCGTGGCAGGCATCGTTCACCCGCATGCCGAAATCGTCATCAAGAACGTAGGGGTGAACCCAACACGAGCTGGCGTCATTACCGCTCTCAAAGATATGGGCGGCAACATCGATCTCACCAATCAACGAATCGTCGCCGGTGAACCTGTAGCCGACGTAGTAGCCAAATCGAGCGACCTTCGCGGCACCGAGCTGGCAGGCAGCATCATCCCGCTCCTGATTGATGAGATTCCTGTCATCGCCGTGGCCGCAGCATTCGCCGAAGGAGAGACGGTAATCCGAGACGCCGCCGAATTGCGTGTCAAAGAGACGGACCGCATCAGTGCGACCGTCGATTGGTTGATTGCCGCGGGCGTCGAGGCGGAGGCGCATGACGACGGCATGACGATCGTAGGTTGCGGTGAGTTGGCAGGAGGCACCTACCAAAGTCAGGACGATCACCGAATTGCCATGGCGTTGGGAATCGCCGGCCTAGTAGCCGAAGATCCGATAACCGTGGTCGATGCCGACTGCGCCAGCATCTCCTATCCCCAGTTCTGGGACGCGGTTCGGTCAATAGGCGGTAGCGTTGCTTGAGACTTCGGTGTCCGAAGACAAAAGTTCATCGTTAAGCGAGGGACGTGTACCGCTGGTCGTCGTGATATCCGGGCCGTCGGGGGTCGGCAAGGACGCCATCATTGACCGGCTTGCGGAGCGAGGGTTCGACTTCCACTTCACCGTTACAGCCACGACACGTCCACCTAGACCGGGTGAGGTTGACGGAGTCAATCACCACTTCGTCTCAGAAGACGAATTCAAGGATCTCATAGAAAACGACCAACTCATCGAGTGGGCGGAGGTCTACGGCAACTACTACGGTGCACCCAAGCAACAGGTGCGGGACGCTTTGGCCGATGGCAAACACGTCATCACGCGAGTCGATGTCCAAGGTGCATTGCGCATTAAACAGTTGGCACCGAAATCCGTGATGGTCTTCGTCCATGCCCCCAACATGGAGACGTTGCGTAAACGCATCGAACGGCGGGGAGTTAACAGTCAGCGGGACCTCGAGACGAGAATCGCAGCAGCGGAAACCGAGATCGAGAATTCGAAACAGTTCGACTACCAGGTAATCAACCACGAAGGTGCGTTGGATGCCGTTACCGACGAGGTGATCGCCATCATCAACGATGAATCGCGTAATCCAACCCGACGCAACATCGCAGTTCAATGATCCTCACTCGAAATCGATGACATGAAGATTGTAATCGCACCACAGGAATTCAAGGAGAGCCTCACCGGTATCGAAGTCGCCCGCGCAATGAGCGAAGGCGTTTTAAGGGTGTGGCCTGACGCGGAGATAGAGCTGATTCCAGTCGCTGACGGCGGCGACGGCACGCTGCAATCGTTAGTCGACGCTACTGGTGGCGAGATCTTGAAGGCCACCGTCGAAGATCCGCTCGGCCGCCCGGTTGACGCGCAATGGGGTGCTCTTGGCGATGGTTACACTGCGGCCATTGAAATGGCACGTTCGTCTGGATTGGTGTTGCTGTCACCTCGGGAGCGCAATCCCCTCGTCACATCGACCTACGGCGTCGGCCAGTTAATGACCAAAGCCCTGGATCTGGGATTCAAGCGGTTAATCGTCGGAATCGGAGGCAGTGCAACGAACGACGGCGGGGCTGGTTTGGCGCAGGCTCTCGGCGTGAAGCTGCTTGACGCGAATGGTCGAGAGCTTCCCAAAGGCGGGGCAGCATTGGCGACCCTTGAAACAATCGACGTTTCGGACATCGACCCGCGAGTCTGCGAAGTTCAAATCGATGTCGCCTGCGACGTCAACAATCCGCTGTGCGGCGAAACTGGCGCATCCGCGATTTTCGGTCCGCAAAAAGGTGCTGACGGTGCGATGGTGCGACAACTCGATGACGCTCTACGCCGATACGGTGAAATTATCAAGAAAGACCTCGGCAAAGACGTAATGGATTTTCCGGGCGCGGGTGCTGCCGGCGGTCTGGGTGCCGGTTTGATGGCATTCACAAACTCGACTTTACGCGCCGGTGCGGATATCATAATCGACACGCTCAACATCTCCGACAGGATTGTCGGTGCGTCGCTTGTCATCGTCGGCGAAGGTCAGACTGATCGGTCGACGATCTTCAACAAGGCACCGGTCGCAGTAGCCCAGAGAGCCAAGCAGTTTGACATCCCGACCGTCGAGATTTCAGGCGGATTGGGTGAAGGTTACGAGTTGGTTCACGAACACGGCATTGACGCAACATTTAGCATCCTCGACCACTGCATGACAATCGACGATGCGATGGCCGAGACGGCACCGTTGGTCACTAACGCAACCGAGCAGATTTGTCGCGCACTCGACATTTCTCTGCGCAAGTAGACGCGATCACAGAATCGTTGACGCATGCTCAACCCACTAGGACGATGTGAGTTTCTAGCGGACCGTGGATGCCCTGGACGATCTCTGCTTCGATATCGCCAGTGCGCGAAGGGCCAGAGACGAGGTTCATCGAACCGTGACGCAGTCCGTTGTCGATGTCGACCTGCTCGAGCAAGAATAGTTCGTCCAAAGACGGCAAAATCTGCTCGCTTCGCATTACCGCTACATGAACAGGTGGCACCAAGGAAATCAGTCTAGAAACGCCTTTCTTGGGATGCAAAACTAGCGTCCCCGTCTCGACGATTACGTAATCCCCGCCGGTGATGCCCACGTCGATGGAAAACGCTTCATCTCTAAACTCGGAGCGAATTTGAGCACGCGTTGCGTCGTCCAGATCGTCTGGCAACACCATTTCAGAGACATCCATCCCGTCGCGCGTCAATGCCGTAGCGAGTTGCGACTCCTGCAAGATCTCGTGGCCAGATAGCATCGCCGACTTGGCACCGATCGCTTGGCATATCCTCGTCACGATCTCGCCGACATCCTCTACTGTTCCGGCGCGGTGCACCTTCCAGTTTCCTTGTTTGAGCGATGCCACGGCGTCGTCGGTGAGTACGTGACGGCGATCCACCACATCGCGCCGTACAATATCGGCTTCGGCAACAGCACTTTCGGGATCTGCGAAACGGCTGGGCGATGCCTCCGCGCTGGTTGGCACGTTGTTCCGACCCAGCGCGCGGCTAACGTTTGCGATGAATGCGTCCCGGTCCATATTTGCGCCTTAGTCGGACTTTCGCTTCTTGAACCACTCACCGAATGACTCGCGAGCTGGTGCCGGAAAGTCGCGGCTGGCGGTCCAACCGCTGACCGGTCCCGGTGCTTTGCGGATCCAACCGTCTCGAGTCCACGGCGACGAGAGTAGACGACCAACCTTGGATGCCCTGTCAAAACGACCTCGATCCATCATGGTTTGACGCCAGACCTCCCAAGTAGCACGTTCACCGAAGCCCGATGAACGAAACTCGCGATCGCCTTCAGCTGTTGTTGCTCGGAGTTCCAACAGCATGCGCGGGATGTTGATCTTCACCGGACACGCTTGATGACACGCACCGCAAAGAGACGATGCCGCGGGCAGCTTCGCACCGTCTTTCAAACCAGTAAGCACAGGCGAGACAATCGCTCCAATCGGGCCGGGGTATACCCATCCGTATGAGTGACCACCGACCTTGCGGTACACGGGGCACGAGTTCATGCACGCACCACACCTTATGCAGTTGAGAGCCTCGCGCAGAGACTCGTCCTGCAAAAGACGGTCTCGGCCGTTGTTCATGATCACAAGATGGAACTCTTCGGGACCGTCTTCCTCATCGCGGGTACACGGACCGTTAACCATCGTCACGTAACTGGAGATGCGTTGGCCGGTGGCGGAACGGATGAGAATGCGCAGCATCGTGCTGAGATCAGAAACAGATGGGACGAGTTTCTCCATACCCATCGCGGCAACGTGGACGCGTGGTATGGAAGTCGCCATTCTGCCGTTCCCCTCGTTGGTCACCAATACGATGGACCCGGTTGATGCGACAGCAAAGTTTGCGCCGGTAATCGACATATCGGCCCGTTTAAACACGTCGCGCAACAACTCTCGCGCAAGACGAGTCAGCTCTTCGGCGGTCCCCAATCGCTCGCCGTTTGAGACTTCCGCCAGTAACTGGGCAACTTGATCCTTGGATTTGTGAATTGCTGGGGCGATGATGTGATACGGCGTCTCGCCCGCGAGTTGGATGATGTACTCGCCTAGGTCGGTTTCGACTACCTCAATGCCATCGGCTTCGAGGACGTCGTTGAGACCCATCTCCTCCGAGACCATTGATTTGCTCTTGATGACCGTTTGGACGTCGTTGGCTTCAGCCACTCTGCGGACATACGAATTAGCGTCGGCAGCGTCGGCAGCGAAGTGAACCTTCCCGCCGTTCTTTTCGACGTTGTTGGCCAGCATCTCGAGGTAGTAGTCGAGATTCGCGATCGTATGATCTTTTATCGCTTTGCCGAGATCCCGTTGCGCTTCCCAATCGTCTGTATCCGCCGCGGCTCGCAAGCGAGCATTGTGAAACCCGTTGTAAACGACTTCGTGCGCCTGCTGAAGTCGGACGTCGGCTAACGCACGCGACGCCGCGTCACTGAATTTCTTGGTGGTTGCTTCCATCAGCGTTCGAGACGATGCCAATCAGATTTTTCGTCCAACACCTCGGCGATGTGCACAACCTGAACGTCGGCACCGCGCCGTCGTAATCCACCTTGCATGTGCATGATGCAGCCGGTGTCACCAGCCACCAGCGTCCGCGCTCCGGTGGCTAACGCGTTGTCCAGCTTTTCGTCCAGCATCGCGGTCGAGATGTCCGACATCTTCAAGGAGAATGTCCCGCCGAAGCCACAACAAACTTCCTTGCGCTCCATCGGCACGATGTTCAAACCACTCACCGATTCGAGCAGGAGTTCGGGTTGGTGCTCAATGTGCAACTCTCGCAGCAGATGACAACATTGGTGATACGTGGCTCGTGATTCAATCTCGACGCTCACGTCGTCGATACCGAGAACGTCAACCAAAAACTCAGTGAATTCAAACACTCTCTCGTTGAGTTTCTCGACTCGCGCGAGTTTTTCAGGATCGTCGCGGAACAGGTCCGGGTAGAAGTTGCGAACCATTGCTACGCACGAGCCCGACGGACAGACGATTGGTCCTTCGGTCGCCTCAAACGTGTCGATGAAACGGGCGGCCACTTGGCGCGCGCCGTTGCGGAACCCGCTGTTGAATGCTGGTTGCGCGCAGCAAGTTTGGTCTGGAGGAAAATCTACCTCAACGCCCAGCGACTCGAGCACGTTTACCACGCTGATGCCCACCTTCGGGACGAATTCGTCGACAAGACAGGTAACGAAAAGGTTCACCCGTTGAGGCAGTGGTTGATCTGCGGCGCGAGACATCTCCATTCAGAATAAACTAGCATGCGCCGGGCGCAACAAAGGTGATTGATAGACTCTCGTATGGTGGTTTCAAACAGCACACAATCGACAATGAGGTTCAGAAATTGAGTGCCCGGCAACAAGATGTGACCGTAGTAGGAGCCGGATTGATCGGGCTCTCCACCGCGATGCATCTGTTGAAGCAGAAACCCGGACTGAAGTTGACAGTGCTTGAGAAGGCGGATGGCCCGGCTTCGCAACAGTCTGGACACAACAGCGGTGTAATCCACTCCGGCATCTACTACCAACCCGGCTCATTCAAAGCGAAATTCTGTGTCCAAGGTCGGGCTACGATGACGGAGTTCTGCCGGGTGAACGAGATCCCGGTTTGGGTTTGCGGAAAGCTCATCGTCGCCACCAATCCTGAAGAAGAGAAACGATTGGACAACCTAATGGAACGCGGTACCCAAAATCTCGTTGACGGATTGAGAATGGTCGATCGCGTTGAGATGGGTGAGATTGAACCGTTCGTCGAAGGCACAAAAGCACTCTACGCGCCGAAAACGGGAATCGTCGACTACCGCAAGGTTGCCGATGTATACGTCGAAAAGGTGCGATCCCTCGGCGGCGAAGTCCGTTTCAACTCCGCAGTACTGGACATCTCGAATCGAACCGCCAGTGGCAATTCTGACGGCACAAACTACGTCGTGCGCACTTCGGGAGGCGAAATCGAGACGAAAACCTTGGTCAATTGTGCCGGTCTTCACTCCGATGTCATCGCCGAGATGAGCGGTGTTGACCCCGGGTTGCGAATTATCCCTTTCCGCGGCGAGTACTACACTTTGAGGAAGCAGAGCGAGAACATGGTAAAGGGATTGATTTATCCGGTGCCCGACCCCGCGTTCCCATTCCTCGGCGTCCATTTGACCCAAACGATGAAAGGTTGGGTTGAGGCGGGACCAAACGCCGTGCTGGCACTAAAGCGCGAAGGGTACAGGAAACGAGACATTTCGCTGGCAGATTTCGCCAAGACAGTTACTTTCCCAGGTTTTTGGAAGATGTCGTTGAACAGTTGGAAGATTGGCGTCTGGGAGATGAATCGGTCGTTGCGCAAAGGCGTCTTTCTCAAGAGCCTGCAAAAATTGATGCCCAAGCTGACGCGGGCAGATCTAGCCCCTGGCGGTTCTGGCGTACGGGCGCAAGCAGTGGCTCGCGATGGCACTTTGCTCGACGACTTCCGCATCGACGAGAGCGCAACCGCGGTTCACGTACTCAACGCACCATCTCCCGGTGCAACGTCATCGCTGGTTATCGGCAACCACATCGCCGAATCAGCTGTCAAGAGCTTCCAACTCTGACCGTCGACTCGCGAACTGCCATTGCTCAATTGCTGAGCATCAACAACTCGGCACTCTCCAGCGTCCCCTTTACCGACCGCAAGAACTGTACTGCTTGAGCACCTTCCACCACGCGGTGATCGTAAGTCAACGCCACGTACATCATCGGGCGCACTGCAATCTCACCATTCAATACGACGGGGCGGTCGACGATGTTGTGCATTCCCAGAATACCCACCTGCGGATGGTTCAAGATCGGTGTGGACATCATCGATCCGAAGACACCACCGTTGGTGATGGTGAAGGTTCCACCAGTCAGGTCATTTAGAGTGAATGACCCGGTTTGAGCCTTGCCGGCGAACCCACGGATTTCCTTCTCTATCTCGGCGAACGATTTCCGATCGGCATCACGAACAATCGGAACTACCAGACCATGGTCGCTCGCGACCGCGATCCCGATGTCGTAGTACTGCTTGTAGATCAACTCGTCGCCATCCAACTCGGAGGCCAAGATTGGGAACTGCTTCAGTCCGTTGACGACGGCTTTGACAAAGAATGACATGAAACCAAGCCGGACGCCGTGCGATTCTTCGAACGCGGCACCGAAATCGCGGCGCACTCGCACTACTTCATACATATCGACTTCGTTGTATGTGGTAGTCATCACCGCTTCGGCTTGAACCTGCGACATGCGCCGCGCTGTGGTCAAGCGGCGGCGAGACAGACGCTCACGTCGAACGCGTTGGTCTGGATCACTATGTCGGTCGGACGGTTTCTCGGCCGAGATTGCCATCGGTTTTGAGGGTGTCGAATCAATCGTCGCACGGTCCGCTTCCGATGCCTCGTCAACAGAATCGACGGCATCGGATTCGGTTGCCAAATCACGGTCACTCATGTCGTCGTGGGCAGAGTCCTCGGCGACTGCCTCGTTGAGGGCATCCGTGACATGAATTTCAATGAGGCCCGCGGCGGCGGGCGATCGGTCACTCTCAGCACTGTCGGTTTCTGCTTCCGACGCTCGATCAGTAGATTCGTCTCCCAGCAGTGGCTCGTCTGCAATGGATTCGTCGCCTAAGTCTGTAGATTCAAACTCGCAAAGTGCCTCGCCAGGCCGCACCAAATCATCGACGTCTTTCAGGAGGGTACCTATGGTTCCTTCGCGGACTGCGTTAATCTCCTGTACCGCTTTGTCGGTGTGCAACTCAACGATTGGTTCACCGACGTTGACTCGGTCGCCAGTGGACTTGAACCACCTCCCCACTGATGCTTCGAACACCGATTCGCCGAATTCGGGAGCGACAATTTGCTCCATATGAGTTAACTCACTTTCTTCTCGTCAAACCCGATACGGTTTCAGAGTGTGGCGTCCAAATCCAAGGCAGAATCGATCAACCTGTCTTGCTGTTTCCGGTGCAGCCAATTCGAACCTGACGCTGGACTCGAACTTCTAGGACGACCGAGATACGCAACGTCCTTGCCAGCAATCTGTGAAAGCGGATAGCGGACGAACTCCCACGCACCGCGGTTAATTGGTTCTTCCTGGAGCCACACGACCTCTCGGTGTTGCTTGAATGATTCGAAAGCAGCTGCGATCAATTCCACCGGAAACGGGTATAACTCCTCAATAACAATGATCGCGATGCCGTCAGCATCACTCATCTTCGGGTGGTTAGCCAGATCGACGAAAACCTTGCCAGTGCATAAAACGATACGTCGAACCGCATTCCCTCCGTCTCTTGAGAGTTCGAAAGTTCTAATCGGCCTGAACATACCGCTTGATAGCTCCTCCAGTGAGGACGCCGCCATCGGGTGACGCAGCAAACTTTTGGGAGTCATGATTACTAATGGACGCGCCTTATCCGGATCCTTGAGCATCGCCGCTTCCGTCCTAAGCAAATGGAAATACTGTGCGGATGTGGTCGGGTAGGCGATTCGCATGTTGCCGTTGGATGCCAGATCGAGAAAACGTTCGAGATGCGCGTGCGAGTGATTCGGTCCTTGCCCTTCGTAGCCGTGCGGCAACAGGAGCACCAAGTCCGAACGTTGCCCCCATTTCTCCTGTGCTGAAGCGATCATTTCGTCGATTACGCTTTGGGCGTTGTTGGCGAAGTCGCCGAACTGTGCTTCCCAGATTGCGAGCGTATCGTCGGAGAAGACGCTGTATCCGTGCTCGAACCCGATCGGCGCGGCTTCGGACAGTGGGCTGTTGTAAACCCAGAAGTTGGCATTTTCGACGTTCGACAGTGGAACATATCTTTCGCCGCTGCTTTGGTCCCATACAACGGCGTGGCGTTGGCTGAACGTGCCGCGCGCCGTATCTTGTCCTGTGAGACGCACTCCGATGCCATCTTGCATGATCGAACCTAGTGCCAAGGCTTCGGCATGCGCCCAATCGATTGACGCCTCGTCGCTGTCAACCGCTTCACGACGCCGTTCAAACACGCGCTCAACCGTAGTGTGCAAATCCAACTGTTCGGGGATGTAATTGATGTTCCGGTTCAGATCAAGGAGTGCTTCACGCGCCACTGCCGTATCGGTGTACTCCTCGCCCGCCATCGGCTCGGGACGGAGTCCCAAATCCTCCGGTAGTTCTCGCTCTTCTGTCGCACCGCTGCCGTCAACCGCGTTCATTGCCGTGCTCAACACCCGGTAAGTGTCGCTGACGAGCGATTCAATGTCCTCTGCGGTCACCACACCGTCCGCGGCGAGGTCCATAGCCCACTTCTGTCGCAACGTGGGGTGATCCTTCAGTAGTTGGTAGACCTTTGGTTGCGTGAAACGAGGTTCATCATTCTCGTTGTGACCATGTCGGCGATACCCCACGAGATCGATCACGAAGTCCTTGTGGAACTCGAAGCGATATGCCACCGCCATCTTCGCAGCAAGTGCACAAGCCTCAATATCGTCGGCGTTAACGTGAACCACCGGCATCTCGTATCCGCGCGCGACGTCTGAAGAGTATTGACCCGAGTAGCTCTCATTCGGCTCTGTCGTGAATCCGAGCTGATTGTTGGCAATGACGTGGATCGCTCCGCCTACCGTGTAAGCGTCGAGGTTGCCCAAATTAAGCGATTCGGAGACGATGCCTTGACCGGCGAATGAGGCATCGCCGTGCACCAGTAGTGCCATGGCTTCGTCAAACGCATCATCGGGATCTCCCGCCGTGTCCTGCATCGAGCGTACGGCACCCATCACGACTGGGTTGACCATCTCCAAGTGACTAGGGTTTGGCAACAGCATCATCTGAACATCGACGATACCGTCGCGGTCAATGTCGACGTCGGCCCGCGAACCCAGGTGATACTTCACGTCCGTCATCCATCCTGCCGCTTCCATCGCGGCAAGATGCGCGAACCGACCTTCGAGGAAACCGGTCAGCAGTGATTCGTACGGTTGGGATAGGACGTGCGCAAGAACGTTTAACCGACCGCGATGTGCCATGCCCATCACAATCTTCCTGACGTTGTACGCCGACTGCAAAACAATCTGGTCGATAAGGACTACGAGGGCGTCCAGGCCCTCAAGGCTGTACCAACGTTTGCCCGGGAACGAACTATGCAGGAACTTCTCGAAACCTTCAACCTTGGTCAGAAGCTCCAAAATGAACCGTTTCTGATCGTCGGACATATACTGCATCGCCGACTGTTTTTCGACCTGTTCCTGCAACCATGATCGTTCCTCAACGCTGTGAATGTGGTCGAACTCGTAACCTATGCTTCCACAGTAGTCGCGCCGGAGATTGGCGATTGCCTCACCGATGGTTGGCATCGCCAGCCACGGACGCATGCCATCGTTCGCCTCCAAGAGCATCTCGGACGATGCGTCTAAGGTTGCCGGCGTGATTCCAAATACCTCCGGTTGCAGGTGTTCGTGACGGCGCGGCAGTAACCCCAACGGGTCGATGTCTGAAGCGTGATGACCGTCTGCACGTATCGCGTTAATCAAGCGCTCGACGCGCGTCAACTGATCTGTAACTGCAACGGCAACATCTTCGGGCGTGTCAACTGAAACGCCAGGTGCTTGCCGAGCCCCGAGTTCGCCAACTGTGACATCCTCGACAACACTGGCCGCGACGCCGTTGTCTGCGGATGCGCTGTCGGCAGTATCGACCTTGAATTCAGAACCGGCTGCGTCCGTTCCGACGCCCTCAGGTTTCTTCAGTCGCGTCTCCTTCGTGAAGGCGATGGTGTAGTTCGGATCGAGACCCACGCCGTCGTAGCCGATGTCGCTGACATCTGCAACATGCGCGTCGCCGCTGGCAGTTTCGTGGTTCTCAAGGACCCCGACGACGTACCCTTCATTCAATCCGCTAATCTGGGATCGGAGCCGTTCACGTCGGTCTGTAGATTCGATGTTTTCGTTGATTGCAACCATAGGTGATGCGTAATGTGATACGTCGGCACGTCCTTCACAGCCTCGCTGCATTCCCCCTAACATTCAATTGTGCCAGTAGTGGGTCTGTAATCGCCAACCCACCCGACGCGCCGAAACTGAACTTCTGTGTCGTCTCAGGCCTTCCGTTCGGCGTCGATCATCATCGCATACGACCGGGAGAGTGCCACATGTCAGCGTTTTCTCCGAGTGCGAGTTTGAGCCCGTCTGTCGCCTTGCGCAACTCCGTTTCAACGTCGATTGGGAGTTCGTAGTCGAAAGTCGGGACGTTTAATGCCACCTCGTCCGGGTTGCGTGCCCCTACTAATAGACTCGTCACGCCGCTCTGCGCGAGTAACCACGCGAGAGCCAGCTTCGCGGGATGTTCACCCGATTCCTCGGCAATTCTCAATATGGAAGCGATTGCGGCAAATGTTTCCGGTTCGCACCCATCTTCGCCGTGAACCGCAAGCTCGCGTTCCCCGCTGAAATGCCGACTTCGCGACAATCCAGGTGGCACGTCATCGGCACTCGCGTAGCGTCCCGTCAGCATTCCTTGGGCCAACGGGCTGTAACAGATCAAGCCGACGCCACGCTCCTCGCACATCGGTTTGATGGCGAACTCTAATGCTCTCCACAGGAGGTTGTATGGCAACTGATTAGTGACGATGACGCCGCATTCCAAGATTTCGGTGAGGTCGCGAACGCCGAAGTTGCAGACCGCCAGAGCTCGGACTTTGCCCCCTTCTTGAAGCTTGAGTAGTTCGGACATCGTGTCGACAATCGGGACGTCGTGATTCGGCCAGTGGATTTGGTAGAGATCGATGTAGTCTGTCTGGAGACGCTTTAGGCTCGCGTCGCAGTGCTCTTGGACAACCGAAGGATGAAGGTTCGCAGCACCGATCTTGGTGGCGATGACTGCTTCATCGCGGCGACCGACTAGTGCCTGGCCCAGTATCTCTTCGGAATTGGAATCGTCAGAGTAACCTTCGGCAGTGTCGAAGAAATTGACCCCGTTGTCCAGCGATGCGTGGACCGCGGCAATCGAGTCATCGTCCGATTGCGGTCCCCAAACGCAGCCGCCTGCGAAAGGCCAACAGCCCAGAGCCATCCTCGATACCTCAATGCCGCTTGCACCCAAAGTCGTGTAACGCATTTCATCGATCCTGTGTCGTGACGAAAACCGCGTATGGCGGGAGTGCAAGGGAGTCGAACCCTCCGCGCACGCCGAAGGACGCACGCCAGCGGATTTGAAGTCCGAGGAGCCCACCAGGACCCATCCACTCCCGCGTCATGCCGCAGTTCGATGTTAATCGCTCAGGCTTCATCCTCGGAGGCATCGCTCATTGAACGTGGACACATCGAATCTCGCCGGACCGGCCCCACGCAAGAAAAAAGGGCGGTCCGAAGACCGCCCTTGTCAGATCGAATTTGGGTGCCGGGACTACGCTGCAGTCTGCAAGACGCCGTCAATCTTGCTCGAAAGAACGCTTTCAGGTACCGCGCCGACAACTTGTTCAACCGGTGCGCCATCACGGAAGATCAGTAGCGTTGGGATGCTTCGAACACCGTACTGACCGGAGAGTCCAGGGTTCTGATCGACATCGACTTTTGCGAACTTGACTACACCATCGTAGTCACCGGCAAGTTTTTCCACCACCGGAGCAACCATCTTGCAAGGACCGCACCATTCGGCCCAGAAATCCACCAACACGGGGATGTCTGAAGTCAGCACCTCAGACTGGAAATCATCGTCGTTGACGTCAATGGGATGCGCCATGGAGTAGACCCTCTTTCTCTCAACTCTTCGCCCTAACGGACTCCTACGTCGAAGATGCTTTTGATAGCACCTATGTTTAACTATTCTACTCGCACCCACGAAACGGCATGCGCCGATTCGTTGGATGTGCACGACCGATCAAACAGCAGCGGTTTGGGGTTCAGCCGCTTTCGCTCCGACTTCGACCGTGACGGACCACAAATCCAAGTCAGGCAGGATGGGACTGGGATCCGGTGAATTGCTTTCTTCGAGATATGTCGCCAACTCGGCGAACAGGGTCGTAGCACCGACGACGCCTCTCGGTATTTCATCGGTCAACACAGCAATCCCTTCGACGAGGGCCTTGCCGGCATAGTCGCGGATGACCAAGGAATCACCGATCCCTACGCCGAGAGCCTCCGCATCGTCCGGGTGAATCTCAATCTCCTCAACGCGGTCGACCGCGTTCAAGTAGTTGCGTTGTCCCAACGTTGTCTCGCGTTCCGGTTGATGCAAGACTCGACCAGGTGCGTAGTACATGCCGTTGGAATGGTGATCGACGAAGTCTGGAGAGATGATTTCGAATGCCAACTTGCCTTTGTGGTCAGTGGCCGCAGTCCCGGTGAAAATCCCGCCGGATTCGAGGCGTTCATGGCTCAATCCGCGATAGCGCGGTATCAACTCTGCGATCGCGTCAAACACCTCACTCGACGAAGCGTACTCGAAACCATCGGCACCCATCGCACGTGCGATACCGCAAAACATCTCCCAACCTGTCAGTTCTTCCCATCGGGTGTCGTTAATCTTGCGTACCAGCTGGACGCGTGACTCGAGATTTGTGACGGTGCCTGATTGCTCGCTGTATGGTGCTGCGGCGAAGACGATGTCGGCGTGGGCGGTCAACTCAGAGTCAAACACCGACGACACAACCAATGTTTCCAATGATCGCAACGCCTCGTTAACGTCGCCTAACTGTCGCGCATCAAAATCGAGACCGTCGCCCATAACGACAGCCGCTTTTATCGTCCCATCGCGCATCGCGTCGAAGATCTCAGTAACGTTCCTTTGATCGCTGACAAGTGCACCAAGATTCCAAGCTTCATCTAGGCTCTTCATCAACTGGGAAGCAGGACGTACCGGACCGCATCCCATCTCAAGCGAACCGCGCGTGTTGGCTCCTTTGAAGAGGGGATAGAAACCTTGGCCCGGCCCATGTGTGGTTCCGTTCAGAATGCGCAAATTCATGATCGCATCGACCAAAGTCGGGCAGTCATCGGCGGATATTGAATCTGCACCGACTAGGACTGCCATGTCGCGCGTTGAGCACAGCGCATCTGCCGCAGCTTCTATCTGTTCGACCGGCACTTCGCACAAGGTTTGGATGCGCCGCAAGTCGAATCCCCAAAGCGACGCCTTGAATGCCTCCGCGTTGGTGGTCTCAGTTTCGATGTAGTCGCTCTGCTCCAGAGTGGCATCAAACACGGCACGGGCGATGCCCATGACGAGCATGTGTTCCGTACCAATCTTCGGCCTAAGCCAGACGTCGGCGTAGCGCGTCAACTCCGTCTCGCGTTGGTCGATTACGACGAGCTTTGCGCCTTCGCGTGCCATCTTCTTGACCGGCACGGCCATGACGTTTTGCTCTTCGGTCGGATTGCCTGAAATGACCAAGATCGACCGCGCATTCTCGATATCCCAAATTGAGTGCTTCGAGTGGGCGATGTCCCAGCGCGCGTATAGGCGTTCGATGATCTCCGAGATGAAGTTGTGTGCGCTGTCGACGTTATTCGTCTTGAGCACCGTGCGCGCAAATTTTTGCGCCACGAAATTGTCTTCGTTGCTGCCTCGAGGCGAGGCGATGATTGCGATTTCGTCAGGTTCGTATCTGCCGAAGGCATCGGCCACAGCTTGAAATGCCTCTTCATTCGTCGCATTGGTCAGCACGCCGTCCCGGCGGAAATACGCCCTCTTCAAACGAGCGCGGTGGTTCGGGTAGTCGTAACCGAACTTGCCCCACATGCAAGCTTGCCCGCGATTCGTTTCTCCATGGACGTTGCCGCGGAAGCGGATTAGCTTGTCGAATCGGTTGACCTCGGTAATCATCTGGCAACCAACCGCGCAGTTGGTGCAAGTAGTGTTGACTTGGCGAGTCGCTTTTTCCCACTTGTATTCGCGCTCAACGAGTGCTCCCGTGGGACAAACGTCGATACACGCGCCGCAAAACTCGCAACCTGACTCCATCAACGACGTGCCGTGCGAGGTGCCAACCAGTGCGACGCCGGAACGCGACACGAGCGTCAGCGCAGCATCACCACGAACTTCGTCGCATACCCTCACGCAACGGGCACAAACGATGCAAAGGTTGTAGTCGCGATCGTAGAGTGGATCATCGGCGTGAATCGGCAGATCGCGGCGGTTGTAGTTCAACGGTGTCCGCAGATCCAACTCGACAGATCGCACCGTATCCTTGAGTTCGCAACGCTCGTTTTTGGGGCATATCGTGCAACGGTCGGTGACGTCGACATGGCGTTGGCACACGTCCTGCGGGCCACAGAGCTCGATGCGATGACACGTCAAACATCCGTGTGGGTGCTCCGACATCAGAAGTTCGATGATGCCGCGGCGTAGGTCGCTGACCGACTCGTTCTTGGTCTCTACGCTGCAGCCGGGAAATGGCATCGCAGTGCACGACGCCAGCGTCATCTTGCGTCCGTCCGATTCGAAATCAACCACGCAGGTTCGGCATGCACCGTACGGCTTCATGTGAGGGAAGTAACAGAGGTACGGGATGTAGATTCCGGCTTCCAAGGCAGCCTGAAGAATTGTCTGCCCAGGTTGAGCGGTAACGGGTTGGCCGTCTATCGTGAATTCAATTGGATCTGGCATCTGCTACAGGTGCTCTACATTTCTTGAGGGTCTACGGGCGGGTCCGACTTGGAAAGATCATCGAACCGTCATCGAATGGCCCTGATTTCACCAACTCGCCGTTGAAGCGTGCCTCGAACTCGTCTCCGAAATAGTTGATGGCCGAAGAGATTGGGTTGTACCCGAGCTGCCCGTGCCCGCACAAAGAACCGACCTTCATATTGTTGCCGACTTTTTCTAGCAGTTCCATATCGCCGGCGAGTGCTTCGTTCTTGCACATCCGGTCAAGGACGTCGAGCATGTGTGTGTTGCCCAGTCTGCACGGGAAGCACTTGCCGCAAGATTCGAACTGGTTGAAGGCGACGAGGTTCCGAATCAAATCGACGATGTCGGTATTTTCGTCACCTACAATGATCCCCCCGGAACCGAGAATTGCGCCGGCTTGTGCCATGGCATCGAAATCGATCGTCGTATCAAATGCACTCGCACCTAATACCCCGCCGAGCGGACCGCCAGTCTGCAGGACCTTGATGCGTTCCGAACCGTCCGATGGTCCGCCACCGATTTCATCGAGGACCTGTCGGATTGTCTTGCCCATTTCGACTTCGTACATACCCGGTCGTTTGATGTGTCCGGATAGGCAGACCAGTGCAGTCCCCGACGATGATTCGGTGCCGATCTGTTTGAACACGTCGCCACCATCGACGACGATGGTGGGGACGTACGCAATCGTCTTGACGTTGTTGATGTTTGTCGGTTTTTGGAACAGACCAGCTTGTGCCGGGAACGGCGGTTTGTAGCGGGGAGTGGATCGCTTGCCTTCGATCGCCTCCATCATCGCCGTTTCTTCGCCCGCCACGTACGAGTCCCCGGTTAGGGAAACCTCCATCTCGAAGGAGAATTCGGTGCCCAAGATGTTCTTTCCGAGCAGTCCGTGCTCATAAGCTTGGTCAATGGCGTTGCGGGTTGCCTCAATCGGGATGTCGTGTCCTTGCCTAATGAACACAACGCCGTGGGTTGAATTGGTGGCGTACCCGTTGAGAATCAACCCTTCAATCAACCGATGCGGGTCGGATTCGAGGATGCCTTTGTCGTTGAACGCTCCGGGGTCGCCTTCTTCACAGTTGCACAACACATACTTAACTGGCTCCGTACTTGGCGCGAGGAAAGACCATTTAAGGCCGGTTGGGAACGCAGCCCCGCCTCTGCCGCGCAAACCAGACGTTTTGACCTCGTCGACAACCTCGTCGGAAGTCATGGACAGCAGTGCTTTGTTGAGTGCCGAATAACCGCCTTGCGCGATGTATTGCAGTATGTCGTGAGGATCTATGTTTCCGAAGTTCTCTGTAAGCACCTTGCGCTGACCCGCGTTGGCCGGCAGGCGATCCCATATCGGCAAGAGGGAAGTGTATTCGTCTTGGTGACCTGATACAGCATGCGCTGACGCGTGCATCGGGTGTTCGTCCCGACCATCGACGTAGTGCGCCACGATGTCGGGGACCATTTCGGGCGTGACGTTTGCGTGATACACATGGTAGTTGCCTGGTACCACGATGTCGACCAACGGCTCAAGGTACATCAACCCGTGCGCGCCGACCTTTGAGAGGTTGATATCGTTGGTGCCATCCGCAGCCCAAGGTTTGAATGCGTCGAACACTCCTTGAGCTCCGGCCGCTTGCCCAGATGCGCCGAAGCCGACACGCACCCAAGGTTTATCGCCTTCGTAAAGGTTCGACCAATGTTCGGTAGCTAAGCTGCGCAGGCGCGCGTACTCGGTTTGCTGCCCGGCGCGTTCGTTGTAGTCCGCTGCCGGAGTTTCAATGCGAGATACCATTCTCTAGCTCCTGCTGCAGCTTTGAGATGTACTCCCGCGCCTTGTCGGGATCAATCCGGCCCGTGAGTGCGTGATCGCGAGCGATGACGGGTGCTTGTGCGCAAGCACCTAAGCAGGTACTGTAACGCAAAGTAATATTGCCGTCTTCGCTGGTGGTTTCCTCGTCGACACCCAGTGCGTCCTGAACCACCTTGAGGATTCTCTGTGCTCCCATCAGGTGGCAAGACGGTCCCCAACAGACGTCGACGGTCGCCTTGCCCGGCGGCGTAAATCGAAAGTTCGTGTAGAAAGATGCAACGCTCCAAACATCATTGATCGTGGCGTCGCAGAAAATGGCAACTTCCTCGATCGCTTCGTCGGGGACGTAGTGCAGATCGTCCTGAACTGCCAATAGCGACGATAAGACAGTTACACTGGGCGGACGCTCTTTGCCTTCGATCTGCGACTTCAGTGCTTTGCGAATGCGTTCGCGCAATCTTGGTCGAGTCTGTGGTTGCGTTGTCGTCGTCAATGTCTACTCAAGATCTTCAATGCGTGATCAAGAAACCCGTCTCGCCGTTAGATGGAATCGTAACACTGCACATTGACGAACGGAGTGAGAGTGAACCGCTCGTCGACCCGGGGGTCAATTGCCGGATCCTTCCGTTTCCGCTGCGGCCATGTCCTGCGCTGTGTTCCGTCGACGCGTTGGAATCATCACAACCTGCTCAACAATTGTCCGATGTGGCATCGCGGCGCAAAGGAATATCGCCTGTGCGATGTCTTCGGGTTGCATCATCGACGCTCGGTCATCAGCGTCCGGCGGGCGCGGTCGATTCTCCAATATCGGCGTGTCGACCTCTCCAGGCATGATGGCGCAAGCCCGAATGCCAAGCTTCGAGAGCTCGGTGTTCATGCCGCGGATCATGTTCAATGAGGCCGCCTTGGCAGCACTATATGGCGCGCCCCCCAACAGTCCTGGAGTCAGGGCGGCCATTGAGGATACGGTGACGACCGTGCCCTCTCCGTGCTCAATCATGCTGCCCAGGACCGATTGAGTAAGCCGATAGACTCCCTCGACATTCACTTTGAAGACGGAATCCCACTCTTCCGCACCAACGTACCGGATTGAGCGCACTCGACTGCTGTGCCCGGCGTTGTTCACGAGGATATCGACGCGTCCGAAGTGGTCGACCGCCCAGGTCCCAAGCTCCGCTGCCGCATCGCCATCCTCCAGATCGGTCGGTTTCACCTCGACTTCGACGCCGTGACTGCGTGCTTTCTCCGCGACGTCATCCAACGGGCCACGCCTACGACCGGCGATCACTAGGTTTGAACCCGCTTCCGCAAACATCTGTGCCGCCTCACGTCCGATGCCCGTGCCGGCACCGGTGATGATCGAAATCTTGCCGTTTAACAACCCTGGCAAATCGCAGCTCCTGACTTCATGTCATTGCTCTGCACTTCGAATCGCCGTTCGCGTCCGAAACTGGCATATTAGGTTAACCCACCTGAAGATTAACTTCCTCATTGTCCGGTATCCCAACCCGACCAGTTGCCAGCCGCATCCGATTGCATCATGCCAGCGACTTCGCGCCCCATCCTGATCGAATAGTTGGTGCCACGGTCTTCCGGGTATATCTGCGTCGTGTTCGCGAGGTAAACCCGTTCGAACGGCGTGCGATGTGAAGGCTTCTTTGCTCCGTAGTTGGTCCCGATTATTGGTTGAGCAGCACTGACCGCGTTGTAATGGACATCCTTCACCCACGAGCGATCGAACTCTGGATTGAACTTGGGCAGATGCCTCATGTAGAAATTGATTAAGTCGTCAGGCGACATCAAGTACATCTCATCATGACGATGCAGATAGTTGGTGAGGTAGACGACGTGCCGATCGTTGTACCACTGCTTCGGCAGCATGTTCGTATGCTCGATGATGCCAAGGAACGGGACGTCGTCAGACGCGATGTTCATCCAGTAGAACTCAGTCAACGGATGCTCGAGTTCGAGAATCACCACGACCGCTGCGAGGTACTGGACCGAAGTCAACTTCTCCAGGTATTCGCTTGGCAACCCGGGCAAAAGTTCAGGCGCAGCGAATGACGGAACCGTCAACAGCACTGAGTCGAATTCGTCGGATCGCTCTCCATCCACCGTCGCCGATTCGATGATGATTGAGGATCCGTCGCATTGCGTAACGACGCGCGTCACTGGATTCTCGAGCCGCACGGAGCCGTCCTGTGCCTCGATTGCCGACACCAACCTGTCGAAGACGACGTCGAAACTCCCGGTTGGGTATCCGAGCACCTCTTTAGCGAGCAGTCCCTGTCGCGACGCGAAGCGCGTGTGGATCTTTGACCAGAACCACGGCATGCCCACTTCGGCATAGAAGCGACCGAATTTACCTCGCAAGAGTGGATTCCAGAGCACCTGATACGCTTCGCCCCCTAGTTTCTCGCTCAACCACTTATCGGCCGTGTACGGCTCGAGGCTCTGCCAATCCTTTATCCGTTGCACCCGGAGCGTGAACAACCCCATCTTGATTCGTTGCAGCAGCGAAATCGCACCGAAACGGAGTAGGTCGGTTGCAGTAGTCGTCTTGTACAAGCGACCGTCGACGTACGTCCCGACGTTCGACGGATACCACTCCATCGCGTCGTCGATCCCGAGGTCTGCCATCAGATCAAGAATCGCCGAGTCGTTTGTGAAGAGATGGTGATACCCGCGTTCAAGCGGAAATCCGCCGACAGGTATCGTCGACGCCTGCCCGCCGATGAAAGGTGCCGACTCGAACACGCACACCTGATGTCCGGCGCGGCTGAGGTCGTACGCGGCGGCGAGCCCGGCGGCACCGGCACCGACAATGCCAACTCTCAATCTTGGCGCAGTCATCGCACCCCCGATTCGACATCGACATCTGTACTGGCTGAGGCGTCATAGACGGGCGACTTCGCACTCCGCGCCCCTTGAAGCAAGTTCGCCATCGATGTGTGATCGAAAACCAGTATCACAAAACCTCCAACGATAGGAGGCACCCATAGCAAGAAATGCACCATCAGTGCATACTCAGCAGCGATTTGGTTATCAACGCCGAGCGCAGTGAGTGCCAAAGTACCGAAAAAATCGAATGGACCCCAACTTCCTGCACTGGACGGGAAGATCCCGGCGAGGTTTGCTGCAGTGCCGAAAACCACGATCGCCGCGACGAACTCCAGTTGGTTGTCGAACGAGGATTGCATGTCTATGCCCAGAGCTATGAAAAAATACATGGCGAGCTCGGCGATCCAAACCAATAGTGACCAGAAGATCACCCTAAGGAGCGCAACTACGGACTTCACTACGGTCAAGCCTTCGATCAAATCCTCAGAAAGTCCGCGTATACGTCTCCGCAACGGTTGCGGAAAAAAGCTGCTTACCGAATCTAGGAGCGAACGAATCGTCGACGGCATCATGACGACGAGCACGACCACGGTGATTAGGGGAGCAAACAGAAAAAACAGCAACTCAAAAATCCCGACAGGTGTTGCGTCGGCGAGGGCGGAAGTTACGCCGATGGCTGCTGTCGCGGTTGCCAAGGCCAAAATCAGGACGAGCGCGATTACATCCGAAACGCGCTCGACCACCACGGTACCAAATCCGGCCATCGTGCCGATATCTTCGCGCAAGTTGAGGTAGTAGGCACGCACCAACTCGCCGATGCGAATCGGGATCAGATTATTGGCCATGTAACCAACGATCACCACCGGTAGCAACTTGCGCTTGAACATGCCGTTGTTGATGGGCGTCAAGAGAAATCTCCATCGCCGCGATCGCAACCACAGGGCTAGTCCGAAGGACAGCCAACCCAGCACAATGCTCATTTCCAACTTGGAGACTTCTAGGTTGAAAATGCCGCTGAACTCGGCCAAATAAAACCCAACGACTTCTTGTAGGTCAACAAATAGGTAGAAAAACAACCCCAAGAACGCTGCACTGAAAACCAACCCCAACCAGAATGCTCGACTCCTAATCAACTGACACCTGGAGACATGCTGGGCGATTTGCCCATCTATCGGAGGGGAGCCTTGGGTGTGTCGTCACGGAAGTAGACGTACGCGTCGACGTAACCGAGGTCGGTTGGCAACTCGCGATGGAACCAGAAATCTGCAATCGGACGAAGCAAATCTCGATCCTTCAAGCCGCTATATATGTCTGCTGGTGTTTTGTCCTTGTACAACTCGGGGAACCACCACCTAAAGATCACATGTCGACCTTCGCCGAATCGATCTTTGAGTGAGTCCTTTACATTCTCGTTGTTCTTGGCGTTAACCAGAACAACCGTGCGTTCTTTGCTCACAGTAGTTCCCTCGTCCTCCAACGAGATGTAACCGACGCCTTCCTGATCCCTGAAGTACCAAAGAACTGGCCACGAAAAGCCGTCGCGCGTGTCGATCGCCAAGCTGAATTCGCCTTTGTTCCATGCCAAGTCCCTCGCTTGACGTATCTCTTCCATGGTCTGGTGCAGGTCCGGCGTCGTCTGGGTGTAGATGAGCATGTCTTTAGGGGTGTCGCCGTGTTCATAAACGGCTAACATGCCGGCACGAATGGTGAAGGCGAACATCAACACTGTCAGCGCGATGCCGACGACTCCGAAAGTTTGATCAAACCCGCGCGCCCTGCCCCTTTGAACGAGCCACACGATGACAAGCGAACAAAAGGCGATTAACGACCACAACTCAAAGAAATACAACAAGTCGCCGGTTTGGGTGATGTCAACATTGGTGTAATGTTCGAAAAAGATTATTCGCCAAAAGGCAATGAGGAATAGAGGCGTCAGGACGACCATCACCCAACCGTATTGATAGATGACCGCCCGCCAATCTATGGTGAGGATTAGGTTTCCGATTCCCTTACCTGCGAGGAAGATGAACGGCACCGTCAGTTGCGCCAACAACCACGGCATCTTCTCCCCGGCGATCGACAGCGCGCTGAAAAGGGCGAAGGCGTAGAAAACCAAGAACTGATGGAACTTCGAAGTCTGCAAAGTCAACGGGACTGTGAGCAACGTCACGAAACCCAAAACGATGAACGGCAGAATAAGGATCGCGTGCGGCGGGTCGGCTGCCTTGTAGTAGAGCGTGTACATCAGCGTCGTAGCGATCGCGAAGCTGGTCACGCTGATGATGATCAAGCCAATTGATCGCCAACCCGACTTAATGGCGTAGTAAAGGGCGATGACCAGCGATGCCAGCATGGGTAAGAACTCGTAGACCGAGCCGAGGACGAAGTAGTAGTACCAAGGTTGGCTGCCTCGCCTGACGTCGTGTTGTGCGATCCAGTAACCGAGGGATTGCCACACGCCGGTGATAATGCCCGGATAGTGGTTTCCGAAGTTGGTCATGATGACCGCGTATATCGCCCAAAATATCGCCAAACATACCCAGAATCGGCGCCAGTTCCAATATGCGCCGATGGCGACACCGATCGCAAATATCGTCAAAGTCGAAATTGCGGCGATCCAAGTCCCGGTGCCACCTTCCGGTGCGCCGGTCGCGATCCCCGGTGTTCCCTCGACTGCCGCAAGAGTGACGCCGAATAGATGTTGGAACACGCTGAAACCGGCCGCGAAAAACGGTGCCGAAATCGCCGCGAGCACGACGAGCAGTTGACCGTAAGGGCCGACCTCACTTAATCGCATATTGCCGAGGATTACGTCACGAATCTCGTATCGGCTCACCCAAGCGAGATAGGCACCAAATATGACTACGAGGATGTACGCAGACTCCTTGGTCGCCATCGACACTGCGAAGACGCCGACGGTCAAGTAGAGCCAACGCGGGCGACGCTCGTCGATATACCGCCAGATCCCGATGACCATCAACGCAGCGAACAACGCCATCAGGATGTCGTTTCGGGCAAATCTCGAAAAGTAGAAGAGGGCCGGTGAGAAAGTGAGGAGCACCGCCGTAACGATGGCCCCGATATCGCCAAGGTGCTTTCGCAGGAACCACGGCGTGAGTATCAGAGCTGAACCGATCAACACCATCGACAATCGAAGTGTGAACTCGGAGTCGCCGAACAGCAAGAACGTTGCGCCGATCAGCTGGAAGAGGAACATGCCGTGGGTCAGCGGCGAGTGCTTGTAATCGTTCCCAATCGAGAGCTGATATCCGTAGTAACCGTGCAAGCTCTCATCGTGATGAACTGCCCACTCACCCAAACGCACCAATCGCATACCGAGGCCGATGAGTAACAGGGCACCGTAGATGGCCAACTGCCATCTGGGCGAAAGCGAGAGAGTTACGGCAGCCTCGGTAACTACCGCGGAAGCTCTAGAAACTGGAGCCCACCCCGCGGCACCCCACACCGCTTTCGAGCTGGGAACCGAACTTGGCTGATGCGTTGCGTCTTCGTTGGACGATGCCGGGATCACCCCTGCTCCTTCAAGGCGTAGATCGTTACCTGCTCGTTTTCAAACACGCGTTCGCCGAAACGATCGAACTTCGAATCGTCTAAATCAGTATATGTTTGGTGCTCTACCGGCCCGACGATCACGTAACCGACGTCGTATCTCGCCAGTAGCTCTTGCACCTCGGCATCGCTGCCATCCGTGTAGATACGTGTGATGTCGGCATCGCGATCTATCCACCACTCGTCGCCGCCTCGCCATTGGCTTTGGTGACCTTTCCAACCAAGCAACCCTGGCACACCGCTCCAACCGGCCATCCTGCCGTGATGCGTATATCCGCCACCCGGTGCTTCAAGCAGTACGTCGTCATGCGATAGGTTGGTTCGCAACCATTCGATCGCCTCGAAAACGCCGCCGTTCGAACTTTCAAGGAACGCCAACCCATCCAAAGTGAAACGCGTACCAGACTCCGCCGATTTCGTTGCGGTTGCGGCGAACGGATAGTAAAGCGACAGCCCGGTCAGTCCGATGCCCACTATCGCGATGGCGAGACCGACGCGTCGCCAGTTCACGCCGAAATTGCGATGGTGCCGCATCCAGTAGTAGATGCCGTACCCACCGCACACAGCAAGGAATATCCACACTTGGTAGTAGAACTTGAACACCGTGTTGTGGCGATCTGCGAATAGGTCGTGGAGACGGAAAAGTTCGGAACCGTAGAGCAGAAACGCCGACAACGTCAACGTAGCCAACACTATCTGTGCACCATCATCAGCACCGCGCGCCCATCGACGGAAGCTGGCGACGAATAACCCGACGAACGCGAGTGCGATCGGTGCCGCCACGACGAGTCGCGTGAATAGGTCTGTGCCGGTCGCATTGTCGTTGAATCCGTAGTGTCCCATCACCCACAAGATGTAACCGGCAATCACCAACGTCAATGCAATCGCCCAAGGCAACCCAGACTCGAACGGCGGCAGCGTCACCTGTAGGGATAGGCGACTTCGATATGCGGCCAACTCGCGGCGGACTATCGGCGTAGTCACGCGCGTTGCAAACCCTACGACCAGTGCCAACAGTGCCCCCCAAACAGTCAGGAAATGCACCGCTCTCGTTCCGTACTTCGTCGGCACCAACGGTGGAAACTGGATCTGGCTCTGCATCGTTCCGACGTAGAAGTTCGAGAAGAAGATGAATCCAACCAAACCTAGCACGATTAGCGGAGGCGCAGCTACCTTTAGCGCGCGGACATACTCACGGCGGTTCTCCACATACGACTTGAAGAAAACAACCGCGGCGACCGCGAGCATGGTCCAACCGAGATCCCAAGAGTTGATGAAACCCGACGCCCCGAACGCCAGCACCATGATTGGCGTCGTCACCGGGTTGCTTCGGAACCAACCCCATCCCCAACGATCTCGCGAAAAGACGAGATTGGCGAGCAATGTCAACGAGAGCAGGACGAACGGGATTGACATGAGATGCGGGTGCAAATCTCCCAGCATCAAACTGAAGAACGGGAATTCCTGGATGGTGAAGTCGACCCCAGTGCCGTCCGCCGTGAACGTGTTAATGACGCGCGATGACGACCACCACCACCACCACCCTTCCGGACGCCATCCTGACCCACCATCAGTTAGATCGACCCCTTTAATCCCTAGCCACTCGTAAAAGCCGGTTGTTCCGATACCGAGATGCGACAGCAGCTCCCACATTCCGTTCAGGTTCGAGACGCACAACAACAACAAGACGCCGCCACCACTAGCCGCGAGCACTTGCGTAAGCGTCCCGCCATCGCGACGGACCAAATTCGAAACGAGCGAGAATATCGCCGCGGCAGACGCGCCGGCGACAGTCGCCAGTGCCAAGTTGAATGCGACGTGCGGAACTACTCCCGCCATTTGCGCTATCCCACCGAACATCCAGTAACCGAAGTAGTAGTATGCGATCGGGAATCCAGACAACCAAAGGTCAGTAGGTGGCGCGTTCGGATCCGAGGTCACGGCGTTCAGCATCATCAGATCCATCGGTTTTTCGGTGTGCGAGATGTCGGGATCCATCGCTTTCAGCAATGCGAAAAGACAGAAAAACCCGAGGAATACGAACTCGGTTAGCGTCAAATGGAACCACCGCGCCTTGACGAAACGCAATAGATCGCCTCGGAGCTTCAACGCTACCCAAACCCACGCCGATGCTCCGATGACGCCGACCACGGCCCACCAAGCCCAACCTTCGTTGGGGAAGACCCGTACGAGACTGAGAACCCAGATCGTGGATCCGGTGACGAGCATGCCGACGGGACGCACCAACCCAAAACCTCGGTCCATAAGATTGGGAAAAGCGAGGAATGCAACCGGCGTGAATGCGAGCCAAACCGCGGCCAGCACCAAAACCCACAGAAACAGTTCACTCATGTCAACAATTCAACAACACCGCGATTGCGAGCTCGTCAATCCACAAAGATTCGTAACTACATAGTGCTACGACCTATCCCCGTCAATCCGCGATGAATGGTGCTACATCATCGTTTAGAATCGGGTTCCGGACGTCATGTCCACGATTCAAGGCAATCCCGAGTAGCTCAGCGGTAGAGCAGCTGACTGTTAATCAGCGGGTCACAGGTTCGAATCCTGTCTCGGGAGCCACTAACCCTTTCAGAGGCACGATCTATCGTCTCCCTGTCGCAACTACGGGTTGGTGACCCGATAAGCGCGGCTCGCAGAACCGACACCCTCGGAATATCGTCCGCTTCCTTTTGGCGGTAGACGTCTCCGGCTATGCCGCCTTTGCCGCTGCTTTGACGTCTTCGTAGTTCGGCTCATTCAATGGGCTGTCGGAGATCCACGACCAACTAACTTTACCGTCAGCACTGATGACGAAGACCGAACGTTGCGCGGCGTTGTACCCCTCAATTCCGGCGAGGTTTTCGATCGTGACCCCGTAAGCGTCAACTGTTGCGCCACTACTGTCACTTAAGAGCGGGAAGTTGAGATCGTTTTGTTTGGCGAACTCTGCTTGTGAAAACGGAGGGTCTACCGAGATGCCGAAGACCTTGCTGCCCATGTCGTTAAAGTTGGAAAGTGAGTCTCGGAACGTGCAAAGTTCTGTCTGGCACACGCCGGTGAATGCCGCTGGGAAAAACGCCAACACTACTGTCGATCCTCGCAGATCGCTCAGCTTTACCGAGTCTTCTTCAGTTGAGCGAAGGTTGAAATCTGGTGCTTGATCCCCTACGTTTAGTGGTGCCATGATGCGGATCCTCGGTGCTACGATGATTGCGTGAGTAGATTGACGTAACGGATTCTACTAGCATCGTTCTTGCCCGTCGACGGAGAATCGTGTGGCACGGCGACTGAAGATTAGATTGAACCAGCACCGAGAGCGGAGAACTTAACGTTGCAACAGCGCAGAGTGTTGATTGTCGGTGCAGGTGCGGTTGGCAGCTACGTCGGTGGTTGGTTGAGCCACACTGGGCACGAGGTCGTTTTCGCAGACTCTTGGGCGCAACACGTAGACGCGATTAATGAGTCAGGACTGCATGTCGCCGGGCCGCACGAACCGTTCGTCTCGCATCCGAAAGCGTTCCATCTACACGAATCACAGCGGTTGGCCCTCGAAGATCCATTCGATCTTGCATTCGTCGCCGTCAAGGCATACGACACGCCGTGGGCAGCCAAGTTCGCAGAACGTTTTGTAAAGGAAGACGGCTTCTTCGTATCGTCGCAGAACTGCATGCCCGACGAAGACTTGGCACAAGCGGTAGGGCTCGAACGCTCGATCGGTTTAATCATGTCATCGATCGCCGTGCGTCTCGACGCTCCGGGCAAATCCCAACGCGCAGGGTCCCAACGTCGGCGCGACTTGGGGCACATCGTGTTCCGGGCGGGCGAGCACGACGGCACCGAGTCGGAGCGCGCAAGAGATCTGATCGCCATGTTGGAACCGATTGACAGCGGAAAGACGACTGACAATCTGCGCGGCGAGCGATGGGCGAAACTCTGCCAGAACAGCATGGGCAATCCTGTAGTCGGATCTACGATGTGCGGGATGGCGACCGTGGCGTCTTCGGCGCGCGGGCGTGAATTGCAGATCAGACTCGCTTCGGAGTCCGCCCAAGTTGGGTTGGCGTTGGGTCTAGACGTAGTGAACTTCGGCGGAGCATCGCCACAGAAATGGGTGGGCGCGTCGAGCGATGGCGAAGTATATGAAGAGTTGGACGGCATGATCGCCGCTTTTGCCGGATCCAGCGATGGCGACTGGTACCCGTCAATGGGTCAGGACGTTAACAATGGCCGACCTTCCGAGATCGACTTTATGAACGGCCACGTCCTCCGCATGGGCATCGAAACAGGCGTGTCAACGCCGGTGACCGCGTCGATAGTCAACGTGATGCGTCGGATCGATCGCGGAGTCTTGGATCCGGTTGAGTCGAATATCGAGTTGATTCTCTCGGACGCGGGTTATTGACCACAGGTTTCGCATCGATCGCGCAATCGATCGCACCAAGAGACGAGATCCTCGTCGCGCTAGATCTCGAAACCACGGGGTTGGACCGCAACTCGGACCGAATCATTGATGTCGGTGCCACCAAGTTCAGGGGATCTGAAGAACTCGGTACCTTTCGCAGCCTGGTGAATCCGCACAAGGTTCTCTCAGATTTCATCGTTACATTGACCGGCATCGCGCAGGAGGATGTCGACAACGCCCCGGATTGGGGGACGATCCGAGATGATGTCGCCGAGTTCATCGGCGATGCCCGATTGGTGGGGCACAACATCGGCTTCGACGTTGGTTTTTTACGCTCGCACGGCATCTATGTCGAAAAGGTCAGTTACGACACGGAGCAGATGGCGCGGGTCGCGCTGCCGAATGGTCCCGAATTCGGACTGGAGCGGTTAGCCCATAGATTTGAGATTAGCCACGACGATCCGCACCGCGCCCTCTCGGACGCACTCGCCGCACGCGATCTGTTCCTAATGTTGCTCGAACGTTTCGAAGGCATGCCGAGGCAGGTGTTGTCCCGGATCGCGTCCTTAGCACCGGGAAATCGATGGAGCGTGAGCGAGTTGACCGCGAATCTGGTTGCAGCCGGAGTCGGCAAGGCAAGATCAGTCGATGTATCGGGCATTGATGAAGGCGAACTGCGCACCAAACTGAAGCTGCCGGCTCGCGTTCCGATGTCGCTCGAAGAAGATGATGCCGAGACCGACGCGGAGTTTTCGGAGCACATAGTCCAAACCCAGTTGGCTTTCTTGCCGGGCGGCTCCGTCGAGGCGTCGCTGCCGGCGTTCGAGGTCCGTCAAGGACAACAGGACATGGCAGTCTTGGTCGCACGCGCCATCGCAGAGAAGAGCAAACTCATCGTCGAAGCAGGAACAGGCATCGGCAAATCGCTCGCATATCTCCTCCCATCCGCACTCAGAACCGCCACCAACGGTGGAACCGTCGTCATCTCGACCAACACGATTAACCTGCAGGAGCAGTTGCTCGAGAAGGACTTCGCCACCGTCAGAGAGATTGTTCGACGCGAGAACGGTGCCGAGTTGACTGCGGTGCAGCTCAAAGGACGGTCAAACTACCTCTGTTTTCAGCGATGGAAAGACGCCGTCTTGCGTCCGAACCATGCTTCCAACGACGCCCGTGTGCTTTCCCAATGCCTGACTTGGTTGCCATCAACCGAGACCGGCGATCGAAGCGAACTCGCCCTCGAGTGGGACGCCGGCGCGTTCAATCGACTGTCGGCAGAAGGATGCCCGCCCAGCATTTCGGGTGGTGGTTACCCGTGCCAAGGTCCGCCCTGCTTCATGTTGAAGGCAAGATCCGACGCCTTCAACGCAGATCTTTTGATCGTGAACCATTCATTGTTGATTAGCGACATTGCAGCGGAAAACGCCATATTGCCACCGCATGAGGTCTTGATCATCGACGAAGCGCACCATCTGCGAGACGTTGCCACCCGTCAACTCGGGTTCGAAATCCGCGAAGCGCAATTGATGGATGACTTGAGCTCGGCCAAGAGCAGTGACGGCGTCCTCAACCGGCTTGTTGCTCTGGCAACTATGCGCGGTGGGGCCGAGGAAGTTCTGACCTCGGTTCCAGATTTGCAGAGACGCGTCGTTGAATCGTCAGATCGCGCAGTGCTGGCGGCGAGCAGGATGTTTGACGGCATCCGCGATCTAACTTCATTCACCACGCGGTCGCAAAATACACGCGAGATGCGCATCCTCGGCATGACGCGCATCACACGCGAGTGGCAACAAGGCGTGGACTCGAACTGGGCACCACTGCGTCCGGAGTTGAACGACATGTCTTCCGCTTTGAAGTCGCTATTGGATCTGGCGACTGCGGATGACCAACAACCTGATGCGGCTCTGATAAACGCGAATTCGCTATACGAACGCGTCGCGGAAGTGAACTACTGGTTGAACCAACTGATCGAAGAACCGGACGACAACTTCGTCTACTGGTCGGCGGTAAACCACAGACGGGATGCCGAAGTGCAGCTGAACGGGGCACCATTGGATGTCTCCGAAATCCTCGGCAGTCACCTTTTCGGTCGCGAGAAGACATACGTTCTTACCGGCGCAACCATTAGTGACGAAGGAGAATTCGAACGGCTGCAGTCTTCTCTCGGTTTCCACGCGGACACGACGGACACCATCGAATCGCCTTTCGATTTCCAGGAGGCAGCACTCATACTGGTACCGGAGGACATCCCGCAACCGAATCAACCTGGGTACAACGCCGCGGTGACCAAAGCCGTCCGCGACGTCGCAGAGGCAACTAAAGGAAGAACTTTGGCTCTATTCACTGCGAACTCCGCGCTGAACGCCACTCGAGACGAGCTATTCAATCAGTTCAAGAATTCCGAAACGAGCGTGATTGGCCAGGGGCGCGATGGTCCGCCTTCACGTGTGATGCAACTACTCAACGATTCGGACAACGTGGTAGCCCTCGGAGCCATGAGCCTTTGGGAAGGCATTGACCTTCCAGACGCTTCGATTAACTCCCTAATAATGACTCGGCTGCCGTTCCCCGTCCCGCGTGATCCCGTTCACGAAGCGCGGTCCGAGATGCTGGAGAACCCCTTTGCCGAATACTTCGTGCCCGAAGCGGTTACCAAGTTCAGACAAGGGTTCGGGCGACTCATCCGATCAAGGACAGATCGTGGGGTTTTTGTGGTTCTCGACCGACGGATTATCTCCAAGGGTTACGGACGCATATTCCAGAAGTCGATTCCGCGCTGCACGGTGAGGCGGGTAACAGTTGGAACCTTGGGCGATTACGTATCAAGATGGCATAGCGGAGAAACGGTTTGACGCTCGAAACTCAAGCACGATCCGCCGTTGCGACCTCAAAGTGCGAATTGCGATTGCAGGTCGAACCATTTGATCTAGCGCAAACGCTTGACGGCGGACAGGCATTCGGATGGTATCCGAACGGGAACGGCGGTTTTCGCGGTGTCTTGGGAGCACAGTTGATGGAAATGGCTTTCGAAGGAGGAAGTTTATTAGTCAGAGGTGCCGATGCAGATGCAGGCGGGCGAACTGTTAGCTACCTAAACCTCGAAGCCGATGTTGCATCATTTCGACAACTCATCGGCTCGGAGCCAAAGATTGGCGACTGGGCACTAGATCAACCGTTGGTTCGCGTCTTGCGTCAAGATCCATGGGAATGTCTCGCCGGTTTCATCTGCTCACAAAACTCGAACATCCCCCGCATCAAACAAATGGTTGCGGCGGTAACACGATTGGGACGGCGGTTAAACCCGGATCAAGAGGCGTACGAGTTCCCGCCACCTGAAGTCGTGGCCGAGGCTGGCGAGAGCTACTGGCGATCCGTTGGACTGGGCTATCGGGCTCGAGCCATCGCGGAAACCGCCGCCCTCGTCGGCAGCGCGCAAGAGTTGAGTGCGCTTAGGTCGGCATCCTACCGAGAAGCGAGGGAGTACCTCTTGGGTTTGACGGGTGTAGGGCCCAAAGTTGCGGATTGCGTAATGGCTTACTCGTTAGACAAAGGGGAAGCATTTCCTGTAGACGTTCACGTCCGCCGCGCCGCGGTGCGGATATACGGATTGGACGCCGAAATGCGGTACGACGACCTTGGCGAATGGGCGCGCTCCAGATTCGGGGAGTTCGCCGCTTGGGCACAACTCTACCTTTTTCGAGGCGAGATTAATCGCCGTCCTTAGATTCGTCGTCATTCCGCTGCCGAACCAAACCGGAAACGTAATCGACCTCCTGCTCCTTGGAGGTAATCTCACCGTCAAGGCGGAGGCGCAGAAGGTCAGCGAGTACCTCGCCGACTTCGGGACCAGGTGCGACGCCGAGATCGATCACTTCGCTGCCATCGATACTCGGTGCCATGACTCGCAGGGTCTCTCGGTAAAGTCGCAAGCGAGACGATATCTCAGGTTCCGCTTCGAGATTAATCGCTGCGTTTATGGACTCAGTTCGTATGCCGCGCAGTTGGTCGTGCAGTTCGGAGTTGGTCAGATTCAGAAAACTTGATTTGCTCACGATCCCTTTCAGCGTGTCGCAATCGGACACTGTCGCATTCCAGTCTCTGGCGTTCGTTGAAAGTCCTGCTAGCGACGCGCGGTCATTTGTGCTCAGTCCGTACGTGAATGTGGCGAATCGTTCGAGCGTCGATGCGCCCATCCGCAACTTGCTTCGAGTCGCGTACGGCAATCCTGTGGCCAGACCAACCGCCCGCAGGATCTTGCGCGATCCCGCCAACTCGAGTATTCCTTCGAGGTTTTCATGTGGTTGGAACCATTGTCTGAGCTCATTGAAGACGCGTACAGGTGATGCGCTACACAAATCCCTCAAACCGTGCAACGAAGATTCGAACAATCCTTCTGTTGAAGCGTCAAAATTAAATCCGCAACGGGCTGCGAGTCGAATGCCGCGTAACATCCTCGTCGGATCGTCGGCGAAAGAGCGCGGGTGCAGGACACGTAGAGTTCCGGACTTCGCGTCCGAGTAGCCGCCGAACGGATCAACCAATCGACCCAACCCGGATTTGTTGATCGGTACCGCCATCGCGTTCATCGTGAAATCTCGCCGCGCCAGGTCCTCTTTAATCGAATCGACCAGCTGGATCCGCGGCAACGCCCCTGGGGAGGCATAGAAGTCGGCCCGAGTCGAAGCGACGTCCAGAGTTACCTCGCTAATCCGCAGTTGCAAGGTCTCGAATTGTGACCGAGATAACACCTCGGCACCCTGTATCGTCGAAATTACAGCATCGGCGAAACCGCTCGCGCCGCCGATAACGCAAATGTCTGGGGGTTTAGCGGCGGAACTGTTGCCAAGCACGATATCTCGAATTAATCCCCCGACCAAGAAAGTCGCGGTGCCTAGCTCATCCGCCACCTGCGCAATCGCCACCAATGCATGCCATGTTTTTGGGGACAGCTCACTGCGAAGATCGATCTCAGCAATTGAAGATTCAAGCGAACCCTTGGATGTTGGACCCTTGGACATCTCGTACGTCCCTGCCGTTGAAACCGAGTCTGAACGGCGTTGCTAGAATGTCTAATATCGTATGCCGAGATAAGACCGTCGTTGCGTATGGTTGATGCGTTGACGGCGCGCACCAAATCGACGGTAGAGAAAGGCCGCGCGACATGCAGACCGACCTTCCGATGAAGATCGACGTCTTTATCGATTACACGTGACCGTGGGTGAGGCAAGCTGGGATATGGCTATCCCGGGTGAAACAGGCGATGGGAGACGATCTCGAGTTGAACTACCGCAGCTTCGCGCTGGAGCAGGTTAACTCGGAGAATGGTCCGGAGTGGAAAGCGTGGGAGCAAGGCGAAGGATACGAGAGTCGTGGTTTATGGGCACTTCGCGGTGGAAGTGCCGCTCGGATGCAAGGATATGATGCTCACGACAGGTTCATGCTTGAATTGCAGGAGTTCAAATTCGTAGAGCGCGGCGATATTCGGGATCGACAACCAATCCTGGATGCCGCAAAGCGGGCCGGCCTCGATTTGGCGAAGTTCACCGCGGACGTCGACTCCCCTGACCGTCTGCGGGAAATCGGCGAAGACCATGAAGCGGCGATCGCTCAAGGCATCTTCGGTACCCCAACGTTCATCTTCGAAGACGGATCGGCTGCATTCCTGAAGACGTTCACGCCCCCGGAAGAGGATTCGTTGGCGGCATTTGAGAACATGGTTTTGATGGCGCGCAATCGACCTTACTTCGGTGAGTTGAAGCGACCGCAACCGCCGTGGCCACAAGGCGTGCAGGTCTAAGGATCGGTGATCGAACTAGAGATCGCCGCATCGATCGACGACCTGGAGTCGAAGTTAGGGGTCAGCTTCAACGATCGGGGATTGCTCGTGCGTGCGATGACTCACGAGTCGTTCGCTAACGAGTGGTCCCTTGAACACCCAAATTCAAACTCAGAAGTAGAGTCCTATGAACGTCTAGAGTATCTCGGCGACGCGGTGCTCAGCTACGCCGTTGCCCATGAGCTATTCGCCAATGCGACAGACGCCGACGAAGGCGAATTATCGATCGGTCGGGCGTCGATCGTTTGCCGAGATTCGCTTGCAGAAGCGGCTCGGCGACTCTCCCTTGAACCGCACATCCTCCTCGGCAAAGGTGAAACCGAATACAGCTCGATAGTTCGTGAGTCGGTTCTAGAGGACGCGTTCGAGGCGGTTGTCGGCGCAATCCACGTCGATCAGGGATACGATGCCGCGCGCGCGTTCGTGATGACCCAACTCGGAGAGATGATCGGCAATGTCATTGCCGACGGCGTGGAAAAAGATCCAAAGTCCGCATTCCAGGAACTCGTTCAAGGTGCTGGTTTGAAGACTCCCAGCTATCGCACCCAGGAAACCGGTACCGATCGCTCCGGTCAAACGATGTTCAGATCTAAGGTATCGGTGTTGAACAGAGTCGTAGCCGAAGGTGAAGGCACCAGTAAATCCCGCGCGGAGAAAACCGCCGCCGCTAACGCCAAGACCAAGTTCGAGCGCGGAATCCCAGCTACATTGTTGGTTCAGGAAGCGTCAAATGCCGGAGTAATGGCCCTTAGAAGTGAAGTCGACTATCGCAATCGGAAATACGGCACGCGCGGAGAGTCCCCGTCCGCACTTCGCAAACTTAAAGCCTGGTTGAGTCGTCCCACGTTGCGCGATCGCCAGACGCAAGGGCGACGGCGAATATTGATCAAGCGGCCGGATTAACCCCTCCGGAACGACTGATGCTGCGCTTCTTCGGGAAAGGGTCCGAGACTTCAGAGTCTTCGGAAAAGACTGGCAACGCCTGGTCGCGTATCGTCGGAGGCGTCTTCGGCCGGACGAGCGTCGACCCCGAATTCTGGGATGAACTCGAAGAAGCACTAATCGTCGCCGATGTCGGGGTCGCGACGTCGATGGATCTCGTCGAACGCGTTCGAGCGATAGCTGATGACCGTCGGTTGGGTTCGCCGGTAGAAGTCGAGCAAGTGTTGCGCTCGGAGATCGCGTCCATGCTCTGCAGTAACGACTCGACATCCGACTTACTTTCGAAAATGCCAGTCGCTGTGATGGTCGTCGGCGTCAACGGGGCCGGCAAAACTACCAGCATCGGTAAGCTGGCTTACGCAGCTAAGGGAGCCGGACGGACACCGTTGATTGCGGCGGCCGACACCTTTCGCGCCGGAGCCATTTCACAGCTGCAAACGTGGGCGGAACGTTCGGGTTCGTTGTTCATCTCATCGTCGGCCGGTGCGGAACCCGGATCCGTGGTGTTCGACGCCATGGATGCGGCGAAGTCCAGAGGTGCTGATTTCGTGGTTATCGACACAGCAGGCAGGTTGCAAACGTCTCACAACTTGATGGAAGAACTCCGCAAGATGCGACGGATCCTGGAACGCACTGCCGGAGATTTTCAACCAGTTGTTCTCCTCGTCATTGACGGCACGACGGGTCAGAACGGAGTTTCACAGGCCAAGATCTTCACCGAAGCCGTGGGTTGCGACGGCGTGTTCTTGACCAAACTCGATAGCACGGCGAAAGGTGGAGTGATACTCGCTATCCAAGGCGAGACGGATCTGCCGGTCCTATACATCGGCACTGGCGAAAGCATTGAAGACATAGCACCTTTCGATGCACAACAATTCGCCGAATCGCTGCTTCCTCGCTAGCTCGACGAGATCGGTGATTTGGGACCGGTTGACGTGACCTGCCTAGCGCGGTTCCCGTCGGAAATCACTACTGTGCGGCGATTTTGCCGAGACGGAATCCAACGAAAACCGCCGCTAATGCCATCGCGTTCGAGAGAAGCAAGTTGGCGGCGAAGAGTGCCCAACCATTTCCTCGAATTAGCATCGCCCCATCAAAAGCAAAAGTCGAAAAAGTGGTGAAGGAACCCATGAACCCGGTTAGCACAAGTAACCGCATGTTGGCCGAAATCCAGTCACGCTCCTCGGAGATTGACCAGACGATGCCGAATAGCAGCGATCCGAGCACGTTGACACTGAGGATGGCGAGCGGAAATGTCCCGTTCCAATATCGCTGATAAATTAATACGGTGGCGTATCGAGCCAACGCACCAGCCGCACCGCCAACGGCGACGCCGATGAGTTTTTCCATCTGCCGAACCTTTCAATCCGAGGAGCCCAGCCATGCCAGGATCAATGATCGAATTCCCTAGCAACGGAAGCCAGTCAAAAGGATACCTTGCGTTGCCGCCCTCTGGTTCGGGACCCGGATTGCTGGTGATTCAAGAATGGTGGGGATTGGTGCGGCACATCAAGAACATGGCTGACCGTTACGCAGAATCGGGTTTCGTGACGTTGGCACCCGACCTGTATCACGGTGAATCGGCTTCTGAGCCTGAACATGCAATGACCCTGATGCACGAGTTGGAGATACCCCAGGCATCAAAGGACCTTGTAGGTGCCGCTGAGTTTTTGCGCAGCCACGAATCCAACTCAACCAGCAAAGTCGGATGCCTCGGATACTGCATGGGTGGCGGCATGTCGCTTTTGCTCGCATCACTCGGTGCAATTGAGGCTGCGGCACCGTTCTACGGTGTCTTGCCAAGCGGATTACCCGACGCGGCGTCGATTTCGTGCCCGATACAAGGACACTACGCCGAACATGACAATGCCACCGATGCAGTGCCCGGTATGGAGAAAGGATTGGCCGAGGCTGGTGTGGATGCGGAGTTCTTCATCTACGAAGGGACACAACACGCCTTTTGCAATGACGACAGGCCGGACGTTTACGATGCCGAAGCAGCCGCGACGTCAATGTCGCGCACGGTCGCATTCATGACGAAAAACCTTTCGTGAATTCCAACAACTCGGGCTTCTCAAACGCGGACGCAAGATCGCAGTTCAACCGGCAGGCTTCGCAGTACGCAGTAAGCGTTCCTCACTCTACCGGCGACAGCTTGCGGATCGTCGCTGATTGGGCATCAAAACGGCGTTACGAAGTCGGTCTTGACATCGCCACCGGTCCCGGTTTCACCGCGTTCGCTGTCGCCCCGTTTTGCGACACGATGATCGCATCTGACATCGCCGGCGGGATGCTGGAACAGGCACGCGACATCGCTGAAACGCGCGGGATTGACAACGTCAAGTTCGAAATATTGGACGCGCATGAGATACCGTTCAGCGACGATTCGATTGACCTCGTGTCGTGCCGCACCGCGCCACATCACTTCCACGACATCCCTAGGTTTCTCTCGGAGGTTAAGAGGGTTCTGAGACCTTCGGGACATTTCTTGTTGTGCGACACGACCACCTCCGAAAATCCGGATCTGGCCGCATGGCATCAACGAGTCGAAGCGATCCGCGATCCTTCGCACGTCGATGCACCATCACCTTCACGGTGGATGCGATTGCTACAGGATGCCGGTTTCACGGTGACTGAGACCGCGTCTGCTCGAGTGGAAATGACGTTCGAGGACTGGGTGAAGCGGTCGGGAACGCCTAAGGCAGTCATCGACGATCTCCGTCGCTTATTTCAGGAAGCGGATGCAAAGATAGTTGGCGAGTTCGACATACGCAGATCGAAAAGCGAAATCGCCTTTTCCTGGCCGGTGTTTTTGGCGAATTGCACTGTCTGAGTCCCCGCCGCGACCGATATTCGCCCTGGTTCAAACGTCGACTCTGCACAATGTGTGATTGACCGCGCGCGCAATTCCTGCTACGATTCGAGTGTCGCTGGAGTGTCTGGCGACAGCCTTTCGGTGCCCGGATTTTCGGGTGAAAAGGGAATGCGGTGAGAATCCGCTGCGGTGGCGCCACTGTGTATCGGTGAGCTCCCCTGCCGAGTACCACCGGTCAGTCGAAAACGGACTGCCCGGGAAGGTGGCAGGATGAGCGTTGGCATCCTTCAGATGCCGAGAACCGTAAGCCAGGAGACCTGCCGAAAGGTTTACAGAGTAACGACTCCGCGCAACACGGGGTGGCTCGAGGCAGGAAGCCAAACGCCGACAACTTGATTTTTGAGGGATCGGAATCCTCGGATTTCTAGGTGGAGCGTAAGCCTGTTAACTCAGCCCTTCTGGTGGCGTGGAAACGAACATCGAAGGGTCTCTTTTTTGTGGTCGCTTAAGCCCATTAGGGCAACCCGAGTGTCGGGTTTTACCGGTGCGCGGATGCGAGTCGCGCGCACCGATTCAACTGTGGTCACCAAACTCGCCCTCGGCTCGGCAATTCTCATGTCGCTAGTAGTCCTGATGGCGTTGGCCGCAGTTGCCCTTGGCCCTGTCGAAACGCCATTTCCAAATGCGGTCCGTGCCCTTGTCGCCGCAATCACCGGCACAGATGCCCAAGGCGTGCCCGACATCCAGCATACGGTGATCCAGGAGGTCAGACTGCCAAGAGTGGTGCTTGCACTGTGTATCGGCGCAGCATTAGCCGTTGCCGGAGCGATCATGCAGGCCATATTCCGCAATCCGTTGGCTGACCCCGGCATCGTAGGTACCTCCGCTGGTGGCGCGCTCGGTGCCGTAGTATTGATCTCCCTCGGCGTAACCGGGTCCATTTTCTATGTGCCGGCGGCGGCTGTCGCAGGTGCCACCTTGTCTCTGTTGCTTGTATTTCTCGTCTCTTATCTCGGCGGTCGGATGAATGTACCGTCGCTCCTCCTGACCGGCGTGGCTCTCGGGGCACTCTTGGGTGCCGCCGTTTCCGTTGTCATCCTCATGACCGACAGCTTGACAGCGCAGCGTGAGATGTACTTCTGGCTATCGGGAGGATTTGAAGGAACGACGTGGGCCTCCGTCAAGGTACTGATGCCGGTTGTCTTACTCGGCATCACGTTCGCAGTCTTGTCTGGTCGCAATTTGAACCTGCTCTTAGTAGGTGACGACGAGGCGAAATCGCTGGGCATCAACGTGCGCTTGTTCCGTTTACTGATGCTCGTGATGGCGGCAACTCTGACCGGCATTGCCGTAGCCTTCGCCGGAATCGTTGGATTCGTAGGATTGGTTGTCCCCCATGCCATTCGTCTTATCGCCGGCCCGGATCACCGGCACCTCATCGTCTTGAGCGCGCTGGGTGGTGCCCTATTTGTCCTCGCAGCAGATACCGTCGCCCGCACGATCATCTCGCCGGCCGAACTGAGAGTTGGCATCGTCACCGCAGTCGTGGGCGGCCCGACTTTCATCGCGTTGCTTGTCTCCACCAAGTCAATGAGGAACGGCCTTTGATCTCCGAAAAGGTTTTCATGAGTTGAAGCTAGTCGCCATCGTCCTATCACTGTCGTTCTCATCAGGATTCCTCGTCGCCTGCAGCACGCCGGATCCAACTGTCGCCTCATTGCCTGCATCGCCTGCTGCGACCGCGGTGCCTCCGACAGCAACGGTTTCGCCGGCGACCGCGAGTCCGATACCACCGACAGCGACCGTCGTTCCGTCCGCGCCTGTACCTGATTACAGTGCGTTTGCCGACGTGCCCGGAATCGTCGATCCTGAGAACTTCGGTTGGCCGCGTAAAGTCGAGTCTTCCGAAGGTGTCATCACGCTTGATGCACTACCACAAGTCGCCCATTTCGCGTCACTCGGACATGCCGAAATCGCCTTCGGACTGATCGATCCGTCGCGGATTGCTGCCGGTTATTCGTTCTTTACTGATCCCGAGGTGTCCAACATCGCCGACGTAGCCTCCGATTTGGTAATCATCGGTTTTGAACCTGAGGAGGTCGTCGCTCTTGAACCTGATATTGTCGTCGCGTCGAAGTTCTCCGACCCTGACCTTGTCGCGGTTTTCAAAGGGGCCGGGATTCCCGTACTGAGAACCGCACTCGAAGGCACCGACGGTGATGTCCCAAATATCCTCTTGTTGGCCTACGTTCTAGGTGCCGAAGATCGTGGCATCGAACTTGCTGGCGCGGTCAAAGCACGTCTCGATTTCGTGGTGGAACGATTAGATTCCGTCGGCAAAGATACAGATCTGTTGCCCTCGGTTCTTGGTATCTCGAAGTACACCGACATCTGGGCCGGGGGCAAAGGGAGCAACATAGATTCCATCATCAATGCGGCCGGAGGACGCAACGCGGCCGCCGGTCTCGACGATTTTCAGCAAATCAGCATCGAAAGCATCGCGGCGATGGATCCCGACGTCATCATCGTCACGCAACCCGAAGAATCAGGCAATGCCTTGATTGAAGAATTGAAGCAGACAGCCGTACTGGCAAGCGTGCCAGCAATCGCCAACAACCGCGTTGCCGTCGTGAACACGACACATTTCACTACCTTGTCGCACTGGAATGTCCGCGGGATCGAAACGCTGGCCCAAATGCTGTACCCAGAGCTCTTCGAAGGTATCGAGTTCGTTGATTTTGAACCTTACGCACCGTAACAACGGACCGGTACCAGACGAGGACGTTCTACTTGGCGCGTCTACGAAATTCGCGTTCACTTGCGAGAACCTGTCTGTACGTGTTGGCAAGTCCGACATCTTGTGCGATGTTGACGTTTCCGCTTTTCGCGGACAGGTAATTGGCATCATCGGGCCGAACGGTGCCGGCAAGACCACGCTCGTCAGATCACTCGCCGGGTTGATAAATCCGAATGAAGGGAAAATCGAGCTGTTGGGGATGGACCTGTCCTCAATGCCAGTTTCTACACGCTCGAGATTGGTCGCGTACACACCCCAGTCGACCGAGATCCACCCTTTCACGGCACTGGAGACGGTGATGATGGGTCGTTATCCACACTTGCGCAGGTTCCAGCTCGAAGCAGACGAAGACCGCGAGATTGCGATGAATGCGATGGTGCGGGTGGATGTTGATCAGTTCGCAGATAGAAGCTTGCACTCCCTGTCTGGTGGTGAGCGTCAAAGGGTGTTACTCGCAAGAGCGTTGGCACAACGAACTCAACTTATCTTCGTTGACGAGCCGACTTCATCGCTCGACGTTAAACATCAGCTCCTCGCATTGCAAACGTTGAAGGACGAAACGATTAACCGGGGCGTCTCGGTCTGCATCATCATGCACGACCTAAGTCTGGCTGCGCGATATTGCGATCAGTTGGTGCTTCTTCACCAAGGCGAGGTCGCGGCTGTTGGTACACCTACCGATGTCATCACGGAACAAAACATCCGACGGACGTTCGAAGTCGTAACTTCAATTCGTGATGACGAAACTGGTCGTCCGCAAGTGAGTTTGGTGAGTGCCAGCGAAGAGTGGCCAACCGATGTCACGCCAAGGTAGCGGTCTCCCAACCGTCTATAATTGTGCGAGTACCTAAACGCATTCGAATCGCCACGTTTTAGGTCGTCTCGCTTTCGCCTAGGAGCAACCATTGGATTCTCAACCGATTATCGAAGCGCGCGGCGTAACCAAGATCTATCGCACGCGCGATGTAGAAGTGCGTGCCCTTGACGGAGTCGACGTTAGTGTGGACGCTGGCGAAATGGTCTCAGTGATGGGACCTAGCGGATCAGGCAAGACCACCCTTCTCAACTGCCTTTCGGGTCTGGACACGATCGAAACCGGCGAAGTTACGGTTGCTGGAAACCTGATCGCGGCGATGACCGATAACGACCTCAGCGAGTACCGCGCTCGGATGATGGGTTTCATCTTTCAGTCGTACAACCTACTCCCGGTGCTGACTGCACAAGAAAACGTCGAGTTGCCATTAGTCCTGACCGGTGTCAAACAATCTACCGCATCCAAGAAAGCGATGGAGAAGCTAGATCTTGTTGGTTTGGCTGACCGCGCGGATCACACGCCTTCGGAGCTGTCGGGTGGGCAACAGCAGAGAGTGACGATTGCACGTGCGCTGGCGAACGACCCAGCGTTGGTTTGGGCAGACGAACCCACGGGCAACCTGGACTCCGCCAATGAAGACGAGATCATGGGGCTCCTCCGAGTACTCAATCAAGAGGAAAATCAGACCTTCGTGATCGTCACACACTCTCAACACGTCGGCAGTTTGACCGACCGCACCATCCGCATGGTGGATGGCAAGATCACCGAAAACGGTCTCCCGACAAACGGCCAATAGTCGGTCCATCGTCCCGTCCAGCAATAGCTCAGGTCATCACATGCAACAGATTTTCGGGTTGAATGTCGAAATCATCGCGGCGTCATTAGCGGCCATCTTGGCGATGCTGGTGGTGACGATTGTGGTCATCGCCATCAGGAACCGTTTCCTGATTAAACTCTCGCTGCGCAATATCCCGCGTCGGCGTTTCCAGAGCTTGCTCATCATCGTCGGTTTGATGCTGGCGTCCATCATCGTCTCCGCATCGCTGGCCATCGGCGACACGATGACCGGCAGCATCCGGAATGCGGTGTTGGAGGGTATCGGCGATATCGACATCACGATCGAAAAACCGACTTTCGGCGAGTTCGCAGATTCAACCATCACTGCCGAAGAGATCGAAGTAATCGCCGCGAAGTTGTATTCGGACTCGCGCGTCGACGGGATCATGCCCATCACGACCCGCCAAGCACCGGTAGTCAACCAGAGAACCCGATTGACCGAAGCTCGTTCCGTCTTGCGGGGATACAACACCGACGGTGCAGTCGGACACTTCAAACCTGAGTCCGAAGGTGGTCCCTCTCCCGACTCGCGACTGATGCCATTCGCGTTGCCACAATCGGTGGAGGGCGAAACTGTCGACTTTTCGTCTTTAGCCGACGACGAGGTGTTGGTAAACGAGACGTTGGGCGACATACTCGAGGCTCGCGCCGGCGATACATTGACAGTGGTAACTCCGCTCGGCCGATTCGACTTCAGGCTACGCGCGGTCATGCAGATCGGCGGAATGGCGGCGAATGATCGACGATTGTTGATGCCGTTGCGCTCGATGGATCGCATCTACGGGTTTCAATCTGGGACTGCAGAGCGCATAGACGTTTCTTTGGACCTCGACAACTACGACCTCAACGCGGCCTCCTCCGATATCGTCGACGAACTCGCAGTCGATTTCACGGATGCGGATCTTGCCGCACAGATTCACGCCGGACTTCAACCATTCAAAGTGCAGTTAACGGATCAGATCCAGCAGTTCGTTGCCGATAACCGCGGCACCAATGTCTTGAACGATGAGAATGCCGACGCGCTTGAAGAGTTGATCGCTGAGATCGAGCGAGATCAACCTTCAGAGCGGTTCCGCGTATTGCTCGCAAGGGATGCGTTGGTCGGCAGCCTTTTCGGGATTCTGGGCGATGTCGATTTCGGAGATCAGGCGTTCGCGTCACAAGCGATCGGTGAGTTTGCGTTCGCGATCGGTCGGCTTGAGAGACTCTCAGCTGTCGGCTACAAAGTCTTCCTCATCGAAATCGCCGATATCGTAGGCAACATCTTTTTCACCTTCTTCACCTTCTTCGGATCGTTCTCCGTCATCGTTGGGTTACTGCTCATCTTCCTAATCTTCGTGTTGTTGGCATCTGAGCGGCAACAGGAAATGGGCATCGCGCGAGCGGTTGGCACCAAACGAGGCCACCTGGTCCAGATGTTTACCTTGGAAGGGCTGGCGTACGCCATCGGAGCCGCCGCGGTGGGTACGTTGATTGGCTTAGTGGTCAGCCGCGGATTGGTTGTGTTGATGGCCGAGGCTTTCGGCCAAACCGGAGGCGATGGTTTCTCGTTCTCATTCAACGTGACCATTTACTCGATAGTCTCCGCGTTCTCGATTGGCTTGATACTGACATTAATCACCGTGATTGTTTCAGCCTACCGAGTAAGCAAGCTGAACATCGTGGTAGCAATTCGCAACTTGCCGGAAGAGTTCGTCGCGTCAACGACACAACCGCTCCTTCGACGAATCCTCCTATGCGTCTTTTGGATTTTCGGTCCAATCTATGCGCTGATCGGACTGATCCGCTCGATTCGAACCGGCGAAGGCGTGTTGCTCAACGTCTTGAAGTTCGTTTCGACACTTCTTGTCGTCGGTTGGATCTTGGGACTCGCTATCTCCTTTGTGCGGATATTCTCGCCCTTCCTCGGCCAAGGGTGGCCGTTGGCGATATTGGGTGCTGCCATCGCAGCAATCGGATTTGGGACCGAAACCGCGTGGCAGGCATACATCGGCGTCAGTTTGGCAGTCTACGGGATTGCTATGGTTGCCCGTTTGTTGATGGTCAATGCACGAGTATCGGAGAGTATCGCTTCTAGGTTGGCATACACCACGACCGGCATTGCGCTTCTTTTGATTTGGGGGCTTCCAGCATCGTGGACAGACAACATCACGGGTACGCTTGACGGCGACATTGAGATGTTCATCCTGTCCGGCTTTTTCTTGGTTGCAGCGGCAGTTTGGGTCGTCATGTACAACTCCGACATCATCGTGAGAGGGTTGCAAGAAACGCTTGGACGTAACCGGGCGATGCGCCCGATACTGAAACCATCGGTTGCTTACGCGGTTGCGAATCGCTTCCGAACTGGATTGACGGTAGCGATGTTCGCGTTGGTGATCTTCGTGCTAATGTCGTTCTCCATACTGAACCAGAGCTTCAGCGCGTTGCTCCAATCACCGGAAAACGTCACCGGCGGATTCGACGTCCGAGCGGAGATTAACCCGGAACTACCGATAGGCGACATCACCGCCGCCATCGACGCGTCAACGTACCTCGACATCAACGATTTCGAACTCATCGCCGGCCAATCCACGGTCACAACGGCCGCGCGGCAGGTTGATGGCGAGGAAGCCCGATTCTTGGAGCTCCAGGTCAGGGGAACCGAAACTGATTACTTCCGCAGCACCGAGTTGAAAATTACCGGCGCGGATCCAGATTATCTCGCCCAAGGTACTGACCTTGACGACCCAGAGGATCTCGCCAGAGCCACGTGGGAAGCACTTGCCAACGACGATTCCCTTGCGGTGATCACTAGCGATCACGTGGTCGAACAGTTCGGGCCGGGCGGCATTACCGAATTGATGAAATTGGAAGACGCATGGTCAAGTCCAGGAGAAGGCGAAGATTTCGTCTTCCGTGCCAAAGAGATTGAGATAGTCAGTGGCGCGCAAGATCAAGCAGCACAATCAGTGAAATTGACTGTCATCGGCATGCTCGACGACAACGCCGAGAGCATTGAAGGTACCACCGACGAAGGTCCAGCGCCCGGGTTTATCGGCGTCTACACCGACCACCGTATCTTCGACGATTTGGCAGACGAGTCGGTTCCGTTCTCCATATACCGCATCGAGTTGGTCGACGGAGTCGACGCAGGCAGAACGGCTTCGGCGTTGCAAACCGCGTTCCTTGACAATGCTATGGTTGCGGTCGACACCGAAGCAGAGTTGAGCACCGTCGTCAACCAGAACGAGCAGTTCAGTCTGCTATTCCAAGGATTTATGGGATTAGGCTTAGTCGTAGGAGTTGCGGCACTTGGTGTGTTGTCACTTCGAGCGGTTAACGAACGACGGATGCAGATAGCCATCATGCGCGCAATCGGGTATCGCAGGCGGATGATTCGAATTCAATTCATCCTCGAATCGATATTCATCACCGTAATCGGCACTGCTTCGGGCGTCGCGCTTGGGGCATTAACCGCTTGGTCGTTCCTCCAAGACATCTCGGATGCCAACCAAGGGTTGGAGTTCAGCATACCTTGGGCGTCGATATCGATCGTGGTAGGCATCACCATCGTCGCCGCCCTAGTCACCACGTATCTGCCAGCACGACAGGCATCGCAGGTGTTCCCAGCGGAAGCTCTGAGGTACGAGTAGCGCGCGGTCTACGCCGCTTCGACGCGTATCTCGGCACCGTTTACCGCGTTAGCAAGCTTCGTCGGATCCCCATCAATAGTGCCGCAGACATTAACGGCACTTGCAGCACGTATCTCATCGCCGCGGCTAGCGGGAGTCGGCCCCCAGAAAAGGCAGAGCGCGTTGCCAGGAGGCCAGAACGCGATTGCTCCCTTGTCGACGACATCCGAAGCAGCATCATCGACCCCCGCCGAGACCGGTATCGGGAAGTAGATTTCATCACCCCACATCTGGACTCGTCCAGTAATCGGCAACGCGTTATTGATCAGATCCGCAGTGTCGGAATCGTTGAGACGCGCTTGTAGATCGATGTCGCCGGTCGTGATGCGGATGGATCTCATAGTTCTCCAGTAGTCCGAGGTTTCGTCCTACCATCTGGGCAATCGGTCATGCTTAAATGCATCACCTTAACACCTGAAGCACAGGTGCTCGTGTTGCGTTGCGCCGCTGATGGCTAGCGCGTCAGCAGCCATCCGAATCAACCTCCGCAGGATGCGTGCCTTAGGACGTCCAGTGGATCCCCAACCCGTCCCGTCAGTTAACCTCGATCGTCAATTGACGGCGGATGCGAAATCATTAGATTGCTGGTAGACTTTTGGCACGTTTTGCCGAGACTCTAGCTCCGCGTTCGATACGAAGTATTCCTTGGTTTGTAGCTGATGGCGCGCCCAAGCACGCACGCTTTAGTCTTGACGGCGATTATTGCTTTTTCGGTGTTGCAGCTCGGTGCTTCTCTCGTTGGGGTAGACCTTGAGCATGTCGAATATCGCAACCTGCGCTCTATAAGTTCCGATCCGGCCTATGTCGATTCCCTTCCGAACGTCGCCGACCGAGAAAGACCAAGTCGCGTTCGCATGCACGCGGGCAACGTGGATCCGTTCGCCATCGCGATCGCGATTACTCGCAGAGTTGTTGAAGACGACATCGGCTACTGGACATTCAACATTTGGAATGGCAATGAAACCGAAGCCACGATCAGGATCACTGCGTCCAACGATCTCGGCACCGCAGTTACCGAATCCTCGGAAAGGTGCGCCTCCGCATTGAGCGGTTGGGATTGCACCATTAGCGCACGGGACGAATTGAACGTGACGTTTGCAGCATCCGTCGAGCATAACTGCGATGCATCAAGAATTCGATTGACCATTGTCCCGTCCGTAGAAGGGCACACGATCTTGCACGGGCAGCTCAGCGGTTTGGTTAACAGAGGTTCAACATTCGATTGTCCTGACATCATGCTCTCAAACCCAGCGTTTGATCCCGCATTCGGAATCGCAACATGGGATGTCGAGATATCAATGCAGAATTGGGCAAACGACCCTGGTATCGACATCACGCTCGGTTCCCATGTCGAAGTCGGTGCGCTGCCAGACGGGTGCACTTCGTCCGGCGGCACCGTGACCTGCAAGGTAACCGAGTTCAACTCCGATCCCTCCGATTTCAACGTTCGTCGAGAGATAGGACAAAGCTGCACGCCACAGTCAATCGACATTACGGCGTCTGCTAAGTTCGCTGACGATGGCGTGCCGATTACGGTGCAAGGCACGTCGTTATCAATCCCCGAGTTAAATCCATGCATCTCAACAATCGAAATCATCCCGCAGGATCTCACACTGTCAACTGGTTCGTCAGCCGAGATTGGCGCAAACGTATTCGACGATGCAAATGAATCGTTAGTTCAATTGCCACCAACTGCCAATCTGACGTGGGGTGCAGCGCGGGGGAGCGTCTCTTCACTCGACGGATTAGCAGCGAACTATCGGGCACCGGAAACTCAAGGCGATGGGACCGACACGATCTCAGCATCGCTAACCTACGGTGGGCTCCGCCTAAACGCCAGCGCGCAGGTGGTAATCACCCAACCGCAACCCACCGCCTCGCCACCACAAACACCATCACCTACCAACACGCCTACGCCAATCCCTCCGACCACAACAGTATCCCATACACCTTCGCCAACTAACACATCTACCCCAATCCCGCCGTCAGCAACACCCACTCATGCACCATCACCAACCTATACGCCCACGCCGATCCCCACTACCGCTACAACCACCCACACACCTGCGCCAACTCATACCCCCACGCCAGTCCCACCAACCTCTACACCAGATCACACCACTACGCCCACGCAGACGCCATCACCAACCAACACGCCAACACCATTTCCCCCGACCGCGACACCAATTTCGCCGCCTACTCCTGTTCCCCCGAGTGTTACGCAAACTACCACGCCATCGCCAACCCAAATTCCTACAGTGCAACCCTGTCAACCTCCGCGGCAGCCTCGCGCCATCTCCGCCGAACTCGCTTCGGCATCGTCGATGCGGATCGCTTGGGAGCCACCGAACCCTCGTCCAACAGATTGCCCGTTATTGGGATATCGACTCCGTTATGCCCGAAGCTCAAGCGATGAACCGTATCGATCAATCTCTGTGGCATCTGAATCAACGTCGATCATAGTAGACGACATTCAGGCGGGTATCCTCTACGAATACGCGTTGTGGGCGTTCAGTTCCGCAGGCGATGGGGACTTTGCTTCGGGTGCACTGCTGATGCCGCTGCCTACGCCAACGCCTACGCCTAGCCAAACACCGCCCCAGTCCTCAATCTCGCCTACCGCAACATCCACGCCTACCTCCACCCCATCGAGTTCACGAAGACAGCGCAAGATCAGATCGCCAGAAAGACCGGAAGAGGTCGATGCGGAGCGTGGTTCTGAGGCGATGGTGGTCTATTGGGAGCGTCCAAAATGGGACGGAGGCGCGCAGATTGTCGCTTACTCGTTGGATTGGACGCCAAACCCACTGCCATTCCAAACCTTCATCCCTGCGAGAGAGTTGTCGATACCGGTCTATGGACTTGACACCGACGTCAGATACCGCATGAAAGTTCGCGCCCACAATAGCAAGCGCGACGGAATTTCAGGTTTCGTCAGAGTCGAGCTCGGAAACACACTCATGCGCCGCAGAGGCACCGAAACTTACGCCGGGTCGATCTCCTACGGAATGTCGACGACGCTGAGCAACGATGACGACATGGAGGGATTCGCGATACTCGCCAGCGAGGAGTCGATGTTCTACGGCGATCGCATGATCGTAAACATCGGTCAAGTCGCGGGCAGAGAGTTGGATGCCAAAGCAGTGCCAGCGGACATCGAGTTCGCCGCCAAGGCGTACTCGATCTCATTCGAAGTAGCCTCGAATCGGGACCTTCCCGAGTTGATCGACAGCGAATATCGTCTAATGCAACCGCTCGAAATCTGCATCGCGCCGTTGGAACACGCAACAACGCACCGATCCACTTACGCCATTGCCCTCACATCGTCCGGCAATGATGTGCGAATTCTTGACAGCACGCCAACACTCGTGAGATCGCGCTCCATGATCTGCGCCCCCATCTGGGACATCCCGACACAGTCCAAGTTGACGGTCGCTTTGGTGAGACACGTGTCACTGGAATCCACGCCGGATGGGTCAGAGTCGACGCACCGTTCGGCAATCGCTGCAAGTGTTGCCACGATACCAGTTGTGCTCCTCATCCTGGTCCTGGCATCGAGCTTGACCGCTAGACATCGCAGTCAGGGATAGAATTCACTCACGGTGCGCAACAAATGGAAGAACGGAGTCAGGAGATTGGATCCCTTGACCCCGCTCTTCGGTAGGTCCTAACAGCAAGGTAAGAACTACGGGCTGTATCCCGAATTGGCAATTCGCGGCGGCAACTGCGGCGCGTATCGGGCCATCTGGTCGAGCATCATCGAGAAGTCTTGGTAAGCGGTCACGTTGCCCAATGACGGCTCAAGAACCCGCAAACGACGATTCAACTCGCTCAGATCACGCCCAATGTCCCCGTATCCGTCACCAAATGGCTGAGGAAGCGCGCTGTAACGGTCGGCGGCCAGCGCAACGATCGTCCCCAGCTTAAGCATCGGATCGTGTGCGGCTTCGAATTCCTCTCGCCAGTGCCCAGACACAGATCCGTATTGCTCACGCGATTGTCCGGTGTTCGGATCGACCCAGCGGACTTCGATGTCACCTAATCTTGCCGTGCTGGCTCGCCGCTGATCGACCGCGTCGGTCAGACTCAACTCGTAGAGCACGGTTGTCGCCGCGCCAGATGGGATCTCCGCGAACTCTTTTCGGTTCTGCGTGAACGCCGCGTCGTCGGTGACCCGGTTTTCGTATCCCACAATTCGCCACTCCGCCACTGAACTCGGATCCCAAGTTACTTGGGCCCGGGTTTGATCGGCAAATGGCGTTGAGATGCGCAGCCAGTTGTCCCGTTCGAACGTTGACTTTGCCTGTCCCTCAGTGTCCAAATACCTGTACCAGCCGTTGCCATGCTGTGCGAGTTGCTCTAGCAGGTGGTCGTTGTAGTTGGATACGCCCACGCCGATCGTAATGAGACGCAACGGGTTAAACGGATCGTGGTCGCCTGCCGATTCCAAGATGGCAAAGGGATCCGTCGCATCGACGTTCGCCACGCCGTCGGACATCAGAATGATGTAATTTACAGCCTCAGGATTTCGCCTCCGCGCCTCGTCAGCAAATTTGACGCCTTGGTTCAAACCAGCCTGCACGTTGGTCGAGTCATTCGGGCGAAGGCCTCGGATCGAAGACAGGACCTCGGGGTGGTCCGGTTCCAAGTGTGGCAACCGATGCGTTACGTGCGAGGAGAAATGCACTACTGCCATGCGATCTTGCTGTGTCAAGCTTTCGCGGATACTATGGGCGGCGGCTCGTGCAACACCCACCCGGTTGCCATCGGCCATGGAGCCGGATGCGTCGAGTACCAGAGTCACGTTTACCGGTTTCGCGCGCGCATCCAACTCCGGAGCCTGGAATCCCAATCGGGCGATGTGCAACCCGTGATCCAAGGGATGGCGAAACACCTCAGTGTCAATGCCGAATTCGTCATCGCGTGAAGGCGGTGCATAACCGTAGTCGAACGAGTTGACCCACTCCTCAGCGCGAACCGAGTCGGGATCCACGTCGAGCCCCTGCGACACCCAATTCAGTGCCAGTCGGTAAGACGTGCGGTCCGTGTCCAGACTGAATGTAGAGACAGCGTCTTCGTAAGTCGACACAGCCGGGTTGCGTCGGTAGTCCCGGAAAGTCGTCGCACTAGGTTGTGAAGAACGCGCCGGAGCAGAGGTCGCAGCGGGAGCCGGTGTGGCAGGTACGGTATTGCGAGAAACGACCACACTCTCACCTTGGATTTCAACTTCACGCTCGACCACTACGGTCAACACGGGTGGGACTTGCAATTCCTTCTCAACCAACTTTTCCACTTCAACGACGACCTGCCTCTCGACCTCAACTTCTCGCTCCACTACTACGGTTTGGACTACGGGCACCTCTCTCTCGACTACCACATCCCTTGGCACCTCCACCCGCTTCTCGACGACAACGGTTTGGACTACCCGTTGTGGCACGAGCCTTTCAACTTCCACCTCCCTAATGACTTCAACGGGCACTTCCACGTGCCGTTCCACGACAACCGTCTGGACCACAAACTCCTCTGCGGCGCAGGCGATGGCAGTCAATGCTGAGATCCCGATCAGGAACAGCAACAGCGTCTTTCTTGCGTGGTTCATTCGATAACCTCCTCAGGTTTCGGGCGTTATAACTTGAATGACGAACCACGACGCAGATTTGTTCCATAGCCGAAAACGGGACATACGTCGGCGTTTACACGAATGCAACGCGAACCTAGTCCGGGATAAATGATCCCGCCGAGCGAGATGCTGCCTGATCGGGCAGCGCGCAACGTCGAAGGTTGATGACTAGTTCTGGGGCGTCTCGGTCGGTTAAACGCCGGCGCAAATGAAGTCCATCAGTCGCACAAAACCCTAGGCGGCGGATTCAATACCGGGTGAATCGCCAGGAGCTTGCTGGGTTGATCAGACGGATTGTTGGTGGCGTGGCGGATGGTCGGTTCGCAGAGGAACACGTCACCGGCAGGAAGCGGCACCGAATCGTCATCCCCGTAAACCGCCGTCATGTCGCCTTCGATGCAGAACATCGTCTCCTCGTGAGCCGGGTGGTAGTGGTTCGGCGTGTGGGCACCCGGCTCGAACTGCAGCTCGCTGAAGTACGTGCTCTTTGCATCACGGAAGTCGCCGACCATATCAACGCGCATCACACCAGGAGAGAACTCGAACGCTTCGTACTCAGCTCGGATTAGTACGTTGCGTCCCGGCGAGGCATCGCGGACAATCGGCAACTCGGCTTCGACTCTCTCGACCGATGGATCTGGACTCACAGTGATGATGCGCGCTGTTGTTTCTCCCGTGTTCTCGACGCTGGTTGGCACGCCTTTCGCAACTAGGACGCAATCACCAGTCGTCAAAGCGTAGCGGTGTTCGCCTTCAATGAAGGCCACGTCGCCGGAGTATATGAACCAAGATTCTTCATGCGTCGTGTTCGCCTGGTACGGAGTTGATCCGCTTGCCTGGATAGCGATGTCCAATACGGTGAGCATCTTGGAGCCGGTGGAAGCGTCGGTCAAGGTGCGCACCTCAACTTCACGACAAGGACGCTCTACAGGTTGTTCGTTACGTCGGTTAATCGGCATACGGTCGGATCCTACTCAACAACGGCGAGACACCAAACTTCACCAATCATAAACCGTTTAGGTTTGGCGCATGCTGTTCAAGTGCTCTGTGCTATTCAAGAGACCAAGACTGAAATGATCGCCTTCGTCGGTGTCGTAACGGAGGACTATACTGAGTCCGGTGTTTTTCATGTCGAATACATCCATCGCATTGACGGGCAAATCTAGGAATGCGACGATCAACGCGCGGATCGTGCCACCATGGGAAACGAGACAAACATCACCCTCCCCATCCAAGATGCCCGAGTGTTCGATGAACCTTCCCGCTCGGGCAACTAACTCAATCCACGACTCGCCCTTCGGTGCACTTGCGAAGCCATGGCGACGAACGAAAACTCGATGGATGTCGTTCGGATAGCGGTCTTGTATTTCATCGAACGTCAGCCCCTCAAATTCGCCGGTAGTAATCTCTCGGAGCATCGGATCAGTCTCGTATGGATATCCCAAAGCATCCGCGGTCATCGTGCATCGCGACAGGTCGCTTGAGACGACTCGATCGAAATCGTAGTTCCCCTTGATGTAAGCACCGAGTGCTTGCGCCTGTAGCTGACCGTTCTTGTTCAACGGGAAATTCTTGTGGCCTTGCGAAATCCCGTCAACGTTTGCCTGGGTTTCGCCGTGCCGGATCAAGACTATCTTCTTCGAAATTTTCATAATCTCCTCATATCCCGCCGCGTTTCAGGTCCGGGCGGACGCGATGGAACCGGGTATCTATTATGCGTTTCGACGCGCTGAGATCATCGAGCGTGTCGACGTCGAGAAGACTGAGCAAGCGCGGGTCGATCCGTTCAACCTCGTCTTCCGTCATGATCTGGACTGGATGCTCGTCTGCATCGATCGCGGCGAGGACTACAGCCATTGGTGATAAGACGCCGCCTGCGAGTGCTTCGGCGAACAGCTGCGTCCAAGGAGACGCGGGATAGACCGCGTGCAAGGGGTTGACGCCATTTGGATGGCGAATGAAGACCGCCGAATATCCTTCCGCGTTGCCAACCTGCGAGCGTCGCATCATCTCAAGGATCAACGCGCGGGACAGGAATGGATAGTCAGCACCAATCACGAAAGCCAGAGGTGTAGTGGACGCTTTCAACCCTGCCGCCATGCCTGACATCGGACCGTCGTAACCCGGCAAATCGGTGATTACGTGCATTCCAAGTGCGATGCCGAGGTCCGGGATGTCGTCCTCCTGACCGGGACGAACGACGATGATCTGTTCCCTGCAGATCGACTTCAAAGTGTCCGCCACTCGGGCGAGTAGGAGTTTGCCACCGAGACCCAATAGCGGTTTAGGCACGTTCATGCCGAGGCGTGTCGAATGCCCACCAGCCAGAACAATGCCGGTGATTACCGAGGGACTGAACATGTACGCAGATTCGTCGAGACTTGGTCCGTCAAGTTAGTAGATCAACTCCACGTCGCCGTAGAACTTCGACCATGCAAACCAGAATCCCAACTGGCCGTCGAGTGGGTCGAGCCGAGTTCCTTGCATCTCGCCGTCGATACATTGACCACTGACGGCATGCCAAAGGCTACTCGTCTGTTCATCGCGGAGAATCCACGGTTCGTACTCGGAATGAGGGGACGCCCGTTGATTCAGCTCATCTCTTTGGTTTCTTTCGACCACTCGGTTGGGTCGGTACGGGTTCTTGCTTTCGCCTGCAAAGGTGAGGACCTGATCGTCAACTACTCGCGAAAAAGCGACGTAAGTCGCAGACGATCTCTCGCATACCAGAAGTATTGGTTCGTTGCCGATCGAATCGTTGATGACCGGTTGTTGCTGCATGAGATGCGCAGAATACATGCGCGTTGCTTGAATCTCTTGCGGGTGAGACACACCAAGCACGACATCCTTGTCAGGTAATCGCTTGTCATTGGTGCGCTGGCTAAACAGTCCGGGGCGAGTCGATGCGTAGTAGTTCTCGAAAATGTCGACTTCCGGCGTCGATGAGGGGGACAGCAACTCCGAATTTGCCCAGACGCTCGACCAAGCTGCCCAGGTAGTGTTCAGACATGGTATGCGCTCCAGTTGATGCCCGGCGTCAGGACCAATGATCGCCTGACCGGTGAACTGCAGGTAGTGACTTTCATCCTCGGCTTCTAGCAAAGTGCTGTTGAGAACCAACTTGTCGGTTGGCGCGAGGGTGAAGGATTCGCCGTTGGGGCCGATGCTGACGAAGGCCCGTGCCGAGTAGGTGATGGGTGACCACGTAACCGATACTGGCAGATTACCAAACTCTTCGTTGGCGACCTCTCTAACCGCCATGGCTGACAACGGATACGCGATGGCGTCGCCGTCAATCTGCAGTCCGATCACACGGTCATCCGGGTTGATGACGTCCTCAATCGCGTCCGCCTCCAAATACTCGACTTCATCCCAGTTCTTGAAGCGGATACCGCCTTGAATCGTGCGAATCTTCTCCGGATACGACGTGCGTTCGCCAGCAAGGTGTAACGAAATCCGCCGCGAGAAGTAGCCAGCCCGGAAGCCGAAGTAGAGGACGAATGCGGCGATCCACGCAGTCCATACAATCCCCCAGATCAGACCGTACACCTGAACGACGACGGGATACAGAGGGACGAAAATCGCGATGAAGACGACGAACGCCCGGACGCGCGGTTCGAGTTTGACGATCCGAAGGTTTATTGCCCTGACGATATTGAGGATCGGATTCAAATGACGTGTTCTCGCTTCGGCATTATTGCGAGGGATAGGTCGATTCTAGCCGCTATCGAACGCGGGTTCGGTTCGGCTATACTTCGTTAGCGTCTTGCTTCGAGGGTTTAGGAGGCGATTTCATGGTCAAACCTTTAGCAGAAGTGCCAGATGAGCTGCTGGAACGATATCGCAGTATCTCGAATGCGACTGTGTTGGGTCAGTGCTTGAGAAGGGGATATGAAAAGGTCTACATGCTTGGCGTCGAGAGTTTGGCCAAAGGGCGACGCTTGGTCGGGCGCGCGGTCACGCTGAAATACTTGCCATCGCGTCCAGATTTGGCATCAGTGATCGCGACCGGCGCGCATGGCGAGGGCTTCAACGAAACGCCTCGTTGGCAAGCATTGGAGACATTGACCCAAGGTGACGTGTTGGTTGCCGACGCGATGGGACTCGGGAAGACCTCAACGGGCGGCGACGTCGTGTTTTCGAGGATTCTGACCAAGGATGCCGCGGGTCTCGTAACCGATGGCGGGGTCCGCGATGGCCACAAGGTTATTAGGTACGGATATCCGGTGTTTGCGGGCGGAAGCACTCCGACGGTTGGTGAACCATCGATTCTTCCATACTCGGTAAACGAACCTGTGCAATGCGGCGGCGTCTTGGTCTGGCCCGGGGACGTGATCTTGGGTGATGATGACGGCGTTGTTGTGTTGCCATCCGGTCTAGCCGAGGAGATCGTCGACGAATGTGAACACCACGACGAGGTGGAGCAGGCGGTACTGGACTACACGCAACGAGAACGCGTCTCACCAAGGTACTTCTATCCGTTCAACGAGGAGACGGAACGAATCTACCTAGAGTGGAAGTCGACGCGCCACCAGTAAACGGACTTACTAGTCGTCGGGATTAGCAGACGCTTCGCGTTAACGCGGGCGGCACGTAGGGCGAACGCACCGTATCACGTAGTGGCGGCGCGTCAATCCGTGCGCTCAGGGGTTCTTGCGCGGTCGGCCGCGGCCCCTGCCTCCGGCTGCCTTGGCACCGTACCATGAGGAGTATTCGAATGAGTTCCGGAACTGGCGCTCCGCTCCACACTTGCGGCAAACTCCCTTGCTCTCTGGACCGTTCGGGCTCTCGATCTTCCAATGGCAGTTGCTGCCTTCAAGTTGGCATTTCGTCGGCTCCTCACCATCGACAGCAGCATCGTCCTGCTGTGCGTTGGCACTGGAGCGTCCGGAGGTTTTTTTGGTGGTCATGATTCACCAACTTCGGTCAATGGCGGGCGTCGCAACGGAAAGTACCGGTGATTTGCGATGCCCAACACGTACCCCGCGACTTGCTACACGGGAGTACGGCGTGTCCGTAATGCGTCAATCTGATCCAGGGTAGTCAAGTCCGTCGACGCAGTTGCCGACGACAAGATTGCCTGAATCGAAAGACGGTTTTGCGTTTGCGTTAAGCCAACTCGACGGCAGCACCGGCAGCTTCCAACTGCTCTTTGGCGTCGTCAGCAGACTCTTTGCTCACTTGCTCAAGGACCACGACCGGTGCGGACTCTACGAGATCTTTCGCTTCCTTGAGTCCCAGCGGAGTGATTGCGCGCACGGCCTTGATGACGTTGATCTTCTTGGCTCCGACTTCGGTCAGCTTGACGTCGAACTCGGTCTGCTCCTCAGCTTCAACGGCTTCGGCACCGTTAGCCATCGGTGCGGCCGCTACCGCCATCGGTGCCGCACTGACGCCGAACTCTTCCTCAATCGCTTTCACGATGTCGGCGAGATCGAGAACGGACATGCCTTTAATCTCATCGATGAATTGCTCTTTCGTTAATGCCATTTCTGCTCTCCTTTTGTGTTTGGTTACCTAATGAAGATCGTCGAGTTCGCGATCAATTTCCGCGACCTGCACGCGTTGCACTAAGCTTGCTCGGCGGCACCTCGTTGTTGTGCGATCTGTTCGAGCATGCTAGCCAAGTTCTGCACCGGCGCGTTCAACACCCGGGCGAGCGATACGAGTGGCGAGTTGAGCGTCGACGCCAATATGCCGATGAGTTGCTCGCGGGATGGCAGCTCCGAGATCTGCGCTACTCTATCTGCACCAATCGTCTCGTTCTCCATGATGCCACCCAAGATCTCAACATTAACCGACATGTCCTTGATTGACGTTGTCAGTGCCTTCACAGCACCGGCGATGTCGTCCTCGGCGACGATGTAGGCAGTTGGGCCATCAATGATCGTGTCGATATCATCGATTCCGAGTTGCCCAGCGGCGAGTTTGACCAGATTGTTCTTGGCGACATAGATCGTCCCGCCACCATTGGTGACCTCACGTCGGAGGTCGTTCATTTGGGAAGCCTTCACGTTTGCGTAGCGCGCAGTAACGATGAGCGGTTTATCGCGGAAGAGCTCCAGCAACTCGTTCAGTATCTCTTCATTTCGCTTTGATGGCATATCGTTCCTCTTCGTCCAAAAAAATAAACCTCGTGTCATCGCGTCACCGCGACAATTCACGAGGTCATTCCCTGCTTCTCACCATTACGACATCCTCCGGATGCCGTCGGTCGGATAGTTCAGGCCTCGGCAGGCGACTGTATTGTCTTTAGTCTCCTCGTAGGAGCACCCACGGTCTGCGGCTAGTGCGTGATTTCGATGAGGGATTTTCCTTAAGCTCGCTCCGGTATCCGAACTTTCTTGCGACCAAAATCGATTCTATTCGGCAACGGTTAGGTTGTCCAAACTCGGAAGACTCACGCGGTACCCGGGACCCATCGTGGAGCACAATGTTGCCGCTTTGATGAACTGACCTTTGATGCCCTCGGGTTTCGATCGAGTAATCGTGTCGTATACGGCGGCGAGGTTGTTGAGAAGTTGATCTTCCGAGAAAGAACTGCGGCCGATACGAGCATGCAAATTGGCGTGCCGGTCCATTCGGATTTCCTGACGCCCTTGCCGCGCACTGTTAATCGCCGATTCCAGATTGTTAGGTTGTACGACGGTGTTGTTCCGCGGGTTCGGCATCAATCCTCTAGGACCCAGCTGCCGACCAAGTCGACCAACCTTCGGCATCTGATCGGGAGTGGCCAGCGATACTTCCCAATCCGTCCAACCTCCCTGGATCCGTGAGATGGTGTCATCGTCGGCGATGAAGTCGGCACCGGCTTCAGTTGCAATTCGGGCAGCTTCACCTTCGGCGAAGACGAGAATGCGGACTATGTCGCCGAGTGAGTGCGGCAGCGAGACAACTTCCCTGAGTTGCTGGTCCGCGTGCCGGGCGTCTGCGTGGGTCGAAAGATGGATCTCGATGCTCTCGTCGAACTTCGCGGTCGCCGACTCCTTCGCCTTGCGGACCGCTTCGTCCGCATCGATTGGATCAATCGGGACAGTGGTCCGTATATTGTCGTAACGCTTACTGTGCTTTCTTCGTGGCATATCGGACGCTCTGTCAGAATTTTATGGCGGATGGGCCTTAGAGACGGGCGCGAAATCAGTCTCTGACTGCGATCCCCATGCTCCGGGCGGTGCCTTCAATCACGCGCATCGCGGCTTCGATGTCGTTGGCGTTCAGCTCAGCAATCTTCGATTCAGCGATCTCGCGCAACTGATCACGGTTGACGTTGCCAACTACTTCGGTGCCAGGTGTGTTAGCCCCGGATTCGACACCAGCGGCTTGCTTTATCAACGAAGCCGCGGGTGGCGACTTGACGACAAAGCCAAAAGAGTTGTCGGCGAAAACGTCGATAGCGCATCGCAACGTCACGCCGCGTTGCGACGACGTTCTCTCGTTCCACTCCTTGATGAACATCGGGATGTTGATGCCGTGTTGTCCCAAGACTGGGCCGACCGGTGGTGCCGGCGACGCTTCTGCCCCCGGCAGTTGAAGATTGATTTTCGCAACTACTTTTCTTGCCAACGAATTGAACCTTGTCTGACGCTGTCGCCAACTGTAGACAGCCGTATATTGCTACGCTTTCTCGACTGATTGGAATGGCAACTCGACAGGTGTGTCTTGGCCGAAGAACGACACCGTGACTCTGAGAGTGCCGCGGTGGCCGAGTACTTCGTCTACTGTGCCGCTGAATTCGGTGAATGGGCCGTCCTTAATGGTAACGACGTCTCCGCGCTCGTAACCGAAGTTGACCTGAAGGTTTTCCTCTTCTCCGCCGTGAATCATCCATCGCGCTTCATCGTCGGTTAACGGGGTCGGACGTGCGCGTCCCTCGACCTCGTCCTCAACCGAGATGAAGTTGGTGACGCCCGGGGTATTTCGGACGACGTACCAACTGTTGTCGTTCATAACCATGTGTACCAGCAGATAACCGGGGTACATCGTCTTGTCGACCTGTTTCGTCTCGCCATCAGCCATCTGGACGATGGTCTGCTTGGGTACCACGGCGTCGAATATCTGATCTTCGACATCCATCGTGATGATGCGTTGCTGCAGGTTCTTGCAGGTGCGATCTTCGCGCCCGGAGTACGTGTGGACGACGTACCACTTGGCGGTATTCGGGATCGTTTTGGTTGACACTGTAGACGTAGTCATTGTGTGGTACCTCGATTTAGGTGCCGGCAATGATGGCGAAAACCCGTGAGAAAAGCCAGTCGAATCCGCCAAGAAAAACGCCCATCACTGCGGCGAGAGCGATGACCAGCATCGTCAGTCTCGACGCCTCTTGACGAGACGGCCAGGTGACTTTCCGCAGCTCGGAGAATACGTCGCCGAAAAACCCGAACAGTGAAAAACGCCGGGACGGTGCCAATCTAATGTCAGGTCTTGTGCGGTTTTGTGCCATCTCTCAACAATCGGCAAGTTCGCTGTTAACGGCGCGTCTCGCGGAATTGCTTGCGTTCTCGACAGGTTGGGCAGTATTTCTTGAGGGTGATGCGATCCGAAGTGTTGCGCCGGTTCTTCTCGGAGTGATACGTGTATACACCGCACTCGCATGTCAACTGCACCAGCGTTCGCACTGCATTTTTCCTCGCCATCACGAGTCCTCAGTTAGGCTATCGGTTTCTTGTCGTTTTAGACGTCGTCCGAGTTGTGTCGCAACCTGCGGTTGAGTTTTGCCGAACGACGCCTTTCGAGTTCGATTCGATTACTCGCCGACGTTGATGAACACTCCCGAACCAACGGTCCTGCCGCCTTCGCGGATGGCGAAGCGGAGGTTTTCCTCGAGTGCCACCGGATAGATGAGTGAGATCTCCATCTCGGTGTTGTCGCCCGGCATGCACATCTCGATATCCGCAGGCAGCGTAATCTCGCCAGTAACGTCGGTAGTTCGGATGTAAAACTGCGGCTTGTACCCGCTGAAGAATGGAGTGCGACGTCCGCCTTCTTCTGCGGTCAACACGTATACCTGAGCTCGCCCTTTGGTAAACGGAGTGATCGTCCCCGGTTTGGCAAGCACCGCACCGCGAGATACCTCTTCTCGATCGACGCCTCGAAGTAGGCAACCCACGGCGTCGCCGGTGATGCCTTCATTCAAAGTCTTCTGGAACATCTCGACACCGGTGACGACGGTTGACTGCGTCTTTCCGAAGCCAACGATCTCAACGGTTTCACCGGTTTCAATCTTGCCGCGCTCAATACGTCCAGTTACCACGGTGCCGCGTCCCTTGATGCCGAAAACGTCCTCAATCGGCATGATGAAGTCTTGGTCGACAGGCCTTTCAGGGATCGGGATGTAGTCGTCCACCGCGTCCATTAGTGCGTAGATCTGTTGCACCCACTTGTTATCGGGGTCGTCGGCATGCTCAAGGGCATCAAGCGCGCTTACAGGGATGACCGGAATGTCATCACCGGGGAAATCATAGGTCGATAGCAACTCGCGGACTTCCAGCTCGACGAGCTCGAGGAGTTCTTCGTCCTCCATTAAGTCCGCCTTGTTGAGCGCGACGACCAATCTCGGAACGTTCACCTGCCGCGCAAGGAGGATGTGCTCACGAGTTTGCGGCATGGGTCCGTCAGCGGCGGAAACGACGAGGATTGCACCATCCATTTGCGCCGCACCGGTAATCATGTTCTTGATGTAGTCAGCGTGACCGGGGCAGTCGACGTGTGCGTAGTGGCGATTGGCCGTCTCGTATTCGGTGTGCGTGGTCGCGATAGTTACGCCACGCTCGCGCTCTTCCGGCGCGTTGTCGATGTCCTCGAATGCTTTCGCGGTAACATCTAATTCCGGGTTGTTGGCGAGAACCTGGGTGATCGCGGCGGTCAGCGTGGTCTTGCCGTGGTCCACGTGTCCGATGGTGCCGACATTTACGTGCGGCTTAGTCCTGTCAAAGACTTGCTTAGCCATAGTGTTGCTTGCCTACCCTTTCCTACAGGGGTTAATCTTCCCGAAATTATTCGGCGTCTTGTTTTGGCTTCAGGATCGGAGCGAGTTTGCCGCATTGTGTGGAGCCCACACTGAGACTTGAACTCAGGACCTCATTCTTACCAAGAATGTGCTCTACCACTGAGCTATGTGGGCTCGAAGCAGCCGGTGCGTATCCTCTCCTTTTCCTGCATGGTGCAGGGAGTAGGATTCGAACCTACGAAGCACAAGGCGGCAGATTTACAGTCTGCTGGGTTTGACCGCTCCCCAATCCCTGCACAACCCCTCATATTATCACATCGCGCATTTGATTTAACTACGCGTTACGAGTTTCGTAACGTGCGTTGCGCACCAACCAGACCGATTTCGTTCTGTCGGTATTGGAGCCCCAGGGGGGATTCGAACCCACCAACCTGCCAATTACAAATCGGCTGCGCTACCGTTGCGCCACTGGGGCGAGATTGAAACACGTCAGGCTCCCCTAGTTTCCGATGGTAATACCCGAACTCATTCGCAACCAACAGCGGTCAAGCGATGCCGTTAGCACTACGTCGGGCGGCAAGAACGGTGGGATGCCTACCAATCCAACGAGTCTTCGGACAGCAAGGTGCCCGCCGACGCTATCGCTTCATCCATCACTGATTTGAGCGAAACATCGAGTCGCGTCGCGATTTCCACGCATTCGTCGTACTCCGGTGCGAATCCGACAACTTCACCTGAGACTCGTTTCATCTTGACTGCGACATCGCCGTATCCGGTGCTAACTTTGACTATCTTCCGCCCTGCAGTCAATCTGTCGATTCCTCGGACCCTGACGCCGAGCGTGGAAGTGCTGGCGAAGTAAGCTGCTGTTACCGACTTCAGATCAACTTCCCTCGCCAGTGCTGAGATTTGAGTCCCGGGACGCGATTTCTTCATCTGCACCGCGGTAAACCATACATCCAATGCGCCGGCGTCAAACAGCTGCTCCATCGCGTACCCCAACGCCTCGCCGGTCATATCGTCGACATTGGTTTCTACTAGAACGATATCTCTTTGGCGGTCGACCCCAACGGTCTTAGCCGTTCTCGCAAAAAGGTCGCTCTCAGCCTCACTTCCTAACCAAAGTCCGACTACATTAGGCGGCGAGTCCGAATTGCGCGTGCCTGCACCGTAGCCTATGCCCTCGACCGACATTGTGGTCTGTCGGAATTCCGCTAGGACGGCGAGTATTGCGGCACCGGTCGGTGTAACTGACTCCCCAGCCGGGGGATTCGAACCACCGATTCGCACGGGGATATTGGAAGATCGGATGACCTCCATCGTCGCTGGTGCCAAAGACGCGTGGCGTCCATGGCTGCTCTCCGAGATGCCAACCGATGCGGGAATGGGCGACGCCTGCAAAACGTCCACGCCAAGAATCCTCAAACCTATGACTGCCCCCGCAATGTCAACCAACGTGTCGAGGGAGCCCAGTTCGTGTAGGTGTGTCGTGCCAGCTTCAGCCCCATGCGCTTTACCCTCTGCAGTGCTCAGACAATTGAAGATCGACGCAATCTTCCCGAGATCTGAAGTAGGCAGTTCCGAAGATTTGATTGCCGCGCTGAAATCTTCCCATCCCATCGGGCGGTGTTCGGCAAGTCGGATGCTGACGTGCGTTGCGCAAATCGATCCGCGCGTTGCGGTCTGAGTTTCAATCGAGAACCCCTGAGGGACGATCTTGGCGAGTTCGTCAGAAAGAAGCTCGCGGTCGAGACCGGCGTCGATCATGGCGGCAAGAAACATATCGCCGCTGAAACCGCCGATCAGATCCAGATATGCAATATTGCCCATCGAAATGCCGCCAACGAACATTCGCTACAAAATGTTTCGAAGATTCTAGACGTAGATCGACGACGTCCGAAACGAACAAGGACGAAGGGGGTTCAGACCGTCGCCTTCAGAGCTGAGTTAAGGTTGCCCGAACGTAAACCTTCCGGATCTAACTCAACGCGCTGGTACCCTGCGGCAATGATCCCATGTATCGCTTGTTGTTCAATAGATGGTTCGCGATAGCGAGCCATCATCTTGAGCGGAATCTCAACCTTAGCCGTGTCTCCGTGGTGCCTCACTCTGCACTCTTCAAAACCAAGGCTCCTGAGATGCCTTTCAGCGTCCGAGATCATCTGAAGCGCACCAACAGTCACGGTTGTCCCGTAAGGGATACGTGAGGACAGGCAAGGTTGGGCAGGTTTCTCCCAGTTCGGCAAACCAAGAGCACGGGCCAACCTTCGGATGTCGTCCTTGCCAAATTCCGCGTCAACTAACGGCGATCGAACTGAATATTGCTTCGCAGCTTCCATCCCGGGTCTGTAGTCGCTCAAATCATCACGATTGGCACCGTTGACGATCGTGGTGATACCTTCTTGACTAGCTATCCGACTCAGGTGTTCGTAAAGTTCGTTCTTGCAGTAATAACACCGGGCACCATCGTTTCGAGCGTAGCGTTCATCCTGCAACTCCGCTGTCGCAATCGTCCTTAGATTCCAACCACGGTCTTGTGCAAGTGTGGAGGCCGCCTCAAGTTCGTATTGGGCCAGGCTCGGCGAATCCGCGGTCACGATTAGGGCGCGTGCGGGGCCGATCTCGATGTGCGCGATTTCAGCGACCAATGTGGAATCGACGCCGCCAGAATACGCGACGATCACAGAACCGTAGGAACGGACAATCTCAAGAAGTCGTTCGTGCTTGCCGGTCAAGTCATCTGCCGTTTCAGTCGGGATCCGTGACGACCGGGCGTGAGGATGAAGAGCCAAACCCTTCATTCTCCGTACAGGAGCTCGAATACCCGGCGAATCAAACCGCTGGCACTACGACTTCGTCCTCTGCCTCCCCAAAGTTCGACGCCTTGGTTAACTGCTTCCGCGTCTTCTTGTCATGGGTAATCTCAATGCGTCGTTCTTCGGAATCCCCACCGTCCGTGACGTCAACGGCGACCAAATCGCCTTCGACTAGCTCCTGAGTCAAGAACATCTCGGAAATAACGTCTTCGACCTCGTCTTGGATCTTCCGGCGGAGCGGACGCGCACCCATCTTGGGGTCGAAACCGACGTCAGCCAAATACTCCTTGGCTCCATCCGTAATCGCGATCTGCATTTCGTGCTCTTGTGCGCGTTCGCGCACTTCGCCCATCATCAGATCAACGATATCGAGCACATCCTGCCGACTCAAGGCGTGGAACACGACGACGTTGTCGATACGGTTGAGGAATTCCGGTTTAAACCCGTTGCGGGGATTCTTCAGCTCCTCAAGCACTCGGTCCTTCATCCGAAGGTAGTCGTCCTCGGAGGTGCCGTCGGCATCGGTTCCGGAGACAAACCCGAGTTTCTTGCCAGACGAAATCAGGTTGGATCCCAAGTTTGAAGTCATCACGATGATCGTGTTCTTGAAATCGACCTTGCGTCCCTGCCCGTCGGTTAGGTGCCCATCTTCGAATACCTGCAAAAGCATGTTGAAGACGTCGGGGTGAGCTTTCTCGATCTCGTCGAGCAATATCACGCTGTAAGGATGCTTGCGAACTTCCTCCGTGAGTTGTCCGCCATCACCGTAGCCGACGTATCCTGGTGGCGAGCCAATTAGTCGCGAGACGGTGTGCTTTTCCATGAACTCCGACATGTCGATGCGGATCATCATCCGTTCGTCACCGAACAGGTACTCTGCGAGTTGCTTGACGAGGTACGTCTTGCCGACACCTGTCGGGCCGAGGAATAGGAAGGCACCGATGGGGCGCTTCGGGTCTTTGAATCCGGCACGCGCCCTTCGAACCGCTTTGGATACGATCTCGATCGGCTCCTTTTGACCCAGAATGCGCCGTTGGAGCTCAGTCTCCATGCTTCGTAGACGCCCGACTTCCTCAATGTCGAGGCGAGTCACCGGGATGCTGGTCCACATTGAGACGACCTCGGTAACGTCCTCTGCGGTCACTTCCTCTTTGTAACGGCTTCCATCGGTATCTTCGCGTTCGGTTTCGATTTTCGAGATAACCGACTTTTGCTCCGTCTCGCGATCGAACAGGACCGACGCATTGTCATAATCTTGGCGAGTCACTGCGTCATTCTTTTCGCGCAGAATCGCATTCAGCTCTCGGCGTGCGTCCCTAAGTTCCTGCGGCGGCATGGTGTTGTTGACTCGCACACGCGAAACTGCTTCGTCGATTAAGTCGATTGCCTTGTCAGGGAGATGTCGGTCGACGATGTAGCGATCGGCGAGTTGTGCCGCAGTCCTAATCGCTTCATCGGTAATCGTAAGACCGTGGTGCTCCTCGTACTGCTTCTTGATGCCTTGCAGTATTTGGATCGTGTCCTCAACATCGGGAGGGTCGACGTTCACCTTACGGAAGCGGCGTTCCAACGCTGCATCACGTTCGATGTGTTTCCTATAGTCGTCGTGCGTGGTCGCTCCTACGACTTGCAGTTCGCCGCGCACCAATGCCGGTTTAAGAATGTTCGCCGCATCAACGGCCCCTTCTGCGGCACCCGCACCAACCAGCGTGTGGATCTCTTCAATAAAGAGGATGCAGTCTTGATTCGTTTTGAGCTCAGCGATGATCTTCGTCAAGCGCTCTTCGAACTCGCCGCGGTATTTCGTACCGGCGATTAGCGTGCCCATGTCGAGTGCGACCACTCGTCGGTTCTTGAGATCGTCCGGCACCACCTCATCAACAATCGATGTTGCTAGCTTATCGACGATTGCCGTCTTACCAACCCCTGGATCGCCGACAAGGACCGGATTGTTCTTCGTGCGCCGACTGAGCACCTGAATGATGCGTTCAAGCTCAATGTCGCGGCCGATCACCGGGTCTAGTTTTCCGTCACGCGCAAGTTCGGTGACGTCAACTCCCATGCTATCGAGCATCGGGGTCCGCTTCTTCGCTGCGTCGTCGCCGGATCGGCGGCGCGGATTGCGTCCGCCCGTCTCATGGATGCGAGTCTGCTCGCGCACGCGTTCCAGCGTCACACGATTGTTCGCCAGCAATTCGGCAGCCTTGCCTTCGCCATCCCGCAGTAGTCCAATCAACAGGTGCTCGGTGCCTACCAATTTGACCGCGTTGAGACGCGCTTCGTCAACGGCGAGACGGATTGCCTTCTTTGCACGCGGACCCAAACTGGGGGCTTGTTTCACGGTAGTTGCGTTCTTGTTGATCAAGAACTCCAACTCCGCGCGCATTCCGCGCACGTCAACCTTCAGACTCTTGAATACCGACGCGACGAGTCCCTCGTCCTCATCAATAAGCGCGAGCAAGAGGTGCTCTGCCGTGATGTGCCGTTGTTTGTATCTACGCGCCTGCTCCTGGGCGGTCTCAAACACCCGGCGCGCGTGCACAGAGAACATGTCCAATCCTCGATCACCGCTGTCGGGCATTGTGACTCGCTCCCTTCAGACGGAACACGGGTGAGTTTCGCACCCGGACACGTCCCTTTGTTCGTTCTTCAGTCTTCAAAAAGATCCTCGAACCCGGCGTCATCGAGATCGAGACCGGAGTCTTGCGTTCCACCATCTTCTGATGCACCGTCTTGATTTTCTTCAACCTGCTTCAGGCTAAGACCCAATCGACGCCGTTCAGGTTCGATTCTTATCACACGGAAGTTTCGCACGTCACCTTCTGAAACAACCTCGGCCGGGCTCTTGATGTGGCGATGCGTAAGCTCCGAAATGTGGACCAGACCTTCGATGCCTTCGCCTACACGGGCGAATGCGCCGAAATGCGCCAACTTCGTAACTCTGCCTTCAACAACCTGACCAACTGTGAGCTGGTTCTCGATGTTCTCCCAAGGTTCGGGCAACAGCTTCTTGATGCTCAGCCCAATCTTCAACTCTTCGCGATTTACGCCCAAAACCAAGACGTCGATCTCTTCCCCGATGGAAACGATGTCCTCCGGCTTCGACACGGAAGCCCACGAGAGTTCGGAGATGTGCACCAAACCATCTGCACCGCCGAGATCGACGAATGCACCGAATTGAGCAAGCCCAGAGACGCGCCCCCTGCGGATGTCGCCTTCTTCCAGCTCTTGAACGAGGCGCATCTTCCGCATTTGGCTAATCGCTTCGAGAGCAGCCCTTTGGGAGAATATCGCTCGGTTTCGCCGTCTATTAATTTCGAGAATCTTGCAGTCGATCTCTAAACCGATGAAACCTGGTTTGGGGGGCGCGCCGTCCGGCGAGTAGAGATCACGCGCCGAGCCGACCAGTTGTGAGAGCGGGACGAACCCAGGAACGCCTTTGACTTGTACGACGGCACCGCCGCGGTTTGATGCAGTGATGCGGCCGCGTACCGTTTCGTCGGCATCCATCGCTTTCTCGAGATCGCGCCAACCGTGTTCACCGCGGGCACGGTCTATTGATAGCAGTGGGTAACCTTCAGGACCTTCCGGTCGCGACACGTAAAGAATGACAGCGTCGCCGACGCCCGGAAGTGCGTCTTGGCCTTCTTCTTCGATTAAGGAGCGAGTCTCTCGGATGGGTACCCAGCCTTCAGACTTCTGATGAATGTCGACAAGCAATCCATCGGGCGATAGGTCAAGAACCGTTCCGTCAATTATGTCGCCGCGGCGTAGTCCCGCCTTAGGCAGGTACTTGAAGACCGGATCAAGGTCCTCGGCGTCCGTAAAATCTTCGATGTCGTCGCCATCGTCTTGCGACGCCTCATCGATCTCCGGCGTGTCAGATTTGGTCTCGTTTACCGGTTCGGTCGCAATCTCGGCGGCATCCTCGGTGGCCGCCGGCACTTCGATGTCTGTCGTTGTCAATTAGGAGTCCTTGGAGAACGTGTCAGTCAGCCCAAGTGGGCTACACGCCCTAATTATAAGCCTGAGCAATTCGCTTTCCGCTATGCTCAACGCGTCGATTCACCTATGCATCGTACACCTTGCACATCCACATTTCTAGCAGATTTCGGGCATAGTGATGGGATTGCGCGGACGCGGAATGCACGCATCCCGCGAGTCCGAAATTACGCGTCGGCAAGGTGCGATATTCTAGACCTCAGGAGACGCATAGCACTCAAGGCACCTGCGTAACGTCAACGCAAGGTGCAAACCTTCGGAGAAGCAGACACATGGATTTGGGTATCGCTGGCAAGAACGCATTGATCACCGGGGGAAGCCGCGGTTTGGGAAGACAGTCAGCTCTCGCGTTGGCTAACGAAGGCGTCAATCTCGCGATATGTGCGCGCGGGCAAGAGCGCATCGACCAAACGGTTGACGAGCTCACGGCGATCGGTGTGTCTGCCGTCGGCTACGCCCTCGACATGGGAGATCCGGAAGCACCGGGCGAGGCCGTGCAACGAATGCAGTCCGATTTAGGCAGCCCCGACATCGTTGTCAACAACGTAGGTGGGAGCATGGGCACCAGCGACGTTGTCAACTCTTCGCTGGAAGACTTCGAGATGGTAATCGACCTGAATCTCTGGTCAGCGATTCGGCTCATCAAGTTGACTTTGCCAGGCATGCAGGAACGTGGATGGGGTCGCATCATCAACATCTCCAGCATCTACGGTCGTGAAGCCGGTGGTACCGCCCCCTATATGGTCGCCAAAGCGGCGATGATTGCCCTTTCAAAGCATGCAGGGCTTTCCAGCGCGCCTACCGGAGTAACCGTCAACTCAGTTGCTCCGGGCTCCATACTTTTCCCAGGTGGGACGTGGGAACGATTTCAAGAAAGCAACAACGAAGAAGTGGTAGATCAGTTCATCGCCCGCAACCTGCCGATGGGCAAGTTCGGTTGGCCTGAGCCGATCGGTGCTACCGTGGCGTTCCTAGCGTCCAAACACGCCGATCTGATTACCGGAGCATGCATAAACGTCGACGGTGGCCAGTCGCACAACCTTTTCTAACTACCAAATGGTACCGCTTCGACTTCTCGCACGACCTCGCAATGAATGACGAACTAACAATCGCCGGCAAGGCGTTCACTTCCCGACTAATGACCGGGACGGGCAAGCACCGTTCTGCTGCAGAGTTAAAAGCGTCGGTACTCGCGTCGGGCACTCAGATCATCACCGTCGCCATCGGTCGGCTGAACCTTGACGACCCAGAAGAAGAGTCGCTGCTTGAAGTCCTGGATTGGACCAAGTATCAGATATTACCGAATACTGCCGGTGCGCGCACGGCGGAGCAAGCTGTTGGCATCGCTCGACTGGCGCGCGAGGTTACGGGATCGGATTGGGTGAAACTCGAAGTCATCCCTGAACCTACCCATCTGTTACCCGACCCGGTCGGAACCTACGAAGCGGCCAAGATGCTTCTAAACGAAGATTTCACGGTACTCCCTTACATTCACGCCGATCCGGTCCTGGCCAAGAAACTCGAAGACCTCGGTTGTGCTACCGTAATGCCTCTCGGTTCACCGATCGGATCGGGTCGAGGCGTTCACACAGCCGAAGAAATCTCCATGATCATCGATCAGTCGAGCCTCCCGGTGGTTGTTGATGCCGGATTGGGTGTGCCTTCCGACGCTTCAAAGGTTATCGAGATGGGTGCCGATGCCGTGCTCGTAAATACCGCCATCGCACAAGCGGAGAATCCAAAACTTATGGGTGAGGCATTCAAACTCGGAGTCGAGGCCGGACGGAAAGCCTATCTCGCCGGCAGAATCCCGATGTCGGAGGCGCAACCCAGCAGTCCCCAGGAATCGCTGGCAGTCACCGCATAGACGACGCATCACTCGCGTCACTCTCAAATTGACGCGCATACCAATCCCCACGCTCTGCCTCGTGACCGATCTCGGAGTAGTCGACGGCCAGATCGACGAGCTAATCTCCCGAGTTTCGATCGCAACCGATTGCGGAGTGAACATGGTTCAGATCCGGGCTCCTGAACTGAACGGTGCTCAGTTCGACCGATTGGTGGCAACAGCAACCGATGCTTTGACGTCAAGGACGATGCTGGCAATAAACCCGTCCACTAGGGCAATCAAACGCTACGAAGGCATTGACGGCATTCAACTAAGCGAGCACACAACCGCGACCACGGGAGACATTCGGGCACTTTACGGAGATCGAGTTGCAGTTGGACGATCAGTTCACGACGTGACAAGTGCGCGACGATGTGTGGAAGCTGGAGTTGACTTCTTGGTCTTGGGAACGATCTATCCGAGTGATTCTCATCCCGGACAGCCGACACACGGGGTCGAAATCATCGAACGTGTCAGTGATTTCACCAAGGTGCCAGTGATCGGTATCGGAGGAATTAACCATCGAAACGCGGGCGAAGTCATAGGACGCGGGGCTAGTGGAATTGCTGTCATCCGTTCGATCCTCGGTACCCCAGACGCCGCTCACGCAACGCGCCAGCTTCGGGCGATCATCGACGACGCATACGCCGCTCAATGCTGATGATCGGTTAACGCAAGTGCGACGCGTTCGCTGAGATCCATTGGCGGGCGGTCAGGCTCCCGCAAGAAGTCTTCGACAACCAACTCACCGTCCGAAATCGCCTTCAACGTCTCGACCGCGAAATGTCTCTCGCGCCGGACACCTTCGGCGCGGATCGCCTGAAACAAAGGTTGCGACTCATCGCCCCGATCTCGAAGTACCCGGACATCTGATGCCGCAACTTCACTCCACAGTTCTGCGAACTCCTCGTCTCGAAGCGAAAAACTGCATGTCGCGATGGCGGGACCGCGATCGAGGTCTGGAGTCGCGATGTGGATCATGGATCCGGCGACGGATGCGTCCGTTTCTATTGAATCCCAAACCGCGTCTTGCCAGCGTCCAATCGTGCCCCCGGGTAACGCCGGATGTTGGTTTAGCATCAGCATGTTGCGGCACAGCAACGGAGCGAACAGCATGTACCCGGCCATCACGGAGAAGTCTTGTTTGTAGTCGCTCAATTTCGACCAAACTTCAGCGTCGAATTCCTCTCGAACGTCGGACCACGGCACGCCCCCGCGCTCGCGGCGAATTCGAGCTGATGAGTGCGTCACCAGTGGGATGCCGTGGCCGTCAACGAGATCCAGAAAACTGTCAGTGGGACGAGTCTGTCCGCGTTCTCGATTGACGAATACGAACGCAAATTCCACGTTTATCTTGCCGGACTCAATCGCATCCAGCACCGCCTTGAACATGCCCCTCGAGCCTGGTCCGTTGGCGGTCGTCAACCATCCGATGCGCAACCTACGATTGGATTCATGCTTCGCGTTCATCCTTGCGTTCAATCATCTGACAGCATGTTCATCTGCGTGGTGTGCCCTTCTTGCAGCCGTTTTATCTTCAGCTCTGCGTTGCCCAATATCTCGTTGCAAATTTTCGCCAACCGCATCCCCTCCTCGAAAAGTGCTGTCGACTGGTTAAGCGTCATCTGGCCGCTTTCGAGTCCTCTGACGACATCTTCGAGTCGTGTGAACGCGTCTTCGAACGACTCCGGCTCTGGCATGGGATCCGATTGCGGTTTATGGGTTGCAGACATTGGTTTCCTCGCTCTCAAGTCGACGTGGATACTGATCGCACCTCGGTCTGTGCGGATCCGTCTATGAACGTCAGCTCGATGAGGTCGTTAGGTGCCAACTGCTTCGAACTCGTAACGAACTCTCCCCCACTATCGCGCGCCATCACGTATCCCCGTTCCAACACGTTGTACGGCGATATCGCTTTCAACTCGACCTCAACGCGTCGCAATGCATCGCGCTTCGCCGAAAGCACGAGGTTGCGAGCCGTCATAGCCTGGTTCATCAGAATCTCGACGTTTTCGCGGTGTTCTTGGATATCGGGAACGGCGGCAACCAACCGATCTTGTGTCAACGCGAATCGTTCGCCAACCAGATCCACTCGTGCAGACAGAGAGCGCATCAAACTTGATGCGCGGCGATGCGTTTCCAGGTGAAGATCCGAAACATCCGGCGAAACCAGTTCGGCGGCGGCAGAGGGTGTCGGTGCTCTCAAATCAGCTACTTGATCGGCGATGGTGTAGTCGGTTTCGTGCCCAATCGCACTGACAACCGGAACTCGGCTCGCGTAGATCGTGCGCGCAACCGTCTCGTCGTTATACGCCATCAAATCCTCAGGCGAACCGCCGCCACGAGCGACAATGACGACGTCGACTTTGCGCTCACGGCAAAAGGCGTCCAACTCGGCAAATGCTTCAACGATCGTCGATGGTGCAGTATCGCCCTGCACTGCGGATGGGATGAGGATGAGTTCCGCAAGCGGATATCGACGGGAAAGTATGTCGCGGATGTCGTGCCAAACGGCACCGTGTTCCGACGTGATTACGGCAATGCGCTTAGGGAACCTTGGTAGCGGACGCTTTCGGGTGTCTTCGAAAAGTCCTTCGGCGCGCAACCTTCGCTGCAGCTCCTCAAGCCTAGCCTGCTGATCACCAATACCTGCTGGTTCAGCCGACGTCACCACGATCTGCAAATCGCCGCGGGGTGCGTAGACGCCCGCGCTACCTTCGCAAACCACCAGCGCACCATCCTCTAGGAATTGGTGTCCTCGGTTGTAGCGAAACATCACGCAGCGCAGCGTGGCTTCGCGGTCCCTCAGTGCGAAATAGCTGTGACCAGATGCGGGTTGGGAGTGCCCGGAGACTTCGCCGATGATGCGGACGTTCGACAGCTGCGGGTCGTCCTTAAGCAAACTTTGGATGAGCTGTGAAATCTCCGAGACAGAGCGCGCCGCCGGTTGCTCAGCAGATTGCGTTATGTCCAGTCTGGAGCGGTACATGCAGATGCCGCCATCACATATGACCGTTCGGGCTAGTCCGCACGACCAATATATTCCCGAGATGTTGTGTTAACGCTGATCGTGTCGCCTTCGTTGACGAATAGAGGCACTTGCAACGTCAATCCGGTGTCGGTCGTCGCCGGTTTGGTTGCGCCGCTTTGCGTATCGCCCTTGAGCCCAATCTCGGTTCGGGCTATCGTCAGATTCACTGCGGAAGGTAACTCGACGATCAACGGTTTGTCGTCGTGCATCAACAGAGTCAACTCGCCACCTTCAGGGATGAAGTACACGGCCTCCCCAAGCATCTCCTCGCCAATCAAGTGTTGCTCGTACGTCTCCATGTCCATGAAGACATGGAAGTCTCCTTCACGGTAAAGGAATTGGGCGGGACGGCGTTCTGTTGGTGCTGCCGTCAACTTGTGGTTGCCCGGCAGTTTTCGTTCAAAGACGTTCCCAGTGCTCAACTGCCGGACTTTCAAGGTCAAGGTTGGAGGTGCCTTCGGAGCCTGCCGATGTTGCCATTCCATTATCTGGTAAACGTCGTCGTCCAGCATGATGGTCATGTTGCGGCGGATCTCGGACGAAGATATCGTCATTCGTTGCTACCTCAGATTTGGATTCGAAACGTCAAGACGACGTCATCTCAATATCGGATCTTGTCGGCGTGGCTCAAAACGCGCGCTTTGCCGTTCTCAAGCACGACCACGTCCTCAATCCGGACGCCACCCCAACCTGGGAGATATATCCCGGGTTCGATGGTGAAGGGCATCCCATTTTCAAGCTTGGTCTCGCCCCGCGGTCCGACATTTGGTTCCTCGTGGACCTCCATGCCCAGGCCATGCCCGAGGCTATGCCCGAAGTTCTCGCCGTACCCGGCGGCCGAGATGACGTCCCGCGAGATGGCGTCAGCTTCAGAACCGGACATCCCGGCACGTACCCCATCAATTGCCGCCTCTTGGGCTTCCAAGACGACGTTGTACACCTTCCTAATCTTGTCATCGGCTTCACCGACAACCACGGTGCGCGTCAAATCTGAACAGTAGCCGCGATATGTTGCCCCGCAATCAATCACGATCGTCTCACCTTCACGGATAGACGCGTCGCCAGCCCGGTGATGCGGACGCGCGGCATTAGCACCAACCGCCACGATGGTGTCGAACGAAAGGCACTCAGCACCGCGCTCCCGAATCGACTTCTCAAACTCCCAAGCAACCTCGGTCTCGGTCATTCCCGGTCGTAACTTCGACGCAGTCTCTTCGAACGCGGCGTCGCCGATATCGATCGCCTGCTGCAACAGTTCAATCTCGTCTGCGTCCTTAATGGCTCGCAACTTGGCAGTTATACCGATGGTCGGTTTCAGTTCAATGTTGACTCCGCCGTCGGACAACGCTTGGTTGAACTGGCGAAAAGCCGAGACCGTCAAGTCGTCAGCCTCAAATCCCACCGATGTCGCGCCGGAAGCACTCAACAACCTCGGAAACCACTCGCTCAACCGACCTTGGACCTGCGCAATCTCGAACCCGGCAGCTTGGTCTCCCGCTTGCTCCGTGTATCGAGAATCGGTCGCCAGGACGGCTTGATCAACAGTGATCAGCAGATATCCCGAAGTGCCGATAAATCCGGATAGGTAACGACGGTTGTGCGAGTTCGTGATGAAGATCCCGTCGAGGTCATGCTCCTCAACTGCCGACCGCAATGCGGAGATCCGCGCAGGGTAACGAAAATCTGATTCAACCATTCGCAACTTCTTCTGTGTATGCCTTGAGTGCTTCGAGCGCGTACGCGTAGCCGCGCCATCCTAAACCGGCGATCTGCCCTAGTGCATACGGAGCAATCACTGAATGGCGACGAAACTTCTCCCGACCGTGAATGTTCGAGATGTGCACCTCAATCACAGGTAGTTGGGTATCCAACAATGCGTCCAAGATCGAGTAGCCGACTTGTGTCAACGCTCCGGCGTTGATGACGATGCCATCAGCAACATCCGATTCTTGCTGGATGAAGTCGACAATCGCGCCTTCGTGGTTCGATTGGAAGAACTTAACTCGCAAATCGATCCCCGAAGCATGACCAAGGATCCTTGCGTTAATCTCATCAAGTGTGAGCTGCCCATAGTGGCCGCTGTCTCGATTGCCCAAATTGTTCAGATTCGGGCCGTTTATCACCAAGATCTTCGACATCTCAAACGCGCCAATACCTTCGCAACCGCCATCCCTTTGCGATTCACACAACAAGGGTATAACGCGCTTGGGATTCCTCACCCGAATTCGTCTCGTCGCATCGACGTTCCGGGATGCGATTTGAGATATACCCGCCGTGCTTGCTCGGCGGACACGTGGGTGTACACCTGAGTCGTCGACGGAGATTCGTGACCCAACAGTTCTTGCACGACTCGCAGATCTGCACCTCCGTTTAGAAGATGCGTCGCAAAGGTGTGGCGGAGACTGTGCGTGTGGAACGAACCGTCGAGACCGGCTTCAAGTGCATGCTTCTTGACCAGGGATTGGATTCCGCGTTGCGAAAGGCGACCTCCTAGGTGATTGAGAAAAAGAGCGGTCTCGGATCGACGTCTCATCAGCTTAGGGCGCGACACGCGGAGGTATTCCGATAGCCGTTTCAACGCAGGTTCACCCATGAGCACAACGCGCTGCTTCGCCCCTTTGCCGAACACATAACATTCCCGTGAATCGAAGTCGATGTCTGCAATGTTCATCGATGCAGCCTCAGATACTCGGACACCAGTTGCGTATAGAACTTCGAACAAGGCGCGATCCCGAAGCCCCAGTTTGGTCGCAGGGTCAGGACTCGCAAGGAATCGTTCGATTTCCGATACCGATACCGCATACGGAAGCCGTCGCGGCACGCGAGGTGCAGATACCAAGTCCGTGCTGTCAATCCGTACGCGGTCGGTTTCGTTCAACCAGTTGATGAAGAGGCGCAACGCGCTCATCTTGCGGACGATCGACGATTTCGCGTAACCTTCTGACGCCAACCATCCTAGGTAACCGCGCAACATACGTCGACTCGGCGAGTCTACCTTGCACAAAGTTCCTTTGGCACCGAGGTATCTCATGAATGATCCGAGGTCGTTGAGATAGTTGCGAACCGTCGGCCCGGCCAGTTGGCGCATCGATTCTAGATATTGGCGGTAATCGACCAGCACCTGTGCCCAAGGACTTTCGGCGACAGTGTCCCAAAGTCCGGTTGCGCCGAAAATGTTGGATCGCGCAACTGATCGCGTCATCGCACTTGCCGCCTGGGATATGCATCCCATTTCGAGGGAGCTGCGATGAGCTCAGGATGCGGTGCGACTGCGGGTCCGACGAGATCCTGACTTTGACCGGGACGACCGCCGTGTGCTCTTCTTTGCAGCTTCAGGATGTGCTTTGAAGCAACGTTGCATACGTTGCTTGCGCTTCTCATCCCATCCTTCGAGTTCGCCTTCGTCGGTGGGTTTGAGGTCGAGAGCCACACGACACTTCGGAAACTCTGGACAAGCGATGAACTCACCTCGGCGACTATTTCGGATGACGAGTTCGACGCCGCCATCGCACGTAACCCCGGCACTCTTCTCCATCTTGCGCTCGAGTTCTGGTACGCCGTCAGGGTGGGCGGCGGAGCACTGGGACATACGACGTGCGAACTCGCCTTTCCACTCCTCAATTTTTTCGCCGTCGCTTTCATCCTCAGGCGGCAAATCCATCGCGAATTTGCAGCTGGGGTATTGAGGACACGCCAAGAAGTCGCCACGTCGGCCGTTGCGCTTAACGAGTTCGATCCCGCCTTCGCATTTGATGCCGCTAGACTCGTCGAACTCGGCCCGGCGGATACGCTCGGCACTCTTGAAGGCATGTTCCAGCGTCTCGTCGAATGGTTCATAGAACTCGCGGAGCATTCTCACGCGTTCGAGGTCTCCGTTGGCAATCTCGTCCAGCTTGTTTTCCATCCCAGCGGTGAAACCGACGTCGACAATGTCCGGGAAATACTGCTTGAGCATCCGGCATACGGCGATGCCGCTCTTCGTGGGATGGAACCGGTTCCGCTCGCGCGTAACGTAGTTTCTCTCTATGATTCTGGAAACAATGGTGGCGTAAGTGCTAGGCCTTCCGATGCCAAGTTCCTCCAATGTGCGAATGAGGTTCGCTTCGGTGAATCGTGGTGGGGGTTGCGTGAACTTCTGATCGCTGTTGACCTTTTGGAGTGACAGATCATCGCCTGCATTTAGTGCTGGCAACTGTCGCGATTCGTCTGACTCCGCATCCTCATCTTGAGCCTCTACGTACAGCGCGCGGAATCCGTCGAAAAGGATCCTTGTACCAGTCGCTCGTAACTTGTGAGTCTTGTCATCGGTGGTTTCGGCATCTACGTCTGCGCGGACTCGTTCGTCGACGCCATCAGCCATCTGGCTAGCGACTGTACGCTTCCAGATCAATTCGTATAGCTTGAGCTGGTCTGCATCCAAAAACCTCGCCACGCGCTCCGGCGAGTTGGTTACCGAGGTTGGACGGACAGCTTCGTGCGCTTCTTGCGCATTTCGTGATTTAGTCCGGTAGTAACGAGCACCGGTTGTGTAACGATCCCCAATCTCTCGCTGAATGAACGATTCGATCTCGCTGAGAGCTGACGCCGCAAGATTGGTGGAGTCGGTCCGCATGTAGGTGATCAACCCGACGACCTCGCCTCCGAGTTCGATACCTTCGTAGAGGCTCTGTGCAGTTCGCATGGTACGCTGCGCATTGAATCGCAAGGTCCGCGCCGCCTGTTGCTGGAGCGTACTGGTGATAAACGGGGGGCGGGGTCGAACCTTTACCTCGCGCTTCGTCACTTCAGTCAACTTGTAAGTCGCCGATTTCAATTCACCGGCGAGCTCAGATGCGGTTTCAGCATCAGGTATAAGTCCGTTCTCGGGGTTATTTGGATCTTTGCGTTGACCGTAGATACGGTGAAGACGCGCATGGAAAGTGCGATCTTTCGCGTCTTTTTTCAACTCCGCCGAGAGCAACCAGTATTCCTTTGGGACGAACGCATCGATTTCGTCCTCGCGATCAACCACCAAACGCAGAGCGACAGATTGCACTCTGCCTGCAGATTGGCCGCCGGCTACTTTGTTGCGAATCCAAGGACTGAGCTTGAACCCGACTAATCTGTCGAGGATCCGTCGAGCCTGCTGCGCCTCCACCAGTTGACCATCAATCGGCCGCGGATCGTCGAACGCGGTTTTGATGGCGTCCTTAGTGATCTCGTGGAATACGACGCGATTAGCTGCGTCTTCCGGGATTCCGAGAATTTCGCTGAGGTGCCAAGATATCGCCTCGCCTTCGCGATCCGGGTCGGTGGCAAGATAGACGTTCTCGACGCTCTTCGCCGCACGTAGCAACTCGCTTACTACCTTTCGACGGTCGGCGATGTTCGCGTACTTCGGTTCGAAGTCGTTCTCGACGTCGACCCCTAAACTGCGGCGCGGCAAATCACGCACGTGACCGACCGACGCCTTGACGTCATATCCGGAACCGAGATAGTTCTTGATTGTCCGGGCCTTGGCAGCTGATTCGACGATCACCAGATTGCCCGAGCGTTGATTGGATCGTTTCGGCAAGATCTCAAACCCTACGATGTTGAAACTGTTTAATGATATGCACGACGATCAAGACCCATTGTTGCCGTCGAACAGACGCGGCGTCGCCATCTGCGTCGCTCCGTGGCTCAGAGCGTAGAGCGCACCTTCAATCGTGCGGACGGTCGCACCTACCTCCATCATCGTGAGCGTCGACATCACATCAGTTACCGGTCGCTTGAGTGATCTAGCAATCTCGTCCACGTGCATCGGCCCGCCAGCTTCGATTAGCAGATCTACTATCGCCCGTTCTTCATCGCTCCCGGTGATTAGAGGCGGCGGGATTGGCGCAGGATTTGCGGTTTCGGCGCGTCCATTGGAGGCCGTGGACGAAGCGGTAGAACCGCGCACAGCGGCGTTTACTTCGGACTGTGTCTGTCGATAGACGACGTCGGGATCGCGTTCCAAATCCGAGAAGAACGTGCTGAGCTCATCGACGATGTCCTGAGCACAGGTAGTAAGTTTCGCGCCCTGTTGGATCAACCAATTGGTGCCTTCGCTCTTCGACGAAGTGGCGTTTCCGGGCACCGCAAAAACCTCGCGGTTTTGTTCAAGTGCCCACTTCACAGTCCAGGTGGCACCGCTCTTCTTCGCTGCTTCAACGACGACTACGCCCCGGCTCAATCCGCTAATAATTCGGTTGCGCCGGGGGAAATGCTCACGTTTTGTGCGTGCTCCAAGTCGGTATTCGCTCAGAAGGCATCCGCTGTCCACGATTTGACGCGCCAATCCTCGGTTGCTTGCCGGATAGATCGCGTCCAAACCACCGGCCATCACACCGATTGTGCGTCCACCTGCGCGTAAGCTCGCACGATGCGCCGCGGTGTCGATGCCCCGGGCGAGACCGCTGACAACGGTGACGCCCATGCTCGAAAGTTCACCAGAAATCCGAGATGCCATCTCGACACCGTAACTGGTAGCGTCGCGCGTCCCGACAATTGCGATGCCTCCCAAATCCTTCGGAAGCAACTCGCCACAGACGTAGATCACCGGTGGCGCGTCATCAACCTCGGCGAGGAGGTCCGGATATTTTTCTGACCGCATGTGGATCGGCGTGATCCCGCTGCGGAGCAATCGGTCCACCTCCAGATCCGGATCGATCGATGAACGCGCGGTGTCGATTTCCTCAACCAATCCGGGCGCGATGCCAGCATCTCTAAGTTCTCCCGCCTCTGCTTGCCAAGCACTTTCTAGGCTGCCGAAGTAAGATTCCATCCGATTGAACCTTTGCGGTCCCAAACCAAGGACGCGATGGAATGCGACCCAGTACTTCAGTTCTTCTGAAAGTTCACCCATCAATCGATCTCTAAGGATTTGCATCTAACTGCCGGACCAAAATGCGAGTTCTCGATACATATTAATACAAACGTACGTTATTCAAAATGTCGGCGGCGAACGGGACGCGTCGCGCTGAGGTCGTGGCGGAGAGGACAGGATTCGAACCTGCGGTGGGTTTAGCCCACACACGCTTTCCAGGCGTGCCCGTTAAGCCGCTCCGGCACCTCTCCGTTTGGCGATGTGTGCCGCAACGTTAGTTCTACCTTCGACGGTCACATCATCCAGAACTGGCGGAGAGGGCGGGATTCGAACCCGCGATCCCGGTAACCCGAGATACCGGTTTTCGAAACCGGCGCCTTCAGCCACTCAGCCACCTCTCCTCATGCAGTCGCATCTTCGAGTCTATAAATTCCTCGCTTCTTACAACAGCGTTGTCAGTTCAGCGGTTTGACGAACGCGTTGGCCCAGCGGTGCTCAAACCAAACCGAAAGATATAGAATCTGAGATGAGCGACATCCCTCCGTCCTATTTTGGTGAAGGAGGTGGCAATGTCCGCTCGCACCTTCCTGTCTGTAGCGCGCAGTTCCCAAATCTCACGAAGTAGGTTTCCGCGCGCCATCATCATCGTATTGTCCGCGTGCTCTGTCTTGGCGGTTCAACTCGCCGCTGCGTCTTGTATTGCGGATCCAAAACCCACACCTACGCCCACCGCGATCCCAGCTACGACGACGCCTATGCCCGAACCGTCGCCAACTGCAGTCGCGTCGGCAGTATCACCTTGGGACCGTCCTGTGTCGGTCGTTTCGCACGCTGAACCGTCCCTCAAAAGCCATAAAATTTCGGACACCGTAATCTGGACGTCGGTCGGCGCAACCATCACCTGGCACAACGACGATCAGGAAGACTACACCGTAACCAGCGACGACGGTTGGTTTGATGCCACCGTCAAACCTGGCGAGACGTTTTCGTGGCAACCAAAAGAAGCCGGGATGTTTACGTACCACAGCACCCTCCACGACAACGTCAGCGGTCGCATCATGGTCGCCGAGGGCGGAGCCGTTGCACCTAGCTACTACGGAGGCATGACCGTGCAGGCGTACTACCTCGATTCATGCTCGGGTTGTCACGGGCCTGAGAGAAAGGGGGCAACCGGTCCAGCACTGCTCCCCGAAACGCTCCCCGACACCGATGAGTATTATCACGACATCATCCTTGATGGTCGAGGCGGCACCGTCATGCCGGCTTGGAAGACTCTGGGTTTGACCGAAGAGGAAGCATGGGGATTGATCAGCTTCCTCAAGAGCGACGCCAGCGATGAAATACTCGAGTGGGACAAGCCTGAGATCGAACGAAGCGTCCAAATCCTCGTCGACGAATCGAACCTCCCGGCACAACCGATCCACGATGCCAATCTCGATAATCTGATGCTGGTGACCGAACGCGAACAACGATCGATCGCGATGATCGACGGTGATACGCACGAGGTCGTCAAGCACATCCCAGCATCGTATCGAGCGCATGGATACACATTCAATCCGGTCGACGAACGCTGGGCGTACAACCTGGGACGCGACGGATGGGTATTCAAGATTGACCTGTATTCGGCTCAAGCAGTTAGACGGGTTCGCATCGGTCATGACTCGCGTGGTTTGGCAATTTCGGACGACGGCAAGTACCTGATCGGTGGCAACTATCTGCCGAACACTGCGGTGATCATGGATGCTGAGACGCTCGAACCGTTGAAAGTCATCAAAGCCGAAGGCGTAGATCCAGACGGCAACATGGTCGACTCGCGGATCTGCATCACCAGCGACGTCGCACCTTCGTTGGTCGGACCGTACTTCCTTATCGGGTTGAAAGAGGCGGGGCAGGTATGGCGCATCGACTATTCGAAACCCGGTTTCCCGATCGTCAAAATCAAGAATGCCGGCCGTATCCTGCACGACGGCTTCCTCAGTCCGGACAATAGGTACTTCTACATCGCTTCGCAGACTGACAACTGGATGACCGTAGTCGACGTGGAGAAAGCCGAAGTCGTAGAAATGATCGACACTGGCGATACGCCGCATCCCGGATCGGGTGCCGCTTGGGAAGCGCACGGCGAGATCTACGGTGCAACCGTCCATGCCGGTGAAGGCAAGGTGACGATCTGGAACTTAGAAACCAACGAGATTGTCGGCACCGTCAATACCTCGGGTCCAGGGTTGTTCTTGCGATCCCACGAACACTCGCCATATGTGTGGGCGGACGCGCTGTTCGGCAAGCCGTCCAACGTCATCACCGTCTTCGAAAAGGAACCGCCTTTTGACGAGGTGGCCCAGATTGCGGAGGGTGTGATGACTTTGCATCCCGAGTTCACCGAAGACGGCAAGTTCGTTTACGTGAGCGATTGGCTCGGAAACGCGGTGCGAGTGTACGACGCCCATTCGTTGGAGAAGGTCGCCGAAATCGAAGGCATCAGTGCGCCTACCGGGATATTCAACGCCAGTCGTCGACAGGAGACTCTAGGACACTAATCGTTGCCGGCGGGCGAATAAGTCCGGGGCAATCTGTGCGAGATCCACACAAGCGCAAAGCGAGTCGTTCGGGTTAGCTGGTGCCCGGGCGGCTCGCGCTGTAAGGACGGGGGTTGTTGGGATCGAACAAAAGAGAAAAGCCCCTTGGCAATGACCTATTTTCCCACACCTTGCGGTGCAGTATCGTCAGCGCTACGACGTTTCACTTCCGTGTTCGGGATGGGAACGGGTGGTTCCATCGCGCTCTAATCACCAAGGAGCTTCGTCAGATTTTTCGCGAGTGCTTGGGTAGTTGGTAGCGGGGGCAGGATTCGAACCTGCGACCTCCGGGTTATGAGCCCGACGAGCTACCGCTGCTCCACCCCGCATTGTCGTGATCGCACGAAGCGAATGGGATTTGCAGATTGAAATCGATTCCGCGTTCTCTTTGAAGCCGGAGCGGCTGATGCATGAAGTTTGGTTTAATGGTCAAGCCCTCGACCAATTAGTACCGTTCAGCTGAGCGCATTGCTGCGCTTACACCTACGGCCTATCTACCCGGTAGTCTCCCGGTGGCCTTACTCCTTTCGGATGGGACATCTCATCTTAGGGTGGGCTTCGTGCTTAGATGCTTTCAGCGCTTATCCCTTCCGAACGTGGCTACCCGGCGGTGCGGCTGGCGCCACAACCGGCACACCAGAGGTTCGTCCAATTCGGTCCTCTCGTACTAGAATCAGCTCCCTTCAAATGTCCTGCGCGCACGGCGGATAGAGACCGAGCTGTCTCACGACGCTCTGAACCCAGCTCGCGTGCCGCTTTAACGGGCGGACAGCCCGACCCTTGGGACCTTCTTCAGCCCCAGGATGCGACGAGCCGACATCGAGGTGCCAAAGCTCCCCGTCGATACGAGCTCTTGGGGGAGATTAGCCTGTTATCCCCGGGGTAGCTTTTATCCGTTAAGCTACGGCCCTTCCACACGGAACCGTAGGATCACTTTGACCGACTTTCGTCCCTGCTCGACTTGTTGGTCTCGCAGTCAAGCCACCTTATGCCAATACACTCTTTGGCTGATTTCCATCCAGCCTGAGGTGACCTTTGTGCGCCTCCGTTACTCTTTGGGAGGCGACCGCCCCAGTCAAACTGCCTACCAGACACTGTCCCTAGGGTGGTTAGATTCAAACGCAGAAAAGGGCGGTCTTTCATGGTTGACTCCACGCAGGCTGACGCCTGCGCTTCAAAGTCTCCCGCCTATTACTACACATCCCTGAGCTCAAACCAATGTCAAGCTGCAGTAAAGCTCCACGGGGTCTATTTGTCCTGCCGCGCGTAACCCGCATCTTCACGGGTCATGCAATTTCACCGAGTCCATCGTTGAGACAGTGCCCAAGTCGTTACGCCATTCGTGCGGGTCGGAACTTACCCGACAAGGGACTTCGCTACCTTAGGACCGTTATAGTTACGGCCGCCGTTTACCGGGGCTTCGGTCGGCTGCTCTCACAGCCTTCCTTAACCTACCAGCACTGGGCAGGCGTCAGCCTGTATACATCAGCTTTCGCTTTGGCACAGACCTGTGTTTTTGGTAAACAGTCGCTTGGGCCGGTTCTCTGCGGCCGACAACGCCTTTCGCGGTTAACGCGTATACGTCATCGGCACCCCTTATTCCGAAGTTACGGGGTTAATTTGCCGAGTTCCTTAACGATGGTTATCTCGAACGCCTAGGGGCGTTTACCCCTGTCCACCAGTGTCGGTTTGCGGTACGGTCGCCACAATACCTCGACGCCGGAGATTTTCTTGGCGGAATAGGATCAACGATGTTCCTCGAGGCGTACCTTAAGGTCCCGCCGTTCCTCTGCTCATTACGCGGCGCGCATTTTAACTCGCACCGCTGGCCTACGAACGGCAACACACCATATCCAGTGGTATGCATCGTCTACCAATCCGCGTCCCTCCTGCGTCTCAATCGGTAATGGGGCGGGGCTGGAATTTCAACCAGCTATCCATCGGTTTCGCCGTTTGGCTACACCTTAGGGCCGCCTTACCCTACGTCGATCAACGTTGCGTAGGAAACCTCGGACTTTCGGCGTGCCGGATTCTCACCGGCATTGACGCTACTCATGCCAGCATTCTCACTTCCCAACGCTCCACCTGACCTCACGGTCAAGCTTCAACGCACATGGGAACGCTCCCCTACCGAGACGCGCGAACGCGCCTCTCGCAGCTTCGGCGGAGTGCTTGAGCCCCGGGTATTTTCCGTGCAGGAGCCCTCGACCAGTGATCTGTTACGAACTCTTTAAAGGGTGGCTGCTTCTAAGCCAACCTCCTGGCTGTCTGGGCGCCCCCACCTCGTTTAACACTTAGCACTCACTTAGGGGCCTTAGCTTGCGATCTGGGCTGTTTCCCTTTCGACGATGGAGCTTATCCTTCACCGTCTCACTGCCGGGATGATCTTTTCGGTATTCGAAGTTTGACAGGGTTTGGTAAGCTCTTCGCCCCCTAGCCCAATCAGAGCCCTACCTCCGAAAAGTAACTCCCGACGCTGCACCTAAATGCATTTCGGGGAGAACCAGCTATCTCCGTGTTCGATTGGCATTTTACCCCTACCCACAGCTCATCCCATCACTTTGCAACGTAAACGGGTTCGGCCCTCCACGAAATGTTACTTTCGCTTCAGCCTGGCCATGGGTAGATCACACGGTTTCGGGTCTACTACACGCGACTTGACGCCCTGTTCAGACTCGCTTTCGCTTCGGATGCGACGCTTAACGCCTTAACCTCGCCACGTAAAGTAACTCGCTGGCTCATTCTTCAATAGGCACGCTGTCATCCGCGCGGACGCGGACTCCAACGGTTTGTAGGCACACGGTTTCAGTTCTATTTCACTCCCCTGCTTGGGGTGCTTTTCACCTTTCCCTCACGGTACTAGTTCGCTATCGGTCGCTAGGAGTACTTAGCCTTGGAGGGTGGTCCCCCCGGATTCCAACAGGATTTCACGTGTCCCGCCGTACTCAGGTACTCGATTCAAGAGACACATCGATTTCGCCTACGGGGCTATCACCCTCTTTGACCAGCCTTTCCAGAACTGCTCAGCTATCGATGCGCTTTGTAACTCTTCGGCCGCCACAGGTAGCAACCACATCGAGACCTACAACACCCGTGAGACTTAGGCTCCTGCGCCGTTTAGTCTCACCCGGTTTAGGCTATTCCCTTTTCGCTCGCCGCTACTAAGGGAGTCTCGGTTGATTTCCTTTCCTCGAGGTACTTAGATGTTTCAGTTCCCTCGCTTACCCTCTCCGTAGAGATGACACCACGCGCGAACGCGCGGCATCGGGTTTCCCCATTCGGGAATCCACGGTTAAGCCTGCCAGACGGCTAGCCGTGGCTTATCGCAGTCTCACTACGCCCTTCGGTCGGCTCCTAGCGCCAAGGCATCCCCCGCGTGCCCTTAGTAGCTTGATCCATCTTCTTGAATCGGCTGCTCCGGTTTCTCGGAGAATGCGGAATCGATATTCAACTGTAGAAGGTGCACCCACAAAATCAACACGCAACAAATTACCGCGATTGCTAAAGTGGGTAACCCGAAAGTATAAATCCACTCGCCCATACCGTCAACCGAATTCTCATGTACCAACACGATTTCTCAACCACTCAATTCCTCTCGACTATCTGGTCACGCAACTCCGCGTCGCTACAGCATGCAAAGGGATCTACTCATCCTAGCCTTTTCTCTGCGAGCCAACCGCCCGGAAACGTTCGGAACCTTATGAAACTTCCACACGTCACAGTGGTTGAAACCATCTGCTGACGTCGTTGGACGACACAAGTGAGAGCAACTGGCGCGTTATAATTCGTTTGTTAAGCACGCTCAACAACGCGTCTGCAAAACATCCCGGCTCAGCGGCAACGTTGGACGGGGTGTTTGCGCGAAAGGGTTCCTGATGCCGACTACTGCTGTGCTCGGAGGCCTATGGGGCGATGAAGGCAAAGGCAAGATCATTGACTTCCTCGCCGCCGATGCTTCCGTAGTCGTTCGCTTCTCCGGCGGAAACAACGCCGGGCACACCGTCGTAAACCAATACGGAAAACTCGTCTTCCATCTCATCCCTTGCGGCATCTGTTACGAGGGAACGATTAACGTCATCGGCAACGGCGTGGTCGTCGCACCGGACGCACTGATTGAAGAAATCCGCATGGTCAAGGAGCGAGGTTTGCCGGGGGAGATCGCCGTATCCGATCGCGCCCATCTCATCATGCCCTACCACGTACAACTCGATCAATTGGAGGAGCAACGTCGCGGCGACGCTGCTATCGGCACCACTGGTAGGGGAATCGGGCCCGCTTACGTCGACAAGGTAGCGAGGATGGGTATCCGCATGGGCGAGTTGCTCGACGTCGAAGCCTTGACCCTGGCACTGCCTCCGATCATCGACTTCAAGAATGAACTCATCACCAAGATCTACGGTGGCGAACCACTCAACGCCAACGACGTCATCGATCAAGCAAAAGAGTGGGCCGACGAGTTGGGACCGTACGTTAAATCGGCTGACGAAATCGTGACCAATGCCCTCGCGCGCAACGAAACCGTAATCATGGAAGGTGCTCAAGGTGCCCTTCTCGACATTGATCACGGCACGTATCCGTACGTAACGTCATCCAACCCGACAATCGGCGGTGCGCTTAGCGGGACTGGTATCGGGCCGAGTTCCTTCTCACGCATCATCGGTGTCTTCAAGGCATACGCGACTCGCGTAGGGGCTGGACCATTTCCCACGGAGATTCACGGCGACGAAGGAGACCGCATCCGCGAGATGGCTGGCGAGTTCGGTGCAACCACTGGACGCGCTCGCCGGGTCGGTTGGTTCGACGCCGTCGCTGCTCGGTACACGACGCGCGTCAACGGCTTCGATTCGATGGTGCTGACCCGCCTCGACACGCTCGACAATTGGGAACGCATCAAAGTCTGCACCGCATACTCGTTGGATGGCAAGGTGATCACCGACTTCCCGATCGAACGCGGTCGGTTGAGCCGCTGCGAACCTATATACGAAGAACTTCCCGGTTGGTCGGAGTCGACAACGCGCGTTACCGAGTGGAATGACCTCTGCGACGGAGCACAGAACTACGTCCGGAAAATCGAAGAGCTCCTCGGAATCCCAGCAGCTGAGATTTCAACCGGCCCGCACCGCGACGATACGTTAGTCGTCAGCTGAATTTGAGGGGAGTAAGTTCACTCGATCGAGTCGATGTAATCGGCGATTACCCGCGCCAGTTTGCCTGGGTTATGCTCGCAATGATTCTCGGGCGACGACACCTTTGCCGTAATCACGTCGCGCGCCAGTAAACCGACGTCCCTGTCGATCTTCACTCTCTCAGGACACCCATCCGGCGCGACTCGGCTGGTTGTGGCCCGGTCGTCCAACACAACGGCATCAACCGGTCTCGCTGTCGACCGTTCCCGATTTAGGTAACGCAAGATCGCGCGAACATGATGCGACGCGGCGTAATCGTCAGTCGCCCCTGGTTTGTTCGCCACATTGCAGACGTGCACCAGTCTGTATCCCGGCCGTTGCAGACACTCGGCTACTCCGCCGACCAGCAAATTCGGGATAACGCTGGTGTAAAGATCGCCCGGGGCAAGGATTACGACGTCTGCGGTACTCAATGCAACTGACGCATCCTCGCTGATATCCACACGTCGATCCAACCCAACAGACTCTATTTCTGCATCCGAAGCACCCAACCGATCAATGTTGTGCTCGCCGTAGACTGTCGTCCCATCAATCAAAGTCGCGTTGAGGCGCGCAGTCTGGGACGTAACCGCAAGCACTCGGCCGACGCACCCAAGCACTCTCGATACCTCGTCGATGGCGGCCTGCAAACTTTCCAAGTGTTGCATCTGCAGAAAGAGTGCAAGGTTACCCAGCGCATGGTTGGCAAACTCGCCGGTTCCTTGAAAACGTTGCTCAAACATCTCCGCGAGCGATTCTTCGGTCGCCAACGCGCCGATGCATCTGCGGACGTCCCCGAGTGCAGGAACACCGTACCGATGCCTCAATTCGCCAGAAGAACCGCCATCGTCGAACGTCGTTACGATTGCGGTAACTTCCAACCGATCACGATACCGCTTCAACCCTCGCAGAAGTACTGATGAACCTGTACCGCCCCCGACGGTTACGACGCGCGTCTTCGTCCCATCCCGATCGGGCGACATCTACGCCAACGTCAGTGACATGTCGGAGGTCGCCTTGGGGAACATCGTCGATATCAATTCGCGCCCGGATTTTTCCTTTGCGCCGGCATCGGGAAACGCACCCATGACTTCGTCGAGGGATCGCATCCCGAACAGAATCTGAAGGAAAGTCAGGTCGGGGAAATGTGCCGTCGCGTTCTCGCGCTGAACTTCGTTCGACGCGACGGAAGACACCAACTTGCCATCTTTGAAATCCAAGACGACCCCATGACGACCCGAGAGTAACCTTACTTCACCCGTCATCCCGGCATGAAGCGAGTCATCAACACGCCTCTCGAGAACGGGGCCGATCTTGCCCAAGAATCCGGCCAAGTCAGGTACCCGTACATACCAACCGTATTGGCGTTCCGGAGGACTTCCTAATGCGCCATCTTCGAAGGCGTATATCGGGTGATCCGGTTGCAGATCTTGACGCACGCGTTTGATCGCGCGCTCTGGATCCTTGTGCCCTGTAGATGCTTCATCTGCCAACCGCGCGAACTCGCACAACAAGGGCTTTGAAGCGTCGCGCCAGTCGCTCGGCGACTCCATCTCGATCCGCAAAATCACCGCTTCGTCGATTTCGATGGTCATGGCGTACATCACAACGCCAATGGGCTCGCCGAAACCGTCGCCATCGGCTTTGCACAACACGCCGGTCAGGTGCCGCAATGCACTTCTTTCGCGGCGACCGAACGTCATGTAACGTACCCAATCCTCGCGAAAATGCGGCGAAACCAATGAACGCCTGGTCGACTGATTGAGTAATCGCGTAATGAACGGGATGTCGTCTTCGGTGGCATCGCGGAGGCGGTAAGTCCGCTCATCCTTCTCCCCCCAGCGCGGCAACGTCTGTATGCTCGTGGATCTGCCGCCCTCGTGTAAAGCGAAATCGTACCCAAATTGACGGTAGTAGATCGGAATGCCCAATACCACCGTCAACTCGTGTCCGCGCTCTTCAGCCCATCGATGCATTTCCTCGAACTGTCGCCGTATCAACCCACGATTGCGGAACTCAGGCGCGGTACCTACCAGTTCGGGACGTCCGACGGCAAACTCGAAGCCGCCATATGTCCAAGTGTCAGTCATGTACAAGGTGCTGGAAGCGATCCTGTTTCGCTTCGTGTCCTCAACGATCAGCGCGTCCGACGGTTGAACGGTCGGGTGGTCGCCAGACATCAAATCGCGAGTCCACGCCGCGATCCACCAGGCTTCGGTGCCCGAAGGTTCGTCTCTGTGGATTTTGGCATTGAAGTCGGCGACCGCGTCGGCATCTTCACGAGTGCCGCGGCGCAAGACAAGCCGGTCGCCGAGATCCTCAATCACACTACCGTTAGTCATACAGGCGCAGACTTGATCAACCTGTAGGGAGGTCGATGTCGTAGTTGTCCATCACTGGGTCGAACTGAGCGGCGAACGATTCCATCTCGTCTGCGTCCGCGCGCATCGGATGACGGGCCGGACCGACGTTGAATCCCGCCCGGTTCATGGCATAACGAACCGGAATCGGGTTCGTAATGATGAACAATGCGTTGAAAATCGGCAACAAACGCAGATGTTCGCTCGCAGCGTGCTCAACGTTGCCGTCAAGAACAAGATCAATGAGATTCTTCACTTGATTGCCGATGATGTTGCTCGCAACACTGACGACGCCGTATCCTCCCGTCGAAACAATCGAAAAGGTCTCGTTGTCATTCCCAGACCAAACGTTGAAACCGTCCGGGGATCCCTTGATTACATACGCAATCTGATCCGGATCACTGCTCGCTTCCTTGACGCCGACGATGTTAGGAATCTGTGCCAATCGCAACGTCGTAGCCGCGGTCATGTTGAGGGAAGTCCGACCCGGAACGTTGTATAGCAAACCAGGAATGGACACTGCTTCGGCGATTGCGGTGAAATGCGCGACCAATCCGCCTTGTGTCGGTTTGTTGTACGCAGGAACTGTCATCAATATCGCATCGGCACCGGCTTTCTCAGCCTCACGCGAGACCTCAATTGATCGGGACGTGTTGTTGTCGGTAGTCCCAGCGACCAAAGCACCAGTTTCCCCGATTTCGTCCTTCACTTCGGCGAAAAGCTTCAGACGCTCTTCATCCGACATCGAAGGTGCTTCGCCCGTCGTCCCACCTATTACCAACCCATCCGAACCGCTACTCAGCAACGATCGAGCCAGCTTGCGGGCCTGAGCGTAGTTGACCTCTCCGTCCTCCGTGAACGGCGTCACCATCGCCGTAAGTACTCGACCAAGATCTGCCATATCCAAGCTCCCTTAGGCTGCGACTGCGCAACTCATTCTACACCACTCCACCATCGCCGAAGCGCAGAATCATGCCCACGTGGCGACCGGCACTTCAGGTCGCACGCACGATCGTTCGACGCATTCGTCCAAAATCTGGAGAGCATTCAGTGCCGCACCTTTGCGAAGATTGTCTGCAGCCAACCAGTAGACGACGCCGTTTTCGTGCGCAATGTCGCGTCGGACGCGCCCGACCATCACTTCATCCTCGCCCGCAGAGTTGAGCGGCATCGGATACGAGTAATCACGCGGGGCGTCCATCAGCGTGATGCCAGGGAACTCCTCAAGTACCAACCGAGCTTCATCTAGCGAGATCGCATCAGCGAATTCGACGCTTACCGATTCGCAATGAGACACCTCGACCGGAACGCGCACACACGTTGCGGTCAATCGCAACTCGGGGTCGCCCAGAATCTTGCGCGACTCATTGAGCATCTTCTTTTCTTCTACGGTGTAGCCGTCCTCGCCGAAATCATCCACATGCGGAAGCAAGTTGAACGCAATCCGATGCGGATACTCCGCAACGTCAATTTCGCCACCGCCATCGAGCAATTGGCGCGATTGCGAAAGCAACTCTGTCCTCGCTGCCGCACCGGTTCCAGTTACGGATTGGTAGGTTGAGACAGTTACGCCGCGAAATTCGCCCAGAGTTCGCAATGCCGCCAATGACATCACCAAAGGAGTCGTCGTGCAGTTGGGTATCGAGATGATGCCCGAGTGCCACTCCACGTCGCAACCGTTAACCTCGGGTACGACAAGTGGGACGCGGTCGTCCATGCGGTAAGCGGAGCCATCGTCGATCACCAACACACCACGGTCAACCGCCTCAGGCGCAAGTTGCTGACTAACCGCAGATGAAGCCGAGATGAATGCCACGTCAACACCTTCGAACGATGCCGGTGTTGCCTCCTCAACCGTCAGATGCGTACCCGCGTACGCAATCCGCCTGCCATGGGAACGCTTTGATGCCAAGACCTTGATCTTGTCGACGGGATGTTTTCGACCTTCGAGCAGATCCAGAGCCACCGCGCCAACCGCACCAGTGGCACCGACAATGGCTATCTCAAGGTCCGAGGTCCGCATCGCTTCTCCAATCATGCCAACCGCGCCGAGGTTAAGATGGGCACCTGGCGCAGTAAAATCTCGAATTTCGTCACCCAGCCAGTCCGAGAACCTTGTCCAACCCAACGATCATTGACGATTCATGCATGACGCGCCGGACTGCGAGCATCACTCCGGGCATGAAGCTGTCACGGCTAATGGAATCGTGCAGCAACGTCAATGTTTGCCCTTGAGCCCCAAAAACAACCTCGTGACGCGCGACGCGTCCGGGCATTCGCGCAGAGTGAACGTTAACCCCACCATGCGAACCGCCTCGAGTTCCCGTCAGTAACTCAGATTCAACGACGTTCTGCGTGAAATCGCCGCCTTTGCCATCCAACATTGCTTCGACTATCGATAGCGCAGTCCCCGACGGTGCATCGATCTTCATCTCATGGTGGCTCTCAATCACGTCCGCGTAATCGAAGTATTCGGATGCAATTCGTGCCAGATGGATGAGTACCACACAACCGAGGGCAAAATTCGATGCCGAGATGATTCCCACCCCTGCTGATGCCGCATCCTCACCAATGTCGGCGAGATCTTCACGAGCTATCCCGGTGGAGCCAGAGACGCACCGCACACCATTTCCGATGCATGCGCGCATCGCGGCGACCCCGCCTTCTGCATTCGTGAAGTCGACCACTACGTCGGGTTTCGTCGTCTCGAAAAGCGACGCCACGTCTCCAGTCAATGGCAACTCCATGCCGTTGACGGTCGTCACCGATCGCTTGCCTCTCGCAAACGCGTCAATACCCGCGATTGGTACGAGCGAAGGTTCATTCTCCACGGCGTTCAAGACCGTCGTGCCCATTCGCCCCAACACACCGTGAACGGCAACTTTGATTTCGGGCATCGTTTGGATCCCCTAAATGACGGGCGTTAATCGAAGGACGCGAGACGAGCGCGTCGCTAACCTCATTTTAGGTTAGCGATCATCACGTCCCCCGCGGTTTCGGGATATCATCCTGCGACGCTGCCGGCCTTCGCGCGGGCCATCATCGAAATCGTCGCGTCGGTCTCCCCTGCGGCCGTCCCTTTCATATCTGCCGCGTCGTCCGTCGCGCGGGCCGTCGTCGTAGCTGTTGCGTCGACCGCCACCGTCGTATCCACCTCGCTGTCCGCCGCCTCGATCAGATCGACGCCCACCACCGTCGCGATCAGGGCGCCGTCCGCGATCGCCGTTCCTGCCGCCTCGATTGTTGGGCCGGCGTCGCGCAATTGCGTCCTCCAAAGCGCGCTCGTGGTCCCCAGCCTCGCGCTCCTCAATCCTCGCTCGGACCGAGAGATCTACGCGGCCATTTTGATCCACGTTGACCACCATCACGTCTAGTTCATCGCCTTCGCTGACAACCGACTGCACGTCCGGGACGCGTGTGTCGGACAACTCACTGATGTGAACCATTCCGTCCTTGCCCGGAAGCAAGTTAACGAAACAACCGAAGTCCATAATCTTGACGACTTTGCCAGAGTAGAGTTCTCCTACTTCGACATCCTTGGTCATCCTCTGGATCGCGTTGATGGCACCGTCCGATGCATCTTGCGATGATGCGCCAACTGTAACGCTGCCGTCGTCCTCAATGTTGATCGAAACCCCAAATTCCTCCTGTATCCCGCGAACATTTGCACCACCCGGACCGATCACCATCCCGATCTTGTCGACGGGGACTTTGATGGTAGTCATCCGAGGCGCGCCGTCTCGCAACTCCACGCGAGGAGCGTCAATCGTTTCCGACATGTGGTCGAGAATCTTCAATCGGGCAACGCGAGCCTCTTCTAGAGCGTGCTCCATCACCGCAAATGAGATTCCCTTCACCTTTATGTCCATCTGCAATGCCGTAACACCATCCCGCGTGCCGGCGACCTTGAAGTCCATGTCACCTGCGTGGTCTTCGGCACCTTGGATATCGGTGAGCACGGCGGCTTCCGCGTTGTCTCCGCTTATCAAACCCATCGCGATTCCGGCGACCGGTGCCGAAATCGGCACGCCGCCATCCATCAGTGCTAGAGTGCCGGCGCAGACGCTCGCCATAGATGTAGAACCGTTCGACGCCATCACCTCTGACACCAAGCGCAGGGCGTAAGGGAAATCCTCCTCTTCAGGGATCACTGGTTTGAGCGCACGTTCGGCCAGCATTCCGTGACCGATCTCTCGCCGCCCCGTAAACCCGAAACGACCAGCCTCGCCCGTCGAATAAGGCGGGAAGTTGTAGTGGTGGATGAACCGTTTGCTCGTTATCGGCGAAAGATTGTCCAGCTTCTGAGCATCGGCCGCCGAGGCCAAAGTCAGAACTCCGAGGACTTGAGTCTCACCACGTCGGAAGATCGACGAGCCGTGAACCTTCGGAAGGTATCCCACCATCGATTCTAGGTCTCTCAAATCGCCCAAGCTGCGACCATCGGGTCGTCGGCCTTCAGTCAGAATGCCGTTTCGCACAGCCTCTTTCTCGATGGAGTAGAGAGTACCCTGCACGTGCATCGGGTCGTGCGCGTCATCACCGGAGGTAAGTTCCGCTTTAGCCTCCGACATGATTTTGCCGACCGCTTCCTCGCGCGCTTCTTTGCCGCCTCCCAACTTCAACGCGTCTTCAATAGAGGTGCCAACGAACGCCCGCGTAGCCGACTCTGCAGCCAACTGCGATTCATCCGCGTCAGGTGCCGCCCATTTCGTCTTGCCCACCGTCGCTTGAATCTCCCGGATATGTGCGACGATCTCACCGTTGACTTCCTGTGCCAAACGTAGTGCCTCAAGCAACACCGCTTCTGAGACAAAGTTGGCACCAGCCTCCACCATCATGATCGCGTCCGCTGTTCCCGCGACCGTCAATTCAAGCGCGCTCTCCTCCAACTCTTGATATGTCGGATTGACCACCAGATCGCCGTTGATGTAACCGACGTTGCAAGCACCCACCGGATCGTCGAACGGTATATCAGAGATGGTGAGTGCGGCAGATGCGCCGACGATACCAAGGGGCGCGTGCGGGTTCTCCTCGTCCGCTGCCAAGGTGGTGATAATCAACTGCACTTCGTTGTGGAAGTTTTTGGGGAAAAGTGGGCGCAACGGCCGGTCACACAACCTCGCCGCTAATATCGCCTCTGAATTCGGACGTCCCTCTCGCTTGAAGAACCCTCCTGGCATCTTGCCAACGGCGTATGCCTTTTCGGCAACGTCGACCGTTAACGGAAGGAAATCAACTCCCGGTCTCGGTTCTTTGCTCGCAGTCGCTGTTGCCAACAACACTAGGTCGCCGTAACGCAGCACTACCGCACCGTGCGCTTGCTCTGCAAGGCGGCCGGTTTCAAAACTCATCTCGCGTCCGCCGACTTCTATGTCGAAATTTCTGATCATTTCGTTTCTTGCTCTTTCGTTTCTCTCTATCGTTTGGCACCGGTCTCAATCGCCGACGCCGTGATTTGAGGTAGATTCGTCTATCTCTTGATTTCGGATTGAATTCGAAGTTGTGGCGGGTTCAATCAACCCGCGCGCTGCATCGAACTGTCAGTAAACGGAAGTTTCGAAGGTGGATCCGATCTCCACACTCATCCCAACGGACCGCAACGACGGTCGAACTCGAAGACTGTCGCGTTTTGACTCAGGCGATTCGTGCAGGCACAACCCGAGTGCGTCCGGACTCATGCTCTATCGACGCAGACCGAGATCGTCGATTAGCGATCGGTACCGATCAACGTCTTCTCGCGCTAGGTAATTGAGAAGCCGGCGACGTTTGCCGACTATCATCTGCAGACCACGGCGGCCACCGGTGTCTTGCTTGTGAACTTTGAAGTGCTCGGTAAGGTCCCGGATACGCTCTGTCAAAAGAGCGATCTGTACCTCCGTGGACCCGGTGTCGTTCTCGCTTCGCTTGAATTTCAGGATCGTCTGCTTCTTCGATTCAGCGTCCAAGTGTCCTATCTCTTTCTCTACTGCTTCTCGCAAGTGGGTCCTCAAGACGATCCGTCGCCTCTCTCCGCCGCCTGCGCCACGCTGGTTCGAGTCGCATCTGTGTTTAGATGACCTCGTTTAACTCACATCAAGAATAACACTCGCGTTGCCGACCAAATTTGCGCTCTGGACGCGTTGTGTCGTCAGACGACCGAACCTGCATCCTCAAAACGACGCACCGGATCCGATGCGAATGCGAAGTGCATGACCAGAATACTCGACGGAACAGCACTCTCAAACACACGCACCGGCATTCCTGTATCATGACGATACCGTGATCTGGCGAAAGACACGCTGACCGACCACCCGGATTGTGTGTAAACGTGGGCCCTTTGTCTTGACATTGATGCTTGGGCGGGCGTAACATAATTCGTTGTGCATCGGCATAGCGCGAATTGCGTTAAGCGCAGTAACGCGCATGTTGATGCCGGCATCGTGGAAAACGGCGATTGGAAGTTCCGGAAGCCGGACGATCACGGTAGTTGTTGCTGAAGGCAAGCTAGTAATCTGACAACATCAGATTTGGAGGACGGTTCCTCATGAATGAATCGCGCAGCCCGATGGATTTTGTGCAAGAGAACCGGGTTCTGTCCGTTTTCGCACTGATCGCGATCTTGGCAGTAATCCTGGCAATCGTTGCCATCGCAGGTGGTGGACCCCAAGGTTCCCCAGGTGAACCGGGACAACCGGGAGCACCGGGCAACCCAGGCGCACCGGGAGCACCAGGCGCACCGGGTGAACCGGGAGCACCGGGTGAACCAGGGATCTCAGGCGAACCGGGAGCACCGGGCGAACCGGGAGCACCGGGCGAACCGGGCGAACCGGGAGCACCAGGTGAGCCAGGTCTCCAAGGACCTCAAGGTATCCCAGGGTTGGCAGGACCTCCAGGTCCAGCAGGCAGAAACGGAACTGATGGAGCTGATGGCGCGAAAGGCGACACCGGCGACGCAGGTCCCCCAGGCCCTCCAGGCCCAGCGGGACCCTCAGGTGCCGACAACTTTGCGAACATCCTCGTCCTTGACGGCACTCACGCAGTCAATAACGTAGTCTGGCAAGCCGCCGGATCTGCGGTGACAATCGTCGGTTCGGGCTTCCAAAACGGCGAGAACGTAGCGTTGACCTCACCGGGTGAGTCTGGTGATACCACTATCGGTAGCGCAACCGCAAACGCTAGCGGCGCATTCTCCGTCGAAGTTACCCTCGACTCCGAAATGTTTGGCATCGGCTCGATTAGCTCACTAGTCGCAACCGGCGACCACGGCAGTTCAGCCTCGACCGCCATTTTCGTAACCGAGACGAAAGCCCCGTAACAACCCGGGACTATCGAAACCTAATATGGGCGTGATCTAGGTTCGTCTGGATCACGCCCATATTCGCATCTCAAAGCACGTCGTTCATCGCGACGTGCTTTGTCGCGTCCAAACGGGACGCACGCTGCCAGCTGTGGCATCTTCACCAACGGCTGACTTCCGCTGCCCAAACATCGACGCAACGCATCACGCGCTCCCGCATGTGATTGAAGATCTCCAACGTCGCCAACCCCGGCATCACGTACGGCTAGAATCACCGTCTGCTAGCGTCCACGACGGATATGAGCCCCGATGGGTGATGGCTTTCAGTCATGCAGGTGGGGTCACCGGGACTTCGACACCTTAAGGATGAGGATACGATCCCGACAGTCAAGGATTCATTACGGCGACGAACGTGCTCGGATACCTGGAGGGAAATCCTCAATCCGACTTCTCGTATGCCGCTCCTAAGATCTTAGAAGGGGCGGTTTGCGCTCCCACATTCGGCTCATTCGGAGCCGGCTTCCTCTCCGTTCGGTAGAAACGAATCGGAGAGTAATCGCTCCATGAACACTCGGAAAGTCAGCGTACCTGCGACTTTCCCGTCCTCATCCAACATCACAGCAGTCTGCGTCATTCGGTCCCTGAAGTCGTCGAAGAGCGTCAAGGCATGCTGCGTGATCGGAACCGAGAACACCTCCCCGCTGATCCAATCGCCACAAATCTGGGAGTTCCCGTCGACCTCGGTCTGCAACCCGCGCAAGACATCCGCCTCTTCTATCGTGCCCAACACCTCGTCTACAGTTCGTCCATAAACGACGATGCGTCGGAGTCGCAAAGTGCCCATCATGTCACTCAGATCACACAACTGGGTGTCAGACTGCACGGACACGGTGTCAGAGATGGGAGTCATGAAATCGCCAGCGCGCAAGTCTCGGGCGGACAAGTTTTGGAGGACGTTGAGCACGTTTTCCACTGGTTCAACCACCGGATCCGCAGAACTGTCGAAGTCTCTCATGTAGTCGGCAACACGATTCAAGCGCATCAATATACCTATCTGACGAGCAACCCAGATAATCGGCGCGAGCCAAAGTCTCACGTCTTCGTAGCACGTGCTCGCCATTCGGTTCAACAGCGTGCGCAATCCGATTACGCCCACCAATACTAGTGTCGCAACGACCAACCAAACGATGGCTGTGTCGGCACTGACTACGGTGTACGCCGACTCAATCGCCGATGCCACTATCGCGATGAACGACCCACTTCGGATTGTCGTCACGACGATGCGCGTCGCCCGGTAATCTCCCGAACTTCCTTGTGGCGAGTTCTCCGACAGATCCGTCGAAGCGAGACCCAACATGGCTGTCAATCCTTGGGGTTGCAACACGCTCAACGCAAGCGTCATCAACCCGTAAACAAGGAACGCGCCAATCAAAGACACCCAAGGCACCCACTCTTCAAACACGGCACCCACCTCCCGGCCGATATGAAATACAGACGCTTAGGCGTCTATGGCAAGGATCATCCGAATCTTGCATCTCTTCATCTACCTGACGAATCTGTTTGCATGCTTTGGCGACCTTCACTGTTGCTGTGGATAATCGTCCTTGCCGGCACACCCAAGACCAGATCACCGTCGCAAACGTCCTTGGTAACAACTGCGCCCGCTCCTGTCTTCGCACCTTTGCCCAAACGCAGTGGTGCGACGAGCAAGGTGCCAGCACCGAGCGACACTTCGTCGCCTATGAACGTTCTCCGGACATTGTGTCCGTCGAAGTTCGCCGTGACGCTTCCCGCGCCTACGTTGACCCCACAACCTAATTCAGCGTCGCCGATGAACGAGAAATGGCCGACCTTGGATCCAACCCCGATGCGGCTTGCCTTCACCTCGGCTTGCGTGCCGATATACGCATCGGCACAAACTTCCGATCCACTTCGAACGCGACTGAACGGTCCGATCTTCGCATCTGAGGCGACCGTCGAACTCTCCAGCAATGCATTGGGCCCGATCTCGGCACCGCTCCGCACGATGCTGCCTCGGACCTCGCTGCGGCTCTTCACTGTCGCATTCGCATCGACCACCGAACCGTCCATGACGATAGCAAAAGACTCCACACTGGCCCCAGTACCGATTTGCGAATCGACCACGATAGCATAGGGGCCGACGCGTGCATCGCGCTCAATTGACGACGTGCCAAGTATTTGGCTTCCCGCGCCAATCCAAGCCCCAGGTCGGCACGATGAACGAGAATCGACGATTGTCGTACTGGCGTCTTGGAACCTTACTCCCGCCTCCTGAAGCTCCACCGCCACCGCACTTGACGCGCGCGATGCATCACCACAGCATCTTCCTATGCTGCGACAACCACCAGGGTCTTCGTCGTCGCCCGACAATTCGATCCTTTGCTGATTGTCCGGTCTGTCTCTTAAATCATTCACTGACCGGCGACTTCAATCCTGAAGTCCTGACGAAATCATATCACCGCGCCACAAACGCATCCAAGCAATTTCTCTCGTCCTGTTCAGTGTCTACGTCTTGGTGGCAATCGACGATTGACGGCGAGGGCATTTCCCGCTTATTGGTGACGACGGTTCTTGTTCTGACTGAGTTCGGACTGTGGATCCTCCGAACTTCGGAACACTTTGCGTACCCGTCGTTTCAACGACGTGCGCCAATGAGTCAACTCCGAGCGAACGGCAGCACGCGCAACTGGACCGTATTGACCAAACTGCCGGAAACGGGCACGACGGCGTCGCACCAACACACGACGATGACGATGCCGCAATGCCCCGATCTCAGATATCAGTGCCTGACGCAAGAGCAAGGCTGCTGCATGGGGATTCGCGTTGGCACCCCCTTCCGGCTCTCGGATTATCCGATCGGCAATGCCGAACTCCATCGCATCAAAGGCCCCCAACCGCAGAGATTTCGCCAACTCCGGTGCACGCGTCCGATCTCGAAGCTCCAATTCGGCTCCCGACTCGGGCGAAATAGTCGTGTAGATCGCGTTCTCAAGCATCAACAAGCGATCTGAAACACCGAACGCCAATGCCGCTTCAGCTCCTCCCTCCCCAATCACGACTGAGATAACCGGCGTCTCGAGACCCAACATCATGTCCATTGTTTCTGCTATCTCGCCCGCAATCCCCAGCAGCTCTTGATCTACCCCCAAACGGGGACCTGGAGTATCGATCAAGGTAACCAAAGGAAACCCGAAATCCGATGCGATCTTGAACGCGCGGCGCGCCTTGCGGAAGCCGCTGACTCCTAATCCTCCGCGCTCGAGTTCTGCGTTGCCGTAATGGTCGACAAACGACGCCACTCGTTCCTCCCCTTCGTTCGAACGCTCCTCTTCGCGACGTTGCTGACCCACGACCATCACGGGATACACACCGACATATCCCAAACCGACCACGATGTTGGGGTCATCGCTCCCCGTGCGATCGCCATGCAACTCGACGAAGTGTCGGAACACCTTAGCAATATAGTCCGATGCTCGAGGACGGTCCGCGCGCCGACTCAGTACAACCGAATCCCACGCGTTGAGACGGCGACCATGGTAAGGTTCAATCCGACGGCGTGCCGGAAGCGGTTCGTTTCTCCGGTCGGCGAAAATTCGTAGCAACTTCGCTATTTCATCACGCTGATCTGACCGATTGACCACCATGTCGAGATTGCCGCGATCAAGCATCGCCTCGGAATTCGTTTGCGAACCCAAATCGTCGTCGCCCTCAATCTCCTGCAACACACCTAGCGAGCCAAATCCTACGTGGGCTCCCGGCTCTCCAATCCTCACATCCGCCACGGCACCGAAACTCGAAACGACCTGTCCGGTGGACGGATTTCCGAATACCGCGATCAACGGCACCCCTTTCGCCCTCAACGAGCGAGCGGCCGCGACAGTTTTCGCCATCTGCATCAGCGAGAAGACGCCTTCCTGCACCCGAGTGCCACCCGTTGATGCGAAAACCAAGACTGGCAACCTGTCAACAGCAGCCTGCTCCAACAAACGAGCAACCTTTTCTCCGACCACTAAACCCATGCTGCCGCCGAGAAACCCAAAGTCGATTGCGACAATCGCACATCGCGTGTCGCCAACACTGCATTCGCCCGTCAACGCCGCTTCTGACAGTCCAGTGCGATCCTGGTCATCGACGACTCGCACCTGATATGCGATGCGGGGCGTGAACTCCAACGGGTCGATAGACGAAATAAATCGATGAGTTTCAACAAACGTTCCCTCATCCACGAGCGTTTTGATTCGCGCCCTCGCCGAAATCGAATAGTGGTAACCGCACTCGGGACAGACCGCGAGCGTTTTGAAGAGATCTGAACCTGTCAGATCAGTTCCGCACGCCAGGCAACCTTGGAGTTCGCCCTCTAGGTCGTGAGTGCGAGGCATCGAAGCTTCGACACCGTTGACGGTGGCACCTTCGCCTTCAATATTGGGATACATCCGCTCAACCGTCGGAGAAAGATAGCGAGAAATAGTAGATGCAAAGGACGCGACAGCATCCTTTCAGCATTTTATAAACGGAACCCCACGTGGGTTTCGAGCATCTCGAACTCGCCGCGTGGGCAAAACGGGCGGTGAGGTTGGGAACGAGGGATCTGCGATTACGCCTTCTGCATCACTTTTCGCGGCTTGCCAGGTTCTCCCGGGCCGACGACGCCAGCGTCCTCAAGTTCGTCCATCAGTCTCGCCGCTCTCGGATATCCGATCCGCAGGCGCCGTTGCAGCAGCGACGTCGACAATGTCTTTTGGCTTTGGGCCATGTCGCAAGCCTGCGCGAACAGCGTATCGCCAGCACCGGATGGACTACCAATGTCGGACGAACCGTCGGCAGCACCACCATCAATATCCAGCTGCGGAAGCGGCGGTGCACCTCTCTCCAACCAGAAGTCGATAACCGATTCGATCTCATCCTCCGCAAGAAACGCGCCTTGGACTCGCACTGGTTGACTGAGGTCGATCGGTTTGTAGAGCATGTCGCCCTTGCCGAGAAGCTTGTCGGCACCAACCGCGTCCAAGATCGTGCGACTATCTACCTGCGAACCGACTGCGAAGCTGATGCGCGAAGGGAAGTTCGCTTTGATCAGACCGGTAACTACGTCAACCGAAGGTCTTTGCGTCGCCACGACGAGGTGCACGCCGGTAGCTCGACCGAGCTGCGCCAATCGCACCAACAACTGCTCAACTTCGTTCGAAGACGTCAGCATCAAGTCGGCAAGCTCATCTACCAGTAACACGAGATATGGCATCTTGACGACGTTCCGCTCGTTGAATGAAACGATGTTCTTGACGCCTGCCTTTTCGAGCATCTCGAAGCGATCCATCATCTCCTTGACCAGAGATTTCAACGCTTTGACCGCAGTCTCCGGATCGACGATTACGGGTGCGTAAAGGTGTGGGATGCCTTGGTACGGCGTCAGCTCCACACGCTTGGGGTCAATCATCACCATCCGAACTTCCATCGGCGTTTTGGACATCAGCAACCCGGTGACGATTGTGTTCATGCAAACGCTCTTGCCTGAACCGGTGGCACCAGCGACTAGAGTGTGCGGCATCTTCGCCAGATCGGCCATCATCGGATCTCCACCGCTACCCATTCCCAACGGCACCGGTAATGCCGCATCGTCCACGAATTCCGCCCACGCATCCGAGTCCATCACCGAACGAACATTGACCGGCGTCGGTCTTGCGTTGGGTACTTCAATGCCGACCACAGACGCGCCCGGCACGACCGATTCGAACCTAATGTTGGGGCTCGACAGAGCCAATGCGATGTCTTTTTCTCGGTTTAGGATCGTATCAACGCGCACGCGCTGACCAGACGATTTGGATTGCGTTCCGCCACCTTTCCAACCCGGCTTCAAACCATACATCGTCACCGTGGGACCGACTCGAACCTGATCGACTGTCACCGCGACACCGTGTTGTTCGAGTGTGTCTTCGATTAAGTCGCTAGTCGCATCAATCTCGCCCGCAGCGACGCCGCCCTCAGGTGCTTCACTCAAGAACTCGACAGGAGGCAAATGCCACGGAAAATCCTGTAACGCCGTCGCAATGGTCGCGCCAGACTTGATCTCTTCAATCACATCCTTCGTCGTTGGGCTTACGCCACCGTCAACCCTCTCAATCGCGCCAGTAGTCGCTAGCGTTTCGCCGTCAGGAGCCACTTCGTTCGGTTGGGTTTCTACGGTACTTCCGCCGATATTGATTTGGAATTCGCGCTCAGCCGTGGGTGCATCGTTTAAGTCGATCGGCACATCCAGTCCCATAGCGCGCGCGAACTCTTCCTCGGTAGTCATCCGATGTCCGGTCGACACGATGTCGTCGATATCAATCTCTTCTGAAATAACCGATTCGGAGGCGTCCTCATCTTCCGTGTAGACGGTATTGCCGACGCCCACAATCTGATCGCCCCGACCGTCAATCAGTGAAAATTCGCTCAACGGGTCTAATGACAGTAGAGTCTGGTCGGTGTTGGTGCTGTCTGCGTAACTCGTTGCCTCAGCCACTGCGGTGTATCGTGAAGTATCGGCCGAAGCAGCATCTTCACCGATTATTGCATCCCCTACGGAAGACTCGGCGCGAGCCGATCTTCTCGCGGCAATCTTCGAAGACACTCCGGATGCAGCCCCGCCGACCATAGTCGCCAGACCAATCGACCCAGCGACAGTCAACGCAAAACCGATCCACAGCGCGCTGAACGCCGCATGGAAGTACTTGGTGAATTGCAGATATGCCCCAATCGCAATCAATACACCTACGCGCGCCCACGCCAACACCTGATGCCACAAGATGAGGTCATACCGATCCCACTCAAACGGCTCTCGCGCCACAAACTCACCCAAACCTCCGCCCATCGTCGCACCTACTGGGGCACCGATCGGAGCGTCGAAAACACCGAGTGATCCAGAAATCCCGAGAACGATGAATACTGATGAAAGCACCTCCCGGTAGCGTCCCGCGAACCACCTAGTTCGTGTGAATAGTAGATACACGAACATAGCTGCCCATACACCGATCGCTAGGAACGAGTATCCGGCAAACGCGAACAGCTCCTCCCAATACAGGAAGCCGACTACGGCAACCGCAACGACCGCCAATAGGTAGCCGATATGTCTGAATAGCGTCGCGTAAGTTACCCCGTTGAAGTCGCTGCCTGATGCGACCGCTGACTTCTCGGCTTCACCGCCCCTTGTGCGCACTCTTCGCCCGTACCCACGTTCATCACCTCTGTCGCGCGCATTGAATTCATGTTCATCAGTCAAAGCGTCTAGACTGTAGCTCAATTTCAGTCACCAAAATTAGTGGCCGGCGCTTTGTCCTGCGGTGGAAAAACCGCCCCAAACTAGCCCGGATTAGTCGATCCATCTCCTTCCAATCTACGGCATCGCGGGACACCGGTTCAATAACTTGCATCATCGCTTCTTTCGCATCTTGCATCAATCGCAACTCGTCCGACGAGTCAACGAATCCAGAAGTAAGCAATTGCGGGTCGCCAACCAGGAATCCGTCCTCACGCGCAACCGAAACGACGACCATCCCGTCGCTTGACAAAGACTTTCGCTCCTCCATCACAGAGCCATCCAAGTCCCACTCGCCTTGACCTTGAATCAAAACGTATCCCGACGGTACTTCACCGACGACGGATGCGCCTCCTTCGTCAATGCCCAGAACGTCGCCGTCAAGTATGAGGTTGACGTTTTCGGGGGGCACGCCCATATCAATCGCGATATCGCAGTGCGCACGCAACATCCGATGTTCGCCGTGTATCGGACTGAAATACTCGGGACGCAGAATGTTGATTATCGTCTTCAGTTCGTCTTGCTTCGCGTGGCCGGAGACGTGGACCGGATTCGATCTGGCGGTAACGACGCGTACATCTCGTTGAGCCAAGTTGTTGAGAACTTCGTTTACCGCCACCTCATTGCCAGGGATCGTTCGCGCCGACATTACCAATGTGTCACCGGGCACGAGCTCCACTTCTCGGTGACCGCCTCGAGCCATGCGTGCCACTCCGGCCTCGAACTCACCCTGACTACCGGTAGTGATGATTATCACGTCTTCATCCGGAAGACTGTTCGCCTCGGCGACCGTCACCTGCAGGCCGGGCGGGACGACGAGATGTCCGGTCTCGCTTGCAAGCTTGGCGTTATCCACCATGCTCCGACCCATGATCGCTACCTTCCGCCCAAGTTCTTCCGCGGCATCGAACACCATTTGCATTCGGGCGATCTGCGTCGAAAAGCTCGCAACTAAGACGCGGCCGCGTGCCTCCGAAATCACCCGGAACAACCCCTCTGCCGCGATGCGGTCCGATCGCGCCGCCCCATCGTCTTCAGCATTCGTCGAATCAGACAGGAGAAGCCGCACGCCACGCTGTCCAATCTCGCTCAGTGCTTGATAATCGGTCGGCAAACCGATCATCGGTTCGTTGTCAAGCTTGAAATCGCCGGTGTGAAAGATGCCGCCCTGTGGCGTGTCGAAGTAGATGCCGCAAGAATCCGGGATGCTATGGCACATTGGAATCCACTCGGCTGCGATGCTGCCGAAACGATATTCGCGTTCGGTGCGGATCGTATTGACGATCACTCCCGAGTTCGCGCGGCTCCCTCGCTTCAATTCACGCCTCACCATCTCGGCGGCCAATCGAGGCGCGTACACCTCAGTCTTGACACGTCGCGTAAGGTTCGGAATCGCACCGACGTGATCAAGGTGCCCGTGCGTTACCAAAATGCCACGCAGACGATCGGAATTGCTCGCGACGTAGTCGAAACTCGGAATAATTCGCTCTATGCCCGGCGTGTTGTATTCGGGAAACTGAACGCCGCAATCAACGACAACCATGTCGAAGTCGGTCTCAATGACCATCATGTTCATTCCGACCTCACCCAAACCGCCAACCGGAATTACCCGTACGGGCGAACCGACGGACTCGTACGTTTCAGTAACCATGCGTCACCCCATACCAATCTGATGAGGAATTTCGGGGTGTTGGACTGTCTCGCTGGGCAACCGAGGGATCTCACACCCTAGAACATCGAACCTTGGCGCTTGTCAGCCGCCATTGGTTCACCATTTTCCCCCGTCCCTTCCGCCTCTTCCAACAGAGCATCGCGCTCCTTCCGCGCCTCCGCCTCGACCTCTTCTTGGGTTTGCGACCTCGCGAATATGGCCGCATCCGCAGATTCGCGGCTCGAATCCGTTGTCAAGCTTACGGCAGAATGCGCAGATATCACTTCTTCAGGCTCCAGCTCTTCAGTATTTCCCTCTTCAGTTGAGCCAATCGAATCCTCGACGATGTCGCCTATCTGTTGCTCCAACGACCGGTTGCGGATGCGAATGCCTTCAAGGAGTGCATCCCCGATGTTCCGGATACCTTCGCGTAGCTTCGCCGCACTATCAGGGTTGCGCAATCCTGCCGCCGGGTGCAAAAGCGGCATCAACACGCGTCCTCCGTGCTCAAAGAATAGTCCATGGCTGGCGGTAATTTTGCGATCCGGCATAAACCATTCCAATGCGTGCCGACCCAACGGCACAATGACTGAAGGATCGATCGCCTCAATTTGTTCCTTCAGATAACTTTCACAGGCTGCCACCTCGTGCGTTTCGGGATCGCGATTGCCAGGGGGTCGGCATTTGACCACGTTGGCGATGTACACATCCTCGCGGCGCATCGGCAACGATTCGATCAACTCATCCAAGAATCGTCCTGCGCGTCCAACGAAAGGCCTGCCCAACCGGTCTTCATCAGCTCCCGGTCCTTCGCCAATGAACATGATCTCCGCCGTCGCGGAACCCTCTCCGGGGACGGCGTTGGTACGGGTTTCCGCCAACGGGCATTTCACGCATCCACGGACCCGATTAGCGATTTCTTCTAGTCGTACCTCCGGTACGATGCCATCGTGCGTCGAATCCGTGCCCATGTCGGTATCAAAGGCTACCACGCTCGCTGCGCGTCTGGCTCAAAAAAAGAAGAGCGACATAGGTTCGCCATGCCGCTCTCCTCCGGATTTCGTGCTCGCAAGGAATGCGAGATCCGAACCCAGAACTAGTCGGAAACGCCTTTGCTCGCAAGATATTCGACTGCGTTTTGAACCGTGTCGATCGTCTCCGCGTCTTCGTCGGAAATCTCCACCTGGTTGTCTTCCGTGCTGAACTCTTCTTCAAAAGCCATAATCAACTCGACGACATCCAATGAGTCAGCATCGAGATCCTCAGTAAAAGAGGATTCCGGTGTGATCTCCTCTTCGTCCACACTCAACTTCTCGGCGGTGATTTCCCGCACTCGATCCAAGATTGATGACATCGTTAAGTGCTCTCCCGAGCTCGTTCATTCACGTATTCGTTTCCGCCCATTGCTACTGGGCATCAGAATCAGATTATATACCCGCCCCAACCTAGCTCCTCGACGCCTCAAAACGCGCCCTAGATGCCAGTCGCGCTCCGTTTCGAATCACGGACAAACGCTCCCAACACACCATTGACGAACCTGCTGGCTTCATTAGTCTCGAACATCTTGGTCAGCTTGACCGCCTCGCTGACTATCACCGCGACGCTCGTTGATGTCTGCAAGCGCATCTCCGACACAGCTAATCTCAGAATATTGCGGATGACCGGCGAAACTTCGTCCATCGTGCGCTTGCGACAATAGCGATTGAGCTCCCCGTCCAACCTGTGGCGTTCCTCCTCAACGGCATCAACCAACGATCGCGCAAACCGGCGCAACTTCGCGCTCAAATCCAACTCCGTCGCGATCCAATCCAAACACGTCGCCACCGGGCGATTTGCGATCTCCGACTCGTAAAGGGCGATCAACGCCGCGGCGCGGGCACCTGTGCGATCGCGTGGAACCTGCGTGAAGTCCACGCTGTCGCCATCGAATTCGTCGAACATCAGATCTTGCCCGATGTCGGATGGTATGCGATCGGCTAGGGTCAACGTCAACCCGTCCTCAGCACGGGGAACCGACAAACGCGATGCAACGACAAGACAGTCGTTTCGCAACGCTTACGGTTGGATCTTCCAAAGGCGTGCCTCAGGATGCAGCGTAAGCGAGTACCGCGTCGTATTCGTCCATATTGACGATCTTGGCCCGACGGTCGATACGCTTAATCATGCCACCAAGTATCTTGCCGTTACCCATCTCAACGAACTCGTTTACACCGCCTTCAAGCATGCGCTCAACGCTGCTGTTCCACTGTACGCATGAGGTCAGTTGTCGTCGCAACTCGCTCTTCACGTCGTCTGCCGTCGTCAATGGCACCGCATCCACGTTTCCGATTACTGGCACTACCGGATCATTAAATTGGGTGGCGTCAATCGCTTCGTTCAATCCGCGCTGCGCGGGTGACATCAAGTCGGAGTGGAATGCTCCGCTTACGTTCAGTTCGATCGCTTTTTTGGCACCGCGCGCGGATGCCAAGTCAATCGCCGTGGTTACCCCGTGTCGATTGCCAGCGATGATGATTTGTTGTGCCGTGTTTACTGTGGAAATCTGGACACCAGCTTCGCGACATACCTCCGCGACGGTGGTTTCGTCAATGCCGATGAGTGCCGCCATCGTGCCTTCGTTCACATCGCAAGCCATTTGCATCAACCGACCGCGCTCGCAAACTAGGTTTACTGCGTCAGACACCGACAACACACCAGCGACTACCAAAGCCGAATACTCACCCAAGCTGTGTCCGGCGGTCATTGATGGCATCGCCTCACCCCCAACCTCCTCCTCAAGAGTTCTCCAAGCAGCAATCGAGTTCGTCAGAATCGCCGGTTGTGCATTTTCGGTGCGCGTCAACTCGTCGGACGGGCCTTCGAACATAATGTCACTGAGTTCGCGTCCCAACACGTCATCCACTTCATCAAAGACCTCCCGCGCCGCATTTGATTTGGAGTAGAGATCTTGACCCATCCCTACCGCTTGAGAGCCTTGTCCGGGAAACACGAAGGCGGCGACCCTCGAGTTTGTGGTCTCTAACGTCATTGGTTACTCCAATCTGTGTTCTGATGCGCTCAGTCAGGATTAGCGTGATGTTCGGGGTTCAATCCTCGGTTACTTCGTCCGCAACGGTTGCTACTCTCGGCCAATTGCCCTTCACCGTGCGGCCTTTGTAATTTCCGCACTCAGGACAAACTCGATGTGGCGGGATGCGCGTCTCGCCACACGGGCAACTAACCAACGTCGGCAAACCAATCGCGTGGTGCGCCGCTCTCCCTCCCTTGCGGGCACGGGAATGTTTCTTCTTGGGAAGCGGGGGCATAGTCTCTCATCTCTCCAGATAGGAAAACGGGCAGAAAAAGGTGCAACTCACTCGCAACGGCATGGATGCGTGTTCAAGTCGGTAGCACAGCCAATACAAAGACCTCGACACTCAACGTCACATAACGGATTCATCGGTTTCGCAGAATTTAGTCCCTGCCAGATGGCAGCCGACAGATCGATTACATTCTTCGAATCGATGGTTAGCGCATCGTCGTCGTCGCTCTCTTCGAACCAATCTCCCCGTCGAATGGTCAATCCAACATTTGCGGGTTTGAACTCGTCCTCCAAGAACAAACCCACCGGTGTCTCAATGTCTGTCAGACACCTCGAACATTCCGCGTCAATCAGCGCAGTCACCTGCATCTGAGCGAGCACAGTCCGGTCCGTGCGCATTAACCTGCCACGCGCTTCGACGTCTTGGAACCGCGCCCCATCAATTTCCAACTTCGCCTGGACGAGGTCGACTTTCATCTGTTCGCCCACGGAACCGGTCAGCAATCCCGAAACGTTGAACTGCATTGTGCCGTCTCAAAAACCGCGCGCGTAAACACGAAGCAAACGCACATTTAAAGAATCTTAAACGTCATCGCCAAATCGTGTCAACAATGGTTCGCCGCATTGACCTTTCCTGCACCCGACTCACGTCTCACCGATCAGTGCACGACTGATGACAAGCCTCTGTATTTCAGACGTTCCCTCGTAAATCTCGGTCACCCGTTGGTCGCGGTACATGCGTTCAACCGCGGTCGGTTTGAAGTAACCGATACCACCGTGAATCTGCACCGCCGTGTCGACGGCGCGTCCTGCCGCCTCCGACGCATAGAGTTTTGCCATCGCCGATTCTGTGCCGTACGGTAAGCCGGCGTCGTAGAGAGACGCCGAACGGTACGTCAACAACCTCGCCGCATCTAACTCGGTCGCCATATCCGCCAGCATGAACTGGATCGCCTGTTTCGTAGCAATCGGTCGTCCGAACGCAGTGCGTTGTTTCGAATAGTTCAACGCCTCGTTCAATGCACCTTTGGCAAGCCCCAAACACTGCGCTGCCACTGTGATCCTAGAAGAATCGATTATCTTCAAAGCAATCCGATAGCCATCTCCAATCGCGCCCAGAAGATTCGACTTTGGAACGCGGCAGTCACTGAAGACCAACTCGGCGGTGCCGCTGCCACGCATGCCCATTTTCCCATGCTGCTCGTTGATCTCGAATCCCGGAGTGTCGCGTTCAACCACAAATGCCGATACGCCTTGGTAGCCGGCATCACGGTCGGCGGTGACGAACACGGCAAACACGTCAGCAACCGAGGCGTTAGTGATGAACAGTTTGCTGCCATTGAGGACGACGTCCTCGCGGTCCTCAATCATCGCCGTCTGCAGGCCCAGCGCATCCGAACCGGTGCCGGGTTCCGTCAGCGCGAACGCCGCGATCCTCTTTCCGGCCGCCAGATCCGGGCACCACCGGGCCCGCTGCTCTTCATTGCCGAAGCGATTTATCGTCTCCGATCCCAGCGAAGAATGAGTAATGAGAACCGTGCTGGTGCTGCCACAAACTGCGCCCACCTCTTCTAGCACCACCATGAAGTCTCGATAGCCCATGCCGGCACCGCCTAACTCAGGCGGTATTAGGATCCCAGTCAATCCGAGCTCAGCCAATCGGTCGAATTGCCGCTTGGGAAACTCTTCACGCGTATCGACCTCGTCTGCCAACGGTCGAAGCTCGTTTTCGGCGAATTCCCGAACCGTTGATGCCAGCATCTGCTGCTGTTCGTTGTAGAAAGGCTCCATCGCCGTGACCTCGAAGAGTTCGCGCTTGCATTACAAGCCACTATCGTAGTCCATCGACTCGCGCCGACAGTGCGATCAGAACGTCGGCATTAAAATCGGCATATCGCACGCAACGTCTGTCGTCGAGTTCAGCCCTATCAATCATGCGACGTATCATCGCCATCGATCCCGCGCTAACCAAAACCGGTTACGCCGTCGTCGAAGCCAACGAGCGAGGCGATATCTCATTGCTCGAAGGTGGCATCGTAACCACAAAGCCTAGCGACTCATTAGAGAGGCGATTAGCGATTATCAACCGGACGCTTACCGAGATAATTGATGAGTTCAATCCCAACGAAATGGCAATCGAAGATCTCCATTCGCGCTACCGCAATCTCAAGACAGCGATCGTCATGGCACATGCGCGCGGTGTAGCCTTGCTCACCGCCGGAAATGCTGACATCGGTGTTCACAACTACGAACCGACCCGCATCAAGACGGTGGTCGCCGGCAGCGGTCGCGCTGACAAAGACCAAGTGATGCGCGCAGTCAACATGCGGCTCGCGTTGCCAAATCCAATCACGCAAACTGACGTAGCCGACGCCATAGGCATCGCCATCTGCCACGTGCAATTGACCCTCAACGACGCAACCGTCAAGGCGGTTGCTCTGACCAAACAGACAGCACAAGCATGATCTCATTCTTGCGAGGACAAGTCATTGATGCGCAAAACGACCCACCTCGAGTCGTCGTCCTGACTTCATGTGGCGTCGGGTATTCGGTTTCGTTGCCTGTTTTCGTGCACCAAGAACTAAACCCAAGCCGCGACGACGAAGTCGAACTTCACATCTACTACTCCGTAAGCGAGCGGCAACCTTTGCCCCTACTAGTCGGATTTCAACACCAACAAGACCGCGACTTCTTCGAGCAGTTCATCCAAGTCGAAGGCATCGGCCCTGCCCGTGCCGCCGCCGCGCTAATCATGCCGGTCCCGACGCTTGCCCACGCCATCGAAACCGAGGACACGGCGACTATCACCTCAATGCCGGGTATCGGGCAACGAGGCGCACAGAAGATAGTGGCTTCACTAAAGGGCAAAGTTACCGATGCCGCAATGCGCACCATTGACACGTCGCCCGACATCCCACCGATATCCGCCGGGGCGCGCGCGGACGTCATCGCCGTTCTCGTGAACCTTGGATACCGGAACGCAGAGGCAGCAACGCTCGCTGACGACGCCATCCGACGTGAACCCGAACTAGCAGACGATGCCCAAGCACTACTGCAACGGGTGTTTCGGGAAAGAGCAGCAAGTCCGACTGTAGCTTAGGAAGACGAGCTCACTCTGAATGACGGAATCAGCCAGACAACGGATTGTCGGAGGTCCAGAAGAGACGCCCACTGCTTCGACCGAAGGTTCGAATCAGCAAACCCCGACCGATCCGAACGTTGATCTAGTCGCCCGAAACGATCTGCGACCCCAGCACTTCTCCGACTACATAGGTCAGAAACACGTCGTCAACAGCATCCAAATCGCTGTAGAAGCTGCCAAGCATAGAAGCGACACTCTTGACCATGCGCTGTTCCACGGTCCGCCTGGTCTGGGAAAGACCACAATCTCGCACATCATCGCCCGAGAGATGGGGACGACGCTCGTCCACACATCCGGACCAGCTCTCGAACGTCCCGCTGACGTCGTCGGAATCCTCTCGAATCAAAAACAAGGCGACGTCCTGTTCATTGATGAAATTCACCGACTTTCGTACGCCGTGGAGGAGTACCTGTATTCGGCGATGGAGGACTTCCGGGTCGACTTCATCACCGGTGCCGGTCCTTTCGCCAAGACGATCAATTTGCCTTTGCAGAAGTTCACCTTGATCGGTTCCACCACCCGTGCCGGGATGCTCAGCCCGCCGTTGCGCGAACGCTTCGCGCTGACCTATCACCTCGACTACTACTCGGTGGGAGAACTCACGAACGTGGTAAAGCGTTCCGCTAAGATACTCGACGTGCCGATTGATGATCCGAGTGCCACAGTCATCGCCAAGCGATCACGCGGCACACCTCGCATCGCGAACAATCTGTTGCGCCGCGTGCGCGACTACGCACAGGTGCGCGGCGACGGAAACATTACTTCCGACATCGCCACACAAGCACTGCAAGTCGAAGGTGTAGACGAACTCGGACTTGACCGCCTGGATCGGCTTTACCTCCGTACGCTCTCAACGCAGTACGCCGGCGGACCGGCCGGGATCAACGCACTTGCAGCGTCGACCAACGAAGAAGCTCAAACTCTCGAAGACGTCGTCGAGCCGTTCCTACTGAAGATCGGCTTTATCGTCAGGACGCCACAGGGACGGAGAGCGACGAAGCAAGGCGTTCACCACATCGGCGAGTCAACCTTCAACGACCCAAACCAGCATTCACTTTTCTGACCGTCGGGGGTCATTAGGTCGCACCCTCGCGTGCGAACTTGGTAGCCTCAGCTATCAACTCGTCCGGTATGTCATCGAATGAAGCGTAGTTCATCGAGTACAACCGCGCGTATAGTCCGCCCAATGCGACGAGCTCATCGTGGTTGCCCGTCTCGATTATCTCGCCGTTCTGCAAAACGATGATCCGATCCGCACCGCGGATAGTCGCCAAACGATGGGCGATAACGATGCCAGTTCGGCCTTCAAGCAGACGGGAAAGTGCCTGCTGAATGAGCAGCTCCGTATAACTGTCGATCGAAGCAGTCGCCTCGTCAAGGATCAAGATCTTGGTGTCGGCAACAATCGCCCTCGCGAATGAAATTAGCTGGCGTTGGCCCAAAGACAAGTTGCCACCGCGTTGTTCCAACTCAGTGTCGTAACCGTTCGGCAATCGCATGATGAACTCGTGTGCTCCTACCGCCCTCGCCGCCGTCACCACGTCCTCGCGAGTCGCATCGGTCTTGTTGTAGCGGATGTTCTCGTAGACAGTGTCCGAAAACAGGTATGGCTCCTGCAACACCATGCCGATGTTGTCACCCAAGCTACTCAACTTAACGTCGCGGACGTCTTTGCCGCTGATTAGGACCTCGCCATCCCATACCTCGTAAAAACGATGCAACAACGACGTGATGCTAGTCTTTCCCGAACCAGTCGGGCCCACGAGTGCTACAGTTTCACCCGGTGCCACTTTGAAGTTGATGTTCTTGAGTATCGGCTCGTTTTCCAGATATCCGAAAGTGACGTTTCGGAACTCCACAGATCCATCGTTGTTCACTAATGGTTCCGCGCCCTCTTTGTCTTGGATCTCGACCGGGACGTCCAAGACCTCGAAAATGCGTTCACCTGATGCCATTGCACGTTGGAAAACGGCGTAATGCATCGTTATCGACCGGATCGGGTCGAAGAACAACTGAACGTAAAGGATGAACGCCAGCATCGAGCCTATCTCGAGTGAGTTGCCCACCACCCAGTTTCCACCGACGACGATGATGATCGCCATCGCTGTCCCTGACATCGTGTCTACAACTGCGATCATGACCAACCCAATCGCCGCGGCGCGACGAGACGCCCGCAACTGCTCGCTCGCTTTCTGATCAAATATCCCTAAATTCACGCGCTCTCGGGACATCCCTTGCACCACCCTCACGCCGTTGATGTTCTCGGCGAGGGCACCGCTGGTGATTGACGCAGTTTGACGGGAATACAGGAAAGCCCGACGTGCGATAGGCAACCAGATCGCCCGTGCAATCGCCAAGGTGGAGACAACGGCAAATGTCAACAGGGCCAAACGCCAATCCATGATGAGCATCGCAACCACGATGCCAACCAGCAACGCGAAGTCACCGATGCTGGACACTGACGTCTCCAGAAACTCCTGCAGTGCCGCAACGTCACCTTGCAGACGCGACATCATGCGCCCGACCTCGGTCTTGTCCATGAATGACATCGAGACACGTTGGAGGTGGGCGTACATCGCACGGCGCAGGTCGATCAAGATGTGCTCAGCCACGCGACCCACAATGATGCTTTGGAAGTACCCGGCCACTACGTGAAGCAACACCGCACCGACGAATACTCCTACGACGACGAACAACGCGTTCCGCGCACCTTCGCCAGATCGAGACTCGATCGACAAGACTTCGTCAACGGCGATGCGAACGATCCATGGCAATGCGAGAGCCGTCAATGCAAAGATCAATACCGCGATGATGCCGATCAACAATACGCGGCGGTATCTCCTCACGAATCCCCAAAATCGACGCACGACGTCGCCACTGAATGCTGCCGCGAAGATCTCCTGATCGGTGTCTACTGACACCTGGCGTCGTTCGACCCAACGAGGCCGGGCCTGGTCGCCGGTTCGCCGATCCTGCGAGGAAGTGTTGCTAGTTGCCATCGGCAAACCTCATCGAAGCATCCGGAGCGTCGTCATCGGGTCTAATCTGCAACTCGTACAGATCTCGATACTTCCCGCCAGCCTCCAACAACTCGGCATGCGTGCCACGCTCCACAATTCGACCACCTTCCAAGAACAAGATCTCATTGGCATGCATCAGCGAACTCAATCGGTGTGAAATGATGATCGTTGCGCGGTCCTGCGTCACTTCCTGCAAGGCCGCCCGTATCCGTTGCTCGGTAGCCGCGTCGATCGCCGCCGTCGAGTCGTCAAAGACGATGATCTGGGGGTGTAGCATGATGCTCCGCGCGATCGATAGCCGTTGCCGTTGACCTCCGGACAGCGAAATCCCGCGTTCGCCAACTAACGTCCCGTATCCACCTGGTAATCGCTCTACGTACTCGCTCATCTGGGCATTGGAGGTGGCGTCCTCAATGTTCCGATGCTCAGCCCAAGGGTCGCCGTACGCGACGTTGTTGTCGATCGTAGTCGTGAACAGGAACGTGTCCTGCTCAACGACGCCCACGGCTCTTCGGAGCGATGACAGCGTAACTTTCGAGATGTCCTGACCATCAACCAATATCCGTCCGCGAATTGGGTCGTAGAACCGCGGTATTAGGTGTGCAAGCGTCGACTTCCCTGAGCCTGGCGGTCCGACGATGCCGATGGTGTGACCGGGACGGGCTTCAAACGAAACGTCAGTGAGAACCTGTTCGTCGCCGAACTCATCCATGTACGCGAAGTCGATATGCTCGAAACGCAGAACACCTTCGGTGATTACAAGATCTTTCGCACCCGAATCATCAGCGATCTCTGGCACTTGGTCTAGAACTTCGAACAACCGCTTCCCGGATGTAGCACCCAGTGCCCATCCGGCGACTACCATGCCTAGCTGTCGGACGGGATTTTGCATGATCGTCATAAAAGCCAAAAACTGGGCCAAGTCCCCGAGAGAGAACGCGTCGGTCTCATCTAGCACCTTCAACCCGCCAACCAGCAACACCGATGACATCGCTCCAAGGAACGCAAACGTGTTGATCGAAATCGCCACAGATCGCACCCCCACCAATCTGAATGCCCGATTGAATGCCTCCGTCGATGAAACGTCGTACTTTTCCATCTCATAGGGTTCGGATGAAAACGAGCGGACGACCCGGATGCCCTTGAGGTTTTCGTCCATTATCTTGGTCAGTCGCGCCATCTCTTCTTGGTATAGCCGCCAACCTCGCGAAGTTTGCAGTCTTGCGACGATCGAACGCCAAGCAACGATGGGAACGAAACTCAAACTGAGTAATGCCAACTGCCAATCCTGATTCACCATCAGTGCGGTGCCTACACCAACGAAAATCGCGAGATAGACGACACGCAACAAACCTCGACTGGCGAAACTGCGAACTCCCTCAATGTCCAACAATCCTCGCGTCAACAGATCTCCGGTATGCACGCGGTCGTGGTAGGCGAAGCTAAGACGTTGCAGCTTTTCGTAATAGAGCATCCGCAACCTATAACCAAGCATCTGCGCGATGCTTTCGGAGATGAACATGTGTGTGAAGGTGAAAATTCCGCGCAACACCGCCGACCCAAGCAGCAAAAGTGCCGTAGTCAGTAATGCGCGTCGCAACTCGCCAGGGTCAAGCTCCGGACTGGAGAATATCTCCTCCACTGTCGCGACACCGCTTCCGATTAGCAAGGGAATGAATAGTTGGAACGTCGCCGCACCGATGATGGCCACCAACGCAATCGATAGCAGCAATCGATAGCCGAGTGCCATCCGGATGATGCGCATCAAGACATTGAACGCGTTGGACGATTCATCCGTTTCCGACTGCGATGCCGCACGGCCCGTGCTGGGAGCCGTTGATACCGCCGAGCGCAACCAGTAGCGATCGATTAGTGCCTTGATTGGTACCATTTGCGGAGCCGATTTCGCGACAGTGACTGTGCTAGCCTGAATGGTGGCGGCACTAAACGGTGGTTGCGAACTCTGAAGATTCTACTACTCGCGCACCCTTCGACTGACGAAATCTCACCTGAAGGCAACCGAAATCCGAGCACATGCGGCGAGCCATCGGACCGCATCTTAACGTTGACCAGTTAGACCACGACACTCAACCATTACTCATTGACTACCCGCGAACGACAATCGAACCCGTACCGCGCTCGGTACGCGACCTTTGAAGACGTTGGTGCAATCGACGCCATCGTCAGACAGGTGTTCGGAGCTCACTCGCAGTCCGCCGACGTAGACATGAAAAAGCGCAACATGACCTACATGGTTGTGGAACAACGAGCTCAGTCGAACCAAAGCAACAACGGTTCGCGGCGCAACCTTCGCGATTGGATCAAGTCCGTGTTCAGTCAGGAACACAAGCAAGGTAACGATGCTCACAACATCGCCGGTCTCGTCGGCATATGGGCACCGCTAGACCAAGCCCACGTCATGGTCGTGGCAACTCGGCCTGAGGAACAAGGTCGCGGCATCGGTGAGCTGCTCATTATCGCCACCATCTCAGAGGCAAAACGCATCGGTGCCGCCAACGCTACATTGGAGGTGCGCAAATCGAACCAGCGCGCACAGGCACTGTACCGAAAGTACGGTTTTGTAGAAGTTGGGATACGGCACAATTACTACGCGGAAAACCGTGAAGACGCCTTGATCATGACGACGCCATCACTTATTGACGTCAACTATTCGCGGAATTTCGACGCGCGTAAAGCGGCTTATTTCAAACGGCGGGGCAACGCCCGACTGCAATTCAACGATTAACCATCTCGTCATCCCTGCCCGAGGAGGAACAAGATCAGCGCGATTCCCGCTCCGATCGCGAAAACTACAGTCCACATCGACCACCGCTGTTGAACCGCCAGGAACTTCTCCGCACTCTCCCACTCGCGAGCTCGCCAAGCCAACTCGTTGCCTTTGATTCCCAAAGTCAACATGACCGTTATCAACAAAGCCAAACCGATTGACCGCAACGTGGGAGAAACCGGCAACAATGGCAGAAATCCAAGGGCCGACCACCAGATGCCGTGGAGCATGCCCCAGATCGGACCGAGGATGAAGGCTGACCAATTCCAACGCCTAATCTCAGGCGGCGTCGAGTCGCTTTCCGCGTCGGATCCACCACCGCGTCTTCGCACCCGGAACGGACTCTGGCCCAAGCTTCCCTTACCTATCCGATAACCGGAAGGGTTTCTCATTCGGGATCGCTCACGCCCGTTGAGATCATCAGATTCAGATTCATCGCCAACTGGGTCTGCGACATCCCGCGATAGGCGTTCTCCCTCCGCCAGTTCTGAACCACATACAGAGCAATAGGAGGCGTTGAGCTCGTTCGAAGACGCGCAATCGATACAACTCGTGAAACCCAATGCGGAAGGTCGCTCTGAATCTGTGTGATACAACCGCTCCCCACATCGATCGCATGCATAGGTACCCTCTTCTGCACCGACACCGCAGTGCATGCAAAATATCAGGCCGTCGGGCGACTGTTGTAGATTGGGTTCTTGCATTGCCGGTTTCACGCACCGCCTAACTTGCCGATCGCGATTGCGCCAAGTTCGAATGTCGTTACATTATGCGATTATCTTAACTTCATTCGGACTCAATCCTGTTTCCCGCAGCGACACCAGCCACTATTGGATCTGTCAATCCGACACAGTCTCAGATTCGATGAATTCGGACATCGCGGTCAGGATGTCGTCCAACTCTTCCCTGCCCAAATCGTCGATCGCAGGAGTCGGTGGTCGCACCGCCGCAGATTCGAGCAACCCTCGCTTCGCCAATATGTGCTTGCGAATCGAGAGCCCTAATCCGGCGGTGTTCTCATATCTGATTAACGGTAACCACCCGTAAAAGGTTTTGCGCGCACCTTCAATATCACCCTTTTCGAACTGCCGATGAATCTTTACCAGTGCCTCCGTATACGCAAACCCGGTCATCGTACCGATCGCCCCTCTGCGCAGCTCCTCGAATAGGAACGCTCCGCCTAATCCGCCGAAAATACCGATCTTGCCGTCGGACGCTTTAGAAACCGCAGATACCTTGGGTGGCGTTGGCGGATCTTCGAGTTTCAGATACGTAGCATGCTCCAGATTTTCGTTGAGCGACGCGATGAAGGTTGGCGACATATGGACGTTCGTCTGCTCCGGTAGATCTTGGACCACGATCGGAATCTCAGAAGAGTCATCAATGGAGCTGTAGTACGCGAACACGGCAGAATCGTTCGGCTTCGCCATTGCCGGAGGAGATGCCATCGCCGCGGTGGCACCTAATTCTTGCGCTTCTCGAACGCGCTGGGCCGCTTGCCGGCCACTCTGTCCGCTGATGCCGACCGTTACGGTCAGACGGTCACCACATGCGCGGACGACTTCGTCGATGATGGGTGCTCGCTCGCTGTCCAACAATCGGTGCGCCTCACCCATGACTCCCAACGTGACAACACCTTTGCAACCGGCATTGGCTGCACAATCCACCAAGCGCAGAATCGCGCCGGTGTCCACCGAACCGTCATCGCCGAACGGTGTCGGCATCATGAAGTGTATTCCGGCGAAATCGACGGTAACCATCTAGCATCCCCCACTGTCAGTCAACATCGCGTTTCGAGTGGCATTGAGTCTAACGACTGCGCTCATAGGAATCGGACGTTTAGGGGAGAACTTGACGCAAACTGCAGTTCGTTTTATCCCAACTCGTCAAAGAACCGTGCAAGCTCGTCGCGAGCGAACTGCCGTATCGGCTTCCGTCCCGTTGCCGATTTTTTAACCCAAACGGTCGGGCCGCGAGCAGCGTCAGAAATCGCTTCCGCGGTACCAATGACCTCGGCTTCGACGCCAGCATCCGCCAAGCAATGCAGAGCGTGCCGCTCACTCTCTGGCCGAACTGCCGCCAGCATCGCACCAGACGATATCAATCCCCACGCATCGATATCGAGTGCGGAGGTGATTGTTTCGCATTCGGGAAAAACCTTCACTGCCTGCTCGTCAATCGTGATGTCTACCTGAGATGCGTACGCCATCTCCTGCAGGGCGGTCGCCAACCCGCCTTCCGTAGGATCATGCATCGCCGTTACGCCACCGCTAAGCAAGACCGCACGCGCGTCCTTCAACACGGAAATCCCGGGATCCGTCAACATCCTGGCACCAGCGTCCACCACGGATTCGGCGACCCCGGCATTTAACAAAATGCTGCGACAGTCGTTGGCCAAGATCGCAGTCCCTTCGATTGCCACGCCTTTCGTTAACAGCAGTTTGTCGCCAGAGGTTGCTCCCGACGAGGACACGCTGCCACTCGCCGGTGCTTCGCCAAGCATGAAGCCACATATCACCGGTTGAGTAACGGCGGTCGTAACTTCGGTGTGACCGCCAGCCAGCTGCACTCCTAACTCCGTCGCAGCTTCACCGAGTTGCGTAAAGATCTGGCTCACATCAGACTCGGTGGATCCGGGCGGCAGCAACAACGTGGCCAGGAACCACTTCGGCACGCCGCCCGCTACCGCGATATCGTTGGCATTCACATTTAACACATACCAACCGATGTTGTCTGTAGCGAACGTGATCGGATCGGTCTTCGCGAGCAAAGTCGTCTCGCCGAACAGTATGTGTGCTGCATCCTCGCCGAGTTTCGGACCTACCAGCAGCCTACGATCGATGTCTACCTTAGGCAGTGCCCTCAAGAGTGATTGCAGGACCTCGCTTGGCAGTTTACCTGTCTCGAGCTTCAAACCACCGCCTCAGTTCATCGATTCACGCGGTCGCAGAGTTGTTAATCGTCTGACGCAACCTTGACCTATTCGTCCGGCAGCGTCGGGAACCCTGGCAATGGCTGAGCCGCGAGTGCCGGCGATATGAAATCCAAGACGGCTTGAGGGATTGAACCCTGCATACCTCCCCAAATCTCCTGCTTTCCACCGATCCGGTACCAGTCCATTACGCACACCATTCGTACAGTCTCGACGCCTTCAGCGAGATGGAAGTCGAGCCTAAGTGCAGTTGCGCAAACGTCGGGATTGTTGATCGAAATCTCCGTGTCCAAAGCGTCTAGCAGTCGTCGAATCTGCTCGCCATCCTGAATGTCTGCCACCACCTGCGCTTCACTGCCGGGCGCACCTCGTGCGAGTATCACTCTCCGTGCTTCATGCAATCGCAGATCATGCACGAGGTTCACAGTCGGCTGAGTTTGCGACGCCACGTCGGTGCAGTTACGAACTAACTCGTCGCCAGTTGACTCGACGATCGCCAGATGGAATGTGTAACGGTCGCCGTGGTGGTCGAGCACGTACACCCATCCGTCGATTTCCATCGCCGGGTTGTTGCCCTCAATCGGGCCGCATCCCAGCGACAAGTCGTGCCAAGTCGCTTCTTCAATCAGATGGACCACGACTTCATCCTGTTTGATGCCGAGGTCGATCAGCTCGCCGCGCGCGAAAACCTCTAATCGCGTCGGGATTGCCGGTTCCGGTGTTGGTGTCGGTGTTGGGGTTGCTGAAGGCTCAGGAATCGGCGTGCTCGTCGGCTCTGGGGATGGCTTACTCGTTGGCTCAGGCATCGGCGTGGCTGTCGACACGACCGCAGGCGTAGGTGATGGCGTTGAGGTTGGTATAGTTTCCGCCGGCATTTCCGTCGCTGTCGCTGTCGGAGGCGGTTCCGCCGTCGGTACCGAAGTTGGATCAGTTTCCTCGGTCGGCGACGGCTGGTCCAACACAACCGGCGCGAAGGTCGGTGTCGAAGTTGGCGTGAACGAAGGCACAGAGGCGGTCGGAGTGAAGGTCGGAACTTCGTTAGAAGATTCTGAAGATACGACTGAAGGTGTCGGCGAAGGCACCGCTATCGGCGTCGTAGTGGGGCTAACGTTCGTTGAAGGATCCGATCGGTTTGCCAACACTGCAGCCAGGGCGACGCCGGCAACAATGAGTGCGAATATCAACGCCCCGCCGACCACGCGACGGATTCTCGAGCCGTACCCGGAAGATCTGAGTGCCGTGCGTTCTCGTGGATTTGATCCGCTGGTCACGGGTAGACAACCAATTCTGATGCCGTTGGCAAGTGCAGCGCGATTACCCAACCGCTCGGTCGTACTCGAAAACCATCAGACTCAGACTCTCTGGTTCGCAAATCGACACACCTCGAACAATTTCCGGGGAGAGGTTGAAATTCCTTACTCAATTAGTAATAATTTATGTGTGGCGTCTGGGCGGGGCGTCAGCACTCAAAGTCGACCCAATTCATCATTTCGAGGATAACAACCGTTGATGACCCTGCCCAAGACCATCCTTGACCAATCCTCAAGGCAACGCATCACCCATCTCGCACGCTCAATATTGCCTGCAGTTATGCTGCTCGCATTCGCTTTCGCATGCGGCAGCGAACCAACTGATGGCGGCGATGCCCTTGCGAACCCTACTCGTGAGGAACCGAACACGATCACCGTATACTCCGGACGCAGCTCTTCTCTGGTCGGTCCGATTCTCGAAGAGTTCGAGCTCCTCACAGGCATCCCGGTCGAAGTGCGCTACGCAAGCACCGGCGAGATGGCGGCGACGTTGCTTGAAGAAGGCGACAGATCGCCGGCGGACGTCTTCTTCGCACAAGATCCGGGCGGATTAGGTGCCGTGAAGTCAATGTTGACGAAACTGCCCGAGGATTTATACCAACGTTCGGTCGCCTGGGGAAGCGACCCGGATGGCCAGTGGGTTGGCATCTCCGGGCGTGCACGCGTCATTGTCTACAACACCGAAAATCTCTCGGAAGACGGTTTGCCAGATTCGATCTGGGACTTCACCGATCCGAAATGGAACGGACGCATCGGATTCCCGCCGACCAACGCTTCATTCCACGTAATGGTCTCCGCAATGCGACAGGATTGGGGCGAGGAGAAGACTCGTGAGTGGTTAGAAGGCATCATGGCGAATAGACCGGTCCTGTACGCCAAGAACACACCGACCGTCGCGGCGACAGCGGCGGGAGAAATCGACGTCGGCTTCGTGAATCACTACTACTTGCATCGTTTCCTTGCAGAGGAGGGAGAGGCATTCGCCGCACGCAACTTCTACACACCAGCTAACGACGCCGGATCACTGGTGATGGCTGCAGGTGCCGGAATTCTCCAATCGTCGGATGCCAAACCAGAGGCAGAACGGTTGTTGAAGTTCTTGCTGGGCATCACCGCACAACAGTACTTTGCAACCCAAACTCACGAATACCCGTTCAACGCGACGGTTCGTCAATCTGAGCACTTGCCTGACCTGAGCCTAATCGGCGAGCGATTTCAAATCGATCTGGGTGTGCTATCAGATCTCGAAGGCACCCAAAAACTACTTCAGGAGGTTGGAGCTCTTCCGTGACAACCCGCTCTACATCGGAAGATGCAACACCTAGGTTGGTGCCCCGTCGGTTAGTCAGACAACGCATTGGCGGGGCATCAGTCGTTTTGATCATCGCAGCATCAATCGCCATCATCGCAGCGATGTTGCCGGTGCTCTATCTCTTCGTACGCGGCATCGGACAAGGCGATGCCACGATCGAGTTCCTTGCGCGCCCAAACTCCATGTTTACGCTCTGGCGCACAATAAATCTCATTTTCATCGTTACCTTGACGTCACTCGTCGTAGCTGTTCCCGCCGCATGGCTCACAATGAACTCCGACTTGCCGTTCAAACGGTTTATTGCGGTAGCACTCGCACTCCCTCTCGTAGTCCCGAGCTTCGTGATGGCGACAACGCTAATCGAGGCGTTTGGACCCAAAGGCGCGCTACAGCGCATCCTCCAACCAGTCGGCGTCGATCAACTGCCTTCGATCTACGGCCTGCCCGGCTCGACGCTCGTATTGGTTCTGATGACCTACCCGTACGTCTACCTGACCGTTAGAGCCGCCATCGCCGGGTTGAATCCTGAGTTGATAGACGCCTGTCGAAGCATGGGATACACCACAGCGCAGGCATTCCGAAGAGTCACTCTCCCGCTACTCATTCCCGCAATCGGTTCAGGATCGATACTCGCGGCCCTCTACACATTGAGCGATTACGGCGGTGTCGCATTGATGCGGCACAACACGCTGACGGTGTCGATTATGACGAACTACCAAACATCCATCGATCGCAGTTCAGGTGCCGCTCTTTCAATGATGTTGGTCGTCTTTGCCGCCGGCCTGCTCCTTGGCGAGTCGCTCATCAAGCGTCGACGTCGATTCGATGACGCCTCTGCCAACGCCGCACGATCACAGCGAATCATTAGTCTAGGTCGCTACAAAGCGTTCGCATTGCTCTTCACGTTGCTGCCCGTCGTCGTGGGCGTGATCGTGCCGTGCCTCACCATGCTCAGGTGGTTGACACGCGGCATTGAGAGCGGTCAAGGATTCACGTCTGTTGCAATGCCACTCTGGAACTCGATGCAGGCATCCGCATTAGCTGCCGTCACCACAGTGATCGTGGCACTACCGATAGCCTTTGTTACAGTCCGTTATCGCAACGCAATTAGCGAATTCTTCAGCCAAGCGACTTACATCGGGTTCGGATTGCCGGGCGTCGTCGTCGCGCTCTCGATAGTATTCTTCGCCGTCAACTTTGCCCTCTTCGCGTATCAAACGCTCGCACTCCTGATATTCGCATATGCCGTGTCGTTCCTTCCCGCGGCATTGGGTTCGCTGCGCGCTGGGTTGATGCAGTTGAACGTGCGATTAGAAGAAGCGGCGCAGTCCCTAGGCAAAACGCAATTTCAAACCGTCACTCAAGTTACGCTCCCGATGTTGATGCCCAGCATCTTCGCCAGTGCTGCCATGGTGTTTCTCTTAACCATGAAAGAGCTCCCAGCAACTCTGATCCTAGGGCCTACCGGCTTCGACACGCTTGCGACCTCAATCTGGGCAGCTTCATCAGAAGCATTCTTCACCGAGACCGCAGTCGCATCGCTCATACTGGTGGTGGCAGCTGGGGTGCCGACGGCTTGGCTCGTCCTCCGCGAACATCGCAATGCGCAGTGATTCCGCGTACGTGAGTTCAGGTTTAGCATTATCGATAGATGAAGATGTTCACCCGACAAGAAAGCGTGGCTCAACACGCCCCCGCATCGGTTAACGGCCACCAAAACGGATCCGGTGCCATCGAGCTCGAGAAGGTGCGAGTCGGTTTCGATCACGAGCATGCGCCGATTCTCGACAACTTCAATCTACGGGTCGAAGATGGCGAAATCGTCAGCCTTCTCGGACCAAGTGGCGTAGGCAAATCGACAGCACTTAGAGTAATTGCCGGTTTCGAGAGGGTGATTGAGGGAAAAGTAACTCTCGGCGGCGAGTTGGTCGGATCACCTACAGTGCACCTCCCTCCCCACAAGCGCGCCCTCGGGCTCGTGTTCCAGTCATACGCGTTGTTCCCGCATCTTTCCGTCGCTCAAAACGTCGAGTTCGGTTTGGATGGCATGGACGACCGACAGAAGCGGTTCCGCGTCGCCGAAATCCTCGACATGTGCGGCATCGCGCAACACGCCGAGCGAGGCGTCCACGATCTATCGGGTGGCGAACAACAACGCGTCGCCATTGCTCGCGCCATAGCACCTGATTCCGTAGCGGTCCTACTGGACGAGCCATTCAGCAATCTCGACCCGACTCGCGTTGTGCAACTCCGCCGGCAGGTTCGTGAAATCATTCGCGAAGCCGGCAAGACCGCAATTCTGGTTACCCACGATCGCGAGACTGCGTTCTTGACTTCGGACCGCATCGCCGTCATGCGCGACGGCAACGTAAGTCAGATTGGCACTGCGGAGGAACTCTACACCAAACCCAACTCTCCAGTCGTCGCGCAGACCGTCGGTCGCTGCACATTCATCCCGGGAACCTATAACAACGGCATGGTCATTACCGAAGCGGGAGAGTTTCCCGCAATCTCGCCACCGGGTCAGAAACTCAACAACGGCGACCGCGTCTCGGCATTGATGCGGGCATCGGAACTGAGTCTACGCGTGCACGACTCCGATGGCAGCGATGACGATGTATGGTCTATACAGTCGTTCACACCTTGCAGCGACGTCTGCAAATGCGTCGCCCGAATAGTGTCGCGCGAGTTTCACGGCGAGTTCACCGATTTCAACGTGCAACTGCCGTCCGGGGACACGTTCCGCGTGCGAAATCGGTCCCACTCGGTCTCGTTGCCAGACGGGGCTCCCGTAACCGTGACTCCCGTACACGGCGTCAAGGTCATCGTCTTCGCAAACCCCGGCGATTAGTGCGACGAACCGCCGCGACAACCTACCTCGATCGGTCTTCGGTGAGCTCAATCTGGCCATCTTGCATCGTATAGATGCGATCTGCCATGTCTAGCAGAGTGTGATCGTGCGTGGTGGCGACAACCGACATGCCTTGATCGGTAACCATCTCCCGGAACAGCCCGAAAATGGATTGCGCATTATTGGAATCGAGCTCGCCAGTCGGTTCATCTGCAAGGACTATGTCAGGTCGCATCCCGATAGCTCTTGCGATTGAAACACGTTGTTGCTCACCACCTGACAACTCGTAAGGGCGATGCCTTGCTCGTCGCGTCAAACCCACCATCTCAAGCGCATCATTAGTTCGATCCGAGCGTTCGCGCGCCGACAAACCGGCGATCCGCATGGGCAACTCCACATTCTCGTACGCCGACAACAACGGCAACAGAGCAAATGACTGGAACACGACGCCGATGCGGTTTCTTCTCAATTCGATGAAATCCCGCTCGCTGTAGTTTGCCATGTCTTCGCCTTCAAACAGCACCTGACCAGTCGAAGGATGATCTAATCCGGCCAACAGATTCAGCAAAGTAGTTTTCCCGGAACCCGAGCGGCCGACCAGCGTGATGAACTGTCCGGGCGAAACATCGAAGCTCAGCTTCTTGACGGCAGTGATTAACTCTCCTGAGAGTTGGAACGTACGCGAGACTTCGATCGCCTGTATCGTTGGTCGACCGTTGTCTCTTTCATTCGCCTGATTCAAGCGTCACTCTCCCTTCGGAAACCGCAACTCGCACCCGACGGTTGATGTCCAGCTCGTCAAGCATATCCCGAGGAATCTGCACCGAGCCAGTTGAGTCGACTATCAAGAACTCCTCCGTGTCAGAAGCCTCGCCACCTACTCGTCGTTGGAACGAAATCCGACGCGTCGTCTCCGTACTGGTCTTGCCGTCTCGAATGGTAATCGCTCTGCCGACGCTCGTCGCAACTGCGGGATCGTGGGTCACGATTACGATTGTCGTGCCCAGTTGTTGGTTAACTTCGTTGAATAGATCGAGAATTTCCTGCCCCGTCAGATCGTCCAACTCACCTGTCGGTTCATCGGCGAGGAGCAACGGTGGTTGATTGGCCAGGCTGACGGCAATCGCTACTCTTTGCTGCTCGCCACCGGAGAGTTGCTCAGGGCGGTGCTCTACGCGATGTCCCAAGCCGACAATCTCAAGCAACTCACGTGAACGCTCGCGCCGTTCCGACTGCGGGACACCGGTAAGTACCATCGGCAACTCGACGTTTTCAGCTGAAGTCAGATACGGGAATAGGTTCCTTGAAGTCTCTTGCCAAATGAAACCAACCTCGTGTCGGCGGTAATCGACGATCTCGCGATTGGTCATCTGCAGCAGGTCGTACTCGCCGACACGCGCAGTACCCGCCGACGGTGTGTCGTATCCTGCGAGGATGTTCAACAAGGTCGACTTGCCAGAACCCGACGCACCGACAATTGCGATGATCTCATGGTTGTACACAACCAGTTCGAGACCGCGCAAGGCGACGACTTCCAAACCAGCAGCCTTGTAGATCTTGTACAGGCCGCTGCAAACTATGTATTGCTCTCCGCCGAACGTCATTGCGCGCTAACTCCTGATTGCCATTTTCTCAGACGGACATAACGGGAAGGTCTATGCCTCACCCATCCGCATGACCCGGTGAATCGCCATGTTGTACACCGAGACTAGGCTAATGGTGATCACAACTACGAACACCAACGCCAACAGTCCGAAAGTTGTGGCGAAACCGGTCCAGTAGATCTCCAACGTCATCGGTGGAACCACCGACGCGTCTTGTCCTGACCTCGCAAGATAGGGGATGATTGTGTCACCTAACCGCGTACCCATGAAGACGCCGATCGCGACAGCCACACCGACCACGATTATCTGCTCCAACAGCACCAGGAACAGCAGTTGACGCATCGATAGACCAATCGTCCGCAACAGTGCGAACTCCGCCAAACGACGGCGAAAAGCCACCCGCGTGTGGACCACGAACCCGACCGCACTCACGATCAACACCGTTACGAATGCTACTCCCAACAGCGCACGCCATCCCTCTGACACCAACGGATCAACGCTGACGCCCGCGAGCAGATTCAACCTGTCATTAACCGGCCCGGTGCGCACCCTCAGCAACTCGAGATTGCGTTGAACTGTAGATGTCGCCGAGTAGCGAATCGCTGAATCTCCGGCTTCATCCTTCATCGTCTCCAGCTGCTCAATCGACGGGACACCAGCTTCCGTCTTCAGCCACAGCTCGTTTGGCAGCCGCTCACCAGTGTGTCGACGAGCATTCACCAAGTTGTGTGCCGCATCATAGTCCATAATGACGAAACTGCTGGCGTCCGGGTTCAACGTCGGGAAGTAGTCAATAGTATCGACAACCCGCAACGTCGTTCGTTCATTGTCGATGCTGACGTTTAGTGCGTCACCCACCTTCGCGCCAAGTTGCTCAAGCAGCGATTCGCTCGCCAAAACCGGGATATCCTCAATCTCACTTCCCGTCGCAATGCCACGAAACTCGTTTAGCAGTCCAGACGTCCAGCGAAGACGCATGATGCCAGGGTTCTCAGCTTCTTCCGGTGGCAACGGCGAAGGATCGAATGTGTCAGCGAACGACTCTTGAGTCGGACGCAACTGCGACCATCGATAGTCTCCGGAACCATCGAACATCTCAAGCCGGTACATCTTGGTGCCATCATTGCTAATCGCCGAGATGTCGTCAATGTCTAGAGCCCCGCTCCTGAGTCCGCCATCGAAAGTCGTTACCCCGATTGAGTGCAACTTCACCGGCCCGATCGGCAACAGGACACGTTCACGTCCGAAGGGTGCCGGATGAATCGAGGTTCCGAGTCGGCACCATGACGGCAACGGAAACTCGTCATTCTCAGGATCTTCGAACTGCAAAGGGCATGGGAAGCGGTTCGCGTGATTCGACTCTGGGAGCAACACGCCTAGATCCACCGAATAGAAGCGGTCGTTGACATCACTCATTCGGGCGACCAACCGCACCTCGGGCATGGGGAACAGAGGTTTGACACGCGCAGTGATATACCGGGCATCATCAGGGAGTTGCACGCCTTTGTCGGACTCGAAGGCGATCGGCTTGAACGTCGATTCGTAATCCGAACCATCGAAATCATTGCGACGCCAAGCCACTTTACCGACCTTTTCGGGATCGAATGCCAGCACCGAAAACTGGTCGAAGTTGAATCCTGCCGTTATCGAACCACGGAGGCGGTAGATCTCCACGGCATCGGTAATGCCGCGCACGTCTCGCATGTCTTCGCCGATATTGAACGAGCGTCCACCACCGCGCGGCGATATGCTAGGCACACGAATGTCTGAGCCAGTGTCGTAGAGCACCTGATCGCGTGCGCTTCTTTCAAGCGTCGCAGCGAAGCTAGCTGCAAATACTCCTAAACCGGCGGTGAGAATCAGTAGCAAGGAGACGCGCGAGTAGTGCGCTGGATTGCGGGCCATCTGCCAGATACCGAGGACGATCGCTGGAGATATAACCTTCGAAGCCAATCCCGTCGTCATCAACCGACCCAATAAATCCATGGCAACCGGGAACAACCGCAACAACACGATGCCGGCGGCTACCAGGAACAATGCAGGAACCGCTAGTATCACCTGATTGACCGTGTTTTCGCCGAACACGTTCGATGCTACGAACGAACCCTGCCTCGTGAGTTGCCAGAAGAGGAACAGGACCACTCCGAGGAATCCGAGGTCGAGATAGTATCGCTGCACGAATGCCAACCTCGCCGGACGTCCGCGACCGGTTCTCTCAGCCAAAACTCCTTGTCGCGTGACGCGCATCGCCGGGATAAACAAGGCGAGCGATATCATCACCGCGCCGATGCCAGCCATGACGTAAACGTTACGCGTCAGGTTGACGGGCAGAGCTTCTCCCGCGTTCAGGTCCCCGAAGAACGGCAAAATCCCGATTAGCGACACACCGCCTAGCGCGAGGAACGGCCCGAACACCACCGCGAATGAAGCCAAAATGAGAGTCTCAACGCCAAACATCAACAGCAATTGCCGCGACGTCGTACCGCGACTGCGCAACAATGCAACGTCGGCCGATTGAGCTTCAATGAGGAGACCGGCCAACGTCGCAGTGTAGTACACCACGACGAGCACGATCAGGATCAGAACAATAAACATCGGAAGTCGATTGAAGAACAGTTCGACTTCAAACCGGAGCAGCGTTTTGTCGAGCTCGGTGTCCAATACGAACCCGTCAACGAGCGATCGCAATTCGTTCTCAGTTAACGCCAGCGTACTGCGAATCAACTGCGTGTCGGTCGCGTGAATCGTCGCCGGTTCGACATCCAGGAACCACGCATACTCGGCACCCATGTTCGGGAAGTGCACGCCGAGTTGCTCAAGGACCGTCTGTTGCGGCAACACGAACTGAGCGAACTCCAGAGTGCTGCTACGGGATCCAAATGCTTGATCAAAAATCCGCCACTCAGCGGCTTCGGGGTTGCGTCTGCGGAATATCCCACTCAGTCGGATGTTGACGTTCAGATTCGCCTCGTCCCAGTGTGGGCGCGCCGGAACAATTTCTCCCAACTCCAACCCGAATCGCTCCACTGCTTCTTCGTTCAGCAATCCTTCGAGAGTCAATTCAGATCCTGCCGGCGGTTGCGCGTTCGCGTCCGGAAAGCGTCCCGCAATGATCTCAATGCTCTCGGTTTCGTTGGGGACAGTGAGGCATTGCACTCGCCTGCAATCGCACTCGATCAGTTGTGTTTCAGTTTCTTCATCGAACGCGTCCGGTTCCGCTACCGTCGGCCGGCACGGACACTCGCCCAACGGGACGAGCTCTGGCGGTTCATCGACGAAAAAGGTCCAGCTCCGCATCGCTCGTTCGTGCTTTGAGGTGAACTTCCCGACTCGGTTGAGCAGCAATGACTCCATCGTCGACGTCAATGTAGCGTGGGTTTCGACGTTCACTGGAGTCTGGTCAGCCTCAACCAGTATGTCCAAATCTGACGGAATTTCGTCCGCAAGCTCCTTCTGCAGGGCGATGTCGCGGAGCGACTCGAAGTAGACGACGGTGGCCGCCATGATGGTGCCCGCGAGTACCGAACCGATGATGACCGCCGATAGCAATCGCCAGTTGGCGATCGTCCGTTTCAGCATCAGTTGAACGTTGCTCTGCATCTCAGGCCTAACCAGCCCCACGCGTCAACTCGTGGATCGGCAATCTTCGGTATTGGCGCATGACCCCCACCGCCGACAACCCGGTCGCCAACACGATTACCGACGCCAACAAACCAACAGGCAACCAATTCGTCTGCATCACGAAAGGCGGCAACAATTCGCCACCAGTCTGGGTAAACGTCATGCTGCTAACCGCCAATCGGCTGACATACCATCCGCTGGCAATCCCGATACCGATGCCGAGGACGGATACCAGTACATGCTCAATCAACACCAATCGCCCGAATGACGTCATCTTCATTCCCATGCTCGAGAGCAACGCCGATTCTCGGCGGGTGCGGAAGGCGTGCGCTGCCAGGTAGGTCAGATATCCGAAGATTGCAGCGATGCCAGCCATGCCTATCGACACAATGCTCATCCCTCGCCATCCGGCGACTACCAACGGATCAACCGTCGACTTTTCGAGCAGGCTTGCGCGATCTGTGTAGGAGGAAAAACCAAGTATCTTCCGTATCTCGACAATCACTTCCTCAGATGATTCGGAATCGATATCGACGAATAACTCGTTTGCTTCCTGCGACGAAAGACCTCGCAACTCCAAGAAGTCCAACGTGGAGTTGATGTTCGAAACTAGGAATGGAGCGCGACCTGGATCAAGCGTGGGGAAGTATGTAGCTTGATCGACAATCTCGACTGGCAGGTATCCGCCGTTGATTTGCACGATGAACTGCGAACCGATCGCTGTGTTCGTCTCGTACATGAATGCGTCGCTCGCGATCACCGGTAATGGCTCACCCGTCGCCGTTCGATATAGTCCCCTAACACCTTGGTCGTTACCGCGGTCCATCGAAACCCTCGCAACCGCGTCGCCAGCGTCTCCTGGCACACCAATCTCCAACCCTGGAGGCTCGGCATCAATGCCGAATATCACGTCCAGTCCGTTCGACGTGGGCATGCCGGTCCACTCGCCAAGTTGGTCGAAATCCACGAGCAACACGCGTTGACCGTCGCCCGTTTCGGCATACACGTCGTCAAAGTACACCGTCGAAGGATCTGCACCGTCTGGCCCGGCTTGCATGAAGGTCTGTACCGAGACGAGTTGTGCGGGTCCGGCGAATATGCTCGACAACTCAGCGACCTGATGACGCCAGTCTCCCTCAATCTGACCCAACGTTATCGTCCGTGTTCTTCCCCGACCGTCTTTGACGACCAACCACAGGAAGAGGTTTTCGATTCGGGGTTCCGACTTCGCCCACGCTCCCAGTTTCGTCGTGTTGGGCGGCAAGATAATCGGCTCAGGCTTCACCTCAACTTCTATCTTCGACGTGAGCTCTTCGATGCTTGTCGGAGAAAAATCATCGCGGTACCACGCTGTTGACGCGAAGGCACCCGAGTCTACCGCAAGCAAATTGAACGGGAATCCGAGCGAAGTAGTACCGTATCGCCCGGTGGCCCTAAACGCCGGAGTCGCGTTAACCACGCCGGCGATTTCCCGGGTTTGTTCGACCATCTCGTTCGTAGGTGCAGTTCGCGGCGTGAATCGCAAGTCGGATCCCGACTCGTAAAGTATCTGCTCCTCGGTACTCCGCGCCAGCGTCGATCCGAGCGTCCCTGAAACCACACCCAATCCCGAAACCAAGACCAACAGCAACATCGGCCACACGTACCAATACGGACTGCGTCGCAGTCGCCAAAGTCCCAACGTCAGGTCAGCAGAGCCGAAACGCGTGCCGACGAAAGCTACGATCTGCGCCAATATCGGGAACAACCGCATGAACAGCAATGCCACGACGAACATGAAGATTGCAGGCGCGAACAGCAATGTCACATCTGCGGATCTTTCTCCTTCGCGTGTGGCCGCGATGATCGATCCGCGCGTCGTCAACTCCCACCACACCAAACCGCCAATGGCCAACAGAATGACGTCTAGGTAATACCGCTGGAACAACGGCGCGCGTTCTGGGCGTGCTTCAGACTGATACTGATCGACGATCCCGCGCCGCGAACCCAACAATGCAGGGAGGATCAGAATCAGGAACACCATCACCCCCGCCAACACCGACCAAACCCAGGCTTGCCAAGCAAACTCCACCGGCAACAATAACGTCTTAGACACCGTCTGGTACGCCGGCAACAATCCCAACGCGGACACCAGAGCCAATCCGACAACCGGTCCAATCAAGGCCGGTACTCCTGCGATGATCAGCGACTCTATGGCGTAAGTTCGGATGACTTGCAGCACCGCGATTCCGCGACTCCGCAACATCGAAGTCTCCCCGGCGCGGCGTCGCGCGATTATCCCGGCTACCATGAACAGGTAGTACGCGATTGACGTGATGGCGAGTGCGGCGAGCAACAACATCGGTATGCGAGCGAACAACATCCGCCGTTGCAACGATTGCAACCGAGGCTCAAGTATTGTCAGCACGTCACCACGGATTATCTCGATACCTATTCGATCTTCGAAACCGACCAAGCGATGCAACGACTCGTTGAGCGAAATCCCTTTGAAATAGTCGCTGTCAACGAAGAGATTCCAGTTAAACGTCGCGGGTAATCCCGCATTCGCCTCTGCGACCGGACCCAACATCACCGATTGATCGACGAGTAGAACAATCGGGAAAGCACGTCCCTCAACTGACGGTTCCGGTCGAAATACTGGATCCGACAGTCCTACCCAGAAATCGTCTTGCGGGTCAACGATGGTGAAAATCCCGGTTACCCGCGCCTTCGCCAATCCGATGCCGCGCACCTCCGGTATCGTGTCGATGACGTCTCCTAGGCGAATATCGAAGTTCGAAGCGCGATCCCATATCATGCTCGCTTCGAATACCGGCGTTCCGTCCACATATTCGACTTTGTTCGAAGGCGGCACGCCAACCAGATAGACGATGTGGTCGTCAACGTCCGTTACCGACTGGAACGCCGCGCGTGACGCCTCGTTGTGACGAGGCATCGGCTCTCCTTCGAAACCCCAATACGCGCGTCGAGTCTTGATCAATCCCGCTCGACCCACGACGGCGTCGCCCAAGAATTCGGCGGCAGCACCTTCAATCGCCGCCTCAGCTTCCGCTAACTTGCCGGCCTCCAGCGGGATCCAAGACGAACTGACTTGCAGATGGCGATAGATGCTGCTGGTCGCATCGATCGTGTCTTCAACCCCCGCACGCTCCAACGTCCGCAGATATACGGGAGCACCGCCGACGACCGTGGCGGTGATTAGCGAACCGACGAACGCGCCTATCAGCAGGCCGGCTTCGCCCGAAACCCGCCGCAGCGTGTACTTGAAAAAGTTCAGTTCACTCAACCTCTAACGAAACCATCGGTCATCACCTCACGTCGTCGGTTCGACGACACTCATCAATCCGACGCGCACCTCCGATGAAAGGAGCGCGCCGAATGCAAATCTACATTTTATCTGTGCGACCCTTAGTCAACCGTTGGTTACATACGCCTGAAATGCCACACCGGATTGAATGCAATGTGGCGTCCGGCGTAAGAATCGCCGAAGCTGATTGGGGCACTACATACGGAAACAACCGGGTAGGGAAGTGCGTTCGTCGCTAGTCACCCGCGAGACACTTCACCCGCCTCGGTGTCCTCGTTCTCGTTTCCCCAATCGTTCACTCGGGGAGTTATTTCGCGGATCAGTTCCCGCATCGCTTCGGCGATGCGTTGGGCAGTGTCACCATCGAACTTGACGTTTTCAAACCGTACGCCAACGCCGTTGGGAAGCAACTGCGCGTCGCTCGGAATGGAAAGCGTTGGGATTCTTTCTTCATATCCGGGAACATCGTGAACAAACTTCACCTCGGCGTGCCAAGGCGAATCTCCATCGTCGCGAACAAGATCGATGCTGTAGTACGTGCTCCAGTTGCCCCAAGGATCGTCCCTGTACCAGAAATGGAAATAGCGGAGGTTTCCGTTCTTTAACTGCCCGGCCCACATCCCGTGCCGATCCGGTTTGTGTTGGTTGTCCAATCCGTCAAGGATCAACGGACGCACGCATTTGGTTAGGAACTTAGTCACGTCGTCTTTCCGATTTTGGTCAAACGTCGCGCGTACTTTGGCCGCGAAATCACTTGTGTCACCACCGCGCCGACTCGCCTCGCGAATACCGATTCCAACCATGTAACTCTCTGCGCCTGGTACGGGGATGATCGTGTTGGCTTGCACATAAAGGGCATCGGTTGAGGTATCGCGGTATGGCGTGAGGGTGATGCAAGTGATCAAGTTTTCCGAAATAGAGTTTTCGTTTAGCCAAAGCACCGCAGAGGTTACCTCGGGAGCAAACCGGTGGCTCGCCAATATGATGCGTTGCTTCCGGTTTAGTGCCCCGAGGTCGTCGCCTCCAATGTGCTGCACCAACTGGTCGCGCGCATCGTCCTCAGATGCGTCAGCATGTTTCGCCAACATCTCGACAATGTCCGCAGCGGTTGCGACATGCAAGTAACTCGCGTACTTCACCGCCTGCCAATGAGCATCAGCACCGGTGTCGTCACGCTTCAACTCGATGATCACCAGAGTGCCCTCAGTGTCCACCGCCAAAAGGTCCAACCGTTCATTGGTTCGGTCGAAACCGCTGAACTCCTTGCTGACCACCAGGAGGTCGTCGCCCAAAATCGACGGATTCTTCGCCACCCACTCTTGTATGTCGCACCGTTCCTTCAATCCCAAGACTGTGAAGTCAACCTCGTCAACTTGTGCAGAGCCTTTGCTTTGCGGATCTACGCGAAATAGTGTTGGTTCGTTGCTCATGATCTACCTCTGATCCGAGTGCGTGCCTGTGCGCTCGGACCGCGTCTGCAATCGCCTTTGCGGGACTTCCTCGCGCGGTTTCACTAGATTAGCAAACAACCTTAGATCTCGTTCGTTCCGATTGCCCCTAGACGATTCCTCAACAGTTCGCAACTAGCATCTCGACGAGGTCCCGTAAAGGATGCCACTCGTGCCCAAACCCATATAATCAAACTCAAGCTTCTCTCATCGTCGACAAACCGGTGGAGGCGTCACCTGAGACTCGGAAGAAAATCTGAACCGAGACCCCTCTTTCTCTCGCTCGCGTTCGTATGCGTTTCGATTGCATGCTTGCTCGCATGTTCCAATGATCTGCCGCAAGCAACCCCCACCTCGTTTGCCGTAACGAGTTCGGCCCTCTCGGTACCTGACGTCGTCGAATCGACCATTCCGTCGATCGTCCAAGTAACTGTCCGAAGCGAGGACGGGAGCGAAATCGGCACCGGAACCGGCATCGTCTTGAACGACGAAGGGTTCATCATCACCAATTGGCACGTCATCAACGGTTCGGACGAAGTGCAGGTTACGACTTCAAACGGCACCTTGCTGCCTGCTTCGCTGTTGCGAGAAGATCAGTCTCTCGACCTCGCCGTACTCGCCGTGGTTGGTGCAAATCTCGAACCTGCAACGTTTGGTGATTCAGATTCCTTACGCGTAGGTGAAGACGTCGTGTCGATCGGTCACGCCTTCGGTCTTGACGGCGGGCCAAGCGTAAGCAAAGGCGTCGTTAGCGGTTTGAACCGAACCGTGGCCGATCGCTCCGGCAACGTCTTCAGCAACCTCATTCAGACCGATGCCTCAATCAACCTCGGTAGCAGTGGCGGCGCGCTGGTCAACTCATCCGGCGAAATCGTCGGCATCAACCTCGGCGGCATCGACGTCGGACAAGGTGCCAACTTCGCACTCAACATCAACAATATCCTTGACGGCGCAGATCGCCTAGTTCAACTCGGCAAACGCGAAGACCCTGGATATCTGGGTCTGGGTGGCGTCGACGTTACTCCGCATCTCGCATTCCAACACGCCCTGCCTGTAAACGCTGGATTCGGCATCCGATATGTCGATCCTCAATCACCAGCGGCCCGAGAATTCAAGGTCGACGACATCATCGTCAACATTGACGACACGCCGATCCGTGGCAAGCGAGATTTCACCGAATTCCTGCGCGTCCATCCCGACGGCACGGACGTCGTGGTTACCACAATCCGAAAGTCCGGTGATCAAGCAGTCATCATGGAAATCCCCGTCACCCTAGGCACGCGCGGAACCTGATACGCGTTCCTCAACGCCTAATCGAAGCCGTATAATCCCTCTCAAACCACCTTCTGGGAGGACGACGAGTGTCGACGATGGCGAGCATCGAAAATGAGTTGAGCGGGAAAGTCGCAATTGTGACCGGTGCCGGGCGGTTGCGAGGCATCGGGAGAGCCACCGCGGGCGTCCTCGCAAGGATGGGTGCCGACGTCGTAGTTACCGGTACCGGACGGGATCCAGATACCTTCCCGCCCGACGAAAAAGAAGCCGGTTGGAAAGACATCGAATCGACCGCTGAGGAAGTCCAGTCATTCGGCGTCAAGGCACTTCCCATTGTGATGGACGTCACCAGCGCGGACGACGTCCAAAACCTTATCGACACCACCGTCAAGGAACTCGGTAGTGTCGACGTCATCATCAACAACGCTGCCGCCCCATACGGCGAGGATCGAGTGCCGGTCATTGACGTCGAAGAACACGTCTTCAAGAAGGTCCTCGAGGTAAAGGTTGTTGGCACCTATCTCTGCTCCAAAGCCGCCGCCATCCAGATGATCGAGCAAGGCAACGGCGGGAGGATCGTAAACATTTCGTCGACCGCCGGCAAGCGTGGCACCCCGAACATGGCGGCATACAACGCCTCTAATTTCGCTGTCGACGGTTTCACGCAAGCTCTCGCCAAGGAACTTGCCCAACACGAAATCACCGCCAACTGTGTCTGCCCCGGCATGACTGAAACGGCACGCCTCGACCCACTCGGACGCGGAGACGTTTGGTGGGACCGCGCCGCCCAAGTGCCACTCGGTCGCCCGGCCGAAGACTTCGAGGTAGCAGAGCTGATCGGCTTCCTTTGTAGCCCGCGCGCGGCTTACATTACCGGGCAGGCGATCAACATCAACGGCGGAAGCGTAACCGAACGTTGAACGCGTAACTTTGGGCGGCCCACTCGCCGAAGGTGCCTACTCCAAGAAACCTTCGAGCCGCTTGCTCCTGTTCGGATGTCGCAGTTTCCGGATCGCTTTCGCTTCGATCTGACGCACGCGCTCGCGGGTTACACCGAAATATCGCCCGACCTCCTCAAGCGTCTTCGAACGACCGTCCTTCATCCCGAACCGGTGCTCTATGACCTGTCGCTCTCGCACGTCTAGCTCATCAAGCACTCCCTGCACAATCTCCTTCATCAAACTGCTTGATGCCGCCTCAACTGGACCGTCCGAGTTGGTTTCGGGAATGAAATCGCTCAGTGTCGAGTCTTCTTCGTCCCCGATCGGAGTCTCCAATGAAACCGGTTGCAACGAGATCTTCAACGTGTCGCGCACCTTCTCCGGCGTTGTCTCCATCAACACCGCAATCTCTTCCGGCGTCGGTTCACGACCATACTCTTGCACCAATCGTCGACTGATGCGCAGCAGCTTATTGATGGTTTCGACCATGTGGACGGGGATGCGGATCGTGCGCGCCTGATCTGCGATCGATCTCGTGATTGCTTGCCGTATCCACCACGTCGCATACGTCGAAAACTTGTATCCACGGCGGTAGTCGAACTTCTCAACCGCCCGAATCAGGCCGATGTTCCCCTCCTGAACCAGATCCAATAGGGTCATGCCGCGACCCATGTACTTCTTCGCCACAGAAACGACGAGCCTAAGATTCGCTCTGGTGATGTGCAGTTCCGACGTAGTCGCATTGCTATGTATCGTCGCAAGGTGTGCGTCCAGAAGTGGCGTGTAGTGGCGCAATTGCTTGATTCTGGGCTCTGTAAGGGAACCCGCTAGTTCCGTCAACACCGGATCGCACTCCATCGTCTCCGGCACCTCCGAGGCGATCAAGAGCGTTAGCAGGGAGAGGTTGCGAATCGTCGTTTTTGCAACGTCTTCGTCGATACCTAGCTCATGACCCAGGTATTCGAGTTTCTCGTCGCCATACGGCTCATCCAAGCACTGGCGGATGTACGGGTCGAGCAACATATCGCTGAGGCGCGTTGATACGAACCGATCAACGAGACCCAACAATCGTTCAGCGACATCTGACGAACAACCCAGTCCTTCACTCATGCGACGGATTCGGGCGTCGCGCTTGGGTACGCGCAGGACTTCGCAAATCTGTTCGTCCAATAGGGATAGTTCTGAATTGCCGTGTCTCGGTGCCAACTCCTCAACGATCGACATCGCGTCGTCGCGTCGACATCCAAACAGATTCGAAATCGAGGTCGTGCAAGTTACTCGGTATGGCGAAGCGACAATCTCGAGAACTCTGTCTTGCAACAGAACGTTGGCGATGGAGAAGTCATCGAAAAACCCGTCAAGCCAAATCAGATCACTAGCCGTCTTCTCGTCGCAAGACATCGCTTGCATAACAGTATCTACCTTCGCGCTGTCCTCCATCCGAAAAGCGACGGCTGCCTCCGGCGTCCCAATTTGGCGGTAGGTAGATTCGGGTAGACGCGTCAATGTCCTAATCACTTCAACCGCATCTTCTTCGGAGCAGTTGAAGATGTCCGCTACGTACCCAAGATCAGCTTTCCGATACGGGTTGGCCATCGCGTCTGCGATTTCGCCGTATGCCGCCTTCAATCCGGAGTTGCAGTATCCGGAATAAACAACAAGCTTCTCCGCGGCCTTGGACATCCCAGAAAGTCGCTGCAGTGCCAAGATCGAGATATCCACCGCGCTCGCCAGTCGGCCGTGTTTTTCCTTGAATTCCGTCTCCACGGTTACAAGGAGCTTTCGCAACTCCAGATCTTTTGCGAGTGCCCTTTCCTGGAGTGCGGTCAGCAATCCGACCTGACCGATTTCCCGGAGGTACATCCTGACCGGGTCATCGCCGAGGTCGGCGTCGATCGCCCCGCGTTCGAGCGTGATCACCTCCGCCCGTTGTTTCGCTCCTTGCGAAGACCCGTCCCAAGAATCTAGATCCGAAATCGAAGACGACGGCGACTCCGGATTCATGATCAGACTTGCCCGGCTGTCCACCTTGGGAAAGCCGTCAGACTCCTCTTCGTCGTCCGAGATTATGCCGAAGCGAAGCGTTCCGTCATCATCATCGCCATCTCCCAAATCTTCATCATCGTCCTCGTCTTCGCCGCGATCAGACTCCAAACTTCCGCGTCGGGATTGGATCCCGTTGCCTTCGATTGCCGACGAATGCGACAAACTGCCGTTGGAATTCGCCGACGCACCACCGCCTGCTTCCTTGGCATTTGCCGCGACCGTCGTGTCTTGTTCGTCGTCCATTCCTGAAGTTCCCTAACGTTGTGCGGTCGCCCGTTCTTGGACAATCTTGTAGATGTCGCGATTCAAGCCCACCGCATCGGGAAGCATGTCATCCCGCAACATGTTGTCGTTTTCCTTTGCCGTAGAAACCTCCAACCGCTTCTGCTTCACCAAATATTCCCTCAAAGTTCGGTTCGCGCAGTCGCTCGTAATCTCGATGTACGCCGCCGTGGCATCCTCGTTCGCATCGTCCGGCGACCCGTGTATCAGCGGCATCTCCCGGAGACGCTCGAACAGGGACACCGCGTCGGCATCGTGAGAAATCGCTTCCTGACAAACCTCCGCATCCCGGGTTACGAGCATTCGCTCGTACACCATGGCGCGCGTCGCGTCGGAAAAGTGATAAGGCTGCAGATCGCCCAAGTGGTCGAACGCAACATCCGACTGAGTCATACATGCCAACAACTGCAGCTCCCATGACGCACGATCACGGGACGCGAGCGTAGCACCCCCGATCATCCGAGGTTGAGGCCGCCTGCGTCCGCGACGTCTACCAGCGTTGGTGTTCGCTCGTCCAACCTCCAAGTAGCCAGAACTCGCGAGGCGGTGGCGTCGCTTCGTTCCGAGGGAGTTGATGAGGAACTCCGCGTCCACACCGAGATCCGCGCTCAACTCCTCAATGCATCTGCGTTCCTTCAATAGACGTGGCGGGAACCGCTCGAAAAACGGTTCGATCTCATTCAAAGCCAGGTCGAACCCTGAGTCACTCGAGGCGTCATTGCGGTCGAGACTGCCTCTGATTACGTAATCGAGGATCTCTTCCGCTTCGTTTATCGAAACCAACCACTCGTTGGGATCGTGTCGTATCGCTTCGTCGGGGTCTTTGGGTGCTCCATGTTCGGACACAACGGGTTTCGCCACCTTGATGCCGACCTCGCCGCAGCGCCGATCAGACACTCGGGATCGGAACTCGGTCATCGCTACTTGGAGCGCACGCAACGTCGCCGTTTGACCCGCTGCATCGGCATCAAGGCACAACACAACCGTTGACTCGAGCGCGTCGTCGGCCGGGAAAACGCCAGAAATTTCATTCAGTTGCGCACCCGTCACTGCCGTGCCCATGCACGCGACGACGTTGCGGAAGCCTCGCTCGTGCGCCGCAATGACGTCCATGTAACCCTCAACAATGATCGCCTGCCCGGTGGTGCGGATCGCTTCTCCGGCCCAATCCAATCCGTAGAGGATTTCGGACTTGTTGAACGCCGCAGTTTCGCGGGTATTCAGGTACTTTGGTTGCGCATCACCCATCGCCCTTGCCCCAAAGCCGACGATGCGTCCCCGTTGGTCGCGAATTGAAATGGTGATGCGATTGCTGAACATATCGCGCCATTCACCGTCGTCGGTCTTCGCCAACAATCCCGCATCCATCACCGCGCGTGCGTCAGCACCCAACACTCGAAGGTGATCCTTCAACGCTGTCGCCCTGGATGGCGCGTATCCGATGCCTCGACGGCGAGCGGTGGATATGTCGATGCCGCGCGACGCGAGGTACGCCGACGCCTCCTTGCCCGGCTCTCCCTCAAGTTGGCGAGTGAAATACTCTGCCGCAATCTCATTGACTTCGGCCAACTTCGAAATACGCGATGACGATTGAGACGCATCTGATCCGTCGCGGCTGTGGCGTTCGACTCCTGCCTTATCGGCCAGTTTGTTCAGTGCCTCAGTGAATTCGATACTGTCCGCCTTCATGACGAAGGAGAACATGTCGCCGCCCTCAGCACAGGCACCCCAACACCGCCAAGAATCACGCTCAACGGAGACGCTGAACGATGGCGTTCTCTCTTCGTGGAACGGACAAAGAGCTTTGGGAGTTTTCGACGACGGTTGTTCGAGCGTCAGATAGTCACTCACGACATCGACGATGGTCAACCTAGCCTTGACTTCGTCCACTAAGGACATTTGCTCCCTCGCGGCTCCATATCAAACGTTGGCTACACCCAAACGCCGTCTTCATTCCACCCGGAAACCAACCTCCCACCTGACTGCCCAAAGGGCAATCGGCGAGAGACGATTGAAGTATAAAAGACATTTCCGCGTTTGCAATTCACCTCGCCGCGTAGATGTTTCGACGTTGGTACCCTGATCGAACCTAGCAGGCAACCCATGCGTGTATGATTATTCACTAAATCGGCGACCGACGCGCCGCTGCAGAAACGCACATTCGATTGCACTAGCAGGCACACCTTGACCATCGCAGAACCCATCAAGACCACCGACTGGACGCCCGATCCCGAGAAGGTCAGAGTCCTCCACGTCGATGCCGAAGAGATCGACAACTTCGAAGCGCAAAAAGAACGATTCCGCGCTGGCGATTTCGAAGAAACGGCATTCATGCGCTTCCGACTCCGCCAAGGCGTGTACGGCCAGCGACAACCCGACCGGCAGATGGTACGCATCAAAGCACCGTTCGGAGGATTAACTGCAGAGCAACTCGAAGTGCTCGGAGAGGTCTCGCACAAGTTCGCGCCTCTAAAGAAAGGACATCTCACAACTCGCGAAAACGTTCAATTCCATCACGTGTTGCTTGATGAGACTCCTGAGCTGATGCGCGTCATCGGAGACGTCGGGTTAACAACACGCGAAGCCTGCGGAAACACCGTCCGAAATGTCGTTGCCCACCCCACCGCAGGAGTGGCGAAGGACGAAGTGTTCGACGTCTCACCTTATGCAGCCGCATACGCCCGGTACTTCCTGAGACATCCAACCACGCAGAACATGCCGAGGAAGTCCAAGACCGCCTTCTCCGGTTCCGAGCGCGACGAAGCGATGACGCCGTTCCACGACATGGGTTTCATAGCCCGCGAACGCGATGGCAGGCGCGGATTCAAGATCGTCGTCGGTGGCGGACTTTCCACCATGCCACAGATGGCAGAAACCCTCTCCGAGTTTGTCCCGGTAGAAGATTTCATCAAGCATGCGGAAGCTGCACTCCGCGTCTTCAACCGCCAAGACGAAGAGCGCAAGAACCTCATGCGCGCCCGGATTAAGTTCACCATCAAGCGGCTAGGAATTGAGAAGTTCCGAGAACTGGTCGCCGAAGAACTCAAAGGTGATTGGGCAAAGAAATCGATCGACCTGGACGCCCTGCTTTTCGTCGAAGACGAGTCGGCAGATGCTCCCGAAAAACCGGCAAACCCAGCACCGGAACCGGTAAACGATCCGATTTACGACCAATGGAAGAAGAGCTCCGTTGAGGAGCAACGCCAAGATGGTTTCAACGTCGTTTACGTTCGCGTAGAGCGCGGCGACATCTATGCCGAACAGTGGGCACCTTTGGCCGATATGTCTCGCCGGTACGCCGGTGGGCGGGTCCGGATCGACCAACAGCAGAATCTCGTGTTCCGTTGGGTGCGAACAGCGTCGCTATACGACCTGTATTCCGAACTCGTGGATCTCGGCATGGCGAACCCTGGGCGCGAGACGATCCGTGACATCGTCACTTGTCCGGGCACCGATTCATGCAAACTCGGCATCACCTCCTCAATGGGGCTCAACCAAGCACTCGGCGAGAAACTTGATGAGCTGGAAGTAACCGATCCGCTCGTGTCCAAGATTCACATCAAAGCAAGCGGATGCCCGAACTCCTGCGGTCAACACCACGTCGCGAACATCGGATTCCACGGTGCCGTGATGCGAGGCGGCGGCGGGCAGGTACCCGCGTATGAGCTGTTCATAGCTGGATCTTCGACTGACGGTCCGGTTCGAGTCGGCAACCGGGTGCGCGCCCGCGTACCGGCCAAACGTGCGCCTCAGGCCCTTGAGATGATCATCGACCATTACGTCGTAAACCGCAACGACGGCGAAGAGTTCAACGAATTCGTCGACCGGGTCGGCATCCAACCATACGAGGACATGTTCGCCCCGTGGAAGGCAGAAATCGGTCCCTTAGATCGTGAACACATCGAAACCTACATGGACTGGGGAAAGACCGTCATCTACAAGCTGGAACGCGGCGAAGGCGAGTGCGCGGTCTAAACGCGACTGCATCATCGCCCGATTCAGGCAATCGCGGTGCCGAAACGAAGCCGCAACACATCGCGGCTGCGCAACACGATCCCATCGCCATCAGGGTCGCGTGAGCCGACCTCCAGCGTCGCATACCTGATTCCTAACCCGTCGTCTAGCAACGGCGACAACTCGTCAAGATCGAGTTCGCCGATGCCTATCTCCATGTGCTCGACGCCGTCGATGGCATCGTTCAGGTGCAAGTGCTTTATTCTGTTGCCGAAAACTTCGATTGCTTGCGGCAAGCCGTCGCCGATGATGCAGTGCCCGACATCCAACGCAACCCCCAAGTGCTCGCTCCCTATCGCATCTACCAACCCCGCCAAGTCAGCGTACGACCGCAGCACATCCCCCGGGGCGTGTTTCATATTCTCTATGCAGATCGTGACGCCGCTGCGTTTGGCAGTCGGTGCGGCCGTCTCAACGAACCGACGTAAGTTGCGTTGCGCCTCACGTCGGATCAGCTCCGAAGCGTCCTCAGGCGACCTCAGCGTGGGGGCGTCTATCTTGCCGGGATGCAAAACGATTACATCACCGCCAACGCGGTGAACCAACTCGATGTTGCGCTCGAAACTCGCCAAGGTCTGGTCCCACGTGCTCGCACGATGTGAACCGGGCAATGCGTCGTGATGAAAGTGATGATTGATCACTAACCTGTCGGTTGCAGCGACGGATGCCAGATAGTCGACGTCCCCATCCGAAAGCGACTCTGCGTTGTGCTTCTTGCCGTGCAACTCCATCGCTTTGAACCCGTGTTCAAGAGCGAAATCAACCATCCTTCTCAACGGATCATCATGTCGGAGCATCGACACAATCGCCAGAGTTACCAATGAAATCCTCCTGAGATCACTACAGATGGACGAAACGAAACGCGGCAACGGTTAACTGCGCCATCCGGTGCCTTTCTATACTCTAAAGTCCCACTCCTCTCACACCACTCAAACCAGTCTTCAATCAGAGCGAAGCGACATGCCCGAAATCGAATATGGCGACTACGTGAAGTTCTCCTTCTTCAAGGCCCGTCCTTCTTGGTATCAACTCGCGCCCAATGCCAAATCTCAGTTGCGAGAAGAGTTGGCGACCGCGGTCGGCGAAGTGGCGACCGCAACCAATGCGCCGATTTCGTCATTTAGTGCCGTTGGCACGAGATCCGATGTCGACCTCCTCCTGTTCCAGGCTGCCCCGAGCATTGAGACGTTCCACCTTGCAGCCACCGCGATCAACCAAACCGGGATGGCTGCGCACCTTGACCAACCTTACTCCTATCTATCACTTCGACGGAAAACCCGATACAAGCATGGTGGCGGCAATCCGGACGTTTTGCGTGACGCCAAGCGTTACTTCATCGTTTATCCGATGACGAAGACGAGAAGTTGGTACGCACTGCCCATGGAAGATCGACAGCAGATGATGAACGACCACTTCCGGGTTGGCGGAAATTACCCCGGAGTCAAGATCAACACCACATACTCTTTCGGGATAGATGACCCAGAGTTCGTCGTGGCATTCGAGACTGACGATCCTTCCGAATTCGTCTCGCTGGTAATGGACTTGAGGGAAGTCCCGGGAGGTCAGTTCACCGCGTCTGAGACGCCGATATTCACTACCATCCGCATGTCATTCACCGAAGCACTCAGTGCCATCGGTTAAGCGGATGTTGCGGCGCGCAAGCGAAGGATGCGCAAGTTAGGGAAGGCAACGGGGAGCGCGAATTACCAAGGTCTCGCGTTCGACGTTAGGTGTTTTTGCCCGGTTCCGAACTATCGTAGTCGTAGTCGTAGTTCAACGCGATGAACTCGAATTCGTCTTCAGGTACTTGGTCCTCAGGGAAGATAGCGTTCTCCGGGCAGACCGGTTCGCAGGCAGCGCAGTCGATGCACTCGTCCGGATGGATGTACAGCATGCGATCGCCTGGTTTCGAGTAGATGCAGTCCACCGGACACACATCAACGCACGACCCGTCCATGATGTCGACACAACCCTTAGAGATGATGTACGTCAATTTCAAATGCTCCCGTAGTTGGCATCCATCCGAATGCGGATTTTGGTCCGGTAGATTGTCCAGATCCTTAACGGCGTTCCTCGCTAACCGCCGCAACCGCATCCGCCACCGCCGCAGGCACAACCTCCAGCGAAGTTCGGATTCGATATGACAAATCCCGAACGCTGAAAACCTTCCACGTAGTCAATGCTCGAGCCGGTTATCAAAGGCACGCTTTGCTCGTCGATCAAAGCCTTAATCTGACCGTCGCTTAATGAGACATCGGCTTCACCCGGCTCTGTCTCCAGTCCGAACTCGTAGTCCACGCCGCCGTTAGCCGTGGTCATTGCCGCTATCCGCAGATAAGAGTCCGACGCATCTTGCTCTGCCATCACCTCAACCAACTTCTGTTCAGCAGCAGGTGTAAACGAAAGAAGCACACCGTCATTGTTTTCGATCATTTGCGATAGTCTCCTAAGACGATAACTGCGTGGGTGGCGGTTAACGCCGGGTTCGCCTCAGACGATGATTGCACCGTCCCAGCCGCCCGGGAGCCGCTTACGTCGCAGTTAGAATTGTAATGTAACACACCGCCAAGGCGCATAGTACGCATACCAATTGACGTCCGTCGCCTCTCGGCAAACCGGTAAGCGTGCGGGGGCTAGAGCGTGCGGGGGCTAGATTGTTACGCAATCCCGCGATATAATCGTGATCTGTACGCTGATTGTGTAGTTTGTGCGTCGGGTAGTTGCGATTTCTGGCAGTCGCATTTCCGATGTTTCGCACGAACGCGCCGTCTGCTTCCCCACTTGAACCATCAGGGATCTCGTATCTGCGCGATCCCACATCCTAGGAGGATTGGTCTATATGGACGCATTGGATCGTCGTATCATTGCCGTGCTCAACGAAGACGGGCGTGCACCCAACGCTCAAATCGCCAAGAAAGTCAACGTCAGCGAAGGTACCATCCGCAGACGCCTGAGAAAACTGACCGGCGACAAGACGATCGACATCGTTACCATCCCAGATCCTCACAAGATGGGTTACCAGTCCGAAGTTTTGATCGGCATGCAAGTCGAGCCCGACAAGCTGGAAGAAGTAGCTGCGAGGATGGCAGAATCGCAGTACACCACGCTCGTCACCATCACCACCGGCACATACGATGTTTTCGCTTGGGCCACGCTTCCAACCGCTGATAGCCTTGGTGAGTTCATCCGCGAGCACGTAGGCAAAACCCCTGGCGTGCAACGCACCGAAACCTTCGTCTCCCTCGGTGTGCGCAAACGTTCCTATACCGTTCCCATCGAAAACGAAACCATTCCTGTTTAATCAGGTTCGTCAATCGTTACGGAGCTAGCTACATGAACTCGCCATCCGCTGCCGCTCAGGTTTCATCGCGGCGTTGGACACTCCCATCAGTCGGACCGTCGCTATTTCAGGTGCTCGCACCAAACGCGACGCTGCTGCATCGCATCGCCGCGTCCATCGTTTGCATCGCCGCGATAATCGTCTGTGCGAAGTTACGCTTCTTCCTTCCAGAAAACCCGACACCCGTTACGCTCCAAACCTTCGGCGTCCTGCTTACGGGAAGCATCATGGGGTGGCGTTGGGGTGCCGCAGCGATTATCGGCTATCTGGTAATCGGCGGACTTGGTTTACAGGCTTTTGCCAACCAATCGTTCGGTTACTCGTCACCAGCAATCGGATGGCAGTACGTAACAGGTGTAACCGGTGGCTACCTTATCGGATTCGTCCTCGCGTCAGCGATTGTCGGGTATCTGAGCCAGATTGGTTGGAAACGCGCCAACTCGCTCTGGGCAACCGTTGCTGGCGGTTTGATCCTCTACGTTCCCGCACTCATCTGGCTCGCCGTTATCGACTTCGGATGGCCTGCCGATGGCAAGCTGTTGATGGACGGCATGTACATATACTTGCCCGGCGATCTGTTCAAGATACTCGCCGCATCGATCATCACCGTCGGCATCTGGAATTGGGCGGATCGGCGCAACGCCACTAGGCGCAACGCCACTAATAGCTAGGGCCTTGGTCGTTGCGTTGGTGCACCTCCTCAACAAGCGCGTCGCCAACTTCGATCTCGCGCCCTCGACGCAAGTTTCCGTCAATCCTTCAACCATTCTGGGATCGAAATGTACAAAGACACCGACTGCGGTACGCCGCGGGCATCACACATCGGCAACACGATAACCGTCGCCGGATGGGTCAACCGTAGACGCGACCACGGCAACCTGATTTTCATCGACCTGCGAGACCGCACTGGCCTGCTTCAGGTCGTCTTCAACCCAGAGAGTGCTCCTGAAGCCCACAAACTCGCCGAAGCGATGCGAAGCGAATGGGTCATCCAAGTTTCGGGCACCGTCAACGCACGCATTCCCGGTGCCGAGAACCCTAACCTCGACACCGGCGAGGTCGAATTGATCGTCACCGATGCCGCGGTGCTCAACCGCTCTCTCACGCCACCGTTCGAAATCGAAGACGGAACCGACGCCGATGAATCTACGCGCATGGCGTTCCGATACGTCGACATCCGCCGGCCCGAGATGTTGCAACGCCTCAGGCTTCGGCATCGCGTTACTCACCTGATTTGGGATCAGCTGACCCAGGAAGGTTTCACGCAGATCGAAACACCTATCCTTACGAAGTCCACGCCCGAAGGGGCACGCGACTACGTTGTCCCCTCGCGCGTCCGTCCCGGCGGGTTCTATGCCTTGCCGCAGTCGCCGCAGCAGATGAAGCAGATACTCATGGTCGCCGGCGTCGAGCGTTACTTCCAAATCGCACGTTGTTTTCGCGACGAAGACCTGCGAGCCGATCGCCAACCCGAGCACACTCAACTCGACCTCGAGATGAGCTTCGTCCATCAAGACGACGTCATGGACCTCGTTGAAGGCCTTTACACCCGGATCGTTCAAGAGGTCCGACCTGACGCAAAGATCCACACGCCGTTTGATCGTCTCACCTACACGGAAGCTATCGAACGTTATGGCTCGGACAAACCCGACACTCGCTACGGTCTCGAGATGTCGACGATTACCGAAATCGCCGCCAAATCAGAGGCACGCGTGTTCCAAGCGGTCGCCGCCGACGGTGGCACCATCAAGGGGTTCGCGGCACCTGAGTGCGCGGGTTACACCCGACGACAGACTGACGGTCTCATCGACGTGGCAAAATCAACGGGCGCACAAGGCCTCGTCTACATCGCAATCGACGCGGATGCAACATCCATCGACGACATCAAAGAGGACCACGTTCGTTCTCCACTCAAGAACTACATGTCGCTCGAAATCGTCAAGGAGATAGCAGTATCTGTCGGTGCGAACCCTGGCGACCTAATTCTCATCGTCGCGGGGACCGAACGAGTTGCCAACAATGCTCTGTCCGCTTTGCGCTCCGTGATGGCCGATCGACTCAGTCTCGCGGATGCGGATCCGGATGAGTTCAAGTTCGCTTGGATCTATGACTTTCCGCTGTTCGAGTGGGATGACGACGCTTCTTCTTGGACGCCTGCACATCACGTCTTCTCATCGCCGAAAGCGGAACACGTACCCCACATCGAGAGTGATCCGGGAAGTGTTCAAGCCGATCTATTCGACCTCACTTGCAACGGCGTCGAACTCGGCAGTGGCAGCATTCGCATCCACGATCCAGAAACCCAAATGAAGGTCTTCAACGTCATCGGATACCCAGACGACGAGATTGAAAGCCGCTTCGGACACCTGCTCAATGCCTTCCGCTACGGAGCACCACCGCATGGAGGGATGGGACTCGGGCTCGATCGCATCGTTGCCATGCTGGCCGGACAAGACAACATCCGCGAGGTAATCGCATTTCCGAAAACCCAATCCGCTTGGGATCCCCTCTTCGACGCTCCAGCATCCATCGCCCCCGAGCAGCTAGAGGAACTTCACATCGCCCTCGACATCAATGACGAATGACGGGAATGGAACACGAAACCGATCTGTTAACGACGCCGTAATGCGGACGAAGCACGCGTCCGGTAATAGCGATAATTCACGGTGAATTAGAATCTCGGATAACGGGATCTCGCTAACCGCGAGCTGCATTCGCGAGCATCACGGAACTTCCTGACCTCATTCGAAGCGCAATCAAGACTGCATCCGGAAGCCCACCGTTGAACATCTCCCAGGTAAGCTCACAAAACGGCGAAGTCGTCCTCAAACTCGAAGTCGAACCCGAGCGACTCGACAAGCACATCAGTGCCGCGGTTAGAAGAGTAGCGCAGCGAGTCGACATCCCTGGTTTCCGGAAAGGGAAGGCTCCTCGAGCACTCCTCCAAAACTACGTCGGCAAGCAGTACCTCGTTGACGAAGCTATGGAATCGCTCGTTCCAGAAGCGGTCAGCGAAGCCGTCCGTGATCAAGAACTCGTCCCGTTCGGGCAGCCCCGCTTCGACGTGACGCAGACAGAACCCAACGTAGAAATCGAAGCGACCGTGCCGCTCGAACCATCGGTAAAAATCGGCGACTACGCTTCCATCCAATATGACGATCAACCGGATGAAGTCAGCGACGACGACGTAAATTCGCAGTTGGAGATGTTGCAACGCTCCCAAGCCTACGCACAAACCGTCGACCGGCCCGCCGAAGAGAACGACCTCGTTCTTGTAGATCTCAAGTTCTCCGCAGACGAGACTCTCATACTTGATCAACAAGACCGTCAGCTGCAACTCAACACCGACGCGGATCAACTCGGAGAGGTTTTCGTAAACCTCCACAAGGGCATCATCGGGTTATCCGCCGATGAAGACAAGGAATTCGCTTTCGAAGTCTCCGAAGACGACGCCTCAGGGGAACTCGCCGGTAAAACGGCACACGTCGCCGTCAAAGTCAAATCGGTACAAGAGGAGATATTGCCACCAGTAGATGACGCGCTAGCAGCAACAGCCGGCGTTCCCGAGGTCGATACCGTCGAACAGTTGACTGATCACATCCGACAGATGCTTGAGCAACGGGCAGAGAACGTGTTGATCAACTCGATCGAATCCAAGTTCTTCGAAGACGTCGTCGAAAAGAGTGAGTTTGCAATCTCGCCCATCGTCATTGATCACGAAGCAGAACACATCCTCGAACGAATCGTTCGCCAACGCCTCATTATGGACGGACGCGCTGGTCAACGCATCACCGAAAACGATTTCAACCAAGAAGACATCGCCAATGCCAAAGACGTTGCCGAACGCAACATCAAGAACTCTCTAGTCGTCCAGAAACTAGTGGAGCTCGAAGGCGTTGAGGTCTCAGACGACGAAGTTAACGAGGAGTTCCTGCAAGCAAACGCTGCGGCAACATCTGAGGAGCAAGTTATAGAAGACAACGACGAAAACCGCCAAGCTATCCAAAATACCCTGAAGCGGCGAAGGACGATCCAGAAGGTGATCAATGCTGCGCGAGGGCTTGACGATCAAACTCAGTAGCAGCGAACGAACCGGAGTGGCCGACATGATGACGCAACTCGAAACACCTCAAAGCCTAATCCCGATGGTCATCGAGACCGGTGCACGCGGCGAACGCGCGTACGACATCTACTCGCTCCTGCTCAAAGAGCGCATCATCTTTCTCGGTACCCCAATAACCGCCGGAGTCGCCAACACCATCGTCGCCCAAATCCTCTACCTCGCCGCCGACGACCCGGAACGCGATATCAACATGTACATCAACAGTCCAGGTGGTTCGGTTTACGACGGCATGGCAATCTACGACACCATGCAGCTCGTGTCATGCGACGTTTCGACCATATCGGTCGGGCTGTGTGCATCGTTCGGCACACTTCTGCTCGCCGCAGGCACGCATGGCAAGCGCTACTCCCTCCCCAATTCGACAATCATGATGCACCAACCGTGGAGTGGCACCCAGGGACAGGCGTCAGACATCGAGATCCACGCTCGCGAGACTTTGAGAATCCAAGATCGCTTGCGCCAAATCCTCGCCGACCACACCGGTCAACCTTACGAGCAGATCGCGCGCGACTCCGATCGCGACTTTTGGATGTCTGCCGAACAAGCCGTCGAATACGGCATCGTCGATGAAGTTCACGCTTCTGTGACAAACGGCAGAGTCTAGGCGATTCATCCTTCAAACCAGAACTCATCAAAACCTCGCGAGTGAGCGACTGTCCGGGCAATGTCGACCCGATCATGATGAACGGCAATCGAAACACCATCGAGCGCGGGCGCGTGCAGAAGCGATGCTCCTTCTGTAAGAAGCGGCAGTTCGAAGCCCGTATGTTCATCGCCGGCCCGAACAACATCTTCATCTGCGACCAATGCGTGGAGCGGTGCCAAGGAATCATCGGACAAGCAGCCCAGGCATCAAAACCTTCGCCAGAGGCACAGCGTAACCCTAACGTGCCGTCCACAAAACCTCAGGACATCTACGAGCACCTACAGCAGTACGTCGTTGGGCAAGAACGTGCCAAGAAAGTCCTCAGCGTCGGAGTCTACAACCACTACAAGCGTCTAATCGCACGCTACGGGAGCGTCACCACCGCGTCTAAGAACGACGACATCGAGCTCGAAAAGACCAACATCATGCTCGTTGGGCCGCCGGGTTGTGGCAAGACCTACCTGGCGCAGATGTTGGCTCAAACACTACAGGTTCCGTTTGCCATCGCCGACGCCACAGCCGTCACCGAGGCAGGTTGGGTCGGTGAAGATGTCGAGAACATTCTGCAACGGCTCATCCAAGCTGCAGGACAGGACGTTGAAAAGGCCGAGCGAGGCATCGTTTACATCGACGAAATAGACAAAATCGCCCGCAAACAACCAAATCCCACCGTCAACCGTGATGCGTCCGGCGAAGGCGTCCAGCAAGCCCTCCTCAAGATACTCGAGGGCAATATCGTCAACGTGCCACGTAATGCCGGCAGCAAGCACCCATTTCAAGAGTTCGTGCAGATTAACACCGAGAACATCCTTTTCATCCTCGGTGGCGCGTTCGATGGCATTGATGACATCATTCGCAAGCGACTGCGCGACGAACGCGATGGCGTCGGTTTCGGCTTCAACAAGAGTGCCCCATCCGACGAAACACCGGTCGTATCTCCCCGATTTAGTGCCAACGCGCGCGATCTGACCGACGTCACTCCGGAAGACTTGCGCAACTACGGTTTCATTCCTGAGTTCATCGGGAGAATTCCCGTAGTCGTCGGGCTCTCGGACTTGACTCTCGACCAACTCGTCAAAGTCTTAGTCGAGCCGAAGAACTCCGTCGTTTCGCAGTACCAAAAACTGCTGGGCCTTGATGACGTTGAACTCAGTTTCGAGGAGGAAGCACTCGAAGCAATCGCTCAGCATGCTCAGTCCCGACGTACCGGAGCGAGAGGCCTGCGTGCCATCGTCGAAGACATCCTCTTAGACACGATGTATTCGTTGCCGTCCCATCCCGACGCCAACAAGGTCGTAGTGAAACAGGAACACGTAATCGAACACGTTAGCCCCGAGATCGTCGACGCCAACGGCGAACTCGTAGATTTCTCAGTGAGTTCAAACGGCGACGACGACGTTCAGCAGTCGCAACCAAACATCGCAGCATAGCGATCCGGGTACACTTCAGGAATTCCCCGGCGCATGACGATCAATGTAGTCATAAACGGACGCGAGGTGGAACTGCCCGACCCCGTCACAGTGCTCGATTACCTCGAGGAAAACTCTCTGACAAAACGACGCATCGGCGTCGCCCACAACGGTGAGGTGATCGCTAGCGAACGTTACGCCGAAATCGTCATTGACGACGGAGATACCCTTGAGATAGTGCGTCCCGTCGGTGGCGGGGGTTGACGACGTTTCTGCGCCGGAAGTCTTGACGGAAGCGTCGGTAAGTTATTCGACGACGCAGACAGCACCGATCGCCGTGTCTCCGGAGAATTCAGACCGATAACGGTGACAACCCACCACTTGGAAGGTGTGCTCGCCGCAACATTTTTCCGTGTTGAACGCAGACTTCCAGAGTTCGCCAGTGTCGAACTGCTCAGCTTCACCTTCAAGACTGCGAGCACTCGTAGGGCTGCCACGTGGATTCTCCCACTTGACTGTCGTGCCGACCTTCACCTTGATGACTTCAGGTTCGAAGAATGCAGGATCCGCCATGATCACCGTAGCTTCGCCCTCGAGCGCGTCACCTTCTGGCACCTCAATCTCCGCCTGTTCACCAGTCTGTTCTTGTTTGGTCTCTGAACCGGCGTCAGTTCCAACTGCCGCTTGACCGGTGTCGGTACCCGCTTCGGCTTCCGCAGTCGCTCTCGCTTGAGCGGTTGCCTGGATCTGCGCCGCAATCGTGTTGGCACCCACCTGAATGCCGGCGTCAGGATCGCCGCCAGCCGCAATCACTGCTGCGGCGGTAGCCGTAGCAATCTCGACCTTGCGTTCCGCTTCGAATGTTTGGATCGTCTCGAACTGCGAAGTTGTTTCACCGCAACCGATAATCGCCGCGCCCAATGCGAAGACCAGGCTCAGTGTGCCAAGAAGAAGTATCGTATTGTTCTTCATCGAGTGCACCTCCACGGCTTTTTATGCAACCTGCCGCAATCGCGGGTCAAGCCGGTCGCGCAACCAGTCACCGAAGAAGTTCATGGACAGTACCACTAGGAAAATGGCGAAGCCAGGGATCAGTGTCAAATGCGATGCTTCAAGGATGTAGTCACGTCCTTCGTTAGCCATCACGCCCCATGCCGGTGTCGGTGGTTGGATACCAGCACCTACGAAGCTCAAAGTCGACTCTGCTAGTATCAGGCCACTAGTGTTCAAACTGGCGACGACGATGACGGTGTTGAGAATTCCGGGTACGAGGTGTCGCCAGATGATGCGTATGTCCGAAGCACCGGCTACGCGCGCCGCTGCCACGTAATCCAATTCGCGGAGGACGAATACTTGCGCGCGAATCACCCTCACAAACCCTACCCACGCGACCAGCATCAGAACAAAGAGCAACATATCCACCTTCCACACCAGGATGTTCACCTTTGCTCCGAATAACTGTGTCACCACGATTGCAACCATCAGGAACGGCAACGCGTTCCAGATATCCACGAAACGCGTCACGATTTCGTCAAGAAAACCACCGTAGTACCCACTGAAGAGTGCCACCGCCGTGCCCAATACCATGCCCGAAGTCAGCGAGAAGCCGACTACGGCGATTGAAATCCGGGATCCGTGCAACAGGCGGCTAAAGATGTCCCTGCCAGCGTGGTCGGCACCGAAGAAATGGATCTTGCCGCATTGCTCAATATTCTCTGAGTCGAGCCGAGCGTCCGGATCAATGACTTCGCACGAGCGATAGCTCAAATCAGCAATTGTCGTGCCACCAAGCGGGATATACGCCGCTCGTGAGCGTTCCCATAACCCTAGGTTGCGGTCGTGCGGGTACCCTTTGTCTCGCGGAAACGGAGCGACGTACGGACCTACAATCGCCGCTACAAGCAGAGTGATGAGAATGACGATCGGGATGATCGGATATCGGCGCAGGTAATACCAGGCTTTTGCGAGAGGATTTGACGTCTGCCCGTAATACGATGCGGCATCGCCCTCAATCGCCGCCGATTCGGTCACGCGTTGTGCGGTGTCAGCTTCTGTTGCCATGCACTAATTCCTCAAGGATTGAACGTCGCTAGGGTGCCGTTTCCGAATCGCTACCGCAGTCGCACGCGCGGGTCAATCACGGTGTAGAGGATATCCGCCAACGTCGCGAACACCAAGAAGTAAACAAGGAAGACGACCACCGTTCCGAGCAACAAAGGGAAATCGTTGTTCTGGACTGCATCTTGCAAAGCAACGGTGCCAATGCCGGGCCACGAGAACACAATCTCAATAACCAACGCGCCATTGAGGAATCCTGCGAACAGCAACAACATCGATGTGATCGGCGCAATCAGCGCATTCCGCAACGCGTGTTTGAAGATCACCTTGGTGTTGCCGACGCCTTTCGCACGTGCCATCTTCACGAACTCGGAGTCCAAGATCTCCAACATCGACGAGCGCGTCAAACGCATCAATCCTGCCGCCGAACCCCAACCAAGGGCCAAACAAGGCAAGATGTACTCCCGGAAGTCGAACTCATCCGGCGTGCGGCCACCGGCTGGGAACCATCCGAAGTTCACGGAGAAGATCCAAATCATCACAATACCGGTCACGAAAGCCGGTGCCGCCTGCCCAACCAACGCAATAAATCTCGCAAGATAGTCGAACACACCGCCTCTTAGTACCGCCGCAACCACCCCCGTAGGTATTCCCATCAGCACCGCGATCAACCAACCGCCAAGTCCCAATTGTACTGTCGCTCCAAGGCGACCTTTGATAATGTCCCAGACGGGGACCTGCAGACCCAAAGAAACACCGAAATCTAATCGAAATACCCGACTCAACCACTCCACATACTGAACTGGTGCCGGTTTGCTGAAGCCGAGACGATCGCCTAAACGATCGTAACTTTCCTGAGTGAGGCCGTATCCGCTTTGCGGAACGAAGATTTCGCGTGGGTCCTTGGGGTTAACGTGAACCAAGATGAAGATCGCAAGCGTCGCCCCGAAGACCGACACTAACGAGGTAAACATACGACCTGCCAAGAATCTAAACATCGCTGGTTCCCGGTTTAGTTGACATGCGATCCAAATTGCACCTTAAGCCGGTGCACTCAATCAATCTCTTGGCAACTTTAGATCGCTTGCCTTGCTTCAGATAGATGGCGGCTTCGCGCCGCCTTCATTTTGCCTCTCAACACTTTCCTCACCACCGACCGCCCATCTCAGCGGCTTACAGGGATGGTGTGCCAAGCAATCTAGCAGCTCAACACACCATCCGCATTTGCAGATCCGGGCGGAACCGGGCCTGGCATGCGTTGCCCGACTCCGGTTATCCATCCGGATCTACGCTCGCCTACCTCAGAGTGATGAACTCTGGGTTAGTCGATACGTTGCTGTAGTGCTGTTGTCGACCGTTCCAAGCAGAGATGCGCGGACCTGCCACGATGCCCTTCGGAACCTGGAATGCACCAGCATACTGCACCCAGTACATCGAGTAGTCAACCCAAGTGAGGTGCATCTGCTCTCGAGCTGCCTTGTCCTTTTCGGCAAGGATCTCGAAGAGCCACTTAGCACCCGGTTGCGACTCGAAGCCAACGCCCCAACCAGGTCGGCTGGACGAAGTGTCAACTGTCGGCATCGGCCAGTCAAGCGGGTAGACGTTCGAGTGAACGTCGCCGTTCTTCAACACTGGCAGATACTGGACACGTCGGCGCATTCTCTGAGAGATAACTCCGCCGTAGTCCTCAATGAGCTGCTCGATCTCAATGCCGAGTTGCTCCCACTGCGACGTGATGTAGTCAGCGATCTCAAGTCCGACCTCGCCGGCCTCTGCAACGTAGGCCTGCAAAGTCATACTCTCGATACCTTGACGTCGGCCGTTAACCAACGGGTATCCCGCTGCCGCAAGCAAAGCATCCGCGAGCTGGAGATCACCGTTCGGGAGTTCCCAAGGAACACCATTCTCGAAGATCGTGCCAGCGGCCTCAACCGGGCAATCAATGCGGTTTCCGATCCAGTCCCAGCAACCGGTTACGCGGTCGGGGTCCCAGCCGGGGTACTCAGGTCCCATGTACTCGGAGTAGATGGGAGTTCCCTTGCCGTCGAGGAAGACGTTGTTGATCTCGTGTCGGTCCATCGCGATTGACATCGCCAAGCGAACCAATCGAGCCTGCTCCATGTCGTCCATCCCTGGCGGGTTGTCCGTGTCGGAATACGGTGCGTTGCCGCAAAGTTCGCGACCGGGAGCGTCACCATCGGTGCAAGGTGCGTCAATGGTGCCCCACGGGTTACCGATCCACGGGAAGTCCTCGGTATAAGGACCTTCGTTCGGACCGGAGCCACAGGCGTTGTCGATTGCTGCTGCCGTTCGGTCATCGCCGCAAGCCCAAGGCTCTAGAGGTTGACCGGTTCGGGCGTGCGAGTGCTCCCAGAGAAGACCGGGGTACATGATCGCCTGTCCGACGTAACCACCTGGCATCGTCTCAAGGAAGCGGTAACCTTCTTGGACTACGCCCGGAACGAGTTTGAAGTCAAGACCCGCCAAGTCGGCTTCACCGTTGCGAAGCATCGCAATTCGCGTGTTGTTCTCGCCAACCTGGATCTGGGTGAACTTGTCAAAGCTCGGGTCGATTCGCCAGTGGCCGTCAAGAGCTTCGGTCGTGCAACGGTCGCCAGGCACGCAGTGTCCCTGTACGAACGGGCCGGTACCGATGTGGTGCTCGCGAGCCCACTCAACGCCCATCATGTCGGCGTGCGCCAAATAGTAGAGACCGCGTGCCGCACTCAAACAGCCGAACTGCGAAATCGGAAGGCAGAAGTAAACCGGCGAAACAAGACCGATCTCAACGGTCCAGTCATCAATTTTCTTCGCTTCCAAGAAGATCGCTGCCAAGTCGCCGGAGTTGCCGTAGGTGGTGTCCGGGTTCGTGGTAGCGTTCGACTCGTTGAAGTATCGGACTACCGAGTCGGCATCAACGATGCCAAAGTCGGTGTCTTCATAGCCAATCGGCGAGTTGAATGGGATTCCGTTTCCGTCTGGTCCTTGGCGCATCGTCATGCGAACGCGAGTTCCAGCCGAGTCGATGTCCCAAGAATCAACCAACTCCGGAGTCATCGGGTCGCCATTCTCAAAGTGGAAGAAGTACTCTTCAACACCGCCGGAGACCGTCGGTGTACCAGCGTACGGGCCGATTGTCGGAAGGCCGATGACCGCAGCGACGCGTCGAACCGCGTACGTGATTTCGGTCTCTTCTTCCATGGCAACAGGTGCCATCGCGGCTTCAGCAGCCTCTGCCGGTGCAGCAGTCGCCGCAGGTGCAGCAGTCGCCGCAGGTGCAGCGGGTGCCGCTGGCGCAGCAGTCGCCGCAGGTGCAGCGGGTGCCGCTGGCGCAGCAGTCGCCGCAGGTGCAGCGGTCGCCGCTGGCGCGGCAGGCGCAGGCTCTTCGTCAGAGCCGCAAGCAACTCCGAAGGCCATCGCAGCTATCGCTACCGTCAACGGCAGAAAACCCCACCGCTTAAGTAGATAACCTTTTTTCATTCATGAACCTCCTGTATTGTCCAATCGGAGTTGGTTCAAGCATGTGGATTCGACCACACAACGCTCCAAAAGGATCTTCGTTTCGCCACGGCCCCGCATGTGGATATCCGCAACTTTGCAGAGTATACAGCATCCACAGCAACGCCAAGCGTTACAATACGTGCGTAAATCTAGCACTGTAGATTGCGTTTGTCAAACCCCAATGCGCCCATCTTCAACCGTTTCCTCTACCATGTTTCGCCACCATCACTCGATTCCGACCTTCGCTGAGTCAACCCGATGCTAGACGGGAAGACCTTGCTGGTAACCGGTGCTAGCTCCGGCATCGGCCGCGCCACTGCCATCGTCGCTGCCCAACACGGAGCCAACGTTGTCTTGGCCGCGCGACGCGCCGAAATGTGCGCCGAAACCGCGGATCTAATCCGAGAAAGCGGCGGACGCGCAACTCACGTCAGAGTCGACGTAACAAAACCAGACGATGTCGACGCGATGGTTGAGCACGCGGTCCGAACCTTTGGGTCGATCGATTGCGCTTTCAACAACGCCGGGATTATCGCCGACACCGGCCGCATTCATGAGATGGACATTGATGTCCTTGACCGAACGTGGAGCGTCAACGTTCGCGCTGTCTGGTTGTGCATGAAGGCCGAGATTGATGCGATGCTTGAATTAGGCAGCGGCGGCGTCATTGTTAACGATTCCTCTCGCAACGGGTTGCGAGCCGACCTCAGGCGGCCCGCATACATCGCATCCAAACACGCCGTTACCGGGCTCACGAAAGCCGCCGCTCTGGATTACGCACGAGCCGGAATCCGCATCAACGGAGTCTGCCCTGGTCCAATCGACACCCACATGATGCAAGCCGTCGATCAAGGCGATAAAGGCGTCCGATCACGCATCGAAGCAGCCGTACCGCTCAACCGTTACGGGAAGCCCGAAGAAGTCGGCGAGCTAGTCTGTTGGTTGCTCTCCGACAACGCCTCATACATCACCGGTCAAATGGTTGGCATCGACGGCGGCCTATTGGCGTCATGACCTCGGATTGCGTCGAACATCTGCTTACCGCAATCCACGACTCGCCAGCCCAGGCATGCCTTGTGCTCACCGGTGCGGGAAGCAGCGCAATCTCCACGCTGTTCTCCATTGGGGGCGCATCACGAACCGTTCTTGACGTACAGGTACCATACTCAACCGGCGCGCTCGAAGAGTACCTCGGCGATTCGACAAAACAGCACGTCTCTGCCGAGACAGCGAAAATCATGGCGATCGCCGCACAACGCCGCGCCAAAAAACTGGCTCGTGACGCAGACCACTGCCTCGTCGGAATTTCTTGCACCGCAGCAATCGCAACCGATCGCGAGCGGAGAGGCGAAAACCGCGCCCATGTGGCCTGGCACGAAGGCGCGAATGGCGCAACTTATTCGATCGTGATGGATAAAGGTAAGCGCGACCGGGCAGGCGAAGAAGAGATTTGCCGCATTCTCATACTCAATGCGCTTGCCGAAGCCGCGGAACTCGATATCACTTTGCCGCTGCCGTTGCGAGAAAACGAGAATGTCCATCGAACACAACATTGACAACATCGTTGAAGGTCGCGCAGATCTGCTTGTCTTCAACCCCCGATCGAGGTGGTGCGATGTACCACCCGAGAATGCGATAGTGCTCGCCGGGTCATTTCGTCCGTTGCATCGCGCCCACCGCGCGCTGCTCGAAACGGCAATGCGAGTTGACGGAGGTGATCTGACGCCTTGCTTCGAGATATCCGTCCGCAATGTCGAGAAACCGGACATCGACGCAAGCGAAATCCTGAAGCGACTGGCTCAGTTCGACGTACCGACCGACACCGTGCTAATCACCAACGCCGCCACTTTCCCCGAGAAAGCGAGTTTGCTGCTCAATCCGAAGTTTGTCATCGGTTACGACACCGCCGTCAGATTGTTCGAAGATCGATTTTACGAGCGTTCCAACGCGGCATCACCGACCCTCGAAGCTTTGGAAAAACTGAAAGCGGCCGGGGCGCACTTCTACGTTGGCGGCAGGCACGACCAACAAGGCGGCTTCAAGACAGTCCGCGACATCAACGTCCCAGACGGATACTCAGGCCTACTCACGGAGATCCCTGAAACCCTGTTTTCCGATCCCATTTCATCGACGCAGCTCCGAGAAACCGCGTCCGGGTAACCGACACGCGTGGTTAAAATCGACTGTCAGTCAACTCAGAACTACACATTAATACGAAAGCAGCGCAAGTGACAGAATCACACAACCCTCGAATACCTTCGGCAAACGTTGACCCTTTATTTGTCAACCGCTGGTCGCCCCGTTCATTCTCGTCCGATCCACTAACCGATGAAGAAATCGCGACAATCTTTGAGGGTGCCCGATGGGCGCCATCGTCTTTCAATCGGCAACCTTGGCTATTCGTCTACGAAACCGATGGCCCTGACCGCGAACTCTTCAATTCGATCTTGATGCCCGGCAACCAGCTGTGGGCGGCGAAGGCACCTTTAATCGGGTTCATATTCGCCCAAACCACTACGCCGGAAGGGCGGTCGCCATTCACCGCGCAGTTCGATACCGGAGCTGCATGGATGGCACTAGCCCTGAGTGCGCGTTCAATCGACGTGTTCACACATGGGATGGCTGGCATCGACTACGACGAGGCGCGAGACAATCTAGGTATCAATAGCGATTACTACACCGCAATGTGCGGATTCGTAGCGGGGCGTATCGGCCCGCGTGAAGCACTCCCAAAGGATCTACAAGAGCGCGAGTCGCCGAACGACCGCAAACCACTAGCGGAGATTGCACACAAGGGCATCATCCGTCATTGATCGTCCAGATCCTCGCCGAGGTAAAACGCGGCGGTACGACGCGCTGTTGCCTTTGCCGTCTCCGGCGCGGTGCCTGATGCCACATCCGCTTCAACCCAACCGTCGCTGCTGCCGAAGGTATAGTCTCTGCCTTTCGGCGAGGAAAGGAAGGCAACAGGATCGATCCGCGATCCTTGAGGGTTGCCAATGTGAATGGCCAATCCCAGCAACGCCATCTCCCAGCCGACTCCTACGGCACCGGGACCGTAAGTCTCCCAATGCGGAGACAGCACTGATGCGTGGGTGACTTCGGCGAGGGTCTGTCCTTCACCTTGGGAAACCAGTCTGGCATCCACCGAACTCACGTCCTCGCCAAACTCCCATGTCAGCGAGAAGCCCGACGGTGGCCGGCACTCTTTGATCGAACCTCCCGCGTTACCTTCGATCTGATACCGGCCTCCCAACTTCAGCTCACCCGTAATCGGTGCAAACCAGATCGATATGCGGGCAGCCTCGGTCGCCGCGTTCCACAGATCGTCAATGGCAGTTTCGTAAAGTCGGGAGAGCGACACTGAACGGGCTGGTTTGCCGTCTAGTTCCAACTTGCCCACCGATCGACTTACTTCTCGGAGTTCGGCCTCTACATCGAATTCCATATGATTCTCTCTTTCGACACTTGTCGTATGCGATTTCGAGTGGCCCGGTTCGGGCACTTAGTCGGTACCCGCAGTTTACGTCACTCCATCGATTGGAACGGGATGTTCGCGCTCGGATGTGTAGCCGCATAATGGGCCTGGCGCAAACCAAACTTCTCCTGTAACTGCACTGTAAGTCCACCGTCGATCATCAACGTGTGACCAGTGATGAACGAAGCGTCGTCGGAACACAGGAACGAGATTCCCGCAGCGATCTCTTCCGGTTTACCGGTCCTGCGCAATGGATACTGGTTGGCGAAAAACTCCAAACCATCTGGATTCGCTGCCCACATCTCGGCCAATCCTTCACCAACAATGTGCCCCGGACCGATTGCATTGACGCGTATGCCGTCCGGACCGTACTGGACCGCCATCTGGCGAGTCATTCCGACTACCGCCGCCTTGGAGGTCTCGTAGACCAACATTCCAGGCTCTTGAAGGTAGGAGTGAACTGAGGCGAGATTGATGATTGACCCACCACCAGCAGCGCGCATATGCGGAACGGAGTGCTTCGCACCGAGATAGAGTGCCTTCACCAACACATCGATACCGTAGTCCCAATCCTCCTCACCTACATCGATCGCGTCCCCGTGGATCCTCGACTCACCTGAGATCACGCTGAACGCGTTCTGCACCAGTATGTCGAGGCGACCATACTCTGCAACCGCCTCCTCTACCATCCTCTTACAATCAGCGGAGGACGAAACGTCGATAGTGGAGGCACTCGCCGTGCCGCCTGATGCTTCGATCCGGTCAACGTTGTTGTTAGCGGCGTCTGCATTGACATCCGCAATGAACACCTTCGCACCCTCTAAAGCTAGACGTCGAGCCGTAGCACCGCCAATACCCATCGCGCCGCCGGTGATCAACGCAACCTTGCTTGCAAACTTCGACATCATACGAAACCTCCTCGTCGATCCGTGTTTGTTAGAGATATTAGCGCGTCCGATAACTACCCTTTCATGGCATTCGAAATAACCGAAAATGCTGCCTTCCGATCTCTAATTGAGAGTGCGGCCGATTCCGGTGAGGCAACCGCTATCGGTGACTTGTTGCTATCGCGCGCCGGATTCGGCAATGCCCGAATTCGGGACGCCGAATTGCTGCCACGCGGCAATTCCGTGATGTCTCAAGTATTCCGCGTGCGGATCGACTGCACTTCCGAAGACGACGACGTGCCCAAGACCGCCGTCCTCAAGATCCCGGCGCGTAAAGCGAACGACCGAACTCGCGAAGCCGCAACTGGGTCATACCTTCGTGAAATCGCCGTCTACGAGCTCTTGAAGCAACATCAAGGGGACTTCCAACCTGTAATCTACGCCCAGATTTCCGATGCTGCCTCTCGAACCGCGGCGATTCTGATCGAAGACCTAGGTGCTCACCCAAACCGTAGCGATTTCACACTGCCAGCAATCCGTGAGGTCATTCGCAACCTCGCAGACCACCACGGCAGGTTTTGGGGCGAGCAGGAACAGCTGAGTCGACTTTGGTTGCGATCCGCATATCGCGCCGACATCTTCAAAGAAGATCCCGACTTACTCGCACCGAATTGGCGGCTAATCGCCGACGATCCCGAACTGCATCCGTGCAATACGCCGCGCATCGACACGATGGCAGATTTCCTCAACGACCACATCCATCAAATCCTTGATGAACTTGACCAACGGACGCCGACGCTGGCGCACGGCGACCTCCATGTCGACAATATGATGCTCCGAAACATCACATTGCGTCCCACGCCGGTCCTAATCGATTGGCAAGACGCCGTGCTCGGAGGCGCGACCAGCGACGTCGCAAAGTTTCTCGCCACCACACTGAACGCATCAGCCACACGACAACACTTCTCGGAACTCATTGACCTTTATTACGACAGTCTTCCCGCATCGGTGCGATCTGGATATGACTGCAAGTCATTCAGGCGACACGTCAATCTGGCACTCTTGGCGACTGCGGCCAACTACATCATCTCCGCAACGACGAGTTACGCAGCCGGTCAACATCCCAGCGCATTGAACAATTCACTCCGCAGCGTTTGCGCGGTCATCGACGCGGTGGACCCGGTTAGTCAGATCTGATGCCGGACTATTAGGATTTGCCGCTTCCGATCTCACGCAGCATTGCCATCGTGTGCGTGTAACCCATCACCCGAGTTACATACTCCTCAGTGTCGCCCAAAGCCGCGAAACCGCCTTTGCTGGATACTATCTCGCCATTGGAGAAGAAGCCGGCAGTCGGAACGTACCCGAACCCACCAATGATCACTTTCGCGTCGTGATCGTCTTCGCGGAACATGCGCGAACCGCGTGCCATCGAGTTGAACGAAAGCATGGCGTCGATCCCGCTGCCGCGACTGCGTCGCAACTCAGCATATTCACGCACCTTGCTACCGAGGCGCGCTGCCGCCTCGCGGTGATTGCGCACGTGGAAGCGCATCACTTGACCATCTTCTACTAGATCGCCAATCTCCATGTGCCCAGTCTCACCATCCATGCTGATGATGTTCCGCATGAGATATCCGCCTTCAGATATCACGCCAGTCGTGTCCAAACCAACCACAAGCGAACTCTCCATCCGGGCTTGATCCCTCGGATTCGCTTTCTCAAACACCTGTTGCAGTACCGACATCGGCGTGTCGGTACCTAACTTGTAGATCACATTCTTGTTCGACGAAGTGATGACCATTTCATCACCAACCGGTGTCTCACTGCCTGCGAACATCGTATCGATTGATATGTTTTCCTTCATCATCAACCCTGCGACGCCTTGATTCCTCGCACGATCCCCTAGTAGCAATCGATTTTCTCGATACTCGAACCCACCGCTCACGAGCGCGCCTACCTTCTTGACCGTCGGATAGGCAGAATCTAGCATCGAGAGCGCGTTATCGGTTGACACGGTCAGCGGGTCAACGAAAACTAGCATCGATCCGTCGGCGAACTCTTCCGGAGCGGCACCAACCACCTCAATCAGAGAATCTGGTGACACGTTTTCACCACGCGCATCGGTGTCATCGAAGAAAAACGGATGCATACCTGAAACGTCACACCGCGACGCCAGAATCGAAAGACCCGGACCTTCCTCGTACTCCTTGCCCGCGCCGATTACGCCGAATGCAGAGCAACCGACCACGACCTTCGGATCAAGTTCATGCAAGATCTTCGGCAAAACGTCGTCGAAAGGAGGATGCATCGGGGAGGCGACGAACGCGATTAGCAGATCCGGGCTCTTGCCATCCAAATCGGCTCTGAGTTTAGAGCAGACTTCCTCAACCGCGCCTTTGTAATCGTATGCCTGGCAAAATGCGCTCGCATACCGACCCGAGAGATTGCCGATGCCTTCAGTCGCGCCGACCACAGCCGATCCCAATCCCGAAGCGCGGTGTCCCGCGCGGCTGGACCTGGTTGACTCATAGTCGGAAAAACTCAACTGCTGCTGCATCTACTGATTTGCTCCAGATCTCCGAAACCCGCGACGACTTAACGTCACTCCACCTCAATCCCCGTTTCGTCGTGGTTTTGATTGTTGCAAACCCAAGCGTGTGCAAACAATAACGTAGTAAGCGACTACATACCGAATTCGCACTCACGCGCTACATTCGCGCGAGTGCTCGTCTCGCCGCAACGATCGTCGCATCCAAATCCGAATCAGTGTGTGCAGAAGACATGTGCACTCGACCGTTCGACGACAGTCGCACTCCTTCGGACATCATTTCCGACGCAAACTGCGAATAACGCGCGTCGTCGCACTTGGACGCGTGATCCCGATAGTTGCGGATTACGTCCCCACTGGGGTTGAACGATATTCCGAACACGCTACCCAACCCTTGAACGTGAATCGACGTCTCCGTCTCAATGCCAGCGCGACTCAAACCCGACTTCAGACGCTCGCCCTTGCGCTCCAACTCGGCATAGAACGACGGACCCTCAGACCTCAGATGTTGCAAGGTCGCGTACGCAGCTGAGATCGACATCACATTAGAGTTGAAACTCCCGCCGTGATACACGTCGCCGCTACCCAACATGTCCATCACCTCGCGTCGTCCAGCCAACATCGCAATCGGGAATCCCGCCGCAATCGACTTGGCATAGGTCGCCAAATCGGGCGTGATGCCTAGCAACTCCTGCGCACCTCCGTAGGCGACCCGGAAACCAGTTATCACTTCGTCGAATATCAGCAACGCACCGTGCCGATGTGCCAACTCTTTCGCGCCTCGCAGAAAGCCCGGTTCCGGCATTATGCAGTTGGTATTCGCGTTGATTGGCTCCATGATCACCGCCGCCACCTCATCACGGTTGCGTTCCAACGCTGCTTCTAATTGGGCCAGATCATTCCACTGACAAGGGATCACTTGCTCCGCGACACCAGGATCCATCCCTTGCGACTCGCCTACAGCGATCGGACGGTCGACGTCTCCCGCAGGACCCAAAGGCGGGTGAACCGAGTGATTGACGCTGTCCATCCAACCGTGATAGTGCCCTTCGAATCGGATGAACTTCGAACGACCGGTCCAACCGCGCGCCAATCGTAATGCCAACTGAACAATCTCAGTGCCCGACCCCGCGAAACGCACGGTGCAATCCTTGATGGGAATTGCCTCCGCAGCCATCTCTGCGACTTCCAGCTCGCGTTCGAACTGAGCTGCCAACACGTATCCGTTACGCATGTCGGCTGCAACCTGCCGCGAAACGAACTCAGGTGCATGGCCAAATAGATTCGGACCCATGCCTTGGATGTAGTCGACGTAGCGATTGCCGTCGGCATCCCACATCAAAGCACCTTCCGCTCGATCGAAAAATAGTGGTTCGCCACCCGGTTCGGCGAGGCGAATCTGAGACGACACGCCGCCGGCAACGACTTTTCGCGCACGGCCCATCAATCGCCTTGAATTATCGCGTTTCAAATGAGATTCCGACATCACTCAACCAAATCTCGAAAGACTAGTGATCCACCAAACAGAACTCGTTACCTTCAGGGTCATGCATGACGACCCAATGCGCGCCGTGCATCTTGTGCTCTGCCACGAACTGCGCACCTAACCGGACAATTCTTTCCGCTTCTTGAAGCGGGTTTGGCGCGTCGAACTCCAAGTGCAATCGGTTTTTTGAAGTCTTGCCTTCCGGCACCGCCACCACGATGATGCGAGGCGCGCGCCTCAATCCCGGGTCCAGCACTGCGTAGTATGGATATCCGGCAGTTTCAACCTCGTAACCTGCGGCTGCGCACCAAAAGTCCGCAAGCCGTTTGACATCCGACGCGTCCATGCCGAGGCCGCGAAAGTCTATCCCTGCCATCACACGCCCTCCGCAAACACAGTCCTGTAGATCTCGATCTGCGTCGCGTCATCGTACGTGTATTCGGGGACCCAATAGGGTAATGAACCTTCCCAGACTACGCCTAACTCCAGCTCATTTCCAGTCTTGTCAGGATCGAACCATCCGAGCCTGCGCCGACCGAATTCACCGTCCTCGTCAATCGCGTCGTTGACCCCGATTTGATCGTTAAAGTAGTTAATGCAGTGCCACTTCGGCACGGCAATCAGCACCGATTCTCCCGACTCGTCCTGCTTCACGCCGAAGATCCAGCAATGGTGTGACTGGCCCAACCAGTACGGCGAAGAGTTGTTGGCGAACTCTCGATGCTTCACTGGCAAGCCGAGGAAGCCGGATTTGGCCACCAATGGAAGCCACTTCAAACCCATCATCGGATTCCGAATGTCTTCCAACACATGCGAAACTATCGCGAAATCAAACACCCCGTCAAGCTGCAATGTGCGCCAGATCTCGTCATCGTTGATATCACCCACGTACAAAGGTTTGTCCGTCTCGAACTCGAAGACGTCAACATAGGCATCTACCACCTCGTCTGCCCAGGGGTTGTGCCCTCCACCGATGTCCACGACTCGATATCCGGGATCCTCATCTCGTCTCTTCCGCAACCGGTCTAACAACCGCTTACGGTACTCTTCATTCGATCCATCCGAGAAATCGACGATGCCCAACAAAACCCCAGATGCCAATTTGTACGTCAAATCTTCTCGCAACTCGGTTGGGAGATCAAACCAAGTATTTCTTGTTTACCTTGCAAACATACGAATACGTTGGATTTACGAACTGGGTGACTCGCGCCTCAAGGCACTGTGCCAAGAAGATGAACGCTTCACCTTGGTTCATGCCGTAGTCTGCCTCCAACCACAAGATCATCTCAGTTAACGCGATGCGGAATGCATCCTCAGCTGGTTTCTCGATACCAGTGGTCATGATGTGCGTATCGTTTTCGATACGGGGCCACGTCATCTCTGGTGGTCCGGGAGAGAGCTCGACCTTGAGCTTCACTGAACCACCCGTCTCTATGCCGCCGCCGCCACAGATCTCGCCGTCGCCTTGGCGAGCATGCATGTCGCCAACGTGCAACAATGCGCCTTCGTGATATATGGGCAGATGCAATTTTGCCCCGGTAGTCACCTCTTGGATGTCGAAGTTGCCTCCCCACATGCCAGCCCAACCGTTGTGCCTCGATTCTCGCAACGGCGCGACACCCACCACGCCGAGCATCGGCGCCACCGGAAATGACAACCTGTCATCCCAGATGATCCGACCGTTCTCGACGTCAATGCGGCAAATCCTGAACTGCGGACCGATGTTGCTGGGTCCTAGATATCCGGGCATGGCACCTGTGCTACCCGCGTAACGGGTCCAGCCTACGGGATGCGTAACAATCTCGCCGACGTGCACCGTGAGCATCATCCCCGGCTCGGCACCTTCGACCCAAGTACAACCGCTTGAAGCGTTGCCGCGATCTGTCGGTTGCGAATCGGAACGATAGGTGTTGTAGAGATCTCTAATGTCGTCCGGCACCAACTCGGAATCGGGTCCGCGATTCATCTGAGTCTGCACCTCGAACCACTCGCCCGGTTCCACGCGCAGCGTAACTGGGTTGTGCACTGAATGCTCGTAGTACAACACGTCCCGATTCGCTATCTTCATCGCAAATCTCCGCAATCGAACTCAATCCCTAGGCGATGCGCATAACACATGCCGATTCCTGTTTTACCACTTCATCTCAATGTGCGTCGGGGACGGACTCGATGGCGATCTCTTCATCCACGATGTCTGCCTTGCTAGGCAAAAACATCATGACGAGTAATACCGCGGCACCGAACACGGGCAAGATTGGAATGAGTATCCATCTCGGAGATCTGCCCGCATCTCGGAGACGACGAATCGTTACTGCGACGCTTGGAATCAATACCAGCAACGGGTATCCGACGAAGACAGCCGTTACAACGATGTTTTCCGAAAATGTCCTTTCGAACGCGTGGAATAAGGACCACAAAACGAACAGGAGTGACAGGTTTACCACCGCGAACGACCAGAACTCGAAACGTGTCGCGCGTCCCGAGAAATCTGCGTATCGCCTCAGCGTATCGAGGTACGGCACATAGATCTCCTTATCGATTTCGCGAGCTTGGCCTTTGCCCAAAAAAAGTTAAAACCCCCTCTGGCTACCTCATGGATGACTCGATTATCCGTATGCCGGCGATCACGCGAGATTCGACCTCGGTGGATAATTGAATCATGCCTCACCCTACCAAACGCGTTAACATCCGCAGGTTCCAGCAGATGAAGGAATCGCGGAAGCCCATTTCGATGGTCACCGCGTATGACTACAACCAAGCGATGCTGGTCGACATGGGAGGCATCGACTCGATATTGGTTGGCGACAGTCTCGGCAACGTCGTTCTCGGTTACGAATCGACGATCCCGGTTTCCATGGACGACATGCTCCGCGCAACGTCCGCGGTGGCACGAGGTGCAAAAAACGCACTGATTATCGCCGATATGCCATTCGGAAGCTACCATTCAGACATCCCGACAGCCGTCCGCAACGCGACGCGTTTCATGCAGGAGAGCGGTTGCCAAGCGGTGAAACTCGAAGGCGGGTACACAGCGCAAGACAAGATACGAGCCATCGTTGACGCCGGCATACCTGTAATGGGACACGTGGGATTCACGCCGCAATCCGTGTACGCATTCGGCGGGTACCGCGTTCAAGGTCGAGGCGACGCATCAGAACGTGTCATCAACGACGCTCGTGCTGTGCAAGACGCCGGTGCGTTTTCGATCGTTCTCGAACTCATGCCCGCGATTCTCGCCCAACAGATCACCGAAGAACTCGCCATACCAACGATTGGCATCGGTGCCGGTCCATACTGCGATGGGCAAGTCCAAGTGCTGCACGACATGCTGGGTTTAGATCCGACGTTTCGCCCGAAGCACGCCGGCAGATACGGAGACCTCGCCGGGGTAATCACCGACGCGGTAAGGGACTACGTCAGAGACGTCAACAACCGGGATTTCCCCACCATCGAACAATCTCACGTTTAGTTGGTATCGGCCTCTCCGGTAGGCTTCAACTCAGTTTACCGACGGCGTACAATCCGCGACACAACGTTTCTAGCACTGAGGAAGGTCTTAAGCGATGATCTACGAACTTCGCATCTACGAATGCTACGGCGGCAAGCTGCCGAACCTCCACGCCAGGTTCGCCAACCACACTATGGCACTCTTCGAAAAACACGGAATCAAGAACATCGGATACTGGACTTACGACGTCGGACCCAGCAGCAATCACCTCGTCTATCTGGTCGGTTTCGAAGACCACAATCAACGCGTACAGGCATGGGCAGACTTCCGAGCTGACCCCGAGTGGCAGAAGGTATTCGAGGAGTCGCACAAGGACGGCATCATCGTCAGGAACGTCGACAACCGTCTATTGGCTCCCACTCCATACTCCCCGATGCAATAGGCACCTTCGGACCGCGCGGCACCTACAGTCAGTTTCGCGGCGCGTCCCGCCGCAGTTCGAGGCGAAGTCGAGAGTCAATATCCCGCCGATTTGTCGCATTCGTAGATGAAGGCTTCGCCGGCGAGGAACCGGCGGAGATTCTCCTTGAACACCTCGCGTCGACCCTGATACATCGACGGCACCGATGCCGAGGCGTGCGGCGAGAAAATTACGTTTGGAGTGTCCCACAGCGGACTGTCATCATCAGGCGGCTCCGGATCCATCGCGTCCAAACCCGCACCGGCTAACCGACCGCCTCTGATCGCATCGCAAAGCGCAACTTCGTCCACGATCCCGCCGCGACTAATCACGATCACGTGTGCGGATTCCTTCATCAATGCCAATCGGCGCGCATCAATCGAATCCATTGTCTCGGTTGTCAACGGTGCGGCAACGACGAACCAATCTGAAATTCGGCACAGATCATCCAACCTGTCCAATCCCCAAACCGCTTCGGTATCTTCGCATTTTCTCGGGTCCTTGTCCACGCCGATTACCCGCATGTCGAACCCCGTCGCGCGTCGGGCTACGCGTCGCCCGATGTTGCCGAAACCGTAGACACCCAGAACCTGACCTTCGAGATCTATCTGCCGCCACGCGTAGTCGCCCGGACGCCACTCTCCGTTCCGTTGCTGATCTCGCATGCGCCAAAGTCCTTGCGACAGTGACGTAATCAGACCGAAAACGTGCGTCGCCATCGGGCTAACGTGAGAATCTCGCGAGTTCGTGACCGGGATCCCGCTTGCCACAAGTTCTGGAATCTTGGTGATGCCATCGATGCCAGTTCCTGTGCAATGAACCCATTTCAGACCGTCAGCAGCCAAGAACACCTTGCGAGTTGGCCAACCGCAATAGACTTCAGCCCCTGGCATGGCGATCAACTGATCTTCCTCCGACTCGCACCAGACGAACTCCACTTCGGGAAACGTCTGAACCAAGTCCCGCATCACGACGTCGCTCGCTTCGCCCGGACCGACACCGTCAGGCATCGGAGTAACAACGACTTTCAAGAATAGTCACCTTTCAAACTGCATAGCTTGAGACTATCGCCAATTTAGCACCTAACGGATGCCGCGCATGCGGTCTAGACACGTCGAAATCGGTGCAACTTCCACCCAAGTACCGATGAGCAGGATATGCAATTGCAGCAGGATCCGCGTTAGGGGTTCGGTGATGAGCCTGGTTCTCGAGATTCGGTGTCGGGTGCTTCGCGCTCAATGAACTCTAGCCACTGCTCCGCCGTCTCAATCACTCGCGGCAACTTCGGGTCTTCGGAAAGCGAGAGTGCCTCCTCCAAGTCCCATTTCGCCTCGGCGAAGTTCCTAGAACGGGCCAACAGGACGCCACGATCAAGATAGAACGATGCCCTCGCCGGCTGCAACTCGATCGCCTTCGTGAAGTCGTCATACGCAGCCTGTCCATCGATACGGATATCTCGGAAATACCGTCCTCGCCACCAATAGACACCACCATCATCGGGTGCCAGAGATATCGCGCGATTGAAACCAGTCTCCGCCTCGGAGTACTCGCCGTCGTTCGCGCGCACGC